>NZ_CAEW01000047.1 GCF_000285595.1 Kurthia senegalensis | reverse complement strand
TTATATTTATATTGGGGCCTTAGCTCAGCTGGGAGAGCGCCTGCCTTGCACGCAGGAGGTCAGCGGTTCGATCCCGCTAGGCTCCACCAATATTATTAACTTAATATTTTCTATTATGGCGGCCTAGCTCAGCTGGCTAGAGCGTCCGGTTCATACCCGGGAGGTCGGGGGTTCGATCCCCTCGGCCGCCATATTTTTCTCGGAGGTATACCCAAGTCCGGCTGAAGGGATTGGTCTTGAAAACCAACAGGCGGGTCAAACCGCGCGGGGGTTCGAATCCCTCTACCTCCTCCATTTTTTAAATTTTATACGGTCCGGTAGTTCAGCTGGTTAGAATGCCTGCCTGTCACGCAGGAGGTCGCGGGTTCGAGTCCCGTCCGGACCGCCACTTTATTGTGGGTTTGTAGCTCAGTTGGTAGAGCATTAGATTGAAGCTCTAAGTGTCGGCGGTTCGATTCCGTCCAAACCCACCATATTAATGGGCCTATAGCTCAGCTGGTTAGAGCGCACGCCTGATAAGCGTGAGGTCGATGGTTCGAGTCCATTTAGGCCCACCATTAATAAAAAACAAGCATGAAATATTATTATTCCGTTGTAGCTCAGTTGGTAGTAGCATCTGACTGTTAATCAGAGGGTCGCAGGTTCGAGTCCTGCCAACGGAGCCATGGCCCCTTGGTCAAGCGGTTAAGACACCGCCCTTTCACGGCGGTAACACGGGTTCGAATCCCGTAGGGGTCATTTTAATATGCCGGTGTAGCTCAGTTGGTAGAGCAACTGACTTGTAATCAGTAGGTCGAGGGTTCGACTCCTTTCGCCGGCACCATAGCTTGAGTCATTAGCTCAGTTGGTAGAGCATCTGACTTTTAATCAGAGGGTCGCTGGTTCGAATCCTGCATGACTCATACTAGAAGAGTACATTATGTACTCTTTTTTTGTTGTTCTAAATTAATATCTTTAGTACGCATTACGTTTTATATAATAGTTAAAAAGGGGATGTCTTTGATTTGTAATTGATCGAAGATAGCCCTTTTGTTTTCATTGATTTAAACTTTCTAACAGAATGACAATCTAATAATTGCGAGCATTAATTCAGAAGTTTTTATTTCTTTTGGAAGAATGGAGATGAATAATTTAATGAAGTTGATTAAATTATTTTGAAAGTAATTAGTTTTTCTTAAATCAAAAGAAAAGAGCTCTTTCTATATTTATTAGCTGCACTTATAAAGTATCTAATTGTAAATTGTATTTTAAAGAGTACTTAATTGAAATGGACTTCTATATTGAGAAAGATAGAATAATAGAGGCGGTTTAATATGATCTTTCTTTTTTAATCATTAGATTTAATTTAAATACATATAATGAGGTTTATAGAAGAGGAATACTTATGTATTTAAGTTAGAATAGATAGATTGAATTGAAATCATCTATATTTATTACTGTTAAATGTATAACTTTAAGTATTTTAAAAAAAGTTTTAAAAAGGTATTGTAATTATATATGTATGGTGTATAATATATCTTGTCGTTAAGAAATAAACAACTAAGCAACTTAAAAAATAAAACTTTTTTAAAAAAGTTATTGACAAATAACTTGCGAAATGGTATTATTATTAAGTCGTCAAGAACGACACATGATGAACCTTGAAAACTGAACAAGCAAGATTGTATCACAATAAATTCGGTTCAAA
>NZ_CAEW01000049.1 GCF_000285595.1 Kurthia senegalensis | reverse complement strand
CTGTTTAGGTCGTTTATAAAGAAATTGAATTACGCTTTGTTTAAGAAACATAGTGGATTGAAATATGTATGCGTAGTTGAACGCCAGGAACGTGGGGCGCTGCATTATCACATTGTGCTGTTTAATATGCCATTTATGCCAGTAGATGATTTGGCGAAAATCTGGGGACATGGTTTTGTGCGGATCAACGCAATAGATGACGTTGATAATTTGGGTGCTTATGTTGTGAAGTACATCGAGAAAACGATGAACGAAATGCAAGAAAAGAAATCGGCTAAAGTGAAAGATAAAAAGCTATATTTTGCGAGTAGAGGATTGCACAAACCTGTTGAGATTTCAGACGGTACTAATGCTGGAAAAGAAGAAATTTTAAATATTGCGGAAAAGGTAAAAGGGCATGAGGTTTTTAGGAAAACTTATGAGAGTGAGTATTACGAAACCTTTGAAGTGATTCAATATAATTTAGCACGAGAAAAGAGCTGACGAAAGTCGGCTTTTTTTGTGCGGAAAAATCGAGTGAAACGACAAAAAGAAAATGAAATTTTCGAGAAGGTTTTAGGAAAAATTCCTAACAAGCGAAAATGAAATTTTAGGGTTTTGCATGACAAACCCGTAGCTTGCCATTATTAATTTTGAGCCTCGCAGAGCCTTCGTTTTGTACACAATGTGTCAAAACATCGAGAAGGTTACTTTGCCAAAGTAACAAAGCTTTTAAATTGCTAGAAGAAAAAATAATGTGAAGTGTCAACGGTAAATCGCAACGGAAAAGTTCTGCGTGATTTTTCGCAGATCTTTGAAGTGAGAATTTAAGGAGTTGATACGTGGAGGTGATTTACAACCTCTTGTTCTTTTCAAATGCGCAGCGTTTGGAAACGCCCAATGGCGAATGGTGGTTTTGGGGAGTTTGAACCCTTTTTTAAAAGGGGGCAAGGTCTTGTAATTTGGGAGTTTGAACGGAGTGAAAAACGACCTTCTTTTACTTAACTTGATTATAGTGACACTTAAGTCAAAAGGATGGTACAATGTCCATAACGTAAAAAAACCCTCTCGCATTAATCGGTTATTGACAGTAACCGTACGAAAGGGAGTTATAAATATAAAATATTCAACTAAGGTAATTGTATCAGGAAACGTTGTTGAGGTCTACAGGTATGGTTTACCAGTTCGAGTGGGTAAAGACAAAACGAGTTTTGAAAGACGTGGTACTAAAAAGGCTTTAGAAACGTCTGAGGAGGTCGTGAAGGTGAAAGATGATAAAAACCTAAAGGATTCGCTTAGAAGGACGAGAAACACGCTTAGAAGGCTTATAAATGCGAATACAGGCAAGTGGAACGAGCGAGAGAAGTTTTTTACGTTAACTTTCAAAGAAAATGTTACTGACCATGAACAAGCGAACGAA
>NZ_CAEW01000050.1 GCF_000285595.1 Kurthia senegalensis | reverse complement strand
GCTTTCTCCTTTACTAACTTGTCCGATTATTATTATCATTTTATTATTTATTTTTAATGTAGATTATGCTCAATATAACGGCGGCGCTGAATGGCTTTCAAAATTATTAGGTCCTGCAACGGTTGCTTTCGCTGTTCCTATGTATAAAAACTACGCCATTTTAAAGAAAAATGCTGTGGCGATTTTGACAAGTTTAGTTACAGGCAGTATCGTTGCAATCGTTTCTTCTTTTCTATTCGCTTTATTTGCCGGATTGAATAAAGAAATGATCAATAGTCTCGTCCCTAAATCGATTACAACACCGATTGCTATGGATATTTCGACAATGATTGGTGGAGAACCAACGATGACAGCTGTTTTCGTCATTGTAACAGGCTTAACAGGCAGTGTAGTAGGTCCAATTGTTATTCACTATATGCACTTTAAACAAGCTGCATCAAAAGGCTTATTGCTCGGTATGGGTGCGCACGGTGCCGGAACGTCAAAAGCGTTTGAATTTGGTGAAAAGGAAGGTACTTTCTCTTCTCTTGCAATGGTCGTTGCTGCATTAGTGAGCATTATTTTATCTGAAACGTTCTTCCCTATTTTCTCAAAATTTATAATTTCCTTTTAATAAAACAGCAGTAACTACTAGACATGTAGACACTGCTGTTTTATTTTTTCTTATAGACTTTTTTTATTTTATATATAGACTAGCAAGCTTTATATAAATAACATATAAATAAATTAAATTGAACTTTCGAAATATTTTAAAAAATGGTAGGCTTAACGTAAGCTTTTAAAAGGAGGCCATTACATGACAATTTCAATCACGCGAACGAACACACCGAAACAAAAACCGAATCCGGATCAGCTCGGTTTCGGAAAAGTTTTTACAGACCATATGTTTATTTTGAATTATACGAAGGAAAACGGATGGCATGATGGACGAATTATTCCTTATGCCCCCATTACAATCGATCCAGCTAGTAAAGTTTTTCATTACGGACAAGCTATTTTTGAAGGATTAAAAGCGTATCATACGGTCGACAACGACATCCTTCTCTTTAGACCTGATCGTAATTTTGCTC
>NZ_CAEW01000051.1 GCF_000285595.1 Kurthia senegalensis | reverse complement strand
GCAAAGATTAATTAATTTAATCTGGCAATATAAAATTGTTAAAAAAGAAATGCGGGTAAAGGGAGTCGAACCCCCACGCCTTGCGGCGCCAGATCCTAAGTCTGGTGCGTCTGCCAATTCCGCCATACCCGCGTTATTAAAATGGTGAGTCATGCAGGATTCGAACCAGCGACCCTCTGATTAAAAGTCAGATGCTCTACCAACTGAGCTAATGACTCGAAAAGTGGTGCCGGCGAAAGGAGTCGAACCCTCGACCTACTGATTACAAGTCAGTTGCTCTACCAACTGAGCTACACCGGCATTATGGTGGAGGATGACGGGATCGAACCGCCGACCCTCTGCTTGTAAGGCAGATGCTCTCCCAGCTGAGCTAATCCTCCGAATAACAGCCTAGCAACGTCCTACTCTCGCAGGGGGAGAACCCCCAACTACCATCGGCGCTAAAGAGCTTAACTTCTGTGTTCGGCATGGGAACAGGTGTGACCTCTTTGCCATCACTACTAGACTATTGTATTCACTTTTCTTAAAGACATTAATTATTATAACATCTTTTTGGTATGAAAGTCAATTACTTTTTTAGAAAAGTAATTA
>NZ_CAEW01000052.1 GCF_000285595.1 Kurthia senegalensis | reverse complement strand
CCAATCCCTTCAGCCAGACTTGGGTATACCTCCGTGAAGCAAAAACTTATGTTATTTTGGTGGACCTTGCAGGACTCGAACCTGCGACCGGACGGTTATGAGCCGTCTGCTCTAACCAACTGAGCTAAAGGTCCTTCTTTAGGATGGCGGCCGAGGGGATCGAACCCCCGACCTCCCGGGTATGAACCGGACGCTCTAGCCAGCTGAGCTAGGCCGCCATAATAAAAATAAGACAAAGTATAAAGTTAATTGGTGGAGCCTAGCGGGATCGAACCGCTGACCTCCTGCGTGCAAGGCAGGCGCTCTCCCAGCTGAGCTAAGGCCCCAATTCAGTAATGGTCGGAATGACAGGATTCGAACCTGCGACCCCTTGGTCCCAAACCAAGTGCTCTACCAAGCTGAGCTACATTCCGATAACCAAAAAGAATATAAGAAATATATTTAAAATGGTGCGCCC
>NZ_CAEW01000053.1 GCF_000285595.1 Kurthia senegalensis | reverse complement strand
CTAGGCAATTTTTTTACGGAGGATTAGCTCAGCTGGGAGAGCATCTGCCTTACAAGCAGAGGGTCGGCGGTTCGATCCCGTCATCCTCCACCATTTTTATATTTTTTACGGAGGGGTAGCGAAGAGGCTAAACGCGGCGGACTGTAAATCCGCTCCTTCGGGTTCGGCAGTTCGAATCTGCCCCCCTCCACCATCTTAATTTTATATTGGGGTATAGCCAAGCGGTAAGGCAATGGATTTTGATTCCATCATGCCCAGGTTCGAATCCTGGTACCCCAGCCATTTATATTACGCGGGTATGGCGGAATTGGCAGACGCACCAGACTTAGGATCTGGCGCCGCAAGGCGTGGGGGTTCGACTCCCTTTACCCGCACCATATTTTTAACAATTTTATATTGCCAGATTAAATAATCTATGC
>NZ_CAEW01000054.1 GCF_000285595.1 Kurthia senegalensis | reverse complement strand
ATCAGACTTTCGTCCATTGTGGAAGATTCCCTACTGCTGCCTCCCGTAGGAGTTTGGGCCGTGTCTCAGTCCCAATGTGGCCGATCACCCTCTCAGGCCGGCTACCCGTCGTCGCCTTGGTAGGCCATTACCCCACCAACAAGCTGATAGGCCGCGAGCTCATCCCTGTCCAGCGGACTTTTCCACCACCAACCATGCAGAAGGAGGTCATATCCGGTATTAGCCACCGTTTCCAGTGGTTATCCCAGAGACAGGGGCAGATTGCTCACGTGTTACTCACCCGTTCGCCGCTCGTGTACCCCCGAAAGGGCCTTACCGCTCGACTTGCATGTATTAGGCACGCCGCCAGCGTTCGTCCTGAGCCAGGATCAAACTCTCC
>NZ_CAEW01000055.1 GCF_000285595.1 Kurthia senegalensis | reverse complement strand
TCAACGCCGTCACCTTCACCTGCAGAGTTTTCAGCTTTTACAGTTAAATCAGCTTCTGGTCCGACCGATCCTGGTACTTCTACTGTGAAGTTACCATCTGCGTCTGCTGTACCTGTGCCGACTTCATTACCATCTTTATCGTACACATTGACGGTTGCGCCTGGTTCAGTTTTACCAACTACTTCGTAGCCGTCTGTTGAGTTACCCGTCGTTGTTACGTCTGTTGGTGCTGCTGGTGCTACTACTGGATCTGCTGGTGTTTTCGTATCAACGCCGTCGCCTTCACCCGCAGAGTTTTCAGCTTTTACAGTTAAATCAGCTTCTGGTCCGACCGATCCTGGTACTTCTACTGTGAAGTTACCATCTGC
>NZ_CAEW01000056.1 GCF_000285595.1 Kurthia senegalensis | reverse complement strand
GAGTTCAAATTATTTAGTAAATTCTCCAAAACCCTATTCCTCCCATACGACATAAAGTAAATTAAGTGCCACTTCTAGTATAGAAGTGGCACTTTTCGTCGTCCGCGTCATATTCCAAATGTCTGGAAGCATCGATGTGAAATGAGCAAAATCAAACATATTACTGCACCTCCACTGATACGCCGCGTGATTCTATGTAAGAAATTGCACGATGAATATGTGCTTCTTCACCGATTAGTTCCATAATGAAAATTCCGAGCGGTCGTTCTTGTATGTATTCAATCGTGCCATGAAGGAAGTTCCCTCGCACTTCAAATTGTTGTAGC
>NZ_CAEW01000057.1 GCF_000285595.1 Kurthia senegalensis | reverse complement strand
CAAAAATGTATCATTTTTTTGCGAAAGGGTCGATGCTTTCTCGATGAATTTCATAATAGAACTATTAATCATCAAAAGGAGATGGAATTAAGTTGAAGTCATACATATACACTAAAATGCGACAATGGATAAAATCGAGACGTTTCAAAATGGAAAAAGAAACACCGAACAACCCGCTATTAAACCAAACGGTACAAAAAGCCATTAAAGAAGGTCAGTTAGACATCTTGAAACAGTTAGTCGAAAATAACGAGGATGTAATGCATGCCTATACTCCAGTTGGGACGGTTTTACATTTAGCCGCTGAGTATAATCAAATA
>NZ_CAEW01000058.1 GCF_000285595.1 Kurthia senegalensis | reverse complement strand
TTTTTAAATTTATAGTTGTGGGTTTGTAGCTCAGTTGGTAGAGCATTAGATTGAAGCTCTAAGTGTCGGCGGTTCGATTCCGTCCAAACCCACCATTTATATACGCGGGTGTAGTTTAGTGGTAAAACCACAGCCTTCCAAGCTGTTGTCGGGAGTTCGATTCTCCTCACCCGCTCCATTTTTATTTGTGGGCCTATAGCTCAGCTGGTTAGAGCGCACGCCTGATAAGCGTGAGGTCGATGGTTCGAGTCCATTTAGGCCCACCATTTTTTTATATATT
>NZ_CAEW01000059.1 GCF_000285595.1 Kurthia senegalensis | reverse complement strand
GGTTATTCCGTTGTAGCTCAGTTGGTAGCAGCATCTGACTGTTAATCAGAGGGTCGCAGGTTCGAGTCCTGCCAACGGAGCCATATGGAGTAGTACTCAAGAGGCTGAAGAGGCGCCCCTGCTAAGGGTGTAGGTCGGGTAACCGGCGCGGAGGTTCAAATCCTCTCTACTCCACCATCTAGATTGGCCCCTTGGTCAAGCGGTTAAGACACCGCCCTTTCACGGCGGTAACACGGGTTCGAATCCCGTAGGGGTCAT
>NZ_CAEW01000060.1 GCF_000285595.1 Kurthia senegalensis | reverse complement strand
CTAGGCTATTTTTTTACGGAGGATTAGCTCAGCTGGGAGAGCATCTGCCTTACAAGCAGAGGGTCGGCGGTTCGATCCCGTCATCCTCCACCAGTATAGGGACATAGTTCAGCGGTAGAATAGAGGTCTCCAAAACCTTTGACGTGGGTTCGATTCCTACTGTCCCTGCCAATATGGCGATTGTGGTGAAGTGGTTAACACACCGGATTGTGGTTCCGGCATTCGTGGGTTCGATCCCCATCAGTCGCCCCATTATT
>NZ_CAEW01000061.1 GCF_000285595.1 Kurthia senegalensis | reverse complement strand
CGAATTATTCGGTATTAGCTCCGGTTTCCCGAAGTTATCCCAATCTACAGGGCAGGTTGCCCACGTGTTACTCACCCGTCCGCCGCTAGGTTATGAAAGTGCAAGCACTTCCAATAACCTCGCTCGACTTGCATGTATTAGGCACGCCGCCAGCGTTCGTCCTGAGCCAGGATCAAACTCTCCATAAAAAGTGTTTGAAAGCTCATTTGCTTTGCTAGCGTTATCTTACTTGATAACAAATTGTTTCGGTTA
>NZ_CAEW01000062.1 GCF_000285595.1 Kurthia senegalensis | reverse complement strand
CGTAGTTTTTTATTTTTTGCTTATTTTATCTTAATTTCAAGCAAAATAGTCGCTAGGGCTAAAGAAATATGCTACACTTTCGGTAATGAAATACGAGGAGGCAATATTATTATGGCAATTAAACATGCATCAGATGCATCATTCAAAGAAGATATCGCAGAAGGATTAGTATTAGTAGACTTTTGGGCTACTTGGTGTGGACCATGTAAATGATCG
>NZ_CAEW01000063.1 GCF_000285595.1 Kurthia senegalensis | reverse complement strand
GAGTTTATTTTAAATTTTATAAACTTTTTCAAAATGGGCCTATAGCTCAGCTGGTTAGAGCGCACGCCTGATAAGCGTGAGGTCGATGGTTCGAGTCCATTTAGGCCCACCATTTTGAAATGGGGCCTTAGCTCAGCTGGGAGAGCGCCTGCCTTGCACGCAGGAGGTCAGCGGTTCGATCCCGCTAGGCTCCACCAATTTGTTC
>NZ_CAEW01000064.1 GCF_000285595.1 Kurthia senegalensis | reverse complement strand
TTATGCCGGGGTGGCGGAACTGGCAGACGCACAGGACTTAAAATCCTGCGGTAGGTGACTACCGTGCCGGTTCGATTCCGGCCCTCGGCACCATTTTTATTTTATAATTTTATATTGCGCCCATAGCTCAACTGGATAGAGCGTCTGACTACGGATCAGAAGGTTGTGGATTCGATTTCTGCT
>NZ_CAEW01000065.1 GCF_000285595.1 Kurthia senegalensis | reverse complement strand
TACGAAAACTCCAGCTGATCCAGTAGTTATCCCAGCAGCACCAACAGACGTGACAACGACTGGTAACTCAACAGACGGTTACGAAGTAGTTGGTAAAACTGAACCAGGCGCAACCGTCAATGTATACGATAAAGACGGCAATAAAGTAGGATCGGGTACAGCCGAT
>NZ_CAEW01000066.1 GCF_000285595.1 Kurthia senegalensis | reverse complement strand
ATTATCGCGGGGTGGAGCAGTGGTAGCTCGTCGGGCTCATAACCCGAAGGTCGCAGGTTCAAATCCTGTCCCCGCAACCAATGGTCCGGTAGTTCAGCTGGTTAGAATGCCTGCCTGTCACGCAGGAGGTCGCGGGTTCGAGTCCCGTCCGGACCGCCA
>NZ_CAEW01000067.1 GCF_000285595.1 Kurthia senegalensis | reverse complement strand
GTGAATCCTAAAATAAAATGTATGAAGTAATAGATTCAGAGAACGATATCCTTTTACAAACTAAGTTTTAATCAATCTTTTATAAAATTAGAATCTTTTAAAAGTAAACTCACTAACTTTGATTAATCTTTTCAAAGTTGGTGGGTTCTTC
>NZ_CAEW01000068.1 GCF_000285595.1 Kurthia senegalensis | reverse complement strand
TTGGGGCCTTAGCTCAGCTGGGAGAGCGCCTGCCTTGCACGCAGGAGGTCAGCGGTTCGATCCCGCTAGGCTCCACCAATTTTATATTATTATGTTGGAGGTATACCCAAGTCTGGCTGAAGGGATTGG
>NZ_CAEW01000069.1 GCF_000285595.1 Kurthia senegalensis | reverse complement strand
TGGAAGCGACAAAACAAGTCGACGCCGAAGAAGTTGAAGAAGTAGCTCCAATCGAAGAAACAATGGAAGCGACAAAACAAATCGACGCTGAAGAAGTCGAAGAAGTAACACCGATTGAAGAAACGA
>NZ_CAEW01000070.1 GCF_000285595.1 Kurthia senegalensis | reverse complement strand
CCTGTATCCCAATCTGAACCTTCATAATATGGGTAGCTACCTTTTTCTACTGCAAGAGCAGAAGATGCTTGGATTGTTAAGTAAGCAATTTTTCGTATAAGCCGTCTGCATAATTAACAGCTT
>NZ_CAEW01000071.1 GCF_000285595.1 Kurthia senegalensis | reverse complement strand
TCTTTCATAGTCTAGTAATGATGGCAAAGAGGTCACACCTGTTCCCATGCCGAACACAGAAGTTAAGCTCTTTAGCGCCGATGGTAGTTGGGGGTTCTCCCCCTGCGAGAGTAGGACGTTG
>NZ_CAEW01000072.1 GCF_000285595.1 Kurthia senegalensis | reverse complement strand
CCTAAGCATTGTGGATCGTATTTCGCTTGTTGCATAGAACGAAGCATCATCGTAGAGATAACTGGATATTCTGGTTGACCTTCTACTGATTTTAAAATACCTTGTAATGCGCTAGT
>NZ_CAEW01000073.1 GCF_000285595.1 Kurthia senegalensis | reverse complement strand
AATAGTCTAGTAGTGATGGCAAAGAGGTCACACCTGTTCCCATGCCGAACACAGAAGTTAAGCTCTTTAGCGCCGATGGTAGTTGGGGGTTCTCCCCCTGCGAGAGTAGGAC
>NZ_HE611079.1 GCF_000285595.1 Kurthia senegalensis | reverse complement strand
GTCTTTCAGGGGTCTTACTTACTTGCGTAATGGGAAATCTCATCTTGAGGGGGGCTTCATGCTTAGATGCTTTCAGCACTTATCCCGTCCATACATAGCTACCCAGCAATGCCTTTGGCAAGACAACTGGTACACCAGCGGTATGTCCATCCCGGTCCTCTCGTACTAAGGACAGCTCCTCTCAAATTTCCTACGCCCACGACGGATAGGGACCGAACTGTCTCACGACGTTCTGAACCCAGCTCGCGTACCGCTTTAATGGGCGAACAGCCCAACCCTTGGGACCGACTACAGCCCCAGGATGCGATGAGCCGACATCGAGGTGCCAAACCTCCCCGTCGATGTGGACTCTTGGGGGAGATAAGCCTGTTATCCCCAGGGTAGCTTTTATCCGTTGAGCGATGGCCCTTCCATGCGGAACCACCGGATCACTAAGCCCGTCTTTCGACCCTGCTCGACTTGTAGGTCTCGCAGTCAAGCTCCCTTGTGCCTTTACACTCTGCGAATGATTTCCAACCATTCTGAGGGAACCTTTGGGCGCCTCCGTTACACTTTAGGAGGCGACCGCCCCAGTCAAACTGTCTGCCTGACACTGTCTCCCACCCCGATGAGGGGTGCGGGTTAGAAGTTCAATACATTTAGGGTAGTATCCCAACAACGCCTCCACCGAAACTGGCGTTCCGGTCTCTCAGGCTCCTACCTATCCTGTACAAAATGTATCAAAATTCAATATCAAGCTACAGTAAAGCTCCATGGGGTCTTTCCGTCCTGTCGCGGGTAACCTGCATCTTCACAGGTACTATAATTTCACCGAGTCTCTCGTTGAGACAGTGCCCAAATCGTTACGCCTTTCGTGCGGGTCGGAACTTACCCGACAAGGAATTTCGCTACCTTAGGACCGTTATAGTTACGGCCGCCGTTTACTGGGGCTTCAATTCTCAGCTTCGCTTGCGCTAACCAATCCTCTTAACCTTCCAGCACCGGGCAGGCGTCAGCCCCTATACATCACCTTACGGTTTAGCAGAGACCTGTGTTTTTGATAAACAGTCGCTTGGGCCTATTCACTGCGGCTCTCTCGGGCTTGCACCCTACCAGAGCACCCCTTATCCCTAAGTTACGGGGTCATTTTGCCGAGTTCCTTAACGAGAGTTCTCTCGCTCACCTTAGGATTCTCTCCTCGACTACCTGTGTCGGTTTGCGGTACGGGCACCTCTCACCTCGCTAGAGGCTTTTCTTGGCAGTGTGAAATCAGGAACTTCGTTCTAAAGAACTTCGTCATCACAGCTCAATGTTAAAGAATGCGGATTTGCCTACATTCACACCTTACTGCTTGAACGTGCATAACCAACAGCACGCTTACCCTATCCTACTGCGTCCCCCCATTACTCAAATGGTGAGGAGGTGGTACAGGAATATCAACCTGTTATCCATCGCCTACGCCTATCGGCCTCGGCTTAGGTCCCGACTAACCCTGAGCGGACGAGCCTTCCTCAGGAAACCTTAGTCATTCGGTGGATGAGATTCTCACTCATCTTTCGCTACTCATACCGGCATTCTCACTTCTAAATGCTCCACCAGTCCTCTCGGTCTGACTTCACAGCGTTTAGAACGCTCTCCTACCACGGACATCTGAGATGTCCATCCACAGCTTCGGTGAATCGTTTAGCCCCGATACATTTTCGGCGCAGCGTCACTCGACCAGTGAGCTATTACGCACTCTTTAAATGATGGCTGCTTCTGAGCCAACATCCTGGTTGTCTAAGCAACGTCACATCCTTTTCCACTTAACGATTACTTTGGGACCTTAGCTGGTGGTCTGGGCTGTTTCCCTTTTGACTACGGATCTTATCACTCGCAGTCTGACTCCCGCGTATAAATCATTGGCATTCGGAGTTTGTCTGAATTCGGTAATCCGGGATGGACCCCTAGTCCAAACAGTGCTCTACCTCCAAGATTCTTAGCCGCGAGGCTAGCCCTAAAGCTATTTCGGAGAGAACCAGCTATTTCCAGGTTCGATTGGAATTTCTCCGCTACCCACACCTCATCCCCGCACTTTTCAACGTACGTGGGTTCGGGCCTCCAGTGAGTGTTACCTCACCTTCACCCTGGACATGGGTAGATCACCTGGTTTCGGGTCTACAACCACATACTCATTCGCCCTATTCAGACTCGCTTTCGCTACGGCTCCGCCTTATCAGCTTAACCTTGCATGGGATCGTAACTCGCCGGTTCATTCTACAAAAGGCACGCTATCACCCATTAACGGGCTCTAACTACTTGTAGGCACATGGTTTCAGGATCTCTTTCACTCCCCTTCCGGGGTGCTTTTCACCTTTCCCTCACGGTACTGGTTCACTATCGGTCACTAGAGAGTATTTAGCCTTGGGAGATGGTCCTCCCAGATTCCGACGGAATTTCACGTGTTCCGCCGTACTCAGGATCCACTCTGGAGAGAATGCACTTTCAACTACAGGACTGTTACCTTCTTTGGTGGGCCTTTCCATGCCGCTTCATTTAACACATTCCTTTGTAACTCCGTATAGAGTGTCCTACAACCCCAAGAAGCAAGCTTCTTGGTTTGGGCTCTTCCCGTTTCGCTCGCCGCTACTAAGGGAATCGATTTTTCTTTCTCTTCCTTCAGGTACTTAGATGTTTCAGTTCCCTGAGTCTGCCATCATCACGCTATGAATTCACGTGTAGATAATACCCTATTAAAGGTATTGGGTTCCCCCATTCGGAAATCTCCGGATCAAAGCTTACTTACAGCTCCCCGAAGCATATCGGTGTTAGTGCCGTCCTTCATCGGCTTCTAGTGCCAAGGCATCCGCCATGCGCCCTTAATAACTTAACCTAAGTTATTAAGCCTAAAAAATTAAAACTTAATTTAAATCAAAATCTTAAAAAAGAAATTTG
>NZ_HE611078.1 GCF_000285595.1 Kurthia senegalensis | reverse complement strand
TTAAATACGTATTCATACGGGTTTAAAACAATTTCTAAATCAATCGCCATTAAGCAAGAACGAAAAATCATGCTGCTTACACAACCAGTGAAAAATCCAACGGACTTTAAGCCACTAAAATTCATTAGTCGATTAAAACAAGTCATGTACAACAGCCTAATGAACCGCAGATCCGATGTAAAAGCCGTAACCGAAATGATTTATAGCAAAGTACACAGCTTTACGAAGTTTGACGTTTGGAAAGCACATAAAGACATCATGCTTGAACACTTATTACGAGTTGTTGAGGTTTGTTTAGACGCACGTAAAAATAAAAACTCAACCACATTAAATCTATGCGTGGATTTATTAATCATTGCTTAAACGAAGAATTAACAGCCTATGTTTTCAACGAAATTGAAAAATTAACGCCAGCACCTGATGAAAAAGTGAGCCACGAAATTGTTGAGTTATATCAAAATGCGTTGAATGAAAAACACGCTTTTTACGAAAATGAATTAGAAAAATATTATCGCTAGGGAATTTAAAATAAAAAAAGGATCGCCAACTTTTTATTTTTTTCTCGCACAAAAATAAATTTTTCGGTTCCGTTTTTCTAAAAATGATTTTGCACTTTTTGAAATTTGTTTTGAACACGCATTTTGTCGAATAGTGAGAAAGAGCATAAGGGAAATGTGCTATCACTTACGTGATGGTCTAGGCAGAGCCTAGTATTTTCGTGATAGCATGATTTTTTTCAAATGTCCCATATCTTGTCCATGTTTTTCGAGAGCGTGTCCCATGTTCTGTCCACTTTGAAAAATGAAAAGTCCCATGTTTCGTCCACCTCTTTTTTTTAATTTTTGGTGAAGGCAAGCTACGGGTTTGCCCGGGCAAACCCACATAAAATTTTTTCGCTCGCCCCAAAAGGGCAAGCTACGGGAGTGTGACCACACTCCCTAAAATTTCATTTTTGCTTGTTAGGAATTCCTAAAACCTTTTGTGTCGTTGCACTCGAAATGAAAAATAAAAGAGCTGCAAGGAACAGGGCGCACTTACACATCATGTTCATGATGCGTGCGAAAATCGAAAATCCCTGGCACAAAAATTTGGCGGATCATACCGATGGGCCAAATTTTTTCAGACCGTTAAAAGCAAAATTTGCTGACGCAAAAATGAAAAAAACGAAAAAAAAAGTAACCAATTACGGCTACTTTTTTCAGTGGAAAAGATTGGCTATTTCGTGTAAAGGGGTGTTATCGGCACTTACGCATCAAAAAAGCAAAGTCAATTAATTATTCGACTTCGCTTTTTTATTTTTTCAAACTAAAAAGTATGAATATTTATTTAAGATATGAGCTAATATAGTAGCAACTCACGTAACGAATGTGTATACATCATTCTTCATAAATGTTTAATATCATTTTTGCCAACATTAAAATAAAAATCACTACTATCCATTTAATCACTTTCTCAGAATACCCTAAATTTTTATTCCATTTATAGATTGCGAATGAAAATATTAGTAATAGAATTATATTAAGAGATTTAATTATATTAAATTCGTAGAATAAATTTGTGAAAATCAACAAAACATAATTTATTAGTAGTAACCCATATACTAGCTTGTTATAAATTTTATTTGAATTCCAATTAAAAAATAGAAATGGAATAAAACATACGATGCACGTAATAATAGCGCTATACCATAAAACAGTAAACATTTTTCTAACTCTCCTATTTAATAAAGTCGTAAATATTCATAATCTTTTTTCTCGCCAAAGAAATAATATTTTTTACCGTTCTTTTTATATGTCCGATTTTTGAAAAATTTCTTTATACCATACACAACAATTGAACCAACAGTATTACCACCTGAAAGGAACAAAGATGTATTCATTATATATGCTATAAGGGGTCCCGTCAGATTTTCGCGGATTTACAACGATAAGGAATCTTCTTAACGCTAGTTATTAAGATTTTGTTTTTGAGCAATGTTTTGAAACGAATTATGCTCAAAATATAGCTCCTTTTGCAGTTGTAATATGACCCTTGTGAAAGATTGAAAATCATCAAACAACAGTTAAGGAGAAACATATCATAAATAAGTGCGATTAGGGTACAGATCTTGCATAAAAAATTGCATATTTATTTCGCATTTAAGTGCTGATTTTTTAGTAAAGAATTTATTCTTTAAAAAGGGGTTTGTACTTTTCTTACAAAAATGCTATGATTTTTACAACATATTTGAACGTAAAAAAAAGCAACCATAACGTGACATAAGTCGGACTGCAATCCTTCTTACATCGCTTTCCCGTATCTCGAACATACGGTACTCACTTGTCATAGTTGCTTCATTACTAATTAGTATATCTGTTTAGGTGGTTGAACACCTAATGGATAGCTCTATTCTATAAAGTTTTGAAAGATATTTCAAGCCTTTATTACTGTAATGAAGCAAACAAAGCACGTTTGTATCGGAAAACACCGATACGAGCGTGCTTTTTTCGTTCTAAAAGGAGCGAACTACCATGACAAACCAAACACAAACCATCACATACACATACAACCCAGCAGCTTATAAAGCATTTGCCAACTTCACAACCGCTAAAGACCTGAATACAGCGTTTGAGATGTGGTTAGCGGATCACAAGAAGGAATTCGGCAGAAAAGAGCTACAAGCCCTTAAAACGATTGTGAGACACTCTGTAAAGGTGCCAGGAATCGCTACACTAAAATTAAAGACCGTTGTTAAAGTCGCAAAAGAAGAATTCGACTTTAGTTTTGATTTACGTACAGCCAAACGTGCGGTAGCCAAAGCGAAAAACTTAGGCATGCTTGTGACACTCGAAACACGCACAGCAAAAACAAATTTAAAGGGCCCATCTATTTATGTATGGCAACCGTACCAATGTAAGAATGTCCCTACGGAGAAAGTGGGGACAAACATCGAAAAAATTGCGAAAGAATGCGAAGAACTCAAGCATAGCAAGCACTCAGAAGAAGTCGCACAGCCACAAAACGCGAATACGGAAATGTCACCACATAAATCTGTCTTTATTAAAGCTATTAAAAATAAATTA
>NZ_HE611077.1 GCF_000285595.1 Kurthia senegalensis | reverse complement strand
TTTAAGGAGTTGATACGATTCGGTGATATTCACCCTCTTGTTCCTTCAAAAGTTCACCTTTTGAAGCTGGCTACCGCCGAGGGAGTCCCCTCAATTTTGAGGGGGTTGGGGGAGTTAAATGGTTAGTTTTTTGGGTTTGCCTTTTTTTTAAAAAAGGCAAGGTCTTTGATTTTGTTAGTGGAAAAATGGGCGAGCTGCGGAAATGATTTTCTTCCGCAACTGGCTCTATTTTTTTGCTTTTATCTTTTCGAAAATAACGTGCGTTACAGCACATTTTCGGGTGGGCACAGGGTGGACACAGTAGCCTCGCAGAGCCTTCGTTTTGCACACAACGTGTCAAAACACCGAGAAGGTTACTTTGCCAAAGTAACAAAGCTTTTGGTATATTGGATAGCAAGAGGTGATGGAGAATGAGTTTATCTATTTCGGTTCAGAAATCGTCAAAAAGAACAAACATAAAACATAACAACAGAGAGATGAGCGAGAAAGAAAAAGCAAAAAATCCACATATTGATTATGAGCGTTCGAATGAGAATAAATATTTTGTGAAACAGGATTTAAAAGAATTGTATCGAGATGAATTTGGTGACGCATTAGAAACATATAATGCAAAACAGAAAAGAAATGATAGAAAAATTGAAAATTATTATGAGCATATTAAAGCGAGTAAAAAACTTCGTTACAGCAAGAGCTGATAATCCAAGTTGGTGACAAAGACGATTTTCTTCGAGGGGATCGGGAGCAAGCGAAAGAAATCCTTGAAGAATGGTTTAAGGGATTTGAAGAACGCAATCCGCAATTTAAAGTGTATAATGCGGTGCTTCACGATGATGAAGCGACACCGCATATGCACGTTAATTTTGTTCCGATTGCTGAAGGGTATCAACGTGGATTAGAAAAACAAGTTTCGTTTGATAAAGCAATGATTCAACAGAATCCGACATTAGATAAAAATCGCCCTTTTGACGCTTGGCGACAAAGTGAAGTCCAGGTGTTAGAGAAACTTTTAAATGAGCGTAATATCGAACGGAAACTAGTTGGAAAAAACGATTATAAAGATGTGCGTGATTACAAAGAAAAGAAAGATTTAGAGCGTGAGCTGCGTGCGTTATCTCGTGATGTGAAAACGTATCGAGAACCTGTAAAACTTTTAACGAAAATTGATGAAACCAAAAAGAATAATTTGTTGGGTACTCGTGTTAGTTTTCATAAAGACGATTACGATGAGTTAAAGGGATTAGTTCTTTCTAGTGCTAAAACGAAAGTAAAACTTAACAAAGCAGAAGCGAAAATAGATAAATTGGAATCGCTCGTAGATCGAGAACAAAATATTGTGCAAAAGGAACAAGAGTTGCAGGCACGTGAGAATGAAGTGCGTATGCGTGAACAAAGACAGCGAGAGGTTAATTTATTATTAAAACGTGAAGAAGAAAAAAATAAAGAGCTTACGAATGAAAATACATCGTTGAGAGCCGAGAACAAGTCGTTTAGAGAGAAGTTAATTATTTTGATAGATTCTACGTCAAATTTGAAAGAACGTCTTAGAGGGGCGTATGAGAGCTTTACAAACGTTGTTAAAGCAGTTGGTATGCTAAAACACAGTAAAGACGTCTACAAGGCTGATTTAACGGAAAAACAGGCTGATTTGATTGATGCTATTGGGGCATATGGTGAAAAGTGGACGGAAAGAGAGGGTTTTGATGATTTGTCGCTCGATATAAAAAAACATGTTGGAATTTCTAAAGGCATAAAAAATGAACTTCCTGAGCAAGAAATCAAAAGAACGCCAAACAGAAATCGAGATAGAGGAATGGAATTGTAAAAGGCAACAGGCCCAAAGTGATTTTCTTTGGATCTGCTGCCTTTTATTTTTTTTATTTATTTTGTTTTGGTTTTGATTTTTTATGAGCGTAGCGAATGGCGTTTTTGCGTAGCCAAAAACGAGTTCTTTCTTTTACTTGATACATACGTAACTATTTCCGCAAGGAAAAGTTAGGTTTGTTAGTCCCTAAACCCTTGTGGCTCTAAGGACAAAACAAAAAGCGATTTGCTTTTTCTTGTATAGTGTTTTATAATTTTAATTGTCTAGATCAAAATTACACTAAGAGAGGAGCAAATCGCTTTAAGCTGTATATTTATTTATCTACAAAGCGATTGTATAACGCTTATGACTAAAAATCAAGAAGTGAAACTCAAAAAATCAGAATTGAAGTCAACGGAGTTAGGAAAATATATATTAGAAAAATACACACCAAAGAAAGACTTAGTTCGAAAATTATCGGAATATGCGAAAGGTGTTTTCACTCACAAGACATTAGAACGAGTGAAATCGTGTGGTGATTTTATGCAACATTTAACGAACTTAGAAATGAGTGCGAAAAAGGTTCATCGTTCCAATTCATGTGGCAATCGTTTTTGTCCGTTATGTACTTGGAACAAAGCGAAAAAAGATGCGATTATGATTTCAACCATTATGCAAGCTGTACGAGAAGATGAAGATCAGGAGTATATTTTTCTGACACTGACAGCTCCGAATGTAGAAGGTGTTTTGTTAAAAGCTGAAATTGATAAATTTAATTCAGCATTTAATAAATTATTTAAGCGTCGAAATGTACAAAAAGTAATTAATGGTTATGTGCGTAAGCTCGAAGTAACTTACAACAAAGAACGTTTTATTACAAAAGAAATGTACAAAAAGGCGAAAGATTATTTTGATAAACTAGGCTTACAAGTTGGTGACAATAATCCAAACTATGACACATACCACCCGCATTTTCATGTGGTGATGGCGGTGAATAAAAGCTATTTCACAAGTCGTGATTATCTAAAGCAAGAGAAGTGGCTGGAGATGTGGCGTGAGTGTATGGATAATCAAAATATTACGCAAGTGGATATTCGTAAAGTTCGTTCAAGCGAGAAGTCCGAAAACGGGGCTATTTTAGAAGTGGCGAAATACTCTGCAAAGAGTAACGAGCTTTATCATTCGAAGCCAGTTTTTGAAGTTTTTTATAAGGCGTTGAAAGGGCGACAATTAATTACTTTTCATGGCATTTTTAAAGACTACGTTAAAAAATATAAAAACGGTGAATTAGATAAATACAAGAAACAAGATGAAAATGAATACACACATTTATTAACGTCTGTATGGCAAACGTCAAAATATGAAAATATGCTACGTGAGCTGACTGTTGAAGAATTCGAAGAATACAATCAACAAGCGAAGTATATAGACGAAGATGATAGGGTCGATTAGGGGTAGCAAATGCTATCCCTTTTTTAGTACTAATAAATTTTTATGTATTAGTACTATATGGTATCATATAGTTAGTACTAAATAGTATCAAATAAGGAGTGCTTTATATGGTGAAAGAACAGGTTAAATTCTATGTTACTGACGAAGAAAAAAAGCGATTAGACACATTAGCAAAACTACGATTTATGACTGTTCCGAATTATGTCAAAACAACAGCTTTAGGTGTTCAAATAAGACAAGTAAAAGAAGTCTTTATTGAAAAAGAAAATGAGGACTTTCACTATCCAGAAACAAAAGAACGATTAATAGAAAATACGGAAAAGTTTCTTGATGATGAAGATAAAGCAGTATTAGAAGAATTGTTACAACGAAGTTCTTCAAAGGGATTTATTCAGTATGACGCTATGTTCAATGAACGCTTGCAACATATGGCTACCAAACTTTTAGGTAGATGAAATAAATAGCAATGAGTGTCAACGGTAAATCGGACTGGAATGGTTCAGCGTTTTTTGCTGATCCATGAAAGGAGAA
>NZ_HE611076.1 GCF_000285595.1 Kurthia senegalensis | reverse complement strand
GTTATAACGTTGTACGAGAAAAAGCGTTCTTCTATCAAACCTATAGAAATTCGTATATTAAAGCCCTTCATAATCTAATGGGTAGCAATCCATCAGAAACCATTAATATTTCTGAAGCACTCGAAAATGAAGGTGTAGATCTATCTGAAATTGCTGACGAACTTGCAGATTTAAAAGAAGCAGCTAAATTAACTAATCAAGAAAAACGTAAACAAATCGGAAAACACTTTACTAAAGCTGTTTATGAAGCGTTTAAAGATGAAAACGACGAATTGTTAAAAGTGTTTCGTAAAGCAGTTACTAGCGAACATTATAGCTGTTTAAATGGCATTGTAGGGTTTACCGACTATCAAACGTGCTTAGCAATAGTGAAAAATGTTACAAGAAGGGCAGATTCACATAAATTCAGAAATCAAATTGAAGGATATGTAAATGGCTGTTATTACAAATCTATTAAGCGTAATTCACCGACACGAAAAGTATATTTAGAATTATGCAAGCATTTGAATGAACGTTACGCTACGAGAATTGAGTTTGAAGATATGTTGAAAGAAGTAACTAAAAAGACAAGAGTAGGCAAAAAATTAGATGTTAAATCAATAGCCGAAAACTATTTCTATTTAGAGAATGTGAGAACTAAAGATGCCAGAGGTTATATTTTAAGAGAATCGACAGTAGAAACTTTAGCTTATCATTTTGATTTAGATGTAATTGAAGTAGCCAAATCTATTAAACAATACGCCTTATTAGTTGGTGGAGATATTGCAAAAGTTATCGTTAAAATGACTAAGTTATAAAATGACGTTTATTGACGTATTATATATATATATAACATAAATAAAATAGCCAATAAACGTCATCTATAAAATCAGTATTATCAAGGGTTTAAGGCACTTTTCTATACAAAAAACGACTGATTTTTAACATGAAAAAAACGTGTAAAAAAAGCATAATTTTTATAATAAAACATTTAATAAAAGTCACTCATAAAAGGAGAAAAACAATGACATACAAAGAATATATTTCACAATTTCAGAATGATGATTCACCAGCTGGGGACATCGCAAGAGATATTATGGAGGATTTAGAATTTCCACAAACGAACGACTATGAAGAATTAAATTACTATTTATCCATTGAACAATGTGCTTGTGATTCATTCATGAGTGTATTTGAGCGTACATTCAATGAATTCAAATCATTGTAGGCAATACAATGCCATCTAAACGATGTAATGCACCTCTTTGTCGTACTTTAATCGACTATAGGCAACAATACTGTAAAGAACACGCTCAAACGTCTACACGCAAGCAAGAAACGTATTCAGAACGAAAAGAAAAGGATTCAGAAGCCTTAAAGTTCTATAAATCAAAGCAATGGCAACGAACGAGCCGAAATTATCGCTATAAACATCCAGTTTGTGAAGTATGTAAAGAAATAGGCATTGTTTCAGTTGCTAATGTAGTGGATCACATTAAAGAACGTAAAGATCTATTAGCAGATGAACAGCACCTTTTATACGATGAATCAAATTTAATGAGTTTATGTCATACTTGCCACAATCGAAAAACAGCAGCAGAACGAATAAAAAGAAAAACATAAATAACTCAAACGTCTTTTAAAGCTATTTACAGGCTTTTTAAGGCGTTTTCTATTTATATGGATTAAGTTATCGGAAAAGTATTTGAAACCGTTCTAAAGTGCCTCAAATGAATCCAATAAGGGGGCTATATAAAAGCAAATGAAGACCGGAGGAGAAGGATTTTCGTATATAAATGCCATTTGAAAAACTTTTCATTCACTTTTTATGATTTATAATCACTAATTAGTGACTATTTCATTATTATAGTGTATAATAAACGTATTAAGTGAATATATGAACATATAATCATATTAGGTGGTGAAAACTTTGAAAATAGGTGAATCAAACTCACATTATTCAAGAGAACAAAAAGAACAACGTCAAATTGCAAATGAGCGACTGTTTGATTATCAAGAAATGTCGGAAAGTCCTCCAGCTGTTTTAACAGGTGTTGCATTAATCGAATGGGAACGAATTATTTCAACAGTAAAACAAGAAATGCCATGGTCGGAAAACGACTATCAAATGCTAGTAGCATACTGTTTAGCAGTAAAAATTATGTACGATGCTCAATCAGATTTAAATGAACGAGGTTTGATTCTTGAAGATGGTAAAAGCAATCCAGCGGTACGTGTACAGTCACAAGCTATTAAAGACATGAGGTTATGTTCTCAATCGCTTGCTATGACGCTAGATGGACGCTTGAAAGTTGAATTGAATAAACCTACTAAAGAAGTAGATCCATTTGAGGAATTGATGCAACAATGACGAATTATGCAAAGCAGTATTGTGATGCAGTTTTAAATGGCGAAATCATTTCATGCAACAAAATTAAATTAGCAGCTAAACGTTTTTATTCGGTCTTGAATGTGAAAACGATGATTCATATCCGTACTATTTTGATGAAGCAGCTGCAACAAAGGCTATTAAATTCATTGAATTGATTCCCAGTACAGACGGTTCAAAGATAGAAACACTTATGTTTCAACGGTGGATCATATCTGAATTGTATGGCTGGAAAGAAAAAGCTACAGGCAATAGACGATATAAACAGGCTTTCATTTCAACAGCCCGTAAACAAGGTAAAACATGGCTTGCTTCAAGTATAGGAGCAATATCTTTAATTGCTGAAACTAAACCAGCAGAAGGACGACAAATACTATTTGTAGCTAATGCAATTAAACAAGCGAAATTAGGCTATAACATGCTATCTAATGGGCTTTCTAAAGTTTCTCGAATGAGTAATTTCATGAAAAAACAATTGGTTATTGGCAAGCAACAAATCACACATAAACCTTCTAATAGTTTTGCAATGGCATTATCAAGTGACCTTTCAACTTTAGATGGATATAGCGGTACGACAGTAATAGTCGATGAATATGCACTTGCTAAAAGTCGTGATGTCTTGAATACCCTAAAAAGTGGACAGAAAGCCGAACCAAACGCTTTACTCGCAATTGTTTCAACAGCTGGATATGACTTGAATGTTCCAATGTATCAAGATTATCAATTTTATTCAGATGTTTTAGCTGAAAAGGCAACAGCAGAAAGTACTTTCATAGCAATTTATGAATTAGATAACAAAGAAGAATCTTTACCCGAAAACAGCGACCAATGGATAAAGGCTTGTCCAATTTTTGAGCATGATGGCATTAAACAAACAATGTTACCAGCAATTAAAGAGGACGTTATCACAGCACAACAACAAGGCACTTTAACAGCTGTTCTAACAAAATCGTTCAATATGTGGACGCAAGCGAGTGAAAGCAGTTATATAGCTGCAGAAGATTGGGAACGTGCTGAAGTAGATCCAATAAATATCAAAGGTAAACAAATTTATATCGGCATAGATCTTTCAAAAACAGATGATTTAACAAGCGTTAGTTGGCTTATACCAACAGACGGTAGAAAAATTTATTGTGATAGTCGTTCGTGGGTAGGAACGAAATACGGACTTGCTAATAAAATCAAATCAGATGGCGTAAATTACATCGAACTTGAAAAGAAAAATGAATGTTCTATCACGAAATTAGAGAGTGGAATCATTGATTATGAGGACGTTTTTCAATGGTTAATGAGTTTCATTGAAGAAAATGAACTTGAAGTAATGGCGGTATGTTACGACAAATGGAACGCTAATACACTAATTACGAAGCTAGAAAAGGCTCATTTACCGCTAATCGAAGTAAGGCAAGGCACATATACATTGAATACACCTACTCGTACATTCCGAGAGCGTTTATATGATGGGCAAATTGTTCATAATGGTAACTTTTTACTAACCCATGCGGTCAATAATGCCATTTTAAAAGAACAAAATAACGGTGTCATGATTAGTAAGGAACGTAATGCTAACAAGATAGATCCAATAGCAGCACTCATGAACGCATATACAGAAGCTATGTTCCATTTTGAAGATACAGAAGCAATGCAAGCAGATAACGAATATTACGCTTCAAGTGATTTCAGTTTTTAACTATTAAAACTCTTTGAAGGGAGGTGAAGAAAATCGGAATTTTAAAAGTATGTTCAATAATCAAGCCCGACAAGGCACACAGGACGCATTTTTAGATGTATTAGTTTCAATGGTTTCAGACGATGACACTATGCAATACAGTTCTATCAAAGCAATGAGAAATAGTGATGTTTTTGCAGCAGTAAAAATCATTTCTAGTGATATTGCATCTAGTGATTTACTAGCGGAAAACAAAGAAACAAATTTAACGAAGCTAATTAATAACAATCCGAATGAGTACATGAGTGCCTGGCATTATAAGTTTTCTCAGGTTGCTAATATGCTATTGAATGGCAATGCTTTCTCCTTAATCGAACGTGACGAAAAGGGCGAGCCTATCGCATTACACCCTTTATTAAACAGTAAAGTAACTATCGAACAATCGGACGATGGAAAAGTACATTATATTCATTCAGAAGATGGCGAAAAGTCAATTTTAGACGCTTTAAACGTATTGCACTTCAAATACTTCAGTACGGACGGTTTAACAGGTGTGAGTCCTTTATACGCATTGCATGATGAATTGAAGCTACAGGAGCGAGGAAATAAGTTACTAGCTGGATTTTTCAAGCGTGGTGTGAATGGTAGTGGCATCTTAAAAATTCGTAAATCTAACCTTGATAAAAAAGCGAAAGAAGCGATTCGACAAAAGTTTGAAGAAGCTAACGCAGGTGATGCGAATACGATGCGAACCGTCATTTTAGATGAAGAAATGGACTATACACCAGTTCAAATTAATACAGATATTTTGAAGTTAGTAAATAACAACGATTGGAATACTAAACAAATCGCTAAGGTATTTGGACTTTCTACAGATCGTTTAGGTGTCGAAGCAAATCATAGTAATACAATTCAATCGAATGTGATGTATTTACGGAATACACTTACGCACTTTTTAAAAGCCATTGAAAGTGAAATCAACTTCAAATTAAATAGCCCTAAACGTCTTAAATTCAGTACTGAATGGCTTATTTCAGAACCTCAACAAGTATACGAAAATGATTTAAAAGCCGTTAGAATGGGCGTTATGTCCGTTGAGGAAATGCGGAAGAAACTAGGGTTAAAAGAAAAAAATGAGGACGATACATTTCACAGTCCTACTAAAGAAAGTGAGGAAATAGTGTGAATGAAGAAAAAGAAAAGCGTTTAACTGAATCAGCAGAACTCGAAGCACCTACCACAGCGAAAGAGTTGGATTCTGAAACAGAAAACGCTAAAGATGATGATAGCACAAAAACGATTAAAGGCTATGCACTGAAATTCGATGAACCGTCAAAAGATTTAGGCGGATTCGTTGAAGTGATTACAGCAGAAGCATTAAAAGAAGTAGATCTATCAAATGTGATCTTATTGAATGGTCACGACTACTCAAAACCGTTAGCAAGTGTAAAAGCTGGCACATTAAAGCTAGAAGTCGATGAAGTAGGATTGAAATTTGAAGCTACTTTAACAGATACAAGCTATGCAAAAGATGTCTATAAAAATATTAAAGCTGGTATCGTGGATTCAATGAGTTTCGGCTTTGAAGTCGGTTTAGATTCATTTGAAGAAAACGAAGAAGGTACAGTGACACGTTCAATCGAGAATATGAAAGCATTGCATGAAATTAGCATTGTAACCGTACCAGCATACGACCAAACAAACGTACAAGTGAGTACACGATCATATACAAAATTTATTGAAGGAAAAGAGGAAAATAATATGAAAATTAATCAATTAAACAAACAAAATACAGAGGTACGTTCATTCGAGGATTATATTCGTGCAAAAGGTGAAGTACGTGACGGTTTAACAACAGCAACTAACAGTGCTGGCGTAGTAGTTCCTTCGGAAGTAATTGGCGAAGTATTCGACCTAAAACGTGCGGAATACAATTTAGCACAATATGCGACAGTAAAACCCGTTTCAAATGGTCAAGGCAAATACCCAGTAGCTACAAATCAAACAGCAGTACTAGCAACTAAAGAAGAATTAGCACAAATTGCAGATGTAGATGCGGATATGTTCACACAAGTACAATACGCAGTAGCTACACGTGCCGGCAAAATTGCACTTTCAAATGAAGTGGTAGAAGATGCAGCAGTAGATGTAGTAGCAGAAGTAAAAGCACAATTAAATAAATTAGTTGATAACACAGATAATCAACACATTATCAACCTTTTAAAAGGTTTCACGAAAGTAGACGTAACAGCTACTAATACATTCGACCAACTGAAAAAAGTAAATAATGTAGACTTAGATCCAGCTTTAAATAAAATGGTTATCGTCAATCAAGATACATTCCAATACTTAGATACAGTGAAAGATAACGAAGGACGCTATTTATTACAATCAGATGTAACAGCACCTAGTGGTTTCTCGTTATTCGGCAATCCAATTGTAGTACTTTCAAACAAACTGTTCACAGCAACTACAGATGGCACATTACCGATGATTATGGGTGACATTGAACAATCAGTATTTGTAGCACGTAGAAATCAAGTAGAAACGCACTGGGAACAATTTGATTACTACTCACAAGGTTTAGCGGTTATTGTACGCAATGACTATCAAAAAATTGATGCAGACGCTGCACGATACATTGAAATTACAGCAACACCAGCTGGCTAATAATACAAATAACAGGCTTGCCATTCGGTGAGCCTTATTTTTTTAAACGAGGTGAAAGTATGGAAAATAATTTAATGGATTTAGAAGCAATCAAATTATCATTAAGAATAGATCATAGCTATGATAATGCAATGATTGAGGGATATATTTCAGCAGCACAAACCTATGTTAAAAATGCGGTAGATGTAGACGCTACAAAAGACGATTTAAGCCTATATGAAGCCTTTTCATTAGCAGTTAGCTTATTGGTTCAATATTGGTATGTAAACCGTACAGAGAGCGTAGAATACGTTTCTAATGCGGTTGTATCGCTTATTCAACAATTGAGAGGTGAATACTATGCAAAAACTAACAGCGATGAAGTTTAATGAACGTGTATCTTTTTTAAAAGTTGTTCCTTCAAGTGGGCCTGATCCTGGGGAAGATGTAGAAGTATTTCTAACTTGCTGGTGTTATTTCAAAAATAAAACGGTCTATGATATTCAAAGAGAAACGACAACAGGACTAGAAAATACAATCAACTTCTATATTCGCTATGAACATACAAGTGAAATTGATAATACGATGCAAGTAGAATTTAAAGACAACTTATACAATATAGTCGGAATCAATCCAGCAGAATCTGAAAAGGATTTCACTTTAATAACCGCAAAACAAACTAATTAGTTACAAAATAAATAAAAAACGTTGAAAATTAACTAAAAAGTGTTTATAATAGAAGTTGCAAGAGTGATTTTCTTGCAATTATATGTCAATTTATTTTGACCCTCCTACCATATAAAAAGCCCTATCCTTTTTGGTTCTAAAGGACGGGGCTTTTTTGTGTTTAAAATTCTTTTTGCGTGTCTTTCATTGTGAAGATCACCTTAACGTCAGCATTTAATGCAGCTGCAAATTCTTCAATATCTTTTTCAGTAAAATTATCACGTTTTAATTTGTTGTGAATGTTTTGATTGCTTACTTTCTTTTCTTCTGTACTCATAGCTTCGGCTAGATCACTAACTTTCCAGTCTTTTTCTACAAGCATCATTCTTATTTGTTTAGATACACTCATTAATGAAAAACCTCCTTCCAAATCAATATTAGCATAACATAATTATACAATATTCACGAATTAGTTTCAAAAACTATTGACACTTTTAAGTTTATAAATATATAATAAACGTAAGTTATTCACGAATTAGTGAATTTTAAAACTAAAAAGTGTGAGGTGTAAAGGGTATGTATAAAGCTAGACCGATGGTACAACGTAACCGAGTAGAAGGAAAACAATTAATTGCAACAGTCACACGTCAAAAGGAATTAACACAAGAAAAACTGAAAAAAGACATTAAAGTTTGGCATCATGATTGGTTTTACATTGATGATGAAAGTCCTTTAACTGTATCAGATGTTCTTATGTCGATAGGGTTCTATATAGTTATGCCAGTGCTTTTATTAGCAGCAATTATTTTAGTGATAAATATTTAATAGTTGAGCAAAAAAGTGACATAAATAATTGTTTTCAAAAGATATAATAAATTAAATATAAAGGGGATTTAACAATGATTATTGCGACAGAAACTAAAGAAGTTGAACTGAATAAAAACGAGGTAGATCTATTGTTAGTAGCAATGGAAACAGCTAAAGAAGAATTTAGTAAATTAGAAGGTTTTGAAACATATTCTATTTCTTGTGAGAACTTGTTAGAAAAACTGTACGCTGCTAAATAATCAATCCAGCTCACTTAGTGGGCTTTTTTATTGAAAGGAGGTGAATGACATGGAAAAAGAAAAAAAGTACGCTATTTGGATATTGATGGAGAAATTCAAATAGTAAAAACTGGGGTAGATGGTGTTATAGATATTCGTTTAAAAGGTGAAACAGGCATATTAGAAATAGAATATGATGGATTAGTAAAAGAAATTAAATCATCTAGCATCGAACTTACAGTTCAAACTTTAACTGCTGCAGAACAAGATGAAAACAATCGTAAAAACTTAGAAATAATCAGTTCTTTCTACAAAAAATAAAAGTTTAAAATACTTAATTCGGCTGCTATTTTAGCAGTCGTTTTTTTATTATTCATTATTCAATTTTACGCCAAATAATACGCTCGAATAACGTAGCATTTTCCGGTAACGGGGTATTATCGGAACTAGCTTATAATGTAAAACTAATGTACATTAGTTTTAGTTGAACTAATGTATTTTTGAATGGAGAGTGAATGTAAATGAATGAGCGTGATTCTCTAATAATTGAATGGGCACAGGCTGGGGATTCGGTTAATGAAATTGTTTCGAAGTTGCGAGAAAAAGAAATTCCTACAGCAAAGAAAACAGTCGCTAAAGTCTTGAAAAATAAAGGATTTACATACGATAAGACTACTCATTCATGGAGGGCGGGGGCTACTAATGAAAAACTAATGGAAACTAATGTAGATGACGTTATTATCATTTCAGATCCATTAGAAAAAGAAGTTGCCCCCCTTGAACCTAATGCTATTAGTTTATTGAATGTATTAGGTATCAGCCCTAGTCAACTTAATGTATTACGGGAGATAGCTAACGAGCGTTTAGGCGGTCATGTTGAACCTCAAAATATAAATGAATCAGTTGGGCAATTAAGAGGGCGTACACGTGCTAATAAAACGTTTTATATTAGTACGGAAATAGCCGAAGATGCTTCAATGTTTGCAGAACGCAGTGGAATCAAATTGAGCCAATTGGTAGAAGTAGCGTTGATTGAAACCATGCAAAAATATAAAAAATAAAAAATAAAAAAAGCCATACCATAGTAGGTAGGCTATTTTTTGTTTGAAAAAGTCTTGTATCAATTCCATTTAAAGTATATAATTTTGGATAACAATTTAATCGAACGAAAAAAAGCCTAGCTTCATCGAATTTAGCGAGTGCGTCAACACTCATTAAATTCTCAGCTAGACTTCTTCAACCTTGAGCTTCCCGGCAAAAAGGTTTTAATAAGCATATTTTACATGGAAGTATCCAGACTTTCAAGTACCTTTGTTTAATTTGTTAATATTTTTAACAAACCGAACTGTAAAGACGCTTATTTATAACCTTTGACGCTACGAAACGCGAGGGCTATAAAGAAGTGTCTTTTTTTGTTTGGACGGTGTATATACGTGACTATCGAGGGATAGAAAGGTATAAAACATGAACCACCGTAAGGAAATTAAAATTCATGTGGTGTGCCATAGCCGATGTCGTGTATCAGTATGGTCGTTGCTTCTCGTTAGCGTATTTGTCGTATTAGCGTGAGAAGAACGTTATAGGAATTACTATGTGTTGAAGCCTTGTAGGAGATATAACTACTAAAAGAAGCATCATAGGGTGGGATCGCTTGTCTACGGACAGGGATTTAAATTGATATGTTGGCGTTACGAGTAGAGAACGAAAGGACGTTTAAACAGCATATACGTGCATGGCATTTGTCAGCGATTAATGCACGATAGTTTAAAGGTGTATGAAACACCATACAATACGACTTTAGGAAACCTCACAGAAACTTCAAACGTGGCTCCATACCTAGTAAAATAGGCTTTCCAAAGTATTCTCGTTGTATTTGTTTACAAAAAATGAGTGCAACGGGATTACTTTGTTTCCTACATTGCTTAAAGCGTTCACCAACCTAGCAAAAGTGCTTAAAAGAATCAAGAACAAAAAGAGTAAAAAGAATAAAACAAAGTTCAAGTGAAATGCTTGAAAGATGGGTTTTAAGGAGAGATTATGCTCTAACGGTAGAAGTATTTTATTTTATATTTAGCAGGGGGATTTTACTCTTATATACACATAATTGTGTAAGTTTGAAATTTTATAAAAAAATGTGTATATTAGAAGTATAGAATTTAACTAGGAGGTATTACTATGAAAGTAGAAGAAGTAGCAGCTTTACTTAAAGAACACCCCGAAAACATTCGTAGATGGATTAGACAAGGAAAATTGAAAGCAACAAAGGAAAGTAAGAGTTATGACATACCAGTTGAAGAAGTGAAGCGACTTCAGAATGAAAGGGCTTATGAAGATTACTTAGAAGTACAAGCCCAGGCAATAGGGCAACTTTTAGTAACGAATGAAAGTAGCTATGAATCTTCATTAGGTATGCTTCACCGTTTTGCACATATGTTGGTGAAGTCATTAGATACTCTAGGTATTAGCGTTGACGATTATTCACAAGAATCATATGAGAAACGTCGTGCTTATTATGAATCATCAGACTTTACAGCTTATCATTCGTTGATTAATGAAGTAGAGGAGTTTATCAAGATTGGGCAATTCAATGAAATGCTAAGAGAAAGATTAAAGCGTGATGAAGAAGCCAAAATGTTGATGAAGAATGAAGGAAGCATCGCAGATAAATATAAATAAATGAGGGCATAAAAAAAGACACGCTGGTAACGTGTCTGTAAGGTGTGAAGCTATTTAATTTGATAGCTATATTATACTTCATACCGCCTTATGCTCGCAACTAGAAAGCGAGGAATAATATTGGTACAACAAGCGATTTCAACAGAAGAAATTAAGCCGATCACAAAGAAATATCATATTGCATTACACCCCGAAAAATTCCCAACAAAAGATAGTTTTAATTTAGGTTTCATTACAAGCTGGTTCAAGAAAAAAGGACGTTCAAATTTATATACATTACAAGAAATATTCGAATTATGTTCTGAAGGTAGTTGTATTATTCCTTCACATATTGAGCCGAACGATGAAGGTACAAATTATCGTTTTATCAGTTCTAAATTGATGTTTATGGACGTTGATGACGATGATATGCAGACAGATCCAGAACAGGTATTGAATCAATTATCTGAAGTATGTGCTGGTTTGTTTTTTACATCATCACATGGAATAAAAGGCAATCGGTACAGACTTGTATTTGTTTTAGATGATTATGTAAGAGAAGAATCTATATATAAAGCTATTTTTAGTGTTCTAGCAGACGAATTAGAAGCAATTGGTGTAAAAGTAGATAGACAAGTCAATAGCCCTCTACAACGAATGAGAACATCTACAAAGGGCTATATTATTTCTAATTTAAACGCTACTTATTCAGTTAGTAGAGCAACAGAACTTATTGAACGTAAATCAAAAGAACAAATGAAAGATCGTGCCAAAAAATTCGAGAGAATTATTGATAACGAGTATAAAATTTATTCATTTGAAGAATTAAAAATTCGTGCTGAAAAAATTGGTTATGTGGAAGATATTAATGAATGGTTGAAATTAGGATATTCACTTAAATCTTATATTCAAGAGGGTTATATTGACGATATAGAAGGATTTGAAATCTTTACAATTTTATGTGGCGGCAATGATGAGAGTGTTTTTTGGAACAATTTAAAAGCTAACAATATTACAATTGGATCTTTCATAAAGGCATCTAATGACGCTGGGTTTTTAGCGGATTATAAGTACTATCATGCGATAGGTGACACAGTTAATAAATTAGATGTAAAACGAGTGAGATTTGAAAAATATATCCCATCAGATTACGCTAAATTATTACTAATGGAAGAAAAAAATATACTTGTTAAAAGCCCTACAGGCAGTGGGAAAACTCATTCTTTTATTACTGCTGCTAAAGAGTTAGCTGAAACGTTGAGAAAAGAAGAACGTACACATTATTTCATTTTTGCAGTACCGACCATCGCAATATGTGATCAGGTTGCAAATGATCAAAATATATTGTCTGTACGTGGTGAAACTGAAAATACTAAATCTAGTTTGAAAACAGTACTCACAGAAGAAGATGGAAAGATATTTTTAAGGGTAGATCTATCAGATACTTTTAATGATTCAATTTATCATAAACTATCAGATTACAGTTATGAGGGAAAAAGAGTTGTTGTGTGTACCTATGATATGGCAGAAGCAGTATATAGCATGCTTGAAAAGATACAACCATTTTCTTCATTCAGTTTGATTGTAGATGAATATCATCAATTTACAACAGCTTATGGATATAGAAAAAAGCTATTGAAAGTCTTAGTTCTTTAGTCAAATATACAAAGTCATTCATTGCTTTAAGTGGTACACCAGAAGATATATTGAGAGATTCATTTGATTATGAAGTACACGTAAGTACACAATATGAAAATGCACCTTGCCAGGTTTGGGGAGCGATTACATATAGTTGTCAAGATGACGAGCAACCTATGTTATTTGAACTGATTAGACGAAAAGTAAATAACGGAAAAAGGTTGCTGGTATTCATTCAAAATAAAGGCATGATAGAGCATATAAAAAGCCTATTAGATGATATTGGTATTAATACAGCAGCAGTAACGAGTGACGGAAAAAAGGACAATCCAGCTTACTTATCATTAGTAAATGAATCACGATTCCCAAATGAAGTAAAAGTAATACTAACTACTTCCGTTTTATCTGATGGCATCAACATTAATAATGAAAACAACAATTATGAATGTATTTTAGTAGCAAGTCGCCATTCATCGCTGTTTGATGTAGCACAGACACGTCAATGTGCTAACCGTTTCAGAAATACTTATCAATCGTTTATCGTGTATATGCTAACACCTAAACGTAAAAGTGATTATTTATATAATATCGAAAACGCATACAATTACGAGCATAAATTAGCTACAAATGCAGTCCAACTTTTAAATACTGAATTTGAAGGAAAAGACAGCTTTAAACTAATGCGTATGGGCATTTTAGAAAGACGATACGGTATAAAGTTAGATGACAATTACAAAGCCTATTACAATCCATTGAATCTAC
>NZ_HE611075.1:6595-13679 GCF_000285595.1 Kurthia senegalensis | reverse complement strand
GGTTCATCATGTGTCGTTTTTGACGACTTATTTATTATATCAACTTCATTTCGTAATGTCAATAACTTTTTTAAAAAGGTTTTTTACGACGCTTTGTATTATAAAATACTCATGCGGAAGTTTCAATATTTTGTTGCGCTCTTGTTGAGAACTATTATATCTTAACATGTATTTACACGTCGCGCAACACATTTTAAGTCTTTTTTAAAAATTTATATATATATTACTGAAATCCTTACTACTCTAAGTACAAGAGTTAATTAAAGCGATAAAATGTTATTTTATACATCTTTTTCTATCACTATTTTCTAAATGAAAATAACTTTTTTATATAATTTCTATTTTATTCTTACATACGTATGTATAAAAAGAAAAAAGCTGCGAAATCATTAGATTTCACAGCTCATAAACGATCCGACAAAACGAATCTTATTATTTAATTAACACTTTACGAATGCGTGCTTCTTTAAATAGATAGAAGTATTGGCTTTCGGCAATTTTCTTCTGAGCAATCGTGCTAAGTTCAAAATCATCCGAAATTCCTTCTAAGTGTTGAATGTTATCTAAATCTTGTTTAGTAGATCGGATTAATTCAACGAGTTTTGCATCGTATTCTTTGCGTAACTTTTGCTTTTTACCAAACAATGTCGATACGCCCTCTCTATTTATAATTCTCTACGACCTTCTAATGCTTTAGAAAGCGTCACTTCATCCGCATACTCTAAATCTCCGCCAACTGGTAAACCGTGCGCGATACGCGTCGTTTTAATACCTGATGGTTTCACGAGTCTCGAAATATACATCGCCGTTGCTTCCCCTTCAATTGTAGGGTTCGTCGCCAAAATTAATTCTTGTACTTCTTCATTTTGTAGACGTTTAATAAGCGTCGGTACGTTAATATCTTCCGGACCGATTCCATCCATCGGTGAAATAGCTCCATGAAGAACGTGATAAAGCCCATGATAATCTCTCATTTTTTCCATCGCAATAACGTCTTTCGTATCTTGTACGACACAAATCGTTGAACGATCGCGTTTTGCATCTTGGCAAATGTGACATGGATCGATATCTGTAATATGACCACAAACAGAGCAGTACGTTAATTCACGTTTGGCATCTACTAAAGACTTCGCAAACGTTAACACGCTATCTTCTTCCATTGTTAGCACGAAAAAAGCCAAGCGTGAGGCAGTTTTTGGCCCAATACCCGGCAATTTCATAAAGCTATCAATCAGTTTTGAGATTGGTTCTGGATAGTGCATGTAATTCCCTCCTATATTCTATAGTCCAGGAATGTTTAAACCTTTTGTAAATTGACCCATTTTAGATGAAGTTTCTTTTTCTACTACTTCTAAAGCGTTGTTTACAGCGATAATAATCATATCTTGTAATAATTCAACGTCCTCTGGATCTACTACTTCTGGATTGATTTCGATATCTGTAATTTCTTTTTTACCTGATACTGTTACTTTCACTAAACCGTTACTTGCAGTACCTTCGAATGTAGTTGCTTCAAGCTCTGCTTGTGCATCCATCATTTTCTTTTGCATTTTTTGCATTTGTTTCATCATTTGGTTCATGTTACCACCGCGCATATTCATTTCCTCCTTGGAATTCTCTTTTATTTTAGTCGTCAATTACTTCGACGAAATTTTCGCCGAAAAGTTTTAACGCTTCATCCACGACTGGATTACTAACTTCTTGTTGTTCTTCAACTAACATTGATTGTACATTTTCTTGTGATTCTTCGCCACTGCTATGCACATTTTCTTCTGTTACTGTTTGTTTCATTCGTTTAAAATGTGATAAAAACTCTTCACGCATTTTCAGCCAACGTTGTTCTGGAACGAAAACGATATCATATAACGTCCCTGTCATTCCCGAAATAATTTGCGGGAAGTTGCTCATGAACTTCGGATTATCAGCTGCAACTTGGCAATACACTTCTTCTTTAAATTGCAAAATGAAAGAATCAGCTGCAGATGCTACCGGCTGTGCATCAATTAACAAAGCAGCTTGTGACTGTGGCAATTGTCCAACAGCATTCGGCCAAATATCTTGGATTTTGCGTAAGTCGTCGCGCGTCGCACGTTTCATAATTTCCTGAATACGACCTACTTGTACTTGAAAGTCATCTTTATTACGCTGACGCTTGCGACGAGGTGCCGCTTCTTTCACTTTTGACACAGCTACACCATTTTGTTGTAGTTGCTCTACTATTTGTTGAAGCTGATGTACTTGTTGTTGCAAAGCAATTAAATCTTCACTATTGTCGACTGCATTTGCTGTCGTCGCAGCACGTGGAACACCATTTTGCACCATTTTTAAAAGAGCCGTCTCTAAATACACTTTAGAATGTAATGACAAACGCATTTCTTGTTGGGTTTTGGATAAAATATCAATGTAACTGTATAGCGTATCCATTGAAAATTGCTCAGCTAGTTCGCTGAATTTTTCATCGGTCGAAGCGAGTTCAAGTAAATCACCTAAGTCTGGTGCTGTTTGTAAAAGCAATAAATCGCGGAAAAACGTAATCAAGTCCTCTGATAAGCGAACAGCATCTTTCCCTTCTGCCATTAATTGTTCCAGCATCGCTAATACGTTTGCGACATCTTTTTGAAGTAAACTTTGTGCTAAATTATAAAAGACATCTTGGCTAATCGATCCCGTTACGAATAACGCATCTTCTAGCCCCACTTCTGAATCACTGAATGATACGACTTGGTCTAACATACTTAGCGCATCGCGCATACCACCGGCTGCAGATTGTGCAATAACTTTCACTGCTCGCTCGTCATATGTCATATTAATATCTTCTAGCACGACTTTCATACGTTCAACTAAATCGTTTGAAGATAAACGTTTAAAATCAAATCGTTGTGTACGTGAAATAATCGTTGCTGGTATTTTATGTGGTTCTGTCGTCGCTAAAATAAAGACGACATGTGCTGGAGGTTCTTCCAACGTTTTTAATAAAGCATTGAATGCACTCGTAGATAACATGTGCACTTCATCAATAATATAAATTTTATAACGCGTGCCATTAGAAGGAGCTAAATCGATGTACTCGAGCATTTCACGCATATCTTCAACTCGAGAGTTAGAAGCAGCATCATATTCAAAAACATCGTTTGATTTACCTTCGTTTATTTCTTTACAATGCGCACATTCGTTACAAGGTTCTGTAGTAGGGGCGTGTTCACAATTTAACGCTTTTGCAAAAATACGTGCCATACTCGTTTTCCCTGTACCACGTGGGCCAGAAAATAAATAGGCATGCGTCGTCTTATTTGCTGCAAGCGCATTTTGCAATGTACGTTTCACATGCGATTGTCCAGACACTTCACGGAAGGTTTGCGGACGATATACACGGTAAAAAGCTTGATATGCCAACGTTTTTTATCTCCTTTTTCTAAAAAAATAGTTACGTTTATTATAACACAGAGGACCTTTATAGAGGGATTCCAACAAAAAAGGTCACAAAAAAACTCACCCGATTACTCGGATGAGTTGAATATGCATGTATAATGCCATGCACCCGACTTCGACAGCCGTACACAAGCGTAACTCTTGTCGCCAGCTCAAATCAGGCGACCCCACGGCACATGAGTTAATCCAATTAATGCTGCTTCCTTCCGGACCTGACATGGTTCATGGACGCTCATTGCGTAGGACCCGATCGTCAACACTACGTGCAAGAGGCAGACCAAACATACGGACAACCTCGGAACAGGACTTCAGTCTCGCTAAAGCGGATTGCGAGTTACAGGACACCGCTACCTTCCCACCTAGCATAGCAATAACTAGTATATAAATGATCGCTAAAAAATGCAACCGAAAAACATAGATATTTAAAAACTTATGTTAAGATAACGAAAAAATAGGCAGTTTTTTTAAAAACAAGCTCTTTCTATCCAATTCATTATTTCATCATAGTACGTTAAAAATAAATAAACGACCTTCAAGCAAAACGTCTTGAATAATAAAAAAATTGTAGTATTATAAATACAACAATTCCTATTAGAAAGGTTGGTAATAACGATGCAAAAACCTGCATTCATTCCACGACCACTCGTTCGCGCAAATCAATGGACCATTTTATTATTCACGGTTGCTAGTTGGTTCATCACACCTTGGTTACTACTCGTCCCCCTCGTGTTTAACTTATCTGGACTTTTATTCAACTTTAATCCAATCATGAAAATTGGTCGTCGCTTTTTAAAGAAAAAGCCAACGGACTACATTCCTGAAGATGTGACACAGCAAAAATTTAACTCATGTATCGCTATTACATGTTTAGCTTTAGGGTTAATCGGTTTCACAACAGGCATTTCTGTTCTCGGCTGGATTTTCACAATCATGGTAGCTCTCGCTTCAGGCATTGCTATTTTAGGTTTTTGCATCGGTTGTTTTTTATTTTTCCAAATCAGCCAAATTCGTTACCGTCTTAAAAATAAAACAGCATAAAATAAAAAGGACGTTCTGTTTAAACAGTGCGTCCTTTTTATTTATAAAGAGTGCGTCGCTTTTTCAACGACTGTTAATACGTCTTTCGGTTGTTCTAACATATGAAGCAATTCTAAATGCTCTTCTGGCATAAACCCTTCTTCTACCATACGATCAAAGTGTAAACGAAGCGGATCATAAAAGTGATTCACATTATACAAACAAACCGGTTTTTGTTGCTGTCCAATTTGCGTTAACGTGAAAACGTCAAAAAACTCATCCATCGTTCCCGCTCCACCTGGTAGAGCAACAAAGACGTCCGATAGTTGAATCATCAATGCTTTACGTTCGTGCATCGTTTGAACGTAGTGTAACTCTGTAAGCCCTAAATGCGTCACTTCATTCCACTCTTCAAATGCAGGTGTAACGCCAATGACTTCTCCACCATGAGCTAAGGCCGCATCTGCCACCGCACCCATGACACCATTGTTCGCACCACCATATACAATACCAATTCCGTTATCAGCCAATATTTTTCCAAGTTCTACTGCTTTTTGTATATAAATTGGATTATTTCCTTCTCTAGAACCACAATAAATTGCTACACGCATCATATAACACCTTCTTTCTACATTCTAAAAAAAGACTATCACATTCGTGATAGTCTTTACTAATTTTAACTATTAGCGACGACGCAAGTGAGAAGTTTGTTCCATAAAGTGACCGATACGTTCTAAAATCAACTCAATTGAATCTGGATTTTTCATTAAATCATAATCGTTAATGTCTAAGCGCAATACTGGGCAAGAATTAAAGCCATCAATCCAATTTTCATAACGATCGTGCATTTCATGCCAGTATGCTTTATCTGTTTGTTGTTCCATTGGACGTCCACGCTCTTCAATACGGTCTAAAATATTGTCGATTGAACCTTCTAAGTAAATTAGTAAGTCCGGATGTGGGAAGTATGGTGTCATCACCATCGCATCGAATAAATTCGTATACGTTTCATAGTCTGTAGGAGACATCGTGCCTTTATCGAAGTGCATTTTCGCAAAAATGCCTGTATCTTCATAAATCGAACGGTCTTGAATAAAACCGCCACCATATTCAAAAATACGTTTTTGTTCCTTAAAACGTTCAGCTAAAAATAAATTTGTAAATGGAAGCTCCATTTTTCAAAGTCATCATAAAATTTATCTAAATACGGGTTCGTATCTACTTTTTCAAATGATGTACGGAAATTCAATGCTTCAGCAAGTGCTTTTGTCATCGTTGATTTACCTACACCTACTGTACCCGCAATTGTAATAACCGCATTCGATGGAATGCCATATTTTTCTCTCAAATTCATGCTTTAAAGCTCCTTTTTTCTAACGTTTCTTCAACTGTTTGAAGAATTTTTTTCAAATCATCTTCATGCTTCACAAAATCTAGTTCATCTCCGTTGACACGAATAACTGGAATCATCGGATGACTCTTCTCAAAACTTTCAATAAATACGTGGTAATCTTCAACGAGTTGTTCCATGTATTCACGTGAAATCATTTTTTCGAATTCTCTACCTCTCATCGCAATACGTTTCATTAATGTATCGACCGATGCATCTAAATAAATTACGATGTTTGGTTTCGGCATATCCGCTGTTAAAATACGATAAATTTCTTCGTATTTCGCATACTCAACTGGTTGCAGCGTACGCTTCGCAAAAATTAAGTTTTTGAAAATGTGATAATCTGCAACGACTGAGCGATCTTCTGCTAAAATATACTTTTTAATGTCCGTTAACTGTTTGTAACGATTGCATAAAAAGAACATTTCCGTTTGAAAGCTCCATTCGTTAATATCTTCATAAAATTTATTTAAAAACGGATTTTCGTCTACAATCTCTTTTAATAAGTGAAACTCGAACGTTTCCGCAACTATTTTAGAGAGCGACGTTTTTCCGACGCCAATCGGCCCTTCTACCGTAATAAACGGAATAGGCATCAGAAGTCCCCCTTTATCTTTTTTCGTCAATGTTACATATTTTATCATAGTACGAAAAGTTAAGATAGCTTTTATGAATGGTAGAATTTCTTTACAATGGAACTAAGAGCGATTATTAAAGGAGTTTATCAATGAATCCACAACAAAAAGATTTATTTTTCATGGCGGAAGCGATAAAAGAAGCCGAAAAGGCCGCTGCCATTGGTGAAGTTCCAATCGGCGCCGTCATCGTCTACAAAGATGAAATCATTGCTCGTGCGCACAATTTACGTGAGACGTCTCAAAACGCGGTCACACATGCCGAACTAATGGCGATTCAACACGCTTGTGAAGTCATCGGTAGCTGGCGTTTAGAAGAAACGACACTTTACGTAACATTAGAACCGTGTCCGATGTGTTCAGGTGCTATTTTACAATCCCGTGTGCCACGTGTTGTATACGGTGCAAGAGATAGCAAAGCGGGTTGCGTAGACTCGTTATACCATCTATTAAATGACCCTCGCTTTAATCATGAATGTGATGTGACAGAAGGTGTTTTAGCCGTTGAAACAGGTGAACTATTAAGCAACTTTTTTCCGTAAGCTACGCGCACGAAAAAAAGAAGAAAAACGTTTACGTAAATTACGAGAAACAGAAGAAAATGAACAAT
>NZ_HE611075.1:0-6323 GCF_000285595.1 Kurthia senegalensis | reverse complement strand
AAATTTATTTTGCTTTAATTTCAGTTACACCGCCCATGTATGGTACAAGTGCTTCTGGAATTTTCACAGAACCATCAGCTTGTTGATAATTTTCTAAAATTGCTGCGATTGTACGACCTACCGCTAAACCTGAACCATTTAATGTATGAACGTATTCTGGTTTTGCATTTTTATCACGACGGAAACGGATCCCTGCGCGACGTGCTTGGAAATCTTCAAAGTTTGAACAAGAAGAGATTTCACGGAATTTATCTTGTGCTGGAATCCATACTTCTAAATCGTATTTTTTCGCAGCTGTGAAACCTAAATCTGCTGTACACATGCTCAACTTACGGTACGGTAGGCCTAAAAGTGTTAATACTTCTTCCGCATGAGAAGTTAATAATTCTAATTGTTCGTAAGAATCTTCTGGTTTAACGAAGCGAACTAATTCTACTTTGTTAAATTGGTGTTGACGAATTAAACCACGTGTATCACGACCTGCAGAACCTGCTTCTGAACGGAAACATGCAGAGAATGCTGTAAATGCTTGTGGTAACATATCCGCAGATAAAATTTCATCACGGTAGAAGTTTGTTACTGGTACTTCAGCTGTTGGAATTAAGAAGTAATCTTCTTTTTCTACTAAGAATGCATCTTCTTCGAATTTTGGAAGTTGACCTGTACCAGTTAAGCTTGCACGGTTTGCCATGTATGGTGGTAACATTTCTTCGTAACCGTGTTTGTCAGCGTGTAAATCCATCATGAAGTTCCAAAGAGCACGTTCTAAACGAGCACCTAATCCACGGTAAAATACGAAACGAGAACCTGTTACTTTCGCTGCACGTTCGAAATCGATAATACCTAAATCTGTTGCGATATCCCAGTGTGCTTTCGGTTCGAAATCAAATGTCGGTATGTCACCACGTACATATACTTCCACATTATCATCTTCTGTATCACCTACAGGAGTTGATTCGTGTGGAATGTTTGGAAGGCGCATCATCATATCTTGGAATTTCTCTTCGATAGCTGCAAGTTCTACGTCCATTTTTTTAATTTCAGCACTTAATTCACGCATTTTTAAAATATCATCTTGTGCGTCTTCTTTCGCACGTTTTTTCACTGCGATTACTTCTGTTGCTTTGTTACGTGCTGCTTTTAATTCTTCTGTTTTCGCGATTAACTCGCGACGTTTTTGATCCCATTCTTCAAAGTGATCTAACGTTCCTAATTCTTCATTACGGTGTGCCAATTTTTCTTTTACTTCCGCAAGATTTGCGCGGACGCGTTTAATATCTAACATATTTATTTCCTCCATTCATTTTGATCGATGCTAAAAAGGTACAAAAAAAATACGCCCATCCCTTGGTAAAGGGACGAGAGCATACCCGCGTTGCCACCCTAATTGAACAGACGAATGCCCGCTCCACTTGTTTCATAACGGCTAGGTTGCCGGCCTTATCTACTAATTCGTTCAATAAGGCAACTCCAGGACGGATTCGCGAGCGCTTTTATCGACTTCCACCAACCGTCGACTCTCTATAAAAAACGTATTCGTTACTACTTCCTATCATCGTGTTAAATGTTAAGTTACCCATACTTTACAACACATTTTAACGTGATGCAAGTTTAGTCAAAACATCCTACTATACTTTCAACCTTTCTCGTGCCAAATTGCTATGCTATGCTGTTACAAAGAGTTTTGATTATTTCAAAATAGAACGCTACACACCTATTTAAAAGGTTAAAGGAGGAGAAGCTGTTGGATATGCTCATGTTTGAACTTGATAAACAAGCGAAAAAGCCACTTTATGAACAGTTATATGAAGCAATTAAAAAGGGCATCGTCGACAATTCAATTGCTGTCGGAAACAAATTACCGTCCAAAAGGAAACTTGCAGATTTTTTAATGATTAGCCAAACGACCGTCGAGCTTGCTTACGGACAACTACTAGCAGAAGGTTATATCATTTCAAAACCACGCATCGGTTTTTTCATTGAAGATATTACAACGCTTCCTTATATCGATAAAGGATCGACGATCGCACCTACTGAAACGAATGCACCGCACTATACAATCGATTTTAGTTCAAGCCGTATCGATACCGCATCTTTCCCTTTTTCAACGTGGCGGCGCTATGCTAAAGATGCGCTTGATGAGCAACAGCAACATTTATTACTTGCCGGCTCTGCACAAGGGGAATACACGCTTCGTGAAGAAATCGCTCATTACTTATACCAATCACGTGGCGTTCACTGCAGACCAGAACAAATCGTTATCGGCTCTGGTACAGAACAACTGATTCCGATGATTTTACAAATACTCGGCGAAACAAACGTTTATGCACTCGAAAATCCTGGCTATCAAATGACGCATCACATTATTCAACAATATAGACAGCGCAGCATACCGATTTCGATTGATGAAGATGGCTTACTCATACATGAACTAGAGAAAACTGATGCTAACGTTGCTTACGTCACACCTTCTCATCAATTCCCAACAGGCGCCATTTTATCTGCACCGAGAAGATCTCAATTATTACATTGGGCAAGCCAGCGACCGAATCGCTACATTATTGAAGATGATTACGATAGTGAGTTCCGCTACGTCGGTAAGCCCATCCCTTCTCTACAAAGTATGGACCACCAACAAAAAGTCATCTACTTAAGTACTTTTTCAAAATCATTAATGCCTTCATTACGTATCGCTTATTTCGTATTACCTGAAAAATTGATGGCGCGTTATCATGCACTATTCACCTATTACACATGCACTGTCCCTCGATTCGAGCAGCATATTTTAAGTCAATTTATGCGAGATGGACATTTTTCCAAACATTTAAATCGTATGCGGAAAATTTATCGTAAAAAACTCGAAAAAATAACAACGGTTCTTTCCAAATATAAACACGTTCACATATCTGGAGAACAAGCAGGCATGCACATCATTATGACCGTTGACCATCCTTATAACGCGGAGAAGCTCAGTCAAATTGCCAAGGAGGAACACATTCGCATTACACCACTATCTAACTACTTGCACGAACCAAAGCACTCTAAAGAAAATCAATTTCTTCTTGGCTTCGGTGGAATTGATGAAACAGCTATTACAAAAAATATTGAAACATTATTAGCCGTCTGGCATATTCCAACAATAAAATAAAAAGGACTCGCACATGCGAGTCCTTTTTATTTTTAAAACGATTATGTCTATTTAAAAAATACTATGCCCAACGTTTGCAAAGAAATCACCAATACCGCCTAGCGCTTTTACGAACCAACCTTTTGATTGAACATCATCCGTCGTTACGACCGTCGCTTGATCTTTAACCGGCATAATATATCCGTAACCGTCTCCTTGGATTTCAACATGTCCAACAACAGTTCCTTTTTTAACAGGTGCTGTAATTTCTTTTTTGTCTAATACAAGTTTTGGTTTGTACGTCGTATTTTTATTCGCAATGAAAGAAATAGCTTTCGATGCTTCAATTGCTACTTCTTTTTTCTGACCATCTTTTACAGCGATCGTTTTATTATTTTTAAACGTATACCCTGCAGGCATCACTTCTTGCATTTTAAAATTATTAAAGCCGTAGTCTAACAACGTTTTCGCTGCATCAAAACGCGCTTTATATGTACTGTCTCCATTTTCCTCTTTCGCATCCATAACGACCGCAATTACACGTAAATCACCTTGTTTTGCTGTAATCGTCACACATTGACCTGCGAAATCTGTAGAACCTGTTTTTAAACCGTCTACACCTTTATATTCATAAATACCGCCCTTCACCATGTAGTTCCAGTTGGTCATCATGATTTCATCATCCGTACCTTTAGCGAACGCTTTTTTGTTAATGCTCGCCGTTTCCAACATATCTGGGTGCTCTTTCACTAATTGATACGCTAATTTAGCAACGTATTTAGCAGGCATTTCATTTTCGCCATCTTCAGGTGTGCCTTTTGGTTGCATCCCTTTTAATTGCTTATTATTTAAGCCAGTCGCATTGTAAAATGTATAATTTTTAAGTCCAAGTTCTTCTGCCTTTTTATTCATTAGTGGTAAAAAGTTTTTTTCAGAACCGGCCATTACTTCTGTTAAAGCGATTGTTGCTGCATTAGCTGAATAAATCGCCATTGCCTCATACAATTCTTTAACACTATAAACACCATCTTCACGAAGTGCCACATTACTTAATTCTGTATCATGAGAAATTTTATATGCGTATTTTGACACATTGTATTGATCATCCCATGAAATTTCACCTGCTTTGATTTTGTCTAATAAAATGTATTCAGTCATCATTTTAGACATACTAGCAATACCATAAGCTTTATTAGCATTTTTTTCATATAGTATTTTGCCACTATCTGCATCAATCAAAATCGCCGCTTTTGCTCTCAAATCAATCGCTTCATCCTTGGCGCTAACTTTCGAGTCATTAAAAGCAAATGCACTCATACAAAGCACAATCATTAAAGTGATTTTAATCATCGTACTATTCAAATAATTTTTCACATTTTCGCCTCCTATTTCCTTATTGAGCTTATTTTAACATAATTTAAAAACACAAAAACGCTTAATCCTAATATTAAGGACTAAGCGTTTAAATGAATGGAAATTAAATTGAGTAGTTTGGAGCTTCTTTTGTAATTTGAACGTCATGCGGATGAGATTCACGAAGACCTGCACCAGTCATACGAACAAATTGTGCATTGTCACGAAGGTATTCTAAAGTAGGAGCACCGCAGTAACCCATACCAGCACGAATACCACCAACTAATTGGTAAACTGTATCAGCTAAAGGTCCTTTGTAAGGTAAACGACCTTCAATACCTTCAGGAACTAATTTTTTAGCATCTTCTTGGAAGTAACGATCTTTTGAACCTTTTTCCATTGCGCCAAGTGAACCCATACCGCGGTAAACTTTGAAACGACGACCTTGGAAGATTTCTGTATCCCCAGGAGATTCTGAAGTACCTGCAAGTAATGAACCAAGCATAACTGCATTACCACCAGCAGCAAGTGCTTTTACGACATCACCCGAATATTTAATACCACCATCAGCAATAATTGCTTTGCCACGTTCACGAGCTACTGTAGCACAATCATATACTGCTGTAATTTGTGGTACACCGACACCGGCAACAACACGTGTTGTACAAATAGATCCAGGACCGATTCCGACTTTAACGACATCAACGCCAACATCGAATAACGCTGCTGCACCTTCAGCAGTTGCAACATTACCTGCAATAATTGCTAAGTCTGGGAAGTGAGCACGAATCGCTTTCACTGAGTTAATAACGCCTTCTGAATGTCCGTGTGCTGTATCGATTACAATCACATCGACTTGTGCATCGACTAATTTTTGAATACGGCTATTCGCATCTTTTGTAACACCAACAGCTGCACCTACTAATAAACGACCAAATTCATCTTTCGCAGCATTTGGATATTCAATTACTTTTTCAATATCTTTAATAGTGATTAAACCTTTTAAATGATTATCTGCATCAACTAAAGGTAGTTTTTCAATTTTATGTTGTTGAAGAATTTTTTCTGCTTCTGCTAATGTTGTACCCACAGGAGCTGTAATTAATTCTTCTTTTGTCATAACGTCTTCAATTTTTAATGAGTAATCAGAAATGTAACGTAAATCACGGTTCGTAATAATACCGACTAATTTTTGATTATTTTCGTCATCTACAATTGGAACACCTGAGATTCTGTATTTACCCATTAAGTGTTCTGCATCAAAGACTTGATGTGAAGGTGTTAAAAAGAATGGGTTTGTAATGACACCATTTTCAGAACGTTTTACGCGTTCTACATGATCCGCTTGTTCTTCAATAGACATATTCTTATGAATAATTCCTAAGCCGCCTTGTCGTGCCATTGCGATCGCCATTGATGCTTCTGTTACCGTATCCATACCTGCACTGATTAATGGAATGTTCAATTTAATTTTCGATGTAAGTTGAACACCTAAATCTACTTCTTTTGGTAAAACCTCTGAATGTGCTGGGACTAATAATACGTCATCAAATGTTAAGCCTTCTTTGGCAAATTTCGTTTCCCACATGTTTAATAACTCCTCCTATAAGAAAATATATTAATTGTAAGATTATCAACCTGAGGGGGTATATGTCAAGATTACAAGAAAAAAAGAGTATTCAAAGTATTCCTAATTATCATAGCCTAGATTATGATAACGCTTTATTTTAGAACAAAGACCCCTAAATGAAGAGAAGTTCATACTAGAAAAACTTTACGTCATCAAAATAATTTTAACGCATTAAAAAAACACCGACCAACAGTCGGTGTTTAGTATGCCTAG
>NZ_HE611074.1 GCF_000285595.1 Kurthia senegalensis | reverse complement strand
CTAGGCACACTAAACACCGACTGTTGGTCGGTGTTTTTTTATTTTCTTTCTTTCCTTTCGTTATTTTTGTTACTATTAAGAGGAGGGAGAAAATGAAAAGAACGATAAAAAGCATTTTCGCTGTAGCTTTATTAATTGTAGGGTTATTTATAAAACCAAGAAAAGTAAAATAAGGGTATACTAATAATAGATTAACTTGAAATTGAAAGAGGTTTAACGAATGAAAACGACACCATTTATTACATTTGAAGGTCCAGAAGGCGCCGGGAAAACGACGGTTTTAAAAGAGATTGCTCAAAAACTACAACAATTGAACATTGACGTTTTGACGACGCGTGAACCTGGGGGGAGTGTGATTGCTGAGAAAATCCGGAATGTTATTTTGGATAAAGCTCATACAGAAATGGACCCTAGAACAGAGGCTTTATTGTATGCAGCTGCAAGAAGCCAACATTTTGCTGAGAAAGTAGAACCGGCTTTAACTGCCGGAAAAATGGTTCTTTGTGATCGTTTTATTGATTCATCATTAACGTACCAAGGTGTAGGACGTAATTTAGGAATTGATGCTGTAAAAGCAATCAATGAGTTTGGAATCGGTGATCGTATGCCGAATGTGACAGTATTGTTTGATTTGGAGCCTGCTGTTGGACTAGCACGTATTGAGGCGAATACAGGACGAGAAGTGAATCGTTTAGACAAAGAGAGTTTAGCGTTCCATGAGTCTGTACGCCAAGCTTATTTGCAACTTGCAGCACGTTATCCAGAGAGAATTTGTATTATTGATGCAAGCCAACCATTAGAGAAAGTAGTGGAAGCAGCATGGGAATGTATCGAACCCATTGTTAAAGGGTGAAGCCTGTTTTTACTTTATGATATAATAATTTAAAACAATCAGGAGTGAGTGCCGATGAAACTAGTAGTTGCAGTAATACAAGATCAAGATAGTAACCGTCTTTCAAATGCTTTAACGAAAAATAATTTTCGTGCAACGAAATTAGCGAGTACAGGTGGATTTTTAAAATCTGGGAACACGACTTTTTTAATTGGGACAGAAGACTCACTCGTACCGAAAGCATTAGACGTTATTCGTGATAACTGTCGCTCTCGTGAACAAATGGTTGCCCCGATTTCACCTATGGGTGGAAATGCAGATTCGTATATTCCATATCCTGTAGAAGTAGAAGTTGGCGGCGCAACAGTGTTTGTATTACCTATTGAACAATTCCATCATTTCTAGAGTGGAGGAGTATTGTAAGTGAAAATTAATCAAGACTTGCACGTCGGACGTAATCAACCACGCACGCAACATATTCAACAACAACCGGCGAATAATTTCGGGAGTCTTGTTGTAAAACAAGGTCAGAAAATGCAAACAGAGCAATTAACACGCTTGTTAGGAGATATATCAAGTGCTGGAGAGAAAATTGTAAAGTCTCGTAATTTACGTGATTTAGCAAAATTTAAAATGCTCATTAAACGGTTTTTAAAAGAGTCGGTTTCATTCGGAATGGAATTAAAACAGTCTCATACGTGGAATCGATTCGGTGAAGGTCGTCGTTTGAAAATTGTTGATACAATTGACGAAAAGCTAATAGAATTAACGGAAGATCTTTTAAATGAAGAAAAGGATTCTGTCGAACTGTTAGCGAAGATTGGGGAGATTAAAGGTTTATTAATTAATCTCTATACTTAACCCGTGTATTCGTTTAACGAATCACGGGATTTTTTAAAAAGGTGATTAAATGGAAAAAACAGTCGAACAACTTAAACAACTTCAACCGATTGTCATGCAGCAATTACAAAGAATTGTTCGTAAAAATAGAATCGGACAAGCGTATATTTTTGAAGGTAGTAACAAAGCAGCCGTAGAAGATGTTGCGTTGTTTTTTGTGAAGGTCGCCTTATGCGAAAATCCAATAAATGAAGAGCCTTGTAATGAATGTCGCAACTGTCATCGAATTGATAGCGGTAATCATATTAATTTGCATCACGTACATCCAGAAGGCCAATTTATTAAAGTAGCAGCGATTGAGCAACTACTTGATGAGATGGTCAAAAAAGGGATGGAGTCGGGGCGTAAAATTTATATTATTCATGAAGCTGAGCGAATGAATCCGAAATCAGCTAATAAAATACTGAAATTTTTAGAAGAACCTGAAGGCTCTGTCACAGCTATTTTGATTACGAATAATAGCAATGCGATTTTGCCGACAATTCGTTCTCGTTGTCAGCACGTTGCATTTCAGCCGATTCCTCGCCATCTTTTGTTAGCTCAACTGAAAGAAACTGGAATTAATAGCTCTATGGCTGCGACAGTTAGTGCAATCACAACGGATTTTGAAAAAGCAATTGCACTCTCAGAAGCAGATGAGTTTGCACATGCTAGAAAAACAGTGTTAAAATTAGTAGAAGCCATATTGTCTAAAAATATTCATGAAGCTTTGTTAATTGTTCACGATGAATGGCTTCCAAGTTTTAAAGAAAAAGACCAAATGGAATTAGCATTAGACCTGTTATTATTTGCTCTGCGTGATATCGTAGCAGTGAAGGCCAATCCACAAGCAACGTGTACGTATCCAGATATGATTCCATTTTTCACATCGATAGGATTACGTTTAACTTACGGTCGTTTATCGAATATGTTACAACACGTATTGCACGCACGCAAAGTGCTGTACAGTAATATGAATCGTACGCTGTTAATGGAGCAGCTAATGTTGAATTTGCAGGAGGGAAAATCCTTTGTATAAAGTCGTAGGAATTCGCTTTAAAAAAGCGGGTAAAATATATTATTTTGATCCTGGTGACGAACAACTAGAGCTAGGTCAATACGTGATTGTAGAAACAGCAAGAGGTATCGAATACGGAAAAGTTGTCGTACCTATTAAAGAGGTAGATGAAGAAGATGTCGTACTTCCACTTAAAAAGGTCGTACGTGTTTCAACAGATCGTGACCACGTTCAAGTGTCTCAAAATATTGAGGATTCAAAACGTGCGTTTGAATTAGCAACAGAAAAAATTGTGTTTCATAAGCTTGAAATGAAACTCGTCGATGTAGAGTATACATTTGATCGTAATAAAATTATTTTTTACTTCACAGCTGAAGGTCGTGTCGACTTCCGTGAGTTAGTAAAAGATTTAGCGTCGGTTTTCCGTACGCGTATTGAATTACGCCAAATCGGTGTACGTGATGAAGCGAAAATGTTAGGTGGGATTGGTCCATGTGGTCGAATGTTATGCTGTTCAACATTTTTAGGTGATTTTGAACCGGTGTCTATAAAAATGGCGAAAGATCAAAACTTATCATTAAATCCATCGAAAATTTCAGGTTTGTGCGGTCGTTTAATGTGTTGCTTAAAATACGAAAACGATGAGTATGAGGAAGCACGTGCGAAACTTCCAGACATAGGTCGTACAATTAATACACCAGATGGTAAAGGGAAAGTCATAGGTTTAAATATTTTAGAATACTTACTACAAGTCGAGTTATTTGAAGATCATCGTGTGTTAGAATATACATTAGGTGAGATCGAAGACTTTGAAAAAAGTTCAGTCTAATAGGGGAATATGAGGTGGCTTGCGTGAAGGACCGTAATTTCTTAGATACAGTTATGGAATTCGAACAGCAACTTGAATCCATGCAAACGCAATTTGAAGCGTTGAAAAAATTCGTTGCGCTAATGATGGAAGAACATCAAACGCTACAAATGGAAAATCATTATTTGCGTACACGTTTAGAAGAAGTGCTGTCTCAACAAGAAACATTACCTGCATTAGCGACATTGAATGCAGCAGAAGAACATAAAGAAGAAGTTATTGACGTTGGAGAAGGATATGACAATTTAGCTCGTTTGTATCATGAGGGCTACCACGTATGTCACGTACATTTTGGTACGTCTCGAAAGGGTGAAGATTGCTTATTCTGTCTATCGTTTTTTGATAAACAAAATGACTAAAAGACTGTCCCACTTTGTGGCTCAGTCTTTTAGTTTGTCGGAGGGTAATTTATGGAACAATGGTTAAAAGGTGATGAACGCCTGGATTATTTACTTGCGGAGGAATTACGCATTATACAAAGTCCGTCGGTGTTTTCATTTTCACTGGATGCCGTATTGCTGTCACGTTTCGTAAACGTGCCACATCATAAAGGAAAAATCGTGGATTTATGCGCTGGCAACGGGGCGATTCCTTTATTTTTAAGTGCACGAACGAAGGCAAATATTGTCGCTGTTGAGTTGCAAGATCGCTTAGTTGATATGGCGACTCGTAGCGTGGCATACAACGAGTTAGAACAACAAATCCAAGTGATTCAAGGAGATGTTCGTACAGTTTCAAATGAATTAGGTGTAGAGAAGTATGATGTCGTTACGTGTAACCCACCGTATTTTCTAGCGCATGAAGCAAGTGATAAAAACTTGAAAGAACATGTGAAAATTGCACGTCATGAAATTTATTTGAAATTGGATGAGATGATTTATACGTCGAGTCGACTTTTAAAACAAGGCGGTAAAGCAGCGTACGTACATCGTCCAGAGCGTTTATTAGACATCGTTACGGCGATGCGTGCGAATCGAATTGAACCGAAACGTATGCGCCTCGTCTATCCGAAGATGGGGAAAGAAGCGAATACACTTTTAATAGAAGGTATTAAAGATGGGAAGCCAGGATTGAAAATATTACCTCCTCTTTACGTATATGATAATCAGAACGAATATACAGATGAAGTGAAAGAGATGCTGTATGGCGACAACGAATAGAGAAGTAATGTATGTGTTACGTTGTAGCGATGATACATTGTACACGGGGTATACGAACAATCTTGAAAAAAGAATTGCGACACACAATGCAGGAAAGGGAGCAAAGTATACGAAAGCGAGGCTACCTGTTGAATGCATTTACGTCGAAACATTTGAAACGAAGCATGACGCGATGCGTGCGGAGTATTATTTTAAAAAAAGAACGCGCAAGCAAAAATTAGCCTATATAGAAGAAAGGGGACAATACAATGATTCAATCACAAATGAGCGCTCAACATGAAACAGGGGCACTTTATTTAGTCCCAACACCGATCGGCAATTTGGAAGATATGACGATGCGTGCATTACGTATTTTAAAAGAAGCGGACGTTATTGCAGCAGAAGATACGCGTAATACGAAACGTTTATGTAACTACTTTGAAATTGAAACACCTTTAACGAGTTATCATGACTTTAATCAAGAGCAAGGTGGCGAAAAGCTACTGCATTTATTGAGAGAAGGAAAAACCGTTGCACTCGTAAGCGACGCAGGAATGCCTTGTATTTCAGATCCAGGGAAAGATATTGCGATGAAAGCGATGGCAGAAGGCTTTGCAGTCGTACCATTACCAGGTGCAAATGCAGCTTTAACGGCTTTAATCGCATCAGGATTACCTGCACAACCGTTTTTATTTTATGGATTTTTAAGTCGTCAAAAGAAAGAGCGTAAAGAAGCGTTAGAGAAGCTTGCAAAACGTCATGAAACAGTTATTTTTTATGAAGCACCACACCGTTTGAAAGATGCTTTGAAAGATATGCAAAGTATTTTAGGCAATCGTCAAATCGTATTAGCACGTGAATTAACGAAGAAATTTGAAGAATTTTTACGTGGTACGATTGAAGAAGCATTAGAATGGGCTACGGAAAGTGAAGTTCGTGGAGAATTTGTTGTCATTGTTGAAGGTGCAGATGAAAGTGTTGTAGAAGAAGAAACGACATGGTGGTCTGCGTTAACGGTCGTCGAACATATTGAAAAACTAATCGAACAAGGTCAAAGTTCGAAAGAAGCGATTAAAGAAGTATCAAAAGCACGTAAATTATCAAAACGTGACGTGTATCAAGCATATCATGTTGGATAATGAAGCGAACGAACAGGCGATGAGTTGTATGCTCGTTTTTTATTTAAATAAGAAGAAATATGAAAAAAGCAACCGATCAATTTAGTTCGGTTGCTTTTTTACATAACGTAGCCCCGACGAATCGGCGAAAATTCATCGGGGCCTCTATTTATAAAACTCACATGTCATACAGTTAAATGGTGTTAATTAAATTTATTTAAGGGTTTTGGGAAATGGGATATTTTATTTGGGATTGTTGTTTGTTACTCTATTACTATTTAGAAAGTTTGCTTTGAATTTCTTTAACAAGAATTTGTGCACCTTCAGGGCTAAGGATTAAGTTACCGCCTGCTAAACGGAAGTTATCATCAGATACTTCACCAGTAACTGCACAAGTCATGTTTGGTAAATATTTTTTCAAGATGATTTTGTCATCATCCACATAGATTTCTAAAGCATCTTTTTCTGCAATTCCTAATGTACGGCGTAATTCGATTGGAATAACGACACGTCCTAATTCATCAACTTTACGTACGATACCTGTAGATTTCATTGTAAAATTCCTCCTAGTTGTAATTGTAATTTATATGGTAGTTCGTCAAAATTCGACATCATTTCTTTGTCTGGAAATAATCATACCAACTAATACCATAAACGTCAAATATTTTTGTCTCCTAAAAACAAATTTTTTTTGCAGAATTTGGTTACATAAAGGTATTTAATGCACATTTTTTTTGATTTAATTAGCCATATAATGTCTTTTTCGACAGTTTTCATGCTGAATAAAGTAAAAACTGCTTTTTTGTATATTCGACAAAAAAAGACATGAATTTCGACATAATAAACTTTCATTGCTTCAAATTACGTACTTAGATAGAATAGTAAGTATACTGTATAACACTGGAGGAAGTTTTCGTGAATAATAAAAAAGAAACATTTTATATCACAACACCAATTTATTACCCTAGTGGCAAGTTTCATATTGGCACGGCCTACACAACCGTAGCTGCTGATACGATGGCTCGCTACAAACGTCTTAAAGGATTTGATGTGCGATTCCAAACAGGTATGGATGAACACGGTCAAAAAATTCAAGAGAAGTCAGAAGAAGCGGGATTAGCCCCAAAAGCTTATGTAGATGAAATTGCTGTAGCTGCTAAAAAATTATGGGAACAAATGGATATTTCATACGATGACTTCATTCAAACGACTGAAGAACGTCACACGAAAGCTGTTCAAAAAATCTTTAAAAAATTCGTCGATAATGGTGATATTTACAAAGGTGAATACGAAGGTTGGTATTGTACACCTTGTGAATCATTCTTTACTGAAACACAATTAGAAGATGGCAACTGTCCAGACTGTGGTCGTCCAGTGCATAAAGTGAAGGAAGAGTCTTACTTCTTTAATATGAAGAAATACGCAGATCGCTTATTAGCATATTATGAAGAAAACCCAGGTTTCATCGAGCCAGAATCTCGTAAAAACGAAATGATTAACAACTTCATTAAACCAGGTCTTGAAGACTTATCTGTATCACGTACGTCATTTGATTGGGGTATCCCTGTATTAGGCGACGAAAAACACGTAACATACGTGTGGGTTGATGCATTAACGAACTACATTACAACATTAGGTTATGGCACAGATAACGATGGTGAATTCCAAAATTACTGGCCTGCAAATGTGCACGTTGTCGGTAAAGATATCGTTCGCTTCCATACAATTTACTGGCCAATTTTCTTAATGGCACTTGATTTACCATTACCTAAAAAAGTATTTGCACATGGATTCATTATGATGAAAGATGGAAAAATGTCTAAATCAAAAGGGAATGTCGTATATCCTGAAATGTTAATCGAACGTTACGGCTTAGATGCGACACGTTACTTCTTATTACGTGAATTACCATTCGGATCTGATGGTGTGTTCTCACCAGAGTCATTCGTCGAACGTACGAACTTTGACCTTGCTAACGACCTTGGTAACTTATTAAACCGTACAGTGTCTATGATGAATAAATACTTCGATGGTGTTATTCCAACAGAAGGTTTAGTCGCAACGGAATTCGATACGGCCCTTGAAGAAACAGCGAAAGAAGCCTTAACAAAATTCGAAGAAAATATGGAAAAAATGCAATTTAGCGTTGCGTTATCTGATATTTGGACGCTCGTATCACGTACGAACAAATATATTGATGAAACGTCACCATGGGTTCTTGCGAAAGATGAAGCACTTAAACCACAACTTGGTACAGTAATGTACAACTTAGCGGAAAACCTTCGTCGTGTGGCTGTAATGATCCAACCGTTCATGACACAAGCACCGAAAGAGATTTTACGTCAATTAGGTTTAAGCGAAGAGCTTCTTGCTTGGGATACGTTAACAGCAGGAAATGTTATTCCAACGAATACGAAAGTAATCGAAAAAGGGGAACCAATTTTCCCTCGTTTAGATAACGAAGTAGAAGTTGCTTACATTCGTGAGCAAATGCAAAGTTCTGTGAAGACACCGCAAGTTGAAGAGAAAAAAGAAGTTGTTGCGGAAGACGTTGAACATGAAGAAGAAATCACAATCGATGACTTCATGAAAGTTGAACTTCGTGTCGGGACAGTATTAGCAGCTGAAAAAATGAAAAAAGCAGATAAGCTTTTAAAAATTCAAGTAGACCTTGGCTATGAACAACGTCAAGTCGTTTCAGGCATTGCTGCTTATTACACACCTGAACAATTAGTAGGTCAAAAAGTGATCGTCGTTGCAAACTTAAAACCAGTTAAATTACGTGGTGAATTATCACAAGGTATGATTTTAGCAGGTAGCGTCGGCGACACATTGAAACTTGCACAAGTTGATCCAACTTTAGAAAACGGCGCGCGCGTACGTTAGTTTCTTCTATATAAAAACAACGAGAGTGTAGCAGGTAATTAAACTGTCGCACTCTCGTATTTTTTTGAAAAAACACGCAAAAAAATAATAATTATTAATATTCTAACGATTAGTAAAGTAGGAATAAAAGATTAATAAATAATACTTAAGTGAGTTAAATATAAGTATTAATCATTAAAAATGAGTATATAAATAAACTTATTTTAATATTTGTAACAAAAATGTAATTTTAACGTTATTCATGAAATCATTTTAGTAGGTAAAATAATTTTTACGAAGAATAGGAGCATGTCCCATGTTTATTGACACACACGTACACTTAAATGCCGAACAGTACAACGAAGATTTAGAAGCGGTAATCGAACGCGCTTTAGAAAATGGTGTGAAGCAAATGATCGTTGTCGGTTTTGACCGTCCGACGATTGAGCGCGCTTTGGAACTTGTTGAACAATATGATTTTTTATACGCTGCGATCGGTTGGCATCCTGTTGATGCGATTGATTGTACGGAAGAAGATTTAGTTTGGATAGAACATTTAGCGATGACGAATGAAAAAGTCGTCGCAATTGGTGAGACAGGATTAGATTATCATTGGGATAAATCACCGAAAGATATTCAACAACGTATTTTTCGTCAACAAATCCAATTAGCAAAACGTGTTAAACTCCCGATCATTATTCATAATCGTGAGGCAACAGGAGATTGTGTACAAATTTTAAAAGAAGAACATGCAGAAGAAGTGGGCGGTGTCATGCACTCGTTTAGCGCAAGTGTTGAAATCGCACATGATATTATAAATAAATTGAATTTTTACGTCGGTTTAGGTGGTCCGGTAACGTTTAAAAAATGCCAAAACACCAAAAAAAAGTGGCGACTGAAATTCCACTTGAACATATTATTTTAGAAACTGATGCTCCGTACTTGGCACCTCACCCAAATAGAGGTAAAAGGAACGAGCCGTCATACATCCCCCTAATCGCACAAGAAATCGCCGATTTGAAAGGGATTAGCCTTGAAACAGTTGAGCGTGTAACGACTGAAAATGCACAACGTTTTTACAAAATAAAATGTGACTAAAGGACCAAAACCTCAAAACTCGCTGAAGTATTGATATGAAGGGGTTTTACATTTTATGTCATTATAGAACTTTGTTGACAACTATCGACGAGGCTCTATATAATCCAACGAGTGAATAAGGAGGTATTTTTCATGAACTTCAATAGCATGAAAAAATTGTTCCCGGAATCATTTAAAAATTCTAAAACGTATATGCTTTTAGCAGCATGTACAGTTATGATTGCGTTAGTAGTTGCCACACTGTGGACGACTACAACTAATGAACAAGCAAGCAAAAATACAACAGAACAAAAATATAAAGACGATCAAAGTTATGCAAATCGTTTTGCTGGTGAAAGCATCTCAACAGTTGCTTCTAAACGTACTTATAAAACGACAGCATCTTTAAATGTTCGTACAGGTCCAAGTGTTAAATATCGCATAAAAACTAAAATTCCTAAAGGCAAAAAAGTTACATATTTAGCTAACAGCAAAAATGGCTGGGCAAAAGTATCGTACAAAGGTAAAAAAGGTTATGTGAATAAAAAATATTTAAAAACAGTTAAGAAAGTAAGCGATAGCGGTTCATCATTTTACGTGACTTCAACAGCTTACACAGCTTACTGTGCAGGATGTTCAGGACGTACAGCAACAGGCATTAACCTACGTGCTAACCCATCTAAAAAGGTAATCGCAGTTGACCCGAGAGTTATTCCGCTCGGTTCACAAGTGTATGTAGAAGGTTATGGTATGGCTATAGCTGGAGATACTGGTGGCGCAATTCGCGGTAAAAAAATCGATGTATTCATGTCATCAAAATCAAAAGCTTTAAACTGGGGACGTCGTACAGTTAAAGTAACGGTTTATTAATAAGCAAGATGAATAATGAAAAGGAGTGCTACATTTTAATGTGGTGCTCCTTTTTTCATGAAGAGAAGAGAAACTTTCTATTTTCGTTAGGACATATTATAATAAGCATATTGATTATTTTTAGACCGTAGTAAAAAAGAAAAGAGGCTTCCCATAAGTGGATATTAAAGAAATCATTGTCGTGGAAGGCAAAGATGATACGACCGCAATAAAACGTTCTGTCAACGCAGATACGATCGAAACGAACGGTTCTGCTATTTCGGCAGAGTGCCTACAACGTATTCAGCATGCACAAGACGTAAGAGGTGTTATCGTATTCACAGATCCAGATTATCCAGGACGTCGTATTCGTGCCATTATCGAAGAGCGTGTAAAAGGAATTAAACATGCTTTTTTACCGAAGAAAAAACAATTGCTAAAAACGGTAAAAGTTTAGGCATTGAGCATGCGAAACCAGAAGACATTCGTTATGCGCTTGAAAATGTCTATACAGCTCAAACAGATGCACCGGCATGTACGATTACGTTAGATGATTTATTAGCAGCGCGTTTGATGGGACATCCATCAGCTAAACGACGTCGCGATCGCTTAGGTGAAATTTTAAATATAGGTTCTACGAACGGCAAACAGCTCGTAAAACGTTTAGAAATGTTTCAAATTACAGAGCAACAATTCGGCGCAGCTATTGCGCAACTAAACCAGGAGGAACAGGATGCATAAAGATATTGCTACACCGATTCGTACACAAGAGATTTTAAAGAAATATGGTTTTTCATTCAAAAAAAGTTTAGGGCAAAACTTTTTAATTGATCCGAACATTTTACGTAATATCGTTGGTCATGCTGACTTAACGAAAGAAAGCGCAGCGATTGAAGTAGGACCTGGTATCGGCGCACTAACGGAACATTTAGCTCGCCAAGCAGGGAAAGTAATGTCGTTTGAAATTGACCAACGTTTATTACCTGTACTAGAAGATACGTTAAGCCCCTACGACAACGTAACAATCGTTCCTTCAGATGTTTTAAAAGCAGATGTTAAAACGCTTTTAGAAACGGAATTAGCAGGTTATAAAGACATCATGGTTGTAGCGAACTTACCATATTACGTAACGACACCGATTTTAATGAAATTATTAAACGACCAATTACCATTGCGTGGGTTTGTCGTTATGATGCAAAAAGAAGTAGCGGATCGTATTTCTGCAAAACCAGGTACGAAAGCATACGGTTCTTTATCGATTGCTGTTCAATATTACTGCACAGCTGAAGTAGCGATGATTGTACCGAAAACGGTATTCATGCCACAACCGAATGTTGATTCAGCTGTCTTAAAATTAATTCGTCACGATCAACCTCCAGTAACAGTGAAAGATGAGAAATTCTTCTTCGAAGTGACACGTGCTTCTTTTGCACAACGTCGTAAAACATTGTTGAATAATTTACAATCACAATTGCCAGAAGGAAAAGCAAAAAAAGCCCAAATTTTAGAAGCTTTGGAATCTGTAAACATTGAACCTTCTCGTCGTGGGGAAACGCTATCAATTGCGGAATTTGGGGCTTTGGCGGATGCTTTACTGCCATATTTCGGTTAAAAGGCGATTTTATAAAAAAACAGCTCAAAAATGTTAGAAATTAATTGACATAGAAAAAATAGATTGTTAAAATGTATATTTATGTTGACGAAATATCAAAAATTTGGTATACTGTATTACAGTGAGGTGTAAGCATAATGCCAAAGACATTAGCAGACATTAAGATTTTATTAGATAGTCATTTAGGTCAACGTATGCAATTAAAAGCAAACGGTGGTCGTAAAAAAACGATCGAACGTGTAGGCGTATTACGCGAAACTTATCGTGCAGTATTTGTCGTAGACCTCGATCAAGAAGAAAACGCTTTTGAACGCGTTTCATACAGCTATACAGACATTTTGACAGAAGCAGTAGAAATTACATTCGAAGACGACACGAAATTAGCCGTTGCCGAATAACTTGTAATTATATTTATTTTTCGGGCACTTATAAAACTTTCTTTCGTTAAAGACAGTTTTATAAGTGTTTTGTTTTGCCTATAAATTTTACGTGTTATTTTCTATCGCATCCGAACCGATGTGGTAAAATAATATTCAGTGATAAGGGCAAACTTGCCAGTATGAAAGTGAGGTATGCATATGCTTTACGTAAAAGCACCTGCAAAGATTAACTTAACGTTGGATGTATTACATAAACGTCCGGACGGTTACCATGAAGTGGAAATGATTATGACGACGGTTGATTTAGCCGATCGTGTCGGTTTAGAGTTGCGTGAGGATACAGACATTCTCATTCATTCTACTAATAATTTTGTGCCGGATGACCAACGTAACTTAGCATATCAAGCGGCGAAGTTACTACAAGAACGGTTTCACGTAACGAAAGGTGTCGCTATTACAATTGATAAGCAAATTCCTGTCGCTGCAGGCCTTGCTGGAGGTAGTAGTGATGCAGCAGCTACATTTAAAGGGTTGAATGAGTTGTGGGAGTTAGGTTTAACGATTGATGAATTAGCAGAGCTTGGAGCTGAAATCGGCTCAGATGTGTCATTTTGCGTTTATGGGGGAACGGCAATTGCACGTGGTCGAGGAGAGAAGATCGAACATATTTCAGCACCGCCGAGTAGCTGGGTAATTCTTGCGAAACCTTCTATTGGGGTATCAACAGCGGCCGTATATGGCGGGTTGAAGTTAGAAGACGCTAAACATCCAAATACCGCTCGTATGGTAGAGGCAATTGAGACGAATGATTATGATAAAATGTGTGGTACACTAAGCAATGTATTGGAAAGTGTCACGTTACAATTACATCCCGAAGTATCAAGCATTAAAGAACAAATGCAACGTTTTGGAGCAGATGGTGTATTAATGAGTGGAAGCGGCCCTACGGTGTTTGCACTCGTTCAAACAGAAGCTCGTACGACACGCATTGTCAATGGACTTAAAGGTTTTTGTGATGAAGTATATGCTGTACGTTTGTTAGGCGATCGATAGTGCTTGCTTAAAAGCGTATATTTATGGTATTTTTTGTATAAAACATTCGTATTTAGGAGAGGATTTCATGAAATGGAAGCGTAGTGAACGTCTTGTAGACATGACGCATTATTTATTGGAGCATCCACAACAATTGATCCCCCTTACATTTTTCGCTGAATCATATCAATCAGCTAAATCTTCTATTAGTGAAGATTTATCGATTGTGAAAGATACATTTGAAGAAAGAGGGATTGGTCATTTAGTTACGGTCCCGGGTGCGGCAGGTGGTGTGAAATACATCCCGAAAGTTCCTGAAGTAGCAGCTAAAAAGGTCATTGATGAATTAATTTCAGAATTAAGTCATTCAGATCGCTTGTTACCAGGTGGATACTTATTTATGACAGATTTACTCGGAAACCCTGAGTTAATGAATAAAGTCGGAAAAGTATTTGCTTCTGCTTTTTGTAACCAAGAAATTGATGTTGTGATGACGGTCGCAACGAAAGGTATTTCAATTGCACATGCAATTGCACGTCATTTGAACGTACCAGTCGTTGTCGTACGTCGAGACAATAAAGTAACAGAAGGTTCCACTGTAAGTATTAATTATGTTTCAGGTTCTTCTCGTCGTATTCAAACGATGGTATTATCGAAACGTAGTATGAAGAGTGGACAACGTGTTTTAATTACCGATGACTTTATGAAAGTTGGCGGTACGATGAACGGGATGAAAAACTTATTAGAAGAGTTTGATTGCACATTAGCAGGGATTGCCGTGCTAGTAGAAGCAGAACATCCTGATGAGCGCTTAGTGGACGATTATTATTCACTTGTGAAGTTAAAAGACGTAAGCGAAAAAGATCGCACGATTGAGTTAACGGAGGGTAATTATTTTTCGAAAGGTGGAAACTAAGTAATGAAAGAAGTAGCAACGAAAAATGCACCAGCGGCCATTGGACCGTATGTACAAGGCGTCATTGTGAACAATCTTTTTTATAGCTCAGGTCAAATTCCATTAACAGCGGAAGGCGACTTAGTTGAAGGTTCTATTACTGAACAAACAAACCAAGTCTTCGAAAATTTAAAAGCCGTTCTTGCGGAAGCAGGTTCTTCTTTAGACCAAGTCGTGAAAACGATGGTATTCATTTCAGATATGAATGAATTTGGTAAATTAAACGAGGAGTATGCACGTCATTTTGGTGCGCATAAACCTGCACGTAGCTGCGTAGAAGTTTCACGTTTACCGAAAGATGTAAAAGTTGAAATCGAAGTTATTGCACTCGTGAAATAAATGAAAAATCGCCTTAATGGCGATTTTTTTTATGCGTAAAATTAAAATGAGTAGATTGCATTTTCTTTCTACGTTATATTTTTTTAATATTTCGAAAATATTTTAAAAAAAGAAGGAAAATAATGGTTTTAAGCCGAATATAAGAGTAGGAAATAGTTTATTTTGTGCATCTTAGAGAAAAGGCGGTGGAGAATATGGAAATTACAGACGTAAAAGTACGTCGGGTCCAATCAGAGGGACGTATGAGAGGAATTGCTTCAATTACATTTGATGGGGAGTTTGTCGTTCATGACATTCGTGTAATTGAAGGGAACGAAGGGTTTTTCGTAGCGATGCCGAGTAAAAAGACGACGACTGGAGAATTCCGCGATATTGCGCATCCGATTAATTCACACATGAGAAATAAAATTCAATCGGCTATTTTAGAGCAATACGAGCAAACGGAATTAATTGAGGAAGTTGAGCAAACAGCGACACCAGTTGGTGAGTAATTTTTACGCATACTCCGTATCAGGCAAAGGAAGTACATAATCTGTGCGGGAGCACGATTAAATCCATAGGAGGTAGATGCCAGTAGGTATTTGCTTCCTATGGATTTTTTCATATGTCTAAAGCCTTTTGAAAGGGGGAATGAAAAAACAACATCGTTGTTTCGACATCGTCCGTATGAATGTATAGTTACGTTATTTTTAGATGGCTGAAAATAAAATTCTATAGATGGATAAAGTTCATAAAAGTTTAAAAGATATGAAATATTTCTTTAATGATAGAAAATATGTACTTGAAATACTGATAGTATCCGTTTTTTATTGAGAGAAAAGGATTAAAAAAACAAAAGGATTTAATTTTATGATGTATGACATCTTTTTGTCAAGTCTTAAAGCCTTGAAAAGTAACGAATTTTGCTATATAGTCATAAGAGAAAATCAGCAAACTGGAGGACTTAATGTCATGACAAATATTTATGCGGTTATTTTGGCTGCTGGCCAAGGCACACGTATGAAATCCAAATTATATAAAGTTCTTCATTCTGTATGTGGAAAACCAATGGTAGAACATGTAGTAGACCACATTCAAACGCTAGATGTCACACGTACAGTTTCAATCGTTGGACACGGGGCAGAAAAAGTAAAAGAACAACTTGGTGATAAGAGTGAATATGTATTACAAGCCGAACAGCTTGGTACAGCTCATGCCGTTCAACAAGCTGAGCCTTTACTTGGCAACCTTGAAGGAACGACGATTGTTATTTGTGGGGACACGCCATTGATTCGTCCAGAGACAATGGAAGCGTTAATTGCCCATCATGAAGCTCAACAAGCAAAAGCAACGATCTTAACGGCAATCGCTGAAGATCCGACTGGTTATGGACGTATTTTACGTTCGGAAGACGGTCAAGTTTCTCAAATTGTTGAACATAAAGATGCGACAGAAGAACAACGTTTAGTCACTGAAATTAACACAGGTACGTACTGCTTTGATAACAAAGCGTTATTCGCTGCATTGCAATTAGTCGGCAACGACAATGCACAAGGTGAATATTATTTACCAGATGTTATTGAAATTTTAAAAAATCAAGGAGAAGTAGTCGCTGCATCTGTATGTGACGATTTCTCTGAAACACTTGGTGTCAATGATCGTTTCGCGCTTTCTCAAGCTGAAACGATTATGCGTGCGCGTATTAATGAAAAACATATGCGTAATGGCGTGACAATTATTAATCCTGAAAACACATATATCGGTACAGACGTAACGATTGGTTCTGACACGATTCTTTTACCAGGAACAATGTTAGAAGGAACTGTGTCAATCGGTGAAGATTGTCTAATCGGACCGAATACACAAGTGAGCGATAGCCAAATTGGCGACCGCACATCTGTGAAAAATTCGGTTGTAGAAGAAAGTACAATTGGAGACGACGTTGCAGTCGGTCCTTTTGCACATATTCGCCCTGCATCGAATGTATTAAATAAAGCGAAAGTCGGCAACTTCGTTGAACTGAAGAAAACGACTTTAGGTGAAGGTAGTAAAGCGTCTCACTTAACTTATTTAGGTGACGCTGAAATTGGTTCTGACGTTAATATCGGTTGCGGTACAATTACAGTAAATTATGACGGTGTGAACAAGTTCAAAACGATCATTAAAGACAAATCATTTGTCGGCTGTAATGCAAACTTAATGGCACCTGTTACATTAGGTGAAAATTCATTAATTGCTGCAGGTACTACCGTGCACAAAGACGTACCAGACAATGCGCTTGCTATTGGACGTTCTCGTCAAGAGAACAAAGAAAACTACGTGAAATAATTAAAATTAAAATAATTTATAACTAAACAGGAGGCCATCATGCCGTATCAATATGCTAACTCAAATTTAAAAATCTTTTCTCTAAATTCTAACGAACCACTTGCTTCTGCGATTGCAGAGGAAATGGGTGTAGAGCTAGGTAAAAGCTCTGTAAAACACTTCAGTGATGGAGAAATTCAAATCAGCATTGAGGAAAGTATTCGTGGTTGTGACGTATTTATCGTGCAGTCTACTTCAGCTCCAGTAAATGAAAACCTAATGGAGTTATTAATTATGGTTGATGCTGTGAAACGTGCTTCTGCACGCACAGTAAATGTAGTAATGCCTTATTATGGCTACGCTCGTCAAGACCGTAAAGCACGTTCACGTGAACCAATTACGGCTAAATTAGTAGCAAATCTTTTAGAAACAGCTGGCGCTACTCGCGTCGTTCTTTTAGATTTACATGCTCCACAAATCCAAGGTTTCTTTGATATTTTAATCGATCACTTAGTAGGTTCTTCATTACTATCTGATTACTTCAAAGAAAAAGGTTTTGAAGGCAATGACTTAGTCATCGTATCTCCTGATCACGGTGGTGTTACTCGTGCTCGTAAAATGGCTGAACGTCTTAAAGCCCCAATTGCGATTATTGATAAACGTCGTCCAAAACCAAATGTTGCAGAAGTTATGAACATCGTTGGTAATGTAGAAGGCAAAACGTGTATCTTAATCGATGATATCATCGATACTGCAGGCACAATTACAATCGGTGCTGCTGCCCTTAAAGAAGCAGGCGCTAAAGAAGTTTACGCTTGCTGTACTCACCCAGTACTTTCTGGTCCAGCAATCGAACGTATCGAAAACTCTGTTATTAAAGAATTAGTCGTTACAGATTCAATTCAATTATCAGAAGAGAAAAAATCACCAAAAATTCACCAACTTTCTGTTTCAAAATTATTAGCTGATGCAATCGTACGCATTTACGAAAACAAATCAGTAAGTAAATTATTTGATTAATATATAAACGTATTTTACGAAGGGAGCGTGGGCATTTGCCTACGCTCTTTTTGTCTGTTTATGTTTAAATGCTACTCATTTAGGGAATTAATTATTTGTAACACAAAAAGATAAATGTTTTTTGAGACGTAATTTGAAAGGGGAAATTTTCATGGGAACATCAGTAACAGCAAAAGTACGCGAAGCGCACAAGCGTTCAATTAAAACGGAACTGCGAAAGTCGGGGTACGTGCCAGCAGTTGTCTACGGTTTCAAAACCGATTCTACCCCAATCGCAGTCGATGCAAAACAATTAGAAAAAACGATCCGTATCGAGGGTCGTAATGCGATCATTACACTCGATGTTGAGGGCAAAAATGTGAATGCAGTATTAAAAGAAGTACAAAAAGATCCGGTACAAGGCAAACTGGTCCACTTAGACTTTTTAGCAGTAAGCATGCGTCAAGAGTTAGAAGTAGAAGTGCCGGTCGTTACAGTAGGCGTATCGCCAGGCGTTAAAGAAGGCGGCGTATTACAACAACCAATCCGTGAAATTAAAGTATCAGCTAAACCAAATGATCTTCCTGAATCTGTGGAAGTAGACATTTCTGCGTTAGCTATCGGCGATACATTAACTGTTGGTGAAGTACGCGATAAATCAAAATATACGATTCTTAATGAAGATGAGGACGTATTAGTAACTGTTTCTGCACCAGTATCAGAAGCAGAACTAGAAGCTGATTTAGAAGCGACTGAACCAGTAGCCGATAACGGAACTGTGGAAGATGAGGACAAAGCAGAATAAGTTGCATAATTGAAAGAGCATATTTTCAATTTGCACTTTTATACATGCGCAGTAGCGCTTAAACGAAAAGGACTTGCTTCGGCAAGTCCTTTTTCTTTTGTTGAAACATATAGTTTGAAAATAGCTACCATGTTAAAATCCATTCACCTCTTTTTGTATGAAATGTATACGGATTCGACTAGTTTTTCACGTAGAATGCTTTTTATAGTTTTACGAAAAAATTTCAATACTATATAACTAAAGGAACTACGAAAAATAATAGCACGAATGATTTGTATAAAGCATATTCGTATTGGGGTGTCGAACATGCGTTTAATTCCACATAATTATGAAGAAGGTACGAAAAAGTGGCAAGAAGTCATAAATGACAAATTATTTATGCGACCAGTTTATATAAAAGAACAACAGTCCATTGAATATTCTCGTGTAGCGAAACAAATTTTAGGTGTTTATACGACAGCGTATGATATGCAAGAATATTTGGATACGTTAACGAATTCGAGCATACAATGGACGTTGCTTTTTGAAAATTTACCGAAACAAATTGATGCGACGAAACGGACGGACATCGTGAATATTTTGCAGATGCACCGAGAAAATCCGATTTCTTTAAATCGTTTTATGGCATTTTTTGCAGGGAAGCAACTTTTGCCATTAATGGACACAAAATATCGTAATCGGTTTAGGCTGGGACGTTAAAACATTCGATGGAGGGCCGAGTTTGATTTAGACGCATCTGCATTTCTTTTAAATGACCAAGGCAAATGTCGCCAAGATTTAGACTTCATTTTTTATAACAACTTAGTAAGTACAGATGGTTCTGGTGAGCATACGGATGATAACCGTACCGGAGAAGGAGACGGCGATGATGAACAAATTAAAATTCATCTGAATAAAGTGCCAGCAGACGTTCAACGAATCGCGATTACTGTCACGATTCACGATGCGGAAGCACGTCACCAAAACTTCGGTCAAGTTGAAAATGCATTCGTTCGTTTACTGGATGAAGACCAAGGCAGTGAAGTGTTACGATTCGATTTAGGAGAAGACTTCTCGATCGAAACGGCTGTCGTATTTTGTGAGCTTTATCGCAATAATGGCGAATGGAAATTCAATGCAGTCGGTTCAGGCTATCAAGGTGGTTTAGCATCACTCGTTTCAGCATACGGCCTATCTGTTTAGTGAAAGCAAAATAGCGTTGCGATTCGGTTTTATTCCGAGTAGGTAAGCTAGAACGTTCTGGAGGAACATATATGGAAATATTACAAAATATACTTAACACATATGCTCTATTTTTTGACTGGCAACATTGGGTCGAGGTTTTATCGAATCCAGTCAACTGGGGATTAATTTTATCATTAGTTGTCATTGAAGGATTACTTTCAGCAGATAATACACTTGTCCTTGCAGTACTCGTAAAACATTTACCAGAAAAGCAACGTAAGAAGGCATTACTTTACGGGATGATCGGTGCGTACGTATTCCGCTTCATCTTCATCGGCATCGGCGTATACTTAGTTAAATTCTGGTTTATTAAACTTTTTGGTGCCCTTTATTTAGGGTGGATTTGCTTATCATTCTTCTTGAAAAAACAAGAGGAAGACGAGGCGAAAGAGTTCAAAAAAGATACGTGGCTCGTACGCGTATTCGGAACGTTTTGGGCAACGGTCGTTATGGTGGAGTTAATGGATATCGCTTTCTCAGTCGATTCTATTTTAGCTGCATTTGCCGTATCTTCAGAAGTGTGGGTACTACTAGTCGGTGGTATGCTCGGTATTTTAATGATGCGTACAATCGCAGGTGTATTCGTTACATTAATTGATAAAATTCCAGAGTTGGAAACGACAGCATTCGTTTTAATCGGGATCATTGCGATTAAAATGTTATTAAGTGTATTCCATATCGAAGTATCACATTATTTATTCTTCCTTGTTTTAATTTTGGCGTTCCTTGGAACATTCGTCGTCCATTATCGCAATAAGAAGAAAGAAGCATAGTGAAAAGAGGGAGCCGTTCAAAGGCTTCCTCTTTTTTAGTGTGCTTTTATAAAGGAAGCGGAAGTGTCATTTTCGCCAAAGAATACCCTCTATGATAGAATATAAAATGATTAGCAACTCAAAAGGAAGAGGTCTGAGCTTTATGAAATTATTTATTGGCCTTGGAAATCCAGGGAAACAATATGAACATACACACCACAATGTCGGTTTCGATACGATTGATGCATTAGCTGATAAGTGGGGGATGACATTGAATCAAGAGAAATTCAATGCTGCCTATGCGACAGCGCATCGTCCAGAAGGAAAAGTAATGTTAATGAAACCATTAACATACATGAACATCTCAGGAGAAGCAGTTCGTCCGATGATGGATTACTTTGATATTGATGTAGAAGACATCGTCGTAATTTATGATGACATGGATTTAGATAAAGGGAAGTTACGTTTACGCCAAAAAGGAAGTGCCGGTGGACATAACGGAATCAAATCGTTAATTCAACATTTAGGTACACAAAACTTTAACCGCGTGCGCGTCGGTATTAGCCGCCCACCTCAAGGAATGAAAGTGCCAGATTACGTATTATCTCGCTTTTCAAAAGAGGAAATGCCTGCGATGCAAGAGGCTTTTTCTACAGCAGCAGATGCGTGTGCTTTCTTTTTAGAAAAACCGTTCGCAGAAGTGATGAACAAATACAATCAAAAATAACATATCGGAGAAATGAGCTTTGGCCACTAGAAGCGGTCAGAGCCTTTTTCTGTATTTAGAACTAGGAGGTACACAAGATGGAGGCATTACGTAATTTACTCGTACAAGATTCACATATGAAAAATTTCATAATGGATTTGTCAGAAGGAATGACAGAAACACTCGTGACCGGTTTGTCGGGTAGCGCGCGTCCAGCGATGATCGAAACGATGTACCATGAACTGGAAAAATCGATTTATATTTTGACGCCGAACTTATTACAAGGGCAAAAAATGTACGATGATTTAGTGAAATTAATTGGAGAACAGGACGTTCATTATTATCCAGCAGACGAATTCATCGCAGCGGATATGGCAGTAGCAAGTCCAGAATTACGTTCAGCGCGTATCGAAACGTTGGATCATCTTGTGCAAGGAGAGCGCGGCATTTATATTATTCCGATTGCGGGTATGCGCAAAATGATGCATTCGAAAGAGCAATGGTTGAAATTACGTGTCACAGTTGAAGTGAGTGAAGATGTCGATATTGATGCACTACTTCAACAACTTGTCGTAATGGGCTATGAACGTAGCGATATGGTGACGACGCCAGGAGAATTTGCGGTACGTGGAGGCATTATCGATGTGTATCCACCGTATATGGAAATGCCTGTACGAATTGAATTATTCGATACGGAAGTGGATTCAATCCGTACGTTTTCTGCAGACGACCAACGTTCAATTGATACGCTTGAAAAAATTACGTTATTACCAGCAGCTGAATTTATTTTGACTGTGGAAGAACGTAAGTCGTTAGCGACTCGATTAGAAACGGCATTAGCAGCAAGCTTGAAAAAAGTGAAGAATGAAGAAACGAAACAATTGTTAGTCGAAAATATTCAAGGGGATATCGCTTTATTACAACGAGGCGAACTACCGGAATATACGAATCGTTACGGTTCTTTATTGTATGAAAATCCAGTGTTTTTAGGCGATTACTTTGATGCGAATGGACTCGTTTTATACGATGAACTCGGTCGTGTACAAGAAGTGATGGAAGCGTGGAGTAAAGAAGAAGAGGAATGGTTTTTATCATTAATCGAAGACGGTAAAATGGTGCATGCGGTGAAACCTTCCTTCACATTAAAAGAAATTATGGCAAACATTTCGCAACAAACGCTGTATTTCACATTGTTTGCGCGTACGTTTTCTGGTGTGCGTTTTCATAAAACGGTTGCTTTTTCATGTAAACCGATGCAACATTTCCACGGACAAATGGCGATGTTGCAAAATGAAATGGAACGTTGGCTGAACAGCAGCTTTACGGTTATGTTCATGACGGAAGATGCGGAACGCTTACCGAAAATCCAATCGATGTTTGAAGATTACGATTTACACGTGCAGCTAGGTGAACCGAAAGGCACGGGCATCTTTGCGGTTGCTGGTAATTTATCAGCTGGTTTCGAATTGCCATTGCAACGCATCGCAGTCGTGACAGAGGAAGAATTATTTAAACAAAAACCGAAGAAAAAAACACGTCCTCAAAAAATGACGAATGCAGAACGAATTAAAAGTTATACGGAAATTAAACCAGGTGACTACGTCGTTCACGTTCATCACGGGATCGGTAAATATATCGGCATCGAAACATTAGAAGTCGGGGGTAAACATAAAGATTACTTAAACATCGTTTACCGTGCGGATGATAAGTTGTTCGTTCCTGTAGATCAAATTGATTTGATTCAGAAATACGTAGCAGCGGAAGATAAAAAGCCGAAGCTACACAAACTCGGTGGCACAGAATGGCAAAAAACGAAACGTAAAGTATCGTCTGCCGTACAAGATATTGCGGATGATTTAATTAAATTGTATGCGAAGCGTGAAGCGGAAGTAGGCTTTGCTTATTCACCGGATAGCGATGAAATGCGTCAATTTGAACTCGCATTCCCTTATGAAGAAACGGACGATCAATTACGAACGATTCGTGAAGTGAAAGCGGATATGGAACGAGCACGTCCAATGGATCGCCTCGTTTGTGGTGACGTAGGATACGGGAAAACGGAAGTAGCTATTCGTGCGGCGTATAAAGCGATATTAGATGGTAAACAAGTAGCCTTTTTAGTGCCGACGACTATTTTGGCACAGCAACATTTTGAGACGTTACAAGAACGTTTCCAAGACTTTGCTGTAAATGTTGGGATGCTTAGTCGTTTCCGTACGAGAAAGCAACAAAATGAAACGATTAAAGGATTAAAAGAAGGTACGGTAGACATCGTCGTTGGGACGCATCGTCTCTTATCGAAAGATGTTATTTATCAAGATTTAGGATTGCTTATTGTCGATGAAGAACAACGTTTCGGCGTGACGCATAAAGAGCGTATTAAAACATTACGTACGAACGTCGACGTCTTAACGTTAACCGCGACACCAATTCCTCGTACGCTGCACATGTCGATGGTCGGTGTGCGTGATTTATCTGTCATTGAAACACCACCCGCAAACCGCTTCCCAGTCCAAACGTACGTTATGGAATATAACGGTGCACTCGTACGCGAGGCTATCGAGCGTGAAATGGCTCGCGGTGGGCAAGTGTTTTACTTACACAATCGCGTAGATGATATGGCTCGTGAAGTAGAAAAAATTCAAGCACTCGTACCCGAAGCCCGCGTTGGACATGCACACGGTAAAATGACCGAACGAGAGTTAGAATCGATGGTTTACGGCTTTTTAGAAGGTGAATACGATGTGCTCGTGACGACGACGATTATTGAAACGGGTGTCGATATTCCGAATGCGAATACGCTGATCGTGAACAATGCAGATCATATGGGGCTTTCTCAGTTGTATCAATTGAGAGGGCGCGTTGGACGTTCAAATCGTGTCGCGTATGCGTACTTTATGTACAAAATAGATAAAGTGTTAACGGAAGTATCAGAACAACGCTTACAAGCTATTAAAGAGTTTACAGAGCTAGGCTCAGGATTCAAAATTGCGATGCGTGATTTATCGATTCGTGGTGCAGGGAACTTACTCGGTGCACAACAACATGGTTTCATCGATTCTGTCGGTTTCGACTTGTATTCTCAAATGCTTGAAGAAGCAGTGAAAGAACGCCAAGCAGAAAGCAAAGGCGAAGTCGTTGTGAAAGAAATTGATCCAGAAATCGTGTTACCTTACGATGCTTATATTCCAGACGAATACATTCCAGATGGCTATCAAAAAATTCAAATGTACAAACGAATTAAAGCGATTGACGGAGAAGAAATGTATACGGAAATGCTCGATGAATTACACGACCGCTTCGGTGATATGCCGAGTGAGACAGAGCGTCTAATGCGCATTGCTTTAATGCGTGCGTATGCGATTCAAGTGGGTGTGGAATCAATTAAAGAGAAAAACAAAATCGTTCGCATTCAATTTTCAAAAGAAGGCACGAACCAAATCGACGGAGCGAAAATCGTTTCCGATTCGATGCAATTTGGTCGTGCAGTCGGCTTTTTATATGAAGGCAATCAGTTAGCATTGACAGTCGATGAACGCAAAATAACAGGATTGTTGCCATTTGATTTATTAGAGAAATTAATGAAATCGTTACCAGATGCTTTAAAAGAAAAATAAATGCGTATAAAAAAGAAGGCAGTTCGCTCTAGGCGATGCCTTCTTTTTTTTCATGAAGATGTTACTTTTTATAATTCATTTCGTTTAATAAGTCTAAGTTGTGATTACGTTTTGGCAGTTGTTCAAACGATTCATCGCGCTCTTCTGAAAGAAGTTCACGACGCCCATCGGGTAGTAACCGATATCGACGAATGTAGCCATCTTTCTTCTCTGTAATAATACGAGAGGCACTAGCCGCTTGTAAAGAGGCGGCGAATACGTTGGACGATTGGCGATTTGAAGCTGTACGGTTATACGAAGTCGTATTTTGAAAAGAACTTACTTTTTGAAGACGCATATACATCACTCCTTTTCTTACACTATCGGCAACGACACTTATTTTTTCAGACGAACATGATATATTATAAGGACGAATCTTTTTTAGAAAGGAACGACATTATGGCACAACAATCGGGGATGAAAAGCTATGTTAGTGGCGTCGCTTTATTGACGCTCGCGATGTTATTCGTGAAAGTGTTAAGCATGGTGTACCGCATCCCGTTTCAAAATTTAGTTGGAGATGAAGGGTTTTACATTTATCAACAAGTGTATCCGTTCGTCGCATTTTTTGTAACGTGGACGGCGAGCGGTCTTGCGATTGCTGTCTCGCGTATTTTGGCGGAAAGTCCACACACGTCTAAAACGCTTATTCCGATTATTTTCCGTTATTTAAGCGTCGTTGGCATCGTGCTATTCATTTTATTATTTAGTTTTTCTTCACTTTTTGCGGAAATGATGGGCGATTTACAATTGATGCCGCTGTTGAGAATCGGTAGCTTCGTCGCGTTAACGATTCCATTTTTAGCAGTTTATAAAGGGATTGCACAAAAAAATGGTGATATGAAAACACTCGCGACGTCACAAGTAGTCGAACAAACCGTTCGGGTCTTCCTTATTTTATGTAGTGCCTACGCGTTAGTATATTGGCATCAATCACTTTATACGGTAGGAGCTTTTGCAACGTATGCGACCGTATTAGGCGAAGTTGTCGGTATTTTATGGTTGATTTGGTACGTACAAAATAAGCAAACGACGGATCAAAAACAACGTCTTCCTCGAAAAGAAAAATTACATATCGTGAAGCGATTAACGATTTATAGTATTGGTATTAGCTTAAGCAGCTTACTATTGATTTTATTTCAACTCGTCGACTCTTTCACGGTTTTTGAGCAGTTAAAAGACTCAGGGATGGCGATAATAGAAGCAATGGAAACGAAAGGCATATACGACCGCGGACAACCGCTCGTGCAAGTCGGTCTCGTCCTTGCTTCATCATTAGCGATGGCAGTTGTACCGCTTATTACGATTGAAATGAAGAGACGTCGCGTACGAGAAGCAGAAAAATATATGCGTCTGACATTTAATGTGTCCGTGATGATTGGGGTTGCAGCCACTGCAGGATTAATCGCTGTTATGCCGTATATGAATACGATGATGTTCAAAACAGATGTGCTTTCAGGCGTCCTTAGTTTATTCGTAGTACAAATTGTTTGGCTATCGATTATTATGCCGATGATGGCGGTTCTGCAAGGTTTAGGTTATACAAAACATCCTTCTCTATTGCTCATTGCCGGTTTAATCGTTAAACTTTTATGTAATGAACTATTTGTAGCATCGTTTGGAATTATCGGTGCCGCTGTTGCGAGTAACCTCGGATTAGCGCTTAGTGCAATCGGGTTGTTGTTGTTTTTGAAAAAAGTAACGACCGTGCAATTTTTACAAAAATCTTTCGTCATAGGATTAAGTATTGCTACAGTTGGCATGTTGATTTCCGTCGGTATTTGGGAGATGCTTAGCATTTATGCAACGAATCAACTCGGAATGCACGAACGATGGCAAGCGACAATCGTGGCGTTAAGCGGCGTAGGCATTGGCGCATTCGTATTTTTACTCATTGCTACAAAAAGGGAAGTATTATCTGTACGTGACTGGTTTGTACTACCGTTTGGTAGGAAAGTAGCTGCCTTCCAGCTTTACGTCAATCGCAATAAAAAATAGAGAAACAGGTGAATGAATATGCATCAAATTACAGTTATAGGTTTAGGAGCAGGGGATTTTGAACAATTACCGATGGGCGTTTACAAAACATTAAAAAACGCTGAGAAAATTTACGTTCGTACGAAAGAACATCCCGTGTTAGATGAATTAGCAAAAGAAGGCGTAGCGTTTGAAAGCTTTGATTTAATTTATGAAAAACACGATGAATTTTTACCCGTTTATAAAGAAATCGTGGATACATTAAAAGGCTACGCGGCTCATGATGATGTAATTTATGCCGTTCCCGGACATCCACTTGTTGCAGAAATGACGGTTGAGTTGTTAATTGAAGAAGAGAAACAAGGCAATGTTCAGCTGAAAATAGAAGGTGGACAAAGCTTTTTAGACGCTGTTTTTGCAACGCTTAAAATTGATCCGATTGATGGATTCCAATTAGTCGATGGCGCGACTTTTTCAATCCACCATGTGAATATGTACAATCATTTATTAATTGCACAAGTGTACGATCAATTCAGTGCTTCTGAAGTGAAGTTAACGTTAATGGAAAAATATGCACCAGAATATCCGGTTACAATCGTGACAGCTGCAGGTTCAAGTGCAGAAGAAGTCATTACGGTACCGCTACATGAGTTAGATCACGTGGCGAGCATCAGTAACTTAACGACGGTATACGTACCACCTGTGAAGGAGCGTAAAGAAGCGCTTCGTGAGTGGTCTACTTTCCGTGATATTATGTCGACAATGCGCGGTGAGAACGGCTGTGATTGGGATAAGGCACAAACGCATGAAAGTATGAAACGTTATTTATTAGAAGAAATGCACGAAGCAATCGAAGCAATTAATGAACAAGATGATGAGCATATGATTGAAGAATTCGGCGATTTATTAATGCTCGTATTCATGCTTGCACAAATTGGCGAAGATGATGGTTACTTCAACTTAGAAGATTTACTTGAAGGAGCTGCTTCGAAAATGATGCGACGTCACCCACACGTATTTGGTGATGTCGTCGTAAATAGCGTGGAAGAAATCAATGCAAACTGGGAAAAAATCAAAAAAGAAGAGCATGCGAATGATGATACGGCAACACCAATTTTAGACGGTGAATACCGTGAAGCATCGTCTCTTCAAACGTCATACAATTACCAACGACGTGCGGCAAAACTTGGATTTGAATGGCCAGAAGAAAATCAATTTTGGTGGAAATTCGAAGAAGAGTTAAGCGAATTTAAAGAAGCAGTAAAAAATGATACGAATAAAGTAGAGGAGTTTGGCGATGTGTTAATGACATTAGTAAACGTTGCTCGACTTTACAAAATATCAGCAGAAGATGCGATGTTATTCGCAAATGCAAAATTTGCAAAACGTTTCGGTGCACTTGAGAAAAAAATTCAAGCAGAACAAAAGCAATGGGAGGACGTTTCAATTGATGAAATGTTAGAACTATGGGCAATTGTGAAGGAGGAAAAATAATGCGTTTAGATAAGTTTTTAAAAATATCTCGTTTAATTAAACGTCGTACACTTGCGAAAGAAGTGTCAGAGCAAGGACGTATTACGATCAACGATAAAGTAGCGAAACCGAGTACGAAAGTAAAAGCCGGTGACGTATTAGCGATTCGTTTCGGTCAAAAAATCGTGACGGCTCGTATTGAAATGTTGAAAGATATCGTGAAAAAAGACGAAGCACATTTGATGTACGAAATTTTAAAAGAAGAAAAGTTAGAAAAAGTAGAAGTTGCTTTTATTGACGACGAAGATTAAAAAAGATGAACCCGATTATACGTAATCGGGTTTATTTTTTTGTAGAAACGGGAAAAACATAAAAAATATGAATTTTAGACACAATTCATATTTCCTATTTTTACAAATTTCATTGATGATACTTAAAGTTTTATATATTATCCGATATAATGATTGCGAAAGAGAGTTGATACATATGACGAACAACAAACAACAAAAAAAACCTCAACCATTGCACCCGGAATATGTGAAGAAGCAACAAAAGAAAGCTAGGGGCGAAAAGAAACAATTTCATATCGTACGAAACCGTTTAGCTGTCATGCTTGGGTTGTTTGTTGTCATCATTGCAACGCTCGGTTATTCATGGCATGAGCAGAAACAAACATTAGAGCAAAAAGAGCAACAAAGAGTAGCTGTTGAGCAAGAATTAAAAGACCAAAAACAGCAAAAAGAAGAGCTTGAAAATGAAATTAAACAATTAAATGATGATGAATATATTTCACAATTAGCACGTGAAAAGCTATTTTTATCTAAGAAAGGTGAAGTTATTTTCACCCTTCCTAAAGATGATGGAAAGAAAGACTAAAATTTAAATTCAGTAAATTCGTGTTGTTGACACGCTATTTTTGTTAGTTATAATTAGTAGGTAGTTGTGTATAATACACACAAAAACGATTATATTGATGGACTTACGAGTCGCTTAAATTCTAAGGAGGAGCATTTTTTTTATGTCAATCGAAGTAGGCAGCAAAGTACAAGGTAAAGTAACAGGTATTACAAATTTCGGAGCGTTCGTTGAACTTCCCGACAAATCAACAGGTCTTGTGCATATTAGTGAGGTTGCTGACAACTATGTAAAAGACATCAACGACCATTTAACAGTTGGTGACGTAGTTGAAGTTAAAGTGATGAACGTAGAATCAGATGGCAAAATTGGTCTTTCTATTCGTAAAGCAAAACCAGAATCAGAACGTCCGCAACGACCAGAACGTCCACAACGATCACGTAACAACAATCGTGGGGGTAACCGTAATGAACACCGCCCACAACAAGAAAACTTTGAGCAAAAAATGGCACGTTTCATTAAAGATAGTGATGAACGCTTAGCTACTTTAAAACGCGCAACAGATTCTAAACGCGGTGGCCGTGGCGCTCGTCGTAGCTAATAATTAAATAAATTTTACTGTGAAGTTATGACTTCACAGTTTTTTTATACGATAAAATCAAAAAAAGAAGCACTTGCGTGAGCAAGTGCTTCTTTAATATGACCCCTACGGGATTCGAACCCGTGTTACCGCCGTGAAAGGGCGGTGTCTTAACCGCTTGACCAAGGGGCCGTTATTGGTGGCGGCCGAGGGGATCGAACCCCCGACCTCCCGGGTATGAACCGGACGCTCTAGCCAGCTGAGCTAGGCCGCCATTAATAACAACAAAAATAATATTACAAGAGAAACGAAATGACGTCAATTGTTTTTTGAAAGAAAAAATATTTTTTTAAATCAATGGGTATTTTTTTACATTTATTAGGGTATTAATGGCGTAACGAGCGACTTTATCACATGAGATAGGATCGATACGTAGCCATATGAAGATGATTTTCTGAATAAATGCTAGAATGGTAGCGAGGTGAAGAGAGTCATGAAACTTGAAAAGCAAGCGTATGAATACGTGCGCCAATCTCATTTACTACAACCGAATAAATCGGTTGTAGTCGCTTGTTCTGGCGGAATCGATTCCATGGTTTTGCTACATTTCTTACTTGAGAATAAAGCACTCTTTCAAATTAAACATGTAGCAGCGATTCATGTGAATCACATGTTGCGCGGAGAAGATTCGATGCGCGATGCACAATTTGTAGAAGCGTTTTGTGAACGGGAAAATATTCGTTTTTATAAAAAGGCTATTCCGATTCCTCATATCGTTTCGAAAGAGCAAGGAAACGTGGAGGCGATTTGTCGCAGAGAACGCTATGGCTTTTTTGAGGAAGTGATGAAAACGAATCAATACGATTATTTAGCGATGGCTCATCACGGAGATGATCAAGTTGAAAATGTATTGATGGCTTTGACGAAAGGGTTACATAGGAATGGTATTTTAGGTATGCCGAATGAACGTCCATTTTGTGAAGGAATGTTAATTCGACCATTTTTATCGTGTACGCGTCATCAAATTGAGGAATATGCAACGCGTCATCAAATTGCGTTTCAAGAAGATTATACGAATTCAGAAGATGAGTATTTACGCAATCGTATGCGCCATCACGTCGTTCCATTATTAAAGAAAGAAAATCCAAAAGTAGTCGAAGCGATTCAAGTGTTCACCGAACGTAAAAAGGAAGATGAGCATCTTTTACAACAGCTTGCGATGCAAAAATATCATGAATTGATATTCACTCCGAAAAATGGAATGCTCGGAATCCATTTAATTGGCTTCAGAAGGCAACCCGTTGCTTTACAAAGGAGAATCATTCAACTACTATTAAATTATCTTTATAAAGATATTGCGATTGTACAAAGTTATACGTTAACGGAAAATATTTTACAACTTGCCATGATCGTGGAAGGCAATAGTACAATTCATTTGCCGAAAGACTTCAAGATGCATCGTCAATATGATCAACTCATTATTGAAGCATCTCAAGAGGAGCCACAAGCGACTTTGTTGCCGACAGTTTCTTTTAATGAATGGATTTCACTGCCACATCATTTAAAACTATACATAGCGACCGAGCAAAAGGTTTCTTTTGCGGAGGGACGCATGTATTACGCAAACTCATCAGAAATTGGCCGCGCATTTCAAGTTTGCACTCGTCAAGAAGGTGATCGAATCGTCGTATTAGGCATGACGAAACCAAAGAAAGTTTCTCGTATTTTAATCGATGAAAAGATTCCGGAAGCAATGCGTGATACGTGGCCAATATTGAAAAAAGAAGATGGCGAGATTATCGCCGTCATCGGTTTGCGCGTGAGTCATTATTTTTCGAAAACAAAGCGACCGACAGACGATTTATTGTTAGTTGTCGACCGTGACACTTTGTAATGCTATATACAATCAAGGAGGAACAGACAGTGCTTCAAAACGACATTGAAGAAGTATTAATTTCAGAAGAACAACTGCAAGAAAAAATTCAAGAATTAGGTGCGCAATTAACAGCGGAATATCAAGATAAATTCCCTCTTTTAATTGGTGTATTAAAAGGTGCTATGCCTTTCATGACCGATTTAATGAAACGTATTGATGCATATGTAGAAATCGACTTCATGGATGTTTCAAGTTACGGTAACGCAACTGTATCATCAGGCGAAGTAAAAATCTTAAAAGATTTAAACACAAGTGTTGAAGGTCGTGACATCGTCATCATTGAAGATATCATCGATAGCGGCTTAACTTTAAGCTACTTAGTAGAACTATTCAAACACCGTAAAGCAAAATCAATTAAAATCGTAACATTATTAGATAAACCAACTGGACGTAAAGTAGATCTACATGCTGATTTCGTCGGCTTTGATGTACCAGACGCATTTGTAGTTGGTTACGGATTAGATTATGCAGAACGCTATCGTAATCTTCCATATATCGGTGTACTTAAAAAATCTGTTTACTCATTCTAATAAAAGAATGTGACGGATAACGTTCAATTGCTTGAAAGTTCGCGATTTTGAGAGCTTTTCATTTGTACGTAAAAATCGGCATATGATAAGATTTATTATAGTTTTTCTGTTTACCTTATGAGGAGGCTAGGGATGAATCGAATATTTCGATACACCATACTTTATTTATTAATTTTCCTTGTGATTGTTGGTATTTTTGGGACATTTAACAACAAAAATCAACCGACGAAAGAATTATCATATCACGAGTTTGTAACGGCATTAGATAAAGGACAGTTGAAGGAAGCGACTATCCAACCAGACAATTTAGTGTACGTTGTTAAAGGTACGTTAGAAGGATATTCAAAAGGTGAAAGCTTCGTAGCGAACGTCCCTGTAGACGATCAAGGCTTAATGGATGATATCCGTAAAGCAGCGAAAGACAACACAAATATTGACTTCGAGCAAGCACCTGAAACGAGTGGTTTTGTTCAATTCTTTACTGGGATTATCCCATTTGTGATTATTTTTATTTTATTCTTCTTCTTAATGAACCAATCTCAAGGCGGTGGAAACCGTATGATGAGCTTTGGGAAAAGCAAAGCAAAACTGTATGACGATCAGAAGAAAAAAGTTCGTTTTACAGACGTTGCAGGTGCAGATGAAGAAAAACAAGAACTTGTCGAAGTTGTTGATTTCTTAAAAGATCACACGAAATTTGAAAAAATCGGTGCACGTATTCCGAAGGGGATCCTATTAGTGGGCCCTCCTGGTACCGGTAAAACATTACTTGCACGTGCTGTCGCTGGTGAAGCTGGCGTACCATTCTTCTCGATTTCAGGTTCTGACTTCGTGGAAATGTTCGTCGGTGTCGGCGCAAGTCGTGTACGTGACTTGTTTGAAAATGCTAAGAAAAATGCACCATGTATTATTTTCATCGATGAAATCGATGCTGTCGGTCGCCAACGTGGCGCCGGTGTTGGTGGTGGTCACGATGAACGTGAACAAACATTAAACCAATTACTAGTTGAAATGGATGGTTTCGGTCCGAACGAAGGGATTATTATTATCGCTGCGACGAACCGCCCAGACATTTTAGATCCAGCATTGCTTCGTCCAGGTCGTTTTGACCGTCAAATTACGGTTGGACGTCCAGACGTAAAAGGTCGTGAAGCAGTACTTAAAGTGCATGCTCGCAAAAAACCTTTAGATGAAACAGTTGATTTGAAAGCAATTGCCCAACGTACACCAGGTTTCTCTGGTGCTGATTTAGAAAACTTACTAAATGAAGCAGCACTCGTTGCAGCACGTAGTAATAAAGAAAAAATCGACATGGGTGATATTGATGAAGCAACAGACCGCGTCATTGCGGGTGTTGCGAAAAAAGGTCGCGTCATTTCTAAGAAAGAACGTAATATCGTTGCGTATCATGAAGCAGGACACGTTGTTGTCGGTTTAACGCTTGATGAAGCAGAAAAAGTTCACAAAGTTACGATTGTTCCTCGTGGACAAGCGGGTGGTTATGCAGTAATGCTTCCGAAAGAAGATCGTTACTTTATGACAAAACCAGAATTACTTGATAAAGTAGCTGGTTTACTTGGTGGTCGTGCAGCCGAAGATATTACTTTCGGCGAAGTATCAACAGGTGCACACAATGACTTTGAACGTGTGACAAGTATTATTCGCTCAATGGTTACTGAGTACGGTATGAGTGATCGTATCGGTCAGTTGCAATATACGAGCAAACAAGGGGCTGGCGGTAACATGTTCCTAGGTGGGGACAGTAGCTCAGCATTCTCGGATGCCATTGCAAAAGAAATTGACGAAGAAATGCAACGCATGGTTAAAGAACAATATGCTCGTACGAAAGATATCTTAATAGAGCGTCGCGATTTACTTGAACTAATCGCTCAAACGTTGTTAGTTGAAGAAACATTAGATGCTGAACAAATTGAACATCTTGAAAAATATGGTAAATTACCAGAACGCACATATTCAAGCACGCACACAGTAAACTCTACGAAAGCAGATGAAGTGAAAACAGAGTCTACTGAAGAAGATGTTACAGGTGGCGAAGTCGTAACAGAAGATCAAGTGACTCTTACGAAGAAACCTGATCCTTCTGTGAAAGACTTACCGAAAGAAAATGATGCTACTGGAACAAATAATAACGGTATTCAAGAAGAACGAGATTAATTAGTACGTTGAAAGCGACCGAGACGTTAGCGTCTCGGTCGCTTTTTGTATGAAAGGTTTGCTCAAACAGTTTCTTTTGTAATGAAAAGAAATTATGATATGATTCATTCAGAGTTTACGTAATTCTTATAGAAAAGAGGAATTTTAGCATGTCAGATTATTTAGTAAGAGCTTTAGGCTTCGGTGGTAGCGTTCGTGCATTTGCCGTTCGTACAACAGATACTGTAGGTGAAGCTCAACGACGCCATGATACATGGCCAACAGCATCAGCAGCCCTTGGTCGTACGATGACCGCAGCGGCAATGATGGGTGCGATGCAAAAAGGTGAAGACCTTTTAACGATTAAAGTACAAGGCAATGGAGATATGCGTGGCATTGTCGTCGATGCGAACGCAAAAGGTGAAGTTCGCGGTTACGCTGTGAATCCACACGTTCATTTCGATTTAAATGCACAAGGTAAATTAGACGTACGTCGCGCAGTCGGTACAGAAGGTACATTATCTGTCGTGAAAGATACAGGTTTACGTGATTATTTTACAGGACAAGTTGAATTAATATCAGGTGAACTAGGCGAAGATTTTGCTTACTATTTCACAAAATCAGAACAAACACCATCAGCAGTAGGTCTTGGTGTTCTTGTAAATACAGACGATTCAATTCTTGCAGCAGGTGGCTTTATCGTTCAAGTAATGCCAGGTGTTGATGATGAAACAATTACAAAAATTGAAACCGCATTATCTAATATTGAACCCGTTTCAAAAATGATTGAAAAAGGTTATTCGCCAGAAGAGATTTTGAATGCCGTATTAGGTGAAGACAATGTCGACTTTTTAGATACATTACCGATTTCATTCAATTGTTCTTGTTCAAAAGAACGTTTCGGAGAAGCTTTATTAAAAGTCGGAGAAGCTGAAATACAATCAATGATCGATGAAGATCACGGCGCTGAAGCAGAATGTCATTTCTGTATGGAAAAATACCAATATTCAGAAGCTGATTTACAAGAACTTATTGATCAAATTCACGTATTAAAAACGCAACAAGCGGAATAGTTATTTTCAAAAAAGATGCCTTCGTTTTAAGAGCGAAGGCATCTTTTTTTGCTATTTTCTAATAATACAGTTCTTATCAGAGAATTCGTACTTTTCCGTTGACAATTATAAAAGTGCAGAGTAGAATTGAAATATATAAAACCTATTACATTACTAGGGATTAGGAGTGGAAGAAAAAATGACAAACAAAATTGTAAATTCAGTTGCTGATTTAGTAGGGAACACACCGTTAGTAAAATTAAACCATGCTACAGGTCCAAACGATGCAAACGTATACGTTAAATTGGAATACATGAACCCCGGCTCATCTGTTAAAGACCGTTTAGCATTAGCAATGGTTGAAAAAGCGGAAGAAGAAGGTATCCTAAAAGCAGGTAGCACATTAATCGAACCAACTTCAGGTAACACTGGTATTGGTCTTGCAATGATTGCTGCAGCAAAAGGCTACAAATCAGTTATCGTAATGCCAGATACAATGTCTTTAGAACGCCGTAACTTATTACGTGCTTACGGTGCACAATTAATTCTTACTCCTGGAGCAGATGGCATGAAAGGTGCAATCGCAAAAGCGGAAGAATTATCTAAAGAAAATGGTTGGTTCTTACCACAACAATTCGAAAACCCAGTCAATGCAGTAATGCACTATAATACAACTGGTCAAGAAATCGTAAACGCATTTAAAGAAGAAGGTCTTTCAGTAGATGCCTTTATCGCAGGTGTTGGTACTGGTGGTACAGTATCAGGCGTTGGTAAAGCATTAAAAGAAAACTTCGATGGCGTTGAAATTATCGCTGTTGAACCTAAAGATTCACCAGTTCTTGAAGGTGGTAAACCAGGTCCGCATAAAATCCAAGGAATTGGTGCAGGTTTCGTACCAGCAACGTTAGATACAGACGTTTACGATTTAGTAATCGGCGTTGAAAATGAAGATGCTTTCGAAACATCTCGTCGCGTAGCAAAAGAAGAAGGTATTTTAGGTGGTATTTCTTCTGGTGCAGCAATTTGGGCTGCTGTTGAAACAGCTAAAAAATTAGGTAAAGGTAAAAACGTTGTTGCGGTACTTGCATCTAATGGTGAACGTTACTTATCAACTCCTCTATACCACTTCGACGATTAATCATCCGTCGTTTTCAAAAAATGGGTCGTGCTCAAGCGCGATCCTTTTTTTATGTAGGAAAACAGTATTCATCGAAGTCTTTTATGTTATATGATGCACGTATGTAAGAAAAATAATAGAAATTTATTGTTGGAGGTAGCTAGACTTGAGTATCGTGCAATCAAAAGCCTTTTCATTAACGCCTGACGCCTTTTTTTACGGATATCAAAAACAAACAGAAAATCTGACACATCATCTTTTTTTAGAAAGTGGTCGTGGAGGGAAGCAGTCGATCGCCGCTTGGAATCCACTCGCTGTCGTGCAATCGATAGAAGGGGGCATTCATATTAAGTGGCGCGATGGACAAGAAGAAGTGAAGTACGGCGAACCACTTCAACTCGTAGAAGATTTAGTCGCTATTTACGGAACGACGTGTCCACACGATTATTTTTACGGTGGGGCATTGGGATTCATTAGTTACGACTACGTTCGCCAAATCGAAAACATTCCGTCGATTGCGAAAGCGGATATCGCCGTACCGGATCTTTATTTTTACATCGTCGATCATTGGGCCGTACGAGACGTTACGACGAATGAGACCCGTGTGATGAAACTAGCAACGTGTACAATCGACGTTGAACGAGTAGCGCAGTCGTATGAAGAAGCGGCAGCGAGTGGTTTAGCAATACGTAAGTTTCATACGTCACACGCTCTACCTGTTGAAATGGACCAACGTCGCTTAAAATCGATGTCTGGAAAGCAGTTTGAAGAAGCGGTACTAAAAATCCAACAATACATTACGGCGGGCGATGTATTCCAAGTGAATTTATCTGTGCGCCAAGAAGAAAAATTACGCGCATCGTCGATGGACGTATATGAAGCGCTCCGTACGTTCAACCCGTCGCCGTATATGTGTCATATGGCATCACCGTTATTTTCGATTGCATCAGGTTCTCCTGAATTGCTCATTCAAAAATACGGAAATGCTTTATCGACGCGCCCAATTGCAGGAACCCGTCCTCGAGGTGCGAATGATGAAGAAGACTTTGCGCTAGCGAAAGAATTAATTGATAACGAAAAAGAACGGGCAGAGCATGTCATGCTCGTAGATTTAGAACGGAATGATTTAGGACGCGTATCGGAGTACGGCTCTGTGCATGTCGATGAATTCATGGTTATCGAAAAATATTCCCACGTGCAGCATATCGTATCGAATGTAAGAGGAACCGCACGAAAAGATCAAACGAATGCCGACCGAATTCGTGCTGTTTTCCCAGGAGGAACGATTACGGGTGCACCGAAAATTCGTACGATGGAAATTATAGAAGAATTAGAACCAGTCAGAAGGGGTTTGTATACCGGTTCGATTGGCTGGCTCGGCTTTAATGGTGATTTTGAAATGAATATCGTCATTCGAACAGCGTATATTCAAAATGATACGGCATACATTCAAGCGGGTGCAGGTATCGTTATTGATTCTAAGCCGGAAAAAGAATATACGGAATCTCTCAATAAAGCGAAAGCGATGTGGCAAGCAAAACAAATGGCGGAGGTAGTAGACGATGATTTTAATGATCGATAATTACGATTCTTTTACGTACAACTTAGTGCAATACTTCGGCGAACTCGGACAAGAAGTACGCGTCGTACGAAATGATGCGGTAACGATTGAAGACATAACGACACTTGCGCCAGATATGCTCGTCATTTCGCCAGGACCTTGTACACCGAATGATGCGGGAATGAGTTTAGAAATTATTAAAACTTTTGCGGGGTGTATTCCACTGTTCGGCGTTTGTTTAGGGCATCAAGCGATTGCGCAAGTATTCGGAGGAGACGTCGTTCGAGCAGATACGTTAATGCACGGCAAGACGTCCCCGATTTTTCATGAAAATAAAGGCGTACATAATGGCTTGAACAATCCGTACAACGCAACGCGCTACCATTCGTTAATCGTGAAAAAAGAAACGTTGCCAAAATGTTTAGAAGTGACGGCTTGGACGAAGCAAGGAGAGATTATGGGCATTCGTCATAAACAAATGGCAGTCGAAGGTGTTCAATTCCATCCGGAGTCGATTATGACAGAAGGTGGGAAAGCATTATTACAAAACTTTATTGAAACGTACGTGGAGGGGAATTAAATGTGGTGTTTTCATAATGGGGATTATGTAAAAGAAGAAGATTTGCGTATTTCACCGTTTGATCACGGTTATTTATATGGATTAGGTATATTTGAAACGCTTCGTACGTATGATGGCATACCACTTTTATGGCATGAACATTTTATACGTATGGAAGAAGCATTAAAGGCATATCGCATTCAACTCCCTTACACGGAACAGCAACTGCGAGATGTTATAATAGAATTAAATGTGCGAAATGGTACAGAAGACGGTTATTTTCGTGTGAACGTTTCAGCTGGAGAGGCGGGAATTGGACTTGCGCCAACAACGTATCCGTCGCCGAACGTCATTATTTTTCAAAAACCACTTCATTTGCCACCACGTGGTACAGAAAAAGAAGCGGTTTGGCTTGAAACGGTACGCAATTCGCCTGAACAAGCAACGCGCTTCAAATCACATCACTATGCGAACAATGTCGTTGCTCGATTTGAAGTTCCTTCACTTGCAGACGTCGAAGGGTTCTTTTTGAACGAGGACGGGCTAATCGCAGAAGGAATTACGTCTACGATTTTTTGGGTGAAAGATAGTATCGTGTATACACCGTCTCTTTCGATGGGGATTTTACCGGGCATAACGAGAGCGTGTGTGATGCAATTAGTTGATGTCGTCGAAGGTGAATTCCACAGAGAAGCGTTACTCCAAGCGGATGAGTGTTTCATAACGACGTCGATTCAAGAATTGATTCCGATTCGTCGGTTAGGAACGAAGCAGTTCGCCGGGAATCAAGGAGCGGTTTATCAAAACCTTCATGCACGTTATATAGAATGGATAAAGGGGTCTTCATTTTGAATTTACAACACTATAAACGAATGACAATCGATGGACATCTCCTCGATTTTGGGAAAGAAACGTACGTAATGGGTATTTTAAATGTTACACCGGATTCATTTTCAGACGGTGGTCAATTTAATACGGTTGAGAAAGCCGTTGCTCATGCGAAACAAATGGTTGCGGACGGTGCGAAAATTATCGATATTGGCGGGGAGTCAACACGCCCTGGACATACGCCGATTACAGCGGAAGAGGAAATCGCACGAATCATACCAGTTATTCGAGCGATTCGTGCAGAACTCGACGTTTTATTATCGATCGATACGTTTAAAGCAGAAGTAGCGCAAGCAGCTGTTGAAGCGGGTGTCCATATTATTAACGATATTTGGGGTGCACAAAGAGATCCTGCAATTGCGAAAGTCGCTGCTGATCAAAAAGTGCCGATTATTTTAATGCATAATCGAGTAGACGAACAGTACGGGGACGACTTTTTTGCGACCGCGCAAGCAGATTTACGAAAGAGTATTGAAATTGCGAAGCAAGCAGGTGTTCAAGATGAGTACATTTGGCTCGACCCAGGTATCGGCTTTGCAAAAACGCGTCAACAAGATTTAGAAATGATGCGTCATTTAGAACAATTGTGTGAGATGGGCTATCCGGTATTGTTAGCGACTTCCCGTAAACGTGTTATTGGGGAAGTGCTAGACTTACCGAAAGAGGAACGTATGGAAGGCACAGGTGCAACTTGCTGTTATGGCGTTGCAAAAGGTTGTCATATCGTACGTGTTCATGACGTATTGCCAATTGCGCGTATGATGAAAATGATGGATGCATTGAAATAGGAGGAGTAACATGGATTATATTCACATTAAAGATATGGAATTTTACGGCTATCACGGCGTACTCGAGCAAGAAACCGTTCTTGGACAACGCTTTCGTGTCACGCTTGCAATAGCAGTTGATTTACAACATGCAGGAGAAACGGATGATTTAACGGATACGGTTAGCTATGCGGAAGTATTTGAGATTTGTCAAAAAATCGTAGAAGGCAAACCATTTCAATTAATTGAAGCAGTCGCAGAGCATGTTGCAAAAGCGGTTCGCGAAGCTTATCCGACAGCGGTGAAAGGTATTCGAGTAGAAGTGATTAAACCTGATCCGCCAATTCGTGGGCATTACCGTGAAGTAGCGGTTGAAATAACGAGAGGTGATTTTTAAATGGTAACGGCATACATTTCTCTTGGCTCCAATATGGGCGATAAAGAACAAGCGCTGCAGCACGCTGTTCAACTACTGCAAAAGAACGAATACGTTAACGTAACAAAAGTTTCTTCCATATATGATACGGATCCGGTTGGATACGAAGACCAAGATGTTTTTTTAAACATCGTTATTGAAGTAGAGACGACGTTGAGTGCACAGCAACTACTCGTTACTTGCCAAGAAATTGAACAACAATTAAAACGTGTACGCATTATTCGTTGGGGTCCGAGGACCATTGACCTTGACATTTTGTTATATAATCATGAAAATATTGAAACAGAGACATTAATTGTGCCGCATCCACGTATGCACGAACGCGCATTTGTTCTCGTACCTTTAATGGAAATCGCAAAAGACGCCGTATTACCTACAACAGAGCGCACTGTCGCAAGCTATTTAGAAGAAGTAGGGCATGCGGGCGTCCGCGTATTTAAAGAAATTGATGATGTAGAAGGTTTTATTCATTCATAGGACGCAAGAAACATTGTTTTTTTGCTTGAAACAATAGATGTACTCATTTTGAGGAGGAACTAGTTTGGCTTTAAATCAAACGCCATTTAAGATTGGCGATATCGAAATGGATAATCGTGTCGTACTAGCCCCGATGGCTGGTATTTGTAACTCGGCTTTCCGTTTAACGGTAAAAGAATTCGGCGCAGGTCTCGTTTATGCGGAAATGATTTCCGATAAAGGAATCGTGAAACGTAACAAAAAAACGATGAGCATGCTTTATATTGATGAACGTGAAAATCCACTATCTTTACAAATTTTCGGTGGAGATAAAGAAAATTTAGTAGAAGCAGCTAAGTATGTAGATCAACATACGACAGCGGACATTATCGATATTAATATGGGTTGTCCTGTTAATAAGATTATTAAATGTGAAGCGGGCGCTAAATGGTTGCTTGACCCGAATAAAATTTATGAGATGGTATCTGCTGTTACGGATGCTGTAAGTAAACCTGTATCTTGTAAAATGCGTATCGGCTGGGATGAAGATCATTTATTCGCAGTTGAAAATGCACAAGCTGCAGAGCGCGCAGGTGCTTCTGCAATTGCGATGCACGGTCGTACACGTGTACAACAATATGAAGGAAAAGCAAACTGGGATATTTTAAAAGAAGTAAAAGAAAATATTACGATCCCATTTATCGCAAATGGGGACGTTGAAACACCAGAAGACGCCCACCGCATTTTAGAACATACAGGTGCAGATGGCGTTATGATTGGACGTGCTGCTTTAGGGAATCCATGGATGATGTACCGCACCGTTCAATATTTAAAAACAGGTCAACTCGTAGCAGAACCAGGTATTCGTGAAAAAATGAACGTATGCTTATTGCACTTTGAACGCCTAATGGCACTAAAATGTGAAAAAGTAGCGGTACTTGAAATGCGTAACCACGCATCATGGTATTTAAAAAATCTTCGTGGTAACGGGAAATACCGTAAAATGATTAACAGTGCACAAACAGAAATCGAATTCCGTGCAATTATTAATCAAGTTATTGAAGAAGGCGAAAAAGCAGAAGCAGAAGGAACATTATATATCAGCTAATGTTTTTTAGAGAAAAGGACGCAAGGCGATAGTGGCGACTTTTTTCATTTCTGCTATTATAGAGTAGTCAGACTTTCAAATAATTTAGTCAGAAACAGTGAATATACACCGTTTATTGTGTACAATAATAAATATTATGGACTGTTTTTTGGAACAATACTAAGGAGTGAAATAATCGTGGCAGAAGAAATCAACGACCAACAACAGGTTCGACGCGACAAAATGGATGAAATCCGTTCACAAGGCATCGATCCGTTCGGCCATCGTTTCGATCGTACACATTTAACTAGTGAAGTACGTGAACAATACGCTGAAACAACACAAGAACAATTTGAAGAAAATCCTGTAGAAGTAGTATTAGCAGGACGCATTATGACAAAACGTCGTAAAGGGAAAGTAACATTCGCAAACATTAAAGACTTCGGTGGACAAATTCAAATTTACGTACGTAAAGATGTAATTGGTGAAGATCCTTACGAAATCGTGAAAAAAGCAGACTTAGGTGATATCATCGGTGTGAAAGGGAACTTATTTAAAACACACGTAGGTGAATTAACACTTCGAGTTACTGAATTCACATTCCTTTCTAAAGGTTTACGCCCATTACCAGAAAAATTCCACGGCTTACAAGATGTTGAACAACGTTACCGTCAACGTTACTTAGATTTAATTACGAGCGATGAAAGCATGAAAACTTTTGTAACACGTACACAAATCATTAGTGCAATCCGTTCATTCTTAAATAAAAAAGGTTTCTTAGAAGTAGAAACTCCAATGCTTAATGCTGTTGCAGGTGGTGCAGCTGCACGCCCATTCGTGACGCACCACAATGCATTAGACGCTCAAATGTACATGCGTATCGCAATCGAACTATACTTAAAACGTTTAATCGTTGGTGGTATGGAAAAAGTTTATGAAATTGGTCGCGTATTCCGTAACGAAGGTGTATCAACTCGTCACAACCCAGAGTTCACACTTCTTGAGTTATACGAAGCATATGCAGATTACGAAGACATAATGAACTTAACAGAAGATTTATTCGTACATGTAGCTGAAGAAGTACTTGGTACAACTCAAGTACAATACGGCGAAGATATGATTGATTTATCTAAAGGTTGGAAACGTCTACACATGGTTGATGCTGTTAAAGAAGCTACAGGCGTTGACTTCTTCCAAGAAATGACGAAAGAAGAAGCACAAGCTTTAGCGAAAGAACATGGTATCGCTATTAAAGATACGATGGAAGTTGGTCATATCATTAATGAATTCTTCGAACAAAAAGTAGAAGAAACATTAGTACAACCAACATTCGTTTACGGTCATCCAGTAGAAATTTCTCCATTAGCGAAGAAAAACCCTGAAGACCCACGCTTTACAGACCGTTTCGAACTATTCATCGTTCGTCGTGAACATGCGAATGCATTCACAGAGTTAAACGATCCAATTGACCAACGTCAACGTTTCGAAGCTCAAATGGTAGAAAAAGAACAAGGCAACGACGAAGCACATGATATGGATGAAGATTTCTTAGAAGCTTTAGAATATGGTATGCCGCCAACAGGTGGTCTAGGAATCGGTATTGACCGTATGATTATGTTATTAACAAATGCACAATCAATTCGTGACGTACTATTATTCCCATTAATGCGCCAACGCGGTTAATTCATATGTAGGAAAGAGGAAACCTTTAAAGGTTTCCTCTTTTTTTAATAGATCGATTCTAGTTATATAGAAGGAAATGAGAAGTTAGAAGTGGGGGAATGAAACGTTTTGTTAAATAGCGAATATACTTGTGGAAATAGCAATAAAAGACATAAAGATTTGTTGCATTTTACGTATAATTACATTAAAATAATATTTAGTCGCCAAGAGAGTTTTAATAGTTGAAACATTCCTGTGTGATGTGTATAATAAAAAAGTTGCTGAAATAAGCACTTAAAAATATTTTAAAAAGTTGTTGACTTTATTGTTCCTACTTGATATAATATTTAAGTCGCTAAGAGGTGACGCTAACTTAATTAAAAAACTTTTAAAAAGAAATGAAAAAAGTTCTTTACAAAAGAAAAAAGTTATGTTAGAATAATTAAGTCGTCAAGTAAACGACTTAAAAAATGAAC
>NZ_HE611073.1:26245-46788 GCF_000285595.1 Kurthia senegalensis | reverse complement strand
GGTTCATCATACGTCGTTATTAACGACTCATTTATTATATCATCATAACTTTTAAAAAGCAAGAACTTTTTAAAAAAGTTTTTATGATGTTTGTCGTTCGGAAACAACTTTTATATAATATCAACTTATGAAGTGAATGTCAACATCTTTTTTAATATTTTAATCAACTTCGCTTGTCAACGTTGTTAACTATACGCCTGAAACGATAATGTGTCAACAAACAAATTCATCTTTTATTAGAAATCCTTTTGTAAATACACGGCATATTAAAGATATTCTCTATTCCATCCACATAAAAGCTATTTCATAAAACAATTATAAACAATTTACACAGTCGTTTTTTATTTTCAACATACTACTTTCTTCTATATAGTACATCTCACAACTCATTATTTCATACAAAAAAGGGAAGGCATGTTGATCATGCCTTCCCTTTTATTAAATGTTGTAATTGAATTATTTTCTTACGAAAACAAAATACAGAATGAATACGACGAATAGTACGTACATTAATGGATGAATTTCTTTACGACGACCTGCTAACAACATCGTAATCGGATAGAAGATAAATCCTAATGCAATACCAGAAGCGATACTTGAACTCATTGGCATCATAAAGAATGTTAAAAATGCAGGAGCTGCAATTTCAAATTGATTCCATTCGATTAAGCGTAAAGCCGATACCATTAAAATACCGACCATCACAAGTGCTGGTGCTGTTACCGCACTCGTTAATACGTCTAATAATGGGAAGAAGAATAATGATAGACCGAATAAAATCGCAACGATAATTGATGAGAACCCTGAGCGCGCACCTGCTGCAACACCAGAAGTTGATTCTACATAAGCAGTCGTTGTTGATGTACCGAATAATGAACCGATTGTTGTACCGAGTGCATCCGCCATTAATGCGCGACCTGCACGTGGCATCGTACCATCTTTACGAATTAAGCCTGCTTTATCAGCAACAGCCATTAATGTACCTGCTGTATCAAAGAAATCAACAAATAGGAACGTTAATACGACAATTAAGAAGTTCAAGTTTAGTAATGAACCAAAATCATGTAAAATCGGATCTAACGCTACACCGAATGTTGGTGCTACACTCGGAATTGCAGATACGATTGTATCTGGGGTTTTAATAACACCTGTTACCATACCGACAACAGCTGTAATCACGACTGTAAAGAAAATACCTGCACTTACTTTTTTCGTTAAGAAAATAATTGCTAATACGATGCCGAATATCGCAAGTAGTACACTACCATCTTTTAAATTGCCTAATGTTACTAATGTCGACTTATCGGCAACGATGATCCCTGATGTACGTAAACCGATGAAAGCGATAAATAAACCGATACCTGCTGATACCGCGTATTTTAATTGTTGTGGAATTGCATTAATAATTGTTTCACGAATACCTGTTAAAGAAAGAACGATGAAAATAAGACCTGAGAAAAATACACCTGTTAAACCAATTTGCCATGGCAAACCGTATGTACCAACTACTGCATATGCAAAGAAAGCATTTAATCCCATCCCCGGTGCTAACGCAATTGGGAATTTCGCTAATATCCCCATAATAAGCGAACCGACGATTGCTGCTAAAACTGTTGCTACGAATACTGCGCCTTTATCCATTCCGGCTTCTGCTAACATATTTGGGTTTACAGCTAAAATGTAAGCCATCGCTAAGAATGTTGTCACGCCCCCAATGATTTCTTTACGGTAATTCGTACCGAGTTCATCAAATAGGAAATACTTTTTCATAATGATTAATTCCTCCGAGTGTCGTCTGAAACAAAAAAAGTGCACGAGCCTATTTATAGGTCGCACACGAACGATTTCTGCAAAATGCAGATAATGAAGAAGCTACTTCTTCAATCGTAGTCAAATCATTTACGGTGATTTGGTAGAAACTTTCGAGCCATATTCTCGACCTTATACGACGACGTTATTTAATTACAGTGCTAATATACCATGTTATTTTTAATGTTTCAATATTTTTTCCGAACATTTTAAAAAATTTATTGTTTATAGTTCGTAAATACGCAATTCGTCGAAATTTTTCCATATTTCAATGTACTTTCCTTGCTTTTTGTAGGAAAAGAACGTACAACTTAAAGAAATATTATTTTCTTCTTTAGGAGGAACACAAATGAACTTTCAAACAGACCCGATTAAAATCAATACGACAATAACCGATCAGCGTGTTTTTTTAAACGATATTGAAGAACATACGCATTATATCGATTGCGTCATCATGTGGGACGATTCAACCGAAAGAATAAGTGACGTTTGTTTCGAGAATTGCCGATTTTTAGATTGTGACTTCTCTAACTTCGAATTACTCGATGTCGTATTCACGAAAGGAGACTTATCGAATATTCCTTTCCACAATAGCGCGCTTTATCGAACTGGCTTTAACGCTGTGAAATTACTCGGTACAGAATTTTTACACACGACGATGAAAGATGTGCATTATTTAGATTGCGTCATCAACTACGGTCAGTTTTCAGAAAGTAAGTTGAAGGACGTTATTTTCGAAAAAAGCGAGTTAAAAGAATGTTTCTTCCGCTACGTTACATTAGCCAACACACAATTTTCGTATTGTGAATTGCATGAAAGCGACTTTTTAGAAACATCCCTAAAAGAAATTGACTTTTCCACTTCTGAATTCGATACATTGCAAGTAGATGGACCTGGCATAAAAGGATTAACGATTCGTCATGATCAAGCAGCAGGACTTCTCCCTTCTCTAGGCATTACGATTAAATAATAAAAAAACGAATCTTTTTTAGGATTCGTTTTTTTATTGTGCATATTGATCAACAAACGCCAACATCATTTGATTAAACTCGATGGGTGCTTCTAATTGTGGGACGTGACCACTTTTCTCAAAAATATACGCATGTCCTAATTTTGCTAACTTCGCACTTTGTTCTGCATGTTCATAGGACCAATAAGGACTTTGCTTACAACCGACGAATAAAATGGGACAGTCAACACGCTCTACAACGTCTCGCCAATCTTCGAATAAGTGATTTTGTAATAAAGCCGCCGTATCTTTCAATTGGAATACGTGATCTTGTTCTGCGTACTGCGCTAATTTTTGTTTCAAGACGATATCAATTTCATGTACAGTCGCTTTCGGTAATTGTTGTTTCAATACGTCTGCAATATTGCTTAGCTTCACATCATACATACCGTATTTCCATGAAGCATCATTAATCATCTTAGGTGTTTGGTCAACAGAAAGCATAGCACGTACATGATTCGAACCGTGAAGCATCATGTACGCATAAATAACAGATACACCTTGTGAGTGACCAATCATAATTACATCGTCTAAATCGAGCAATTGTAATAAGTCATGTACATCTTCTCCGTGGCGTGCAATATGTTGTCCGTGCAAAACATTTTGAGAAGCACCATGTTGTCTTCTATCTAAACCAATCACGCGCAAGCCTCCATGTGCAAGCAATGCCTCTGCTTGATGGAACCAAGACTTCACTCCTTGACCATAACCTGCAAGTAAAATAATTGGTTGTCCTTCCCCTTTGTCAAAGTAAGCAAGCGTTGCTTCATCACTCGCCACGAAATAATTCATCAAAAACTCCATTCCATTCACCTACTATATAAAGTAATTTATTTACAAATACCCTTTTGATTAGACGAAAAAACCTGAGAGGACAATCCTCTCAGGTTTAAATAGTTTATTTTTATAAAGTTCTTACTTTCTAGTACCAGCCATTTTTAACCCAGAAAGATTTTGCATTTTCCCAAGAACCGTAACGTTGTTTAACATAGTTGTTTGCAACGCGTTCTTGGTTTGCAGCAGAGTGGTCACCTTTTAAATAAGATTTATCTAATTGGTAACGGCCAATGTATTTACCTGTTGCACTACGAGCTGAGTAAGAACCGTTTGATTCTTTGTTAGCAATCCATTCTTTTGCAGAATTAGATCCAGATGTAGTTGTTGCAGCAGTTTTAGTTACTGACGCTGGTTTTGCATAAGATTTTTTGTATGTTGGTTTTGCGTAAGATTTCTTATAAGTTGTTTGTTTTTTATAAACTGGTTTTTTGTAAACTGGTTTTTTGTAAACTGGTTTTTTGTATGTTGACGCTGTAGAAGCGCTAGCTTGCTGTGTTGTTTGTTGAGCTGTGCTCGCTTGAGTTGTTTTCGCTACTGATTGACCTTTAGAAGGAATAATGATTCGATTCCCAGCATAAATCATATTTGGGTTTGCAATACCGTTTGCAGACGCAATTGAATTTACTAGAGAATAGTCACCAACATATTTTTGAGAAATCTTTGCTAAAGTGTCTCCTGATTGAACTGTATACGCTGTTTGTGCGCTTGCACTTGATGCACCTGCAAATGCTACTACTCCTACGGCTAATGATGTTCCGGCTACTAAAGCTTTGATTGATTTCATATTAAATAATTTTCCACCTTTTTTTATATTTGTCACTTTCACGTTTTTTAAAAAGTTGCTAAGTTATTAAATATACGCTTATTCGTTGCGCTTATATTTTTGCGCTTGCTCTTTTTAAGCTGAGATAAGAATACCATGCTCAACTTTGACATAAAATACGGAAATATTACATTTATGTTAATGGAGCATCGTAATATTACAAAACACTGTAAATTACAAAGAATATTCCGACTAATTAAGTCTTTATTTAAATAATTATTATCGTTTAAAGATAATTAATGGGATAATTATGAAGTAAGTAATATTACAAAAAACTTTAAAAAACCAAAAAACTTCATTTTTCTTTATTTTTAAGCGATTTTTACCTTTATATGCCATATTCTTTAGGTAAACGTTCTTAACATAATGATTTTTTATCTATATTTCTCAATTCAAACTACTTTATTTTGAGTACTTTTACTTAAAAGTAAATGGACGGAATACACGTTATCAAATAATTGTTATTATTCTCTCTTTTTTAATCAAAAATACCTCATTTTAACATTTATGGTTTCTCATATTTTTCCAAAGGGTATACTTAAATGGATTCTATTGATTAAATCGTGCACCAATTGCACCGTCTAATCTATTTCATTTAAAGGAGGCGTTCCTATGCAATGTCCTAACTGTCACGCAGAAATTAGCGAACATGCTGAAATCTGCCCAAAATGTGGCGTCCGTATTAAACAGGCACCAGGAGTAGGTGTCGATCAACCAAACTGGGGGATTAACATTATTTCTCTTTGCTGTATTCCGATTCTTGGTATTATTATGTACTTCGTTTGGAAGAATGAAAAACCTGCTGCTGCCAAATCCGCTTTAACATTTAGTTTAATCGGTATCGGTGTTGTCGTTGTGGTATACATCTTAGCATTCGCTCTTGGGCTCGTTAGTTCGTTAGCAGATGTGTAACTTCTTTATATAGAAGAAAGTCCACTTTTTTTCATAGAAAAATGAGTTTCTTCTATATAATAGTAAAAAGAGAGTTAGGAACAAATCCTACTCAACTAGAAAGAGCCACCATGGTTTTAAAATCACGGTGGCTCTTTTTAGATTGTTAGTTAGTTTAAACGATCCTTTTGCTACTTTCATCCTCACTTTAAGCGAGATCATTATATATTTTGCAGAAAATAAAAAGAAGTCATGAATATTCATGACTTCTTTTCATTTTAATTTATTATTCCCACTCAATCGTTGCTGGTGGTTTAGAAGTAATATCATACAGTACGCGGTTAACGTGGTCTACTTCGTTTACGATACGTACTGAAATTTTTTCAAGTACGTCGTAAGGAATACGAGCCCAGTCAGATGTCATACCGTCGATTGATGTTACCCCACGGATACCGATTGCGTAGTCATACGTACGTCCATCACCCATAACACCTACTGAACGGATGTCTGGTAATACGCAGAAGTATTGCCAAATGTCACGGTCAAGACCGGCATTTTTGATTTCTTCACGTAAGATGAAGTCAGCATTACGTACGATTTCTAATTTATCTTCTGTTACTTCGCCAAGTACACGGATACCAAGACCAGGACCTGGGAATGGTTGACGCCATACGACTGCTTCTGGAAGGCCTAATTCTAAGCCTAGTGCGCGTACTTCGTCTTTGAATAATGTATTAAGTGGTTCGATTAATTCAAATTTCATGTCTTCTGGAAGACCACCAACATTATGGTGAGATTTGATTGTTTGCGCTGTTGCTGTACCAGATTCGATAATGTCTGTGTAAAGTGTACCTTGAGCTAAGAAGTCCATATCTTTAAGCTTCGCAGATTCTTCATCGAATACATAAATGAATTCGTTACCGATAATTTTACGTTTTTGTTCTGGATCAGAAACACCTTTAAGTTTATTCATGAAGCGATCACGTGCATCGATTTTGATTAAGTTCATATCAAAGTCTTCTGTGAAAGTTTTCATAACTTGTTCTACTTCACCTTTACGGTTTAAGTTATGGTCTACGAACATACACGTTAATTGATCACCGATTGCTTTGTGGATTAACACAGCAACTACTGATGAATCAACACCACCTGAAAGTGCGCAAAGAACTTTTTTATCGCCCACTTGTTCACGAATTTTTTCGATTTCGATTTCGATGAAGTTCGCCATTGACCAGTCGCCTTTACAGCCACAAATGTCTAATGCGAAGTGACGAAGTAAGTCGTTACCATATACAGAGTGACGTACTTCTGGGTGGAATTGTACAGCGTAGAATTTACGTTCAACGTTCGCCATTGCTGCGATTGGACAAGAAGTACTCGTTGCGATAGTTGTAAAACCTTCTGGTGTTTCAGTAACTAAATCCCCGTGGCTCATCCATACAACTTGCTCTTCTGGTGTGCCAGCGAATAAAGCGTTATCTTCTAACACTTTAATTTCAGCTTTACCATATTCACGGTGAGCTGCTTTTTCTACTTTACCACCTAGTGTGTGAGACATTAATTGCATACCATAGCAAATGCCTAAGATTGGTAAACCTAGTTCGAAGATTGCTTCATCAATTTTGAAAGCATTGTCGTCATAAACAGAGTTTGGACCACCTGAGAAAATAATACCTGTTGCATTTAAGTCTTTTAATTCTTCTGCAGTAATTGTATGTGGGTGTAATTCACTGAATACACCGAATTCACGAATACGACGTGTAATTAATTGATTGTATTGACTACCGAAATCAAGAACGATAATTTTTTCTTGATCTTTTAGTTGTGTACTAGCTGACAACTTATTTCCACCTCTTCAATATATTTTGTTTATAATTAACCCCCCAAAAACTTTACAAAAAGGCCGTGTAAAAATGAAATAGTTTCTACACGGCCTCTAATGATAGGTGAAATACTAGACTTTATTTATATAAATAAATAGAAGCCTTTCGTTCACCTTCATAGTCAAGTCGTTTACGGTGACTTGGTAGAAACATTCGATCCATATTATCGAACATATATGAGGGGAATTTAATTATAACTCGTTGTGCTAAGTGTACATTTACGTTGGCTTAAAATCAACCTATTACGCTATTAATTAAATATTGCCAACTTTCTTTTAATTCATCCCACGCTACAAAATTCGTATCTGGGTCATACACATGTCGTTCATATTGTTCTGTGAAGCGTTGCATATGCTGTTCACCGAACTGACCGTCGACACGTTTCGCAAATTGTTGCAACGTTTCTCCTTGGCGTTTTTTCAAGTTTACTAATGCCAACATGCGCAGTAAATCATTGTACGCTTGCTCAATCGAAACCGATTTTTTCGAGCGATAACGCAAAAGCATCAAGCGAGGCAACCATTTTCTACGGCTGCGCCATACGATGTAAGCGAGTAGAACGAGAGCAATACAAATTACCGGCAAGAGCCATTTATTCGATGAAGACGTATTACTTCCTGCTTCATTCGCTTGATTTTGCTGTTCTTTTTTCTCTTTTACATTTGGCTGTTGCTCTTTTTTCGGTTGTTGCTCTGCAACTGGTTCATCTTTTGGCGCTGTAGATGTATCCGTTTGATTGCTCGGAGAATTGTCTTTTTTCGTATCATCTATAATTTGATTAAAGTCGTTAAAACCAATCGTCGGTTCAAACTGCATCCAACCGACACCTGGAATGTATGCCTCTACCCATGAGTGTGCATTGTTGTTCGTAACGGTGAATTTATTTTTTGATACTTCATCTCCGTTAGAAAAACCTTTCACCCAACGAGCGGGAATACCTTGCGTTCGTAACATGATAACCATCGCTGTCGAGAAGTTATCGCAATAACCGACTTTCGTATCGAATAAAAACTGATCGACATAATCTTGTTCTTTTGATGGATATGGTACGTTTTTGCGAGAATACGAATAACCATTCACGCGGAAATAAGATTCGATAGCATTCGCTTTATCGTAAACGCTCTTCTCATCTTCTACAATTTTATCCGTCAGCTTCCCTACTCTTTGTGGCAATGCATCGGGAAGTTGTAAATACTTATCGTATGCAGAATCTAATTTTTCTAAATCGGTCATTTTTGAGTGATCTAGCACGCTTTTCTTATACGTTGGTGAAGAATAACTCATCGTATATTTTTTCAACGTAATTTTCTGTTCATTTTTCGTCGGACGTATTTTTTCCGTATCTAACTCGACGTAGAAACGATTGTTGCTGTCCGTTTTATCAATCGTATACAAGCCATACGGTTGTACGACAAATTGATATTGTTTAAATGATTGGACGCTCATCTGACTCGTATTTTTTTTCGAGTGAGGTTTGATTGATAGCGGTACTTGTTTGTCATAATCAAACGATGTGACGTACACATCCCCTGCTTTTCTTTCCCAACCTTTACCGGTATAAATGTATTTCGTGTCGACACGTAAATATTGATTTTTGTTCGCCTCTACTTGAAATACTTTCGTATGATCTTCTTCAAAACTACCGCCTAGCTTCGAATCATCTTCTACGTAACCAACTTTCCCTGTAGGCGTCATCCAACTTTTAATGAGTTCGTCTAACTTTTCAATCGGTTTCGGTAAATCGACGAGCGGTTCTTTTTTCGGCATCGCATACGCAAATGCAGCACTGACACCAATCATAAGAAGTAACGGTAAAATCAATTTCAAATAACGTAATAACGTTGGATACATATGGTGCTGAATAAACACTTTTTCGATAAATAACATACCTGCTAAAAAAAGACCGATACAAAGAACGCGGACGATTGCACCGTTCGCATTGTATTCTGTAAACGTATCAAGTGCGGCTAAGAAAAAGACCGTTAAAAATAAAAATAAAAAAATCGTATGTTTAATCGTTAACCAGTGATGGACTAAATACACCGTCATCCAAATTAAAGCGAAGAAAATAAGCATTTTGAAACTATCTGCGATATTTGCAAAATCACCTGTAAAAATAGCTGGTACGCTCATGACTAATTCACTTACGAGATTCGGAATCGCAGCAGCGTCCAAATTCCCATAAATATAAAAAAGACTATAAAAAACAACAGCCGCTTTTAAAATGGCATTACAAAAAGAGGGCCAAAACGTGATAAAATTCGTCACTAAACAAAGGATGACAAAGAAAAGAATAAGACCGAAATGCCCTGTCCCTGTTAAGTCGACAATTGGTACGAGCCATTCATACATTAGTAAAAACATGAGTACGTATAAAATCGTTACACTCGTCCACTGAAGCGCTTTTGATTGATTCATCGAACCCCTCCTTCTTCAAATGCACGTGCAAAATGATTCGTCGGAACGTAAATAATTCGCATGCCTCTACTTGCGGCAAGCTTTTCCGTACCGGTCGCTTGATGCACTTTCGTTGGATCAACGAGAAGAAATACGACACAATTTTTCGGCGATTTGGCTGCTAAGCTTAACGCTTCTACCCAATCGCTTGACAACTCAGCAGTCACAAAATAAATGAGTGCTGCCCCGCGTAGTTGTGGATCGTATGCATACGTTCTTTTCACACGAACTTCCGCTTCTTCCAAACTGGCTAAGTGAACCATTACTTGTTGCAATTGTTCATCCGTCTGCATATTTTTGAATACGAATGGTTTTTGTAACGCGCTTATATAGTTAAATGATTCAAATTGACGTCTCGCTGAAACCATTAAAGAAGCAGCAAAGGAAATCTTTGATTCAAACAATAAAGACGGTGCGACGTCTAATAAAAACCACGTTTCATCATCTTTATGAGGTTCAAATTCTTTCGTTTGTAACTTTCCTGTTTTCGCAAAGCTCTTCCAGTGAATCCAATTCATCCGGTCACCCGCTTCATAATCTCGAATGCCTGCGACGACATTTGAATTATCCGAACGACGTTGTTCAGATGCTAAGCTTCCTTGCGTTTGATAGCGGAACATTTTTTTGTAAACGAGTGGTTGCGTCGTCGGAAAGACGAGGACTGTTCGCTTCCCTTCAACGAATTTCGTCTTCTTCACCCAACCGAAAAAATCCGACACCGTCACGTACATACCTACGAGTTGATGCTCTCCACGCGGAACATCCATAATCGAATACGACCACGAAAGTTGCTTACGGAATCCGACATTGACGAGACGACGAGTTTCTTGTTGTTCCACCGTATCGAAAACACCTTTCGGTAACACTTCTTCTACGATGACATATAAAAGAGGCCACCTCGTTTTTCGTTTTAATGTCACATGCATCGTCAGCGTATCATGTTGATGCAAGCGTACATTTTCCGTATGCCTTTCCAACTCAAACTGATTAATCGGAATGAACCATAATAAAATAGAATAGATGAATGGTGGAACGAGCATGTAAAAAATAAACCAGCTGACGAAACTACCTTGAATTATCGCAAAGCCCAACGCAACCGCTAACAATGCAAAAACAGTAAGCAAGCGGAATAATGCCGAGGAGCTTAATCGAATAGATTGTTTCCTCATAAAGCTTCAGACTTTCGTGTCGGTACAGCTGTCTCCATGACGATGCGGCCGACGATTTCTTCCGGTGTCACTTGATCGTAGCGTGCTTCTGGTTTCAAGATTAAGCGATGTGAGAAAACGAATGGTGCTAAATATTGAATGTCATCAGGTGTCACAAACGTGCGCCCTTTTAATAATGTATAAGCTTGTGCTGCTTTCATAAGAGCGATGGAACCACGAGGACTCGCACCTAAATAAACGTACGGATGCTGACGTGTTGCTTGCGCTAATGTGACGATATATTGTTTCACTAAATCGTCTACGTGAATATCTTTTACCGCTTGTTGTAAGAGGAGTAGCTCTTCTAAACTAACTACTGCTTCTAACGTATCAATCGGTTTTTTCGATTCTGCGCGGCGTAGCACTTCGATTTCATCTAAAATATCCGGATACCCCATTTTCAATTTTAATAAGAAACGGTCTAACTGCGCTTCAGGTAGTGGATACGTTCCTTCATACTCAATCGGGTTTTGCGTAGCCATTACGAAAAATGGCTTCGGAATTTCAATTGTTTCACCGTCTACTGTCACAGCAGCTTCTTCCATTCCTTCTAATAAAGCAGCTTGTGTTTTAGGCGATGTACGGTTAATTTCATCCGCTAAAACGATATTTCCCATTAACGGCCCTGGTCGAAATTCAAACTCTAACGTTTTCGGATTGTAAATCGACACACCTAATACGTCTGACGGTAATAAGTCTGGTGTAAATTGAATACGTTTAAAACTAGCACCGATGGATTTTGCTAAAGAGCGGACCATCATCGTTTTACCGACACCCGGTACGTCTTCTAGTAACACATGTCCTTGTGCCAATAATGCGACAACGCTTAATTCAGCAACGTGTTTTTTACCAATCATCACTTTTTCAATATTTTCAATAATTGCTCGTAACTTCACTTGAGTATCCATTGTCATCCTCCATATTACATAATGCTTTCATTATAGCATGGTCGAAACGGTTCATTCTCCTTTCGACTGTCTATTGCATAGAAGTGAAAAAAACTCGAACGCATATGTCCGAGTTTTTATTTACGCTATTAAGACGGTAAAGCATTTCCCATCTTTTGCATGAAAAGTTGTTCTAAATGTGCGACCTGTCCTTGCTTTAATACGTCATTTAATGGGCCGTGCATAAACACTTCCCCTTCATGTAATAACAATACATCGTCTGCTAATTCTTCAGCAAAAGATAACAAATGCGTAGAAAATAAAATCGTTTTGCCCGCTTCTTTTTCTGCACGTAAAATATGTTTCAATTCCGCAATCCATAAAAGGTCTAACCCATTCGTTGGCTCATCTAAAATTAATAATCGTTCGTTCCCTAATAAACTTTGCGCTAAATTTAATCGTTGCCTCATCCCTCTTGAAAATTGGCGAACGCGTTGTTTTCGAAATTGCCATAGTCCGACACGCTCTAACACTTCCTGACAACGTGATTTCGGAATTTGTTTCAACTGAGCAAGCAAGCGAATAATTTCTTCTGCCGTTAACGCGAGTGGGAATTGGAGATCGTCTGGCATATAGCGAATCGAGCGCTCTCCGTCCCAAACAAATTCACCTGTATCGGCCTCTTCCTCACCAATCAATAGACGAATGAGCGTCGATTTTCCAGCGCCATTTCCTCCAGCAAGTGCAATAATACGTCCTTGTTCTAACGTAAAATCAATTTGACGCAAGCCTTGTTCATTCGTATAAATTCGTCGTATGTTCTTTCCTGTCACTAATGCCATTATACGTCACGTCCTTTTTTACTTAAAATCCAATTGGCAATGCTGAGTGGTAGTACGACCCACAAGCCACTTAATACGACGAATAAAAAATAGCCGAAAAACGATGAATAAAATTCCGTAAATCCGTAATAAGCTGGGCCGAGTACGGTCGTCTGTCCAGAAAACATGAAGTACCCAAAACGCAGCCATTCCGCCGGATTCAAATGAATCATCACGATTGTTACGTATTTCAACATCGTACCTGACACGACTGTACCGAGTGCCATTAATACGTATGAAAATAATAAAAGACATAGTGCCCAAACGACGAGCGATAACGATAAAGCGTGCAATCTATTTTTCGCAAGCACACCACAACATACCGCAAGCGCTGAAAAAATAACGACCATAAAAAGAGAAAGTACGATGAAGACAACCGGTAGCTGCATTTGACCGGTAATGCCTGAAATTGTCAAAACAATACCGAATGCGAGTAATAAAATGAGTAAGAACGAGGCAACGATCGCGACATACTTGCTCCATAAATATCCAAAAATACTCATCGGATACGTTTTTAATAACGCATACCAGCCTGATTCAATATCACTTGCGACGCTCATACTTCCGATCGTCAACGTGAATAATGGCAGTAAAAATAATAATAAATTTAAAAAACTCGCCATTTGACGCGTAAAGCCATCTACCGGTAAAGCCATTTGTTGAATGAGTGAAATTGCTGCAAAGATGACGACGAATAAGAGTGCGACGAGCTGCATCCATCGACTGCGTAGCATTTGCTTCCATTCCATTTGAATAAATAAGCCCATTACGCGTGCGCACCCCAATCTATCGCCTTCACTTCATCAAATGAAATGATATTCCCTTTACCTTCTTTTTTTATATACGCTTCGGCTTCTTCCTTCGTTTGAAAAGCAATGACACCATAACTCATCGGTGTAGCAATCGCTTCATCTGAAACGAAAATCGCTTTTTCAACTTGTACCCAATCATCTCCGCTATAGTCTTTCACGAAAGCTGCACCAATATCGCTCTGGTCCATCTTATTGTAATAAGTCATCAAACAGCCAATATCATCAAACACTTCATAGTCCCCGTTCGCTAATGCTACTTGTCCCGCATACGGTTCTTGTGAAATCCCCATATTACAAATGGCACAAATATCCGTCGCAAAATTAATGCCACGTGCCTCAAATTGTTTATTTCCACAGCCTGGTAAAATGAGTGCCGCTATTAACAAACTAGCCGTCCATGTTTTTTTCATCCTATTCTTACTCCCTTTCTCCACAAATAAATGGCACCACCTAACATAAGCAGTCCAAATAAGAGTGACACTATGTGAATAGTATTTTGCCTTTCACTAAAATTACTCGTCGGCTTAATGACAGGTGTGTCGTCAACGAGCTGATTTTGTTCTACTTTATTCGTCTGCTGGTCCATTCGATTTAATAGCACGACAGATGGCGATTCGATAAAATATTGATACGCGGGCTCTCGTACCATCCATTGTCCAAAACTTTGAAGGGCGACATATTTCGTATCGCCCATACCGTCCTCGTCTAAATCTGTTCCGTCGTAGTCGTCATAATAGTTATGATGAATTTTGCTGTCGCTACCGTCCGAACGAATGTTTAAAATATTGCCGACGAAGTCATTATCTGTGACGACATTGTCTTCATCTGACGCTGTAAATTCGATTGCCGTTTGATTCGATGAAAAAACGTTCTTTCGAATCGTCGCATTTTTTAGCGTTTGGCTCAAAATAGCCGTGCGATTACCTGAAAATATGTTATGCTCTGCCACGATATTTTCAGCATTGTATAACGTAAAACCTGACGAGTTCCAGTCCCATTGAATGCTAATCGTGTTATGACGAAGTGTGGCATTTTTTGCTAACATAAGCATAATCCCCGTCACATTTCGCTGTAGCGTATTGTTCTCTGCTTTGATGCCATCTGCATACATAAAATGAAGTCCGTATCGGCTTTCGGTCGCTACATTATTTTTCACGATAACATCTTTCGTTTTCTCTAAATAATATGCATCTTGCACGAGTGTCACGTTATTATTTTGCAACGTTACTTGCTCACTTCTGTAAACAGCTAAGCCATATCCTTTCGATGCATATTGCCCGTCCAAACCTCGTAATGTTAGCCCTTTAATCATCACTTGCTCTGAATCGTACACTTGCACACCACTAAACATTTGCACCATTTCTAATTGATCTAATGTAATTTTTTTCGATTTTTTAACCGCAACCGCTGATGTTGATTGTAAAAAACGCAACCCTTTCAATGTCACCTGTTGTGTATTTTCTATCGTTAATACAGGCTTTTCACTGTCTGACATGAGAACTGTTTTTTCTCCACCGACAATCGTAATAGGCTTTTTAATAACCGCTGTTTCCATATAATCTCGGTCAAATAATGTCAACGTCCCACCAGCTGGTGTTTTGTCAATTTGTTGTTGGAGTGTATCGGCATGTGCGATACTTGTAAAGCTAATTAAGCTTAAAAAGAAAACGAATAAAAAGCGTATTTTCAACGGACGAACCTCCCGTACTAATTTCATATCACTCACTTTTTAAATGTCATTTATTCGTGATGTTGCTTCATTTTCATCTTCATTTTTTCAGATGCTACTTCATCAATTGCCGAAACAGCAACTAATTTAGCATCGTCATATTGATCCATGAACTTATGAGCATTTGCTTCTTTTTTGAAATAAGCAAAACCATAATTCATCGGTGTTTTCACAGAAGCTTTCACAATTTTAGCATCGTCTAATTTCATCCATTCTTTCGAGTCATAATCTCGTACGAATTTTTCTAATGTGACGCCATGCTCACGTTCGTAATTCAACATGCAGCCCGCATCATCGAAAAATAAGTTATGGCCGGACGCATCAATTGCCTGTGCCGCAAATGCCCCAAACTCCGTATCTTTTTGGTATACTTTCATATTACAAAATGCACATCGTTCCTCTTTTGACGGTTCCTTTAATCGACCGTCAATAAGATTTAATACGTCCGCCGTCTTCGTTGTTTGTTCTACCTTTTTCGTTTCACTCGGCTGTCCTTCTTCATTTCCACATCCCGCTAACAATACACCTGCGATCAACATCGTTGCCCCTACTTGAATTTTCATCTTACTTGCTCCTTCCTATTTGCTATCTAGCTACAGTATACGTAGAAATTGTGAAATCCTTTTGAAATCCAATTGACTATTTCCGTAACTCATGTGCAAACCTTTTTATGCCCAACATAAAAAGCACTCCGAAAGAGATAAGCTCTTACGAAGTGCTTTGTATTTTCTTTATAAGCTACAATTATTTCCAAAAATCATCGTATACTGTAATTGGTAAATGACGTTTATGTTCAGTTTTCATATAATGGTTTTCGATTATTTGTTGGGCAGAAGCATCGATTGCTTTGCCTTCTAAATAGTCGTCAATTTGATCATACGTTACACCGAGAGCAACTTCATCTGGTAATGAAGGACGATTTTCTTCTAAATCGGCTGTTGGTTTTTTCTCATATAAGTGCGCAGGGCAGTTTAAATGCTTTAAGATAGCTTTCCCTTGGCGTTTGTTCAAGCGCCAAATTGGCGTTAAATCGGCTGCACCGTCTCCAAATTTCGTATAGAAACCGGTAATCGCTTCGGCTGCATGGTCTGTTCCTAGAACGACACCACCGTTTGTAGCCGCAATCGCAAATTGTACTTTCATACGTTCGCGTGCTTTTTCATTCCCTTTTACAAAATCGCTCAATTCAATTCCTGCATCACTTAATGCTCGTACACTTTGATCGACAGCACCTTTAATGTTGACCGTATATACGTTCGTCGGTTGAATAAAAGCAATGGCATCTTCACAATCTGACTCATCCGCTTGGACACCGTAAGGCAAGCGTACGCCCCAAAATGAATAACGCGCTTCGCCTACTTCTTCATTCAGTTCATCAACAGCCATTTGAGCAAGCTTCCCTGCTAAAGTAGAATCTTGACCGCCTGAAATACCTAGCACGAATCCTTTTACGAATGAATATTTTTTTGCATATTGTTTTAAGAAATCGATTGTACGACGAACTTCTACTTCTGGATCAATCGTCGGCTGTACACGTAGTTCTTCAATAATAGATTGTTGTAATGTCATAACTACTTTCCTCCATTTTGTTCAACAGTACGTTGGACCATCTCTTTAACTTCTTCAATATTTTTCATTTTGTTATCCCAACATTTTTGGCTTAAATCGACTGGATATTCTTCTGGATTTAATGAACGTTTGTATTCATCCCATAGTTGGTCTAAGTTTCGGAAAGCAAATTGTTTCATCTCTTCGACAGAAGGAGATGCGTACACAACTTCCCCATTTTCTACGACTTTTTTTATGCAAATCACGTGCTTCAAAATTCGTCACGAATTTTGAAATGAACGTATGCACGGGATGGAACATTTTTAAACGTTCCTCATGACTTGGATCTTCGTCATACATGCAAATGTAGTCGCCCTCCGCTTTTTGATTTTCTAAATCAATAATACGGAAGATTTTTTTGCGACCTGGTGTCGTTACTTTTTCAGCGTTCGCTGAAATTTTAATCGTATCTTGCATCACGCCTTGTTCGTCTTCAATTGAAACGATTTTGTATACGGCTCCTAACGCTGGTTGGTCATAAGCTGTAATAATTTTCGTACCAATTCCCCATAGGTCAACGCGCGCATTTTGTGCACGTAAGTTTAGCATCGTATATTCATCTAAGTCATTTGATACGACAATTTTAGCATCTGGGAATCCAGCTTCGTCTAACATTCTGCGTGCTTCTTTCGATAGGAATGCGATATCCCCACTATCTAAGCGAACGCCGATAAAGTTAATTTTATCGCCTAATTCTTTTGCTACTTTAATTGCCATCGGTACACCGGATTTTAACGTATCGTACGTGTCGACTAAAAAGACGCAATCTTTATGGCGACGTGCATATGCATGAAATGCATCGTAGTCATTACGATAAGATTGAACGAGCGAGTGTGCATGTGTGCCGGCAACTGGTAAGTTAAATAATTTTCCTGCACGTACGTTACTCGTAGAATCAAATCCACCGATTATCGCTGCACGTGTACCCCAAATTGCAGCATCCATTTCTTGCGCACGACGCGTACCGAATTCCATGACGATATCTTTTCCTGCTACGTGTTTAATGCGGCTCGCTTTTGTTGCAATTAACGTTTGATAATTCACAATGTTAAGAAGGGCTGTTTCTATTAATTGTGCTTCTACTAAAGGTGCTTCAATGCGAAGAATCGGTTCGTTCCCGAATACTAATTCTCCTTCTTCCATTGAATACACATCACCAGTAAAACGTAAGTCGCGTAAGTATGCGATGAAATCTTCTTTATAGCCTACTTCATCTCGTAAATAAGCTAAATCTGATTCTGAAAACTTAAAGTTGTTCAAGTAATCTAGAACGCGTTCAAGTCCTGCGAAAATGGCATAGCCGTTTCCGAAAGGTAGTTTACGGAAATACAATTCGAAAATTGCTTTACGATTGTGGATTCCGTCGTCCCAATACGTTTCTGCCATGTTAATTTGATATAAATCTGTATGTAACGCTAGGCTGTCGTCTGGATAAATTGTTTTCATATTTAATCCCCACTTCCAAATTATTTAGAGCATCGTTAATATAATACGTTCCCCATTTACGCCTTTAATAGTCCTTTTAAATTTTCTAATATATACCTATGTAAATCAGTATAATACATCATACCAAAATTAGGCTCATACTGCTTCTATTTGCCATATGTCTTGTCACATGTCTATTATACTGCTTTCTCGTCTCATTAGAAAAGAAGTTCGTTTTTACTTACCAAACTCTTTGTACTGCGTAATATTTTCAATAGCGAGTAATTTTTTCTTCAGTGGAATACCACTTCGGAATCCCGTTAGTTTCCCATTTTTTCCGATGACACGGTGACATGGGATGACGACGAGTACCGGATTGCGTCCAATAGCATTCGCCACAGCACGTACAGCGGTCGGGCGGTCGATGGCTTCTGCAATTTGCGAATACGTGCGTAGTTCACCGAATGGAATGCGCATCAATTCCTGCCAAACTTGTTGTTGCAAGTTTGTTCCTTCCACATCGAGTGGCACGTCAAATTGCGTACGCTCACCTTTTGCATACGCTATAAATTGCGTAGCGTATTCGCTTTCCTCATTCACCATTTCAATGAGTAGTGCTCCTTTTTTCTCAGCAAATTGTTGTAGCTCTTGTTCATTATTTCCGACGTAACAAAGCCCTCTCTCCGTACTTGCTAGAAAAATCGTATCGTCAAATAAGTTCACTTTTGTAAAATCCATCGTCGTTCCCTTCTTTCTAATTTAAATATGGTACAGTTATCATATCAAAGGAGGCGTTCGATGACATCTACATTCACTTTTGACAACGTACACGTTACATTACAACAAACCACTATTTTAAAAACATATGCGGACAATTTCCAAAAGGAAAAATTACTACACTTCTCGGTCCTTCTGGTTCTGGAAAAACGACCGTTTTAAAACTTTGCAATCATTTATTGTCGCCAACTGCTGGTACGATTCAATATAACGAAAAAAAGCTAGATGCCTATGACCCGATTTTACTTCGTCGTCACGTTCGCCTAGCACTTCAAGCCGCTCCGATGATTAAAGGCAGCGTTTTTGAAAACCTAGCCCTCCCTCGTACGTTACGTGGAAGAAAATTAACAGAAGATGAAGCAAATCATCTTCTTGAAATGGTTTCATTACCACACTCTTTTTTACATAAAAAAGTACAAAAACTCTCAGGTGGACAGCGTCAAAAACTATCCATCGCACGCACGCTCGTCGATAAACCGGACGTTTTATTATTAGATGAAATCACGTCGGCACTCGATCCGTTTGCTGTACAAGAAATTGAACAGTTGATTCAATCGATGAAAGCGGAAGGAATGACGATTGTTTGGATTACGCATAACTTAGAGCAAGCGACGCGCATCGGGGATTACATGTGGTTATTGCGTGCAGGGGAACTCATTGAATCGGGTCCGATTCATTTACTTGAAACGTCCGAAAATGAAGCCGTCCAACAATTTATGCGAGGTGAGTTACTATGAGTTTCGCAACGTTAGCGATTACGCTTTTATTCGTCCTCATTCCACTCATCTTATCGAAAACACTTCATCTCGGTCTCGGAAAAGATATGACGATTGCGACCGTTCGTTCTATCATTCAATTACTTGCGATTGGATACGTTCTGCAACTCATTTTCGATCAACAACATATCGTTTACATCTTTTTAATGGTCGCTTTAATGATTGGTACAGCGACGTTAAACGCTCGTAAAAAAGGTTCGCAAATTGATGGGATTACGTGGAAAATTGCGATAACACTCCTTATTATCGAAGTCATTGTCATGAGCATTTTGCTCGGCTTCCACGTCGTTCCCGCGACCGCACAATATATTATTCCACTTAGTGGTATGGCGATTGGAAACTCGATGGTATTAACGATTTTATTTTTAAATCGCTTCACTGCGGAAATCGATGCCCATGAAACGGAAGTAGAATTAATTTTATCGCTCGGTGGCACGCCGAAACAAGCCATTCATCGTCAACTCACATCCGCAATTAAAGCGAGTATGCTACCGACGATTGAAAGTCAAAAAACAATTGGTCTCGTACAGTTACCTGGTATGATGAGCGGACAAATTATCGCTGGAGCAGATCCAATACAAGCGGTTATGTTTCAACTACTCGTCTTATTTATCCTTTTAACGACTGCTTCTGTATCGAGCGTCTTACTCGGCTATTTAAGCTACCGTCAGCTGTTTAATCATCGTATGCAAATTCTCACAGAAAAAATTTTCCAAACAATAAAAAGTCGC
>NZ_HE611073.1:0-26001 GCF_000285595.1 Kurthia senegalensis | reverse complement strand
GACTTTTTTGTCATAATATTATTGTGTACCGTACTCAACGTTACCTATTTTAAGAATACAATTCAACAGTAAGTAACGAAACGCGGTAAAATACGTCAGAAACGAGACAATTCAAGTATATTTCCTTCAAAAACTTGCATAAAGCAACAATTCACTTAATTGGATTTCTTTGTATTTATCTACTTCCGAGTATAAACCTAAAATAGATGACATACTATTTATTTGCTTATAGCTTTACTTATTCCAACCTTTTTCTTTATACCGAACGATGGCTTCAATGCGATTGCTTACTTCCAACTTATCTAAAATCGTCGAAATGTAGTTGCGCACCGTTCCTGGTGAAAGAAAAAGTTCTTTTGCGATTTCTTTCGTCGTCTTTCCTTCTGCTACGAGACCGAGCACTTCTGTCTCACGTGTCGTAAGTGGATTTTCGACTGTTTCTTCATAAACGATATCAATTAATTCTGGCGCATACATGCGACGCCCATCTTCAATGACACGAATCGCATTTACGAGTTCTTCAATTGGGCTATCTTTTAGTAAATAACCTCGAACACCTGCTTTTTTCGCACGTTCAAAGTAACCTGGTCGTGCAAAAGTCGTTAAAATAATCGTTTTATACTCTGCATCTTTAATTTCTTCTGCGACATCTAGTCCTGTTTTTTCTGGCATTTCAATATCCATAATGACAATGTCAGGTCGATGTTGTTGAATAGCTGTCAGTGCTTCCACACCATTTTTGGCAGTCGCAACAACTTCCATATCATCTTCCATATTAATCAAAGCTTGCATCGCACCGAGCAACATTCCTTGATCTTCTGCCAATACAATTTTAATCATGTCCTTACACTTCCTCACGACCTATTTTGTTTTTTTCATTATAACAAATCGCCACGAGAGACGCTTTTACATTGTCCGTACTCTTTAAATGTCATAAAGCGTTTAGATGCTTCATCGTACAATTTATAACGTAAAGACTCTATGCTCGTTTTCATCGTAATCGTCGTCACTTGTTGAAGTGGTGGTGTTTGTTCATGCGCTTGTTGTAGTTCATAATTTGGAATTCTTGGAGCTAGGTGATGTACGTGATGGTATCCGATGTTCCCTGAAACCCATTGCAACACTTTAGGCAATTGATAATACGAACTGCCTTCTACTGCAGCTTTAACGTAATCCCACTGCCCTTTATGATCAAAATAAGATTCTTCAAATGTATGTTGAATGTAAAACAACCAAATGCCGAGCATCGCTGCGATGTACATAGAAATACCTTGTACGACAAGCATTGCCTGCCAGCCAAATAGTAATGATAAACCAACGAGCATAACAAAAAGCATAATCGTCGTAAAGTATGTATTGTTACGCTCTTTTTTCTTCGCATTCTTTGCATTCACACGGTTTACTATGAGTATTAAAAACAACGGTCCTAATCCAAACATAACGAGTGGGTTACGATATGAACGGTAACAAAAACGTTGCCATTTTGTCGCTTCATCGTATTCTTGTGTCGTCATCATCCAAATGTCACCGATCCCTCGTTCATCTAAATTAGAACTTGATGCATGGTGAATTAAATGTTCACGCTTCCATTGTTCATACGGGAATGTCGTTAGGACCCCTGTAATATTACCGATAATTTTATTCGCTTTTTTATTTTTAAAAAATGAGCCGTGTGTACAATCATGGAATATAATAAATGTTCTCACGACGAACGCACTTGCTACGATAGCGCAAATGACAGATACGACCGGAAAATTTGAAAAAGTACCGTACCCAATCCCCCATAAAATAAGTAATGGTACGAGCGTATTTAAAAGTTGTCTTACGCTAATAAATGTTTGTGACTTTGAAAAAGGTGCGACGGCTTTCTTCAATTCTTTAATTTTCTCGCGATCTGTCATACTCTACCTCCAGTATTGATTCTATAAATAAAGTATAAGTAGAATCGTTGTCGGAATATAGAGAAAGATGTCATGTGATTTGCATGACATGTGTCACTTACTTAATAAAATAAATGCAAAAAAGCCTTGAAATGCGTATGCATTCCAAGGTTTTTTCGTTAGACGTTAAAATAACGTGCATCGGGATGTGAAAAGACCATCGCTGACACAGATGCTTCCGGGTCCATCATAAATTCTTCCGTTAAGTGAACACCAATGTCTTCTGGATGAATTAAGCCGAACAACTTTTGTTGATCTTCTAAATTTGGACAAGCTGGATAGCCGTATGAAAATCGTTGTCCTTGATATTTAGCTGCAAAGCGGTCGAGCATCGTAAAATCGACGTCATCTGGGTACCCTGCATGATCGCGCATTTCTTGATGTACACGTTCTGCCAAGCCTTCTGCCAATTCGAGCGCTGTCGCTTGAAGCGCATGCATCTCAAGGAATTTCCCTTCTTCTTTTAATCGTTGCGCTTGTTCTCGAATGCCTTTACCAGCTGTTACTTGTAAGAAACCGACATAATCCATTTCTCCGCTATGTTTTGATTTCAAGAAATCTGCTAAACATAAGTGCGGTTCTCTTTCTTGACGTGGGAACGTAAAGCGCTCAATTTCTGTTTGACCGTCTTCTGCATAAATGATGACGTCGTCTCCATCAGATTGTGCTTTAAAAAATTGATACATCGCTTTCGGTTGCAGCACGTCTGATTGTAAAAAGCCTCTTACTAACTCATACAATTGAATTGCTCGCTCATCTCCTTGCTTCAATTGTTCTTCTTTGAAGCCTTTCAAACCGAGATGATGTCCGATGAGCGTACGTAAATTGACGTAAGGATACAAGTAAGCAGGCGTGAAGTCGCGTAACACATGTCTCTCCAAATCTGTTGGCACGTAAACCGGGACATCCGTTCGAACGGTTTTCGTCGGACGTGCTTTGACTGCGACCGCTCTCGGTACTCGATTTGCATCTTGGACTTTTCTTTTCTCTTGCGCAACGTGTAATTCTTCAATGAGTGCATCGTGCTCGTCGCTCATTAAACGGTTCACAAGTTCTAAGCCAATCATCGCATCTTTTGCATACATAACCGGACCATCATAATTCGCTGCGATTTTCGTATCCGTAAATCGACGTGACAACGCGGCACCGCCAACGACAATCGGTGTATCGATTCCCGCTTCTTTAAAGTCTTGTGCTGTCACGACCATTTGTTGTGCCGATTTTACGAGTAAACCGGATAACCCTACGATGTCTGGATTTTCTTTACGAATTGCTTCAATTAACGTTTGTGGCGTCACTTTAATACCAAGGTCCACAACGGTATATCCGTTATTACTCATAATAATATCTACGAGGTTTTTTCCGATATCATGTACGTCCCCTTTTACGGTCGCAAGCAACATTTTCCCTTTTCCGACATCGCCCTCAGATTTCTCCATATACTGTTCTAAATGTGCGACAGCTGCTTTCATAACGCCTGCTGATTGCAACACTTCAGCTACGATCAGTTGGTTTTCATTAAACAATTTACCGACCGTTGCCATCCCTTCCATTAGCGGTCCGTTAATAATGTCTAGCGGCGTATCGTACAAATCACGTGCTGCTTCTAAATCGGTAATTAACCCTTCTTTCGTTCCTTCTAAAATGTAATAAGATAAACGTTCTGGTACGGTTTTCGGAATATCATCTTCCGTTTTTTCTTTTTTCTTATCACGATAAAAATCGGTAAATACAGCTAGTGTTTCATCATTCGTATTGAAGAGTAAATCGTTTGCTAGCGCAATTTCTTGTTCTGGAATCGATGCGTAACGTTCTAGTTTTTCTGTATTCACAATGGCATAGTCCAGACCGGCTTGCGTACAGTTGTACAAATACACGGCATTTAAAATTTCGCGGCCAACTGGAGGTAAGCCGAACGAAACGTTTGAAACGCCTAAAATCGTTAAAGCACGTGGCAAATGTTGTTTAATTAAACGAATCCCTTCGATCGTTTCAACGGCTGAACCGATATACTGTGCATCGCCCGTTCCGACTGGGAATACGAGTGGATCGAAAATAATATCTTCTGGCGCAAGTCCCCACTTATTTACGAGTAAGTCATATTCTCGTTGTGCAATTTCTAATTTTCGATGACGGTCAACAGCCATCCCCGTCTCATCAATCGTCCCGACAACAATCGACGCTCCATATTTTTTCACGAGTGGGATTACCGCTTCAAAACGTTCTTCACCGTCTTCTAAGTTAACGGAGTTAATAATCGCCTTCCCTTGTGAATATTTGAGTGCTGCTTCTAACACTTTCTCATCCGTCGAATCGATTACGAACGGTACTTTTACTTTTTTCACTGCTTCCGCCATGAATTGTTCCATATCCTCTAATTCATCACGGTCTGGATTCGCTAAACAAACGTCTAATACGTGTGCACCGTTTTTCACTTGTGCGCGAGCAATTTCAGCCGCTTCTTCAAATTTCCCTTCAACGATTAAACGTTTGAATTTACGAGAGCCGATGACATTCGTTCGTTCTCCGACAAATAAAGGACGCATTGAATCATCATAAATAAGCGGCTCAATACCTGATACCATATGAGCGTGCTGCTGTTCTGGATAAGGACGCGGTGCTTTATCTTTCACCGCTTCTCGAATAGCCCGAATATGTGCTGGTGTCGTACCACAACAACCACCGACGATATTTAACCACCCTTTATCCGCAAAGCCAACTAACTTTTTCGATAACGATTCAGGCGTTTCGTGATAATGCCCTTCTTCATCTGGTAAACCCGCATTCGGGTAACAACTAATGTAGCTCGTTGCGACTTCAGATAACGTACGAATATGATCCGTCATAAACTCTGGACCCGTCGCACAATTTAGACCGACAGAAAGCGGTTTAATATGCTCAATTGAAATGTAGAAAGCATCGATTGTTTGCCCTGCAAGCGTTGTACCCATCGGTTCGATTGTGCCTGAAATCATCACAGGGATTTCTTTTCCAACTTCTTTAAATGCTTGCTGAATACCGAGCGTTCCAGCTTTGACATTTAACATATCTTGAGACGTTTCAAGTAATAAGACATCTGCCCCGCCGTCGATTAACCCTTTCGCTTGAACGTAAAAATTATGTTGTAGCTCATCAAATGTCGTACCACCTGTCACAGATAATGTTTTCGTCGTCGGTCCCATACCACCTGCAACGTATCTTGGCCATTCAGGCGTCGACAACTCATTTGCAACTTTCACCGCAATTTCTACAGCACGTTTATTGTTTTCATATGCTGTATCGCCTAACCCATATTCATTTAATACGAGCGGTGTTCCACCGAATGTGTTCGTCGTCACGATATCAGAACCCGCTTCAAAATAAGCACGGTGAATATTTTCTACGACGTCTGGGCGTGTGAAGTTTAAATTTTCATTACAGCCATCTAACTCTTCTCCGCCAAAATCATCCGCTGTTAAATTCGCATTTTGAAGCATCGTGCCCATCGCACCATCTAAAATTAAAATATGATTTTGGAGTCGTTCTCTAATAGGTTGCTTTGACATTTGATTGTGCCTCCTCAGACTGTGCATCTAGTTGTCGTATATAATCAATTAATTCCACGGTAATGTCATAACGCATAAACGGTGTAATTAAATAAATCCCTTTAAATAATGGCGCTGCAACGTCGATTAATTCTTTCGCAATTGCAATGCCTTCTGCACGTGCACGTTCTTTATCTTCCTCACATTGTCTCATTCGCTCTAACACATCGTCCGATAGTTTAATTCCCGGTACTTCGTGATGTAAAAATTCCGAGTTACGAATGCTCGTTAGCGGCATAATACCGAGGAAAATGGGCTCTTCAATATGTTTCGTCGCCTCGTACACTTCGATAATTTTTTCTTTCGTATATACCGGTTGTGAAATGAAGTAATCTGCACCTGCTGCAATTTTTTTCTCAAGACGTGGTATAGCACGCTCGACATTGCGTACGTTCGGATTAAACGCACCTGCTACAGAGAAGCTCGCCTTTTTGCGAAGAGGCTTCCCTGAAAATGAAATCCCTTCATTCAACTTTTTAATTAATTGTAATAATTCGATGCTCGACACGTCATACACACTCGTCGCTCCAGGGAAATCGCCTACTTTCGTCGGATCGCCCGTCACCGCTAAAATGTCATGAATGCCAAGTGCATCAAGACCCATCAAATGAGACTGTAACCCGATTAAATTACGATCGCGGCACGTAATATGTGCCAGTGCACGTACATCTTTTTCATATTTCAAACGCGCGCCCATCGCCATATTACTTACTCGAGGTGATGCTAATGAATTGTCCGCCATCGTAACCGCATCTGCACCTGCTCGTTGTAAAATTTCTGCACCTTCTACGAATGCATCGGTTTCTAAATGACGCGGCGTATCGAGTTCAACGATAATCGTACGATTCTTTTTCGCTTGAACATGAAGCGGTTCTTTTTCTACACGCTCTGCCTCTCGAATATGGACAGCCTTTTTCGTCTCAATATGCTTCACTTTAATAGGAGGTAAATCAGCTAAACGTTTTTTCACTTCTTCAATATGTGCCGGTGTCGTACCACAACATCCTCCGATTAAACGAACACCTTGATCTCGTAATAAAACCGCCGCACGACCGAAATAATCCGATTCAGATTCATAAACGACTTTGCCGTCTTCGACATCTAATAAACTAGCATTCGGGTATGCTGACAGTACGGCATTCTCTGGCAGTTCAACACCTTCAAATGCTTGAATCGTATGATGTGGACCTAGACGACAATTCACACCGACAATATTCGCACCGCTCGCTTCTAATTGTTTCAATGCATCGTTCAGCGGTAAACCATTTTGTAATACCCCTGGCTCATGCATCGATACTTGCGCAATAATCGGTACGTCCGTGATTCCTCTCGTCTTACGAACGAGAGCCGTTAATTCTTGTAAATCATAAAATGTTTCAAACAATAGACCGTCTACACCTTCTTCTAATAAAACGGCGATTTGCTCTGTTTGTGCTCGTAAAATTTCTGCTGGTGTTTCATCTATTTTTCGTACCCCGTGAATACCACCGACCGTTCCGAGTACGTATTGTCCACCTTTATTTGCAGCACGCTTAGCGACTTGCACCGCACTACGATTAATCGCAATCATTTCATCTTCAATACCGAAACGTGCTAGTTTAATACGATTCGCTGTGTATGTATTCGTTTGAATAACATCTGCTCCCGCTTCGATATATCGACGATGAATGTCTTCAATAATTTCCGGTTTTGATACGTTTAATTCCTCATAGCAATAATCAATTCCATATGAATAAAGCAACGTTCCCATCGCACCGTCCGCTGTTAATACTTTCGTTTGTAAGTCTTCTAACAATCCCATACATCAACTTCCTTCCGTTTTGAACTCTCCCCAATAAAAAAAGCCTTCTCATTCGAAAATAAGAAGGGTTCACGTACTTATCCTTCTTATCTTTTAAGGTGAATACCTTCTGGAATTAGCACCTGACCGTTGCCGGCTGGTTGCTGAAGCTTCAAAGGGCCAGTCCCTCTGCTTCTCTTGATAAGAATTGATTCAATTTTTTTGAATATTAAATGAATAATACAACTTTCATGAAAAAAGGTCAATACTCTATCACTTTTTCAACAAGTTTCAATAAAAAAAGAGCAACTCTCGCACAAAATAAAAAAGCTTGTATACATGACAAATCATCTATACAAGCTTATGTTATTTCGTTTCTAATTCGTGAAACGCCTCTTTTGGTGCATCATCTAAATTCATCGCGCGAACAAATTTCGCATGCGTAATTTGACGTTTCTTCCCTTGGAAATTACACGTTACGAGCGTTAATTCTTTTTTATTATCATGGTCGTAAATAACATCCACTTGTGACGGTTCGACCGTGTGTATTTTATCAATTTCATACACATACACTTTCTCATAGTCCGTTACATATGCTTTCATACCGACCTTTGCAAGTGTTAATGGACTAAATAAGGAACGTTCATTTCGAATATTGTGCCCTGCTAATGCATAGTTTCCTTTGCCCATCTTCATATCTTCTTTCATCGTTCCTGCACCAATCGCTAAGTTACGATTTGATACGCCGTATAAAATCGGCAGCTGCATATTCACATCTGGCACGCTCACCATACCGATTGAGTTAGGCTTCGTTTGATCCATTTGTGCTTTCAATACTTGTCCTAGACTAATATCATCAACTTCTTCAAAATCGAATGTCACATCATCTGCTTCTTTCGCTTTTGCGACATTGTCTTCGTAATTCGTTTCATGATTTTTCAGCGTCAAGTCCGTCATATGGTTGACGACCCATCCCATAATAGGGCGGTTAAATATAAGGACAGCTCCTACAATCAAAAAAACAATCGCAATGGTCGTCATTAACCAACTGCCTTTTTTTCGTTTTTATTTTCCATTGTCGCATACTTCCTCTCGACAGTTATAATCTAGTCGTTGCTAATTTTTTTAGTAATACGTTCTGCGACCGTTTTCCCATTCTCGATACAAAGACCAATCCCGACACCGTAGTACGAACAGCCGGCAAGTAAAATTGATGGATGAGCAGTCTCCATCACTTCTTCTAATTGCGTCACAAGTTTCGAATGCCCTAAGTGATACACAGGCATTTGGTTCGGCCATTTCGCAACGGTTACAGTCGTCGGTGCGTCTTGAATGTTTAAAGACGTTGCAACGTCTTTAATCGCCAATTGTGTTAATTCCTCATCCGTCAATCGTAAAATTTGTTCAAATTTCGGATTCGTTTTTTTGTAAAATACACGTAGTAACAATTTACCTTTCGCCGATGTGTTCGGCCATTTCGCACTCGTCCACGTACACGCATCGCAGCTAACAGCATCGCTATCTGATACGATGAATCCTGTTCCTTCTGCGGGTAGCGCATCATTTTGAATATCATATCCAAGATAAACCGTCATAATTGAACTCGTTTTAAATTGCTCTAAAATAGATGTCACATGCTCATCTTTTATAAGCTGCTGTGCTGTATATGCAGGGGTAGCTAATACGACGATATCCGCTTCAATTCGTTCCCCATTATTAAGTGTCACGATCGCTTGCTGACCAATTTCTTCTATATCTGTAACGGCGGTTTGTTTTAAAAACGTAACGTGTTCAAGCGTTTCTTCAAAACGATCGAACAATTCACGTAAGCCATTTTTAAACGACAGAAATTTATTATTTGAACGGTTTACGTATTGCGCTTTATTCGCCTCGAAACCTTTTATAATGCTACCATATTTATTTTTATATTCCACTAGATAAGGAATTGTCGATGCTAATGTTAATTTATATAAGTCACCTGAATAAATGCCTGACAGTACGGGTGCAATTTGGTTTGTCACCATTTCTTTCCCTAAAAAATATTCAAGAAACTCTCCGACAGACGATTCAGCTGTAAATTTTTCATTCAGTAAAGTAAGATCACGTAAAGCCACTTGTTTTCCTTCTTCTGAAACGAGCGTACTTTGTTGAAGTGCTTCCAAGTTCATTGGAATACCATACATGCTTTCTAATGGAATCGCATGCAATTCATTATGACGATAAATATATGAAACACCTGTGTGATTGTATACGACACGGTCTTGTAATTGCAGTTCTTCAATAAGTGGTGCAACGCTACGATGGCGTGCAACAATCGAGTCTGCACCGAGCTCCATTACGAAATCATCTTCATAATGTGTAGCCATCTTCCCACCTAATGTTGCTTCTTTTTCGACTAATACGTAGCGTATTTCTTGCCCTTTCATTTGGCGTGCTAAGTAGTGTAATGTTGATAGCCCTGTAATTCCTCCGCCAACGACGACAACGGTTTTCATAAAATTGCCAACTCCTTTTTTATACATCCGTTCCTAGTATACTCGTTTCTGCAAAACGGATGCCACCACTTCAGAACAAATCCACCAATTGTCCATAATTTACATTAGTACAGATTTCATGCAAAATATATACATAAGATTACTGTACCCAATTTTATAGAAAGAAGGCATTTTATGGACTTATTGCTGTTAATTATTTTATTAATTTTTGCATTATTAATTTCCAATGTCATCGGTCATTACGTTCCAGCTATCCCAATGGCGCTCGTACAAATTGGTTTCGGTATTATCATAGCAATCGTCTTTCCGACATTTAATATTGAGTTGGAATCCGAATGGTTCTTACTACTATTTGTTGCACCACTTTTATACAACGACGGGCGTAATTTTCCACGAGAAGACTTATGGAAAATGCGGGGACCTATTTTAAGTAATGCGATCGTACTCGTCGTTGTCACAACACTCGTAGGTGGTACGTTTATTCATTGGCTCATTCCGTCTATTCCTTATGCAGCAGCCTTCGCATTAGCGGCGATTTTATCACCAACAGATCCCGTTGCTGTGAATGGGATTGCGCGACGTATTCAAATTCCGAATCATATTTTGAGTGTCGTCCGTGGCGAATCTTTAATCAATGATGCTTCCGGACTTGTCGCTTTTAAATTTGCTGTTGCCGCAGCTGTATCCGGCTATTTCTCTCTACAATCGGCACTCATCACATTTTCATATACGTTTATCGTCGGTGCGCTCATTGGATTAATCGTTAGTGTTATGTTAATCCAATTTCGTTCGTGGTTACGTCGTTCGGGCATTCGCGATGTCGTTTTCCACTCATTATTCCAAGTCGTCACACCGTTCATTATTTATTTAATTGCAGAAGATCTTTTTCACGCATCTGGTGTTATCGCTGTCGTAATCGGCGGAATTACACACGCACTCGTGAAAGATAAAACAGAAACCGTTCTTGCTGAGGAACAGTTGCTGACAGAAAACACGTGGTCTATTTTATTATTCCTATTAAATGGACTCGTCTTTTTACTGCTCGGCTTAAACATTCCAGACTCGATGCAAAATTCATTATCTGACCGTCATACGAATAACTTCATTTTAATCGGAGATGCCATCGCAATCGGCATCGTCATTTTATTAATTCGTTTCCTTTGGTCCCATTTCTTTGCATGGCATCAATTCAAAAAAGGAAATGAACGTATGAAACCTGGCGTCAAAACGAGTATTATTAGTAGTCTCGTCGGCGTTCGTGGAGCGGTCACGATGGCTGGTATTTTATCGCTTCCATTCTTTATGGATAACGGCGAAGCATTTCCCGAACGCTCACTCATTATTTTCCTAGCGTCTGCGGTCATTTTATTTACGTTATTAGTCGCAACTATTTTCTTACCACTAATTACAGAAAAAGAATTGGAAGTCGAACTCGGAGAAGACCAATATTCATTTAGTCGAGCTAAAATGCAAGTACTGCTCAAATCCGTGAAAGTATTACAATCATCTATTACCGACGAAAATCGCCGTGTCACGTTTGAACTAATCGATGAGCTTCAACAAATGTTCCGACAAATTCAATTAGAAGACACTGCTGAACAAGTAACTCGCAATAAACAAGAACTACTGAAAATCCGTGAAAAAACGACGCAAATTGAACGTGAATTCATCGAGGATTTATACGATAAGCAACAACTCGATCAACATATGTACAATAGCTTAATGCACACATTAGAAGAGCGTCTGTCTCGCCAAAAATCGAATGTGCTAATGAGTTTAGTATATTCATTCAAGCAGCTTTATCGTATGTGGCGTATGACGCGAACAGGTGATGATAATAAATCGAAATTCTATTCATACATTCGTATGCGCCAAGACATTCGCCGTCAAAGTTCTTTAGCTGCACTGAAATATTTACGTGAGGCACATGCAGATGCTCCTCCGAAGTTACGCCCACTTTATGTCATCGTTATTTATGAATATGAAAAAGCATATGAAAGTCTACGTAAAGTAAACGCAATCTCTTCTTCTCGTGAAGAAGAGATTCGTGAAGAATTGCATTTACGCGTTATGGAAACACAACGGAGTGAAATTCATAAACTGTACGAGGAAGGGCATATTTCGCGCGACCAAGAAAAAGAACTGCGTCGCTTCGTTAATTACATTGAAAGTATTACATTGTACGAATACGTTGAATAATATGTCGTACGAAAAAAGGAAGCCACTGAACGATCAGGGCTTCCTTTTTATTACGTATTTTTATTTTAGACCATTTGCGACAGCAATCGTAATTAAACCAGCGTAATATTTTCCACCTTCAACGTTCGGATGAATTTGATCATCGTAAAAAATATTCGTGCGTTTTTTCGATTCATTATACCAGTCAATCAATGTCACATTGTCGTACTGTTTAGATGCATTTTCAAGCGTCTTATTTACACTCGTTTGCCAACTTCTTGGCACGCGTACATTTAATGCATAAATATGACGATTTTCACCTAAAATCGAATGAATTTCTTCGAATTGTGCTTCCGTAAACGTACCATTTGAGCCAAGCCCTAGTAAAATTGTTTTCGGCAATGTCCCTTTTTTCTTCATTTTTTGAAGAACCTCAATGGCATCTTTCACTTGACGGCCTACTTCTGCATCTACTTTCACATTCGGTATGTTCGCTTTTAAATTTGTCGCAGCACTTAGCATAACGGAGTCTCCGATACCTAATACGTTTAAATTAGCGACCGTTTTTGAAGAACTTTCTACTTTTTTATTAAATGCGGCAATTTCTTTTTTCTCTTGTTCACTACGTTTTTTAGCAGCTTCTTTTTCTTCTTGCTCTGCTTTTTTCTTCGCTTCTGCTTCAGCAGCCGCCTTTTCTTCTTTTGTCATTTTCTTTTCTTGCTGAATATTTTTTTGTTCTTGTTGTAAATGCATTTCAAGTGCTTTATCACCACTTGCCTTCGGTGAAGGTTCAATACACATTCCAATGATAAACGTAATAACAATCAACATCGTAATTAAATTCACAATACGAGATTTCGTTGACCACGTACGAATATCGAGTGACCAATTTCTCGGATGTAGTTTTTTAATCCATTTTTTCCACTCACCACGTCGGATTGGATCTTCGATAAATGTCCAGGAAATCGACGATAAACCGAGTGTTAAGGCAAGCGCAAAAGCAACTTTCCATAAGTTCATCGTTCCGGTATCTACACCGAGTCCGAGTAATACGAGAATCGGGAAATGCCAAATGTAAATGCCATACGAGCGAACGCCGACCCAAAGAAGTGGTTTCCAACTTAATAAGTTCCCGACAAAGCTTGCAGGATGCACAATGACAGCGATAAGTACTGCAACAACAGCTGATGCTAAATACATGCCACCGTAGTATAAAAATGTCCCGTCTTCTTTCATAAAGACAATGAATAGTACCATGCATAAAAACGCGACGATTCCTGTTATATTCAATACTTTTTTTAATTCGTCTGTTACGTTCGGCGTCAATTTACGACTTGGCCAAACGATAGCTAATGCAGCACCAATAAGTAACGAGAATGCGCGTGTATCCGTTCCGTAATACACACGACTTGGATCTTGTTCTGGTGTAAATAAGAAAGCCATAAACTCTGCTGAAATGACTGATAATAGCATCACAAGAAAGGCAAGTCTTCCTTTAGACTTCGTAAATTTCAATGCGAGCAACATAATAATCGGCCAGATGATGTAAAATTGTTCTTCTACTGCTAATGACCACATATGCTGAAGTGGAGAAGGCGGTGCAAACTTCGTAAAATAAGAATGCTCTTGCCATACGTAATACCAATTACTAATATAGAAAAACGCTGCGCCTATTTCTCCTCGTAATCCCGATAAATAATCTCTTTGAAACAAAGTAATCCAAACGGTCACTAAAACGAGCATTGTAAACAAGGCAGGTAATAACCTTCTAAATCGACGAACCCAGAAACTCTTAAAATTAATCGTTCCGGTTTTTTGATACTCATTTATTAATAAATCTGTAATTAAATAGCCTGATAACACAAAGAAAATGGTTACGCCTAAATATCCTCCATCAATCCAAGGAACATGGAGATGATACAAAATAACAGCTAAAACTGAAATGGCACGTAACCCATCTAAACCACTTATGTATCTGTGACTTTTTTTGATAGGTTGTGGCATAAAAACCCTCCTAAATATAAAAAAACTGCCCAATAAACTTGATTTTATTCCTATAGAAATTGTAAAAAACATCTGACCAATAGTCAAAGTATTCACGGTGCGACTTTTTACTCTTTCTTCTCTCATTCTAAATGATTGCATGTTCTTAACAAATAATACATTATTATCACATTTCTTAAAAAACGTTCTCTATTTAATAAAATACGTTTATCATTAGAATGATAGGAGGAGTATATATGAAAATAAAATCTTTAAAATGGATTGTAAGTATTCTCGCTTTCGTACTCGTTTGTGCAAGTGCTCTTACATTTTCCAAAGATCAAGCAAGTGCGGCCTCTGTTTATATGAAAGTCGTTGTCAATAGCAACGACACATTAAACGTCCGTTCTGGCGCAGGCGTCAAATACAAAGTCGTAACAAAATTAAAACGTAACACGGTCGTAACACGTACGAAAACATCTAATGGTTGGTCTAAAATTACATACAATAAAAAGACCGGTTGGGTAAATACAAAATACTTAAAAAAAGTTGTCGTTAAAGCAGCGGCAAAACCACTAGCTAATTTTACATTCGTTGTTGATGCAGGACACGGTGGTTCAGACCGTGGTGCATTTTACTACAACGTCAAAGAAAAAGATGTAAACTTAAAAGCAGCGAAAGAATTGCAAAAGCAACTAGTCGCAAAAGGTGCAACTGTCGTCATGACACGTACAAAAGATGTATTTCCATCTTTAGAAGCACGTGTGAAAAAGTCTAAAAAACAAAACCTGATGCTTATATTAGCATTCACCACAACGCAAGTAAAACTGGCAACAAAACAGATAAAGGTTATTTAGTGCTTTATACGAAGAAAAGCGAAAAAACATTAGCTTCTTCTGTATATAGTGGCATGAAAAATGTATTGAAAAAACGAACGACAGTTCCTGCTGAAGGCTACCGTTATCAAAACTTACACGTTTTACGTGAGAACCCATACAAAGGGGTTTTACTAGAATACGGTTACATGTCTACACCGAGTGAATTGAAAAAAATTAATACGAATTCATACCGTGCATATGTAGCTAATGGCGTCGTAAATGGCTTAATGAACTACTTTGACTAAATTTCATATGAAAACGCTCGATGTTCCCATCGAGCGTTTTTTTATTTACTGCGGCGCCAGCACTGTTAAAAATTTCGGATAAACTTGAACCGTTACAGGTAAATGAGGCCCTTCTTCTCCATCCACATTCGTCATCGCATCAGGTCCTTCGATTTTACACGTCTTACACGTAAAAGCGTGCGTATACTCCGAATTTTGAATTTGCATTTTCCAAAATTCTGGAGCCATTTTTAACGCTTCTTTCAAACCAAGTTCTGGCATAATCATACCATGAATTAAGCCATCATCGGTTTCGGCATTCGGAAAAAAATGCTCCATGCCTCCGATATAACTCGTCAAACCTAAAATAACAAGCGATGCTTCTCCTTGCCACTTCTCTCTATCATACTGAACCATCATTTCATACTGATCTTTTTTAGCGAGCGTTTGAATACCTTTCGCAACAAAGGCAAATGTTCCAAATACCGTCTTCGCCTCAGACGATACGTCATGCATCGCATGAGGAATCGTCCCAAATGTGACACTATTGCTAAAGTACACATCATTCACTTTTCCTAAATCAATTTGTTTCTCTCCATACGTATTTATCTGCTCAATCACCTGTTCAGGATCTAGTGGCATATTTAATGCTCGTGCAAATTCATTCACTGTTCCGAGTGGTATAAAAGCAAGAGGTGGTCTTTTTTCAAGTGTTGCAAGCCCATTAATCGCCTCTCCCAATGTACCGTCTCCACTCATTACAACGAGTAAATCAGCGTCACTTGATTCCTTTGCAAAAGTCGTTGCATCCCCTGCTGCTTCCGTTTCTCGAACAATCACGTCATCGTATTTTTCACGTAACTTTTTTTGTAGTAATACTTTGTATTCACTTGCCTTTTCTTTTCCAGAAGTCGGATTTATAAGAATAACTGCTTTCATTTTTATCACCTCTCCTTTCTATACCCACATTTCCATAAGAAAAGGCCGAAACCGATAAATGGTTTCGACCTTTACGTTGTTGAGTTCCCTCAACGAATATGTGCTAAGCGTCAGGGTAGATAAAATCCTAACGTGTCGTATGCGTAGTCGGGACTACATCATACCGCCCATGCCACCCATATCAGGCATTGCAGGAGCGCTTGCTTCTGGAAGATCTGCGACAACTGCTTCAGTTGTTAAGAATAGAGCTGCTACAGATGCTGCATTTTGAAGTGCTGAACGAGTAACTTTCGTTGGATCCACGATACCCGCTTCAATCATGTTCACCCATTCGCCAGTAGCTGCATTGAAACCAATTCCTACTTCTTCGCGTTTTAAGCGGTCTACGATTACTGAGCCTTCAAGACCTGCATTATTTGCAATTTGACGAATTGGTTCTTCTAATGCACGTAATACGATGCGTACGCCTGTTGCAACGTCGCCTTCGTATTCGTTTGCAAGAGCTTCTACTTTTTTATAAATTGATACTAATGCAACACCACCACCGGCTACGATACCTTCTTGTACAGCAGCACGAGTAGAGTTTAATGCATCTTCAATACGTAATTTACGTTCTTTTAATTCTGTTTCAGTTGCAGCACCAACTTTAATTACTGCAACACCACCTGCAAGTTTTGCAAGGCGTTCTTGTAATTTTTCTTTATCGAATTCTGATGTTGATTGTTCGTGTAATTTACGAATGTTTTCAACGCGAGATTCGATTGCTTCTTGTGAACCAGCACCTTCAACGATTGTTGTATGATCTTTCGTTACGACAACTTTACCTGTGCGTCCTAACATATCGATTGTTGTTTGTTTTAAGTCTAAACCGATATCTTCTGTTACGACTGTACCACCTGTTAAAATTGCAATATCTTCTAGCATCGCTTTACGACGATCACCGAAGCCCGGAGCTTTCACAGCGACAACGTTAAACGTACCGCGTAGTTTGTTCACAACGATTGTTGCTAACGCTTCGCCTTCAATATCTTCAGCGATAATTAATAATGGACGGCTTTGTTGGACAACTTGTTCAAGTACTGGTAGAATTTCTTGAATGTTTGTAATTTTTTTATCTGTAATCAATACGTATGGATTGTCTAAAACAGCTTCCATTTTATCGTTATCTGTCACCATATATGGAGAAAGGTAACCACGGTCAAATTGCATACCTTCTACAACTTCTAATTCTGTTGTGAAACCACGAGATTCTTCTAGTGTAATAACACCTTCGTTCCCAACGCGTTCCATCGCTTCTGCGATTAATTCACCTACTTCTTCATCTGCTGCAGAAATAGCCGCTACTTGTGCGATTGCTCCTTTAGAATCAACTGTTTTTGAAATGCTTTGTAACGCTTCTACTGAAGCAGCTACTGCTTTATCGATCCCTTTACGAATACCGACAGGGTTTGCACCTGCTGTTACGTTTTTAAGACCTTCTGTAATCATTGCTTGCGCAAGTACTGTTGCAGTAGTCGTACCGTCACCAGCAATTTCATTCGTTTTAGAAGCAACTTCTGAAACAAGTTTTGCTCCCATGTTTTCGTATGGATCTTCTAATTCGATTTCTTTTGCGATTGTCACACCATCATTTGTAATAAGTGGTGCCCCGAAAGATTTTTGTAATACGACGTTACGGCCTTTAGGTCCTAACGTTACTTTTACTGTATTCGCTAATTTGTCTACCCCTTGTAGCATTAAGCTACGTGCTTCACCGCTGAATTTAATATCTTTTGCCATGTTCAAAAACCTCCTAATATATACGTTTCTTTTATTTTATTTAATAAAGTAAGATAGAATCGAGATTACTCGATAACCGCTAAAATATCTTCCTCAGAAAGGACTAGATAAGCATTATCGCCGTAAGTAACTTCTGTGCCAGCATATTTTGCGAAAACGACGTCGTCGCCTTCTTTTACGTCAAAAGTAACACCAGCGCCAGTAGCTAATACTTTCCCTTGTTGAGGTTTCTCTTTTGCAGAGTCTGGTAATACGATGCCGAATGCAGATTTTTCTTCTACTTCTACGACCTCAATAATAATACGTTTGCCTAATGGTTTTAACAAATGAAACAACCTCCTACTATTTCTTAAATCTTATTTTATTAGCACTCTTAGTCTTTGAGTGCTAACACAATTATTATATTAATGAATTTCATTTCAACATGCAAGTAAAACGCTTAAAAATTTTGAAAATAGCTTCTTATCCTCTACAATAAAAATATCTCGTTTTAACAGAAAGGATTTTTCTATTTTGAAAGCTAAACATACAGCACTTTACATACTACTCATTTATTGTTTCGTTCAACTTTCAGGTGCTTTTTTCTATGCACCGCTTTATCATTTCATCGAAGCAAATCATCATGACTTAACGAAAGCCGAGCTAACGAGCTACGCAAAAGGCTGGTATATTTTCCTTAGCATGGGCGTCGGCGTCTTATTATCAGCACTCATTATTTTAAGAGATCGCACCTTTCTTAAAGCCGCACCACAACTCCCTATTATACGTTCCATTTCATGGGGCGTTGCCGGATTTATTTTATTAGTGATTGGACAAATCGTCGGAAATGCGATTGAACGAATGTTAGGCATTACGACCGCTTCTACGAATACGAGTAATTTAATTGCTATGTCAGAAATTGCACCGATTTTAATTATTGCGACTGTTTTATTCGCACCCATTTTAGAAGAACTCATTTTCCGCCGAATCGTATTCAGTTGGCTGCAGACGAAAATGAACATTTGGTTCGCTGCTTGTATTAGTGCGTTATTCTTCGCTCTTATGCACAACGACTTCAGCCACTTGCTCATCTACTGGATTATGGGGATGATTCTCGCCTTTCTTTATAAAAAAACAGGACGTATTTTAACACCGATTGTCGCGCATATTTTATTAAATTCACTCGTTATTTTTTCATAATTTAAAGAGCCGCCATACAGTTAACTGTATGGCGGCTCTTTTTATTTGACTAAAATTTTATTTCAACATGCCGTCGATCGATTCTTTTTCCATTCCAAGCTCTTCTAGCCGTTTCCGTTCTGATCGAACGTATTTAGCATAGCCGAGCTTCGCAATCCAAATGCTTATTTCATATAAAATGCAAAGTGGAATCGTAATCATTAAATGTGATACGACTTCTGGTGGAGCGATAATCGCTGCAATGACGAGTAAAAGAAAGTACGCATATTTTCTAACTTTCGCCATCCACATCGGTGTAACGATCCCAATTCGTGCGAGAAAATGCATAACGACTGGTAATTGAAAAACGAAGCCGAACGGAATCGTTATTTGAAATAAAAATTTAAAGTATTCATTAATGCCAATCGTTTGTTGAATGTGCATCTCGTTGGACCATTCCATCATAAATTTCATAATATATGGGAATAAAATCGTATACGAAAACAATACACCGATTATGAATAAAAGGACGACAAATGGAATATAGCGTAAAGTCGCTTTACGCTCGTGACCGTACAATCCTGGGCTCACGTATTGCCAAAGCTGATACAAAATAACGGGCAACGTTAAGACGAGTGCGATAATGAAATCCGCTTGGAAATAAATTTTCAAAGGATCCGTCACATTAAACGCATGTAATTGCAATGACTTTGCATGCTCACTAAATTGTAAAAAATGAATGAGCGGTTTCGCGATGAAGAAACCGATTATTACATTAATAACGAAGAAAACGGTTATAACAATTAACCGTTTTCGCAATTCTTCTATATGTTGTTCGACAGTTAGTTCATCATTCATTTCAATTACTCCCTAACTATTTAGCGTCTGTCTCTTTTTTACTTTTATCTTTTTCTTTCTCATCATCTTCATCTACTAAACCTTTAGTAGCATTCTTGAATTCACGGAGAGTGGAACCCATTGCTTTACCAAGCTCGGGTAGCTTCTTCGGACCAAAAATGAGCAAAGCTACAACAGCAATAATAACGATACTGCCAAAACTAACTCCTCCCACTTGTGAACACCTCCTATTAATATGGCTATATTGTATACTATCAATTCTCAATTAGCTAGACTTAAATTGTTACAAGTTTTAGCTACTTTTCAACGTTACGCATGAAATAGCTCAACGTCTGAAGTTCAATTGATAAATCAATCGTATGTACACGAACCGTATCAGGTACTTGCAGGCGTACCGGCGTAAAATTTAAAATTCCTTTGACGTTCATCGCAATCAAACGATCTGTCATCAGTTGTGCAGAACGAGCTGGCACGGTTAAAATCGGTAGCTCTGCTTCATACGCTTTAAATTTTTCTTCCATCACATCGGGGTGGAAAACCATGACGTCATTCACGAGCTTTCCTTCGAGTGGATAATTCGTATCGAATGCTACGACAATTTTCATGTTTTGATTTTTTTGGAAATTGTATTTTAATAAGGCATGCCCTAAATTACCGATTCCGATTACAGCTACGTTCATACGTTCATTATCATCTAATACGTCTCGGAAAAAGATGAGCAGATGTTGTACATCATAGCCGTACCCTTTTCTTCCAAGTGCGCCAAAATGGGAAAAATCACGACGAATCGTAGCCGAATCAATTTGCATGGCTTCACTTAATTCTTTTGAAGAAATTCGTTCACGCCCTGCTTCCGCAAAATTTTGTATAAAACGATAGTAGAGAGGTAATCTTCTCGTCGTCGCTTGCGGAATTTTATAATTTTCTTTCAAAACGATTGCCTCCTTCTAAATCGGCTTCTTTAACATTGCACGTCTTGGCTCATTTCGATAAACTAAAATGAGAACTGAGGTGTCTTTTCATGATTGTATTACAAGTCAATCAATTATATAAATCTTATATTGCAGATGAAATTTTAAGTGGCGTTAAGCTCGAAGTCCAACATCGAGATCGCGTCGCTCTTGTCGGCCGCAATGGTGCCGGCAAATCAACTTTATTAAAAATTATCGCAGGTCAACTTTCTTATGACTCTGGCGATATTATTATGCCAAAAGATATTCGTCTTGGCTATCTCGATCAGCATGCCGGTATTCATTCTGAGCTAACGATTTGGGAAGAAATGATGACCATTTTTGAACCGTTGAAAGCATTAGAAAGTAAAATGCATCAACTCGAACAACAAATGGCAGATCCAAATGTGTATAACGATGCCGCTCACTATAGCAAGATTATGGCAGATTACGACCAATTGCAACATGATTTTAAAGCGCGTGGTGGCTATCAATATGAAGCCGATGCACGTGGTGTATTACATGGTATGCAGTTTTCAAAAGAGATGTTCGATCAAACAGTCAACTCTCTATCTGGTGGTCAACGTACGCGTTTAGCGCTTGCTAAATTGCTATTAAGCAAGCCCGAATTATTAATTCTCGATGAACCGACAAACCACCTAGATATTGAAACATTAAATTGGCTTGAAACGTATTTAAAAAATTATGACGGAGCTATCCTTATCGTATCACATGACCGCTACTTCTTGGACCAAGTTGTGTCAATTGTTTATGAAGTTTCTAGACATCATGTCAAAAAGTTCACAGGCAACTATTCTTCTTATTTAAATGAGAAGGCAAAAACGTATGAACTTGATTTGAAACGCTACGAAAAAGAGCAAAGTGAAAAAGCAAAACTCGAACAATTCGTCGAAAAAAATATTGCGCGTGCCTCTTCAACAAAAATGGCACAAAGCCGTCGTAAAATGCTCGAACGCCGTGATTGGATGGAATCTCCTGAAGGCGATGAAAAATCAGCGCGCCTTATGTTCGATATCGAGCGTCAAAGTGGGAATGACGTTCTTTCTGTCGACGACTTATCTGTCGGCTACGGAGACAAAATCGTTTCTGAACATATTCAACTTCGTGTGTATCGACAAGATCGAATCGCACTTGTCGGTCCTAACGGTGTCGGCAAGTCTACATTACTCAAAACGATTGTCAAAGACCAAGCGAAACTGCAAGGAGCTATTCGTTTCGGCACGAACGTCCAAATTGGTTATTACGATCAAGAACTAGCGAAATTGACGAGTAACCGTACTGTGTTAAAAGAACTTTGGGATGAGTGGCCTTTAATGAATGAAGGCGATGTTCGTTCTGTTCTCGGACAATTTTTATTTTCAGGTGACGACGTCGACAAAATCGTCAGCGATTTATCCGGCGGTGAAAAAGCACGTCTCGCTCTCGCGAAATTAATGCTCGAAAAAAATAACTTCCTCGTTCTCGATGAACCGACGAACCATCTTGACTTAGATAGTAAGGAAGTTTTAGAAAATGCATTAGTCGATTACCCCGGTACACTTCTTTTCGTATCTCATGACCGTTATTTCATTAACCGAATTGCAACGAAAGTTGTCGAGATGGCAGCAGACGGTACGTTTGAGTACTTAGGTGACTACGATTATTATTTAGAAAAGAAACAAGAGTTAGAAGAGATTGAGCTTGAAAAACAAGCTGAATTAGAAGCATCGAAATCTGCTCAACCGAAAGAGAAAAAAGTAACGAATACGTCGATTGATAAAGAAGCGAAAAAACAAGAACGCTCCATTCGCCGTAAAGTAGAAGCTCTCGAAGCTGAAATGGCAACGCTCGATCCACAAATGGCCGACTTCGAACAGCAACTATGCGATCCAAAAGTGTATTCAGATCATCAAAAAACGTTTGAAATTCAAACAGCTTTAGATGAAATGAAAGAACAAAAAGAAATGCTTGAGCTAGAATGGCTTGAGCTAAATGAACAGTTAGAACAGTTTTAAAAAATATTTTTTCTACTGTAAAGCTGCCTTTTCTTCAAAATCCATTTGAAGAAAGGCAGTTTTTTGTACGCTAAACGAAAAGTTATCCACAAGTATTTTTATTAAAAATGCAATTTTCTGATATTTATGTATAAAAAAACAGTCCAATATTTAATTATCAGACTGTTTCGATAAGTTATCCACAAGTGGAAAACTTTTATTATAGCATTATCCACATTTTAATCGTTCCAAGATTTTAATTCTAAACCTGGTCGGCCGTTCAAATCTAAGCCACTACGTTTCCCACTCTTAAACATTTCTGTACCTGCTGCTGCAATCATCGCGGCATTGTCTGTACACAATTTTAATGGTGGCACGTAGAATGGAATGCCTTCTTCTTTAAAAAATCGTTTCTAATTCATGACGTAACCCTTTATTCGCTGATACGCCACCTGCTGCAATCACTTGCTTCACGTCAAATTCACGTGCTGCACGAAGTGTTTTAGCAGTTAATACTTCCACTACGCTATCTTGGAAGCCTTTTGCGATATGATAGGGGTTAATATCTCCTCCACGTTGTTTCGCATTATGTTGGTAGTTAATGACCGCTGATTTTAAACCACTAAAACTAAAATCGTATGAATCATGTTCTAACCAAACACGAGGGAAATCAACTGCAGCATCACTTTCGTGTGCCATCGCATCAATACGTGGTCCACCTGGATATGGAATGTCTAACACGCGTGCTACTTTGTCGTAGGCTTCTCCTGCGGCATCGTCACGTGTTTCACCAATAACTTCGAATGAACCGTGTTCTTTCATTAATACAAGCTCTGTATGCCCACCTGAAACGACAAGCGCAAGCAGTGGGAACTCCATCGGTTGGATTAAGTTATTCGCATAAATATGACCTGCAATATGATGTGTGCCAACAATTGGTAAACTATGTGCAAAAGCAAATGCTTTCGCTGCATTAATACCGATTAATAATGCACCAACTAACCCAGGACCTTCTGTAATACATACTGCATCCAGTTGCTCTGGTTGCATATTCGCTTGTTCTAACGCTGCTTCAATTACGAGCGTAACGTTTTCTACGTGATGGCGAGAAGCGATTTCTGGCACGACGCCGCCAAAACGTTTATGACTTTCAATTTGTGAGGCAACAACGTTTGAAATGATTTCTGTACCATTTTTTACGATTGAAGCCGCTGTTTCATCACAACTACTTTCAATACCTAAAACATATAAATCTTTTTCCATTATAAATTCACCCACATGACAAGAGCATCCTCTTGGTTATCTGTATAGTATTTCTTCCGAATGCCACCTGCTTGAAAACCTAACTTACGGTATAAGTTTTGTGCAACATCATTTGACACCCTTACTTCAAGGCTCATAACGACACAATCGCGCTCTTGTGCAATACGCAGTGCTTCACGCATTAACTGTTCGCCAATCCCTTGACCGCGGCCTTCTGGCATAACAGCGACATTCGTAATTTGACTTTCATCTAACACAATCCACATGCCACAAAAACCGATTAGTCGACCTTCTTTTTCTGCAACAATGTACGTAGCTTGTGTATTTTTAGTCATCTCTAATTCAAAAGCTTCTAAAGTCCATGGCGTTGCAAAAACAGCTTCTTCAATATGATGAACTTCTTTTGCATCTTCTAATGTCATTAAACGATACGTTATCAAAGAAGTCACCTACTTGTTTTTCTGTTCTTTAATCCAATTAGCTTCTGCTTCTGCTAAACGGCGATATTGTGGCACAAAATTGTGTACAGCATCCCCTGTTAATTGAGGCATTGTTTCTGCTAAATGAATTAATTGTGCCGCATCTGGTAAATCAAATGTGTACGGTGCACGAATGGCACGGTCGCCTAATTTTTCGACGATTTGTGCCCAAAACGTATCCGCATCATGACCTACAAACAAAATCGGCGCATTAAGTTCGTCTAATTTTATTAAAAAGTCTTCTATACTATAGTGATGATCTTCTACTACATTTTCAAATTGCTTCGTAGCATCATATGCACCTGCATAAACGTTTTGACGACGCGCATCAATTAACGTACAAACGATTCCTTTATATAAAGTCGCATTAGCTGCTAACATTTTTAGACTTGAAACGCCTACTAAAGGTTTTTTCAATGTCCATGCTAATGTTTTGGCAATCGTAACACCGATACGAATTCCTGTATACGAGCCAGGACCTTCACTTACAGCGATTGCATCGATTTCTTTCACTGTCACATTTACTCGGCTTAACAAACGCTCAATTGCAAGCATTGCACCACCTGAGTGATTCAATTTAATATTCGTTACTTCGTTGGCAATTATTTGTCCATCTTTCACTAAAGCGACTGCTAACGGCGTATTAGACGTATCAATTCCTAACCAGATCATTTCATTATCTCCTCACACAATTGTTCATAACGCTGACCAATTGGGTTTAATAAAAATCGTCTCGCTGTGTCATTCACTCGTTCAATTCGAATAGCTAAACGCTCTTCTGGTAAATCTTGTTCGATTAAATGAGCCCATTCTACAACGGAAACTGCATCTCCAAAAAAGATTTCATCCCAACCTAAATCTTCATCACTATCCGCTAAGCGATACACGTCTAAATGATTTAAAGGTAAGCGACCTTCATACTGTTTCATAATCGTAAACGTTGGACTATTCACAGTTCTTTTCACACCAAGTCCTTTTGCAAGAGATTGTGTAAACGTCGTTTTCCCAGCACCTAGATCACCTTCTAACGTTAACGTATCTTGTGGTTCTAATAAGGTTGCAATTTTCATGGCAAGTGCCTGTGTCTCTTCTAAAGAATTCACATTCATTTCAATTGTCATAATTCCTCGTCCTCTCGAAAAATGCATATATACAGTGTAACGAATCATTCACAAATGTTCAAAGTGAACGAATTCAATTTTAAGGCAAAAAAATAACACAGCGCCATTGCTGTGTTTACATAAAATAAAAATGGCGGTCCGGACGGGACTCGAACCCGCGACCTCCTGCGTGACAGGCAGGCATTCTAACCAGCTGAACTACCGGACCAAACTTTATTACATAAACGATTATAGCAAGCCAATCAGTATATGGCAATACTTTTATTTAGAGATGCTATAACTATTTTTTATATGCGATAAAGAAACTGAATATATGCATTTAACAGCATGTTATATTTTATTTTTATTGTACAAAAATAAAAAAAGACGAACAATTTGTCCGTCTTTAATGTGCCTAG
>NZ_HE611072.1:32084-57822 GCF_000285595.1 Kurthia senegalensis | reverse complement strand
TGAATTATTCGGTATTAGCTCCGGTTTCCCGAAGTTATCCCAATCTACAGGGCAGGTTGCCCACGTGTTACTCACCCGTCCGCCGCTAGGTTATTGAAAGTGCAAGCACTCCCAATAACCTCGCTCGACTTGCATGTATTAGGCACGCCGCCAGCGTTCGTCCTGAGCCAGGATCAAACTCTCCATAAAAAGTGTTTGAAAGCTCATTTGCTTTGCTAGCGTTATCTTACTTGATAACAAATTGTTTCGGTTACTTGAACCGAATTTATTGTGATACAATCTTGCTTGTTCAGTTTTCAAGGTTCATCATGCGTCGCTCTTGACGACTTAGTTATTATATCAATATCACTTTCGTTTGTCAACAACTTTTTAAAAAAGTTTTTTAAAGAAGTTTTTTGAGCAACTATTAGATATTAACATGAATCATTTAAGTTTGTCAAATGATTTTTAAGTCCTTGTTTATCAGGACAAGTAATATTATATGACATAAAAAATGATAATGCAATAGTTTTTTTAAACTTTTTATTATTTGTTTTTTCTTTTACTTCTTTTTATAATTTTCATTAAGAATACTGTGAATAAATGGAGTGAAGCTGATGTTTTTAACTACTCGAAACGATGCATTTCATATAGAACAATCGAATATATTATTATTCGAAAAGTATTATATAGAAGAAAGTGCGTGTACAATCGAATTGTATTTAGATGAAAAACGTGTGCAACTAAAAGGTTTCTATAATAGTTTGTATACCTTCATTGCACAATGTTCCGTAACGCATCATCCCGTTGCTACATTCTCTATCTTATATAATGAGCAAACGATTCCACTTTTCCGACTAAAAGAAATGCGCGGCAATAAACTCGCACTCCTTTTTGAAGAACAGACACTCTATACAATCGGTAAATCTTCTGCCGTTGTAAAAAATAAAGACGGGCAATACGATGAAGAATTTTCGAAAAAGTTGGAAGCTGTTCTCGTAACATATAAAATGAATAAACCGTCTCTACCTACAACAACCGATTTGTTTGCATTACTATCATCGAAAGAAAAAGCGATGTTATCTCCTTACGTTGTAACATGGAACATCGATTATATGCCGAAAGAAAAGGCTTTACGTTTTTTGACGACACTAGTTGATAGTTGTTCGTTATTAGAAAAGCATCTCCATTCGTTTGTTCGCATTCCTTTTCTTCAATTACACAATGGTTTAAAAGGTTCTAACGGTTATTTTGATCCTTCGAAAAAAACAATCGGCCTTTATTATAAATATGATCGGCCTTTATTAATGCAATCGGCACTCTTTCATGAATACGGTCATTTACTCGATTTTCTTTACTCCGAAAATGCGCATTATATAGAAGAAAGACGAAAATTATACGTACAATTACTACGTATGCCGACGTTAAAAAAAATTGCTGCAAGCAAACAGCTATCAACAGAATATATTAACTACTTACTTTGTATAGAAGAAGTCATCGCACGTCTTTTTGAGAGTTACATGCACGTACAAGTTTATAATGAAGTCAGCACGAAAGAATTTGCTTTCTCTATAGAAGAAAGTCAGTTATATACGTCGCTACTAAAAAACTAATCTATTAATTTTTTAAAGAAGAGAGGTAAATAAAATGTCGATTAAACGACTTGCCGTAACCGGATATAAAGCACATGAACTTGGTATATTTAACGACAAGCATCCCGGCTTACCATTTATTAAATTAGCGATTGAACGACAATTGCGCTCCTTTTTAGAAGATGGTCTCGAATGGGTACTCGTTAGTGGGCAACTCGGTGTGGAAACGTGGACAGTTGAAATCGTTTGGGAATTGCAAGAAGAATTTCCACAACTAAAATACAGTGTGATTACCCCTTTCCTCGAACAGCAACAAAATTGGAATGAACAAAAACAAGCTCATTACGATGAAATCATTCGACGTGCAAACTATACAACGTCTATTACGAATATTCCGTATGAAGGACCTTGGCAATTCGTAGAAAAAACAAATTTTTCGTACTCCATTCGGATGCCTATTTAATTTTATACGACGAAGATCAAGAAGGTTCTCCGAAATACGTAAAAGATCTCGTTAATTTATATAAAGACAAACATAATGACCAGTACGAATTATTTACGATTGATGCGTACGATTTACAAGTCATTGCGGAAGAAGAACAACAAAAAATTTGGGAACAACAAGCGTATGAAGAATAAAAAACGGTGAATCCACATAATGTGAATTCACCGTTTTTTTCATCGTTCTACTGCTGTTTCTTCTATAATAGAAGTTTGTTGTTCAAGCTTTTCCGCTTTTCTACCCCAATACGTCGCAAGCAATGGCCCTGAAATATTATGCCAAAAGCTGAAAATAGCACTCGGTACAGCTGCTAGCGGGCTGAAATGAAGCATCGCAAGCGTTGCACCTAATCCTGAATTTTGCATTCCTACTTCGATTGAAATCGCTTTTTGAGAAGCGTAATCGAGTTTGAACAATTTCGCAGCTAAAAAGCCGAGCAGTAAACCTAAACCATTGTGCAAAATGACGACCGCAAAAATAAGTAAGCCTGTCGCTAAAATTTGATCTCGGCTATTGCTCACGACTGAAGCAACAATTGCAATAATACCAACGACCGATACGATTGGCATCGTCGATTGAATTACTTCTTCTTGATTACGAATGACCATTTTCACGATAATTCCTAAAATAATAGGCACTAATACGATTTTCACAACCGATAAGAACATCGAAGAGGCTGATACTTCTACCCACTCACTTGCAAGTAAATAAATGAGTACAGGTGTCACAATCGGTGCAAGGAGCGTCGTAATAGACGTTACGGCAACTGAAAGTGCTGTGTTCCCTTTCGATAAAAAGGTCATCACATTAGAAGCCGTCCCCCCTGGGCAACATCCGACTAAAATAACTCCGACAGCAATTTCAGGCGCTAAATTTAAACCTTTCGCAAGTGCAAAAGCAAGTCCTGGCATAATAACGAATTGTCCAACAACACCTATTACAACTGCTTTCGGTTGTGAGAACACTAATTTAAAATCTTTCAATGATAATGTTAAACCCATACCGAACATAATAATACCGAGTAAAATAGGCACGTACGGCCCGATCCACGTAAACCAAACAGGTTGCCAAATTGCTAATACAGCTGCAACGACTACCCAAATCGCAAAAGTATCTCCACAAAACTTACTAAACTTCTGTAATGCGCTCATCATTTTCTCCCCTTTTTCTATCATTTGCACATTATAAATAAATATTTCTTAATTTTCAAACTATTTTGTAAGTTAAGAAGGAACGACGGTATTTATGAGCAGAATTACGCTTTCCGTTAGAAATAACGTACTTCTTTCCACAAAAAAAGAAGCCATGAACACATCATGACTTCTTTTTCTACCTTTGAGATGAGGGATTACGCTTTTTCCTCTGAAAATTTCGTTGATTGTTTACGTGGATTTAATTCGTCCATTTCCGCTTGTGCTTCTGGAGATAGCGCTTCTTTTTTCCACGGAATCATATTGAATACAATATTTAAAATAATAGCAGTTAAGCTACCTGCTACAATACCGTTACTCGTAATCAATTGCAGCACATTCGGTAACACTTTGAAAATGCTCGGTAATACCGTTACACCTAAACCCATACCTAATGAGCAAGCAACGATCATCGCATTCCCTTCATTTTTACCGATAGCAACGGCTAACATTTTAACACCTTGTGACATAACTGTCCCGAACATTACAATCATTGCACCGCCAAGAACAGGTGTCGGAATAATTGTCGCCAGTGCAGCGATTTTCGGTAAGAAGCCTAGTGCTACAAGCATAACGCCTGTTACGACGATAACAGCACGATTTTTCACACCTGTCATTTGCATAAGACCGACATTTTGAGAAAATGCTGTGTATGGGAATGAATTGAAGATCCCGCCAATAATAGATGCTAAACCTTCTGAACGATACCCACGTGCTAATGATTTTGAATCGATTGGTGTTTTTGTCATATTACTAAGTGCAAAGTAAGAACCTGTAGATTCTACTAACGATACGATAGCAACAAGTGTCATCGTTAAGATTGGTACGAGATTAAATTCTGGTGTTGCGAAGTAGAATGGCGTCACCATATGTACCCATGAAGCATCTAGTACATTTGTAAAGTCCACTTTGCCCATAAATGAAGCAATGACTGTTCCAACGACTAGGCCAATTAAAATGGCAATTGAACGTACAAAACCTGTAGAGAAGCGATAAATCAACACGATTAAAATCATCGTCGTAAACGCTAAAATCACATTTTCAGCTGATGCATAATCTGCTGAATCACTATTACCACCAGCAGCATTATTAAAAGCTACTGGAATCAATGTCAAACCGATAATCGTTACGACCGAGCCCGTTACGATTGGCGGGAAAAATTTTACTAACTTTCCGAAGAAACTTGAAATCAGTACAATGATTAAACCAGATGCGATAACTGCACCGTAAATTGAGCCTAAGCCAAATTCTTTCCCGATGCCGATAATCGGTGTAACGGCTGTGAATGTACAGCCTAAAACGAGTGGTAATCCAATTCCGAATACTTTCCCACGCATTACTTGAAGTAATGTCGCGACACCACACATCAGAATATCGATTGAAATTAAATACGTCATTTGCGTAGCGTTAAAGCCTAATGCACCACCGATAATCATCGGTACTAAAATCGCGCCCGCATACATTGCAAGTAAATGTTGAATCCCTAATGTACCAAGTTTTGCCTTATTCATTTTTTAGTTGCCTCCTAAGCAAATGTAACTGTGCCATTTTCTAATGAAGAAACGATTGCTAGTGAATCTACTCGATAACCTTTGTCGCGAAGAATTTTACCACCTGGTTGGAAACCTTTTTCAATAACGATTCCAATACCAGCTACTTTAGCGCCAGCTTGATCGGCAACTTCTAGTAAACCTTTCGCTGCTTCGCCGTTCGCTAAGAAATCATCGATTACTAATAGCGTATCTTCTTTATTTAAAAAGTCTTTAGAAACTGAAATTGTATTCGTTACTTTTTTCGTGAATGAATAAACATCCGCTGTATAAATATTATCTTGTAATGTCACGGATTTGCGTTTACGACCAAATACGACGGGTACGCCTAAAATCAAACCAGCCATAACTGCTGGAGCAATACCTGATGCTTCTAATGTTAAAATTTTTGTAACACCTGCATCTTTGTATAAGTCTGCAAATTCTTGCCCCATTGCTTGCATTAATTTCGGATCAATTTGATGATTTAAAAATGAATCTACTTTTAATACGTCTCCTGATAGTACTTTACCTTGTTTTACAATTGCTTCTTCTAATGCTTTCACGATGGAAGGCTCCTCTCAAATGTCCATTTTTCAATAAAAAAACTCGCAGCTCATGCCATTCGTATCTACGAGTGGGGCATGAACTACGAGTATCTAGTCAAATTTTAAAAATTGAATAAACGTTAATAGTCAGTTGCCTCTCATAGTCGGTCCGTTTACGGTGGATCGGTAGAAACTCGTGGGCCATATTCCCACTATTATATGAGTAAGTCAGTTTTTGAAAATGAAATAATGTAAAAAGTATAGCACTCTGCCTAGTAAAATCAATACACGTTTAATATTTTTATTTATTCTGAATGTTCTGAAATAAAAACAATTTCTTAACGTTTATATAAAAAAAGCTTTTTTTAAGCCATTTTACGAACAATTAACTGTTTTTTATACATATTATCAAGAATTCAAAAAGGAAAAGTCGCTCTATTTACGTCATAATTCCTTTTAATATTCGCGTTTACTTTTTCGTTTTTTCATACAAAAAAGGTTCAAAATCTTAAATGGACTTTGAACCTTTTTTCAACTTACGATTAATGACGATCTGTTTCTAAGTCAACTTCTTGTAAGTTTAATACTTTTGTTTTGTGTTTCACTTTGTAACCGATCCATAAAACTAAGAAGATTGGCACGCTAATGTACGATACGAACATCCCAACCCAATCGATATCGCCACCGATAAATTCATTTACTTGTCCGACTAAAATAATTGTACATAAAATAAACGCAAAAATCGGACCGAATGGATACCAGCCTGAGCGGTACGGTAAATCATTTAAGTCTTTCCCTTGTGCGATGTACGCTCTGCGGAAACGATAATGACTAGCTGCCATACCAATCCAAGCGATAAATCCACACATACCAGATGAAGATAACAACCAAATGTACACGTCTCCAGCTCCGAAGAAAGAAGTTAAAAAAGCTAAACAAGCAACGACTACTGTGATTACTAATGCAGCTACTGGCACGCCTTTACGATTTAATTTCAAGAAAATTTTCGGTGCTAAACCGTCTTTCGCAAGTTGCCATAACGTACGTGATGATGCGTATAAACCTGAGTTCCCTGCTGAAAGAATTGCCGTTAATACGACAGCATTCATTAATGTTGCCGCGAAACTAATACCCGCATTTTCAAACACTAATGTGAAAGGGCTAACTGCGACGTTGTCATCGGCATTTTTCAAGCGTGGGTCTGTGTAAGGTAATAGTAAGCCGATCGCGAATAACGCGAAAATGTAAAATAGTAAAATACGCCAGAAAATCGATTTAACAGCTTTCGGAATCGCTTTTTGTGGATCTTTCGCTTCCCCTGCCGTTGCACCGAGTAATTCAGTACCTTGGAATGAGAATCCCGCTGCTAGGAAAATACCTAACATCGCAAAAAATCCTCCGTGGAATGGACCGTCGCCTTCGAAGAAATTTGTAAAGCCGACTGGTGCATTCCCACCGATAATACCGAAAATCATTAAAAATGATGTAATTAAGAAAATGATAATCGTTGCTACTTTAATAAAAGCAAACCAATATTCACTTTCACCGAACGTATTTACTGATAAATAGTTCAATAAGAAAATAATAATTAAAAATGCTGCGCTCCAAATATATGAAGGTGTATCTGGGAACCAATATTTCATGACAAGTGCCACGGCCGCTACTTCAGCAGCAATGGTTACAGCCCAGTTATACCAATAGTTCCAACCTAATGCGAATCCAAGTGATGGATCGATAAATTTCGTTGCGTACGTACTCATAGATGATACCGGCATATACGCCGACATTTCACCGAGCCCCGTCATTAAGAAGTACACCATTACACCGATTAATGCGTATGCAAGAAGTGCGCCCCCAGGACCTGCTTCGGCGATCGAGTTCCCACTTGCTAGTAGCAACCCTGTCCCAATCGTACCACCTAAAGAGATCATCGTAATGTGACGTGATTTTAAACCGCGGCTCAAACCGACCTCTTCTGTTTTGTTACTCATGCTGTTTTCCTCTTTTCCTATTGCTGATCAAGGTCTACTGGTAAAACTAAAAAAGACCATCCTAGAGCTATTAACACGCTAAGATGACCTATATACATAATAGTCTCACCAAACTAGATTAAGATAGCTCAACACGCAAAAGCGTGACAGTTCTGCACCTATTAAGCGACAGCCCCAGCAATTGAAATAAAAAGCTTTCAATGTACTTCGGCAAACGTTCCTTTTTTCTTTTGTCATTAATGCTTTTTCATCTCGGAAAGAGTACTCATAACGTTCGCGACCTCTACCTCACCTTTTTCTCGGATGAGGCATTGCAATATTCATTTATTATGTCATTTATTTTAAACTATCTGACTTTTTAATTCAAGACTTAATTCCATTTTTTCTAAAGTGCAATTCAAGTAATGAATAATTTGACATATAACCCTATTATTTCTTTATGTTATACTTCATAAAAAATGAAACATTTGGTAGAGGAGCGATTTTTATGCAGCAAACACAACCGTCTTCGTCGAAGTGGACGAGGGCAACGTGGCTTTTCGTTTTAGGCATCGTCTGTATTTCATTCACGATGCGGTCACCGATTACATCGGTCGGACCAATCATCGATATTTTAAAAGAACAGTTACACATATCGAATGTCGTCGCAGGCTTTATTACGACAATTCCGCTTCTTGCCTTTGCTATCGTTTCTCCTATCGTGCCGAAAATCGCTCGAAAATATGGGATTGAACGCGCTTTATTTTTATCGCTGTTTATTTTAGCCGCCGGTGTCATTTTACGTTCAACAGGGAGCTATATTGCACTCTATAGCGGAACAGTTTTACTCGGTATCGGTATTGCCTTTAGTAACGTACTTATGCCAAGTATTTTAAAACTCCGCTTCCCTTTGCAAATCGGCTTATTAACAGGAATTTTCACCGTTGCGATGAACGTAACTGCAAGCATTGCGGCAGGTGTCAGCTATCCTCTTGCTACGTCCGCACTCGGTTGGCAAGGAGCACTTGGCATTTGGCTCATCTTTATCGTCATCGCAATCGCTGTTTGGTTCCCTCAAACGCGTACGGTTTCTCATCAACAAGCACAAAAAACGGGACAACCCCCAGCTAAAAAGATTTGGCAATATCCTCTTACTTGGGCATTAACATTTGCAATGGGCTTACAATCATTTTTATTTTATACGACGGCATCGTGGATTCCTTCTATGCTTGTCGAACAAGGAATGAGTGCAAGTGCTGCCGGCATCATGTTTTCAATTATGCAGCTTTCTCAAATTCCGATGACTTTTTTAATTCCTATTTTAGCTGGACGTAAGAAAGACCAACGTTCACTCGTCGTCTTTTTCACAATACTATATATGATTGGCTTCGGTGGTCTTTTTTTACAATGGACAAACGCAACAGTCATTTGGATGATTGCGCTAGGTCTCGCTGGGGGTGCATCATTCGGCTTATGTATGATGTTCTTCTCTGTTCGTGCCCGCAATGCGTACGAAGCCGCAGAACTGTCTGGATTCGGTCAATCAATCGGTTACTTGCTCGCTGCAACAGGTCCTGTTCTGTATGGATTCGTACACGACCAAGCTGGGAGTTTTCATAAAGCAAACATCGTTTACATAATCGTTGCGCTACTCGTCTTCATTTTCTCTTACTTAAGTGCAAAAGACCGCTACGTAACGAATGATTAAAAAAATAAAAGCGTACAGCATCAGAATATGCTGTACGCTTTTTCAATAGAATGACTATTTTATGAACGTTTAAACGTTTGTTGTAAATACTCAATTTCTTGTTCTGAAATGGCATGTGTTCCGTCTAACAGTTTCAATGTCGTACGTGGGAATACATTTTCAAGTTGCTTCGCTAATTTCACCGTATCACCCGGAACAGATAACCCATCGAGCGCTCCAGTTGTAATATACACTTCTACTGGTGCCGTTTGTTCGAACGTATAGTTTAAATTCGACGGATGCAGTAAAATAACACGATCTGCAATAGCAGGTTGTTTTTCTAGCAAGCCTAAAATGAAGTTTGCTCCATTTGAATAGCCCATAAATGTAATAGACGTAGCATCACTTGGCTTCACCGTTTCCCAATTTGCTAAAAATGCATCAACGCGACTTTCAAAATCGACGCGATCTAACTGTCCTTGTTTAAGTGGCTCAAAGAAACGTCTGCTTTCGCCTTCTCCTACATCACCTAAAAATGATTGCATCGACGCTTGCGGTGCAAAATCTCCTGCGATTTGTAGCAATGTATACTCATTACCACCTGTCCCGTGAAAAAGGATAATCCATTCTTTCGTCGTACCGGTTATGTTAAAATAGTCCATAATCAATTCGCTCCTCTTCAAACAATTTATAAAGGATGTGTTTTTAATGGCTAGCCCATTCATACACCATATTTCTGTCATCAATCGTGATAGCAGACAATCATTTGAATTTTATCATAGTATACTTGGTCTTGATTTTCTATTAAAAACGGTGAATCAAGATGACTTAGAAATGTACCACTTATTTTTCGGTGATACGACAGGACGTCCAGGAACGGAATATAGCGTTTTTGAAATGAAAAATGGTCCTCAAAAAAAATACGGTACAAACTCATTAGACCGTACTGTCTTCGCTGTACCTTCTGAAGATTCATTAACGTATTGGGAACAACGTCTACAACAATTTGACGTCTTCCACTGTGGCATCGAAAACTATAACGATACGAAAATTTTACGCTTCGAAGACCAAGACGGCGTTCAACTAGGATTTACACCGATTAAACGCCAAGAAGGTGACGTTTATTACCCGAATACGAAAAGCGATGTACCAGAAGAACACGCAATTCTCGGAATTGATTCAATTCATTGTTTCGTACGTTATCGTGAAGCTTCTGTTCGTTCATTCCAACAACTATTCGATGTGAAAATCATCAACGAATTTGAAGATAATGGACATAATGTAACAGTCTTGACGCAAGAAGGTGCTTTATTCCAACAACAAGTACATTTACACGAAGATCGTACGAGAGAGTTGGAAGTAATGGGTGTTGGTGCGATTCAACACGTCGCTTTAAATGCGAAAAGCTACAGCGAGCTACTCGAAATCGAAGAAAAAATCATCAATAAAAACATGCGTTACTCAGGCATTAAAGATCGCGAGTTTTTCCAATCCCTTTATTACCGTGAGCCAAACACATTATTAATCGAAGTAGCGACAGAACAAATTCAATTCGGTAAAAAACCGATTACTGAAACGACATTCGATAACATTCCGCTTTACTTACCTGACTTTTTAGAAGAGAAGCGCTCATTTATTGAAAGCAAACTTTTTTAAAGAGAGTTAGATAAAAATGTTAAGTAAATAAAAATAGCCTTCATGCGTTCAAACGCACGAAGGCTATTTTTTTATTCTTTTTCAATAAAAGCTTTTTTATTTTGTTTAAACACATTTTGTACAATCGCATAGGATTGTTTCAATCGATACGTCGATTCGGGTTGTTCCCAGTTTGCCCACGTATACGAAGTAAGTGCCGGTACTTTTCCATTCTTCATAGCTGGAAGCGTTTCGATTACTTTATTATGTTCATCCATGAAAGCGACACCGACTTGAATCCCTTTCACTTTCTCTCGAGCCATATAATCTTTTTTACTAATATCACCGACGACTTCTTTTAAACTTGGGTCAGCAAAGCTTAGTAAGAGCCATGGAATACGCAGTTCAATGAAATGCTCGTCTTCATTAATATTGAAATCAACGAGTGAGTTGTAATTTTCATCGTTCGGATTCGCATTTCCTTCTAAAAGCTTCCCTGTTTCATAACCAACGAATGGAATCGTTTGCTTCGTCGTCGGGATTTTTAACTGATTACTCAATACGTAATTAATTTTCGTGAAATTTCCGGTGTTTGCCGTTCCGTCGTAATGAATATTTTTCGCATCGTATTTTTCATAATATAACGCGTAAATATCATACTGTGTATCGACGAGAACACGGCTATTTTTTGCTGATTTCAGCGGTGCAATAAATTCTAACCCATTCGCCGTCTTCAACCCGTACCCATTCACTTTCGTATTTCCTTGCCCTTGTTTCGTATCGATTAATAGCATCGGATACCCTTTCGCTTGATCGGACAATTGAATTTTGTAATAAACGTATCGTTCATCGTTTTGCATCATAAGTGATTGTACTGCTCCGTTTGACGTGTAAAGTGATTGAACACCTTCCCAATCATCATCACGTCCATCTACTTTCACTTTTAAGCGGTCAAAGCTAAGTAAACCAAATTGCTGCTCACTCGTTTGAGCATTCGACCAATACGGACGGCGATCTGGATTGTCTAAGTCCATCGTATTCCACGTACGTTTAAACCATTCATCTTGCCATGTAAAAATAAGTCCACCCATTAAATCTTCATGTAAAATATCTTCGAATAAATGAGCGAGCGTTTCTCCTTGCGCTTTTTCTGACATATGCCCTTGGTTCCAACCGTATACGTTGTTATGCGTCTTTCCTCGAGAAGATGGAATGCCGAACTCGGCGATGAGGACAGGCATTTTATGTGCCGCATGCAACTCTTTTAAATAACCAGCATAATTATTTTTCTCACCACGGTAATCTACATAATCCGCATATTGATAATTTAATGACTCCGGATAATATGGATACACGTGATAACTCGCAAATTGTTCGGTTTTCTTTAAATCCTTTTTCACATGAATGAAATTCGGATTAACCGATACGAGGTCTTCTTTCGGATCTGGTTCTTCTGGGTGATTTAGTAGATCTGTCGTCACCCAGTTCGTAAAGCTAATTGGACGAATCCAGTTGTACGTTTGTTTTTCATACGTTGCGATGTAATCGATTTGTGCCGCAATCCAATGTTCAAACGGCGAAGCACCTTTTGAGTAAACGTATTGCCCATTATAATCACCGACATCTTTATTTTTCTTATTCGTCGAAGCGACCATTTCAGGGTCCCACTCTATACCGACAATCCAACCAATGACATATTTTGAAATGTCGGCTGTATAAGCTCCTGTCGCATGTCCTTTATGATAAGAAAGCATTTCATTACCGTGAATAATATTGACGATATGCTTCATTTCTATTTGCGCATCATTCGTCACTTGTTGATCGTGCGCATTGCCCGTTTTAACGAGGCGCTCTTCTTCTACCCACGTACCATGCAATAAATAAAGCTTGCTGTCATGCGATTCATTGTAGCGTTTCAGCGCATTGTAAAAACCAGGTGGCTGTACCGTATAAACACGAATCGTATTAGAGCCTAATTTTCCGATGTCGATTAACCATTTATAATATTCATTTTCCGTAATCGCAGCTTGTCCTGGGAAAGTTCCGGGTTTCCCCATCCCTAAATTGACACCTTGAATCTTCATAGATTTCCACTCGTTATCGACGAGCACTTCCATGTCTTGGTCGTGAATACGTGCTGTATATTGAACCGTTTCAGGCTTTTTCTTAATCGCTACTTTTTTACTTTTTTGTTCATTCGTTTCCGATAAAATTTGACGCATCATCGGTACGTAAGCATCCCAATAAAATCCGGTTTCTTTACTGTAATGACTCACCCATTTATTAATCGTTTCGACCCCTAAATATTGATCGTATTTAGGTACTTTCGGCGTCACATTGAACTGTCCTGCAAAATAGTACGCCGTTGCTTGCCCCATCGTCGTCTTCGTAACTGCGACGAATTTTTTCGGTACGCTATGTTTTTTTAATAGTGCTTCCCCTTTTTTCGTTAGCGACCAATCAAAATTTGCGATGATTGATCGTTCAGATTCACCTTCTACGATGTCAAACCAGCCGTTAAATGCAACGGAAGATTGTTGTCCAAATTGCTTTTGACCTACTTCTGTAAATTGAATACGAAGTGTATCCGATACGTCTTCCCCATCTTCCAAAACGAAGTACGTTTCTTTCTCTTCATTAACTAATAAATAGCCTGAGCCTTCATAAGACCAATCTTTTTTCGCTTCTTTTGACTGACGTAGCCACTTCGGCATATCTTCATCATCGAGTGACAAGTTGCTAAAATGACGACCAATCCACCCCGTCGTTTGTACACTTAGCACACTACTCATATGTTCGTGTACTTCTTCCGTCGTCGGAGCCGCAAGTGTATTAAACTCCGTCACTAACGTAACCGGCTTCTCGCTTTTTAGACGTTTAAAAATCGGGTCCCACTCATCCATCGATAAACCACCATCAATTAACTCTGGATTTTCTGTCCCTTCATTGTTATAAACGCCGTAACTATCTGCTAAATAAATCAAATTCGTATCGTCATAATTTTTCGGTAAACGTTGCTTTGCTGGCGAACTTTCTGGATGATATCCGTAATAGTCCGTTAAAGAATAAGCACGCCCATCCTTCTTTACAACTTTTTCTGCATGAAGTAACCAGTTAAGTCCGAGATGCTCTGTATAGTCAGTCGAAGGAACCGTTTTATTTACGATGACGACGTTTAGTTGTTTATCTTTTTTTAATTGCCATCCGCCAAGCATGATGACCAAAATGACGATAACAACGCTTAAAATAATCCATACTTTTTTCATTTACGTTCACCTTACAGTCCTTTCCGTACCATATCGCCCCAGCTACTTTTACCTCGTGCGTAATTCCATAAGCCAACTAAGCGGAACCAAAGAGTACACGGTTTGTACCAAAAAATTTCTGTAATAGCTAAGACAAACAGACGCCAAATATTTTTCCACGTCATGTACCGTTTCATTAACCAAGACTCCATAATGACAGACAAAATGGAGAATAGCGCACCATTAATAACAAACAATAAAAGCAACAATATAGCGAATTCTAAATATACGCCGCCTGTGAAAAATGCATACACTAAATAAATGTAGCCACCGAATTCAATAATCGGACCTAAACATTCGATGAACAAAAATAAGGGAATGTTAAAAATGCATTTTTTCCGTATCGTGGATTAAATAACATTTCTTTGTTGCGCCATAAACTTTCCATTAATCCTTGATGCCAGCGACTACGTTGTCGTTTTAATTGTTGAAACGTCTCTGGTACCTCTGTCCAACAAACGGGAAACGGTAAAAATTTTATTTTCTTTTTCTTATCTTTTCTGCGAATTAAGCGATGGAGTCGAACGACGAGTTCCATATCTTCACCGATCGTGTCACGTAAATAACCGCCTGCTTCGACGACATCTTTTTTAGAAAAAATACTAAATGCACCTGAAATAATGAAAATCATATTGAAGCGGCTAAACGTAATACGCCCCATTAAGAACGCACGGAAATATTCAATGACTTGCATTAACACGAGCGGACGAGCGGATAAATTAAATTTCATGAGCGAACCCATTTGAATGTCTGAACCGTTCGCTACTTTCACGTTCCCTCCGGCCGCAATGACGTTCGGATCTTGTACGATGGCTTCCATGACTTGTAGCAATGAATTTTCACCTAAAACACAGTCGCCATCAATCGAACAAAAATACGGGTATTTTGATAAATTAATACCGCAGTTTAAAGAGTCCGCTTTTCCACCATTTTCTTTATCAATTAATAAAATACGTGGGTCCATTTTTGATTGGTAAATTCCGCGAATATCTTTAGATGGTAATGAACGTTGTACGACTTTCTTTATTTTCTTCATTTGAAATTGCTCAATTGCTACGTCGAGCGTGTCATCTTTTGAACCGTCGTTAATAATAATAATTTCATATTGTGGAAAGTTACTACTTAATAAAGACTGTACCGTGTTAATAATATTAACGCTCTCATTGTAAGCAGGGACTAAAATCGAAAGTGGATACATGTAGTCGACGTCTTGTAGTTCTTCATCAATCGCTTCTCTTGCCACATCTCGATTACGATACAATTCGACGAGTGCAAAAATGAGCATAATCAAATAGACACCAATAACGATACACATATAAATTAAAATGATTCCTTGAAAAAAAGAATTAAACCATTGTGCCATCGATGATTCCCCCATTTCTAAACGCTTCAATCGCTTCAATCGCATACGTATCTTGCATATCTTCTAGCATGTGCTCGAATATACGCTCACTATTCGCATACGTTGAAACTGTCTGTACCGCTGCTTGTCGCACGATGAAATCTTGGTCTTGAATTAATGTTAATAAATAAAAATACGTATCCTGAATGTCGTAATACGTCATTAAATTTGTAAAAACATAGCGCTTATACGGTTGTTCTGCATAAAAATAATGCTCAAATTGTTGGAGCGGTAAATTCGTGCCTGTAATCATTAACATATGCAATGCCGCTTGTTGTACGTTTTCGTTCGGATGCTCAAGTAATTGATGTACCGCTACTTGCCCATACATGAGCTGACGCTTGTACATCACTTGCAATGCTGCAAGCAACCAAATTTCATCTTCATGCTCCGAATTAACGATGTCATAAATCGTATCATCTTCTAGTTGATTTGCAATTGTGAAACATTCTTTCTCCGTCAACTGTTCTCGATATTGCTCGAAAAAAGAATATATTTTTTCTTCTTCTAACTGAGCAATAATTTTTAAGCTTTCTAACCTTTCTTTCGTAGATAAACGTCCTTTTCGTAAACGTCGCTCAACGAGAGGCAGCGCGTCAACAATCTGAAAATCTAAAATATAATACAGTGCATTTATTCGTTCGACACTGTTTTTACTTTTCAACATCTTTTTGTAAAACGCACCGTAATAACGATTCATATACGTATAAATACGCTTTAATATCGCAGCGTCTTTCACATACATAATGTAGCTTTCTAAAATTTGTACAATCGCTTGTCGTTCAAGTGTAGACGTTCCTACATGCTTCGAAACAATTTGTCCTTCAATAAAATAGTCATAGCAGCGTTGTCGATTTTCACGTACTAAGCGCTCTTTCTTTTTTTCTTTGTGCTGGTAGCGAGACGCATCAATCGAAATCCAAATTGTTAGCAATACTAAAATAATGAAAGAAACGAGCACCGCATAAGATAATGTTGATATGGTAATCATCGCAGCCCCCTCATAATTTGTTGTTTAATTTGTGCAATGAGTACTGCTAAATGAAACGGCCTTACGACATAGACATCGACACCAATTGCGTACGCCGCAATTTGATCTTCTGGTGCAGGCAAACTCGAAATTAAAAAGATTTTAAACTTACGTTGATTCGGCATTTCACGTAAATCCGAAACGATTTGAATACCATTTTTACGCGGTAGCTTCGCATTAACGATGACGATATGTGCCTGTTCAGACTGATACCAATCCGAACTTAAAAAAAGTTCACCATCTTCAAATGAACGCACTTCTAACGCTACATTCGGTAAATCAATATGGCTAATCGCTTGCGTCAACATTTGGCGCGTTACGGCATTCGCTTCAATCACACTCACCTTTTGCTTCAACAACGCCGATTGTAAAAAACGATGACTTTCTACAATTGAAAATGGTATTTCCTCCCGCTTGAATTGTGCAGTAATCTCTTCTTGCAAGACACTAAACTGCTCTACATTTTGACGAAGTTCACAAATAACTGCGTTCCACGTCACTTGCTCTTCCGCTTCTTTGAGTCGTTTTAAATAGTACTGTGCTTCTTTCGCTGTCGAATCGTACAATAAAACACCAATCGTATCAAAAGACAATTCGAAGTATAAATTACTTGAACGTGCTGTCTGTAAAATCATCGTTTTTAATTGGGCATAGGATGTATTACTCGTTGCTCGTATACCAACAATCGTCATTTTCGTACGTTGTCGAATCGTTTGTTCCTGTAAAAATCGATAAATTTTCATAAATTCTTCGATATGCAGTAGTTCATTGACTGTCATGTAACGCCCTCCTTTTTTAATAAAAGTACTCTTGAAATTATTATAATACGCTGATAATCCATTTAAAATGAATAGAAATGGTTTTTTTGTATAAAAATAAAAAGCCATCACGGCAATGATGGCAAAAGGAGTATGGGTGCTGGCTGATATGCGTAATTTGGACTCTTTTTTTCATTATTAAATGGGCGATAATAAACAGATGTCGTCGCAGGGGACATCGGTGGTACGAGCCACATCCAATTTCCCGTAATTTTTCGTCCTGCTTGTTGTTCTTTTTTCTCAAACAGTTCAAATTGTTCTACGGCTGTATGATGGTCGACAATCGATACGCCCGCTTTTTTATAAGAATATAGTACAGCTTGATTCAACGTTACGAGCGCTGCATCTTGCCAAAGAGACGATTTGCGTTTCACATTCAGACCCATTTTTTCTGCGATGATTGGTAAGCAATTGTAGCGATGCTCATCTGCTAAATTACGTGCACCAATTTCCGTTCCCATATACCATCCATTAAAAGGAGCAGCTTTAAAAAGCGTATCCCCAATTTCCATAGACATGTCTGAAATCATCGGAACAGCATACCATTTCAATTGAAGTTCTTCAAACCAATCGTAATCAGGATGACTGAGCGATACTTCTAAAATAGAAGATTTCGGGAGATCAAACATTTTCGGGCGTCGCTCACCAATTTGAATAACGAGTGGTAATACGTCAAATTGCCCATACGAAGGTGTCCAGCCTAATGCGATGCATTGTTTCGTAAACTCAATAGACGTCGAATCACCTATCACTTCCCCTTCCACTTCATATCCTGCATAGCGAATCAATTGATGATTCCAAATACGGACAGCATCCGAGAAAATCGTAATCGTCGGTTTTATTTTCCCACCATTTGTCGCAAAATCGATATGTTCTAACAATGCTTGAAACACATCACGCTCATCCGTTATATTTCTACGGTCGATGCCATGTAAGCTATCCCAAAAAAGACGGCCGATACATTTATTGCTATTACGCCACGCTAACTTCGCACCGAAAATCACTTCGTCGGTCGTCCATTTATTCGTCGTCAAATTCTTTTCTTTTTTAGTTCGATTAATCTCGTCGTTACATATTCTTGTTGTAGTCCTTTTTCAAAGGCATAAGTCTTCAAAAACTCCTCGACTTTTGACACCTTTCGCCACTCCCTTTTACATCTTTCTTTCATCATGACGTGTTTTATTTTGAATAACAACTCCGCCTACTCGAAATAAAAAAATGTATTTTACATGTATGTAATAAAAAAGACACATCTTGTTCGATTATTTTTTAACCATTATCATTTACACTGCGAAAATGATGTTTATTATCAAATAAAAGAAGAATAGCTATCGTTTATATTTATCTAAAAAGGGTATATATGAATGTTGATGCCTTTTAAACGTTATTTTCATAAAAAAGATTGAAATTTTCTCTACATTTTTATAATTTCTTAATAAGAATTATTATTATTTACTTTTCATTCTAATTTAATTCTGCTATATTTAATAAAGAAGCAACACATTATTTTTTACGGGAGGCAATTCATTATGACGAACAATAACAACGAAAAGTTAACGACGATCACTGGTGCTCCAGTCGTATCACATGATAATACACAAACAGCTGGCCGTCGTGGACCAGTTTTATTACAAGACGTATTCTTAATTGAAAAATTAGCAAACTTTAACCGTGAAGTAATTCCAGAACGTCGTATGCATGCAAAAGGTTCAGGTGCATTCGGTACATTTACTGTTACAAATGATATTACAAAATATACAAAAGCAAAAATCTTCTCTGAAGTAGGTAAACAAACAGAGATGTTCGCACGTTTCTCTACAGTAGCAGGTGAACGTGGGGCTGCTGATGCTGAACGTGATATCCGCGGTTTCGCATTAAAATTCTACACTGAAGAAGGTAACTGGGATATGGTTGGTAACAACACACCTGTATTCTTCTTCCGTGACCCATTACACTTCCCAGACTTAAACCACGTTGTAAAACGTGACCCTAAAACGAATATGCATAATGCAAATTCTAACTGGGATTTCTGGACAATGTTACCTGAAGCATTACACCAAGTAACAATTGTTATGTCTGACCGTGGTATTCCAAACGGTTACCGCCATATGCACGGATTCGGTTCTCACACATATTCATTCATCAACGCTGAAAATGAACGTGTCTATGTGAAATTCCACTTCCGTACACAACAAGGTATCGAAAACCTTACGAACGAAGAAGCTAGCGCAATTATCGCTTCTGACCGTGAATCTTCACAACGTGACTTATTCGATTCAATCGAAAAAGGTGACTTCCCTAAATGGAAAATGTTCATCCAAGTTATGACGGAAGAACAAGCGCGTAACCATAAAGATAACCCATTCGATTTAACAAAAGTTTGGTACAAATCTGAGTACCCATTAATCGAAGTTGGTGAGTTCGAATTAAACCGTAACCCTGAAAACTACTTCGCCGATGTTGAACAAGCTGCATTCGCACCGTCAAATGTCGTACCAGGTATTTCATTCTCACCTGACCGTATGTTACAAGCTCGTTTATTCGCCTACCAAGATGCTGCGCGTTACCGTTTAGGTGTTAACCATCACCAAATTCCAGTAAACGCACCGAAATGTCCATTCATGGTATACCACCGCGATGGTCAAGGTCGTGCAGATGGTAACCGTGGTTCTGCCATTAGTTACTATCCAAACAGCTACGGCGCATTACACGGTCAACCAGAATACAAAGACCCTGCATTACAACTTGATGGACCTGCTGACATCTACGACTTCCGTGAAGATGATAGCAACTACTTCGAACAACCAGGTAAATTATTCAACTTAATGAATGACGACCAAAAACAACAATTATTCAACAACACTGCTGCAGAAATGAACGGCGTAGAAGACTTCATTAAAGAACGCCATATTATCCACTGCCATAAAGCAGATCCAGCTTATGGTGCAGGTGTTGCCAAAGCTTTAGGTATCGATATTAACTCAATCGATTTAAACAAAGAAATTAAATACTTCTAGTAAAAACGTAATATTGCATCCGAAGAAGTGTCGACAACTTCTTTCTTTTAGCACTAGCGAAAGCTAGTGCTATTTTTTTGACAAAAATAAGTTCATCGGTATAAACTACTTGTTAATAATTAGTTCACACCTATAAACTATAAAGGAGATGTCTCATGGATAAAATTTCTCAAGCCGTCGACTTATTCATTCAAGTTATGATTTCAAGTACCGACCTCGTCATGAAAGAACTCGGCAATCAACATTTTTCAAATTTATCGAGAGAACAATATGATTTACTCATTTTGCTGTACTTAAAAGGTGATAGCTTTCCAGGTGACTTGGCCACCTTCCAAGGTGTACAAAAAAGTGCCATTTCAAATCGTGTAAATAAATTAACACAATCAGGGTATGTTACTTATATGCCGTCCCCTCTTCAAGATAAACGATTTAAACTCGTTCATCTTACAGAAGAAGGCAAGCAATTAATTGAATCGACGAGAGAAGCACAAACACAAGTATTCAAAAAGTTATTCCCTGAGTTTGTTGAAGACAACAAAGTGGATACATTCATTGAATTACTTACGATGATTCAAAATCGCGTACAACAGAAAGGAAGATGATATTCGAATGAAACCATTTAAAAACTGGCGAACGGCTGCCCTACTTTTTTGGGTCGTAGCGATTATTGTCGCCGTCATTGCTTTACCTAACTTAACAAAATTAGGGCAAGAAAAAGGGCAAATCACATTACCATCCAATTTTGAAAGCGAAAAAGCCGCAACAATTTTAAATGATATGAATAACGATGGTAAAAGCACGTATGAATTTGCGATTGTTTTCCACGATAAAGATGGCATTTCATCTACTGATCAAAAGGAAATGGATCGCGTATTAACATACTTCGAAAACCATAAAGAAAAATATGCTATTACGGATACATTTTTTTATAATGATAGTAAACAAGCTGAAAAACAACTCGTAAGTGAGGATGGCACGACGATTATCAATCAACTGACGATTGAAAAAGATTTGAAAAGTGCGACAGACGTAGCAAACGAACTAAATAAAGAACTCGATACGATTTCACTAAAATCTTATATTACTGGATCAGATGTCGTCATGGATGACTTCTCTCAAACGTCTCAAGAAGGCGTACAAAAAACAGAAATCATCGCAGTTATTTTAATTATCGTCATTTTAATTGCGATTTTCCGCTCCCCTGTCATCCCGTTCGTTTCATTACTTTCTGTAGGAGTGGCGTACATCGTATCCCTCAGCATCATTACGAAACTTGTTGAACAATTTAACTTCCCATTTTCAAACTTCACACAAGTTTTCTTAGTCGTCATCCTTTTTGGTATCGGAACCGACTACAACATTTTACTCTTCACACGATTCCGAGAAGAACTCGCACATAAAAATAACGTTCTTCTCGCAATGAAAGAAACGTATCGCACAGCAGGACGTACGATTCTTTACAGTGGGATTGCGGTCCTCTTCGGAATGGTCGCTTTATTCTTCGCTGAATTCGCCTTCTACCGTGCAACGGGTGGTGTTGCGATTGGTGTCGGTGTGTTACTCATCGTCCTTTTCACATTAAATCCATTCTTCATGGGACTTCTTGGCATGAAACTATTTTGGCCGATTAAAACAGCCAAATCACATAGCGACAACAAAATTTGGGGCTTCTTAGCGAAACATTCATTCATGAAACCTATTTTAGGCTTAATCATCGTCGCAATTATCGCGATTCCGTCTATTTTAATGTATAGCGGTAAATTAAATTTCAATGACTTAACAGAAATTAACGATAAATATGAATCTAAACAAGCGATCAATCTAATTTCTGAAAAATTCCCAGCTGGTATGAGTTCTCCTACTACGCTCGTAATTGAAAGTGAAAATAAGCTAACCGATTCTGAAACACTACAAGACATTGACCGCTTAACAGCTCGTTTAAATGAAATTAAAGGCGTCGATCAAGTTTTCAGTGTGACACGACCTGAAGCGAAAAAAGTAGATGCACTTTATTTAGATAACCAAATGGATACGTTAACTTCCAACGTTCAAGAAATGGAAAAAGGAACGAAGGACATTCGAACAGGGTTAGAAAGTGCCAAAGCACAATCGGCTCAAAGTACAGCACAAGCTGCTAGCCAATTACCTCCTGCTGTTGCAGCTCAAATGGCACAGCAAGCAGAAGCTCAAGGTAAAGGTGTCGATCGAGCAACAGCTGGTTTGAAAAAAATCGAAAATGGTCTAAGTGAAACGGCTGATTATACGTCTACACTTCAAAAAGACCAAGCGAACACGTTAAACATTCCAGAAAGTGTCCTAACGGGGAAAGAATTTAAACAAAGTTTAGACAAATATATGGACGATACAGAAAAACGTACGACGATGACGATTATTTTAAAAGAAAATCCTTATACGGCTGAAGCGATGGACGTTATGCGCGACGTACAAAAAACGACGCATGCTTTCATCGACGGTTCTAGCACTTTGCATGAAACAGATGCTTATTTAGGTGGTAAAACGATGGCTAACTTGGATTTAGAAGAAATGTCTTCGAACGACTTCCAACGTAGCATCATTATTATTTTAATCGGCATTTCGATTATGCTACTATTCATTACACGCTCACTCGCTCAAACGATGATTATTTTAGTTTCATTAATCGTTGCAAGCTTTGCGAGTCTTGGCATTACGGAATGGATTACGACAACTTTCTTACACGCAGATGCACTTAGTTGGAATGTTCCATTCTTCACGTATATTATGCTTATCACACTCGGGGTCGATTATTCTATCTTCCTTATGATGCGCTTTAAAGAACTTGACGATGATGGCTTATCAATGATCGTAGAAGCGTGCAAAAAAATGGGTGGTGTCATTTTATCTGCTGCCGTCATTTTAGGCTGTACGTTCGCAGCGCTTATGCCTTCAGGAATTAACACATTAATTCAAGTCGCAATTGCTGTCATTATCGGTTTAGTATTACTCGCACTCCTTCTTATGCCGGTCTTCATTCCGAGCGTATTCGGTATTGCGAATATGGCGAATAAGAAAAAAGACAATAAATAATAATTTAAAAAAAGAGTACGTCCTATTTAAATGGGCGTACTCTTTTTCTTATTTATTTTTGAAAAAAGAAAAAAGCCACATTCAATTTGAACGTAACTTTCGGCTAAATCGGAAACATCATTTTTGCGAAATAAATAACGACCGTTACCGTAATACAGCTGACAATCGTCGTCATCAATACAGTTTGAGCAGCTAAATCTGGCTCCACATCATATTCTAGTGCGAGCGAAGAGCTGTTTCGCGATGTAGGGAACGAACTCGCAATCAATAAAGATTGTGCAATGACGCCATCAAAATGAAAAAGTAAAATTAAACAATATGCAACAGCTGGCCCAACGATTAATCGACTGAAACAACTTAAGTACAGCATTTTATTTAATAACGTTTTCAACTTAATTTTAGAAAGTTGCGCACCAAGTGTAATAATCGCAATAGCAATAAATGCATCTGCTAAATGGCTTAACGGAATGTACATAAAATTAGGCAGTGGAATATTCCAGACGTTCATAATAATCCCGATAATTAAACCGTGAACAATCGGCAATTTAAAAATATCTCGTACAATCGCAAAGCCTGATTTCGACGTCGCAATCAAATTGTAGAGACCGTACGTGTACGTAATTAAATTTTGGAAAACGACCATCATAATTTGCACGGACGTACCTAACGGATTCGTCGCAAATAACATTTGACTCACTGGCAAACCGTAATTCCCTGAATTAATTAGCACAATACTATTTTTAAAAACAGCCGCTTTTGCGCCTTTCAAGCGGAGTACTTTGCTTAAAATCATACTAATGAGCATCAATGTGAAGCTGAATACAAAAAAGTAAATGACGATTTTACCGAGAATAACTGGATCTATTTTCGTTTCAAAAATGTTTAAAAACACAGCGACTGGCATTAAGCAGTACGTTACTAAACTAGATAATGCTTTTAAATTAAATTGAAATTTTCTTTGTAGCAGTCCACCGATAATTAATAGCACGAGAATCGGTGCAACAACTTGAAAAAAGATCATACTTAAATAGTGCATTATTTCACCTCATTTTAGTTGTTACTAAACAAGTATGCACTACTTTATAAAAAAGAAAAAGTCACGTTCTTCGTTACGAGCAAATCTTCTTAAAATGGCGACGTGCTAACACTTCATCGAAACTGCAAAAAATACAATAATCTTGTTTGTTCACAATGCGATAATACTCACTTAAAATGTTCTTTTCTAGGCGATAACGCACATCTTTATCTACAATTTCCCACCAAACATTCGCATTTTTTTCAATTTGAATCGTCTGTTCAAGAGACGGATGCACCGTTAATTCTAAAATTTCTATTGGGTCCCCACCCATCATATTTTGCAATACGTGACTTTTTCGAAATAGTGTACAAATTGCTACGGCGACACTCCAATTACAAGCAATACGTTCCTTTTCAATTTGAACGAGCGTTTTTTTTGAAACGCCAATATACAATGCCATTTGATCTTGTGTGTAGCCATATTCCGTCCGAATTAACTTTAATTTATTCGATACTTTTTCAATAATCATTTTTTGATTCATCCATTTACACCCCTTATTTCATCTATTCTTCTGCGCACATTAGCTCTTTTTAGAATCTATTTCATCGTTTTTATACATATTATACCATTTATAACAGTATATCCTTTACTACGATTCGTGACATATTAATGAAATTTTTAATTATTTATTTATTTTTTGGCTCAATCATTTTAATTTATCTTTTAATTATTTATTTTACATTGATGGAAAAGGTTGGCTGTTCTATAATAATGGCAGATGAGAGTACTAGGAATTAGTCCCCCTGTATTCTTTTCTATGCTCCTATTCAATATGAGCTGTGCCGTTCTACTTGTGAAGAGTATGAATTGTTCCCCAAATGATTTAGACTTATATTTCACAGCACATTAATCATGTAGAACTCTCCTTAATAAATACGTATAAAACACCATTTTCTTCCAATTGAAATGGTGTTTTATATTGCATAAATATGGATTATGAGATAGAATTTCATTGAAAATAAGTATTCAAAATTAAAGGAGTGCATGTAAATGTTTATCGTAACGAACCGTATTCAAGTGAAAAAAGGTTTTGCGGAACGTATGGCACCAGCTTTCACTGCAAACAGTGATTTAAAAAATTTCGAAGGTTTTATTAAAACAGAAGTAGCCATCGCTCGTGATTTTGAAGAATATGACGAAATGAGCGTTAATATGTTCTGGGAAACTTTAGAAGGTTTCAAAGTTTGGCGTGAAAGCGATGCCTTTAAAGCTGCGCACAAACGTCCAGAAGCAAAAGAAGGCGAAGCACCAAAAGAATCACCTTTGCTTGGTAGCAAAATCGTGATTGCCGAAGTCGTTTCTTCAACTGAAGCTTAATTAACTAAAACATAATTTATCCACTTTTCAACAATTGAAAAGTGGATTTTTTCACATAAAAAAGCTCGTCTCA
>NZ_HE611072.1:0-31795 GCF_000285595.1 Kurthia senegalensis | reverse complement strand
AGCAATTTGCTTGAGACGAGCTTTTATAATAAATTTAACGGAAAGTACCGTACCCTACGATACGTTTATTCCAATAACCGTCGTTAATGTTTGAGTATTTTACTTTATTTCCTGCAGCGTGAAGTAATTTATTGTTTCCTGCATAAATAGAAACGTGGGAAACACCGCCACCTGATGTGTTAAAGAATACTAAATCGCCGACTTGTAATGACGATTTAGAGATTTTTTTAGAGGATGCGTATTGTGCTGTTGATGTGCGTGGGATTGATTTTCCAAGTGCGTGTTTATACACGTAGCTTGTAAATCCTGAACAGTCGAAACCAGATGGTGTCGTACCACCCCATACGTAAGGCACACCTAAGAAACGTTCGCCATAGCTAATCGTAGAAGAGACAGAAGAGGATGTCTTTTTCGTTACTGTTTTTAAATTTGATTTTAGTGTCCAACCATAGCCACTAACGCGAACCCACGCTACACCATTCACTGTACGGTATTGCGTCGTTTTCACTTGTTTGCCTCTTGGAATAATACCTGAGCGTGCATTGAAGCTACCAGCAGATGCATAATAACTTTTTCTCGTTTTCGTTTTGTACGTATGTTTGTACGTCTTCACGCTTGATAAACGTAGTTTCTTCCAGTTACCGATTGCGACCCAACCTTTTTTGCCGCTTCCTGAAATTTGATACCACCACTTACCATTCACTGTACGTTTCTTTAATAAGGTAACTTTAGCGTTTCTTTTGATCGTACCGATTTTTTTGCCTTTTGCTGTTGCATAAAGTGATTTAGCTGTCGTAGTAATGTATGTACCCGAAGCATTTTTAATACTTGATGTTTTCGCTGAAGCTGTCGTGCCGTCCATTGTCGTTGCTGCTGTAACCGTCCCAAAGCTGAGTGCCATAACTAGTGATGTTGCGATTGCTTTCTTCAAATTTCATATTCTCCAATTTCTCTATATTTTTATATTAAAATTTTTCTTTTTTCTATTTTTATTATTCTATTTTTGTTATTTCTAAATAAATTTTAGTCCAAAATAATTATTTATTCAACGACATTTAGTTTACATATTATTAAAGATATATGACAAGAAATAAAAAATTGTAACATCGCTTTATTAATTGAAACGTGAGATAATAGAAGGAACTTTAAATTTAAGGATGATACTATGCGAGAATTGATTACACTTCACGTAGAACCGAAATACGCTGGCGACCTGAAAAAAGGCTACCCACTCGTACATCGCGACGCCGTGATTAAAACAGATAGTGAAAAATTACATGAAGGGGATTGGTTTGAATTAGTCGACCATTTCAACCGTTTCATCGCGAAAGGTTACCATGGTGTTCAAAATAAAGGCATCGGTTGGGTACTAAGCTACGATGAAAATGAAACATTCGAACAAGAATTCTTTACGAAAAAAATGAACAAAGCGTTTGCTTTACGTTCAAATTTCTTTAAAGATTCATCAACGACTGCTTTCCGCGTCTTTAACGGCGAAGGAGACGGCATCGGTGGCGTTACAGTCGATTACTTCGATGGCTACTATATGATTAGTTGGTACAGCGAAGGGATTTATTCATTACGTGAACAAATTATTACGGCTTTAAAAGAAACGACTGAATTCAAAGCAATTTATGAGAAGAAACGTTTTGATACGAAAGGGAAATATGTCGAACAAGATGATTTCGTTACCGGAACACCTGGAGACTTCCCTATTATCGTAAAAGAAAATGACATGAACTTTGCAATCGACTTAAATGACGGTGCGATGACAGGTATTTTCCTTGATCAACGTGACGTACGCCGTGCGATTCGCGACAACTATGCAGAAGGTAAAAATATGTTAAACACATTCTCTTACACAGGTGCATTTTCTGTCGCTGCTGCATTAGGTGGCGCAAACAAAACGACAAGTGTCGATTTAGCTTCTCGTAGCCTAGGAAAAACAATTGAGCAGTTTTCAATTAACGGCATCGATTTCGAAGAGCAAGATATTAAAGTAATGGACGTATTCCACTACTTCAAATATGCGATTCGTCATGAATTAAAATTCGATCTTGTCGTACTAGACCCACCAAGCTTCGCACGTACGAAGAAAATGACTTTCTCTACTGCAAAAGATTATCCGAAACTATTAAAAGATGCGATTGCGATTACAGAGAAAAAAGGGATTATTGTCGCTTCTACGAATAATGCAAGCTTCGGTATGAAGAAATTCAAATCATTTATCGAACAAGCATTTAGCGAAACGAAAACGAAATATAAAATCGTTGAGCAATACGGTTTACCGAAAGATTTCCGTGCAACACGTGAATACCCTGAGTTCCATTACTTAAAAGTCGTATTCATCCAAAAACTTTCATAAACGATTCAAAAGGTGGGGCATGTGCCCTGCCTTTTTCTATATTATTTTCGTTTTATAGATGAGCTCTTTTCATAAAATCGAGCTTTTTTAAAACATTCCAACATAATTCGAATGTTCGTTTACTCATGTACTTCCAAAGTGTGTTAAAATTTCTTAATGTATTACTTATGATTAACAACTATTTCGTAAAACGCCGATGAACTCGTTTTATATAGAGAAGGGATTTCAAATTGAAAAAGAGAAACTTCAAAATTCGTTTAAATGGTTGGTCAGCAATTTTAATTGTTAGCCTTCTCATCGTCTTAGGTATCGCTACTGTGATTTTATTACCGATGTTTATTTTATTCGGTTTGTATAACATTTTAGCGAAATTCGAACTGGCTCATATTGACCTATTTGAATCATTTTGGCACGATTGCACATATTTTGGTGGCTTTATTTTATTATTATTCATAATTATTTTCGCAATCGATTTTTTAATGCTCTTCATTTTAGCTACATTCAAAATCCAATTAACAAAATTCGTTGACTTGATTGGAACGTTGATCCAGTTCCTACTTTCAATTGCTATTTTTAAAATGTTTATGTTGCCAACATTCTCTCGTATTTCGATGGAATGGCCAGCTATTCTCATTTTACTCGGTCTGTTGTACGTCATTATTGCCGTATTCAGTTACGAAAAAACTCCTGTTCCACCGAATGAATAATCATGTAATAAAGCCCGAAATCCAACTGGATTTCGGGCTTTATTTTATTTCACATACACATCTTTTTTTACTAGATAGAAATATTTCTGTTTCTCTCCTCTTTTCTCTATACTAAAGAAAAGGAGGCGATTAGATGAACAATCATAAAATATTAATCGTTGACGATGAAGTAGAATTAGCTGCACTTTTGCAAACTGTTTTAAACAAAGAAGGCTTATCCGACATCGTACTCGCACATACGTTACAAGATGGTTATAAAAAGTTTGAAACGGAGCAACCGTCGCTCATTTTACTCGACATTATGTTACCTGACGGTGAAGGCTACGACTTATGTAAAAAAATTCGAGAAACGTCGAATGTACCGATTATTTTCATGTCAGCAAAAGATGACGAAATCGATAAAATTTTAGGTTTGGCAATCGGTGGCGATGATTATGTAACGAAACCGTTTAGCCCGAAAGAAGTCGCGTATCGTGTCAAAGCGCAACTTCGACGTCTCGGTTATCATATGGAAACGGCCGTGCCGAAGCAAACACAAGTCGGTCCTTTCCTATTAAATGATTCGGAAACTGAGTTGTTTAAAGAACATCACTCGATTGAATTGACTGCAAAGGAAATCGGTTTAATGGCTGTATTCATGCATCATCCAAACCAGATTATTAGTAAGGAAACTTTATTTGAACGCGTCTGGGGAGAAGATTTTTTCGGTTCTGACAATACGATTATGGTACATATTCGTCGATTACGCGAAAAAATCGAAGAAAATCCTTCTAAACCATCTTACTTGCTAACGGTTAAAGGACTCGGCTACAAATTAGTGAGTGAGGGCTAACAATGCGCTGGAAAATTACGAATCGCTTTCTCGCTTCTATTATCGCAATTGTCATCATCGTCTTTTTTGTCAATACGATTATTACGATTAGTTATTTCTATTTGCGCTCTTCACCAAGTTCCGAGAGTACGTCTCCTGAAACATTCACCCGCAACTTTGAAAAATATATAACGGTGAATGGACAAAATATAAACGTGTCTGAGACCGGTAAAAAGCAGCTCGACAACAAACAAGCGTTCATTCAAGTATTAGACGATGGTGGCAAGGAACTTTATCGCTACAATGCACCAAAAGAGCTTCCATCTTCTTATACACCAACGCAACTTATTCATTATTATAAATACATCGTCATTCCGAAAACATCGCTCTTTTTCAGTGAAAAAGATTCTGTAAGCTACGTCATCGGCATGCAAAATACGAATACGCAACGATACATTTTCACGTTCAATGCACAAGATTTATTTGGCGTTGCTAGTCGTGGTATCGTCATCTTCCTACTCGTAGATATTTTAATTGCGATCATTGTCGGCTTATTTTTCGGACAAAAATTAACGAAACCGCTTCACGCATTAATCGAAGGAATCCATTCATTAAGACAACGTTCTTTCCAAAAGATTCCCGTGAAAAAAGGCGTCTACAAAAAAGTGTTTGATAACGTCAATGACTTAGCTTCCACTCTCGATGCATATGAAAAACAACAGCAACAAAATGAAAAAATACGAAACGAATGGATTAGTAATATTTCACATGATATGAAAACACCGCTCGCTTCTATTCGTGGTTATGCAGAATTATTAAACGAAACACCAACAAAAGAAGAAATCGAAAAATATAGTCGCATTATCGAAACGAAAGCAATTTATATGGACGAATTGTTGAATGATTTGAATTTAACGATGAAGCTTAGAAATCATGCTTTGCCACTGCAAAAGCAAACGACTTCATTAAATAGCTTCAGTCGAGAAATGATTATTCAACTATTAAACGATGACGCAACAAATCAGCGTCAGCTCTCATTTGAGCCCTCTGCCAATGAAATAACGGTGGAAATCGACCAAAAATTGATGCGCCGTGCCATTATTAATTTAATTGATAATGCGTTTATTCATAATGATGATGACGTACAAGTCGATGTTTCTTTATACGACAGTTATCCACAGACGTTACGTGAACAAAATGAAAAGTTATCCACAATTCCGGGTCCTTGCATGATTATTCAAGATAATGGGAAAGGCATTCTCCCTCAAGATCTCGACAATATTTTTGAACGTTACTACCGCGGTACGAATACGCAAAATACGCGCGGTACGGGTCTTGGTATGGCAATTGCACGCGATATTATTGAAGCGCAAGGTGGTCACGTCACCTTATTAAGTGACGGACATTCCGGTACGACAATCGTTATTCATTTCAAAAAATAACAAAAAAATCTCTGTAACGCATAAGCACTACGGAGATTTTTTTATTTATTCATTTTTATCCACAGGTTTGGACGCTTTTTTCGTCATGTATTTGTACGCGACGAAGCAAAGAATCCCAATCACAATGACGATGACGAATGGCATCGTGTATTCCGCAAACAAAGCACTCGCTTGCTCCCAATTTTCACCTAGTTTCATCCCTAAATACACGTACAATGCTGTAATTGGTAGCATCGCTAAAAATGTATACAAACTAAACTTCCAAAAACTCATTTTCGTCATACCACAAGGCACAGAAATCGCTGTGCGAACAATCGGTAAAAAACGGGCAAAAAATGCCACACTCGCTCCGTACTTTTCAAAAAAACGATCTGCCAGATCGACTTGTCGCTCGTTAATTAAAAAATATTTGCCATATTTCAGGACTAACGGACGGCCACCATAGCGACCTAGAGCGTAAAGCGTAATTGGACCAATTGTGCCTCCAATCGTACCTGCTAGTACCATACCGACGTATTGGAATTCACCGTTGGATACCCAAAAACCGGCTAATGGCAATACAACTTCAGCTGGAATGAATTCAAAACAAAGAGCTAGCAACACGCCGAAGTAGCCTAAGCTTTTAAAAATCATCACTAAAGACATTATAAATTGTTCAATCACGTCATTACTCCAATCATTTAAAATTACTTTTATTCTCACATACTTGTTCATACGCATGCAACTTTGACGACGATAAGCTGTTTAGAAAGTCACGCAGCTGCTTTACAAATTCGACACATCTTCGCCAAATAAAAAGGACACTGTCAGTCGGAACTGACCTACGAAAGTGAGACAGTGGAAAAGATGCTTCTTTTAAGCCAAATTTGGCGGACGCTTTCCTGGGGCATGGCAGAAGCCTCCTCGCTCGCAAGCTCACTGCTGGGGTCTTCTGCTCATGCTTTTCCCCTAGGAGTCGCCGTCAAATTCTTATTAAACCATCTTTTTTCGGTATTGTACTGGAGAAAGATGGTTTTACTTTGCCAAAATCCGAGTATTCGTACAGTAGTTGATATATGCTTGAACGGTTTGAACGACAACGTCATTTGTTGTTCTAAAAAACCTTTCAAAATCAAACATTTCGCACGTTAGGCATGGCATGGAACGTTCCAATTAATTTTTCTTCAAACGGTCCTTTACCGATTAGTTGTTGTAAACGATGCAACTTCCCTTTTTTATACCACTTCATCCATTGATAAAGTTGACTATCATTTTTAATTCTACATACGTTCATTATTTCTTTCACTGCACTTGTGCCAACTTCCTCTTCATTACTTTCATTTTGATTTCGTATGAATATTTTTTCCCATAAAAAAAACACTTCCAAAGATTTGATCCCTTTGAAAGTGTCTTTTTCTTTTTATGTTGTCTCAGATTTTTAGGTCCGTTCCGTCGACAGTGTCCTTTTTCATTCGAATGATACGGTAAAATTCCTCATCCTCTTTTTTCACGATGCTACTTCAAAAATTCTTGTGCCTTTTTAGGAAGTTCATCAAACTTTACTTCATCGTAAGACGATACACCTTTTTCTTTCACGTACATTTTTAAATACGCACCTTTACGCAGATTTTTTTGTGCGAAAAAGTCGAGTGTTTTTTTCTTTCCATCTTCATTAATACCTTCTAAAGAATAGTTATAGTCTTTATAAATTTTACCGTCAGATGATTTAGATTCCGTCACTATACCGTCTTGCGTAATTTTCACGTAGTATTCACTCGTATTCATACGATTAAAATCAATTGTCATTAATGCGTAAATTCCTGCGCAGCAGACGACAAAGATTAACCCGATTGTAATTAAAAACTTTTTCATAATTTATTTTCCCTCCACTTGAATAGTTTGTTTCACGATTTTCATACAAGAACTAACCGTTACGATATAAAACAGTGCATAAACCGCTGTGAATGCCAGCATCCAAATACAAACTGGTACGAATAAATCTAAATGGAATAATGAGGAGAACGCATTCAGTGCGACTACACTATGCAACAGTGCTACGACAAGTGGTGCAATAAAAATTGCCGCATTTTGTGTCGCAATTGAACGTCTCATTTCTTTTAATGAAATCCCCATCTTATGCATAATCACATATTTAGAACGGTCTTCTTCAATTTCTGTCAGCATTTTAAAGTAAATGATGCTGCCGGTTGCAACTAAGAATACGAGACCTAAGAAGCTACCGATAAAGAGCAGTACACCGATACTTTCGATACTCGCTTGAATGTCCGCCACCTGGCTGCTAAATGGTACGTCTTCCGGTAAAAGATCTGCCAGTTGTTGCGATGTTTCTTTCGTTGCGGTTTCGTCTTGAATGACGCGATATGAGACAGCTTTACTCGCTTTATTATTTTCTAGTTGTGCATATTGATCATCGTTCATCACGAGTGTCACATAAGCCATTTGAGCATTTAATACCGCAATCGGCTGTGCCTCTTTTATAATGAATGATTGGTTGTTTGCTGTAAGTTTTGCATTTTTATATGCTGGTGAATAACGTTCATCGTAGCTTGGATCTAATACGTACACTTCATTCCCTGTCGCATGTAATGCCGGTTGATTATGCACTTTCGCTAAACGATTGTACATCGCTTGAGAGATGACCGTGTATTCCATTTCACCGTTCGCATCATAAGATAAGTCTGGTGCTTGGAAACGCGTCATTAACGTCGGAACAATCGCATCGAAATTCGTATCACCTACGATGTTATCTATTTTAGCATCGAGTTTCGGTTGATGCTCAAACATAAACGTATTCGGATCGACTTTTTTAACGTCGCTCGTCGTATTGTAATATAAGCTAAATACGGCTCCGCCCGCTGTAATCGTCGTTGCGCTTAAAATAGCGATGACACTTAATGTTTTCGCCTGCGCTCGTACACGATACAGCAGTTGCGAAATCGTCACGACACGTAGTCCGCGCCACACCCAACCTTCTGCTTTTTTTAGAAGTTGTAAAATAAGCCCTGTAAAACTATGGAACACGAGATACGTCCCGATAATGACCGTCGCTAAAATAACGATCGGTGTAACCATCAGACCAATTTTGCGCCACCACTCGCTCGTAATAATGTCTTGTAGCGCTAAGAAATAACCGAAACCGACGAGTACTACACCGAATACTGCAACGAAGACGTTTACTTTCGGTACCGCTTCCCCTTCAGAAGAAGCACGGAATAACTCAATCAATTTGAATTTGTAAATCATTCTTGCACCAAGTAAAGATGTTACGAAAAATAAGATGAAAAATACGATTGCGGTATGGATAATTGCTGCAATTGAAAATGTAAATGGTGCGATGACATCGTATCCCATCAATTGAATTAAAATCGTTAAAATGCCTTTTGATGCGACGAAGCCGAGTAAAATACCGATGATGAGTGACACGCATCCTAACAATAAATTTTCAAAGAAAAGCATCGAAGCAATTTGACGTTTACGTACGCCAAGTAGTGCATACAATGCGACTTCTTTTTTTCTTTTCTTCATAAAAAATGAATTGCAATAAAAGATGAAAATAGCGACGAAGAATAATAAAATGACCGAAGCTCCGTTCATTAAAGAACCGATTTTTTGCGACGTTTCAATTTCTTTTTCAATCGTGTCACTATATTTTAATGTAACGAAAATAAAGTAAATTAAAATACTAAATGCCATCGAAGCAATATATAAAAAGTAGTTGGAGAAATTGCGCCATACGTTCTTTTTGGCGATGCTAAATAATGTCACGTGCGCCACCTCCGAAAGTCGCCACTTCTTCTAAAATACGTTGGAAAAATTGCTTTCTCGTTTGCTGTCCTTTTAAAATTTCTGTTGAGACAATGCCATCTTGAATAAATAAAATACGATTACAAAAACTTGCGGCATACGCATCATGTGTAACCATCATAATCGTCGCTTTTTGATTTTCATTTAACGCTTCTAAACTTTGAAGTAAGTCAGTTGCTGATTTTGAATCGAGTGCGCCTGTTGGTTCATCCGCTAAAATCATTGCAGGTTTCGTAATGAGTGCACGTGCAGCAGCTGTTCTTTGTTTTTGTCCACCTGACAGTTGCACTGGATATTTGTGTAGCAGATCTTCAATATGAAACAGTTGTGCAATTTCTAAAACGCGTTGTTGAATCGTAGCACGGTCTACTTTCGCAATCGCAAGTGGTAATAAAATATTTTCTTGTACCGTTAGTGAATCGAGTAAATTATAATCTTGGAAAATAAAGCCGAGATGTTCACGACGGAAATCGGCTAATGCATTTTCTTTTAACGTTTGAATTTCTACATTTTCAATTTGAATGCTACCTGCTGTCGGTGTATCGATCGTCGCAAGCAAATTGAGTAACGTCGATTTACCCGCACCACTCGGTCCCATAATACCGACAAACTCTCCTTCTTCAATCGAAAACGTCACGTCGTGTAATGCCGTCACGCTATTCGCTCCCTTACCAAATGTCTTCTGTATGTTTTGAACGTTTAATAATGTTTTCATGCCGTTCCCTCGCTTTCTTATATCCTTATCATACTTCCCTGTTCTTACAACAACATGCCCCCATCCTTACATAAACCTTAAATATATTATTTAAAAATTAAAAAGAGCATTGCGTTAGCAACACCCTTTTCTCAGAGAAATCATCTACTTTATTTTCATTTTTTACGCGTTGTGTATAAGTCAGCCGATTCATCAAAGAAGAAGCGACGTTTCCCTTTACCGAACACGACGAGCATAATGTGAATAAACCACACGACCATGTAAATAGCCGTCGCTACCGCCGAGAACAACGCCAAAAATACAGAAGCTGTGTAATACGGCGAACCGATTGTCACATCGATATTATTAAAGACGCCAATTACGACTAAAATGAAGTATGCCATGAAAAATGCTGCATAACGTTTAATGAGTCGCGCAACGGTCGTTTTCTTCGTTAATTTACTATCGTAACGGAAACGCATAATGGCCGTTCCGACCGTACGACCGTTCCAAACAATTGGAATGATGCATAGCCAAATGAATGATACAATCGTGAACACTAAAAATGATGTTACTTCATTTTGATTAATGAAGTATAAAACAATTTGACGAACGAGATCGATGATGAATAAATCAATTGCGAATGCAAGTAATACACTCATCTCTTTCACTTCGTCGCGCTCTATTAAATAACGTGCGCGTTTATTGATCGTCTCTTTTGACGGGAAGAATGCCAAAATTGCTGGTGCTAGGAAGAATCCTAAAATAACGCCGGCTGTATTAAGCATTAGATCATCTACATCAAATAGACGGTACGCACAATTATAAATGCCATAAATTCCTGTATACTGCGTAATTTCGAAAAATAATGTCATCGCAAAACCGATTAACGCAGCTTTCCACCAATTTTGTTTTTTCGTTAAGAAATAACGTAAGTAGACACCGAGTGGTAATAACAATAAGAAGTTAAAGAACGCTTGATAAAAAGCAGGTTGTTTAAATACGAGTACGTATGTAGCCGGCTTACGAATATCAAACCATCCGCCACTTAATGTATCCGCAATAAAGCGGAACGGTTCTAATGAATAATGCTGTGTATTTGGATTTTGCATCGCACACGTATTACGTGTATCAGGCAATGGTAATAAAACTAAAAATAATGCCGAAATCATATAGAAAATAAACGAAAATGAAATAAGCGTTTGAGACAATGAAAAGTAGCCATTTTTTCGATACGTGAAAATCATCCATGGAATCCATAAGACAAAACCTAATATAACGAAAACAATTGCTGCAGAATACATCGGCTCGACATAAGCAGACATATAGGTTCCTCCTCTAAAAAAGAAAGAGCTTTGTACGCTGCATAACTACAAACAAAGCTCTTTAAATTTTATTCTTTCTTTTATGAAGCGATGCGCATCTTACGTAAGATGAATTATTCGCCCGCTGTAACGTGTTGTTTTACGAAAGTAAGTACTTCTTGTTCCTCATCTTCTTCTAAACCGAAATCAAGAATTTTTTTGTCCGCTGTTTGTACGAAGAAATAATCTGCAATCGTAATTGATTCTTCATTTTTTGCAACGATGACGCGTAAATCAACGCCACCATTTTCAAATAATTCATCTTCTTCATCTGTTTCTAAATCTAATAAAAACTCATAGCGTTGCCCTTCTAAAATATTCGTAGGGTCTAAAATTTCTTCCATTGTATATGCGAGAATGTTCATTTGGTACGCTCCTTTAATACTTGTTCACTACTTAATCATAACGAAAAAAAGAATTAGTAAAGTTTTGTATCCTTTTTTCGTCCAATCTACTTAAAGTTTCCGATACAATAAAAGAAATGCAATTGAAGGAGGATTTTTATGGAAGATTTACTTTATTACGAAGATGCTTATATGACAAATTTTGATGCCAATGTTGTCACATCCAATACAGATGAACGTGGTACTTACGTTACCCTAGATCGCACTGCCTTTTATCCAGAAGGTGGCGGACAGCCAGACGACTATGGCACATTGAATAACATACGCGTAACGGACGTACAAAAAATAAATGATGCTATCCATCATTACGTAGAACAACCGCTACCACTCGGTCCAGTACACGGTCAAATTGATTGGTCTCGTCGTTTTGACCATATGCAACAACATTGCGGTCAGCATATTTTAACAGCTGCTTTCGTCGAATTATTTGACGTACCGACTGTCGCTTTCCATCTCGGTAAAGAAACGGTCACGATTGATCTTCAAACAGAAACAATTACTGCCGAACAATTGGCTCAAGCTGAAGCACGTGCCAATGCAATCATCCTCGAAAATCGTCCTGTCGAAACGAAATGGGTCACAGCGGAAGAAGCGAAACAATATCCGCTTCGTAAACAATTAACCGTTTCCGATGATATTCGTCTCGTTATCATTCCTGATTTTGATTACAACGGTTGCGGTGGTACACATCCACGCGGAACAGGTGACGTTTCGATGTTGAAAATCGTCTCTACAGAACGTGCGAAGCAACAAATTCGCGTGCACTTCATTTGTGGGCAACGTGTCAGTGATGCTTTTACGTGGCGTTTAGCGTCTATGCAACAAGCTGCACAATTGTTGAGCGTACAGCAAACACAAATTCCAACGAGCATCGAAAAACTGTTAAAAACACAAAAACAATTAGAGCATGACCTTTCAGCTGCGAAAGAACAGTTACTTACAATTGAAATGGAACGTCTTGCACGTTCAACCGACGAAACGATTATTGAAGCATTCGAAGGCTACTCGATGCAACAAGCTCAAAAAATCGCGCGTACGTTAACGACGCAATTCCCAGAAAAAACTGTCGTACTCGTAGCGACCGACGATAAAAAAATGCAACTTGTTTTCGCAAAAGGAAAACAGTCAACTAGCTCATTAAATATGAACGAGCAATTAAAAGTGTTACTTTCATTTATTAATGGACGTGGTGGCGGTAATCCACAGTTTGCACAAGGTGGCGGCGATTTCACAATCTCAGTCGACGAGATGATGCAACAAATCCGAAATCAGTTTATAGCAAAATAAATCATCAAAAAAGCAGGATTGATATTGAAATCAATCCTGCTTTTTCATCTGTTTAATTCATTCTCTCTTAAATAAAAAGGAGACGTACTAATCCACAGCTCTTTTACTTATCATTTAAAATAGACAAATTCGCCGTTTGAATAGTTGCCGTATCCATTATTCGTAATGCGGATAAAATTTTCTGATGCATTGTATACGCGATTGTTTGCGAGTGCCTTTTTATTTACTGCACTGAGCGTATTGTTAATTTCGATCGTCGTTCCTGCACCTGAATTTTTCCAGACGATAAATTGCATTGGACGTGGAATGTTGCGGAACGTATTGTTTTGGAACGTTGGATTTTTTGCACCACTTACTAAAATACCACGCATCGATGTATTTGTTTTCGCTGTCGCTGACAATGAAATCGTGTTGTTTTCAATCTTCGCATTAGACCAGTTCATAACACGAATAGCATCCGAGCGCATACCCGAAATTTTATTGTGGCGTAGCGTCACTTTATTGTGCAATTTTTTATGCGAATATTTATGTGTACCGACAGCACGGTCTAACCCTGAGAATGTATTGTTTTCAATAAGAACCGTATCATTCGCTTGGCGGTCAAACTTACTCCACGCTTGGCTCCAACCTTTCGTGCTGTGGTCTGGTGTATCTAAATTAATCGCTTCTTTATCGTGACCGACAATTTGTTTTGATTTTTTGAAAGAAGAATTTTTAATTGTAACGTTTTTAGACGCATCCAATTCGATAAAATGCCCACCGTACATATTCGTAAAATGAATATTATCGACAACGACATTTTGGTTATGCCCCATAATGATTGCGATAGAACCCGACATATATTTCAGATCCATCGTCACGTTACCTTTCCCGATAAATCGAATATTTTTCTCGCCTTCAAATTTTCCGTAGACCCCTTTTTTATACGCACGTGAAGGACGAATCAATTGGAAAATAGACGTAGAAGCTTTTACTTTAGACGTATGTGTATTCGTTCCCTTCACTATTTTCACACCGTCTGAAAACTGAATCGTCACATTAGATGGGACGTATAGTACATTCGTAATCGTATATGTCCCCTTTTTTAAAATTAATTTTCCACCTTTTGTTTTTTCAAGCTTTTCTAAATAAGAGCGCAACGTATAATAATTTTTCGTATAAGAATTGTATGTAGAATACGTGCTAAATGTTTTATCAATTGGTTTTGTTGAAGGTGAAATCGTGTACGTTGGTGTTTTCGCCTCCACTGAATGACTTCCTGTTGCGACAAAAAATACGAGCACAGAAACTAGGAAAAGTCCCCCACTAAAAATTCGATTCATTTGACTCATTTCATTTCTTCATCCTTTTAAAATACTTTAGTCTTTGTTTATGGTTTCAAAACTATGAATATTATACTATTTCCCTTTACATTTTTACATAGTCACTTTATGAAATACGAAAAAAGACAAAAAAACTCACTACGAACAGTGAGTTCAAAAAATATGAAAAGGGAGATTACATACCGCTTAAAATAAGCGGTTATGTATAAACGTTTGCATCCGCTCGTTATGGGACAAACCGTCGTACGGATTAGGAGATGCAAACGCCTATGCGACTTCTCTAGACTATGGGAGATTCTAGTAGTCTAATTACGTTCCTTAATAGAAAGCATAATTGGTGTAAGTGATATTCGCTTATCCAAATGATATGGATAAGCCAACGCTGTTGTTCTCTTCGCATTTTCTACTAAGGATTACTTATTAAATACCCCGCAAAAAAATGATAAAACCTATTTTTTCAGTTTTTTTAATACTTTAATGTAAAGAACCATTTTTCCTCTGCTTGAATACTCGTTAAAAAAGCATTCCAATCAGAAATTCGTAGTTGTAGCGTAAACGCATCCATTTGCTGACTAACTAAATCTTGTTGCTGCGCAAAACGATACCATTCATTCGAATCTTGATAACGTTCTAAATGACTACTAGCACGCACCTTTTCATCAAATACTTCAAACGCTTCATGCACGACATCCGTAAAGACTTCTTCGATGCGCCCTGCCAGTGCATACGCATACATTTTATTCGTCCAGCGCTGCACAGCATCTCGGTCGATCGGTCCGTATAAACGCTTATCTGTCGCATACGGATTTCGGAATTCTTCACGCTGTCTTTTATCCAAATCATTCACTTTATACGCAAAGAAAGATTCATACGCAATTTGAAATTTATGACGTAACGGCTCCGTCACGCTCGGATGACTCGTTAAAACGAGCATTTTCATCGCAAAAATACCGAGTTCAATTCCAAGTTGTTCTTCACTCACTGCAGTCGATTTTTGCATAATTAGCCACTTACGAGCCGACTGATAAAAAGCACCTGCTGCGATTAATTCTGCTTCACTATAAAATGTAGGTGGCAGTAAAGTTTCTTCTTTCGCAAGCAATCGTAAAATATCCCCCATAAAATACGAATCTCTTAAAAGCCAAGCGTCTTTCGTGCCAGCAAGTTGTGCAAAATCTTCATGCAAACGAACGTAGTCTGAATAATGTGTCACTTTACGATGGTACAGTTCCTGTATAGAAGAGTATAGTAACGTGCGCTCTTCTTTTAATTCATTGCGCGCAAAAAAATCTCCAACCGCTTCTACGTAAACGTATGCCATGCGTTCAAAGCTACGGTTAAATGTTTCTTGAAGTTGTGCAATTTGTTGATGCAATGCTTCATCTGAAAAATCTCGGTGAATACGTTCATGGTATGTAACGTACTGTGAAGCTAAATAATCAATATGTTCGACTATTTTACAGAGTCGTTGTGTCGACATACCATTTTTAGCGCTAAGATTGTATTCAACCATTTTCCATAATATTTCTTTCGGTAATCCTTCAGCATATATTTCTTCCGTCGTCATTTGTTGAAGTTTCACTTGTTTATCAGGTGAATAATATTTTGGTAGTCGCGCATGTGCTTGTGCGATATACAAAGCTTTCTTTGTCGCAACACTCATTGCTAAAGATTCTTTCGTTCGTTCATGTTGTGTACCATCGTTTGAAATTGTCATTCTCCACGCCCCCCTTGTCATGTTTGTAGACAATTAATACAATTACATCATACGTATTCTTTATATTATAGAAGATTGTAGCACTTTTTTAAAATAATTAACGAATACAGAAAAAAATGCATAAAAAAAAGAAGTCAGGAAATCCTGACTTCTTTTAAAGCAAACTAGATTTTTTCAACGTTTGCAGCTTGTGGTCCGCGGTTGCCTTCTTCGATATCGAATTGAACTTTTTGACCTTCTTCTAAAGTTTTGAAACCTTCAGTTTGGATAGCTGAGAAGTGTACGAATACGTCTTCGCCGCCTTCAACTGCGATGAAACCGAAACCTTTTTCTGCGTTAAACCATTTTACTGTACCTTGTGTCATGTGTAATGACCTCCTAAAAAATATTAATAATAGAGATCTTTCAATTGGTAAAAAAATTCACTTGTTAAAGTAGACTCGTGTGAACACGGCCCTTCTTCAAACAAGTGAATGTGTTAATTACGATGAACCGATTTCTTTATTACATTCATTATATAACGATTTCTACCTAAATGTCGAACAAAATATTCTACAATTCTTTGAAATTTTCGTCATTTCCTAGATTAAATTCGATTGTTGCACGTATTTTACCTTACTTTTTGATGCAATTCTAATAGGAGCCCAATCTCTTTGTATCCTAATTTTTCTGCGTGTTCAAGAGGCGTTACGCCGTCTTTATCACTCATATTAATATTCGCACCTGCTTCGACGAGTGCCGCAATAATCTCCACATATTTTTTACTACCATCACCGAATAAAATAGCGACGAGTAAAGCTGTCCAACCGAGTTGATTAGTCGTATCAATATCCGTGTTCGTATTTTCTAAAATCCAACGAACACTATCTACTGAACCAGATTCACAAGCTAAAATAAGTGCTGTACTTCCATAACGATTCGTCACGGTCTCGTCGATTTTGTTTTTCATTAACGGCAATACGTCTATATAATCTTCCGCTGCTGCGTATAAATAAGGAGAATTTTTCATATCGTCTTGCTGATTTACATCACTTCCTGCTTCGATCAATAATTGAACGAGCGGTGTATGGTGATTGTATGTCGCCATCATTAAAGCAGAACGTCCACGTCGATTCACAACATTAACATTTTGTCCTTTATGCAAAAACTTACGAACAGCTTTGAGCTCACTATTTTGAACAGAGCGAAACCACGAAGGCTCTTTCGGTTCTTCTTTCCTTTTTTTATAACCAAGTGCTACGCCGATTGATAAAGCAATCATCATAAGCTTACTTCTTTTTGGCATATGAACACATCCTAAAACATCTATTAATAGGCAATCCCGACTCTCTTATGTACGTAGAGGTTATTCATTGAAACATCATACGTGAAATCAGCCGTATCAAATACAGAAATACGCATGCCATCTTCCGGTAAAAAATCCGCCGAAACACGGTATATCCCTGTTCGTTCTCCCATCGGTAAAGCTGTCGGGCAAACGATCGTCCAATCTAATGTGGATTGCTGTAACATCTTATAAACTTTCGCATGCTCAGACGCCGCAAATGTTTTCGTACGTCTCGCTTCTACCGATAAGTAACGTAATTTATTTTTTTCAATACGACTTTGCAAAATACCAGCCGTTCCAATAGAGACGATTCGAGAGATACGAAGTTTCAAACAACTATCAATCATATGTTGCATCGACGTCGTTAACGTTGTCGTACCATCCGTACCAAGCGCACTGACGACTAAATCAGCAGACATAATCGCTTCTTCTACGTGTTCATAATTCATTGCATCACCAACACATATCGACAAACGCTCATCACTCGGTAGCGTATTTATATGGCGAACGAGAACTGTGACATGATGCCCTTCTTCTAAACATTTTTTCAAAAAAACAGCTCCGACACGTCCCGTCGCTCCAAACAGCGTTATATTCATCTTCAATCACCTCTTCCTTTATTGTAAATTATGTCAATGTAATTTATCTAGCTATATTCTATATTTTCTTCCAAATACACGTACAAAAACAGTTATTTAGGCATTGTTTTTTTTCGTGGTTCTTTAAAAAGCTTTTCTTTCAGTGCATCGTCACCTGAGCGTGCATCTAAAGGTACGCCAGAGCGGTAAGCAGCTCGACAAATTAAATGTCCTGCTACAGGTGCCGTTAAAAAGACAAATACGATACCTAAAAGAAGACGAATACTTACAAAATGGAAAACAGCTAAACAATAAATAAAAGCCCCAACGAGTGCGAGCAATACAGCGAGGGTCGAACTTTTCGTCGCCGCATGTGAACGCGTATAAATATCTGGCATACGAATAAGACCGAATGCGCTAATGACACTCATAATACTCGCAAATAATATAATAAATGCGCCTAGTGCTTCACCGATCTGATTTACGCTCAATAATAACACCTCGTTCAATAAATTTTGAAAAAGCAATCGTTCCGATAAACGATAAGATTCCTAAAATTAAAATGACTTCTAAATAAGCTGTCGTCTCTTGTAACAATGAAATGATTGCTACCATCGACAACAAGTTCACACCGATCGTATCGAGTGCAATAACACGGTCAGGTAAAGTCGGTCCTTTAATAGCACGATACAAGCAAATAACAATCGTTATAGAAAAGAAGAGGAGTGCTAGGCCAAGTACTGCTTTAATCATAGTTTCTCGTCACCTCCATAATCGCTTTTTCAAATTGTTCCATTGATTTTAAAATTGAAACACGAGCTGCCCCCATATCCGTCGCATGAATGTACAAAACATTCCCTTCCGGGGATACTTCCATAACGACAGAACCTGGTGTCAACGTAAGCAAAATAGAAAGTGCTGCAACTTCCGTTTCATATTTCAATTCAGTTTTATACGTGAAAATTCCCGGTGTAATATTTAACTTTGGACTGCAAATTTGGCGAATGACGAGCGCACTCGACATAATTAACTCTCTATTAAACAATAAAATTAATTTGACGACAGCGAACAAGCGACGTAAATAAAAGGCAGTTCCGAAAAAGCGATGCATTAAATACAAAACGACCATTCCTATGAAGAAGCCACTAAAAAATGTCGTTAAATGAATGCCGTCCTCATCTTGAAGAAGCATCCAAAGTACGGCAATTAATAAATTTAAAATAAATTGTGATGCCATCGTATCTCCCCCCTTTTATTTGTTTAAAATCGCGTCAATATATACTTGTGGATTAACTAAAACATATGATGCATTTTGTACGTACGGAACGATATTTTCCGCAAATACACCGAGTGCTAAAGATAAACAGCCTAACAGCGCAATCGGTGCTACGAGCCACGGAGATAGTTTGATTTTATCTTCCTCCGCGATGTTTGATTCACCGAAAATAGCTTGTAACATAACGCGCAGCAATGACAATAAAATAACGATACTTGAAGCGAAGCTAATAGCAACAAGCACGTAAGACCCAGAAGCGATTAACCCTTGTCCTAATAACATTTTTCCGATAAATCCACTTAAAGGTGGAATACCTGTCAACATGAGCATGACGATAAAGAACAGCCATCCGAAAACGGGATAATGACGAATCAATCCACTCATATCGGCATAACTCGTTTTTTTCGTTACGTAAATCATGACACCGACGATTAAAAAGAGCATCGCCTTTCCAATCATGTCATGCATTAAATAAAAGACCGCTCCTTCATACGCGCTTTCATTGTTCGCAACGACTGCCATCATAACGACACCGACACCAATAACGACTTGATACGCCGCAATTTGGCGCAAATCTTTATACGCGAGCGCTCCGAAACAACCAGCAATGACTGTCAATACAGCAAAGACCATCACGACTTGATGAACGATTGTACCACTTGTCGTGAACAGAAGCGTGAACGTTCGAACGATAGCATAAATCCCTACCTTCGTTAATAAAGCCGCAAACAAGGCCGCAATCGACGTCACAGGCACACTATAAGAACCTGGTAACCAGAAGAATAGTAATAAGCCCGCCTTTAAAGAAAAGACGATGAAAAATAATAAAGCAATCGTCGTAATGAGCGGCGTCGGTCCAAGTTCCATAACACGTTGTGCGATATGTGCCATATTTAACGTTCCGATTGTGCCATATAAAAAGGCAATCGCTACGAGGAACAACCACGAAGCGACGATATTCGTAATGACATATTTCAATGACTCACGTAGTTGAATACTTCTCCCCCCAAGTGCAATAAGTGCATAAGAAGCGAGTAGCATCACTTCAAAACAGACGAATAAATTAAATAAGTCACCTGTTAAGAAAGATCCGTTTACGCCTGCAAGCATTAATAAAATGAGCGGATAAACGAACATTTCTTCAAACTTGCGCGTGAACGAACGAAAAGCAAAAAGCGTACAACATAGCGTAATGATACATGCCATCAATACGAGCAATGTCGAGAAGCCATCTGCGACGAATAAAATACCGTAAGGCGGCTCCCATCCACCAAAATCAAGACGCTGAATATCGGATGTTTGTACACCTTGCACGAGCATCGCACTCACAACAATTAAACCGAGTAACGTCAGCGTCATCATCACGCGTTGTAAAATAACTTTCCTGCGGATTAATAGGAGAATCATCGCCACGATGATCGGTATCACGAGCGGCATAGCGATTAAATTATTCATAATCATCCCCTCGCATTTCTTCTAAGTTGTCTGTCCCATTCGTCTTATACGTTCGGAATGCTAAAACGAGAACGAAAGCGGTTACCGCAAAACCGATCACAATAGCGGTTAAAATTAATGCTTGTGGTAACGCATCTGTATACGTAGAACCATCTGTTCCTAAAATAGGAGCTTCCCCTTTTTTCACTTCACCGATTGTCAAAATTAACATATGCACAGCATGTGACAATAACGCTGTTCCTAAAATAATACGAATAACATTTTTAGAAAGGATAAAATACGTTGCGACCGTAACGAGGACGCCGATGAGTATAATCATAATCGTTTCCATTTAATCCTCATCCCCTTCTGCAATGCTCGTAATAATCGTCATGACGACCCCAACAACTGTTAGGGCAACGCCTAATTCAAAAATCATAACCGTCCCTAATTCCTTATCGCCAACGAGCGGTAAATTAAAATGATGTGCCGTTTGCGTTAAAAAATCGACACCGAAAAGAACCGAGCCGAAGCCCGTCCCAACAGCGAGTAACACACCAATCGCCGCGACGACTTTAAAATCGACAGGAATTCCTTTTTGTACCGTTTCTAAATCGTATGTCAAATAAAGTAAAACGAATGCTGACGCAATAACTAAACCACCGATGAAACCACCACCGGGTGAATAATGCCCTGCAAAAAATAAATAAATTGCTAACGTTAAAATAATGAATACAACAATTCGAACGACCGTCTTTAACAACAAATCATTTATTCTCATGACGGTCTCCTCCTTTTTTCATTCTTAGACGAATCATTTGGTAAACACCGATACTCGCAATACAAAGAACGACTACTTCTAACATCGTATCGAATGCACGGAAATCACCTAAAATCGTATTAACGATATTTTTCCCACCAGCTAATTCATACGCATTTTCAAAATAAGATGAAATCGTTTTAAATTCATTAAAGTGTAGAACTGATAATGAAATAGCAACGACTGTCATACCGACAGCTACTGAAATAATACCATTCATTATTTTCGTACGAGACGGTAGGCGGTCTTTTTTCCATGCTGGTAAATACGTAAAGCAAAGTAAAAATAATACCGTCGTCACAGACTCTACGATTAACTGCGTCAACGCTAAATCTGGCGCTCTAAAAATAACGAAGAAAATCGATAAACCGTACCCGATAATACCATTTAGCACCGTCGCTGTGACGCGCGAAGAAACGAACAGCATCGCAATTGCCGCTGCCCCCATCACCCCGACGAGTATTACTTCATAAATGTGAATCGGCGCGTTGTTATCCATACTAAAGTTGAAAGCGTCATTCAAAGCAAAATATCCGCCGACGACACCAAGTAATACGATATAAACGAAAAGCATATATTGACGTAATGAACCCGTCATATACAGTCGCGTAATGAATGATGAAACGTTTTCAGCTTCATACAATGCTCGGTTGAACAAGCCATTCAGCGTAAGATGTTTCGGGAGTCGATTATAAATTCCTTTCCACTTCGGTAATAATTTAAATAAAATAATACCGGCGACAACGACACCAATCGTCATCCAAAGCTCCGTATTGAAACCGTGCCACGCAGAAATATGCGGTGTCATCATTTCTTGTGAAGCTCCTTGTGGATAAATGCTCAGCATCGCTGGAGATAAAATATATTTCGCTAACGTATTCGGGAATAAGAAAATTCCGAATACGAAAGAAACGAGTATAATCGGTGAAATTAACATGCCGATTGGTGCTTCATGAATTTTGACGTCTGGTAATTTTTTAGGTGATTCGAAAAATGTTTTAACGACGAGAATACAACTATAAATAAATGTGAAAATACTAGCGACCCATGCCATGATTGGCACGAGCGCCACGATACTAGGAAGGGAGGTCATATCTATACTCGCTGTAGCGAGAGCTGAGCTGAAAAATAGCTCTTTACTTAAAAAGCCATTGAACGGTGGCAAGCCTGCCATCGACATACTCCCAATAACCGTAATCGTAAACGTAATTGGCATGAGAGACATTAATCCGCCTAAACGTCGAATATCACGCGTTCCGGCTTCGTGGTCAATAATGCCGACAGCCATAAATAATGCACCTTTAAATGTGGAATGATTCACTAAATGGAACAAGGCAACGAACGTTGCTTGTGTATAAATAATCGTTGAAGTATCGATTTGTACATGATATGCAAAAGACCCCATGCCGAGTAAGCTCATAATTAAGCCGAGCTGACTAATCGTTGAAAAAGCGAGTAATGCTTTTAAGTCCGTCTGTTTCACCGCATTGAATGATCCCCAAACGAGCGTAATCAATCCGACAAACGTTACGAGCCAAAACCACGTCCACCCGTAAGCAAAAATAGGTGTGAAACGTGCCACAATATAAATCCCTGCCTTCACCATCGTAGCAGAATGCAAGTAAGCACTAACTGGCGTTGGCGCTTCCATCGCATCTGGCAACCAAATGTGGAATGGGAATTGTGCAGATTTCGTAAATGCCCCAATGAGCACACAAATTAATGCCCCGATAAATAATGGGTGATCATAAAGTATAGCTGCTTGCTCAATCGTTTTACGAATGCTAAACGTTCCAGTCATTTCATGTAGTAATAAAAAACCGATGAGCATCGTTATGCCACCTGTAACCGTAATAAGCATCGATTTTCTTGCTCCTGTTCGAGAAGCATGTCGGTGATGCCAAAAAGCGATTAGAAGGAATGATGAAACACTCGTTAATTCCCAAAAAGCGTATAAAACCATCATGTTATCCGAGAATACAACGCCGAGCATTGCGCCCATGAAAAGTAATAAATAACAATAAAAATGATGTAGTGCTTCTTTCGATGATAAATAATGAATCGCGTATAAAATAACGAGCGCTCCAACGCCTGAAATTAACAAGCTGAAAATCATGCTGAGACCATCTAAATACACTGTAATGGACATTCCTAAAGAAGGAACCCAATCATATGTATAAATTGCCGTTTGCCCTCCAGCAATTTTCGGAATGTACGATGCTAAAATGCCCAATACGGCTAATGGTGCAATAAGCACGAACCAGCCGATTTTGAATTTAGGAAAAAATGTATACATGAGTGGCACGAGTAGTGCCATTAGAAACGGAATACAAATCGCTAAAAAAATTGTCACAAAAGAACTGCCCCCTTTTTGTTGATTCACTTGACGCAATTATTAAAACCAATCATAATGAACAATTAACAGCTATTTTAATTGGTCTTTATGCTATTTTACGCTATGTTTATACTAAAAAGTATACACGACATGTGGAGTGATTTCATTCCACAGCACTAGAGACACTAAAGAAAAGGTGGGAAAAATCGTGAAATATTTACGTGGACGTATGGATGAGAGTATTTTAGTTTGTGTTTACTACGGTCCTAACGGGGAGCGCCTCATTCGTCGTGGGCATAAAATCGCTAAAATGCTCGATTGCCCACTCTATGTTTTGACGATTGATCGATTGCCAAAAGAGCAATTTGATCAAACAAAATTAGATACGATTACGCATTGGCAAACGCTCGCAGATGAACTTGAAATTGAACAATTCATCGTACGTGATAACGAAACACGACCTGTGCAAAAAATCATCGCAGAAGTTTGTAACGAGTTTAATATTACACAAGCTATTATCGGTCAAACTGCGCAAAGTAGATGGGAAGAAATTACACAAGGTTCTTTCATTAACCTATTGTTGAAAGCCGTTCCTTTCGTAGACCTTCACGTCGTCTCTGTCGAAAGACACGTCGTTCAAACAGATGAAACATTGTTCGAAAAAGGCGAGCGTGCTTACTTGATTGATGACCAAGGTGATTATAAAGTTTCTTTCGTTTGTCAGAAAAATTTCGTTTGTGAAGGAATTTTCTTTAAAGAAACCGGTACAGATTTTGATAACGGCGTTTTCAAATTTATGTATCGTGATTCCCTTCATGAAATTACGATTGATAATGGCTTCATTGATCCGGTAGAAGCAAAAAAACTTCCTGAATTTGAAGCCCTTTAATAAAAAAACCGCGTCTTTTGCAAAAGCAAAAGACGCGGTTTTTTAATCTTTATTTAAGTAATTCTTGAATTTCATGTAAATGTGGCATCGCTGTAATAGCGCCTGCCTTCGTTGCAGCAAACGCACCTAAGCGGTTTGCAAAATACACGTAATCACGTGCTTCTTCAATTGTTTTTGGCATACCATTCAAATGGATTTGACGTAAAATACCTGACATGAATGCATCGCCTGCACCTGTCGTATCTACACAGACAATTTCAATTGAAGGTACGTGTACCGTTTGGCCATTCATTACTAAGTACGTGCCATCTGCACCGACCGTAATCATAACAAGTCCAATATTGTATTGAGCTAATTTCGCAATACCGTCTTCAATTGTTTTCGTTTCCGTTAAGAAGAACATTTCTTCATCAGCTAATTTTAAAACATCTGCTTGAGATAAAAATTCGCCAATTGTGTCATGACACTGTTGAGGACTTTCCCAACGAAGTGGACGAATATTCGCATCCATCGCGATAATTGCTTCGTGTTTTTGTGCCATCGCTAATGCAGCTTTTGTCGTTGCAAGCGCTGTTGGGTGGAACATTGTGTTCGAACAAAAATTAAATACAGATGCTTTTTCAAAAGCTTCTTCATTTAAATGTTCGATTTCCACTTGTAAGTCTGGTGTTTCGTCCATATAATCCGTAAACATACGTTCATTGCCTTCCAATAGGTGAACATGTACCCCAGTTACGCGTTTTTCTGGTACGATTTTTGCATAATCTAATGATACGCCTTCTTTTTCAATTTCTCGGCGGACGAATTTTGAAACTTCGTCATCCCCTGTAATCGTAATTAATGAAGCAGGTGCTCCAATACGAGCAATCCCCGCTGCTACATTAACAGTTGTTCCCCCTAAAAACTTCGTAAACGTTGTATTTGTTCGATCGTTTGAAATGAAATCGACAAATGCGTCTCCATATACTAAAACGAATTCTTTTTTGGACTGTGTCATTACTAAACTCCTTCAATTATTAAATCTTCCTTCTATCCTATCACGAAGTCTGACGACACAAAAGTAATTAGAAAAAAATAATTCACTTTTATTAAAAAAAGAGCATATTTCCGTTCATATTTGTCACATCAAATAGCGATTTTATTATTTTTCTGTTGAATTTGTTATACTGTTAAGTAGTCAGGAGAGGATATTTTATGGATGTTATTATTCGTCAGGCGAAACCAGAAGATGCAGTAGCCGCTGCACCACTTATTATCGATGCGATTGGAGAGATTGCTGACCACTTAACAGGTGAGACTGTCTCTGAAAAAATTATCGAAGGGCTTATCGAACTGTTCCAACGTACAGATAACCGTCACTCTTATTTAAATACACATGTTGCAGAACTTGATGGACAAGTTGCTGGCATCATGGTCACATATGGTGGAGACCAAGCACCCGAATTAGATCACAACTTAGAAAATTGGTTGCGCGAAAAAGGTGCTACTGTACCGACAATCGAAATCGAAGCACGTCCAGATGAATTTTACATCGATACGATTTGTGCATCACCAAATCATCGTGGACACGGTATCGGTACGAAATTATTACAATATGCTGATGTAGCTGCGAAGCAAAAAGGATACACAAAAGTTTCTTTAAGCGTAGAAAAACAAAAGTACGTGCCCGCCATCTTTACGAAAAAGTAGGATACGTTTACTCAGAACCTTGGATGATTATCGGAGAAGAATTCGATCACCTCGTAAAACCTCTTTCATAGTATTCAATAAAAAAAGAGCCAGCTCATAGAGTTGGCTCTTTTATCTTGTCTTCTTATTATTCATAACGCATCCCCTGTGCTAATTGTTCTAGCGCTCCTTCGTCCAATATGCGAATTTTCCGTTGTTGCTTCTCGATAATACCTTGCTCCATTAACTTTTTAATAACGCGATTCAAATGCCTTTGTGTCGTCCCTAATAAATCCGCAATTTCGCTACTATTTTCCGTATGCATTTCAACACCGAAACGATTTTCCGTCGATTTTACAGACAATAAATAACTAGCGAACCGCTGATCTACCGATGCTAATAAATTTACGCGTGACGCGGTCGTATTCGTTTGTAACTTATACGTCACTTGCTGCAATAAATCTTGTAAAAAGAGCGCATTTTTCATTTCATGTTGATACAAATGCTCAAATGGGACGGCTAAAAATATACAATCCGTCACCGCTGTAATTTGCGATTGGACGTCAATTCGGCGCACCCATTCAATATCCCCTACGATCGATAATGGCTGATTAAAGCGAAGTAGCAACGACTTCCCGTTTCCTACGCTAGCGGTCGCTTTAATTTTCCCTTCAACTAAATACAACAACGCATCCATCGGTTGTCCTTCTGCCAAAATAATTTCATCCGCTTCATATGAAAACAGTTGAACGGGCATCTTTCGTATCGTCGGGAAAATTTCTTCAAAATGATATAATCGGATAATCTTTTGTAAATATAGTGGATTATTGTAATTTTTCACCTAAATCCCCCTTTATGGACATATGTCCTTTTTCATTATACGAAGAATTGTTATGATGAGAAAAGCGAAATTTATTTGAGGAGTCTTTGATTATGAACAATAAATTATTGTATCCGCTCTTAATCATTATCGGTTCAAGCTGTTACGGCATCTTATCAACGATGATTAAAGTAGCGATGGAACATGGCTTCACTACGTCTGAAGCTGTCACAAGTCAATACGTTATCGGCTTTTTACTCGCCGTCATCTTATTCATTACGACACAACGTACTTTGCCTAAATTAAATGGTAAAGGATTTTTAATTATTTTATGCTCTGGTCTTTTCACAGGATTAACAGGGATCGTATACGGTCAATCTGTTCACTATTTACCCGCTTCATTAGCAGTCGTTATGCTTTTCCAATTCACTTGGATGGGCGTACTACTCGATTGCTTGATTCATCGTCGTTTACCGAAGCGTGCAGAAGTCATTTCAATTATTATTTTAGTCATTGGAACACTTCTAGCTGCAGGTGTCATTGACGCAGATTTATCAGGTCTTGATTGGCGTGGTTGGGCATACGGATTAGCTGCCGCATTTAGCTTCGCTTGCTTCATGCAATTTAATTCCAAACAAGTCGAAGGTGTTACACCTATTTCTCGTATGACAATCATGTCGTTTTTCTCACTCATTATGATTTTACTGTTCCAAGAACCTCGTGTCATTGTAGACGGTACGTTATTTACGACTGAGCTATTATACTTTGGTTTAGCATTAGGCTTCTTCGGTATTATTTTACCGATTGTTTTATTCTCTATTGCCGTACCGAAAGTCGGCGGAAGTATGGCATCTATTTTAAGCGCTACAGAACTTCCTGTCGCTATTCTCGCTTCCGTAATCGTTCTTCACGAAGCACTAACTTGGTTACAAGTTGCTGGTATTGTTTTTGTCGTCGTCGGCATGACATTACCAACGCTATTACAAAATCGTAAACAATCTCTGTAAACAAAAAACAGGAATCCAAAATGGATTCCTGTTTTTTATTTAGCTCATCGTGGCTGTTTTCATCGGAACGACAACAATACCCGCTTCATCATCTGCATAAATTTTCGCTTCTACGTTATACACTTCACGAACGCGTTCAGTCGTAATAACTTCTGTCGGCTCGCCTTCCGCGATGATTTTACCTTGCTGCATTAAAATGATGTGATCACTATATTGAATCGCTTGGTTCATATCGTGAAGAACCATCACGATCGTTAACCCATGCTCTTCGTTAAGACGCTTCACTAAATCAAGCAACTCTAATTGATAGTACATATCAAGATACGTTGTCGGCTCATCTAAGCAAAGGATCGGCGTTTTTTGTGCTAATGCCATTGCAATCCACACACGCTGTCTTTCACCGCCAGAAAGGTCTGTTAATGCCGTTTCACGCTTCTCTAATAAATTCGTACTTTCTAAAGCCCAATCGATCACTTGCGTATCTTCTTCAGATGGACGTTTAATGAATGATTGATACGGTACTCGACCGAAAGCGACGAGCTTCTCAACTGTCAAACCATCTGGAGACGTATTGTGCTGATAAACAATCGCAAGCTGCTTCGCAAAATCTTTCGCTTTAAACTCCGCAATGTTTAAACCGTTTAATAACACTTCACCTGACTTCGGCATATGATTGCGCGAAATTACGCTTAACAATGTAGATTTCCCACTACCATTCGGTCCGATAATCGTCGTAATCTTTCCTTTTAGTAATTCAGTCGACACATCGTCTAAATGTTTTCTTTTCCCGTCGTAAGACATTGAAATTTGGTCAATAATCATGCTTTACGGTCACCTCTTCTCAATAAGAAAATTAAGAAAGGTCCACCGATAATTGCCATCAATGTAGACGCAGGAATTTCTTGAGGTGGAATTAAAATTCTTCCGAGCGTATCTGCTACAAGAATTAACAATGCACCCGCTAAAATTGAAAACGGAATAACGTACTTATAATCGTTTCCAACGAGTCTTCTCGCAATATGTGGCACTAGTAAACCGACGAATGAAATAACCCCTGCTACATACGTTGCAATCGCAGATAGTAACACAGCTACGGCTGCAATAACGATACGAGCTGTCATTAAAGGGAATCCAAGGCTTTTAACGGTCTTGTCATCTAAAGCTAATAAGTTGCACCATTTTACGAGTAACAACGCTAAAACAAGCCCTATAGAGCCGTAGACTGTCATAATTTCTACTTCTGTCCAAGTTTTCATCGTCATCGTCGATGTGAAAGAACCATCAATCGTTACACTCATATAGCTACAAAGCATAATGAATGCTTCTTTTAGCCCTGTGAATACCGCGCTAATCGCAATACCGACTAAAATTAAACGCATCGGTTCAAGCCCTGCTTTCCATGAGAGAGAGAATACTAAGAAACAAGCAATCGCTCCGCCAATAAAAGCAAATAACGGTGTGAAGAAAAACAACGTCGGTACGAATGTAATAATAAACATCGACATAAATCCAGCACCTGCAGAAATACCAATAACCCCTGCATCTGCTAATGGATTACGCATAACCGCTTGCAATAAAGCACCTGCTACAGAAAGCGCAGCACCTGCAAAAATAGCAATAATAATCCGTGGAAAACGCAAATCTTTAATAATAACAAAATCTTCATTCGCTTCGCCGAACAAAGCGCGAATAAATTCAGTCAATCCCATACTGACACTTCCTGTCGTTGCCGACAAAAAGATTGTTATTAAAAGAAGCGCAATTACCACGACGAAACTCGTAATTCTCTTTTTCATCATAGTCCCCTATTTTTCTGCATAGAAAATGCGATAAAGTTCATCTAAAGCATCGTCTACTTGTAAATTGGCTGTCGTTTGGAATAACGGCTCTTCTAAATCATACACACGACCATTTTTTACAGCATCAAAATGTTTCCATACAGTATTCGTTTTGAATTCTTTATCAAACATTTCCATTACTTCTTCCGGCATCCCATGTGCCATTCGTAAAATAATATCTGGTTTACTTTGTTGTAAGTATTCTGTGTTAGAAGCTAAATATTCTTCCGACGGACCTTTGATCGCATTTTCACCACCTGCAGCTTCAATTAAGCTACCGATATACGAATTTTCCGTTGCGACTAAGTAGCTACCCGGTACACCTAGTACAGCTAGCACTTTAGGTTTGTCTTGATCTTTCGTTTTCTCTTTTAACTCGTTTAACTTCTTATCAAATTTAGTCGCTAATTTTTCTGCCTGTTCTTCTTTCCCAAACTCTTTCCCTAATTGAAGAATTGATTTTTGTAATTCTTCAACACCTTGAAGGTCAATGAACTCGCCTTCAATGTTGACGTTTTTTACAGCTGGTTTCAAATCATACTCCAATGTCGTAACCGAAACGAAGACATCCGGCTTTAATGATTTAACAATTTCCATGTCTGGACTCATCGCATTCCCAATTTCTTTCACGTCTTTATAACGTTCTGGCTTGCCGAGTGAAGACGTTGGAATCCCAACGACCGTTTTTGAATCAACTTCTAATTGATCTAAAATGTCTGCTACGACCATCGTTCCAGCTACTACTGTTTTCGTAGGAGTTGCTGAAGCTTCTGTCGTTTTTTCTTTTATTTGATCAGAACCACAAGCAGCAAGTAATAACGTAAAGGCTACTACTAAAAGTACATAAAGTTTTTTCAACTTATTTCACCTTTTTCACTTTGCCAAATTTCAGTTTCATTGTATACGAGTGATAATATTTTTTTAGATGGAATTTCTACACGAGTAGATACTTTTGTTGGGCTTTTTGAGCTTAATGTTTTTAATTTAAATTGCACAACACGTGTGTTTTTCTTTTTATTTTTGCTTACGATTTTATTACCGCCTGTAGAAACGGTAAATTTTTTAATCCAATTACTTCTCTTAATCGTAATTTTAGCCGTCATTTTACCATTTTTAACGACAACAGTTGCTGGTTTTACAAAATAATCATTTCCGTAAGATACCGAATTTCCTTGTGCATTCATAACCGTATAATTCACTTTATACGTACCATCTTTCAATTTCGCTTGGCTTTCTTTTCCTGGAATGAGTGTAAACACCAACATAAAGGCTACAAGTAACAAACCTAATTTTTTCATCATACTACCTCCAAATTTAATTAATTGATTATCATTCTCAATTAATTTTAATGATGAATAGTCTGTATCGTCAATGAATTCCATACAAAATGCAATAAAATCAATGAAAATGCATTAAATCAATGAAAATAACTTCCTTTTTGTTATTTCAATATAATAAATTGTGTCAATCATTTTTTATAAGAAATTTAACTTTTTTATGAAAAATATCGTTCATCTATTCAACTGATATATATATACACTGATTTAGGCAAGTATAAATTAAAAATAAACACAAAAAAACACCGACCAACAGTCGGTGTTTAGTGTGCCTAGCAACGTCCTACTCTCGCAGGGGGAGAACCCCCAACTACCATCGGCGCTAAAGAGCTTAACTTCTGTGTTCGGCATGGGAACAGGTGTGACCTCTTTGCCATCATTACTAGACTTCCGTACAAGGATGTACGTACTTACGCGTTACAACATGGACGTTGTGAACTTAGCGTAAGTTCATTGAAAGATTGTTCTTTCAAAACTGGATAAAACTTGATATAAAAGTATATTTGGTTAAGTCCTCGACCTATTAGTATTCGTCAACTCCACACATCA
>NZ_HE611071.1 GCF_000285595.1 Kurthia senegalensis | reverse complement strand
ATCAGTGCTTCTTTTTTAATATTTATTTCAAAAATTATTTTATTATAAGAAAAACACTTGCTTTTATGTTAATTAGCAGCTATAATAAGTATATAGAAATAAGGAATTACTTATTTTAAAGTCTAGTGATGATGGCAAAGAGGTCACACCTGTTCCCATGCCGAACACAGAAGTTAAGCTCTTTAGCGTCGATGGTAGTTGGGGGTTCTCCCCCTGCGAGAGTAGAACGTCGCTAGGCACACTAAGAAGCCCTGATTTTAGATCAGTGCTTCTTTTTTTATATTTAATAGGAGAAAACTTTATTTATTAGAAAATTTTGACTTTCTTCTATTTAAATATATTCTGAATGAACGTTAAAGTGTGGTCTGAAAAAAATGAATACAATAAGACGGCAACGATTCGTTATTTTGAATAATTTATGCCTTTTTATTGTTTTTCTGATGCAGACCATGTAATGTAAGGACAAAGAAATTATTAAGGAAGTGTACGAGCTTGGCAAAGAAGACAATTTGGTATGAAGTAGAAGAAACAGAAACAATTAGCGAATGTTTGGAACGAATGCAGAAAGATGGCTACATGCCAGCAGGTCGCAAAGAAGAGCCACTATTTCAGATGATTGAAGGTAAACCCGTACCAATTCGACAATTAATTAAATTTAAAGGTATTTTAATGTCTAATGAGTAAATATCTCTTTAAAAAACGAACAATTAATTTTCTTGTAAATTAATTGTTCGTTTTTTATTGACTTCTTTCCGTAGCGTTGTTAGAATGACATTGAAAACAATATATCCCACATATATGCTAGAGGATTGGCTCTAGTGTCTCTACCCGAAGCCGTAAACATCGGACTATGTGGGAAAGCATTCGCTTAAGATGAAGATATACATTCTACGATCAACACAAAGGGAGTAGTAGAATGTTTTGATGTCCTTAAGTAACAGGCTTTTCCACACAGTGTAGAGGTCAGTTATTTGGGGATTTTTATTTGTCCAAAGGAGCGTATAGAAATGAATCCGAAAATTGGTGTTATTATGGGGAGTTCAAGTGACTGGGATACGATGCGTCATGCATGCGATATTTTAGAAGAGTTGAACATTCCTTATGAAAAACGAGTAGTATCTGCACATAGAACGCCTGATTTAATGTTTGAATATGCAGAAGAAGCACGGGCACGAGGTATTCAAGTAATCATTGCAGGTGCTGGTGGAGCAGCTCATTTACCAGGTATGGTCGCAGCTAAAACGACATTACCGGTCATTGGGGTTCCAGTTCAGTCTCGCGCATTAAATGGTTTAGATTCATTATTATCCATCGTACAAATGCCAGGAGGGGTTCCAGTAGCCACAGTAGCTATTGGGAAAGCTGGCGCTACGAACGCAGGGTTATTAGCAGCGCAAATTTTATCGACAACAGATCAACAAATTACTGAAAAATTAGAAGCACGCAGATTAGCTATGAAACAAAAAGCGATGGAAAGCTCAGGTGACCTACAATGACAACCATTTATCCAGGACAAACGATTGGTATTATTGGAGGCGGTCAACTCGGTCGCATGATGGCACTTGCAGCGAGAGAGGCTGGGTTTAAAATAGCTGTCCTTGAACCGTCTATGGATTCGCCATGTGGTCAAGTAGCAGATATTCGAATTGTTGCACCATATGACGATGAAGCAGCTTTAGAAGAGTTAGCAGAAGTAAGTGATGTTATCACATATGAATTTGAAAACATCGATTATGATGGCTTAAAACGCTTAACAGAAATTGCTTACGTACCACAAGGTGCAGAACTCGTTCGCACGACACAAGATCGTATTTTAGAAAAAGCGGCAATAAAAAAAGCTGGCAGTCCTGTTGCTAACTACATCGTGGCAGAAAACTATCAGCAGTTGTTAACGAACATTCATGATGTTGGTTATCCGTGCGTCGTGAAAACCGCACGTGGCGGATATGATGGTAAAGGGCAAATGACACTTCATTCAGCGGCGGACTTAGTTGCGGTAGAACAACTTTTTGAACATGCTGCTTGTGTAGCAGAAGCGTTCGTACCGTTTACGATGGAAGTATCGGTAATCGTTCAGCGTAATCCGCAAGGCGAAACATATTGTTTACCAATGGGAGAAAATATACACGTTAATCATATTTTGCACGAGACAATCGTGCCGGCTCGTGTGAGTCAACAAACATTGAAACAAGCAGAAGAAGAAGCAATTAAAATAGCTGATGCATTGCAGTTGGTCGGTACGTTAGCTGTTGAGATGTTTGTTTTAGAAGATGGCTCAATCGTAATTAACGAATTAGCACCGAGACCGCATAACTCAGGGCATTATTCGATTGAAGGCTGCAATATTTCGCAATTCCATCAACATATAAGAGCAGTATGCGGTTGGCCATTACGTCAACCGAAATTACATCAACCGACGATTATGGTGAACTTGCTCGGTCAACACGTCGTACCTGTGACGAATTCGATTGGAAAGTACCCAGATTGGTCGATTCACTTGTATGGGAAAGCGGAAGCGAAGCACAATCGTAAAATGGGGCATGTTACAATAATGACGGATGATCTTGATCAGACGCTACAACAAATAACTGAATCTGCTATTTGGGCAGAATAAAAGGAGATATTTTTACATGATCGCACGTTATACTCGTCCCGAAATGGGCGCAATTTGGACAGAAGAAAATCGTTACCAAGCATGGTTAGAAGTAGAAATCTTAGCATGTGAAGCTTGGTCAGAACTAGGTGTTATTCCGAAAGAAGACGTTCAAGCATTACGTAAAAACGCATCATTCGATATCGCACGTATTTTAGAAATCGAAAAAGAAACACGTCATGACGTCGTAGCATTTACACGTGCCGTATCTGAAACATTAGGCGACGAACGTAAATGGGTACATTACGGCTTAACGTCTACAGATGTTGTCGATACAGCTCTTTCTTACCAAATTAAACAAGCGAATGAAATTATCCGCAAAGACATTCAAAACTTCATCGACATTATTGCTGCAAAAGCAAAAGAACATAAGATGACAGTTTGCATGGGTCGTACGCACGGTGTACACGCAGAGCCAACTACTTTCGGATTGAAACTCGCTTTATGGCATGAAGAAATGCTTCGTAACCAAGCACGCTTTGAAGCAGCTGCCAAAACGATTGAAGCTGGTAAAATTTCTGGTGCGGTTGGTACATACGCAAATATCGACCCATTCGTTGAAAAATTTGTTTGTGAAAAATTAGGCTTAACAGCAGCTCCAATTTCTACACAAACACTTCAACGTGACCGCCATGCGGAATACTTCTCAGTGTTAGCGTTAATCGCAACATCAATTGAAAAATTCGCGACAGAAGTTCGTGGTTTACAAAAATCAGAAACACGTGAAGTAGAAGAAGGTTTCGCTAAAGGTCAAAAAGGTTCTTCAGCAATGCCTCATAAACGTAACCCAATCGGTTCTGAAAATATGGTCGGTATGGCTCGTCTCGTACGCGGTCATATGCTTACTGCTTTCGAAAACGTTCCATTATGGCACGAACGTGATATTTCTCACTCTTCAGCAGAGCGTGTCATCATTCCAGATACAACAATTGCAATCAACTACATGTTAAACCGTTTCGGAAACATCGTGAAAAACTTAACGGTATTCCCTGAAAATATGAAACGTAATATGACACGTACATTCGGTTTGATTTACTCTCAACGTGTACTACTTGCTTTAATCGAAAAAGGTCTTTCTCGTGAAGAAGCATACGACACAGTTCAACCATTAACAGCACGTTCTTGGGATGAACAAATTCAATTCCGTCCTTTAGTTGAAGAAAATGAAAAAAATCTCTTCTCTATTATCTGCAGAAGAAATTGAAGATTGCTTCGATTACAATTACCACCTTAAAAATGTAGACATGATTTTCGAACGTCTTGGTCTTAACGATTAATTAATAATAATAGCCAGTTCACTGTTAGTGTGCTGGCGTTATATTTTAAAGATTTGGATTATTCAATAAACTAGTAACCTACGGGGGAATTCAAAGTGGAAAAAGGTCAACTTTTATACGAAGGTAAAGCAAAACGATTATATGCAACAGATATTGAAGACGTGTTATACGTCGAATACAAAGACAGCGCAACAGCATTCAACGGCGAGAAAAAAGCTGAGATTGCAGGTAAAGGTATTTTAAACAACAGCATTACATCATTAATTTTCGATAAGTTAAAAGAAGCGGGTATCGAATCTCATTTTATCGAAAAGCTATCAACTACTGATCAACTCGTGAAAAAAGTAGACATTATTCCAATTGAAGTCGTTGTACGTAACATCGCAGCAGGTAGTCTTGCGAAACGTCTTGGCATGGAAGAAGGAACAGTGCTTCCGAGAACGATTGTCGAGTATTACTACAAAGATGATGATCTAGGCGATCCGATTATCAATGAAGAACATATTGATATTTTAGGCATTGCGACTAAAGAAGAAGTAAGCACGTTATATGAAAAAGCACAGCACGTAAATGAAGTCATGGCTCCATTCTTTAAAGAAATCGGCGTGACGTTAGTCGATTTCAAACTGGAGTTTGGTCGCGATGCAGCAGGTAACGTACTGTTAGCAGATGAAATTTCACCAGACACTTGCCGTCTATGGGATTCTGAAACGAACCAGCATTTAGATAAAGACGTATTCCGTCGAGATTTAGGTGATTTAACAGAGGTTTACAACATTATTCTTTCACGTCTAGGAGGACAAGCTTAACATGAAAAAAGTCAAAGTATACGTAACACTTCGCGAAAGCGTATTAGATCCACAAGGTTCTGCAGTAATGGGTTCACTACACAATATGGGGTATGAAGAAGTACAAGACGTTCGCATCGGGAAATTCCTTGAGTTGCAATTAGCAGATGCAGAACGTGATGTTGGTACAGCCGTTAAAGAAATGTGTGAAAAATTACTAACGAATACAGTCATCGAAGACTACCGTTATGAAGTCGAGGAGGCTAACTAACATGAAGTTCGCAGTACTCGTGTTCCCTGGTTCGAACTGTGATTTAGATATGTACCACGCAATCAAAGATGAACTAGGTGAAGAAGCAGAATATGTATGGCATGATGCAACAGACTTGAGTGCATATGATGGCGTTCTCGTACCGGGTGGTTTCTCTTACGGAGATTACTTACGATGTGGTGCGATGGCAAATCAGTCGAATGTCATGAAAGAAGTGAAGAAAGCGGCAGAAGCAGGGAAACCTGTCCTTGGCATTTGCAACGGATTCCAAATTTTAACCGAAGCAGGACTTTTACCAGGAGCGCTTCTTCGCAACCGCGATTTGAAATTCATCTGTCGTACCGTTGAACTAAAAGTAGAAAATAACGATACGTTATTTACGAACGGCTATGCTGCAAATGAAGTCATTCATATTCCAATTGCACACGGTGAAGGAAATTACTATTGTGATGATGCGACACTTCAATCGTTAAAAGAAAATAACCAAATTGTCTTTACGTACAACGGAGAAAACCCGAATGGTAGTTTAGAAAATATTGCTGGTATCGTGAATGAACGTGGAAACGTTTTAGGCATGATGCCACATCCAGAGCGTGCTGTTAGCGAAGTCGTTGGCGGTGCAGATGGATTAGCTTTATTCAAATCAATTGTGAAACAGTGGAGGGAATCACATGTCAATTAAGCTTGAACCAACATCAGAGCAAATCAAAGAACAACGTATTTACGCAGATCTAGGTATGAGTGACAGCGAATTTGCACTTGTTGAAGAAATCTTAGGACGCTTACCGAACTGGACAGAGCTAGGTCTCTTCTCAGTCATGTGGTCAGAACACTGCTCTTATAAAAACTCTAAGCCGGTTCTTCGCAAGTTCCCAACAGAAGGTCCACAAGTTTTACAAGGACCTGGGGAAGGTGCTGGAATTGTTGATATCGGCGACAATCAAGCCGTCGTATTCAAAATGGAATCACATAATCACCCATCTGCTATCGAACCGTATCAAGGAGCGGCAACAGGAGTCGGTGGTATTATCCGTGACGTCTTCTCTATGGGAGCGCGTCCGATTGCAATGTTAAACTCTTTACGCTTCGGTGAACTAGACGCATCGAAACGTGTGAAATATTTATTTGAAGAAGTCGTAGCAGGTATCGCAGGTTACGGAAACTGTATCGGTATTCCAACAGTCGGTGGGGAAATTCAATTTGACCCTTGTTACGAAGGAAATCCACTCGTTAATGCGATGTGTGTCGGTTTAATTAACCACGAAGATATCCAAAAAGGGATTGCGGCAGGCGTTGGTAATACAGTAATGTATGTCGGTGCTAAAACAGGACGTGACGGAATTCACGGTGCAACGTTCGCATCGGAAGAATTAACGGAAACTTCTGACGAAAATCGTCCAGCAGTTCAAGTAGGCGATCCATTCATGGAGAAACTTTTATTAGAAGCTTGTCTTGAACTCGTGAAATTTGATAGCTTAGTCGGCATTCAAGATATGGGTGCAGCAGGTCTTACGTCTTCAGCATCTGAAATGGCATCAAAAGCTGGTTCAGGTATCGAGATGAACTTAGATTTAGTACCACAACGTGAAACGGGTATGACAGCTTATGAAATGATGTTATCTGAATCACAAGAGCGTATGCTCGTTGTCGTGAAAAAAGGGGAAGAGCAACCAATCGTCGACTTATTTGCGAAATATGGTTTAGATGCCGTATCTGTCGGTGTCGTAACAGACGATCAACAATTCCGTCTACTTCATCACGGGGAAGTCGTAGCAGACGTTCCTGTTGACGCATTAGCTGAAGATGCACCGGTTTACTATAAACCTTCAGCTGTACCAGCATATTACGAAGAGTTCCAACAAATGCAAAACGAAGAACCGAATGTAACGGATTATAAAGAAACGTTATTAGCTTTACTAAAACAACCGACGATTTCTTCGAAAGAATGGGTTTACGGTCAGTACGATTATCAAGTACGTACGTCAACAGTCGTTACGCCAGGTAGCGATGCAGCAGTTGTACGTGTGCGTGGTACGAATAAAGGATTAGCGATGACGACCGACTGTAATTCTCGCTATATTTACTTAGACCCAGAAGTAGGCGGTAAAATTGCTGTAGCAGAAGCGGCTCGTAACATTATCGCATCAGGTGGACAGCCACTAGCAATTACTGACTGCTTAAACTTCGGGAATCCAGAAAAACCAGAAATCTTCTGGCAAATCGAAAAATCAGCTGACGGTATTTCAGAAGCTTGCCGTGCGTTAAATGCTCCTGTGATCGGAGGAAATGTATCGCTTTATAACGAGCGTAGTTCAGAAGCAATCTATCCTACACCGACAATCGGTATGGTCGGATTAGTAGAAGACCTTACGCACGTAACGACACAAGAAGCGAAACAAGCAGGCGATGTCGTTTATATGATTGGTGAAACGAAAACAGAATTCGGTGGTTCAGAACTTCAAAAATGGTTGAACGATGGAAAAGTGTTCGGCTTAGCACCATCCATTGATTTAGCTGTTGAAAATGAACATCAACAAACGTTACTCGCTGCCATTAAAGCAGGTGTTGTTCAATCGGCACATGACGTAGCAGAAGGTGGCGTAGCTGTTGCATTAGCTGAAATAGTATTCGGCACATCATTCGGCTTGGAAGTAGAATTAGATGGTTCAGCTGTTACCGCTTTATTCGCAGAATCTCAATCACGCTTCGTCGTAACAGTACAACAACAAGACGTGGCACAGTTTGAACAACTCGTTCCTTCAGCTCATCAAATAGGAATCGTGACACCGAATGCAGACCTTGTCATGAAAGGAACAAATGGTACAACTTACGTAGAAGGCGCCGTTGCACAATTCCATGACGCTTGGAAAGGAGCTATTCCATGCTTGCTGAACTCAGAGGTTTAAACGAAGAATGTGGCGTGTTTGGTATTTGGAACAATGATAATCCAGCCCAATTAAGTTATTACGGTTTGCATGCATTGCAACACCGTGGACAAGAAGGTGCTGGAATTGTCGTCACAGATCGTAGTCGTCTCCGTCCGATTAAAGGTGAAGGGCTTGTTAATGAAGTATTTGACGAGGAAAAACTACAAGCTGTAAAAGGAACGGCAGCGATTGCACACGTTCGTTATGCAACAGCAGGTGGTAATGGTATCGAAAACGTTCAGCCGCTACTTTTCCATTCATCAACAGGAAGTCTAGCGATTGCACATAACGGAAACTTAGTAAATGCCAATCGTTTGAAAAAACATTTAGAGCGACAAGGAAGTATTTTTCACTCAAGTTCAGACACAGAGGTCGTGGCACATTTAATTAAACGGTCAACGTTGTTACCATTCAAAGAAAAAGTGAAAAGTGCATTGAACTTATTAATCGGTGCGTATTCATTTTTAGTTATGACAAAAGATGAGATGGTCGTGGCACGTGATCCGCAAGGGCTTCGTCCACTAGCACTCGGCAAATTAGGAGAAGGTTATGTCGTAGCATCTGAAACATGTGCTTTCGATTTGATTGGTGCGCAGTATATTCGTGACGTTGAACCGGGTGAATTGCTCGTCATTAATGACCAAGGTGTTTCTTCTGAAATGTTCACAACGAATGTGAAACGTTCAATGTGTGCGATGGAATACGTTTACTTAGCACGACCGGATTCAGATATTGATGGCATTAACGTCCATATGGCACGTAAACGTATGGGACGCCAACTTGCGCGTGAATGTGCGCATATCGAAGCAGACGTCGTAACAGGCGTTCCTGATTCAAGTATTTCAGCGGCTATCGGATTTGCAGAAGAAAGTGGCTTACCGTATGAACTCGGTCTCATTAAAAATCGTTACGTCGGACGTACGTTTATCCAACCGACACAAGAATTACGCGAACGTGGTGTGAAAATGAAATTATCACCCGTCGTACAAGTCGTGAAAGGGAAGCGTGTCGTGATGGTTGATGATTCGATCGTTCGTGGTACAACGTCACGTCGTATCGTCAACATGTTGAAAGAAGCAGGTGCTGCGGAAGTGCACGTTGTCATTAGTTCACCACCAATGTCGAATCCGTGTTATTACGGTATTGATACGTCATCAAGTGAAGAGCTAATCGCTTCGACGAAAACAGTAGAAGAAATTCGCGAAACGATTGGTGCTGATACGCTCACATTTTTATCTGCAGAAGGTATGGTAGAAGCGACGGAGCGAGAATTTGAAGACGACAATCGCGGGCTTTGCTTAGCCTGTTTCACAGGAACATATCCAACACAAATCTTTTCAGATACGGTATTACCACACGAAAAAGAGTTACAAAACTAAGGAGGAACTTGGTGTGTCAAAAGCATATGAACAAGCTGGTGTAAATATTGAAGCGGGTTATGAGGCGGTACAACGTATGAAGTCTCATGTCGCACGTACAGAACGTAAAGGCATTATGGGAACATTCGGCGGATTCGGCGGCATGTTTGATCTATCTTCTTTAAATTTAAAAGAACCGGTATTAATTTCGGGAACTGACGGTGTTGGGACGAAATTAAAATTGGCATTTATGGTCGACAAACATGACACAATTGGTATTGATGCGGTCGCAATGTGTGTGAATGACATCGTTGCACAAGGAGCAGAACCTCTTTATTTCTTAGATTATGTAGCAGTTGGCAAAGCATTCCCAGAGAAAATTGAACAGATCGTAAAAGGTGTTGCAGATGGCTGTGTACAATCAGGTGCAGCTTTAATCGGCGGTGAGACAGCGGAAATGCCAGGTCTTTACGAAGAAGATGAATACGATTTAGCAGGGTTCGCAGTTGGCGCTTGTGAGAAGAAAGATATTGTGACAGGCGAACGTATCGTAGAAGGCGACGTTTTAGTCGGTATCGCATCAAGTGGTGTTCATTCGAATGGATACTCATTAGTACGTAAAATTGTGTTCACAGATAAGGGGTATACACCTGACCAAGTCGTAGAAGGTTACGAAGCGCTTGGTCCGATCGGTGAAGCATTACTTACACCGACGAAAATTTATGCGAAACCCGTACTCGATTTGTTAAAAGAAGTAGACGTTCACGGGATGGCACACGTCACAGGTGGTGGCTTTTATGAAAATTTACCACGTATGATGCCAGATGGTTTAGCGACGGAAATTGAACTGGGCTCTTGGCCTGTATTACCGATTTTCGACTTTTTAGCACAGCAAGGCGAACTTCAACAAAAAGATTTATTTAACGTATTTAATATGGGAATTGGCTATGTCGTAGCGGTTCCTGCTGCAGACGTAGAAAAAGTCATTTCAGTCGTAGCACGTCACGGTGAAAAAGCTTATGCGATTGGTAAAGTTGTAAAAGGTGAAGGCGTCCTTTTCAACGGAGAGCATGATGGGAGTCTTGTGTAATGACGAATCTTGCACTTTTTGCATCAGGTAGTGGCTCAAATTACGAAGCGATTCAGCGATACGTTACGGAAGGGAAAATTGCAGCAAACATACGTCTAGTCGTGACAGATCGAGTAGACGCGTTTGTCATCCAGCGCGCGAAAAAATATGATATCCCGGTTTTGGCATTAAGTCCAAAAGCATTTGAAACGAAAGAAGCGTATGAACAAGCTATTTTAGCTGAGTTAAAAAAATACGATATAGACTGGCTCATCTTAGCAGGCTATATGCGACTCATTGGACCTGTTTTACTCGGTGCATATGCAGATCATATCGTAAATATTCACCCTTCTTTATTGCCATCTTTCCCTGGAAAAGATGCGATTGGACAAGCGCTTGCACACGGTGTAAAAGTAACGGGTGTGACCGTTCATTACGTAGATGAAGGAATGGATACTGGACGCATTATTCAACAACGTGCTGTAGAAGTCGTTGAAGGTGACCGTGAGCAAACAGAAGCGGCGATTCATGCGATGGAACATATTTTATATCCAGAAGTTTTGCAAAATTTATTTAATTCTTGAAAATTTATTGTAAGATGAAATAAATACTTTATTATATTAGTTGACTAAAGCGTTTGTGGAAAAGGCAAGCAACTAAATGGTTGTACATAATCTAAGGAGGAACTTATTGTGACGAAAAGAGCATTAATCAGTGTTTCTGATAAAACTGGAGTTTTAGAATTTGCGAAGGAATTAGAAACATTAGGCTATGAAATTTTATCAACTGGTGGCACGAAAAAACATCTACAAGAAAATGGTGTGGCGGTAACAGCTGTCGATGAAGTAACGAACTTCCCTGAAATTTTAGGCGGACGTGTTAAAACGTTAAACCCATTAATCCACGGTGGTCTTCTTGCAAAATTTGATGACCCAGAACATCAAGCACAAATGAACGAACATGGCATTTCTCCAATTGAAATCGTTTGTGTAAACCTGTATCCATTCGTTGAAACAATTTCAAAACCGAATGTAGAATTTGCTGATGCTATCGAAAACATCGACATCGGCGGTCCTACAATGCTACGTTCAGCAGCGAAAAACCAAAAATACGTATCGGTCATCGTAGACGCGAATGATTATGCGAACGTATTGGAAGAATTAAAAGCAGACGGCACGACAACACTTGAAACACGCCGTCGTCTTGCTGCGAAAGTATTCCGTCACACAGCAGCTTACGACTCATACATTTCAAATTACTTAACAGACTACGTAGGCGAAGAGTTCCCAGATCAATTAACATTAACATATGAATTAAAACAAACGTTACGTTACGGTGAAAACCCTCACCAAAAAGCAGCGTTCTATCAAAAACGTCTCGCTTCTGATTTCTCGATTGCTTATGCAGAGCAATTACACGGGAAAGAGCTATCTTATAACAACATTCAAGATGCGAATGCAGCACTTCAAATTATTAAGGAATTTAAACAACCAGCAGCGGTCGCTGTTAAACATATGAATCCTTGTGGCGTCGGTGTCGGCGAAACGATTGCAGAAGCATTCAACGAAGCGTATGAAGCAGATTCTACGTCTATTTTCGGTGGGATTGTCGCATTGAACCGTGAAGTCGATGCACAAACGGCTGAGAAATTAGCGAGTATTTTCTTAGAAATTATTATCGCCCCTTCATTCTCGAAAGAAGCCATCGAAAAATTAACAGTGAAGAAAAACATTCGCTTACTAACGATTTCATTCGAACAAAATACGAAAGATCAATTCAACACGGTATCGGTTGAAGGTGGTTTACTCGTCCAACAACCAGATCGTCACGGTTTTGACGAAGCAGATATTAACGTGGTCACAGACCGTGAACCGACGGAAGCAGAATGGGCAGCATTGAAACTTGGCTGGTCTGTCGTGAAGCATGTGAAATCAAATGCAATTGTCGTAACGGACGATAAAATGACACTTGGCGTTGGTGCAGGTCAAATGAACCGCGTAGGCTCAGCTAAAATTGCTTTAGAACAAGCGGGCGAAAAAGCACACGGTGCAGCACTCGCATCCGATGCCTTCTTCCCGATGCCCGATACGGTAGAAGAAGCAATTAAAGCAGGTATTACAGCGATTATCCATCCAGGTGGTTCGAAACGTGATCAAGATTCAATTGATGTAGCAAATGCAGCGGGTATTACGATGGTGACAACGGGCGTTCGTCACTTTAAACACTAAGATTCATACTATGACAAAAGAACACGCATGGCCTTGCGTGTTCTTTTTTACAGGAGGCATTTTTGTGAAAGTACTTGTAATTGGGAGCGGTGGCCGTGAGCATGCCATTGCGAAAAAATTTAATGAAGCACAGTCTGTAGAAGAAGTTTTTGTCGCACCAGGGAATGACGGAATGGCGAAAGATGCAACGCTCGTTGCGATTGCACAAAATGATTTTGAAGCGTTAATTCAATTTGCGAAAGAGCAACAAATTGCACTGACATTCGTCGGTCCAGAACAACCGCTTGCAGAAGGAATCGTCGATGCGTTTCAAGCGGAAGGCTTACGTATTTTTGGTCCGACACAAGCTGCTTCACAAATTGAAGGATCAAAGTCATTTGCGAAACAGTTAATGGCAAAATACGATATTCCGACAGCACATTATGAAACGTTTACGGATGCAGAAGAAGCCGCACTTTACATTCAAAAGCACGGCGCACCAATTGTCGTAAAGGCAGACGGTTTAGCAGCAGGTAAAGGGGTCATCGTGGCGATGACAGAATTAGAAGCGATTGAAGCGGTGCGTGATATGATTGGTAATCAACGTTTTGGTGATTCATCTTCTCGTGTCGTTATCGAAGACTTTTTAGAAGGTGAAGAATTTTCGTACATGTCATTCGTCCACAACGGTCAAATTTATCCGATGGTTATCGCACAAGATCATAAGCGTGCATATGATGGAGACAAAGGACCGAATACAGGTGGGATGGGTGCGTATTCACCAGTACCACAAATTTCAGAACAAGTCGTGCAGCGTGCTTACGATGAAATTGTCGTACCGACAGTAAAAGCGATGCAACGAGAAAATAAAAATTTCACGGGGATTTTGTATGCAGGATTGATTTTAACAGCAGATGGTCCGAAAGTGATTGAATTTAATGCGCGCTTCGGTGATCCTGAGACGCAAGTCGTGTTGCCTAGAATGGCTTCTGACTTCGGTTTGTTTATGATGGCATTAATGGACGAGCAACCGTTTGACTTACAATGGTCTGACGAAGCGATGCTTGGCGTTGTCATTGCAGCGGAAGGATATCCGAATACGGTAGAGAAAGGACATGCTCTACCAAACTTAGACGGATTAGGAGAAAATATAGCGATTTACTTCGCAGGTGCGAAAAAAGAAGGCGAGCAGTTCGTTGGCAATGGCGGACGCGTATTACTCGTGACGGCTACAGCGGAAAGTTTGCGAGATGCAGGACAGCAAGTGTATGCAGCAATCGATGAAAAACAATGGCCACATTTTTTCTATCGTCGTGATATCGGTTGGCGCACATTTGAACATGAAGTGAAATAAAAGAATGATACGAGCTGATGAGAGGGCATTGCCTTTTTCGTCAGCTTTTTTCGTTGTAGGTGAATGAAATGAAAATGAACGACGGATAAAGTTGCTAATTTGCAAAAAAACATGAAAATTGTCGATGAATATTTTTGAAATAAGGTAGCTGTTTACATGTTTCAGACAGCTTTTTTCGTTTTTTTATGGCATAATGGTTTATTAGATGGTAACGCTTACAACGACAGAAAATAATGAAAATAAAAAACAATGAGAAACAATGAAAAGAGGTGGATGACGATGCTTGAACCTACGTGGAAATTACATGATGTACATGAACAAATAAATATTTTAGACGGCAAAGCGAGTCCGACAATCGTTTTGAAAAATGCGACATACTTACATAGTATTTTAAAACAGTGGATCGAAGGAAATGTGTGGATTAAAGGAGAAAGGATTGTTTATGCGGGACCAGATATGCCAGAGACTTTAGAAAATACAGAAGTCGTGGACGTACGTGGAAAAAAACTCGTACCGGGATATATTGAACCGCATGTTCATCCATTCCAATTGTACAATGCGGCATCTTTTGCGGATTATGCAGCACAAGGTGGAACGACGACGTTTATTAGTGATAATTTAACGTACTTCCTACAAATGAAAAATAAAGAATCGTTTAAATTACTAGATTACTTAAAAACATTACCGTTTAGTTTTTATTGGTGGGTACGATTAGACTCACAAACACAGTTGTTAGAAGAACATCAGCGCTTCTCGGGAAACCATTTAAAAAAATGGGCGGAACGCAAAGACGTATTAATGGTCGGTGAATTAACGTCATGGCCAAGATTACTTGATGGCGATGACCAACTACTGTATTGGTTACAACTTGCGAATATATACGGTAAAAAAGTAGAAGGGCATTTACCGGGTGCTTCTTCCAAAACACTCGCAAAAATGAAGCTTTGTGGCATTGATGGTGACCATGAAGCAATGAATGCGGAAGAAGTGAAAAGTCGCATTTTACACGGGTATGATGTGACGCTTAGAAATTCATCTATTCGTCCAGATTTACACGGTATTTTAACAGAACTCGTACGAGACAACGTACCGATTTTTGACCATGTCATGATGACGACAGACGGTGCGACACCGAATTTTTATAAAGATGGTGTCATGGACGAGTGTATTCGAATTGCGTTAGAAGCAGGCGTAGAATCGGCACTCGCATACAATATGGCTTCGTACAATATTGCGCGCTATTACAATGTTGATCGTTTGCACGGTTTGATTGCTACTGGTCGATTCGCGACGATTAACATTTTAGAAGATGAAAAAAATCCAACGCCAATTAGTGTGCTATCTAAAGGAACATGGTTGAAACGTGATGGCAAACAAGTACATTGTATCGACGATGGTACGTTTGCAGAGGCACAGAAAGCATTGGAACTTGATTTTGATTTAACAGATGCAGACTTCCAATTTTCGATGCCGTTTGGAATCGAACTCGTGAATGACGTCATTACGAAACCATATCGTATTCAACTTGAGGCGATGGCGGGCGAGTTATCGAAAGAACATGATGAATGTTATTTAATGCTCATTGACCGTTTCGGAAAATGGCATGTGAATACGCTCTTAAAAGGGTTTGCGACGAGTATTGAAGGACTCGCATCGAGCTATTCATCAACAGGCGACATTATTTTAATCGGTAAAAGTACGAAAGCGATGCTGCAAGCGTTTAATAAGATGAAAGAGATGCAAGGTGGCATCGTGCTCGTCGAGGATGAAGAAGTAATTGAAAGTATGGCGTTAAACGTTGGCGGCGTAATGTCTGCGAAGCCGATGGTCGATGTCATTGCGCAAGAAGCGAAATTGATTGAGGCGGTTAAAGCGCGCGGCTATCAACATGGGGACTTTATTTACACGCTATTATTCCTTCAAGCGACACATTTACCGTACATTCGTATTACGCAAAGTGGTATTTTTGATGTAATGAAAAAACGTGTATTATTCCCATCTGTTATGCGTTCTTAATTCTTTAACACTTCACCGCGCAACACTTTCGTAAAATAAAGTAACTTTCCTTTTTTAATTAACTTGAAAATGATAAAATATAATAGAATTCTTAAATCCAGATGCAATCGTTAGGGGGAATCTGACATGCAAATTGAAAAAATCCGTGGTCATCAAACGGAACAACTTTTTAAAGCGGTTTTAGAACTAAAAGACATCGATGAATGTTATAAGTTTTTTGATGATTTATGTACGATTAGCGAAATCCAATCGTTAGCGCAACGTTTTGAAGTGGCCCATTTATTACGTTTGAAAAAAACGTATGAGGCAATTAAAAACGAAACGGGTGCTTCTACTGCCACGATTTCACGTGTGCGTCGTTGCCTAGACTATGGGAACGATACATACGATGAAATGTTGGGGCGTCTTTATCCAGACGAAAAAAGTTACGAAGAAGCAAAACGTAAATAATTCCTTTTTTAAAAGGCCAGTCCAGCGATCCATATCGTACCGGATTTGGTCTTTTTCTATTCGCAGTGACTCCGATAACCATGTATACTGAAAGACAGAGAAACAGAGAATAAAGGTGGAGAACGATGGATTTTCAGACTTGGAAACACGTATTTAAATTAGATCCTGCTAAAGAAATTTCGGATGACGTGATCGAACAGCTTTGTACGTCTGGTACAGATGCTATTATAGTCGGTGGCTCAGATGATGTGACGATGGGAGGTGTCGTCGATTTATTGACGCGCGTACGTCGTTTTTCCGTACCGATTGTATTGGAAATATCCAACTTAGAATCCATTACACTTGGGTTTGATTATTATTTTATTCCGAGTGTCTTAAATAGTACGAATGCTTCTTTTTTCAAAGACTTGCATCATACGGCATTAAAGGAATACGGTGCGATGATGAACTGGGACCAAATGATTGTAGAAGGTTATTGCGTTTTGAACGAACAGTGCAAAGTGGCGCAATTAACGAGTGCAAATACGAAATTGGATGAGGACGATGTTGTCGCTTATGCACAAATGGCGGAGCATTTATTCCACATGCCGATTTTTTATATGGAATATAGTGGCACGTATGGGGATTCGGACCTCGTCTATGCAGCGAGTCGAGAATTGAACAATACGAAGCTGATTTATGGCGGTGGTATTACGACTGTCGAACAAGCACGTGAAATGGCTTATTATGCCGACATGGTCGTCATCGGCAATATTATTTACGATGATCCAGAGATGGCAGTAAAAACAGTAAAAGCTGTGCGAGAAATATGTTAAAATAGGAACAAACGTTCGAGAAAAGGATGGTGCCAAATGGACCAACTAACGAAAAACTTATTAAATGGTATGAACCCTGAACAGGCGCAAGCAGTGCAAACGACTGAAGGACCGCTCCTCATTATGGCAGGTGCAGGTTCTGGTAAAACACGCGTACTAACACATCGTATCGCGTATTTAGTTATCGAAAAAGCAGTGAATCCATGGAATATTTTAGCTTTAACATTTACGAATAAAGCAGCACGTGAAATGCGTGAGCGAATTGACGGCTTATTAGGAAATGGCACGGGGCAACAAATGTGGGTATCTACTTTCCACTCAATGTGCGTACGTATTTTACGCCGTGATATTGACCGAATCGGCTTCAATAAAAATTTCACGATTTTAGATTCAACGGACCAATTGACGGTCATTAAAAATGTTTTAAAAGAATTAAATATCGATCCGAAACAATATGATCCCCGTATGTTGTTGAATGCGGTCAGCTCGGCAAAAAATGAATGTACGACGTATCGTGAATACCGTGCTGCTTCTTCTGATGCTAATCCGTATGAAAAAACAATTGCAGACGTGTACGAAGCGTACCAACGCCGTCTTGAAAAAAATCAAAGCTTAGATTTCGACGATTTGATTATGACGACGATTCGTTTATTTAAAGAAGTACCAGAAGTGTTAGAATTTTATCAAAACAAATTCCAATACATTCATGTCGATGAGTATCAAGATACGAACCATAGCCAATATGAACTCGTACAAATGTTAGCATCGAAATTCCAAAATATTTGTGTCGTAGGGGATTCAGACCAATCAATCTACCGCTGGCGTGGAGCCGATATCGGCAATATTTTATCGTTTGAAAAAGACTATCCGACAGCGAAAACGATTATGCTAGAGCAAAACTATCGTTCGACGAAAACGATTTTAGCTGCAGCGAATAGCGTCATTAAAAACAACTCAAGCCGCTTCCCGAAAGAACTTCGTACGGACAACCAAGAAGGTAATAAAATTATTATTAACCGCGCGTACGATGAAAAAACAGAAGCGCAATTTGTCGTAAAAACGATTCAAGAATTAATGCTTTCTGAAGGCTATAAAGAAGATGACTTTGCGATTCTTTATCGTACGAATGCACAATCACGTGTGATGGAAGAAATGCTCGTTAAATCAAACATGAACTATACGATCGTCGGTGGTACGAAGTTCTACGATCGTAAAGAAATTAAAGACTTATTGGCGTACTTACGCTTAATTGCCAATAACGATGACGACTTAGCGCTTGCACGTATTATTAATGAACCGAAACGTAGCATTGGTGCGACATCATTTGATCGCATGATGCAATTCGCTATCGAACAAGACCGTACAATTTTTGATGCTTTACGCGAAGTAGATTTTATGGGGCTATCAGGTCGTGCAACGAATTCTGCGATTCATTTCCGTGCGATGATCGAGCGCTTCACACAAATGCAAGATTTCATGTCGGTGACAGAACTTGTAGAAGAAGTGCTTGAGAAATCAGGCTACCGAGAAATGTTAAAAGCAGAAAAAACGATTGAAGCGGAAAGTCGCCTTGAAAATATCAATGAATTTTTAACAGTAACACAAACATTTGAACAGGCGAGTGATGATAAATCATTAATCGCATTTTTAACAGATTTAGCGCTCGTGGCGGATATTGATAAATTAGGTGACGAGGAAGAGGAAGTATCAGGTGGCACAGTATTAATGACGATGCACTCAGCAAAAGGACTTGAATTCCCTGTCGTATTCATTATCGGAATGGAAGAAAATATTTTCCCTCACTCTCGTTCATTAATGGACAATGATGAAATGGAAGAAGAACGTCGTCTTGCATACGTAGGGATTACACGTGCAGAGAAACAATTGTATTTAAGCTGTGCGCAAATGCGTACGCTTTACGGTCGCTCAAGCTTTAACTCACCATCTCGTTTCTTAAAAGAAATCGATGCAGAATTGTTAGAAGAAACGATTGCGAAACGTTCATCTCAAAGTGGTTCATACAGTGCACCGAAACGTCGCTCAAGTTATCGCCAAGCACCTGCACAAACGAAAGGAAAATCGTTAGCAGCGAAATCGGCATTACAAGATTCGGGTGGTGATAAACTTTCTTGGAAAGTAGGCGACAAAGCAGCGCACGGTAAATGGGGCATCGGTACAGTCGTTTCAATTCGTAACGAAGGCGAAAGCATGGAATTAGATATCGCTTTCCCAGCACCGGTAGGTATTAAGCGTCTTATGGCTAAATTCGCACCGATCACGAAACAATAGGAGGTCCACATGACAGAACAACAAGCAAAAGCACGTATTGAAGAACTGCAACGCGTTCTTACACAGTACGGACATGAATATTATGATTTAGATATGCCGACAGTTCCAGACGGCGTATACGATCAATTGATGCAAGAACTTATTCAGTTAGAAGAGCAATATCCATCATATCGTCAACCGGACTCTCCGACACAACGCGTCGGTGGTGCGATTATTTCAGCATTTGAAAAAGTAGCGCATGACCACCCGATGTTAAGTCTTGGCGATACGTTTAGTCAGGAAGATTTACGTGCTTTCGATGAGCGTGTTCGACAAGGAATCGGAGAGAACTTCCGCTACGTATGTGAATTAAAAATTGATGGTTTAGCGATTTCATTAAAATATGAGAACGGTGTGTTCGTTCAAGGGGCAACACGTGGGAACGGAACAATCGGTGAAAATATTACAGAAAACTTAAAAACGGTACGCTCTGTACCGCTACGATTAACGAAGCCGTTAACGCTTGAAGCGCGTGGTGAATGTTATATGCCGAAACGTTCTTTCAATAAGTTGAATAAGGAACGTGCGGAGCGGGAAGAAAATTTATTCGCAAATCCACGTAACGCGGCGGCCGGTTCATTACGCCAATTAGATCCTAAAATCGCAGCGAGTCGTAACTTATCAACATTCATGTACGCACTCGGTACGAACGGGGAAGAATTCGGTTTAGAGCGTCATAGTGAAGCGCTCGACTTTTTACAAGAGCTCGGTTTCCGCTCAAACGATGAACGTCGTATTTGTCATAACTTAGATGAAGTATTTGCATATATTGATGAATGGACGGAAAAGCGTCCGACATTGCCATATGAAATTGACGGGATCGTCATTAAAGTAGATGATTATCATCAACAACAAGAGCTTGGTAATACGGTGAAAGTACCTCGTTGGTCAATCGCTTATAAGTTCCCTGCAGAAGAAGTCGTAACGACAGTACTCGATATTGATTTAACGGTCGGTCGTACAGGAGTCGTGACGCCAACAGCTGTATTAGAACCAGTATTAGTAGCGGGTACGACTGTACAACGTGCTTCGTTGCATAATGAAGATATTATTCGTGAAAAAGATATTCGTATTGGTGATAAAGTCATTATCCGCAAAGCAGGCGATATTATTCCAGAAGTGAAACAAGTATTATTTGACCAACGTAGCGAAGAGAGTGTCGCATATGAAATGCCGACGCATTGTCCAGCATGTGATAGCGAACTTGTTCGTTTAGAAGAAGAAGTAGCGCTACGCTGTGTGAATCCACAATGTTTCGCACAAATTGCAGAAGGACTTGCGCATTTTGTTTCTCGAAACGCGATGAATATTGAGGGTTGTGGCGAAAAAGTCGTTGCTCAATTATTACGTGAAGGGCTCGTGAAAGATGTATCGGGTTTATACGATTTGAATATGGAAGAATTAATTCAATTAGAGCGTATGGGTGAAAAATCTGCGACGAAATTATTGCAAGCAATTGAGGCATCGAAAGAAAACTCGTTAGAACGTTTATTGTTCGGACTAGGTATTCGTCATGTCGGTTCGAAAGCAGGAAAAATTTTAGCAGAACATTTTGAAACGATGGATGCGCTTATGGCTGCGACAGAAGAAGAATTGACACGTATTTTTGAAATTGGTGAAAAAATGGCAGATTCCGTCGTGACATATTTTGCGAATGAAGACGTACAATTATTGTTAGGCCGTTTACGTGAAGCGGGCGTCAATATGACATATACGGGCAAAAAAATTGATCGTACAGACATCGATAGCAACTTTAATGGCAAAACAATCGTCCTAACAGGGAAACTTGAACGATTGACACGTCAGGATGCAAAGGCGAAAATAGAAGCATTGGGTGGAAACGTAACAGGTAGTGTTAGTAAAAAAACAGACCTTGTCATCGCAGGGGCTGAAGCTGGCTCTAAACTTTCAAAGGCTGAACAACTTGGCATTGAAGTTTGGGACGAAACCCGCTTAATCGAAGAATTATCAGAGTAAAGGAGTTCACACAATTATGAATCGACGTCTTCGCTGGATTCCGGCGATTGTTGCGACGGCTCTATTAGCAGGTTGTAGCTTACCATCTTTTAATAAAGATACAGAAGTAACGACTACGAAAACAGCTAATAAAGGGGCAGAAGAATCTTCAACAATCCCGAGCATGCAAATAGATGAGCAGTATTATCGTACATTGTTACCTTATAAACAAAGTGCAACACGTGGATTAATCGTTTCGAATATATATTCTCGTTACGATATCCAAGAAGCAGAATCTGGTTTAATGCGCTTATCGTTAAACCAATTCCCAACAGATAAATATTATTTCCAAGAAGGTCAGTACTTAACAGAAGACACGGTTAAAAGCTGGTTAGCTCGTAGTAATCAATCTGATGAAGGCTTGAATCCGAGTGATAAAGGCATGTCTCCTACGAAACGTGCAAAAGAAGCACCTATTTATGTAGCACACGTGATCGAACAAAATTATTTAACAAAATCAGGTGACAAAAAAGTTAAATTAGGTGGTATTTCAATCGGTTTAGCAATGAACTCTGTTTATTACTATCAAAAAGAAGAATACGGTGCGACTTACGAAGAAGCGATTCCAGATGCAAAATTATTAGAGAATGGTAAAAAAATAGCTGAAAAAGTAGTTAATCGTTTACGTAAAATGGACGGTTTAGATAACGTACCGATTACAATCGGTTTGTACAAGCAATTAAGTCATAGAGATATTGTTCCAGGAACGTACATGGCGTATTCAACAGCTAAAGAAGGTTCTTCAAAATTAAGTTCTTGGGAAAATGTAGATGAAAATTATGTACGTTTCCCAACGGATGACACGAGCGATACGTATCGCGAAATTAACGATAACTTCGGTACATTTAAAGATGATATTAACTCATACTTTACGAATAGTACGAATGTTATAGGTCGTGGTTTTTACAAAGATGGCAAAATTAAAAAATTAACGATCGATATTCCGATTAAATTTAACGGAACAGGGGAGTTGATTGGCTTTGCACAATATACAGCAAACGCTGTCGTACAGCAATTCCCGAAAGATTTACAAATTGAAGTGAATGTGACATCATCCAAAGCGACAGAAGCATTGATTGTCAAAGAAGCAGGTGCTTCTGAACCGTACGTTCATATTTATAATGATTAATATGTCTTAATATTCTTTACTTCTATCCTGAAATCTAATAAGATTTCGGGATTTTTTTGTTAATTTTCGACTATAAAAAGTGACTTTATGCATTTGTGGAAACTTAAAAAGTATTTTATTGTAAAAAAAGTAAAATAACCATTGTTTAAAATATGCCTTTTGATGTAAAGTTGATGTTAAGATTATTTTTATTTCGTTGCATCTGATTTTAGAGGAGAGTGGATTGACAGCATGAAATATGCCGACAAAATTGAAAAAAATGGACGTTATTTTTTTTATGGGCTAATCATCGTTTATTTTGGTTGGCTTACGTGGAATACGCCACTTACGGGAGATGATTGGACTTGGCAATCATCGCTAGGTATGGATCGACTTCATACATTTTTTGCAAATTATAATGGGCGTTACGTAAGTAATATTTTAGAAATTATTTTAGTGAGGTCTGAGTGGCTACGTATTGTATTCCATGCATTTGTTACATTCGGACTTTTATATTTTATGACGAAAGTGACAACGAAAAAACCGACGAAATCGGTCTTTCTTTTAGCGTTTATTTTAGTATTTTCGATGTCGACGAAAATTTTCGCACAAACATTCGGATGGACAGCCGGATTTGTTAATTACATCGTATCAATCGTTTTAATTTTAGTATATTTAACGATTGTGAAAAGAGTATTTACACAAAATGAGCCGACCTATCATAAATGGACAGTATACGGTATGGTGGCACTTGGCTTTTTCTCACAGCTAATCGTAGAACATGGAACATTATTTTCAGTTTATACAGCGATACTCGTAGTAATCGTAACAAAATATAAGCTGAAGAAAGTATATAAAGAGCACGTAGCGTATTTGATTGCATCGATTGCCGGAGCGATTTGCATGTTTTCAAATGGAGCGTATTTAAACGTTTTATTAGGAAAAGATGATTACCGTAATTTATTAGATCAAAGCTTCACAGAAAAAGTCGTCGACATTTATACGAATCGAATGTCTGGGTACGTTTTTGAATCGAATATGTGGATTATTTTATTCATTTCGGTTGCTGCTATTTTAGTTTGGTCGCATATGAAACCAAAAACCGTCCTACTACAAGTGATTCAAATTGTTTCGATTTTTTATTTTTATGCTTATGGCATCGTCGTTACGTTATCTAGCGTACCATCGATGCATAAAATTTTTGCCGAGCATACGTATACGATGAGTATTTTAAGTTTAGTGTACTTAATCATACTTTGCCTCGTACCGTTAGCGATTGCAGATCGTCGCACGCAAGCGTATAGCTGGTATTTACTTTCAGGCGTCATTCTCATGTCGTTACCGTTCATGTTTATTTCGCCGTACGGTCCACGCTGTGCTTTTGCATCGGTTATTTTCCTCATTTTATTCGGGATGAAATTACTCGACTATTATCGTCATACGACTTCATTCAACTTCGAAAAATTATTCGTTCCTTTGACGATGCTTACATTGGTAGTCGGTGTACAACTCGGCGTACCGATTGCGGAAAATGGGCACGTTGACCGAGCTCGTTTAGAAAAAATTGCGACGGACTTAGAAGCGCATCCGAATCGTAAAACGTTGCGTGTAGAACGTATACCGAATCCGCAATATCATTGGATGCCGAATCCGAGTGAAAAAGTTTTCATGACGCAGTTTTTCAAACAGAACCATGACATTGATGAAGACGTGACAATTAAGATTGTACGTAAAATAAACTAGTTTGAGCACGTAATGGGGGAATGAGTAAAATGGTGAAAATTTCGTTAATTGTACCTTGCTACAACGAAGAAAAAAATTTACAAAAAATGTATGATGCATTGAAAGTGAATGCACAGAAGCTGGCAACTTCTAAAGGGTATAATTATGAATTTATTTTTGTGAATGATGGTAGTAAAGATCAATCTGAAATGATTTTGAACGAATTGGCAGCAGAGGATGAGCATTTTAAATTTATTTCATTTAGTCGGAATTTTGGGAAAGAAAGTGCGATGTTTGCAGGGATTCAATATGCATCTGGAGATGTTTGTGCCATTTTAGATGCGGATTTGCAACATCCTCCTGAACTTTTAGGGCAAATGATGGACCGCTACGAAGAAGGGTACGATCAAGTTATTGCGAAAAGAACACGTACAGGAGAAGCGAAGGTACGTACGTGGCTGAGTAAACGATATTATAAGTTCGTGAATAAAATTATGGATGTGGAAGTGGAAGACGGGATTGGCGATTTTCGCGTGCTGAGTCGTAAAGTGATGGATGCGATTGCAGACTTACCAGAAAATAATCGTTTTTCAAAAGGGTTATTTTCTTGGGTAGGTTTTAAGACGACGACGATTGAGTATGAAAATCAACTACGTGATGAAGGCGAAAGTAAATGGGGATTGAAAAACTTATGGAACTACGCAATTGATGGAATTGTATCATTTAACATTCGCCCGTTGCGAGCGGTTATTTATACTGGGGTCGTTGTGACGTTCGTCAGCCTCCTGTACATTATTTATATTTTTGCGAACATCTTGTTGACTGGGGTGGAAACGCCGGGGTATTTTAGTATGATTTCGGCTGTTCTTTTACTCGGAGGTATTCAGTTAATTTCAATAGGAATCGTCGGCGAATATGTCGGACGTATTTTCTTTGAAGTGAAAAAACGTCCGGTTTATTTAGTAGGCGAAACGAATATCGTCAGCAAGCCTTCCATGAATAAACAAGATCATGATTTAATTAAGATGAGAGGTACACATGAATAATTCCTTTATTCGATTTGCTGTTGTCGGAGTCATCAATACAGCAGTCTATTATTTGTTTTATTTAAGTTTTATTTTTTTAGCGATTCCATACGTTGCAAGCCATGTGATAGCATTTTTAATTAGTATGGTCGGCTCTTTCTTCTTGAATTGTTATTTTACGTATCGCACGAAACCGACGTGGAAAAAGTTTTTGGCATTTCCGTTAACGAATGTTGTAAACTTTGTCATTTCAACGGGTTCATTGTATGTGATCGTAGACTGGCTACATATGAGTAAAGAATGGGCACCTATTATTTCGATGTTTTTACCGATTCCATTTACGTATTTAACATCGAAATGGATTTTAACGAATAAAAAAGAAAAGCACGTATGAAAATAAACTTTTGTAGCGAACCGGTGAGGAAGAATCATCGGTTTTTTTAATATGTGAACAAACTAAAAACTTTTATAAATCCCTTTATTTTCAAGACGTGGGAGGCACTTTACTACACAAAAGCACCTTGCCTACTATATGATAGAAATGATATTATTATCGGTATGGTTATCGAATTTGGAGGTGTAAAAAATGGCAAAACTTTCAGTAGAAGAAGTAAAGCACGTTGCTAAATTAGCACGACTTGCAATTACCGACGAAGAAGCGGAAAAATTCGCGACTCAATTAGATGCGATTACTGACTTTGCGAACGAATTACAAGAACTTGATACGACAAATGTAGAACCAACTACACACGTTTTACCTGTTCATAACGTATTCCGTGAAGATATTCCAGTAAAAGGTTTAGATCGCGATGTAGTGATGAAAAATGTTAAAGAACATCAAGACGGTTTAGTAAAAGTACCACCAATCATCGCTCAATAATTTTTATAAGGAGGGACAATGATGTCATTGTTTGATAAAACATCAGCACAATTACAAGAAGCTCTTAAAAATAAAGAGATGACAATTGCTGATTTAACAACAGAAGCTTATGCACGCATTGACGCTTTAGACGGCGAAATTGGCGCATTTTTTAGCTTTAAATAAAGAAGCAGCAATGGAAGAAGCTGCTGCAAAAGATCAAGTACCATTCGAAGAACGTGGACCATTATTCGGTTTACCAATCGGTGTGAAAGATAATATCGTTACAGAAGGCATTGAAACAACATGTGCTTCTAAAATTTTAGAAGGCTTCAACCCAATCTACAGCGCGACTGTAGTAGAAAAATTACGTAAAGCAGGCATGGTTACTATAGGTAAAGTAAACATGGATGAATTCGCAATGGGTTCTGCCAATGAAAACTCAGCAATCAAAAAAGTTCATAACCCTTGGGACTTTGACCGTGCTCCTGGTGGTTCTTCAGGTGGTTCTGCAGCAGCAGTATCAGCAGGAGAAGTACCATTCACTTTAGGTTCTGATACAGGTGGTTCAATCCGTCAACCAGCAGCTTTCTGTGGTGTAGTCGGTATGAAACCAACGTACGGTCGTGTATCTCGTTACGGTTTAGTAGCGTTTGCATCATCTTTAGACCAAATCGGACCAATTACACGCAACGTACGCGACAACGCTTTATTACTTGAAGCAATCGCTGGCGTTGACGAACATGATTCTACTTCAGCAAACGTAGAAGTTCCTAGCTATGTAGACCAATTAACTGGCGACATTAAAGGACTTAAAGTGGCTGTTCCTAAAGAATACTTAGCAGAAGGTGTTTCTGAAGGCGTAAAAGCACAAGTTCTTGCTGCAATTGAAAAATTAAAAGAACTTGGCGCAACGGTAGATGAAGTGTCATTACCACACTCTAAATATGCATTAGCTGCATACTATATTATTTCTTCTTCAGAAGCATCTTCTAATCTTTCTCGTTTCGACGGTATCCGTTATGGCTTCCGTGCAGAGGCAGATAACTTAGAAGACTTATACTTACAAACTCGTGCGCAAGGTTTCGGGGATGAAGTAAAACGTCGTATCATGCTTGGTACGTATTCACTATCAGCAGGTACGTATGATGCTTATTACAAAAAAGCACAACAAGTACGTACATTAATTAAACAAGATTTCGATAAAGTATTCGAAGAGTACGATGTAATCGTTGGACCAACAACACCAACAACTGCATTCAAACTTGGTGAAAACTTAGACGATCCAATGACTGTTTATGCAAATGATATTTTAACTGTTCCAATTAACTTAGCTGGTGTTCCTGCGATTTCAATTCCATGTGGTTTTGATAACGAAATGCCTGTTGGTTTACAAATTATCGGTAAATACTTCGAAGAAGGCACAATTTACCGCGTAGCAGATGCGTTTGAAAAAGCTACAGATTTCCATAACGCAAAACCTCAAACTTGGGAGGTCAAATAACATGGCTTCAACGAATTACGAAACAGTCGTTGGTTTAGAAGTGCACGTTGAGTTAAAAACGAACTCTAAAATTTTCTCTCCATCACCTAACCAATTCGGCTCTGAACCAAATACAAACACATCTGTAATCGACTTAGGGTATCCAGGTGTGTTACCAGTAGTCAATAAAGAAGTAGTAAACTACGGTATGCGTGCGGCACTTGCACTTAACATGCAAATTAACCAACATACAAAATTTGACCGTAAAAACTATTTCTACCCTGATAATCCGAAAGCTTACCAAATTTCACAATTTGATAAACCAATCGGTGAAAACGGCTGGTTAGAAATCGAAGTTGACGGCGTTAAAAAACGTATCGGTATTACACGTATCCACATGGAAGAAGATGCGGGTAAATTAACACATGGTGCGAACTCATCACTTGTCGATTACAACCGTCAAGGTACACCTTTAGTTGAAATCGTATCTGAGCCAGACATCCGTACACCGGAAGAAGCTTATGCATACCTTGAAAAACTAAAAGCCATCATCCAATACACAGGCGTTTCAGACGTACGTATGGAAGAAGGTTCATTACGTTGTGATGCCAACATCTCAGTTCGTCCTTACGGTCAAGATGAATTCGGTACACGTACAGAACTTAAAAACTTAAACTCATTCAACTTTGTTCGTAAAGGTATTGAGTATGAAGCACAACGTCAAGCAGCTGTATTAAACGCTGGTGGCGAAATCAAGCAAGAAACTCGTCGTTTCGATGAGAAAACAGGTAAAACAATTCTTATGCGTGTCAAAGAAGGTACAGACGATTACCGTTACTTCCCAGAACCTGACTTAGTAGACATCGTAATCGATGACGAATGGTTAGAACATGAAAAAGCAATGATTCCTGAATTACCAGATGCTCGTAAAGCACGTTATGTAGCAGAAATGGGCTTGCCAGCATATGATGCAGGGGTTTTAACGCTTTCTAAAGAAATGGCTGATTTCTTTGAAGGTACTGTTGCAGCAGGCGCAGATGCAAAACTTGCTTCAAACTGGTTAATGGGTGAAGTTAGCGCGCACTTAAACGCTGAACAACAAGAATTACATGATACAGCTTTAACACCAGAAGGTCTTGCGAGCATGATCAAATTAATTTCTGACGGTACGATTTCTTCTAAAATTGCGAAGAAAGTATTTAAAGAATTAATTCAAAATGGTGGCGATGCGAAGAAAATCGTTGAAGAAAAAGGGTTAGTTCAAATCTCTGATGCAGGTGCACTTGTACCAATGATTACTGAAATCCTTGATAACAACGAACAATCAATCATCGACTTCAAAAACGGTAAAGACCGTGCGATTGGCTTCTTAGTTGGTCAAATTATGAAAGCTACTCGCGGTAAAGCCAACCCACAAATGGTTAATAAAATTTTATTAGAAGAAATCCAAAAACGATAATTAAGTGTTGAACACACTCTTTCAGCACTGAAGGGCATTTTGATTTCCTGACAAGTGACGTTTTTCGTCACGTTGGAAGGAAAGAAATGACCCGAAGTGTTAGTGTGTGAAACCGGATAGACTACTCAGGACGAGTAGTCGACAAGCGTTGCCGTCAGGACGACGGTGAAATTAGCTAGTATTCCTTGAAGTGTTGAACGCTACAAAGAAGAAATACGTTTACGATAAGCAATCGGCTATAAGATTCGAACCCTTTATGTCGATTGTACTTTTAATACTCGATGGCCGGAATTTTACCATCCAAATGCGTCTAAAATAAAAGAGGAAGCCTTGTTAATAAGGCTTCCTCTTTTTTATATGGTTAAATAGCTTTACGGGCATTCCGAATTAATAAAAACGTTCCGTACAATGCAGCAACGAGTGATGTAATGGCGATGGCATAGTAGAAAACATCGCCGCCAAAATCATCGTACATGAGCCCACCGATGTATGATGAAATAATACCGGATATACCGAAAAATAGTAAAGCGAGTACCGTTTGCCCAGTTGCGCGCCATTCGCGTGGCATAATACGATATAAATATTGAATGGCAGCTGTGTAATAAACAGGGAATGTTAACATTTGAAGTACTTGAATAATGACAATCATTTTTGGGTTGTCGATAAAGCCTGTAAGGAAAAAGCGTAGTGCGTAACAGAAAATCGCAAATGTAATTAACTGCAGTTCTTTGCCTTTTTTCAGCCATAAATAACTTAGCGCAAAGACGACAATCTCACTCGCACCGGAAATAAAGAATGCGATGCCGACGAGGTTGTTTTCGCCACCAAGTGATGTAATGTGAATACCTAAATAGTTATCGTTCATACGAGCAGGGATAGAGCTAATAAAAATAAGAACTAAAAATAAAATCATCTCTTTATTTTTCAGTACTTGTTTCAAGCTATCCACAGTGACAGGTGCTGTAGAAGTGGGTACTTCTGGAATTTTCCAGACGATAGCGAAGCAAATAATGCCGAGAATCGCAAAGCAAACACCGATTGCCCCCATGCCGAACCAATCGGTAATGTAGCCGATAGCTAAAGAGAGAATGGCATAGCCGAGTGAGCCGTACGTGCGGACAGAACCGTAACTAATACCTTGCGCCTCCGTCGTTGTAAACGTGAGTGACTCTGTTAATGGATCGAGTGGCATCAAAAAGAAGTAAACGAACATCGACAATAAGACGATGAGTAAGAAGCTATCAATTTGATATAAGAAAAAACCACAAATTGCGGTACTCGCTACGAGGATTAAAATGATTTTACGGACAGTTTTTAAGCGATCGCTAATCATTCCCCAAAGCGGTTGCGCGATGACCGTCACGATACCACCGAGGGCAATAATGAGGCCGATTTCTTTCGTTGCTAATCCAACTGATTGAAAATAAATAGGTAAAAAAGGGATAAAGATAGCTAATAACCCGAAAAATAAAAAGTTATAGCTTTTTAATAAAATCGTCGTTCTTTTCAAAAAAGTCATCCTTTCATATTTCTTTATTTTATAAAATAAAGCGCTGTATGTATACGGCATATGATACAATTGTCAAAATTTGATATACTAAAACAAAAGTAAATAAGGAGGGATTTATATGGCGACAGAGCAACAATATTTTGAGCAAGGAACGATTCTTTCGGAATATATGGAAAAAATGTCGAGGCTAAAAGATGATAGTTTCCGCGTATACAACGGATTTAATTTACCGGAAGATGAAGCGTTCTTTACCGCGCTAAAAGAAGCTAATTTACACGTACTCGTTATTACAGAAGACTGGTGCGGGGATGCAATGATGAACAATGCCATTTTACGAAAAGTTGCAGAGGCGACGGATTTGGACGTGCGCTGTGTATTACGCGATCAAAATTTAGAATTAATTGACGCGCATTTAACGAATGGTGGACGTGCAATTCCTGTTTATTTAATTTTAAATGCGGAGGGCGATGTTGTTGGCAAATGGGGGCCACGCGCACCCGAAGTTCAACAATATGTCATGGACAAACGTGCAACTTTACCGCCGAAAGATTCGTCTGATTTCGGTACGAAGCAGACGGAGTTATTCGTAGGGATTACGGAAGAATACGCATCGAACGATCAATTTTGGCAATACGTCTACGAAGACATTCGTCAAACGTTTGAGCAATTAATGAAATAATTCATTTATTTGCAGAATGTCACGTGTTCAGTATAGAATAATAGAGTTGTTAAATAGTCGGGCTGACTCTTCGTGTGAGGCAGCCTATTTTCATGAGCCATTAGATGAAGATAGAAATTTTAAACAGTAAGAAGGTTGAGTTATGAAAAGAGCACGCATCATTTATAACCCTACTTCGGGGAGAGAACTTTTTAAAAAGCACTTACCTGAAGTACTAGCAAAACTTGAAGTTGCAGGTTATGAAACGTCATGCCATGCAACAACATGTGCAGGCGATGCAACGGTAGCTGCAAAAATGGCAGTCGAACGTGGTTTCGATATTATTATTGCCGTCGGTGGTGACGGAACGTTGAATGAAGTTGTCGCCGGTGTAAGTGAGTTTGAAAAACGTCCGAAATTAGGATTAATTCCAATGGGGACGACGAATGACTTTGCACGTGCCGTGAAAATTCCTCGTGATATTTATGCGGCTGTTGATATTATTATTAAAGGAGATTCAATTCCTGTCGATGTCGGTCTTTCGAATGATCGTTATTTTATTAATATCGCAGCGGGCGGACGTATTACCGAATTAACATATGAAGTGCCAAGCAAACTGAAAACGATGCTTGGGCAACTCGCTTATTATTTAAAAGGAATTGAAATGTTGCCATCTGTTAAAGCAACGAAAATGCGTATTGAATATGACGGCGAAGTGTTCGACGATGAAGCGATGATGTTTTTAATCGGCTTATCGAACTCTGTCGGCGGCTTTGAAAAACTCGCACCAGACGCAAGCATTAACGATGGTAAATTCACCGTCTTTATCTTGAAAAAATGTAATGTTGCAGAATTCGTTCGTTTAGTGACGCTTGCTATTCGTGGAGATCATTTAAAAGACCCACACATCATTTATACGAAAGCTGACGAAGTGAAAGTAACTTCAGATGACCGCGTACTCATTAACTTAGATGGTGAGTACGGCGGCGATGCACCTTCTGTATTTAAAAACTTAAAACGTCATATCGAATTATTCGTACCGATTGATGATATTCGTGAACAAGATCGTATTAACGCAAACTTATAATCTTAAACCCTATGTTGAAACGCATAGGGTTATTTTGTGCACATTTCGTGATACAATAGAGAAATTGAAATGGAGGAACAAATTGAATGACAGCACCAGTGAAAAAGAATGATCAGCTTTCTGTTTATATAGAAGATTTAACACATGATGGCGCAGGCGTAGCGAAAGTCGATGGATACCCATTATTCATCCAAGGCGCATTACCTGGCGAAACATGTACAGTACACGTTTTAAAACCACTTAAAAATTACGGCTTTGCGAAAATTGTAGAGATTGAAGAAGCGTCTCCGCATCGCGTAGAACCACCTTGCCCTGTATTCAACTCTTGCGGCGGATGCCAATTACAACATTTATCTTACGAAGGTCAACTTGCTTGGAAACAAAAAATGGTCCAAGATGTGATGCAACGAATCGGTAAATTAGACGTAACAGTGCACCCGACAAAAGGGATGGAAGAGCCTTGGAATTATCGTAATAAAGCACAAATCCCATTCGGTATGAACGGTGAAGTACCGATCGCAGGTTTCTACAAAACGAAATCACATGCAATCGTTGATACGGAACGTTGTTTAATCCAAACAGATGAAGCAGATGCTATTTTATCAGGCTTAAAACCGAAGTTATGGGCACTTGGCTTACAACCATATGATGAATATACGAAACGCGGTCAATTGCGCCACGTCGTCGTTCGTAAAGCACGCGCAACGAATGAAGTAATGGTCGTATTAGTGACGAAAAAACGTAAATTCCCACAAAAAGATGCCGTTGTTGATACGATTCGCCAATTGATTCCGAATGTGAAATCAATTATGCAAAACGTGAATCCAGACAATACGAACGTTATTTTCGGGAATGAAACGGTGAACTTATGGGGAGAAACGACAATTGAAGATCATATCGGCGACGTTCGATTTGAAATTTCAGCACGTTCTTTCTACCAAGTGAACCCAATCCAAACGGAAGTACTGTACAAACAAGCACTTGATTATGCAGCACTAACAGGAAATGAAACAGTTATCGATGCGTATTGTGGAATCGGTACGATTTCATTATTCTTAGCGAAAAATGCGAAGCACGTTATGGGCGTCGAAATTGTGCCTCAAGCGATTGAAGATGCGAAGCGCAATGCGACATTAAACGGCTTCACGAACACGTATTTCGAAGCGGGTCCAGCAGAAGAAGTCATTCCACGCTGGTTCAAAGAAGGCAAAGAAGCAGACGTACTAATGGTCGATCCACCACGTAAAGGTTGCGACAATGCATTACTCGAAACGATTCTTTCAGAACGTCCGAAACGCATCGTGTACGTCTCTTGTAACCCGGCAACACTTGCGCGTGACTTACGCGTATTAGAAGACGGTGGTTACAAAACGAAAGAAGTACAACCTGTCGATATGTTCCCACACACAGCACACTGTGAAGCAGTCGCTTGGTTGGAGTTAGTATAATATATTTCTAAACAGACGACTTACTCGTAGTAGCATGAGTAGGTCGTCTATTTTTCTTTGAATAAGGGTATAACAATCGTAAACTGACTGAAATGAGGGATCAATCATGGATGTGAAATTTCCGATTGGAGAATTACGAGTACCGGACGTTGTAACGAAAAAAGATGTAGAAGGTTGGCTCGAACAAACGCGTACATATGCGTTTCGATTGCGAAAAGTTGTAGATGGATTGTCTGGTGAAGAACTAGAGAAGACGTATCGTGAAGGGGCATGGAGCGTGCGACAGCTCGTTCACCATATTGCAGATTCACAGTTAAATATGTATCAACGATTGAAGCTTGCATTGACGGATGATTGGCCGACAGTACCTGCATTTGATCAAGATGAGTGGGCATTACTTCCAGATATGAAGCTGCCTGTAGAAAGTTCAATTCGTCTATTAGAAGGATTGAATGAGCGCATTGTCGCACTTGGCGAGACGCTTGAAACGTCTGATTTCACACGTGGATTTATTCATGCGACGGACGGCAAAGTGACAGTCGGTAAAAAACTAGCGAAGCTTGCTTGGCACGAGGAACACCATCTTGCACACATTAAAATCGCTCTAAATATACGAGATTAAATAAGAAATAGAGGAGGGAATATCGAATTCGATATTCCCTCCTCTATTTTTATGCACAAATTAGGATTGTCTTTTTTTCTATAAAGAATTTTATAAAAGTATATCAGCTTCGGTCGAAACGAAGAACAACAGACAAAAAAGACATTCACAATCGGAACTGACCAACGAAAGTGAGACAGTGAAAAAGACGCTTCTTTTAAGTCGAATTTGACGGACGCTTTCCTGGGGCATGGCAGAAGCCTCCTCGCTCGCAAGCTCACTGCTGGGGTCTTCTGCTCATGCTTTTCCCATAGGAGTCGCCGTCAAATTTTTATTGAATTATCTTTTTTCGGTATTGTACTGGAGAAAGGTAATTTAACTTTGCTAAAATCTAAGTATTCGTACAGTAGTTGATATATGCTTGAACGGTTTGAACAACAACGTCATTTGTTATTCTCAAAAGCTATTCAAAATCAAACGTTTCGCACGTTAGGCATGGCATGGAACGTTTCAATTAATTTTTCTTCAAACAATCCTTTTCCGATCCGATCTTGTTTACCGAGTAGTTGTTGTAAACGATGTAACTCCCTGTTTTCATACGACTTCACCCATTGATAAAGCTGACTGTCATTTTTAATTCCACATACGTTCATCATTTCCTCTTTATCACTTTCATTTTTGTTTCGTATGAATATTTTTTTCCATCAAAAAACACTTCCAAAGATTTGATACTTTTGAAAGTGTCTTTTTCTTTTTATGTTTTCTCAAATTTTTAGGTCAGTTCCATCTTATTCAAATCGTGAATGTCTTTTCTTATTGACTAGCGTTTTGTCCTAGTCTCGATTTTTTATTGTTGGAGTAATTCTTTGTACGCTTCGGCTTTTTTTATTGCTTGCGCCCGTGAACGTACTTCTATTTTTTGATACAGTGCGGAAATGTATACGCGCACCGTTCCTTCTGATAAGAAGAGAGATTTCGCGATTTCTTTATTCGTCGCACCTTCTAAAATCAGTTTGTAAATCTCTTTTTCACGCTGCGTTAAGTTCGGTAGTAACCACGTACTCGTTGCTTCTGCGACGTGTGCTTTTTGCAGTTTTTGCATATGTTGTAAAATCACATCTTCATCGTCTACTTTGTACGGATTCGTTTCTACGTAGTGATTGATGACGCTGAAAATCGCAGGGTGATCTAAAAAGCTACGAACGTAATTGTACTGTGAAGCGAGCGGCATAATTTGATGACAGAAACGAGACAACGGACAATTGCTAAAATTTTTAGTGACTTATTAGGTGAAACGACGCGCCAACTCGCACAAATTAGTCAAAAATCAGAAATGGTATTACTCGTCGTCGATGAACGGAAAATATCGCCACTATTAGTTTCTTTGTTCGAAGGAATGTTGCAATCAGAAGAAATTTGTCCGTTAATCGTTCGAAAAGAAACGTCTATGGACGAAATTAAAAAAATTATAGAAACGTTTCAAATTCAACAAATTTTCATTTTAGGTAGGGGGACGAGTGATTATTATGCATTTCGTAAATTCGCACGTACGAATTGTTTTACGACGTACGAACTTGAAAAATTGTTAGGGAAAATGAGTTAGGCGGATTTACAACAAGAATCATTCAAAATGCAACTAAAAACATACATTTAAATGCATGATTTATATGTATGATGGAGATTTTTTTAGTGTAAATGCTTGAAAATAGGGAATTAAAGCTGTTAGTATGAAAAAAGATTAGGTGTTTTTGGATAAAAAGTCGACAAAAATCGACGAATTACCTATACTAATGAATAATAAAGTATAATTATTCAAATTTAATAAAACTATTCAAACATTAATAGAAGGGAACGATTGAACGATGTTATTAGTAGATACATTGAAATTCAAAACATCTATTTATGAAGATAAAAAACAAGTTCACGTTCAAATTATCGGCTTTATAAGAAAACAGCTTGTTGAATCCTATTTTGAAGCAGTGAAAGAAACAACAGATAAAGTAGATCACGAAACGTATACGTTAATTGTAGATGCAAGAGAGCAGTCGCCACTTCCTTCGGCGACAGAACCGGAACTCGTAACGGCAATTACGTATTATATTTCATTAAATTTTAGTAAATTGATTATTATGATGCCAAAATCAAATATTGCGAAGACACAAATTTTAAATGCTTTAGAACAAATTGATTACAAAGGTGAACTCGTTTATTCATAAAACATACAGTCGATGTGATTCGTTTTGTCACGTTCATACAATTCGCTATATCATCTATTCAATGGTAAAATGAAATGTCTTATAAATATAAATAATGACCGAACGTATAGAATTTCGAACTTAAAAGGAGAATACGATGACAGCAAATGACTTATTAATTCGCCTACGTTATGCATTGAATATTAAAAATGCAGACATGGCTAAAATGTTTAAATTAGGTGGAGTAGATGTAACGGCTTTAGACGTATCTAACATGCTTCAAAAAGTAGTGGAAGATGAGCCGAAACCAGAAAACTACAAAACGTGTAATAATAAAATGTTCGATGCGTTTTTAAACGGATTGATTACGACAAAACGTGGACCACAACAAAAGAAACCAGGGCAAGAAAAGGTTGTTACGAAGTTGGAACCAATTAATAATATGCTCATTAAAAAAGTAAAAATTGCGCTTCAGTTAACGACAGAAGATGTATTAGACGTTTTTTATGATGGCGGTATTAATGTTTCTAAAGGAGAGCTAGGTGCGATTTTGCGTAACGCTAGCCATCGTAACTATAAAGAATGTGGCGATAAATTCGCACGTAAATTCTTAAATGGTTTAACAATACGTTACCGTAAATAGCCATTCGTAGGTAATAAAGATTAACGCTCAAAATCATTATTGATTTTGAGTTTTTTTATGCAATTTTTTAAGAGTATACGTATGAAAAATTTCTAATTTTTTGTAAAAAGTCATGCAATCGTCACATAAAATTCACTTCGTATAGTATAAAATGTCTATAACAGGATATAAAAGGGAGGCAAATAAATGTTTTTTAAAGTAAAAGCGAGTGCGAAAGAGAAGTACGGTTATTTTAATGAAGTAACAGAGTCTGACATTAAAGTGAGCGAACGTTTTCAGGGGAAGCTAGACTTTTTAGGATTTAATCAAGTGAGAAGAGAGTACGTGAATGAATTACTTGAATTGTACATTGCTAATCATGTACAACTGCTCGATCAATTTTATGCACACTTAATGTCGATTGATCAATTTAGCCAAATTATTACGGAACATTCATCAATCGATCATTTGAAGAAAGTATTTGATACCCATTTCCGTAGCTTATTTGAGGAAGAATTGTCGCTTGATTACGTATTTAAACGTCGTAAAATTGCCTATACACATGCGAAAATTGGTGTGTTACCGAACTGGATGATTTCAGCTTATACGTTATTAAATCAATTGATTATTCCATTGATTGTTGAAAAATATGGCAAAAATCGCGAGAAGATGATGGACGTATTATTGTCTTACGATAGTTTAATTACAATCGACCAACAAATCATCATTGAAACGTATATCGAAATTCAAGCAGGTTCGATCGTCAATGGACTCGGTGAAATTATTCAATACAATACGCAACTTGACCAAATTAAAAATTTAATTCAGTTCCAAGAAGCGCAACAACAAGCTGTATTGTCAGCGAATTCATCAATGGATGAATTAGAAGCATCCATCGATGAAGTATCAAATTCAGTTGGTGATATTTCAAAAGAAACGCAAACGTCTTTGAAAAAACTAAACGAAGACATTACATCACTACAAAACATCACAGACTCCCTACATACGACCGATCAAGAACAAGTGAAAGTACAACAACAAGTAGGCGAATTAGTCGAGCGCGTGCAATCTGTTAATGAATTAATGCGCTTCATTCAAGACATAGCCGAACAAACGAATTTACTTGCATTAAATGCTTCAATTGAAGCAGCTCGTGCAGGAGAAGCAGGTAAAGGATTTGCGGTCGTTGCAGAAGAAGTGCGTAAGTTAGCAGATAATACGAAGCAATCGATTCAAAAAATTCAAGAAGACATTACGAAACTATTATCGATTACGACGAATATTAATAGCCTAACGAAAAAAGCAGCTGCAGAGCTACATCAAACGGTTGGTGACTCAGCGAATATTACGACGGCACTCGTTGACTTGAATCAGACGTTGCAACAACAAGGGGCAAGTTTTGAAACGATTGCGGCAACGACGGAACAACAAACGCAAGCAGCAACAGAAATTACAGCGAATAACCGTGAAATCGCAAAAAGTACGGAGCAAAGTAAAGAAATCGTCAATAATACGGGTGCAGCAATTTATGAATTAAGTAAAAAAATCAATCATTACCGAACAGATACGATTTCTAAAAACTTTATTATCAGCCAAGAAGATATTATCGAATTGGCAATTACCGATCACTTATTGTGGAGATGGCGTATTTATAATTTATTATTAGGCTTCGAGCATATGACAGAAAAAGAAATCGAGTCTCCGAAAGATACGCGTCTAGGGGAATGGTATTACGGGCAAGGGAAAGACATTTTAGGGAAGCATCCTGTATTCGTACAACTCGAAAAACCATTCAAAAATGTGCATGAAGTGGCGAAACTCGCTGTTCGTACATACTATGAAGGAAATTCGCACGGCGCGGAAATTTTATTAGCTGATTTAGAAGAGCAATCACGTGACGTTATTGAGAAGTTACACATTTTACGTGACGAGATTATTTCGCGTAAACAACCGTACGAAAAATAAATACGGTGGCGATAAATACGTTTAAAGATGTAACAAACTTTGAACGTATTTTTCTATTCTGAAAATTTTAGATGAGGATTAAAATGTAAAGAACTGGGGAACAATAATTTTAGTAGGCACGTCTTATTAGTAGAACAAAATGTTCAACTAGTAATTGCGCAAAGACCTACAGCTATGTAAATAAACTGTATCGCTATTATTTAAGGAGTCTTTATGATGAAGAAAAAACGACTAAAATAGAAGAATCAGAAAAAAATCGCATCGTCGATTATTTATTACAACTCGGTATTTTTAAAGTAAACGGTAAGCAACTTTATCAAGTAACCGTGCCAGAACTGCAAAAAAAATTAACACAAGAATTAAAACATGCGCAACGACAATATGCGCTAAAATAAGCTTTTTATGACCGAGAAAAAAGAGGGTGTCTGAAATAACTTTTTAGACGCTCTCTTTTTTTGTATAATAGAAAGAAGTGTTTCAAATAGAACGATGCACAATAAAGGAGACAATTATGTCAGCAATTGAATTATTAAACGAACAACTACAACAAAAATGGAAATTTGCCCAGGAGACGCCGATTCAAGCTCAAATGATTCCGGCTATGTTAAACGGAGAAGATGTCGTAGCAGAATCTCCAACAGGTACAGGGAAAACATTAGCTTACTTACTACCATTACTAGAACGTGTAAATGGCTCAGAAAAGCATACACAAGCATTAATCGTCGCTCCATCTCAAGAGCTATGTATGCAAATTACAGAAGTAATCCGTAGCTGGATAGCTGGTACAGATATGACAGTCGTACCATTGATTGGTGGCGCGAATACGCAACGCCAAATCGAAAAATTAAAGAAAAAACCGACGATTGCCGTTGGGACACCAGGTCGCTTAAATGAGTTAGTGAAAGCGAAGAAATTAAAATTACACGAATTACATTACATCGTTTTAGATGAAGGGGATCAATTATTAGGTCGTGATTCTCGTGAAATCGTGAAACATTTCATTGAAGGCGCTAATCATGACCGTCAAGTCGTAATCGTTTCAGCAACGATTACAGACGAAATTAAAAAAGTAGCACAACGCTTATTAAAAGAACCGAAACATTTCAAAGTGTATTTAGAAGACATGCCACAACAAGCAACAGTTGAGCATTCATTCGTGAAAATGCAAGAACGTGATAAAACGGAAATGTTACGTCGCTTATCTAATCAAGAAGGAATGCGCGGGTTAGCATTCGTTAACAACTTGGATCAATTATTAATGAAAGAAACAAAATTACATTATCGCCAAGCGCCGATCGTAACGCTTCATGCTGATATGAAAAAAGAAGAGCGTAAAGCAGCACTGCAAGCATTCCGTAAAGGCGAAGCAAGCATTTTAATCGCAACAGATGTAGCTGCACGTGGTTTAGATATTGAAGGCGTTACACATGTCATTCACGTAGACGTACCTCAATCAATTGAACAATATACACACCGTTCAGGTCGTACCGGTCGTGCAGGAAACAGCGGTGAAGTGATTACATTATTAGTTGGACCTTCAGAACGTGCATACAAACAAATTACACGTACTTTAGAAGAAAAACCGACTGAAAAAGTTTGGAAAGATGGCGGTCTTGAAAAAGGAAAAGGCTTCTATGCACAAGGACCTGTTAAAAAAGGCAGAAGTTCTGACAATTCTAAAAAGAAAGTTTATAATAAAAATGACGATCGTCCCCGTTCAAACCGCTACAAAGATGACCGAAAATCATCGGATTCACGTGGCTATAAAGGCAACCGAGACTCTTCAGAATCACGTGGCTATAAAGGGGACTCATCTCGTAAAGGAAATAGCCCATCATCTTTCAAAAACTCAAAAGATGGCGCTAAACGTTCTTATAAAAAACGCTAAGGGGTCGATTTTACATGACATTTGAAGAAAAACTAGCTCAATTTGCGGAATTAGCCGTAAAAGTAGGTACGAACATTCAGCAAGGACAAACACTTTTAATTAATACGACTGTTGATACGCTTGAATTTACGCGTATGGTCGTAAAAGAAGCGTACAAAGCTGGTGCAGCACGTGTGACAGTCAACTATTCAGATGATGTGGTAGCACGCGAGACGTTTGAACATGCGCCGGTTGAAGAATTTGAAAAATTCCCTCGTTGGATTACCGCGCAACGAGATGAATTAATTGAACGTGGCGGTGCACTACTTTGGATTGATGCAGCAGATCCCGATTTAATGTCAGGTATCCCTGTTGAAAAAATTACGACGAATCAAAAAGCATCTGGTAAAGCGTTAGAAAATTATCGTGACGCAGTAATGAACGATAAAATTGCATGGTCAATCATTGCGATTCCTTCTAAAAAATGGGCTGCGAAAGTGTTCCCAGAACTTCCAGAAGCAGAACAAGTACCAGCTATGTGGGAAGCTATTTTCAAAACGGTACACATCGGAGAAGGAAATGCTGTTGAAAATTGGCAAAAACATTTGAAAAATCTTCATACACGTGGGGATTTAATGAATGAAAAACATTTCGCAAAACTTCACTACAAAGCACCAGGTACAGATTTAATCGTAGGCTTACCAGATAAACATATTTGGGCAACAGGCTCTAGCAAAACACCGCAAGGTACAGATTTTGTAGCAAATATGCCAACAGAAGAAGTATTTACTCTGCCTTCTAAATACGACGTGAACGGGTACGTATCTTCTACGAAACCACTCGTTTACCAAGGGAATATTATCGACCAATTCAAATTGACGTTTGAAAATGGTGTCATCGTGAAGGCAGAAGCTGCGCAAGGTGAAGAATTATTAAACGAATTAATTAAAGCAGATGAGGGGTCAAAATATATCGGTGAGATTGCACTCGTTCCACACAAATCACCGATTTCAGCATCGGGCTTACTGTATTTCAATACATTATTCGATGAGAATGCATCCAACCATATTGCGATTGGTGCAGCATATCCGACTTGTTATGAGGGCGGCAGCGACCTTTCTGAAGAGGAAATGGATAAAGTAGGTATCAATACATCTATTACGCATGAAGACTTCATGGTCGGAAGCGGAGACATGGATATCGATGGCATTCATGCAGACGGCACAGTAGAAGCTGTATTCCGTAAAGGTGAATGGGCATTTTAATTAGGAATGTAAATAAAAACGAGCATCTTTTCGCATGAAGCGAGGATGCTCGTTTTTTTATTTACGTGATGTTGCTTTCTTTTGATCGATCATTTTTTTGATAATTGGGTAAACGATCGGTGCTAACTTAATTGCCGTACTAATTACTTTTGATAAATTGCTTTTTGAAGCCATGAAAATCACTCCCTTTTGAATTTAAATAAAATAGAGCTAGTTATATTATTGCCAAAAGCTACTTTATTTAAACGTTTAAAACTTTAATGCCTTGAATAATATTCCAAATAATTGTTATGAGTGAGGCAATTACATAAATTCCAAAAAGTAACAACATAATAATCATCATCACTGACATCGTTTCATCATTTTGGCCGAACATAAAGATGGTAAATGGAATTAAAATAAAAATTAGTGGAATAAAAACGATAAGATGCGAAATAAGTGCTTTTTTTGCATGGAATTTTTCAAATGGATTTTTTGAGATGAGCCAAACGATTAACGGGAAAAGAAAACTAGCGAAAAATACGCTAAAGTAGCAAAGTGAGGCGAGTATACGATTTCCTTCGGCTTGTTCATTTTTAGTTAAGTCCATATAAATCACTCCTTTATATTATGTACGGATGAGTCATCAAACCGTTTCAAAAAGGTTGAAATTTAGCTGAATTTTTTTACAATAAAGCTGTTCAATAAAATAAAATGATGTATCGACCACAAGGGGAGCCATTAAAATGGCTGAGAGTGAAGTGTGACTTCTAACCCTTTGCACCTGTAAGTTAATGCTTGCGTAGGAATGTGGATAGAAATCTGACGTATTTAGCGGTGTCGGGGGTCTTTCCCTGGCATCGCTTTTTTTCATATCTATCTAATCCCAAGGCTCTGATTTATACATCGAACATTGGAGGTTGAGGAGATTGAACAATAGAAAATTATTAATGATGGTAGAAGTCGCGATTTTTGCGGCAATTGGAATCATCTTAGATAAGCTGACATTTAGCTTATGGCCACAAGGTGGTTCGATTAGTTTAGTCATGGTGCCAATTATTATAATAGCATTTCGTTGGGGGACAATTGCGGGTCTCGTGACAGGCTTACTAATCGGAACGATGAATGCGATGTTTGGTGGGTTTATTTTAACGCCACTTCAAGGATTTATTGATTACTTCTTCGCATTTACAGTTGTCGGACTAGCTGGACTTATGCGTCCGCTCGTTATGAATACAAAATCAAAAGCAGAAATCGGTTTGTACATTACGATTGGAACGATTGTCGGTGGTCTACTCCGTTACGTAGCACACGCTACAGCGGGGTACGTATTCTTTTCTGAATACGCAGGCGACCAAAATGTTTTAATTTATACGATCGTTTATAACGGTTCGTACATGGTACCGGCAATTATTTTAACCGCTGCAATCGTCAGCTTACTATTTGCGAAAGCACCGAAGCTTTTAAAGCCATATCAACGATAAAAACGAGAGCGAATCACGCTTGAAGTGATTCGCTCTTTTTAATAATTTTTTCAAAGTGTGATATAGTATAAAGAGATATTTATATAAAAGGAGATCGTAAAAATGATTGTTAAAACACAAGAAGAATATGACGCGTTAATGAAAGCTGGTCGTGCGATGGCTGAAATTCGTAACGCTTTAAGAGACGCTACAAAACCAGGTGTCACTACGAAAGAATTAGATGATTTAGCTGGTAAATTATTCGAAGAAAAAGGTGCTGTTTCAGGACCTAAAGCAGAATACGATTTCCCAGGCTATACGTGCATTAGCGTAAACGAATGTGTTGCTCACGGTATTCCAAATAATCGTAAACTACAAGAAGGCGATATGATCAACATCGACGTATCTGGCCATGTAGATGGTTATTATGCAGATACAGGTGTGTCATTCATTGTAGGTGATGTGGAAAAACCTGAATTACAAATTCTTTGCGACGTAGCACAAAGTTCATTCGATCGTGCAATGACTAAAATCAAACCGAGTGCTCGCTTAAACCAAATTGGTAAAGCAGTAGAACGCGAAGCACATGAAAAAGGCTTAAAAGTAATCATGAACTTAACAGGTCACGGCGTAGGTCATTCATTACATGAAGAACCTCAATACGTATTAAACTACTTCGATGCATGGGATGCGACAATTATGAAAGAAGGAATGGTATTCGCTGTAGAACCATTCATCTCTCAAAGCGCTGAAAGCATCGTTGAAGGTACAGACGGTTGGGCATTCTTAACACCTGATAAATCATATGTTGCACAATTAGAACATACGGTAATCGTAACGAAAAACGGTCCTGTTTTAACGACTAAAATTGACTAATTTTTAATAGAAAAAGGACGTATCGTTTCAAGCGATACGTCCTTTTTTTGTTCCATATTATAAGTACGTTGAGTACGTGTTAAGAACGGATGAATATTTTCGAATGAAAAAAGTTCCGATTGCTAGTACACCCATTAAAAATAAAGAAGATGTCGTTACGAGTAGTTCATCAAAACGTGTTGAACAAACGACACCGAGCAACCACCAAATGAAGAGCATCGGAAAAAAAGGATCCGAACGTTTATACCGTATATATAGTGCATACACTGTAGCAATCGTTAAAAAGCTAACTGCCCATAACGGTTTACTGAAACCGATTGTATCGTAGCTATAGTAGACAAAAATAAAAGCGAAGTGCAACGTACATACAATAGCTAACCAACTATAAAGCAGCGTAATTGGAAATCGAGTAGACGATTGTAGACGCGAATCATATGTCATATGGAGCTTAGATAATAAAATAGTGCTTAATACAATGAAACCAAAGGCCGAAATAAAGTAGTGATGTTGGCAAAGGAAAATCCAAACGATGATGCCCATCGCGCTAAAACTAAATAAAGCGACTTGTTTCCATGTGAGTGCGTAAGATGTATGTTGATTTTTCCACTGCAAATAAATCCAATACGTAAGAATTATATAAATTATAAAAATAATGTTAAAAACATAAAAAGCAGGGAAAATTAATATTTGATAGGTATATGCTACATTCATTGAAGAAAGATGTGCTGGTGGAAGGATGAGTGCAGAAAAAGTAGCAATCGTCGTTAAAATGAAAAATAATAAGACGGTTAAAAATCTACTCAAACAAAAGCCTCCTTGATTAGTGCAAAACTTCTTTATTAAGTATAACGTATAGAGCTATCGGACAAAGTTGTAATTCTGTGAACATTCTATGTTTAAAAAAATGAAATATGAGAAAAAAGTATGGTGAATTGCAAGAAAATGGTTAAGAGCTGTAAAATATAATATATATTGTAAATGGAGGCGATCAAGTTGGTACAAAAATTAGAAAACTTAAAAACGAAAAAACATCTTGATGAAAAAACATCGTATAAGAAAGAATTAAAGAAGTTACAGTATGAGTTGTTAAACATTCAACAATTTTTATTTACGCATGATATTGGATTAGTCATTGGTTTTGAAGGGATGGACGCCGCTGGTAAAGGTGGGGCAATTAAACGTTTAACACAGCGTTTAGACCCCCGTGGCTACGTCGTACATCCAATTGCTGCACCGACACCGCAAGATTTGAAATATAACCATTTACACCGCTTCTCCACACGTTTACCGGCGCGTGGACAAATCGGTATTTTTGACCGCACGTGGTATGGTCGTGTACTCGTTGAACGAATTGAAGGATTTGCGACGAAGCAAGAATGGAAACGTGCTTACACAGAAATTAATCAATTTGAAAAATTGTTAACAGATGATAACTATATTCTTCTGAAATTCTGGGTACAAATTTCAGAAGAAGAGCAGCTAAATCGCTTTAAAGAGCGTAAAGAAGATCCATACAAACAATGGAAGCTGACGGATGAAGATTGGCGTAATCGTGAAAAGTGGCCATTGTACGTAGAAGCAGCGAACGATATGTTTGCACAAACTGATAAAAAAAATGCACCGTGGATTTTAATTGCGGGTGATGATAAAAAATATGCACGAATTGAAGTGTTAAAACAAATCATTTCACATGTGAAAAAAGAATGTGAACAGCGCGGTCTGAAAATTACAGACCCGGCAGAAGCGGTTTCAAAAGAAGTATAAATTGAATGTTGGGGTAGGTGTTGAAATGGTTACGCTTAATGGAGAGAGATGTTTTTTACGAACGTTAGGAAATGAGGATGTTCAAGCGATGACAGAACTCGTAATACGCAATAAACGCTATTGGTCTGTTCATGAACCGCTACACCCACCTGAATATTACACAGAGAAAATTCAATTAAGAAAAATACAAGAATCCAATCGCCAAATGCAAATGCGTCGAGAGTTTAGTTTTGGCATATTTTCAAAGACGTCTGAAAAGTTAATCGGTCACATATCGGTGTACGCTATTAAGCGCCTACCGTTCTCAAGTGCGTACGTAGGCTATTCTTTAGATGAGAAGGAAGTAGGGCAAGGCTATGCGACAGATGCACTTCAACGGGTTTGTCAATTTGCTTTTGAAGAGATTGGATTACATCGTTTAGAAGCGTTCGTATCACCGAAAAATCTAGGTTCTGTTAAAGTATTAGAAAAAGCACAATTTCAACGAGAAGGCTTGTTGAAGCAACTGCTTTATGTGAACGGTACGTGGGAAGACCACTTTTTGTATGCACTCGTAGACGAGCAGTTTTGAAAAGGGAAGGCCGTCTGGCGTAAGTGGCGGATGTATTTGAAAACATTTCTTACGTAAAAAAAGAGCTATTCGACCTCTGTCGAATAGCTCTTTTTAAGCGGACATAAACGTACGCATTATTTATTTAATGAACGATTAACCTTCGTAACCGCTCGTTACTAAATCAAGTTTGCCTGTTTTTGGATCGATGACTAAACCGTGAACAGGAATTTCGTTTGAAACAAGTGGGTGATTACGAATAACGTCGACACTATGTTCAACGTTTTTCGTAACATCACCAAAACCTTTTAACCATTGATTTAAATCAACACCAGAGTATTGAACGTTTTTAATTGTTTCAGCAGAAATGCCACGTTCTTTCATGTTTTCAATAACGACATCTGGATCAACGGCACTCATTCCACAGTCGTAGTGACCGACAACGAAGATTTCGTCTGCTTTTAAGGCATAAATCGCTACTAAAAGGCTACGCATAATACCACCGAATGGGTGACTTACTGTTGCGCCTGCACTTTTAACCATTTTGACATCCCCATTATGAATGTTCATTGCTTTTGGTAATAATTCTACAAGACGTGTATCCATGCAAGTAAGGATAACGTAATGCTTGTTTGGATATTTCCCTGCAATATAAGGTTCATATTGCTTTTCTTCTACGAATTCACCGTTAAACTTTAAAATATCATCTAAAACTGCCATTATGATATTTCCCCCTTTATGTCAGATGACTATCTGAAATTGTGCATTAGCACCTCTTTATTGTAACGAAGTAAAATGAAAAAAACACCGCTTTGCCACAAAATAGACAAAAACGATGTTTGAATATACAAAATTTTGCAATTTATTTATGATTTTTCATTAAATGTAACGTTTCAGTTGCACGACCTGTACCAATTGCTACTGATTCTAATGGAGAAGGAGCTAAGTTTACAGGAACTAATAGTTCTGTACGTAACCAATCTTCCATTCCTTTTAATAAAGAACCACCACCTGTTAAGATGATGCCTTCTTCTACGATATCGCCTGCAAGTTCTGGTGGACAGTTTTCAAGTGAACGACGAATTGTTGCCAAAACTTGAAGCAATGATTCATTTAAACATTCACGAATTTCTGTTGATGTAATTGTTACGGATTTTGGTAAACCAGTGACGATGTCACGACCTGTTGTGACCATGCTTTCTTCTGGTAGCTCACAAGGGGCACAGCCAATTTCTTGCTTAATGCGTTCAGCTGTTGGAATACCGATTAAAATATTGTAGTTTTGACGTACGTAATGCACAATTTCTTCATCTAATGCGTCGCCACCCAATTTTAATGTGGCAGAAGTAACGATGCCACCGAATGAAATAATACCAACTTCTGTCGTACCACCACCGATATCAACGACCATACTTGCGATTGGTTCATTAATTGGTAGTTCAGCACCGATAGCAGCTGCTATCGGTTCGTCGATTAAAAAGACTTCTTTTGCGCCACATTGTGTGACAGCATCTTTAATTGCTAAACGTTCTACAGAAGTTGCACCAGATGGTACACAAATGACAACGTTTGGTTTACGGAATGATGCACCATTTTTAATCGCTTTTTCTAAAACGGTTTTTAAAAGGGCAGTCGTTAAATCAAAATCGGCAATGACACCATCACGTAACGGACGTGCTACGGTAATGGCTGGTGGTGTTTTACCTAACATAGCTTGCGCTTCGTAACCGATCGCAAGTACTTGGTTTGAATTGGTATTAACAGCGATTACTGAAGGTTCGTTTAAAATGATCCCTTCAGACTTTGTATATACTAATATGTTTGCAGTTCCTAAATCGATCCCGATTGCTGTAGTTGAAAACATAAAAAAATCCTCCTCGAAAGCATTAAAATGCTATTGTACGGTTTAGTATAGAACAAATTTTGCTTGATTGATAGGAGGGTTTTTTCACTAGGGAAAACACATCATGTATGAACTCACTTATAAATACCTTATTTTTCCTTTTTAAAACAACTTTATGCTCTTTTTGACATAAGAGAGATGATTTTGTCATTAAAACTTAAAATAAATCAATTTTCTTTTATTATGAAAAACGACGATAAAAAACTAGAATGGTTGATTACCCATTCTAGTTTGCAAAAAGTATATTCGAATTATTTAAAAAGCCCAGTTTCCATTGCGGAATACAGGTTCAGTAGAACCATCTTCTAAAATTCCGTCAATGTCCATATCTGCGCAGCCAATCATAAAGTCGACGTGTACGATACTACGGTTAAGGCCGTGTTTTTTTAATTGTTCTTGTGTCATCGTTGTACCACCTTCGATACAAAAAGCATAAGCACTCCCGATTGCGATGTGATTTGATGCATTTTCGTCAAATAGCGTATTGTAAAATAAAATGCCAGAATTTGAAATCGGTGAATTATGAGGCACGAGTGCGACTTCACCAAGATAGTGAGAACCTTCGTCTGTAGCGATTAAATTTTTCATAATATCTTCGCCTTCTTCAGCTTTCACGTCAACGATGCGACCTTTTTCGAATGTTACTGTAAACTGATCGATTAAATTACCGCTATAGTTTAATGGCTTTTTAGCTGTTACATAACCGTTTACGCCATCCCACTGAGGTGCAGTGAACACTTCTTCTGTCGGGATGTTTGCCATGAAGTCGATGCCTTTTTCATTTTTACTACCGCCACCGCTCCAAATATGCGTAGCAGGCAATTCAATTGTTAAGTCTGTGCCTGGTGCTGTATAGTGAAGTGCTTTATAATGTTTCTTGTTTAAAAATTCAACTTTTTCAGAAAGTGTTGCGTCATGTTTATGCCATGCTTCTACGGGATTATCTAAGTCTGCACGTGTCGCTTTAAACATCGCATCCCATAAAGCATCCACTTGCTCTGCTTCAGGAAGTTCAGGGAATACTTTTGCCGCCCATGCCGCAGTAGGCGCTGCCATAACAGTCCAACTAATTTTATTTGCTTGTGAATATTCACGATATTTACTAAGTGCTTGACCGGCTGCTTTATTCGCACGAGCTACATAATCTGGATTAACGCCTTTTAATAAATCCGGGCTTTGAGATTTCACGGTAATGAAAGCTGCACCGTATTCAGCTAATTTTGTTTTTTCAAGCGCTTCCCACTCAGGGAAAAAATCGAATGAATCTTCTGGTGCGTGGTCATAGCGCATACGCGTTACTTGATCATCGTAATATTGAACGAATACTTGTCTTGCTCCAACTTCATACGCTTTTTTCGTTAATGCATGTGCGAGTGGAGTGTTTTCAACGGAAATATTTAAAAATAAATATTGTCCTTTTTGAAGATTTGAACCAATTTTAATACCTAATTCAGCATAATTTTCAAGTTTTTGTTGGAAATCTGTCATGCAAAACCATCCTCTTCATATATAATTGAGTTACATTAATAGTGTAACAATTTCGATAAACGAAATAAAGAGTAGGCATACTGTTTTATTTAAGTTAAAAAATGGCATTTTTATAGTAAAAATGAGAAAAAATTTTTTCAGGTGTGAAACTTTCTTAATATCTGTTCGTTTCTACCGAAATAAACTAAAGAATGAGAACTTGGAGGTACGGATATGGATATATCATCAGTAGTTGGTCTAATACTGGGGCTTGCCGCATTACTTGTCGGTATGACATTAAAAGGGGTAACACCGGACGCATTACTTAACCCAGCGGCCATTTTAATCATTATTGCTGGTACAATCGCTACGGTTGTTATCGCGTTTCCGATGAACGATTTAAAGCGTATACCGAAATTATTTAAAATTATTTTCACGAATCCAAAATTGGCGAGTGACGTTGATTTAATAAAAATGTTTTCAAGTTGGGCTGACTTAGCTCGTCGTGAAGGGTTACTTGCTCTAGAAAGCAAAACAAATGAAATCGATGATCCATTTTTGAAAAATGGTTTAACACTTGCAATTGATGGGCAAAATGCGGATTATATTCGCGATGTTTTAACAGAAGAAGTGGAAGCGATGGAAGAACGTCATCATTCCGGTGCGCACATATTTACGCAAGCAGGTACATATGCACCAACGTTAGGGGTTCTTGGTGCCGTAGTTGGCTTAGTTGCCGCATTAAAAGATATGACCGATATTGAAAAATTAGGACATGCCATTTCAGCAGCTTTTATTGCTACATTGCTCGGTATTTTTACGGGTTACGTATTATGGCACCCATTTGCTAATAAATTAAAACGTAAGTCAGCTGTTGAAGCGAAGCAAAAATATATGATGATTGAAGGTATTCTTTCTGTATTAGAAGGTGAGGCTCCTCGTGTCATCGAACAAAAACTTTCTTCATTCTTGACGAAAGCTGAACGTGCAAAAATAATGGACGAAAGCGAGGCGAATGGCCTTGGCAAAGAAGCGTAAGAAGAAAAAAGAAGAGGAAGAAATTCCAGAAGCATGGCTCTTACCATATTCAGATTTATTAACGCTCCTTTTAGCACTGTTTATCGTATTGTTCGCAATGAGTTCAGTCGATGCACAAAAAATGGCGGCGTTATCGAACGTCTTCAACCAGATTTTTGACGGGGGAGAGGGCGTAATGGATAATCCTTCACCGACAGATCCCGTAACACCAAAAAGTACTGAACTTTCTCAAAAAGCACAAGCATATGTGGAAGATCAACGAGAATTGAATGGTATTCAAGACGATGTTGAAAACTACATCGCTGTGAATGAACTGGAAAATCAATTTTCAACGAAGATGACAGACGATGGCTTGCTTATTACGATTCGTGATAGTGTGTTGTTTGAGTCAGGTCAAGCGACAGTCGCTTCAGAAAATCGCAAACTCGCAAAAGATTTATCTAAACTGCTTGTATTTGATGAGCCACGTCCTGTTATGGTGACGGGTTATACGGATAATATTCCCGCAAGTGGTGAGTTCTCAAGTAACTGGGAATTGAGCGTTATGCGTGCAGTTAATTTTTTATCCGTTTTAATTGATTCGAACAAAAAATTAGATCCGCAATATTTTAGTGCAAAAGGATACGGCGAAAATAATCCAGTTGCTAAAAATGATACGGAAAAAAATCGTTCGAAAAATCGTCGTGTAGAAGTATTAATCCAACCATTAGTTGATCAAAATGGTACGAAAAAACAACCGATTGATACGAAGTAAAACGTAAAAAAAGGACGTGCTGAGGCACGTCCTTTTTGTATAGAATATTATTTACGTAATGAGCCAAGTTCTGCTACGATCGCTTGCATTTCGCTAGGGCTAAATGCATTGCGCTTCATAACCATATGGTATAAGTCTACTAAATCTTCATAGTTTGATTCATCAAAGCTATCAGATTTCATTGCATCAGCATTCACCATACGTAATTTATCTTTTAAGGCATCGATGATGAAATGAATATTTTCCGTTGTTGGTTCAGTTAAATTCACGAAAATCCCAACCTTTCTTTAGTGCTATGAGTATCATTTCACGTGGCTTTCAAAAAGTCAATATTTCCACAAAATGTTCTCATGCTCATTATGCTTTTGTGTAGGCATAATTGGCGTTTTATTGGTAAAGTAGAAGGGTAAACTACTACATAGTAGAATATTTTGGGAAAAGTTTGGAGGAAGCAATGATGACGAACAAACTCGTATTAGGAATTGCATTAGGTGCAGCAGCAGGAATGGTAATTAGTTTGCTAGACCGTCAAACACGAAATGAAACGACTCAAAAGCTGAAAGACGTATCAGCAAACGTACAACACTACGCTAAAAATAGAGATGAGTTAAAAGACACACTCTTAGCGAAAGTGGAATCTGTTCAAAATATCTACAATCAGTTTGCTGAAAATAAAGATTACTACTTAGAAAAAATAGAAGAAGTCAAATCGCTTACACCACAAGTGAAAACATTTATGGATGACACGAAACAAGCATTTACTTCTTCAGCAGACAAGATGAAACAAGCAGATGATTCTTCTGAAGATGAAATCATTCATCTTTAAATTAGGCAAGTAAGGAGGAATGTTCGTGAGTAAGAAAAAGAAGAAGTCCTCGAAAAAGATACGGACGGGACCCTCTTCTGAAGTGTTCGATAAAGTAAAAATGTTACAAATTGAAAAGAAGCACTTAGTTCATGACCAGACACCTCAATTTGATTTATCTACACTGAAAGGGTTCGTTAAAGGATTTATGCAAAAAATTACGCAAGCGAATCTTTCGGGACTCGGTGCGCAACTAGCTTATTTCTTTCTACTTGCACTATTTCCTTTACTTATTTTTTTAATGACACTCGTTCCATTTTTAAATTTACCTCAGGCACAAGTGTTTACGATGATGGAAAATATCTTACCGGAGCAAGTATACAGTTTGATTGAAAGTACATTGAGAGATGTACTTCAAAATCGTAACGGTGGTTTATTGTCCATCGGTATTTTAGGGACGCTTTGGTCGGCATCTAATGGGGTTAATGCACTTATTAATTCTTTGAATTTATCTTACGGTAAAAGTGAAACACGTCCATTTTTAATTGCTCGATCGATGTCTGTTGTTTTCACGCTCGTTTTAATTATTCTCGTTTTGATTGCACTCGTGTTGCCCGTTTTCGGTACACAAATTGGTATTTTCTTAGCGGACACAATTGGACTTGGTGATCGCTTTGCTACGGTATTTAATAAATTCCGTGTGCTATTACCACCGCTCGTTATTTTTTGCGGGCTTGTTTTCATGTACTGGCTCGGACCGAATGTGAAAATGTATTTAAGAAGTGCTATTCCAGGTGCGGTACTTGCAACGATTATTTGGTTAGCCATTTCTTATTTCTTTTCATTTTATATTAATAATTTCGCAAACTACTCGGCAACGTACGGTAGTATCGGGGGGATTATTATTTTAATGCTATGGCTGTATATAACGGGAATGGTATTAATCATTGGTGGAATCGTCAATGCAATCGTCCAAGAGAGAAAAGAACAAAAAGAAAAACGTCGTCGTTTAGAATTAACATCTTAAACGGATGAATAAAAGGTTGGAACATCTTATTTCTTACCTTAGCTAAAAGAAAGAGCCGCTATGATTTTAACATCATGGCGGCTCTTTTTATTTTATAAACGGAGCATGCGCAGTCCATTTAAAATGACTAAAATCGTACTACCTTCATGTCCAACGACGCCGAGTGGTAAGTCGACAGCTTGTAAGAAGTTAGAGATGATGAGTAATAAGATGACGCTAATAGCAAAGATGATGTTTTGCTTGACGATGCGTTGCATTTTACGTGCTACACGGACAGCGTAAGAAATTTTAGATAAGTCGTTTTTCATTAAAACGACATCTGCTGTTTCGAGTGCGACGTCTGTGCCTTCACCCATCGCAATACCTGTCGTAGCCGTTGCAAGGGCAGGTGCATCGTTAATTCCATCGCCGACCATGCCGACGAATTTGTATTGAGTCATTAAATCTTTTACGTGCTGAACTTTCGTTTCAGGTAAACATTCCGCAATGTAACTTTCAACGCCTGCTTCTTTAGCAATTGCTCTTGCTGTTTTTTCATTGTCACCTGTTAACATGACCGTATGGATGCCAAGTTCTTTTAATTGCGCAATCGCTTGCTTCGCTTCTTCACGAACGGTATCTTTCATTGCGGCCATCGCTAAAATGCGTTGCTCATCGCGAATGAAGATAACGGTTTTACCTTCTTCAGCGAGTGTTGCTGCCGCGCCTCCAGCGAAGTGTGTCGCTTCTTCGCGACCGACAAAATCCATTTTGCCGACTTTATAAGTGACGCCGTCAACTGTACCTTCTAAACCGTACCCTGGAATGTCTGTAATTGTCGCATCGATGAGCGAAATGTTTTGTTTTTTTGCGTATGTTGCAATCGCAACAGCGAGTGGATGATTCGAGTTGTATTCAATACTCGCTAAAATTTGGAGCATCGTATTCGGTACTAAATCATCTGCAACGATAAAATCAGTTACTTCAGGTTTCCCTTGTGTTAGCGTACCTGTTTTATCAAAAGCGACAGCTTTTAAAACGCTCAAATGCTCGATGTGTAAACCACCTTTGAATAAAACACCGTTACGTGCACCGTTTGAAATTGCTGAAAGTGTTGCAGGCATGATTGCTGCAACGAGTGCACAAGGAGAAGCCACTACGAGCAATACCATGGCACGGTAGAAAGTAGTCGTCCAATCCCAACCGAGTAAGAAGTGGGGAAGGAACATCATAAGTGCTACAGTAATTAATACGACTTTAACGTATGTGCCTTCAAAACGTTCGATAAATTGTTGGGAAGGTGATTTTTCACTTTGTGCTGATTGTACGAGATCAATAATTTTTTGGAACAATGACTCTGAACTTGGTTTCGTCATCGTCATTTTTACAGCGCCTGTCATGTTGACCGTTCCGGCGAAAACTTCATCGCCTTCGAATTTTGAAACGGGAATCGATTCGCCTGTAATCGCTGCTTCATCGATTGATGTAGCACCATTTGCGATGACGCCATCTGCTGGCACGCGTTCGCCAGGTTTAATCATTAACGTATCGCCAAGTTGTAATTCGTTTACTTTCACACGACGTAAAGAGCCATCTGTTTCTACGAGCCAAGCTTCTTCAGGTTGTAAGTCCATTAAAGCAGAAATTTCTTTATGCGATTTGTTCATTGCATACGTTTCAAGTGCGCCACTTACAGCAAAGATGAAAATTAAAATCGCACCTTCTGTCCAGTAACCGATTATAGCGGAACCGATCGCAGCTAAAATCATTAAAAATTCAACGTTCAATTCTTTGTTTGCTATCGTTTCTTCGATCCCTTCTTTCGCTTTAGCGAATCCACCGATTACGAAAGCGAATACGTACAGTGTAATGCCGATCGAAGTTAATTCGTCACGAGAGACGAACCAAGCAATCACAATTAAAATACCGGCAATAGCCGCAGCAATTAGTTCGTGATGCTCTTTTATTTTCTCAATTAATTGATTATCTTTCTCAATTGTTTTGTTCATTCACATGCCCTCCTGATAATGAAAATCGTTCTTATTTACGATGTAAATCCTTTTTAAATAAGGATTTATAGTCTGTTTAAATTCCTTAATTAGAATCATTCTAAATTTAAAATTAGTATAACATAAGGGGAGGTGGAATGGAAGAGTCATAACTTGAAAAATGCTCTTTTCTTTTTTGAAATGTGGACGTTGCAATTACTTCTCAATTAAAAGGGGATTACGTGCGTTATTCATACGAAAATCGTTAGAAAATAAAAAACGATTTGTTATCAGTCGAGACCGAAACAAATCGTTTTATAAAAGAACTAAGATTAGTTAAATACAGGTTCTGCGTATTGTGCTAATTTTTCAACAGAAGATTTTTGAACGTCTGCGTGTAATGAGTTTCCGTGAGAATCCATCGTTACAACGGCTGTAAAACCTTCAACGCCTAAGTGCCACATCGCTTCTGGAATACCGAAGTCTAATAGATCCACACCATCTACTGATTTAATACAGTCTGCATAATATTGTGCTGCGCCACCGATTGCATTTAAATAAACACCGCCGTGTTCATTTAAAGCTTTCAACGTTTTCGGTCCCATACCGCCTTTACCGATTACCGCACGAATACCAAATTTCTTCATAATATCACCTTGGTAAGGTTCTTCACGAATAGAAGTAGTAGGTCCTGCTGCTTTTACTGTCCATTGACCGTCTTTGTCTTTTGCCATAACAGGTCCACAGTGATAAATGATTTGACCGTTTAAATCTACAGGTGCATCGTGACTCATTAAATGATGGTGAATCGCGTCACGACCTGTGAACATACGACCGTTAATTTTTACGACGTCTCCAACTTTTAAGTTACGAATGTCTTTTTCAGAAATTGGTGCAGTTAATTCAACGATTTTTGAATCTTTTTTCGGTTGAGCTTGTGCTGCTTCTGCGAAGTCGATTTTTTCGCCTTCTTGATAGTGCCAGTCTAAAATTTCGCCTGTTTCAGCATCGATGTTAATCGCTGCACGGCGGAAAGCCCAACAGTTATACGCAACAGATACGTAGAAAGAAGCTGGAATACGGTGCATAACGCCGATTTTACAACCTAGAAGTGTCGCTTCACCACCGAAGCCCATCGTACCGATACCGAGTGTGTTCGCTTTTTCAACGATGTAATCTTCTAATTTTGCAAGATCTTCATTCGGATTCGTATCTTCTAAGTGACGGAATAATTGTTCTTTTGCTAAATCGTATCCTGAAGAACGGTCACCACCGATTCCTACGCCGATAAAGCCAGCAGAACAACCTTGTCCTTGTGCTTGGTATACCGAATGTAAAATACATTTACGAATACCATCTAAGTCACGACCGGCACGACCGAGACCTTCTAATTCGCAAGGAAGGCTATATTGGATATTTTTATTTTCACAGCCGCCGCCTTTTAAAATTAATTTCATTTCGATATAGTCTTTTTCCCATTGTTCAAACTTCACTACTGGTAAACCGTCGCCTAAGTTATCACCAGAGTTTTTGCCTGTTAATGAATCGACAGCATTTGGACGTAGCTTTGCATCGCCAGTCGTGCGAACGATTGCTTCTTTAATCATTTTTTTGATTTCGATTTGGTTTACGCCTACAGGAGTTTTGACTTTAAATGTTGGAAGTCCTGTATCTTGGCAAATTGGTGAAACGTTATCATCCGCCATGAAGATGTTGTTTGCAATAGTGTCTAAACTCATCGCTGCACGTGTACCGGCATTTTCTGCTTCTTTTGCACGCTTTACAGCACGACGAACGTCTTTCGGTAAGTTCGTAGACGTTTCTGTAATTAATGAATAAATGCTTTGTTCTAAAGTTTGTAAATTCATATGAATCCCCCTCAAAAATGTCTTGCTTCCTTTGCATTATACAGTCAAAAGCAGAAAGATAGAATACCTATACAGAAAAATGTGCATAAAAATAGCACACAAAATTTTGTGTGCTACTTTGTCGTAGATTAACGGTTTTTGAATTGATCCATTTTTTCTTCTAAATCATCCACCATCGAAATTAAGCGATCAATATCTTCTAGTTCAGTCGTTTCTGGATCGATTGTATCAAGTACTTCAACGAAAATTTGCAGACGGTTTTTCAAGTATGTTACTTGTTGATCTTTATCAGTAATTGGTTTCATGTGAGGCACCTCCGTTAGTTACGTTTAGCATATCTGAAATAGGTCGTAAATACAACAGCAAAACATATCGTAGGTCTAAATAATGAATTTAATATTCAGATAGTTTTAAATATTTACTTATTTTATGTTTTATGATAGAATTTGTTTCAAGAAAGGAGGTTGTAGTTCAAAAACCTATCTAAATAAAAATGATCGACTTGAACGAATAGGAGTGATGCATTTTTTGAATACGAGATGCTTTCATAGTAAGGTTACTCCTTATTAACAAACCTCTTTACTAACAATCAACACACATCAAAAAAGCGAATTTATTAAAATAACCGGGAAAGGAAGGTGTTTAAACCCGTTTCCAGCAATCAGTACAACCGAGCATCGTATTGCTGCAAGCAGTTTAATACAAATGAATATGATGAAAAGTTAGTAAGACTCAGTGCCAAACAATACCATTGCCACTGAGTCTTTTTCTATGTGTCCATTTTTGGTATAGTAAGTTGAATTCATATTTTATAAAGGGGCGTACGTGCAAAATGCAAGTAGAACAATACGCAAAACGCCGTTTCTGGATACTGGTCATCATCGTATCCATTTCAGGTTTTTCGCAAGGGATGTTACTTCCTTTAATTTCTGTTATTTTTGAAAATGATGGCGTTAATTCATTTTTAAACGGCTTGAATGCAACGGGACTATATATTGGAACGTTATTAATCTCACCTTTTATTGAGAGGCCTTTACGGAAATTCGGTTATAAACCGGTCATTTTAGCCGGTGGAGGCATCGTTTTTTGTGCACTACTATTATTTCCACTTTGGAAAAGTTTATTATTTTGGTTCATTTTAAGATTATTTATCGGAATCGGGGATAATGCGTTACACTTTGCTTCACAAACGTGGATCACATCAACTGCTAATCCAGCAAAACTAGGGAAAAGCATCGCAATTTACGGTTTATCTTTCGGTGTCGGATTTGCGATTGGACCTTTGATGGTACCGTTGATTCATATTTTTGAAGCGTTGCCGTTTATTATTTCAAGCATTCTTTGTTTAATTGCTTGGTCTTTCGTCTTTATGTTGAAAAATGATAAACCGGAACCAATTGATGCAACGAGTGAACAATCGAAAGCATGGCAACGTTACAAAACGACCTTACGTTATGCGTGGGTAGCATTTTTACCGCCACTCATATACGGCTTTTTAGAATCGTCTCTCAATGCAATTTTTCCAGTGTATGCACTACGCAAATCATTTGACGTATCCATGGTATCGCTCATTTTATCTGCTTTTTCAATCGGTGCGATTATTACGCAATTACCGTTCGGTACGCTAGGGGATCGAATCGGTCGATACAAAGTCATTTGCAGCTGTCTTTTATTAGGAAGTGTGATGTTTTTCATCGGAAGCTTTTTCGAACATTTGGAATGGTTCGTGTTGATTGCTTTCTTTTTAGCAGGTAGCTTTTGCGGCTCGATGTTCTCACTCGGCATTTCTTACATGACGGATTTAACGCCGAAACAGTTATTACCTACAGGGAATTTACTATGTAGTATTTTCTTTAGCATCGGTAGCTTGTCAGGTCCATTTGTCGGTGGAGCATTAGTTGAACACGTATCATTTAGCTATTTAGCGATTGTTGCGATTTTATTATTCGTCGTCTTTATCGTTATCGTCATCGGTGGACACAATAAAAAAATTAGTACATTAAAAAAAGGCTAGGACAAGATTTTCGTCAATAATAAAAGACATGCATGATTTGAATTAAATCGTGCATGTCTTTTTTTGTCTACTAGGTAGCTGTTGTTTGTCGTTTCGACCGCCGCTTTTCGCGAGGGAGCAAAAAATGGCAATTCTTGTTGCGGTTTACGTAGCCTACTACTAAATCTGAAACGAAATAAGCTTCGTACGCGTGGCAACAAACTTAGAAAAATACGCAATACGAGAACGGTCATTCCTAATTTGCGCATGAAAAATAAAGAAGAGGATGTCAAATTTGACATCCTCTTCTTTATGAAAGGCTGAATTTTTTACTTATGTCCCAGCCTCTTTTTTTAGTGCTTATATTGTTTCTTTTAATGTAAGCAATGTTACGCTTTCGACATGTGCTGTTTGTGGGAACATATCGACAGGTTGAATGTATGCTACATCATAAAGTTCTGTTAGTTTCGCTAAGTTTTTAGCAAGTGTTGATGGGTTACAAGATGTGTAGACGATTCGTTTCGGACGGATGACAAGCATCGTGTCCATGAAGCTATCGTCTAAGCCAGTACGTGGTGGATCGACTGTTACGACATCTGGAACGTAGCCATCTAAACGCCATGCTTCTAACCAATATTCTGCCGTACCTTGTACGTACGTTGAATTTTCAACATTGTATTTTTTCGCATTTTTCTTCGCGTCGACGATTGCTTCTGGAATGACGTCCATACCGCGGATTTCTTTCGCGCCTTTTGAAAGCCAAAGTCCAATCGTACCAACACCACAATAAGCATCAACGATTGATTCGTTGCCTGTTAGTGCTGCCGCTTTTTTAATTTGGTTGTACAAGTGTACGGTTTGCGTTGGGTTCAATTGGAAGAATGCGCGTGCAGATAAATCGAAAGCGTATTCGCCAAGTTTTTCGTGAATCGTTTCTTTACCGTCTAAGACGATTGTTTGATCTCCGAATACGAGTGGTGAATCGTCTTCTTTAATATTTTGAACGACAGAAACGACGTTTTTATGAAGTGCTTTAATGCGTTCAACGAGTTCATCTTTTTGGTCAAAATGTTTTTTCGTTGTAATAAGGACGATTTGTGTTTCGCCTGTTTTAATTCCTGTACGTACGACGATTGTACGAACGATTCCACGATTTGTTTTTTCGTTAAATGCGGGAATCTCAAGTTCTTGAAGAAGATGCTTCACTTTTGTTGTCATTTTTGTCGTCATCGGTGCTTGAACAGCACATTCTTCAATGTCTAATAGTTTGTGGCTGTTTTCAGCGTATAAACCAGCAAGCACTTTATCGCCAGATTGACGTGCTTGGAATTGACTCTTATTACGGTAGTTCCAAGGTTCGTCCATCCCGATTGTTGAGCGTAAGTCGATTTTTTTCGCTAACGGTTGCACGTATTTTTGAAGTGCTTGTGCGATAATATCGCGTTTCGCTTTTAATTGGAAATCATATTTCATATGTTGAAGTTGGCAGCCGCCACATTCTTCATAAACAGAACATGGTGGTGTCGTACGATATTTTGAACGTTTTTGTACTTTAATAATTTTCGCTTCTGAATAACCCTTCGCGACTTTTGTTAGTTCAGCATAAACTTCTTCGCCTGTGATCGCACCTGGAACGAAGACGATATTTCGTTTGTAGTAGCCGATTCCTTCGCCGTTAATGCCAAGTTTTTTAATGTTCAGTGGAATTCTTTTTCCGACTGACATAATCGTTTGTTGTTGCAAGTTGGACACGTCCTTTTCTGAATTCATTTCTTCATTATAGCGAAAGACGTTCGCGAAAGAAAGATTTCAGATTATATTACGCAGGAGCTGGACTACAACAATTTTTGTAAAGCTTTCGCAATCGTCGGGTAGTTAAATGTAAAATGGGATTCGTTTAAAACGGTTGGGATAACTTTCTGTCCTTCTAAAATAAGCTTACTTTTCTCGCCGAGTGCTACTTTCAAAATAGGACTAGGCACTTTTAGAAGATGATGCGTTTGCAAAGCAGCGGCAATCGTTTCGCCGACTTGCTTCATACGAATAGGGAATGGCGCTGTTACGTTCACGACACCTTCAATCGATGTATCTTCTAAACAATAAGCGAGTGCACGAGCTACATCTTCTACGTGAACCCAAGATACCCATTGCATGCCAGAGCCGAGATTACCTCCGACATGTAATTTGTAAGGTTTGGCGAGTAATGGGAAAGCGCCAGATTCTTTATCGAAAATAACGCCAAAACGGGTTTTTACGACACGTAAAGAATCTTCTTTTGCTTTGTCAGCTAATTGTTCCCACATTGCAACGGTGTTTCCTAAAAAGTCTTGTGCTTTCGCTGTGCTATTTTCCGTATACGTCGCACTTTCTGACGTTGGGTAAATACCGACCGCACTTGCGTTAACGAGTGTGGCAGGCTTTTTATCGAGCGCATGGATAATGCGAAGCAACTCGGTTGTCGCATCTTTCCTACTATTATAAATTGCTTCTTTTTGTTCTTCTGTCCAACGACCTTCATTAAGAGAAGCACCCGCTAAGTTAATAAAAGCATCGAATCCTTCTAAATATTGTTCGGGATTGCTCCCTTCTTTTAACCATTGGATTTTTTGCGGGGCTACTAGATAAATCTGTCTCGCTTCTTGTTAAAATCGTCACTTCATAACCGTTATTTTGCAAAATGTTCGTTAATTTTTTTCCGACTAAACCAGTACCGCCTGTAATTGCTACTTTCATAGAGCAGACCTCCTTATGCAATGTGTACCCCATTATGCAGGTTTATAATACAGTTGTGAAGTATAGGGTCGTGAACTTTCAAAAGAAAACAGGTATACTATCAAAAGAAAGGGGTGGCACGTATGCCGAAAGTGATTACGAAAATTACTCGACAAAAACGCCACGAAGATCGTTATAACATTTACGTAAATGAAGAATATTCATTTAGCGTAGATGAAACGGTTTTAATCCAATACGGTTTGACGAAAGGAAAAGTGTTGGATGAGTGGGCGCTCGGTGATATTGCGTTTGATGAAGAAGTGAGTCGCGCATTCAATCGAGGACTTTCTTATTTGAGTTTCCAAATGCGCAGTGAAGAAGAAGTGCGTAAAAAGCTGACGCAAGCAGAGTTTGGAGAAGCGGTCATTCAAGAATCGATTCAAAAGTTAAAACGATTCGGCTTTTTAAATGACGAAGCCTTTTCAAAAGCTTTCGTGGAAACGAAAAAAATACGATGAAAAAAGGGCCACTCGCCATTAAAAGAGAGCTGAAGCAAAAAGGAATTAATGAAACGATGCAGCAGCAAGCGTTGGAAAATTTCGATGAACAACAGCAAATGAATCTCGCAAAACAACTTGCGGAGAAAAAACAAAAGCAAGAGGCAAGTAAGACCCCTTTGCAACAAAAACAAAAAATTCAAGATTTCCTTATCCGGAAAGGATATAGCTTCTCTATTATTGAACAAGTATTCTCGACGATGGACTTTACGAAAGAAGACGACGAATGGTCGCCACTTCTCGAAAAGCAAGGTGAGAAAATTTGGCGTAAGTACGCTAATAAAGTAGAAGGATACGATTTGCGAATGAAAGTGAAGCAAGCGTTGTATCAAAAAGGTTTTCCGGGGGAAGTTATTGATGAATTTATAGATAAGAAGGAGCAAGAAGATGAAGAAATATAGTCAAATGACAGAAGCCGAATTACGTACTGAAGTCGGTCAATTAAAAGAAAAAGCACGTAAAGCTGAACAACTTGGCATTCTAAATGAGTTTGCTGTGTATGAACGTAAAGCAATTTTAGCAAGTTCATTTTTATTAAATCCAGACGACTTTGAAGTCGGTGGTATTTATCGTATCGAAGGCGACCCAGGTACGTTTTTCAAAATTGATTATTTAAAAGGTGTGTACGCTTGGGGCTATCGTTTAGGTGGTAATACACGTGAAGAAGCGATTCCAATTGCGATGTTAACACCGCCTGAGGAGATGTACTAATGCAACAACAAATCGAGATGATTATTCAACAATTAACAGATGAGCTTATAAGCGTAAGTGGTGAAATTTCAGAGCAAAAAGCACGTGTCTGGATTGAACTTCTTTGGAGTGATTTCGAATCAACGTATGCGAAAGCAGGGTACGATTATAAAGGAATTGAAATGACAGAAAAAATTATTCGTCAATGGATTCAAAGTTACGGCAAAGAATTACATGCATTCGTCGCACGTAATCCGAAGTATGCGGACTTATTAAACGACGTAAAATAACGTAAAAAAATAGGCTGTGCGACTACGGAAAAGTGTAGTGCACAGCCTCTCATTATTTATGCTAATTTACTTTGTAATTTTTCTTCTGTGAAAATCCAACCAGTATACGATTGGATGACGTGATAATCTTCATCCAAATGTGCAACTGCAACGAACGGATACCGATTATTACTACGATAACGAAGGTCGATTAAACGAACTTCTTGCAAGCCATTTTTGAGCGTCCGTACTTCCCAACGATAGATGGGAGAAAAAGATAAAAAAGATTTGAAATTTTCATCTTGTACAGCGGCATTGAATAGTGGTGTCGCAGGAAGAGGTTTAATAACAAACTGATCATAAATCGTAATTGAACGTCCATATGCACGTCCGACGTAATGATGCGTTTTAGAATTAGCAGCGACGCGATATTGTAAAAAGTAGCGCGTCGGTGATAAAATGACATTTTCTGCGTCTGGCACAGTACTTTTAACTGCTTTGATAACAGCGTGATGTAAAAATATACGAACGACGTAATATAAAACGAGTAGTATATATAAAGTGGCCATCGTTGGGACAGGTGGCGCACCGAATAGCCAAGCGAGAATAGCTACGATATGCATACCGAAAATAATCGGGTCGAATGTGTTAATAATACCTAATGCGACCCACCTTTTTGAAATGGGGCGGATTGCTTGTGTTCCGTATGCATTGAAAATATCAACGAATACGTGCAAGGCGACAGCCCCGAAAGTCCAAAGCCACAAATGAAGCACGTTGGCAGATTGGAAAAATAGATGAAGAACGATTGTAATTAAAATAGGCCATATTATAACGGCAGGTAATGAATGTGTAATGCCACGGTGGTGACGAATGTACACAGCGTTGTTTCTCAATTTTAAAATCGTATCAATATCAGGGGCTTGTGAGCCTAAAATAATACCAGTAGCAACTGCTGCAAATGTAACAGGACTTGATGCAACCACAGGGTCAGCGAGTGCTAAACCACTAATGGCGATGCCCATTACTAAATGTGTTCCTGTGTCCAAAAAATCAGCTCCTTAGTGCCAATTTCTACTATTATTCTATTTATTTATTTTACTATAAAACGCTCTTGATAACGAGCAATATACTAAGGAGGAACTCCCTTGTATCGATATACAAAACAATTTCATACGGCGTTAGTTGAATGGTTTGAACGTGAAAAACGTGATTTGCCATGGCGCCATACGCAAGACCCTTATAAAATATGGGTATCTGAAGTGATGCTACAACAAACGCGTGTAGACACGGTCATTCCATATTACGAAAATTTCTTAGAAAAGTTCCCGACGATGCAAGATTTAGCGGAAGCGGAAGAAGAATTTTTACTGAAACAATGGGAAGGACTCGGCTATTATTCACGTGTCCGTAATTTACAAGCAGGGGTTAGAGAAGTCGTTGAAAATTACGGAGGTATTGTACCGAATAACCGCGTCGACATTTTAAAATTAAAGGGTGTCGGTCCTTATACGGCGGGAGCGATACTAAGCATTGCTTATGAAGTGCCAGAACATGCAGTCGATGGAAATGTGATGCGTGTACTAAGTCGCGTCTTAATGATTGACGAAGACATCGCATTGCCAAAAACGAAAAAAGTGTTTGAAAAAGCGGTAATGGATTTGATGGATTACGATCATCCTTCACAATTTAACCAAGGTTTAATGGAGCTAGGCGCGATGATTTGTACGCCGACTTCACCGAGCTGCCTACTTTGTCCGGTACGAGATTATTGTACGGCTTTCCATGAAGGGGAACCTGAAAAATTACCGATTAAAACGAAAAAAATCAAAACGAAGAAATTGTACTATGATGTAGCGGTTGTTGTAGATGAGTCAGGGAAGCTTCTATTAGAACAGCGACCAGAAACAGGCTTACTCGCTTCAATGTGGCAATTCCCGATGGTGGAAGTTCAACCGGAAGTCATTCCAGAAGTTGCTCTATCGCGTACGTATCAATTTGCACTTCGAAATAAAGAAACGCTCATGCCACTTAAACACGTCTTTTCACATTTACAATGGCACATACAAAGTTACGTTCTAGGTGCCGAACGCACTGAAGAAACAACGGGGCAGTGGTTCACGCTAGAAGAAGTAAAAGCACTGCCACTACCTGTACCGATGCAAAAACTATTCACAGCATACGAAAAATCTATCGGTCAATAAATGATGCGCTACATTATATCGGGATAATTGTGTTTTTAACTACACCTTTGTAAGTAGGATTGTTATAATGTTACAAAAGCACTTTTTAGTGTTTCACAAAGGTGGGCTTATCATGTCGATTCCAAAAATAGGGGAAATCGTACAAATACATAGTTATAAGCACAACGAGCATATTCACCGCGTATGGCAAGAAACGATGATTTTGAAAAGTACGAACAAAGTTATCATTGGAGCAAATGAACGCACACTCGTTACAGAGTCCGATGGTCGTACTTGGTTGACGCGAGAACCGTCAATTACGTATTTCCATTCAGAGCTTTGGTTTAATGTTATTTGTATGTTAAGAGAAGATGGCGTCTATTATTATTGCAATATGAGTTCGCCGTTTGTATTCGATCACAATGCGATTAAGTACATTGACTATGATTTAGATTTAAAAGTATTTCCAGACATGTCGTATACATTATTGGATGAAGACGAGTACGAAGAACATCGTGTCTTAATGGATTATCCACCAGTGATCGACACGATTTTAAAAGCGAATGTTCGAAAACTTATTCGTTGGGTAGAACAGCGTCGAGGACCATTTGCGCCTGATTTTATTGAAGCGTGGTCAAGTCGATACAAACTGCAATGTCAGATTAATGATGAAAAGCGCAATCAATGTGAATAATTACGTTGCAGCGTTCGATAAAATAAGCAAGTTGAAAACGTATCTTGTGCGTTTTCAACTTGCTTATTTATTTGATGACGTACTCACCGAGCTGAGCAATAAGTATGAAACTATAGAGTGGTTTGTGGTATAATACTTTCCGCTTGTTTAAAAGCACTACTTCGTAAAAAGTAGCTTTTTTTTGTAAAAAAGCTTTACGAGAGTTCAATAGAGAAAGGATTTGAAGCGAATGGGTAGTATGAAACGCTACATGCAATTTGTTCATCCTTATAAATGGGATATTATTATTACCTTTTTCATCGGGGTATTGAAATTTTTAATTCCGATGGCAACACCTTTTGTGATTAAAATTATTATTGACGATATTATAGGGAATCCTCAACTGTCAAAATCAGAGCAAATGCACGAGTTGTTTTGGTGCATTTTAATTATTGCGGTGATCTTCTTTATCGTAAGACCACCAATTGAATACTTTAGACAATATTATGCACAACGCGTAAGTAATAAAATTTTATACGATATTCGTACGAAGTTATATAAACATCTTCAAAAACTCGGTTTGAAATTTTATTCGAACAATCGTGTCGGTGACGTGATTTCAAGAACGATTAATGATGTAGAGCAAACGAAAGAATTCGTTATGACCGGATTGATGAATATTTGGATTGATATGGTGACGGTTGTCATCGCCATCATCATTATGATGATGCTCGATGTAAAGTTAACGTTAATTACGTTAATTGCTTTGCCGTTTTACATGATTAGTGTGAAATACTTCTTTACGAAATTACGTTCATTAACGAGAGAACGTTCGAAAGCACTCGCTGGCGTTCAAAGTTATTTACATGAACGTGTTCAAGGTATGAACATTATTAAAAGCTTCACTTTAGAAAAACATGAACAAGAAATTTTTGCGAAATCAAACGGAAATTTTTTAGAAAAAGCATTGAATCAAACGAGATGGAATGCGTATACATTTGCGGTCGTGAATACAATTACAGGTTTAGCACCGGTTGCTGTATTAGCTTATGCAGGTTACAACGTAATAAACGGAAATTTAACAGTCGGTACGATGGCGGCATTTATCGGATATATTGATATGCTGTATAATCCACTTCGCCGTCTCGTGAATTCATCGACGACATTGACACAGTCGGTCGCTTCAATGGATCGTATGTTTGATTTGTTTGATGAAAAATACGATATTAGCGATGCAAAAGAAGCGAAAGCTCTACCACCTGTTATCGGGAAAGTCGATTTTCATCATGTGACGTTCCGTTATGATGATAAGGGCCCCAACGTATTAACGAATATCGACTTTTCGATTGCTCCAGGGCAAACGACAGCATTCGTCGGAATGAGCGGTGGCGGTAAATCAACGATCATTAGTTTGATTCCACGTTTTTATGACGTTGTCGCAGGTCAAATAAAAATTGACGGACATGACGTTCGTGACGTTACGATTCAATCACTTCGTTCGCAAATCGGGATTGTCCAACAAGAAAATATTTTGTTCAGTGATTCTGTACGAGAAAATATTTTAATGGGGAACCCAGACGCGACAGAGGAAGATATGATTGAAGCAGCGAAAGCCGCAAATGCACATGACTTTATTATGGCCTTACCAGACGGGTACGATACGGCAGTTGGCGAACGCGGCGTGAAATTATCGGGCGGGCAAAAACAACGTGTTGCGATTGCGCGCGTATTTTTGAAAAACCCACCAATTTTAATTTTAGATGAAGCGACGTCTGCACTCGATTTAGAAAGTGAAGCACTCATTCAAGAATCACTTGAACGTTTAGCACACAATCGTACGACGCTCATCGTTGCGCATCGTCTTTCAACGATTACGCATGCGGATCAAATTTTCGTCATTAATCACGGTGAATTAAAAGAACGTGGTACGCATGACGAACTCATGCAACGTGAAGATGGTATTTACCACGATTTATTCAACGTACAAAAACTTGATTAATAAACAGAAACTCCTGACTATTTACAAGTCAGGAGTTTTTTTGTCTATTAGGCAACCGTCGTTCTTCATTTCAGTCGAGGCTTCATTTATTTTTTTTCGTGAGGGCACGAAAAAAGGGCAATTCTTGTTGGAAATTAAGTGTCCTACTACTAAATCTTAAACGAAATGTCATGCTAATAAGCTTCAAAAAATACGCAATATGGGAATGGTTATACTTAATTTGCGTATAAAAATAGAGAAGAGGATGTCGAATTTGACATCCTCTTCTCTATTAAAGATTGGAATTTTTACTTATGTCCTAGTTTCTTCTTCGTTAAATAATTTTATCTTCATCACGTTCGTTTAATAGCTCGCTTGAGTGGTAGCTTTGGTAAGCGGAAATTAAACGGTCGAGATGTTCTAAGTTTTCTTCGTAATCTAAAATACGCGATAAAATGTGCAATAAGTGATAGCTCGAAAATTCTTCGTCGCCTTCTTTTGCATGTTGTTCGACGATATAGTCTGCGAAGATGTCCATAATTTCATTGCGCTGTAGGAAATCTTCTTGACCGAACCAATGCGTATGAGGTGATTTTAATTTTCCTGTATATTTCAAGAAAAGTTGTTCATGATACGTTAATAAGAAATCTAAGCGTTCTTGAATAATTAAGTGAAGCTTTGGTGGCATGCTCGCTAGTTCATTTTCATGAAGGAAGAGGCGATTCAATGTTTCTAAACTTTTATTCGTCGTAATTAACATTTGACGATAAATGACGAGTTTTCTCTTTTTGATGAACAATGCCTTTTTCGTATACGTTCTTTCTTCTTTATATAATTCATAAATTTTTTCGATTTTCTTTTGATGATTCGTTAACGTACGAAGTGATTGTTTCGTCGACGTATGCTCGGATGCTTGGCGAACAGCTAGGCGGATCCAACGAATGATATCATCTTGCAAAAATTTCAGTGACGCAAACAATCGCGTTTCGTACTTCGGTGGTAAGAACACGAGGTTGACGATTGAAGCAGCGAGTACGCCGACCATAACTGTCGCAAATCGAATAATTGCGAAGAGTAAGAAGTCGTCACTTGGCCCTTCCATAATAACGATGACCGTTACGAGTGCAAGGGATACGCTTCCGGATAATTTTAAGCGCATCATAATTAATAATGTGACGATGACAGCGAAACCAGCAACAATCGGTTCGACACCGAAAATAGAACCGAATACAACGGCACTCATAGCACCGATTAAATTCCCTTGAATTTGTTCAATAATCGTTTTATAAGAGCGGTAAACAGTCGGTTGAATCGCAAAAATCGCAGCGATTCCAGCAAATATAGGCGATGGTAGTTGTAAAAATTCTGCTAAATAAAAAGCAAAAATGATAGCAACACCAGTTTTTAAAATACGGGCACCTAATCTCATAATTGAAATGGGAACCTCTCTTTCTTTCTAATTATAGTCGTACTTTAACGTACTTAATGCAATGTTTCAAGCGTAGGATGTACAATAGAAGAAAAGGGGGTTTTTTTAATGATTAATTTACAAGGTCAACAAGCACCATTGTTTCAAACTGAAAATGAAAAAGGGGAACAAGTTTCTCTACAAGATTTAAAAGGGAAAAAGGTCATTCTTTACTTTTATCCGAAAGATATGACACCAGGTTGTACGACGGAAGCGTGTGATTTTAGAGATGCACATGAAGATTTTTCTAAATTGAATGCAGTCATTTTAGGTGTTAGTGGAGATGCTGCAGCGAAACACGTGAAATTCATTGATAAATATGAATTACCTTTCTCATTATTAGTAGATGAACAACATGAAATTGCAGAAGCGTACGGTGTATGGCAATTGAAGAAAAACTTCGGGAAAGAATACATGGGTATCGTTCGTTCTACATTTTTAATTAATGAACAAGGTGTCGTAGAAAAAGAATGGCGCAATGTACGCGTGAAAGACCATATTGCGACAGTTTTAAAAACGTTAGAAGAAGGAGCCGACTAAATGATTTATTTCACATTTGATCCAAGACCAGATTTAAAGGAAGACTTACTTGCTTCATTTCCAGAAGAACAATTTGTATTTGAAAAAAGTGTGAAACAACCTTTTTTAGCGGAAGCCGAAATTATCGTAACGTATGGAGAAGACTTAACTGAGGAACATATAGCAGAAGCTTCTCAGTTAAAGTGGATTATGGTGACGTCTGCTGGTATTGAGAAAATGCCGAAAGAAGCGATTGCTGCAAAAGGCATTCAAGTGACGAACGTTCGAGGTATTCATAAAGTTCCAATGGCAGAATCTGTCCTTGCTCACATTTTAGCGGACGTCCATGCTTTACGAGAAATATATGCGTACGAAGAAAAAAGTGAATGGAAACGAAATATTAAACAACGTGAACTTTGTGATGCGACCGCACTCATTATTGGACCAGGTGCGATCGGTGGAGAAATCGGTCGATTGTTACAAGCATTCCAAGTAACGACGATTGGGTGCAACCGCTCTGGTCGTGCTGCAGCGTATATGGATGAAATGGTCACGTTAGAAAATATAAAATCTGCACTTCCGAAGGCGGACTTCGTTATTTCAGTTATTCCTGAAACAGAAGAAACGAAACATCTATTGAAGAAAGAACATTTTGAAATGATGAAACGTAGTGCGCTCTTTATGAATTTCGGTCGAGGAAGTCTCGTAGAAACGAATGTATTACTTGAAGCATTGACGAAAGGGATAATTCGTTCGGCAGTATGCGACGTATTTGAACAAGAGCCTCTTCCAGCCGATCATCCATTTTGGGCATTGCCTAATATGACAGTGTCTCCTCACGTTTCAAGTCATTCATCTCGTTATTTAGAACGAAGCTTCGCTATCTTTAAACCGAATTTAAAAAAATGGCGTGCAGGGGAAGTAGCTACGTTACAAAATATCGTGAACTTATCATTAGGGTACTAATTGAGAATTGTAGATATCTAATTGAAAAAAGAAATAGATTTCATGTGACGGATTGTAGAATATAAACAAGAAAGTTGACAGTAATGCTATGCAACGGGTAGACTTATTAATAACTATTATAAATTAATAATTTGTATGAAAGAGGTGCATGGCGATGTCTGAATTGCAATTGAAAAACGCACTCGACACGCTAAAGACAACAGGTGTACGTATTACTCCTCAACGTCATGCGATTTTAGAGTACTTAATCGAATCTATGAAACATCCTACAGCGGATGAGATTTATAAGACGCTAGAAACGAAGTTTCCTAACATGAGCGTTGCGACAGTATACAATAATTTACGTGTTTTCCGAGAAGCGGGTTTAGTAAAAGAATTAACATACGGTGATAATGCAAGTCGTTTTGATTTCATTACATCGAAGCATTATCACGTCATTTGTGAATCTTGTGGCAAAATTGTCGACTTCCATTATCCTGGACTAGATGAAGTTGAACATGTAGCGGCACAAGTAACGAACTTCGCAATTAATACACACCGTTTAGAAATTTACGGAACGTGTCCTGATTGTCAAAGCAAAGAATCATAATTGTATGAACAAAGGTATGGATTGCAACTATTAAAAAATAGTTACAGCATACCTTTTTTTATTTTTGAGTTTCATAATTTTTGATATAATTAACATAATCGCATTCGAAGAAGCTTAGGAGGAACAAACATGGATTTTAGATTACGCCCAATTTATCAAGAACGTGCAAGTGATTCAAATACATTATGTGTTATTTTTGTAGAAAAAATAGACGTCGTAAGCCCGATTACAGATAACTTTGATTCAGTTTTATTTATTATTACGAAAGAGGGCGACGTTCCAGTCTTCACGAAACATTATATGTTTGATGATGAGAAAAAAGCAGCGATGCACATTATTACCGAAAAACAATTACAAAAATGGATTGTTGCTGGCTATAATAAGAAAATCGTTGAATGGTTATTGAACGGTAAAGTGTTGTTTGACCGTAATGAATACATTGAAACGGTTAAAAAAAGTTTGCAGCAAAATTCTTTTGAATGGAAAGAAACGAAGTTGGGCGTGGAATATTCTAAGCTTTTGAGAAAATATCAAGAGTGTAAAGTTTGTTATCGTGATCGAAATTACTATGATGCATACAATCATATGGTGGCAACATTGCATTACTTGGCGCGTATGATTGTGATTCAAGATAATCGTTATCCGGAAGTTATGGTATGGAATCAATTAAAATACGATACGGTGATTTATGAGTTATACAAAAATTTTGTAACGAGTAATTTAGCGATTGAACAACGTATTAAAGGGTTATTTAATTACGTAGAACAATTTATCGAAATGAATCAAGAGCAAAGTGCTAAGCATATCGTAAAAATTATGGAACGTGAAGATCATTGGAGCATCCAACAATTACACGAAGATGAAGACTTGAAAATCTACTCTGTAAACTTAGAGTTTTTCATTGAGTTTCTCGTACAGAAAGGATATATTAATATAGAACGTGTTGAGACGAAGAGTAACGGTGTATACCATCGCTATTATTCTGTTAAATAAAACAAAATAATATTTCGATAAAACTGTTGACATTATTTATGAAACGTTATATTATATTACTTGTCTTTAAGAGATATGAATATCACAAACGAATAAATGACTCAAAAAACTTTTTCAAAAAAGTGTTGACGAATTGAAAGTTATGGTGATATAATAAATGAGTCGTCAAGAACGACACATGATGAACC
>NZ_HE611070.1:4932-141179 GCF_000285595.1 Kurthia senegalensis | reverse complement strand
GGTTCATCATATGTCGTTCTTGACGACTTATATATAATAACATTTTTTTAAAAAATAACAAGTATTTTTTAAAAAAACTTTTTGTTTTTTGATACTGTTCTTTCGAACAACTCAATCAACGTAATTTATTATATATTATATTATAAAAAGAAGTCAACTATTTTTTTAAAATAATTTATAAACATATAAATAAATCTTTAAAAAGCTTTTAAAATAGGCTTTGTAGCAATTCGATAAATAGATATTGAATCAAAATCATTATTCTTTTGTAATTATCTTTTCAATATAAATACTTTTATTTTTTGAAAGATCGATTGTTTCTTCAAAACCAGCGATTTTAATAACTGGTCTTGTTGGATTATTTGTGTTTACAAAAACAATTTGTCCTATAGATTTATTTGATAGTTCAACATTCGTTCCTAACCCAAAATCTGCTACACAGTTCAAAAGGGCTTGAACAGGTTTAATATGGAACTTGCCAAACTCTTCTTGTTGAATCATTTCAATGACTTTAAAAGGAGAATCTGCACGTTTATATACGCGTTCACATGTCATAGCATGAAAAATATCAGCTACCGCCATAACATGCGCTTCTATATTAATAGTATTTCCATTCGACCGACATGGATAGCCACTACCATCTAATCTTTCATGATGCTGAAAAATTGCTGTCTTCATATTATTTTTAATTAGTACTAAATCTTTTACCATTAACAAACTTTCTTTTGGATGCATTTTAATTTCTGCAAATTCTTCTTTCGTTAAGGAACCTGCCTTATCTCGAATTTTAGAAGAAATTTTTGACATTCCACAATCTGCTACAAGAGCAGCCATCGCTAATTGAATAACATCCCCTTTTACGTAATTCATCTTTTGAGCAATGACTGCTGCTATTAGTGACGTTGAAATAGCGTGATTATACAAGTAGTCTTTTGCATTTGAATATTCATTTAATGTAAAAATACGTACTCGGTTGCGTAAAACATCTTCTAATAGAGGCAACATCACTTCACGAAGTTTCGGAATATCAATTTTCGAGCCAGCTTCCCAGCTTTGAAATTCTAACTTATAAAGGTCTACAGCTTCTTTATATCTTCTTTTAAAAGGTGCTAATGGTTTATTAAAGGTTTGTTCTAACTGTTGTACATACTCTTCACGTACTTCATCTTCATTATGACTAGTTGCATAAAGAATTTTTACTTTCGCAATTTGAAATGCATTTAAAACTTGTAAATGTTCTCGCGTAATCTTCGTTCCTTTATCAATAAGAGGAAATTGTGTATTCCCCATAACATCTTCAGATACCAAACTACCTAAGCGTATTTCAGAAACTTTCGTTAACATTCCTTCCATTTTCAGCACCTTCTTCAATCTTTTTAGAGCAAATGTTTTATTTTTTTTGCTTTTTTTCATTTTTTCCTTCTTTATAGGACAATAGTATCTTATCACATAACCATTACTTTTTCACTATTATTGTAATTATTTAGTTTAAAAGATACAATTTATTCATTAACAAAGCATAAAAAAAGCAGTACTCCGAAGAGTACTGCTTTTTATTTATTAGTCTTGATCTTCAGATGCTACTGTTTCATCATCTAATGATTCATCAATTTCTTCTTCTGGTTCTTCTTTTTCTACTTTAGCAACAGTCGCTACATGCTCACCGTCTGCTAAACGAATTAAACGAACACCTTGTGTACTACGTCCGATTACTGAAATATCTGCAACGTCCATACGAATTAACATACCGTTATCCGTAATTAACATAACATCTTCTTCACCTATTACTGTTTTCACCGCAACGAGTGGACCGTTTTTATCTGTAATCTGACAAGTTTTAATACCTACACCGCCACGAGTTTGTAAACGATATTCTTCTTCACCAGTACGTTTACCGTAACCATTTTCTGTTACGACTAATACTTCTTGGTTTTCTTCTAAAATTTCCATACCAACGACGTAGTCATCGCCTTTTAAGCGAATACCTCGTACACCACCTGCTGTACGACCCATTGGACGGATATCTGATTCTTTGAAACGAACGAGCATACCGTTTCGTGTACCGATGACAATATCTTTCGTACCATCTGTTAAACGAACAGCAATTAGTTCATCATCTTCACGTAATGATACCGCAATTAAACCGTTCGTACGGATGTTTGCGAATTGTGATAATGATGTACGTTTCGTTACACCTGTACGTGTTGTAAAGATGAAGTAAGCATCTTCTTCATAGGAAGGAACGCGAATCATCGCTGTTACTTTTTCTTCTTTATCAACATTTAGTAAGTTGACGATCGGTAACCCTTTCGCTGTACGACCAAACTCAGGAATTTCATAGCCTTTCGCTTTGAATGTTTTACCTTTTGAAGTAAAGAATAAAATCGTGTCATGGGTAGAAGTATAAAGTAAATGTTCTACGAAATCATCTGAGTGCGTGCCCATACCTTGTACACCACGGCCACCACGACGTTGGCTGCGATATGTATTCGCCGGTAAACGTTTGATGTAACCATTGTGTGTTAATGTAAGAACTGAATTTTCACGAGGAATTAAATCTTCATCCTCGATCATACCTGCACCACCTGCAACAATTTCTGTACGACGTGCATCATTGAATTTTTCACGAATTTCAATAAGTTCTGTATGGATGATTTCGATAATTTTCGCTTCATCTGCTAAAATGCTACGCAATTTATTAATAAGGGCCATTAATTCATTGTATTCTGCTTCGATTTTATCGCGCTCTAAGCCTGTTAAACGTTGTAAACGCATGTCTAAAATAGCTTGTGCTTGGCGTTCGCTTAAAGAGAATTGCTCTACTAAGCCACGTTTTGCAACATCTGCTGTTTGAGAACCACGAATTAAAGCGATAATTTGATCGATATGATCAAGTGCAATACGTAAACCTTCTAAAATATGTGCACGATCTTCTGCTTTTTTTAATTCGAATTCTGTACGACGACGAATCACTTCTTTTTGATGTTCTAAGTAGTGGTATAAACACTCTTTCAAACTTAATGTTTGAGGCTGACCATTTACAAGAGCTAGTGTATTAATACCAAAGCTAGATTGCATTGCTGTTTGTTTAAATAAGTTATTTAATACGACATTACCGTTCGCATCTTTACGCACATCAATTGTAACACGCATACCATTACGGTCAGATTCATCACGGATATTCGTAATACCATCAATTTTTTTATCGCGAACAAGCTCTGCAATTTTTTCAATTAATTTTGCTTTGTTCACTTGATAAGGAAGTTCATGAATAACAATAACTTCTTTACCACTTGGACGTTCTTCGATTTCCACTTTAGCTCGAACAAGAATTGAACCGCGGCCTGTTTCGTACGCTTGGCGAATACCGCTGCGTCCTAAAATAATACCGCCAGTAGGGAAATCTGGTCCTGGAATAATTTCCATTAGTTCTTCTGTTGTGATAGCTGGGTTTTCAGAAATAGCTAATACGCCGTCAATTACTTCACCTAATTGATGAGGCGGGATGTTTGTTGCCATACCTACAGCAATACCTGAAGCACCATTAACTAAAAGGTTTGGATAACGTGCTGGCAATACGACTGGTTCTTTTTCATTACCATCGTAGTTATCTTTGTAGTCAATCGTATTTTTGTTAATGTCACGTAGCATTTCCATTGAAATTTTAGACATACGTGATTCGGTATAACGCATTGCGGCTGCACCGTCACCATCGACAGAACCAAAGTTCCCGTGACCATCAACGAGCATATAACGATAACTGAAATCTTGCGCCATACGTACCATTGCTTCATAAATAGATGAGTCACCATGCGGGTGATACTTACCCATTACGTCCCCAACGATACGTGCTGATTTTTTGTAAGGTTTATCTGAAGCACTGCCTAATTCTTGCATTCCGTATAAAATACGGCGTTGTACTGGTTTTAAACCGTCACGTACATCTGGTAAGGCACGAGATACGATAACACTCATCGCATAATCTAAAAATGCCGTCTTAATTGTCTTTGTAATATTTACACCCTTTACACCGGGTTTGTTATTTTCAGTCAATGTATGTGACCTCCCTTCGCTTCAACTAAATATCTAAATTCTCTACGTACACTGCGTTTTCATGGATGAATTTACGACGTGGTTCTACATCATCGCCCATTAAATCTTCAAAAGCACGATCTGCTTCTAACGCATCGTCTAATTCAACTTGTAATAAAACGCGGTGTTCTGGATCCATTGTTGTATCCCATAATTGGTCTGCATTCATTTCGCCAAGACCTTTGTATCGTTGTACCATTGGTTTCGGTTGTTGTGAAAGACCGCTTAAAATTTCTTGTAGTTCCGCATCTGAGTAGCAATACTCTAAATGTTTCCCTTGTTTGACTTGATAAAGTGGTGGCTGTGCAATATACACGTAGCCAGCTTCAATAAGTGGACGCATGAAGCGGAAGAAGAATGTTAATAGTAATGTACGAATATGTGCGCCATCGACATCAGCATCGGTCATAATAACGATCTTATGATAACGCGCTTTTTCTAAATTGAATTCTTCTCCGATTCCTGTACCAATTGCTGTGATCATAGCACGAATCTCTGCATTTGAAAGGATACGATCTAAACGTGCTTTTTCAACGTTTAAAATTTTACCTCGAAGTGGCAAAATTGCTTGGAAGTGACGATCACGACCTGATTTTGCAGAACCACCTGCAGAGTCACCTTCTACGATATAAATTTCACATTCTTCAGGATGACGAGATGAACAGTCTGCTAATTTACCTGGTAAGCTTGAAACTTCTAGGGCAGATTTACGACGTGTCATTTCACGCGCTTTTTTCGCTGCAACACGTGCACGAGAAGCGATTAAACCTTTATCAACAATCGTACGAGCAACTGTTGGGTTTTCTAAAAGGAAACGTTCGAAATGCTCAGAGAACAATGAATTCGTAATCGTACTTACTTCAGAGTTTCCTAATTTCGTTTTCGTTTGACCTTCAAATTGAGGATCTGGGTGTTTAATAGACACAATAGCTACTAAACCTTCACGAACGTCTTCCCCAGAAAGGTTAGCATCCGCAGATTTTAATAAACTATTTTTACGTGCATAATCATTGATGACACGTGTTAAAGCAGTTTTAAATCCTGATTCGTGAGTACCGCCTTCATACGTATTAATATTGTTGGCGAAAGAAAAAATATTCGTTGCGAATCCTGAGTTATATTGCATAGCGATTTCAATAGAAATGCCATCTTTTTCACCTTTTAAATCGATTGCTTCATGAATAGGTTCTTTCTTTTCGTTAATATGTTCAACGTACGATTTAATACCGCCTTCATAATGATAATCACTACGGCGTTCTTGTCCTTCACGCTCATCAATAATAGAAATACGAATACCACGGTTTAAATAAGCTAATTCTCGAACGCGATGCGCTAAAATATCGAACTCATAAACTGTCGTTTCCTTAAAAATTTCTGGATCGGCTTTAAAGCGTGTTGTCGTACCATTATGGTCCGTATCCCCAATTACTTTTAATTCTTGAACAGTTTGACCACGCTCAAATTTAATTTCATGAATATGACCGTCGCGGTGTACTTGAACGATTGTTTGTGTAGATAATGCATTTACAACAGAAGCACCTACACCATGAAGTCCACCTGATACTTTATATCCGCCACCGCCGAATTTACCACCGGCATGTAATACAGTCATAATTACTTCTACTGCGGGTTTCCCAACTTTTTCTTGCGTATCTACTGGAATACCACGACCGTTATCTTCTACACGAATCCAGTTATCTTTTTCGATGGCTACAACAATGTCTGTAGCGAATCCTGCTAACGCTTCATCGATACTGTTATCGACAATTTCCCATACTAAATGGTGAAGACCTTTAGAGCTTGTAGAACCGATATACATACCTGGACGTTTACGAACAGCTTCTAGGCCTTCTAATACTTGTATCTGGTCAGCATCATATGCGACTGGCTTTGTTTCTTCTGCCATTATTACTCCACCTACCCTTTCATGAGGAACATATATCTAATAGTATAAGGCTCTGAAAACACACTATTCTTGCGTGTCTACAGAACCTTGTTTCACATGAAACATCTTCGCTTCACGTATCGTTTTGTGCTCAATTCCATCCACGCTTGTCGTCGTAACGAACGTTTGGACTTTATCTTGAATTGTGTTTAATAAATGTGATTGGCGATAATCGTCCAATTCTGACAGAACATCATCCAATAATAAAATGGGCGATTCACCTGTTTCTTGGCGAATCAGTTCGATTTCAGCCAATTTTAATGATAAGGCGGTTGTACGTTGTTGCCCTTGTGAACCGTATGTTTGAACATCATAACCATTTACAAAAAAGGCTAAATCATCACGGTGAGGGCCAACGAGCGTTACACCCCGCTCTAATTCTCGTTGTTGTTGTTCTTTTAATTTTTGCAATAAATGTTCGCACATTTGCTGCTCTGTAAAATCTCGCTCCAATCCGCTAACAGGGCGATACTGTATTTCGAGTTTCTCAAGCTCTCTTGAAATACCAAAGTGTATCGGATATGCCCATTGTTGCAAAAGCTCCATAAACTCAAATCGCTTGCGAATAACTTTTACTGCTGCTTGTACATACTGTTCTGTATAAATATCAAATAGCGTAGCATCTGGCATTTTTCCACGACTTTGTTTCAGCAAATGGTTACGCTGCTTTAAAATCTTTTGGAACGTTAGAAGATCATGCAAATATACCGGTGAAATTTGACCAATTTCCATATCTAAAAAACGTCTTCTAACTTGTGGACTGCCTTTTACGACTGTTAAATCTTCAGGTGCAAACATGACAACATTCATTTGTCCCACATAATCACTTAAGCGGCTTTGCTCTAAGTGATTTACTTTTGCTTTTTTACCTTTTTTTGAAATGATTAATTCCAACGGGAGGTGACCATATTTCTTTTGAATGTCACCTTCTATTTTACCATAATCTGCATCCCATCGTATTAATTCTTTCTCATTTGATGATCGATGAGATTTTGCCATTGCAAGCACATAAATTGCTTCCATAACATTGGTTTTCCCTTGGGCATTTTCACCGATAAAAACATTAATTTTTGGTGAGAACGTTAACTCAGCTGTATCGTAATTTCGATAATTAATTAGCTTCAGATGCTCGATATACATCTATCTATTCTCCAGCAGCAATTTCAAATTGGCCTGTGCCAGGAATATCGATTTCATCACCTACGTACAATTTACGTCCTCGACGATCTTCAAACTCATCATTTACATAAACTTCGTATTCTTGTAAAAACCATTTCGCTTGTCCACCAGAACTAATAATATCAGCTAATTTTAAAAATTGACCAAGTGTTACGAATTCATCTTTAATGTTAATTGTTTTCACTGTTTTCATCCTCTACATTTTTTGCTCATTATTTCTTTATTGTACCTAATTTTCGGCTATAAGTAAAAAGAAGATAGGCATATACGTTCGCCTATCTTCTTTCAATTTTTATTTTTAGTTGTTGTGTATAACTAACCAACTATCCACAGGCATCTGTGGATACTGTGGATTAGTACGTACGAACAGGTAAAATTAATTGTAAAATCGCATCGTCATGAACAGAACGTAAAATAAATGGACGCATTGGACCTGTGAATTGTACGACTACTTCTTGACCATCAATTGCTTTTAACGCATCCATCATGAATTTAGCACTGAATGAAATACGTAAATCTTCCCCTGTGAACGATGCAACTTGAACTTGCTCTTCAACTTTACCGATTTCAGGTGAATTTGAAGAAATCTCAATTGTTTCGTTATCCACAGTTGATAAACGAACGACATTGTTACGATCGCCACGTGCTAATAATGATGCACGGTCGATTGCTTGTAGTAATTCTTTGCCGTTTACTGTGATGTTTGTTTGGTATTCATCTGGAATTAAACGTAATGTATCAGGATAATTTCCTTCTAATAAACGTGAGTAGAATACTAAATCATTTGTTTTGAATAAAACTTGTTGATTGTTTAAGTAAATATCCACAGCTGTTTGATCATCTGGTAATACTTTGCTTAATTCATTTAAGCTCTTACCTGGAATCGCAACGCTGCTTACATCTGTTGGTAAATTTTCTAATGCTACTTTACGACGTGCAAGACGGTGACTATCTGTAGCAACACAAACTAGTCCCTCTTCTTTAATTTGCCAATTTACCCCTGTAAGAACAGGACGTGATTCACTCGTTGAAACAGCAAATACAGTTTCACGAATAATTTGTTTTAGTAAATCTGCAGCTAATGTAAATTGGTGATCTTTATTAATATCTGGAGTCATTGGATATTCCGCTGCATCTAAGCCGATTAAGTGGAAATCTGATTTACCAGAACGAATACGTGTTTGATAATTTTCTAACACTTCAATTTCAACATCTTTTGTAGGTAACTTACGAACAATCTCATTGAACATACGTGCTTGTAATACGATTGAACCTGGCGTTGTTACTTGGATTAATTCTTCTCCATCTTTTTCAGTTGGAATAAATACTTGAATTGTAATATCCGCATCACTACCTGTTAATGTTAAACCTTCTTTAGAAGCATCTAATTTAATACCAGTTAAAATTGGAATTGTTGTTTTTGAACTGACAGCTTTTAAAACGTCATTTACACCATTTAATAATTGTTCACGTAAAATAGTAAATTTCATAATTTAAAGACCTCACTTACTAATATATTATTTATTATTTAAAAGAAGTTATAGTAATAGGGCCTGTGGATACTGTGGATAAGTACCTTGAAAGCATGATATAAGTACATTTGTCTTGTTGATAATATGTGTATAACTTTGTGTATAACTCAAAGAATTATCCACAAGTTATCCACAGGCTCTTATTGACCTAAAGTAACTTTAATTTGTTTTACATCTTCTTGAAGCAAAGCATCACTCTTTAAAAGCGTACCTATTTTTTCATGTGCGTGCAAAACAGTTGTATGATCACGCCCACCAAACTCATCGCCAATTTTAGGTAGCGAGTTGTCTGTCAGTTCACGTGATAAATACATTGCGACTTGGCGTGGAAAAGCGATTGTTTTCGTACGCTTTTTAGCAGCAAAGTCTTCAATTTGAATATGATAATACTCTGCGACAGCACGTTGAATATCACTAATCCGTAGTGTAAGTGGTTTACCTTCTGGAATAATGTTTTTTAATGCGCGCGCAGCTAAATCTGGTGTGATTGTTTCACCAACGAGAGAAGAATAAGCTACAACACGTGTTAAAGCCCCTTCTAACTCACGAATATTGGAGTCAATTTGGTTTGCGATAGCCATCATCACTTCATTTGGAACGTTTAAATCGTCAGCAATTGCTTTTTTACGAAGAATCGCGATACGTGTTTCCAAATCAGGTGGTGCAATATCTGTAATAAGACCCCATTCAAAACGAGAGCGTAAGCGATCTTCTAATGTTGGAATTTCTTTCGGTGGGCGATCACTTGAGATAATAATTTGTTTGGATTCACCGTGTAAGGTGTTAAACGTATGGAAAAATTCTTCTTGCGTTGATTCTTTTCCTGCTAAAAATTGAATATCATCAATTAATAGAACGTCTACTTTACGGTATTTGTTACGAAATTCTTCTGTTTTGTTGTCACGAATAGAGTTAATGAACTCATTGGTGAATTTTTCAGAAGATAAGTATACGACCTTCGCTTTTGGATTATGTTCCAACACATAATGACCTATTGCGTGCATTAAATGTGTTTTACCAAGGCCAACTCCTCCATATATAAATAGAGGATTGTATGCTTTTGCTGGGGCCTCGGCAACTGCTAGAGAAGCGGCGTGTGCAAAGCGGTTCCCAGAACCAATGACGAATGTATCAAACGTATTTTTTGTGTTTAACATTGTCGATTGATCAAATATTACTTCCTCTTTTTCTTCAGGAGGAAGTTTTTTTGATTGCAACTCAATCTCTTCTAAGTCAGCATCTTGTTGCACGATAAAACGGATTTTTAGCGTCTCACCAGTTAGTTCCTCTAATATAGAAACAATTAAAGGAATGTAATGGTTTTCTAGCCATTCACGTGTAAATGAATTCGGTGCAACAACTGTTACTGCATCACCATTGTATGCGAGTAACTTCGTAGACTTTAACCAAGTTTCAAAGCTTGGTTTAGAGATTTTTTCTTGTGCTTCAGATAAAACTTTTTCCCATAATTCATCTAAATGATCCAAGCTGGCGTCTCCTTTTCTTAAAAAAATAGTGCGATTGAAAAATTAAAATACTCTATTGGATATCATAACAGTTATCCACAATATCCACAACCTGTTAAAATAAATATAAACAGCCTGTGTATAAATGTTATCCACAGGCTGTGGATATTGTGGACAAAAAATGTATAAAACTAGTTATCAACAGATATATACACAAATATATTAACAGTAAAATGCAATTAAATCAATAGTTTGAGATAGTTATCCACAGGGTGCATAAATATTCATATCGAATTTATCCACAGGCTGTTAGTTTGTGTATAAGCTGTTGATAAGTGTTGTGAATAACGTAAAAAGAGGAAGAAATATATACACAAAGTTATCCAAGGAAAATGAAGTTTTTTTGAGAGGAATGTGCATAACTTTAACATAGAAAAAGATCCAATGCATTACATTTAAATAAAAAGTTTTATACAAAACGAACTTGACAAAAAACAGTATAAGCAACTATAATAGCAAGGACTGTCTGTAATGTATTTTTTTAATAGACTTTCATGCAATAGGAGGTGTATATAATGAAACGCACATACCAACCGAAAAAACGTAAACATAGTAAAGTACACGGTTTCCGCGCACGTATGGCTACTAAAAACGGTCGCCGCGTATTAGCAGCTCGCCGTCGTAAAGGCCGTAAAGTCTTATCAGCATAAGTCCACTGACCAATTCAGTGGTCTTTTTTCTTTAAAGAGCTTGGGTTAACAAGTTAAAAAGAGGAAGAAGAAGAAAGACGTTCCCAAAAGGTCTGAATGGGGACGTCTTTCAATGGTATTAGGACTATTTTCTTCTATATAAATAATGGAGGGAATAAGAAAGATGAAGAAACAACGTAGGGTGAAAAAGAACGTAGATTTCCAAAAGGTATTTAAAAAAGGGAAATCTTTCGCAAACCGCCAATTTGTTGTGTACTGTTTATCGAAAGAAGAGCAGAAGCAATTTCGTATCGGCTTATCCTTAAACAAAAAAGTTGGGAATGCCGTACAGCGTAACCAAGTCAAACGTCATATTCGTCAAGCATTTCATGAATTGGATCATGAGCTTGTACAGGAGATGGATTATGTTATTATCGCCCGTAAACCGGCGGCCGCAATGGACTTTTTCCAAACAAAGAAAAGTCTAGAACACGTCTTGAAAATCGCAAAAGTTTTGAAAAGAACTAGTGGAGCGAATCGTTCGAAACATGCTAAAATAGATTAGTATTCATGTGCAATTTTTTGCATAAGAATGACCTGAATTGAGGAGGGCTTTACATGAAACAAGCAACTCAAATTGGGAAAACTGTAGAAAAAGCTATTCAACTGGCGCTTACGGAGTTACAAACAACGGAAGATCTCGTGGATATTATCGTTATACAGCAACCCAAAAAAGGTTTTTTCGGATTTGGTGCTAAAAAGGCGATTGTGAAAGCAACTTTAAAACCGGTTTCTTCGGAAAAGGTTGTGGATCAATCGTTAGCAGCGAATGATGAACAGCAACAACATGTTAAAACGCAACTATTCGAGTCAACTGAACCCTCGGAAGTTTCAAAAACTGATGAGGATTCGCAACAAGTGATGACGGAACAAGCTCCTTCAGAAGAAATGGTACTAACTAGTGCTACTTCTGAAGCAAAAAGTTCTAAATACGACAATCGTGAAACGATTGAACACGTCCAAAAATATTTAAATGATATAGCTTTAGGTATGGGTATTGAAGATCTTCAAATGGATCTTCAAGAAATCAAAGGTAAACTTTTGAAAATTAATTTACGTAGCAAAAAAGCTGCTGTTTTAATTGGCAAAAGAGGCCAAACGATTAATGCCTTGCAACAGCTAACGCAACTTGTCGTTTACAAGTACACGGATCATTTCTATATGGTAGAGCTAGACGTGGAAAATTACAGAGAACGTCGCGAACAATCATTGATTGAATTAGCGAATAATATGGCTGACAAAGCAATTCGAACAAGAAAAGCTGTCGTGTTAGAGCCAATGCCATCAAGTGAACGCAAAGTTATGCACCATGCGTTGGCGAAACGTCTCGATGTAGATACGTATTCAGAAGGCGATAAAAACCGTCGTCATCTTGTGATTGAACCAGTTTTATAAAATGCAAACAAGGATTGTGAAAGAGTCCTTCTCATTTTTTGAGAAGGGCTTTTATTATTGTTTAAAGGAAAAATATTCCTGTAAACAGCTTACTGTAGTGTGTGGGCTGTTTATGTTAAAATCATAAGTTAGAAAATAACTTATGCACATGTGGATAACTATGAATCAGGAGGTAGTCTTTATGGAATTTGATACAATTGCCGCGATATCTACTCCTATGGGAGAAGGCGCGATTGCTATCGTTCGATTAAGTGGGGATCAAGCAGTTGAAATTGCCGATAAAGTTTTTCATTCACCGAGCGGTAAAAAATTAGTAGAACAAACATCACATACTATTCATTACGGTCATCTGAAAGAAGTAGATACAGGTGAAGTTGTGGAGGAAGTGATGTTATCTCTTATGCGCGGACCTAAAACATTTACGCGTGAAGATGTCGTAGAAATTAACTGTCACGGGGGACTTGTTACAGTCAATCGTGTTTTACAATTAGTTCTTCGTAATGGTGCACGCATGGCTGAACCGGGAGAATTTACGAAACGTGCCTTTTTAAATGGTCGTATCGATTTATCTCAAGCGGAAGCTGTTATGGATTTAATTCGTGCAAAAACAGATCGTGCGATGAATGTAGCACTCGGTCAAATGGACGGTAAATTATCACGCTTAATTAAATCGCTTCGCCAATCTATTTTAGAAGTATTGGCACAAGTTGAAGTGAATATTGACTATCCAGAATACGATGATGTGGAAGAAGTAACGATTCCTCTTATGATCAAAAATTGTTCATGGGTCGAAAAAGAAATTACACGCCTTTTAAATACATCTTCTCAAGGTAAAATTTTACGTGAAGGCTTATCGACGGTAATTTTAGGTCGTCCAAACGTTGGTAAATCTTCACTTTTAAATAATTTAGTACAAGAAAATAAAGCGATTGTTACGGACGTAGCAGGTACGACTCGTGATATTATTGAAGAGTATGTCAACGTTCGTGGCGTTCCGCTTCGCCTTGTGGATACAGCTGGTATTCGTGAAACGGAAGATATCGTTGAACGAATTGGTGTAGAACGTTCTCGCGAAGCTTTACGCGATGCGGATTTAACACTTCTTTTAATGAACTACAATGAAGTGCTTAGCCCTGAAGATGAACGCTTATTTGAAACCGTTCAAGATATGAACTACATCGTGGTCGTAAACAAAACAGACTTACCTCAAAAAATCGATTTAGATCGCGTGCGAGAAATTGCTGCAGGTCATCATGTCATTACGACATCGATTTTACAAGATGAAGGTATCGAGAAATTAGAAGAAGCAATTGCTTCTTTATTCTTCTCAGGTCAAGTGGAAGCGGAAGATCCAACATACGTTTCAAATGCGCGTCACATCGCATTATTACACCAAGCAAAAGATCGCATTCAAGATGCAATCCAAGCAGCGGAAGCAGGGATTCCTGTAGATATGATCCAAATGGACTTGACACGCTCTTGGGAAATTCTTGGCGAAATTATCGGTGAAACCGTTCAAGATGAACTAATTAATCAATTGTTCTCTCAATTCTGCTTAGGAAAATAACATATATTTTTGAAATAGAAGGGAAGTATTACGAGTCATGCACACTTATGAAGCAGGCACGTTTGACGTAATCGTTGTCGGTGCAGGTCATGCAGGCGTAGAAGCCGCATATGCCTCAGCACGTATGGGCGCGAAAACATTAGTATTAACAATTAACCTAGATATGATCGCATTTATGCCATGTAATCCGTCTGTTGGGGGTCCAGCAAAAGGGATTGTCGTTCGTGAAATCGACGCAATGGGTGGCGCAATGGGTAAAATCATTGATAAAACACATATCCAAATGCGTATGTTGAATACAGGGAAAGGCCCAGCAGTACGTGCATTACGTGCGCAAGCTGATAAATTCCAATACCAACATGCAATGAAACAACTTCTTGAACAACAAGATAACTTAAAAATTACACAAGGCATGGTTGATGAATTAATTATCGAAGACGGGACAGTCGTTGGTGTTATTACACAAACAGGTGCTGTATATCGCGCGAAATCTGTCGTTATTACGACAGGTACTTTTTTACGCGGTGAAATCATTATCGGCGATTTGAAATATTCTTCAGGTCCAAACAACCAACAACCATCAATTAAATTAGCGGATAACTTAAAAGAGTTAGGTTTTGATTTAGTACGTTTTAAAACAGGTACACCACCACGTGTAAACAGTAAAACAATCGACTATTCTAAAACTGAAATTCAACCAGGGGATCCAGAACCACGCGCATTCAGCTTTGAAACAACTGAATTCATTACGGATCAAATCCCTTGCTGGTTAACATATACGAGTGAAGCAACACACCAAGTGATTAATGATAACTTAGACCAATCACCAATGTACACAGGTGTCATTGTAGGGACAGGTCCTCGTTATTGCCCATCAATTGAAACAAAAATTGTCCGTTTTGCGGATAAACCACGTCACCAACTTTTCTTAGAGCCAGAAGGTCGTAATACAGAAGAAGTGTACGTACAAGGATTATCAACAAGTCTTCCAGAACACGTACAACTTAAAATGCTTGAAACGATTCCAGGTTTAGAAAAAGCTGAAATGATGCGTGCTGGTTATGCAATTGAGTACGATGCAATCGTGCCGACTCAATTATGGCCAACACTTGAAACGAAACGTATTCAAAACTTATACACAGCTGGACAAATTAACGGTACTTCAGGCTATGAAGAAGCTGCTGGTCAAGGTATGATGGCTGGTATTAATGCAGCTGCTCGTGCAGTAGGCAAAGAAGAAATTATTTTAGATCGTTCTGATGCATATATCGGCGTTCTAATTGACGATTTAGTAACGAAAGGCACGAGCGAACCGTACCGTTTATTAACATCTCGTGCGGAATATCGTTTATTACTACGTCACGATAATGCAGATATGCGTTTAACTGAAAAAGCATTTAAAGTGGGTCTTATTTCTGAAGAACGTTTCAATAAATTTGAAGCGAAAAAAGCAAAAGTAGAAGCGGAAATCCAACGTTTACGCGACTTTGCTATTAAACCACGCGCAATTAATGATCAGTTAGCAGAGCTAGGCAGTAGTCCATTAAAAGATGGTATTCGTGGGATTGAGTTATTAAAACGTCCTGAATTAGACTATGAATTCATCGCACAAATTACAGACGCTCCTGAATTGGAAGAAGAAGTACGTGAACAAGTTGAAATTCAAGTGAAATATGAAGGATATATTGAAAAAGCGATGCAACAAGTTGCGAAGATGAAAAAAATGGAAAACAAAAAAATTCCAGAAAACATCGATTACGATGCAATTAACGGAATCGCTACAGAAGCGAAAGAAAAATTAAAAGATGTACGTCCATTATCTGTTGCACAAGCATCTCGTATTTCAGGTGTAAACCCAGCAGATATTTCCATTTTGCTCGTTTATATCGAACAAGGAAAAATCGCAAAAGTATAATATAGATTCATCCACAGCCTGTGGATGAACCTGTGTATAAATAAGGAGAGCGACATGAACGAAGAACAATTTTATGAAGCATTAAAAGAAAAAGGTATTGAGTTATCAACAGAACAAAAGCAACAGTTCGATACGTATTTTAAAACGCTTGTTGAGTGGAATGAAAAAATGAACTTAACAGCGATTACAGATCAACCATCTGTTTATTTAAAACACTTCTATGATTCAATTAGTGCAGCGTTCTATGTTGATTTTACGAAAGTAACATCAGTATGTGATGTCGGTGCAGGTGCAGGTTTCCCAAGTATTCCAATTAAAATCTGTTTCCCGCACTTACAAATCACAATCGTAGATTCTTTAAACAAACGTATTCAATTTTTAAATCATTTAAGCGATGAACTTGGTTTAAGCAATATGAATTTTGTTCATTCACGTGCGGAAGACTTCGGTCGCAATCCAAAATACCGTGAAGCCTTTGATTTAGTAACAGCTCGTGCCGTTGCACGTATGTCTGTTTTATCAGAGCTTTGTATTCCTCTCGTAAAAGAGGGCGGTCAATTTGTTGCGATGAAAGCAGCGAGTGGCGAAGATGAATTAAAAGATGCGAAGAAGGCATTGTCAGTGTTAGGCGTAAAATTAAATAAAGAATTTAATTTCGTTTTACCAGTAGAGGAAAGTGAACGCGTTATTTTTACTTTTGATAAAGTAAAAACAACACCGAAAAAATATCCTCGTAAACCAGGTATGCCAAATAAAATGCCAATTCAATAATTTCTCAACTATGTTGAAATAAGAGTGACGTCTAACATTTTTTTCAAGAATGTGACGCACTCTTATTTTTTTCTGTACTTTCTTATGTTTTTTTAATGAAAATTCTCTATAATGGATAATAGCAAATATCGAAAAGGTGGTGCTTGTTAATGAAAAGTGCTTTTTCACGATTTTTCGGCGGCAGTGAGAAGGTAGAAGAAATTGCCTCGGTACAAAATCATGAAACAGTTGTGAAGCTTCCAATTTCAAAAATTCATCCCAATCGTTACCAACCTAGAACTATTTTTGACAGTGCAAAGTTGGAAGAATTGGCACAAACAATTCAATTACACGGTGTAATTCAACCAATTGTCGTTCGCAAATTTGGTGAGGATGAGTTTGAGATTATTGCAGGAGAACGCCGTTATCGTGCAATGCAATCTCTAGATTGGACAGAGGCACCAGCGATAATTCGAGAAATGAACGAACATGATGTGGCATCTGTCGCATTAATTGAAAATCTTCAACGAGAAGAATTAACAGCGATTGAAGAAGCCCATGCTTATCAAACGTTGCTAGAAATGCACGGTCTAACGCAAGGTGCACTTGCTGAACGTTTAGGGAAAGGGCAATCAACAGTTGCGAATAAATTAAGACTGTTGAAATTGCCAGAAGACGTGCAGCAAGCGATTTTAAATCGCTCGATTTCAGAACGTCATGCGCGTGCATTAATTCCCTTAAAAGAAGAAAAATTACAACTGCAATTGTTGAATGAAACGTTAGAAAAAGATTATAATGTTCGTCAATTAGAAACGCGTATCGAACAAGTGCTAGAAGCGAATAATAAGACGAAAAAGAAACGTATTCGTCGCATCGTGCATCGTGATGTACGACTTGCGCTAAATACGATTCGCGAATCTGTATCTGTTATTCATAAAAATGGTATTGATATCGACACGCAAGAAGAAGAAAATGATGAATATTATCAAGTAACGGTCCGTATTCCTAAAAAGAAACCGGGTCAAAAAAATAATGATTCATAACGGAGCATCGCAATTAGCGATGCTCTTTTTCAATACGTTTATTTTCTGACTAGTTGGAAAAGAAAAGATTACGTTATTTTTTTGTTAAACTGAGTGTAAATGTATTTTAAATCAATAGGGGGAAGAACGATGGGGGAAAATCCATTGAACGATTTGAAAGAACAAGATGTTGTTGAATATATTCCTGTGCGAAAAATACGTGCCAACCCATTTCAACCACGCCGCATTTTTAACGAAGAGGCTTTGGAAGAATTGTCACAATCGATTACGGAACATGGTATTTTGCAACCGATTATCGTACGACAAGCAGGTAATTTTTACGAGATTGTTGCTGGGGAGCGACGATTTAGAGCAACGAAGAAAGCGTTGATTGCTAAAATTCCAGCGGTCGTCCGTCAATATAACGACCGAGAAATGATGGAACTTGCAACGATTGAAAATTTACAGCGGGAAGATTTAACGCCAATCGAAGAAGCACAATCTTATCGTAAGTTAATGGATCATTTAGGCTTAACACAAGAATTATTAGCGGAAAGATTAGGGAAAAGCCGTCCGTACATTGCGAATCACGTTCGTCTCTTGACGTTGCCAGAAGAAGTGCAACGCATGGTTGATGAAGGGGCGTTAACGATGGGGCACGGTCGTGCATTGATTGGTATTAAACGTAAAAAATGATTCCGATTGTTGCGCGTAAAGTTATTGAACAACAAATGAATGTACGTCAGCTTGAAAACTACGTACATACGTTGAATGAAGATGTTCCACGTGGAACGAAAAAGAAATCATTACAGCATTTATTTTATGCGGAAATTTCAGAGCAGTTACGAGATCAACTCGGAACGAACGTTGAAATTACTGCAACGAAAAATAAAGGGAAAATCGAAATTGATTTTTTCTCTGATGAAGATTTGGAACGTATTTTAACGCTTTTAAAAGGTCGTGAAGAATAGTGATTTTATTAGGAGCTTTTATTGATGGTTTATTAATTTTTGTTTGTGGGATCGTTGGACGGTTGATGAAGAACATCCCCGAACGTGTAAAAGAAACAGTTATGCTCGTCATTGCGTTAGCAATCGTATTGCTCGGCATTCAAATGGGTATTCAAAGTGATGATTTCATTATTATTATCGCGAGCTTAGTCATCGGAACGATTATCGGTGAACTCATCGATATTGAAAATTATTTGAAGCTGTCTGGCGAATGGATGGAACAAAAAATTGGTGGTAAATTTACGAATAAAGATCAAGAAAATAGTTTAGCTCAAGGATTTGTAGCCGCAACGTTAATTTTCGTTATCGGGTCGATGGGCATTTTAGGCGCGTTAGATAGCGGCTTACGAAATGACCATGCGGTGCTCATTACGAAAGGTATTATCGACGGATTTATCGCGATTATTTTAGCTTCTACGATGGGCGTTGGTGTATTGCTCGCGGCCATTCCTACTTTTTTATACGAAGGAATGATTGCGATTTGTGCAGGTGTGATTAGTTCGTTTATTCCGCAAGAGGCGCTTGATTTGTTTATTAAGCAACTGACAGCGACTGGTGGGGTCATGATTATGGCTCTTGGCATTAATATGCTTGGACTGACGAAAATACGTGTTGCGAATATGTTACCAGCGATGCTTGTAGTCGCCGTTATTGTGGCAATTCAATATGTTCTATAATAAAATCAATAAATCAATCGAAATTGACGTGGATTTTTACTATAATGAAAGTTAGATTAAACAGCTGTTTACGAATTGTAAATAGCTGTTTTCAATTACGATAAAAGAGGAGATTATGTCGTTTTGGAGAAAATCTATAATTATTATATGAATAAGTTATCAAATGAGAAGATGTGGACAACTTTAGGTGAAAATGCATTGAAAATTGTGCTTATTGTAGTTCTTGCATTAGTCATCGTCCGTGTGGCGAAGGCAGCGATTACAAAGGCATTTAATATCCGTATGACGTTAAATGATAAAATTCAAACAGGTTATAATGCAGAGCGTCGCTATCGTACTGTGTTGCGTTTGCTTAAAAGTATCGTATCGTATGTAGTATACTTCGCGGCTGGTATGGCATGTTTGTCGATTTTAGGCATTAACATTGCTGGTTTAGTTGCCGGTGCAGGGGTTGTCGGTTTAGCAATCGGTTTCGGTGCACAAAGTTTAGTGAAAGATGTCATCACAGGGTTCTTTATTATTTTTGAAGACCAATTCGGCGTTGGCGATTATATTAAACTGACGGCAGTTGAAGGAACGGTTCTTGAAATCGGTTTACGTACGACGAAAATAAAAGGGGCATCTGGCGAAATTAACATTGTGCCAAATGGTTCGATTACAGAAGTTGTCAACTATTCGATTAACAACTCAGTAGCCGTCATTGACGTTAGTGTGGCGTATAGTTCTGATATTGCAAAAGCGGAATCGCTCATTGAAGACTATTTAAAAACGTTGCCTAATTTAGAAGAAAGTATCGTCGGTGAACCGACTTTACTCGGTGTCCAAAGTGTCGTTGGGGCAGAAGTTATTTTACGAGTATCTGTTGAAACGTTACCGATGCAACACTTCGGTGTATCACGTCGTATTCGTCGTGATGTGAAAGAAATTTTTGATACGAATGGAATCGACATTCCATATCCTAAGATGATGGTTTATGAACGTGGGGCTAACCCCGTTATAGAGGAGGACGAAGAATAGTGGAAGCGAAAACGTATAATTTAAATGACGTCGTTGAAATGAAAAAAGCGCATCCTTGTGGTGTGAATGCTTGGAAAATCATTCGACTAGGCGCAGACATTCGCATTAAATGTACTGGATGTCAGCATAGCGTATTAATTCCTCGTCGAGAATTCGAAAAGAAATTAAAAAAAGTGCTCATAGCAGCACCGGAACAATAAATAGACTTTTACGTGTCTAAAAATTATAATAAATAAGTTAAACACGTATGAACAATTTGAAAGGTTGTGGATGAACATGGCTTTAACAGCCGGAATCGTAGGTTTACCAAACGTAGGTAAATCAACACTATTTAACGCAATTACAAAAGCAGGCGCATTAGCAGCGAACTATCCGTTCGCGACAATCGATCCGAACGTCGGAATCGTAGAAGTGCCAGATGCTCGTTTAGATAAATTAACTGAAATGGTAGAACCTAAAAAAACAGTGGCAACATCATTCGAATTCACGGATATTGCCGGAATCGTAAAAGGTGCTAGCCAAGGTGAAGGTTTAGGAAACAAATTCTTATCTCACATTCGTGAAGTAGATGCGATCACACAAGTGGTACGTTGTTTCGAAGATGAAAACATCACACACGTAGCGGGTAAAGTAGACCCAATTAGCGATATCGAAGTTATTAACTTAGAGTTAATTTTAGCGGATTTAGAATCTGTAGATAAACGCTATGCAAAAGTAAGCAAATTAGCAAAACAAAAAGATAAAGAATCAATGGAAGAAGCAGCTGTACTTGAAAAAGTGAAAGAAGCTTTCGCTAATGAAATGCCAGCACGCTCAGTTGATTTAACAGATGAAGAGAAAAAAATCATCAAAGGTTTAAGTTTATTAACTCTTAAACCAGCACTATACGTAGCGAACGTTTCAGAAGATGAAGTATCAAATTCTGAAGAAAATGATTACGTAAAACAAGTACGCGAATACGCTGCTAAGGAAGGCGCGGAAGTAATCGTTGTTTGTGCAAAAATTGAAGAAGAAATCGCTCAATTAGATGACGATGAAAAAGCAATGTTCTTAGAAGAATTAGGCATTCAAGAATCAGGTTTAGATAAACTAATCAAAGCGGCATACAGCCTACTTGGTTTAGCAACATACTTCACTGCAGGTGTACAAGAAGTACGTGCTTGGACGTTCCGTAAAGGAATGAAAGCTCCGCAATGTGCAGGTATTATTCACTCTGACTTCGAACGTGGCTTCATTCGTGCAGAAACGATTTCTTATGAAGATTTAGTAGAGTTCGGTTCAAAATCAGCTGCTAAAGAAGCGGGTCGTCTACGTCTTGAAGGAAAAGAATATGTAGTAAACGATGGCGACGTAATGGAATTCTTATTCAACGTTTAATTCGTAATAAAAAAGACACGCTCTTAAAGAGTCGTGTCTTTTTTTGTTGTTTCTAATGGTTTCAAAGAATACAAATGAAGTCTTGGAAACTTTTCATCATCTTTTACGAGACAATTTTTCGGATATTTTAAAAGTGCTGTATACATGGCAAAATCTCCGATGGCACCAGCTATGAGCCATGCACCTCCGAGAACGACTGCGACATTTTCAATAGCAAAGCCGATAATGACAGGAATGACACCCGTCACCCAAAATGGGAGTAATAACGCTTTACGCATCACATAATTCGGTAATAGTTCGGTCGTTGTCGCATAGGCAACGCCTAATTTTAAGTTGAGTCCGTATTTTAAACTTGAAAGCGGTACTCGCCCGAAAAGAACGAAACCGATTAGGTGACATATTTCATGTAAGACAATTAGAGCAACGTATAATACGACGAACAGAACGATGTTCAACAAGATCGAGCTTATTGAAAAATGTTCGGGCCAACCAAATGTTAAATAATAAGCGAATAGTAGAACGATTGATGCAATGAATGTTAGCCATACATTTTGTTTTGTAATATGGTGCATATCTAACTCAATAACAGCAAATTTTACAGGATCAGTCATTTTACCACCTCCTACTAATAAGTATCGCAAAACAAAATGGAAATAGCGAATCTCAATTAATAATCATTGCTTCAATACATCAACTATGTTAATATTTGAAGATGTGAGTAGTACAAGATACTATCTCTCCTTGTCTATCCTTTTTTGGTTAGACCAAAGTCCATAAGGAGGTGCAAATTACAATGCGTAAATACGAATTAATGTACATCATTCGTCCAAACATCGAAGAAGAAGCTAAAAAAGCTTTAGTTGAACGTTTCAACGAAATCTTAACTTCTAACGGTGCGGAATTAGCTGAGTCTAAAGATTGGGGTAAACGTCGCCTTGCATACGAAATCAATGATTTCCGTGAAGGTTACTACCAAATCATGAAAGTTTCTGCTCCAACAGAAGCAATCAACGAATACACTCGTCTAGCTAACATCAGTGAGGATATTATCCGCCACATCGCTGTTCGCGAAGAAGAAAAATAATAAACAAATCAGTTATAACATAAACGATAAGGAGGTTGTATTCTGATGATTAACAATGTCGTTTTAGTCGGTCGTCTTACTAAAGACCCCGAACTTCGCCAAACACAATCTGGCGTTGCTGTAGCACGTTTCACTCTTGCTGTTAACCGTCCATTTTCAAGCCAAGGTGGCGAGAAACAAGCGGACTTCATCCAATGTGTTGTATGGCGTAAACAAGCAGAAAATGTTGCCCAATTTTTACACAAAGGTAGCTTAGCTGGCGTTCAAGGACGTATTCAAACAGGTAGCTATGAAGGACAAGATGGAAAACGCGTCTACACGACAGAGGTAGTTGCTGATAGCGTTCAGTTCTTAGAACCGAAAAATGCTAACAACAATAACTACCAACAAGGCGGATTCCAACAACAAGGTGGATTCCAACAACCTTATGGTGGAGGCAACCAATTTGGAGGTTCTGCTCCTCAACAAGGCGGTTATCAAGCCCCATCTTATCAACAGAATCAGCCAACGAATCAAAACTACACAAGTATGGATAACGATCCCTTCGCAGCTCCTGCCAACAACAGTGGCAAGGTAAACGTTGCAGAAGACGATCTTCCATTCTAATTATACAAAGGAGGGAAATTGATCATGGCACCACGTCGAGGAGGCCGCAAACGCCGTAAAGTTTGTTACTTCACATCTAACAACATCAAACACATTGATTATAAAGATGCTGATTTACTAAAAAAATTCATCTCAGAACGAGGCAAAATCTTACCACGTCGCGTAACTGGTACTAGCGCTAAATACCAACGTAAATTAACTCTAGCTATCAAAACTGCACGTGTAATGGCTTTACTTCCATTCGTAGCTGAAGAAAAATAGGTCTTAACCTATTGGAGAAAGTTGTAACAAAAGTTTTTAACTTTTGTTGCAGCTTTTTTTTATGTTTAGAATGGTTAATTTCCGCACGTTATAGGAGGATTTCAGCTATTTTTCTATCTTATTTCACCTCTCTGTTCTTTTGTTAGGTACTTTGAAACATGGTACAATGGAAAGATAAAATATTAAAAGTTTTTCTTAAAAAGGAAGGTTTCAATATGCCAGATAATCCTGCGAGGCGCTTGACGCAAGGGGCCATGATGGTTGCTTTATTCGTTATTATATTAGCAATATCAGCCTTCGTACCGTCTGTTTATATCGTAACAATTTGGGTACTACCGTTACCGATTGCTTGGTACAGTGCCAAGTATAGTACAGGTCCATCTATTACCGTTACTATTGCGGCGCTCATTTTGAGTTTTATTATTTCGGGTGGTTTAGCCGCTATGCCAGCCGCATTGATTTTTTCAGTGATTGGATTAGTAATGGGCACGACAATTCGTTTGAAAAAGTCCAAAGCTTATATGTTTGTAGCTGCTAGTCTTGCTTCATTTATAACAGTTTCTGTTTCGTATAAAGCAGCTGTTCAAATTATGAATATAGATGTATTACAACTCGGTTTAGATTTTGCGCATAACTCAATCAATACATCGCGTAAAATGCTTAATCAAATGGAATTATCTGCAGCACAAATGAAGCAACTCGTTGCTCGTTTAGATTACGTGGACAAAACTGTAGATGCTATATTACCTACAGTCGTTGTTATGAGTATTATTGCTATCGTATTTATTGCGTTGCTCGTTTGCTTACCAATCTTAAGAAAGCTTGGTGTACAAGCACCGAAATTTAATGCGTTCCGTCATATGAAGCTACCGCGTTCACTGCTATGGTATTATTTAGCTGTTTTAATTATTCAAATGTTTGTAAAACCAGCAGAAGGTACATATTTGTATGTAGCGGTTTTGAATTTATCTTTATTACTTGTGATGTTATTAGCGCTACAAGGGTATTCTTTACTTCACTTTTTCTTATATGAGAAAAATATGCCAAAAGGTGTCGTATGGATTGTCACGATTGTGACGTTACCACTCGCGCAATTTATGCCGTTAATAGGTCTTGTTGATGTAGGTTTCGATGTAAGAACCTTCATTCAAAGAAAGACAAAAAACAGGAGTTGATGTTTTGGATACTCTATTTAGAAAAAGACCCGTTCGTTATCCGCTAGTCGTCTTATCATTATTAGCAGCCATTAGCATTATTATTTTTGTGATGAACTATCCGCTAATCGGTTCGATTTACGGCGTAGTTGCGATTATTGCGTTATCTATCGCATTTAAAGCAGAAAAAGAAGCGTATGAACAAACGGAGAAGCATATTGAACAATTGTCTTATCGTCTAAAGGAAGTCGGTGAGGAAGCGTTTATGGAAATGCCAATTGGTGTATTGGTCGTAAATGATCAGCATCAAGTAGAATGGGCGAATCCATTTATGCAACGTGTCATGCAAGTCGATACGCTCGTCGGAATGGAAATTTTTACGATCTCAGATGAATTAGAAGCGTTAATTCGTCATGAAGATTTGAATGAAGTGACAGTGACGTTGCAAAATCGTCAATACCAAACGATTTATAAAAGAGAAGAAAAGATTTTGTATTTCTTTGATATTACTGAACAAGTAGAAATTGAAGAACTGTATTACGATGATCGTACAGTCGTCGGAATTTTATTCATCGATAATTTTGATGAAGTTACCGACAACATGGACGACCAACATCGAAGCCAGGCAAGTGCACTCGTGACATCGCTCGTGAATAAATGGGCAACGATGCACGATATTTTCTTGAAACGTACGTCGAATGATCGCTTCATTGCGGTTATGAATGAATCGATTTTACAAAAACTTGAGAAAAAGAAATTTTCAATTTTAGATGATATTCGTGAAGAAACTGCTCAGCGCAGTTTACCATTAACACTAAGTATCGGCATCGGTGCAGGTTCACCTTCACTCGTTGAACTAGGCGAACTTGCGCAATCGAGTTTAGATTTAGTACTCGGTCGAGGTGGGGATCAAGTAGCGATTAAACAGCCAGATGGGAAAGTAAAATTTTATGGCGGTAAAACGAATCCTGTTGAAAAACGTACACGCGTACGTGCGCGTGTCATTTCACATGCTTTACGTGATTTAATTCAAGATAGTGATCAAGTATTCGTTATGGGGCATCGTATGCCGGATATGGATGCAATTGGCGCATCAATTGGTGTACGTAAAATGGCTGATATGAATGGCATTAACGGTTATGTCGTTATGGATTTCGACAATATTGACAACAGTATTAATCGTTTGATGCAAGTCGTGCGCGAAAAATCGGATTTATATGATAAGTTTTTAACACCTGAGGATGCGTTAGAGCGCATTACTAAAAAATCGTTACTCGTTATCATTGATACGCATAAACCTTCTATGACGATTGATGAACGCCTTTTAAGTCGTACAGATAAGGTCGTTGTTATTGACCACCATCGTCGAGGAGAAGAATTCGTGAAAAGTCCGATGCTCGTTTATATGGAACCGTATGCTTCATCAACAGCCGAACTCGTAACGGAGCTGTTAGAATATCAACCGAAAAATGACAAACTGACGATGTTAGAAGCAACAGCATTGTTAGCGGGGATTATCGTTGACACGAAAAGTTTTACACTTCGTACAGGGGCTCGTACATTTGAAGCAGCGTCTTATTTACGAACGAACGGTGCTGATACCGTACTCGTACAAAATATGTTAAAAGAAGATATGGACACGTATATTACGCGTTCTAAAATTGTAGAAACAGCAGAAATTGTACACGATACGATTGCAATCGCACATGGTGAAGCAACGAAGGTGTATAATTCTGTATTAATCGCTCAAACAGCAGATATATTATTAACGATGCAAAAAATATCTGCTTCTTTCGTAGTTGCACATCGAGCAGATGGACGCGTCGGTATTTCCGCCCGTTCACTAGGGGACTTGAACGTCCAGCTCGTTATGGAAAAACTCGGCGGTGGCGGACACTTAACGAATGCTGCTTGCCAGTTAGAAGTAGATACGATTGGTCAAGCGATTGATCAATTAAAAGTAGCGATTAATGATGTAATAGAAGGGAGTTCAAAATGATGAAAGTTATTTTCTTAGAAGATGTTAAAGGTAAAGGTAAAAAAGGTGAAGTGAAAGAGGTTTCTGACGGTTACGCCCGTAACGTTTTATTGAAACAAAAGAAAGCAGTAGAAGCAACAGCTGCTGAACTACAAAAATTAAACAACAACAATAAACGCGCAGAAGCAAATGCTGCAAAAGAACTTGCTGATGCAAAAAAATTGAAAGAAACGATGGAAAAACTAACAGTTGAACTAACTGCAAAACTTGGTAAAGATGGTCGTTTATTCGGTTCAATTACATCAAAACAAATTGCTGAACAACTACAAAAAGATCACGGTATTAAAATTGATAAACGCAAAATGGATTTAAAAGATGCGATTCGCACATTAGGTGTTACGAACGTGAATGTAAAATTACATCATGAAGTAACAGCTGTTCTTAAAGTACACGTTGCGGAAGAAGCGTAAGGAGAGACGCATATGAACGATCCAATGGACCGCGTCATGCCACACAACCAAGAAGCGGAGCAATCTGTTATTGGTGCTATCTTCTTGGATCCACAAGCGCTCGTGACGGCTTCAGAGTTATTAGTGCCGGAAGATTTTTATCATTCTGCACATAAAATTATTTTTGAAACGATGCTAACGTTAAATGACCAACGTAAAGCGATTGATATCGTTACGGTTGCTGAAGAATTATCGAATAAAAATTTATTAGATGATGTCGGCGGTGTGACGTATATTACGGAAGTTGCGAGTATCGTACCGACAGCGGCAAATGTCGTATTTTATGCAAACATTGTCGCTGAAAAATCAGTACTTCGTCGCTTAATTCGCACAGCTACGAAAATTGTGGAAGATGGGTATACACGCGAAGATGAAGTTGCAGACTTACTTGGCGAAGCTGAAAAGCAAATCATGGAAGTCGCAAGTCGCAAAAATTCTACCGACTTTAAGCATATTAAAGGTGTATTAGTTGAAACGTACGATCACGTAGAACAACTACAAAATCGTAAAGGTGATGTAACTGGTATCCCGACAGGATTCCGTGACTTGGATCGTCTTACAGCAGGGTTTCAACGTGGTGATTTAATTATTGTTGCTGCCCGTCCATCTGTCGGTAAAACGGCATTTGCGTTAAATGTTGCGCAAGCTGTCGGAACGAAAACAACGGAAAATGTAGCCATCTTCTCTCTGGAAATGGGTGCAGAACAACTTGTAATGCGTATGCTTTGTGCGGAAGGAAATATCGATGCACAAGTGCTACGTACTGGCGCATTGACAGCAGAGGATTGGAGTAAATTAACGCTTGCGATGGGAACATTATCACGAGCAGGTATTTACATTGACGATTCAGCTGGTATTCGTGTAAATGATATACGAGCAAAATGTCGTCGTCTGAAACAAGAAAATGGATTAGGCATGATTTTAATCGATTACCTACAATTAATTCAAGGTCCAGGTAAATCAGGTCAAAATCGTCAACAAGAAGTATCGGATATTTCTCGTTCACTTAAAGCGTTAGCTCGTGAATTGGAAGTACCTGTAATTGCCCTATCTCAGCTATCTCGTGGTGTAGAACAACGTCAAGATAAGCGTCCAATGATGAGTGATTTACGAGAATCTGGTTCAATTGAGCAAGATGCCGATATCGTTGCCTTCTTATATCGTGAAGATTATTACGATAAAGAAACAGAAGATGCCAATACGATTGAAATTATAGTAGCAAAACAACGTAACGGTCCAACTGATACAGTTAAATTAGCTTTCAAAAAAGAATTTAATAAATTTGTTAGCGTAGATTGGTCCCAACAGGCACCAGCTGCAGATTACTAAAAAACAACCTGAAACACGAACAATGATGTCAGACCTTGATATCTTGTTCGTGTTTTTTCGTGTTTTTGGTTGACTAATGGAAATATCGTTGTTACAATAAGTCTGTTTGAATCAGGGCATACAAAAATTGCCTGACGGAGGTGCTGATCATATGACATCAGTTGTAGTAGTAGGAACACAATGGGGAGACGAAGGTAAAGGTAAAATTACCGACTTCCTTTCTAAAGAAGCGGACTCAATTGCTCGTTACTCAGGTGGCGACAATGCGGGCCATACAATTCAGTTTAAAGGCGAAACTTATAAATTACACTTGATCCCATCAGGTATTTTCTATAGTGAAAAATCTTCAGTAATGGGTAATGGTATGGTTATCAACCCAGAATCTTTAGTAAAAGAATTAAAAGGTCTTCAAGATCGCGGTGTAGATACTTCTAACTTACGCATTTCTAATCGTGCACATGTTATTCTTCCTTACCACGTTTACCAAGACAAAGTAGACGAAGAATCTCGTGGTGATGCTAAAATCGGCACAACATGCAAAGGTATCGGACCATGTTACACAGATAAAGTGCAACGTATCGGTATTCGTATTGCAGATCTTTTAGATAAAGAAGTGTTTGAACAAAAACTTCGCTCTAACTTAGAAATGAAAAACCGTTTATTCACGAAATTCTATGAAGTAGAAGGCTTAAACTTTGACGACATTTTCGAAAAATTTTATGCATACGGTCAAGAAATCGCGAAATACGTTACAGATACATCTAAAGAATTAAATGATGTAATCGATAACGGAGGTAAAGTGTTATTCGAAGGTGCACAAGGCGTATTACTAGACGTCGACCACGGTACGTATCCATACGTAACTTCTTCTAACCCAGTAGCGGGTGGAGTTACAACTGGTACAGGTATTGGACCTTCTGCTGTTACACGTGTAATTGGTGTTTCAAAAGCATACACATCTCGTGTAGGTGATGGCCCATTCCCTACTGAATTATTTGATGAAGTAGGTCACCAAATTCGTGAAGTTGGCCGTGAATATGGTACGACAACAGGTCGTCCACGTCGTGTTGGCTGGTTCGACTCAGTAGTCGTTCGCCACTCTCGTCGTGTGTCAGGTATTACGGATTTAGCATTGAATTCAATCGACGTGTTAACAGGTCTTGATACAGTGAAAATTTGTGTTGCTTATGACTATAACGGTCAACGCATTACAGAATATCCTGCAAACCTACACATCATTGAACAATGTAAACCAATTTATGAAGAGCTTCCTGGTTGGGAAGAAGATATTACAGGTGTACGTCGTCTAGAGGATCTTCCAGAAAACGCTCGTAACTATGTGAAACGTGTTAGTGAATTAACAGGTATTAGCATTGCGACTTTCTCTGTAGGTCCAGACCGTGACCAAACGAACGTATTAGTAGACGTTTGGGATAACTAGTCTACACAGACAATCTTGATAATATGATTGCAATTGTTTAAAAATTCCTCTATTATCGAATTATAACGATCGGTACTATTGCTCCCATCATTTATTTGATGAAGAGCGTTTCAACATATCTTTGAAATAACGTACAAAATAATTGCAGAAAAAGACGTTCGCTCGGCAAAGGCGAACGTCTTTTTTAGTTATTGCAACAATAAAAGGCTTATGTGACTTTTATTTTTCAAGTTCATTACAATGTGTCAAAATCAGTAAACTAGCCACTTTATTTGTGATACGTTAGAATAAAAGAATGGTATATTACAGTTTTATGCTATAAACACGAAAATATTTTCATTTAATATACAACTTTATTGCGAAAGGAAGAATGAATTTGGAAAAGACAATTTTAGTAGTAGACGATGAGAAACCGATTGCAGACATACTGCAATTTAACTTAATTAAAGAGGGCTACAAAGTCGTATGTGCATATGACGGGGAAGAAGCACTTGAAAAAGTAGAAGAAGTACAACCAGACTTAATGTTATTAGACATCATGTTACCGAAACGCGACGGCATGGAAGTATGTCGTGAAGTACGTAAAAAATACGATATTCCAATTATTATGTTAACAGCGAAAGATTCAGAGATTGATAAAGTATTAGGTCTCGAATTAGGTGCGGACGATTATGTGACGAAACCATTTAGTACACGTGAATTAATCGCACGTGTGAAAGCGAATATGCGCCGTCATCAAACTGTGGCTCAACCAGAAGAAGTAGAGGAAAGTAACGATATCGTAGTCGGTTCATTAACGATTCAACCAGATGCTTATTTAGTATTAAAACGTGATGAAACGATTGAATTAACACATCGTGAATTTGAATTACTACATTATTTAGCACGTCACATCGGGCAAGTAATGACACGTGAACATTTACTTCAAACAGTTTGGGGTTATGATTATTTTGGAGATGTTCGTACAGTAGACGTAACGATTCGTCGTTTGCGTGAAAAAATTGAAGACAATCCAAGTCACCCGGCATGGATCGTGACACGTCGTGGTGTCGGTTACTATTTAAGAAACCCTGAACAGGAGTAAAATACGATGCAAAAAGTGAGATTTTTAAAATCGGTACAAATGAAAATAGTATTAATTTACATGCTATTAATTATCATTGCGATGCAAATTATGGGTCTCTACTTTGCGAATAAACTAGAAGCAACATTAATCAATAACTTTGAAACGTCTATTTCACAGCGCTTAAAAATCGCTGAATTTAGCGTGAAAGAAGAAATGAAAAAAACGAATAACGAAAATGATTCCACACTTGAAGACAATCTCCGCAGCATCATTGGGGGATTGTCTTCCAATGATATTACGGAAGTTCGTGTAATTGATGTACGCTCTAGAATACTCGCAACGAGTGACGAAAATAATCAAAGTAGTGTTGGGCAACGTTCGAATGATTCACTCGTTCAACAGACGCTTACGACAGCTTCACAAGTCGATAAGATTGCGTTAGACGATGAAACGCGTAAACGTGTCTGGGTCGTCGCAAAACCGATTCAAGCGGGCGATAAGACGCTCGGAGCTATTTATGTGAAGGCGAATATTGAATCCGTTTTTGATCAAATGAGTTCAATCAATAAAATTTTAGCAGCAGGTACAGCACTTGCCCTATTAATTACGATGGTATTAGGTGTATTTATTTCGAAAACGATTACGAAACCTATCTCAGATATGCGACGCCAAGCACAGGCGATGGCAAAAGGAAATTATTCACGTAAAGTAAAAGTTTACGGAGATGACGAAATTGGTCAGTTAGCCGTTGCCTTTAACCATTTAACGAATCGTTTGCAAGAAGCGCAGTCAACGACAGAAGGGGAGCGACGCAAATTAGCATCCGTTTTAGCGAATATGACAGATGGCGTTATTGCGACAGACCGTAAAGGGAAAATTATGGTCATTAACACACCTGCACAAAACTTACTCGGTAGTGAACAGAGTGAGATGATGGGGCGTTCGTTAACGACCGTATTAGGCGTCGACGATGAGTATACGTTTGAAGATTTGATTCATATGAAAGAGTCGATTAATTTAGATTTCAGTAAGCAAGAGCAGCCGTATATTTGGCGCGCGACGTTTTCTGTTATTCAAAAGGAAACGGGCTTTGTAAATGGTTTAATTACGGTACTGCATGATATTACAGAACAAGAAAAAATCGATATGGAACGTCGTGATTTCGTTTCGAACGTATCGCATGAATTACGTACGCCATTAACGACGATGCGCAGCTACTTAGAAGCGTTGTCGGACGGAGCGATTAATGAGCCGGAACTTGGAAAGCAATTTTTAAGTGTGGCACAAACGGAAACAGAAAGAATGATTCGTCTCGTGACGGATTTACTACAATTGTCTCGTATGGATAGTCGCGAGTATGAACTAAATACGGATTTTGTTGATTTCATTAAGTTTTTCAACCGTATTATCGATCGGTTTGAAATGGCTAAATCAAAAGAAATCACGTTTAAACGTTCGTTACCTACGACGCCGCTTTACGTAGAAATCGATACGGACAAAGTGACGCAAGTCATCGATAATATTATTTCGAATGCCCAAAAATATTCACCAGATGGTGGGAGCATTCGCTTTACGGTAACGGCAAATGATGGCGAGTTGCTCGTTGAAATTAAAGATACCGGAATGGGCATTCCACGTGAACAAGTTGATCGTATTTTTGATCGATTTTATCGTGTAGACCGTGCCCGCGCTCGTTCTATGGGTGGTACAGGACTTGGTCTCGCTATTTCCCGAGAAATGATTATGGCACATAACGGTCGTATTTGGGCAGAAAGTGTTGAAGGGAAAGGGACATCTGTCTTCTTCACACTGCCATATGATGTGGATATTGAGGACGGTGAGTGGGATTGAAATATATAGAACAAATTAAGACGGTCGTTTTATTCGTTCTCGTTATTTTAAGCGTCACGTTAACATTCTCAATTTGGTCATATCGCCCAAGTTACGATACGATTGAAAAACCAAAAACGGTTGATATTGTGATGGACGATAAAAAAATACGGAAGAAATTATTAAGCCGTATAAATTAATCGGCTTTAGCGATCGTACGTATTACGGAACGACAAATAATGATGCGATTGAAGATGTGTACAATACGTTTAAACACGCGAAGTTATCTAATATTATGATGTTAGATGAGCAAGCATCTTCTAAAAAGCTACAACAATTAGTTACATCACAAGATAGTTTGACACTTTTATTCCCGGATGAAGTATCGCTATCTATTTTCCAAAGTATTTTGCCAACAACGAATAAAAAAGTGCCGGGAATAAACTTTACGCGGATGACGATTGCATTGGATGAAGCGAAAGAAAATAAAGTGGATGTGTATTTAGCGTCAGAAACGACGAAAGATTTATATAAAGCAAAAATTCGTCTAGATGATGCGAAGCAATATATTAAGCATCAACTAAAGGAAATTGATCAATATGATCGTTATGAAAAGTATGTAACGACGAAAAATCGTTCAATTTACGTACCTGAAAACAATCCAAGTATTGCGACACAACAATATTTTTCACGTAATGTGAGTGGGAAAGTAGACGACTTTAAAAATGCGTTGTTTACGAATCCTAAAATTGTGAAGCTGAGTCAAAATCGTCAAAGTAACGTCGATAAGTATTCGGATGATCGTTCGGTCATGACAGTTTTCAAAAACTTTTATACGTTGAGTTTCTCGAACATGCTTGGAGAAGAAGAGACACGTATTTCAAAATCGCATTTGATGGCGAATACGATTGGATTTATTAATGAACACGGTGGCTATACGAATGATTATCGTTATAAATCAGTCGATTACGTGAACCAAAAAGTAGCGTATCAACTGTTTATGTCTGGATTACCTGTCGAGCCTGCTAATAAGGCGATGATGACAGAAATCGACGTGAAGTGGGAAAGTGGAAAAGTTTCGACGTACACACGTCCGTATTATGAACTTGAAAACATTCCGACAGATGAAGAGAAAAATAGTGTGAAACTACAAACGGCACCAGCAATTTTACAAGCACTTGAAAGCCAAAATCCAAAAGTTACAATCGTCGACCTTCGACTTGGCTATCGTATGACATCTGAGGAGCGGGGGACGTCAGCTGTCGTCTTTACATTAACGCCAAATTGGTATTATAAAGTGAAAGAAGAATGGATTGAAGTGCCTACAAGTATTAGTACGGTAGGAGGTGCAGCTAGTGGATTGGAATAAGACGAAGACGATTTTTATTGTCGTGTTTTCTATATTAAATGTTTTCTTATATTCGATGTATGTGAATAGCTACAATGAGTCGAAGAAGTTAGATGTCATCGGCCAAACGAACATTGACGATGAATTGAAAGTAGCGCATATTAAAATTGCAGACTTACCGACGACAGTTGAAAATACGTCCTACATTTCGGGCAAAACGAAATTGTTTAGTGCGCAAGATACAGTCGGCTTAGCGGCTAATCAAACGTTTCAATTTAGCCCGTCGAAACTCGTATTAACGAGTAAAATTAGCATTCCGTATCAATTGGAAAATGTTGATTCAGAACATTTAACAGAGTTCGTACAAAGTTATGCACCAATGGGGAAAGAATATAAGCTTTTCACAATCGATGAAAAATCGCGCGTCGCAACATTTTTCCAAATGGCGAACAAACAAACGATTTTTTACAATGAAAGTGCCTATATTAAAGTGAAATGGGATGCTAACAAACAAATAACAAGTTATGAACAAACCGCTTTCAAAAATCTTAAAAGCTTCGGTGAAGAAAGCACGCTCGTAACACCGAATCAAGCGGTTAAAACATTGTTTAAAAAAGGCTACCTACCAGAATATTCTCGTGTTACGAAAGCAGAACTTGGTTATTCTACACTCGTTCCATTAACGGAAACACGCGTACTATCACCTACATGGCGCATTCACGTAGAAGTGCCAAAAAATGATAAAATGGTAAGTGAAGATATGTTTATCAACGCTGTCGATGGACAATACATCGACGTATCCGAAAATAAAGAGGCATTAGAAGCGAAGTAAGGAGTCTTAAACGATGAAGTTTAGTGTATTAGCTAGTGGTAGTACGGGGAATTCGATTTACGTCGAGAATGAAGATCACGCGTTTATCGTTGATGCAGGATTGACGGGCAAAAAAATGGAAGCTCTTTTTGCTCAAATTGATCGTGAAGTGAAACAATTGAGCGGTATTCTTGTTACGCATGAGCATTCAGATCATATTAAAGGTGTTGGGGTACTTGCACGCAAGTACAACATTCCTATTTTTGCGAATGCTAAAACGTGGCAGGCGATGGATTCATTAATCGGCAATGTACCGCTTGAACAACGATTCGAATGGCAAATGGATGAAGTGAAAAACTTTGGGACGATGGATATTCAATCATTTGGCGTGTCTCATGATGCGGCTGATCCGATGTTCTACACTTTCCATGAAGATGGTCGTAAACTCGTTGTAATGACGGATACAGGCTATGTGAGTGACCGTATGAAAGGAATGATTTCTGCTGCGGATGCATACGTGTTTGAAAGTAATCATGACGTGAGTATGTTGCAAATGGGACCGTATCCTTGGAAAATTAAACGTCGTATTTTAAGTGATGTCGGTCACGTAAGTAACGAAGATGCGGCAGTTGCCATGAGCGAAGTCATAGCAGAGAAAGAAACACAAATTTACTTAGCGCATTTAAGTAAAGATAATAATATGAAAGATTTAGCACGCATGAGCGTTTCACAAACGTTGCAATCATGTGGTATTATGCCAGGTGAATTTTTACATTTACACGATACAGATGCAGAAAAATCAACACCTCTTGTGCTCGTTTAAAACCTCCTTATTAAGGAGGTTTTTTTTATTCCAATTTGGAAATAATAATATTGGTGCCATTTTTATGTTAATTTTTAACCGATTTTCATCTAATTTTCATGTTCAAGTATTACAGTAATAATAAGAATATAATAGGAGGTAAGTACAATGAGCATTTATGATAATGAAAAACCATCACAATCAGACCAACAGCAATACGAACAACCGATACCACCCTCTAAACGAAATAAAGGGAAAAGCAAGTTAGGTTATTTTTTAAGCGCGTTAATCGGTGTAATCGTCGGAGCATTACTCGTTTGGCTCATCGTACCGAATAATTTAAATAACGATACAGCAGGCTCAACAACAACGACACAAGTTATGAAATCAGATCCTGTTAAAGTATCCACAGACATATCCACAGCGACAACAGAAGCTGTCGATAAAGTAGATGATGCGGTTGTTGGTGTCGTCAACTTACAAAAATCCCAACAAGATTTATGGGGCTCATTCGGTAATAGAGGAAACCGAGGAAATCAAACATCTTCAAAAGAAGCTGTAACTGAAGAAGCGGGGACAGGTTCTGGGGTTATTTATAAAAAAGATGGCAATCAAGCGTACATCGTAACGAACAATCACGTAGTCGAAGATGCAGATGAATTAGAAGTAAGACTAGCAGATGGAACAAAAGCCGATGCGAAATTAGTTGGCACTGACATTTGGACGGATTTAGCAGTCATTTCAATTTCAAGTAAAGACGTAAAAACAGTCGCAACATTCGGGGATTCTTCATCTCTTAAAAAAGGTGAATCGGTTATGGCAATCGGGAATCCACTCGGTTTAGATTATTATGGCTCTGTTACAACAGGTGTTATTTCAGGTTTAGATCGCTCAGTACCGGTAGATTTAAATTCTGACGGTACAGCAGATTGGAATGCAGAAGTACTTCAAACAGATGCAGCGATTAACCCAGGGAACTCAGGTGGCGCGCTCGTGAATTTAGCGGGACAAGTGATTGGTATTAACTCAATGAAAATTTCAGATAGCCAAGAATCAGTAGAAGGAATTGGCTTCGCTATTCCGAGCGATACGGCCGTTCCAATCATTGAACAATTAGAGAAAAATGGGAAAGTAGAACGTCCATCACTTGGCGTTACATTAGCCGACTTAGCTGACGTACCAAGTTACTATCAACAAAGCGAATTAAACTTATCAGCAGACGTAACGGAAGGCGTCGTTATTACAGGCGTAGAAAAAGGTACAGCAGCAAGTAAAGCAGGTCTTGAAAAATATGATGTGATTGTTGAACTAGACGGTAAAAAAGTAGAAAATGCGATTGGTTTACGCAAAGTGTTATACAACGACAAAAAAGTTGGAGATACACTGAAAATTAAAGCGTATCGTAACGGGGAAATAATTAATAAAACTGTTACATTAACGAGTACACTTACAAATGAAAGTTAATCCCATCATGTGGATAACTTAGTGGATAAACGGTGGATAGATGAGGCGAACTTTGCTTTTCTATCCACTTTTTGTTTGCTACAATGAGGAAGATTAGAAAAAACATAAAAACATATTTAAAGGAGACTGTCAATGAAAATTTTTAGCTGTGAAGAGCATGTAGGGCACGCCCTAGACATGTTTGTAGCCCTTGAGAAGGATTTTCCAATTATGGATCGTTTGCAAGAAAACGAACAAAATAACGAAAAATGTGAGTATTGTGCAGAACAAGCGACATATATTGTGGCGAACAAATGACCTCCTACAACATATAGGGGTATCTGTGGATAACTTTCAGAAAACTGTGGATAACTCAGAAAATTAGCAAAAAAATAGGAGGAACCAATTGTGAGTATAACGTTAATTTCTGTTGGGAAATTAAAAGAGAAATATTTAAAGATGGGCATTGAAGAATACGTTAAACGCTTAAATGGCTATACGAAAATTGATTTAATCGAAGTGCCAGATGAAAAGGCACCAGAACAATTAAGCGATGCCGAAATGGAAATTGTAAAGAAAAAAGAAGGGGAACGTATTTTAGCGAAAATCCCTCAAGACGCATACGTGATGGCACTCGCAATCAATGGAAAAATGCGTACGTCTGAACAACTTTCAAAAGACATCGAAAATTGTATGACGTACGGTCATAGTAAAATCGTTTTTGTCATCGGCGGATCACTCGGTCTTCACGACGACGTCATTAAACGTGCAAATGATTTATTATCATTCGGTAAAATGACCTTGCCGCATCAGTTGATGAAACTCGTACTCGTTGAACAAGTGTACCGCAGTTTTAGAATTATGAAGAATGAACCGTATCATAAGTAAGTGCGTAAAAAAACGTTGAGATAGAGGCTCAACGTTTTTTTTATTTATTTAAATTTAAACTCCATATCAATCAAAGCAGAAGTTGCTTTTTTGTTCAAAAAATTCCCATTATTATGTGTATTCTTGAATTTTTAAAATAATATTGCTAAAAAATCTATTTTTATCTATAATAAATTCTTGTGCAAGAATTGCATACAATCAAAAGAAAAGGCGGAGTGATAAATGAAAAAAACCCTTACAGCAGTTTTAGCATCTGTAATGTTGCTGGGTGCATGCTCAGACAAAGAAACAAAAGACAATACGGAGGCTTTAGTAGACACAAACGCGTCAGCAGAAACTACTGTGGCAGTTAAACCAACGCCAATCGAAGGCAAAGACTATGACAAAGCAGGCGGTGCAGATGCATACGCCAATGCGGGAGATAATAAAGAATCTCGTTATTACAAAGCACCTGATTTTTATAATATGAAATCAGATGAAAACTTAACAATCATTGAAAAATTCCAAACGATGCAACAAACGACAGAATGGTCTTGTGGTCCAGTTACAGCATTAATGGTAGCGAATCATTTTGGTTATAACAAAATGACAGAAATGGACATTGCGGTTCAAATGAAAGCAATGACTGACCTTGATGTGAAAGGTGCATTACCTGGTTCGGCGAATAATTTCCATGAGTACGGATCAGATGTTTCTAAGCTTTATAACTTTTTCACAAGTGTTGAAGGATTTGAAGTGGTAGAAACGAGCTATCGTGCAGACTATAAAAAATCTGATTTAATTCAAGCTGATTCGGGCGCAACGGGTAATAATGTTGGTAATTTACCAGAAACATTTTTATGGAATAGCTTATATGCATCGGAAAATAGCGACACAACAGAAGCTTGGGTTGAAGATGCAAAAGATAGTTATTTCGTAAAATGGCTAACAAATCATTTGAATAATGATCGTCCAATTATGGTTGAATGGGGCGATTGGGGCGGACATTGGCAAGCAATTATTGGATACGATAACAACGGTACACCAGGTATCGGTGATGACGTTTTAATTTTTGCAGACCCATATGATACTTCAGATCATTGGCAAGATGGTTATTACTTCTATCCATTAGAGCGTTGGTTCGGGATGTGGAATGACCGTAACATAGCACCGAAACCATTCCAATTACAACCTTACATCGTTGTTGATTATAATAAATAAAATAGTTACATATAAAACAGACATAACTTTAGTTATGTCTGTTTTTTTTGTTTACCATATGATTGCCGTTTTTATGTACACAATTTCACTTCAATAGATTGAAAGTCCACGGAATAGGGAAAACTAATAATAAGTAAAAATGGTGGAAGTTGTAAAAATATAGAGGGGGATCATACATGCGAGAAGAAACGAAAGTAGTTGTGATTGGCGGAGGATTGGGCGGTTTGTCTGCTGCGATTTCTTTGCGACAACAAGGATATCAAGTCGATGTATACGAGCAAAATCAGCATATTGGTGGTAAATTGAATCGCTTGGAGCAAGATGGCTTCGGCTTTGATTTAGGGCCTTCGATTTTGACGATGCCACATATTTTCGAGTCGCTTTTTGCGCGTAGCGGGAAGGAAATGAAAGACTATGTGCAAATTGAGCATTTACCTCATCAGTGGCGCACTTTTTTCCCGGACGGTGACGTGCTAGATTTGCATAAGGATTTAGACGATATGAAAAATAAAAACGACACGTTAACAGCAAAAGACATAAAACAGTACGAAAAATTATTAGCTTATTCAAAAAAGCTGTATGACATCACAGAAGAAGGGTATTTCGACCAAGGGCTAGATACGATGTCTGATATTTTGCGTGCGCACGGACCGCTGAAAGCACTAAGGAAGTTTGATATTCATTCGACGATGTTTGAAGCAATCGATGAGCGTATTTCAAATGCGCATTTTCGAGATATGTTGAGCTACATCGTTAAATACGTCGGCTCGTCTGCCTATCACGCACCAGCTGTATTAAACATGATGATTTACATGCAACATGCACAAGGAATTTGGTACGTGAAGGGCGGTATGAATCAGCTGGCGAACGGACTCGTTACACTAGCAAAAGAAATCGGCGTGACGTTCCATTTAGGCAGGAAAGTCGTGAAGCTCGATACACATAAAAAAGACGTGATAGCTGCTTATTTAGATGACGGAACAAAATTAACAGCGAACTATTTCATATCGAATATGGAAGTCATTCCTACATATGAACAGCTGACGAAAGAACCTGAGAAATTTACAGAACGACTAAAGAAAAAATTTGAACCAGCTAGTTCGGGACTCGTTTTACATTTAGGTGTTAAAAAACAATATCCGCAATTAGCGCATCATAATTTCTTTTTCTCACGAGATGCTAAAAAACAAATGACGCGTATTTTTGAGCAACATATACTGCCAGATGATCCGGTGATTTACGTCGTGAATGTTAATAAAACGGATGACAGTCAAACGCTACCAGGACACGAAAATTTAAAAATTTTACCGCACATACCATATCTTCAAGAAGATGGTATGACACGTCAAGATTACGAGGCATTTGCGGAGGAAGTTTTAATAAAGCTAGAAAGTATGGGGCTGACGGATTTAAGACAAAACATCGTAACGCGCGACATGTGGACGCCACACGATATTGAACGTACGTACAGTTCAGACCGTGGTGCGATTTACGGCACGGTGTCTGATAAGAAAATGAATAAAGGCTTCAAACATAAAAAGCAAAGTGAGCAATACGATAATTTGTACTTCGTAGGAGGCACCGTAAATCCTGGTGGCGGTATGCCGATGGTGACGTTAAGCGGTCAACAAGTAGCTGCGAAAATCGTCGGCAAGGATCGTATTTCATCGCTCTAAGGGGGAAGTGTAGATGATCGTATTTATAGTACTTCAAGCTTTGGCGTTGATTGGACTTCTTTGTGGCATAGTTATGTTTTGGAAAATGCCAACCGTACGAATGGAAGAAAGACAAGACGACTTACCGAGACTGTCTATTATTATTCCGGCACGTAATGAGGAATTGCGACTACCACCACTACTGAAATCGTTGAATGAACAACAGTTTCAAAACTTCGAAGTACTTGTCGTAGATGATGGCTCGACAGACGAGACAGAACAAGTTGCGAAGTCTTTTGGTGCGCGTGTACTAAAAAGTGAACTACTCGAAAATATGCAGCCGGGTAAAGCGAATGCTTGTGCATATGGGGCACGTTTTGCGACGGGCGAATGGATTTTATTTTTAGATGCGGACATACAATTGATCGGAGAAAATAGTTTGCAAACGATTTTAAATGGCTTTCAAAAGCAAGGTGGGAAAGGTATTTTTTCTATGCAACCGTATCATTATATTTATAAAATGTATGAAAATTTATCGGCCATTTTCAACGTTACGATGATTACCGGGATGAATGTTTTTACGTTTTGGGGCAAGAAATTTAAAACAGCTGGTTCGTTCGGTCCGTGCATCGTTTGTGATGTAGAAAGCTATCGAAAAACGGGCGGACATGAAGTAGCGGCACATACGATTATGGATGACTTTGCATTAAGCGATGTATTTTTAAAAGAGAGGTTGCCTGTGACAAATCATTTAGGAAAAGGCATTTTGAAAATGCGTATGCATGAGGAAGGACCGAAGCAATTAGTTGAAGGATGGACGAAAAATTTAGCGACCGCTTCCCAGTCAACACATCCATTCGTCATGTTTTGCATCCAACTGTGGATCATGGGGAGCTTCATGACAGTAGCAGCACTCATGTGGGCATTGTTTTTACAACAGCCAATTTTCCTCATTATTAGCGTCATTTCGTATAGCTTATACGGTTTACGTGTGTACCGTTTAACACGTAAAGTCGGCAACTTCCATTGGAGTATCATCGTAGCGTATCCGATTTTCATTAGTTTCTTTATTGCGATTTTTAGCTATTCATTTTATTGTACGCACGTATTGCATACAGTTACGTGGAGAGGACGGAAAGTAAAAATATAAGAGGAGGGGGAACGTATTGAACTTGTTCCTATTATTTTTAGTGAACTTTTTTTGTTGGTTGTTGTTTCATTACCTCTTATCGTATATTTGTTTCAAAATTCCTCTCTCCTTTTTTCTAAAAGAACATCGACTTTTTACGATTGCTAAATGGGAAAAAGAAGGACAGCTTTGGAATCGATTGTTTCAAGTGAAGAAGTGGAAAAAGCATTTAATCGACGGATCTTCCATTGTGAAGCATAGTTACAACAAAAGTCATTTACACGGAACGAGGCAAGAGGCACTAAATGAATTTAGTGCAGAAACGAAACGTGCAGAATTGACGCACTGGGTGTTATTATTACCGGCACCTTTGTTCTTTTTATGGAATCCGGCTTGGGCTGCGTGGCTCAATGTGTTGTATGCGGTCATTGCGAACGTACCGTTTATCGTGACGCAGCGTTACAATCGTGCACGTTTGGAGCGTGCTTTAAAAAGACAAGAGATGAGAAAGTCGCGCCATTAAAAAAAGAAGAAGCCGCTACTGCGACGTCCTCTTTTTTTAAGGTTGTGAGCGAGTTCTTTTTTTAATACTTTTAAATACGACAAAGGCGAATAGTAAAAAGAGCGCCATAATAACGAGTAGTTTTGAATCGTGTATGCCTAAAGAGATGACACCGAATGATGCCGCAGCAAGAACGAAACCGTACACGGTATTCCCAATTGCTGTACCTAAAATAAATGAAGATATTTTCATCGAGCTAATGCCCGATAAAATATTAATTAAATTCGTTGGCATGAACGGTAAAATTCGTCCAGACAGTACGAAAAGAAAGCCATTTTTCTCGATTTTTTTCTCGTATTTTTCAAGTTTTGAATGGGCGAATAAATTGGGAAATAAAAAGCGAATAGATAAGAAGATGAGTGTACTGGCAATCGTGCTACAAATAATGCTGTATGCATAACCTTGCCAAAAGCCAAATAATGTCGTATTCACACCGATGACGACAACGAGTGGAATAAACGTAAAGATATTTTGGCAAAGCATAATGCCAAACATAATGAGAAGCATTAATGGAATATGATGATTAGCTAAATGTTCAATAGTAGTTGGATTTAAATCTTTCATCGTATATCCACTTTGTATAAAAAGGCATAGGACGAATAAAATAACCGCAACGTAACAGACGATGCGAATGATTAACTTTTTAATGTTCATGAGACGCTTCCTTTACTAAAATGGAATCAATAGCCTTCACGTATGCAAATATACGATAAAGGGCATCAACATAAATTATACCTGTATAAAATCGTGATGAACAGAAACAATAATGCAGAAAGTGTCTATTAACTAGATAGTATACGCAAAAGTAAGGACTTGGTATACTCCAATAAAAGGGGATGATGGAATGGGACAAAAATTAGCATTAATCGGCACAGGGGTTGTCGGCGAACGTATTTTACGAGAAGCGGCACAACGATCTACATATGAGATTGTCGGGATTTTTGATGAAAATGAAGAGCGCATGAATCGTTTAGCGACAACGTATAATGTTTGTGCGACACACTCATTAGAAGAACTTTTCGCTAAAGAGCCAGACTGGGTGTACATCGGCACACCACCGATTAGTCATGCACCACTTGCAGAAGAAATTGCGAAACGTGGCTTTGCGGTTTTATCAGAAAAACCACTTGCGCACGATGCGGCAGACGGGGAGAAAATGGTCGAAGTAGTTCAGCAATATGACGTTAAAAATGCGATGCACTTTCCGATGATGTATAGCGATGAAGTAGCGGTATTACGAGAAGCCGTGCGCGAAAGAACGTTAGGGGATATTTTGCGAATCGAATGTCATGCACATTTTCCTGCATGGCCTAGACCGTGGCAACAAAATGAATGGATTGCGACGAGAGCACAAGGCGGTTTCATTCGTGAAATCTTCCCGCACTACTTACAGTTGACGCATCATTTATTTGGCGACTTACAATGGACGGCACATCAAACGGAATATCCAGACGATCCGACACTTTGTGAAACGGGAACGATGGCTATTGGGAAAACGACATCGGGTATACCTGTATTGTTTAATGCTTCATCAGGCGCAGCTCAAATAGAACGAATTGAATATCGCGTAGTCGGAAGCGAAAGGGTGATGACGATTCGTAATTGGGGAGAGCTGTGGATAAGTGAAAAAGAAGTAAAAGAAAAAATATCTCCTGTGGACAACTTGGTAATTCGTTCTTAAAAACGATCGCATCCGACGGTTTGACGGTTTCTTTCGCAGAAGGTGCACGCGTACAACGGTGGATTGACGAGTTACTTCAATAGCTTTCCTTCTTCAAAAGAGGTAAGCTAAAAGTACTTAAGCGAAAGAGGGTTTCTTGCGTGAAATATCACAACGAACAAATGAATAAGCTCGTGAAAAATACACCGGCTTTACAAAAAGAATTAAAATCAATCATGAAACAAATGTCTTTAGAACGTCATTTAGCATTAAAGGCATTGTATCATTCAGAAGTTGCTGACGGTGGTCCTTACCAAACGGATTATCAAGATTTAAATAAATAAAAATCTTCTATCTTTATATAATAGGAAGAAAAAAAGAATTGTCGTAAGAAGGCAATTCTTTTTTATATATTTATGGAATGAATGAACATGTTATGATGAGATTACGAAAAGGTCGTACTGGAGGAAATAACATGGATTTAACTAAACTTGAAAAAAAATTGCAACAGCCACAACCACTTTTCATTGGTGAGGAAACAGCTTTCCGTTCAGCAGTTATCATTCCACTCGTTGAAGTGAACGGGGAGACACATCTTCTTTTTGAAGTGCGCTCACTTATTATGCGTAAACAACCGGGAGATATTAGTTTCCCAGGAGGACAAATTGATGCGACGGATGCTAATCCAGAGCAAGCTGCTCTTCGAGAATTATACGAAGAATTAAGCGTGCCACCATCTTCTGCTCAAGTTATTCGTGCTTTGAGTCCGATGGTCGTATCCCCATCTTTCGTCATATATCCTTTCGTAGCAAAAGTAGATATTCGAGAAGTGAATACGATGAACCGAGACGAAGTGGACGAAGTATTTACAGTGCCGCTTAAATGGTTGCTAGAAACGGAACCTGAAGTACATCAAGTATACATGCAACCAACACCATCTAAAGATTTCCCTTTTGAAAAAATTATGAACGGTAAAAATTATGAATGGCGCGCTCGTGCATTAGAAGAGTACTTCTATGAGTACAATGGCTATACAATTTGGGGCTTAACTGCACGTATGATGAAATATTTCTTAGATCTATTACGTTTAGAATGATAAAAAGGCGCATGCTTTTTTTAACTATTTTTATCGTCATCGCGTTATAATAGTGAAAAATGAAAAAGGAGGCAAAATAAACAATTGTATTAGAAAAATGATCTTCATATAAATCATTATTTTCGTGGTATTTTTAGTAGATTTTGTCATCAAGTAAGAAAGAAACTACATTTTATAACAATCGATTTGTTCAAAAAATGTACGTATTTCTCTGTTTTCGCTCACTTAAATAGCGTATAAACGAGGTATAGCACTATTTATTTTATTCAATAAATAATTATGATACACTGTAATAAGGTAAATTATTGATACAGAAAAGGTGTGTGACGAAGTCGCTTTTAGGCCAAATTCGTTTAGAAATTCATGATGCTGTGCCTACATCCTTTCTGCAAATCTTATGGTATAAGGAAGGTAAACATGAGTAACAAACAAACTACAACAGACGTTATCTTAGTTGGTGCTGGTATCATGAGTGCGACATTAGGTACACTCCTTAAAGAATTAGCACCTGATTGGAAAATTAAAGTATACGAAAAATTAGACAAACCAGGTCTAGAAAGTTCTAATGAATGGAACAATGCTGGTACAGGTCACTCAGCTTTATGTGAACTTAACTACACTCCAGAAAAAAATGGTGTAATTGATACGACTAAAGCGATCAACGTTAACGAACAGTTCCAAGTGTCTCGTCAATTCTGGTCTTATTTAGTAGAACAAGGTCGCATCGCAGACCCATCAGAATTCATTATGCCAATTCCACATATCAGTATGGTGCAAGGTGCTGATAAAGTAGAATTCCTTAAAAAACGTTACGCAGCTCTTAAAGATATCCATCTTTTCGAAGGTATGGAATTCTCTGAAGATGAAGCAAAATTAAAAGAATGGTTCCCATTAATTATGAAGGGCCGTACGAGCCAAAGCCCAATTGCTGCAACTCGCATCGAATCAGGTACGGACGTAAACTTCGGTTCATTAACTCGTATTTTAATGGCATCTTTAGAACAACAAGAAGGTGTTGAAGCTTCTTATAACGCTTCAGTACAAGACGTTAAACAAAACAAAGATGGTCTTTGGGAAGTTAAAGTTAAAAATGCTGATGGCAAATTAGAATACGTAACATCTAAATTTGTATTCTTAGGTGCTGGTGGCGGTAGCTTACACTTACTACAAAAAACTGGTATCCCTGAAAGCAAACACGTTGGTGGTTTCCCAGTAAGTGGTCTTTGGTTAGTATGTAACAACCAAGAAGTTGCAGATCAACATCACGGTAAAGTTTACAGTACTGCTGAAGTAGGTGCTCCTCCAATGTCAGTACCTCACTTAGATACTCGTTATATTGATGGTAAAAAATCATTATTATTCGGGCCTTTCGGTGGTTTCTCACCTAAGTTCTTAAAAACGGGTTCTAATATGGACTTATTTGCTTCAATTAAACCGAACAACATCCTTACATTACTTGCTTGTGGCGCGAAAGAAATGGGCTTAACTAAATATTTAGTACAACAAGTTATGTTAAACAAAGGTCAACGCGTAGATGAATTACGTAAATTCGTTCCTGAAGCGAAAGATGATGAATGGGATATCGTAGTTGCTGGTCAACGTGTACAAGTAATTAAAGATACTGAAAAAGGCGGTAAAGGTACGCTTCAATTCGGTACAGAAGTAATTACTGGTGCGAACGGTACAGTTGCAGCATTATTAGGTGCATCTCCAGGTGCGTCTACTGCTGTTAAAGTAATGCTTGACGTTATGAAAAAATGTTTCCCAGAACAAATGACAGAATGGGAACCAAAAATTAAAGAAATGATTCCTTCATACGGTCAAAAACTGATCGATAATCCAGAACTTTTCAAAGAATTACACGCAGCTACAAACAAATCTCTTAAATTACACGACTAATTTTAAGATGATCAATCCTCGTCTTCGGACGGGGTTTTTTTTATAATGAAATGAATAGGAGGGGAGTTTCGATGAAAAAGATCTCATTCGTAAAAATTCTCGGTTTTGCATTTGGTATTGCGGCTGTTTTAGACGTACAACAAAAAGGGGCGGGTTATAAAATGTTGCCCCCTGCCGCACAAAAATGGGCAACGAAAATATTTAGTAAGTAAAATTTGCTATAAAATGGCGTAATTTAAAACTAAAGCGTTTTAAAAATAGGCCTAATAAGCAAATAAAAATTATGTAAAAATTAGTAATTCTAACCTATAATAAAGAAAAGAACGTAGTATTGTAAGGAGAGGTGTTTATAATGAATTCTATTTTTTCACGAAATCATGTGACAATTTTAGGAGAAGGAAAGCAAGTTATTTTATTTGCACATGGTTTTGGTTGCGAACAAAGCATGTGGAAACAAATAACACCAGCATTTGAAAAAGAATATCGTCTCGTTTTATTTGATTATGTCGGTGCAGGCAAATCAGATATTCACGCATACGATGCGAATTATCGTAGCATCGAAGGGTACGTGCAAGACGTATTATTAATTATTGAACAACTACAATTAGAGGATGTTATTTTTGTAGGGCATTCAGTAAGTTCAATGATTGGAATGCTTGCTTCAATTCGCCAACCGGAGAAATTTAAGAAAATCATTATGATTGGACCTTCACCTTGCTATATGAACGACGGAGATTACAAAGGTGGTTTTGAAGAGGAAGACGTTCAAGAACTATTAAAAATGATGGAAATGAATTTTACAGGTTGGGCTAGTTATATGGCGCCTTTCGCTTTAGGAGAATCATCTACTGAAAAAACAGCAGAGCAGTTAGAAAATGTGTTCGTATCACAAGATCCTCATATTGCACGTGAATTTGCTGAAGTGACGTTTCGTTTAGATTGTCGAGATCAACTATCGAAAATGACGACACCGTCACTTATTTTACAATGCGCAGATGATAGTATCGTACCGAGTGAAATCGGATATTATTTGCATGCACATTTACCACATAGTCAGTTTCAACTGTTGAAGGCAAAAGGACATTATCCACACATTAGTCATCCAGAAGAGACAATTGCATTCGTGAAAGATTATATAAAAGAGGGATAAAATAATGGATATTCGTTTACTCAAAGCACCATGTGGGTTTTTAAGTACGAATAATGAGGGCTTCATAACGGAAGTGAATGAAACGTTTTTAAAATGGACGTCTTATGATGAAGAAACATTGTTAGGCAAACATATTGAAATACTTTTATCACCTACGAATAAAATCATGTTTCATTCTTATTTTTATCCGACGATCCAATTAAAAAATCGTGTCGAAGAATTTTATATTCGTATGAAAGATGCAGAGCGTCAATCGCTTCCTTTTTTATTGAACGCGAAACGTTACGTACGTGGCGGCGAGGATGTCATCGATTATATTTTAATGAAGATGCAGCATCGAATGGAATACGAACAAGAAATGCAAAAGCTGCAAAAACAAGCAGAACAAGCATACGTTAAAAAATCAGAGGCTTTCGATCATCTCGAACAAATTTATGCGGAAATTGAACAGAAGCAACATGAACTGCTCGTCATTAATTCAGGTTTAGAAGAAATTTCGAATACGGACAATTTGACACAGTTATTTAATCGGCGCTACTTCAGTCAAAAAGTAGTAGAAGCGATTCGCGCATATGAAATGGAAGACGAGCATTTTTCATTATGGATTGTCGACATTGATTTCTTCAAAAAAGTGAATGATACGTATGGGCATCAATCGGGCGATCAGATTTTAATGGAGCTTGCAGCTTTCTTAAAAACATTCGTCAAAGATCAAGGCATCGTTTGTCGATTTGGTGGGGAAGAATTTACGATTTTAGTACAAGGACATCCTGATGAATGTGCCATAGCATTGCAGCAAGCTGTCGATTTAAAAGTATGGCCAATCGTTGAAAAGTTAACGATTAGTATGGGTGTAACACATTATAGAGAAGGCGACACAGAGAAATCACTAATTGAGTGTGCAGACCAAGCACTGTATTATTCAAAACAAAATGGTCGTAATCGTGTGACATTTTATAACGACTTGAATACGTAAAAAAGAGGACTCGTGAAAGAGTCCTCTTTTTTTATTTTTGGACGATAAAGCTTAAATGACGTCCAGCTTTTTTATTTTGGCGATACGAGAAGCCCTCATCTGAATTAAATGTACAAACGCGCTCGACTGTAATGTTATCACTTGGAATACCGGCGAGTTCACATTGCTTTTGAACAGTTAATTGATTGTCGATGTGGTATTTATGTGTACTTTCTTTCAAATACATCAAATCATTTGCGTAACCTAGATTTTTAAATCTCGTAAAAACGTCTTCGTCGACTTCAAAGCGTTCTTGACTAAGTGCTGTACCGATATGGACAAATACATTGTTTAGATCAATGCGCTCTTCATCTCGTAAATGTTCAAATGTTTTTAATGAAATTTCTTTCACAGTACCTTGCCAGCCAGAGTGAATCGCACCGACTAAGTGGTCCTCTTTAGAATAAAAAAGAACAGGTACACAATCGGCAGTGAAAGAGCAGAGTACGATATCCGATTCGAACGTATAGAGTGCATCGGTTTCAGGAATCGCATCCTCATTACGAAAAGCACCACGACCTGCATCTTCTTTTGTCACTTTATAAAACGTTGCGCTATGTGTTTGATTCGCACAAACGAATTGTTCCAGTGGATAATTAATTGTAGCTGCAAGCTGCTTGCGATTGTTTATAATCGTCTCTGGGTTCTCACAAATATGAAGTGCCATATTGTTGTTTTCTGGAACGTTTACATTTTGTAAGGAGATGCCCATTAAAAGGTCATCATCTCGTTGATAAATTGTCGTTGTCATTGTGAATCACCTCTCCTTATTATAAGTCGAATCGTCGCCAACCGTCGCATTTTTAATCGTATAACTTACCTTTTTTGGACGTTCGAGCGGTGTAATATTAATAATGAAGTAGCCGACGATGAGAAGTAATACGACAAGACCGTAAAGTAATGAGTGAATGGCATTTGAGTGGTCGATAATAATTAAGCGAATTAAAGCTGTAATACCGATGTAAATAAAATAGCGTAAAGGGAAATGGTAATCCTCTTTGAAATATTTCACAATCATCGTGATGAACTCAAAGTAGAGGAAGAACATTAACACATTCGCTAAAAACTCTTCGTGGCTATGCTTCGTATCTTTCTCAAATAGAAGAATGTCTGCAAAGATCAATAATTCTTTCGCCATTAGTAAGACGAGAAAGAAAGCTAGTGCTACGAGAGAAACGTTCAATATCCATTGTAGTACGTGGGGGAAAACGGTTGTGAAAGACTTCTTTTTCATAAAATCGCCTCGCTTCCATACTAGTTTTTATTATTTTCACATAAAAAATAACCGACTGCAAAACTTACACATTTTGTAAGCGTTTTTATTATTCACAAATATTTTGACATTTATTTTATAAGTGTTATAATTCTTATAAGATAACTAGGTATTAAAGAAAAGGAGCGATTGACATGAGTACAAATACATTTTTCCGAACAACAAAAGCACATACATTTACCGTACGTAAATTTTTTAAACTTGTAGCGTCAGACATTGAAGCACAGCTACGTGAGTGGGATCCTTCGTATTGCGTAGAAGTGGAAACTTGGAGAACGTACTCTTTGTCGATTCGCCGTAATGAAGAGGAAGAGTTCCGTGTTACCTTGTCTAAAGGGGAAGCTGAATTGCTTCAACATATGCACCCATACGCACTCGATGAAAAATTATGGGCTATGCTTGAGAAGAAAGGTCTTGAAGTACAAGATATTAGCGAATATATGTATGCCATTTTAAATTATGATGTCATGCGCAGAGACCGTCTGAAATTAGCGCGTTAATGGCAAAATAAAATAGAAAAAAGGAAGCTATGACATCGTTGTCGTAGCTTCCTTTTTTGTTTTATTAAACGGTGAATTTAGAAATATGTTGTTGCAGTTGTTCAGAAAGTTGAATGAGTTTTTTCATCTCTTCTGACATCGTATCCATTGCGTGAAGGGACGTTTGAGCAGAAGCTGTTACTTCTTCGGTCATCGCATTGGTTGATTGTGCATAACCTGTTAAATGTTCCGTCGTATTCGCAAGTTGGTCTGTGACAGATGCCATTTCTTCTGTTGTAGCAGAAATACCTTCAAGCTTCGGCGTCATTTGTTCCATATTCGTCATGATATGAGAGAAGCGTTCTTTCACTTCTTCCGTTACGGCAACACCTTCATCTACGGTATGCATCGTTGAACTCATTTGATCAACGGACTGTTTCGTACTCATTTGAATAACTTGAATTAATGTTGAAATTTCGTTTGCTGACTGTTGAGAGCTTTCGGCTAGTTTGCGTACTTCTTCTGCAACGACAGCAAACCCTTTACCGTGTTCACCCGCTCGTGCTGCTTCAATTGAAGCATTTAAAGCGAGTAAATTCGTTTGGTCTGCGATATCTTTCATCATGAGTAAAATGCGATCGATTTCTGTCGTATGTGTATGCAAATCACGAATTTGCGTATTCGATGTATGAACGGCTTGTTTAATCGTATGCATTTGTTTTACAGCTTGTGCAATGCTCGTTTCGCCGGCTTGGGCGTGTTGTAGAGTCGTTTGCGAGAAGTCTGCAACGTCTGAAATCGTATGGGCGATTTCGGTCGTACCAATTGTTACTTCATTTACTGAAGTAGCAGCTGTTTGAATGTCATTTGCTTGTGTTTCTGTTGTGACCGTTACATCGTTCATTGCTTTTGCGACGTCTTCAATACTTACCATGTTTTGTTGGATTTGTTCGTTTACGTCGTTTGTCGTTTTCATCACATGATTTGTGTTTATTTGAATGTCTTTTACGAGAGAAGCTAAATTGTCTTTCATGCTCGTTAATGATTGTGCAAGTGCACCAATTTCATCTTTGTTTGTCACGTCGATGGCTACTTGTAAGTCACCGTCTTTAATTTTTGCTGCTTGTTCAGACATATGTTGAAGTGGGCGTGTAATCGAACGAACGAGATAAATAATAAGAAGGGAAGCAAGTACGATAATAATAAAGGCAACAATGATGTTGCTGATTGTTGTTGAAAGCATAGCGGCGGCCGCTTCGTCTTTATAAATTGTCGTAACAACTTTCCATCCTGTTGCACTGTTCGTCTCGTATAAATAAATTTTATTTGAATCGCTCACTTGTCCTTTGACGTCGTGAAGTAATTTTGATACATCGTTAGGTACTTCTTCACCACCATGTGCTTTTCCATCAGCTATGTATTTATTTTGTAAATCAATAATTGATGCAAAACCGCGGTCACCAATTTTAATTTCTTTTGCGAGGTCAGCTAATTTAGAAACCGACAAGTCAATACCAAGTACGCCGCTACCATCTTCTAATTTTTTAGAAACGGTAATGACTAAATCGCCACTCGTTGAAGAAATATACGGATCTGTAATAACAACATCGCTCGCTTGTTCACTTGCGATATACCAAGGGCGTTCACGAGGATCATAGTCTTTTTCATAAATGAAGTAAGGCATGCGGATCATTTCGCCTTTCGTTGAGCCGACATATGCCATCGCTACTTCGCTATGTTCTTGTACATACTGGTCTAGAACGATACGGGCTTCACTATTTTTTTCACAGAAAGTGAATCGTTCGTAAGTCGAGATGCTAAATAGGTTACATCGTGTATTTTCGGTTGAATTAAATTGCTAATACTACTATTTAACAATTTCATATTGGAAGCTGCTGCATTAATTTGTTCGTTTTGAATTTTATTTTTACTCGTTTGAAACCAAATACTACCGCTAATAATGATAGGGATAATCATAATTGGTAGCAAAAAATTAACATTTTTTTCCTTAAACCATTACCTTTAGACATACTTTAACTCCTTATTCGTGGATTAAATGACATATTTATATCCTAACACACAATGGGTTAAATTGTTTAAAACTTTAGAAATATATATATTTTCTATCATTAATTATAACGAGTACAAGGAACTATTATCGTGATATTATAAAATTAATTAATTTTTTCTATAATTGACAAAAATTTAGTAATAAAGAAAAGGGGTCGGGAAAGAATGAATTGGTTTTACAATTTATCATTACGTTTAAAGTGGATACTATTTATTTGCGGTGCTATTGTTTTGACAGCAGGCATAATGGCATCTGTGAATTATAGTATTTCAAAAAAATTAGTGCAATCTACAGTAGAGCGTAACAACGAAACACAAGTAGAAAATGCGACGAAGCAAGTAGGCTTACAATTAGAAAAATATCGCGTGTCTTCTGAGCAATTAGCAAGTTTAACAGAACAAGCATTAGCGGAAAAAAATAGTACGAAAACGATTCAAAAAATGTTACATAACGTACAACAGGCGAACAAAGATTATTTAAGTGTATACTTTATGGATTTTAAAACAGGTGCAATTCATCTTTCACCTGCAGCGAAATACGATATTGATGTGCGTGATACGAGAACGTATACGACGTTAAAAGAAAATCCGAGCACGACATGGATGGACGTCTATGAAGATCAAACGACGAAAAAAATTATGACGTCGATTATCGTACCTGTATTTACGAATGAAAAATTAGTCGGGGCGATTGGCTACGATATCGACTTAAATACAATTAGTGCGATGCGAGAAGGACTGGAAAAAGATAGTACTTCTAAATTTATGATTTTAGATTCGAAAGGGCTTGCGATTACGAGCTTTGAACCATCTATGAATGGGACGAACGTCAATCCTAAATTAAGTGGTGAAAATGAAGGGATTAAAGATTTCGTCTCTAATCCGAAAGATTTCAAAAATGAATATGATTGGATTACACCGTTATACAATACGAAAGAAACCAAACAACAAGAACGTCAATATGATAAAACGAATTATATCGTGACGACATCGACAGTCGACGAAGTTGGTTGGAAAGTACTCAGCTTCGAAAATAAAAATGAAGCGTTAGCAGGGCTTTCAACATTAAACATTGCGACGGGTATCGTACTAATTGTGATGATTATTTTAGGTGCAATCATTGCCGTTTTATTAGGAAACTCTTTACGCAAACTGTTTAATCAATTACAAAAAACGATGGAAAATACAGCATCGGGTGATTTAGGAACAGAAATGGAAGAGCGCGGTGCAACTGAATTAGCGTCACTCGCGAAAAGTTACAATCATATGCTACGCAATATGAGAAAGCTTATTCATCAAGTGAACGAACGTGCGACGGCTATTCATAATTCGTCAGAAGGATTAATGACGATTACGAACGAAAATAGTGGAGCACTTGCGTCCGTTACGACAGCTACGCAAGATATTTCGAACGGTTCGAAAAGTCAGGCACTCGAAATCGAGCGTGGTACAGAGGCCGTTCATAAATTGAGCGTTGAGATTGAAGCAATTATGAATACGACAGAACATAACACACGCACGATTGATGGCGCAATGATGCAGTTGAAAGAAGGCAATACACAAGTAACACAATTAGCACAAACGTCTGTCGATTTTGAAGAAGACTTTGAAGAAGTGAATACGATGGTCGAGTTGTTAAATGAAAAATCTAAAACGATTTCTAATGTGACACGCGCTATTTCGGACATTACAGATCAAACGAACTTACTCGCATTAAATGCGTCAATTGAAGCAGCACGTGCTGGCGAGCATGGGAAAGGTTTCGCCGTCGTAGCAGGTGAAGTGAGAAAGCTTGCGGAGAAATCAAAAGAAGCGACGAATGAAATTCAACATACGTTGACAGAAATTTTAACGGGTATGACACAGCTCGTTGAAAAAATGTCAGATACGACAGAGATGAATAATCAACAACGCAGGGCGGTAACGAGCGTACAACAATCTATGGAAACGTTGACGACCGATTTGTACGCAGTTATTCGTGAACTAGGTGAGAATATGCAACGAATTCAACAAGTACACGTTGAAAAAGATCAAGTCGTTACGATGATTGAACAACTATCAGCAGTTTCTCAACAAACAAGTGCTTCTATAGAAGAAATTGCTTCTGTTATGGAAGAACAATCTGCTTCTACAGAAGAAGTTGCGCAGCATGCTCGTCATTTGAATAATGAAGTGACGTATTTAAACGGTGCTGTGAACGTATTTAAATTGAAAAAGTAAGCAAGAATGTAAGAAGGTGAAACGATGAAGAAACTACTTTTTGTCCTCGTATGCATGACGATTTTATGTGCATGTCAAAATGGAAACAGCGAAGCGTACAATCAAAAAGTAGAATCGGGTTTATGGAAAGTAGGGGACGCTAAATTCCATGAAGCGTACGTTGATTTTAACTATGCAGAGCAGCAATCACATTCCGATCAGCAAGCGGCTACGTATAAAAAACAAGTGCATTATATTTTAGAAGCAATAGAAGCTTCTGAAGATGGAGAAAAAAAAGGAAGCGGTTCACTTACTAAAAAAATCGATAGAAGTTAAAAATGGTTCAACTTTAATTGCCGAACGCGCAAGAGAAATGAAAGAACAACTATTAAACGATTAATTCGTTTTGATAAAAGTGTTACGCATAACAAAAGAGCCGTCATGATTTTAAAATCATGACGGCTCTTTTTATTGGACTAAGTTTTTCACTTAGTCTATTTTGAACAAATCTTCCATCCCATATATAGAAACCCTTTGTTCGGTTTAGTAAACTTTATCCCCGTTGAAAATAGAATTTTTTACGACAACGTAATCTACGTTGCGGATTGATTCTAGTTTCGTACCACCAGCATATGAAATAGAAGATTGTAAATCTTGCTCCATTTCAATTAGCGTATCTTTTAATGAACCTTTATGTTCGACAAACATCTTTTTACCTTCGACGTTTTTCTTTTCGCCTTTTTGGAATTCAGATGCAGAGCCGAAATATTCTTTCACTTTTTTTACCGTCTACTTCGATTGTTTCACCAGGTGACTCTTCATGACCTGCAAATAGTGAACCAATCATAACCATTGAAGCACCGAAACGTACAGATTTCGCAATATCCCCATTCGTACGAATTCCGCCGTCTGCGATAATTGGTTTAGTAGCAGCTTTTGAACACCAGCGAAGTGCAGCTAATTGCCAGCCGCCTGTGCCGAAGCCTGTTTTGATTTTCGTAATACAAACTTTACCAGGTCCGATGCCGACTTTCGTTGCATCTGCGCCTGCATTTTCAAGTTCACGTACAGCTTCTGGTGTACCGACGTTTCCGGCGATTACAAAAGTGTTAGGAAGAAGTTTTTTAATATGTTGAATCATAGAGATAACTGCATTTGAATGACCGTGTGCGATATCAATTGTCATAAATTCAGGTGTAAGACCTTCAGCAGCTAGTTGTTCAACAAAAGCATACTCCTCTTGTTTAACACCAACACTAATAGAAGCGATTAGTCCTTTTGATTGCATATCTTTAATGAAAGCGATGCGTTTTTCAGGGTGGAAGCGGTGCATAATATAGAAGTATCCACCTTCAGCTAATTTTGTAGCAATCGTTTCATCGATAATTGTTTGCATATTTGCAGGAACTACAGGCAGACGGAATTTATGGCCACCTAATTGTACAGATGTGTCACATTCTGAGCGACTGTTTACAATACATTTTGCGGGAATTAATTGAATATCTTCATAGTCAAATACGTTATCCATTAAAAACACTCCTAAAAAGCGAATATTATTTTTTATATTTAATAAAATGTTCGTCCTTTGGTAATTTACAACAAAATGGTAGCGTTGTCAAAGCTTTTTACTGAAATTTTTTAAAAAAATTATTTATTAAAGTGTAAAATTACTCTAAACCGTACAAAAAGAATCATTCATCAGAAAATGTTCATTATTTATCTGGAAGTGATTGTACGACGAAATCGATGAAATTTCGCATAGCAGGCGACATATAGCGGTCTTTTGCCCAAATGATTTGTGTATGATGGTGAATCGGTTTGTTTAAAATTGTCAATGGTACGACTGGATAATCAAATAAATTAATGCCAACTGGTAAAATGGCGACACCGAAATTTTTACTCACGAGATCAATAATAGATTTTTCAGCAATGCCTTCAAAAACGACATTCGGTTTGAATCCAGCTTTTTCACAAATATCATCGGTTACTTCGCGTAAAGATGTTTCTTCTTTGAAGACGATAAATTTTTCGAGGGCAATTTCTTCTAGTAAAATCGCTTTTCGTTTACTTAAACTATGATTTTGAGGAACGAGTACCATAAGCTCTTCTTCTAATATAATATGTTTTTCAATTGAATTATTCGTAGAGAAGGGAGAACAAAAACCAACATCGATTTCATTTCGAAGTATTTGTTTCACAATTTTTTGTGTGATGTCTTGGTAAAGTTTAAACGTAATGTTAGGGTACAGTTTATTGAATTCTGAAATGATGGCAGGAATATAATCAGACGTAAGTGGTTGCGTAAATGCGAGTCGAATCGTGCCGTGTGTTGGGCTAATTAAATCTTGAATACGATGTTCCGCCGTTTTAATTTCATTTAAGGCATTCAAGGCATGCTCAAGAAAAATTTCTCCGTATTTATTTAATGTGACGCCTCGACTTTCGCGAGTAAATAACGGACAACCAACTTCTTTTTCTAAGTTTTGTATCGAACGACTAAGTGCTGATTGAGATAAAGATAAACGTTCAGCAGCATGAGAAATATTGCCGACTTTTGCGAGTGTTTCAAAATATATTAGTTGATAAAATTCCATAACACACCTCCATATGAGTATTATGCATAGATTGTATGCATAATACAATTATTCATCATAGCTTGAATAGTACTATAATAAATGAGTCGATGTAGCGCATGCCGCTGCATATTTTTTGGACGAGTATTCATAGTAATTAAATTAAAGGAGATGCATGAGGTGTCTACACAAAAAGAACCTTTATGGACGAAGAACTTCATTAACATTACCGTAATGAGTCTCTTCATCTTTTTAGTATTCTACATTTTATTAACGGCTTTACCACTCTATATTACCGAGAAACTGGGCGTTTCTTCAGATAAAGCAGGATGGTTATTAACGGTATTTTTAATCTTTGCTATTCTCGTTCGTCCCGTTGCTGGAGGTTGGATTAGTAAGTTTTCTCAAAAGAAAATTTTAATTTATTCTACAGCAGCATTTTTCGTTGCTTGTTTGCTTTACTTCGTAGTTGATTCATTTACAGTATTACTTGTAATTCGTGCGATTCACGGGATTACATTCGGTGTTATTACAACGGTCAAAGGTGCGGTCAGTGCGGAATTAATTCCAATCACTCGTCGTGCGGAAGGGTTAAGTTTTTATTCAATGGCGATGGGTCTTGCGATGGTACTTGGGCCGGTAATCGGTCTTCAATTTGCAAGTGCAGGTTCATATCACGTTATGTTCGCAACATGTGCTATTTTATCAGTCGTCAACATTTTACTCGCATTAGTCATTACAATTCCGAACGATCAGCCAGATCCGAATGCGAAGAAAGTGAAATTCTCTTGGAGCAATATCGTTGATCCACGTACGATTCCATACGGCGCTATGACACTAATTTCAGCGATTGCTTATTCAAGTATTTCAGCGTTCTTATCTTTATTCGCAAAAGGACTAGACTTAGTAACGGCAGCTAGTTACTTCTTTATCGTTTATGCAATTTGTATGTTGATTTGTCGTCCATTCGTCGGTAAAGCAGCAGACCAATACGGTTCAAAATATATCGTATTTATTTGTTTAATTATTTTCGCTATCGGTATGTTCGTCTTACAAATGACGACAACTGGTTGGATGCTTATTTTAGCAGGTGCAATTATCGGAATCGGTTACGGTTCAGTAACACCAATTTATCAAACAGAAGTAATATCTTCTGTACCTCCAGCTCGTGTTGGGGTAGCAAGTTCAGTATTCTTTAACTCAATGGACTTAGGTATGGCGATTGGTGCAGCTGTGATGGGTGCAATTGCAGGTGCAACAGATTATTCAACAATGTATATGACAGCACTCGGCTTCATCGTTTTAGCCCTTATTTTATACATTTTCGTGTCACGTAAAAATCGTCGACATGTAGCGTAGTATGTTCTTACCGATTCGCTGACAGTGGAGCGGTAAGGATCCATTTTCGAATGATGGAAGTACTAGCGAAAAAAGAGCTCTTTTTTTAGAAAGATGACCTAAACCATCTTTTTGAAAAGAGGGCTCTTTTTTATATGTTCATTTTATTTATGGTAAAATAGACAAAATATTCTGTTTAAATAAAGGCGGTTAGTATATGACATTTGAACAACGAAAACAAAAAATCGTTTCGAAAGTCGACCAACTCGCATCGCGCATGGTCGATATTAGTCACCAAATTCACGCGCGTCCAGAAGTAGGGAATGAAGAATTTTTCGCTTCCAGAACGCTTACGGATTTTTTAGAACATGCAGGGTTTCAAATTGATTTTAATATTTCAAATTACGATACAGGTTTTATCGCAACATACGACACAGGTAAGGAAGGTGCGGTCATCGGTTATTTAGCTGAATACGATGCGCTACCGAGTTTAGGACATGCGTGTGGACACAATATGATTGGCACGACATCTTGTGCAGCCGGCATTGCTTTGAAATCTGTAGCTGATGAAGTTGGAGGGAAAGTAAAAGTGTTCGGCACACCAGCAGAAGAAGGAGGGGTGAATGGTAGTGCAAAGGCAGCATTCGTTAAAGATGGCCATTTTAAAGATGTCGATGTCGCATTGATGGTTCATCCAGGTGCAGATAGTTATGATACGATTCCGACGCTTGCTGTCGATGTGTTTGAAGTTGAATACTTCGGGAAGCCTGCACACGCGTCAGAAAATCCTCATGATGGTATTAATGCACTTGATGCGATGTTGCAATTTTACAACGGTGTGAATGCCTACCGTCAACAAATGCTCGATACAGATCGCGTACACGGGGTCATATTAGATGGTGGGCAAGCACCGAATATCATTCCGGCTTATACGAAAGCGCGCTTCTTTACACGAGCGCGTAGTAGACAACATTTAAATGACTTAACGAAACGCATTAAGCAGATTGCAGAAGGCGCTGCGTTGCAAACAGGTGCGACGATGACTTTTTCATTTATTCAAAATGGTGTAGATGACTTTTTCGTTCACGATGAACTAGACCGCGTATTTAGACAACATGCTGAACAATTAGGAGAGAAGTTTAGCGACGGTGATTTCGGTTTCGGCGCGACGGATACAGGGAATGTAAGTCAAGTCATCCCAACAATCCATCCGCACATAAAAATAGGATCTTCTACATTGATTGGTCATACGAAGGAATTTTGTGATGCTGCCGCATCTCCGAAAGCAGATGCCGCGATGGTATTATCTGCAAAAGCATTAGCGTTTACAGGACTTGAAATAATGGAGGATCCTAACTTAAAAGAGCGTATTAAAGAAACTCATCAAGAGATTGTACAACAACAAACTTTTACAGATTGGAGTATTTAATATGATGAAACCAAAGTATACAATTCGAGATATTTATGGCGATGTTGTAGTTACTGTACGACCAGCTCATGAAAATAACCCATGGATGCCGAGTGAAAATAAGCTGAATGCATTATCAGCAAGGGAGTCTTTAATTGCGGACGTTCCTGTTCTCGTACATGCGGCTACACAGTCAGAAAAAGCACGCCAACTTTTCCAATTAGCTGGACTACATTTTCAAGAACAACCTTATGTGTATCGTTCGAAAGAGCAATACGATGAAGTGTTAAAAATGTGGGAAGATAAAGGAAAAAAAGTCGTTTTACAATATATTCACGATAAGAAGACACTAGATCGAGATGCCTATTGGATGGACGCAGATTTATTAAATTATTTGAATAGTAAAGCGTACTTAAGTGAAATTGTACCGAAGCAATTCATTCCAAAACGGACGGTTGTTGAAAGCAACTATTTGCAAAAAGAACTGAAGAAATGGACGTTGCCTCTCGTTTTAAAACCGGGTGATGATACGCCTACTGCGGGGGGGTATGGGGTGCAAATTTGTCATACTGATGAACAACTTGAAAAAGCGAAAAAGCTCTTCATGCAAGAAGGGTCAAAGTCAGTCATCATTGAAAAATACGTTGAAGAACTTGAAAATTATTCATGCCAATATGCGTATAGCGAAAAAATCGGTTTGCAATATTTAGGGACGTCTGTACAAATTACCAATGACGAAGGTTTATATGCCGGAAATGTAATCGTCTCTGATGTACCCGAACAAGTCATTGAAGCGGGTAGACAGATTATGCAAGTCGGTATTGATAAAGGGTATGTTGGCGTAGCTGGATTTGATTTACTTTGGACTGCTGACGGACAAGTTCAAGCGATTGATTTGAATTTCCGTTTAAATGGTTCCACTTCGATGCTCTTGTATTATGATTCATTCGAGCGACCTGTTGCGAAGTTTTTCACATACGATGCAGCCTCGGTTGATGACAATGAAGCTTTTTACAATATGTTAGCGGATTACGTAGCACAGGGTGTGCTATTGCCCTTGAGTTATTATGACGGCGACTTATTAGAAGAAAAAGAACCCTCTACATTTGTTTGCATTTGGTATGCACAAAAATTAGAAGAAATTGAACGTTATGAAAAAAGCTCTTTTAAATACAGGGGTTGTCGTAGCACAATAATGGGAAAAGGTTATGTATATACATAGCCTTTTTTTATATTAAAATGATGGTATTTTTGTACAACTATTGTAATAGAAGGCTTATTTCAGAACGAAACATGATATGATGAACATACAGAAACAACGATGAGAGGAATAAGCATAATGATAGAACTAGAAATGAAAATCAAAGAATACATGCTCGGGCGTCCAGCGATTAAAATTGAAATGGATGAAGACATGGAAATTGGTGAAATCTTAGATGCACGTCGTGACTTCACATATGGACAAGTAGAACTTTCAGATGAAGGAAAGTTAGTAAATGTATTAATCGATATGGAAGAAATTATGGAACATAATGATATTTCATTAGACGAATTTGAACGTTTAGAGTTAAACGACTTAATTGAAATAGCACAAGAGTTTGCGGAAGATTTCTTCACGAGCAAAATTAAATATGTGAATACGAAACAATGGGTAGATGATACGTATTTAATTACGTTTGAACAATTCGATAACACATTGCAACTACCAATTCCCCAATCAGGAGTAAGTGTTGAAATTAATAGCCAAGGATTCGTCAGCTCAGCTATTTTTAACCGTGGTTATTATCAACTAACATATCCAGAAATTGAAATTACAGCGAGCCAAGCGAAAGATATTTTACGTAAAGAAATGCTGCTGGCAGTGGAAGTAGAGCAAGACGTAGAGGAATTAAAAGTCGTTTATGTTCCTAAGATGAAAGAAGTTGTCGTTGGCGTAGACGGTCGTGTGTTTGAAAAACAAACGTTAGAAGAAGACGGTGAAACACTTGCAACCGCTCCTTTTGAAAAAGTGGAAGTTTCGACATCATTACCACAACTGTTAGGCATTACATCTGACATGATTATGGAAGATGAAGAAGGTGTGCAAGTTTGGCATACATTATCAGAAGAAGATTCATCAATTGTACGCATTAATCAACGAAATGAGTACGATACAGTTTATGAATCTGTAACACCATGGAAACATGTACAAGAAGAATTATCTGTCGAACAATTAACAGATCGTGCGAAACAATTTTTAGAATTAACGGTCGGTGACATCCATAAAAAATTCGAGTTGGAAGAACAAATGCCTGAAGAACAACTAACGGAAGAAGAGTTAGCATTTTTTAAAGAATTAGAGGCAAACGGTGAGCTTGATGACGAAGATGACGATGATGAAGAAAATGATTTTGAGCCTTTCCGTACGTTTTCATTCATTCGAAAAGTAGGGGGCATTGTATTAGATGAATACAATGTTCATGTTGACGTGGGCGTGTATACAGGGATCATCCGCGATAGTAATATTTCTCGTTTAGATGAGTCTCTTGAAACGACATTAACAGCTGAAACGACCGTATCACTTCAAGTAGCGAATAGTATGTATGTCGACTTCGGTGACGTTCGTTTAGTACGTGTTATTGAAAGTAATGATGACTTCCCTATTTATACGTTAGCGTATGAAATTTGCTACAACGATGGCAAAACAGAGCTATTGAAAATCGATGCTCAAACAGGTCAAATGGAATTCGAAGAAAATGTAGGTTAGAAAATAAATGACACAGTGCCGTCTTATGAAAATAAGCGGGCTGTGTTTTTTTATGTCGTATTTTATAAGATGGAGACGTAGTGTTAAAGCAAAAAATTAACACTTAATTATTGAAGAGTTAAGGGAGTTTATTAAAAGGTACATATGAAAAAATAACATGTAGCGTAACATCCGGGTGTAGGGAGGGGGACATGTTTTAATTGATTGTTGATGATTACAACGTTTTACAGCTAAAAAGTAAAAGGGATTATGCTATCGTAATTGAGAATGCTAATAAATAATTGGAAAGAAAAAAAGTCTATTTAAATGGTTCTTGACACGTTTCTGATAGTAAAAAAATGATAATTCGATAAAAAAGTCACTTTTCAAAGATATTTATTGAAAAAATACTGTTTTTAATTTTTTCCAAAAATTCAATTGACAATGATTCTCACTGTAAGTAACATTGGGTTTAAATGAAAACGTTTATCAATTAGTTTTGAGAAATATAACTTATAAAATGTTGCGGGAGGATTAGAACATGAATAAATATTTAAAACTTTCTGCCGTGGCATGTTTTTCAATCGCACTGGCAGCTTGCGGAGGACAGTTATCAGACTCATCAACAAAAGCAGGAGATGCGATCATATCGGTAACTGACCGAGCTGGAAATAAAGTAGAGCTAACGAAAGTACCAGAATCTGTTGCGGCATTAAGCCCTGGAGATGTTGATACGTTATTAGCGTTAGATGCGAATGTCGTAGGTCGTCCAACGATGACGGGTACGGTTCCAGAAGAAGTGAAGAAAATCGCTGAAATTGGAAATCCTCACACACCTTCCCTTGAAAAAATAGTACTGGCACATGCCGATGTTTTCTTCGCACAAGAATCGTTTAAACAATATGCACCGACTGTTGAAAACCAAGGATCTAAAGTCGTTTATACGAAAGCTGATTCTATTGAAGATATTCAAGAAAATGTGACGTTGTTGGGTGATATTTTAGAAAAAGAAAATGAAGCGAAAAAAATAAATGCGGATATTACGGAGCATGTCGATACGTTAGAAAAATCAACTGAACGTGTACGTACATTACTCGTTTACGGAGCACCGGGTACGTTTTTAGCTGCGTTACCGACATCTTTAGTCGGTGATATTTTAGAAAAAGCAGGTGGTGAAAATATCGCCTCTGCTTTCCCGAAAGCCGATAAATATCCGAATTATGCAAGTATAAGTACAGAAAAAATCGTCGAAGCGAACCCGGAAGTCGTTATGCTAATTACGCATAGTGATCCAGATGCAGTGAAAAAAGCATTTGAAAAAGAAATGAACCAGAATGCAGCGTGGAAAAATTTAGACGCTGTTAAAAATGATCGTGTCATTATTTTGAGTGCTGAGTTATTCGGTCAAAATCCAGGAACAAAAGTAACTGCTGCATTAGATGAAATGCAAAAGCAATTGAACGAGGTGCAGTAAAAGATGGTAGTCGTACAACAGAAGGATGAGCAATCTACAACTAAACAAGCGCATCCTTTAGCGAAAAAGAGAGTATGGACGATTATTATTTTGATTGCACTGCTCTTAATCTCTTCAATTTTAAGTTTAATGATTGGACCTGTGAAATTTTCAATGTCTGATATTTGGCACGGGTTAACGTCTGCTGACGATTCACTCGAACGTCGGGTCATTTGGGAACTACGATTCCCTAGATTATTAATTGGTATGCTCGTCGGTGCTTGTTTAGCGATTGCAGGTGCTATTTTACAAGCAATTATGCGAAATCCATTAGCAGACCCTGGAATTATTGGGGTGTCTTCAGGTGCTGGGATTGCCGCGATTACGATTATGATTATTTTTCCAAACTTATTAAATTTATTGCCACTAGCTGCATTTCTCGGTGCATTTGTTACGGCATTGCTTATTTATTTAATCGCATGGAAAGGTGGCGCGACACCTGTAAAAATCGTACTTGTTGGTGTGGCAGTCAATGCGATTGTCGGTGCTGGTACGAATGCGCTGATGCTTCTTTATAGTGACCGTGTACAAGCTGCACTTCCTTGGTTATCAGGAGGAATCGCGGGTGTCGGTTGGTCGCAGTTTAATATGATTGTGTATTATGCGATTGCTGCAATCGTCATTTCGATGTTTTCTGTGAAACATATTCGCGTTTTACGTTTAGGTGATGATGTTGCGAAGCTTTTAGGACATCGTGTAGAACTGATTCGTTTTTGCTTAATCGTACTCAGTGCGTTATTAGCAGGGATTGCTGTAAGTGTGTCGGGCTTAATCGGGTTTGTCGGTTTAGTCGTTCCACATATTTTACGCTTAATTATCGGTACAGATGATCGCTACTTAGTACCGACGTCTGCGATTGGCGGGGCATTGATTGTCGTATTTGCAGATATGATTGCACGTACGGTATTCGATCCAATTGAGTTGCCGGTCGGTATTTTATTAGCCTTTTTAGGCGGACCATTCTTCTTATATTTAATTCAACGAAAGGGCGATGAACGTGCTTAAAACCGAAAACATCCAGTTTGTTCGCAATGCAGCTTTTTCTTTGCAAAATATTAATATCGATATTAAAAAAGGCGAAATTGTGAGCTTGATAGGCCCTAATGGATCTGGGAAATCGACGTTGCTACGAGTCATTGCGAATTTATTGAAGCCAGAAGAAGGTACGATTATGATCGACGGTAAGAACGTGCACGACATGACGAAAAAAGAGTTTCCGAAACGACTCGCGATGTTGCCACAAATGCACGACCATCAATTGGATTTAACAGTCGGTGAATTAGTTGAGTTTGGACGTACACCACATCAGGCGAAATTTAAAAAAATGTCACAAGAAAATCAATCAATCATCGATTGGGCATTAGAAGTAACCGGACTTACACATATGCGTAATCGTCCGCTTCCTTCTTTATCCGGGGGAGAGCGACAACGTGCATGGATTGCGATGGCGGTTGCACAACGTTCAAATGTCCTCTTATTAGATGAACCGACGACGTTTTTAGACATCGCTCATCAAATGGAAGTGCTAGAACTCGTGAAACAATTAAATGAAGAGTTTGGCATTACGGTCATCATGGTGCTTCACGATATTAATCAAGCGGCTACGTATAGCGATCGATTAATCGTTTTGAAAGCTGGAAAAATCCATTATGACGGCATTCCACAATGTGTGCTTTGTACAGAAATGTTCCAAACAGTTTTTAATATCGATGCAGAAGTTCATAACAATCAGGACGGTGTGTACTTTACACCGTTGCGTAGAAAAAGGGGGAATTTATAAATGAAAGATTTCATTCGACCATTTGTGATTGCTGCCCATGGGGACTACGAAATGGTTGAGCATTTATTGAAAATAGAACCTTCACTTGCTTATATCGAATTAGATTGGGGAAGTGGAGAATTTGAAAGTGGTTTAGCAGCAGCTTCCCATACCGGAAGTCGTGACATTGCCCAATTACTTATTCGCTACGGCGCTCCAAAAACATTGTTTTCACAAGCGATGTTAGGAGACTTAAATTATGTAGAGATGGCTTTGGAAAATAATCCGTCTCTTATTCATGCGAAAGGTGCACACGGTATTTCGCTCATTCGACATGCAGAGCGCGGAGGATACGAAGCAGAACCAGTTTTACAATACTTAAATCAGTTACTAGAAAGGGAGAATTTACAATGCCAGTCAAATTAGAAAATTTAATCCGAACGAAAAAGGGGTTCGGAGGAGATGTTGCGAAACGTTTTGCAGAACCAAAAACAGTTTCTTCTTCAAAAGGCTTCATCCGTATGGAAGTTTTATTAAATGAAAAACATAAAGAATACGATGAAGTAAAAATCGTAACAAACTGGGATACGAAAGCTGATTTCAACGCTTGGTTCACTTCAGAAGCTGCAACGAATACACACAAACGTGTCGCAAAAGAAGAAGATTCACCGATGATTGGAAATGAAGTGCACATTTATGAAATTCAATATGAACACTTACCAGTAGTTATCGCTGAGTAGAAAGAAGATGTATCAAAAATGAGGATCACCTCAATCGTTTTAGGATCTCGAAATCAAATTGATTTCGAGATTTTTTAATTGTCGCGGGACGAAAAATGTTTCTTCTATATAGTAGGGGCGTTCAAAAGAGCCTACGGTTATTTTATGTTATGATACAAATTAGATGACTTCGTAAAATAGGAGATTGTAAGATGAAAATGAAAAGTAATTGGCTACATAAAGAATGGGTCTGGGTGATGACGATTGCAATCGTGACGACATTGCTTGGCGAAATTAAATTAATGCCTTTTAGCAATACGGAAAATTTCCGTTTCGCTTTAGGGAGCATCGTTTTTTTATTAATGTTATTCGTTCGACCGTTGAAGTCGATCATTATGACAGGCGTTATTACGGGTAGCGTTACAATTCTTTTTCGAATTGGTCGTTCATTTATAGAAGACGGCTACACATCTGATATTATCATTAACCATTATCCAGCTTTCTTCTATTATATTGTTTATGCGTGTGGCTTTCAGTTATTTCATTTAAGAAGCTACGTAGATAGTCCACTTCGTTTCGGTTTACTAGCAGCATTGTTAGAGTTTATAAGCAATAGTGCAGAGCATTTATTACGCTTCTTTTTGATTCCTAACATAGCGCTTAGTGTAAGTGACTTTCTACTTGTAGCATTCGTTGCGATTTTTAGAAGCTTCTTCGTCGTCGGTATTTACAGTACGGTTATTTTATCGGAGCAACGCAAATATGCGCAGGAACAATTAACGCTAGGATCTGATTTATATGTAGAGGCGCTTTATTTAGAAAAATCGATGAATCATATCGAGCAAATTATGGCGGATAGTTATGAACTATATCGTCGTTTGAAATCAGAAGAACAAAAAGAGTTGAGTAAAAAAGCATTACACATTGCGCAAGAAATTCATGAAGTGAAAAAAGATTCACAACGCATTTTCTCAAGCATCTCGAGTATGACGATGCATAAAAATGGAGAAAATTATTTATTGTCAGATGTCATCAATCTTGTAGAAGTAGCCAATGAAAAGTACGGTGAGATGCTCGGTAAGCAAGTAATGTTTCATGTGGAACAATCATATGATTGTTCTACGAATCAGCACATACCGTTGTTAGCAATCATGAACAATATCGTCGCAAATGGTATTGAGGCGATGGAAAGAAGTGGCACGATTTATTTATCAATTAATCAACGTGAAACATTTATTCAAATTGAAATTCAAGATGACGGTAAAGGAATACCAGAATCAGACTTAGATATTATTTTTGAGCCAGGGTTCACGACAAAATACAATGAGCAAGGTGTAGCAGCAACAGGCATTGGTTTGTCGCACGTACAAGAAGTCGTTCATATGCTAGAAGGTACCATTAATGTAGACGTACAACGTGCTAAAAAAGGAACGACTTTCATCGTAGATATTCCGTTAAAAAATGTTTTGCTGAAAGGGGAAAAGTAAGATGCGCTATTTTATCGTTGATGATGATGCAGCAAGCAGACGCATGTTGAAACAAATCATACTAGAAGGAGATATGGGAATTGTCTTAGGGGAAGCCGATAGTGGGGAGAATGCAATAGAGCCTATTTTATCGAGCGACCCAGACTTCGTATTAATTGATTTATTAATGCCTGAATTAGATGGAATTGAAACGATGGACCAACTACGAATAAAAGGGTTCAAAGGACATTTCATTATGATTTCACAAGTAGTTAATAAAGAGATGGTCGGTGAAGCATACGAGAAAGACGTGGAATTCTTCATTCATAAACCAATTAATCGTGTAGAAGTTCAAAGTATTTTACGTAAGACGAGTGAACGCTTTATATTAAAAAAATCATTAATGACAATTCGTAATTCTATTTTACATTTTGAAGAAGAGGCGAAAGAAGAAGCCCTTTTAACTGTTAAAGATATTGTACTTTCCATTTTGAGCGAGATGGGGATTGTCGGAGAAGTTGGCAGTGACGATATTGTAAGAATGATAACGATGTTATCAGAACGAGAAAATACATCGATGCAAGTACCTTCTTTAAAAGGTTTATATGAAGAACTTGCGAGCCAAACGAAATTTAGTGGTGTAGAAATTGCGAAAGAAGGGAAAGCAATAGAGCAGCGTATGCGTCGTACGATATTAGCGGCGATGCACAATATTGCAACTTTAGGTGCGGTAGACTATACGAATCCTGAATTTGAATACTATGCACCACGTTATTTTGACTTTGGAGAAATCCGAATTATCATGAAAGAAATACAAGAAAGCGGTTCCAATACGAAGAAAGTAAAAGTGAATATTAAAAAATTTATTCAAGTACTTTTTGTGGAATCAATGGATAAATTTAGAAATAAAACATCGAAATAGCATAGGTTTCATCTAAAAATGAGATATATACCATATCTATTATCAATAAAAACTATGAAATCTTAATTTATTTGAAAATTTATTTTAATAAAACTGTCGGATGATGTCGGATTCTCTAGGTCATCTATAGAATAAGGTTATAGTTTTTTATGTAGACATGCAAAATTATAATAGTGCCTTGAAGGGAGTCTTCATAGATGGAAAAGAAAAAGCGTAAAAAAATTGGCTTGGCATGGCAAATCTTAATCGGTTTAGTCTTGGGGGTTATCGTAGGAGCAGTTTTCTACGGTAATGAAAATATTACAAAATATATTTACCCGCTAGGTGTAATTTTCATGAACATGATCAAAATGATCGTTGTTCCGATTATCATTTCAACACTAATTATTGGTGTTGCAGGTCAAGGGGATCTGAAGCAAGTTGGTAAGTTAGGTTTAAAAACATTAATTTATTTTGAAATCATTACAACTATCGCAATTATCCTAGGTATTTTCTTAGCTGACATCACTAAGTTTGGTGAAGGCGTGAATATGAAAGATTTAACGAAGGGCGATATTTCTTCATATGTAAATAGTTCTGAAGAAATGGCGAAAGAAAGCCACGGTATTATGGATACAATTATTAGCATTGTACCGACAAATATCGTTTCTTCAATGGCATCAGGAGATATGCTTCCAATTATTTTCTTCTCCGTATTATTCGGTATCGGTGTTGCAGCAATCGGTGAAAAAGGTAAACCAGTTTTAGCTTTCGCACAAGGTGTTGCAGACGCAATGTTCTGGGTAACAAACACAATTATGAAATTTGCTCCAATCGGGGTTTTCGCATTAATCGCAAATACAGTTGCGACATTCGGTTTATCTTCATTAATTCCATTAGGTAAATTAATGATCCTCGTATACTTCGCGATGATTTTCTTCATCGTTGTCGTATTAGGTATTACAGCGAAAATCGTTGGACTTAGTATTTTCCGTATTGTCCGCATATTGAAAGATGAGTTAATTTTAGCTTACTCAACATCTAGTTCTGAAACCGTATTACCACGTATTATGATCAAAACGGAAAAAGCAGGTGTTCCGAAAGATATCGGTTCATTCGTTATTCCAACTGGTTATTCATTCAACTTAGATGGTTCTACACTTTATCAAGCAATTGCAGCATTATTCATTGCACAAATGTACGATATTGATTTAGCACTATCTCAACAAATTCTTTTAGTCTTAACATTAATGGTTACGTCTAAAGGTATTGCAGGTGTTCCAGGGGTATCATTCGTAGTACTTCTTTCTACACTTGGCGCAGTAGGTATTCCATTAGAAGGTTTAGCATTCATTCTTGGTGTTGACCGTCTATTAGATATGATGCGTACAGTTGTTAACGTATGTGGTAACACATTAGCAGCATTCGTTATGGCTAAATGGGAAGGTCGTCTTGATATGGATAAGTACAACAACTACTTTGAAAATGAAGCGGCTGAATTAGCAGCGAAAGCAGCAGCGAAAGAACATCACTAATTACGTATTTTCATTCGATTGAATCGAATATATAGGAAGTCGTCATGATAGTCATGGCGGCTTCTTTTTTATTGAGCATACTTTTTCACGAAGTGGAGTTGACATGCAGTCGACATAAAAGCGTAGTACAATCAATAGACGATGAAATAAGGTGGGGTTATTATGGAGAAAATATTAATTGTAGAAGATGAATTTGCGATTAGCCAAGTGTTGAAGGCGTATTTAACGAAAGTTCAATTTATGACAGAACAAGCCTATACTGGTTCTGACTTTATGATAAGTATATCGAAAGACAGAAAGGAAGTTACAACATGAATACGAAGCCTAAGAAACGCAACAAAGGCTTGTTTGCAACAATCATTACTATCATTGTATTAGTCGTTGCAGGTGCTATCTATTTCTCTACGAAAGGATCAAGTTACGTAGCGAAAGTAGGAAGCGAAAAAATTACACAATCGGAATTAAATAAAGCGATGGAGACACAATATGGTTCTACCGTATTACAAACATTGATTACGAATACAGTAATTAATCAAGAAGCGATGAAACAAAAAGTGAAAGTAACAGACAAAGAAATTCAAGCAGAAGTAGATACGCAAGCAGAGCAATACGGTGGTACAGATGCACTTGAATCAGCTTTAGCTTCTAGCAATATGACAATGGATGATTTTGAGGATAGCATCAAAACATACATCCAAACGAAAAAACTAATGGAACCAACATTAAACATTACAGATGCGAAGTTAAAAGCATACTTTAAAGAAAATAAAGATACGTACGATACAGCGAAACAAGTGAAAGCAAGCCACATCTTAGTAGAAGATAAAGCGACTGCTACGAAAGTTAAAAACTTTTAGATGATGGCGGCAATTGGGATAAACTCGCTAAAAAATACTCAACAGATACGAGCAACTCTAGCGATGGCGGTAACTTAGGCTATTTTGAAAAAACATCGATGGATGAAGACTTTGCTGAAGCAGCATTCTCTATGAAAAAAGGCGAAGTTAGCGATCCTGTTAAATCTTCATACGGTTACCACATTATTAAAGTAACAGGTGTTAAAGCTGCGAAAGAAGCAACATATGCAAGCGTGAAAGATAAAGTACGTGAAGCGTATGTAACTGAGCAACTAAATAGCAATTATTCAACTTGGTTATCTGAACTTGAAGCAGATTACAAAATTGAAAATAAATTAACAGCGACAGATGATACAACAACATCTACGACAACATCTTCAAATTAATGAAATAACCTGGGCATTTGTCAGCTGATCTATTGTTGCCAGCTTTAGATGGTGCATTTGCCCAGAATATGCAAACCCTCTTGTTTTTCATAACAGTTCAAACAGTTCGTTTGGAACTACGCTATTCGTACAACGTATAAGATTGTCCACTCTTATATATTCTATAGAAATAGCAAAAAACAGTTGCTCATATGAGAAGTATTTTTACTTCTAAGAAGCCATATGATGTTTGCGAGCAGTTGTGTATTTTCATGAAAGATTTACTAAATTTAATGTCCACTAAATTTAGTTCCGCACACTCTTTTAAGAAGTACGCTACTTTTAGTAGAAGCTGTACGTCCACACAGCTAATGCATACAGTAACAAACTTAATGTTGTAAGCTCGTCACTTACAACTATAAGAAACCTATTTTTTTCATAACTGCTTCGGCAGTATAACCCACCAAACTTTATATTTACGCTTGAAGAAAAACCTTTGATGAAATGCCTGCACAGCAATCCATCAAAGGTTTTTTTCGTATGTTTCGTGTATAGTTGCAAAGAAGGGGTGAGGAATCTGAATGGAAAGTTATTATGAGAAGAAATTAGGAATTCAAACGGCGATGACTGAAGAACCTTGCCTGCATTTAGAAGAAAATCATCGTTACGAACCGACGAGTTATAATGTACTCACATTATTAGCAGAACAGCTTACATTGAATGAAACAGAACGGTTTGTTGATTTTGGTAGTGGGAAAGGGCGCGTGCCTATTTTTATGGCAGACCTTTTTCACGTCCCGACAGTCGGTGTAGAATACGACGGTTTATTAGTAGAAGTAGCGAATATGAACCGCCACTTGTATACGAAAAAACATGCGGAAGCAGATATTGTTTTTTACCAATGTTTAGCGCAGCGCTATCAAATTCAAAAAGAAGATACGACATTTTTCTTTTTTAATCCATTTAGTGAATCGATTTTTAAACAAGTGTTAGAAAATATTGACCATACATTAAAGAAATACCCGAGACGTATAACGTGCATCGTGTATTATCCGATGACTTCTTATTTACAATTGTTAGAGATGTTTCACTACGATTGTGTAACGGAAATTTTAATGCCACCGACGTTTATTACGTCACCGAATGATCGATTATATATTTTTCAAAAATAGAAATGTATGAAGTTTCGACGTCAAAAAGACGTTGAAACTTATTTTTTTTGAATAAAATATGACAAAAAAAGAAAGTGATTGAGCACGTATAAATGGATTATTTAATTGATCATATTGTAATAATAAAATATTATTTTGAAAGAAAGTGCAGAGGTGATTTTTTTTAGAGATTTTCATGTACATAATATATAAATTGCAAAATAATAAAGTGCTTCGCAATTGTTTACGAAATCATCGTATAAAATTCTATGAAATCACTTATATTTAGTTGGTCATCTATGACTAAGAATATCAGTGTGAATATTATACTAATCTATTCGGATGACGTAATATTCTCGCTTGTGTATGTTAAAAACTATAATATTCAATTATTATAAATAGTTTAAATTTTTAGAATTTATAGAAAATAATGTTTACTTCTATCATTTTTCTATATAAAATGATGGAAAGAAATGAATTTCTCATAGTTGAAGTCTATCGAAGGAAAAGGGGATGGAAAAATGAATACGAAGCTAAAGAAGTATAGTACGTTAATCGTATCGTCAGCATTATTACTCGGCACGCTAACGGCATGCGGAGCAAAAGATGATAAGTCGTCAAGCAGTGCAGATGACACAATCAAAGTCGGATTGAACTTAGAACTATCAGGTAACGTAGCATCATACGGTTCAGGTATTGCGGCAGGTGCTGAACTAGCAATTAAAGAAATCAATGATGCTGGCGGAATTGATGGTAAAAAAATTGAAACCGTTAAAGTCGATAATAAATCAGATGCGGCAGAAGCCACTTCAGCTGCTTTAAAATTAGCGACACAAGACAAAGTAGTCGCTCAAATCGGTTCGGCTACTTCAGGGAATACGGTAGCGGCTGTACAAGTTGCGGATCAAAATAAAATGCCACTTATTTCACCATCAGGTACTTCAACGACTGTAACGGTTAATGATGATGGTTCTGTAAATGAATATGCATTCCGTACGTGTTTCATTGATCCATTCCAAGGTAAAATTGCAGCGCAATTCGCGACGGATACATTGAAAGCGAAAAATGTGGCAATCTTTGCGGATAGTTCAAGTGATTATGCGAAAGGTTTAGCAAAAGCCTTCAAAGAAGAAATTGAATCAAAAGGTGGTAAAGTCGTAGCGGAAGAATCTTACGTAGCGAAAGATACCGATTTCAAATCAACACTAACGCGCTTAAAATCAAAAAATCCTGATTTCATTTACATTCCGGGTTACTACGAAGAAGTAGGTCTAATTGCGAAGCAAGCTCGTGCAGCGGGCATCGATGCACCATTAATGGGTGGCGATGGATGGGATTCTCCAAAACTTGTTGAATTAGCAGGTAAAGATGCGCTAAATAATACGTACTTTACGAACCACTATTCTTCAGAAGATCCAGATGAAAAAATCCAGAAATTCGTAACAGCATTTAAAGAAGCAAACAAAGATAAAGCACCAGATGCGTTCAATGCGCTAGGTTATGATTCGGTTTATTGGTTAAAAGATGCCATTGAACGTGCAGGATCAACGAAAGGTGAAGATATCCAAAAAGCTTTAGCAGATACGAAAGATTTAAGTTTAGTAACAGGTACTTTCTCTGTTGATGAAAAACACAACACAATCAAATCTGCAACAGTTCTTGAATTCAAAGACGGCAAACAAGTGTTCAATACGAAAGTAGAGCCTTAATCAGAAAGATGACGAAGGGGGACACACTTGTCCTCCTTTTTTATATGACTGAATGACAGAGGAGTGAAACAGATGGAGTGGTTACAACAACTTATTAACGGGATATCTATCGGAAGTATTTATGCGCTAATTGCACTCGGGTACACGATGGTTTACGGCATTATTAAATTAATTAACTTTGCGCACGGTGATGTGTTTATGATTGGTGCATTCGTTGGGTTTTACGGATTGACACATTGGCATATTGGCTTTATTCCATCACTACTCGTAGCGATGATTATTTGTTCGATATTAGGTGTTTTAATCGAGCGTCTTGCGTATAAACGATTACGGAATGCGACGCGAATTGCAGCGCTTATTACAGCAATCGGGGTGTCACTTTTAATTGAGTACACGACGATTTTTATACGCGGAGCACAGCCAGAAGCGTATCCGAGCGATGCAATTTTTTCAAAAACATTTACAGTGTTCGGCACACAAATTACTTCAGAAACAATCGTTATTTTAGCGACGACCATCATTTTAATGTTATTGCTACAATTCATCGTTCACAAAACGAAAATCGGGAAAGCGATGCGTGCTGTATCACATGACATGGAAGCGGCAAAATTAATGGGGATTAACGTAGATAATACGATTTCTGCGACGTTTGCAATCGGGTCAGCATTAGCAGGTGCAGCGGGTGTTATTTTCGGTGTTTACTATACGAAAATCGATCCGTTAATGGGTATTATTCCGGGTGTGAAAGCATTTATCGCAGCTGTTTTAGGTGGAATCGGAAGCATTCCAGGTGCGATGACGGGCGGCATGTTATTAGGTGTAGTAGAAACGATTGTCAGTGCAGTCGGTTTTTCTACGTGGCGTGACGCAGCGGCATTTGTCATCTTAATTTTAATTTTAATTTTCAAACCAGCAGGTATTTTCGGTAAAAATACCCGCGAGAAAGTGTAGGTGAGAACGATGAGAATTTCAAAAACGTTTTGGATTTACACGATTCTTGCACTAATCGGTTATGCGGTCGTTCAAATGCTCATTACGAACGGACAGCTCGATATGTATTACGCAAACTTATTAATTACGATTGCTATTAATATTATTTTAGCGGTTAGCTTGCATTTAGTAATCGGTATTACAGGACAGTTTTCGATCGGACATGCAGGTTTTTTAGCAATCGGTGCTTACGTATCGGCAATTTGTACGATGCACTTCCATTTACCGTTTATCGTCGCTCTAGCAATTGGTGCAATTGCGGCGGCAATTGGCGGCTTAATCGTCGGCATTCCGACATTGCGTTTACGCGGAGATTATTTAGCTATTGCTACGTTAGGATTCGCAGAAATTATTCGAATTACTTTCTTGAACATTGATTATGTTGGTGGTGCAGCAGGTATGCAAATTATCCAACAAACGAATTGGACGTATGCCTTCTTCGGAATGTTCGTGACGATTGTTGTCATTTCTAACTTTACGAACTCTCGCCACGGTCGTGCATGTATTTCTGTACGTGAGGATGAAATTGCCGCGGATTCTATGGGCATTAACGTAACGTATTACAAAGTGTTAGCATTCGCAATTGGCTCGTTGTTTGCAGGGCTTGCAGGTGGTTTGTTCTCACATAATTTCTTTATTATTCAACCAGCACAATTTAACTTCTTGAAATCATTCGACATTTTAATTTACGTCGTATTAGGTGGCTTAGGAAGTTTAACAGGTTCGATTGTTGCCGCGGTATTGTTAACGGTCATTTCGTTGTACTTACAAGACTTCCCGGAAACACGCATGATTATTTATAGCCTCGTTTTAATTGTCGTGATGCTTTATCGTCCAGCAGGATTAATGGGCACGAAAGAATTACCAGATTTATTTAAACGTAAAAAAGGAGGGAAAGTTCATGAGTAACCCTCTATTAAAAGTAGATCATGTCGGTATACAATTCGGTGGTTTAAAAGCTGTTCAAAAATTTAATATGGAGCTATTTGAAGGGGAGTTAGTCGGGCTGATCGGTCCGAATGGCGCAGGTAAGACGACGAGTTTCAATATGCTAACAGGTGTATACAAACCGACGGAAGGTACGATTACATTCGATGGGAAAGTGACGAATAAATTATCTCCGCACCAAGTGACGAAAAACGGTGTCAGCCGTACGTTCCAAAATATTCGTCTTTTTAAAGAGTTAACGGTTCTTGATAACGTAAAAGTAGCGAATCATTCTCTCGCGCATCATTCGATGTTAAGTTCTATTTTCCGCTTACCCACTCATTTTAAAGGAGAAGCGAAAATGGAAGAAGCGTCTCTCGCATTTTTAGAAATTTTCGGCTTAGACGTCTATAAAGACGAACTAGCAAAAAATTTGCCATACGGTATGCAACGTCGTTTAGAAATTGCTCGTGCGCTAGCAGCAGGACCGAAGCTCTTGTTACTAGATGAACCAGCAGCTGGGATGAATCCGCAAGAAACGAAAGCGTTAATGGATTTAATCGCATTAATTCGAAAAAAATTCGATTTGACGATTTTATTAATCGAGCATGATATGGGATTAGTTATGGGAATTTGTGAACGTATTTACGTGTTAGATCACGGGGAATTAATCGCTTCTGGGACACCGGAAGAAATTCGTCATAACAAAAAAGTAATTGAAGCCTATTTAGGTGAGGAGGTGCCTTTATAATGCTAAAAGTAGACAATATTGATGTGTTTTACGGTGGAAATATCCAAGCGTTAAAAGGTGTTTCTTTAGAAGTGAATGAAGGAGAAATCGTGACACTAATCGGAGCGAATGGCGCGGGGAAAACGACGTTGCTTAAAACGCTTTCGGGCTTATTGAAGCCGAAAAAAGGAACGATTGAGTATTTAGGGAAAAGTATTGGTGGGAAAGCTGCACAAGGAATCGTTAAGAGCGGCATTTCACAAGTACCTGAAGGACGACGCGTTTTTTCTAATATGAGCGTTGAAGAAAACTTAGAACTCGGCGCGTATTTACGAAAAGACCGTGACGGCATAAAAAAAGATCTACAGCGAGTGTATGCACTATTCCCTCGATTACTGGAAAGAAGTAAGCAATCAGCAGGTACGCTTTCAGGAGGGGAACAACAAATGTTAGCGATGGGTAGAGCGATTATGGCGAAGCCTAAGCTATTATTATTAGATGAACCGTCGATGGGACTTGCGCCGATTATGGTTCAAACGATTTTTAGTATTATTAAAGAAATAAATGAGGAAGGTACGACGATTTTACTCGTTGAACAAAATGCGCATATGGCACTTTCTATTGCGCAGCGAGCGTACGTTATTGAAACGGGGAAAGTCGTTTTATCAGGCGATGCGAAAGAGCTACAAGAGAGTGATGAAGTACGAGCAGCTTATTTAGGTGGTTTGTAAAATAAAGATGTGAGAAGCGGTGTGGAATGTGATTCTACACCGCTTTCTTATCCTTTATATTTGTAAAAACAATTCATTTGTAAGATAATATTTGTATGAAACAGAATATTTTTATTTTTCTGTTAAAAAATTGTGAAGGGGAGATTTGAACGATGATTTATGCAAATCCGAATACCGATGGAGCAGTTGTAAAATTTAAAGCACAATATGAAAACTATATTGGCGGCGAATGGGTAGCACCTGTGAAAGGCGAATACTTCGATAACGTGACACCTGTTACAGGAGAAGTTTTCACGAAAGCACCTAAATCAACTGCAGAAGATATTGAATTAGCTTTAGATGCAGCGCATAAGGCGAAAGATGCTTGGGGTAAAACATCGGCTGCTGAACGTGCGAAAGTGTTAAACAAAATTGCGGATCGCTTAGAAGAAAATCTAGAACTTCTTGCTGTTGCTGAAACATGGGACAACGGCAAAGCGGTACGTGAGACGCTGAACGCAGACATTCCGTTAGCAATCGATCACTTCCGTTATTTCGCTGCAGCAATTCGTTCACAAGAAGGCGGCTTGACGCAACTAGATGATGATACGGTAGCGTATCATTTCCATGAGCCACTAGGTGTAGTTGGTCAAATTATTCCTTGGAACTTCCCAATTTTAATGGCGGTATGGAAACTAGCGCCTGCATTAGCAGCTGGTAACTGTGTTGTATTGAAACCAGCTGAGCAAACGCCAGCATCTATTTTAGTTATGATGGAATTAATTGAAGACCTTGTTCCGGCAGGGGTTATTAACATCGTCAATGGCTTTGGCGCAATCGTCGGTAAAGCATTAGCGACGAATAAACGAATTTCAAAAGTTGCCTTCACTGGTTCGACAGCTGTTGGTCGCTTAATTATGCAATATGCAACAGAAAATATTATTCCAGTAACGTTAGAATTAGGTGGTAAATCACCGAACATTTTCTTCGCCGATGTAATGGACGAAGATGATGAATTTTTAGATAAAGCAGTAGAAGGGTTCGTTATGTTTGCATTGAACTCTGGTGAAATTTGTACATGTCCTTCACGCGCACTCGTACACGAATCAATTTATGATCGTTTTATCGAACGAGCGATTGAACGTGTGAAAGCAATCAAAATCGGGAATCCACTAGATACAGAGACGATGATGGGTGCGCAAAATTCAAATGAGCAACAAGAGAAAATTAAATCATATTTACAAATTGGTAAAGATGAAGGCGCCGAAGTATTAGTAGGTGGCGAAGAAAATCATTTAGAAGGTTTAGAAAATGGTTTTTATATTAAGCCAACGATTTTCAAAGGGCATAACAAAATGCGTATTTTCCAAGAAGAAATTTTTGGACCTGTATTATCGCTTACGACATTTAAAGATTTCGATGAAGCAATCGAAATTGCGAATGATACAGAATACGGTTTAGGTGCGGGTGTATGGTCACGTTCAGGCGATACAGCATATCGTGCAGGTCGCGCAATTCAAGCGGGACGTGTATGGACGAATACGTATCATCAATATCCAGCAGGTGCGGCATTCGGTGGTTATAAACTATCAGGCATCGGTCGCGAAAACCATAAGATGATGTTAGATCATTACCAACAAACGAAAAACTTACTCGTAAGTTATAACCGTAGTCCTCAAGGTTTCTTCTAAACCGAAAGGAGCGAGCAACATGGTAGAACGTGTTGTAGCAACAGATAAAGCGATTGATTTAATTCATTTTTTAAAAGAAAAGTATGGGAAAGGACTCGTATTTCATCAATCAGGTGGTTGTTGTGAAGGGTCTAAACCGCTTTGTTTATTAGAAGGTGATTTTAAAAAAGGTCAAATTGATGTATTACTCGGTTATTTAGATGGCGATGTGCCATTTTATATGCATGAAAACTTGTACAACTATTCAAAACATACGCAACATGTATTAGACGTTGTAGATAGTTTTGGGAGTGGTTTCTCGATTGAAGCAGTCGAAAATAAAAGTTTTCTAATTCGGGCACGTGTTTTTTCTGATGAAGAATATGCCGAAGTGAAAAAAATCATTGAAGCAGAACAGCAAACGCAGTCATAAGAAATGAGACAGGTGAGGAAACTTGCTTGTCTTATTTTTTTATATAAAAATATTGATACAGATTAAACGTTAATAAAACAGTTAAAAATAGTTGAATTAGTACAGTTAAACATTTATGATAGAAACAGAATAAAATTACGAGGAGAGTTGTTCATGTTAGAACCAATTCCAATGAGTACGTCTAAAACGATTCAAACAAGGCTTGTTTTGCCACCTGATACGAACCATATGAATACGATTTTTGGTGGTAAAATTTTAGCATATATTGATGAAATTGCTGCGATTACATCTATGAAGCATGCGAAGATGCAAACGGTAACAGCTTCTTTCGACTCAGTTGATTTCTTTTCACCTGTACGTTCAGGGGAAGTGCTGGAATTAGAAGCGATTGTAAGTAGTACAGGACATTCATCGATGGAAATTTATATTCGTGTTCAATCACGTGATATTGAAACACACGAAAAAAAATTAACGACGGAATCTTTCGTAACGATGGTTGCCGTCGGTGAAGATGGGAAACCACGTGAAGTAGCTGCGGTTTATCCAGAAACGAACGAAGAACGTCGTTTGTTTGAAACAGGACCTGCACGTCGTGCGCACCGTAAAGCGAAAAGAGATTTACCACATTCATTTTTATAAAACGAAAAAAGACAGATGCATTTGTCACATCTGTCTTTTTTATTTGCCATTGCCCATTTTTGAGCAGAATGGACGGTCTTCTGGTAAATGTTCGACGTCACCAACCGCTTGAATGTGATAAGTGCCTTTTTCGTAACGAACGATCGTTAAACTCGTTCCTTCAATAGAAGGTGTGTCCCAAAGATGTTCGATCGATTCGTTGGAGAATGCATTAATTAATACGCGTTTTACGATGCTGTGTGTCACGATTAAGACGTTATCTTCTTCATCATACTTGTCGATAATCGTATCGATCACTTTTTGTGCACGTGTTCGAACGTCGTAAAAATTTTCTCCTTCATTCGAAGTGAAGTTTTCAGGATGATGGAAATATTGTTCGTATTGTGTCGGATACTTTTCAGCAATGGCTGGTAAAGTCATTCCTTGCCATTCTGCAACGTTAATTTCTTTAATGCCAGGTTTAATAAATAACGGTGTTTGATGCCCATCTAATATAAATTTAGCTGTGTCTAATGCTCTTCCACTCGGGCTCGAATAGGCTGCGATAAAGGGTGTTTTACTAAGACGTTTACATAATGCCTTACTTTGTTTTTGACCGTAGGCTGTTAATGGAGAATCAAACCAACCTTGTATGCGTTGTTGAGTGTTCCATTCTGTTTGTCCATGGCGTGTAATATACAATGTAACCATATTGTCGATCCTTTCAAGTGAAATAAAAGATAGTATAGAAGATATTAAAACGAATGTCAAAGCAATAAAAAAGAATCGCTGTGCGATTCTTTTTTTTATCACCACTATAGTAATAGTGGAATTTATTCATTCATTTCTGTTGCGACTTCAAGAAGGCGTTCTGCGGAATCGGCTACTTGTGAAGTAACTTCAGAAATTTCATCTAATATGAGTGTAATTGTCGATACGTCTTGTGTCGTAGACGTATGATTCACTTTAATGCCGGAAACTGCTTTCGTAATCGTTTCAAACGATGTCGATAAATCTTTTTGCATGTCGACACCGACTAAAATTTGTTTATCAACATTTTTAACGGAACTTGACATATTCGCAATGTTTGTTTCCGTATCATGAATGAGCGTCGATACGTTTTGGACGGCTTTTTTCGTTTCCTCTGCTAGTTTTCGTACTTCATTGGCTACGACAGCGAATCCTTTTCCGTGTTCACCTGCGCGAGCTGCTTCAATTGAAGCGTTCAAAGCGAGTAAGTTCGTTTGGTCAGCAATTTCCGTTACGAGGTGGACGATTTCAGAAATTTTTTGTGAAGACGTTTTTAATTCACCCATCGTTTCGTCAAGCTGCTTCACAGAAGAAGACATCGTGCCCATTAACTCGTTTTGTTTCGTTAAAAGAATCGATCCTTTTGTCGATTTTTCTTCGGTTTCATTTACGAAAGCGAGCCCTTGTTTCGTCGCGTTTGAAATGTCTTCTGATTGATTGACTAACGATTGAATCGAAGCGGTCGTTTCTTCACTAATGGCACTTAATTCTTGTGCCGTACTTTGTACAGAGTGCATTAAGGCTGCTTTTTCACGTAAATGACGTTGTTGCAATTCCATCTGTTCATCATCGTACGCTTCAATAACGATTTGTTGCTCTAAATTAATGAACTTCGAAAAAGCATTTACAGCTGTCATAAAGTCTTTCGGTGATAGTTCTTTTCGTTCGCAAAAACCGATAAACGTACTATTCAATGCTTGGAAAGAATTTAAATACCATTTTGAAGGAAGACCGATGACAACGTGTATGTGTGCAATTCGTTTGCGGTCTTCTACGTAAGTATCGTTAATTTGGGCGTCAAACATCGCTTTAATGTGACGCGTCAATGTAACTTTCAAACGCTCAATTGAAGAGTGGTCGTTAATGATTTTCGTTAGTTCAGCCGCTTTGTTAATTGTATTGTAAAACTCTTCAACCATTAAGGGCACAAGTTCGTCGCAATATTTTTTGAAGTGCGAAATAATGGCTAAATCGTCTTTTGTTAAGTTTAATAAGTTAATTTGTTTTGATAAACCGGGGAAGTTACGTACGTCTAACGTGACAGTTGAACGATATGTCTCAATGTTGAACTGTGATTCTGTTTGACGAGATACGGAGCGTTTCCAAATGCTCACTCAATCATCTCCATTCGAATGCGTCTAATCGCGCATTATTCATTATTTATATCGGTCATAAGAAAACATATTGTATAAAAATGATAAAATCTTTAGTTCATAAAAAAATCCTAAGTTTCCTTAGGATTACAATTTAAAATAATCGAGCCAACCTTTGATTTTGAACCAAGCAATCATTGAAATGGCGATAACAAACATACACGCTAAAACGATGTAATATCCGTAATGCCATTCGAGTTCTGGCATGTGTGCAAAGTTCATACCGTACACACCTGCGATAAATGTTAAGGGGATGAAAATCGTCGATACGATCGTTAAAATCATCATAATACTATTCATGCGCACGGCATTCATTGACATGTGACTATCGCGCATATCTGCTGTTAGTTCACGGTTAGATTCAATCATTTCTGTCAGTTTAACGAGATGATCGTGAATATCGCCAAAGTAAGCACGTTCTGGGCCTGCTAGTCCGAGTCTTCCCGAGTTCATAATGCGGTATAAAAGGTCACGCATCGGCAGAACGATTCGACGAATATGGAGTAAGTCACTTCGTAAATCGAATACGTCGTTCATCGCCTTGGCATTTTTTTGATAGTTTAATTGGTCTTCCATTTCATTTAAATGATCTTCGATATTGTAGACCATTGGGAAATAGCTATCGACGAGTTTATCGATGACTTGGTACATCGCATAATAAGAGCCACGTTCCCAAGTCGTTCCTTGATTTATAATACGTTTACGTGCAATTTCTAATTCAGGAACGGCTGTTTTGTGATACGTCACAATGAATTGATCGGCTAAAAAAATATTTACTTCTTCTGCTTCTAATTCACTCGCATTCATTTTATGGACGACTAAAAAATGCGTGTCGTCGTAATAATCAACTTTCGGTCGTTGCAAGCGCATTAAACAGTCTTCGATTGCTAAAGGATGAAAGTGGAAAAAGTTACTAAGCAATGAATTTTCTTTCGGTGTCGCTTGATCAAAATCAATCCAATACCACTCTAGATTTAACTGCTTTAATTCGCTTAGTGGAAAGTCAACGATCGTTTCTTGATCTTTTGTAATCCCTAATGTCCGAATCATCATAACGCCTCTTTTACTAAAAAGTTATTTTTATTTTCCCATAATTACAAGGGGTTTGTCGATGGATTACAAGTATGTATATGTAAAAATCCCGTCATTTCTCATGAGAGATGCGGGATTCTTTTATGAATATCGCTACGTTAAGGTTTCGTCGGAAACCAAGAAGCAAAGGAATGTTCTATTTTAAAATTGGTCGTAATATCCATTGAATTTAAATCGCGTTGAGAAAAGGATGTCTTTAAAAGGAAATATGGCATGACGAGTAAAACGACACAGCACAAAAGAGCAATCGCGCATGTAACAAAAGCTTTTTTCAATAAAATCTTCCTTCCTTTCAATCATGTACATTCAAGGACGTTGAGTCGATGAAAAAAGTTTCTTTTCATTTAGTTATAAAATGCGAATTGTTTGTCAAAAAATAGGGAAGCTTTTATAATATAGTCAAAGATAGTCAAAGTCAGTATGGTAAGCGAGGTGAATGCAGCGAATGAAAAATATTTCGGATATTATTGAAGGCTATTTAAAAGAAGTGATTGAGTTGAATGATAAAGGGTTAGTTGAAATTAAGCGAAGTGAAATTGCAGATATGTTTCAATGTGTACCTTCTCAAATCAATTATGTTATTAATACACGTTTTACAGAAGAACGAGGGTATCAAGTAGAAAGTAAACGTGGTGGTGGCGGTTATATTCGTATTGTTCGCATAGAGCTAACTTCTATTACAGATTTGATTGATGAGATGATTGGGCAACTAGGAAATGCAGCACCTCAACAAGTAACAGAGGATATTGTATTTCGGTTGATAGATGAAGAATTGATTACGAAAAAAGAAGCGAAGCTCATGCTTTCTGCCGTAGATCGCAATGTGTTGAGTCTTAATTTACCGCTTCGAGATGAAATACGTGCACGTATATTTAGAGCCATGTTAACGACTTTAAAATTTGATATGGCAAGAAGATAAGAGGTGTTCATCGTGATTTGTGAAAATTGTAAACAACGTCCTGCAACGGTGACTGTCACACAAGTAAGAGACAATCAAAAAGTGGTCCGTCATTATTGTTCGACGTGTAGCCAACAACTAAATAATATAGGGGTAGAGGAACCCGTATCTGTACAACAAATGTTTGCAGATTGGTTTGGAATTCCGACGTGGTCGACGAATTCACCGAAAAGTCAGCAAGATATAGAACAACCAAATGCTTGCCCAGATTGTGGGATGACCTATCAACAATTTTTGCATGATGGAAAATTCAATTGTCCGACGTGCTATGACGCCTTTAGAGAACAGCTTCCTCAAGTGATGAAACGGCTTCATAACGGAGCGGTACAACATAATGGGAAAGTGCCTGGTGCAGTCAACGAAACGTATCAAATTAAACAACAAATAGAACAAGCAAGAACGGAAATGCGTAAAGCGGTTGAAGAGGAACATTTTGAAGAAGCGGCTGTTTTACGAGATCAAATTAAAACGCTAGAGCGACAACTTCGAGGGGGTGAGATCGATGGAGCATGAGTCTTTATTTAATGCAACAGACGTCAAATGGATGCAAGGGGACGAGGAATATGGAGACATCGTGATGAGTACGAGAATTCGACTCGCACGAAACATTCAACATTTTCGCTTTCCACGTGCATTTTCAGAAGACGAAGCATTTAAAATAGACCAACTCATTTCCAGTGCCTTACTAGATAGTGATGAGTTAGATCAAACGTTTGAACATTTTGATATGTCGAGGATGCCAATTTTACAAAAAAATGTACTCGTCGAAAAGCATTTGATTAGCCCACAGCTAGCGCATAAAGAGCGTACCGGTTCGGTATTAATTGCCCGAGATGAATCGGTCAGTGTGATGATCAATGAAGAAGATCATATTCGAATTCAATGTATGGAACCGGGATTGAATTTAGAAAAAGCGTATTTTAATGCCGATACGATTGATCGTTGTTTAGAAGAGGAAGTCCCTTATGCATTCGACAGTGAGTTTGGATATATGACGAGTTGTCCGACGAATACAGGAACTGGAATGCGTGCATCGGTTATGATGCATTTACCTGCACTGATGATGACGGAACAAATTGAACAAATTATCAGCATGATGCCGAGACTTGGAATGGTCGTTCGAGGTATTTACGGTGAAGGAACGAGCGCTGTAGGGAACTATTTTCAAATTTCAAATCAAGTTACACTCGGTAAAAGCGAGGAAGAAATCTTAACGGATTTACAATCGATTGCCGAACAAATTGTGCAGCGAGAAGTAGAATCGAGACGGGCTTTATTAGAACATGCGTCGGTCGTCATTCATGACCGTGTAAGCCGCGCACTCGGTACGTTGAGATACGCTCAATTCATCACGAGTGATGAGGCTGCAAATTGTTTATCGAACGTACGATTGGGTATAGATTTAGGACTTATAGATAGTATTCCAACAGCGATTTTAAACAAATGTATGTTAATCATACAACCGGGGTTCCTTCAACAATATGTTGGTACGATGTTGAAACCGAATGAGAGAGATATCCATCGTGCCTCGCTGTTGAGAACTTTATTAACAGATAATCATTTACATGAAAAAGGAGACGATTCATATGATGTTTAACCACTTTACGCAACGAGCTCAAAAAGTTTTACAATTAGCACAAGAAGAAGCCATTCGCATGAAACACGAAGCGATTGGTACAGAACATATTTTGCTAGGGCTTATTCGCGAAGGCACAGGAATCGCAGCGAAAGCACTAGAAGCAATCGAAGTGACGCCTGAAATGATTGAAGAAGGCATCGAGAAATTAGTAGGCGTGGGTACGAAAGATTCAGGCCCGGTCGTTCACTACACACCTCGCGCTAAAAAAGTCATTGAACTATCAGTAGATGAATCTCGTAAATTAGGACATACGTACATTGGTACAGAACATATATTGCTTGCGCTAATCCGTGAAGGTGAAGGCGTGGCAGCTCGTGTATTAAATAACGAGGGCGTTAGCTTAAGTAAAGCAAGACAACAAGTGCTACAACTTTTAGGTAGCCATGATACGAATGCAGGAACGGGTGGTGCAAACGCTACTCAAACAGCAAGCACACCAACGCTTGATAGCTTGGCACGCGATTTAACACAAATTGCACGCGAAGGTTCACTTGACCCTGTTATCGGTCGTAGTAAAGAAATTACACGCGTGATTGAAGTATTATCTCGTCGTACGAAAAATAATCCTGTTTTAATCGGGGAACCAGGTGTTGGTAAAACGGCGATTGCAGAAGGTTTAGCACAACAAATCATTCATAATGAAGTGCCTGAAACATTACGTGGGAAACGCGTTATGACACTTGATATGGGGACGGTCGTTGCGGGAACGAAATACCGTGGTGAGTTTGAAGATCGTCTGAAAAAAGTAATGGATGAAATTCGCCAAGCGGGTAACGTTATTTTATTCATCGATGAATTGCATACATTAATCGGTGCAGGTGGTGCGGAAGGTGCGATTGATGCGTCGAATATTTTAAAACCGTCATTAGCACGTGGAGAACTACAATGTATCGGTGCGACAACGTTAGATGAGTACCGTAAATATATCGAAAAAGATGCTGCTTTAGAACGTCGTTTCCAACCTATTCAAGTAGACGAACCATCACCGGAAGAAGCAATTCAAATTATTCGAGGCTTACGTGATCGTTATGAAGCGCATCACCGTGTAAAAATTACAGATGAAGCGGTAGAAGCAGCTGTCACATTAAGTAACCGCTACATTTCAGACCGTTTCTTACCAGATAAAGCGATTGATTTAATGGATGAAGCCGGTTCGAAAGTACGCTTACGTTCATATACGACGCCACCAAATTTAAAAGAACTTGAACAAAAATTAGAGCAAATTAAAGCAGAGAAAAACTCAGCTGTTCAAGGTCAAGAATTTGAAAAAGCGGCAGGCTTGCGTGATACAGAACAAAAATTAAAAGATGAATTAGACGCAACGAAAAAAGAATGGAAAGAAAAACAAGGTCGTGCTGAATCAAAAGTGACAGTGAATGATATTGCAGAAGTAGTGGCAATGTGGACAGGTATTCCGGTAGCGAAAATTGCACAGGAAGAATCTGAAAAGTTACTGAACTTAGAAGAAGAGTTACACAAACGTGTCGTAGGGCAAGGTGCAGCAGTAGAAGCAATTTCTCGTGCAATTCGCCGTGCACGTGCGGGCTTAAAAGATCCGAAACGTCCGATTGGTTCATTTATTTTCTTAGGACCAACAGGTGTCGGTAAAACAGAACTAGGTCGTGCGTTAGCAGAAGTGATGTTCGGTGATGAAGATGCAATGATTCGAATCGACATGTCTGAATACATGGAAAAACATTCGACTTCTCGTTTAGTAGGCTCACCTCCAGGTTATGTCGGTTATGATGAGGGTGGTCAATTAACTGAAAAAGTTCGTCGTAAACCATACTCTGTCGTATTATTAGATGAAATTGAAAAAGCACATCCAGACGTGTTCAATATTTTATTACAAGTATTAGATGATGGTCGTTTAACGGATTCTAAAGGACGCGTTGTTGATTTCCGTAATACGGTTGTCATTATGACATCGAACATCGGTGCGGAAGCATTGAAATACCGTAAGTCGGTTGGTTTCGGTGCACAAGAAACGGCAAAAGCGGCAGAAACATCAAAAGATGTAATGTTAGAAGAATTGAAAAAAGCATTCCGTCCAGAGTTCTTAAACCGTATAGATGAAACAATCGTCTTCCAATCACTGAAAAAAGAAGAACTTGTAGAAATTGTTAGCAAAATGTCAGAGCAATTAACGAAACGTTTAGCTGAACAAAAAATTGAACTTGAATTAACACCAGCAGCACTCGATAAAATCGCAGAAGAAGGATACGACCCAGAATACGGGGCTCGCCCAATTCGTCGAGCATTACAAAAACATGTAGAAGACCGTTTATCAGAAGAAATTCTGAAAGGTGAAGTTTTAACAGGAAATGTGGTCGTTTTCGATGTTGATGCAGATGGGAAGTTCATCGTTTCAACGAAACAACCGGCAACTACAGAAAAATAAACGATTTAATAAAAATGGAACGTCTTGCTTAACGCTAGGCGTTCTTTTTTGTATATAATCGAAGTAACAACAGAACGGCTTGAGGAGGATTTTATGGCTAAGAAGAAATCAAAATTTGTATGTAATGAATGTGGATATGAAACAGCTAAATGGATGGGGCGTTGTCCGGGTTGTGGACAATGGAATACGATGGTGGAAGCGATAGAAATTGTATCAAAAGGACCACGTGGCGCTTTTAAACATTCAGAAAGTGTAGCGGCAAAAGCGACACCAATTATTTCAATTGAAACGCAGGAAGAACATCGTGTTCCGACAGAGTTAGTTGAATTCAACCGCGTACTCGGTGGAGGAATCGTTCCGGGTTCACTTATTTTAATCGGTGGAGACCCGGGGATTGGGAAGTCAACATTGCTACTACAAGTGTCTGCGCTACTATCGAATAAAGGACAGCGCGTACTGTACGTATCTGGGGAAGAATCGATTCGCCAAACGAAATTGCGTGCTGAACGACTCGGCGTTAAGTCAGAAGAGTTGTACATTTATGCAGAAACAAATTTAGAAATGATTAGTGAAACAATCGAACAAACGTCACCGAAATTCGTCATTATTGACTCTATCCAAACCGTGCATCATCCGGAAGTGACGTCTGCACCGGGTAGTGTGACACAAGTACGAGAATGTACGGGTGAGTTGATGCGTATCGCCAAAACGAAAAACATTGCTATTTTCTTAGTCGGTCACGTGACGAAAGAAGGTCAAATTGCCGGTCCACGAATTTTAGAACATATGGTAGATACGGTGCTTTATTTTGAAGGCGAACGCCACCACAATCACCGTATTTTACGTAGTCAAAAAAACCGCTTCGGTTCAACGAACGAAATTGCTATTTTCGAAATGGTTCATGGGGGATTAAAAGAAGTGTTAAATCCATCTGAAATGTTTCTAGAAGAACGATCTCAAGGAGCACCGGGTTCGACAATCGTTGCGTCAATGGAAGGGACGAGACCGATTTTAGTTGAAATTCAAGCGCTCGTTTCACCATCGAGTTTTAACTATCCGAAACGTATGGCAACAGGACTTGACCAAAACCGTGTATCACTTTTAATGGCGGTACTTGAGAAACGAATGGGCTTCATGTTGCAGTCTCAAGATGCGTATATTAAAGTCGCTGGTGGTGTAAAATTAGATGAGCCTGCGATTGATTTGGCAGTACTCGTTTGTATCGTTTCAAGCTTTAAAGATTTATCAGCGAATCCGACTGATTGTTTTGCTGGAGAAGTTGGACTGACAGGAGAAGTACGTCGTGTGACGCGAATTGAACAACGTGTAAACGAAGCATCGAAATTAGGGTTTAAACGTATTTTCATTCCGAAATCAAATATCGGTGGATGGGATTTTCCAGAAGGAATTGAAGTTATCGGTATTGAGACGGTCAACCAAGCATTGAAACAAGCGTTCAAAGAATTGTAAGAACAAGGTTAGAGAAAGCGAAAAAAAGGCAATGTATGTATAATGAGGTAGTAAGAGGAGGTGCATTAAAATGTTGAAAAGAATGATCCAAATTATGTTCTTGTTAATTGGGGGAACACTCGGACTTGTCTTGTTACCGCCTTTATTTTCACTTATTCATTTATCTGATAATCCGTGGATTAACAACCCGTACGTTTCTGTTTTATTAGGAGCAATCGTTTTGTTCGTAGTATCCCTCTTTGTTGCTGATTACTTTGTAAAACTTTTGAAATGGATGGAAGAACGTTTATTGAAAGTGCCGAGTGGTGATGTACTGTTCGGAACGCTCGGTTTAATTATCGGACTGTTACTCGCTTACTTAGTGAGCGTTGCATTATCAAGCATTCGTATTCCGGTGTTTTTAACAGTTATTCCAATCTTAGTGTCAATCATATTAGGGTACTTAGGTTTCCAAGTAGGATTTAAACGAAGAGAAGAATTAATGTCTGTCTTTTCATCACGAGCTGCTAAAAAGAAACAACAAGATGTAAAAGAAAGTACCCTTGGTACGTATAAATTACTCGATACGAGCGTGATTATTGATGGACGTATTGCAGATATTTGCCGTACTGGTTTTGTGGAAGGAACACTTGTAATCCCTCAGTTCGTATTGACGGAGTTGCAACATATCGCCGATTCTTCTGATACACTAAAAAGAACGAAGGGACGCCGAGGGTTAGATATTTTGAAAACATTGCAAAAAGAATATGCCTCACAAGTTCTACTCACAGAAGTTGATTTTGAAGATGTACCAGAAGTCGATTTGAAACTTGTTCGTCTCGCTAAAAAGATGGATGGTCAAGTTGTAACGAATGATTTTAATTTAAATAAAGTGTGCGAGTTGCACAAAGTGAAAGTATTAAATATTAATGATTTAGCGAATGCTGTGAAACCGGTCGTTATTCCCGGCGAAGAAATGCACGTCGTTGTCATTAAAGAAGGGAAGGAACACAATCAAGGTGTTGCTTACTTGGATGACGGAACGATGATCGTCGTGGAAGATGGTAAGACGTATATCGGGGATGCGATTACTGTTGTCGTAACGAGCGTACTTCAAACATCTGCTGGACGAATGATTTTTGCTAAAAAGAAAAAAGAAAAAGAAAACGGCTAGAAGCTTGTCTTCTAGTTCTTTTTTTGTAGAGGAGTTTACTACATGCAATACGATGTAATTTTACCGGCAGCCGGAAGTGGCAAACGAATGGGTGCAGGAAAAAATAAATTGTTTTTACAATTGAAAGAAAAAACAATTTTAATTCATACGCTACAAGTATTTGAAGAAGATTCATGGTGTAGAGGGATTTACTTAGCTGTGAAAGATACAGAGCGTGAAGTAATTGAAGCGCTACTACAAACGCACGGTATTACGAAAGTAAAGGCGATGCCAACTGGTGGAGATGAACGCCAACATAGCGTGCAATCTTGTATGAAAGAAATTGGACAAGGTGAAATCGTTCTCGTTCACGATGCGGCACGTCCATTTATTACACAATCGATTATTCATGAATTAGCGGAAGCAGCACTCGAAAAAGGTGCGGCTGTAGCAGGCGTTCGTGCGAAAGATACGATGAAGCGTGTAGAAGCAGGAGTTATTCAAGAAACGGTCGATCGCTCAACGCTTTGGATGATTCAAACGCCGCAAGCTTTCCGATTTGATTGGTTGAAAGAAGCGGAAGATGCTGCGGAGCGTGACGACTTTTTAGGTACAGATGAATCGATGCTCGTCGAACGCCAAGGACAATCTGTTCATATTGTTGAGAGTAGCTATGAAAATGTTAAAATAACAACAAAAGAAGATTTGGTTTTCGGTGAAGCTATCTTAAACCAACGTATTGGAGGATAAATTATATGTTTCGCGTAGGACAAGGTTTTGATGTACATGAATTTGCAGAAGGACGCCCATTAATTATCGGCGGTATTGAAGTGCCGAGTGACAAAGGATTACTCGGTCATTCAGATGCAGACGTTTTATTACACACAGTGACAGATGCAGCATTAGGTGCAATTGGTGAAGGCGATATCGGTCATCATTTCCCAGACACAGACCCTGAATGGGAAGGAGCAGACTCTGCTAAATTACTTGCGTACATTTGGGAGAAAGTCGAAGCAAAAGGGTACAAATTAGGGAATGTCGATTGTACGATTATGGCACAAGCACCTAAGATGGCACCTTACGTTGATCAAATGCGTGCGCGTATCGCACAGTTGCTTCATGCAGACGTAGATCAGGTGAACGTGAAAGCAACGACAACTGAAAAATTAGGGTTCGTCGGTCGTAAAGAGGGGATTGCAGCGATGGCAACAATTCTATTAATTAAAGGCTAACTTCCTTTAAATTTCCCAACTCGAGTGGTAAAATGAAAAAAGTTGAATTTTTTTCTCGACAAAATAGGAGGATTTTAATCATGACTAACAAAGTTCGTGTTCGTTATGCACCAAGTCCAACAGGACATTTACACATCGGTGGCGCACGCACAGCACTATTCAATTACTTATATGCAAAACACTATGACGGAGACTTCGTATTCCGTATTGAAGATACAGATGTAGCTCGTAATATCGAGGGCGGAGAAGAATCACAACTTCATAACCTAGCTTGGTTAGGGATTGAACCTGTAGAATCTCCAATAATCGGTGGTCCATACGCGCCTTACCGTCAAATGGAACGTTTAGATATTTACAAAGAACACGCTGAAAAATTAATCGAAATGGGCATGGCATACAAATGTTTCTGTTCATCAGAAGATTTAGAAGCAGAACGTGAAGCGCAACGTGCAAACGGTGTTGCTGCTCCAATGTATAACGGCCACTGTCGTAACTTATCTGCAGAAGAAGTGGCAGAAAAAGAAGCATCCGGCGCACCTTACACAATTCGTTTCAAAGTACCAGAAAACGAAACGTACAAATTCACTGACTTAATTCGTGGCGAAGTAACATTCGAATCGAAAGATATCGGTGACTGGGTAATCGTGAAAGCAAACGGTATCCCAACTTACAACTATGCAGTCGTATTAGATGACCACTTCATGAAGATGACACACGTTTTCCGTGGTGAAGAACATTTATCAAATACACCTAAACAATTAATGGTTTACCGTGCATTCGGTTGGGAAGCTCCTCAATTCGGTCACATGACTTTAATCGTTAATGAAAACCATAAAAAACTTTCAAAACGTGATGAATCAATTATCCAATTCATCTCTCAATACAAAGAACTTGGTTACTTACCAGCTGCAATGATTAACTTCCTTGCATTATTAGGTTGGTCTCCAGAAGGTGAAAATGAAGTATTCTCTATGGAAGAGTTAATCGAACAATTCGATGAAAAACGTCTTTCTAAATCACCATCTATGTATGATACACAAAAATTAAAATGGATGAACAACCAATACATGAAGAAATTAACTCATGAAGAAGTTGTAGCGCTATGTCTTCCATTCTTACAAAAAGCTGGTCGCATTGCTGAAAATCCAACTGCAGAAGAAGCAGAATGGGCTGGTAAATTAATCGGTCTTTATCACGAACAAATGAGCTTCGGTGCTGAAATTGTTGAGCTTTCTGAGATGTTCTTCACAGATTCTTTAGAATTAACAGATGAAGAAAAAGAAGTATTAGCTGGCGAACAAGTTCCTGAAGTACTTGCTACATTCAAGAAAAACCTTGAAGAATTAGAAGAGTATGAAGCTCCAGCAATCAAAAAAGCAATCAAAGCAGTTCAAAAAGAAACAGGTCATAAAGGTAAAAACTTATTTATGCCAATCCGCGTAGCGACAACTTTCGAAATGCACGGTCCTGAACTTGCAGACGCTTTAGAAATTTTAGGTAAAGAAACAGTAATCAAACGCCTAGAAAGTTTCAATAAATAATTGAAATGAAAAAAAGCTGTACTTCTTTGCTTCATGCAAAAGGTGCAGCTTTTTGTTATGCGTGACAATGTAGTATGCAAAAGATGTGTTTCATTGTAAAATAGCGTATAACTAGTATACTGATTTTATTATTTTAAAACGATGAAGAGGAGAAGTACGGATGACCAGCTCACGAGAGAGAATCACCACGGCTGAAAGTGATTTGAGTGATGGAGTCCGGAAATGCACCTCAGAGTATTGAGCTGAAAGACAGTAGGCCAATCGGTTTCGTCCACGTTATCGGACGTTTAAGCGGGAATGTATCGATTACATTTCAAGCAGAGTGGAACCGCGCGAAAGGCGTCTCTGTCTACACGTTAGATAGAGATGTCTTTTTTTATGGCTATTAAAGGGTAAGAGAGTTACTAGCAACTGCGAAGTCATTTCGTATAAAATAAAAGCATATACAATTTAAATTTTTAGCAAATAAGCTTGATTATAAGGAGAGAATAAATTTATGGCTATTCAAATTTTTAACTCACTTACACGAGAAAAAGAAAACTTCGTACCGATCGAAGAAGGCAAAGTGCGCATGTACGTATGTGGACCGACTGTTTATAATTACATTCACATCGGGAATGCACGTCCTGTAATCGTTTACGATACAGTACGCCGTTATTTAACATACCGTGGATTTAAAGTAGATTACGTTTCAAACTTCACGGACGTTGATGACAAAATCATTAAAGCAGCAAATGAATTAGGCGAAGAAGTACCTGAATTAACAGAACGCTTTATTAACGCTTATTTTGAAGACATTACAGCATTAGGTTGCCAAAAAGCAGATTCTCATCCACGTGTAACAGAACATATGGATGCAATCATTAACTTTATCGCTGTACTTGTAGAAAAAGGCTACGCTTATGAATCACAAGGAGATGTGTATTACCGTACTCGTAAATTCCAAGGATACGGTAAGCTATCTCATCAATCAGTAGATGATTTAAAAGTCGGTGCGCGTATTGAAGCGGGCGACAAAAAAGATGATGCACTTGATTTCGCTCTTTGGAAAGCTGCGAAACCAGGTGAAATTTTTTGGGAAAGTCCATGGGGTAAAGGCCGCCCGGGTTGGCACATTGAATGTTCTGTTATGGTTCACGAACATTTTGGTGATACAATTGATATTCATGCTGGTGGACAAGATTTAACATTCCCTCACCATGAAAATGAAATTGCTCAATCAGAAGCTTATACAGAGAAGAAATTCTCGAACTATTGGATGCATAACGGCTATATTAATATCGATAACGAAAAAATGTCAAAATCACTTGGTAACTTCATTTTAGTGCATGATATTATTCAACAAATCGATCCACAAGTATTACGTTTCTTCATGCTATCTGTTCACTATCGTCACCCAATTAACTTTGCGCAAGATTTAGTAGAAGCGGCAGAAAATGGTTTAGAACGTCTACGTACGTCTCGCAAAAACCTTGTTCACCGTTTAGAAAATACAGCAGATTTAGCAGGGAAAGAAGATGCTATTTTTGCGGCAGTAGCAGAAGAACGTGAAAATTTTATCGCAGCAATGGATGATGATTTTAATACTTCAAATGCGATTGCAGCATTGTTCGGTTTATCAACAATTGCTAATAAATATTTGAACGAAGAAAATACAAATGCGGCAACATTACGTAGCTTAATCGAAGCGCTTGATGAATTATCTAGTGTATTAGGTTTAGTATTAAACGTAAAAGAAGAATTGCTAGACGAAGAAATCGATGCATTAATCGAGGAACGCCAACAAGCTCGTAAAGACCGTAACTTTAAACGCTCAGATGAAATTCGTGATCAACTAAAAGATATGAATATTATTTTAGAGGATACGCGTCAAGGCGTTAGATGGAAACGAGGTTAAGAGAAGTGGGAGAACTTCGAAATATAGATGTTAAACAACTGAACGCATTAGCTTTAGCTTATATGGGAGATGCTGTTTTGGAAATTGCGATTCGCGAGCATTTATTGCGCGCAGGTCGTGTGAAACCAAAAGTATTACACCATGAAGCAACACATTACGTATCGGCAAAAGCACAAGCAATGGTCGTGCATAAAATGATGGACGAACAATACTTCACAGAAGAAGAATTAGCTGTACTACGTCGTGGGCGTAATGCAAAATCGGGTTCTGTACCGAAAAACACAGACGTACAAACATACAATTACAGTTCTGCTTTTGAAGCGGTCTTAGGCTTTTTACATTTAACAGGTCAAAAAGAACGTGCAGACGGTATTATTCAATATGCGATTAAAGCTGTTGAAGAGAATAGAGAGGTGTCTAAATAAATGAAATATGGTCGTAGTAATAGCCAAGATGCAGGTCGCAAAAAACCTGCTCGTAAACCAGAAGGTAGCCGCAAGTGGAACGAACAAAGTTCTGAAGGTGGACGTAACCAAGAAGGTCGTAAATTTGATGGCAATCGTAAACCAGAAGGTCGCAAATGGGATCAAGAACGTCCACAACGTAAAGAACGCCAAGAAACTGTAGCGAACGATGTAACAGTAGGTGAAGAAGAAATCGATCATTCGAAAGAAATGATTGCAGGGAAAAATCCAGTACTTGAAGCACTTCGTTCTACACGTGACATTAATAAAATTTGGATCGCAGAAGGCGTGAAGAAAAACGGTATTAAAGAATTGTTAGACATGGCGAAAGAACGCCAAATCGTCGTTCAATTCGTACCGAAACAAAAAATTGATAACTTATCATCTGAAAACCACCAAGGTGTCGTAGCTTCTGTTGCTGCATACAATTATGCTGAATTAGATGACGTTTTCAAATTAGCAGAAGAACGTGGAGAAGATCCGTTCATTATGATTTTAGATGAACTAGAAGATCCTCATAACTTAGGTTCTATTATGCGTACTGCAGATGCAGTTGGAGCGCACGGTATTATTATTCCTCGCCGTCGTTCTGTATCGTTAACAGCAGTCGTTGCAAAAGCATCTACTGGTGCGATTGAATACATCCCAACTGTTCGTGTAAATAATTTATCTCAAACAGTAGATGAACTAAAAGAACGTGGTGTTTGGATTGCAGGAACAGATGCCAAAGGGTCACAAGATTATCGTCGTATGGACGCTACATTACCTTTAGCTGTTATTATCGGCAGTGAAGGTCGCGGTATGGGTCGTTTATTAAAAGAGAAATGTGATTTCTTATACAACTTACCAATGGTAGGTCACGTAACATCACTGAATGCTTCAGTTGCAGCTTCTCTATTAATGTACGAAGTATATCGTAAACGTCACGAATTGTAAGAGAGGTTTGCCTATGAAGGAATTGTTAATCGTCGACGGGTACAACATGATAGGTGACTGGGAAGAATTGAAGCAGTTAAAAGACTATCAATTACTCGAAGCACGTAATCGTCTAATTGAGTTGTTAGCTGAATATCAAGCGTATTCGCAATATACTATTACTGTCGTATTCGATGCGTATCAAGTCCCAGGTATTGCCACGAAAGAAAAACAACATGATATTGAAATTATTTATACAAAGATTAAAGAAACAGCCGATGATTGTATTGAAGCGTTGACGATGGACTTGTTAGAAAAGTACGGTCGACGCACGCATATTACGGTTGCAACATCAGACATGGCAGAACAAAATATCATTTTCGGAAATGGTGCACTTCGCATGCCCGCACGCGAACTTGAAACAGCTGTGAAAGAAGCTTTATCTCATATTTCAAAAACAGTTCAAACTGATTATACTAAGCATCGAAAATTTTCGAATCGTTTGCAAGTGGAACCAGAAATCGCTAGCAAATTGGAACGAATTCGAAGAGGCTTGGAGTAAGACGATTCTACGAAAAAACGTATTTGAGGTGATTTTGTGATAAATGAATTACAACATCTAAACTTGAAAGACATGACCGACGAGCAGCTCGTTCTAGCATCTCGACACGGTAATGATGAAGCGTTAGAATTTTTAATTACGAAATACAAACCGTTAGTTCGCATGAAAGTGAAGTCTTATTTTTTAATTGGCGCAGATAAAGAAGATATTATTCAAGAAGGGATGATTGGGTTGTTTAAGGCAACGCGAGACTTCAATTCTGAGCAAGCTTCTTTCAAAGTATTCGCTGAAGTATGTATTATGCGTCAAATTATTACGGCAATCAAAACAGCGACACGTCAAAAACACATTCCGCTTAATTCATATGTTTCACTCGATAAACCGATTGGTGATGACGAACAAGCGAGTACGTTACTTGATATTTTAGAATATGGAGAAGACGGAGATCCTGCTACATTTTTAATTAATCGTGAACGTTTAGCAGACGTTCAAAATGAAATAAATAAAAAATTGAGCAGACTCGAGCAAAAAGTTTTAGCGTTGTATGCAGAAGGTTGTACTTATCAAGAAATTGGTCAAATTTTGAACTGTGAAGTAAAAACTGTAGACAATGCTTTGCAACGAGCAAAGAAAAAATCCGGGCTACAAAAGTCCTCTAAACAGGCTTAAGCATTTATTGACATCTTATGGTATTAGATGTTAGGCTGTATAAGGACAAATGCCTGAAAGGTGATATGTTATTATGTCAAATAAAGTTGTGCTATGCTGCGAAAAATGCGGTGCACGTAATTATAATTTACCCGCCCCAAAGGATAGCTCAAAAAGAATGGAATTAAAGAAATATTGTTCTAACTGTAATGAACATACATTACACAAACAGACAAGATAAATTTCGTTAATCATATAAGATTTTTATTTTATTCGGAGGTTAGGTTAGATGGGAAAGCTTAAAACATTCTTCAGAAATGTTCTTTCTGAAATGCGAAAAACTAGCTGGCCTAAACGTAAAGAGCTTAGCAAATACACACTAGTTGTACTTTCTACATTACTCTTTATGGCAGTGTTCTTTATGCTAGTGGATTTAGGAATATCAAAATTATTCCGCATGTACTTGGATTTATAAGCGAAAAAATGTTAATATTTCTGAAAGGGCCCGTAGCAACACGGGTTTTTTCATTTGCCTTTAAAAAAGGAGGGAACGGACTTTAACGTCCTAACTACTATGGAAAAAAATTGGTATGTCGTTCATACTTACTCTGGTTATGAAAACAAAGTTAAATTAAATCTTGAAAAACGTATTGAAACAATGGGTATGCAAGATAAAATTTTCCGTGTAATCGTTCCGGAAGAACAAGAAACAGAAGTAAAAGATGGTCGTAAAAAAGTATATATGCGTAAAACATTCCCAGGTTATGTTTTAGTTGAATTAATCATGACAGATGACGCTTGGTATGTTGTTCGTAATACACCAGGAGTAACTGGTTTCATCGGTTCTTCAGGTGGTGGGGTAAAACCAACTCCTTTACTTCCGGAAGAAGTAGAACACATTTTAAATAAAATGGCTGAAAACAATCAAGGTGTTGATCTTGACTTCGCTGTTGGCGATTTAGTTGAAGTATTAGAAGGGCCTTTTGCGCACTTCCAAGGTACTGTTGACGAAATTCTTGCAGAAGAAGGAAAAATTAAAGTTACAGTTGATATGTTCGGTCGCGAGACTACAATGGAAATGAACTTTGAACAAGTATTAAAAGTTTAATTAATTTAATGTACTTGCCTTGAATTATTAAAAGTGTTATTATTTTTTAGGTCAGACTATCAGATAGTCGACTATAGTAATTTTTAATGTTATCGGAAATAAGCCGACAGACAGATATTGAGTGGGAGGGGTAACCCTTTGACCACATCACGGACTTAAGGAGGTGTGTCTCGTGGCTAAAAAAGTTGTAAAAGTTGTAAAACTTCAAATTGGCGCTGGTAAAGCAAATCCAGCACCACCAGTTGGTCCTGCTTTAGGTCAAGCAGGTGTTAACATCATGGGATTCTGTAAAGAATTCAATGCTCGTACACAAGACCAAGCAGGTTTAATCATCCCAGTTGAGATTTCTGTATTTGAAGATCGTTCATTCACTTTCATTACAAAAACTCCACCAGCTGCAGTATTATTAAAAGTTGCAGCAGGTATTAAATCTGGTTCTGGTGAACCTAACAAGAAAAAAGTAGCTACAGTGAAACGCGATCAAGTTCGCGAAATCGCTGAAACTAAAATGCCTGACTTAAACGCAGGTTCAGTAGAAGCTGCTATGTTAATGGTAGAAGGTACTGCACGTAGCATGGGTATTATCGTAGAAGACTAATCCCATTACTTGATAAAGTATTGTTTTTTGGAGGTTGCGCCCGTTTCTGATAGAAATATTTGAAACACGCAGCCTTTATTCGTGGGAGGGAATTCCCGCTATAACCACAATCAAGGAGGAAATTTATAATGTCTAAACAAGGTAAAAAATTACAAGACGCTGCTAAATTAGTAGATAAAACTAAAACTTATTCTGTAGCAGAAGCTGCTGAACTAGCAAAAGAAACTAGCAAAGTAAACTTCGATGCAACAGTAGAAATCGCTTTCAACTTAAATATCGATACTCGTAAAAACGACCAACAAATCCGTGGTGCAATCGTGCTTCCAAATGGTACTGGTAAAACTCAAAAAGTTTTAGTATTCGCTAAAGGTGACAAAGTGAAAGAAGCTGAAGCTGCTGGCGCTGATTTCGTAGGCGATGCAGAATACATCCAAAAAATTAAAGATGGCTGGTTCGATTTCGATGTTATCGTTGCAACACCAGACATGATGGGTCAAGTTGGTCAACTTGGTCGCGTATTAGGACCTAAAGGTTTAATGCCAAACCCTAAAACTGGTACAGTTACTTTCGATGTAACTAAAGCAGTTAACGAAATCAAAGCTGGTAAAGTTGAATACCGTGCTGACAAAGCTGGTATCGTACACGCACCAGTAGGTAAAGTTTCATTCGAAGCTGATAAATTAGCTGAAAACATCCAAACTTTAGTTGATGTTATCGTTAAAGCTAAACCTGCTACTGCTAAAGGTGTTTACCTTAAATCAGTACACGTTACAACAACTATGGGACCATCAATCAAACTTGATCCTTTAGCTCTTGTAAAATAATTTAATGTTTGACAAACAAAAACTCATCTGATAAGATGAGTTTTGTTGTGAATTATCCATTTGTACCAAAGATAGTAGGGGCGGCTTAGTATCGCTTAATCATCCTGCCGAGGGCAAAGGAATCATTCTCTATTTAGATGATGAATTTCTGCTCCTTGTCAGTCAAATGATGAGGAGCTTTTCTTTTGTTGGTATAAATGACTCATTCTTATAGGAGGTGTCAATAATGAGCAAAGCAGTAGAAGCAAAACAAACTGTTGTTGAAGAAATCGTTGGTAAATTCCAAAACGCTGCATCTGTAGTCGTAGTAGATTACCGCGGTCTTACTGTTGGTCAAGTAACTGAATTACGTAAACAATTACGTGAAGCAGGCGTTGAATTAAAAGTATACAAAAATACTTTAGTTCGCCGTGCTACTGAACAAGTTGGCCACGCTGAACTTAATGAAGTACTTACTGGTCCTAACGCAATCGCATTTTCTAACGAAGATGTTGTTGCTCCAGCACGTATTATCAATAACTTCGCTAAAGAAAACGAAGCTTTAGAAATTAAAGCTGGTTTAATCGAAGGAAACTTCTCTACTTTAGAAGAAGTAAAAGCTTTAGCAGAACTTCCATCACGCGAAGGTTTACTATCAATGCTTTTATCAGTGCTACAAGCACCAATGCGCAACTTCGCGCTTGCAACAAAAGCTGTTGCAGACCAAAAAGAAGAACAAGGCGCTTAATAGCTGCTTAGTCTTCACCGCATCTTGAGATGCACAAAAAATAAAAAATTAGATTCCAATATAGGAGGAACTCATAATGAACCAAGAACAAATCTTAGCTGCAATCAAAGAGATGACAGTTTTAGAATTAAACGACTTAGTAAAAGCAATTGAAGAAGAATTCGGCGTAACTGCTGCTGCTCCTGTAGCTGCTGCAGGTGCTGCTGCTGGCGCTGCTGAAGAAAAAACAGAATTCGATGTAGTATTAACATCTGCTGGTGATTCTAAAATTAAAGTAATCAAAGTGGTTCGCGAAATCACTGGCTTAGGTCTTAAAGAAGCTAAAGAAGTTGTAGATAACGCTCCTAAAGCTCTTAAAGAAGCTGTAGCTGCAGCTGAAGCTGAAGAAATCAAAGCTAAACTTGAAGAAGTTGGCGCATCTGTAGAAGTTAAATAATTTCTACTAACTTACTGAAAAAGCTCGTCAATTGCGACGGGCTTTTTCTTCATTTTACGTGATGGGAGGGCATCGAAATGCCAGATCATTATTATTCAAAAAACCCTGGGGTTGAGAGTAAACCGCGTAGATGGAACTTTAATCTGAGAGGATTTTCCTTTATATTTGAAACCGATGCAGGTGTTTTTAGCAAAAGCGAGGTAGATTTTGGATCCCGTGTGCTAATTGATCGATTTGAGTTACCAAATGTCGAGGGGGATATTTTAGACGTAGGTTGTGGCTATGGCCCGATTGGTTTATCAATCGCAAAAAGCTATCCGGAACGCATCGTTCATATGATGGATGTCAATGATCGTGCGATGAACTTGGCACGTAAAAATGCTGAGTTAAACGGAGTTCAAAATGTGCGTATTTACGAGAGCGATGCTTTAAGTGTTGCTCAAACAGAGGATGTCGCTTGCGTTTTGACGAATCCGCCAATTCGTGCCGGTAAACAAACTATTTTCCGCTTTTACGATCAAGCTTATGAATTACTAAAAGAAGATGGAGAACTTTGGATTGTTATTCAAAAGAAACAAGGTGCACCATCGACTGTAGATCATTTAGGGTTGAAATTTAAAGAAGTCACAGTAGTCGATAAAGAAAAAGGGTATTGGATTATTAAAGCAGTGAAATAACTTAAATAATTGAATAAACTGTTCGTCAATATTTATAGATTGACTTGACAAAAACGCTGTGTTATTATAAGAAAATGCAAAAATATTAATTTGAAGTCGTATGCCTACTTGACGAAAAAGTCAATAGGATGGCTGAAAATTAAATTTGGTTAATCGAAAATGAGATCATTTTAGACTCGTTTTCTTTTTTGTCTTGTGAAAAATTGCAATTCACAAGATCTAATATCGCTTTATTGAGGGGTGAATGAGTTGACAGGTCAACTAGTTCAGTACGGACAACACCGCCAGCGTAGATGCTTCGCGCGTATTAAAGAGGTGCTAGAACTTCCGAATCTTATCGAGATTCAAACTGCTTCTAACGAGTGGTTTTTAGAAGAAGGCTTACGTGAAATGTTCCACGATATTTCACCGATTGAAGACTTCACAGGAAATCTTTCACTAGAATTCGTCGACTACAGTCTTGGAGAACCAAAATATGATGTCGATGAATGTAAACAACGTGACGTTACTTACGCAGCACCACTTCGCGTAAAAGTACGTCTTCATAATAAGGAAACTGACGAAGTTAAAGAACAAGAAGTATTCATGGGTGACTTCCCACTTATGACAGAAACTGGTACTTTCGTTATTAACGGCGCAGAACGCGTTATCGTTTCCCAATTAGTAAGATCACCAAGTGTATACTATCACGATAAAACAGATAAAAACGGTAAAAAAGGTTTCGGCGCTACAGTCATTCCTAACCGTGGTGCATGGCTTGAATACGAAACAGACGCTAAAGATGTTGTCTACGTTCGTATCGACCGTACACGTAAATTACCTGCAACGGTATTATTACGTGCATTAGGTTTTGCATCAGATCAAGAAATTATCGAACTTGTTGGCGACAACGAGTATTTACGTAATACTTTAGAAAAAGATAACACTGATAGTACTGAAAAAGCACTATTAGAAATCTATGAACGTCTACGTCCAGGTGAACCACCTACAGTAGAATCAGCTCAAAACCTATTGTATTCTCGTTTCTTCGACCCTAAACGCTACGATTTAGCAGCTGTAGGTCGTTACAAAATGAACAAAAAACTTCATATTAAAAACCGCCTATTCAACCAAACATTGGCTGAAACATTAGTGAACCCTGAAACTGGGGAAATCTTAGCGGAAAAAGGTACAGTAATCGATCGTCGTGTGTTAGACCGCATTACGCCATTCCTAGAAGGCGGCGTAAACTTCAAAACACTTTCTAAAGTGGGCGGCATCATCGAAGGCGATATTCTTGTACAAGAAGTTAAAATCTTTGCACCAAATGATGAGTCTCAAAAAGAAATTAAAGTTATTAGCAACGCTTATATCGATGATGAAGTAAAACATCTTACTCCAGCTGACGTAGTAGCTTCTGTTTCTTACTTCTTTAACTTATTACACGGTGTGGGCGATACTGATGATATCGATCACCTAGGTAACCGTCGTTTACGTTCAGTAGGCGAATTACTACAAAACCAATTCCGTATCGGTTTATCTCGTATGGAACGTGTTGTACGTGAACGTATGTCTATCAATGATACTGCTGCAATTGTTCCACAACAATTGATCAATATCCGTCCAGTAATTGCGGCTATTAAAGAATTCTTCGGTAGCTCTCAATTATCACAATTTATGGACCAAACGAACCCATTAGCAGAATTAACGCACAAACGTCGTCTTTCTGCATTAGGACCTGGTGGTTTAACACGTGAACGTGCTGGTTTCGAAGTACGTGACGTTCACTATTCTCACTATGGCCGTATGTGTCCAATCGAAACACCAGAGGGTCCAAACATTGGTTTAATTAACTCTCTATCATCATATGCAAAAGTAAATCCATTCGGTTTCATCGAAACACCATATCGTCGTGTTGACCCTGAAACAGGAAAAATTACAGAACATATCGATTACCTTACAGCAGACGAAGAAGATAACTACGTAGTTGCTCAAGCAAACTCACCACTTAGTGAAGATGGTACATTTGCTGAGGAAGAAGTAGTAGGTCGTTTCCGTGGTGATAACTCAGTATTCAAACGCGATACTGTAGATTATATGGACGTATCTCCTAAACAAGTAGTATCTGCTGCAACAGCATGTATCCCATTCTTAGAAAACGATGACTCTAACCGTGCTCTTATGGGTGCCAACATGCAACGTCAAGCTGTTCCACTTCTAAACCCAGAAGCACCATTCGTTGGTACTGGTATGGAACACGTCAACGGTCGTGATTCAGGTGCCGCAGTTGTAGCTAAATACAAAGGTATCGTTGAGCACGTTGAAGCTCGTTACATCTCAGTTCGTACAATCGAAGAAGTAGATGGTAAAGAAGTTAAAGGCGATTTAGTTCGTTATAAATTACAAAAATTCACTCGTTCTAACCATGGTACATCTATCAACCAACGTCCGTTAGTTAAAGTAGGCGATCGTGTTCAACCACGTGACATCCTTGCAGATGGTCCTTCAATGGAAAAAGGTGAACTTGCACTTGGCCGTAACGTAGTCGTGGCATTCATGACTTGGAACGGTTACAACTATGAAGATGCCGTTATCATGAACGAACGTTTAGTGAAAAATGATGTATACACTTCTGTTCATATTGAAGAATACGAATCAGAAGCTCGTGATACAAAACTTGGACCTGAAGAAATCACTCGTGATATTCCGAATGTCGGCGAAGAAGCGCTTCGTAACTTAGATGACCGTGGTATTATCCGTATCGGTGCTGAAGTTAATGATGGCGATATCTTAGTAGGTAAAGTAACGCCTAAAGGTGTAACAGAACTTACTGCTGAAGAACGTTTATTACATGCAATCTTCGGTGAAAAAGCTCGTGAAGTACGTGATACTTCACTACGTGTTCCTCATGGTTCTGGTGGTATTGTACTTGATGTTAAAGTATTCCACCGTGAAGATGGCGACGAATTATCTCCAGGTGTAAACCAAATGGTTCGCGTTTATATCGTTCAAAAACGTAAAATTCGCGTTGGGGATAAAATGGCCGGCCGTCATGGTAACAAAGGGGTTATCTCTCGTATTCTTCCAGAAGAAGATATGCCATTCTTACCAGACGGTACACCAGTCGACATCATGCTTAACCCATTAGGTGTACCATCACGTATGAACATCGGACAAGTACTTGAATTACATTTAGGTATGGCTGCACGCTATTTAGGCGTACACATGGCTACACCGGTATTTGATGGTGCTACTGATGAAGACGTATGGCATACAATGGAAGAAGCCGGCATGAACCGTGACGGTAAAACAATTCTTTATGATGGACGTTCTGGTGAAGCGTTCGACAACCGCGTATCAGTTGGGGTTATGTATATGATCAAACTTGCGCACATGGTTGATGATAAACTTCACGCACGTTCAACTGGACCATATTCACTTGTTACGCAACAACCATTGGGTGGTAAAGCTCAATTTGGTGGACAACGTTTCGGTGAAATGGAAGTTTGGGCTCTTGAAGCATATGGTGCTGCGCACACACTTCAAGAAATCTTAACTGTTAAATCAGATGACGTTGTAGGTCGTGTGAAAACATATGAAGCAATCGTTAAAGGTGAACCAGTTCCAGAACCAGGCGTTCCAGAATCATTCAAAGTATTAATTAAAGAACTTCAATCATTAGGTCTAGACGTGAAAATGTTAAACATCAATGATGAAGAAGTTGAATTACGTGATGATGAAGAAGATGATGTTCCATCAGCTGACTCATTAAACATCGCTGCTAAAAAAGAAGAAGCAAAAGAAACTTCTTCTGAACAATAAGATTTAAACTTTTACGGGACATGGACAGGACCTCTTTTGGGCTTGTCCTACTTCCCGTTTATAAACTAAAAATCAGTCGTCGAGCTAATTAAAAAGTCAAAAATGACTTCATTACTAGAGGGAGGTAGGCTCCTTGATAGACGTTAATAATTTTGAATATATGAAAATTGGTCTGGCTTCACCTGATAAGATCCGTTCTTGGTCTTACGGTGAAGTTAAGAAGCCCGAAACAATTAACTATCGTACTTTAAAACCAGAAAAAGATGGTTTGTTCTGTGAACGTATCTTTGGACCAACAAAAGACTGGGAATGTCACTGTGGTAAATACAAACGTGTACGTTATAAAGGTGTCGTTTGTGACCGTTGTGGCGTAGAAGTCACACGTGCAAAAGTTCGTCGTGAACGTATGGGTCACATTGAATTAGCAGCACCAGTATCACACATTTGGTACTTCAAAGGTATTCCAAGTCGTATGGGACTTATCTTAGATATGTCTCCACGTGCACTTGAAGAAGTAATTTACTTTGCTTCTTATGTAGTAATTGAATCTGGCGATACTCCTTTAGAGAAGAAACAACTTCTTTCTGAAAAAGAATATCGTGCTTACCGTGAAAAATTCGGTAATACATTCAAAGCTGCAATGGGTGCAGAAGCGATTAAAGACTTATTAAGAGAAATTGATTTAGAAAAAGAATCAATTGAACTTAAAGAAGAGTTAAAAACTGTTCAAGGACAACGTCGTACACGCGCTATTAAACGTTTAGAAGTTGTTGAATCATTCCACCACTCTGGCAACCGTCCAGAATGGATGATTTTAGATGTACTACCAGTAATTCCTCCAGAATTACGTCCAATGGTACAACTTGATGGTGGTCGTTTCGCAACATCTGATTTAAATGATTTATATCGTCGTGTCATCAACCGTAACAACCGTTTAAAACGTTTATTAGACTTAGGTGCTCCTGGCATCATCGTTCAAAATGAAAAACGTATGTTACAAGAAGCTGTTGATGCATTAATTGATAATGGTCGTCGTGGCCGTCCTGTTACAGGTCCTGGTAACCGTCCATTAAAATCTCTTTCTCATATGTTAAAAGGTAAACAAGGTCGTTTCCGTCAAAACTTATTAGGTAAACGTGTCGATTACTCTGGTCGTTCTGTAATCGTTGTTGGTCCATCTTTAAAAATGTACCAATGTGGTTTACCAAAAGGTATGGCAATCGAATTGTTCAAACCTTTCTTAATGAAAGAATTAGTTGAACGTGGCTTAGCTCACAACATCAAATCTGCTAAACGTAGCATCGAACGTCAAAAAGAAGAAGTTTGGGATGTTTTAGAAGACATCATGCGCGAACACCCAGTATTACTGAACCGTGCACCAACTCTTCACCGTCTTGGTATTCAAGCGTTCGAACCAACACTAATTGAAGGTAAAGCAATCCGCTTACACCCATTAGTATGTACTGCCTACAATGCCGATTTCGATGGTGACCAAATGGCGGTCCACGTTCCACTTTCTGCTGAAGCCCAAGCTGAAGCTCGTTTATTAATGCTTGCCGCACAAAACATCTTGAACCCTAAAGATGGTAAACCAGTAGTAACGCCATCTCAAGATATGGTCTTAGGTAACTACTACCTAACTCTTGAACGTAAAGGTGCTATCGGTGAAGGTACAGTATTCGCTGATCGTGATGAATTAAATGTTGCATACGAAAACAACGAAGTGCATTTACACACTCGTATTGCGATTCGTGCTGCATCTCTTAACAACAACACATTCACTGAAGAACAAAATAAACAATTATTAATTACATCTGTTGGTAAAGTTATTTTCAATGAAATCTTATATTCTGATTTCCCTTACATTAACGAACCAACTACTGATAATTTACAAGTTGGTATTGCAGATAAATACTTCGTACCAACGACTACGAATGTTAAAGAACACTTAGCAGAAATGGAAGTTTCTAAACCATTCACTAAAAAATATCTTGGTAAAGTTATTGCCGAAGTATTCGATCGCTATCACATTACAGAAACATCTAAAATGTTAGATCGTCTTAAAAACTTAGGCTTTAAATATTCTACAAAAGCTGGTATTTCAATTGGTATTTCAGATATCATCGTATTACCAGATAAACAAGAAATTTTACATGAAGCTCAAGTAAATGTAGATAAAGTTCAAAAACAATTCCGTCGTGGTTTAATTACTGAAGACGAACGTTATGATCGTGTTATCTCATTCTGGAGTGACGCAAAAGATGTTATTCAATCTAAACTGATGAAATCTCTTCCAGATACTAACCCTATCTTCATGATGAGTGACTCAGGTGCCCGTGGTAACGCATCTAACTTTACGCAATTAGCTGGTATGCGTGGTCTGATGGCCAACCCGGCTGGTCGTATTATCGAATTACCAATCAAATCTTCATTCCGTGAAGGTTTAACGGTATTAGAGTACTTCATCTCTACCCATGGTGCTCGTAAAGGTCTTGCCGATACAGCACTTAAAACAGCCGATTCAGGTTATCTTACTCGTCGTCTTGTTGACGTTGCACAAGATGTTATTATCCGTGAAGACGACTGTGGTACAGATAAAGGCCTTGAGATTTCTGCCCTTAAAGAAGGTAACGAATTAATCGAAACATTAGAAGAACGTGTCTTAGGCCGTTATGCTAAGAAAACGATTGTTAACCCGCAAACTGGCGAAGTAATCGTTGCACCTGATGAATTAATCACAGCTGAACTTGCTCGTAAAATCGCTGAAGCTGGTATCGAAACAGTTACAATCCGTTCTGCTTTCACATGTAACACGAAACACGGCGTATGTAAAAAATGTTACGGTATGAACTTAGCTACTGGTGACGAAGTAGAAGTAGGGGAAGCAGTTGGTATTATCGCTGCCCAATCTATCGGGGAACCAGGTACACAGTTAACAATGCGTACTTTCCATACAGGTGGGGTTGCCGGTGCCGATATCACTCAAGGTTTACCTCGTATCCAAGAAATTTTCGAATCTCGTAATCCTAAAGGTCAAGCTTTAATTACTGAGATTTCAGGTACTATTGTAGAAATCGAAGAAATTCGCGAAGGCTTGAAAGAAATTACAATCCAAAGCCCAATCGAATCTCGTAAATACACAGCTCCATACAACGCTCGTTTATTAGTTCAAGAAGGCGACCAAGTGTCACACGGTCAAATGTTGACTCAAGGTTCAATTGATCCAAAACAATTGATCAAAGTTACAGATGTAGCAACTGTAGAAAAATATTTACTAAAAGAAGTACAAAAAGTATACCGTATGCAAGGTGTAGAAATCGGTGATAAACACATCGAAGTAATGGTACGTCAAATGTTACGTAAAGTTCGTATTATCGAAGCTGGTGACACTGAATTGCTACCAGGATCTCTTGTTGATATCCACCAATTCACTGAAGCAAACCGCGCGATCTTAATGGCTGGTGACAAAGCACCTGCTACTTGTCGTCCGGTAATCTTAGGTATTACTAAAGCTTCATTAGAAACTGAATCATTCTTATCTGCGGCTTCATTCCAAGAAACAACTCGTGTGTTAACGGATGCAGCAATCAAAGGTAAACGTGATGAATTACTTGGCCTTAAAGAAAATGTTATTCTTGGTAAACTTGTACCAGCTGGTACAGGTATGCAACGCTACCGTCAAATCGAACTTGCCGGTCCAGCAGCACAATCTAAAGAAGAAGCAACTTCTGCTGAATAATAAATCAGTAAAAAACCCTAGCGATTTTCGCTAGGGTTTTTTATTTAGTTGACAACGTTTGTATACAATGATAATATATTTTAGGTTGATAGTTGATTGTCTATCATTTCATGGACGAAACGTCTAAGGGAAAAAATAAAACAATAATCCATGTTAATAAGCAGACAGTAAGCACAGATACGGTTGGTCGTGGAACGTAGCGTTGTTACTCTAAGATGTAACAGGTGAATAAACCACGCATGCGGTGCGACGGCACAAATTTTGGTGTTCCCGTTGCATTGAATAACCAGGCAGACTCTTGGTAGAGATAATCACGCTCATGTAAAATGCCACTGTAAAAGGAAATACTGAATTGTAGTTTTTGCGCAGATCACGCAAAAGCTTTTGTTTTTAACTAAAAATGAACCACCTGGATGTGTGGATTTAAACAAAGCAATGAGAGGAGGACATATCGATGCCTACAATTAACCAATTAGTACGTAAGCCTCGTCAATCCAAAAGTAAGAAATCTAATTCACCAGCTTTAAACAAAGGCTACAACAGCTTTGCTAAAAGCTTAACTGATGTTAACTCACCACAAAAACGTGGTGTTTGTACTCGTGTTGGTACAATGACACCTAAAAAACCTAACTCAGCGTTACGTAAGTACGCTCGTGTACGTTTAACTAACCAAATCGAAGTTAACGCTTATATTCCTGGTGAAGGCCATAACTTACAAGAACACAGTGTTGTTCTTATCCGTGGCGGACGCGTAAAAGATTTACCAGGGGTACGTTATCACGTAGTTCGTGGTGCTCTTGATACTGCAGCTGTACAAGGACGTATGCAATCACGTTCATTATACGGTGCTAAAAAACCAAAAGAAAAAAAATAATCTTAAAATAAGTATTTAATGCTTGAAAGGAGGAAAACACATGCCTCGTAAAGGTCCTGTTTCCAAACGTGACGTGTTACCAGATCCACTTTATAATTCAAAACTAGTAACTCGTTTAATCAACAAATTGATGGTAGATGGTAAAAAAGGTACTTCTCAAAAAATCTTATACGGAGCGTTCGATTTAGTTAAAGAACGTGCTGGTAAAGATCCTCTAGAAGTATTTGAAGCAGCATTAGAAAACGTAATGCCAGTTCTTGAAGTTCGTGCTCGCCGTGTCGGTGGTGCAAACTATCAAGTACCAGTAGAAGTTCGTCCAGAACGTCGTACTACTTTAGGTCTTCGTTATTTAGTAAACGCTTCTCGTCTTCGTGGCGAAAAAACTATGGAAGAACGTCTTGCTAATGAAGTACTTGACGCTTCTAACAACACTGGTGCGGCAGTTAAAAAACGTGAAGATATGCACAAAATGGCTGAAGCCAACAAAGCATTCGCTCACTACCGCTGGTAAGATTTATCCTATACTAAATATCCATTATGGAAGGAGAAATTCCGCATGACTAGAGAATTCTCACTTGAGAACACTCGTAATATCGGAATCATGGCTCACATTGATGCTGGTAAAACAACAACTACTGAGCGTATCCTTTATTACACTGGTAAGATTCACAAAATCGGTGAAACTCATGAAGGCGCTTCTCAAATGGACTGGATGGAGCAAGAGCAAGAACGTGGTATCACTATCACTTCTGCTGCGACAACAGCCCAATGGAAAGGCCACCGTGTAAACATTATCGATACACCAGGACACGTAGACTTCACTGTTGAAGTTGAACGTTCTCTTCGTGTACTTGATGGTGCGGTTACTGTACTTGATGCTCAATCAGGTGTAGAACCACAAACTGAAACAGTATGGCGTCAAGCTACAACTTACGGCGTACCACGTATCGTATTCATTAACAAAATGGATAAAATCGGTGCGAACTTCTTATACTCTGTAGGAACTTTACATGAACGTTTAGAAGCAAACGCTCATCCAATTCAATTACCAATCGGTGCTGAAGACGAGTTCCACGCTATCATTGACTTAGTAGAAATGAACGCTACTTTCTACAAAGAGGGCGATGACGGTTCTCACGCAGAAGTTAAAGAAATCCCTGCTGAATTCAAAGAACAAGCAGATGAATACCACGAAAAACTTATCGAAGCAGTTGCTGAATTAGATGAAGATCTAATGGAAAAATACTTCGCTGGTGAAGAAATCACTAAAGAAGAATTAAAAGCAGCTATTCGTAAAGCTACTTTATCAGTAGAATTCTACCCAGTAGTATGTGGTACTGCATTTAAAAATAAAGGTGTTCAATTAATGCTTGATGCAGTAATTGACTACCTTCCAGCACCAACAGATGTTGAATCTATTAAAGGTACATCTGTTGATGGAGACGAAGAAATCGTACGTCATTCTTCTGATGATGAACCATTCTCTGCACTTGCGTTTAAAGTTATGACTGACCCTTATGTTGGTAAATTAACTTTCTTCCGTGTATATTCTGGTGTTCTTCAATCTGGTTCATACGTACAAAACTCTTCAAAAGGTAAACGTGAACGCGTAGGTCGTATCCTACAAATGCACGCTAACAGCCGTGAAGAAATCTCTGAAGTTTACGCTGGTGACATTGCTGCTGCAGTAGGTCTTAAAGCTACAACTACTGGTGATACTCTATGTGCAGAAGATAGCTTAGTTATCCTTGAATCTATGGAATTCCCAGAACCAGTTATTTCTCTATCTGTTGAACCTAAATCTAAAGCTGACCAAGATAAAATGGGTCAAGCCCTACAAAAACTTCAAGAAGAAGATCCAACTTTCCGCGCTCACACTGACGTTGAAACTGGTGAAACAATCATCTCAGGTATGGGTGAACTTCACTTAGATATCTTAGTTGACCGTATGAAACGTGAATTCCACGTTGAAGCTAACGTAGGTGCTCCTCAAGTATCTTACCGTGAAACTTTCCGCCAAGCGGCTAAAGTTCAAGGTAAATTCGCTCGCCAATCTGGTGGTCGTGGTCAATACGGTGATGTTCATATCGAATTCTCACCAAATGAAGAAGGTAAAGGCTTTGAGTTCGAAAACGCTATCGTTGGTGGTGTAGTTCCTCGTGAATACATCCCAGCTGTAGAAGCAGGACTTAAAGACGCATTAGCAAACGGTGTATTAGCAGGTTTCCCTCTAATCGACGTTAAAGCTCGCCTTGTTGATGGTTCATACCATGATGTCGATTCAAATGAAATGGCATTTAAAGTGGCTGCATCACTTGCAGTTAAAAAAGCAGCAACTGCTTGTAACCCAGTTCTTTTAGAACCAGTTATGAAAGTAGAAGTTGTAATGCCAGAAGAATATCTTGGCGATATTATGGGTAACATCACTGCACGTCGTGGACGCGTAGAAGGTATGGAAGCTCGCGGTAACGCTCAAGTCGTTCGTGCGATGGTTCCTCTTGCTGAAATGTTTGGGTATGCAACTACTTTACGTTCATCTACTCAAGGTCGCGGTACATTCTCAATGGTGTTCGATCACTACGAAGAAGTTCCAAAATCAGTTTCAGAAGAAATTATCAAAAAACACAAAGGTTAATTTCTAATTAAATAATTTTTAATTGAAATTTCCGTTGTTTTCAAGTATAAATAACTTGTATGCTATATCTTTCTTGTAATACAGGGCCCGTTTTACAAGAAGATATGACTATAAAACTTATAACTAAAAAACTTTATAAACCCTAGGAGGCACATTTAAAATGGCTAAAGAAAAATTCGACCGTTCTAAAACCCATGCTAACATTGGTACAATCGGACACGTTGACCATGGTAAAACAACTTTAACTGCAGCAATCGCTACTGTTCTTGCTAAAAAACAAGGCGGTGAAGCTAAATCATACGCTGATATCGATAACGCTCCAGAAGAAAAAGAACGCGGTATCACTATCAACACTTCTCACATTGAATATGAAACTGACACTCGTCACTACGCTCACGTTGACTGTCCTGGACACGCCGATTATGTTAAAAACATGATCACTGGTGCTGCACAAATGGATGGCGCGATCTTAGTAGTATCTGCTGCTGATGGTCCAATGCCTCAAACTCGTGAACACATCCTTTTATCTCGTAACGTTGGTGTACCATACATCGTGGTATTCTTAAACAAATGTGATATGGTTGATGACGAAGAATTACTAGAATTAGTTGAAATGGAAGTTCGTGACTTATTATCTGAATACGGCTTCCCTGGCGATGATGTTCCTGTAATCAAAGGTTCAGCTCTTAAAGCTTTAGAAGGCGAAGAAAAATGGGAAAATGCGATCGTTGAATTAATGGACGCTGTAGATTCTTACATCCCAACTCCAGAACGTCAAACTGACAAACCATTCATGATGCCAGTCGAAGATGTATTCTCTATCACTGGTCGTGGTACAGTTGCAACTGGCCGTGTTGAACGTGGTCAAGTTAAAGTCGGCGATGTTGTTGAAATCGTTGGTATCACTGACGAAACTGCTCAAACTACTGTAACAGGTGTTGAAATGTTCCGTAAATTATTAGATTACGCTGAAGCTGGCGATAACATCGGTGCTTTATTACGTGGTGTTGCTCGTGAAGATATCCAACGTGGTCAAGTACTTGCTAAACCAGGTACAATCACACCTCACACTAAATTCTCTGCAGAAGTTTACGTGTTATCAAAAGAAGAAGGTGGACGTCATACTCCATTCTTCTCTAACTACCGCCCACAATTCTATTTCCGTACTACTGACGTAACTGGTGTAATCACGTTACCAGAAGGTACTGAAATGGTAATGCCTGGCGATAACACTAAAATGAACATTGAATTAATTCACCCAATCGCTATTGAAGACGGTACTCGTTTCTCAATCCGCGAAGGTGGACGTACAGTTGGTTCAGGTGTTGTTTCTAACATCGAAAAAGCTTAATTCTTTCTTTAACTAGATTGATTTAACTTTCATAAAAGAGTGTGTAGCATTTATGCTGCACACTCTTTTTTTATTGTTCTTTCTTAAAAGAAGTACGTGTTTCTTCTATATAAAGAAATTTCTTTTTAATAACTATTTATTTTTAAGTTAGATCGGAAAATTACGCAATGTTATAAGAAGTGCAATCTACTACAAACGTAAGCGTTTTCGAATAAATGAGTTAATTAACAGAAAAATTACTCTTCTTTTTAATGAAGGGGAATGGGTTGCTATCTTATGAAAAATTTTATATACTAGAAAACGTTGAAAAGCAGGCGAAATAAATTATTATTTAGAGAAGAACCGCATAGAATAGCGCAATTAATTTTTTAAAAGAAAGTTGTTGCACATAATATAAATATTATGTATAATATAAATGTTGGTCTTTGACTGCGATGAAACGGGAGGTTACCGACACACCCGGCCGCATTGCCATGGCGAGTGTTTGGAAAATTTCCGTGGAGAATTGTCTAGGAAATAGGCGAAAAGGAGGGAAAATAATGGCAAAACAAAAGATTCGTATTCGTTTAAAAGCATATGATCACAGAATTTTAGATCAATCTGCTGAAAAAATCGTAGAAACTGCTAAACGTTCAGGTGCTGGTGTATCAGGTCCGATCCCACTACCAACAGAACGCTCTGTTTATACAATTTTACGTGCTGTCCACAAATATAAAGACTCACGTGAACAATTTGAAATGCGTACGCATAAACGTCTTATCGATATCGTTAACCCAACACCACAAACTGTTGATGCGTTAATGAAATTAGATTTACCATCAGGCGTTGATATTGAAATCAAATTATAATGCATGGTAAACAATAAAAAACTTTTTTAATTATCCACAGGAGGTGTGACACATGACCAAAGGAATCTTAGGTAGAAAAATCGGTATGACGCAAGTCTTCGCTGAGAATGGTGATTTAATCCCTGTAACAGTTATCTCTGCTACTCCAAACGTAGTTCTTCAAAAGAAAACAACTGAAACAGACGGCTACGAAGCAATCCAAATTGGTTTCGAAGATAAACGCGAAAAATTATCTAACAAACCAGAACAAGGACACGTTTCAAAAGCTAACACTGCTCCTAAGCGCTTCATTCGCGAAATTCGCAATGCTGACTTAGCTGATTACGAGATTGGTCAAGAAGTCAAAGTTGAAATTTTCGCAGAAGGCGATGTAGTAGATGTAACAGGTGTTACTAAAGGTAAAGGGTTCCAAGGTGTTATTAAACGTCACGGACAATCACGTGGTCCAATGGCCCATGGTTCTCGTTACCACCGTCGCCCAGGTTCAATGGGTCCAGTTGCTCCAAACCGCGTATTCAAACAAAAGAATTTACCGGGTCAAATGGGTGGCAACGTTGTAACTATCCAAAACTTAGAAATCATTAAAGTTGACGTAGAACGCAACTTATTACTTGTTAAAGGTAATGTTCCTGGTTCTAAAAAAGCATTAGTAACAGTTAAATCTGCTATTAAAGCTAACTAATTTTCCGAAGAAAGGAGGAAACAGGAATGACAAAAGTAAATGTACTTAGTCAAACAGGTTCTTCTGTAGGTGAAATCGAATTAAACGATGCTATCTTCGGAATTGAACCAAATGAAGCTGTACTTTTTGACGCTATCGTTGCACAACGTGCTTCTTTACGTCAAGGTACTCACAAAACTAAAGGTCGCTCAGAAGTTTCTGGTGGTGGTCGTAAACCATGGCGTCAAAAAGGTACTGGCCGTGCCCGTCAAGGTTCTATCCGCTCTCCACAATGGCGTGGCGGTGGTATCGTATTCGGTCCTACTCCACGTAGCTATGCATACAAACTTCCTAAAAAAGTTCGTCGCTTAGCACTTAAATCAGCTCTTTCAACTAAAGTTGCTGAAACAAACTTCTTAGTAGTTGATGCTCTAACTCTAGATGCACCAAAAACTAAAGAATTCGTGAAAGTTCTTGCTGATTTATCAGTAGAAACTAAATCACTTATCGTTACTGCTGACGTGAATGAAAACGTAGCATTATCTGCTCGTAACATCCCAGGCGTAACTGTTCTAACAGCTGAAGGTATCAACGTTTTAGATCTAGTATCTGCAAACAAAGTTGTTATCACTAAAGACGCTGTAGCTAAAATTGAGGAGGTGCTTGGTTAATGGAAGCACGTGAAGTACTAAAACGTCCTGTCATCACTGAGCGCTCTTCAGAACTTATGGCAGAACAAAAATACACATTCGAAGTTGACACTCGTGCCAACAAAACAGAAGTGAAAGATGCAGTTGAATCTATCTTTGGCGTTAAAGTTTCTAATGTAAACATTATGAACGTTAAAGGTAAAAAGAAACGCGTTGGCCGCTACACTGGTTTAACAAACAAACGTCGTAAAGCTATCGTAACTTTAGCTGAAGGCGAAATCGAATTATTCGAAATGTAATTATAGATTGCATTTTTAATTTATAAAGGAGGGAATACACATGGCGATTAAAAAGTACAAACCAACCACAAATGGCCGTCGTAACATGACGTCATCTGACTTTGCTGAAATCACTACTAATACACCTGAGAAATCATTATTAGTTTCTAAAAAACGCAAAGCTGGTCGTAATAACCAGGGTAAAATCACTGTTCGTCATAATGGTGGTGGCCACAAGAAACAATACCGTATCATCGATTTCAAACGTAATAAAGATGGTATCGTAGGTAAAGTAGCTACTATCGAATATGATCCTAACCGATCTGCAAACATCGCATTAATTAACTATGCTGATGGTGAAAAACGTTATATCCTAGCTCCGAAAGGTCTAGAAGTTGGCATGACTATCGTTTCTGGTCCAGAAGCAGATATTAAAGTAGGTAACACATTACCTATCTCTAACATTCCAATGGGTACAACAATCCACAATATCGAGTTAAAACCTGGTAAAGGTGGACAACTAGTACGTTCTGCAGGTACATCTGCTCAAGTATTAGGTAAAGAAGATAAATACGTAATCGTACGCTTACAATCTGGTGAAGTTCGTATGGTCCTTAACACTTGCCGTGCTACAATCGGTGAAGTTGGTAATGAACAACACGAATTAATCAAAATTGGTAAAGCTGGACGTAAACGCTGGATGGGTAAACGCCCAACTGTTCGTGGTTCTGTAATGAACCCTAACGATCACCCACATGGTGGTGGTGAAGGTAAAGCTCCAATCGGACGTAAATCTCCAATGACTCCTTGGGGTAAACCTGCAATGGGTTATAAAACTCGTAGTAAAAGAGCTAAATCTAGCAAATTTATCATTCGTTCTCGTAAAAAATAATGTGATTGAATTGCGTTTCTTCGGGAACGCAATTCAATCATGGAGGGAGGTTCCGAAATGGCTCGTAGCTTGAAAAAAGGACCATTTATTGATGAACACCTTATGAAAAAGGTAGAAGCATCAAATAATTCTGAAAAGAAAAAAGTTATTAAAACTTGGTCTCGTCGTTCTACTATCTTCCCGAACTTTATCGGTGAAACAATTGCAGTATATGACGGACGTAAACACGTTCCTGTATACGTAACAGAAGATATGGTAGGTCATAAATTAGGTGAATTCGCTCCAACACGTACTTTCAAAGGTCACGGTGGGGACGATAAATCAACTAAAGTACGCTAATTAAGAGGGGAGGTAAACTATAATGCAACAAGAAGCTAAAGCTATCGCTCGCACAGTTCGCATTGCTCCTCGTAAAGTACGTCTAGTAGTAGACTTAATCCGAGGTAAACAAGTCGGTGAAGCTATTGCTATCTTAAAACATACTCCAAAAGCTGCTTCTCCAGTAGTGGAAAAAGTTTTAAAATCAGCAATCGCAAATGCAGAGCACAACTATGATTTAGATGTTAACAACCTTGTTATTTCTAAAGTATTTGTTGACGAAGGTGCAACATTAAAACGCTTCCGTCCACGCGCACAAGGACGTGCTAGCGCAATTAACAAACGTACAAGCCACATCACACTTGTGGTATCTGAGAAGAAGGAGGGATAATACGTGGGTCAAAAAGTACATCCAATAGGTTTACGTGTTGGTGTCATTCGTGATTGGGAATCTCGTTGGTACGCTGAAAAAGATTACGCAACATTACTTCACGAAGATATCAAAGTTCGTAAATTCATCGAAGAAACTTTAAAAGAAGCTTCAGTTTCTAAAGTAGAAATTGAACGCGCAGCAAATCGCATCAACATTACAATTAATACTGCTAAACCAGGTATGGTAATTGGTAAAGGCGGCCAAGAAGTGGAATCACTTCGTAAAGCCCTTAACAACATGACTGGCAAACGCGTACACATCAACATTGTTGAAATTAAACGTGCAGATCTTGACGCTCGTCTAGTAGCTGAAAACATCGCTCGTCAATTAGAAAACCGTGTATCATTCCGTCGTGCACAAAAACAAACAATTCAACGTACTATGCGTGCAGGTGCTAAAGGTATCAAAACTCAAGTATCTGGTCGTTTAGGTGGCGCTGATATCGCACGTGCTGAACACTATAGTGAAGGTACTGTTCCACTTCATACTCTTCGTGCTGACATTGATTATGCTCATGCCGAAGCAGACACTACTTATGGTAAATTAGGTGTTAAAGTATGGATCTACCGTGGTGAAGTCCTTCCTACTAAAAAGAACTCTGTGGAAGGAGGCAAATAATTATGTTATTGCCAAAACGCGTTAAATACCGTCGTGTACACCGTGGCAAAATGCGTGGTCAATCAAAAGGCGGCAACACAGTAACATTCGGTGAATACGGCTTACAAGCTCAAACAGCTAGCTGGATCACTAACCGTCAAATTGAAGCTGCTCGTATTGCTATGACTCGTTATACAAAACGTGGTGGTAAAGTATGGATTAACATTTTCCCACACAAACCTTACACTAAAAAGCCTCTAGAAGTACGTATGGGTTCTGGTAAAGGTGCTCCTGAAGGTTGGGTAGCAGTTGTAAAACCAGGTCGTGTAATGTTCGAAATCGGTGGCGTTACTGAAGAAGTAGCCCGCGAAGCACTACGTTTAGCATCTCACAAGTTACCAGTAAAATGTAAGATCATTAAACGTGAAGAAATTGGTGGTGAATCTAATGAAGGCTAATGAAATCCGTGAACTTGCAACTGTTGAACTAGAAGGCAAAGTGAAATCACTGAAAGAAGAGCTTTTCAACCTTCGCTTCCAATTAGCGACTGGTCAATTAGAAAACACAGCTCGTATCCGCGAAGTGCGTAAAGCAATCGCTCGTATGAAAACTGTTATTCGTGAAAGAGAAATCAGTGCAGATTAAACTGATAAAGGAGGTTTGCAATCATGACTGAGCGTAATCAACGCAAAGTTTACACAGGCCGCGTTGTTTCTGATAAAATGGACAAAACTGTTACAGTTGTAGTCGAAACTTACAAGAAACACTCACTTTACGGTAAACGTGTAAAATACTCTAAGAAATTTAAAGCGCATGATGAAAACAACACTGCAAAAGTTGGAGACATCGTACGTATTATGGAAACTCGTCCGCTATCAGCTACTAAACGTTTCCGTTTAGTTGAAGTTGTAGAAGAAGCGGTTATTATCTAATAAATTTCGGTAATTTATTTAATAAAGATCCGAAGGGAGGTAACCTAAGTGATTCAACAAGAAAGTCGTTTAAAAGTTGCCGACAACTCAGGTGCTAAAGAAGTATTAACTATCAAAGTACTAGGTGGTTCTGGCCGTAAAACTGCTAACATCGGTGATGTTATCGTTTGTACTGTTAAGAAAGCAACACCAGGTGGCGTTGTCAAGAAGGGCGAAGTAGTGAAAGCTGTTATCGTTCGTACTAAGTCAGGCGTTCGTCGTAATGACGGTACTTACATCAAATTTGATGAAAACGCATGCGTAATTATCCGTGATGATAAATCACCTCGCGGAACTCGTATTTTCGGACCAGTTGCACGTGAACTACGTGATGACAACTTCATGAAAATCGTTTCATTAGCTCCGGAAGTTCTTTAATTTCAGGAAAGTGCCAACAAGGAGGTGCGACATAATGCACGTTAAAAAAGGCGATAAAGTAATGGTTATCTCTGGTAAAGATAAAGGCAAAACAGGCGTTATCTTATCAGCGGTTCCTAAAAAGGATCGCGTGTTCGTTGAAGGTGTCAACATCGTTAAAAAACACGTAAAACCAAACCAACTTAATCCACAAGGTGGTATTGTTTCTCAAGAAGCTGCAATCCACGTTTCGAATGTAATGCTAATCGATCCTACAACTGGCGAGCCGACTCGCGTAGGTTTTAAAGTAGAAGATGGCAAAAAAGTTCGTGTATCTAAAAAGTCAGGTAAAGTAATCGACTAATATTTAAAAAAGAAGGGAGGTACACAAATGAGCCGCCTAAAAGAAAAATATTTAAATGAAGTATCAACTTCATTAATGAGCAAATTTGAATATACTTCAACTATGCAAGTACCAAAAGTAGAAAAAATCGTAATCAACATGGGTGTTGGTGACGCTGTTCAAAACTCTAAAGTATTAGATGCTGCTGTTGAAGAATTAACATTAATTGCTGGTCAAAAACCAGTTATTACTAAAGCTAAGAAATCTATCGCTGGATTCCGTTTACGTGAAGGTATGCCAATCGGTACAAAAGTTACTCTTCGCGGTGACCGTATGTACGATTTCCTAGATAAATTGATCTCTATTTCACTTCCTCGTGTACGTGACTTCCGTGGTGTTTCTAAAAAAGCATTCGATGGTCGCGGTAACTACACTCTAGGTGTTAAAGAACAATTAATCTTCCCAGAAATCGATTTCGATAAAGTTTCTAAAGTACGCGGTATGGATATCGTTATCGTAACTACTGCGAACTCTGACGAAGAAGCTCGCGAGTTGTTAACTCAATTCGGTATGCCATTCCAAAAATAAGATAGGAGGGCTAGAACGTGGCTAAAAAATCAATGGTTGTTAAACAACAACGTACTAAAAAATTCAAAGTTCAAGATTACACACGTTGCGAACGCTGTGGTCGTCCGCACTCTGTATATCGTAAATTTAAACTTTGCCGTATTTGTTTCCGTGAACTTGCTTACAAGGGACAAATTCCTGGCGTTAAAAAAGCCAGCTGGTAATCCCCTAAATTGGGAAGGAGGTAAAATGTAATGACAATGACAGATCCAATTGCAGATATGCTTACTCGCATTCGTAATGCGAACATGGTACGTCACGAGAAATTAGAGCTTCCAGCTTCTAATATCAAAAAAGAAATCGCTGAGATTCTTAAACGTGAAGGTTTCGTACGTGACGTTGAGTATGTCGAAGATGATAAACAAGGTATTATCCGTATCTTCTTAAAATATGGTCAAAATAACGAACGTGTTATCACAGGCTTAAAACGTATTTCTAAACCAGGTTTACGTGTTTATGCTAAATCTGAAGATGTACCTAAAGTTCTTAACGGCTTAGGTATCGCTTTAGTTTCAACATCACAAGGCTTAGTTACAGATAAAGAAGCTCGCGCTAAAAAAGTTGGCGGCGAAGTTTTAGCATACGTTTGGTAATAAGCAACAAAAGAATGGAGGTGCAACAATAAATGTCTCGTATTGGTAAAAAAATTATCGAAGTGCCTGCAGGCGTTACAGTTTCAGTAGATGCTGAAAACGTAGCAACTGTTAAAGGTCCGAAAGGCGAACTAGTTCGTGCTTTCCACAAAGATATGAAAATCGTACAAGAAGGTAACGTGATCTCTGTAGAACGTCCTTCTGATTCTAAAGAACACCGTACAAACCACGGTACGACTCGTGCCCTATTAGCAAATATGGTTACTGGTGTATCTACAGGTTTTGAAAAAGCTCTTGAGCTTGTCGGTGTAGGTTACCGTGCACAATTGCAAGGTAAAAAATTAGTTCTTAACGTTGGTTACTCTCATCCAGTAGAATTTACTCCTGGTGAAGGTATCGAAATTGAAGTACCTGCTAACACTAAAGTTATCGTAAAAGGTGTTTCTAAAGAACAAGTTGGTGCATTAGCATCTAACATTCGTGACGTACGTCCTCCAGAACCTTATAAAGGTAAAGGGATTCGTTATGAAGGCGAATACGTTCGTCGTAAAGAAGGTAAAACAGGTAAATAATGCTGCCTAAGCATTAGGAAGGAGTGACCTTTAATGATTACGAAACAAGATAAAAATCAAGTTCGTAAAAAACGTCATGCGCGCGTACGTGCTAAAGTTTCAGGTACTACACAACGTCCTCGTTTAAATGTGTACCGTTCAAACAAACACATCTACGCTCAAGTGATTGATGATATTCAAGGTGTTACACTTGTATCTGCTTCAACAATGGAAACAGGATTTGAAGGTACTGCAAGTAACATCGAAGCTGCTAAAAAAGTTGGCGAAACTATCGCTAAAAAAGCTGCAGACAAAAACATCAAAGCGGTTGTTTTCGACCGTGGCGGTTACTTATATCACGGACGCGTACAAGCTTTAGCTGAAGCTGCACGTGAAAATGGTTTAGAATTTTAATAAGAAGGAGGTTCACATTCAATGGGTCACATTATTGACGCAAACAGTCTTGAACTTGAAGAACGCGTAGTTACTATTAACCGTGTTGCTAAAGTTGTTAAAGGTGGACGTCGTTTCCGCTTTACTGCATTAGTTGTTGTCGGAGATCGCAATGGCCATGTAGGTTTTGGTACAGGTAAAGCACAAGAAGTACCTGATGCTATTCGCAAAGCTGTAGAAGATGCGAAGAAAAACTTAATCGAAGTTCCACGTGTTGGTGGTACTACTCCACACTTAGTAGTGGGTAAATTCGGTGCAGGTAACATCATGATTAAACCTGCTTCTCCTGGTACAGGGGTTATCGCAGGTGGTCCGGTACGTGCCGTACTAGAACTTGCTGGTATTTCTGATATCTTATCTAAATCTCTAGGATCTAACACACCAATCAATATGGTTCGTGCTACAGTCCAAGGTTTATCTGAATTAAAACAAGCTGAAGAAGTTGCAAAACTTCGCGGTAAATCAGTAGAAGAACTTTTAGGTTAAGGGAGGGACATACACAATGACAAACGTATTAGAAATTACCCTTACTAAAAGCCCAATCGGCGCTAAACCAGGTCAAAAGAAAACTCTTGAAGCTCTAGGTTTACGTAAAATGCAACAAACTGTAACAAAAGCAGATAACGCTGCTATGCGCGGTGCTGTTACGAAAGTATCACACTTAGTTACTGTTACTGAAAAATAATTCCATATCTTACAATAAGGAGGTGCCTCTAAATGAAACTTCATGAATTACAACCAGCAGCTGGTTCACGTAAAGTACGTAACCGCGTAGGTCGTGGTATCGCTACAGGTAACGGTAAAACGTCTGGTCGCGGTCACAAAGGTCAAAACTCTCGTTCTGGCGGTGGCGTACGTCCTGGCTTCGAAGGTGGTCAAAACCCATTATTCCGTCGTTTACCAAAACGCGGTTTCACAAACATTAACCGTAAAGAGTTCGCTATTGTGAACCTTGACGCTTTAAATCGTTTTGAAGAAGGCACAGAAGTAACTCCAGCTTTACTTATCGAAGCTGGCGTTGTGAGCAACGAAAAATCAGGTATTAAAGTACTTGGTAACGGTTCTGTTGAGAAAAAATTAACAGTTAAAGCTCATAAATTCTCTGCTTCAGCTAAAGCAGCTATCGAAGCTGCAGGCGGAAACATTGAGGTGATCTAATGTTTCAGACTATCGCTAACCTATTCCGTGTTAGAGATATCCGAAATAAGATCATTTTCACACTTTTGATGTTGGTGATTTTCCGTATTGGAACATTTATCCCGGTACCAAATGTGGATGCAAACGTATTAAAGCAAACCGATGAACAAAGTTTAGTAGGTTTCCTTAATATGTTTGGTGGAGGAGCGTTACAAAACTTCTCCATTTTCGCGATGGGAATTATGCCTTACATTACGGCATCAATCATCGTTCAACTGTTACAAATGGATGTTGTGAAAAAGTTCACTGAGTGGTCAAAACAAGGTGAAGTTGGACGCAAAAAAAGCGCTCGATTTACACGTTATTTTGCAATTGTCCTAGCATTTATTCAGTCTATCGCTATGTCATATGGCTTCAACCGTATGTATGGCGGTAGTTTGATTAATGAAGAAGGTTTATTAACTTATTTTACAATTGCAATTGTGTTAACTGCTGGAACAGCATTTTTATTGTGGTTAGGCGAACAGATTACTGAAAAAGGTGTGGGAAATGGTATTTCCATTATCATCTTCGCGGGGATCGTTGCAGCATTACCAAATACAGTTAATCAAATTTATGCGCAAGAATTTGAAAATGCCGGTGATCAATTATTCATCAACATCGTCAAATTCGCCCTTATTGCTCTAGTCGTTTTAGCTATTGTTGTTGGAGTTATCTACTTCGAACGCGCAAGTCGTAAAATTCCAATTCAATACTCAAAAGGCTCAGGCAATATTCGCGGAGCGCAAAAATCTCATCTTCCGTTGAAAGTTAATGCGGCTGGGGTTATCCCAGTAATCTTCGCTGTTGCGTTTATCGTAACACCTAGAACAATCGCAACTTTCTTCGGTGATGGAAAAGTCGCTACTTTCATTCAAAACACGTTTGATTATTCAAAACCTGTTGGGATGATCATTTACGTTGCATTGATTATTGCATTTGCATACTTCTATGCATTCGTACAAGTAAATCCTGAGAAAGTAGCGGATAACTTGAAGAAACAAGGTGCTTATATCCCGGGTATTCGCCCAGGTAAAAGTACTGAATCGTATCTTACAAGTGTGTTATATCGCTTAACTTTTGTAGGGTCTATTTATTTATCAATTGTTGCAGTGTTACCGATTTTATTCGTTAACATTGGTGGTCTTCCACAATCTGCACAAATTGGTGGTACAAGCTTAATCATCGTAGTCGGCGTAGCTCTTCAAACGATGACTCAACTTGAATCACAATTAACTAAACGACACTATAAAGGTTTTATGAAATAACTTTGGTTGGCTTAGAGACGTTCTTGGACGTTTCTGATACAACCATAAATTATATATTGGAGGGTTTACCGTATGAATATCGTTTTAATGGGTCTACCTGGTGCTGGTAAAGGTACTCAGGCAGATAAAATTATTGAAAAGTACGACATCCCTCATATTTCTACAGGCGATATGTTCCGTGCAGCTATGAAAAATGGTACGGAACTAGGCTTACAAGCAAAATCTTTCATCGATCAAGGTGCTTTAGTACCCGATGAAGTAACGATCGGTATCGTTCGTGAACGCTTAGCTGAACCTGACTGTAACCAAGGATTCCTATTAGATGGTTTCCCACGTACAATTGAACAAGCTGAAGCTTTAGATCAAATCTTAGCAGATCTTGGACGTAAAGTTGAACATGTGATCAACATCGAAGTAGAACAAGATGAATTGGTTAAACGTCTAACAGGTCGTCGTATCTGTAAAGTATGTGGCTCTTCTTATCACTTAGTATTCAACCCACCAAAAGTTGAAGGCGTATGTGATAAAGATGGAGGAGAACTTTATCAACGAGCTGACGATAATCTAGAAACGGTTTCTAACCGTCTAGAAGTAAATATCAAACAATCTCAACCATTGCTTGATTTTTACACTAACAAAAAAGTTTTAACAGATATTAACGGTCAGAAAGATATCAATGATGTCTTTGCTGATGTTGATGCTCTTCTTAAGAGCAGCCGCAACTAATACCCGAGTCACGGGCGCAGAAATCTCTGCCTCGGCGAGGAAAACGTGCTGCGGTAGCACAACGGAAAGTTATTTTCGAGAGCTGCAAAAGCATATTGTGCCCGGTCTATGCACTGATGAATTATTGCTTCGTTCGAAGGATTCCCTTTGTCCTTGATGCAATATTAATTCTGAAAGGGTATAATGGGTTTCGTGTAAAGTATCTGTAGATTACAGGTATGCACAGATCTCATCCAAGGACATACATTCCAAGTGATCGCGTTGACATTAAGGATACTGATTCTGGAATTTTTCCAGGGATGTGAGAACGAACCCAAGACGTCTTTCGAACATCTCTCATATAATCCAAGCAATGTTAGACGAGTATTTTTAAAGAACACTTGACTGAATACGTTTGAATTTTACGGTGAGAACCTGAATTGCATATAGAAGGGAGACAGGCTTGATGGCGAAAGACGATGTAATTGAAATCGAAGGTACGGTTCTTGAAACTTTGCCAAACGCGATGTTTAAGGTAGAATTAGAAAATGGTCATACAGTTCTAGCTCACGTAAGTGGCAAAATCCGTATGCACTTTATTCGTATTCTTCCAGGAGACAAAGTTACAATTGAACTATCTCCATACGACTTAACTCGCGGTCGTATCACATACCGTTTTAAATAATCTTTTGCGCTCCGGACCACTAAGGAGGTTAGGTAAGATGAAAGTAAGACCATCTGTGAAACCAATCTGCGAAAAATGTAAAGTTATTCGTAGACGCGGTAAAGTAATGGTAATCTGTGAAAATCCTAAACACAAACAAAAACAAGGATAATATAAAGGAGGTGCACATCGTACATGGCACGTATTGCTGGTGTTGATATTCCTCGCGAAAAACGCGTTGTAATTTCATTAACTTACATCTACGGTATTGGTAGCACTACTGCTAAAGCTGTTTTAGCTAACGCAGGTATTGCTGAAGATATTCGTGTAAAAGATCTTACTGAAGATCAATTAAACAAAATCCGTGAACAATTAGACACTTACAAAGTGGAAGGTGACTTACGTCGTGAAATTTCACTTAACATTAAACGTCTAATGGAAATCGGTTCATTACGTGGTATCCGCCACCGTCGCGGTTTACCTGTTCGTGGTCAACATACGAAGAACAACGCACGTACGCGTAAAGGTCCTCGTAAAACTGTAGCGAACAAGAAAAAATAATTAAGTAAAGGAGGTCGCGCTTAACAATGGCACGTAAACAACAAGCTCGTAAACGTCGTGTGAAAAAAAATATCGAAGCCGGTATTGCTCACATCCGTTCTACATTTAATAACACAATTGTTACTATTACAGACGTACAAGGTAACGCAATTTCTTGGTCATCAGCTGGTGCACTAGGTTTCCGTGGTTCACGTAAATCTACTCCATTCGCTTCTCAAATGGCTTCAGAAACTGCTGCCAAAACTGCAATGGAACATGGTTTAAAAACTATCGAAGTAACTGTTAAAGGTCCTGGTGCTGGTCGTGAAGCTGCAATTCGTGCACTTCAATCTGCTGGTCTAGAAGTTACAGCTATCAAAGACGTAACTCCAGTTCCTCATAACGGTTGCCGCCCACCAAAACGTCGTCGTGTATAATAAATAGTTGCAACTTAATCATGAATTAAGTTAAACTATCATATGCACTAACTTTGTATTAGGACAATCTTATTTGATTGACATTCGATTTTAACAAACAAATGATGGATTGAAACCATACATTCGATGTTTTATAAGGAGGGTAAATTGAATGATCGAAATTGAAAAACCAAAGATTGAAACCGTTGAGATCAGTGATGATTTAAAATACGGCAAGTTTGTTGTAGAGCCACTTGAACGTGGTTATGGAACTACTTTGGGTAATTCTCTACGTCGTATCCTTCTGTCTTCTTTACCAGGAGCTGCTATTACATCAATTCAAATTGACGGCGTATTACACGAATTCTCTACTATTGAGGGTGTCGTAGAAGATGTTGCTTCAATTATCTTGAATCTTAAAAAGCTAGCTTTAAAAATTTACTCTGATGAAGAAAAAGTCATTGAAATTGACTTTAAAGGCTCAGGTACAATCACTGCCGCTGATATTACTCACGACAGCGATGTAGAAATTTTAAACCCAGATCTATATATTGCAACTGTTGCTAATAATGGTCATCTTCGCATGCGTATGTATGCACAACGTGGACGTGGATACACTCCAGCTGATCAAAACAAACGCGAGGATCTTCCTATCGGCGTTATCCCGATCGACTCTATTTACACTCCAGTTTCACGCGTCAACTTCACAGTGGAAAACACTCGTGTTGGTCAATCGACTGACTTCGACAAACTTTCACTTGATGTATGGACAGATGGCAGCATCGGTCCTAAAGAGGCGATTTCGCTCGGAGCTAAAATTTTAACCGAGCACTTGAACATCTTCGTTGGTTTAACTGATGAAGCACAAACTGCTGAAATCATGGTTGAAAAAGAAGAAGACCAAAAAGAAAAAGTTCTTGAGATGACTATCGAAGAATTAGATCTTTCTGTTCGTTCTTACAACTGCCTAAAACGCGCTGGCATCAATACTGTTCTTGAACTTGCACACAAGTCTGAAGACGATATGATGAAAGTACGTAACTTAGGTCGTAAATCATTAGAAGAAGTGAAAGCTAAGTTAGAAGAGCTTGGTTTAGGATTACGAGAAGAAGACTAAGCATACACTTTTAAACATATATTTTATTACGATCAGTAATTGAACAAAGGAGGGAAATATCCATGGGTTACAGAAAACTTGGACGTACAAGTTCTCAACGTAAAGCAATGCTTCGCGATTTAGCTACAGACTTAATCGTAAACGAACGCATTCAAACTACAGAGACTCGTGCCAAAGAATTACGTTCAGTAGTTGAAAAAATGATTACTTTAGGTAAACGCGGTGACTTACACGCTCGTCGTCAAGCTGCAGCTTTTATCCGTCGTGAATTAGCTACAACAACTGACGCTGAAGGCAACGAAGCAACTGTATTCGCACTTCAAAAGTTATTTGATGATGTAGCTCCACGCTACGCTGACCGTCAAGGCGGTTATACTCGCATTATGAAAGTTGGACCTCGTCGTGGTGACGGTGCTCCTGTAGTTGTGATTGAATTAGTTTAATTTAATCCTGCTATGCTAAATGCAGTGGAGGGTGTACTGTTCGCATCATAATGATGAACTTTGCACCCTCTTTTTTTAAAATATGATTTATACGACAACAACAAAAAGCTGAGTGTTATGATGAGCGATTACGGTCGACTCGTTTAGCTCTACGCACCCCATTCGCTTTTAAGTCTGAGCAACTTAAAAGGAGATTTTCGATTTTAGCGCATTTCTCTGAATGGGGTGCGCGCTTTTTTTGTTTATGGCGATAATTTGCAATAAACTGATAAAAAGACGACTTTGCTGAATAGGCAAAGTTGTCTTTTTTGTATACAATAAACTTTATCGGAACGATAACGTCCGTTAGAATGAATAGTAGAGAATAGCTGAGCGAGAGAGGAGCTTTACATGATGAATGAAATACTGAAATTAAACAATATTACATTTACATATGCTCCAGAACAAGAAGAAGTGAAGAATGCGGTAGAAGATGTCTCTTTCACTGTGAATGAGGGAGAATGGATTGCGATCGTAGGTCACAATGGTTCTGGAAAATCAACGTTAGCCAAAATTATTAATGGCTTATTGTTTACGGAGCAAGGAACAGTAGAAGTAATGCAAAAACTGATGAATGAAGAAAATTTATGGGACATTCGTTCTCAAATGGGGATGGTCTTTCAAAATCCGGACAATCAATTTGTCGGTGCAACGGTGCAAGATGATGTCGCTTTTGCGCTCGAAAATAATGGTGTTCCTCATGAAGAGATGGTTGCACGTGTACATGAAGCACTTGCACAAGTGAAAATGGAGCAATTTTTAGATCATGAACCACAACATTTATCAGGTGGTCAAAAACAACGTGTTGCGATTGCAGGCGCACTTGCATTGAAGCCACGTTTATTAATTTTAGATGAAGCGACTTCTATGTTGGACCCACAAGGACGAAAAGAAGTACTTGCGACAGTACGAAAATTACGTGAAGATACGGGACTTACCGTACTGTCAATTACGCATGATTTAGAAGAGGCTATTTTAGCGGATCGTTTGTTATTTATGAACGGTGGACAAAAATTTGCGGAAGGTACGCCGAAAGAGATTTTTGATTTAGGCGACCAACTAATCGAGTTAGGTCTCGACTTACCTTTCCCTATCAAAATGTCAAAATTACTAATGGCTCAAGGTGTCTCTCTACAAGGAAATGCGATGTCAGAAGAAGAGTTGGTGAATGATATATGGATATCAAACTTCAAAAAGTAAGCTATCGTTACGGGATGGGTACACCTTTCGAAAAACGTGCACTTTATGATGTCGATTTACACATTCGCAGTGGTAGTTACCAAGCAATTATCGGGCATACCGGTTCTGGAAAGTCGACGATTTTACAACATTTAAATGCTTTGCTGAAACCGACAGAAGGACAAGTTCAAATTGGGGATGCGATAATCGAACGTAAGAAAAAACCGAAAGATTTACGACCTGTCCGTCAAAAAGTAGGAATCGTATTTCAGTTTCCAGAGCATCAATTGTTTGAAGAGACGGTTTTGAAAGACGTTATGTTCGGACCGATGAATTTTGGAGTGGAAGAGGCGGAAGCAGAGCAGCGTGCACGGAATATGCTAACGCTCGTTGGTTTACCAGAAACGGTGCTAGAAAAATCACCATTCGATTTATCAGGTGGACAAATGCGTCGTGTCGCCATCGCAGGTGTTCTTGCGATGCAGCCAGAAGTCATCGTTTTAGATGAACCGACAGCAGGGTTAGATCCAAGAGGTCGTCAAGAAATTATGGAGTTATTTTATCGTTTGCATAAAGAACAAAATTTAACGATGATTCTCGTGACACATAGTATGGAAGATGCTGCACGATATGCAGACCAAATTGCAATTATGCATGAAGGTCGTTGCGTGCTGAATGGAACACCGCGCGACATATTTAGCGATTCTGAACAGCTTGCGGCATATCGTTTAGAAGTACCGCGCATCATTCAGTTTCAAAAGCAATTAGAAGCGCGTATCGGTCTTTCATTAGGAGAATTATGCTTGACGGAAGAACAGCTCGTTAGGGTATTATCACGTGTTGTGAAGGAGCGTGAAGCGCAATGACTAAAATGATATTTGGACGGTTTCTACCAGGGGATTCATTCGTTCATAAAATGGATCCACGTGCAAAACTATTATTCGTCTTTATTTTTATTATTGCCGTATTTATCGCAAACAGTACGTGGTCTTATGCAGCATTACTCGTGATCACGTTGCTTATTATGCTCATGTCGAAAATTAAATTACGTTATTTAATTAATGGCTTAAAACCTGTATTGATTTTGATGGTGTTTACGTTACTCTTGCACGTTTTCTTCACGAAAGGTGGCGCGTTAGTCGTTGATTTTGGTTGGGTGAACATATACGAAGAGGGGATTCGACAAGGGATTTTTATTTCAGTTCGATTTTTAGTACTCGTATTCATTACGTCTATTTTAACGCTGACGACATCTCCGATTGCGATTACAGATGGATTAGAAATTTTACTATCACCGTTTAAGAAAGTGAAGTTACCTGTGCATGAGTTGGCATTGATGATGTCGATTGCGCTACGCTTCATTCCAACGTTGATGGACGAAACAGATAAAATAATGAAGGCACAAATGGCACGTGGTTCAGATTTAACGACGGGTCCAGTGAAAGATCGTGTGAAAGCCGTCGTTCCATTGCTTATTCCTTTATTCGTAAGTGCGTTTAAACGCGCGGAAGATTTAGCGACAGCTATGGAAGTACGAGGTTATCGCGGAGGTGAGGGGCGCACGCGTTATCGTTTATTGAAATGGACGATGCGAGATACGCTTGCATTACTCGCTTTACTCGTGATGATTGCAATCCTCGTATTGTTACGTAATTAGGAGGTACAGCATGAAAAAACGTTTGAAAGCAGTTATTTCTTATGACGGAACGAATTTTGCGGGGTATCAAGTACAACCGAAGCAACGTACCGTACAGGAAGAAATTGAAAAAGTATTAACGCGCATGCACAAAAGTAAAGAGACGGTGCATATCGTAGCGAGTGGTCGTACAGATGCACGTGTACATGCGCTCGGACAAGTGATTCATTTTGATACGACATTAAACATTCCGATGGATAAATATATTATTGCCCTAAACGTACAATTACCACATGACATTCGCTTTTTAGAAATGGAAGAAGTCGAAGCGGATTTTCATGCGCGTTACAGTGTACACGGCAAACAATATCGTTACATTTGGTCATGCTCGGATATATTAGATCCGTTCCGTCGTTTTTATACGACGCCAACGAATGGGCATAAACCAGATGTAGCACGTATGGAAGCGGCAGCGAAGTACATTATAGGGACACATGATTTCTCTTGTTTTTGCGCAGCGAACACGAGTGTGAAAGATAAAGTCCGTACGGTTGAGTCGTTGCGCTTCGAGACACATGGTGATGAATTGCACATGGTGATTTCGGGAAATGGGTTCTTATATAACATGGTTCGCATTATTGCGGGCACATTGTGGGAAGTAGGAACTTTGAAACGCGAGCCAGAAGAACTACAACAAATCGTGGAATCAATGGATCGAGGACGTGCAGGAAAAACAGCAGCACCTCAAGGGTTGTATTTAGAAAAAGTACATTATCCGCATTAATACAACACGTCCTCGTGTTTTTTCAAAAACGCTTGACTTAAGTTGCTCGATGTTATAAGATGATGTATGGTATTTTCATTACCCCACAAGATGAGCCCCGAATCTTTTCTTATGCGGATAAAGAAAACAATTGGAACAGATTTTATAGAATTAATTGAAATTGTAGGAGGATACTAACAATGATGCGTACAACATTCATGGCTAAAGGCCACGAAGTAGAACGTAAATGGTTCGTTGTTGACGCTGAAGGCCAAACTCTTGGTCGTTTAGCTTCAGAAGTAGCAGCTATTTTACGTGGTAAAAATAAACCAACATTCACACCGAACGTTGACACTGGTGATCACGTGATCATCATCAATGCAGAAAAAATCGAATTAACAGGTAACAAATTACAAGGTAAAATTTATTATCGTCACACTCAATACTCAGGCGGTTTAAAACAACGCACTGCTGGCGAAATGAAAGAAAAATACCCTGTACAAATGCTTGAATTAGCAGTTAAAGGCATGCTTCCTAAAAACTCTTTAGGTCGTCAAACTTTCACAAAATTACACGTTTATGCTGGCGCTGAACACCCACACGCAGCACAACAACCAGAAACTTATACGCTTCGCGGATAATTAATTAGAGGAGGACAATATCTTGGCACAAGTTCAATATATCGGCACAGGCCGTCGTAAAAGCTCTACTGCCCGCGTACGTTTAGTACCAGGCGAAGGCAAAATCGTAATCAACAATCGCGCAGTTGAAAACTACGTACCATTCGAAACTTTACGCGAAATTATTAAACAACCATTAGTAGCTACTGAAACTCTTGGCAGCTATGACGTTTTTGTAAATGTTAACGGTGGTGGTTTCACAGGTCAAGCTGGCGCAATCCGCCACGGTATCGCTCGTGCGTTACTAACAGTTGACCCTGATTTCCGTCCAGCACTTAAATCTGCAGGTTTACTTACTCGTGACCCTCGTATGAAAGAACGTAAAAAACCAGGTCTACGCGGCGCTCGTCGTGCACCTCAATTCTCAAAACGTTAATCTTTCTTTACAGATTACAAAAAAGCCATTTTCTTCGGAAAA
>NZ_HE611070.1:0-4546 GCF_000285595.1 Kurthia senegalensis | reverse complement strand
TTCTTCGGAAAATGGCTTTTTTTTTTATGGATTTAAGGGTATACGTATGGAAACATATGTAAAAGGAGGGGTCCTGTGAAGTTTCAAGTCGTATTTTTTGCGTATAGCTGTATGTTAGGTGCTTTTGTTGGAGCACTCGCAGCTCTTTTTTTATTGCTTGTCACTTTTTTGATTGATGTTGTGTGGCATGTAATCCCGAGTTATATCACAGTATCGTATTATCCATTACTTGCAGGGGTAGTCGGTGGTATTCTCGTCGGTCTACTGCAAAAGTATATGGGAAATTATCCGAAGACGATTCACGAAACGTTGCATGAGTTTCAAGAAACGAAAGCAGTAGCATACAAAAATAAATTACTGCCGAATTTCTTAATGGGAACGGTCGTATTAGCGTTCGGTGCAAGTCTTGGTCCAGAAGGAGCGCTCGCAAGTATTGTCGGAGGGCTCATTACGTGGGTTGGCGATCGAATGAAGTTAACGATGCAGCAAAGAGAACAACTCGTACAACTAGGTATTGGTGCAATGGTATCTTCTATTTTTTATGCACCGCTCGTCGGTGTGAGTGAAGGGCTTGAAGAGAAGGCGAATGCACAAGAAAAATGGAAGAAAGTCATTTTGTATGCACTTGCGACTGTTTTTGGTATTGTAGCATTCAGCTTAGTGAATAAACTATTCAATAAAGAAAAAGTCTTTGCATTGACGATGCCAGATGTCGCTTGGTCTTGGCAAGGAATCGTATTAGTTATTCCAGCAATCGTGCTCGGCTACATAGCAGGAATCTTTTTCTTAAAGAGCGAAAAGTTATTTGATGGATTGGCAGCGAAAGTCCAAAATAAATTTTGGTTAGCTGTAGTCGGTGGAATTGCGATCGGTCTCTTCGGCTGTGTATCTCACTACTTTTTGTTTTCTGGAGAGCATGAACTAAAAACCTTTTCATTAGAAGCGGCGAGTTACTCGATTGTCACAGTGTTGCTAATTGGAATCGGTAAAATTGTATTAACGAATATTTGTTTCGCTTGTGGGTGGCGTGGGGGTAAAATCTTTCCGGCAATTTTTGCGAGCGTGGCAATTGGTTTCGCGTTAACGAATATGTTTCCGTATACGCCTGGTTTAGTCATTGCAGTTGTCGTAACGACTTGCTGTACGGTTATTTTAGGACAACCGATTGTAACGACGATGTTATTAATCTTTTTATTCCCTCTTCAATTCGCACCATTTATTATGGTCGTGGCATTTGTCGTGCAACGCTTCCGCAAAGCGAAAGAACACTCGGTTGATGCGGCGATGGTTTAAAAGTCGCTATATCATATGTTAAATATTTACTTTAATCCTAATTTTAGTTATCATTTGATAAATGCGTTTAAATGATTTGGAGGGATTAGGAATGGTAGTGAAATTTGATATTGGTTCGACAGCAGAGTTTTCAAAGACGATTAGTGAATTTGATGTGTATCAGTTTGCAGGGATTTCAGGAGATTTAAATCCGATACATATTAATAAAGTAGCTGGAGAAGCGTCTATTTTTAAAGATCGTGTTGCACACGGTATGTTAGTGTCATCGCTTATTTCAACAGTTATCGGTACACGCTTACCAGGAGAAGGAACGATTTATTTAGGACAAAATTTAAAATTCACGAGTCCAGTTTACATTGGGGATACGGTTACGGCGAAAGTCGAAGTAGCCGAATTTATTAAAAAAGGAATTGTAAAACTAAATACGACAGTTACGAAGCAAGATGGTACGATCGTTGTTGACGGCGATGCAGTCGTTAAAGTACCTGTAGAATAATAAAAAGGATACATCCGATAATGGATGTATCCTTTTTATTTTCTACTCGTAAATAGACGAGCTGTTTGTTTTTCGAACCATTGCAAAGACGCTTGGAATGGTGCTAATGCAAGGAAGCCTGTAACGAGTACGAAAAACAGAAGATAAATAAGCAACCAGCGATTCGGTACGAACTGTTGGAGCGGATCATTTATGTGTAAGCCATGGTACATGTATAAAATGAAGCGGTGGAAAAATAAATAGCTAAAGAGCGCTCGCCAATCGTCGTGAACCATGAATGCTTTTTCGAAACGATGGATAAAATAGCAATCGATAAACAAATCGTAATCATCGTAATGACGAGTTTCAAAAAAATGTCTCCACCAGGTACGTCTAGCTGCATTTTGACAGCTTCATACGGATTACGTCCACTTAACATGAGGCGAATACCATACAGCTTGTCGATATTTGCCCAAATCGTAATAGCTGTCAAAACGAGTAATACCCAACTAATGATTTTCAAAGCGGTTGACTGGAGTAGTTCAGCGAGTTGTTTCGGGTCGGTATAGTAACCAGCGATGAAGAACGGGAAGAAAGCGATGATTCGTGAAGTTACGAGTTGGTCGCCAATTGGGAAGTAACCAATTAAGAGCATTCCAATAACACTTAACATTAGTACGAGGAGCGGCGAAGTACCTCGGAATAGACGACCGAGAATGAGCCAAACACCCATTGCAAACATAAACCAAGGAACGCCGTCTTCCACGAACGGATTGAAGCGGAAGTTTTCTTCACCTAAAACGAAATGACGCAACAAGTAAAATAAAACTTCCATTACAAAGTACAAAGTAAAGAAGTGGAGTACACGCTCCGAACGAAATGGGTCTTTATTAATTGTTGATTTACTAAAGAGACCTGCTATGAAAATAAATAAAGGCATATGGAACAAATATGTGAAAATAAAAAACGTTCGCAAGCTTTCATACTGGCTCGTGTAATAGTCTGCCGCATGTCCTAAAACGACTAATAAAATGAGCAATGCTTTTGCATTGTCGAATATGTATATACGTTGTGTAGTATAAGTCATAACGTTTCCTTTCATATAGAATGATTTACTTAATCTCTTCAAGCATACAATGAAATCGTTGAAAAATGAATCCAATTTCAAAGGAAAAGATGAGAGAGAATCTCGTGACAAAGTATGAGGGGTTTTTGAATTACTTATGATATACTGTGGTGTAGATAAGATATATATATATGAGGAGTGTTAAGCGTGATTAATGAACAACAAGTCCGTGAATTACTTGGCGGTTTTACAGATCCCATTTTACATAAAACCTTAGCAGAAACAAATGGGGTACTAGAAGTTAAAATTAAAGAAGAAAAAGAACACGTTAGTGTGAAGGTTGCTATCGCAAAATTAGGTACACCAGAACAATTAACTTTCCAAATGGATATCGTAAATGAATTAAAAGCAGCTGGCTTTAAAACAGTCGGAATTCGTTTTGCCGAATTAGATGAATCTGTATTAGAAGGTTTCCGCGGTCAAGCAACACGTGCAGAAACACAAGATTTATTATCTCCATTAAACAGTACAAAATTTATCTCAATCGCATCTGGTAAAGGTGGCGTAGGTAAATCAACTGTATCTGTTAACTTAGCAGTAGCTCTTGCGCGTCTAGGTAAAAAAGTTGGTTTAATCGATGCGGATATTTACGGTTTCTCTGTTCCAGATATGATGGGTGTACAAGATATGCCTCGCGTAGAGAACGATCGCATCTTCCCAGTAGAACGTTTCGGCGTTAAAATGATTTCTATGGGATTCTTCGTTGAAAACAATGCACCTGTCGTATGGCGTGGTCCAATGTTAGGTAAAGTATTAGATCAATTCTTCCGCGACGTTGAGTGGGGCGAATTAGATTACTTACTATTAGACTTACCTCCAGGTACAGGTGACGTAGCACTTGATATTCACCAAATGTTACCTGAATCATATGAGATTGTCGTAACGACACCTCACCCAACAGCTGCATTCGTAGCGGCTCGTGCTGGTGCAATGGCAATTAAAACACAACATCACATTTTAGGTGTTGTTGAAAACATGTCTTGGTTCCAATCAGACGTATCAGGTCGAAAAGAATTCGTATTCGGTCAAGGCGGCGGTACAAAACTTGCTGAAGAACTACGTACAGAATTACTTGGTCAAATTCCTCTAGGTCAACCAGACATTATTGAAGTAGATTTTGCACCGTCTGTTTACGCACGTAATCATTCAACAGGTCAAATTTACATTGAAATGGCTCAAAACGTTATTGATCACTTAAATGAATTAGAAAAAGAACAATAAAAACGATGAAAAGCTTCGAAATCATTATTGATTTCGAAGCTTTTTTTGTTCTACTAGAAGCGGATTTTAAGTGTTTCTTATATAAAGTTGAATAATTTCATAAATGAATATAGAAATGTATGTTAATATAGGTGCATAAAATAGAGTATTGCTACATTAAATAGAAACAGATAAAAATAGAAATTATTTTAAAAAAACTTCTTGACGATTGTACGACAGGGGCGTATAGTTATATTTGTTGTTAAAACAACTCAGAAAAACATATCAAAAATAAAATAAAAAAGTGCTTGCATTTTAAAAGTTTTATTGATATAATAATTAAGTCGTCAACGAGATGACTTGAAAATAGCTTAAAACTTCTTGAAAAACTTCTTGACATTAAAGAATAGAAGTGATAAGATATAAAAGTTGCTAAAGCAACGAGATGAACC
>NZ_HE611069.1:101190-148440 GCF_000285595.1 Kurthia senegalensis | reverse complement strand
CTAGGCACACTAAAGAAGCACTGATTTTAGATCAGTGCTTCTTTTTTATTGTAAAATAATTTTTTAGGATTTTTTAAGAGTAAGTATTGCATTTTTTCAGTAAACTCTCTATAATGTTAATTGTATAAAAGATATGTTTACACATATTGAAATAGTATTGTTCCGTTGTAGCTCAGTTGGTAGCAGCATCTGACTGTTAATCAGAGGGTCGCAGGTTCGAGTCCTGCCAACGGAGCCATTTTTTTGCCCTTTTTTAATTTTACTGTGCTTCCATAGCTCAGTAGGTAGAGCACTTCCATGGTAAGGAAGAGGTCACCGGTTCAAATCCGGTTGGGAGCTTATTTAAAAAAATAAAAAAATCGTAAAAACTATTGTGTAATTAAAATATATATGTTATTATAGTTTATGTCTTGTTAAGACTTAAATTTTTCAAATGGCCCCTTGGTCAAGCGGTTAAGACACCGCCCTTTCACGGCGGTAACACGGGTTCGAATCCCGTAGGGGTCACCATTACAAAACCTTATTATGGAGGATTAGCTCAGCTGGGAGAGCATCTGCCTTACAAGCAGAGGGTCGGCGGTTCGATCCCGTCATCCTCCACCATTTTCATATTTTTTCGGAGGGGTAGCGAAGAGGCTAAACGCGGCGGACTGTAAATCCGCTCCTTCGGGTTCGGCAGTTCGAATCTGCCCCCCTCCACCATCTTAATTTCATATTGGGGTATAGCCAAGCGGTAAGGCAATGGATTTTGATTCCATCATGCCCAGGTTCGAATCCTGGTACCCCAGCCATGAGTCATTAGCTCAGTTGGTAGAGCATCTGACTTTTAATCAGAGGGTCGCTGGTTCGAATCCTGCATGACTCATACAAAACTCTTTCGTTGTAGGCGAAAGAGTTTTTTTATTGTTTAAAAAAATGCTTTTGGGGAAAAGATACATAGGTTGAAAATTTCAAAACTTTAGGAGGTTTCATTCATATGTCAGGATTCTCAGATAAGTTAAAAGCAGGCGTGAACAAAGCGAAAGGTGAAGTTAAAGAACAAGTAGGTAATGCTACTGATAATGCCAAATTACAAGCAGACGGTAAGTTAGATAAAGCAAAAGCTGCTGCACAAGAAAAAGTTGGCGAAGTAAAAGACAAATTCAATAATAAAAAAGACTAAATAATACGTTAGAATCCTCGTATGGTAATTTTTATCATATGAGGATTCTTTTGTGTATAATGAAAGAAAACTAGTTACTAGGGGGAAAATTCATGCAACCGTTAACGATTTCAATTATTGGCGCACCATCTGATTTTGGGCAAAATCGACGAGGTGTTGATATGGGACCGAGCGCATTGCGTTATGCTGGAGCAATTGACTGTCTAGAAAATTTAGGGCATAAAGTGACAGACCTTGGCGATTTACATATTGATCGCAAATATCAAAAACAAATACATCCGACTTTGAAAAATGTAGAAGGCGTTGTAGATGTTTCAACGAGACTTGCGAAAGAAGTAAGTAAAATAGTGAAGAAAAACATTTCCCGATCGTCTTAGGTGGAGATCACAGCATTGCTATTGGAACGTTAGCGGGGCTATGTGAGCATTATTCAAATTTAGGAATCATTTGGTATGATGCACATGCAGATATGAATACAGAACAAACTTCGCCAAGTGGTAACATTCATGGGATGTCTCTTGCTGTTGCGATGGGATACGGGGCAACTGTATTAACGGACATTCATAAAGACGCACCGAAAGTGAACCCTGAAAATGTCGTGTTAATTGGCGCTCGCTCACTGGATGAAGGGGAAAGAGTGTTTATTCGTGAAAAAGGTGTACAAGTTTATACGATGCATGATATTGACCGGTTAGGAATGACGAGAGTGATGCAAGAGGCGATTATTCATCTAGAAGGGCAACACGTTGATGGGGTACATTTATCAATTGATTTAGATGCGGTCGATCCACTTTACACACCTGGAGTAGGGACGCCAGTAGCAGGTGGTATTTCGTATCGTGAGAGCCATTTAGCGATGGAGATGCTTCAAGATGCAGAATTTATTACGTCACTTGAACTCGTTGAAGTGAATCCAATATTAGATGAGAAAAATAAAACAGCAGAAATCGCTGTTACGTTGTTAGGATCATTAATGGGCGAACAAATTTTATGAGTTTATGAATCTTTTTCACAACACACCTCGTATAGTAATGTAGTGAAGGTAGAAAGGACGTCACAATGGACCCGTTAATAAATAAAAGAGTAAAGCAAGTATTAAAAGGTGATCAAAATGCATACGCGGACATTGTGACCCTATACCAAAATAATTTGTATCAAGTGTGTTACCGTATGCTAGGAAATAAAGAAGAAGCTGAGGATGCGGCACAAGAAGCGTTCATTAAAGCGTACATTAATTTGCATACGTATGATCAAAAGCGTAAATTTTCAACTTGGCTGTATCGTATTGGCACGAACTTGTGTATTGACCGGATTCGTAAAAAGAAGCCGGATTATTATTTAGATGCAGAGGTGCCGGGTACGGAAGGGTTGGATATGTATTCGCAGCTTTCTACAGGAGAACGATTACCTGATGAAGAAATTGAACGCATGGAATTACAAGAAAGAATTCAATATGAAATTGGCCAACTACCAGATAAGTATCGTTCGGTCATTATTTTGAAATATATCGAAGAGTTACCGTTGCAAGAGATTAGTGATATTTTAGAAATTCCGCTCGGAACAGTGAAGACACGTGTCCATCGTGGTAGAGAAGCATTGCGTAAGCAATTAGGGGATTTGTAGGAGGTTTAGTAATGATGAAATGTCCAGAACATGTCGTCGAATATATGCATGAATATTTAGATGGAGATATTAGCCAAGAACATGAAGTTGTTTTAAAAGAACATTTAAAACAATGTGATGACTGCAAAAAGCATATGAGTGAATTGACGAATGTCATCGCATTCATAAAAAGTGCAGCAGTAATGGCACTCCCTGCAAATTTTGCACAAAATGTGATGGTTCGATTACCGCATAAGCAAAAGGTATTGAGAGGTGTGCAACGCTTTTTAAGACGTCATCCCGTACTGATTGCGGCGGCTGTTTTTGTGTTGCTTATGAGCGGGTCCTTGTTAACGGTTTCTAATCCGAGTCAGCAGTTTGCGGTGACGAAAGATCCGCAATTAATCGTTGAGGGAGAGACGGTAACAGTACCTGAAAATACGGTCATTAAAAAAGACCTTGTCGTTGAAAATGGTAACTTAGTAATCGAAGGTAAAGTCGATGGAAATGTGACCGTTGTGAACGGTAAATATATGGCTTCTACAGCAAATGTAACAGGGCAAGTCGAACAAGTAGACGAAACGTTTGACTGGCTATGGTACAAGATGAAGAGCGGTTTCAAAAAATTATTCTCCAATGGGGAATAATAAATAAATTTTAAGATATATGCTATACTTGACAATATGCATTTGCTAGAAGAGTGGGGGATTAAACCACATGAATTTATTACAACAATTGAGTCAGTTTACGGACAATGAAGTCGTTCGTATGTTTTTAAACATCGTAGACATTTTGTTAGTTTGGTATGTTATTTACAAAGGACTTACCTTGATTAGAGGAACGAAAGCGGTTCAATTACTCAAAGGGATTTTTGTAATCTTTATCATTCGGGTAGCAACCGTGTTCTTCGAGCTTGATACGCTCGGTTGGATTACGAAGCAAATAATCGATTGGGGTTTCTTAGCGATTATTATTATATTCCAACCAGAAATTCGTCGAGCGCTCGAACAAATTGGTCGCGGAAAGTTATTTTCACGTAGTAGCAATTTAAAAGAAGAGCAAGAGCAAGATCGCCTCGTCAATGCGATGACAAAGTCAGTGGGGTATATGGCGAAACGTCGTATCGGGGCACTCGTATCAATTGAGAAAGATACTGGATTAACGGATTATATCGAAACAGGTATTCCACTGCAATCTGAAATCTCTTCAGAATTGATGATTAATATTTTCATTCCGAACACACCGCTTCATGACGGGGCAGTGATTGTACAAAAAGATAAGATTGCGGCAGCAGCTTGTTATTTACCACTATCGGAGAACCCGTTCATTTCGAAAGAATTAGGAACGAGACACCGTGCTGCAATCGGTATTAGTGAAGTGACGGATGCAATTACAATCGTTGTATCCGAAGAAACAGGTGGCATTAGTTTAACGATTAACGGTGATTTGCATCGTGATCTATCTCTTGAAGAGTTTGAAGTACGCTTACGTAAAGCGTGGTTTGGTGACGTCGTAGAAACGACTACGCCAAAATGGAACTGGAGAGGGGGGAGAAAAGAATAATGAATAAAATCATGGACCACCCTTGGTTGTTGCGTGTAACAGCATTGTTGTTAGCAATTTTATTATTCTTTACTGTGAAACCTGAACAGGATGATAAGAAGACGATTTCTGGAACGAAAGAAGAAACGATTGAGATGCCGTTAACGGTCGATTATGACAGCGATAATTTTGTCATGACGGGCGCACCGGAGAAAGTAGTCGTGAAAATTAGCGGACCAGTAGGAATCGTACTCCCTGTTAAAAATTCAAAAGACTTTAAAGTGTTTCTTGATTTGAAAGATCAAACGATCGGGACGCACACAGTGAAAGTGAAGGTGAGCGGTCTCTCTGATAAAGTAGATTACACACTCGAACCGAGTAAAGTGACAATCAACATAGAAGAGCGTATTTCGAAACAGGTGAAAGTCGAACCTCAAATTACACAAAAACAATTAACAGAAGGTCATTATGTCATTGCTTCTTCTGCAGAACCACAAACAGTTACCGTTAAAGGTGCAGCGAATATTATACAAAAAATTGCTTATGTGAAAGCAATCGTACCAGGTAGCAACATTTCGAAAGCGTTTGAGAGCGATGTTGCAGTGAAAGCATTCGATGCACAGTGGAACGCATTAGACGTTGAATTTGCTCCGAAAAATGTTCATGTGAAAGTGGATGTAGATGAGTATAATCGACAAGTACCGATAAAAGTGAAACAAACAGGTAAACCGGCAGATGGCATTAAAGTCATTTCTGCCACACCTCAAAAAGATAAAATTACGTTGTACGGACCGAAAGCAATCGTTGATGCAATTAAAGAATTAACGATTCCAGTAGACGTATCGGACATTAAAAAATCACAAGTCGTTTCAGCACCTGTCGTTTTACCGAACGGCGTATCATATGCAGCTGATTCAAAAGTGGATGTGAATGTCGTGACGAATCTTGATAATGAAGATTTACCGACAGAAACGTCTGATTCGACATCAAAAACGATTAAAAATGTGCCGATTAACGTATTGAATTATGATCCAGATGCGTATAATATTCAATTTGAGCGTCCAAACCCAGGAGTCGTTAATTTAACGGTGACAGGTGATGCGGATGAATTGAAAAAATTAACGGTTAGTGATTTCAGCGTTAGCGTAGATGCAACGGACGTATCGGAAGGTTCTCAAAAATATACGTTGCACATCGAAACGCCGACAGGCATAAAAGTGAAACCATCTGTGACAGAGGCAACCGTTAATTTTACGAAAAAAGAAAACGAATAATAAGAGAAACATGGAAGCGTTTTGAAGGAGAGAAAAATCATGGGTAAATATTTCGGAACAGACGGCGTCCGCGGCGTCGCTAATAGTGAACTAACACCAGAGTTAGCATTTAAGTTAGGTCGCTTTGGTGGATACGTTTTAACGAAAGAAGCTACAGGACGTCCAAAAGTTTTAATCGGACGTGATACACGTATTTCAGGTGAAATGCTAGAAGGTGCGCTTGTAGCAGGTCTATTATCAGTAGGAGCAGAAGTAATGCGTTTAGGCGTTATTTCAACTCCAGGGGTAGCATATTTAACACGCGTTATGAGCGCAAGTGCTGGTGTTATGATTTCAGCATCACACAATCCTGTAGAAGATAATGGTATCAAATTTTTCGGTTCAGACGGCTTCAAATTATTAGATCACCAAGAAGCAGAGATTGAAGCATTATTAGATGCGGAAGAAGACACACTTCCTCGTCCAGTTGGAAAAGATTTGGGAAGTGTATCTGATTACTTCGAAGGCGGTCAAAAATACATTCAATACTTAAAACAAACAGTAGACGAAGATTTCACAGGTATTCATATCGCATTAGATTGTGCACATGGGGCCACTTCTTCATTAGCTGCTCATTTATATGCAGATCTTGAAGCGGACCTTTCAACAATGGGGGCTTCACCAAACGGTTTAAATATTAATGATGGTGTTGGTTCAACACATCCAGAAGCGTTAGCGAAATTCGTAGTCGAAAAAGGTGCTGACTTAGGATTAGCATTTGACGGTGACGGTGACCGCTTAATCGCAGTCGATGAAAACGGTACGATCGTTGATGGTGACCAAATCATGTATATTTGCGGTAAATACTTACACAGTAAAGGTCGTCTGAAAAAAGATACAATCGTTTCAACTGTTATGAGTAACATGGGCTTCTACAAAGCGGTAGAAGAAAATGGTATGGATAGCGTTCAAACGAAAGTTGGCGATCGTTACGTCGTAGAAGAAATGCGCAAAAATGATTACAACATGGGTGGCGAACAATCAGGTCACATCGTATTCTTAGACTACAACACTACAGGTGACGGTCTATTAACAGGTTTACAACTTGTGAACACGATGAAAGTAACAGGTAAAAAATTATCTGAACTTGCGGCTGAGATGAAAATCTTCCCACAAACATTAATCAACGTTCGTGTAACAGATAAACACGCTGTTACAGAAAACGCATTAGTAGCTGCTAAAATTGCAGAAGTAGAACAAAAAATGGCTGGTAACGGTCGCGTGTTAGTTCGTGCATCAGGTACTGAACCATTAGTTCGTGTAATGGTAGAAGCGGCAACACAAGAAGAATGTGACGCATATTGCACAGCTATCGCAGACGTTGTTCGTGCTGAAATGGGTTTAGCTGAATAAAAGGTAGTCAAAGGGCGAGTGTTCCGTTATAGCGGAATGCTCGTCTTTTTATTATGTCCAAATGTTAACGGCTTCGTTTAAAGTAATGAGAGGTGGGAACAGTAATAGTAGAGCGAAATATTTTGCTCAAGTTTTAAATTAAATAAAGAGGTGTTCAATTTGGCAAAAGTAGCAACAGTCATTACGAATTTATTCGAAGATGTTGAATTTACGGAGCCTGCTGCAGCTATTCGTGACGCTGGTCATGAAGTCGTGATAATCGAGAAAAAAGCAGGCGAGCAAGTTGAAGGGAAACATGGAGAAAAGGTAACGATTGATCAAGGCATTGATGACGTATCTGTCGATGACTTTGATGCGTTACTTATACCAGGTGGTTTCTCACCCGATCAATTACGTGCAGATGACCGCTTTGTCGCATTTGCGAAAGGTTTTATGGATGCACAAAAACCCGTATTCGCAATTTGTCATGGTCCCCAGTTATTAATTAATGCAAAATCATTAGAGGGACGTACAGCGACGGGGTATAAATCGATTGTTGTCGATATGGCTTATGCGGGTGCCAATGTAAAGGATGAAGAGGTCGTCGTGTGCAACAATCAGCTTGTCACAAGCCGTACACCAGACGACATTCCGGCATTTAATCGAGAAATCGTGAAGTTATTAAAATAAAATTTGTTTTCCCTATGCATTTGAATCCTAAGTTTTTTACACTTAGGATTTTTTAGTGTAGGAAAAAGAAACTATTTTTCTTTTAAGGCGTTCAAGCATAGGAGATGTTTTTTCAAAAAAAGCAGTTGTAACCCTTTTCAAATTCAGTTTCTAATTGACTATTAAATGGCGATTCAGTATGATAGAGTTGCTATTTTAATTAGAGGTTAGACCTCTGTAGCGTACGGTAAGGAGGAAAGAGGAATACCACAAATCGGAAAAACAGTTATAGCGCCAGTACTAAGGAAATCAATGCCACACAGCCTTAGTAGACGAGGTGGAGGAGTATCGAAAGAATCGGCGGATGCCTCCCAATCGAATTGCCCGATTGATGTTTATCTTTAAAACACGGAAGTGATTTCGTGGACAAAGAGATAACTCAGGCAAAATGAATAGTCCAGAAATACCGCAGTGCGAAAATGCATACGGTCTAATTTCATATGGATTAAAATTTGCAAACTATCGGAGGAAATTAAATTATGTGTGGAATTGTAGGATATATCGGTCAACTAGACGCGAAGGAAATTTTATTGAAAGGTCTAGAGAAACTAGAATATCGTGGTTATGACTCAGCTGGTATCGCCGTTACGACAAATGACGGGATTCAAGTGTTTAAAGAAGTCGGCCGTATTGCGAACTTACGCCAAGTCGTGGATGCATCTGTAGAAACTACTGCAGGAATCGGGCATACACGTTGGGCAACACATGGTGTGCCAAACTATTCAAACGCACACCCACATCAAAGCGCATCAGGTCGTTTTACTTTAGTACACAACGGAGTTATCGAAAACTACCACTTATTACAAGAGGAACTACTACAAGGTGTCGAAATGAAATCTGATACAGATACAGAAGTCATCGTTCAATTAGTAGAGCATTTCTCAAACGAAGGTCTTGAAACAGAAGAAGCTTTCCGCAAAACATTATCAGTCGTGAAAGGTTCTTACGCATTAGGTTTATTAGATGCGGAACAACCAGAAGTTATTTTCGTTGCGAAAAACAAATCACCATTACTAGTCGGTGTTGGCGATACGTTTAACGTGATTGCGAGTGACGCAATGGCGATGCTACAAGTAACGGATCAATACGTGGAACTACACGATAAAGAAATCGTTCTCGTAACAAGCGACAGCATCCAAATTAAAACGTTAGACGGTACGACTGTAGAACGCGCACCGTACACAGCTGAATTAGATATGAGCGACATCGAAAAAGGCACATACCCTCACTACATGTTAAAAGAAATGGACGAACAACCAACTGTTATTCGTAAAATCATTTCTGCGTATACAGAAGACGGTGAATTAACAATTGACCCAAGTATCGCACAAGCATTGAGCGATGCAGACCGCCTTTACATTATCGCAGCAGGTACGAGCTACCATGCCGGTTTAGTAGGGAAACAATACTTCGAAAAAATCGCGAAAATTCCAGTAGAAGTTCACATTTCAAGTGAGTTTGGCTACAACATGCCATTACTATCTGAAAAACCATTATTCATCTTCATCTCTCAATCAGGTGAAACAGCAGATAGCCGCCAAGTACTTGTGAAAATTAAAGAAATGGGTCACCCATCATTAACGATCACAAACGTACCAGGCTCTACATTATCTCGTGAAGCAGATCACACATTACTACTTCATGCAGGTCCAGAAATCGCCGTAGCTTCTACGAAAGCATACGTAGCACAAGTTGCTGTACTTGCGATCACAGCTTATTTAGAAGCAAAAGCGAAAGGCTTAGCTGTCGACTTTGATTTGAAAGCAGAATTAGCCGTTGCAGCGAATGCAATCCAATCAGTAATCGATGAAAAAGACGCGATTAAAAATGTAACGGACACAGCACTTGCTACGACACGTAATGCATTCTTTATCGGTCGTGGAATCGATTATTGCGTAAGTATGGAAGGCGCATTAAAACTAAAAGAAATCTCTTACATCCAAGCAGAAGGTTTCGCAGGTGGCGAATTGAAACACGGTACAATCGCTTTAATCGAAGACGGTACACCAGTATTCGCACTTGTTTCTCAAAAATCAGTGAGCTTAAACATTCGCGGAAACGTGAAAGAAGTCGTAGCACGTGGTGCGAACCCAATCATCCTTTCAATGGAAGGCATGGAAGAAGCGGGTGACGCACTCGTATTACCAGCTGTACACGAGTTATTAACACCACTTGTAACAGTTGTGCCACTTCAATTAATTAGCTACTACGCAGCACTATACAGAGGCTGTGACGTTGACCAACCACGTAACTTAGCAAAATCGGTAACGGTTGAGTAAGGACGTAGGTTAGGGAACATGTTGTTGTAGGTTTGAAATAAAGTCGTACCGTTTATAAAAAAGACATACCGTTTATAAAAAAGACATACCGTTTGAAATAAAGTTCTACCTGTTTTAAAAAAGTTGCACCGTTTCACCCTTTTAGATTTTTTTGTCTAAAGGGGTGTTTTTTTTATGAGACGAATTGTAATATTAAGTGCACCACTCAAAATAAATAAAAAAAGACCCATTCAATATGAGCCTGTATAATTAAAGTTCCTACACCAAAATCAACAGGGGGCCATATTGAATGAGCTATTGTCATCTTACCATATCTGAACGTTCGAAAATAGAGGTTTTAAAAGGATTAGGGTACTCTTGTCGTGCCATTGCGCGTCATCTCAACCGTTCTCATACAACGATTTCTCGTGAATTAAAGCGATTGAACGAATGGTCTGCTGAAAAGGCGCAATGGCACGCGGCTGCGCAGAAGAAAAAATGTGGTGCGCGTTCAAAGTGTACCGATGAATTGCGTAAAGTTATCGAAGAAAAACTAAAAGCGACATGGTCTCCTGAACAGATTGTCGGTTCCTTGTTTCAAGGCAAATTATCTTTCAAAACGATTTATCACTGGCTTTATTCAGGGAAACTTCACGTGACGCTTCAAGTGCTTCGCCAAAAAGGAAAATGTAAGGCACCACACGAAACACGTGGTCGTTTCAACGTTGGAACTTCTATTCAGCAGCGCCCAAAAGAAGTCAAAACGCGTGAAACGTTTGGCCATTGGAAATTAGATACCGTCGTTTCAGCGCGTGGTACGAAAGGATGTATGGCGACATTCGCCGAGCGAAAAACACGTTTCTATGTCAGCATTCAAATACCGAATAGCTCGGCGCAATCGATGAAGTGGGCGATTGAACAGCTCATTTCGCGTTATCCAAGAAAATGTTTTCAAACGTTTACGACGGATCGTGGAAAAGAATTTAGCTGTTACGCCGAACTTGAAAAACAGTACGGCATCCCATTTTACTTCGCTGATCCGTACGCACCTTGGCAACGTGGCACGAATGAAAATAGTAATGGTCTTTTACGCGAATTTTTCCCAAAACGAATGGATTTGGGACAACTCACATCATCAGAAATAGAAAAAGCACTTTCATTGACAGTCGACCAAGAAAGTGCCTCAACTGGAATACCACACAGGATGCATTTGAATCTGAAGTGGTGCAGTTAATTTGACAATCTATCATTGAGATATATTGATGATAAATGGTATTTAAATACCGGTGAAGTAGATGAAAAAGCTTTAGAACGTGAAGGTATTTCATTAAGTAAGAGTAAAAAGAATATTCTAGAGAGTTTATTTGAGCAAGTGAATCCTAAAAATAAAATGTATGAAGTAATAGATTCAGAGAACGATATCCTTTTACAAACTAAGTTTTAATCAATCTTTTTTATAAAATTAGAATCTTTTTAAAAGTAAACTCACTAACTTTGATTAATCTTTTTTCAAAGTTGGTGGGTTTCTTCTATGCTATGATGGAACAGTTAGGATATTACATTAACTTACATATGTAAAACGATATTAGGGGTGATATTATGTCAAGTATATTGGTTTTAGAAGATGATGTAAATGTAAATCGAGGAATAACATTTTCTTTGGAGAAATCTGGAAATATTGTTTTTTCTGCTGAAACAATACAAGCTGCAAAAAGTGTAGCTGTTGTTAATAAAATTGATCTCGTTATTTGTGATATAAATCTTCCGGACGGAAATGGGCTTGATTTTATAAAGTGGATGAGGCAGCAAAATAAGGCATATATTATTTGTCTTACTGCATTAGACCAAGAGATAAGTCAGGTAATGGGGTATGAAGCGGGTGCTGATGATTATATCACGAAACCTTTCAGCCTATCCGTACTGCTTCTAAAAATTGAAGCCTATTTCAATCGTATCAAAAGCAGTAATGAAGAAAATGAAATAATATCAAGGGACATTCGAGTGCTTCCAAGAGAGATGAAAGTTCTGGTCAAAGGCAAGGAAGTGGTATTGACGAAGAACGAATGGAAGATGCTTACTTTATTTTTGAAATATCCAAAGCAGGTTCTTTCTAAAAAGCAGATATTAGAAAATATATTTGATATTGATGGAGAATTTGTAGATGAGAATACAGTTGCCGTGAATGTGCGGAGGCTTCGTGAAAAAATTGAAGAAGATCCAGCAAAGCCAGTGTATTTGAAAAACATACGGGGACTTGGTTATGTATGGAATCAGGAAGTGGGTTAATCTGGTGGCAAGAGGAAAAAGAAAGAAACAACAAATCCTACAGCTAATAAGCATAGTCATGTTTGCATATATTTTTAGCAACTGTTTGACAACATGGGTATATTACCAGAATTACAATAACAGCATGAACATCTTGGCAGAGATCGCTACTAAATCTGGGCAAGATGGAGTTGATATTGTGATAGATATTCTAAAAGATAACAATTTAGATTCGATAGAACAAGGAAAACAGTTGCTGGAGAAGTATGGTTATTTGAAGAATGTTGAGAATGTTTTATATCAACAGTTCTTACAGAACATAGCTTTAACAGCGGGTGGCACATTCTTTTTGTTTGTCATACTTTTTTCTTTGTTATGGCTTTGGCAAAGAATGATCCTACAAAAGGATAAAGCCAGATTTTCGCAAATAGAAAACACACTTGTGAATTTTCGAGAAAACAATTATGAAGTAATACTGGAACTAGATGATGACGATGAAGATGAGCAGGAAAAAATCAAATATCAATTGGATGTACTTGGACATTATATGAAGTTGCTGAAAGAAAAAGCGCGATTGGAAAAGGAAGGAACGAAAGAGCTGGTTTCTGATATATCGCATCAATTAAAAGCCCCCGTCGCAGCATTAGATGCCTGTTTTAGTGTATTGCTTCGAGATAATCTAAGTGAAGAAGAACAAAAAGAGTTTCGAATAAGGTGTAGAAATGCATTAGACGGTTTGGAAGTACTGCTGCAATCATTATTGCAGATTTCAAAAATGGAAGTAGGATTAATTCAAATTGATAAAAAAAAGCTTCCTCTTTTAGAAACAATAATTACTGCTGTGAATCGTGTCTATCCGAATGCAATAAAGAAGGACATTGAGCTAGTTTTTGACTTTGATGAAACATTAGAAAACTATGAGATTATGCAAGACAAAAAATGGTTGAGTGAAGCACTTATCAACATTTTGGATAATGCTATTAAGTACAGCCCGACTCATTCCGAAATAGCGATTCGATTACAAAAAAGAACTGGGATTGTACGTATTGAGATTGAAGACCAAGGGATTGGTATACCGAAGGAAGAATATCATAAGGTATTTCAACGCTTTTTCAGAGGCTCCCTGCCAGAAGTAAAAGAAGAAAGTGGTTCTGGGATTGGATTATTTCTTTCAAGAGAAATTATCGAGCAACATCATGGGACGATAACAGTGTCCTCTAATTTCGACATGGAAGTTGGATTTAATCATAGACATGGCAGTAAGTTTGTTATTCAACTGCTAGAGAAAAAGTAGAAGTCTTACGAAACCGTAAGACTTCTATTTTTTTTGAAAGTGAAATGAAAGATTCACTTGATAAGATAGGAGTAAAATTAGAACATGGAGGACTGTTAAATGAGTGTCATATTAGAAACAAACCAACTTAGTAAGTTTTATGGAACAAATAAAAATCAAGTGAAGGCAGTAAATAATGTAAGCATTAAGATTAATCGGGGGGAATTTGTTGCCATTGTAGGTAAATCTGGCTCTGGCAAAAGCACACTACTCCATATGCTTGGGGGACTTGATATGCCAACGGAAGGCAAAGTTCTATTATCGGGAAACGATATGTATCAGATGAGCGAGGATCAACTGGCAATTTTTCGTAGAAGAAAAATCGGCTTTATTTTTCAAGCATATAATTTGGTTTCAGCCATCAATGTTTGGGAAAATATCGTGTTACCTTTAGGACTGGATGGAAAAAAAGTCGATGAAGTATATGCAAATGACATCATTACCACACTAGGTATTGAGAATCGGATCCATAACCTCCCGAATACATTATCAGGTGGACAGCAGCAGCGAGTCGCAATCGCAAGAGCCTTAATCACAAAACCAGAAATACTTTTTGCAGATGAACCAACCGGTAATCTTGATTCAAAAACAAGCGACGAAGTAATTGGCCTGCTAAAAATGACGGCAAAAAAATATGGTCAGACCATCGTGATGATTACACATGATGATCAAATTGCACAGGTAGCAGACCGTATCTTAATCATTGAAGATGGACAAGTGGTGGATTTCCGATGAATACAATTACTAAAATCGCATTCAACAATAACAAGCAGAATAAAACGAGAAGTATCCTTATCATATTTGCTATTTGTTTAACGACAATGCTACTTACTATTATCAGCACTATTGGAAATGGCGTTATTAACCTACAAAAAGAAAATGCAGCGGACAGATATGGAAGCAATTATGGACTGTTCTTATCTGTAGATGATACGCAGTTACAGGAAATCGAACGAAGAGCTGAAATAGATACGGTCGGGCTGATGTCTACAGCCGGTATCTTAAAAGGGAATGAGAAAGGCGCATTTGTTAGTGCAGACGAGCATGTCCGAGAAATGCTACCTTACAATCAAGAATATTTACTTTCGGAAGGATCCTATCCAAAGAGTTCACGGGATATTGCTGCAAGTAAAGCTTTCTTTAAGTCGCAGGGCTATGAGCATGTGAAAATTGGAGATAGTATTCGTCTTGAATATCGTTCTGGAATGAACGAGGAATATAGTAAGCAAGATTTTGTAGTTAGTGGCATTCTATTTGATCGAGAGGAATATAAAGCTAAGTCTTCCTATATAGTATTCACTTCTTCCGATTTTTATGATAGTCAATTTGCAGAAGACGAGCGAGCATACAATGTCTATTTTACATTGAATGATTCTGTCCATGTTTCTATGAATAACATTGATTCAGTGCTTACGAACATTGCGGATTCTTCCGGAATTGATAGCAAAAACCTGATTGTAAATGATTATTTCTTGTCTTGGACACTAGAGCCGAGCTATGAAATGATTGCGGTATGTGGCATTCTAATCTTAGGGATTGTACTGTTTTCGGTTGTTGTTATCTATAATATTTTTCAAGTGGGTATCGCTCAAAAGATACAAGAATACGGAAAAATCAAAGCCTTAGGTGCAACAAAAAAGCAGATGAAACAGTTGATTTTTCGAGAAGGTATGATTCTTTCAGTGCTTTCAATACCTATTGGATGGGTTCTTGGATTTTTTATGGCAAAAGTAAGCTTTGGTTGGTTAATCGAACAAGGGAATATGGCATCTATTGGAATACCAAATAGTCAGGTACCATTATTTTCAGCCACATTGATGCTAGTTAGTATTTTGATTTCATTGCTAACAGTGATATTAGCACTTCGAAAGCCGATGAAAATTGTCTCGAAAATATCGCCTATTGAAGCAACACGATATTTGGAAAACTCAACAAAAAAGAACCATGGAATGCGGAAAGGCCAAAAAAATATATCTGTATTCTCTTTGGCAATGGCAAATGTAGTTGGTAATAAGAAAAGAACAATCGGAACGATTCTTACAATGGGTCTTTCTTGTGTATTATTTGTGATTATCGCAAACTTTGTAGGAAATATCGATACGGAATACGAAGCAAGAAAAGGCATGAATCACGGGCAATTTGAATTGAAGCTTGATTATTCTTATGAGTGGGATGAAGCTTATCCAGAAAATAATCTGGATTCGATTCTTAAAAAGAATCCATTGAATGACACACTTATTGCAGAAATTGAGCGTATACCAGGCGTTAATAAAGTGCTAACGAGAGAAATTGCTGTTGCAAAAATAAATGGTTCAAAGCAGGTCGTCTCGATTGTGAATAAAGAAGATTTTGAAAAGATGCGATATGAAGGCGACCTTGGCCCAATGGATTATAACGAGGCTGTAAGAAATGGAGATGTTTTCTTCGGTTGGTCTATGTGGATGGCGCCAGATGGCTATTCATTGAATGATCCGATAACTTTTGAATTAGATAATGGGACAGAAGAATTTACTTATAAAGGAAATATTGCTGGTGCATTTACAAGTGCGGATACCTATCTTGTCATCCCAGAGGAGGTCTATCAAGCGATGCAGCCAGAAGGGGTATCCTATGGCTATATCTGGATCGATACGGACGAAGGCGATGTAGCTTCGGTGGAGCAAAATGTAAGAAACCTAATTGAAGATACATCTTATGTCAAGTTTAAAACTTACCATGATGAATTGCAGACAGCTGAATTCGCAAGTACCATGATGAAGTTGGGAAGTTATTTATTTATGGCAATTGCAGGCTTGATTGGATTTATGAATCTTGCCAATACAATGATTATAAATATCATAACAAAAAGACAAGAATATGGCGTATTGCAAGCTGTTGGAATGACGAACAAGCAATTAAATATTAGCTTGCAGCTGCAAGGCTTGATTTTCACACTAGGAACAATATTCGTCTCTCTTGTTGTAGGATTACCGATTGGATATCTACTCTTTTCTTATGCGAAGGTGAATGGCGTATTTGGAATGAATGTTTACCATATTCCATTTATACCTATTCTGGCGATGATTTTGGTGGTTAGTTTCTTGCAGATTGTACTATCTTTTGTTTTAAGTCATAATCTGAAAAAAGCAACTTTGGTTGAAAGAATCCATTATCAAGGTTAATAGATGTAATTTTCAAATAGGAATTAAAGAAAAATTTATTATAAGCAAAATTTAGCCGACATACTAATATGTTCCAGAAAATGGGAAGATTGATAAAAAGACCCTCGATTTGTTCCTACGAACGTTCGAGGGCATTTAATATACATGCAATTTACTCGTGCCATGTTTAAGCTGCTATAAAGCTAACATTGTAAGAGGTATAAAACAAAAATTGAAAAGATGGTGGTAAAATCTCTTTGGGCGGATATTCAAGAGTACGGTGCAGAATCTGGACTTATCGTTACAATAAGTTCCCTGTCTCCGGGTGCTGAAAAGGTATGTACAGCAAGAAATTATCCTATTCCTCAAGCAAATAGGGAAACACTAGAACAATGGGTTAATGTTATGAGAACTCCATATAAGGGTGTTTTCATGGCAGAATAACTTACATATATTCTTAAAAAAATTAAGCGATTTTGCTGAAGATTGAATCACAGATTATGATCAATCTTTTTATAAAAATTGTACAATGGTTCACAAAGAAAGAAACCGTCCAATATAAAACCCGCACATTTCAATTGAGATGTGCGGGTTTTTTGTCTTGTAAAATCATTTTGAGAACTAAGTAAATAATAAAAAAGAAAACTGTTAGTAATTTATTTAGTTATAAAATGAACATTCATCGTCTACTTCTACGAAAGTAAGGGTAACTGAATGAAGATAGTTATACGAATAGGAGGGATGATAATGAAGGAGTTTCAGCACGTTTTGCGCTGGTTGCAGCAAACGGTATACGAACCGAGTGGATTGGTCGTAACGGACGCTCAAGAAGAGCAGCAAAATGCGAAGTACGCAGGGGGGGATTTTCACTTTAAACGGAAAGCGGATTCGTTTGAGGGTCGCGCATGTGACACCGAAGAAAATAGGACAGTTCGTAGCGATGTGACAAAAAAATAAAGACGATCAAAATGAAGCTTTCTCGGAAGAAGAAGCGGTAGATTATTACGTGATTGTCGTCTTCAAAAATAATGACGTATACGGCCAATTTGTTTTTCCGAAAGACGTATTAGCGAAAAAAGGGATTCTTCGGACAGCGGAGAAAAAAGGTAAGATGGCAATGCGAGTGTATGCGAGTTGGGATGAACCGACGAGTAAACAAGCGATTGCGACGCAAAAATGGCAACAGCCGTATTTTTTCGAGTGGCAACAGCAAGAGGACATTAACGAGCGATGGAAGGTACTGTATCATTTAGGATAAAAGCTATTTAATACTTAAAAATGTATAGAATACTTGAGTTTTTATCGCTTTAAGCCAAACAGCATCTTCTCAATTACGCTTTTTTAAAGTAAACTAATGGTCGTTATGACAATTACTGTTTTTGGGAGGGTTGGCATGCTTGAATTACATAATGTGACGAAGCGTTATGAGCAGCAACTCGTTGTGAATGATGTGACATTAACGATTGAGTCGGGTGAGATTTTTGGATTGATCGGGCAAAGTGGTGCGGGAAAATCGACGATTCTGCGTATGATGAACTGTCTTGAAAAACCGACGAGCGGTGAAGTAATCGTCGACGGGCGAAATTTAGCGTCGAGTACGGCACGTGAATTACGAGAAGCACGAAAGTCGATTGGGATGATCTTTCAGCATTTTAATTTAGTCGCAAACAAAACGGTGTACGATAATGTCGAGCTAGCACTCGTGTTAGCACATTATCCGAAGTCGAAGCGAAAAGAGCGCGTACTAGAGTGCTTGCGATTTGTAGGGCTAGAAGAAATGCACCGGAAGTATCCCGCACAGCTAAGTGGTGGACAGAAGCAGCGTGTGGCGATTGCGCGTGCGCTCGTGAACGAGCCGAAGATTTTACTATGTGATGAACCGACGTCTTCTCTTGACCCGAAGACGACGGCAGAAATTTTACAAGTACTTCAACAAATTAACGAGCGTCTCGGCGTGACGATTGCGATCGTTAGTCATGAGATGGACGTGATTAAGCGCATTTGTCATCGCGTTTGCGTCGTATCAAAAGGAGAAATTTATAAAATTGTTCCGATTGAACCGCTCGGCATCGCGTCTATTGAAGACCATCCGCAAACATTCGTAGATGAACTACTGCGGGAGGGTGTTTAAATGCCAGATATTTTAGTGCAATACGAGCAAGAGATTATTCGCTCGATTATGCAGACGGGGATTATGCTCGGTATTTCCGTACTGTCTGCGGTTATTATTGGTTTACCAGTCGGGACGTTTTTATATTTAACGAGTAAAGGGAAGCTGCTTGAAAATAAAGTCGTGTACAACGTCTTAAACTTACTCGTGAATATTATTCGTTCTTTCCCGTTCTTACTACTCGTTATTTTCTTAATTCCGTTTACACGAATCGTTGTCGGAACAGCGATTGGGACGGCGGCAGCGTGTGTGCCACTTGCGATTATTGCGTTTGCACACTACGCTCGTTTCGTCGAACAGTCGTTATTAGAAGTACCAAAAGGTGTTATTGAAGCGGCCATTTCGATGGGTGCCTCGACGAAAGATATTATTTTTAAATTTTTATTCGTCGAAGCACGTTCGGGATTAATTCTCGGATTGACGACATCGATCGTCAGCTTCATTTCGTATTCAACGATTATGGGCGTCGTTGGTGGCGGAGGAATCGGGGATTTTGCGGTTCGTTACGGTTACCAACAGTTCATGGTAGATTTAATGCTTTACGTCATTATTATTATGATTATCCTCGTGCAAATCATTCAAATTATCGGTACGACCGTCGCGAGAAAACTAGACAAACGATAGGGGCATTCACTTGAAAAAATTATTATTCATGTTGTTTACTGTAGTATTGTTAGCTGCTTGTGGAAATGAAGAAAAATCATCAGAGACGAAAGAGAAAGCAGGCAATGAAACGTTGAAAGTGGCATCATTGATTCCACCGATGACAGACATTTTAGAAGTAGCTAAACCGTTATTGAAAAAAGAAGGCATTGATTTAGATATCGTCATTTTAGGCGATAACGTTCAACCGAATACAGCACTTGCGGCACATGAAGTGGACGCGAACTTATTCCAACATCAATTTTTCATGAAAGAATTTAATAAAGCGAACGGCGCAGATTTAGTCGCTGTTCAAAAAATTTATTATCCGAACTTCAGCGTCTATTCAAAAAAATATGATAGCTGGGAAGACCTTCCGAAAGGTGCGACGCTAGCGATTGCAAATGATGCATCGAATATTGATCGTTCTCTTCAACTGTTATCACAAAATAAAGTGATTCAATTAGGAGAGAAAAAAGGAACGTATTACACGTACGATGACATTACAGAAAATAAAAAAGACATCCAATTTAAAGAGGTCGATTTATTAATGTTAGCACGTGCGTATGATGAAGTAGATGCGGTGACATTGTATCCAGCTTACGCTTCACCACTTGGCTTAAAACCGAGTAAAGATGCACTTCTTCAAGAGTTACCAGGGAATGACTATGCGATTCAACTCGTAACGAATAAAGAAGATGAAAATAATGAAGCGATTCAAAAGCTGAAAAAAGCATTAACGAGCGATGAAGTTCGTGAATACTTAGAGAAAAATTTCAAGGAAACATCGATTCCTGCCTTTTAATTTATACGAAAAAGTCTATGCGAATGTATAGGCTTTTTTTGTTGATTTAGTTTATGAATATGGGAAATCTTTCAAGTTAGTTATGCGATTATTTGGATGAAATATGTCAGAAATAATGCGAATAGTCACATTTTATATTACGTTTTTCTGAGTTATATTGGTTTTTAAATGTGAAGATGCTATGATAGTAATGATATAAATGAGAACGATTTTCATTAAAGTGAAAATCGAAATATGATGAAGAAAAAGAGGGCAAGCTGGATGAAGTTATGGATGTTGATTGTTGCGGCAGTCGTCCTATCTTTTGTTTCTCTTTTTGTAGGGGCAATTGATATTAAGCCGTCGGATTTATTGGACTGGCAATCGGATGAAGTGCAAATCTTTTTAATTAGTCGTCTTCCACGTTTAATGGCGATTATATTAGCCGGAGCGGGCATGAGTATTGCCGGATTAATTATGCAAGCATTGAGCCGAAATAAGTTCGTGTCACCAACGACTGCAGGAACATTAGATGCGGCCAAGTTAGGAATTGTCTTATCGATGATTTTTTTCACGAACGTTACATACATGCAAAAAATTATGTTTGGTTTTGCATTTGCGTTAATCGGCACGTTTATTTTCATGAAATTACTCGACCGCATTAAATTTAAAGACGCTATTTTTGTTCCGCTCGTAGGGATTATGTTCGGGAATATTTTATCGTCGATTACGACATTTCTCGGATACGAGGCAGATATTTTACAAAATGTCGGAGCCTTTTTCTTAGGAAGTTTCACACTTGTCGTTGCGGGGCGTTATGAGCTTTTATACGTCGCAGTTCCTGCGATTATTCTCGCATATTTGTTTGCGAACAAATTTATGGTTGCGGGTATGGGCGAAGAGTTTGCTAAAAACTTAGGCTTGAGTTACAAGTCGGTATTGAATATTGGACTTGTCCTCGTCGCAATTATTTCAACGACGGTTATTTTGACGGTCGGTGTCATTCCATTTTTAGGTTTGATTATTCCAAATATCGTTTCACTTTATTTAGGAGACAATTTGCGCAAGACGATTCCACATACGGTAGCGCTCGGTGTCGTATTTTTACTCGTATGCGATATTTTCAGTCGTCTCATCGTTGCACCGTATGAAATCCCTGTCAATACGACAGTTGCGGTTATTGGTAGCGCCATCTTCTTAGTGATGTTGTTTAGGGGGAAAGCGTATGCAAAGTAATGTGAAACGTGCGAATCGCATTAAGTTAATTTGTTTGTTTATACTAGCGGCATTATCGATTGTCGGCTTTTTATTTTATAACATTCAAGGAAGTTTTAGTTATGCTTTTCCGAAAAGGGTAGACCGCGTACTCGCAATGGTCATTACAGCCGTTGCGATTGCGTATGCGACAGTTATGTTCCAAACGGTAACACGAAATCGTATTTTAACACCGTCTATGATCGGTGTAGATTCGATGTATGAAGTCGTACAAACGGTTATATTCTTCTTCTTAGGTTCGGCATCGGCATTCGTTGTCGACCGTTATTTAAACTTCGGGACATCGATCGTTGCTATGGTTTTATTCGCTTTACTTTTGTATCGCTTCTTGTTTAGAGCGGATAAATATCCGATTTTCCTACTGCTTTTAGCAGGAATGATTATCGGTACGTTACTCGGCAGTCTCGTTAGTTTCTTACAAGTATTAATTGATCCAGTAGAGTATTTAAGCTTACAAAATAAATTGTTTGCGAGTTTCACGAATGTGAAGTCTGAGCTCGTTTTAATTTCAGCTGTCATTTTAATTGCTTGCTTCATATACGGCGCTTTTATGATGAAAGATTTAGACGTGATGAATTTAGGTCGCGACAATGCGATGAATTTAGGTGTGAATTACGACAAAATTGTTTTGAACGTTTTAATTTTAGCTTCGATTTTATTAGCAACTTCGACGGCACTCGTTGGACCTATTACGTTTTTAGGATTAATTGTTGCCAACTTAGCGTATCAATTTTTAGTGACGTACAAACATTCTATCCTCATACTCGGTGCAAGTTTAATTAGTATTATCGCACTCGTCGGGGGGGCAATTCCTCGTATTACACGTATTTGAATTGTCGACGACGATTAGCGTCATCATCAACTTTGTCGGCGGTATTTATTTCATTTACTTATTGTTGAAACAAAGTAAGGGGGTAACGAGATGATTGAAATAAAAGGTATTACGAAACTTTTTGGCAAGAAAAAAGTAGTGGAAGATGTTTCCGTTACGATTGAAACAGGAAAAATCACATCGTTCATCGGACCAAATGGTGCAGGTAAATCAACTCTACTATCGATGGTTAGTCGCTTGCTAGAAGCCGATACGGGAGAAGTTTTACTCGATCAAACGAATGTGAAAAGTTTAAAATCAAAAGAATTTGCGAAGCGCGTCGCGATTTTACGTCAGTCTAACTTTATTAACGTGCGTTTAACGGTGCGTGAACTCGTCGCATTTGGACGTTACCCGTACTCACACGGTCGTTTAAATGAAGAAGATGACATGAAAATTGATGAAGCGTTAGTGTATATGAATCTCGTTGACATTCAGCATCAGTTTTTAGATGAACTTTCAGGTGGTCAGAAGCAACGAGCGTTTATTTCGATGGTCATTGCACAAGATACAGAGTACATTTTACTCGATGAACCATTAAACAATTTGGACATGAAACATTCTGTTCAAATTATGAAAATTTTACGCAAGCTCGTAGATGAATTAGGTAAAACGGTCGTCATCGTGTTACATGATATTAACTTCGCTTCTGTGTATTCAGACCGCATTGTCGCACTGAAAGATGGACGTCTCGTAAAAGATGGTCCGACGGCAGAAATTATTAATACGACGGCTTTAAAAGACGTGTATGATATGAATATTCCAGTACAAGAACAAGACGGTTGTAAAATTTGCGTGTACTTCCAATCGCAATAATTTCCTAAATGACGGTTGACAACACTATGTAAAGTTCGTTACAATTTTAGTAGATAATTGAAAATGATAATCATTATCAGTGTATATAAAGGATCTTAGGAGGAGAATTTTAAAATGAAAAAATGGCGTTTCTTAACTGCAACTGCAGCATTAACTTTAATGTTAGGTGCTTGTGGTACTGACGAATCAGAAAAAGACTCTTCAGGAGCTAAAACAGAACAAACTTCAGATAGCAAAACAGCTGCTAACGCAGATGCTTTCCCAATGACTGTGCAATCATTGAGTGCTTCTCGCGAAACAGAAGACGGTAAAAAACTTACTTTTGAAGACGTTGAACTGAAAGAGCAACCTAAACGTATTGCAGTAATGGATTACGGTTTCTTAGATACTTTAGATGCACTTGGTGTAGAAGGTGTTGTAGCGATTCCTTACGGTGATGGTAAAGGGAATTTACCAGCTGAACTAAAAGAAAAATACAAACCATCTAGCGATTTACAAGATGTAGGGAATTTAAAAGAACTAAATCTTGAAAAAGTAGCAGCGGCTGAACCAGATGTCATCTTCATCTCAGGTCGTCAAGCAGGCTACTATGAAGAGCTAAAAGAAATTACACCGAATGTTATTTTCATCGGCTCAGATAATTCTGATTATCTTGGTGGCGTAGAAGACTCAATCGATTTAGCAGCGAAAGTTTTCAACAAAGAAGATAAAGCGAAAGAATTAAAAGCGACAATCGATGAGAAGAAAAAAGCCATCCAAGAAAAAGCAGCTACGTACGACAATGCTTTAGTAACAATGTATAGTGATAAACAAATTTCAGGTTTCGATAACGGTGAAGATTCTCGCTTTAAGTACGTATACGATTCATTTGGCTTTAAACCAGCTGTAACAGGAATCGATACGTCAGCACACGGTTCTAACTTCTCTTATGAAGCAATCTTAAAAGCGAATCCAGAAGTGTTATTCGTCATTGACCGTAATAACATGGATGTAGATGCACTGAAAAAAGATGTTGAAAACGACATTATTAAGAAAACAGACGCTTATAAAAATGGCAAAATTGTTTACTTAGACGGTGTAAACTGGTACTTCTCAAGTAACGGTGCAACAACAGAAGTTGAAAAAATGGATGAAATCTTAAACGAATTAAAATAAAACTAAATAAAAAGGAGCCTGCCTCAATTGAGTCAGGCTCTTTTTTCTAAAGGGGAATATAATAATGTTTATACAAATGCGCCGTACAGTCGTCAAAGAAGGTTTTTAGATCAAGCTCTTGAAAAATTTAAACCAAATCCAAATAAAGTTTCACTCGTGGAACAGCGTGAAGGATTTATTAGCCGTGAGATTTTAGTGAAAAAAACACGTCGCGGTGACGGTGAGATTGTTATGCTCGTACGTTGGGAATCAGAAGAAGCGTGGAAAGCTTGGGAGAAGAGCCCAGAGCACATCGCAGGTCATAAAAAGCAAATCGCTGAACATGGTGGCAAACCTCCAAAGCCTGACTATGTCATTTCAAGTGAAGGTAGCGTTTATAACGTTTTATAAATAAGAAAAAGGTTGAGACATGTTGTCTCAACCTTTTTTATTACAATTGACCGTAGCCAGTAAAGTATTTCGCCCAATAACCTGAGTGGATATTATCGATTTTAATGCCCGAACTTGCGGCAGAAATCATTTGACCATTTCCAATATAAAAACCGACGTGCGAAATACCAGACTTATACGTGTTACTAAAGAATACTAAATCACCGACTTGAGGCGATGAAGTACGTTTAGACATCGAGTAGTAACCTGCTGCGCTCGTGCGACCGAGACCGCGGCCCGATTCTTTAAGGACGTAGTAAATGAATCCAGAACAATCGAACCCAGCCGAGGGAGAAGAGCCACCAAATGTATATTGGATGCCTAAATATTTTTTCGCAAGAGCAATGACTTTAGTAGATGAATCATTACTCGTTTGTGTAATAGATGAAGAATTATTTGAACTGTTTCCAGCTGTATTTGTAGTCGTTGAACCTGATACTTTTAATTTTTGACCGACGAAGATGAGTGTAGAATTCAACCCGTTTAACTGCATCAATTTAGCATACGTCGTATTGTATTGAGAAGCAATTTTTCCTAATGATTCACCGGCTTTGACAGTATGCGTCGAAGTAGATGAAGAACTAGAATTGCTAGATGAAGAAGACGTAGAGTTCGTGCTAGCAGAACCCGATACTTTTAGTTTTTGGCCGACGTAGATCATTGTAGAGTTTAAGCTGTTTAGTTTCATGATATTCGTATAAGACGTACCATGTTTTGAAGCAATGCTACTTAACGTATCACCAGACTTCACTGTGTATGTTGAAGCGGATGAAGAAGAATTGCTAGATGAAGAAGAGGTAGAGTTCGTACTAGCAGAACCTGATACTTTTAGTTTTTGACCGGCGTAGATCATTGTAGAATGTAAGTTATTTAGTTTCATGATGTTCGTATAAGATGTACCATATTTTGAAGCGATGGCACTTAACGTATCACCTGATTTGACGGTATATGTTGACGAGTTAGTCGAAGTAGAGTTAGTCGAAGTAGATGAAGAAGTCGACGCCATTTTTCCATTTACAGTTAATGTTTGCCCTGGATAAATGACAGTTGATGATAAATTATTTTGCTTCATAAGGTTCGTGTAAGATGTACCGTATTTTGAAGCGATGGTGCTTAAATTATCACCTGATTTGACGGTGTAAGTAGCAGCAGAAGCTTCTGTTATTCCTGTTAATAAAAGAGTACTACCGAGTAAGGTAGCGGCGATTTTTGGCGTGATTTTTGATGTATATGTATGCATTCATATTCTCCCATTCATAATATGTCGTTACGAACAGTGTACGAAATGAACGTTACAATAAAATAACAATTTTATGATAAGAAAAGAAATAATAAGACAGTATGATGATAAATATGACGCTAACATGGTAAAAGAAGAAAAATATTATGAAAGATGCTATTGTATTGTCATGCTTGTATAAAAAGAAGAAAATAAAGTTAATTTTTTGGAACAATTCGCAAAACATATACATAAAATGTAAAATAGATAAAAATAGGATTTTAAAGAATAGGAAGGTAAAGACGAATGCCAAAATATTTTATCGTCTGTTTCATTATTTTAGGAGTGCTACTCGCAGGGTGTAGTAATGAATCTTCTTACGGGAAAATGCCGAAAGCCAAAGTTATTGTAGATGATCAACAATATGCAACAGAAATCGGAACGTATTGCTGGTCAGATGGTTGCGTCGATAAAGTTTCACCAGAAGAACAAGCAGTAGGAAAAAAAGGAATTGCTGTGCAAAAAGGTGAGAAGATGCGCTTACGATTGACAAGGAAATTAGACGTAGAAGAAACATCACTTTCTGTTACGAGTAAAGGTGTGACGCAAGATGTGCCGTTAACAGCTGGCGTATTTAAAGTACCTAAAAAAGAAGGACGCTACGTATATGCATATCGTGTAATCTTTAAAGATCGGGGCGACGCATCTTATGTGTTCGTCGTTCATGTAGGGAAGTAGAAAAGGGGGATGGAAAATGGACGTATTTGAAGCATATATTGAAACGATTGAAGAGAAAGAACAAAGAGAGCGTTTAGTTGAAATACTACTATGGGTGAAAGAAACTTTTCCACAATTAGAGCCGGTGTTTAAATGGAATCAACCGATGTTTACAGATCATGGAACGTTTATTATTGGTTTTAGCGTTTCGAAAAAACATATCGCTTTTGCGCCAGAGTGTTTAGATGGTTTTGAAGAGAAAATAAAAGCCGCTGGTTACGGTCATGGGAAAAAGCTCGTTCGTATGCCTTGGGAAAAGCCGATTCCGTATGATTTATTACGAGAATTTATTACTTTTAATATAGAAGATAAAAAAGAATGTACAACTTTTTGGCGTCATTAATTCGTCACACACATTTCCGTTTACGCGCAAGTACTTGCCGTGTAGAATAGAAGTGAAATTCATAAAGGGAAGGATGAATGTCATGTTTGAAAAAGTTTTAGTTGCCATCGATCAGTCAGATTTGAATGAAAAGATTTTAGAAGCTGCCGCAGAGTTGGCGAGTACACATGACGGGTTATTAACGCTCGTCAATGTGCATCAAAATCCAATTGCCCCTGCCTATCCATATGATGTGACACGCGATTACATTCAAGCGGTGAATGAAGGATTAACGAAAGAAAGTGAAGCGATGCTTGAGAAAGCGAAAGCAGTCGTGCTTGCTAAATATCCTTCTACAAATATTCAAACGTTATCATTATCAGGGAGTCCAGCTAAAGCAATGTTAGAATATGCTGAGCAAACGAATCAAGGGGTTATCGTAATCGGTAGTCGTGGATTACGAGGTATTAAAGGTATGTTGTTAGGCAGTGTTAGTTCGAAAATTGCCCAATTAGCAAAATGTCCCGTGATGATTATTCATTAAAATAAAATTAGTTTGTTCGAATTGAAGGGCGTAGCTTCTGCGAAACCTACACGAGCGGAATGTTTATTTTTTTCGCGCTTTGCAAAAAAATGAGATGAAGCTGTGCTCGCGAATAGCGTGGCCTAAAACAAAGAACGATACAAGTTACACATATGAAAAAAGGGTCGTCATGATTTCAATGTCATGACGCCCCTTTTTATTTGGTTAAGGTTTTGTCCTAGCTTTTTTTATGAAAATTTTTGATAAAAAAATTGTTCTTTAAAAAGTAAATCGCTTTCATAAGAAAGTTATATTTTGGAAGGTTTTTACAAAGTGATTATATTCATAAAATAGCTAATTTTTGATTTTAAAAGAAAAATATAAACATTAAATAGAATAATGATGTAAAAATGTATAGAAAAAATGCATAAAATAGAATATATTGTAATAAACGAGTGAGGCTTCATTCGTTTTAAATTGGGCAAGGGGGGATTGTATGGGTGTATTTAAACTTTTTGGAATCGAGATGAAAAAAGTGTTTAGTCGAAAAGGGCTTTTACTAGCTCTTTTAGGGGTCTTATTAATTCCAATTGTTTATGTCGCAACATTGTTGTCCGCAACCTGGGGGCCGTATGATAATGTGGATAACTTACCTGTCGCATTCGTAAATAAAGATACAGGTGGGGAATCAAATGGTAAGCCGATTAATGTCGGAAGTGATCTCGTCGACACATTAAAAGAAAGTAAATCATTGGGGTGGGACTTCGTTTCTGAAGACGAAGCAATGAAAGGTTTGAAGTCTCAAAAGTATTACATGGTCGTAGAAGTACCGGAGAACTTTTCACAAGAAGTAACGACGGTATTAGATGCTAATCCGAAAGTGCCAGAGTTACGTTACATTCAAAATGAAGGTATGAACTTCATGGCTTCGCAAGTGACGAATTCAGCTGTTGAAAAAATGCGTGAGCAACTTGGGGATAAAATTACTGCGACGTATGCACGTACAGTGTTTGCGAAATTTGCAGACGTAAAAGACGGTTTTGCAGATGGAGCTGACGGTGCGAAGCAGTTAAACGAAGGTGCAGGAAAATTAGCAGATGGAACGAATACTTTGTTAACATCGCTTACAGACAAATCAGCTGATATTAATAAATTAGCTATTGGAGCCAAAGCAGCAGAAACAGGTGCTGGGACGCTTGCTTCTTCTGTAGCAGGAGGAACTTCTAGCGTTGCGAAATTAGCAGACGGCTCAAGACAAGTGGCAGATGGCGCAACGAGTGTAAATAATGGTGCGAAACAATTAAGTAATGGTGCGAGTGCACTACAAGACGGAACGAGCCAAATTGCTGCAGGGTTAGGTAGTGCGAAAGATGGTTCGGGTCAAGTAGCCAATGGACTTTCTTCTCTTGAAAATGGTTCGGGTCAAGTATTAACGGGCTTACAATCACTGCAAGGTGGTTCGGGTCAAGTACTGGGCGGTTTGCAATCACTGCAAGGTGGTTCGGGTCAAGTGCTAGGTGGCTTACAATCACTACAAGGTGGTTCAGGTCAAGTACTAGGCGGCTTACAATCACTGCAAGGTGGTTCAGGTCAAGTACTAACAGGCTTACAATCACTACAAGGTGGTTCAGGTCAAGTGCTAGGCGGCTTACAATCACTGCAAGGTGGTTCGGGTCAAGTACTAACAGGTTTACAATCACTGCAAGGTGGTTCAGGTCAAGTATTAACAGGATTGAAAACGTTACAACCCGGATCAAAAGAAATTTTAGGTGGTTTACAATCTCTTCAAAAAGGTTCAGGGGATATGACAGCTGGCTTAAATGAATTAAAAACAGGTCAATCAAGTTTAGTAGCAGGTGCGCAAGCGGCACAAGCAGGTGCAGCCGCCATTGCAGCACCAATTAATACAAAGTTAAAACCAGGTGCAGATGCAGTAGCGGAAGGTGCAGCACAAATGCAACAACGCTTAGCGCAAGTGAAAGCAGCAGCAGCAGCGGGGCAGTTAGACGTTACAAAATTGCCTGGCTTAATTGATGAATTAAATGCGGGATTAGAACAAATTAAAGGTGGCGCAACACAAGTGAGCGGTGGTTTAGCGAGTGTTGGTAGCGGCGCAACTGAATTAAGTACGAAACTAGGTAGTTTAGTAGCTGGTCAGCAAAAAGTTTCTGCAGGCGTTGATAGCCTTGTAGGAGGACAAGCGAAAGTTTCAGGCGGTTTATCATCACTCGTAGCAGGTCAAACAAAAGCAGTAGCAGGTCTTGACCAACTCGTTTCAGGTCAATCAGCAGCAGTAGCGGGTGTGAATAAGCTAGTTGATGGTCAATCAGCAGCAGTAGCGGGTGTAAATAAATTAGTTGATGGTCAATCAGCAGCAGTAGCGGGTGTAAATAAATTAGTTGATGGTCAATCAGCAGCAGTAGAAGGTGTGAATAAGCTAGTTGATGGTCAATCAGCAGCAGTAGCGGGTGTGAATAAGCTAGTTGATGGTCAATCAGCAGCTGTAGCGGGTGTAGGTAAGTTAGTTGATGGTCAATCAGCAGCTGTAGCGGGCGTAGGCAAGTTAGTTGATGGTCAATCAACAGCTGTAGCCGGCATTAGCAAATTGAAAAATGGTTCAGATGCGTTAGATGCAGGACTTGGCAAACTTGTAGCAGGTCAAAGTAAAGTATCGACAGGTGTCTCTCAATTAAAAGATGGTAGCGATCAGCTTGCAACAGGAGCATCGAAATTATCAAATGGTGCGACACAAGTAGCAGATGGCAACGGGAAGCTTTTGAATTCTTGGGGCGCTCTTGAAAAAGGTTCATCTGATCTTAAAAATGGCTTAACACAAATTAGCGATGGGAATGCGACCGTTGCAACAGGTTGGAAAACGATGACAACGGGTGTAACGGCTTTAAATGACGGTACACAAGCATTACAAAAAGGTAGTGACAAACTAGCAACAGGCTTAAAAGGTGGCGAAGAACAAGTCGCAGCGGTACAACCAACCGACCAAAATATTGCGATGTTTGCTTCACCAGTAAAATTAAGCGGTCAAAAAGTAAATAGCTATTCATATTACCGTGATTCAACAGCACCGTACATTTTATCACTTGCACTGTTCGTTGGATTACTCGTTCTATCATTCTTCACGAAGTTCAAAAAACCAGCAGTTATGCCAAGTTCGGTATTTAGCTGGTATGCGAGTAAGTGGCTTCAATTAGGTTTGTTCGCAGTTATTCAAGCTATCGTATTAACGACGTTCTCTCTTCTCTTCTTAAAATTACACGTAGAGAGCGTATCATTGTTCATCTTATTTGCAATTGTTGCGAGTCTTGCCTTTATGTCCGTTATTTTCTTCTTAGTATCAGCATTCGGCAACTTAGGAAGATTTATTGCACTCGCATTTGTCGTACTACAGTTATCGATTACAGGCGCAAATTTACCAATTGCGATGTTACCAGAAAATCTACGTAACTTAAGTGAGTATTTACCGTTCACGTATTCAATTAAAGGATTTACTTCTGTAATTTCAACAGGTGATTTCAGTAGCATGTTTGCAAGTGTTGGCGTCTTGTTAATTTATTTAGTAGGAGCTTCTGCTTTAACGGGGATCGGTTTCCTATTAGGATATAAAACATTGTCTGCAAAATTTGCGAGCAAGTCATCTGAAGATAATGCAGCCGTGTAAAATGATTACGCAAATTTTCTAAATAGCGATTTAAACGACTAGTTTTCGATCATGAATCGAGAGCTAGTCGTTTTATTTTAATGATCTTTTTACATAGTGCTGACGCATAGCGTACGTATAATAACACAGTGCGGAAATATGAGTATAGGCGTTAGAGGATGTCTATTTCATCAATAAGTAATACAACGTTGCAACAACTACTAGGAAACTACAGTAGTCAGTCGAATACGAATGCAACAGATGCTACTACGAACACGCTTTTTCATTACTTGGAGCAGATTCAAGTAGTATAAGCAGCTTCGCATCATTATTAAGTAATTCAACGAGTACGACGTCAACGTCCGATTTATTAGCGGAGCGAAAACAATTCATTACACGAAAAAGGGTGCGGCGTCATAAAATCAGTTAACGGTAATTCAAAGTCAAATAGACGCAGTGAATGAAAAGTTAGCATTAGCTTTATCAAATGACGAATCGACGGATTATTCAAGTTTGTACAAATACAACATCAACGAGCAGTACCTCTTTAAACACTTCTTCGTCATTGCAACAACATCAAACGACAAATACCTAAATAACTACGGCGTGAAAATGGTTGAATCATTTTTTCATTTAATCATTTTCTTTTTTGTTGACGTCTTGAATTCGAGATGTTATTATTTATTTAGAATTCAAGATAAATCAATTCGAACTAATTGAATTCGAGATATGAGAGGTAGCAACAAATGAGCATTTTTAATAAATTATTCAAAAAGAAAGCAGAGGGAAATGACATGACTGAATTAAACATTGGTATTATTTTAGGATCTACACGTGAAGGACGCGTATCACCACAAGTGGGCGCTTGGGTAAAAGAGCTAGCAGACAAACGCGGTGACGCGAACTATACAGTAATTGATATTGCAGATTATAACTTACCATTATTAGGTACAGCTGAAGCGCCAGGAGCACAAGCATGGGCTGAAGTAATCGGTGCACAAGACGGTTTCGTATTCATCGTACAAGAATACAACCACTCAATCACAGGTGCATTGAAAAATGCATTAGATTACTTACAAGCACAATGGAACAACAAAGCAGCTGGTATCGTATCATACGGTTCAGTCGGCGGCGCACGCGCAGCTGAACATTTACGCGGCATTCTTGGCGAATTATTAGTAGCAGATGTTCGTGTACACCCAGCCCTTTCATTATTCACAGATTTCGAAAATGGTGCTTTCAAACCGAAAGACGTCCAAGCAGCTTCTGTTGGTCAAATGTTAGACCAAGTAATTCCTTGGGCAACAGCTTTAAAAACAATTCGCTAATAGCATATAAATTATTCATGAAAATGAATTTTCTTAAAAAGGAAGTTACGATCAGTGGCTTCCTTTTTTGTGTTTTTGAAGAGGACAATTTGAAAAAATGACGATTTAATAAAAAATGAAGAATAATTGAATTTACGATAATTAGACGGAGAAATTACGATAATATTCTTGTTTTCGTTGTATTTTTCAGAATAATATTACAATTTTAGATGAATATTCGTCAAAACCTTCAAAAAATACAGAAAATAGAGTAGAATGGGGAACAATAAATAATCCACAAGGAGTGTATTACATTGACGACAACTGTTAAACGCGCTTATAACTTAAATGCAGGTCCATCAGCATTACCGCTTGAAGTACTACAAAAAGCTCAAGAAGAGTTAGTAGATTTCAAAGGTGCTGGCATGTCTGTAATGGAGATGAGTCATCGTAGTAAAGAATATGACGAAGTACACACAGAAGCAATCGCACGCCTTAAAAAATTATTCGCTATACCTGATAATTATGAAGTTCTCTTTTTACAAGGTGGGGCGAGCTTACAGTTCACGATGCTTGCGATGAACTTTTTAAAAGAAGGTCAAACAGCAAGTTACGTACAAACAGGTTCTTGGTCTGAAAAAGCTTTTAAAGAAGCGAAACTTTTAGGCGATGCAAAAATTATTGCAAGTTCTAAAGACAACAACTATAAAAATATTCCTACTTTCGATGAGTTAACATTCAGCAAAGAAGATGCATACGTACATATTACATCGAATAATACGATTTTCGGTACGGAGTGGGCAGACTTCCCTGATACGGGAGATGTGCCACTTATAGCGGATATGTCGAGTGATATTTTATCTCGTCCCGTAGACATTTCTAAGTTTGCGATGATTTATGCAGGTGCCCAAAAAAATCTCGGCCCTTCAGGCGTAACGGTTGTCATCATACGTAAAGATTTCCTTGAAACAGCAGCAGACAACATTCCAACGATGTTGAAATATAAAACACACGCAGAAAAAAATTCACTTTACAACACGCCGCCAACTTTCGGCATTTACATGTTAGGTGAAGTGTTGAAGTGGGTTGAAGCGCAAGGTGGCGTAGAGGCAATTGCGAAACGTAATAAAGAAAAGGCAGCGCTCATTTACAATGTGATTGATCGTAGCGAAGGTTTCTATATAGGGCATGCAGTAGAAGATAGCCGCTCACTTATGAATATTACGTTCCGCGTTGCAGATGAAGATTTAGAAAAACAATTTTTTAGCGGAAGCGAAAGAAGCAGGTTTTGTAGGACTAGGCGGTCACCGTTCAGTCGGAGGATGTCGTGCATCTACATACAATGCCGTACCTGTAGAAACGTGTGAAGCGTTAGCGACATTTATGAAAGATTTCCAAGCGAAACATTAATCCTTTCATCCAAATTGTATTTTTGATATACTAGTGAAAGTCTAAAAAATGTAGATGAATGCAAGCCAATATATAAACGACGTAGAGCGATTTCGCTCTACGTCGTTTTTGTCGTTTTTAAGATTTTTGGAGGAGGGAAACTTTTTGGACGTATATAAAAACTTACGTGAAGGGGAAAAAGGTGCTTGGGTTAGTATTTTTACGTATCTCTTCTTAAGTGCATTAAAACTAACAATTGGATTTATCGGAACATCAGAAGCTTTAAAGGCCGATGGTTTAAACAATACGACAGATATTATCGCATCTGTTGCAGTTCTAGTAGGATTGCGTATTTCACAACGTCCGCCAGATGAAGATCACCACTATGGTCATTTACGTGCGGAGACAGTTTCTTCCTTGATTGCTTCATTTATTATGGCAGTTGTCGGATTACAAGTCGTGTTTAATGCAGCAAAAAGTTTCATCGAAGGGAAAGCGGAAGCCCCTTCTTTACTAACAGCGATCGTTGCGATTTTTTGTGGGATTGTGATGTATTTCGTTTACATGTACAATATTCGTTTAGCGAAACGTATTAAAAGTTCTGCTGTAAAAGCGGCTGCGTACGATAATCGTTCGGATGCAATTGTGAGTATCGGGACAGCCATCGGTATTTTAGCGGCAATTATCGGCTTCCCAGTTATTGACTCGATTACAGCGGTTATTGTCGGATTCATTATTATTAAAACAGCTTATGAGATTTTTGTTGAAGCTGTGCATACGTTGACGGACGGTTTTGATGAGCATGAATTAAAAGAAATCGAAGCGCTCATTCAAGAAGTAGACGGTGTTATTTTTGTAAAAGATACGAAAGGTCGTATGTCTGGTAACATGATGTTTTTAGACGTGACGATTACGGTAAATCCGAAAATGGACGTCGTACAAAGTCATCATATTACAGAAGTGATCGAGTCAGTTGTTCACGAATATAATTCATTTGCGGTGACGCTTGTGCATATAGAACCGGCGGATTATGCTACAATATAAATGGATGAAATTTATATAGGAGGCGGATACAATGGCAAATGCTCAAGCAGTTGAGATGGTTGTAACGCAAGGTTTAAACGTATTAAAATCAATGAACGGTTTATGGAATTTTTCAAATAAAAAATGAATAAAGCATCGGATGATTACACACGCTTTTTCGCAAATTTCCATTCTTTTGACGTCTACACATACATGGATCCAAACATTAACGAAAACGATGCGGTACAAGCTTTCCAAGCAAAAGTACAACAATTTAATGAACCGTATACACCTCTTCGTGTTAAACAACCAGCAGAAGTTGAAAGCAAGCAATCGAAAGCTTTATTTGAAGAAGCTGTAGAAGCTTTTAACACAATGGTGACTAATTTAGGTGCTGAAGATAAAGTCGTAGATGCACGTTTCTTATAAGTAAGCACAGTTTTATAAACATAAAAAACTTCTTTTCGCTCAACAGATTTCTTTGAGGGAAAAGAAGTTTTTTTTTGTTTGAAAATGATGGGAATGGACGTAAAAAAATAGCTAAAATTTATGAAAAATAGATGGTGAAAATGAGGAGAAATATGCTACACTATTTTTTAGCAAAAAACAACTTTGAAATATCGTATTACGTCAAATTTAAGCAAATTGATAACACAAATTAGACAACAATTTTCTGTTGAAAAGTACGATTTAAGTCGTTAAAATTAGTCTTACTGACACTCGAAGGGAGCAAGAAATGAAACTACATTTTTACACTGAACTAGAGCATCGTGAAATGCTTCAGAACTACACATTAACAGAGGAACAACTACACTTTACGACAGACCCAATGGTTGCATTAGAAATGGCTCAAAATGACCCATATCGCTACCCGCTAATTGCGACGGACGAAGGCGAGATTACAAATTTTTTAATGTTAGATGGCGATCAAGGTCGTAAATTATATTCAGATAATGAAAACGCCATTTTATTACGTGCCGTATCGACGGACTTTCATCATCAAGGAAAAGGTTATGCGAAGCGTGTTATGCAAATGTTACCTGACTTTGTAACAGAGCATTTTCCTCAAAAAAATGAGATCGTATTAGTCGTCAATATTTTCAACACAGCAGCGCAAGGCTTGTACCATGCAGTTGGATTTATCGATGAAGGTGTTCGCACGATGGGTGCAAAAGGCGAAGTTATTGTAATGCATTACAAAATAAAACAACAGGTGGCGATTTAACATGGACGATACCGCAAATAGTAGATAGGACTGACTTGAAAATAAATTCGAGCCGGTCCTTTTTATTTTGTGGATAACTTGCCGATATATAGGGTATGTATAATTAATTTCCATGAAGAGAGGATAAATGAAAATGATTGAAAACGTATTACATCCTGTCGTAAACAGACAAACGAAAGTAATGGTCGTCGGGTCTATGCCAGGAAAGCAATCACTAGAAAAACAACAATATTATGGAAATCCACGCAATCATTTTTGGCGAATTATTGGAGAACTTTTTGAAGAACCTGTACCTAATCAATACGACGAGAGATTGGCATGGTTGCTTGAACATCAAATTGGTTTGTGGGATTCAATTGCTACTTGTGAGCGAGAAGGTAGTTTAGATGCGAACATACATAACGAAATTCCGAATGATTTCCATTTATTTTTCGAAACGTATCCACAAATTGAAGCGATTGTTTTTAATGGTGGGAAGGCATTCGATGTATTTAAGAAGAAAATTGGCTTAGAAACGTTAGAAAATAGAGCGTATTATAAAATGCCATCTACGAGTCCTATTCCGGGAAAAAATGTAAAAAGTTTCGAAGAGAAAGTTCAAAGTTGGTCGACGTTAACAACATATGTTGGTTAAATAAAAGGCATCTTTTCTACTACTAGAAAAGATGCCTTTTGATGTGTTTTCGGGAAGATACGTTTTAAATGCACACATAAAGGAAATTTTATGAGTAAGAGAAGTTTCTTAACTAAACAGGAGGTAATTGAGATGAAAAAAACTTATAAGTTTGCTTTTCCTATTATTATAAGCTTGATGGCTATCACAATTGCGCCGTCCGCTAATGCAAAAAACGTATCCATTAATGAGCAATTGGAGCAAACAATTCAAACACCGCTTCATTTCCAATTGCCGACAAATGTTCCCGTTTCAAAGGGTTACTACTTAACTGCACAAACGAAAAAATAAAAAATGGTGAAGTGATTACGTATTATGAAGCGAAAAAGAAACTCGGTGTGAATACAAAAGCACTTTCAAAAACACCTAAAAAAGTAATCGCAAAACTTCAAATAAAAAATTACAATACATTTTCTAAAGCGAAAGATGAAGTAGGCTATATAAAATTCACGAAAAAAAGTGGTCAAAAACAAAAACTGACAGCTCAAATTGAAGCGTACCAAGATGCAGGTGCGGGACAGTTGTATACGTCTTGGAATGAAGGACGTTGGGCATTGACGACACACAGTTATACGAATAAACAAGACCAAGGTGTCGCATTAGCGAAAACGACGGTCGCATATTTGGATAAAAAAAGTTTACCTGTTCCGAAACAATACGGAGCTATTCAATTAGATGCAGTCGGTAAAAATCACCGTCTCGTATTACAACGTGATCAACAAATTATTCAACTTAGCTCTGTTCAAAAACCGATGACGTTATTACAAATTGCTACATCAATGAAATAACAAGAGACTATGTCAAAATCGTAGTCAATAAGAAAAAACACGTCCAAATGTATAAAATATTTGGACGTGTTTTTTGATGGATAAAATTGAATCGTTCCACGCCATACACGGGGGGACCGTTCGTTAAATACAGCTTAAAAGAAGTGTCCTTTCGTAAATCAGTTTCCTAGCCCACTCTTTTTTCATTTACGGATTGTTCTAGCCGCTCTAACGATTCATGATTTGCTGAAAAGATAGTTCATTGGATACATTTACACAGGCTATTCACCGGAGTAGAATAACTACAAATTTCAAATCGTTTCTAAATCGCTGAAGTGAAAACGCGGGGGAACCAATTTTGTGAAGCATTGCTTCTTGGGGTGAATCCATTGATAAATGGTAAGGCTACTTATGGTCTGAATCCGACAGCTAACCTCGTAAGCGTTCGTAAGGAGAAGGCAACTCCTTTTATTTGGTGTTGCTTTTTTTTATACACACAGCATTGGAAACTTACTCTTTTTGGAGAAGGTGTGGCATATGTTTTGGAAACGTTTCGTCATAGGAAAACCATTAAAATCAAATACACTAAGTGAACAGCGATTAACGAAAAAGAAAGCGCTCGCCATTTTATCATCAGATGCTTTGTCATCTGTCGCATATGGACCAGAGCAAATTTTCATCGCGTTAATGGTCGTTGGAACGGCAGCGTTCGTATATTCTATTCCGATCGCAATCGCCATTTTTATTTTATTGTTAACGCTCATTTTATCGTACCGTCAAATTATCCATACGTATCCACACGGTGGTGGGGCGTATGCTGTATCGAAAGAAAATATTGGTAACAATGCAGGGCTTGTTGCCGGAAGTTCTTTACTCATTGATTATATGTTGACGGTTGCTGTTAGTGTTTCAGCAGGAGCGGATGCTATTACGTCGGCATTCCCTTCGTTACAAGCACATAATTTACTATTGTCGATTATTTTCGTCGTAATTCTCATGCTCGTAAATTTGCGTGGTATTAATGAATCGGCAACGATTTTAATGTATCCAGTTTACGGATTCATCGGCATCATGTTTTGGTTGTTACTTGTCGGCACATATAAAGTGATGACGGGGCAAGTAGTAGATGCACCGCAAGTAGCACAGCACTTTTCAACGATTTCCTTATTAATTGTTTTAAAAGCATTCGCATCAGGTAGCTCCGCGTTAACAGGAGTAGAAGCGATTTCAAACGCGGTGCCAAACTTTAAAAAATCAGAAGAAAAAAATGCACAAACGACGCTCGTCATGATGGGAATTATTCTCGCGTGCTTGTTTTTAGGAATCGTTTGGTTAAGCTACGCTTTTCATCTCGTACCACAAGCAAACAATACACTCGTATCACAACTGGCGAGCTATGTATTTGGGCATCATACGATGTATTATATCGTCCAAGGCGTAACGGCGGTTTTATTAGTCATTGCAGCAAATACAGGATTTTCAGCATTTCCAATGCTTGCTGTAAACTTATCGAAAGATCATTATTTACCACGAATGTTTCAAGCACGTGGTGATCGACTCGGATACTCAAATGGCATTATCACATTGAGTATCGGGGCAATCATCATTTTAATTTTATTTAAAGGGAATACGAGTCAACTCATTCCGCTTTATGCCGTGGGAGTTTTCATTCCATTTACACTCGCACAGCTTGGCATGCTTCTTCGATGGGGGCGCAGTCGTCCGAAAGGTTGGTTCGTAAAAGGTACTATTAACTTTATCGGAGCGTTGTTAAGTACGAGCGTCATTGTTATTTTTATCGTAACGAAAACAGCATACGTTTGGCCAATTTTTGTTTTATTACCGGTGATTGTCTACATCCTTCACCGTATACGAGCACATTTAATCGCAGTCGGTGAAAAAATGGCTGTCACAGAACCATTCCTACGAGAAGATGGACAGCGTTACTTCATTTTACCGGTGACGAGCATTAATCAAATTACACAATATACTTTGCATTATGCGATGCAATTAAAACCAGATCGAATTATTGCTGTGCATATCGCGTTTGACAAAGAAGCGGCTCATCTGTTTGAACAACAGTGGAAAGAGTGGCAACCAAACATTCGATTAATCATCGTTCAGTCGCCATACCGGACAGTCGTTCAACCGATGGAACGGGTAATTCATCATATTCAAAAAATGACAGATATACAAAGAACACAAATGTCTGTCATCGTTCCACAACTTATTCCGACGAAATGGTGGCAGTACGTTTTGCACAATCAAACGGGGATGTTACTTCGGATGGCTCTGTTATATAAAAAAGGTGTAACAGTCATAACTGTTCCATATCACATAGGTTTACAAACGAAAAAATAGGGAATATAGTATTTGTTAAGCAAATTAAATGAGACATTTTTAAAGCGAAGTAGGATTTTCCTTAATCGTAAATGCTTATATTGCTTAAATTCTATATTAAAAAGGAGTGAAGTTCATATGAGACTGTTAGTATTCTTTGGAGGATTAATTTTATTATTAATCGGTTTAACACATCCACTAGGTATCGTTCAATCAACGACAGTGGAGTACGTTCTTTACGCCGGTATTATCATTTTTGCCATTGGTATTTTAATGTTACCGGGTAAAAGCGAAGCTGAAAAAAATTCTGAACGTCAATAGTATAAAGTAATAAATGAAAACCCTCGAAATCCATAAATGGATTTCGAGGGTTTTTCTGTGTAGAGCAAAACGTGATACGATAAGAAAAAATAAAAAGGTAGGTGTACGATGAATAAAGGAGCAGCGTTTCAAATGATTTTGTCGATGGCGATTTTCGGTTCGATTGGCTTTTTCACGCGTAAGACAGGTATTAGCGCAGAAGCACTCGTCTTCGTTCGATGTATTTGTGCGACAATTTTTTTAATGAGTATTTGGTTTATTGTCGGACAATATAAAAAAGAAACATGGCTAAAAAAAGAAGTGCTTCAAACACTTTTTTGTGGCGTATTTCTTGTTTTGAATTGGGTATTCTTATTTAAGGCATTTGAAGCGATGTCTATTTCAGCAGCGATTTCGATTTACAATTTAGCCCCGATTTTCGTTTTAGTCATGGGAACAATTTTTTTGAACGAACGAATAAATATACAATCGGTTTTAGCAGTTACGTGCTGTTTTATCGGAAGTTTGCTCGTTGTCGGCTTACGAGAATTTTCTTCTGTGGATAACTTTTTAAATTCCGGCTTCATTTGGGCGATTTTATCAGCGCTTTGTTATGCGATGACAATGGTTTTAGGAAAAGGTATTCAACAATTAAGTGCCTATGCGACGACATTTTTACAAACGATTGTCGGAATCATCATCCTTGCTCCAATCGTGTCTTTCAGTGAATTCCAAGGATTGACGACATCGAACTGGCTGTACATATTAGGAACAGGATTTATTCATACGGGATTCGTTTATTATTTATTTTTCAATAGCTTACGATATTTATCGGCACTCATGACGTCCGCACTCGTCTTCGTAGATCCGCTCGTTGCGATTGCTTTGGATGTGACGATTCTTGATTTTAGACCGAGCGTATTGCAAATGCTCGGTATGATTTTTATTTTCGGTGGGATTGTTTATACGCTTTTAAAACCTGTACCGGCGAAAGAAAATACAAACGCAATATAAAAAGAGAGAAGCTTGATTTTAAATCAAGCTTCTCTTTTGCGTATTATAAAGACTTCGTCATTAAAACGTGTTCAATGCCCGCGTCTAAAAAAACGTCAGATTGTACGGTGTAGCCAAGTTTTTCATAAAAGCCAATCGCATGCACTTGCGCGTCTAATTTCGTTTTTTGTGCGCCGAGTTGTTTCGCAAGCGTTTCAAGTTCAGCAATAATAAGACGTCCAATACCGAATTGGCGCATGTCTTTTAATACGGCGACGCGTTGTAGCTTTCCGTACTGCTCGATTAAACGAACGCGACCTGTGCCTACCGCTTCATCTTCATTCGTCGTAATGAGTAGGTGACGGCAAGGTCCGTCTAATACGTCTAATTCATCGACCTCGTCTTCTAATGGTACGTGTTGTTCTTCTACGAACACTTTTTTTCGAATCGTTAATGCGCGTTGTAATTGTTGTTCATTTTCAATAACAATCGTTTCAAAATGCATGAAATGCCCTCCTTCAAAATAGGGGTTGTGTTCATTATACGAAATTTATAAACAGAAGCGAAATCTACACTTTGGCAACGTTGTAAAAATACGTTACTATTATAGAGTTAGACAAAAAGAAAGGGAGTTGTGACATGGGGCAACCAAACTCACAACCAGTCGAAGATATTAGTACGGCAAAACTAATGTGGAAATTAACACGCCCACATACGTTAACAGCAACGTTCTCTCCTGTTATTTTAGGGACGGCACTTGCTTTATTCGATACGAAAATCGATTGGTTATTATTCGTAGCGATGCTCGTTTGCTGCTTATGCTTACAGATCGCAACAAATTTATTTAATGAATACTATGACTTTAAAAGAGGTCTCGATACAGTAGATTCAGTAGGGATTGGTGGCGCACTCGTACGCCACGGTACGAAACCATCTTCTGTACTTGCTTTTGCACTTGTACTGTATGCGATGGCGATGGCAATTGGCGTCTACATTTGTATGGCAAGCAGCTGGTGGCTCGTAGTCATCGGTTTAATTGGGATGGCAATTGGCTACTTATACACAGGTGGTCCGTTCCCAATCGCTTATACACCTTTCGGTGAATTGTTCGCAGGACTTGCAATGGGGATTGGTTTTATTCTAATTGCTTACTTCATTCAAACAGGGGATGTAAGCTGGACAAGCTTCCTCGTATCTGTTCCTTTAGGTATTTTAGTGGGAGGCATTAATATGTCGAACAATATTCGTGATATTAAAGAAGATACGATTGGTGGACGTAAAACGTTAGCAATTTTACTCGGCCGTAAACATGCGATTACAGCATTAGCAATCAGCTTCATCATCTCATACGCATGGATTATCGCATTAGTTATTATGGGACAAGTTAGTCCATGGTTACTCGTTGTGTTAATTAGTATTCCAAAACCGATTGCAGCAATTAAAAACTTCCGCGAAGGCGAAGGAATTCCACAAAAACAAGGACTTGCGATGAAGTCTACAGCGATGACGAATACATTTTTCGGCTTGCTGTTATCAATTGGCTTAATTATTGCGTACTTAATTAACTAACAAGAAAACTACTCTTTTTTGTAAAAGGGTAGTTTTTTTATGTGTTCACAAAGTATGTGGCATGTAAACGTGCAACACAAAAGTGTATGAAAATATGCTATGATACATCAGTTATTATTTACAGAAAATAGGGGTGTATGTATGGAAGCAGTGAAAGAAAAACTGCATTTATTCACATTGACGTGGCCGATCTTTTTAGAGATGTTGCTATTTATGTTAATGGGGATTGTGGATACGTTAATGTTAAGTAAATTGGCAGACGATGCCGTAGCAGGTGTCGGGACGGCTAACCAATTTATTCACGTGACGATTTTAGTTTTAGAAGTAATCGGTAACGGTGCTTCGATTGTCGTCGCACAATATATCGGGTCAAGAAGGTTTGACGAAGTACCTAAAATTGCGGCTGTCGCCATCGTTTTAAATTTATTTTTCGGACTGATTATGAGTGGGATTTTCTTATTATTTTCAAATTCGATGATGGCCGCGATGAATTTACATGGGGATGTTTTACAATACGCTGAGCAATATTTAATTATTATTGGCGGAGGGATTTTCCTTCAAGCGTTGATTAATGCAACAGCAGCCATCGTACGTGTGCATAGCTTTACGAAACAAGCGATGTACGTGTCACTCGGCATGAACATTTTGCATATCATCTTGAATTACATATTGATTTTTGGACATTTTGGTGCACCAGCTTTAGGTGTTCAAGGAGCGGCGATTTCTTCTGTAATTAGTAGAGGACTTGCACTAATCGTTTTTTGTTGGTTACTGTATCGTGTATTATCAGTGAAAATTCAGTGGGGCGATTTTATCGCTATGCCGATGAATTATATGAAGAAAATATTTAAAATTGGTATTCCTTCAGCGCTTGAACAAGCGTTGTATCAAATGTGCCAAATCGTTTTAATGTATTACGTGACGTATCTTGGTGCAGAAGCGCTTGCGGCACGACAATATGCGTACAATATTTCAATGTTTACGTATTTATTTGCGCTAGCAATTGGTGCAGGTACAGCGATTATTATCGGAAGATACGTCGGTGCGGGTATGAAAGAGGAAGCGTATCATCAACTATGGCGAAGCGTTAGATGGGCATTGAGCTTAACGGTCGTATCTGTCATCGTCGTCATCATTTTTAGAGAGCAATTAATGAGTATTTTCACATCAAATAAGGAAGTCATTAAAATTGGTGCGAGCGTCTTATTATTAAGTATTTTCCTTGAAACGGGTCGTACGTTTAATATTACGATTATTAATACGCTACGGGCAGCCGGGGATGCGACATTTCCGTTGATTTTAGGATTCTTCTCGATGGTATGTATGAGTTTGCCTTTAGGCTATTTCCTCGTATTCCATTTAAATATGGGCTTACCAGGTGTATGGTTAGCTATTGCTGCCGATGAGTGGTGTCGAGGCATCATCGTCATGATTCGTTGGAAGAGTCGCAAATGGGAACGTCATATTCTCGTTTCACCGAAGTAACATGGTATACTTACAACGAGAGACATGCGAATAATTATATAAGCAATTTAAAAGAGAAATCGCTTTAAAGAGTGGTTTTTCTTTTTATTTACACGTCATAAAAATAAGTAAAGAGGTGTTACGATGGGATTATCTAAAAAAGAGCGTGCCATTACGTATTTCAAAGAAAATGAAGCATTATTACAATGTCCTGTTTGTCATGAAGCGATGCACGTAGAAGAAAATGGGACGGTTTGTTGCGACGGGCGTCATATGTTTGATATGGCGAAGCAAGGATACGTCAATATGATGACACATGCTGTGACGTCTATGTATGACAAATCGCTTTTTGAAGCGAGAAAACAAGTAATCGATAGCAATTTATATGAAGCGGTATACGCGGTCATTTTAAATGAATTGCACGATGTAAAAACGATATTAGATACAGGGTGTGGTGAAGGGTCTCATTTAGATCAATTGCAACGACGTGCTACGGAACAATTCGTTGCGTCAGGTATTGATATCGCAAAAGAAGGTATCGTCCAAGCGGCAAAAAATTATCCAGATATGATGTGGATCGTCGGAGACTTGGCGAAAAGTCCTTATGCTTCACAAAGTTTCGATTGTATTTTAAACTTTTTATCCCCTGCCAATTATACGGAATTCCGTCGTTTATTAACGGATACAGGAAAAGTAATTAAAATTGTGCCGCAAGAAGGCTATTTACATCAGCTAAGAGAGCTTTTCTTTGCGGATTCTTCAAAGGAATCGTATTCAAATGAAAAAACCGTTACACGCTTCCGAGAAAACTTTGAAAATGTTACCGTTCATCGCGTGACGAAAACGATGCCGATTACGAAAGAATTAGGACCATTACTCGCACATATGACGCCAATGGGCTGGCATCAAGAAAAAGAAATCGAAGCAGGGAAATTAACTGAAATTACGATTGATGTTGACGTGTTAATTGGCTACTAATCGCCGTTTAAAAATACGTATGCAGGGAAAATATTGATGAGGTGAATACGATATGAATTATGTTGTAATTGGTGGAGATGCAGCGGGTATGAGCGCGGCGATGGAAATTTATCGTCACGATTCAGAAGCACACATTATTACATTAGAGAAAGGCTTCCATTATTCATATGGACAATGTGGATTGCCGTATGTATTAGATGGACGTATTGAAAATGCAGAGGACGTCGTGCACAAAACAGCGGCGCAGTTTAAAGATAAATACGGAATTGATACGCGAGAAGGGCATTGTGTAACAGCTGTTCATCCGAAAGAGAAGACGGTTTCGGGTTTCGATGTACAAACGAAAGAAACTTTTGAAATTGCTTATGATCGATTGATTATTGCGACAGGCGCAAGCCCAAAAAAAGTGTTGAAAGACGAAGCATATAATTTAGATGGCATTTACTTCTTCAAAACAATTCCGCAAACGAAACAACTGCAACAAGCGATAAACGATGCGGAAGTTGTGACGATTATCGGAGGCGGTTACATCGCTTTAGAATTAGCAGAGACGTTAACGATGGCAGGCAAAAAAGTACGTATGCTTATTCGTAGTCAACAAGTTGTTAGCTTTTTAGAAAGCGATTTTGCGGAAATGATTCACGAAGAGCTACGCCAAAAAGGTGTCGACGTATTATTCAATGAACAACTCGTATCATACGATGGTAACGATCACGTATCATCTGTGACGACAACGACAGCTACGTACGACACGGATATTGTCATTGAAGCGGTCGGTGTAAAACCGAGTACGGATTTCGTGAAAGACTCAGGTATTCATATGTTGAAAAATGGTGCAATCGTCGTCGATTCCCATATGGAAACGAACATCCCATCGATTTATGCGGCGGGTGATTGTGCGACACATTATCACATCATTAAAGGACAAAATACGTATTTACCACTCGGCACGACAGCGAATAAACAAGGACGTATTGCAGGATTAAATATGGCAAGTATCCCAGAACAATTTAAAGGAATCGTCGGGTCAGCTATTTTAAAATGTTTTGATCTTGAAATCGGTACGACAGGTTTAATCGAAAAAGAATTAAAAGATTTGAACATTCCATATGAAGTTGTGACATTTGAAACCGGCAATCATGCAGGCTACTATCCAAATGTTGAAAAATTACATTTGAAAATGTACTGGCACAAAGATGACCAGCAACTTTTAGGATTACGTGTCATCGGTAAGAAAGGTGTCGATAAACGTATTGATGTATTTGCAACAGCGTTGTATCATGCGTCTACATTACGCCAATTAATCGATTTAGATTTAAGCTATGCACCACCATTTAACTCTGTGTGGGATCCTATTCAACAATTAGCAAAACGTCAATTTTAATGAGGTGATGTAATGACAATGGAAATCCGAATTTTAAATCAACGAGATGCAGAGAACTATTGGCAGTTACGAAAAGAAGCATTAAAACAAGATCCGAGTGCTTTCGGTGAAACGTATTCGGAAGCAACGAGCTATGATGACCCTGTAGAGAGGGTAACGGAGACGATTAACAAAGAGCATGAGCATATTTTTGGTGCGATTATTGATGGTCAGTTGCTTGGCATCGCCACGCTATCTCTCGGTACGACATTTAAAACGGAACATCGAGGATATATTGGCTCGGTTTACGTATCTCCAAAAGCACGTGGTAATGGAGCCGGCAAAGCAATTATACAAGCAATCATCGACTGGTCAAAAGTACATGATGTGAATAAACTTGATTTAGGTGTGTTCGTTAATAATGAACCAGCGTTTGAGTTGTATAAGAAAATGGGCTTTGACTTAATCGGTATCGATAAAAGTTCGGTTAAAGATGAGAGCGGTACTTTTTTAGATGAGTATTTAATGACCTACTTACTATAAAA
>NZ_HE611069.1:0-100867 GCF_000285595.1 Kurthia senegalensis | reverse complement strand
TTTTCTTTTTTACGAAACAATCTACGAATACTAACGACGATGGACAACCAAAGGAGTCCTCCAAACGTATCGAGAAGCACGTCTTGACCAGACGCGGTACGGCCTGCGGTAAAATGTTGATGCAATTCATCTGCACACGCAAAAAGAAACGTGACGAAAATTGCAACGACAAAACGCCATTTACGTCTAGGGAGTGCGATATAGACCGCAATGGCCATCGCTCCGAAAGACGTAAGATGTGCAAATTTACGAACGAGAAACTCTAAAAAATAATAATATCCACGAGTTTCTACAGAAACATCCATACCGTAATACGGAATATGAATGTATGATAGTACATCATAAAATGGTGCGTTAGGGAGTAGTCGCATTAAGTCAGGAACGATTGTTTGCTGTTTGTAAGGCATACTTGACGAGATAAACACACCGATGAGTAGCAATACAATGGGTAAGAACTTCATCCAACGCAATAGCCAAACGTCCTTTCTTGAAGCAGTTTATTTATAAAAAACGTACCATAAAAATAGCTTTATGCCTAATTATTTCCGAGAATGATATCGTAATGTAATAATTAAACTATGAAACAACGAATAATTTAGACATTTTGAACAATAAATGTTAGCATTGCTAATAATAAAAGAAGGGAGGCAGAAAAATGAATCGGCTGCCTGCATATTTAATGGTCATTGTGATCGGATGCTTATGTATTACGTTTGGCGTCACACATATTCTGCCGCCTAAAATTCAATGGACATTATTAATCATCGGTATTTTACTAAATATGATTGCTATTATTTTACTATATTTCTTTTTACAAAAAGAAGATGCGCGAGCGCATAAAAACGGAACGAAAAAGAAACCGTTACAATAAGAAATAAATAATATTGACTTTCGTTTAGTCTGCACGGATTTTGTGTAGGCTTTTTATTTGGAATGAATCGCATTGTGTGAAAATAAAAAAGTTGGGAATAATGTAGAAGGAGGTGTAAGATGCTTCAAACGATTCTTCTCATTATTATAATCAATGTTATTTATATGACGCTAACGACGCTGCGTATGATTTTAGTCATTAAGGGTTATACGAAAACAGCCTCTGGTTTATCGATGCTCGAGGTGTTTATTTATTTAATTGGTTTAACGATGGTGTTAGATGAAATTAGCAACCCATGGAATATGACTGCGTACTGTTTCGGATGGGGGCTCGGTGTCTTTGTCGGTAGTTTAATTGAACGCCGCCTCGCTTTAGGTTATGTGATGTTTGAAATCATCGTTAATGAAACGGAAATTCAAGTCGTTCCTTTATTAAGACAAAATGGGTATGGTGTCACTTCTTGGATGGCGGATGGGAAAGACGGCCGTAAAATTTGTATGACGGTCATCGCAAAAAGAAAAAATGAAAAGAAGCTTCGCTATACAATTTTAGAAATGTCTCCGAAAGCGTTTATCGTTTCGTATGAACCGAATAAACTCAATGGCGGTTTTTTAACAAAACAAATGCGCAAAACCTAGCTTTTCTAATGATTTAAAAGTAAAAAATTGGATTATTATACTGTACAAAATCTATGTCAGTAGGACATGTAGAACTATTTTATACAAAAAGATTCGTATGAATAGATCACTCTCCTTTTTTTTATGAAAATCAAATCGGTCGTTTATGACAGAAAATGCTCTTTTATACGTAAATATTTTGAAAAAACTAAATAATTGAAAGATTGTTTATAAATAGGGCTTTAATTTTTTGAAAATTCATTTACAATAATTAGGTAAAGGAAGATAGAAAACCTAATGCTTTCAAAAAAATGTATTTTAGTATGGAATTGTTTAAAGGTTGACGATTTCATCTAAAAAAGGCACGATACAGAGTAGAGCAAGATTGGCTCAATATTCTGTTGGAGTTGGAGAGAGTTCGATGTATAAATTTATAGGCAAATTTGTCAAATGGTTTTTAGGTTTATTTAATAAAGCAGAAGTGTTTAATAAGCATAATATACCGGCAGAGGGCGGTTGTATTATTGCATGTACGCATACAGGTTGGATTGATATTTTAAATTTAGGGGTTTCTATTTATCCAACGCCAATTCATTTTATGGCGAAGAAGCAATTGTTTGAAATAAAAGGACTTGGATGGTTTATTAAGAAAATGAAAGCTTTCCCAGTAGATCGTGAGAATCCAGGACCGAGCGTTATTAAAATACCACGTCAACTTTTAAAAGAAGGGAAAATCGTAGGGATTTTTCCGAGTGGTACTCGTAATGCAGAGGGTGATTCATTAAAGCAAGGAACAATTACAATTGCGCAATTATCGAAAGCGCCAGTAGTTCCTGCAGCATACATTGGGCCGAATACTCCGAAAGATGTTTTTCGCCGTCAAAAAGGTTACTTAATTTTTGGTGAACCATTTTATGTAACTGCAAAAGGCAAAGAAGGTCGAGAAGAGTATACACATTTATTAGAAAAGGCACTGATGGATCTTCAACAACAATTGAAGGAAAAAATTGCTGCTGAGAAATAGTCATACGCAAAGGGGCATCGCGTAATCGAATAACTATTTTTGGAAATGCTGCTGTTTGAAATTCATACAAATACCAATATAGGAGTGGTGGATTCAATGGTAACAGTTAACATTTTAGAAAACGCAGAAGAAAGTAAAGCAGTACGTGAAAAGTCAATTTTAGAAAAAATGGCTGAACACCGTAGTCAAATCATTTTTAAACAACGCATGAACGTTGGTTTGACGCAGTCTGAACTTGCTGAAAAAGCAAATGTTACACAAAAAACAGTTAGTCGTATTGAGCGTGGGGATACGAAAGTTCGTGAAACAACATTAAGAAAAGTTTATGAAGTTTTAGGCATTACAAGTGATCATTTAGAAGACTTGAAGCAGTACATAAACTAATTGGGGTATTAAGTTTAAGTAGAAAAGAGGCATTCGCGCTGGCGTGAGTGCTTTTTTTGTCGCAACCTTTCCTCGTTAATGGCGTTCAATGAAAAAGAATGGCATAATGAGGAAAGAATTTGTAATTGTAAAGGTGATGAAAAAATGGAAGAGCAAAATAAGAAAAGTAAATCAAAAGAGCTCATGTCTTGGGTATGGCCCATTTTAATTGCAATCGTTATTGCTTTTGTTGTGCGCCAATTTTTAATTTCTCCTGTAACCGTAAAAGGAGAATCAATGGAGCCAACGTACCATGACAATGATCGCATTATGATTTGGAAACCAGGCAGTATCGACCGAGATGACGTCATCGTTTTCCAATCGCCTGTAGAAGATGATCATTACATTAAACGTGTTATTGGTTTACCAGGTGATACAGTAAAAGTAGAAGATGAGAAATTGTTTGTGAACGGTAAGGAAGTAAAAGAGCCTTACATAAAAAAAGCGGCACAAACGTATGAAGAAGAAGTAGGCGATCAATATACAGTCGACTTTACAATGCAAGAAGTGACGGGTGAGAAAACTGTACCGAAAGATTCTTATTTCGTATTAGGGGATAATCGTCCGAATAGTAGTGATAGCCGTATGTATGGATTCATTAAACGTGATGCCATCGACGGGAAAGTATTATTCCGCTATTATCCTTGGAAATAAATAAAGTAAAGGTTAGGTTGCATAAGCGCTTAACCTTTTTTATTTATACAAATAGGGGGATGAATATGAAACGCGTTTTATTTATTTGTTTAGGAAACATTTGCCGTTCTCCGATGGCAGAAGCTATTTTTCGTGATCTCGTACGAAAAGAAGGTCTACAAAATCGATATACGATTGATTCAGCAGGAACATCAGGCTGGCATGAGGGAGAATGTCCTCACGAAGGAACGTTGAAAAAATTAAAACAATATGATATTTCAACGGAAGGGATGTACAGTCGTCCTTTAGTAAAAGAAGATGCTGCACAATTTGATTATTTCATTTGCATGGACGATGACAACGTACGACAAACGAAAAAAATTGTAGGAGACGTACGCATTAGTAAATTACTCGATACGATTCAGCACGAGACGAAAAACGTACCTGACCCATACTACACAGGAGATTTTGAAGAAACGTATACGCTTTGCTTAGAAAGTTGTAAGCAATTATTGCGTCGATTAGAAAATTAAAAAGGACGCATTTGGAACTGACCTACGAAAGAAGTGCCAAGCCTTATGTGTTTTTAAAACCTTAAACTACCTTTTTCCGGTGTTGAACTGGAGAAAGGTAGTTTTATTTTTGGAAAGGATAGGGTCCCATTGTAAATAAGACAATTCAAAATTTCCTTGATGCACTCGAGTGCTTTTTAGATGAATGACATATTTCTTCGATAGTTTCGACTATAGCAATGCTCGTTATAAAAACTATGTACATAAAATAGTTCTAAAGATACAATAAAACATTAAAAAAATAGTTTTTTTATCACTTGATAAGGGGAATAATGGAATTATATTAGGTAAACATAATAATGAGGGATGAGGTATGCTTCATGAATAAAAATAAACTAATGCTGTGGTTATCATCGTTAACGGTAGGCATTGTTTTAATCGTAATGGTCTTACACCAACAATTTAATTTTTTACACGCGTATAGCATGGCGCATCACGGTGTTGAATTATCGATGCCATTGTTCATTTTGAAATGGACATTTTTTGCACTGCCTCTTTTATTGTTGTTCATGAGTTTCATCTTATACAAACTTAATAAACAACATAGCGCATTGCCGATTGTATTTACGTTAACGTTAACGTTCGCTTCCATCGCAATTATTGCGATGGGTAACGGTCTTGTAGAATATCATTTTTCAGTATTTATGGTTATTGCGATGGTATCTTTCTTAGGTTCTGTTCGAATGGTATTACTAAGTACAGGGATTTTCGCTGTTCATCATTTACTCGGGTATTTTTTATTCCCGCAACTCATTTGCGGTAGCCACGAATATCACTTTTCACTGTTGATGATTCATGCCGTCTTTTTATTGTTCACGAGTGGAGCCAATATCGTTCTTATTATGCAACGGAATGATGAAGTGAAAGCTGAAGAGTCAGAGCGTGATCGTCTGTTAGCGGAGGAGCGCCAGTCGATTGTTGCGACATTTGATAAAACGATGGAAAGCTTACAAAATACAGCAGAAGAATTAGTAGCAAGTTCTAGTCAATCACATACAGCTATTGAGCATACGAGAACATCGATTACGGATTTAACGACGACGATCGCCTTACAAGTAGAAGACTTAGAACTGTCGGAAAAAGAAATGCGTGCATTGAGCGAAAAGTTATCCACAGTAACGGAATTAGCGATTGAAAGTAAAACGAAAGCACGAGAAGTGTCTGAAAATGCGATGAGCGGGAAAGAGCTGATGATTAATACACAGCAGCAGTTTGAAAAATCGGCGTCATCGGTTAATCGTTTAGCAATGACGATTGAATCGTATCAAAAACAAGTACAGCAAGTGGATGTGTTAGCTCAACAAATTAATGGTATTGCGAATCAGACGAAATTATTATCGTTAAACGCATCGATTGAAGCGTCAAGAGCAGGGGAACACGGTCGTGGGTTTGCTGTTGTAGCAAAAGAAGTATCGAATTTAGCAGAGGCGTCTGATGCGACGGCAACGACGATTCAAACTCAAATCGGACAAATCGTCGGAGATGCGAATAAAATGTTAGAAGAAATGAAAGATGTTTTAAACGAGCTACAGCAAAGTAATACGTATATGAATGATTCAGAAGAAACGTTTGCGTCGATTACGAGCGATACAATCGATACGACGAAATTGTTAGAACAATCAACGGAACATACGATTCAAGTGGATACGAGTTCAAAATCAACGCTAAAAAATTTAGATCGTATTACCGCTTTATTAAAAGAAAATCAACAAACAGCTTCTGCGATTATGGCACATGCTGAAGAACAAGTAATGAATGTGAAAAGGACCGCACAGCTCGCGCACGTTTTAAAAGAGTTAGCGAAAGATATGGCATTCTCATCAGATGAAATTCGAAATGCTTAGAACATAAACAGTGGGTTCCGCTCACTGTTTTCTTGTGGCAAAATAAGGGTATACAAACGATGAAATGAGGTGCAGTCTGATGGAATGGAAAGGAAGAAAACAAAGTAAAAATGTTGAGGATCAACGTGGTAAGAGTGGTGGTGGTTTAGCTCTTGGTGGCGGTCTCGGCGGCCTTGGTATTATTATCGTCATTATCTATGCATTACTTGGTGGCAATCCAACAGATATGTTAAACAATAGTTCGACGACGCAGCAAACGACACAGTCAAGTTCTTATGAAGCCACAGCAGAAGAACAAGAAATGGCGGAGTTTGTCAGTGTTGTATTAGCTGATACGGAAGAAGTTTGGACAGAAGTATTTAAAGAAAATGGTCTGACATATAAAGAGCCAAAGCTCGTATTATTTACGAATAGCGTCGCGACAGCTTGTGGGAACGCAACGTCTGCCATCGGTCCTTTTTATTGTCCAGGCGATCAAAAAGTATACATTGATTTAAGCTTTTATCAAGAATTGAAAGATCAATTTAAAGCACCAGGTGATTTTGCGATGGCATATGTTGTCGCACATGAAGTCGGGCATCACGTACAATATTTATTAGGTACATCAACGAAAGTAAGTCAGAAGCAAAGCCAAGTATCTAAAGCGGAAGCGAATCGCCTATCGGTGAAATTAGAGTTACAAGCAGATTATTATGCAGGTGTTTTTGCGAAACATAATAGCCAGTATTTAGACGCATCGGATTTTGAAGAAGCGGTTCGTGCTGCGAATGCGATTGGTGACGATACGTTGCAAAAACAAGCACAAGGATATGCCGTTCCAGATACGTTTACACACGGAACTTCAGCACAACGAGTAGAGTGGCTAAATAAAGGATATAAGTACGGCGACTTAGAACATGGAGATACATTTAATGCGAGCGGGTTATAAATTATTCTTTTTCCAAGTATTCGAATAGTGTATAATTATCACATTAATGGCTCGTCCTTATGTGAGGACAGAATACTGCCTCTCACACGTCATTTAAATGTATCCTAAATTTGAAAGTGAGTGAATTTACATGGGACGTAAGTGGAATAACATTAAAGAAAAAAAGGCTGCAAAAGATAAAGATTCTAGCCGTATTAACGCTAAATTTGGCCGTGAAATTTATGTAGCAGCTAAATCGGGTGAACCAAATCCAGAATCAAACGGCGCACTAAAAATCGTTTTAGAACGTGCCAAAACATATAGTGTACCAAAACATATTATCGACCGCGCAATTGATAAAGCAAAAGGTAATGTGGAGGAAGTGTTCGATGAATTACGTTATGAAGGCTTCGGTCCAAACGGTTCTATGGTCATTGTCGATGCGTTAACAAATAATGTAAACCGTACAGCTTCAGACGTTCGTGCTGCATTCGGTAAAAACGGCGGTAACATGGGTGTTAAAGGTTCTGTTGACTATATGTTCAACAAAACAGCTGTATTCGTTTTAGAAGGCAAATCAGCAGATGATTTATTAGAAATGTTCATTATGGCTGACATCGATGTACGCGACGTATTTGAAGAAGGCGATTCTACAGTTGTTTATGCAGAACCAGTTGATTTTGCAAAAGTAGATGAAGCATTAAAAGCAGAAGGAATTGAAGAATTCCAAGTAGCTGAAATTTCAATGCTTCCACAAACAGAAGTACAACTTGACGATGCTTCGAAAGAAACGTTCGAAAAAATGCTTGAAGCTTTAGAAGAATTAGAAGATGTTCAACAAGTTTATCACAACGTTGAACTTTAATTTTTAATAGAACTTGTGTCCAATTTAAAACGGGCATGAGTTCTTTTTTTGTACTTTTTTATGAATTTCTATTGTTTTATTCAGATGGTTATTAAATATGAAATTCCTTCATTTTTGAACTGTGTCGACTTTATGAAAAGTCCAATAAACTGCGTTTTTAACGGTGTTAAATAGTAATATAGTAATTAATAAATTGGAAAAAGTAACCTTATTTCGTTACTTATATATTATTTATGGAGGGTATATTGGATGAGAAAGTATTTCAATTTCAAAAAATTGAAGACGAAGGTGTTAGTCGGATTTGCAGCTGTTATTGGCTTAAATTTACTATTAAGTGTATTCAGCATCGTGTCAATTCAGCGAATGAATCAAAATATTGAAACGCTCGGTAATGATAGTTTGCCACTACTCGTAAGTGATGAAAAAATGAGCTTTAATGTTGCCGAACGAATTGCACTCGTTAGAGGCTACTTATTAACAGGGGAACGAGATTACAAAGATCAATTCAATGCCTATTCAGAAGAAGCACTCGTGCTCGAAAAAGATTTACGACAAAAAACGAATTCAGAGAAAATTAAAGAATTGTTAGAAGAAAATAAAGTTTGGCAACAAATGATTGTAGACGATGTATTCGCAACGTACGATGCTGGGAAAAAAGAAGAAGCTTCTCAATTGTTACAAGGAAAAGTGCAAACGTCTGCTAGAAATTTAATGGAAGGTTTTAGTGAGGTTGCGCAAACGCGTGAAGAGCAAGTTATGAAAGAAAGCAAAGAGGCTATTTTTGTAGGACAAGCGGTCATTAAATTATCGATTGGTGTGACTGTATTTATTATGTTACTAGGTTTATGTATCGCTATTTTTACAGCGGAAGCGATTACGCGTCCGATGAAGCGAGTCATTGCACAACTTCGTAAAATAGCAGATGGGGACTTATCGGGGAAAGATTTACGAACATTATTCCGCGATGAAACAGCGGAACTCGTTGAAATTAGTAATGAATTAAAAAATAATAATTCACATATGATTAAGAAAATCCAAAAAAGCGCAGAGTTATTAACATCACATAGTGAAGAATTGCATCAGTCGGCGAATGAAACGGCGAGAGGTTCTGATCAAATTGCGTTAACGATGACCGATCTCGCAAGAAGTACCGAATCTCAAGCGAATAGTTCGGGGGACATGGCACAGAAGATGAACGGTTTCACGCATCACTTGGATAAGGTAAATCATAGTGGTGATCAAATTCAACTTCATGCGGAAAATGCACTGAATAGTACGAAACAAGGGCACTTGTTAATGGATGAGTCGGTTAATCAAATGAATAAAATCGATGGTATCGTGAAAGAGTCTGTCCGAAAAGTAAATCATTTATACGATAGTTCAAAAGAGATTACACAGCTCGTTGAAGTCATACAAGAAATTTCAGACCAGACGAATTTACTTGCGTTAAATGCTGCGATTGAAGCGGCGAGAGCAGGCGAACAAGGAAAAGGGTTTGCTGTTGTAGCGGATGAAGTAAGGAAGTTGGCAGAGCAAGTGTCGAATTCAATTTCGGATATTACGACGATCGTTCAACGTATTCAAGTAGATACGGGAGATGTCGTAACGTCATTAAAAGATGGTTATACAGCGGTCGAACAAGGTGCTTCTCAAATTCAACATACAGGTAGCAATTTCAAGACGATTCATGATTCGATTATCGAAGTAGCACATAACGTCGAACAAGTGTCACTTAGCTTACATGAAGTGTTATCTGAAAGTGAAGAAATGTCTCAAATCGTTGAAGAAAGTGCCGCATTGACTCAACAATCTTCTGCGGGAATTCAAGAAACGACAGCTTCTGTCGAACAATCGAGTTTATCGATGCAAGAAGTGACGAAATCAGCAGATGATTTAGCGAATACAGCGGAACAATTAATGCAGCTCGTTGGAAAATATAAATTAAATTAAAGCAAAACAGTTGAACTCCTAAGTCGTTGCCGAAAGAGGCGAAGTCGATTATAGTGAGGGCAACTGTTTTTTTCGTTAGGAGGTAGTGGGATGCGTACATTTTGGAAGCGAGTCATGTTAATAACTATAGCGTTTGCAACCGTGTCTGGAACGTTGCGAGCATTGATGATGCGCCAAAGTAATCAAGTGGTACAAAGGGCGATTCCGTACGTTCTCGTACTCGGTGCAAAAGTGAGACGAGGGGCAATTCCGAGTGAAGCATTGGCAAATCGCTTAGACGTAGCGGCTCAGTATGCGAAACGTTACCCAGAAAGCATGGTAATCGTGAGCGGAGGACGTGGACCAGATGAAGATGAGTTTGAAGCTGTTGTAATGCGACGGTACTTAATTGCTGCAGGAATCGAGGAGACACGCATTGTAGAAGAGCGTAAAGCGACGTCGACTTACGAAAACATTTTGTTTGCAAAGCAGCTCGTACCAGATATGCACGATGTGTTAATCATATCGAATGATTATCATTTATTACGTGCTAAAATTTTAGCGAAGCGACAACATCTACACGTTCAAACACTTGCTGCACCGACACCGGAAGCGATTCAGCAAAAAGTGCGAATACGTGAAAAAATAGCGTTAATAAAAGCGATTGTGTTCGGTAAATAAAAAAAGGGTGCGACGTCTGTCGCACCCTTTTGTGTCAGTGTTGGTATTATTTTTCTAGTGTTTCTGCAATTTCTTTACGGTATTTAGATAAAGATGAAGATGACACATCAAAGTGTTCTGCAACATCTTTTACTTTAGATAAACCGCCTTCTGGAACAACACCAGCTGTTTGACCAGCAAGAATTGCACCAGCAGCAACTGCACCAGCTTTTTTCGCTTTAATATTTGTATTAGCTAAGTAGCTTTCTACAGACGTTACGAAGTCAGCTGCTTCTAAGTTGAATTCAGTTAAGTAAGCTTTTACAAGACCGATAATTTCGTCTTCGAAAGTTTCGCCTTCTTTAGCTTCTACTTTTTCAACTTTAGAAATAGTTGTTTTCTTAGGAGCAGGAGTTTCAGAAACTTCTTTCGTTTCTGTTTCTTCTACTTCATTTTCAAGAATTTCAACGAATGCTTTGTAAAGCTCAAGAGCATCTGTTACACCATTTGCAAGTTTTGCTTTCATGATGTCTGTTACCATGCTAAGAGTTTCTGGGATGAATAACGTACTTTGAGACACTTGGATGCCGTTTTCAGCAACACGTGTATCTTTAAATACAACACCGAATACCCATTTAGCAGTTGCAGCGTTTGGAGATGAAGGCATCGCATAGCTAGCACCAGTTGTAACGTCTTTTAATTGTAAAAGATTTTCATCGTTACTTACCACCTCAGCTAATACTAATGTCGGTTCAGCCCATTCTTTGAATACAGCTTTCACTTGCGCGCGAACTTCTTCGTCAGCTACTACAGTTTCGATATACTCTTTCCATTCTGTTGGTTCATCTACATACATTGCTGTATCTACTGCAGCAATTTCTAAATAACCTTCTGGAAGATGTGGAGCATGTTGCAATGCAGCATGCCATTCTTGAAGGCGAGTTTGTAATTTATGATTGACCTTTGAATAGTAATCTTGTGCGAACAAACCTTGAAGGCGTGCTACTTCACTTTCGATTACTGCAGAAATATCGCTAGTTGAATTGTTTTTACCATGACACTTTTTATACTTTTTGCCACTACCACATGGACAAGGATCATTACGTCCTACCAATGTAAGCACCTCACTTTAAAATTTAGGCATAAAATTAGATTATCACAATATAACGAAAAAAATAAGTATTTTATGCTAATTCGCTGTTTTTTGGTAGATTCATCCATATTAAACGTGGTATTGTAAATAATTGTTGCAAATTTTCGGATAATAAATGACAATAAACGTATTAAATATTTCGTTATTCGAAATAGAGGGGGATTTTAACGTGGTAACATTTAATGATTATCAATATGCTCGCCCAGATTTGGACGATATGAAATTGGATTTTGATGAATTACTTGCGAAGTTTAGTGCAGCGTCGTCTGTAGAAGAGCAAAGTGAAGTAATTGAACAAATTAATACGCTACAAAGACGATTCTCAACAGCGGTGAACCTTTGTTATATTCGTGCATCCATCGATACGAATGATGAATTTTATAAACAAGAGCGTGATTATATTGATGAAATCAGTCCGAAATACGAAGATTTCGTAACAGATTATTATAAAGCATTAACGACTTCTAAGTTTCGCAAACAATTAGAAGAAAAATGGGGTCAACAATTGTTCGACCTTGCAGACTATCAAATTAAAGGTTTTTCAAAAGATATTATTGAATTAATGCAAAAGCAAAATAAACTAACGTCTGAATACATGCAATTAGTCGCTTCAGCACAAATCGAGTTTAAAGGCGAAACGTACACGTTAGCGCAATTAGGACCTTTTGCCGAAGATAGTGACAGACAAGTGCGTGAAGACGCTCAGAAAGCTCGATTTGGCTTCTATGCATCACATGAAGCGCAGTTCGACCGCATTTATGACGATTTAGTAAAAGTTCGTCACGAAATGGCGACGACGATGGGCTACAAAAACTATGTAGAACTTGGATACGTTTTAATGAATCGTATCGATTACAATGCAGATATGGTTAAAAAATATCGCGATCAAATTCGCGATGTTGTCGTACCGTATGCAACGGAATTACGTGAACGCCAAGCGAAACGAATCGGCGTAGAAAAACTGAAATTCCACGACGAATCGTATGCATTCCAAACGGGCAATGCTGTACCGAAAGGCGATGCCGATTGGATCGTTGAAAATGGGAAGCAAATGTATAGTGAGTTGTCTAAAGAAACAAATGAATTTTTCAATTATATGATTGATCATAACTTAATGGACTTAGTTGCGAAGAAAGGGAAAGAAGGCGGCGGTTATTGTACGTTTATCGATGACTACAATTCACCGTATATTTTCTCAAACTTTAACGGAACTTCAGGCGACATCGACGTATTAACACATGAAGCAGGTCATGCCTTCCAAGTGTATTCTAGTCGTAATATCGGCATTCCAGAATATTTATGGCCAACGTTTGAATCATGTGAAATTCACTCGATGAGTATGGAGTTTTTCACATGGCCATGGATGGAATTGTTCTTTAAAGAAGACGTAGAGAAATACAAATTCTCACATCTTTCAGAAGGTCTATTATTTTTACCGTACGGTGTAGCAGTAGATGAATTCCAACACGTCGTATACGAAAATCCAGAAATGACACCGGCTGAACGTAAAGCAGCTTGGAAAGAAATCGAAGGTATTTATTTACCACATCGTGATTACGACGGCTTCGAATATTTAGAAGGCGGCGGGTTCTGGCAACGCCAACAACATATTTACAACAGTCCTTTCTACTATATTGATTATACGTTAGCACAAGTTTGTGCATTCCAATTTTGGAAACGCGATCGTGAAGACCATGCAAATGCATGGAAAGATTATATTCGCCTTTGCCGTCAAGGCGGTTCAAAATCATTCACAAAACTAGTAGCAGAAGCAAATCTCGTATCACCTTTTGAAGAAGGTTGTTTAGAAAACGTGCTTGAAGCGATTCGTGCTTATTTAGACAATGTTGATGACGCAGCTCTTTAGAAATGAAAATTTTATGAGACTCAAAACCATTCATTTGGTTTTGAGTTTTTTTATGCGTAAATCACGCGATATAAATGCCTATTTTAATTGTATGGTTTATACTTATATGTATAAAAAAGGAGGGATTTATTTGACGAAGAAACGATGGTTTCAAGCAGCAATTGGTATATTATTGACTGTGTTAATTATTAAGATTTTCTTGGAAATCTCGTACGTATTTAAACCAATTGGTGTCATTATTGGAGCTATTTTCGTACCACTATTAGTTGGGGGTATTTTATTTTACGTGACAGAGCCTTTGCAACGTTTACTTGAGAAAAAATGTAAGTTCCCTCGCTGGGCGAGCATTTTATCAATTGTTGTCGTATTAATAGGTCTCGTATCTGCGTTCATATCATGGGTGACACCCGCTATTATGAAACAGATGAGTTCCCTTATACAAAGTGCACCGTGGTTGTTCTCAAAAATTTCTCAACGTATTAATTACATTTTAGCGAACCGCGATAATTTTCCAAAGCAAGTGACGTCGGCTATTAATGATTTTTTAAATTCACTACAAGACATTGCGATTTTTACGAGTAAATTTATGTTTGAAATTGTAGGATTAATTACGAACTGGACATTCTCATTAATCGTCATTCCATTCTTCTTCATTTTTATGTTGAAAGATCATGAAAAATTCCGTCCGAAAATTGAAGGAATCTTTTCAGGGGAACTACAAAAATGGGTGAAGAAAACATTAGCTGAAATGAACGAAGTGTTAGCGAGTTACGTTCAAGGACAAATGCTTGTAAGTGCGATTTTAGCCGTATTAATGTTTATCGGTTATAGCATTATCGACTTAGAATATGCATTATTACTTTGTATACTCGCCTTCTTCTTAAATATGGTACCGTTCATTGGCCCTTGGATGGCCTTTTTACCGGCTTTAGTAATCGGTCTCGTACACGACCCGATGCAAGCATTATGGGTATGTATCATTACATTACTCGTTAACCAAATTGATAGTAACTTTGTAACACCAAACGTGATGGGAAAATCATTAGACGTGCATCCATTAACGGTCATTACGATTATTTTAGCGGCAGGCAACTTAGCTGGATTCGTCGGCATTTTACTCGGTGTACCGATTTATGCGGTTATAAAAGTAGTCGTACAAAACATTTACGCTTATCGAACACGTATTAAAAATTACGGAGCAAAAGACGTAGAATAGGGAAGAAGCTTTGAAAGAATAGTATCTTTCAAAGCTTTTTTTATGGCATTACACGTTAAAGTATAAAAAAGTGAAAAAGATAGGAACGTGCAATTTTTTCTTGTATACTTAAATTTAAGTCCAAATAAGGGAGCGATAGTCAAATGTTATCATTTGAAGAAAAGAAAGCGATTATCGATTCATTCGGAGAATTAACTTGTAAAAAAGTTTCAATGAATCGTTTAAACTACCATTATGAAGGTAGCCAATATGAAAAGAAAATTGTCGTAGAAAAATTACATCCGAACGGTAATGGATTCGTATACGTTGGTGATTTATTAGCATACGAATCAGATGACCGTGGTTTAGTAAATATTCGTGATTTCTCTGAACAACAACTTCGCGATGTTGTAGAAGATTCTATTACGTATTTATCTGAAGTAGACGATATTGTAGAAGAAGTAACGATTGAAGAAAGTTGGAGAAATCGTAGTGGTGATCAATTACTACTCGTTTTTGATGGCGCATTTTGGAACGTACAACATGGCTTCAACTTAGAAGAAAGCTTCGGTACACGTGAAGATGCAGAAGAATATATGCATGAAGAAGGCTTCTTAAAAGAGAAGAAAAAATAAGCTGTTTGAAGAAGGAAGTGTCGTTTTTTGACTTTCCTTCTTTTTCTTTTATAATTATCTTGAATTCAAGATAATGGAGGCGGAGCAATGATGAAACATGTTTATGTAAAAGGAACAAATGACGATGCAATGACATTCGTATTGCTACATGGTACAGGTGGGAATGAGAAAGACTTACTTGGGTTAGGACGACAAATCGACCCGGAAGCGAACTTATTAGGTATACGTGGGCAAGAAAATGAAAATGGGATGCCGCGCTTTTTCAAACGTCTAGGCATGGGTGTATTTGATTTAGACAATTTATCGATGCGTACGAAAGAACTTGCTGCATTTTTAGACGAAGCAGCTGAGCAATATGCGTTCAATCGTGAAAAAGTGGTAATACTTGGCTACTCAAATGGTGCAAACATTGCCGCTAACTTATTTTTTGAAATCGGCAACGTAGCAAAAGGGGCTATTTTACATCACCCAATGGTTCCGAGAGAAGACATTACTTTACCAAGTTTAGAAGGTTTAAACGTTTGGATTGGTGCAGGGAATAACGACCAAATGTGTCCGATTGACCAATCAAAAGGATTACAACAATATTTAGAACAACAAGGTGCGGACGTAGAAATGTATTGGCACGCATACGGACATCAATTAACGATGGACGAAGTGCAAGATGCGAAAGCATGGTATGACCGTCATTTTAAATAGAGAATGAAAAAAAGAGGAGAGCGTATGCTCTCCTCTTTTTTATAGTTCTGTATATTTTGCGGTTTATATTATTTTATAAGAAAAGATTGAAACATAAGAAAATGAGTGCACCCATTAGACCAGCTAAAGGAAGCGTAATGACCCAAGTAATAACGATGTTACGAGCAACGCCCCATTTTACACCTTTTGCATTTTGTGCAGCACCAACACCCATGATTGCTGAAGAAATAACGTGAGTAGTTGATACAGGTAAGTGTAAGTTTGTTGCGCTGAAAATAATTAATGCAGAAGATAAATCTGCTGCTACACCGTTAACAGGACGGATTTTCATAATTTTACTACCGACTGTTTTGATGATTTTATAACCACCGACAGATGTACCAAGACCCATTGCAATGGCACAAGAAATACGTACCCAGAATGGAATTTCAGAACCTTGGCTTAATAAGCCACCAGCCATTAAAGCCATTGTAATAATACCCATTGATTTTTGTGCGTCATTCGTACCGTGTGTAAATGATTGAACAGCTGCAGTCAAAATTTGTACTTTACGGAAACTGTTATTCGTTTTGTATAAGCTAAATCCAGAGAAAAGTATTTTGAAGAGTGACATCATTAAGAAACCGATGACGATTGCAATGAATGGTGATAATAGTAATGCTTTAATAATTTTTGTGAAACCTTCCCAGTTAATCGCACCGAAGCCGGCAGCCATTGCAGCTGCACCAGCAAGTGAACCGATTAAAGCGTGAGAAGAGCTTGATGGAATACCGAAGTACCAAGTAGCTAAGTTCCAAATAATTGCTGAAATAAGTGCTGCTAAGATAATAACGACCCCATTTTCAAGTGCGAATGGGTCTACGATATCTTTCGCTAAAGCTTGTGCGACACCTGTAAAGGTAATCGCACCGATAAAGTTCATTGTAGCAGCCATTAAAACGGCAACGCGTGGTGGTAACGCACGTGTAGAAACCGCTGTTGCAATGGCATTTGCTGTATCATGAAATCCGTTAATAAAGTCGAATGCTAAAGCGAAGAATACGACTAATACGGTTAATATAATTATACTGTCCATTTTTTGCAGCTCCTACGCGTTACGCATAATAATTGTATCCATTGAATTTGCGACATTTTGGCAATAATCGGCAACTTCTTCAAGTTGTTCATAAATGTCTTTGAATTGAATGATACGAATTGGATCTTGCTCATGTAAAAATAGTTGCTTGATTGAAGTACGTAATACTTCATCACATTTACGTTCATAATCTTTAATTAGAATTGCGTGTTCACGCATATTGACTAATTTTTTGTTCGTTAAGTGATTCATTGCTTGTACGATTTCATCTGTACTTAGTACGATGTATTTTAAGAAATCACGCATGTAGTTGTCTACTTCAGTTAATGAGAACATTTCGAAGTGGGCGATACAGCCTTCGATACCATCTAAAATATCATCCATACGAACAGCTAGTTCTAAAATGTCTTCACGTTCGATTGGTGTCATGAATGACTTATTCAGTTTTTGAATTAATTCATGAATTAACGTGTCACCATCTGTTTCGTATTTTTTTAATGTAACGCTAAGCTCTTTCAAGTCAGCAATGCTTGTAATTTTAAATTCTTCCGCATAGTGTGCCGCTTTATTACAATTTTCCGCAATATCGTAAAGGGCATTGAAGAACGGATCTGGTTTTTTGAGCTAAACATGTGAATCCTCCTAATATAAACCGCTTAATCAATTTAAACGCACTTACTATAATAACAAATTCAAACAAAAACAATATTCTATTTCCTCGAAATTACGTAATCTTTACAAAGATGTAACAATCGAAAATGCATTTTTTTAATAGTTGAAACGTTCTATAATGTAGAATATACCATTTTTTGTAGAATAAAAACAGTAATTCGAGCATTTCATTTACATAATCTTTACTTGACATAGCATTTTTTAATAGTTCGTTGAAAAGCAGCAAATACGATATAAGTTGTTGCTCGTTTCGTTAAAAATGTTCTAGTCAAGACGAGAAATTCCTCTAAAAACACATGAAAGACTATTTTTCGCTCTTTTTCACAGAATTAATTCACTTTTCAAGACTTTTTCAATGAGAAAGGCTATCATTATAAGCGTAACAAATTAAAAAATTTATATATACGAAATGGAGATGAATGTCTTGGAATACCGTATCGAACATGACTCTATGGGAGAAATTAAAGTACCAGCAGACAAAAAATGGGGTGCTCAAACTCAACGAAGTAAACAAAACTTCCGTATCGGTTCTGATCATATGCCAATCGATTTCATTCATGGTTATGCAATCTTAAAAAAATCAGTGGCTAAAGTTTGTGTAGAACTTGGCACTTTATCAGCAATTAAAGCAGAAGCAATCGCTCATGCAGCAGATGAAATTGTTGAAGGTAAATGGGATGATCAATTCCCACTCGTTATTTACCAAACAGGTTCTGGTACTCAAACGAACATGAATGTGAATGAAGTAATCGCTCACCTAGGTAACGAATATTTAGAAGCAAAAGGTTCTGAAGAACGTCTTCACCCAAATGATGATGTAAATAAATCACAATCTTCTAATGACTCATTCCCAACAGCTATGCACATCGCAACTTCAATCGCTGTAGAACGCAATTTAATGCCTGCTTTAGAACAAATTAAAGCGACATTAAAATCAAAATCAGAAGAATTTATGAACTTAATTAAAATTGGTCGTACGCATTTACAAGATGCAACACCACTTACATTAGGTCAAGAAATTAGCGGTTGGTTATACATGATCGAAGCTTCTGAAAAAATGATTAAAGAAGCAGCGTTAAACATGCGTGAACTTGCAATCGGTGGTACAGCAGTTGGTACAGGTCTTAATACACCAGATGGTTTCGACGAAAAAGTTGTCGCTGAAATTTCTAAAGAGACAGGCTTAGAGTTCGTTGCATCTCCAAATAAATTCCATGCATTAACTTCTCACGATCAAATCACTACAACACACGGTGCAATGAAAGCACTTGCAGCTGATTTAATGAAAATCGCAAATGACGTACGCTGGTTAGCTTCAGGTCCACGTTCTGGTTTCGGTGAAATTTCAATTCCAGAAAATGAACCAGGTTCTTCAATCATGCCAGGTAAAGTAAACCCAACTCAATGTGAAGCTGTTACAATGGTAGCTGTACAAGTAATGGGTAACGATACAACAATCGGTTTCGCGGCATCTCAAGGTAACTTTGAATTAAACGTATTCAAACCAGTAATCTTACACAACTTCATGCAATCTGTACAATTATTATCAGATGTTGTACGTAGCTTCGATGAACACTGTTTAGCTGGTATTACTGCAAATGAAGATAAATTAGAACACTTCTTAAACAACTCTCTAATGTTAGTAACAGCACTTAACCCATACATCGGTTATGAAAATGCTGCGAAAATTGCGAAGATGGCACATAAAGAAGGTTTAACACTTAAAGAAGGCGCATTAAAATCTGGTCTATTAACAGAAGAACAATTTGACGAATGGGTTGTTCCTTCAAAAATGATCAAATTCTAATTTTCTTTAAAAATTAATAGAAAAGACTGAATCTCAATAGACTCAGTCTTTTTTTATGCCATTTTTCTTGAATAGTTGAAAATACATACGATAAATTAACTAGGAAGGTTATACTGAATTATAAGAATTTTTGAAATATAAAAGGAGCATGAGCAATTGTGAATCAAAGAAAACGAAAATTAGGTACGAAAATTTTTGGACTTACGGTTATTTCATTACTCGTATTATTCGTATTCTTTATGATTTCGATAGGATACATATCGAAAAAAACAGCAGAAAGTACGATTGGACAATCTGCTGTTTCGACGGCAGTGAATATGACGAAGCATATTGATGTGACAGCGTATGAAAAATTAGCAAGCAATCCTTCTGAAAATGAGTTGTACTGGAAGTTGCGTGAAGAGCTAAATAATCTAAGAGAACAAAATGGGGTCATGTATGCGTATACATATTTCGTACCAACAGATGGGAAAGTACAATTTTTAGTAGACGGTCAGCCGAAAGATGCGAAACAAGAAGATGTTGGGAAACTATTGGATTCTTCTAGTTCTACAACCGTATCGAATTTAGAACAGGCGAAAAAAGAAGGCAATTACTTTTCTTCTTTATTGAGTAGTAGTTTTGGGGAATACATTTCGGGCACGGTGCCGATGAGAAATAGCAATGGCGAGATTGTCGCGTATTTAGGCGTTGATATTGATGCGACGGCAGTAAAAGCGATTCAACAAAAAACGTTATGGTCATTACTTCCATACGTTTCTATTTTTATTTTACTAGAGATGGTGATTGTCGCATTTCTTTTAAATCGTTTCGTTAATAAACAGTTAAAACCACTTCAAACCGTTGCAGAAGCAGCGGATGAGATGGCGAATGGTCAGCTGATGATAGCGTATGAGATAGTAGAACAAGTGCCTATTTCTAAACGCCAAACAGAAGTTGACCAATTGATTGAAAGTTTTAAAAAGGCGATTCATGAACTGAAAGAAACATTCGGAACGTTTCACAATAAGGGTGAACAGCTCAAAACAATTACAGATCACTTAACGACAGCTTCACAAACGATGAAAACATCGAATGATTCGATTGCTTCGAATGTACAGCAAGTTGCTCACTCTAGTGAGCAACAAGCGAAAAGCAATGGGGAAGTGATGATTGCGATTGAAGAAATGACGATTGGTATTCAAAAAATGGCAGACTCGACTTCTGATATGGCATCTTCTTCCCATGATATGACGGCATTAGTAGAACAAAGCGTCATACAAACAGAACATGCGATGAAACAAATAGACGAAGTAGAAAATACAATTGTCCGTACAGCAGATCATATTGATGATATGGCAACGCGTTTTATGAATGTACAAAACATGGCATCGATTATTACAGACATCGCAAAACAAACGAATTTACTCGCATTAAATGCGGCAATTGAAGCGGCACGTGCAGGTGAAGCAGGGAAAGGCTTCTCAGTCGTTGCGGATGAAGTACGTAAACTTGCGGAGTCTTCTTCGAAAGCGGCAAGTGATATTTTAGAAGAGCTAACGACATTTAAAAAAATATCAGACGTGACACAAGAAGATATTCGTATGAGTAAAGAGCGCATGCGAGGTGGCAATGAAGCGGTAGGCGCAATCGGTACGCGTTTGACGAACATTCAACAATCGGTCGTTGCGGTGAACGATCGCATTCAAGAAGAGTCAGCAATTATTCAACAAATGTCAGCAAGCTCGGAAGAAATATTCGCTTCGATGAATGAAGTGAATACGAGCTTACAGCAGTCCGAACTGTTAACGAAAGAAACGAAAGAATCTTCTCTTATTCAAGAAGAGATGGTCGCATCTCTTCAGCAAGTTATTCAACAAGTTGACCAAACGTCAAAAGATATTTTAGAAGAGCTGCAAAAATTTAAATAATGATAAAAAAGCCTGCATTCAATTTTGACCTTGAACGCAGGCTTTTTCGTATAAATTCATTAGTTTGCTTTTTTCTCGTTACGACGTTTCCATAAGAATGCAAGTCCGACTAAAATTAGAAGAATGACTTGTCCTAAAATGGTTTCAACCGTTGGATAGAAACCGATTGTTGACCAAATAGGTAAGCCATCAATGACTGTTGTAGGAATATCGCCGAGTAATTGAAGTTTGTGTAAAGAAACTCCAATAATTTTGAATGTTAATAAGTAGATTAAAACCGTAGCGATCGCGAAGAAACGATGAATTGGAATTTTTCCACTCGCTTTTAATAACACAACTGCGACGATTGCTAAAATAACGATGGCAATCGCAATACCTAAAATGAATTGACTCGTTGGCATTTTAGGCGCAATTCCTGCATAGAAAATCAATGTTTCTGCACCTTCACGGAACACTGAAAGGAAGCTAATACTTGCCATCGCAATAATAGAACCTTTTGAAATCGCATGGTTCATTTGCTTCGCAATATAAGCATTCCAAGATTTAATATTGGACTTACTATGCATCCATATACCGACACCGAGCATCATAATCGCGGCAATTAAACCGATGTATCCTTCGATTAATTCGCGGTTCGTATCCATTGAACCGGAGTTGAAAAATACAGACATGAAAATAGCAGCGATGGCACTTAAACCGATACCGGCTCCAGCTCCAACGTAAATCCATTTTTCCATATGGCGTTGATCTGATTTTTTCAAGAAAGCGACTAATGCAAGGATGATTAGTAATGCTTCAAGACCTTCACGAAGTAAGATAAGCGCGGCATCCCAGAATGAATAGCCGTCATCTTCTTGTAAAAGCTGAATTTCTTTTTTGTAAGAAGTTAATTGTTTAGCTAGTTTTTCTTTATCGCTCGTATCTTTTAATAAGTTTGCTGTGATGATTGGCATATTGCTTTCGATTGACGTGTAAAGAGAACCGTTTTTCGTGCTAACTGCACTTTCTACATTTGGCCAAATCGTAATGAATTTTTTCACGCTGGCAGATGCTTTTTCGTATTGTTCATCTTCGATATACCCTGTCGCATCATCGATCAAATCAACGAGTGTTTGTAGTGAATATTCTTTTTTCGCAAAGCCGACTTTTTTGCCAGCACCAAAATCATCAATATTTTGTTTTAACGTTTTGAATGTATCTTTCAACACTTCTTGATTTGGCTGGTCGTTGGCTAATTCAATTCGCATGAACGACATTTGCGTTTCAATTTGACCGTAAGCACCCATATCGATTTCGCGTACAGGTGTTTCTTTTAACTTCCAGAAACTGTTGAACGTTTTGTATTGTTGTTCGATTTCTTCTACAGTGCCGTTATTGATTGTTTCACCAAGTTTCGTCAAAACGGGTGTCATCGCCGTAACGAATTTTTGACGTTCGGCTTTTTCATCAACCGGATTTTCAGCTTTTTTCAATGCATTTACGTTTTCTGTTAACGTCGTAAGTGCAGCGAGACGATCTTCTGAAGAAGTCGCTTCTTTTGCATCTGTTAATGCTTTGTCGATGGCTTCTTTTTCTTTATTGTGCTTCTCATCGATTGTACGAGCAGACCATGCTTTTTCAAACTCTGCTAGAGCTTGGTCGGCTTTTTTACCGTCACCTTTTCGAATGTCCATAATTGCATCACTAATCGAAATGTATAAGCTACTGTATGAAGCAGGTTCGGCTGCCATTACGCTCGGTAATGGGCGAACGAGTGTCATGATGAATAGTAGGGCAATGATTGCCAATTGACTACTACGCGTTAAAAAGTGTTTCACCGATATAACTCCCTTTTTTAACGCCAGGGAAGCAAGCGAATAACGCGCTGCCTCGATGGGTAATATATTCATTCATTTTATCTAAGCGACCAAGTGCATTTTGAATGTCGATAAATTGTTGCGGATTCTTTTGGAAAGAAATAAACAACAATCCAGCGTCGTAAGCACCCGTATGTCCAACCGTACCAGATGTGTATGAAAAGGCACGGCGCATAATACGAGATTTTACTTGTTTTGATAAAAATACGTGAGATGTTTCGGGGATGATGTAGTTCCCGTTTTCATCTTTTCGATCTGCATCAACAGCATCGAATTCATTTTTCTTACCGAGTGGGGCACCTGAGTGGCGATAACGACCAAATGTTGCTTCTTGTTCTTTTAATGAAGTGCGGTCCCACGTTTCTAAATGCATTTGAATTTTACGGACGACTAAATACGTTCCGTCTGTCATCCACGGTTTCGATTCACCTTTTTGCACCCAAACGACGTCATTGCGATCTTTATCCGAATGTGGATTTTCCGTGCCATCTTTGAAGGCAAATAAGTTACGTGGTGTTTCACGTTTTCCTTCTTTATTTACAGGAATCGAGTTGAATCCAGCTTGCGTCCAATTAACGCTCACTTTTCCAATTGCAGAACGTACAAGATTTCGCACGGCATGAAAAGCAACTTGTGGATCATCGGCACACGCTTGGATGCAAAGATCACCGCCGGTATATTCCTCGTCCAATTGATCTTTCGGGAAATGAGGCAAGTCTTTTAGCTCTTTTGGTTTTAAAGAACTTAAGCCGAGTTTTTTGTTTTCAAAAAGAGAAGGGCCGACACCAAAAGTTATAGATAAATTTTTGGCGTCGACTCCTATAGCTTCACCTGTATCCACAGGTGGAACGTATCCATTTTTTGTTTCGCCGATTTGCTGACCGTTCATTAGATTCACCGCAATCGGTGTCCAATCTTTAAACAGTTGTTGCAATTCGGCTTTCGAATCGACTAAAACAGATAAAGAGGCAAAGTATACGTGAGATTGTACCTCCGTCGCAATACCTGCTTGATGCTTCCCATAAAAGTTTACCTTATTGTCTACGTTTGGATTGTCATCCAACCAGTTCGGCACACCAAAGGTTTTTAAGACTCCACCCAAACCTGATGCACCGATTGCTACACCTGCAGCACCGGCACCAGTTAGTTTTAACATACGTCGTCGGGAAAGTTTTTTTTCTAAAAACCCCTCTTTATTTGATTCAGTCATTTCATTCACTCCAACCTTTATTCTAAAATAGTACCCATTTGACTTAAAGGTTCACCAAGTGCATTTACAGCTTCAGATAATTCTTTCGTGTTGGCATCTGTTAATTCAGTGTAAGAAACGTAGTCGCCATCTTTTGTTTTGTATTGATCTAATAAATCATTCACTTTTTTGAATTTGTCTGTTAAGTTGTCAGCAAGTGCTTGGTCTTTTTCAGTGATAGATGGTTCTAAAATTTCAAAGATTTTTTCCGCACCTTCAATGTTTGCTTTAAAGTCATATAAGTCTGTGTGAGAGTAGATATCCTCTTCACCTGAAATTTTTGAAGTAGATACTTCATTTAATAAGTCAACTGCACCAGTAATCATCATGTCTGGTGTTACATCAACTGTTTCAACACGTGCACGTAATTCTTTCGTATCAGCTAATAATTTGTCAGCTGTTTCTTCGTAACCTTTAGTCGTATTTTTTTCCCAAAGTGCGTACTCTAATTTATGGTAGCCTGTCCAGTCTTCCATACTTTGGCCTTCTTCTTTCAAGTCAGCTAAACGAGCATCAATTGCAGGGTCTAAATCGCCAAAGCTTTCCGCAATTGGTTCAGAACGTTCGAAATACATACGAGCAGTAGGATAGATTTCTTTTGCTTTTTCGATATCGCCATCTTTAATAGCTGTAACGAATTTTTCTGTTTCAATTGTAAATTGATCTAATTGTTCAAGAGCGAATTCTTTGTACGCTTTGACTTCTTTATCTAATTTAGTTGTAGATGTTGCTGCTTGTTCTGTTTTCGTCGACTCTTTTTTCGTATCGTCTTCAGAGTTGCCACAACCTGCCATAACGACACCACTGGCTAATAAAATAGCTAATAATGATTTTGCTTTCATGGATTAATATCCTTCTTTCCGTCTATTTAATAGTATATCTTCTTAAATAATGATAATCATTATCAGTTATAAGTCAATAGTGAAAATAAGAATGGCTTATAAAAACATAGAAAAAAGGCGGTTGAATGAGCGTCATACAACGGATAGAAAGATAAATTTCGTATGCGCCCAAAAAGATAAAATTATGATAATTTGCTCAATAGTTGGCGATTGGGTCTTCCTAAGAAAGACGATCTTTTAATTCATTTTCTAAAAAAGGTGTCGCATTTAAAAAACGCGTAAATGCTTTATAACGTGCGAATTGTTCATCGGATGCTTTTTTACCTGTAAAATACGCCCGAATTAAAATGTTTTTAGGCGTATGAGACATGTCGATGAATTCCATCAGCTGTGCATCATAGCCGACTAAGTTTAAGATTTCTGCACGAATTGAATCGGTCGCAAGTGCAGAGAAGCGTTCTTTAATTAAGCCGTGTTGCAACATAATGTCTAAAGGTGAGCTTTGAATCTGGTTATTTAACTCATGTTGGCAGCAAGGAACGCTTAAAATAACACTCGCGCCCCATTTAACAGCACGGGAAAGAGCCATATCGGTCGCTACGTCACAAGCGTGTAGCGTTACGACCATATCAACAGTTGATTCATCGTTGTAATCGTTAATATCACCAACTAAAAATTCTAAGTTATCGTATTGTAAGTCCGCAGCGATTTGCGCACATTCTTCGATAACTTCTTTTTTCAAATCGAGTCCAGTGACACGTAAATCAAGCCCTTGCTCTACTTTTAAGTAGTGATAAAGAGCGAATGTTAAATATGATTTACCAGAACCGAAATCTAAAATACGAATCGTACGATCTTTCGGTAAGTAGTCGAGAGAGTCGTGAATATATTCGATGAAACGATTAATTTGTTTGAACTTATCGTATTTTTGTTTTTAACTTTACCGTCTGCTGTTTGTACACCAAGACGAATTAAAAAAGGATACGGTGTTTCAGGGTCAAGTAAATAATTCTTTTTACGATTATGTGATAAATTCGCTTTTTTAACTTGTTCGTTCACAGAAGATTTATAGAGCACTTTATTTTTTTTAGATAATTGAATTTGAATCATTTCTTCCTCAAATTGCCCTTGGAATTGACGGAAATCCTCAAAAAGTTCGTGCACTGTATTTTCAATTGATGCAACTGGAATATTTTCATGTTTTAAAATACGTTCATATTGGAATTCCAGCTGAATATGGTAGACGCCTTTCAGCTCGATTGGTTTCAATTTAATGCGTTTTATTTCATTTGATTTCATCCGTGGCTGACTAATTGTAGCTGAAACGAGTTGTTTATTTAGTAAGCGTTCAATTAACGCTGTTTTCATTTGTTCAAAGTCCATCGTGACGCTCCTTTACTAATTTTGTCCGACAACAGATAGTGTAGCATACAAAAGACCGTATCAGTGCTAAATATAACGGATACGGTCTTTTCATTATTTTTTAATATAAGTGAGTGTTTTACCTGACCAACCGAAGATGATTGTAAGGACAGGTGAGAGTAAACAAAATAGAGCGAATGGTGCGTATGTCAGCGTGTCCACATGTAACACTGATGTGATAAAAATACCACATACACTCCAAGGAACTAAAGGATTGACGACCGTACCAGCATCTTCAACTGTACGGGCTAAGTTTTTCGGTGCAAGACCTACTTTTTTTAAATTGTTGTTGGAACGTTTCAGCAGGCAGTAGGATGGATAAGTACTGTTCACCGATAAAGAAGTTAACACCGATGGCAGTTGTTGCAGCGCCTGTAATGGCAGAGCCGGCTGTTTTAAATAAGTGTTCAATTTTTGCTAAAACGGTTTGAATAATACCGAGTGTGAAAAGTAAACCACCCATGCCAAGTGCGAGTAGTACGAGCGCAATCGTGAAGAACATACTACTAATGCCACCACGTGTTAAAAGAGAATCAATCGCTTCTACACCCGTTTCTGATTTGTATCCATTGAATAATAAATCAGCAATTTGCGTTGCTGTATGGAAATGATGGCCGTAAGATAAGCCAATCGCAACGATCGATGCGATGATCAACGTTGGAATGGCAGGCACTTTTTTGAAAGCGAAAAGAAGTAAAACTAAAATAGGTAGCAATGTGTACCAATGAATTAACCCTGTCGCAAATAATGTCTCTTTAAAGTCGCCAATATTAGATCGACTTAACGTTTGATTTGATGGGGAAAGAGTCGCGTAAACAATCGCTGAGATAATAAGTGCAGGAATTGTCGTCCAAGACATATTTTTAATATGTTCAAATAAATCAACGTGCATAATAGATGATGCTAAGTTTGTCGTATCTGAAAGAGGAGACATTTTATCTCCAAAAAATGCACCCGAAACGATGGCCCCAGCTGTAATTGCTAAAGATAAATCCATCGCTTGTGCCATACCGATAAACGCGACACCAATCGTTGCCGTAGTCGTTAAAGAACTTCCAATTGCAACGCCGACGATACAAGCAACTAGAAAGACAATCATATAGAAGAAACGCCCTGAAATAATTTCAAAGCCGTAATAAATCAAAGTTGGAATCGTGCCACTCATAATGAAAGCACTAATTAAAATACCGATGAAAAAGAAAATGAAAATAGCTGCGAGCCCTGATTTGGCACCGTCTACAATCCCTTGTTCCATCGTTTTATAATTCACTTTTTTAATCCAACCATAACATAGCAGCATCATGATCACGATTAATACAGGAATGTGAGGTGTTGCTTTAAAAAATAAAATAGAACTCGTCATAATGACAACCATTAAAAATAATAGTGAAATGGCTTCGGAAAGACGAGGGGTTAACGCTTGATTCGCTTGATGAAACAAAGTAAAATCCTCCAGTCATAGTATATAAACTTTTTCACTTCAACGCGTTGAAGTCATAAAGTATTGTAACATGAATGAATAAATAGTCAATGGAATTGTTTTGAAAAAAACAAAAAAGAAGTCTTTTATAGGATTTCTTCATCTGTGAACGCAGTGAGTAATAGCTGTTCTACATTATTCAAATGGAGTTGCATCGCTTGTTGGGCAGCAAGTGTGTTTTGTCGTTTGATTGCTTCAAAAATGGCTAAGTGTTCCTCATACAAAGCGTTCATCGTTTCTCTTTTCGTATATAAATAAAGTTTTCGTGTTTCGCGAATCGTTTCAAGCATCAATTCAGACACTTGCTGTAAAAAGGTGACGAGTAGCGGGTTATGTGTCGCTTTTGAAATAGCGGTGTGGAAAGCTAAATCATCCTGTTCACCGAAACCATGTTCTTCATTGAGAGATTGTTTCATGGAGTCTAAAATTTGTTGTAGTGCAACTAAATCAGAATCTGTACGATGTTTCGCTGCAGAGGAAGCCGAGCCAACTTCAATCATTTGTCGCATTTCAAGTAAATGTTCGATATCTTTTTTTTCATAAGTACGGCATTGTTGATTGGGAAAAGTAACTTTGTCGCATCAAATGTTTTAATGAAAGAGCCTTCACCTTGTCGAATATCAATGAGACCTTTTGCTTTTAGAGCGGATAAAGCCTCTCGTACAGCAGAGCGACTAACCGAAAAATTTTCGGCAAGTTTTTCAACAGAATCTAGACGGTCACCTGCTTGCAATGTGCGATCGACAATCATTTTCTCAATCGTATCTGCGACTTCTTCATATATTTTTTTCGGTTGAATTTTTTCAAATGGCATAATAACACTCCTAGTTGTACGTCTGTGTATATGTAGCTATAGTATACATTTATTTTCTATGAAACGTCTTATAAATTCTAAATAAGTGAAAAAAACTGTTGAGTAAACTGAAAATTGAGAATATAATTTTAACGTAAGGTCATCTGATGACCATATTTGTGATGGGGAGCACAAATTTCACAAAATGAGGGGGAAATGGAATGTTTACACAAGATTACACAGCTGTTGGTGGCAGTTTAGGTTGGTCAGCACTCATAGCTGTCATTCCGATTATTTATTTTATTTGGGCGTTAATGATTAAGAAAATGAAAGGGTACATAGCTGGACTAACGACGTTACTCGTTGCACTCGTTTTAGCAGTTGTGGCATTTAAAATGCCTGTAGGGACGGCAATTATGTCTGCAACGCAAGGTGGGATATATGGGTTGTTACCGATTGGTTGGATCATCATTACATCCGTATTCCTATACAATGTGACGGTTCGTACAGGGCAATTTGACATTATTCGCCATTCGGTTCTTTCTATTACAGAAGACCGTCGTATTCAATCTTTATTGGTAGCGTTTTCATTTGGCGCATTTTTAGAAGGTGCAGCAGGATTTGGCGCTCCTGTAGCGATTTCAGCTGCCTTATTAGTCGGTTTAGGATTTAACCCGTTATATGCGGCTGGACTTTGTATGATTGCGAATACAGCACCGGTAGCGTTCGGTGCAATCGGTATTCCGATTACGGCGATGGAGGGACCAACTGGTATTCCAGCGATTGAAATTTCAAAAATGGTAGGGCGTCAATTACCGTTTTTATCTGTCTGTATTCCATTTTTACTCGTTTGGATTATGGTTGGATTCAAAAAAACAATGGAAGTATTACCAGCGATTTTAGTATCGGGTATTTCATTTGCTGTGACGCAATATTTAACGTCAAACTTTTTAGGACCTGAGTTACCTGACGTATTGTCAGCACTCGTTTCATTAGTGGCATTAGCATTATTTATGAAAATTTGGAAACCAAAAACGATTTATCGTTTTAAAGATGAAAAAGTCGAAGAGGAAAAAGATCTTTCTTACTCCGGCGCGAAAATTTTCAAAGCATGGTCTCCGTTTATTATATTAACGATTTTTATTTCTATTTGGGGTATTCCAAAAATCAAACTCGCTTTAACCGGTCATTATGAAGGGGCAAATAGCATTTTGTTAGCTGTGAATAAATTAGGGGACTGGCTGACATTTATGCCACACGTACCTTTTGTTCACAATCAAGTTTTAAACGGTGTGACGCAAGCACCGATTGAAGCGTATTACAAACTCGAAGTGTTAGGCGCAGCAGGCACGGCGATTTTATTAGCAGCAATCGTGACGAAGTTTATTTTCAACGTTCGTTGGAAAGACTGGTTCAGCATTTTTGGGCAGACGGCGAATGAAATCAAATTCCCGTTATTGACGATTTGTGCCGTTGTTGGGTACGCCTATGTCGTCAATGCAGCTGGTATGACGACGACACTTGGTTTAGTACTTGCTAAAACCGGCGCGCTATTCCCATTCTTCTCACCTGTATTAGGATGGATTGGTGTATTTATTACGGGATCTGATACGTCAGCGAACGTCTTGTTTGCGAAATTACAACAAGTAACAGCGACGTCTGTAGGGATGGATCCTGTGCTTGCGCTTGCGGCGAATTCGTCGGGTGGCGTCACGGGTAAAATGATTTCTCCACAATCGATTGCGGTTGCAGCTGCAGCGGTAGGCTTGATGGGAAGAGAATCGGAGTTACTTCGTTTCACATTTAAATACAGCATTATTTTATTACTGTTTGTTTGTATTCTGACGTTTTTACAAAGTAATGTTTTATCATTTATGATTCCATAGCATCGTATGTAAAAGAAGGGTCTGCTATGACAGACTCTTTTTTTATGCGTAGAAGTCAGAGTGAATTATACAGTGGAAATATGAAAACAAACGCTTTTTATCTAAAATTTTCTAAATTTTATGATAATATAAAATGGACAAATATAAGTCTGTAAGAAGGGGATGAGCGAATGTTTGAATTAGATCATGTAGTCTACTTTACGAAAAAAACACCGGCTGAAATTGCAAGAGAGGTTACAGTCGAAGGTATTCATCCTGTAGAGGGAGGCCAACATTTACAGTGGGGCACATACAATGCACTTTTATATACGCAAAATAGTTATATTGAATACTTATCTGTAGAAGATGAAGAAATAACGAAAAATTCTACACATCCTCTCACTCGTCAATTGTTAAACGACTTACAGTTTCGTGAAGGTTTCGGATCGGTTTGTTTACGCTCGGACAATTTGGAAGAACAAAATCGTTATTTTCAAAAACTAGGTTATAAAACGAGTGGTTTAATCGAATCTGAGCGTAAGACAAAAAACGGAGACATTCGAAAATGGAAAATGCTTTTTATCGAACATAAAATTGATAAAAAATTACCGTACCCATTTTTCATTCAGTGGGAGCAATCAAAAGAAGAGCGATTTCAGTCGTTGCATCAAGATGGAACACTAACAGAAGCGAATGAATCGTTGTCGATTCAAAAGTGTATTTTCCACGTTCAAGACGTGAATCGCAAAATGACACATTGGTCTCGGTTGCTATCTCTTCCTATTAAAGGGAATCATTTAAAGTTAGGAAATACAGTGTTTGAGTTTAAAGAAAGCAATGATTCGGTTGAACGCTTACAGTCCATTGAAATTGCCAAGGGCTATGAGGCGTGATACGATAAAAATATCTGTAAGGAGAGCAGACGAAAGCTTGCTCTCCTTTTTATATGTAACGGAGGTGTTCTGATGGAAGAAGATTACATTGAAGAAAAAGCGATTCTCGTTGGTGTGAATTTACGTAACGATCGCCATTTCGATTATTCCATCGAAGAATTAAGCAATTTAGCAGAAGCGATGGACGTAGAAGTAGTAGGTGTTGTAACACAAAATTTAGAGCGTGTAACACCTTCTCATTACGTAGGAACAGGGAAGACAGAAGAGATTCGTCAAATGTACGAAGAAAAAGGTGCGAACGTCGTTATTTTTGATGATGAATTATCACCAGCTCAAATTCGTAATTTAGAGCAAGATTTAGATTGTAAAGTAATTGACCGTACGACACTCATATTAGACATTTTTGCGCGCCGTGCGAAAACGAATGAGGCACGAATGCAGGTTGAAATCGCACAGTTGAAATATTTAATGCCACGTCTAGTCGGAATGAATGCATCATTAAGCAGACAAGGTGGCGGTACGGGCGGCGGTTTCCAAAATAAAGGTTCTGGTGAAACGAAACTAGAATTAGACCGTCGTAAAATTGAAAAACAAATTGCAAAAATTCATAAGGAATTAGAAGAAGTAAAAGCGCAACGTGAGACGCAGCGAAAAAAGCGTCAAAAAAATGCATTGCCAGTCGTCTCATTAGTCGGTTATACAAATGCTGGAAAGTCGACGATTATGAACCAACTTCTTGAACGTACGAATCCTGATGAGGAAAAGCAAGTACTTGAGAAAGATATGTTGTTTGCTACATTAGATACGTCTGTACGCCAAATTGAGTTAGAGGATAATAAGAAATTTTTATTAACGGATACAGTTGGATTCGTAAGTAAGCTACCTCACCATCTCGTGAAGGCATTCCGTTCAACATTAGAAGAGGCGAGAGAAGCCGATTTATTACTTCATGTCGTTGACGTATCAAATGAAGAACATGAATACATGATCGACATTACAAATAAAACGCTAGAAGACGTTGGCGTTGTGGATGTTCCGACAATTTATGTATACAACAAAGCAGACCGAGCAAATATTCAATATCCGTTCGTTAGTAAAAATAAAATTTATTTATCTGCGAAACAAGATGTTGGATTAGATGAACTTTTAGAAATGATTCGTAAAGCAATCTTTGCAGATTACGAAGTACAAACGTTGTGTATTCCGTATGATCGCGGAGATCTCGTATCGTATTTGAATGAGCGTGCAAATATTCTTTCTACAGAATATGTAGAGGAAGGTACGTTACTAAAAGTCGAGTTACATGTCTCGGATGTAAATCGTATGAAAGCATTCAAAAAATAATTTTAAAATAACTGTAAGAACTTCCTTTATGAAAGTTCTTACAGTTATTTTTCGTTTGAATCAATAGTATACTCATTGAGTTTTGTATAGGAAAAAAGGGGAAATAAATATTGAGTAGAAAAATAATATTATAGTAGTATTTGAAAAATAAATGAAAAAACTATTGAACTTCTTGTTAATTTGACATATTATTAACTTAATAAATCAGAAAATTCTATATAATAATAATTTTTGACATTCGAACATCTGTGTGTGTATAATGGACATACTGTTTTTTCAAAATAGAAACTTAACTGTTTCGAATTGTTAGACTATTTTAATTATTGAAAGAGAAAGAGGTAAATCTATATGGCAACAAAAGAAGAGATTGTCAAAACAGTCCCTCAAAAAGGATTCTTTGGACATCCAAAAGGTTTGTTCAACTTATTCTTCACTGAGTTCTGGGAACGTTTTTCATACTATGGTATGAAGGCGCTTCTTGTGTACTTCATGTACAAAAGCGTAACAGATGGCGGTTTAGCATTATTTGATAAATCTACTGCCGCATCAATCATGTCAATTTACGGTTCACTTGTTTATATGTCAGGTATTATCGGGGCATGGATTGCTGACCGTATTTTAGGTACAAGACGTACGATATTCTGGGGTGGTTTATTAATCATGCTAGGGCATATTTGTCTAGCATTACCTGGTGGCGCAACGTTCTTATTCATCTCAATGGTCTTGATTATTTTAGGTACAGGTTTATTAAAACCAAACGTATCATCAGTTGTAGGGGATATTTATTCAACAAATGATCCTCGTCGTGATTCAGGCTTCAGTATTTTCTATATGGGTATTAACTTAGGTGCATTTCTTTCACCATTAATTGTTGGTGCCGTACAACAAGAATTTCAAAGTTATCACGCCGGATTCTCGGTAGCTGCAGTTGGTATGGCAATTGGTTTAATTATGTTTAAACTTTCTGAGAAGAAAAACCTTGGTATGGCAGGTGTCGCACCGGCTAATCCATTGGCGAAAAATGAAATTAAAAGCATCGTTAAAAAAGCAATTATCTCACTCGTTATTTTCTTAGTTTTAGTATTAATCGTTTACTTAAAAGGTTGGTTAACAATCGGTTTCGTAATCAACTTCTTCACAGTAATCGGTGTATTAGCACCAATCTCTGTATTCATTTGGATGTTCACATCTAAGAGCACGAAAAAAGAAGAAAAATCACACTTACTTGCATATATTCCTTTATTCATTGCAGGTACGATGTTCTGGGTTATCCAAGAACAAGGTTCTACAATTTTAGCAATCTATGCAGATACACGTACAAACTTAGAAATTGGATCAAAAACAATTTCACCAGCTTTCTTCCAATCATTAAACCCATTATTCATCATCATCCTTGCACCAATCATGGCTGCTCTATGGATGAAACTTGGTAATAAGGGTCCTTCAACTCCTGTTAAATTTTCATTCTCATTATTATTTGCAGGGGCGTCATTCTTAATCATGGTAATTCCAGCAATGACTTCTGGTGGTACTGAATTAATTAGCCCATGGTGGTTAGTACTTTCATTCTTCCTAGTAGTAATCGGTGAATTATTAATGTCACCAGTTGGTTTATCAGCAACGACAAAACTTGCACCAGAAGCATTCGCTGCACAAGCAATGTCTTTATGGTTCTTAACAAGTACTGTTGCTCAAGCAATTAATGCACAACTTGCAAAAGTATTCGATAAAGTTTCAGAAGTACAATACTTCGGTTATCTTGGCGGAGCAGCAATCGTGTTATTCGTTATTATGTTAATTCTTTGCCCTTGGATTTCTCGTAAAATGGGATCAATTCGCTAAGAAAATACATGTACGTATTCAAAACCTCGAAATTTTCATTTCGAGGTTTTTTTTATGAAATTAAAATGAAAGTAAATCCATATAAAGTAATTAATGAAGGTATATGGATTCTTAGTTTAAATAATTTAAAATTAGAGAATATAAATATAGAAGGAATAGGAATGTAAAAGCACGATGTTTTATATTTTTTCAAGACACCATGAATTTTGAAATTATAGTATAATGTAAAGCGTGTTTTAAGTTAATATACAAAAGTGCATACTTATTGTGTTAAGCGCAATAATTCATGAAATATAGTGAAGATTTTCTATGAAATAAACAAAAAAGTGTTTATTATTTTTTAAAGTAGGGTGACATAAATTGATAAAGAAAATAAAAAAAATATTAAAGAAAAAGAAACGTAAAACACCTCTAAAAGAGCGTATTACGATTCGTAAAGAAGGAATGAAAGTAGCACTAAGTATGGTGTTCTCAGATCCAGACTATAAAGTACATCAACTTTGGGCACAACGAAGACTTAATCCGGATGAAAAGAAACTACTCGTTTCATTAAAAGAACCTACAAATACACCTCGATTTGAGTTCAATATCACCGAGCTATTAACGTGTGGATATGGTGAAGAAGATGTGTACGATTTATATTTAGAAACGAAAATCAAAACGAGTACACGTAAGCCAGAATTTGTAGAGAAAAAACGTGAACTAGCTAAATTTACAATTGAAAATTCGGAAGAATACATGTCTTATTTCATTCGACTAGGCGGTTTTGATCAGACGGATTTAGACTTGTTAGAACCTTCTATTGTAGATGGTAATAAAGTGCATCTTTCCCAAACGGTTTCAGGAAACTTATCAGTTTATGTTAACGGTCAAATTAAGCCGAAGATTCGCTTGCAAATTGAATCTATTAAACAACAAAAAGAGCAAGTCATCGTGAAAGGTATTATGTTTACACAATCGAACTTTATTGTCGAAAGCGATGCATATATTCAAATTCGTGCTAGTGCAAATCAATTTAAACAACACGTACAGTTAATACGTGATGAAGCGTATAGTCTACGAAAATTAGGTAATCAAAAATATGCTTATGAGATTGCAATTGATTTGAATAGTTTTAGAAATAAAAATTTAGAGGACCAAGTATTCGATTTATATTTGGCATTTAAATTTAATAATGGCGATGAAGATGTGTATGTGAAAAAAGTTGGTCGCCCAACGAATAGAGCGAAGTTATTGTTAGAAGAAATGGTCATAGAAGGCAAAGACGTTTCAACTGTCATTTCACCGTACTTCACATTTAAACAGCAAAACTTATCTTTTGAAACGTACAATGTTGATGCAGATGCTTATAAAGTGTTGAAACATTCTATGAAACATTCGAAAAAAATATTCGAAGAGAATAAAAAACATGATATTTGGTTAATTGGGGAGCGTCCTTATAAAGCACAAGATACCGGCTTTCGATTTTTTGAATACATGCGTAAACAGCATCCAGAAAAAGAAGTTTACTATGTAATTGATCGAAATTCTATTGAGCGCGCAAACGTAGAGCCTTTAGGTAATGTTCTTTACTACAAATCAAAAGAACATATTGAAAAAACGATGCAAGCGACGAAAATCGTTTCATCTCACCATGCCGACTATTTATATCCGATAAGAACGAAAAAATATAAGAAAAAAGTACAAGCTGTTAAAGTCTTTTTACAACACGGCGTAATGGGTACGAAAAATATGGTGTCGAATTACGGGAAGTTTGCTAAATCAGGATTCGATACAGATTTATTTATCGTAAGTTCAGATTTTGAAAAAGGTATGATTGTTAGTGACTTTGGCTATGCAGAAAAAGAAGTAGTCGTAACAGGCTTATCACGTTTTGATGCTTTATTTACGAAAGACGTTCCACTGAAACGTCAAATTTTAATTATTCCAACGTGGCGAGACTGGATTACATCAGAGCAAGTATTCCTTGAGAGTGATTATTTCCATCGTTATCAAGAACTTGTAAATAGTGTAGAACTTCATGCACTTAGTGAAAAATATCAATTTGACATTTTATTCTGCTTACATCCGAATATGCAAAAATACTCGAAATTCTTTGAGAGTTCAGCAGTACGCGTCATCAACCAAGGTGAAGTAGACGTACAGCATTTAATTAAAGAGAGTGCCTTAATGGTAACTGATTATTCAAGTGTTGGATTTGATTTCAGCTTCTTGCATAAACCGATTGTTTATTATCAATTTGACCGTAGACGTTTCATCGGTAAGCGCCCATCACATTTAAATATTGACCGTGATCTACCGGGTGTTATCGTTGACCAAAATGAATTGGTTATTTCAGAAATTGAAAAATATGCAGCGCAAAACTTCGTGATGGAAGACGAGTACGTACAGCGTGCGAATAAATTTATTAAATATCGCGATACGAGTGCATGTGACCGTATTTTTGAAGCGGTAAAAAGCGCAACGAAATTCGAAAATAAATGGGATGATTTTGCGACGTCAACAGTTGGTTCGATTACAATTCGCCAATTGAAGAAACGTAAGATGTATTATCCAATTATGAAGTTTGCTTATAAAGTGATGCTAAAAACAGTTAAAGTTGATAAAAACTTAATTTTGTTTGAAAGTGGTGTAGGTAAGCAATATGCCGATAGTCCACGCGTTATTTATGAAGAAATCGTTCGTCAAAACTTACCATACAAAAAAGTATGGGTATACAATGGTTTACTACCGATTAAAGATGAACATACACGTCGAATTAGCCGTCTAAGTCCGAAATATTATTACTACTTAGCGAAAGCGGGCTATTGGGTTAATAATCAAAACTTCCCAACGTATTTAGATAAAAATAAAAAAACGACGTATTTACAAACGTGGCACGGTACACCGCTGAAGAAAATGCAATTTGATATGGATCACGTGACAGGTCGCGATGATGGCTATTTATCTCGTGTACATCATGCGACTCAAACGTGGGATTATTTAATATCACCTAGCGAATATGCGACGAATGCATTTAGAAGTGCTTTCCGTTACGATGGAGAAGTTCTTCAAACAGGGTACCCACGAAATGATATTTTTTATCAAGATCACGAACAAATTAAAGAAAAAGTAATGAATAAATTAAACTTACCACGCGATAAGAAAATTGTTTTATATGCACCAACTTTCCGTGATAATCAAACAGCAGGGAAAAAAGGTAAGTTCAGCTTCAAACTTGAATTAGACTTACAAAGAATGCAAGAAGCACTCGGAGACGACTATATCGTATTACTTCGTATGCACGTTGTCGTAAGCAATAGCTTAACGATTCCAGAAGAGTACAGAGAGATGTTTAAAAACGTATCGAAATATCCAGATATTCAAGAACTGTACTTAATTTCTGACGTCTTAATGACGGATTATTCTTCTGTTATGTTTGATTTTGCGAATACGAAACGTCCAATTTTATATTACACATACGACTTTGCAGACTATCGTGATAATTTACGTGGTTTTTATATTGATTTCGAGGCAGAAGCCCCTGGTCCATTACTAGAAACAACGGATGAAGTCATTCATGCACTTCAAAATATTGAAGAAGTTCAACGTGATTATGCAACGAAATATGATGCTTTCCAAGAGAAGTATTGTAGTTTAGAAGACGGTGAAGCGACAAAACGCGTCGTGGAAAAAATATTTAAATAAAAGAAAAAGCTCGGATCTAGGATCCGAGCTTTTTTCTATGGAATAATATGTTTAAGAACAGGAATACGTCGAATCCACTTACTAACGAAATAACTGACTGTGAAAATAATTATTGCGACGATTATTGTATTTATATATAAATTACTAAACAAGTATTCATGTCCTGTTACCGAATGAAGAAGACGTGTAAATTCTTTTAATAGTAAAGCATGTACTAAATAAATACCGAAGCTTTGCCCATCGATTTTTTGAATGAATTGAGGCGCAAAGGAAAGGCGCGAGTATTTAAAGAAAATAAAAATCGCAATCGCCATAAAAATAACGTTTGGACGTAAATAGTAATAATAAAATCCAAAGAAGCGTCCGTTATTTTCTAATGTTCCAACATACGTTCCGTAAACTGTAACGAATAACGAGATGAGCCCAAGTACGTATGATAAAATACGTGTCTTTTTAGGGATTTCATACGTCATTAAATAGTAACCTAAAATAAAGAAGCCTAAATATTTTCCTAATGGAATATCAAAGTAAATGTCTAAATGTAAATAATGATTAAGTAATTCTTTCAATGGTGTTTGAATGAACCAAAGTAATAAAATATAAAGCAACATCTTTTGAGAAGCTTGTCTCGTAATCATTCGCAAAATCGGAATTAAAACGTATAAGCCAATTAAAATATACAAAAACCATAGATGGAAAAACGTTTCATTGTTTAGAAAATCTCGCACAAAATGTTCTAAAGAGAAATCGTTATGTAAAATAGCTGTGTATATGTAATAAATAATGCTCCAAGCGACTAATGGAATGAGTAATTTCATGACACGTTTCGTATAAAGTACTTTTAATGTTTCTTCCCTTTTAGGATTCAAAAGGAAGGCACCACTTAGCATAAAGAATACGGGAACGCACCAACGAGAAATGCTATCATAAATATTGACTGCCATCCAATTAGACTGAGAGAGTGTGTTGAAATCGTATAAGTACGGTGCAGCCGTATGAAGAAATACGACTGCAAATGCTGTAATGACACGCAAGTAATCATACGAGTTGATTGGTCTAACCATAAATGTCCACCTCTAGTTAATATTTTTCTTATAATAGAATATCAAAATAATAGTATAATAAGTGTTTTTTAATAAAAAATACAATAAATTAATAAAAAACGATGGCAGTTTACTTTTTTGAAAAGCAGTGGACAATAAAATGGATGAGAGGAGAGATTCGTTTTGGTTAAATTTTTTAATGTTATTGCAGTTATTGCTTTTTTATTTTTCGTTACAATTTGGGCGAGTTTAAATATGGAATGGGTACAAAAAGTAGATCAATGGGGAACTAATACGTTTGCTGGGAATCAATTTTTAGAACCGTTCCACTATATTGGTGAGACGATATTTGTCGTCATTGTCGCGATTATACTCGTCATTTTCTTATATATGAAAAAACGATATCGCCAAGTGTATTTTGTATTGTTTGCATTAATTGGAGGAACAATTATTAATCAAGGAATTAAATTTATTGTTCAACGCCCGCGTCCTACTATTCCAGAACAACTAACGTCTTACAGTTTCCCATCAGGGCATTCGATGTTATCGATGATTTATTTAATGACGTTAGCGTACGTTTTAACGACAGGGCGAAATGCTGTGCATAAAAAGTGGGCATTTTGTGTAGCGCTCGTATTAACTATACTCGTTGGCTTATCTCGTGTCGCAGGGTCACGTCATTTTATGACAGATGTTCTCGGTGGTTGGTCACTAGGATTTGCTTGTTTTATGGCTGTCGTATTTTGGTATCAGAGAAGAAAATAAAAGGAAGGCTCTATTGAGCCTTCCTTTTATTTGTTTAACGGCGTATTTTTAATTAAATAGACGTGCAACATATACGTTACGATAATGCCGAGTATTAAAAATACGGAGATGATGCTAACAACGCCGAACCACCCAAAGTTTGTTAAGAACAAGCCACCAACCGTACCTCCAAGACTTGAGCCGAAGTAGTAGAAAAATAAATATAGAGAAGAGGCTTGCGCTTTATCATGTTTAGCTTGAGAACCTATCCAGCTACTTGCGATGGCATGACCACCGAAAAAGCCGAATGTAAAGACGGCAATTCCTAAAATGATGACCCATAAACTAGCGTGGAGTGTACAAAGTACGCCTACAAGCATTAAACAAAATGCAGTTAAAATGATTTTGTAGCGTCCGTGTGTATCTGCAAGTTTTCCCATAAAGGTTGAACTAAATGTACCGACTAAATAGAGTAAAAAAATAAAGCCTACGAGCGTTTGGCTTAATGAATAAGGGGGTTCTAACAAATGAAAGCCGATATAATTGTAAAGTGTTACGAAGGCGCCCATTAATAAAAATCCTAGTGTAAATAACATGAGCAGCGATGGATTTTTGAAATGATCGACCATTGAAGCGAATAGCGGTTTGATTGATAATTTCTTAGGAATGAAATGTTGAGATTTTGGAAGTAATAGTGTAAAGACAATCGCTAAAATGATGCTAATAACACCGATTGTAACCATTGAGACGTGCCAGTTATAAGCATCTGTTACAGAACCCATAATGACACGACCTGCGAGACCACCGATAGAGTTACCGCTTATATACAAACCCATTGCGGTACTTAAACTTTTAGGATCCATTTCTTCTGCTAAATAAGCCATCGCAATGGCAGGAAGACCTGCAAAGACGACACCTTGAATGACGCGTAAAACGAGAAGCGATTCAAAGTTGGGTGCGAAACCGATACAAAGAGATAATATACCGACCGCAATCATCGAGAATGTCATAATCGATTTTCGTCCCCAAGCTTCGGATAAAGAACCTGTAATGAGCATCGCAATAGCGAGTGTAATGGTCGTTAACGATAAAGATAAACTAGCGACAGCAGGAGATACACCGAATTGTTTCGATAGAGCCGGTAGAATTGGCTGCGTCATATATAAGTTAGCGTACGTGCTAAAGGCACCTGCAAAAAGTGCTAAATTTGTATTTCGGAAAGCTTTCGTTCCTTTTTTTATATAAGGCATACGAGGAAAGACTCCTTTTTACTTGAGATGCTTTTCATTATAAAACTCCTTTTTACGAATGACAATGCACTTTAAAAGTTTCCTTCTGGAAACTTTTTTGTTACAATGAAAATATGAAAATACAAAAAAAGAGGTGTTGTAGTGGATTCAACGGTAGTATACGCGTTATTGTTAACGCTATTTGCAGGGCTAGCGACAGGTTTAGGAAGTCTCGTAGCCTTTTTTACGAAACGAACGAATACGAAATTTTTATCATTTGCGCTCGGCTTTTCTGCAGGGGTAATGATTTACGTATCGCTCGTCGAGATTTTCTTTAAAGCAAAAGACTCTTTAGTCGTCGCAGTCGGCGATACGAAAGGTTACGCTTTAACGGTCGTCGGTTTTTTTGGAGGCATGATTTTAATCGCATGTATCGACCGACTTTTACCAAACTCTGAAAACCCGCATGAAGTGAAGCGGGTAGAAGTGCTTCAGCAAGAGCCGACAGCTGCTCAATTTACAAAATTGAAGAAGATGGGTGTGTTTACAGCACTCGCAATTGGTATTCATAATTTTCCAGAGGGAATCGCGACATTCATGTCAGCGATAGAAGATCCACAACTCGGTATTGCGATTGCGATTGCGGTAGCTATTCATAATATTCCAGAAGGGATTGCTGTCGCTGTACCGATGTATTATGCAACCGGCGATCGTAAAAAGGCATTTAAACTGTCCTTTTTATCAGGTTTAGCAGAGCCTATTGGGGCATTAACTGCTTATTTATTGCTGATGCCGTTTTTAACAGATACGATGTTCGGTATTATTTTTGCAGGGGTAGCCGGTATTATGGTATTCATATCACTGGATGAATTATTACCTGCAGCGAGAGAGTATGATGAAACACATACGTCGATGTACGGTGTCGTTTTAGGGATGGCCGTTATGGCAGTTAGTTTGTTGTTACTTGCATAATTATGTATAAAAAAAGTTATCCACAGTTGGCTACATTTCAGCCTTCTTGGATAACTTTTTTAATTGTTTATTTTTGTAGAGAAGAAACGGTGAAACGGCGTTTAGCGAATTTGTTGTTTTCTGCTTCATCAACGATGGCGATAGCAAAGTCAGCGTATGATACGTAGCTTTCGCCTTGTTCGTTAATAATTAATACGTCTTCAGCTGTTGTGTAGTTGCCAGTACGTGGACCTTCAGCGTCGAAAAATGCTGATGGACTTACGAATGTATAATTCAGTGAAGATGCTTGTAAATCTTCTAAGTTTTGTGCTTGATTTGATGCCGTAGGAACGAATGCTTCTGGGAAGTCTGGTGTATCAATCACTTTTGTCGTTTTAGAATCGTCTGTGAATAAGCTACCAGCACCACCTACAACGATTAAGCGAGTAGAAAGACCATCGAAAATTTCGATTAAATGACGACCTGCTTTAACGTGTAAATCTTCGTGACCGAAAGGAGCGCCAAATGCATTAATAATGACGTCGAATGATGCAACGTCTTGCGCTGTTAGTTCAAATATGTCTTTTTCAATTACAGAAACATCCTCTTTTACTTTTGAAGCTGTACGTACGATTGCTGTTACGTCATGATCACGAACTAACGCCTCTTTTAAAATTTTTTGACCAGCTTTACCTGTTGCGCCAATAATACCAATTTTCATGTGAATTCCTCCTAATAATGTTGTAATTAAATTTGTTACAGGTACGGGGAAAAAAGAGATCGAACTTATTGAAGTCGATCTAGAATATGTTGTAATGACTGTTGTTGCATTTCACGTTCCATTGCTTGTTGTACCGTATCAAATACATTTGTTAAGACGCCATTAATTTGTTTACCGACATTACATGCCGGATTAGGCGATTTATGAAGTGCAAAAAGCTCATCAGGTGCTTGAACCGCTTTGTAAATTTCTAATAACGAAATTTGTTGCGGTTGTTTCGTAAGTACGTAACCAGAAACACCTGCTGTAGAAGAAAGAAGATGCGCTTTTTTTAATTGACTACTAATGCGGCGAACGACCACGGGATTCGTATTCACGCTCCCCGCAATAAAATCGGAAGTTAGAACAGCACGATCCTTCGTCACAGCAATTAAAGATAAAATGTGAATTGCGACAGCAAAACGACTATTAACCATCATTTTCACCACCGTTTGTTGATGTAACTATCATAGTTACATTTGAGAGATAAGTCAATAAAAAAGATTTATAAAAACAAAAAACTAGAAAAGAAAGAGGTGATCAACCTTTCTTTTCTAGTGAAATCATCATTCTGAAATATCGACACGAACACCCTCGGTATCAACTTTTACTGCTTGAATGTCATACGTAGGGAAGAGCGGTTTCATTTTTTCTACGAAAGCTTGAACATGCTCGATTGGTAATAATGAAATGACGGTCGGACCGGCACCGCTAATTGCTGTACCGTATGCTCCTGCATCTTTCGCTGTTTGACGAATTTCATGATAGTTCGGAATTAAATTGGCACGGAACGGTTCGTGAAAAAGATCATGTTCCATAAATTTACCTGCACGTTTGTAATCTTTCGTTAAAAGCGCAGCGGTTAACATATTCGCATTCGCACTTGCATGAACGGCATATGCTTTATCATATTGTGCAGGTAATACTTTTCGTGCTTCGGACGTTTTCAGCTCAACATTCGGTATGAATACAGCAAATGCCGCTCGCACGTCTTGTGTATGAATCAATTCTAAATCGCCATTTGGCAAACTAGCTCCGATCGTCAAACCGCCACAAACAGATGCCGACGCGTTGTCTGGATGACCTTCAATGCGAGAAGCGAGTGTGTATTTTTGTTCGACAGTTAAGTTTAAGTCACATACTTGGTTCGCAACTTCGATGCCCGCAACGATAGCAGAAGCAGAACTTCCGAGACCACGCGCAAGCGGTAATTCGCTCGTCATAACGACTTTGCAATCAGGAAGGTCCGCATCGTAACGTTCTGCGACTTCTTTTGCTACTTTGTAAACGAGATGATCTTCGACAGTGAACTTTTCTGGTAAGTGAATCGAATGATGTTCAAATGCCCATTCGTTATGCAACGTGACGTCTAGTCGTAAATAAAGTCCGAGCGCTAAACCGATCGAGTCAAAGCCAGGACCAAGGTTAGCCGTACTTCCCGGAACAGTAATTGTCCATTTCTTTCCCATATTATAAAACGCTCTCGATATATTTGCGGATAGCATCTTCATCGTTTGGAAGAGAAACCATTTCGACTGTAGATGCTTTAACAGCTGTATCAGGATCTTTCAAACCATTTCCTGTTAAAACCGCAACGACTTGACTACCTTGAGGAATGGAGCCATTTTTCACTGATTGGATGACGCCTGCGACAGAAGCAGCTGAACCTGGTTCTGCAAAAACGCCTTCTTTCGCTGCAATTAAACGATAAGCATTTAAAATTTCTTCGTCTGTCACGGCTGCAATTTTCCCTTTTGATTCATCACGTGCCGCTTCTGCTAATTTCCAACTTGCAGGATTTCCGATTCGAATCGCTGTTGCAATTGTTTCTGGATTAGCAATCGGTGCTCCTTGAACGATTGCGGCAGCACCTTCTGCTTCAAAACCGAACATTTTAGGAAGGCGTGTTCCTTTTTTTCGTTGTATTCTTTAAATCCTTTCCAGTAAGCGCTAATATTTCCGGCATTACCAACAGGAATTGCTAAAATATCAGGGGCATCACCGAGTTGGTCACATACTTCGAATGCGGCTGTTTTTTGACCTTCTAAGCGATATGGATTAACGGAGTTAACGAGTGCAACGTCTGTCGTTTCACTAATGTCACGAACAGCTTGTAATGCCTCATCAAAGTTTCCGTCGATTTCAATAATTTTTGCTCCGTACATGTAAGCTTGTGCTAACTTCCCAGCAGCTACTTTTCCTTTCGGAATAACGACAAGAGCTTGGATTCCAGCGCGAGCAGCATATGCAGCGGCCGCAGCTGACGTATTACCAGTAGATGCACAAATGACGCATTTACTACCGTCTTCGATTGCTTTTGCAACAGCCATTACCATACCACGGTCTTTAAATGAGCCAGTGGGATTTAAGCCTTCAAATTTTACATGGAGGTCGATGCCTAGTTCTTTTGATAATGTATCTAAATGAATAAGGGGTGTATTGCCTTCATGAAGTGTTAGAGCAGGTGTATTTTTAGTAATAGGTAAGTATTCTTTATATTCGTTTAGTAAGCCTTTCCACATATGCATTAATCTCCTTTTGTTCGCACTGAATAAACAGTTGTTTTTCTATAAAAGACATTCTACCGTTAAATTGCCTTATATACAATAGAATATCACAATTTATCGGAATTATTAGAAAAAACAAAGTATTGTCAACATGAAATAGAACGTGTATATTAATGACATTACTAGTGACAAGACAGGTGGAGAGAGAAGTGGAGATGAAGTATAAAGAAGGGCGAGCATCCAAATCGCCAACGCGTAATAAATTACTCGTGACGGCAGGTGTTGGTTGGCTTTTTGATGCGCTCGATGTAGGGATTTTATCTTTTGTTATTGCAGCACTTGCAATCGATTGGCAACTGAGTCCGACGCAAATCGGATGGATTGGGAGTGTTAATTCGATCGGTATGGCGGTTGGGGCATTACTTTGTGGTGTACTAGCGGATCGATACGGTCGGAAAAATATTTTTATGTGGACGTTGCTCATTTTTTCCGTAGCGAGTGGTTTATCTGCTTTGACGACGACGTTAGCAGCGTTTCTTATTTTACGTTTTATTATTGGAATGGGGCTTGGCGGTGAGTTACCAGTCGCTTCAACGCTCGTTTCTGAAAGCGTTGCGGCACATGAGCGTGGACGAATCGTCGTACTACTGGAAAGCTTTTGGGCAGCAGGTTGGTTATTAGCGGCAATCATTTCATATTTTGTTATTCCAGCTTACGGTTGGCGTATCGCATTAGTTATTACAGCGATTCCAGCGCTTTATGCTGTTTATCTACGTGTGAAACTACCAGATTCTAAAAAGTTTGAAACGGTACAAAAAGAAGCGCGTACGAGCATGTTGACGAATATGAAGAATGTTTGGCATAAAAAATATGCGCGTCAGACGATTATGCTTTGGATCGTCTGGTTTATGGTCGTTTTTTCTTATTACGGTATGTTTTTATGGTTGCCGAGTGTGATGGTCATGAAGGGCTTTAGTTTAATTCAAAGTTTTGAATACGTTTTAGTTATGACACTTGCACAATTACCCGGTTATTTTACAGCTGCATGGCTTATCGAAAAATGGGGAAGAAAGCGCGTCCTTTCTGTCTATTTAGTCGGGACAGCTATTAGTGCACTCGTATTTGGAATGGCATCAGGTACAGCATTACTCGTCGTTGCAGGAATGTTTTTATCGTTCTTTAATTTAGGAGCGTGGGGTGCGATGTATGCTTACACACCTGAAAATTATCCGACTGTTATTCGAGGAACAGGTGTTGGTATGGCAGCAAGTGTCGGACGAATCGGAGGAATTATCGGACCTTTATTAGTCGGTTCATTGACGGCAGCAGGTATTTCGTTATCTTATATTTTTGGTATTTTTGCGATTGCGATTTTAATTGCTGTTGTAGCGGTGATTACATTAGGGAAAGAAACGAAACAAACCGAATTAGAAGATGCTATTTAATTAAATGATTTTAAAGGGAGGAAGCACGGTCGCTTACCTCTCTTTTTTTGCGTTTAGAGGTATTTATTTTTACGGAGGAGGGTATGAAGTAGAACAAGTTGTAAATAATGAATGGAAAAGGAGAATACGTATTCATGAAAAAATATATGATGGCTTTAGATCAAGGAACGACAAGTTCACGAGCAATTTTATTTGACGATGAAGGAAAAGTTTTTCACGTTGCACAACAAGAATTCCAACAGTTCTTCCCAAAAGCAGGTTGGGTAGAACATGATCCAGAACAAATATGGAGTTCTATTTTATCTGTCATTGTCGGTGTAGTCTCTGAAAAGGGTATTAGCGCCGAACAAATTGAAGGAATCGGTATTACGAATCAGCGTGAAACGACAGTCGTTTGGGATAAAACGACCGGAAAGCCTGTTTACAATGCAATCGTTTGGCAATCACGTCAAACAGCAGACATTTGTGCAGAACTAAAAGAAGCGGGGCATGAGCAACTCGTTCGAGATAAAACCGGTCTTTTAATTGATGCGTATTTTTCAGGAACGAAAGTAAAATGGATTTTAGACAATGTTGAAGGAGCACGTGAGAAAGCAGAAGCGGGCGATTTATTATTCGGTACGATTGATACGTGGATCATTTGGAAATTGACGCAAGGGAAAGTGCATGTGACGGATTATTCGAATGCGTCTCGAACGCTCATGTACAACATTTACGATTTACAATGGGACGATGAATTGTTGGAGTTACTAACGGTTCCAAAATCTATGTTACCTGAAGTACGCCCTTCTTCTGAAGTGTATGGTCATACAGCAACGAAACATTTCTTCGGACGAGAAATACCGATTGCCGGTATTGCAGGTGACCAGCAAGCAGCTTTGTTCGGACAAGCGTGTTATGAAGAAGGAATGGTTAAAAATACGTACGGCACCGGTTGCTTCATGTTAATGAATACTGGAGAAAAAGCTGTGCGTTCTGAACACGGGTTATTGACAACGTTGGCATGGGGTGTAGATGGTAAAGTGACGTATGCATTAGAAGGGAGTATTTTCGTTGCAGGTTCAGCTCTACAATGGCTTCGAGACGGGTTACGTATGTTTAGAGATTCAGCGGAAAGTGAAACGTATGCAAAACGTGTAGACTCGACGGAGGGCGTCTATATGGTGCCAGCATTCGTTGGTCTCGGTACACCTTATTGGGATTCCGACGTTCGAGGTGCATTTTTCGGATTGACACGTGGAACGACGAAAGAGCATTTCATTCGTGCCACACTCGAATCGCTTGCTTACCAAACGAAAGACGTATTAGATGCAATGGAAAGTGATTCAGGCATTCCACTGAAAAGCTTGCGCGTAGATGGTGGGGCGGTGAAAAATGACTTCTTAATGCAATTCCAAGCTGATTTATTAGGTGTGCCAGTTGAAAGACCAGAAGTAAATGAAACGACGGCACTTGGGGCAGCATATTTAGCTGGTTTAGCAGTCGGTTTTTGGACATCACAAGAAGATATCGCAGCTCATTGGAAACTCGAGAAAAACTTCGATGTTCAAATGGAAGAAGAAACGAGCAAAGCGTTATTAACAGGTTGGCATAAAGCAGTGAAAGCAGCACAAGCTTTTAAATAATAGATCGATAAAAAGGGTAATGATGGCAATCATCATACCCTTTTTGTATGCTTAAAGGAAGCAGACGTTAGAATCCGATGATTTCGGGTACAGGTAAAAAAGCATTTTTTTTAAATAAAAGGATGGGATGAACATGATTAAGCAAGCTGACTTAAAAGACTTAGAGCCAAAACTACTACAACTGTTCGAACATTTACATGCAAATCCAGAACCAAGTTGGGAAGAAAAAGAAACGACACAATATCTTGCACAATTATTAAAAGATGAAGGGTACGAACCACATCTTTTTGAAGATACGACAGGTTTATATATTGAAATTGGAAGTGGCAGTCCGGTGATTGGGTTACGCACAGACATTGATTCATTGTTTCAAGAAGTAGACGGAGTACACAAAGCCAATCATTCATGTGGTCATGATGGACATATGACGATGGCTATTGGGGTTCTTTTAATGTTGAAAAAAATGAAAGAGCAACAAAAATTTACGTTGGAAACGGGCGGAACGATTCGCGTTATTTTCCAACCAGCAGAAGAAACAGGCAATGGGGCATTGTCGATCGTTGAGAGAGGATTAATTGATGATCTCGACTTTTTATTCGGCGTCCACGTACGACCGATTCAAGAGCTCCAAATTGGTAAACATGCACCGGCTCTTTATCATGGAGCATCGATGCTCGTATCTTGTGAAATTTATGGAGAAGAAGCACACGCAGCTCGACCACATTTAGGGAAAAACTCCATTGAAATTGGTGGTAGCTTAATTGACGCATTGAAAACGATTCGTGTCGATACACGAATTCCTTGGTCTGTAAAAGTAACGAAATTTTCTGCGGGTGTAGGGCATGGGAATACAATTCCGGGGAAAGCGTTGTTAACGATGGATGCACGCGCGCAAACGAATGCGGCGATGAAACAATTGGATGAAGGCATTCAACGGGCAATTCGCTCGATTAGCGAAATGTATGACGCTCAAATTAATGCGAAAGTGTTACTGAACATCCCAGCAGCGGAAGTAGATTTAGAAGCGGAAGAAATTTTACGTCGCTCTATCGTTCAATCTGTGGGGGATAAACATTTAGCAGATCCTGTTACGACACCGGGTGGCGAAGATTTCCACTTTTATACGAAGATGCGTCCTAACGTGAAAGCGGCGATGCTCGGACTTGGTTGTGGTGTATCACCAGGATTGCATCATCCACATATGACATTTGATCGGGGGCAATTAATTACCGGGGTAGAAATTTTAACGAATACGGTTATTAATGCGATGCAATATGCGAAAATGAACATGATGAAAGTATAGAAGGAATGACAACAATGCATATTGAAAAAATAATTATTCGTCATATGAATATGACGATGAAGAGTCCTTTCACGACAAGTTTTGGCTCTGTACAACAAAAACGTTTTTTAATCGTGGAAGTACATGATGAACGAGGAAATATCGGATATGGTGAAGGAGAAGCATTTGAAGCGCCTTGGTATACAGAAGAAACGACGGAAACGTGTGCTCATATGATTGAGTGTTTTTTAGCACCACTCATTTTCGGTGCACCGATTGAACATCCTCGTGAAGTAACTGAAAGATTCCGCCCGATTCGACGAAATAATATGGCGAAAGCGGCAGTGGAATGTGCAATTTGGGACGTTTACTGTAAACGAATTCAAAAACCTCTCTGGAAACAACTTGGTGGGCGTCGCGAAAAAATCGCAGTTGGTGTAAGCATCGGCTTACAACCGACAGAAGAAGCGCTATATGAAAAAATAGAAGCGTCTCTTCAAGCAGGTTATGGTCGCATCAAGGTGAAAATTAAACGAGGACATGATGTAGAACTCGTGAAAAGTATTCGAAGTAAATATCCGACTGTTCCGTTGATGGTCGATGCCAATTCTGCATACACATTAGAAGACTTACCAATTTTAAAACAATTAGATGCATACAATTTATTAATGATTGAGCAGCCTCTCGCAGCAGATGACATTATCAATCATGCGAAGTTACAACGTCAATTGACGACACCGATTTGTTTAGATGAAAGCATTCATAGTTATGAAGATGTGTTAACAGCGATTGAATTGAAAAGCTGCCAAGTAATTAATGTAAAACAAGCGCGAGTAGGCGGTTTAACAGAAGCGAAACGAATTCATGATGTTTGTGTTGATTCGGGTATCCAAATATGGTGTGGTGGCATGTTAGAGTCAGGTATCGGACGTGCGCATGCGGTGGCACTTACTTCTTTAGAAGGTTTTACACTTCCAGGTGATACGTCAGGCTCTGTCAACTACTGGCATGAGGATCTTATCGAACCACTTGTTTCTGTTGAAGAGGGGTTTGTACATATGCGAGAAAAACCAGGGATTGGTTACGATGTAAACCGAATGAAGCTTGAAAAATATACGGAAAGTAAGCAGACGCTATTTCCTGAATAAAATAAAAGCCAGAACGACATTTTTGTCGTTCTGGCTTTTTTTGATAGGTACTAAGATAGTATTTTACCTAATGTCATTTCATCGTAAAATACGTCGTCAATTAGAAAGGCTTTTTGATGTGTACCTTCTTTCGTAAATCCGTTTTGTTCATACATATCAACCATTTCTTCACTTCGAGTACAGAGTGATACGTCTAAGCGCTGAATATTTTTCTGATGTGCCCATTGTTCAGCTTTTTCAATGAAAGATGGCACTAAGTCCAAATGTTTGTATTGATTCAAAATGTTAATAGAAATCGCAGCACGATGTTTCAAGTGAGCGGTTTGATTGTTTTTAATCAAAACAAAACCACCGATATACCCGTCCACAATCGCAACTAACAAAAGTGTATGCTCGGTTTTTTTGTATTCAACGAGACTTTTGTGTAAATGCTGAACAGTTGGATGCGCATTTATGAAGTTTTGGATGGTGAATGTCGTTTGTGTTTGAAGCGCACGTTGAAATACGAATAGTTCGCTCGCATCGTCTGCTTCTGCTTGGCGAATGTTGTATGGATGGTCGTCATCGATCGTTTGATCTGTAAAGGGGGTCGTTCGTTTAAAGGTGACATAGTAGCCCGGCAAAACATTAGCGACAAAATAGTCATTTTCTGTCCAAGCAGTGAAGTATTTTAAAGGTGATTTAGATTTGAGCCACCAACTTTTATTTAAATAAGAAGCATTCGGCAATTTTTGACCGAGAATATTTTCGAGTTCCGTAAACGAGAGTTGCAAGACAGTTTGTTTGGCACTTTTAAAATAATTTGCCAAAGGTATGTACTTCTTTTCGAGTTTTTGTTCCAAAAATGAGCACCTCTTTAATTTTAAAAACGTAATTTAATAAAATCTTATCATAATTCTTTTATTTTAGATAAAAATAATTAAAAAGTAATAAAAATACTTAAAAATATGAAAAAATTAATAAAAGTAATCGTATTTTAATATTTTTAAGAAGTTTCTGTTTTAAAAGGGAACGTGCAAAGGACGTGCGTTGTTTCTGAGGAGGGTCATTTTTTTTCCGTTTTATCTATGGTAAAATGAAGTCGGAAAAAGCAATTAATTAGGAGGAATTTTTATTATGAGTAAAGTTCTTGTTTTCGGACACAAAAACCCAGATACTGACACAATCACGTCTGCTTTAGTATATGCATATTTAAAAAATGAACTAGGTGTAGAAGCGGAAGCTGTACGCTTAGGTGAACCAAATGACGAAACAAAATTCGCATTAGAACAATTCGGCTTCGAAGCACCTCGCTTCGTGGAAAAAGTGGCGACTGAAACGAACGAAGTTATTTTAGTCGATCACAACGAATTCCAACAATCAGCAGATGATATCTCAGAAGTAACGATTACAGAAGTAATCGATCACCACCGTGTAGCGAACTTCCAAACAGCTGCACCTTTATACTACCGTGCAGAACCAGTTGGTTGTACAGCAACAATTTTAAACAAAATTTTCAAAGAAAATGACGTAACAATTCCTGCAAACATCGCTGGCTTAATGGTTTCTGCCATCGTTTCAGATACGTTATTATTAAAATCACCAACTTGCACAGAACAAGATGTGAAAGCTGCAAAAGAACTTGCAGAAATCGCTGGTGTTAATTTAGAAGAGTACGGTCTTGCAATGCTTAAAGCAGGCGCAGACCTTTCAGATAAAGCGTTAGAAGATTTATTAAATCTTGATGCAAAAGAATTCGACATGAACGGTAAAAAAGTTGTTATTGCACAAGTAAATGCTGTGGATGTAAATGATGTACTTGGTCGCCAAGACGAACTAGTAGCATTATTAAACAAAGAAGTAGAAGCAAAAGGTTTAGATTTATTCTTCTTCGTCGTAACCGACATTTTAAACAATGACTCTGTTGCTGTGCCAGCAGGCGCATTAGTTGAAGAATCTGCTAAAGCATTTAATGCAACCGTAGAAAATGGTCAAATTAACTTACCAGGCGTTGTGTCTCGTAAAAAACAAATCGTTCCTGTATTAACAGAACAATTTTAATGAGTAAGCTAAAAGCTCCTCTCGTTTAAGACGAGAGGAGCTTTTTTTATTGCTTTAAAGTACGAGCAAAATAGATGCGCGTTGTAATCGTTTTAGTTACAATAAGCTTGAGGTGAACGAACATGAAAATTAAAGTATGGTCAGATTATGTATGTCCGTTTTGTTATATCGGAAAACGTGAATTAGAAAATGCATTGAAAAAAACAGGATTCCAAGATCAAGTTGAAGTGGAATTTAAAGCGTATCAATTAGATCCAAACACACCAAAAAATACAGAAGAAACGATTCATGAAGCGTTAGCTAAAAAATATCAATCAACGCCAGAAGCGATGAAACAACAAGCAGAAGGAATTACAAATCGTGCTGCAGAAGTTGGATTGACGTATCAATTTGATGATATGCATCCAGAAAATACATTCAAAGCGCATCGTTTAGCGAAATTTGCAGCAACAAAAGGGAAAGAGAAAGAAATGACGGAACGTTTGCTACAAGGCTACTTTACGGAAAATAAACGTATTGGTTCAGAGGACGTATTAATTGAACTTGCGAAAGAAGTCGGTTTGGATGAATCAGAAGTAAAAGAAGCGTTAGAAGAAGAAAGATACGCAGCAGAAACATTAATCGACATGCAAGAAGCACAGCAAATTGGTGTTGGTGGCGTACCATTTTTCGTTATTAATGATCGTTACGCTATTTCAGGAGCACAACCGAATGAAGTATTCGTGCAAGCTATTCAAAAAGTAGCGGAAGAAGAAAATTTAAAACCGACATTACAAATGTTCGGGGATGATTCAGCTACTTGTGATGATGGACATTGTAGTTTATAAGAAGTTAGTAATAAAAAGTGAAAGTATAGCAGAATCTTGCTATACTTTTTTTGATTTTTAGAAGATATTTGTTTGATTGTGTAAAATTCAGTCGAAAGTCTGACCCGAAACGTATTGACTAAAAGACATAAATTATTTAGAATTGATTTATCTCGAAATTGAGACTTATTAAATGAAAACATAATTAAATTTAAAAATAGAAAGAAGAGAATTAATTTTGACAAACGTATTAGTAGTAAAAGCAAATAACCGCCCTGCAGACCAAGGCGTATCTTCAAAAATGTATGAAGTATTCATGAACGAAATCGAAGGTAAAGAAGGCGTAAACGTTTCAACATTCGACGTATTCGCAGAAGATATGCCTTACTTCGGTCAAGAAACTTTCAATGCTTACGGTAACTTAGCTGCAGGTAAAGAATTAGAAGGTGTTGAAGCTCGTTTAATCGCTGCACAATCAAAAGCACGTGAAGCAATTACGAATGCAGATGTTGTTGTATTCGCATTCCCATTATGGAACGGTACAATCCCAGCTCCATTACACACATTTATCGATTACACTTACGCTTCAGGCTTCTCATTTAAATACAGCCCAGAAGGTCAATTAATCTCATTATTAACTAGTAAAAAAGCAGTTCTTTTAAATGCTCGTGGTGGTTTCTACTCATCACCAGAAGCAGCTCCAATGGAACATGCTGTAAACTACATGAAACAAGTTGTTGGCGGCGTATTCGGTATGGAAATTCTTGCTGAAGTCATCATCGAAGGTCACAATGCAAACTCTGCAAAAGCAGACGAAATCAAAGAGGCTGGTTACGCAGCAGTTAAAGAAGCAGCAAACAAAGTAGCTTCATTAGTAAACGCATAATATAGTATTTATACAATAAAAAAGAGGATGCCAATCGGCATCCTCTTTTTTCATATCATTATTAAAATCAAATAAGGAATTGAATAAATCAACGTATGAAGGCCGCTCGTTCCTTTTCATTAAGTTAATAAAAAGTAAGCAGCGGCACATAAACAAATCAATGCACCAATTAGTGAAAGGTTTCTCGTGTAATGAAGGCGCCATGTCGCATTATCTGCTTGTGTAAAGAGCAGCATAATTTTTTCTGAATATATAAAGCTAACAAATAAAATAAGGGCACCGAGGAAAAATAAAATGGATGTAATCATCTAACCAATCCTTTCAAGGTAGAGCTTATTGCGTTCGTTAAAATAATGTCAAACAAGGGGAGGCTCTATAAAACGAAGCCTCAGTTTCTATTATACCGTTGTTTTACGAAAGAAACGAACGATTGCATAATTTGTTCTAACTATAGTTATTTAGAACGGAATCGACACATTAATTAGTACGCCTCTGTACGCATAAATGCAGTGTACCGTATGTATAATAAAAAGCCCCTACATTCCGACTAAGATGTAGAGGCTTTTCTTTTATTTAATGTATGTGAGTTTACGCAGGATTTGCTTCGATTTCAATGTGGATTTTAATTTCTTCACCAACGAGTACGCCACCTGTTTCAAGTGCTGCATTCCAAGATAGACCGAAGTCTTTACGGTTAATTTTACCGTCTGCTTCGAAAGCGACAACTTCAACACCCCATGGGTTTGTTCCTTTACCGTTGTATTCAGCATTGAATACGGCGGTGTTTGTTTTGCTACCAATCGTTAAATCACCTGTGATTTTATATTCATCGTCATCTGTTTTTTGGATGTCTGTTGCAACGAAAGACATTTTTGGATTGTTTTCTATATCAAAGAAGTCTGCTGAGCGTAAGTGGTTATCACGATCTTCGTTATTCGTATTAACAGAAGCAAGCTCAACTTCGAAAGAAATTTTACCGTCAGTTAAGTCTTCTGGTGTGATGTCTAAATCTGCTGTGAAACGGTCGAAATGCCCTTTCACTTTTGAAATCATCATATGTTTTGCTTGGAAACCGATTGAAGAGTGTGCTGCATCTACAGTGTATTTTGTCATGTTAAAAATTCCTCCTAAAATGTGTAAGTATGAGTTGCTTCTTTTTATAATTGAACGACGAAAATCATGTCGTTACCATTTACGTCTTTCACAATAATTTTTTCCTTTTCATCAACAAATGAAACATTTTCTTTTCGTAATTGTTGGCGAAGTTCTTCTAACTTATCTAGTGAAGATAAGTTTAAAGAGAAGCTCATTAAGCCAGATGCGTTATGTGGAGACGGTGGAGCACCGACGCCAGCCCATACGTTCATTGCGATATGGTGGTGATAGCCACCTGCAGAAACGAAGTAGGCAGAGTTATGGAAATTCGTTTTCAAATCGAAACCTAGTACGTCGAAATAAAAATGTTCTAATTGTGAATCAAGAACGGAAACGTTTAAATGCATATGACCGAGAATGGTTCCTTTAGGAAAGCCTGTCCATTCGTTTGCAGGGTCGTAAAGAGATAAAACGTCTTCTACATCAACAGGTAACGTATCTGTATCAATCATGCCATTTTCGTGAATAGTCCATTCTGATTTCGGACGGTCGTGATAAATTTCAACGCCGTTTCCTTCAGGATCTGTTAAATAAAAAGCTTCTGAGTACAAATGATCACCTGCACCGCTAAACGGAACACCTTGTTGTGCAATATTTCCGATTACGTGCGCAAGTGCTTCACGGCTTGGTACGAGAATAGCAAAATGGAATAAGCCTGTCGTACGTGGTGGACGAGGGATGCTATCGTCTTCTTGTTTCAAAATAAGAACAGCATCATCGCTACCTGCACCGAAAACAACTTCATTTTCTGTTTCATTTAATAATTGAAAACCTAATTTTTCATAGTATGCTTTTTGTTTTGAAAGGTTTAACACGCGTAGCTGTGTATAACCGAGCTTCATATTAGGATCTAATTGAAATGCCATTGTGGATAAGTCCTTTCTAAATGCAATTTTTATTAAGTTACTTTATGTAAGTAACTATATATTAATAATTTCATTACGTCAAGTAAGTTAGTTACGAAAAGTTGAAAAGTTACTTTTTTCTCGTTACAATAGAAAAACAAGGAGTGAACTATAATGGAAGAACAAGCAAACACAACACTTTGTCCGAGATTGTCAAAAGCAATGGATTTAATAGGGAAACGCTGGGTTGGCTTAATTTTATATGAGTTATTAACAGGGCCGAAACGCTTTAACCAAATGGAATCGGCTTTACCAATTAGCGGGCGTTTATTATCAGAACGTTTAAAAGAACTCGAAAAAGAAGGTTTAGTAGAACGCTCTGTTTATACAGAAGTACCTGTTCGTGTAGAATATAAGTTAACTGAAAAGGGTTTAAGCATGGGCGATACGATTAATGCGATTGAAAAATGGTCGAAACAGTGGCTTTAATAGTAGAAAAACTGTAAAATGTCTAATGTACATTCGTAAGAGAATGACTTGAAAGTAGAAAGGATTGGATTTTTCATTATGAAGATGCAATGGGCAGAAGATCTTGCAAAAATAGTCGATCCAGCAAACGTAAAATTAGATGAACCACTAAATAAATATACGATGACAAAACTTGGCGGTCCCGCTGATGTGTTCGTTATGCCAGAAACAGAAGAACAAGCGGGTGCTGTTGTAAAATATGCACGCGCAAACCAAATTGACATTCTTTTATTAGGAAATGGCTCTAATATGGTCGTTCGTGACGGCGGTGTTCGTGGTATCGTTTTAAACTTTGCAAAATTAGACAAAGTAGAAATCAATGGGCAAGAATTATATGCACAATCAGGTGCACTTATTAAAGAAGTATCAAGAATTGCTGCTTCCAATCAATTGTCTGGTTTAGAGTTTTCATGTGGTATTCCAGGATCAATTGGTGGCGCAATGGCGATGAACGCTGGCGCATACGGTGGCGAAATTAATGATGTCATTAAAAGCTGTAAAGTATTAACGAAAAATGGCGACATTTTAACGCTTTCAAAAGAAGAATTAAAATTAGGCTATCGTAAAAGTATTATCGCAGATGAAGGTTATTATGCCTTATCTTCTGTTTTCTCATTAAAAGTTGGCGACCAAGCACAAATTGATGCAACAATCGCAGACTTAACAGAGAAACGTGAATCTCGTCAACCGCTTGAATATCCTTCAGCGGGCTCTGTATTCAAACGCCCTCCAGGTCACTTTGCTGGGAAGTTAATTCAAGATAGCGGCTTACAAGGACATGGTGTCGGCGGTGCAGAAGTATCGACGAAACATGCAGGGTTTATTATTAATAAAACAGGAACAGCGACAGCAACAGACTATATTGAAACTATTCATATGGTACAACGTGTCGTAAAAGAAAAATTCGGTATTTCACTGGAAACAGAAGTGAAAATTGTCGGCGACGACGTATCGACAGCTGTTCAATAATAAGACAGTAACTTAGTCATGAAGTATCCGGTGAGATGCCAATCTAAGTAAAGGAAGCAGGGTACGCATTTAAATGTGTGTCCTGTTTTTTTATACATATAATAAATTTACGTACGTACTATTTATTTGCCGTATAATCAAAAATAAACAATTATCCGTTACGATAGGGGAGTTTAATGAGATGAAATTTGTATCTTGGAATGTAAATGGTATTCGCGCTTGCTTAAAAAAAGGTTGGCTTACGTATTTTCAAGAAGTAGATGCAGACTTTTTCTGTATTCAAGAAACGAAATGTCAAGCAGGGCAAGTTGAAATCGATTTACCAGGTTATGAACAATATTGGAATTATGCGTTGAAAAAAGGATACTCAGGGACAGCTATTTTTACGAAGCATACGCCGTTAAGTGTGAAGTATGGCGTCGGGGACCATGAAACGGAAGACGAAGGTCGTATTATTACGTTGGAGTATGAAAATTTTTATGTCGTAACGGTATACACACCGAATTCTAAAAGAGATTTAGCTAGATTAGAAGAACGTCTCGTATGGGAAGATGACCTACGCGTATATTTACAACAACTTGATGCACAAAAGCCGGTCATTTATTGCGGCGATTTGAACGTAGCACATGAGGAAATTGATTTAAAAAATGCAAAATCAAATGTAGGGAACTCTGGATTTACAGACGGAGAAAGAAGCAAGATGACTTTGCTTTTAAATAGCGGCTTTACCGATTCATTCCGTCACAAATATCCGACAGAAAGCAATCGATTTACGTGGTGGTCTTACATGAATAAAGTACGTGAGAGAAATATTGGTTGGCGCATTGATTACTTTATCGTTTCAGACCGACTCGTTCCACAAATCGAAACAGCTGAAATTCATGACCAACAACTAGGGAGCGATCATTGTCCGATTGCTTTAACACTTCATGTGGAAAAATAGTTTATTCGTCGGCGTTGGTGCTACTTTCGGTGTATTGCTAAGATATGGTTGCATGCAGTGGTTCGAAGCTTCGATTGTTCTGTGGCTTGTAAACGGATTCGGGAGTTTATTAATGGGCCTATTGAACGCTTATTTCGAAACGAAACCGAATGCACAATTGAAACTACTTTTAACGACTGGCTTTCTCGGCTCGTTTACGACCTTTTCAGCTTTTTCTGCCGACTGGCTTCATCATTTCCAACAATCACCTATTGGGAGTATTGCCTATGCATTTGGAATGACACTTGGCTGCATCGTTTGCGCAGCGGTTGGTTATGGACTCATGAAGAAAGTGAGGCATGCTAAATGACTATTTTCTTTTTGATGATCGGAGGCATACTCGGTGCAATCGTACGCTACATTTGTACGTATGTATTTGAGAAACAAGGAAGACCTTTTTACGTAGCAACGCTTCTCGTGAACTTTACCGGATCTTTTATAATCGGTTGCACGATTCCACTTCTTTTAAACGGGAGTATGACCGCTTTTTTCGTAACCGGGTTTCTCGGTGCTTTGACGACTTTTTCAACATTTGCTTTTGATGTAGTAAAACTTTGGAAAAGCAAACAAATTTCTACGAGTATTTTATACGTTGTGATGACTTTGTTTCTTAGTTTTCTTGGCGTCGTAGTTGGCTACAATTGGGTAAATCAATAGATGATAGTGTCACCGAAGTATAATTTTCTTTATAATGAAAGTAACATACATTAATGAATAGAAGGTGTAGAATATGCGACTTAAAGAATGGACAATGGAAGAACAAGAACCGCTCATTCACTTTATGACTAAAAATGAATGGCCCTATCACGTACAGTCTCACCCTGGTAGAGAATTAATTGAACGAACGATTGAAGAAGGCGGCTATGAATCGGATGATGTCAAAACATTTTGGATAGAAAATGATGAAGAACAAAAAGTCGGAATGGTTCAGTTATACGATTTGCAAGATGATATTCCAGTTTTTGATTTACGTATTGCTGAACAATGGCGTGGTCTCGGCTACGGGAAAATTGCGCTGCATTTATTAACAAAGTTTATTTTTGACTTACCGACGAAAAAAATTCGTTTAGAAGGTCATACGAGACAAGATAATGTACCGATGAGAAAAACATTTGAAAGTGTTGGATTCGTTAAAGAAGCACATTTTAGAGACGCATGGTATATGCCAAAAGAAGATGCGTATTATGATGCGGTTACGTACGGTATTACGCGGGAAGATTTTTTAGAAGAAAAGACGACTCCCGTATCATGGAACGATGAGCATGAAGAATTTGATTATAAAAAATATTGGAATTTCCCCTCTCAATTTGAGACGAGCCGCTTGCTTGTACGCATACCAGAAGAACAAGATACAGAAAAAGTGTACGAGGCAATTAAGCGCTCCGTTGCATTTTTAAAGCCGTATATGACATGGGCACAAAAAAAACCGACGCATGAAAATGTGCAAGAAAACATTCGACGAGCGATTGCGCGTTTTATGAATCGTGAAGAGCTACGCTTTCATTTATTTGATAAACAATCAAATGAATTTATCGGCTGTCTTGGCTTGCAACATATTGATTGGACGATTCCTAAATTTGAAATTGGTTATTGGATTGATGAACGTTATAGTGGTCAAGGTTATATGACAGAAGCGGTGCATAGTATGACGCTATTTGCGTTTGAAGATTTAGGAGCGAATCGTTTAGAAATACGTTGTGATCGTGATAATATTCGAAGTCGCGCGATTGCAGAGAAAAATAATTTCGAATTAGAAGGTATTTTAAAGCAAGATTCACGTAAAGCGAGTACGGGACAGCTAAGAGATACGTGCGTCTATGCAAAAATTAGTAGTATAAATTAAATAGATTAAATGAATCTCGTTAAAGTGCACGTATTTCCTTTCAATTTGTCGCATAATAAAACGATGAACTTTTAAATTGAAGGGAATGCATTAAGATGGAACAAACAGAGCAACTCATTCCGCTTAAAAATGTGACGGAAGAAATTGTTCAAGGTCTCGTAGGTTTTTTATTACATGGACCGGCATATCCGACTTATTGCGATTGTGATTTATGCGGAGAAAGAACATGTGCAATTGCATTAAACAATTTACAAAGTTTTTACGTGGCAACTGCCGAGGAACGCGACCGAGCATTTGCTGAATTAAAGCAACCGAAAAATATGGAGCAGATTAACAAACAAGTGATTCATGCAATCCACGTTGTCGGTCAAAACAAACATAAAAAGTGACGAACATTGTAAATATAAAGTAGTTGCTTACGTTTTCATGTTAGTTGTAGTAAACTAATAAGATAACGATTGAAAGAGAGGGACAGTAGATGCCGACACCAAGTATGGAAGATCACATCGAACAAATTTATTTATTAATTGATCAAAAAGGCTATGCGCGTGTATCTGATATAGCAGAAGCATTATCAGTACTTCCTTCCTCTGTTACTAAAATGGTTCAGAAACTTGATAAAGATGGTTACTTAATTTATGAAAAATATCGTGGACTTTCTTTAACGCCGAAAGGTACAAAGTTAGGGAAACGTCTCGTTGAAAGACATAGTTTATTGGAGAATTTATTACGACTCATTGGCGTCGATGAGGACTTGATTTATAACGATGTTGAAGGTATTGAACATCACCTTAGTTGGAACTCCATAGACCGTATTGCAGATTTGATTCAAGTGTTGGAAGAAAATCCACAGTTTGTTTCAAAAATTGCTGCACTGAAAGATACTGAACATCCCATTAAATAGTACGTGTCGAAGAAGAAAGGAGTTTTTTTAAAATGACTGAATTACAATCAGGAGATGTCGTAACACTTGTCGTTAAAGAAAAGTTAGCTTCACAATATGTGCTAACGAACGATGAAGTCGAGATCCCATTAAATGCCTCTGAGGTATTAGAGGAACTACAAGAAAATGATAAAGTCGAAGTATTTTTATACGCTGACCGCCGTGGAGAATTAGCTGCAACGACTGCGATTCCTACAATCCGTAAAGGAACTTATGGATGGGCACGTGTTATGAAAATGTCTCACCACGATGGTGCGACAGTTGATATTGGTACGTCTCGTGAAGTAACAGTACCAGCAGAAGATTTACCACAAATTGAAAGCTTATGGCCTAAAGTTGGTGACCATTTATACATCACATTACGTGTCGATTATAACGGGAACTTATTCGGTCGCTTAATTACAGAAGAACGCGTTATGGATCACTTCGTAGATGGTGATGAAACACTATTCAATAAAAACGTAGTAGCACGACCATATCGCTTATTACCAGTCGGTACATTTTTATTAGGTGTTGAACAACCGTACCGTATTTTTGTCCACGAAACAGAACGTGATGAAGAACCTCGCTTCGGTTCAGACGTAACGGTTCGTATTATCGAAGTAAAAGAGGACGGTACATTAAATGCTTCTATGAAGCCTCGTGTATACGAACGTCTTTCAGCAGATGCAGAGCAAATTTTTGCTTACTTAACAGAAGTTGGCGGCAAAATGCCATTCGGTGATAAATCATCACCAGACGAAATTAAAGATATGTTCGATATGAGTAAAGGTTCTTTCAAACGTGCATTAGGTACGCTAATGAAAGCCGGTCGTATTATACAAGAAGACGGTTGGACAAAAATAAAAGATTAAAGAGTGAAAAACCTTGAAACTTATTTAAGTTTCAAGGCTTTTTTTGTAGAGGAATAAAGGAAACAAAGAAGGAATGTAGTCGCTTTCTTTATTTTTTGTAAAATAAACCGAAAAATAGTATGTGAAACTTTTCAAACGATTAAATCGTAATATAAACATACTGGTTTTGAAGGAGAGAAACAAATGATGAAAAAAAGAGCTTACGCCATAGTTGCTGCATTTTGCTTAGCAACATCTGCAATAGCGACAACAGCTGCTGTGACAAGCTTTAGTCAAACAGCTTCGGCTGCAGATGTTGTCAACGAGAAACTAGGAGACCCAATCGTCGTATACGGTGGATCTTTATCAGAAAGTGAAAAACAAACCGTAAAAAACAGCTTAGGCATTACGAATAGCGTGCAAGAAGTAACCGTAACAGGAAGCGATATCGCCAAATATATAAGTGGTGGGAATGCTTCTGCTCGCTTATTTTCTTCTGCGAAAATTACACCTGAAGACAAAGGGTACGGCATTGTCGTAGACATTAAAACACCGAGTAACATTACACAAGTAACAGCAGATATGTATTCAAATGCGATGTTAACAGCAGGTATTACAGATGCTAAAGTTGAAGTAGCTGCACCAAAGCCTGTCACAGGGCACTCAGCACTTGCAGGTATTTATAAAGCATATGAAGTAACGACTGGTGAAAAATTAGATACAGAACGTACAGACGTTGCTAATCAAGAGCTAGATGTTGCAACAGATTTAGCACAAAAAGCAGGTGTTGATGAAGATAAAGTAAGTAAATTACTAACGGAAATCAAACAACAAATTGCGGACCAAAAACCAGCAACGAAAGAAGAAGTTGCTCAAATTGTCGACGATAAATTAAAAGATTTGAAAATTAGTTTAAGTGATGAAGATCGTCAATTGTTAATCGATTTAATGAATAAAATTAGCAACTTAGACATTAATTTTAACCAATGGTCAAATCAATTAAGTGATTTAGGTAGCAAATTGTCGGATTCTATTTCAGGTTTAAAAGAATCTGTGGATAATAACACAGGCTTTTGGGATAAAGTCGTGAATTGGTTCAAAAATTTATTCGGCTTAAATGACGATGAGGAATCAACGACTAAATAATATGCATACAGTTGAAGCTAGTAGCCTTAAAAAGGTTACTAGCTTTTTTATATAAAAATAAATGTTAAAACAGTTGCAAAAAAATAAGAATGTGTTAATATACTTATATCAAGTATCTTGAATTCAAGATAAAAAGGAGCGGATTATTTATGACAGTCAACGTATTAGGAATCCATCACGTATCAGCAATCACAGGAGAAATCGAACGTAATCATCACTTATTCACAACTATTTTAGGTATGCGTCTCGTGAAAAAAACAGTTAATCAAGATGACACATCTTCTTATCATTTATTTTATGCAGATGCAGTAGGAACGCCAGGAACGGATATGACATTTTTTTGATATTCCGTTAGCACGTCGCGCGTTACCAGGTGTTTCAAGCATTAATACAACAGCTTTCCGAGTGAAATCAGAGGAAGCTTTAGCCTATTGGCAAAAACGTTTTGAACAATTTGAAATCGTGCAAGAACCGATTGAAGAACGCTTCGGTCGTAAAGTATTGCCATTTAAAGATTTTGAAGATGCTCGTTACATTTTAGTTGTGGATGACGGAACACGTATCCCATACGGACAAGCTTGGACAGGTTCAGAAGTGCCTGAAGAATATGCGATTGTAGGTCTTGGTGGTGTAACATTAACTGTACGAGATGCCGCTCCAACAGCGAACGTTTTAACAAATTTATATGGTTTTGAAAAAGTAGGAAGTTATCCATCAAAAGTAGAAGGTCAACAAGATATTGCAGTCTATAGCTCAGGTTTAGGTGGTCCAGCTGGAGAAGTACATGTTGAGGAACGCAGTGACTTACCTCGTCATAGAGAAGGAAGAGGTAGTGTCCATCACGTTGCTTTCCGTGTACGTACAATGGCTGAGTATGAAGCAATGGTTGAACAATACGAAAAACTAGGTCTTCACTCTTCAGGTCGTATTGATCGTTTTTATTTCAAAGCTGTATACTATCGCGATCCAAACGGTATTTTATTTGAAGTTTCAACAGATGAACCAGGATTCGCATCAGACGAACCGCTTGAAACAATGGGCGAAAAATTAGCATTACCTCCATTTTTAGAAGCTCGTCGTGAACAAATTGAGGCAGGTTTAAAACCACTTCACTTCGAACGATAGGCACGAAGAGTATTTCAGAAAAAGTTGTGCTACAATTACGGTAATTTAGTAGAGGGAGTGAATAGTATGGAATTTGAGTTTTCTAATCGTGGTGGAGAAGAATTTGCATTTGAACATCTTGTAGGTGACAAAGCAGATGCGGAGATTATTTGGACACAGTTAGGTGATGTAATGGTCGTTGAACATACATTCGTAGACAATTCACTTCGAGGTCAAGGTGTCGCCAAACAATTATTAAATCGTGCAGCTGATTATGCACGTGAAAAAAATTATAAAATTGAAGCAGTTTGCTCATATGTTGTAGCTGCTTTTGAAAAATCAAATGATTACGATGATGTAAAAGTTTCGTAATTGTGACAAACGTCTAGCTTGCTAGGCGTTTTTTTTATGGCATAAAAAGGGTATAAGTAAATAACAATAGAATAGTACAGGAGAGTGGATTGGTGGCATTGAGATGACATTTTAGAGGAAGGTGAGGTTATTTTGAACCGTACAGTTGAAAAAGTATTAGCACTTATTGCATCGATTTTAAATGTATTCGGCATCGCTTCAACAGGCATCATTTTATTCAGTCTGGATAGCTTGAAAAATAGTGATTATTTACAAGAAAAAGTACAGCAAAATGTGAATCAAGAAATTTCGATGACAGAAATTCAAAATATATTTGAGTTGTTTGGCTCGCTCGGCTGGCTAGTGATTGTCGTATTACTCATTAGTTTAATACTCGGAACAGCAGGTATGATTAAATTGCGTACAGATGCGAAGTTTGCGGGAATTTTATTTATTGGAGCGGGTGTTTTTGCCTGCATTATGTCCTTACCGTCTATTTTATTTTATATTGCTGCTATTCTTTGTTTTACGCGTCATAAAAATCAACTACAAGAATCACCAGTCGGTAAAAATCGTCAACATATCCCTTCAGGAAATCCAGAACAATACAAATAAAAAACCTACGAATACAAGTCGTAGGCGGGCGTTAATTTTATGCATTAACTAATCTGCCGTTGATTAAATCACGGACTAAATCTTTAATGTTTTGCGGAATGGTTGTTAGTTCATCTAATTGTTTATAAATAATCATATGTTGGAGCATCGCAATTAATGCACCGATGATACCGACTTTTAAAATCGTAATGTCGACGTTTGGTAATAACCCTTTGGCAACACGTTTTTCAAGTTCTACATCACTTTCTAGCACTTGATGAAATAGCTTTAAATATGATTCAGAAGCTTCGGGGTACTTTACAGATTCGCTGAATAAAATGATATATTGTTGTAAATTATTTTCTACTTTTTTAAAAAATGTTTCCATCCAATGCTCGATTAACTCAGCGTTCGTAAAGTGGCTGCAGTCAGCTAGATCTTCTACGATATACGTCGGTTGAATCGAAGCAATTAGCAGCTCCTTTTTACTTTTATAATATTTATACATCGTCGCTTCAGACACATTAGCGCCACGAGCAATCTCAGCTGTTGAAGTCGCATCAAAACCTTTGGAATAAAATAATTCACGAGCAATCGTTAATATACGTTGCTTCGTTAAGTCGCCTTTTGTTGGCATAGTAAACGCGTCATCCTTTCAAATTTGGTGCTATACTAAATAGTAGCACAAAACGAACGCCGCTTCATTTTGTAAATAAAATAAATCACGTGAAGATTATTTTATTAAAAAAAAGGGTATTTAATTCAGTAAATCTTTCATCACTACTTGGAGGTTATGAAAATGGGGAAAAATAAATATATATTAGCAGGTTTAGCTGCAGGGGCATATGCTTACTTACGTAAAAAAGAAAATCGTGACAAAGCAGTTGAGGCTTTCAATAGCACAAAAGCAAAAGTAGAAGAGTTTATCGCTCAACAAAAAGAAACGATTACGAATAAAGTAGAAGAAGTTAAAAATACGGCAACATCTTCTAATGACAACGAAATGACAAAAGGCGAGTCAACGGCGATTCCAGATCGCGATACGTCTTATTACATTGAAGAAAAAGAAATGGTCGATGAAGGTGCCTTAACGACTGTTCAATATTTCAACGATCAAGTTCAAGAACAAGTAAATGAAAAAGAAAATTTAGAATACTATATCGAAGAAAAAGAAATGGTCGACGAAGGTGCGCTTACAAAAGTAAGCTATGAGAATGAAAAATCTCAAGAACATACAGAAAAACAAGAAGCGTATCATTTAGATGAAAAAGACATGGTTGGCGAAGGTGCCTTAACGACCGTTCAATATCAAAATGAAGAACAACATGAGGAACATCATAAAAAAGCATAATAAAAAAGACTGCGATGAGTACTCATCGCAGTCTTTTTTTCGTTTCTTAGTTTTCTGAAGGTAACATTGTACCGTGTTCAGCTAAGTTTGTATGGAATGAGAAAGCTTTTCCAAGCATGTGAGGTGTTTGACCACCGACAGTTGCTTTTGCTTCTTCGTAATATGCTTTTAATGCATCTTTGTACATTGGATGTGCGCAATTTTCGATAATTAATTCAGCGCGTTCGCGAGGAGTTAATCCGCGTAAATCAGCAATCCCTTGTTCTGTTACAACGACATCTACATCATGTTCGTTATGATCTACGTGAGAAACCATTGGAACGATTGAAGAGATTTTGCCGTCTTTGGCAACAGATTTTGTAACGAAGATTGATAGGCGACCAGCACGAGCGAAGTCACCAGAACCACCGATACCATTCATCATTTTGCTACCTGATACGTGTGTTGAGTTTACGTTGCCATAAATATCAAATTCAAGTGCTGTATTCATACAAATAAGACCTAAGCGACGAATGACTTCAGGGCTGTTTGAAATGTCTTGAGGACGTAATACAAGTTTGTCAGCGTAGTCTTTTAGACGAGGCATAACGGCATCCATTTTTTCGCGAGATAAAGTGAATGAACAGCAAGAAGCTGATTTTACTTTACCGGCGTCAATTAAATCGAATACGGCATCTTGTAGTACTTCAGAGAATACTTCTAAGTCTTCGAATTCAGAATCAACCATACCTGCTAATACAGCGTTGGCTACTGAACCGATACCAGATTGTAGTGGAGCTAATGTATTTGTTAAACGACCTTTTTTGATTTCAGAACGGAAGAAATCAAGTAGGAAGTTAGCCATTTGTTGTGTTTCAGCATCTGCTGGGACGATTGTAGATGGAGAATCTTCTTGTTCTGTAACGACGATTGCCACTACTTTGTCCATGTTTAATTTAATTCCTTTAGCACCGATACGATCGTTTGCGTGCATAATTGGAATTGGACCACGTTCGCCTTGTTTTTCAGGCATATAAATATCGTGTAATCCTTCTAATTCAGCTGGAGCAGCAACGTTTAATTCCACGATTACTTTATCAGCTGATTCTACGTAGATTGGTGAGTTCCCAACAGAAGTTGTTGGAATTAAATAACCATCTTCTGTAATGGCAGTAGCTTCGATAATTGCTACATCAATTTTCATTGCACCTTGACGTAAGTATTCAGAAGTCACTGATAAATGTTGGTCGATGAAGCCAACATCGCCTTTGTTAATGTGACCACGCATTGTGCGGTCTACTTGGAAAGGTAAACGTTTACGAACGATACCAGCATCAGACATTACAGCATCCGTATCGAAACCAAGTGAAGCACCTGTATATACGTCAACTTTAAAGTCTTCTAAATCTTTCGCGCGTTTTGCTAATGCGTGAGGTACAAATTTTGCATCTCCAGCACGAGTAAATCCACTTAAACCAAGAACATTACCATTTTCGATTAACGCACATGCTTCGTCAGCAGACATGATTTTGTCTTCTAATCCAGCATAACGTAATCTTTCTTCGACTTTACTAGTCATATAAATCCTTCTTTCTTAATTCAAAAAATCCTATTTGAAGAGGTAAAAACCCCACTATAAGCAATTTTATCACCAAATTGTCACAAATTCTTTTTTCGTTGTAATAAAGGGATAAATAGTCGTAATTTAGAGAAATTTAAAGCTTGTTATAGCATAATGGTTAGTCGAATAAGGATATGACTAGGAGGGCTTATTTTATGTAAATATGGTGACAAACTGCTGGAATGATAGCTTTTTAACATAAAAAAACCCAGAATCGAAAAAATCCCGGGTTCATAGTAAAATTTATTCCAACGACACCAGTTCTAGAAACCTAGTGAACGACGGAAGTAACTAGCATAGCGTTGACTTACAGGTATGCGTGTTCCGTCTTTCATAATTAATAGGAATGTAGAGTGAGAGTCTGGTTGGATTTCATCGATATAATCAATGTTAACGATATAAGAACGATGACAACGAATGAATGTATCAGGTGATAAGAATAATTCTAGATCACTTAAATTAAGACGGTGATAACCTTCTTTTTTCATCGTTTTCACAAATGTTTTACGAAGTTGTGTTTCTAAGTAAATCACTTCATTATGTTTTACCGGGTACCAACAATCGTCAATTTTAATTGTGATGTAATTTGTTAAGAATGGAGACGGTTTTTGAGGGAAAATTGCTGTAATAGCCCCCTTTGTTTCGCCTTCTTCTAACAATGGGATACTCATACCATAGTACGGTACACCGAACACATCTGGTTCGATAAATGAGTTAATTTTTTGTCCGTAATCAAGTGCTTTGTGCGTTGCTGAACCTTCTGGAATTTCGTCACCAGGCTTAATTTTTAAATCAATTTTCTTACTTGGTTGATAATATAAGTATTTTTCAGTGTCCGAGATGACGATAGAAGTATTATCTGGGAAAAATTCTTTAATGACCTCTATTAGTTCTTCGATAGATTTGGGATCCATTCATTTATACCTCGTTTCTTTCGTTATCTTAAATACATTTCATCCTGTCATAACATTTTACTATAGATTGATTCTAAAATTAAGTACTTAAAATAAATGTAATATTCAAAATTGTTGATGTTAGCTAAAAATGAAACAAAAGACTCTCATATCGTAACAAAAAAATGATATTTTGTCGACTTATGTAGAATGAACTATAACATGTTAAAAATATAATAAATTTTACATATTTTTTTAGACGAAATGCTTTCCCTTTCCTGTATATTATTGTATAATTTTTATAAAAATCACTCAATTACTCACAGTTTATAATAAGTAGTAAGAACTACTAATTGGAATAATCTTTAAAATGTATGTTTTTGAAATAATTATTTATGTTACTATTTTCGTTTAGGAAAGTTTAAAACTCATTACAAAATGCGTATTTTAAGAAAGATGGGGGATTCTATATGCTACAAGACCAATATTCTATCTCAGAAGCTATTTCAAAGCGTTATTTTCAAGAAATTGAAACGATGAATCGTTATGATGGTGTGGAAAAAATCTTTGAAATTGAGGCTCAACTATTAAGAGAAATTTATCAATTAGAAACGGACGCAGCGAAAGAATCATTAAGAAGTTTACTTGATCTTCTATCACAACGCTCTGGAAAACATTTTTTCAAAGCAATTCGACACTACTTCATTATTCTCTCTTCAGTCGTCACACGTCGATTAATTGAAAATCAAGCACCATTAAAAAAAGCATTCGCATTCAATACAGCTTGTGTGGAGATGATTGATGAGCGAATGAACGATGCGGAATTTTTACAATTCGCAGATGATTTAATTGAATTTTATATTTATGTTATTTCAGAACGTAAACAACCGTCATACAAACACCAAACGGTTAATAAAGTGATTATGTTTATTGATGATGAAGTAGAAACAGATTTATCAGTAGAAGATATTGCACAACATTTTACTATTAGTACGAGTCATTTATCTCGTATTTTCAAAGAACACGTAGGTATTACGCTCGTTGAATATTTAAACGTTCGTCGAGTAGAAGAGTCACAATATTACTTACGCCATACGAATAAAAGTATCTCGGACATTTCGGAACAATTCCATTTTTGTAACCAAAGTTACTACACGCGTATTTTCAAAAAATATGTTGGCCTAACACCCAAACATTTCCGTGATCAACCAGAACATGAGTATTTCCGCTTTCAACTACCGGAGCGTTTAGTTTAAAAAGAAATGTTTCATAATTTATCTTTTCTTTAATTTGATTACTGATAGTTAAATACGGTATACTTCACTTAGTTTAATAGAATAATGTAGGTGAAAAAAAGTGAAGAAGAAACTAGGTTTACTTTCATTAATTGGTCTTGCTCCGTTTATCTTAGCGGGCTGTGACTCAATTGAGAACAAAACAGGCTTTTTTTATAGCACATTCGTAAAACCTATGGATTTCTTGCTTGATTTCTTCGGGAATACTGTTTTCGATGGAGGATACGGTGGTGCGATCATTATCATCACGGTTATTATCCGTCTAATCTTGATGCCATTTATGTTGAAGACGTATAAAAATCAACAAGGTATGAAGGCGAAAATGGATAAACTTCGTCCAGAAATGGAAGAAATCCAAAAGAAAATTAAAGCAACGAAGTCTAAAGAAGAGCAAATGGCACTTCAACAAGAGATGATGGGTCTTTATAAAAAATATGATGTCAGCCCTCTAAACATGGGTTGTCTTCCTATGATTATCCAAATGCCAATCATCATGGGGTTATACTATGCGATTCGTTACTCTAGTGAAGTTCAAGGACATGAGTTCCTATGGTTTAAACTAGGTAACACAGATATTATTATGACGTTGATTGCCGGTGCAATTTACTTCTGGCAATCAAAAGTATCGATGGCAAATATGCCTACGCAGCAACAAGCTCAAATGAAAATTATGATGTTCATTTCTCCAATCATGATTATGGTTATTTCATTCTCAAGTATGTCTGCATTACCACTTTACTGGTCAGTATCTGGTTTATTATTAGTATTCCAAACGTTACTTGGGCAAAAAATTTATCCACCAATGGACGCTGACGGAAACATTATCAAAAAAGAGAAAAAATCTCTTTTCGGTAAAAAAGAAGAAGTTAGTGTTGTGGAAAAACAAGAAAAACGTAAATTAACTCCTGCTGAACGTGCAGCGAAAGCGCAAAAAAGCAACAAGAAAAAATAAAGAATGATGGGTCAGAGTGCTTGCGCTTTGACCTATTTTTTCGTAAAAGAGGTGAAACAAACGATGCAAAAAATAGTAGGGATCATTATGGCGATTGCGAGTGTATTAGCGGTTTACTTTATCATTAAAGAACAATTCAATATAGCTGTCATTTTAATTGCGGTAACATTTACGTTAACTAATGGAGTACGTGCGAAAGATATGGTCGCAAAAGGGTATGTGAAAGAAGCTAAATTCGTGCGTGGTGTTGCGATATTCTTCGGAATTTTAGCAGTAGCAGCAATCGCTTCTTTATTCGTATAAAACAGTATGGGGTGAACGATTATGAAATGTAGTAAAAGATCATTATCACTCGTTGCACTAACAGCAACGATGTTGTTAGCTGCTTGTGGTGATGAGGATGCAACAACTGAGAAACAAACTTCTTCACAAGAGACGTCCAAACAACAAGTTGAAAAACAAAAAACGGAAGTCACAACGGAGAAAAAGGTTGAAGAAAAACGTGATGCCGGTGGTTATATAATCGACCAAAAACCCGCTACTGAAGTGAAAAAAGTGAACGGTATTGTAATCGCAAATAAGCGTTACCCGATGCCAGGAGATTATGCACCAGGTGAAAGCAAAGAAGCTCGCACAGCATTTGAAAAATTAAATGCGTTTGCGAAAAAATCAGGCTATACGTTTAATGCGTTTAGCACGTATCGTTCATATGAACGTCAAACGGTATTGTATGAAAATTACAAGGCAAAAGATGGTCAAAAAGCAGCGGATCGCTATAGTGCACGTCCTGGTTTTTCAGAGCATCAAACAGGTTTAGCATTTGATATTGGTGATGCGAATGTGCCGAATGATTTTGCTTCAAATCGTTTTGGTGAAACAGAAGCCGGTAAATGGCTTGCAGAAAATGCACATAAATATGGATTCATTATGCGTTATCCGAACGACAAAGAAGATGTGACGGGGTATATGTATGAGTCATGGCATTTCCGTTATGTCGGTGTCGATATCGCAACGAAAATTTATAACGATGGCTCAACGCTTGAAGAATATTTAGGCATGGAAGGGTAATCTTTCAAAAGGGGTTTTGTAGATGATATGTTCGTGGAAAAAACTTTTCATATGTGGACTAAGTTTGTTCATTTGTTTTAGTTTCAGTACAGGAAGCCAAGCTGCAGTGAAGAAAGATTCGGGTGGCTACATAATCGGTCAAAAGCTTCCGAAGAAACCGTATTATAAAAATGGCGTGTTGATCGTTAATAAGCAACATCCACTTCCTAAAAAATATGCGCCAGGAGAAAGTAAAACGGCACGTAAAGCTTTTAATCAAATGGCGACAGCAGCACGTAAATCAGGGCATCGTTTAACAGCATTTAGTACGTACCGTTCATTTAGTCGTCAACAAGTACTGTATGCGAATTACAAAAAGAGAGACGGCCAAAAAGCAGCGGATCGATACAGCGCACGTGCGGGTTATTCCGAACATCAATCAGGCTTAGGGTTTGATATTGGAGATTCTCGTTATCCGAAACACTTTGCTGAGAATTCATTTGCTAAAACGAGAGCCGCAAAATGGTTAGCAAAACATGCACATGAATACGGTTTTGTTTTACGTTATCCGAAAGGAAAAGAAAAATAACCGGGTATATGTATGAATCATGGCATTTTCGTTACGTCGGTAAATCATTAGCGAAGAAAATACATGCAAAAAATGTTACGATGGAAGAATACTTTAACATTGTGAAATAAAGTAAACGAAAAAGGAACTGTCCGAGACAGTTCCTTTTTTGTTTATAAAATGGGAGATAATAGACGAGAAATCGATTCTTTCATTTTGATTTTTCTAGAACGAAACTCGTAACGAGCAGGTGTTAGATGAGAACAGTACAACATATCCCTTTCAAACATTTGACCAAGTTGTCGAGAAATTACACGGTCATAAATAAAAGCATTTACTTCAAAATTTAATTTAAAACTGCGAGAATCAATGTTTGCTGTGCCGACTGTGCATGCTTCGTCATCGATAACGACCATTTTCGTATGCAAGAATCCATTTTCGTAAATATATATTTTTGCCCCGGCTTTAATTAACTCTCCAACATAAGAATACGTCGCCCAATAGACGAACATGTGGTCAGGCTTATTCGGAATCATAATGCGCACGTCAATACCAGATAAACAAGCAATCCGTACAGCGTCCATGAAGCTATCATCGGGTATGAAATAAGGCGTCTGGATATAGATGTGTTTTTTAGCGATATTAATTAATTTTAAATAGCCACTTTTAATTTGCTCCCAGTCTGAATCGGGACCACTTGAAACAATTTGCATACCTACTTCACCTTTTCGGGTAATCGTAGGGAAGTAGTCATCTTCATATTCTAAATCTTTTTTATCAGATGCTTGATTCCAATCGAGTAAGAAACGCGTTTGAAGCGGATGAACGGCACTACCTTCTATTCGAAGATGTGTATCGCGCCAGTAGCCAAATTTTTTGTCTAGCCCTAAATATTCGTCGCCGACATTAAATCCACCAATATAGCCGACACGTCCATCGATAATAACGAGTTTACGGTGGTTTCGATAATTCATACGAGGGTTAATTAACGGGAGAATGGAAGGGAAAAATACTTCGACTTCTCCGCCAACTGCCAGTAATTCTTTAAAGTGGCGTTTATGAACACCTCTTGAACCCATTTCATCGTATAATAGACGAACTTTAACACCTTTTTTAGCTTGTTTGATTAATGCTTTTAAAATACGGTTGCCGAGATGATCTAGGCGGAAAATATAATATTGAATGTGAATATTTGTTTTAGCACATAAAATGTCATGAATGAGTGCATCAAATTTTTCATGCCCATCATCAAAAATATCAACTTTATTATCTTGTGTTAAAACAGCATGATTGTTTAATAAATGCATGTAAATAATGTCTCGGTATTGAGAGACATCATTCGTTCGATATTCAAGAGAATGTTCTTTAATTGCATCGATTTGATAATTGACGAGGTTGTCAATTCCGATTTTCTTACGACCTTCCCACCGAAATAAATGCTTTTTCCTAAGTTTTCTACCGAACAATAAATATAAAATAAATCCAATGACTGGTAAGAAGAAAAGAACGAGAATCCAAGCCCAAGTAGACGTTGGTTCTCTACGTTCAAGGAAAATAATAGCCGCTGCCAACAGTAAGTTGATAAACAGCGAAGCAGAAACGATGGAGAACGTAATGTAGCTGAAATCTAGAAACATAGAAGTCGCCTCCATATTTATAATAAAAATCTATAACAAGTATAACCTAATGTGAGAAAAACGACATATAAATAGAAAACGTATAAAACCTACTTGACTAATAGGTTTTATCGAGCTATTATAGGCTGAGTCATATAAATAGAAAAATTATTGGAGGCATTATAGATGGATACCGTATGGATTTTAGTGAACATCATCGTACTAATTGCTTTAATTGCATTACTATGGAAGATGAACACCAAACATCTCTCTTTCTCTAAACGTGTATTTGCAGGTTTGGGCTTAGGGATTTTATTCGGACTCGTATTACATTTCGTATACGGTCCAACGTCTGATATCGTTTTAAAAACATCAGATTGGTTTAGCATTGTAGGGTCAGGTTATGTGAAATTATTACAAATGGTTGCAATGCCACTCGTATTTATTTCAATCGTAGCAGCATTTACAAAAGTTGTAGCAGGTAAAAAATTCGGTAAATATGCAGCGCTTATTTTAGCGATGTTAGTCGGAACAACAGCTGTAGCGGCAGCTGTTGGTATTGCTTCAGCATTAGCATTTAATTTAGACGGTTCAAGTTTAGTTGGCGGTGAAGCTGAACAAGCTCGTGGACAAGAAATCGTAGCTAAGTCAGATGATATGGGTGATAAAACTTTACCACAACAAATTTTAGAATTTATTCCAGCGAACCCATTCTTAGACTTTACGGGTGCGCGTGGTTCATCAACAATCGCAGTTGTTATTTTCGCTGTATTTGTTGGTTTCGCTTACTTAGGTCTTGTACGTAAAGACGGCGAACATGCAGAATACATTAAAAAAGCAGTAGATACGTTGTATGCGCTCGTTATGCGTATCGTAACACTCGTATTACGCTTAACACCATTCGGTATTTTAGCAATCATGGCAAATACTGTCGCAACATCAGATTTCGAAGCCATTTACAATATGGGTAAATTTGTTATTGCATCGTATGTTGCGTTAATTGCGATGTTCTTAATTCACTTAATCGTTGTCGCTCTTACAGGTATGAGCCCAATCACTTACGTGAAAAAAGTAGCACCAACATTATTATTTGCTTTCACATCTCGTTCAAGTGCCGGTACGTTACCGATGAACATCGAAACACAACGTAAACGTTTAGGTGTTCCAGACGGTATTGCAAACTTTGCTGGTTCATTCGGTGTATCAATTGGTCAAAATGGTTGTGCCGGTATTTATCCAGCTATGTTAGCTGTAATGATTGCACCGAGCGTTGGTATTAATCCTTTCGAATGGCAATTTATTTTATTATTAATTGCGATCGTAGCGATTAGCTCATTCGGTGTAGCTGGTGTTGGTGGTGGTGCGACATTCGCAGCCATCATCGTATTATCTGCTATGGATTTACCAGTTGCATTAGCTGGTATTTTAATCTCAGTTGAACCATTAATCGACATGGGTCGTACAGCATTGAACGTAAACGATTCAATGCTTGCTGGGTTAACAACAGCACGTGCAACAGGCGAGTTAGATAAAGAAACATTCAATTCAAAAGAACCACAAGATTTAGCAGAATTATAATTTAAGGGTTGGGAAAATCCTTCTAGTTGAAACAATTTGGGATATTAAAAAGCAGCATGCGCTTGGGGAAGCGTAGGCTGCTTTTATTTATTTAGTCGCAATAAAAAAGAAGCACTGAATGGAGCAGCGCTTCTTTTTGTTGAATGTTATGTAAATACAAGAAAAAAACTCCGACAGCGTCGAAGCAAATTCAAGTAATTAATGGTGAGTTTGCGTAGGAGTTGATTTCGGTGGTGCAAGAGTTTTTAGCAATTCTAAGCGAGATTTCGTTTTCGTTGCTTTGACGCCTAGCTTAGATAAATTTGTAATAATTTTTCCAATATCGACTTCTTTTGTCATACAATCCACCTCAATTTCATAATTATTGTATAAGACGCGAAACGACCAATTAAAGTTTCAGCGTTTCATTTGACAAATTGTGAAAAATCTTTATGTACTTATCATACCATGATTTTCTCAATTAGAGTTTATCAAAATTGTTACATTCTTAAGTTTTTTTATTTAAAATAAGGGGACGATTTTTATCCAACAAACCTTTTATTTCCCTTCTTTTTGCTATTTAAAACTGTATTATTTAAATTCTTTCCATTAAGTAAAACACATTTATTTATTAAGGAATAGCCCATAATTGTAATGTTTGTGTAAATGATTTTATGGCGTACTTAATTTCAGTGCGATGTATAGTTCCATACGTGTTTGGGCGTCACTTAAATCAATTTTTAAAAGATGCTCAATTTTGGCTAGTCGATATTTCAATGTATTTTTATGAATGAATAGGGCATCTGCAGATCGTTGTAAAGAACCGTTAAATGTTAACCAAACGCGCAAATTTTCAAGCAGTTCTTCATGCTGTAAAATCGGTGCAATCGTTCGTTCTAAATATTGTTGTTTCGAAAGGTCTGTCACATCGTTTAATAAAAGTTCCATTTTCAAATCTTCTTCAAATACGATTGGATGATAAGGAGAGGCGAGTGTTAAAGCAACTTTCGCTAATTGATGAGATGTGTATAGCGAAGGGAATTCTTTTTCACTACCAATTGCGATGAATAACTTTTCGTGAAACATTTGCTCATACTGTGTATGGATTTTGTTACAAAGCTTTTCAAGTGACGATCGCGTTTGTTTTGGAAATAAAAAAATGAGTTGGTCGAAGCGCCACTGAACGAGTAGCGTATACTCATCGATATGGCATCGTGCTTTTAAATCATCAATTTGCTTATAATCGAGTTGACGATCTGTTTTAGCAATTGCGATGCGACCGTATTGTTCGGCATTCAGCTTCAAGGAAGTTGCGCGTTTATACAACGTATTTTTAGGTGTTGATTGACGTAATAAATCGGTTAAAAATAATTCGATTAAACGGTGATGTTGTTCACGTTCTTGATGACTGAGGAAATCTTTAATGAATAATAAAGAAATTCGTTGAATGAGCTTTCCGTACTTTTCAACGTTAGCCGCAGTGCCCGTTACACCGATTGCTCCGATGGACGTTCCGTCGATTACGAGGGGCATCGTTAAACCTTCACGTACTCCGTCTAATGAACGCGCTAAATCTTTCGTCATATGTTCGATTTTTTTAGATTCCATTGCAATAAGAGAGCCTTCGTGGAAAGAGCCGACACGCAGAGGGTCTGTGCTCGCTAGGATGAGTCCGTTATGGTCGACGATAATAAATTCATGGTCGACGAGTTCAGATAGTTCCTGAACGATTTTCAATGCGACGATGGGGAAGTTACTATACATGCACGCGTCTCCTTTCAGTTTTCATACATTTACCATATAAAAAAACTCGAAGCCATTCAAGCTTCGAGTTTCTTTTTTAGCCATGGAGTGCGTCGTATACATAATCGACGATATGCACCGCTTCCATGCGATCAGATACGTTTTCACGTTCAATACCTGCACGCATTTGCATTAAACAACCGGGGTTGGCTGTAATAATGAACTGCGGTGAAACCGATTGGACGTCCTCCATTTTAGTTGCCAAAATAGCATCTGCCATTTTAGGCTGTACGAGGTTATAAATACCTGCCGAACCACAGCAAGTATTCGCTCGTGGTAATTCAACATACGTTGTCCCCGGAATGTTTTTTAACAATTCACGAGGAGGTTCGATCACGCCGTTTACATTGCGTAGGTGGCAAGAATCTTGGTAAGTGACGACAGCTTGCTGAGTGGGGTGCGCTTCTTTTAATAAATCGACGATGCCTGCTTTTACGAGCAAGCTAGAAATATCGATTTGCTTATTGCTGAAGCGGGCAGCTTTGTCACGATACGTAGGATCATTTTTTAAATGCAGTGCATATTCTTTCAAAAAGGCACCACAACCACCGGCGTTGTTTACAATATAGTCATAGTCGTCGCTATCGAAAGCTTCAACGTTTTGAATTAAATTTTGATGGCCATGCTCCATTTGACCAGTATGCCCGTGTAAGGCACCGCAACACGCTTGATTGTCAGGAACATCGACGTGTACGCCAGCAAGTTCTAATAGCGCAATCGTCTTATCGTTGACGGTTTTGAACATCGTATCCATTAAACATCCTGCGAAGAAAGCAACGCGTAATGTCGATGTTTTTTTCGGGATTACTTTATCGATTTTTTTAGGTGGAGCAGGTAAGGCACGCTCCATCGCTTGTAAGTTTTTCGGGAATAAATTCATAAAGCCAATTTTCCGCGTTACTTTTTGCAAGCCTGATTTTTGATAAAACTGAACGAGCCCAACGACTTTAGATAAATTGTTTTGTTCGACGAATAAATGTTTGAATACAGTATTTTCAACGACTTTAGAAACACCTTTTGATGGGAGTGCTTCATGTAATGCTTCTCTCGTTTGCTCAATGAGTGAACCGTATTGTACACCTGCTGGACAAGCTGGCTCACATGCTCGACAGCCGAGGCATAAATCAAAGGAATGCTTGACGCTGTCATCAAAGTCGATGAAACCGTCACGTACGGCTTTCATTAAAGCGATTCGCCCTCGAGGTGAATTTGCTTCATCTGATTCTAAGTGGACGTATGTCGGGCAACTCGTTAAGCAAAAACCGCAGCGCATACAGTCCATTAATAAGTTTTCGTCGACATGCTCTTGGAAAGAGGCACGAACGTCTTGTGCGATGTTAGCCAAATTGAACCACCACCCGTTTCTTCGTATCTTTTGCGAATATTTTACCCGGATTCATAATATGGTGTGGGTCGAGTGCATCTTTAATGGCACGCATAGCTGCAATCCCTGCCTCACCAAGCTTCCATTCTAAATAAGGTGCTTTCATTTCACCGACGCCATGTTCTCCCGTAATCGTGCCGCCGAGTTGCAAAGCACCATCGAAAATTTCCGCTAATGCTTTTTCAACTTGTGCCATTTCTTGCTCGTCACGAACGTCTGTCAAACAAGTAGGATGAAGATTTCCATCGCCTGCATGTCCGAATGTCGCGATGTTGACGTTATATTTATCTGCGACGATGTTAATACGACGTACCATTTCTGCAAGTTGTGAGCGAGGAACGGTCGCATCTTCTAAAATGAGTGTCGGGCGTAGTTTAGACAGTGCAGATAGTGCGACGCGTCGCGCTGTTTTTAATTGCAATGCTTGTGCCTCGTCTTCAGCAATTTTCGTATACGTCGCGCCTTTTTCTTTCGCAATGGTCGTCATCGTCATAATGTCTTTATCCACAGTTACTTCGTCTCCATCTTGTTCGAAAAGAAGCATCGCCTCTACGTCTGTGGATAACCCAATATGCATAAATTGTTCGACAGCGACAATCGTTTTTTTATCTAGGAATTCGAGCGTTACAGGAATGATTTTATTTGCAATAATTTCTTGTACTGTTTCGGCAGCGTGTTCTAAAGAACTGAAATAAGCGATACTCGTCTTTTTAAAACGAGGAAGCGGAATTAATTTTAATGTAATCGACGTAATAATTCCGAGTGTTCCTTCTGCTCCAACGAGTAGGGAAGTTAAGTCGTAACCTGCGACATCTTTTGCGAGCTTACCACCTGTTGTAATCACTTCTCCATTCGGAAGAACTGCCTCTAGTCCACGAACGTAATCTTTCGTAACGCCGTATTTTAATCCGCGTAAGCCACCAGAATTTTCGCTAACATTGCCACCGATTGTAGAAATTTTCATAGAGCTTGGGTCGGGTGGATAAAATAAACCGTGTTGCTCAACGTAGTCACAAATATTCGCCGTAATCATGCCAGGTTGAACGGTAATTGTTAAATTGTCTTGGTCAAAATCAAGTATGCGATTCATTCGATTGAATAATAAAACGACACCGCCATTGTACGGAACGGTTCCTGCTGCTAAATTAGAACCAGAACCGCGTGGAATGATGGCAATTTTTTCTTGAATACATAATTTTACGATTGCACTAATTTGTGCCGTATCTGCAGGAGAGACGACAAGTTCAGGCATGCGTTGGAAATTTGCTGTTGCATCGTAAGAATATGCTAATAGTTCGGACGTACTCTGTTTCACATATTTCTCGCCAACGATGTGAGCAAATTGGTCAATGATCGATTGTTTCATGTTGTTGCCCCCTCTATGTATTACTACTAAGTTTAGTAGTTTGAATTATCAGATAGTATAGTTTGAAAGAACAATTTTATGAATTGTATATTACTGTTTTTTGTTCGAAACGACTAAAAAACCCTACTTGCTCTTGCAAGTAGGGTTTAAATAAATGATTAATCTTCATCGTTTCCAAACATATACGTATGGTGATGGAATTTCATGCTGAATACGAGACCAAGTGCGAGGGCATTCCCCATCATCGATGAACCACCGTAACTAATAAACGGTAATGGAATACCTGTAATCGGTAATACTTGAGTCGTCATACCGATGTTTTCTAGTACGTGGAATGTAATCATCGCGATAATACCTGCACAAACGTATGTACAGAACGGATCTTTCATTTGAAGCGTTAGTTTTGTTAAATGGTAAATCAAGAAGAAGAACAGCATAATAACGGCACATGCGCCGATAAAGCCCCATTCTTCACCGATAATACTAAAAATGAAATCGGTATGGTTTTCGGGTACGTAAACTTCATGTGCTTTGAAGCCTTTCCCGAAAATTTCACCTGAACCAATTGCATTTAATGATTTCACTAAGTGGTACCCTTCACTAGAAGAGTATGAGTACGGATCTAGCCAAGAATAAATACGTGCAAATTGATACGGTTTTAAGCCAAATGTATTGTATAAAAATTCTTGATTGTAAAGAGCCATCCAAAGTAAGGATGCACCACCAGCGACTGCAACAGTTGCAATCGGTAAAATAATACGCCAAGCGATGCCGCCAACGATAATAATGGCTGCTGTAATCGCAAGGAATACTAAGCTAGTCCCTAAATCGGGTTGTTTCATAATAAATGCTAGTGGAACGAGTAAAGTTAAAAAGATTTTTCCGAGTAAAATAAAATCGGATTTGATCGTTTTATTTGGATTCGCTTCATGGTGCTTTGTGACGACGCGTGCTAAAGCAAGGACATAAAAGGTTTTCATAAACTCAGAAGGCTGAATGTCGGCAAAGCCTAAGTGGAACCAACTTTTCGCGCCATTTCGTTCTTCTGTTAATGCTCCTGGAATCACCATTAATGCCAATAGTAAGAAAATACCGAAGCCATATAAGTACCAAGCCATTTTTTTGTATTGTTCAGGTTCGAAATACATCATCACAGTAATGATACAAGCAGCAACGAAATACCAGAAAAGTTGTTTCGGTACGAAGTTAATGCCGTATTGACCTGAAGTTTGTGCCGATGCAATTGCTGTTACACTGACGATACAAAAAAGTGCCAAAATGAATAGTAAAGTCCAATCCAAACGATCGAAGAAATTTTTTTGGTTGTTATTCATATATGCCACCTAATTTAATGTATTTTTTCTCATGAATAGTATAGCGTATTTCATTGTAACACGCTCGTGCATAAAGTTGTGACGAAATCGAACCACAAATGTTTCAAATTCTTGCATTTCATCTTATAATAAGAATGGAGTGGGGTGATCGACTTGGCAAAGAAAATGCGGGCTGCAGATGATTTTCTGCATCATTTATACGTGCATGTTAATGAACTGAACCAATTTGTGGTATTCAGTGGTTTGAAATTTCACGAATTTGCTTCCTCAGTCGGTCAACTTCAAAATATTTTGCTGTTGAAAAATGAGTTCGAAGATGGTTCGTTTAACATGCACACGCGTTTAGGGTTTGTAGACAGTAAAAGTATGCCGTATTTTGCAAAAAAGATGTCTGACTTAAAAGAAGATTTATGTTGGATTGATTTTTCTGAAGAAAAGAAATTGAATTTGCTCACACCGCAAGAGCAAGCGGAACTTCTTTATATCGGTCATAAAAAGGAACCGTTACGTTCTCCTTTTTATCACCAACTTCAAAATAAATACGTCTACTTAGAAAATAAAGAAGAGCAACATACGAAAATCTATTTTAATAATTTACAAGACAATGATCGACTCGTCGTCAACGTATTTAACAATGTGATTCAATTAAAAGAACGCCAAACGAGCTTCTGGCGTCGCCGCGTAGCAACAGCTATGCCTCACTTTACAGTGGACGTTTGCGATACGTTTCGTGAACATATGAAAGACGGTGCGCTTTTTTCAATGTATCGAATTGAAAAACCGAAAGTAGCATACGTCTTAGAAGTGAGAAATGTGGCGGATATCCATTTTGCAGACGAAATTTGGGATGATTTAAATACATTGTTAAAACAAAAACCAGATGGGGTACTAGAAGTACATAAATAGGCACAAGTCCATTGTCATCTTTGGATTCCTTTCATATTAATTAATGATTGGAATCTTTTTTCGATTTTTGATGACAATTTTTCTGATAGTGCTATTATAAAGAATGATTTTTTCTCTCAGAAACAACATCGAGAGGAACTTCATTCACTCTCTAACGTCCTATTAAATTCGAAGTACTTTAGATGAATGAATAAATAATTGGAGGAAATTTAACATTATGAATAAAAACTAGGCTTATTATACGGCGGTAAATCTGCAGAACATGACGTGTCATTATCTACAGCAAAGGCTGTTACACAAGCGTTAAACTTTGATAAATACGATATCATTCCGGTATTCATTACACGCGAAGGAGAATGGCGTGTTGGTGATCAATTAAAAGAGCCCGCACAATCGATTGAACAACTTGCATTTACTCGTGAGGAAGCGTCAGAAAACGATGTGTCTGAATTTTTTAGCTTCTATGAAAGAAAGCAAATTTGATGTTATTTTCCCATTACTACACGGCACGAACGGCGAAGACGGAACAGTACAAGGTTTCTTAGAAGTATTAAACCTTCCATACGTAGGAAATGGCGTTCTAGCTTCTTCAGCTGGTATGGACAAAGTTGTCATGAAACAATTATTTGAAATTGCAAATCTTCCACAAGTTGCTTACACATACTTCATTCGCAATGATTGGAACAAAAAACAAGACGCTTTAATCGCTGAAATGGAACAAAAATTAACGTACCCAATGTTCGTTAAACCAGCTAACTTAGGTTCAAGTGTGGGTGTTTCAAAAGCAGATGACCGCGCTGAATTAATTAAAGCAGTAGAAGTAGCCCTTAAATATGACCGTAAAATCGTTGTAGAAACAGGTGTTGTAGCACGTGAAGTAGAACTTGCCGTTTTAGGTAATGACGAACCAGAAACTTCTGTACCTGGTGAAATCAAACCAAAAACAGCTTTCTATGACTACGACTCTAAATACAATGATGATAATACCGATTTATTAATTCCAGCACCTGTTGAAGACGAAGTGTACGCACAATTGTCAGATATGGCAAAACGTGCATTCAAAATTTTAGACGGCTCTGGTTTAGTACGTGCGGACTTCTTCGTAACGAAAGATAACGAAATTTACATTAACGAAGTCAATACATTACCTGGTTTCACACCAATTAGTATGTATCCAATTCTTTGGCAAAACACAGATCTTCCATACGCTGACTTAATCGAAAAATTAATTTCATTAGGTATGGAACGTCACGCTGAAAAACAACAACTTCAATATCAATAAGAGGAGTCCTCATTTATGAAAAAGACGATTAACGAAATCGCGGCTTGGCTTAACGCAGATCATGTCGCGGAAGATGCTATCGTAACAGGTGTATCGATTAATACACGCACGTTGCAAAAAGGGGATTTATTTATTCCGTTCAGAGGTGAAAATACAAACGGTCATAAATACGTTGCACAAGCTTTTGAAAATGGTGCAGCTGCTGCATTATGGCAAAAAGACGAACCGAATCCACCAGCTGACTTACCGCTTATTTTTGTAGATGATTCAGAAGAAGCATTGCAACAAATGGCACGTGCTTATCGCGCAGAACACCAAGCAACTTTCATTGCTGTAACGGGTTCAAACGGTAAAACGTCTACGAAAGATTTAATTGCTGGTACGTTGTCTCCTTACTATAAAGTGCAAAAAACAGAAGGAAACTACAACAACCAATTAGGTTTACCATTAACGCTTTTAGGCTTAGATGAAGATACGCAATTTGCCGTTCTTGAAATGGGGATGGATGGGTATCATCAAATCGAGTTATTAACGAAATTGGCACAACCAAAATATGCGATTATTACGAATATCGGAGAGGCACATATGGAAGCGCTCGGTTCTCGTGAAGGAATTGCTAAAGCTAAATTTGAAATCGTTCAAGGCTTACAACAAGATGGTAAGTTTTTCTTTGATGGCGACGAACCGTTATTACGTCCATTAGTAGAAGCTGCTAACTTAAACACCGTTTCATTCGGTTTAGAAGAAAGTGACGATTTATTTGCTTCTAATATCGTAGAGGATCAACGTGGAAGTCATTTTGACGTTCACGGTGTGATGGAAGACCGTTTCTTCATTTCTGTACTCGGTCGTCATCAAGTGAAAAATACATTGATTGCGATTTTAATTGCGAAAGAAATTGGTTTATCAAACGATCAAATTCGCGAATCATTAAAACAAGTACAGTTAACAAATATGCGTATGCAATTAATTGAAGCGGATAACGGCATGTTATTCATTAATGATGCATACAATGCTGCACCGACTTCTGTCCGCGCAGCACTAAATTTCGTTGAACATGCGACACTGCGTCCTGATAAATGGGTCGTACTTGGCGATATGTTAGAGCTAGGTACGAACGAACGTCAATTCCATGAAAACATTGCGAACGATTTAAATACGGAAGCAATTAACCACGTATGTTTATACGGTCCAAGAATGGAAGCTTTGTATGAAAAATTACGAGTACAAGCAAACGTGGACGTCGTATGGAGTGCAGATGATTATGCACCAATCATCACGAAAATTGAAAAAGATGCATCGAAAGATTCACTTGTTCTATTAAAAGGTTCTCGTGGTATGGCACTTGAAAACGTACTGCAAGCCTTCGTAAAATAATAAAAATCAATGATTGGCCATAGTTCCTTTTTATAGGGATTATGGCTTTTTTTAATGCTCAAAAGCATGTGAATAAAGAATTCAGAAAACAAATTTCCGATTGTTATTCATTGCATAGTGTTAAAGTGCATGATAGAATGTTTAAAGCAATGGATACATTTTGTATGAGACTCTCCGACATTCGTATGGGGAGTACTTTTTTTTGAACATTACGGTCAATATGAGGTTTAAACCTTTGAATTGAACCGCTCGGCAAAGCCCGGGCTTTATTTTATATAAACAGACTCCACAACAAGGGTGGAGGTATAATCGTTAAGGATTCAGATAATCCTAGACATGAGGCTCGATTTGCCCTATTTTCATCTGAGAATGTAACCATTTGTCAACTGCACACTTAATCAAAAGGAGAATGAGAAGTTTGACAAATTTTTCAGAATTAAATATTAGCGAATCTACATTAAAATCCCTACAACGTATGGGATTTGAAGAAGCAACACCAATCCAAGCAGGAACAATTCCACTAGCTGTTGAAGGTCACGATATTATCGGACAAGCACAAACAGGTACTGGTAAAACAGTTGCTTTCGGTGTTCCATTAATTGAAAACATCGATCCTAATGAAACATCAATCCAAGCGTTAGTAATCGCACCAACACGTGAATTAGCAATCCAATGTTCAGAAGAAATTCACAAAATTGGTTACGGTAAACGCTCAAAAATTCTTTCAGTATATGGTGGTCAAGATATCGGCCGTCAAATCCGCGCACTTAAAAACAAACCACAAATTATCGTAGGTACTCCAGGTCGTATTTTAGATCACATTAAACGCCGTACTCTTAAATTAGAAAACGTTAAAACATTAGTGCTTGATGAAGCAGATGAAATGTTAAACATGGGATTCATTGAAGATATCAATGCAATCTTAGAAAACGTTCCTAACGAACGTCAAACACTTTTATTCTCTGCAACAATGCCACCAGCAATTCGTAAAATTGCTGATACATTCATGACAGAACCACAAAGTGTTAAAATCAAAGCGAAAGAATTGACTGTCGATAACATCGATCAATATTTCGTAAAATCTCAAGAACGTGAAAAATTCGATATTTTATCTCGTCTATTAAACGTTCAAAAACCTGAACTTGCAATCGTATTCGGTCGTACTAAACGTCGTGTTGATGAATTATCTCACGCACTTAGCATCCGTGGTTACGTTGCAGAAGGTATTCACGGTGACCTTTCTCAAGCGAAACGTCTTTCTGTATTACGTCAATTCAAAGAAAACAAAATTGATGTATTAGTAGCAACTGACGTAGCTGCTCGTGGTCTTGATATTTCAGGTGTAACACACGTTTACAACTTTGATATTCCACAAGATCCAGAATCTTACGTTCACCGTATCGGTCGTACTGGCCGTGCTGGTAAATCAGGCGTTGCTGTAACATTCGTTACACCACGTGAAATGAATTACCTACGCATCGTTGAAGAAACAACTAAAAAACGTATGACTCCACTTCAACCACCAACTGCTGATGAAGCATTAGTTGGTCAACAAGAAGTTGCAGTTCAACAATTAAAAGCAATTATTGAAAAAAATCGTTTAAGCAACTACCGTGCAATGGCTGAAGAGTTATTAAAAGACGGAGATGCAGTTGATTTCGTAGCAGCAGCTCTTAAATCATTAACAAAAGAACCAGATGATACTCCAGTAAAAATTACTGAAGAACGTCCTTTACCTATGCGCCGTGGCAACGGTGGCGGTCGTAATCGTAATGGCGGTGGCCGTAACTATCGTGGTGGCAACCGCAATCGTAGCGGTAACGGTGGCGGAGAACGTCGTCGTCGCGAAGGCGGAGAACGTCGTGGCAATGGTGGCGGAGAACGTCGTCGTCGTGAAGGCGGTAACGGTGGCGGAGAACGTCGTCGTAATCGTGAAGGCGGAGAACGTCGTCAACGTCGCAACACTGAAGACTAGTCATATTCAAAACAGCAAAGGTTGTCTAAACAGCCTTTGCTGTTTTTTTATTGTCCGAAAGTGGAGATGTTGAAAGATGTATGAGAAACTAAACGTAATTAGGTGATATGAAGGAGGAGGAAGATGAAAGATCCACAAAACCAAATTTCAAGAAGAGGATTGACAGTATGGCGCATACACGGATGGATTGAATCTATTATCGTATGGCTTATTTGTATCGGGATAGGTGTGGGGATTCACTATTTACACGTATCTTTTGATTATTGGATATATGCGGGTCTCGCTATGGTCGCCGTATTGTTCACGATTTGTTTCGTATACGCTTTTCCGAAAATCCGATGGCATCATTGGCGATATGAAGTCAGAGAAGAAGAAATTGAGTTGAAATATGGCTTATTCGTCATTGAACGTGTACTCGTGCCGATGATTCGTGTACAACATGTAAATATGACGCAAGGGCCGATTTTGAAAAAATATCACTTAGCCGAAATTTCGATTTCGACAGCTGCGACGGTACATAAAATCCCCGCATTAACGGAAGAAGAAGCAGAAGAACTGCGTATGAAAATTTCTACGTTGGCAAGGGTGGCTGAAGATGATGTCTAATAAACAACATTTGCATCCGATTACGATTTTGCTGAATTTAGCAAAAAATGCAAAGCAGTGGATTACGACATTTGCAGTTGTTTTTTAGTAAACATTAATCGAATCGAATGGAATCCAACGAGTCCGGGATTTAAGTGGACGCTAATAGGGCTTGTCATTATTTGTTTCATCGCCGTCGTGACGATCGTTTTATGCATTGTATCTTGGCGACGGTTCACATATTGGTTTGAAGACCAAGAGTTGCATATTGAAAAAGGAATTTTCGTTCGTAAACATCAGCTCGTACCTTTTGAGCGCATTCAAAGTGTTAATTTCAAAGAAAGTATTTTACACAGACCATTTGGCTTAGTGAGTGTTACGCTTGAAACAGCAGGTAGTGAGGAATCAGGCATGAAATTGTTAGCGATTTCTAAACGACAAGCTGAATGGATTGAAGACGTAACGAAAAAAGCTAAAAAGAGCTTTGCTTCATCAGAGGAACTACTAGTACAACCGATTGTCCAAAAAGAATTGATGTACAAAATTACGAAAAAAGATTTGCTCATACTAGCGGCGACATCGGGGAGTATCGGTATTATTTTTTCAGCTTTAGCAGCCGTTGCTACACAGCTATCTGATTTTATTCCGATGGATGCTGTTTTTAACCAAGTACAAGTACTTATAAAGAGTGGCATTACGCTTGTCGTTTTACTGATTGCAGTTATTTTATTCGTATCGTGGTTGTTCTCCATTGTCGTGACGTATATTCAATTTGCAAATTTCGAAGTCGTGCGAGAAGGCGAGCGGTTGCTAATTAGTAAAGGCGTTTTAGAGAAGAAAAGAACGAATGTACCGTTAAGTCGTGTACAAAGTATTCGCATTGTTGAGTCACCTTTCCGCCAACTATTTGGATTTTCAATGGTCCAACTCGTTAGTGCTGGGAATACAGATGAAAAAAGTGGTTCGACGGTCACATTGATGCCTTTAATAAAAAAAGCAGAAGGTATTCAATTACTTCAACGTTTATTTCCAGACTACGCGTACGACGTTGAAAAATGGATTAAGCCACCGAAATCGGCTAGTTGGAGATATGTCGCGTTTCATAGTTGGATTTGGCTCATTGTCGTGACGCTCATGATTATTTTTATCCCACATTATTATGGAGTGTTTGGCGTGGTTTTAGTTATCATTGCCGCTTTATACGGCTTTATTTTATATAAAACAGCTGCTATCCAAATTCATCATAAACAACTATTAGTCGTGACGAGAACTTTTTCAAAAGTGACGACGTATGTGATGAAAAATAGAATTCAAACAGTGCAAATGGCGCAAACAATCATAGCAGAGAGAGGGCAGTTTGCTCGTTTTCAAGTGACGTATGTTGCGGGGAAACTACCGATGAGTGTGGGCATTCGTTTTTTCAAAAAAGATGATTTATTACGTATTTATCATTGGTATCAAAGAGGAAAATAAATTTCATCAAAAAAGGAGATGTCGCATATAGGACATCTCCTTTTTTGAATGAATTTATGGTTCATTTCTTCGTTTTTGTTGCCATCTTCGAATGTTTTTCGGATGAAAATTAATGAGGCCAAATAATAAACCGGTTAACAAGCCAATGATATGAGCAATTACATTTACGTTCGGTTGTAAAAATGTAATAATAACGGAAATTACAACGAGTGGAACGATCATTTGCTTTAGTTGTGGGAATATTTTTCGTGTGTAATAAACGAGTGCTAAAAAAGCACCGAGTATACCGAAAATCGCACCACTTGCTCCGACAGAAGCGTAGTTTAACGGTTGCCATATGTAAGTGAATACATTACCGAGTATGCCGGCAAGCATGTAAATAGTGAAGAAGCGAGCCTTCCCTGCAATACGTTCTAATTCAGGGCCGAACACGTATAGCCAGAACATATTGGAAAGAACGTGCATAAATCCACCGTGAATAAAAATAGCTGTGACGACGCGCCAATATTCACCTTGAGCAATTAAAAAGTTGATTGCGGCACCTTTTGCGAAAATCCAGTTGCCGATTGATGGCACGAGACCGACTAAATAGACCGCGATATTAATAAGAAGAAAAGTAGAAACCATCGGGTATAATTTAATGTAGTCAGAAAGTTTTTCAGTACGATTGAACATAAAGTCACCTCTTATTCGGAGTTAGTGCTATTATACCCGTATTCAATCATAGAAAGAAAGGATGAACAAAAACATGATCACAGGTATTGGTTTAGACGTCGTAGAATTGGAGCGCGTCGAAAAAGCGAATGCACGAACGGACCGCTTTCGCAAAAAGATATTAACAGAAAGAGAATTACAGTTGTACGATGCCTTGTCGTCGCATCGTCAATTGGAGTTTTTAGCAGGGCGTTTTTCTGCGAAAGAGGCGTTTTCTAAAGCATTCGGTACAGGACTCGGGAAAGATTGTGCCTTGCATGATATTGAAATATTAAAAGAAGCCTCTGGGAAACCTATTTTGTATTTTAAAAGCGAGAGAGTAAAAGGATTCGTTTCGATTACGCATACGAAAATGTATGCAGCTGCACAAGTTATTTTAGAAGAAGCATGATTTTTATTATAAAAAATAGGACTATTTTGCCGAAAGAAGGGTAAAGAGAAGTATCGCCTATAAAACGGTAAATTATACCTTTTTTCAATGCCTTCTAAAATATTGACCTCTATTGATGAGAAGTACATAATATATAGAACAAAAACACGTTTTAGAAGAGGTATGAAACTATGGAACACTTACAAAATTTTAGACCAACGCAAGCTTTAATTAATTTGGATGCGGTGTACGCAAACGTTTCAAATTTACGTCAACATTTGCATTCGGATGTACATATTATGGCGGTTATTAAAGCAAATGCTTACGGTCATGGCGATATTCAAGTTGCCAAAACAGCATTACGAGCTGGCGCAACGATGTTAGCCGTTGCAACTCCGGAAGAAGCATTACATGTCAGAAAACATATTTCAGACGTACCTATTTTAATTTTAGGTGCTGTTCCGGTCTCTTTTGCACCATATGCAGCAAAATACGATATTACGTTAACTGTTTTTTCAACAGAGTGGTTACAACGTATTGCATCGAGCGCGACAACTTTTGAAAAATTTTTAACTGTTCATTTAAAAGTAGATAGTGGAATGGGACGCATTGGTGTTAGAACGATAAGTGAATTACGAGATGTTTATGACACAGCAACGAACATGCCAAATGTCGTAGTAGACGGGATTTTCACACATTTTGCAACAGCGGATGAAGAAGATCCTACGTTTTATGAACAACAGCTTCAAACGTTTACGACATTCGTACAATCTTTACCAGTTAAACCGAGAATCGTTCATGCAGCGAATACAGCAGCATCTCTTGTGAAAGAACATGTTCAATTCGATGCTGTTCGATTTGGTATTTCAATGTACGGCTTAGCACCTTCAGACTATGTAGCTGAACATTTGCCATATCCTTTACAACCAGCGCTTTCTTTAGTGACAGAACTCGTACATGTAAAACAATTGCATGCGGGCGACTCAGTTGGATACGGAGCAACTTATGTAGCTAAGGAGGATGAGTGGGTAGGTACGTTACCGATTGGCTATGCGGATGGTATGATTCGAGGGCTAGCTAATCAAGAAGTACTCGTAGGTGGAGAACGTGCACCGATTATTGGACGTATTTGTATGGACCAAGTTATGATCAAACTTCCGAAGAAATTTCCAATTGGTGAATCAGTCGTTTTAATTGGGAAACAAGGGCATGAAGAAATTTTTATTCAAGAATGGGCAGACCGTTTACACACGATTGTTTATGAAGTTCCATGTATGCTTACAGAACGCATTCCAAGGGTGTTTGTAACTGAAAAATAAACTTCATAGTATGCACAAAAATTCAGAAAACTACCACTTTTTATACTCTTTATTGCTTTTTGCATCTTTTCAAGAAACTTATTCAATGCTAATATAGTGGATAAGTTATAAAGATACGAAAAATGAGTGTGTCGTTTTGGAGGTGTAAGCTGTGAGTCATAAACAATTAGACGTAATTCAACTGTCCGAATATGATATGGAAAAAGCGTATGATGCCGTATTACAAAAAATTTCTCATCATTATGCTTTTGCATCAGATGAACGTAGAAATAGTGTTACGCAAAAACAAAAACATATTCGAGAGCTGATGGTTAAGGGATATGAAGAAATGTCTCAAATTAACCTTACAATATGTAGCGAATGTTTACATGTGGAGTACGAAGCAGAACATGCAATAGGTCGCATATTGTAACGCGTCTCGTTTACGGAGGGTGAAATTGTGAACGTAAAACGCGGAGATGTCTTTTTTGCAGATTTATCACCAGTGGTCGGTTCTGAGCAAGGCGGAACACGACCAGTGTTGATAATCCAAAATGATATTGGTAATAGATTTAGCCCAACCGTGATTATTGCAGCAATCACAGCACAGATTCAAAAAGCAAAATTACCTACACATGTCGAAATTGATGCGAAAAAGTATGGTTTCGAACGAGATTCGGTTATTTTGTTAGAACAACTCAGAACGATTGATAAATCACGTTTAACGGATAAAATTACGCAGTTAGATGCGCCGTTAATGAAAAAAGTAGAAGATGCATTAGAAATAAGCTTAGGTTTAATTAAATTTTAAGCATACATATAAAGAAGCTACCCAGTTATTTTTGAAAAGGGTAGCTTTTTTAGTATAAGATATTTTGCGTATGCTAAAAGGTTATAAAGTGAATAATATCCATAAATGGTATACAATTACTAGTAAAGACTGAAAAATTAGCGTTTAGCTAAGGCAAATGATAGAGAGCTACAATTAAAGACGGTAAATTTGACTGTTGTTATAAGGAAGGGGTACTGCATGAGGCAAAGATGGGGGGAGTAGATATGAATACTTCCGTTGTGAATATTTTAACTGAATGGGATATTGTTGCTGCTAGACAAATCAGTAGGAGCTTAGCAAAATTAATCGGGTTTAATGCGGTAGATCAAGCGCGGATTACAACCGTTGTTAGTGAATTGGCTCGAAATATTTATTTGTATGCAGAACAAGGAAATGTGACGGTAAACGTCATCAATAAAAATAATCGCGATGGAATTCAAATTATTGCAGAAGATCGTGGACCAGGTATTCAAAACCTTCAAGGTGTATTGAAAGAAGATTATTCTTCGTATGGCTTAGGTGCAGGCTTACCAGGTGTAAAAAGATTGATGGATGAATTTGAAATTGAAACAGAAGCAAATCAGGGTACGAAAATTGTTGTTGTTAAATGGTTAAGTTAATTAGGTGGGTGAAATAGTGTTAGCAATTCAAGCGCAATATAAAGAATTATTGAGTCAATACTTGAAACACCAAACAGAACGTAATTTATATTTAGGACAAAATTTTAGTCGGCTATTCGTTCGGAAAAATATTACCCCTGAAGAAGTTATTAGTATTCATAAGAAGGCGTTAGAAGAAATGGATGCGGTTACTTCAGCAGAAATTTTTACTTCTTTCGAATTTTTAACGGAATTTATGATTCAGTATGGCTTAGCTTTACGGGATCATAAGATTCTTTTGGAACAACAAGAAGAAATGAAGCATGAAATTGAATTAGCAGCAAAAGTTCAAAATACGATGTTGCGAACAGAATCGGCTAATTTAGACGGTATAGATATCGGTTATTTGTCTAAACCTGCAGGTCAAATGAACGGTGATTACGTTTATTTTCAAAGCGACGATACCGATTATTTAGGTGTTGGCGTGGCAGATGTTGTAGGAAAAGGGATACCGGCAGCACTTTGTATGTCGATGGTGAAGAATGGTTTAGACACACTCGGACAAACGAATATTAGCCCTGCTTATGCGTTAGATGTGTTGAATCGAATTGTCGTGAAAAGTATTGCAGACCATATGTTCATTTCAATGTTTTATGGGCGATATGATAATGAAACATCACTCTTTACATACGCTTCTGCGGGGCATGAACCAGCGCTTTACTACAATTCAGAAGAACAGAAGTTTTATGATTTGGATCAAGCGAATGGACTGTTGTTAGGTATATTACCGGATGTTCATTATTTAGAAGGAAATATTGAACTAAAGCAAAACGATTTAATTATTATTATGACCGATGGCGTAACGGAATGCCGTACGGATGAAGAGCGCTTTTTAACTCGAGAGGAATTGACAGAGTTTATTTTTGAAGTGATAGATGAACCTCCAGAACAACTTGTTCGAAGTGTATACAGACGATTAGAAAAATTTCAATCATTTCATCAACGAGATGATTTTACATTAGCAGTTATTAAAAAACTTTAATTTGAGGTGAGCGTCAATGGAATTGACAGTAAATATTAAATCAGAAAACGAGAATCAAGTAGTGATTGCAATCGCAGGAGAAATCGATGCGCATACAGCTCCACAATTACGTGAAGAATTGTTTGGTGTTGATTTAAATAGTATTCAAGAAGCGGTGCTAGATTTATCAAATGTTGGTTATATGGATAGTACAGGTATTGGCGTAATCGTCGCTTTTTATAAAAATGGCATTGCGAAAAATAGCGAAGTAAAATTAGTTGGATTATCTCCACGTTTGAAACGATTATTTGATATTACAGGTCTAAGTGGCATTATCCACGTAGAGGAGGCGTAACTTATGAAGAACTTTGATTACTTTGAAATGCGGATTCCGCCAAAAACACAATATATAGGAATTGTACGTTTAACGATTTCAGGTTTAGCGAGCAGAATAGGTTTAACTTATGATGATATTGAAGATTTAAAAATTGCGACAAGTGAAGCTGTAACGAATGCTATACAGCATGCATACGGCGATGAAATCGAAGACAAAGATGAAGTTGTAATCGGCTGTGCCTTATATAAAGATAAATTAGAAATCATGGTCGCAGATTACGGCCGTAGCTTCGAATTTGAAGAAGTGAAGAAAAAAGTAGGACCTTACAACGAAAATACGGAAGTTGAGTTCATTCGTGAAGGAGGATTAGGTTTATTTCTAATCGAAAGCTTAATGGACGAATTAAAAGTGCTCAATGAAAACGGCGTAACAGTGTTCATGACAAAATATGTTTCACGAGAGCAGGTGAATGCACATGAGGAAACAGACGTCTTCTAGAAACGCTTCTAAAGAACAAGTGCTTGAATGGATTCGTTTATACCAAGAAGAACGTGATGATGATGCACAAACCAATCTTGTTAAAAACTACAAATACTTAGTAGAATCCATTGCACGAAAATATTCAAATGGCCGTTCGTACCATGATGATATCGTTCAAGTCGGTATGCTCGGTTTATTAGGTGCTATTCGTCGATTTGATCCGGAATTTGGTAGAAGTTTTGAAGCATTTGCTGTTCCGACAATTGTCGGTGAAATTAAACGATTTTTACGTGATAAAACGTGGGACGTCCACGTACCACGAAGAATTAAAGAATTAGGACCGCGTATTAAAGCGACGGTTGAATTATTGACGACGGAACTTCAACGTTCGCCACAAGTGTTTGAAATTGCTCAACATTTAGAAGTGACGGAAGAAGTGCTAGAAGCAATGGAAATGAGCCGTAGCTATCAAGCGTTATCAATGGATCATTCAATTGAATCTGATTCAGATGGAAGTACGGTGACGTTATTTGATGTTGTCGGAAAAGAAGATGACGAGTTCGAGAAAACGAATCGTCGTATGATTGTTGCTGATGCGATGAGCGTTTTAAACGAGCGAGAAAAACAAATTATTCAATTGACTTATTTAGAACAACTCAGTCAAAAAGAAGCAGGCGAAAGACTTGGTATTTCACAAATGCACGTCTCTCGTTTGCAGCGTAAAGCAATCAAAAAACTACAGCAAGCAATTATTGCTTCTGGCGGGATATAAACAGTTTAGAGAATGGCTGTGTGTAAAAGGGGCATCGTGTTTATACGCGATGTCCCCTTTTGTTTTGCGGTGCGTAAAAAAAGCGAACATGCTAAACTTAAACGTAAGAAAGGGTGGTTTGTAGATGAATTTTTCAGCAATGATTGGGAAAGAGTTAAAAATTGCGCCGAAGCAAGTAACGACGGTGATTCAATTAATGGAAGATGGGAACACTGTGCCGTTTATTGCACGTTATCGTAAAGAAGCAACAGGTTCTTTAGATGAGGTTCAAATAAAAGCAATTGAAGATCGACATCATTATTTAGTTCAGTTAGAGAATCGTAAAAAAGACGTCCTTCAATCAATTGAAGAACAAGGAAAATTAACGTCTGAGCTTCAAGCGAAGATTGCTGCGGCTACCATTTTGAAACAAGTAGAGGATTTATACCGCCCATACAAACAAAAACGTAGAACGAAAGCAACGATTGCGAAAGAGCAAGGCTTAGAACCATTAGCAGAAAAAATGCTTCAATATCCTGTTGATTCGTTATCGAAATTAGCTGCGCCATACGTTTCAGAACAATTAGATGAAGAACAAGTAATTCAAGGAGCGAAAGATATTTTAGCGGAACGTTTTGCTGATGAAGTGAAAATTCGCGATATGATTCGCCAATGGACTTGGCGTGAGGGGACAATCACGACTACTGTAAAAAAAGAAGAGCAAGATGAAAAACAAATTTTTGAAATGTACTATGCATATGAAGAACCTCTTTCAAAAATCGTGCCACATCGTACGTTAGCGATTAACCGTGGTGAAAAAGAAGATATTTTACGTGTTTCTATTACAGCACCTATCGTTAAAATCGAAGAAGCGATGCGTCGTTTTTACATTCCGAAAACGACATCTCCGGTTAGAGTAGCAATCGAAGAGGCGATCGAAGATAGTTATAAACGTTTAATTGCTCCTTCTATTGAAAGAGAAGTGCGCAATGAATTGACGGAAAAAGCAGAAGGACAAGCTATTCATATTTTCTCTGAAAATTTACGTAGTCTTTTATTGCAGCCGCCGTTGAAAGGGAAATACGTGTTAGGTTTAGACCCAGCATACCGAACTGGCTGTAAATTAGCTGTTGTAGATGATACCGGAAAAATGCTTGAGATTGCGGTGATTTATCCACATCCACCAAAAGCGAAACCAGAAGAATCAAAACGAGTTGTGACAGACTTATTAAAACGCTATCCGATTTCAATCATTGCAATTGGGAACGGAACAGCTTCTCGAGAATCGGAGGCGTTCGTAGCTTCTCTTTTACAAGAATTACAATCCGAAGCGGCATACGTCATCGTAAGTGAAGCGGGCGCAAGTGTTTATTCTGCTTCAGAAAAAGCACGAGAAGAATTCCCTGAGCTTCAAGTAGAACAACGTAGTGCAATCTCTATTGCACGTCGCTTGCAAGATCCGTTAGCTGAACTCGTTAAAATTGAGCCAAAAGCGGTCGGTGTAGGACAATACCAACACGACGTATCGCAAAAGAAATTAACGGACTCGTTAGGTTTTATCGTGGAAACAGCTGTTAACCAAGTAGGCGTAGACGTCAATACAGCTTCTGCCTCTCTTCTTCAATATGTTTCAGGCTTATCGAAAACGGTAGCGGAAAACATCGTTCAAATGCGAAGTGAAGTAGGGAAATTTACGGCACGTACACAGTTGAAGAAAGTGCCACGTCTCGGTGCGAAAACGTATGAGCAAGCAATTGGCTTTTTACGTGTGCCTGAAGGAAAGAACCCATTGGATGCAACGGGTATTCACCCAGAAAGTTATGCGTTAGCTGAGCAACTTTTAAAAGAAGCAGGTGTTTCTAAAAAAGAAATCGGTCATTCAGACGTAGAAGAAAAATTAAAACAACTAGATGTTAAACAATTAAGCCAGTCACTTGAAATCGGTGAAATTACTGTGCAAGATACGTTGGACGTGTTAATGAAACCATCACGTGACCCACGTGATGCGTTCCCACAACCATTGCTTAAAAAAGATATTTTAAAAATGGAAGATTTAAAAGCAGGAATGGAATTACAAGGAACAGTACGAAATGTTGTCGATTTTGGTGCGTTTATTGATGTTGGTGTGAAACAAGACGGCCTCGTGCATATTTCTAAATTAAAAAAGGATTTGTGAAACATCCACTTGATGTCGTTTCATTAGGAGATATCGTAACGGTATGGGTAGATACGATTGATTTGAAAAAAGAACGAATCGCTTTAACGATGTTAAAACCAGAATAAATGAATTCTCTATAAAAAGAACCTCATTTCCTTTAAAATAAGGAATGAGGTTCTTTTAGTAGGGAGAGATCATAATGACCGACGAACAATTACAACAACTCGTTTGTACCGTATCCAATCGTTTTTTTCAAAAAGCATTCGTGCATGAAGCGCTTTTTAATAAGCGGTTGAAAACGACAGGGGGGCGTTATTTATTATCGACCCATAATATTGAGGTAAATCCGAAATCGTTTGAACTGTTTGGTGAAGAAGAGGTCATTCAAATTATAAAACACGAGTTATGCCACTACCATTTACATATAGAAGGAAAAGGGTATCAACATCGTGACCGAGACTTTAAAGAGTTGTTAAAAAAGGTAGACGCACCAAGGTTTTGCTCTTCCATATCGAACAAATTAGAAGGAAGCGAAAAAAAGCATCTATATACGTGTAGCGAATGTGGTGTTTCATATAGAAGAAAACGGCGTTTAAATACGGAGAAATATAGATGTGGAAAATGTTTAGGAAAGCTCATTTATAAAAAATAAAGTTTTTTTAAAAAAACTATTGACGAAATGTATATACCTCTCTATAATAATAGAAGTCGACAAGATAATACATCTTAAACGACACGATATAATGAATTATATCGACATGGTATTATTCCGTTGTAGCTCAGTTGGTAGCAGCATCTGACTGTTAATCAGAGGGTCGTAGGTTCGAGTCCTACCAACGGAGCCATGGCCCCTTGGTCAAGCGGTTAAGACACCGCCCTTTCACGGCGGTAACACGGGTTCGAATCCCGTAGGGGTCACCATTATGGTCCGGTAGTTCAGCTGGTTAGAATGCCTGCCTGTCACGCAGGAGGTCGCGGGTTCGAGTCCCGTCCGGACCGCCACTTTATTGGGGTATAGCCAAGCGGTAAGGCAATGGATTTTGATTCCATCATGCCCAGGTTCGAATCCTGGTACCCCAGCCATTTATTTCAAATTTAAATTTTGTTATTTTTAAATATGAGTCATTAGCTCAGTTGGTAGAGCATCTGACTTTTAATCAGAGGGTCGCTGGTTCGAATCCTGCATGACTCATCATTTTTTAAAAATAGTTATTGACACTATTAAAACGATGTGTTATAATATAAACACTTCGTTAATAAGATGCGGCCGTGGCGGAATGGCAGACGCGCTAGGTTGAGGGCCTAGTCGAGGCAACTCGGTGGAGGTTCAAGTCCTCTCGACCGCACCATAATATCAAAAACGAATTACTAAAAATAAATATTTTTGCGCCCATAGCTCAACTGGATAGAGCGTCTGACTACGGATCAGAAGGTTGTGGATTCGATTTCTGCTGGGCGCACCATAATGCGGGTGTAGTTTAGTGGTAAAACCACAGCCTTCCAAGCTGTTGTCGGGAGTTCGATTCTCCTCACCCGCTCCATTTTTATGAACC
>NZ_HE611068.1:44498-185434 GCF_000285595.1 Kurthia senegalensis | reverse complement strand
TTATTTTATTATAATATATTGACTTTTATAAAGTTGATAGATATAATTAATAATGTCTTTAGAAAGATATTATGGTCTAGTGATGATGGCAAAGAGGTCACACCTGTTCCCATGCCGAACACAGAAGTTAAGCTCTTTAGCGTCAATGGTAGTTGGGGGTTCTCCCCCTGCGAGAGTAGAACGTCGCTAGGCAATAAATCTTTTATTATATTATTCCGTTGTAGCTCAGTTGGTAGTAGCATCTGACTGTTAATCAGAGGGTCGTAGGTTCGAGTCCTACCAACGGAGCCATTTTTTATCGGAGAGTTGTCCGAGTGGCCGAAGGAGCATGATTGGAAATCATGTAGGCGGGTATACCTGTCTCAAGGGTTCAAATCCCTTACTCTCCGCCACAGATCTTTTAGGACACTTATTAAGTAGTTATAAAAGTTGATTGAATCAACTTAAGCAAGGCCCCTTGGTCAAGCGGTTAAGACACCGCCCTTTCACGGCGGTAACACGGGTTCGAATCCCGTAGGGGTCACCATTTCGGAGGATTAGCTCAGCTGGGAGAGCATCTGCCTTACAAGCAGAGGGTCGGCGGTTCGATCCCGTCATCCTCCACCATTTTATATTATGTATTTTATTATCGCGGGGTGGAGCAGTGGTAGCTCGTCGGGCTCATAACCCGAAGGTCGCAGGTTCAAATCCTGTCCCCGCAACCAATGGTCCGGTAGTTCAGCTGGTTAGAATGCCTGCCTGTCACGCAGGAGGTCGCGGGTTCGAGTCCCGTCCGGACCGCCATTTTTAAAATTTATAGTTGTGGGTTTGTAGCTCAGTTGGTAGAGCATTAGATTGAAGCTCTAAGTGTCGGCGGTTCGATTCCGTCCAAACCCACCATTTGCCGGTGTAGCTCAGTTGGTAGAGCAACTGACTTGTAATCAGTAGGTCGAGGGTTCGACTCCTTTCGCCGGCATATTTTGGAGGGGTAGCGAAGAGGCTAAACGCGGCGGACTGTAAATCCGCTCCTTCGGGTTCGGCAGTTCGAATCTGCCCCCCTCCACCATATTAGGGGCATAGTTCAGCGGTAGAATAGAGGTCTCCAAAACCTTTGACGTGGGTTCGATTCCTACTGCCCCTGCCAAATATAAAATTAATTTTTCATATTTCATATAAAGTAATGGCGGCTGTGGTGAAGTGGTTAACACACTGGATTGTGGTTCCAGCACTCGTGGGTTCGATTCCCATCAGCCGCCCCATCATCTGATAATGGCGATTGTGGTGAAGTGGTTAACACACCGGATTGTGGTTCCGGCATTCGTGGGTTCGATCCCCATCAGTCGCCCCATTATTGGGGTATAGCCAAGCGGTAAGGCAATGGATTTTGATTCCATCATGCCCAGGTTCGAATCCTGGTACCCCAGCCATATGCGGAAGTAGTTCAGTGGTAGAACATCACCTTGCCAAGGTGGGGGTCGCGAGTTCGAACCTCGTCTTCCGCTCCAATTTTATAAAATGTATGGCGGCATAGCCAAGCGGTAAGGCACAGGTCTGCAACACCTTTATCACCGGTTCGATTCCGGTTGCCGCCTCCATTTTTTTATTTTAATTTAATTTTATATATGCCGGTGTGGCGGAATTGGCAGACGCGCACGACTCAAAATCGTGTTCCGTAAGGAGTGTCGGTTCGACCCCGACCACCGGTATCCTAATAGTAGACTTCCTTTATAGGAGGTCTTTTTTTGTTTTAAAATAAGGGTTCCATATGAATATGTGTAATGCATAGCGGTTTTTAGTATATTATTCCTTAATATTTCTTTAAATATGAATAGAAACAATTGATTTTTTACTAAAAATACGATTATATGGAAATTATACAAGTACATATACACATATACAGAGGAAGGTGCCTAGATGGAAATGCTCTTTACGATTGAAGAACAGAATGAACATTTTAAAAAGGCGAAGCAGTTCTATTTAGAAGGTAATTATGATGGTGTTGAAAGCTTGCTTCGTTTATTGATGGAAAGTTCGGTCCAACATAAACAAATGGATTTGTACGTAGAAGTAATGGTATGGCTAGAACGTCTTTATATTAATACAGGACGATATTACGACGTTTATTCGCTCGTTATTTTAATCAACCCACTTATTGAAAAGTATGGAACGAAGACATTGTATTTACGTCACCGGTTGAATCAAGTTATTTTGGATTTTATGAATCGTATCGGCAATCCAGAAGAAGCGTATAAGCAATTGTTTCAGGAAGCACTAGAAACGGATGATGCAGATTTAATTTGTACGATCGGGAACAATCTTATGTATTATTACGTAGAATACGGTTATGCACGAAAAGGTATTGATTTTTATCACGAATCAAAATTTTATTATGACCAATTTAGCGACAAGCTGACGAAAATGACGAAGTATATGTACGCGGTATATTGCTTTGAACTATTTTACTTAGATGGGCAGCTAACTAAATGCGAAGAACTTTTAAAAGAAATAGAACAAAAAGGATGGGTCGTTGAAAGTTTTGCATATATGATGCCTATTTGTGAAGGGTTATTAGTGGGCAAACGTGGAGACATCGATCGAGGAAATTTATTAGTAGCGAGCGGCATTCAAGCAAACAATAAATTTGCGATTAAGTTTGAGTTGAAGCTATGGCTTGAAATCTTGAAGGATAGTAAGCGAATGGATTTAGTCGTAGAGTATCAACATTTAATTATTGAGATTTATGAAGAGTTATTTAGTATTGAGCAAAGTAATAAGCGGAACGAGCAAATGGAAAAGTTGACGAAGCAATTTTATGAGAAGCAATTGTATATCGATCAACTGACACGTGTTCATAATCGGAATTATTACGAGCATTTAATTCAACAGCAACAACAGTTGAAAAATTATACGGTGTTCGTGCTCGATATTGATTATTTTAAAAAAATTAATGATACGTATGGGCATAGTATGGGGGATGAAGTGATTCAGTTTATCGCGTTGCAACTGCGTAAATGGACACCGAAGCATGATATTGCGATGATTCGTTACGGTGGAGATGAGTTTCTAGCGTTGATTCCTTACGCATATGATATTGTCCAGGAAGAGCTGAAGCAGCTACACGAGCAGTTGATGACGACGACCTTTATTGCGAAAGATGGTACGGAATTGAAGCTCTCTGTCAGTATAGGTGTGGCACATACGGGAGAAGCGTACCGAACGTTATTTGATTTGTTTAAAGATGCTGATGCAGCGATTTACCGCGCCAAGGAAAAACGGGGTATGATTGCTTTGTAGTGTATATCGTGCGCAACTAACCATTTTTTGATAAAGTGAGAAGTAAGTATTTATAAAAAGGGGTTTTTCCTATGAGAACGAGACCAGCTCGATTACAAAAAGGTGACTTAGTCGGAATCGTATCACCGTCTTCATCACCAAATATGAAAAAATTAGAAAAAGGATTACAGTATTTAGAACAACTTGGTTTGCGCTACATACTCGGTGATTCTATTCAAAATAAACGTCACTATCTTGCAGGAACGGACGAAGAACGTGCCGCGGATTTAGAAGCGATGTTGAAAAATCCAGAAGTAAAAGCAATTTTTTGTTCTAGCGGTGGTTACGGTGCAGCACGTGCTGCCAATCATCTCGACTTTACGTTGTTTGAAGAAAATCCTAAAATTTTCTGGGGCTATTCAGACGCGACATTTTTACACAGTGCGATTGGTCAATTGGCTAATATGGTAACTTTCCACGGACCGACGATTTCAGGAATCGGTAGTGATGGATTACCAGAACGGACGAAGCTGATGTTTAAACAACTGTTTGAACCAGCTGAGATTTACTACGATGAGTCGATTTCGCCGTTACATACGATTCATAGCGGTCGTGTGCGTGGACAAATTGTTGGTGGCAATTTAACGTTGATTGCAAACAGTCTTGGAACGAAATTTGAAATTGATACGTTAGGCAAAGTGTTGCTAATTGAAGATATGGGATTAGAACCAGCACAAATTGATACGTTATTAAATCAATTGCGCCAAGCTCGAAAATTTGAGCAAGCAGCTGGTATTATCATCGGGGATTTCACGAAAGCAGATACGCGCTTTTATAGCGATTCTCCAAGCGTTGAACAACTGATGGAGGAATACTTCCGAAATATCGGCAAACCGGTTGTCAGCGGCTTTAAAATCGGTCATGACGACTTAAACGTAGCAATACCTTTAGGGGTCGATGTTATTTTAGATGCTGATCAAAAAGTACTCGCAATGTTGCCGGGTGTTGAGTAATATAAAAAAGGTTACGTGCAAATGCGCGTAACCTTTTTTCGTTGGGGCGTTTGGAATTGCATACAATAGACTGTTGGAATCATCGACATAGTTGGTTATTGGTTAAAAGTAACAATGTAAAGGATTACGAGTAATTGGTTTGCGATTAGAAGAAAAACGCACCCAACGCTTCAAGTCGGAGTCTCACCGACTTGAAGGTTTAAAAGTAAGTAGAACCGTCAAAATCAATCTCAACGGCATAGTTTTTCGCATTAACAGCGTTGGATAGACGATTCGCTTTTCGTTCAAATTGAAGTGCTTGTTGACGATAATGTTCGGGATCAAATAACGCGACGCGATACGTCGGGTTATCTTCTGAATAATAATTGAGTTCTTTCGGTTCGGCAACGGCTAATTGTTTATACAATGTGACGTGTTGACGAAGTTGAATCGCGTACTCAATCGCTTCAACGAGCGTAAAAGCTTCGTCATCAATTTCAACAGTTTCAACGCTATTCGCTTCATAAATTAAGCGGTCTAGCGTGCGAATTTCTTTACGAATATGAAGTAATTGTTCATCGACAACTTCGACGCTGCGCGCAGGCTTTTTCGGTGTAGCATTGCCTTCGACTTGTGTAAAGGCGACGCGATGTATTTCTTCTTCTAGTTCTGAAATATGTTTACGAAGAATGCTTTTTAATTTAATCGCTTCTGCTAATGTAATCATGAAAAAACCTCCTAAAGTGTGTGAGTAGGTTGTTCAGCACTTAATACGAAATGTGAGAAAGAACCACCGTTAATTTGAGTAAACATATTGCCTGCTGCTGTAAGTAACTCATTTGCTTCTGAGCGTTCCATTGATGGGCGTAAATAAAATACTTGTAAAACATCGGTCGCGCCTTCGCTGACAGCCGAACGCTTAGAATCGACGTATGGGCTACCGAATGGACCTAATGAATCTGATGTGTAGGGAATGTTTTGTAATGTAACAGAGCGACCGTTCAGTGCCTCATACTGTGTGTGTTCATTGCCGAGAGCGACAGTGATATCCCCGCGGAGCGTTTGGACGTCATAGCTGCCGACAGGAATTTCATATTGTAATGAAAAGAAGTTGTTTAAGTCAACGACAGAATTGACGGGTGTTAAATAATCACCTTTTGCGATGCGACGAAGCATGCTTTCAGTAGAATGTCTGTAGCGGCTCGCATTTGCACCGAGTTGTTTCCAAACATCACGCCAGGCTGCAACACCGGCTTTAGATGTGACGGGCGCATCTTGTAAATCGAAAAATAAGCTTTCTTGATACAATCTCGTGCGACCTAAAATCATTTGAGGCGATTGTGTCGCAACAATTTTGGTATAATGGATAATGCCGATTTTAAATTGAGGAACGATGGACGTTAACGAACAATCTAAACGAATAGTCATTGGATCACCTAATTTATAAATTTTAAAAAAATTGTAACATAAAGGGAGTACACAAGGAAATGAATGTACTTGCACTACAAAAACAGCTTGTCGATTATGCCGCCCAAATTGGTGTCGATAAAATAGGTTTTACGACAGCGGCTCCTTTTGTAGATTTGAAACAAAAGTTAAAGCGTCAACAACAATTAAACTATCAATCTGGTTTTGAAGAATCGAATATCGAATTGCGTACAGAGCCGACTTTATTGTTAGAAGAAGCGGAGAGTATTATCGCCATTGCGATTGCGTATCCATCTCGTATGGAAGCCGCGCCGAGCGGCAAAAAAGGCGAGCGCCGTGGTATTTTTTGTCGCGCTTCATGGGGAACGGATTATCATACGGTATTACGAGAAAAGCTTAGCTTAATCGAAGCTTTTTTAGAAGAAAAATTGCCTGGCGTGAAAATGCGCTCGATGGTCGATACGGGAGAGCTTTCAGACCGTGCAGTGGCGGAAAGAGCGGGCATTGGTTGGAGCGGTAAAAACTGCTCAATTATTACGCCAGAGTTTGGTTCTTACGTTTATTTAGGCGAGATGATTACGAATATCCCATTCGAGCCAGACGAACAGATGGAAGATCAGTGCGGTGAATGCCGTCTTTGTATTGATGTTTGTCCGACAGGAGCAATCGTTCAAGCAGGGCAATTAAATTCGCATAAATGCGTCGCGTTTCAAACGCAGACGAAAGGATTTTTGCCGGATGAGTTTCGGGAGAAGATCGGGAATCGTATTTACGGATGTGATACGTGTCAAACGGTTTGCCCGAAAAATAAAGGGAAGAAAAACTGGCTTCATGAAGCATTTAAACCAGAGCCAGAACTTGTGAAACCTTTGTTGAAACCGCTCCTGCAAATTTCCAATAAAGAATTTAAATCGCAGTTCGGTTACATGTCCGGTTCATGGCGTGGTAAAAAGCCGATTCAACGGAATGCTATTATTGCACTTGCGCATTTTAAAGAAGTTGATGCGATGCCAGAACTAGTTGAATTGCTACAAAAAGATGAGCGACCGATGATTCGCGGAACCGCTGCTTGGGCAATCGGCAAAATTGGTGCGGAAGAAGCGGAGAACGTGTTGCTTCAAGCACAGCAAAAAGAGCAAGATGAAGACGTATTAAAAGAAATCGAAAAAGGGCTTATGCTCATAGAAAGTTAGAAGGAAGTGTCAAGATGTCATTACACATCGTTTTATATCAACCAGAAATTCCAGCAAATACAGGGAACATCTCACGTACGTGTGCTGCAACGAATACCCATTTACATTTAATTCGTCCACTTGGTTTTTCAACAGACGATAAAATGTTGAAACGTGCCGGTTTAGATTATTGGCATAGCGTGAACATTACGTACTATGACAATGTAGAAGAGTTTTTCGAAAAAACAGAAGGCGGTACGCATTACTTTATCGAAACATTCGGTACGAAAATGTACTCTGAATTCGATTATTCAAACGCAGATGAAGAAATCTACTTTATGTTTGGGAAAGAAACGACAGGCATTCCACGTGAATTAATCGAGCACCGTCGCGATAATTGTTTACGTATTCCTCAAAGTACAAATGTTCGTTCAATGAACTTATCGAATACAGCAGCGATCGTTATTTTTGAAGCGTTACGTCAACAAGATTTTCCGAATATGATTAAATAATTGATGAAAAAGCCTAGCGATGCAGCTAGGCTTTTTTTGATTAGAATCGGGTATAACAAAAGTAAAGATGAATAGAGGGGGAAAAAATATGAAAGAACAAGAACAAAGTGGCAATATGGCGAATAATATGGAAGAGTTAAAAGAGTTAGGGAAAGAGATGGAACAAGTAAGCGAACAAGCAGAGGAAGCACGTGAGGACGGATTGAAACAAGATCCTGAACAATAATAAATGGGCATAAAAAAAGAGAGGCATATGCCTCTCTTTTGTCGTCTATAGGAAAACGAGTTGGATAACGAATAAAACTGCGAAAATGTATAGAAGTGGGTGAACTTTTCTCCATTCACCTTTCGCCACTTTCAAGATTGGGTAAGCGATAAATCCGAATGCGATACCTGTTGAAATACTTGAAGTTAAAGGCATGATTAGCATAACTAAAAATACAGGTAATGTTTCATCCATTGAAGACCAATCGACTTCTTTAATAGTGCTGATCATTAAAGCACCAACGATGATTAGGACAGGTGACGTAATGGCAGCAACAGAAGATAAAGAACTGACTAATGGACCAAAGAATGAAGAAGCTGCGAATAGAACAGCGACTGTTACAGCTGTAAGACCTGTACGACCACCAGCAGCAACACCAGCAGAAGATTCAACGAAAGCAGCATTCGGGCTCGTACCGAACATTGCACCAATTGTTGTTGCGATAGAGTCACCTAGAAGCGCTTTACGTGCGCGAGGTAGTTTACCATCTTCTTTAATTAAGCCAGCTTGTTTCGCAACGCCGACCATCGTACCAGTCGTATCGAATAGTGTAACTAAGATGAATGAGAATACGACACCGTATAAGCTATATTCAACAATATCGCCCATTGCAGCAATTGGGTTCCACATTAAAATACCTTCTGGTAAATGTGGAGCAGCTACGACTTTAGTAATCGTTAGCATATCGGCGAAGTATGCGATGATACCTGTGACAATCATACCGACAAAAATAGCGCCTGGCATACGACGTACCATTAAAATGACTGTGAATAGTAAACCAAAAATTGTTAATAGTGCACTAGGAGAAGTTAAATCTCCAAGTTCGATTAAATTCGTACTTTTACTATCAACGATAATGCCTGAAGAACGTAAGCCAAGGAAGGCAATGAATAAACCAATACCAGCAGTAATTGAATATTTTAAGTTAGCAGGAATGGCGTTGATTAATTTTTCACGGAAAGAAGTTAGTGAAAGGACAACGAAAATAAGACCTGCGATGAATACAGAAGCGAAAGCTGTCATGTAATCAATTTCGCCGTGTGAAGCTTGTACGACTGAATAAGTGAAGAAAGCATTTAACCCCATACCTGGAGCAATAGCAATTGGATAGTTGGCAACAAGCCCCATCCATAACGTACCGATTACTGTTGAAATAATTGTTGCGATAAACACTTGGTCACTTGGCACACCCGCCTGAGATAAAATAGATGGGTTGACAATAATAATATATACCATCGTTAAGAATGTTGTTAGACCGGCTAACATTTCACGCTTAGCGTTCGTTTGATTTAATTTTAATTGAAACACGTGTAACTTCCTTTCTGAAATACGAACATTTAAAAAGACATTTATTATATTATTCGTTTATGACGTAAAATGCAAATGTTTTTTAGAAAATAATCAAAAAAAGTAAATTGGAAAGCTAATTGTGCTAGGAATGTTAGATTGCTTCGTTATAATGTAAGGAAAGGAGGGAATGAAATGCTTCAAATTGATTCAACGAAAACATTATTAAATGGTATTGAAATGCCTCGCTTTGGGTTAGGTGTTTATAAAATGACAGATTCGAAGCAAGCTGTAGAGGCGATGACGACAGCTTTACGAGCGGGGTATCGCGCAATTGATACGGCTTCTTTCTATAATAATGAACGCGAGGTAGGAGAAGCAATCCGTGAAAGCGGTATGAATCGTCAAGATCTTTTTATTACGTCGAAAGTGTGGAACAATGACCAAGGGTATGATGAAACGTTACGTGCTTTTGAGAAATCACTTCAATTAATGGAAGTAGATTACTTAGATTTGTATTTAACACACTGGCCAAAACCGGATACGTATCAAGATACGTACCGTGCAATCGAACGTTTATACGATGAAAAATTAATTCGTGCAACAGGTGTTTCGAATCACGAGCAGCATCATTTAGAAACGCTGTTTGCGAAAGCGAACGTGAAGCCGATGGTCAATCAAATTGAACACCACCCGTACTTAACACAAGTTGCATTGCGTGAATTTTGTCAGTCCGAAAACATGGCAGTAACGGCTTGGTCTCCATTAGGTAGAGGAAGAGCGTTAGAAGATCCCGTGATCGTTAAACTTGCTGAAAAATATCGTAAAACACCCGCGCAAATTATTATTCGTTGGCATTTACAAAATGATACGGTCGTTATTCCAAAATCCGTAACACCGAGTCGTATTGAGAGTAATGCCCGCGTATTTGATTTTGAATTAGAACAATTGGATATGCATATGATTGATACGCTTAACCGTGACGAACGTACGGGGAATCACCCAGATACATTCCCTTACGATGATCCGAGATATAATCGTTAAATAGAGAAAAGAGCTTGAAACAATTTGTTTCAAGCTCTTTTTATTATGAGAAGAAATGTTTGATTACGTAATAAAGGGGTGGAATGAGTAGTGCGGGTAGCAAGTTAAGCGATTTGAAATTTTTAATGCCGAGAATACTTAAGCCGCTCGCTAAAATTAAAATCCCGCCAATAATCGAAATTTCCGTGAGAAGATGCGCAGACATGAAGTCGTTTAAATATAAGGCAAGTAAGTAAAAAGCACCTTGCCAACAAAAGAGAACGACAGCTGCAAAAGCGATGCCAATTCCGAACGTTGAAGCAAGAACGATCGACGTCACGAAATCTAAAATAGCATTCGTAAATAAATACGTATAATCGCCGTGTAGTGCGCTATTAATAGGACCTAAAATAGAGAGCGTTCCGATACAGAAAAGCAGGATGGCTGTCGATAAGCCTTTCGCTAAATCTGTTTTAGAGAAGCGGCCGACGAGACGATTAAACTGCTTTTCAATATCAATAGCTTCACCTACTAAGCCGCCGATTGCGAGGCTGACGATAAACAACACAGGTGTATCTGACTGAGGCATGTATTGAACGATAGCGTGAATGCCGAGCGCTACAGCGGAAAAGCCCATCGATTGCATTAAAATATCTTGATAGCGTTGTTTGATACCTTTTTTTAATAAGCTACCGATGATGCTGCCGACGATAATCGTTGCACAGTTGAAGAGTGTTCCTATCATATGTACACGTCCTTTCTAAATGAAAAAGGAGGAATGTTGATTCCTCCTTTTAAAGCGTTCTATTTTATGAAGATTGTTTCATCGTCTTAAAGAAGTCGTTGAACACGTCGTCTGTTTGTTCACCAACGAGGCGTCCTTTTTCTTCACCGTCTTTGAAGAAAATTAAAGTCGGCGTTCCTCCGAGGCTGTAATCTGTCCAACCTTGTTCGAATTCTAATACGTTGTATTGATCGATTTGAACGTCTGCTTGTTGCGCAAGTGGCATTAATTCAGGCGTTACTTTTTGACAGTGTACACATGTTGGGCTGAAGAAATAAACGAACGTACTTTCACCCGCGTCGATTTTTTTCTTTAAATCGTCTGGTAAGATGATGTTTTGATAATTTTTGTCGTTTAATTGATCGATTGTTGCTTGGTATTTTGGTTTGTAGTCACCGTACAAACCTTTCGTATCGACATTTCCAGAAGCTTTACTTGAAGATGCTTGATTTGATTGAGACGTCTGTTGACTATCTTCAATTTTTTTATCATTTTGAGATTGGTTAATAAAGTAGATTGCTGTGAATGCGATGATTACAATAACGGCAATTCCTAGTAAAATGGAAAGACGATTGTCTTTTTTCTTAGAGGCTGTTGATTTTTTAGCCAATTAAATCTCTCCTTTTTTCAATTGTTTCATCATGTAAAAGCTAGTTATTCCGATAAGAAGGAAAGCTGTTAATGATAAAAATGGGATGGTTACGAAGCCAAACCAGTTGATATATTGACCTGTGCAAGGAATACGACCGCAAGCGGCTGCATGTTCTTGTAAAAATGCAATTTTTTGTAGGCTGTAATGATAAGCACCAATACAAAAGCCAATCGTCGCAAATGCGGCACTCGTTACCGCGATTTTCACATTGCGTTGTATGTATGCAATTCCTAAAATAAGTACGAGTGGGTACATTAAAATGCGTTGGTACCAACAAAGTTTACACGGTTCGTACAATTGGATTTCTGAAAAATATAAAGAACCGAATGTGGCAACGAGTGAAATCGTCCACATAAATAATAAGGCACGCTCTAATTTACGCTGCATCAAAATTCTCCTAATATTAGTGTATTACTGTAGTCGATTATAGATGTATTTACAACATAAGTAAAATAATTTTTCATGGTCGTTTTAGAGGAGTAGAATAAGGGTACGCCTTTTAAAGAGGAAGGGGATTAAGATGTCAGAACAAATAGATGTATCACAGTTTGAAAAAAATTTAGTTATTCGAAAAATGCAACGCACGGATTTTGCACAAATTTTAGAAATCCAACAAAAATCATTTCCGGGGATGGATCCTTGGGAACTTGCCCATTTAAATAGTCATCTCGATATTTTTCCAGAAGGTCAAATTGTCGCAGAGCTAGACGGGCGAGTGATTGCTTCATGCTCAAGTTTAATTATTAACTTTGACGAGTACGATGACCGTTCAACATGGTCCGATTTAACGAACGATGGGTACATTACGAATCACAATCCGAATGGATATAATTTATATGGTATTGAAGTGATGGTAGACCCAGCATATCGTCGAATGAAAATCGGACAACGATTATATGATGCACGTAAAGATTTGGCACGTGCACACAATTTAAAATCAATTATTATCGGTGGTCGTATTCCGAACTATCATAAACATATGGAAGAAATGACACCACGCGAATATGTCGATGCGGTGTCTCGCCATAAAGTGTATGATCCTGTACTTACGTTCCAAATTAAAAATGGTTTTACGCTTATGCGTGTAAATCCTAATTATTTACCAGATGATATAGCGTCTGCGAAATATGCAACGTTAATGGAATGGAACAATGTCGATTACTTACCTCGTACGAAACGTCATTACAAAACAAGTTACCCGGTTCGTATTTGTGCTGTACAGTATATGATGCGAAAAATTAATAACTTTGAAGAGTTTGCCCATCAATGTGAATATTTCGTTGATGTTGCAAGTGATGCGAATTCAGATTTTGTCGTCTTCCCAGAAATTTTCACGACGCAATTAATGAGCTTTATGAATGAAAAAGCACCAAGTATTGCTGTACGAAATTTAACAGAGTATACCGAGCAATATTTAGAATTATTTACGGGTTTGGCGATTCGCTACAATGTGAATATCGTCGGAGGTTCTCATTTCGTTAAGGAAGAGGACGATGAAATTTATAACATCGCTTATTTATTCCGTAGAGACGGTTCGATTGAGAAACAATATAAAGTGCATATTACACCGAATGAACGTAAGTGGTGGGGCATTTCAAGCGGCGATAAAGTCCACGTATTCGATACGGATTGCGGTAAAATCGCCATTCAAATTTGTTACGATATTGAATTCCCAGAAATGGCACGTATTGCGACGGATAAAGGTGCCAATATTATTTTCACACCGTTTTGTACGGAAGACCGTCAAAGCTACTTACGCGTTCGTTATTGTGCTCAAGCACGTGCAGTCGAAAACCAAGTGTATACGGTCATTGCTGGAACGGTCGGTAACTTACCTCAGACAGAAAATATGGACATTCAATATGCACAGTCTGCCATCTTTTCACCTTGTGACTTTGAATTTGCTCGCGACGGAATCGTCGGCGAAACGAGTCCGAATTTAGAGATGGTTTTAATTGGGGATGTCGATTTAGAAATTTTACGACGTCAACGCCAAGATGGAACGGTCGCTCATTTAAAAGATCGTCGTCACGATGTGTACAATTTAGATTATACGAAAGAAGATTAATTTCTTGTACGAGCAATTTTGGAGCGGATTTCCGTTTCAAAATTGCTTTTTTCATTCAAAAGTATGAACGATTCTGTATGTTATCACTTCGGAATAAACGGTACAATAGAAGGAGAATAGAACAGAAAGGGAGGGGTGTGTGATGCAACCGACAGACCATTCCAATATTAGTTTATTAAAAGAAATTGCTGAATTATTGAATGAAGAAACAGAGCTGAAGCCGATGCTGCAAGGTGCTCTTAAAAAATTACTAGCAGGAACGCGCTTTGAAACGGGCTGGATTTTCTTTATTCGTCCGAAAAATAGTCATGAGTTAGTCGCATACGAAAATTTACCGGCTGCATTAGAACATGATGGATGTCGCCATCTATGTAAAGGCGGGTGCTGGTGCGTCTCGAAATTCCGTAAAAACGAATTAGAAAAAGCGTCAAATATTATAGAATGTCAGCGAATTGAAAGTGCCAATGCGATTGATTCCAGCGACTGTGCCGGTATTACACATCATGCTACGGTTTCTCTTCAATCGGGTCAAGAACGTTTCGGTATATTAAATGTCGCTTCTCCGAACACCGTACGCTTCTCAGACGATGATTTGGCATTGCTTGAATCGGTCGCATTCCAAATCGGGTCTGCCATTAAGCGAATTATGCTGACGAAAAAAGAACAAGAAATGGCTCTCGTACAAGAGCGAAATCGTTTAGCTAGAGATTTGCATGACTCTGTCAATCAATTGCTCTTTTCTGTAACGCTCACATCACGTGCAGGTGTGGAAATGACGGAAGAAGCAGAAGTGAAAGAAACGTTTACAGAAATTCAACAATTAACGCAAGAAGCCTTAACGGAAATGCGTGCACTCATTTGGCAACTCCGTCCGAAAGGATTAGAGTCTGGTATTTTAGAAGCGATTAAAGGATATGCAGAAATGCTCGGTATTCATTTGAAAGTGACCGTATCCGGCGTATTACAATTGCCTTCAAAAGTAGAAGAAGCATTATTTAGATTGGCACAAGAAGCATTGAATAACGTTCGAAAACATTCGGGTGTAAAAGAAGCGGAACTATACATTACGTTAACAGCGACAGATGTGTTACTCGTCATTAAAGACGAAGGGCGAGGGTTCCAATTGAATGACGACGTCGCATTGCCATCACTCGGTTTACAAAGCATGCGTGACCGAACGAAAGACCTCGGCGGGAAAATTGATTGGGTGAGCGAGTTAGGTAAAGGAACGGAAATATTAATTAGAATGCCGTATTAAGGAGGAGTTCGTATGATTCGAGTATTAATTGCCGACGATCATCACGTCGTAAGAAGAGGCTTATTATTCTTTTTAAAAACACAAAAAGATATTGAAGTCGTTGGGGAAGCAGCAAATGGAAAAGAAGCTGTGGAATTAACGGAAAAATGGTTGCCAGACATCGTCTTAATGGATTTAGTGATGCCAGAAATGGATGGTATTCAAGCGACGAAAAAAATTAAAGAAAAACATGCATCGATCCACGTTCTTATGTTGACGAGTTTCTCTGATCGCGACCACGTTCTTCCAGCGATTGAGGCAGGAGCAGCAGGCTATCAGCTAAAAGACATTGAACCAGACGAACTCGTAGCGGTTATACGTAAAATTATGGCAGGGGAAAATATGCTTCATCCGGATGCACGCGAGCTATTAGTAGAAGTGAAAAAAGAAGAAGAAAACTTGCCACATGTCTTACATCCGCTCACACCGAGAGAGCGCGACGTATTATCGGAGTTAACGAAAGGGAAAAGTAATCGTGAAATTGCTTCTTCTTTGTTCGTAACAGAAAAAACGGTGAAAACACATATTTCGAATATTTTTTCGAAGTTACAAGTACAAGACCGGACACAAGCCGCTCTTTATGCGGTGAAGCATAATTTAACCTCACCGAGTAATCAAGCGTGAAAGAAAAACAGGCAGTCATGAATGTTCATGACTGCCTGTTTTTTATATTATGCTTCACTCGCTAATTGTGGATCGACGTTAACTGTATCCGCTTTGTCAGAAGAGATTTTAATGACTTCAAGGTAAAGGAGATGGTGACCATCTAATTCTTTTACGATAAATTCGTAACCTTGTTCAATCATTTTCTCACCTTCGACTGCATCAAAGTTTTTCGTCATAACCCAGCCACCAATCGTATCGATGTCATCTTCTTCAATTTCAATACCTAAAAAGTCGTTAACATTTTCAATAAGCATTTTTGCATCGATAATGTAATGGCCCTCTTTTACTTTACGAACTTCAGGGATTTCATCTGTATCGAATTCGTCTCGAATATCTCCGACGATTTCTTCGATAATATCTTCGATTGTTACTAAACCAGACGTACCACCGTATTCGTCCATTAAAATGGCCATATGAATACGTTCACGTTGGAATTTTAACAATAAGTCGCTAATAGGTGTCGTTTCAAATACGCGAATGATTGGGCGCATATAAGTTGTGATTGGTTTTGAACTGTTCACTTCTGGATTTTTAATGTAGGCTGTTAATAACGTTTTCATATTAACGAAACCGAGTACATGGTCTTTATCGCCATCAGTAACGGGATAACGTGTGTATTGTTCTACACCGATTACTTCAAAGACCTCTTTCAATGTAAGATCTTTTTCAATACTGATGATTTCTGTACGAGGTACCATGACTTCTTTGGCAGTGCGATCATCAAATTCGAAAATACTATTTACATAGCGATATTCAGACTGATTAATTTCGCCGCCCTTTAAGCTATCAGATAACGTTAGGCGTAATTCTTCTTCCGTCATGGCTACTTCCGAATCTTTCATTCCTTTTAAACCAAACATAGCGGCGACGCCGTTTGCTGAAACGTTTAAAAGTTTAATAAATGGATACATGACATTATGGAAAATGATTAGTGGTCGAGCCGTCGTTAACGCAACGACTTCGGCTTTTTGAATGGCTAATGTTTTCGGAGCAAGTTCTCCCATTACAACGTGAATATATGTCACGATTGAGAATGATAGAATGAATGAAACGAGTGTTAATACAGCACCGTTTTCAAGTCCGATTAAGTGGAAGAGAGGCGCAAGAACTCCTGCAACAGCACCTTCTCCTAACCAACCAATACCTAATGATGTAATCGTAATACCTAGCTGGCAGGCTGATAAATATTCATCTAAATTGTCGACTACTTTTTTAGCATTCAATGCTTTTTATTTCCTTCAGCTACTAGCTGATTTACTCGAGTAGCTCGCGTACGTACGATAGCAAACTCAGTTGCTACGAAGAACGCGGAGATCGCGATTAAGACAGCAACCGCTGTCAACCGTATGGCTATGTCCAAAGACTTCCTTTGTCCTAAGGCCCGAATGAGGGGAAGGACAAAGTGTACACCTCCTATAAATGTAAAAATAATATTAGTAAGATTAATAATAGAGGAAAAGACTCTAAATTTCAAATTATCTTTACTGAAATTGGGAACTATTTATTATATAGTTAAAATATTCTTTATTAATAGAAAATTAAAAATATATTGACATTTAAAAAGTGTAAGGGTAATATTGAAGGCAACTAATAAGAAAAGGAGGTATGTAACATGATTTTATACGGCATTGTAAGCGCAGGCTTCACTCAAAAAACAATGACAAATTCAAAAGGGCATATCTCCGCACAAACACGAAATTAATTTTTGAGTGTGCAGATATGGCTGCACACTTCTATTGGAAAGGCATGTACTTCTACTAGGGGTGCATGCCTTTTTGTGTTGGGCGGAGATTCAGAAAGGGGTTTCGCATGTTTGACGTATTTAAAAAACTCGGTTGGTTTTTCAAAGAGCAACGTAAACGATATGTGATTGCTATTGTATTGTTAGCAATCGCCAATGTTGTTGAAATTGTTCCACCGAAAATTATCGGGGATACGATTGATGCGATTCATACGAATCGTGTTACGAGCGAGTTATTATGGCAATATACTTTCATTTTAGGAGGGACGTTAATTTTTGCTTATGCTGTTAATTTTATTTGGCAATACCAATTATTCGGTGGCGCCATTTTATTACAGTATCAAATGCGAAAGCGATTGATGGGCAAATTTTTACGGATGGCCCCACCATTTTATGAAAGAAATCGTACCGGAGATTTAATGGCACGGTCAACGAATGATTTACAAGCTGTTTCTGAAACAGCTGGATATGGAATTATGACACTTCTTGATTCCACCTTATATTTAGTAACGATTATTTTAATGATGGGCTTCGGTATTTCTTGGGAATTGACACTAATGGCGATTATTCCACTACCGTTTTTAGCATTGACGATGCAAATTGTCGGGAAGAAAATTCATCAACGCTTCGTCGTAGCGCAAGATTCATTTGGACAAATGAATGACCGCGTATTAGAAGCAGTAGAAGGTGTGCGTGTCGTACGTGCGTATACGCAAGAGCGTGCGATGGAAAAGCAATTTTCAACTATGACAGAAGAAGTGTATGAAAAAAACATGAGCGTAGAGCGAATGGATGCGCTTTTCGGTCCGATTAGTAAAATATTGACGACGATGAGTTATATGATCGGTCTCGGCTATGGTGCTTATTTAGTCGAAGTCGGGACGATTACAATCGGTCAATTGATTACGTTCAACGTCTATTTAGGAATGGTCGTCTGGCCGATGATGGCAATCGGTGAAATGATTAACGTCATGCAGCGAGGGAATGCTTCGCTTGACCGTGTAATGGAAACGTTAGACGAAAAAGACGACGTACCAGATCCGAAAAACCCGGTCGCAATTGCAACGCCGGATACGATCGTATTCAATGAAGTGAATTTTACATATCCGACTTCTAAACGAATGAACTTAGTCGATGTAGACATTCAGCTTCAAAAAGGTGAAACGCTTGGAATCGTCGGCAAAACCGGTAGTGGTAAAACGACCGTCGTGAAGCAATTATTACGTGAATACCCAGAAGGTGATGGCGTCATCGCTTTATCGGGTACACAAATTGAGCAGCAAACGAAAGAACAAGTGCGCAACTGGATTGGCTACGTGCCACAAGAAAACATTTTATTCTCTCGAAGCGTAAAAGAAAATATTTTATTCGGTAAAAATGATGCGACAGAGCAACAATTGATGGAAGCGATTCGAATGGCAAACTTTGAAGATGATTTGAATCGTTTACCTGAAGGCTTAAATACGATGGTCGGAGAAAAAGGGATTTCCCTCTCTGGTGGACAGAAACAAAGGATTTCTATTGCGCGCGCATTAATTCGAAATCCGGAAATTTTAATTCTCGATGATTCTTTATCAGCGGTCGATGCTAAAACAGAAAGTACGATCATTCATAATATCCAACGCCTACGCCAAGACAAAACGACGCTCATTATTACGCATCGTTTGTCAGCTGTTATGCAGGCGGACCGAATTATCGTTTTAGAAGATGGGGCAATTGTAGAGCAAGGAACTCATGCGCAACTCGTCCAAAACGGTCAGTGGTATAAACAACAATTTGAACTACAACAATTAGGAGGTGATGAGCATGATGCGTAATCGCTTATGGCAATATGCAAGTTTGTATAAGAAACAACTGATTGTCGGTGTGTTGTTCTTACTCATCGCAGTCGTTGCCGATTTAGCAGGACCTTATATGGCAAAAATTATGATTGATGAGCATATTACGAATGCGAATACAGAAGGTGTCCGTTGGAAGCCATTTGCCATCATGCTCGGCATTTTCTTCGGTCTCGCTGTTATTTCAGCGATTTTCCGCTATTTGCAATACATCATTTTGCAGTCAGGTGCGAATCATATTATTAAAAAAATGAGAAATGACGTGTACGAACATATTAATCGTTTAACGATTCGTTATTTTGACAGCTTACCGGCTGGTAAAGTCGTTTCGCGTATTACGAATGATACGGAAGCGGTACGTGATTTATTCGTAACCGTTCTTTCACAAATCGCATCGGGTCTCTTAACGATTGTAGGCGTTTATATTATGCTCTTCGTTTTAGACTGGAAAATGGCATTGCTTGCACTTTGTTTAATCCCACCACTTCTTTTATTCATTTGGGGGTATCACAAATTTGCGACGAAATACAATCACTTAATTCGCACGCGCTTATCAGATATGAATGGTATGTTAAATGAATCGATTAATGGGATGACCGTTATTCAAGCATTCAATCAAGAGAAAAAAATGGGCGATGAATTTGAAAAATTGAACGAAGAACATCTAAGCTATCAAAATAAAATGTTAGCGATGGATTCGGCGACGATGCACAATCTGATTGGACTATTGCGCTCAATGATTTTCCTCGCGTTCATTTGGTATTTCGGTTCACAATCTTTAGATGGGGTGACGATGATGTCGATCGGGATGTTATACGCATTCGTCGACTATATTACGCGCCTGTTTAATCCGTTCATGCAAATCGTCAATCAACTATCACGTTTAGAACGTGCGCGTGTTTCAGCAGAGCGTGTCTTTGAATTACTCTCTTATGAAGGTGTAGAAGTGAGCAATCAACAAATGCCACGCTACAAAGGGGACGTCGCATTTGAACATGTTAGCTTTGCGTATAAAGATGATCGCTACGTGTTGAAAGATATTAATTTTAAAGCTCTTTCAGGTGAAACGGTCGCACTTGTTGGACATACAGGTTCGGGGAAAAGTTCGATTATGAATTTACTGTTCCGTTTTTATGACGTTTCAAAAGGAGCGATTACGATTGACGGTCGCAACATTAACGAAGTGCCTGTGCAAACGATTCGTGAGCATATGGGCATCGTGTTACAAGATCCGTATTTGTTTACAGGAACCGTTGAATCAAATATTAGTTTGAACGATCCTCGTATCTCACATGAGCAAGTCGTTAAGGCAGTGGAAGCAGTTGGTGGATTGAAAGGGCTCGCCCTCGATGATGAAGTTGTTGAAAGAGGTGCTACGCTTTCATCTGGTCAGCGTCAGCTCATTTCCTTCGCACGTGCGCTCGCTTTTGACCCAGCGATTTTAATATTAGATGAAGCGACATCGAATATTGACTCGGAAACCGAGGAAATTATTCAAAATGCGATGAACGTTTTGAAACAAGGACGTACGACATTTATTATTGCGCATCGCTTATCAACAATTAAAAATGCGAATCAAATTCTCGTACTAGATGCAGGTGAAATTGTCGAAAGAGGAATGCATGACGACTTGCTTGCACTTCAAGGAAAGTATCATCAAATGTATCGTTTACAATCCGGTTTACAAACAAATTAATTGATATTGACGTACAAAGCCGATAGTATTGATAACCGTAAATTGATGAAAGTGGGTGGAGCAAACGAGTTGGTGGAAAGATTGGACAGCGCAATTAAGTTCATTCAGTCGTAATGTGAAATTATTTATGTTTGGGAATGCTTTAATCCAAATTGGGATGGGTATTTTCGGCGTTATGTATAACTTATATATTCGGGAATTAGGGTTAGCAGGAGAAGTGAGTGGGCACGTTATTGCGATGACGGCACTCGCTACGGCAGCAATTTTAGTACCCGCAGGACTTTTAAGTGACCGAGTAGGTCGCAAATGGATGATTATTGTTGGGGCGGGATTAACAGCCGTTACGCTCGTCATACGAAGTGTGACGGTTACGGAACATACGATGCTAATTGGTGCTTTTTTAACAGGGCTCGCTTGGGCATTACCACAAGTTGCAAGCGTCCCTTTTTTAGCAGAAAATTCGAAGCCAAAAGAGCGGATGAATTTATTTAGCGTCCATTTCTCAATCGTTACGATTGCAGGGGTGGCGGGGAACTTATTCGGTGGTGTTATCGCAGATATGGCGAGTAGCATTTTCAATATTAGTGTAGCGGCAGGTATTCGGACAGCATTATTAGTCGGTGTTGGCATTTTCATTCTTGGATTACTACCGATTTTAATGATGCGTAAGCCGTCTATATCTATAGAAGAAACTGTCGTGAAAGCACCGAGACTCGTGCAAGATCATCATGCGACTGATTTTAAAAGTAATTTAAAAATCATCGTGCTGTTCGGGATTGCACAGCTCGTAATCGGTACGGGCTCTGGTTTAGTTATCCCGTATTTGAACTTGTATTTTGCAAACCGTTTCGATGCATCCAATTCGTATATCGGCTTTATTTTAGCGATTGGTTCCGCAATGACAGCAGTCGCACAGCTGATTGGACCGATGCTCGTTCGAAAAGTTGGAGAAGTGAAGGCCATTATTATTTTTCAATATGCGTCGATTCCCTTTTTATTACTAACAGCTTTTACGACGAATTTATGGATTGCGTCTATCGGCTTTTTATTCCGACAAGCATTGATGAATGCAGCTTCCCCTATTCAAAGTGCCGTTGCAATGGACATCGTGCATGATAAATATAAAGGCCTCGCCAACTCGGTAAACCAAATGGTCTTTCAAGTCGGTTGGGCCTCAATGGGAATACCGGCAACATTTTTAGTCAGTGCTTTCGGTAGTTATTATGGGTATGTATACACATTCATTATTACGTCAGCACTTTATTTAACAGCATCTACGTATTTTTACTTTACGTTCGGCAAACGCTTCGAAAAACTTCGCAGCTAGTCATAAACGTGAAAAGACATCAATCCGTGGATGTCTTTTTTATTTGCTCAGAAAACTGTTCGTTTTGAGGAACAAGACATTCAATAGAACCGTCAGCATTGTACGCACCTTCATAGTAGACGCGATCGTGATAAAAGCTAATATGCCATCCAGGTAAAGCCGTATTTTCGAAAAGTGGCTTGAATTTAAAATGTTGAATCATATAGGTCACTCCTTCTTCGTTTGTAATAGTTTACCTATTTTGGTTGAAAAATTCTATGTAAAGGCTTTTTATAGGACAAATTTTAGTGCGATGCTATAATGTGTAAAGAAATAATTCATTTTTGAATAAAGAAAGGTGAATAATAACGATGTTGAACCTTTTATGGCAAATATTATTAATGGCAGCAATTGGGGCAATTATTGGTGGTTTTACGAACCATATTGCGATTAAAATGCTGTTTAGACCTTTAGAACCGAAATATATTGGCTCATGGCGTTTACCATTCACACCGGGTATTATTCCGAGAAGACGTGGAGATATCGCGACACAACTCGGCAATACGGTCGTGACGTACTTATTGACACCAGAAATGTTTCGCAATAAATTTTTCAACGAACCGACACGCTTAAAAGCAGAAGCGAAAGTGAATGCGTTCATTGAAGAAAAGATTTTTACGAAAGACGTTTCATTACAAGATTGGCTAATGAAAGCTGGCATTACGAATGCGCCTGCGTTCGTTGAAGGCAAAGTAGATGATGTGATTGATACACAAATTACACATTTTAAAAATGTTTTATCGACGAATGCAATTGATGAGCTTTTGCCTGCAAGTTGGCAAGCAAAAGTCGATATGAAGTTACCAGAAGTATCACGCTATATTTTAGTGCGTGGGGAAGATTATTTTGCTTCGCCAGAAGGTGCGGCAACGATTAAAAATTTAATCGATAACTTCTTATCGTCTAAAGGTACTTTAGGTGGCATGATTCAAATGTTTTTAGGCGATAGCGATTCGATTGTAGGTAAAGTACAAAAAGAAATTAACCGCTTTTTAACATCAGATAGCACATTTGAAATGGTGCATAACATTTTAGCGAAAGAATGGAATCGATTAAAAGGGCAAAGTGTGTCACAATTAATGGGTGAGTTGGACTTTACGAAAGTAACGTCGAACATTCAATCTTACGCTAAAAAAGAATTAGCGATAGCAGAACGTTTGGACCAACCACTCGTTCACTACTGGCCAACAGGTGCTGCTTATCTTGCTGAAAAAGTAGTACCAGGTGCAGTAGAAAAAGCATTTGAAAAAGTAGAAATAAATTTAGAAACGATGATTGATCGCTTGAATATTAAAGAACTTGTACGAGAACAAGTGAACAATTTCCCACTTGAGATTGTTGAACGCATTATTATCGGCATTACAGGGAAAGAATTACGCATGATTACGATACTCGGTTTCGTACTTGGTGGGTTCATTGGTGTATTCCAAGGGATTATTTCATACTTATTTTAGGGGGATTTACACATGATTAACATTTATGATGACGTAAACAAATTAGAAGCAACTTTCCGCAAAACGGAACAATTCAAAACATTAGCAGCAACGATTGAAGAAGTGAAAAAAGATGAATCAGCTGTTGCATTGTTCGCAAATTTCCGCGATCTTCAATTGAAATTACAACAAAAACAAATGTCAGGCGAAGAAATCGGCGATGACGAATTACAATACGCTCAAAAAACAGCACAACTTGCACAACAAAATGAAAAAATTAGCAAAATGCTAATGGCTGAAATGGCATTAAGCGAGTTATTACAAGAAATTAATGTTATTTTAACGAAACCAATTCAAGGTATGTACGACGGTATTCAATAAGTATTCGTTCTATGTGAATGAAACAGTAAAAGGATGGTCGCATCGAATGCGACCATCCTTTTTATTTTGGTTCTATTGTTGGGGAAAGAGTCGGCATCGCTCAACGTATTGTGTTGAATATCAACCAGTACAATGCTACGTCAACATGGTGCATAGTACATTTATGTTAATTGCACTCTTCTACGAGATTTATCGAGGCATTATGAATGCGGTTCGTATTTTTTTGTATCGACGCGATATTATCATTTAAGTAAGCGACACTTTTGAGTAGCGTATTGCTGCTAGAATTGAGTTCTTGCATATGTGATGCGATTTTCTCGAATGACGTTCCAGTTAGTCTGATGTCTTCATTGGAAGTTTGTACGAGTAAATCGAGTGACATAGAAGCATCTGAGACGACTTTCGTTTTCGCTAAACTTTTTGAAACGATTTGATTTACTTTTTCTACAGCTTCCGACGTATTTTCAGAAAGCTTCCGAACTTCACTTGCGACGACGGCGAAACCTTTTCCGTTTTCACCTGCACGTGCAGCTTCGATTGAGGCATTGAGCGATAGAAGATTCGTTTCACTCGCAATATCCGCAATTAAGCTCGCAATGTTTGTAATTTGTTGATTCAAATCATGTAAATCGTGAATATCCGTTTTCACATGTTGCATCGTTTCTCGAAGTTCTGTACTATTTTGTTCAGTAGTAATTAAACGATGTTGTTCGTCTATTGCTGATTGAGCGACGCGAACAGACAATTCATTGTTGTAATCAGACATATTTTTTAAGTCTTCTAATACTGCTACAATAGAAGAGATTGCTTCATTCGTTTCAGCTGCAACTTCGCTTAACGATTCGGAGTTGATGCGAACGGATTCGACAATTGCTAAGTTTGCATCATTTTTAATCATTAATGCTTGTTCGTATTCGTGTTCATAAAGTTCGAGTACGATTTGTTGTTCCAAATTTAAAATTTTCGTAATAGCATTTATAATTTCGAATTGCTCACGAACAGGGTAATGTGTCTGTTCGATTATTTTATAAAATCCGTTTAATAAGTTTTGGAAAGCACACATATACCATTTAGGAGCTAGGCCGATATGTGCGTGAACGGCTGCAATTCGTTGTCTTTTTTGAACGAATTGCTCATCGATAATGCCGTCAAACATTTCTCCTATATGTCGAGAGAGTGTTTGCTGGAGTCGAGCGACAGAACTATTATCTCGAATAATGTGTTGTAAGGAAGGTTCTTTCGCTAAATTCGTATAAAATTCTCCGACGAGATCAGCCAAATTTTGTTTTAATATAGGACGCATCACTCTTAAAATGGCTAAGTCACGATTTGAGAGTGCAATCATCTCCATTTGCGTATATAAATCTGATGAGAGATGTTTCGCAATTTGAACGTTATTTAATTCAGCTGGTAGCTCACTTTCGAGATTTAAAGTGGGATGAATTTGGCGACGTGCTAAAAAAAACATAGGCAAAAACTCCTTTAATGAATAGTCTTATATCATTAATACCAATAATAAAGAAGAACTAAACAAAAAATGAAAGAAGTTGTCAAATAAGTATGAAAATCATATCATTAAATGAGCAATATCCTCAAGATTGGATTCGCGTTATTACCCATATTGCGAATTTGTTTTTTGAAAACTCGAAAGTAGCAAAAAAAGAAAAAGAAGTCGATTTAGACGTTCGCTTCACATACGAAACAGATGCTGATTTTACCGTACGTACGACGTGTGAATTAAAAGATGTTGCAAGCCAAGCTGTTTTTTATACGAACCATACGCAAGCATACGAAGAAGAAGGAACGGAGCGGGAGCAAAATATCCGTTTGAAGCGTGGTGTTTCGTACGTACTATTAGAAGCGTTAGAACAATTAACGGATATGCATCAAAAATGGGGCATTTTAACGGGGATTCGTCCGACGAAACTGTATCATAAATTCCGCAAAGCCGGCATGGATAAAAATGAAATTCGCGAAAAATTAATTAGTGAATTCCGTCTTTCGAATGAAAAGATTGATTTGCTTGAAAAAATTGTCGACGTACAATTAAAAACGATTCCGGATTTAGATACGATCGGCAATGAAGTGAGTATTTATATCGGTATTCCGTTTTGTCCAACGAAATGTGCTTATTGTACATTCCCAGCATATGCAATTCAAAGTAATCGAAAACAAGGTCGTGTGAACACGTTCTTAGACGGCTTACACATTGAATTAGAACGCATGGGTCAATGGTTAACGGAAAGAAATATGCGTATCACTTCTGTTTATTGGGGTGGTGGTACACCGACATCAATCGAAGCAGATGAGATGGATGAGTTGTACGATACGATGTATAAAAACTTCCCACATCCTGAAACAATTCGTGAAGTAACGGTTGAAGCGGGACGCCCAGATACGATTACTTCTGAAAAACTAGCCGTTCTTCGTAAATGGGGAATTGACCGTATTAGTGTAAATCCACAATCTTATACCGATGAAACATTGAAGGCGATTGGTCGTCATCATACGGTACAAGAAACGATAGATAAGTTTTGGCTTGCGCGTAAAGAAGGTATGAACAATATTAATATGGATTTAATTATTGGTTTACCGAACGAAGGAATTCCAGAGTTCGAGCATTCTTTAGCAGAGTCGGCTAAAATGTTACCAGAATCCTTAACGGTGCATACACTTTCGTTCAAACGTGCATCTGAAATGACGCATAACCGTGATAAATACCAAGTAGCAGATCGCTACACTGCTGAAAAAATGATGCAACGCGCACATGAATGGACGGCGGAGCAAGGCTACACACCGTATTATTTATACCGTCAAAAAAATATTCTCGGTAATTTAGAAAACGTCGGGTATTCGAAACCAGGGGAAGAAAGCATTTATAACATCGTTATTATGGAAGAAGTCCAAACGATTATCGGTCTTGGTTGTGGTGCTTCAAGTAAGTTTGTTGATGCGAAAACAGGACGTATTACACAACATCACAACCCGAAAGAACCAGCTGCGTACATTTTAACGTACGAAGAAGCAATCGAGAAAAAAATCGAAATTTTAAATGAGATGTATCCTTCTACTGAAAATAGGGAATAACCTTGAACGTAATCGTTTATTTACGATGAAATGGAAAGGGGTGCGGCGCATTGACATTCACAAATGAACAACTCATGAAACATATAAGCGAAGAGACGCTCGACCTATCTGATTCACAAATAATAGAAGAAATCCTACCACTTCTTAGCACATTGGATTGGTCGGTTCGCGAAAATGTCCTTCAACTATTGCAGCGTATTTCAACAGAACGACAAATAAAGACGACGAGTAAAGCGGCCGTTTTGAATCAATTGATAGGGGATCGCTATTTATTTTTCAATATCGGTTCTTTACAAAGTACGGATCTTTTAAAACGAGCAGCGACTGTGCAAACGATTGCCACTTTCGTAAAAGACGACGCAACGATGGCATTCATTGATAATGAACTGTACGAAAAAATTTCCCATGCATTATTACTTTATGTTGATTTAGAAGCAGACGTACGTAGTTATATAGAAGATTGGCAATTTGTTGAGCCCGTACGCTATGCGACGGATGCTATTTTGACCTTGCTACGTGACGAACGTTTCCATATGGAGGATTGTAAAAAAGTATTTCGCGTTTTAGCGAATAAAATTGTAACATCGTCGACTTTATATGTCGGAAAAGAGCAAGATGTACTGTCTGAAACGTTTCTATATTTACTTTCAATTCATTTGGATGAAAAAATGATTGAAGATTTCTTAGTTCGTATACCGAAATTTATTCAGAAACAACAAAATAAATTAGAACGAAAAGAAGCGTATTATTTAAAACGTAATGTATATCAATTTTTAACGATTTTTCATGTGTATTTATATCGTCAAAATCCACATCATAGCTTATTAAATAGCGTTGCTCATTGCTTAGAAAAAACCGTATCACTTTAAAATAGGAATAATTGAAAAGAAGATGGAAGCCTTTCCATCTTCTTTTTTTGTAGTTTGAAACGTATGAATATGCAAATATAAATTATTTTAATATATTTAAAAGGAAATAAAGAGGATAAATATGAAATATCTGACGTCTAACTTTAAGTAAAATAGTTTAAAAATTCAGAAAAAATATATTGTAATAGCGAGAATTAAATTTATTTATGGATAAAAATCCTTATTTTTACATAAAACTGGTTGTAAATGGATAGTGTTGTGCAGGAAGAAGAAAAAACAAAAAATTTTTTCTGAAATGTGAACGTTATTTATTTATTCTGAAATTTATATTTATTAATAAAAAATAATAAAAATTGAGTATTAGCGAGAAAATAATTGCTTCATTTTATAAAAATACAAAATATGTTGAACTTTTCTGACTACTTAAACATCTAAATGAATTGCTTCAATTGTTTATGATTTGAAAATTTTCGGAATACTTCTTTTCTTCTATTTATTTGTTTGATATAGTATTCATATGCTATTGAACATAGCAAAAAATTTTTACGGTTATAAAAGGGGATCTCAGAATTATGAAGAAAAACTTCTTATGGTTAGCAATCCTCGCAGCTCTTACTCTTGTACTAGGTGCATGTGGTTTCGGTGGCGATAAATCTTCTGATGACAAATCAGGTGAAAAAACGCTAAACCTTGCAATCGCATCAGAACCACCTAGCTTAAACCCACAATTAGCAACAGATACTCAATCTGGATCAATTTTAAACGGTGTATTCGAAGGATTAACTCGTGTAGATGATCAAGGTAAGGTTGAAAATGCAATGGCTAAAGATGTAAAAGTTAGCGACGACAAACTTACTTACACATTCACATTACGTGATGCAAAATGGTCGAACGGTGACCAAGTTGTTGCAGGCGACTTCGAGTACGCTTGGAAATGGGCTTTAGAGCCTAAAAACGCATCACAATACTCTTACATTTTCTACGCTATTAAAGGCGCAGAAGCGTACAACACAGGTAAAGGTAAAGTTGAAGACGTAGGTATTAAAGCAATCGATGACAAAACGTTAGAAGTGACATTAAACAACCCAACTCCTTACTTCTTAGAATTAACAGCATTTTATTCTTACATGCCAGTTAATAAAAAAGTTGTAGAGAAAAATGACAAATGGTTCGCAGAAGCTGGCGATAACTACGTTACGAACGGACCGTACACGTTAAAAGAATGGAAACATAATGACTCAGTAACTCTTGCAAAATCAGATACATACTGGGATAAAGAAAACGTAAATGTTGATAAAATCAACGTAGCAATGGTTGAATCATCAACGACTGCTGATCGTATGTTCCAATCAGGCGATCTTGATTTCTTAGGAGCACCTTTCCAAAGTATCGCGCTTGATAAAGTCAACTCTTACAAAAAAGACAAATCATTAAACATCAAAGATACTGCTGCAATTTATGTTTATAAATTCAACACGAAAGATGATGTAATGAAAAACAAAAACATCCGTAAAGCATTAACTTTAGGGATGGATCGTCAAGGCTTAATCGATAATGTGACAAAAGGTGAACAAAAACCGGCTAACGGTGTTGTTCCTAAATCAATTAACGGTTGGGATTCACAAACAACGTTTTTCAAAGACAATGATATGACAGCTGCAAAAGAAGCTTTACAAGCTGGTATGAAAGAATTAGGAATTAAAGATGCATCAGATATTAAAGTGAAATTATCAATTAACACAGATGAAGCGCACGCTGCAATCGCACAATATATCCAAGAAGGCTGGAACAAAAACTTAGGCATCAATGTAACAATTGATAACTCAGAATGGCAAGTTTACTTAGATAAAGTTGATAATGGTGATTTCCAAGTCGCTCGTATGGGTTGGTCTGGTGATTACAATGATGCAACAACTTTCTTAGATCAATATACAACAGCTTCAAACGGCAATAACCAAACAGGTTGGGAAAGCAAAGAGTACCAAACTTTAATGGCGAAAGCTCAAAAAGAAACGAATGATGAAACACGTCTTGGTTACTTACAAAAAGCTGAGCAAGTATTAATGGCAGATTATCCGGTAGCACCAATTTATGACTACACAACATTATATGTAGTGAAAGATGGTATTACAGGTATGGAACCAGATGTTCTTGGTAACATTAATCTGAAAAATGTAAAAATTTCTAAGTAGTTTTAAGTGAAGAAGTTTCAAATTGGACTGCCAAATGACGAAAGTTTGGGCAGTCCTATTATTCTATAAGAGGTTAAGGAGGTAGCAAAATGATTAAGTACATTTTTAAACGTTTAATGTATATTTTAGTAGCGCTTTTTGTCATTGTTTCATTAACATTCTTCCTGATGAGAATTGCTCCTGGTAGCCCGTTCGCATCTGAGAAAAGTTTATCACCAGAAATTGAGGCAGCACTACAAGCCGAATATGGTTTAGACAACCCCTGGTATGTTCAATATAAAGATTATTTAATTTCAACTGCTAAATTTGATTTCGGTGAATCAATGAAATACAAAGGTCGTTCTACGAATGACATGATTAGTGAAAGTTTCCCGATCTCGTTAACATTAGGGATTGAGGCGATGATTTTAGCAGTCGGCTTAGGTGTTTTAATCGGTGTTGTTACAGCACTTTATCATAACCGATTCCCTGACTATTTAGGTACGACGATTGCCGTCCTCGGTATTTCCGTACCATCCTTCATTTTAGCGGGTCTATTACAATACTTTGTCGGACTGGAAATGAAACTCCTTCCTATTAGTGGGTGGAATGGGTTCGCCTATAGTATTATGCCAGCGCTCGCTATTGCAATCACGCATATGGGGTTCATCGCGAAACTCGTGCGTTCTTCTATGCTTGAACAAAATAGTAGCGAATACGTAAAAATGGCACGAGCAAAAGGGCTCGGTAAATGGACAACCGTCTTCAAACACACTCTTCGTAATGCGCTTCTACCAGTCGTTACGTACTTAGGACCATTGTTCGCTGGTGTTATTACAGGTTCTTTCATCATCGAGCAAATCTTCGCTATTCCTGGTCTAGGTAAATACTTCGTAACGAGTATTACAAACCGTGACTATACAGTAATCATGGGTACGACAGTATTCTACTCAATTATTTTACTGTTCGCGGTCTTAATTGTGGATATTATTTACGGATTCGTAGATCCACGTATTAACTTGAAAGGGGGCAAAAAATAATGAATCAGCCAAAACAAGAAATTCAGAAAATTTCAAAAGAAAAATTTAATATTGTAGGTGGACGTCACGAACAAACTGAACAATTAGCCGAAACATCGGTATCGTTCTGGAAGGAAGTACGTATACGTTTCTCTCATAATAAATTAGCAATCGTTGGTTTCGTTATTTTAATCATCGTTGCCTTAATGGCTATTTTTGTACCTTTCTTATCTCCTTACAGCTATAAAGAAAACTTAGGTGCATACAACGCAGCACCTTCATCAAAATATTGGTTTGGTACAGATGATCTCGGTCGAGACGTTTTCGTCCGTGTTTGGATTGGGGCACGTATTTCACTGTTTATCGGTATTACAGCAGCTGTCATCGATTTAATTATCGGTGTTGCCTGGGGTTCAATCTCAGGTCTAGTAGGTGGACGTGTTGATGATATTATGATGCGTATTGCCGACGTATTAACAGCTGTACCGTATCTTTTAGTTGTCATTATCCTTTTAGTCGTATTACAACCAGGTTTAGTACCAATGATTATCGCATTATCTATTACAGGTTGGGTGAACATGGCACGTATCGTACGTGGTGAAGTTCTTTCTATTAAAAATAGAGAATTTGTACTTGCAGCGCGTACGCTTGGTGCAGGTACAGGACATATTATTATGAAACATTTAGTTCCGAATGCATTAGGTGCGATTTTAGTAACGATGACATTAACAATTCCAAGTGCTATTTTCACAGAGTCATTTTTAAGTTACTTAGGTTTAGGGGTAACACAACCAATGGCTTCTTGGGGTACGATGGCATCAGACGGTAATAACGCATTAGATACTGCACCGTGGCGATTAATTTTCCCAGCCATTTTAATTTCTATTACAATCTTCGCATTTAACGCGGTAGGCGATGGCTTACGCGATGCATTAGATCCAAAACTTCGTAAATAAATCATAAAAGTAGGTGAGAACATGAGTGAAAAGTTATTAGAAGTCAAAAATTTAAAAATCAATTTCAAAACATATGCAGGCGTCGTTCAAGCGGTACGTGGTGTGAATTTTGATTTAAAACAAGGTGAAACACTTTGTATCGTAGGTGAATCAGGTTCTGGGAAGTCAGTAACGAGTAATGCTTTAATGAAATTAATTCCACAACCACCAGGTATTTATGCAGAAGGTGAAATTTTATTTGAAGGTCGCGACTTAATTAAGCATAGCGAAAAAGAAATGACGAAAATTCGTGGGAATGAAATCGCGATGATTTTCCAAGATCCGATGACGGCATTGAATCCAACGATGCGTGTCGGCAAACAAATTATGGAAGTTATTTTGAAACATAATAAAAAAGTGACAAAAGATGAAGCGAAACAACGCGCAATCGAATTAATCGATCAAGTAGGGATTCCATTCCCCGAAAAACGTTTCAAACAATATCCACATGAATTTTCAGGTGGTATGCGACAACGTATCGTCATCGCAATCGCACTTGCAGCAGAACCGAAATTATTAATTGCCGATGAACCAACGACGGCACTTGATGTAACGATTCAAGCACAAATTATTGAGTTAATGAAAGAAATTCAACGTACGAGTAATACATCTATTATTTTCATTACGCATGACCTTGGTGTCGTTGCAAATATCGCGGACCGTGTAGCTGTTATGTATGCGGGACAAATTGTAGAATACGGTACGGTGAATGAAATTTTCTACAATCCAAAACATCCATATACTTGGGGACTTTTAGGTTCAATGCCAGACTTAGATAATAGTACGGATGAACTTCTTCGTACGATTCCGGGTTCTCCACCGGACTTAATTCATCCACCTGTTGGGGATGCATTTGCACCTCGTAATGAATATGCGATGCAAATTGATTACGAACAAGATCCACCGATGTTCGCAGTTAGCGAAACGCATTTCGCTAAAACGTGGTTATTGCACCCGGATGCACCAGAAGTGCCAATACCAGAAGCAGTTCGTAAACGTATCGATGGATACTTAGAAAAAAATAAAGCGAACGGCATTAACATCGAAAAGGTAGGTGAATAACAATGAAAGAGAAAATTTTAGAAGTTAAAAATTTAAAACAACATTTTGGTTCTATTAAAGCGGTAGACGGTATTAGCTTTGACGTATATAAAGGCGAAACGCTCGGTTTAGTTGGAGAATCAGGTTGTGGTAAATCAACGACAGGTCGTTCAATTATTCGCTTGTATGATATTACAGATGGTGAAGTGATATTCCAGGGCGAAAATATTCACGGAAAAAAATCAAAAAAAGAATTGAAAAAATTCAATAAAGATATGCAAATGATTTTCCAAGATCCATATGCGTCTTTAAATCCACGTATGACTGCTGGTGAGATTATCGCAGAAGGTTTCGATATTCATGGGATGCACAAAGACAGTAAGAAGCGTAAGCAAGTTATTGGGACATTGCTTGAATCTGTCGGTTTAAACCGTGAACATGCGAATCGTTATGCGCATGAATTTTCAGGTGGTCAACGTCAACGTATCGGGATTGCACGTGCACTTAGCTTAGATCCGTCATTCATTATTGCGGATGAACCGATTTCGGCATTAGACGTATCAATCCAAGCACAAGTCGTAAACTTACTGAAAGAACTTCAAAAAGAACGTGACTTAACGTATTTATTCATCGCGCATGATTTATCGATGGTTAAATATATTTCGGATCGTATTGCGGTAATGCGCGCAGGTAAAATTGTTGAATTAGGAAGCTCAGAAGATATTTACAATTATCCTGTGCATCCGTACACGAAATCATTGTTATCTGCTATCCCATTACCAGATCCGATTTCAGAATCAACACGTACACGTATTCCGTATAAAGAGGAAGAAGCAACTGGTGAATTATCAACGCATGAAGTATTCCCAGGGCACTTCGTATACGGCACGGATGAACAAGTAAAACGTTGGTATAAAGGATAGGTCTTTACTCTTACAATAGAAAAACAGTCATTCAATTTAAAACAGTCAAGAGCATCGCAAAAGCGATGCTCTTTTTATGTCATTTTGACTCTCAAAATATAGTTGTATAGTATATACATTTATGAATACAGCAGAAATTGCTTTAAATAAATATAATTTTCGGAAAAATAAATATATTTGTTTTTTCTGAGAATAATTTTGGTATAGTTATATGTAGTTACTCACGGTTAGTAACTCAAAAAAATTTTAGAATATGATAGGGGGATATACTTATGAAGAAAAAATTCTCATTACTCGCTTTATTATCTGCATTGATGCTTGTGCTAGCGGCATGTGGCTTCGGTGGATCAGATGATAAAGACAGCGGCTCTTCAGATGATAAATCAAAAGACAAAACATTAAATTTATCGATTACTTCTGAGCCACCATCACTAAATCCACAATTAGCGACAGATAGTACATCTGGTGCAGTTGTGAAAAATGTATTTGAAGGCTTAACTCGTGTGGACAACAAAGGCGAAGTGCAAAATGCACAAGCTGAAGATGTGAAAGTGAGTGACGATAAATTAACGTACACATTCACTTTACGCGATTCAAAATGGTCTAATGGCGACACTGTCGTAGCTGGCGATTTTGCTTACGCTTGGAAATGGGCATTAAACCCAAAAAATGCATCTGAATACGCTTCAATCCTTTACCCAATCAAAGGTGCGCAAGCATATAACGAAGGTAAAGGGAAAGAAACAGATTTAGGTATCAAAGTAGTAGATGACAAAACTTTAGAAGTAACTCTAGAAGCACCAACACCATATTTCTTAGAATTAACAGCATTCTATACGTATATGCCAGTAAATGAAAAAGTTGTTTCTGCAAATGCAAAATGGTTTGCTGAAGCTGGCGATAAATACGTAACAAATGGTCCATTCACTTTATCTGAATGGAAACATAACGACAAAATCGTATTAAAGAAAAATGCAGATTACTGGGATAAAGATGCTGTAGCACTTAACACAGTTAATATCCAAATGATCGAATCAGAAGCAACTGCTGGCCGTGAGTTCGATAGTGGCAACCTAGATTACTTAGGTTCTCCTTACAACACTGTTGCACTTGATAAAATGAACGCTTACAAAGACAAAGGTATTTTAAAATCTCAACCTTATGCTGCTGTTTATGAGTACAAATTAAACACAACAAAAGGTCCAACGAAAAACGTTAATATCCGTAAAGCGTTAGCGATGTCAATCGACCGTGATGGTTTAATCAAAAATGTTCTAAAAGGTGGCCAAACAGCTGCTTACGCGGACGTTCCAGTTGCCATTGAAGGTTACAAAGATGACAACAACTTATTCGAAGGCAACAACCTTGATGAAGCGAAAAAATATCTTGAAAAAGGTATGAAAGAATTAGGTATTTCTAAAGCGTCAGATCTAAAAATTGGCGTATCAATCAACACTTCTGAAGCACATGCTGCAGTTGCACAGTACATTCAAGAAGGTTGGGAGAAAAACTTAGGCATTACAACAAAAATCGATAACTCTGAATGGCAAGTATTCTTAGATAAAGTATCAGCACTTGATTACCAAGTAGCACGTATGGGTTGGATTGCTGACTACAACGATGCTTACACATTCTTAGAGCGTTACAACACAGCTAGCAATGGTAACAACGATACTGGTTGGGAAAATGCTGAGTACAAAGATTTAATGGCGAAAGCTGCTAAAGAAACAGATGAAACAAAACGTACTACTTATTTAAAAGATGGCCAAAAAATCTTAATGGATGAAATGCCTGTTATCCCAGTTTACTTCTACTCAAATGAGTACGTAGTAAAAGATGGTGTTAAAAACATGGCTCCAGATGCATTAGGAAATGTTTCACTTAAAGAAGTAGACAAAGACTAATTGTATAGTCGAAGAAAAAAACCTTGAGGTCCACTTGGATTTTAAGGTTTTTTTCTATTTCGAAATAGTGTTTGATTCGCTTAAAAAAAACGAAATGTAATTGTTGTTTGAAATTTCTGATATTTGAAAGAGGAAATATGTTACGATTGAAACATAGAAAATGATTAGGGAGATGTGGAAAGTGACGATAAAAACGATTATTTTTGATTTAGATGATACGCTGTTGTGGGACAAGTATAGCATTTCGAAAGCTTTTGAAAAAACATGTACACAAGCTATAGAAAAATACCCACAGCTACAACTCAATGAATTAGAACGCCAAGTACGTGAAGAAGCGCGTCATTTGTATGAGCATTATGACATTTATCCGTATACGGTAAACATCGGTATTAATCCATTTGAAGGGCTGTGGGGACATTTTGACGATCCAACAGAACAATTCCAACAAATGAAAGAAATCGTACCGACGTACCGTAAAGATGCATGGACGAGGGGGTTGCGTGCTTTTGGTATTGAAGATGCTACATTTGGTCAGCAACTAGGGGAGCAATTTATTCAAAATCGTATCGAAAGCCCGTACGTTTATGCGGAAACTTATGAAGTGTTAAATCGTTTAAAAGAAGAGTACCAATTAATTTTGTTGACGAATGGCGCACCGAGCTTACAAAATAAAAAACTCGAAATTACACCTGAACTCGTACCGTATTTTGACCATATTGTAATTTCAGGTGATTTTGGGATTGGGAAGCCGGACGCTTCTATTTTCGAATATGTGTTAACGTTAGCAGAAGGAAACGTAGACGAGTGTATAATGGTTGGAGATAATTTAATGACGGACATTTTAGGCTCTTCACGTGTAGGTATGCGCAACATATGGGTTAATCGTGAAAGTAAAAAACCAAACGGTCTTGTGAAGCCGACGTTTGAAATAGATAAATTAACGAAGATTGAACAATTGGTAAGCGAGCGATAGCTCATATGTTGCCGTAGTGAAGTTCATTTCATGTGCGAAAGGAAGCGACATCTTATGTTTAAGAAAAACAAACGACAAACAGCTTTTGCTGCATTTTTAGCTACCGCTGCCATCGTACTTTACCGGTTGTATACGAAAAATTTATAGTGCCCACAAACAACAAATGAAGTAGGCATGGGCACGGGCTTGCGAAAGTGAGCTAGTGAAAAACACTTCGTTTAATTCGAATTTGATGGATTTTTTTCTTGAGCAGGATGGACGCCTCCTCGTTTGCAAGCTTTTTGCGAGTTCTTCCGTTTATGCTTTTATTAAGAGTCACTGTCAAATTTTTGTTGAACTATCTTTTTCCGATATTGAATCGGTGAAAGGTGGTTTCATTTCAACAAAATTCGTGTGTTATGACAGTAGTGGATGTAGTATTGAGCAACAATGTCAGTTTTTGTGTTTAAAAATTATTCAACATCAAATGTTTCTATATTGTTTACTGATTGATTGTTGTCATCAAAAAAACACTTTCAAAGATCTGATGTCTTTGAAAGTGTCTTTTTCTTTTTATATTGTTTCAGATGGTTAGATTAATTCCTATATCATTTCATTTTTAACATTAGAAAGCCTCTTTTATTTCCCAAGAAATAAAAGAGGCTTTCGTCGGTTATAATTTGATTTCTTTTGCGTCAAATACGCCCTCTGTTGCGACGACGAAATCTAAGCTTTCCACGACATTGTCGATTGCTAACATCATGATGGCATCGCCACCTTCATCTGCACGCCCTACTTGCATCGTTGCGATATTGACATTTTGCTCAGCTAGAGACGTACCAACGCGACCGATGACACCTGGTTTGTCGGTATGTTTAATGAACAGCAGATTACCTTCTGGTACGACGTCTACTACGTATTGATCAACTTGCACAATACGTGGACCTAGTCCGTTTAATAAAGTGCCTTTAACCGAATGTTTATCTTTATCCGTTATAACTTCAACTGTAATTGAACTTAAAAATGCACGTGCTTGAGTTGATTTTTGTTCACTAATTTTAATGCCATTACGATCTGCTAAATAACGTGCATTCACATTGTTTACGTGATTACCTAAGTGACGAGTTAACACACCTTTAACCGTATTGTTCGTTAAAGGACGTACATCGTAGTTTGCGACATCACCTGAATAATAAATGTTCACTTCGTTAATTGGCTCGTCTGTTAAATTCGTTACAAAGGCACCAATTTTTTCTCCTAAGTCGAAGAAAGGTTCCACTTTTGCAACGACATCTTTCGGAACAGATGGCATATTAACAGGGTTTAATACAGTGCCCATCTTGAAGTAAGATAAAATATCGTTACTTACGTCGACAGCTACAGACTCCTGCGCTTCAATAGTAGAAGCACCTAAATGTGGTGTTGCGATGACTGCAGGAAGGTCTAGTAAACGATTTCCTACGAAAGGTTCTTCTTCCATTACGTCCAGTGCAGCACCGACAACTTTGCCAGATTCGATAGCATTGTACAATGCTTCTTCATCGATAATACCACCACGTGCACAGTTCACGATACGTACGCCGTCTTTCATGATATTGAAAATATCTTCATTAATCATATGGCGTGTTGAGTCGAGTAGCGGAGTATGCACAGTAATGAAGTCCGCTACTTTTGCAACGTCTTCTACAGAGCCATAATCGACACCTGCTTTTTCCGCTTTTTCGGCTGTTAGGAATGGGTCATAAGCGATTACGTTCATACGATTTCCTTTAGCACGATGCGCTACTTCTTGTCCGATTCGACCGAAGCCGATGACGCCGAGTGTTTTATTTTTAAGTTCGACGCCGACGAATTTTTTACGGTCCCAACGACCTTCTTTTAAAGAAGTGTATGCTTGTGGGATGTGGCGAGATAAAGCAAAAATCATCGCTGTCGTATGTTCCGCAGCAGAGTTTGTATTACCATCTGGTGCATTGACGACGATAATCCCTTTTTCTGTTGCAGCGTCGAGGTCAATATTATCGACACCAACACCCGCACGTCCGATTAGTTTAAGTTGACTTGCAGCTTCGATAATGTCACGCGTCACTTTCGTTTGAGAACGAACGAGTAACACGTCGTAATTGCCGATAATTTCTTTTAATTGCTCTGGTTGAAGGCCAGTTTGAATATCGATATTTAAATCTAATTCTGTTTCTTGTCTTAGTGGATAAATACCGTCTTCGCTTAGTGGGTCACTGATTAAAATGTTAATAGCCATCGTAAAAATCTCTCCTTATTGTGTCACAGTTGTAGTAGTATGCTGTAAATAAATTTGTTGTGCAGCTCGAGTGCCAGCGCCGAGTTCTACACGCTTACCAACTTTCGTTAAGGCAATTTCAAATGCGCTAACATATTGCAGCACATCTGTCGGTGAGCAATAGCCCATATGACCAACGCGGAAAATTTCATCCGTCATTACGTCTAAGCCACTCGCTACATCGATGTTGAAATCTTCTTTTAAAATTTTTCGGAATGCTTGCGCATCGAAGTCATCAGGTTTCACGGATGTCACAGAAGGGGAGGCAGCATCATCACTCACAAGAAGTGGCACGTTTAATGCTTTAAAAGCAGCACGCGTCATATCTCTCATAAGTAAGTGTCTCGCATAAACATTTTCAATGCCTTCTCTCTCTAGTTGATCCAATACTTCTTTTAATCCGTAAAACAAGCTAAGTACAGGTGTGAATGGGGTCGTTCCATTCGTTAAAGCATCGCGATGTTTTACTAAATCTAAGTAATAGCCACGTGTTTTATTTTGTTCGATTACTTTCCAAGCACGCTCACTTACAGCGATGAAAGCAAGACCTGTCGGTAACATGAATCCTTTTTGAGAACCTGTAATGACGAGGTCAAGACCCCATTCATCCATTTTCGTTTCGACGCATGCGATAGCTGAAACACCATCTGCAATAACGATGATTGAATCATTAATCGCATGAATTGCTTGTGCTAATTCACCAACAGGGTTTAAAACACCTGTTGACGTTTCACAATATGTCGTATAAACAGCTCGCAAATTAGGATGTTCGCGTACGTAATCGATGACCGCCGCAACGTCAAATGCTTGACCCCATTCAACGGTCAGTTCATGCACGTCTAATTCATAGCTTTCGCAAATTTCGGTATAGCGATGGCCGAATACACCTGTTGAGATGACGAGAACGTGATCTCCTTTTGAAGCAACGTTTACAATTGCTGCTTCAAGGCTAGATGTACCACTACCTGGGACCATTAAAATATCTTGTTCAGTTCCGAAGAATTTCTTCAGACGAGGTTTAATATTTTGAATAATCTGATTAGTTAAGGGGGCATGATGCCCTGCCATTGCTTGCGTCATTGCGCGGTTCACACTAGGTGGAACGGGAGTTGGACCTGGAATACGTAACACTTGATAATCTTGTAACATAATCAAAAGCTCCTCTCAAAGTTATAAAATAAAAAGCCTTTCATCCCCAACGATTGCACAAAAAGACAATCTGTTAGGGGCGAAAGGCTAAATCATTTTCATTTAGACACGCGGTACCACCCTAATTTCTCATTCAAAAAAGAATGAGCTTCATAAATGCATAACGGACATGGACCGGACTTCTATACTATGATTTCCAGAAGTCTACTCAAGAGTGGAATGAAAAATTAGAAACCGCTGATTTGCACCGACCACCAGCTCGCTGTGAGGCTTTCTAAAAGTTCATATGTCTCTTTCAATGTATTTTTGCTTGATTTGAATGTAAACCAATCTTAAAGCTATTGGTCGGGATTGTCAATTATAATTTAAAAAATAATTTAGAAATGTCTGAAAAATAATAATAAAGACGTCTAAATACGAATATTTAATTGAATTAAAGTTTTAATTATTCGTTCTTTTCAGGGAGACAATCTAGAATAATATTTACTGCGCATCGTTGAGGATGAATGAAATTGGTACTACATATAGTGTACGTTTTTTCGGTAAAATGAACAGCGATAAAAATATATTTACTAATAAAGTTAAAAATATTCTACTTTAAGTATAAAATATAGTGTAAAATGATGAATGAATGACTATTCATAAAAGGGGTGTTTTCATGAATTACGAAACGATTTTATGTGAAATTGAAGGACGAAAAGCAACGGTCACATTAAATAGACCAAAGGCGATGAACACTTTAAATGAACAGATGGCTATTGAATTAGCACAATGTTTTGAATCGCTTCATGAAGAGAATGTTCAGATTATTGTGTTACGTGGGGCAGATCGTATGTTCTCAGCAGGTGGCGATATTAAGGAAATGCTTCAAGGAATGGCTGTCGGCGCAGATACGAAAGAAGTCATGCAATATTTAACACGCGCAGTGAAAGCTTGGTACACGCTACCAGCAATTACAGTAGCAGCTGTACAAGGTGCAGCTGCAGGATTTGGACTTAGCTTAGCACTTGCTTGTGATTATGTGTACGTAGAAGAAAATGCGAAAATCGCCATGAACTTTATCGGCATTGGCTTAATTCCAGATGGCGGTGGCAACTTCTTTATGAAGGAACGTGTCGGCCCGTTAAAAGCGAAACAACTTATTTGGGAAGGTCGTATGATGAGTGGCGACGAAGCAGCAGATTGGGGTCTTGCAGACGTCGTCGTAGAAGATGGTACCGTTCATGAAATGGTACAAAATTTCGTAGAAGAGCAGTTGGCAACACCGTTATTAGCAAAAATTGAAACGAAGAAAATGATGAACACTTCACAATTAGGTGAGCTACAATTTTTCTTGAATGCAGAAGCATCGATTCAACCAGAAATGCGTAGAACGGGGGATCATTTGGAAGGCGTACAAGCATTTGTTGAAAAACGTCAGCCTGTATTCAAAGGCGTATAACGATTAATAAAAAAGACATCATCCGTAAAGGAGAGATGTCTTTTTTGCCGGTCTTATATGTGGAAAACGATTAATTTTCCTTTATTGTTTACTAAACGATGCGTTTTATTACTAACTTGCAGTTCTTCAATTTTTGGAATGGCTTGTACTTTGGCAACATCATCTGACTCGAATTGCCATTCTTCATCAAATAATGTTTCACCAGTCGGTTCAAAAGCTGTAAAACGATATGCTTGCATAAAAATCACACCCCTGAATAGTTTAATAAAAAATGAATCTCCATTCATTATATAAAATCTTCACTGAATTTGCATTAAAAAAGTACATCTTTGTCTTATTAATATCACAACTTTCATTGAAATGGTACAATGAAAGCGGTATAACAAATAAGTGCCCTTGTTAGAGGCAAATTGAATACGAAAGGGGACTAACTCCACATGAACGGCATTGCGACGTTAAGAGCAGGAGATCCAGTCGATCAATATTTATTAATTAAACAATCTACAAAAGGTGTTACAACGATGGGAAAACCATTTTTAACGCTTATTTTACAAGATAAAAGTGGTAGCATCGAAGCAAAATTATGGGATGCGGGGGAAGAACAAGTTAAATTGTACCCAGCAGCTCAAGTCGTGCATATTATCGGTGAAATTCAAGATTATCGTGGTAAATTACAATTACGCATTAAACAAATTCGTCAATCACAACCAGAAGAAAATATTGGCGTAAATGATTTAATCCAATCTTCTGAAACACCGAAAGAGGAGCTTTTCGAAGAATTACGTCAATATTTCTTTGAAATTAAAAATCCAAACATTTCACGCATTACACATCATTTATTGAAAAAATTCCAAGAGCCGTTATTAACGTATCCAGCTGCAACTAAAAATCACCATGAATACGCTTCAGGTTTATTAGAACATGAAACGTCTATGTTGCGTCTTGCTAAATCAATTTGTGATTTATATCCAACATTAAATCGTGATCTTTTATATGCAGGTGTCATCTTACATGATATCGGTAAAGTAATCGAACTTTCAGGACCTGTATCAACAGTGTATACAGCGAAAGGGAACTTACTTGGACACATTAATATTATGGTGTCAGAAGTTGAAAAAGCAGCGACTGAACTTGAAATTGATGGTGAAGAAGTCATGTTATTAGAACATATGGTTTTATCACATCACGGTAAAGAAGAATACGGTAGTCCTAAAAAACCAATGTTACAAGAAGCAGAAATGTTATTTTACATCGATAATATCGATGCGAAAATGAATATGCTAAAACGTGCATTAGGTAAAACAGAACCAGGCGAATTCACAGAGCGTTTATTCGCATTAGATAACCGTTCATTCTACAAACCAACGATTGATTAATTCAATAAATAGTCAAAAAACACTTTCAAAGCATTTATGTTTTGAAAGTGTTTTTGTATAAGGAGGTGCACGTTTGGAATTTCACTACGAAGGGAACGATTATAAAATAGAAGTGAGCGTTCCAGAAATGCCTTTTCCAGAGCAAGGGTTTCCCGTTTTATACGTATTGGACGGGGAGTGGAACGGCACACTCGTAAATGAAATTGTACGTACGCAAATGCAAATGCGCAAGCAAACGAAATTGCCTCGTATGATTGTCGTTACGATTGCTCAACCGGCGCAACAACGCTTTCAAGATTTCACCCCTTTCTCGGAAACATATGCCGTCTCGACACAATTTCCGATGTCAAAAGAAGGACCGTTTGGAGGTGCTGAAACTTTTTCTACATTTATAGAGGAAGTGTTGAAACCGTATGTATCAACGCATTATCCAGCAGGAGAGAGAACAATTTTACTTGGACATAGCTTATCGGGCTATTTTGTTATGTGGCAAATGATTACGCAACCGATGCGTTTTAGGAGCTATATCGCGATTAGCCCTTCTGTTTGGTGGAACGACGAAGCGTTAGTGTATGAAGATTTCACTGAACTAGCAATTCATCCACCGGCATCACTTTACGTGGCAGTCGGTGAATTTGAAGGCTCGATGATTAGTCCGATTGAACGACTTCTATCGAAGCTGCCGCAAAACTTTCCACAAAAATTCGATGTGGCGGCAGAAGAAAATCATCTTTCAGTTTTTCCTTCTGTGTTAAGCAAGGCACTACGCTACGTACAAGCGCATAAAAAATAAAAAGCGAAATCCATTGGATTTCGCTTTTTACAATTATATATCGAGTAAGAAAAATTATTTAGATGATGAAGTACTTAGGAAGCTAGCTAATGCGTCTTTTAAATCTTTATCTTCGATTTTAATGTCAGCATCTTTCATCATTTTAGAAATTTTTTCTTGTAGTTTTGTTGAGTTAGGATCTTCAGCTTTTGCTTTTGATAATTGAAGAGTTTCTTTGATTTCAGCTTTCTTATCATCTAAAGAACCATCGACTTTTTTCGTACGAGTATCTTCTAATTTGATGATATGGTAGCCGTAATCAGATTTAATTGGTTCAGAGATTTCGCCTTTTTTCAATGAATAAGCAGCATCTGTGAATGCAGCAACCATTTGATCTGGACCGAACCAACCAAGTTCTCCACCTTTTTCAGCAGAAGAAGTATCTGTAGAATTTGCTTTCGCTAATTTCGCGAAGTCAGCACCTTCGTCTAATTCTTTTTTCAGTTTTTTAGCTGTTTTTTCGTCAGCAACTAAAATGTGGCTCGCTTTTACTTCTTTACCTAAGCGATCGTAGTAATCTTTAATTTCAGCATCAGAAACTTTTACGCCATCACGTTGAGCTTCTTCTTGTAATAAGTTTAATTTTGCATAGCGTTTGAATGTATCTTCATCCATGCCTTGAGAAGCTAAGTATTGTTTGAAGTCAGAACCTTGTGCTTTGATTTGTTTCTTCTGTTCTTCTACTTTTGCATCCACTGCTTTATCTGTCACTTTGTATTTATCTTCAAGAACTTTTTCAATCATCATTAATTGAATTGCTTGGTCCCCAGCAGTAGCTTTCATTTCGTCATAAAGGTCTGCTTTTGTAATATCGCCAACTTTAGAAGTTACGACTTTTTCGTCCATTGAGTTGCCACATGCAGAAAGTGCAAGTACAGATGCTGCAAGTGATAATGTTAAAATACTTTTTTTCATTTTCATTTGATTTTGTCTCTCCCAACTTTTCTTCATAAAACGCTGCTTTTGTAACTATAACATAAACGTTTTTAAAAGGAAAAGGTTTCCTATAAGAGAGTATAAATAACGTTTTTTTCCAAAAGAAAAGCTATATCGGCATAGTGCGATATAGCTACATGGGTTACGCTAACATCGTTACTCGAAGGTAAAGAGAAACGAGCAAGATCGTGATTAAGATGTTAATAGTTTTATAAATTTTCGGTTGTTTTTCTTCGGGAATCTCTTTACGGGCACATAAAGTGGCGGTCATTTTATTTATTTGGAATAAATAAAAGACAGAGAATAAAATGACAAAAAGAACGATCAAGTCAATTCCTCCTTTATACTACTCATTAGCATATCAAATGACAGGGGACTATGACAACTTTAATGTAGTGGAACTAATATTTGGAACCCTTTTTCATTTTCTTCAATCAATGCTTTTTTAGGAGCCTTTACTAAATGTTTCACGTAAAGTAAGTCAACTAAACATAACCCACAATGAAATGCGAGTAACAATGCAAAATAGTGGCGATACGAGCTAAATTCCATTGCGCCGATGACAAGTCCACTATTTAATAAGAAGAATGGCACGAGTAAAGAAGTAATGTAGTGTGATTTTCTAACGGGTTCTGCGACGTGCATTTTAACAGTTGGTATGACTTTATAATGTATGTTGAGTTGAAATTGTATTTTTCGTTTTGCGTGTATAAGTGGCAAGAAATGTAATACTTTGTGTATCGGATAGATCATCAATAGTACGATAATGAACAACGGGAACAGTTTGTCTGTAACCGGTCCATGACGGAATACATTTAATGCGATGTAAAAGACAGAAAAAACAGCGAGCATACTCATAATCGATAAAAGGATTAGACGGTCATGACCGTACTGCTTCTGTACATTAATCGTTTTCCAGCAATGCAAGATTGACATCTCCATTCATTTAAAATTCTCGATACATAACATTAATGTTTTTTATAAAGAAAAGCAAGCCTTTTTTATTGATGAAGGTAGAAAAACGTTTCTATCTAGAAAATTTAAGCATAAGAAAAAGCCTCCTGCTTAGCAGAAGGCTTTTATTTATTATTCTTCAATATTGAATGTCTTTTCGAAAATTTCCATAAAGTCATTTCCATAGACGTTGCGGATGACCGCTAACAAATCTAAAAATTGAGGGAATTGACCGTACATATCTTTTAATGGTTGAGAACCTTCTAATACTGCGTGTTTATTTTTTACGAAGTTGTTGTCGATTTCTTTTAGTAAATCTTCGCCTTTTTTCGTAATTTCCACGTATGTATTTCGCTTGTCATCATCACGTTTAGAAAATGATAGCAGACCGCGTTCTTCAAGGTTTTTTGAGAAGTTGAAGGCCGTTGACACATGCATAACGCCAAATTTTGCGATATCAGAAATCGACGCACCTTGCAGACGAGACGCAATACTTAATACATGATGTTCGTTTATGTTCAAATCAAATGGTTTAATCCACGATTGCCAATCTTTTTCGACAGCTTTCCAAAGTGCCTTAGAGAGATGGGCAATACGCTGATTGTAAAGCATGGCTTCTCGAGCCGAGTTTACTTCTTCAGACATTGCTATCACCACTTTCGTAATTTTCTTTATATTATAACATTATTTCCAAAAAACATACAATATCGTTTTCATGAAAATACAAATTATTCAAATAATTTAAGCATTAAGACGTCAATACATTATTTAATGACGTCTTACGTTAAAAGAAGTTACGCACTACGCTTTTTTAAACGTTAAACGATTTGTTAATTTTTCTACTTCTGACGTTATTTCGTCAGCTGCTTGCTCTAATTCGCTCGCACTCTTACTTACGGCATCAATATTACCTTTTAGGCGATTTTGAATAGGTGCAGTTTCTTGTTGCCAATTTTGAACGGAAACTTTTACGTCTTCTACGACAGAAGGTACAGTAGTTTGGACTTCATCTTTAATCGATAACACGGCATCCTTTATACTAGAAAAACGTTGTTTAAATTCTGAGTTGAGTTGTTGACCAGCATCTTTCGTTGACTTCATTGTAAGGCGAACGTCTTTACCAGATTGGGGTGTTGTTAATAGCACAGTTGCTGCGCCCCCCACAATTCCGACTGCTAGACCGATAACGGTTGATTTTAAATGCATATACACGACCCCTTTCAATAAGTATATTTCCTTGATTTACTTTATTAAAACATATTATTACGATATAAAGCTATGAAAAGCCAATAATTGGACATTTTCTTCCAGCAAACGTAAAAAAAGCTTTCATTATGCGAGTGCACAATGAAAGCTTTTTCGTTCGACTGCTTACGCGTGAGAAACAGACGTGTCAAATTTTGAACGTTTGACAAGGCTTGTAACAATCGGATAAATAATCACGAAAGCTACGATGTTAATAACAATAGCAGGAAGTACCACCGAAACGATTAACGCTACGAATGGAATGTTGGCACCGATGACTACAATAGCTGATCCTAAAAAGACACTGCCCGAAATGAATGTTCCTAAACCGACAAGAACAGCTGAAACAGCCGTTTTTTGAGCTGCTTTTTTCAATACGACAAGAAGCGCAAAGAAAATGAATGCAGTGACAAATTTATCGATAATGTTCGGAACGAAACCACCAGGGAATGTAGAAAATAGACCAGATAAAATACCCGTCGTTAACGCTAGTAAAAAGACATCACGCGAATTGGGAAATAGTAAAATACCGATGAACATCATCGTTAACATGAAGTCTGGTTTCATACCACCCATAATGCCGGGAATTACGAGGTACAATGCTGCACCAACCCCTACAAGTAAAGCCATTAACACTAAATTTTTTGTTTTCATAATCTCATCTCTCCTAAGCTAATCATTTGTTTCGTTTCCGCATGTCTCCTCGTGAGCATACGCGAAACTTATCCTGATTCTACAGGTCCTCTACAGTAAAAGCAAGACGTTGGACATCTATTATAGAAGAAAGTGAAAAAGGCTACAGTGTTGTTACGACGTTTCAATAAAAAACGAGCCGATTGAAAATTAGGCTCGTTTTGATCGCATCTTAAGAAAGATGTGATTTGATTTCGTTTGATAATTGTGTAAGAAGTTCTGGTGTATATTCATCTTGTTTCGTATTCCAAGTAGCTTTGAAGCCATCTGTTTCATCGTAACGTGGAATGAAGTGAAGATGGAAGTGGAAGACGCTTTGCCCAGCAGCTTCACCGTTGTTGTTTAATAAGTTCATCCCTACTGGATTGAAAGCTGTTTTAATCGCGTTCGCAATTTTAGGAGCAACAGAGAATAAGTGACTTGCTACTTCTTCAGACATTTCAAATACGTTTGCAGCGTGTTCTTTCGGAATTAATAATGTGTGACCTTTTGTAAGAGGACCGATATCCATGAATGCGAATACGTGTTCATCCTCATAAATTTTAGTACTTGGAATTTCTCCAGCGATAATTTTGCAAAAAAGACAATCTGACATGTCAACACACACCTTTCAAATATTTGTTTCCATTTTACCACATGACAACTGCGTGAATTTAGGATTTTTGCTAAACTACTAAATAGCGAAGCTTTTCAAAGCATAACTAAAATGGAGTGACGACAATGACGATTTTAGAAGTAGAGCAATTAACAGGCGGTTATACGAGAAAACCGGTTATACATGATTTAAACTTTGCTATTCAACCTGGAGAACTTATCGGATTGATTGGATTGAACGGAGCGGGGAAAAGTACGACGATTAAACATATTATCGGAACGATGACGCCTCAAAAAGGAACGATTCGTATTGATGGCATGACGATGAAAGAAAATATGGATACGTATCGTACATCGTTTTCATACATTCCAGAAACGCCGGTTTTGTACGATGAACTAACATTAAAAGAACATTTAGAACTAACAGCGATGGCCTACAACATTCCATTAGAAGTTATGGAAGAGAGAGTAGCTCCTTTATTGAAAGAATTCCGTATGGAAAAACGTTTAAATTGGTTCCCATCTCACTTTTCAAAAGGGATGCGCCAAAAGGTCATGATTATGTGTGCCTTTTTGGTCGACCCAGCACTTTACATTATTGATGAACCTTTTCTTGGATTAGATCCATTAGCGATTAGTTTATTGTTAGAACAAATGGATGAAAAGAAAAAAGCGGGAGCGGGTATTTTAATGTCGACTCACGTTCTTGCGACAGCAGAGCAACATTGCGACAAAATTTTATTATTACATGAAGGTTATGTTCGTGCGTTCGGAACGATGGATGATTTGCGCCAATCATTTAATATGCCGGGAGCAAGCTTAGACGACCTTTACATTCAAATGACGAAAGAACAAACGAATGCGTAATTTAGATGAATTATGGCGCAAACGGTCGACGTACAATCGACAAGAAGTTCAAAAATATATGCGCTTCGTATTTACAGGGCATATGGCTTTAGTCATCGTCTTTTTACTCGGAGCAGGTATTTTTCAATATAGTCACTTTTTAGATACGTATCATGGAGACGATGCGATTCCAGCGACGCTTATTACCGCTTTAGTCGTCGCCTTATTTATGACATTAAGCCGCCCGACAACGCTAATTAAAAAACCGGATGAAGTGTATTTATTGCCACTTGAAACGAAGTTGATGACGTATTTCAAACATGTGCTCATTTCTACGTACACATCTCAAGTTGTCGTAAGCGGTCTTTTGTTTATCATCATGTGGCCGATGCTTCGTCAAGTAGCCTTACTGCCAATTTCGACGATTGTGATCGGTTTAGCAAGCGTATTCGTCTTGAAATGGTTAAACGTGCAACAAGAATTTACGTACCGCTGGGTGATGATCGGTCGTCGTCTTTGGTTAAATCGTTTCATTCGTTACGTATTGAACGGCGGTATTTTGTATACGTTACTTGAACAAATGTGGCTCGTTGCAATCATTTTGATTATCATCTTTGTTTTTATTTTATGTATTATAAAAAGCAATTAAACGGACAACCTTTCCCGTACGAACATTTCGTTCCGGTAGAAGCGAACCGGATGATGGGGATTTATCGTTTTGCGAATTACTTTACGAACGTACCGCAAGTACACGGCAGCATTAAGCGCCGTCCGTACTTCGACTTCATTTATAAACTCGTACCTAAAACGCATCAACAAACATTTTCATACTATTTATTCAGAAGCGTACTTAGAACGGACGACCATTTTTATTTATGGTTACGCCTCGTTGTCATTAACGGACTTGTTGTAGCTTTCGTAGACTTACCAATCGTATCGATTATCGTGTCAGCTGCGCTAGCTTTTGCGGTAGCGATTCAATTGAAACAAGCACTCGGTTCTACACATGAATTTACGATGAGCATGCTGTATCCGTTGCCACAAGACGCACGTAAAAAAGCGACTATTAAAATTAGTCGCTACATGATTTTGGCACATGCCATCATCGTATTACTTTGTAGTATCATGCAACCGTACTTTTACGTATATGCACTCGTCGTTTTCCTCATAGGGGAATTGACGTTACGTATTTCTAAATAACAAAAAGCTTCCGAGGAGATGGTCGTCTCGGAAGCTTTTTAAATTGTTTTAACGATTGTCATCTTCATCTGGATAGTCGACGTCGTCAATATTTGTCGTATACGTTTTCGTAAAGATAGTCGGTTCAAACGATTGGCTATTCATATTGATTGTTCCGGCTTCTGCATAGCTTGCAATAGCCTCTTTGTAATCATCTGTTAATTTCCAAGCATCGAAAGAAGCAGGACCTGTCCATTCTGTTAACACGAGATAATCGGTATCATTTTTCGGACGTAATAAACGGAACGCAACGAAACCAGGTTCTTGTGAAATGGCATGTTGGCGTTGTAAAAAACGATCTTCAAATACGTGGTGTTGTTCGCCCATAATCGATACGTAAATGAGTGCGAAGAAGCCGTGTTCAGCTAAGTCACCTTCAGACGCTACGACTTCGAACTTTTTAGGCGCTGCAAACTTCGTTTTTTTGTCCGTTTCATGTAAAAGTAAAGAATGGACACCGTTATGCAACAAAATCATACGTTCTTTTTCATACTTTTTCCACAGTGTTGTCATATAATCGGCAGTGCCGAGTGCGATATAGAAATTTTTCATTGTAAGAGCTCCTTTAAATTCGGATGTCTATTTAGTATATTACCTGAATTTTTCAAGGTAAAACGATAATCGACAAAAAACTGTCACCAATTCGTAAAATTGTATGACAAATTGAGCCGAAAACTATACATTAAACGATTGAAAGATTATAGTGAAAAATGGATGCAATTGTCGGATTTATAATAGGAAGTAAAAACAGAGAGAAGGGAAATAACAAAAATATGACAACGTTTAATGATACATTGTTACGAGCAGCGAAGGGTGAGCGTACGGAACATACACCCGTTTGGTATATGCGCCAAGCAGGACGCTCACAGCCGGAGTATCGTAAAATTAAAGAGAAATATTCATTAGAAGAAATTACACACCAACCGGAACTATGTGCATATGTGACACATTTACCTGTCCAAAACTACGATGTCGACGCAGCTATTTTGTACAAAGATATTGTGACACCACTACCTGGTATGGGCGTAGACGTGAAAATTCAAGCGGGCGTGGGACCTGTTATTTCAAACCCTATCCGTAGTGAAAAAGACGTGGATCGCTTACAAATTTTTAACCCAGAAGAACATGTTCCATTCGTGTTAGATACGATTAAACTATTAACGACAGAACAATTAAATGTACCGTTAATCGGTTTTGCAGGAGCCCCCTTCACATTAGCGAGCTATATGATTGAAGGCGGTCCTTCTAAAAACTACGCATTAACGAAATCCTTCATGGTTTCACAACCGCAAGCGTGGTTTAAATTAATGGATAAACTAGGCGACATGATCGTGACGGACTTAAAGGCGCAAATCAAAGCAGGTGCGAAAGCATTCCAAATTTTTGACTCTTGGGTTGGGGCTTTAAGCCACGAAGACTACACGATTTTCATTAAGCCAGTGATGACACATATTTTTAACGAACTAAAAGGGGAAGGCGTTCCGATGATTATGTTCGGTGTTGGAGCGAGCCACCTCGTATTAGACTGGCAAGAGTTACCTTTAGACGTCGTAGGGCTTGATTGGCGTTTGCCGATTAAACAAGCGCGTCAAATGGGGATTACAAAACCAGTACAAGGAAATCTAGACCCTACATTGTTATTAGCGGATTGGGACGTTTTAGAAGCACGTACGAAAACAATCATCGATCAAGGATTAGAAGTACCGGGTCACATTTTCAACTTAGGACACGGTGTTTTCCCATCAGTTGATCCAGATGTATTGAAACGTTTAACAGCATTGATTCATGACTATAGTAGCGAGCAAATTCGCTTAAAATAATTTTTGAGGTGAACAAACATGAAAAAACAAGTTGGTTTATTAGTGATGGCCTATGGCACACCACAAAAAGATGAAGATTTAATTCCGTATTACACACATATCCGTCACGGACACCGTCCAACAGACGAACAAATTGAAGATTTACGTAGCCGTTACCAATCAATCGGTGGTATTTCACCATTAGCGGCGACGACTGAAAAACAAGCATACGCATTAGGTGCACGCTTAAACGAAGTACAAGATGAAGTAGAATTCAAAGTGTACATCGGTTTAAAACATATCGCACCATTTATTGAAGATGCGGTAGAACAAATGGTAGCAGATGGTTTAACAGAAGCTGTAGCAATCGTTCTTGCACCACACTTCTCATCATTCTCTACGAAAGCTTACCAAACACGCGCGATTGAAAAAGCGACTGAACTTGGTAGCACATTAGCGATTACAACAATCGATAGCTGGTATAAAGAAGAGAAATTCTTACAATACTGGACAGAAAAAATTACAGCAGAATTTGATGGGATGGATGAAGCAGAACGTAAAGACGCTTGTTTAGTCGTTTGCGCACACTCATTACCAGAAAAAATTATTGCGATGGGCGACCCATACGCAGAGCAATTGTTCGAAACGAAAGATATTTTAAAACAACGTACAGGGATTGAAAACGTTGAGTTCGGTTGGCAATCAGCTGGTCAAACGAAAGACCCTTGGTTAGGACCAGACGTTCAAGATTTAACACGTGATTTATACAACGAAAAAGGTTATCGCTCATTCACTTACGTACCAGTAGGTTTCGTAGCGGAGCATTTAGAAGTGCTTTACGATAACGATTATGAATGCCAAACAGTATGTAATGAATTAGGCGCTGCTTATCACCGTCCAGCGATGCCGAATGCACAGCCATTATTCATTGATGCGCTAACAGACGTCGTATTAAACGCATATAAAAAATAAAGTAGAAAGTGATGATAGATGTGACTGAACAGAAGCGAAAAATTGCTGTCATCGGTGGAGGAATCACTGGATTAACGGCAGCGTTTTATTTGCAGGAACAGGCGAGATTACATCACTATCCACTTGAGATCGTATTAATCGAAGGTTCTCACCGATTAGGTGGTAAGCTTCAAACGCTGCGCAAGGATGGTTTTATAATTGATCGCGGGCCAAGTTCTTTTCGAGATCCTAAAGGAATCGTTGCACAGTTGGCAAAGCAATTGAATATAGAAGATGAAATTGTAACGACAACGAATGCAAAAACCTTTATTGCGATTGACAAAGATCTTCAGCAAGTCCCTCAAAATACAATTATGGGAATACCTACGAAATTCAAACCATTTATGGCATCAGAATTAGTGTCATGGAGCGGAAAAGTTCGAGCTACAGCAGATTTAATTATTCCACCGAGTAAGGTTGATGGGGATCGATCTCTCGGTAAATTTGTACGTCGCCGTTTTGGCGAAGAATTTGTCCAAAGTTTAATTGAACCTCTTTTATCAGGCGTCTATTCAGGCGACATTGATGAATTGAGTTTACAATCTACATTGCCATCGCTACTTCGTTACGAACAACAGCGTGGCAGCGTTATTAGAGGGATGCGTCACGAGATGAAATCATCCGAGCCGGGTGATTTTACGGTGCGTCATAATTCTAAAAACGTTCAAAAATTCAGAGGTGGTATGAGTACACTTACGCATGCTTTGACGGACGAACTAACAGATTGTGAAATTTTGAAAAGTGTAAAAGTGCAATCGATTACGCCATTTCAAGACAAAACATGTCTTTCTTTAAATAATAAGTCTACGATATTAGTCGATGGCGTGATTGTTGCGACACCGCTTCATATGGTGACAAATCTTTTTGAAGAAGAAGAAGTGCGACAGTTACAAACTGTACCGTGCAATACAGTAGCGACGGTGACGATGATTTTTAAAGAAGACTCGTTGCAGTCGTTTGATGGAACGGATGTCTATATTTCACGTAACAGCGACTATTCATTTACGTCGGTTACGTTTGAACATAAAAAATGGCCGTTCATTGCACCGGAAGGCTATGCCGTCGTCAATTGTTATATTGGTCGCACAGGCGATACTGCAATTGTTGATTTATCTGATAGTGAGATTGAAAAGGCGCTATTAGAAGATTTTCAACAGTTGTTTGGTCTAGATCAACTGCCACTTGAGACAATCGTTTCAAGATGGAAAGACTCTATGCCACAATATACGATTGGGCATGCAGACCGTGTTAAAAAAGCAAAAGATACGTTGCGAAAACTGTATCCAACGATGCGTTTAGCAGGAAACTCTTACAACGGTATTTCGATTCCGAAATGTATTAAACAAGGAAAACATAGCGCGGATCAATTACTATGCGAATTGTTTGAGCATACACCACAATTTACGAATTCTTTTGATTAACGATCATTATTTGGACGGTTCTTCGGAGCCGTTCTTTTTTATGTGAAAATGACCATTCGTTGCAATTTTTATGAAAAAGTTTCACACACATTTCACAACCATTCGGTACAATGAAAAAAAGGAGGCATGCATCGTGAAAAAAATCATTCTTTGTTTCGCTATCATTTTCGGACTTGCGGCTTGCAGTCATCCAACATATCCGAAAATCGAAAAAGGCGACCCTTTTCTCGCATCTGTGAACATTCAAGAACCGTCTATTCAGTTTTTTGATAAACGAAAAGAAGTTATGGCGACGTGGTCGTTGAAAGAAGCATATACAGGAGCGGTACTTGTAGGGGATGATCGAATTTTCTTATATGGACACGGTCTCGATCATGGAGATCTAGTACAGTTAAGCACAGGCGAGCATGTCGGGAAAATAAAAACAGCTACAGGCATTTCGAATGCGTTATATGACGAGCAGACGAAAAGCTTATTTCTCGCAAATAGCACTCAAAATACGGTAACATCATACGATATAAATGGACGAAAGAAAGCGGAAGTAGCAACGGGGAATTATCCGATGGCGATGCTCGTATACAATGCCCGTCTTTTCGTCGTGAATTTTAAAGATACGCAATTAATGGTGTTCGGTACGGATTCTTTACGAAAAGAAGCGACGTGGACGATTCCAAAGTCATCGACAGGCATTGAAGTTATAGATGATACACTTTGGCTCGGAGGACATGGAGACGGCAGTACACCGAACGATACCGTATTACAACTAAATCCTTCTACAGGAAAAATTGTTGGCAACATTCAATTGCCGATGATGCCCATTGCCTTTTTAGCGAAAGGTGATGACGTCTACGTTTTGAGTCACGGGGAAAGTATGTTGTATACACTCTCTAAAAAAGGGCATATACGTGCGAAACAAGAAATTGCGGCAAACCCTTTTACGTTTACGCAATTTCAACATGATATCGTCGTGGCAGGATACGACGATCAACAACTTTATTGGACAGACGGTCAAAAAATAATTCAAAAGAAAAAGGTAGATCAAGGGCCTTTTCAATTGTTAGTGAGGGAATAGCATGGCAACGATTTTAATTGTAGATGACGAAAAACAAATGCGTGATTTAATTCGTATTATGTTGCAGCAAGAAGCACATACGACGTACGGGGCTTCCAACGGACAACAGGCACTCGATATTTTAGCGCAAATGGACGTCGACTTATTGTTATTAGATGTCATGATGCCAGAAATGGACGGCTTTGTCGTTTGTCAGCGTATTCGAGAGCAGTCGAATGTACCAATTATTTTTTAACGGCAAAAGATGCGAAAGAAGATAAAGTAAAAGGACTTCGTATGGGAGCGGATGATTATATCGTTAAGCCGTTTAGCGGGGAAGAGTTACTCGCACGTATCGAAGCGGTACTTAGAAGAATGCCGAAACATACGAGTGTAGCCCAACCGAATACGACACTTCAATTTTGTGGAATTGTACTCGATGAACTTTCTAGAACGGTACACGTTGATCGAAAGAAAGTAACGTTGACGATGAAAGAATTCGAGCTGCTACATTTATTTATGAAGCATCCGAATACTGTTTATGACCGAGAGCAACTGCTCGAACAAATTTGGTCGCTCGATTACGAAGGGGGTACGCGAACGGTCGATACGCACATAAAAACGCTACGCTTGAAACTAGGGAAAAAAGTGAGTGCCTATATTCAAACGGTATGGGGCGTCGGCTATCGTTTCGGGAAAGAATCATTATGAAAAAAATCGCAACGAAAATTTGGTTGCTCGTGTTAGGGTTTTTAGTCATTACGATTTTATTCATGTATAGCTTAACGAACTTTTTGTATGAACGGTTGTACGTTCAAGATAAAGAAAATAATATGGTCGGTGTCGGTCAAAAATTAGCGACGATGTATGAGGGTGGAAAAGTGACGAATGCTTTGATTGACGATGTAGACCGATACAATATGTATGCCGACGTCAACGTATTCGCCGTTCGAAACCCAAGGGAATTAAGTGCTTGTGTACCATTTGATATTGATTACGATACGCTGATTGGACCGCAAGAAAGAAAGCAATTACTCGCAGGAGAAACGGTGACGAAACAAGGATATGAAAAGCGTTTTGATCGACAAGTTATCTCAGTCATCGTACCACTCGTACATGAAAAACGTTTAGAAGGCATATTATATTTGTATTTCCCACTCGAAAAAATTGTTGAATTGGCGAAAAAAGATATTTTACTCATTAGTACCGGCGCATTGCTCTTTTTAATGATGATGGCACTTGCGGTCATGAAAGGCATTCAAGTCGTCATGAAACCACTTAATCGATTGCAACTAGCAGCGAAGCGAATGGCAGACGGTCATTATGATGAACGTGTCGTCGTGACGTCGAAAGATGAAATTGGACAATTGACGCATACGTTTAACGAAATGGCGACAGCTATTCAAAAAACAGACGATACGCAAAAAGAATTTTTAGCGAATGTGTCCCACGAGTTGCGCACGCCGATTAGTTACGTAAAAGGATATAGCGAAGCACTTGCAAAAGGACTTATTCCGAAAGAAGAATGTACGGAGAAATTGAATTTAATTACGCAGGAAGCGGATCGAATGGAGAAACTGACGGCTGCCTTATTACAGCTTTCTCGTTCGGAAAAACTGGAAGAATTTACGAAGATGCCGATTGTATTAGCAGAGAGCTTAAGAGAAGCTTTACAGCTATCACAACAACGTGCAATGGAGAAACAAATGACGTTGCATTTAAAAGCAGATGAATCGCTTATCATTGCAGGTGACGATGAAAAGATGAAACAAATTATGCTCAATTTAATTGAAAATAGTTTGCGTTATTCTGACAAAGAAACGGCTATTTACGTAGAAGCTTCCGCAGAAAAAACATATGCTAAAATAACTGTCCGAGATGAAGGGATTGGCATTGCAGACGAACATCTACCGCATTTAGCGGAGCGTTTTTATCGCGTGAATAAAGCGCGCACACGAGCAGATGGAGGAAGCGGTCTTGGATTGTCGATTGTTGACCAACTCATTGCGTTACACGGTGGGTCTTGGCACATAACGAGTACGTGGCAAGTCGGAACGACCGTCACACTATTTATTCCATTATGGGAGGACTTTGATGAAGTGGATGATTAGCATTTGTCTCGCCTTATTAGTAGCAGGGTGTAGTAATGCATTTAGTTTAGCAATTAGTTTAAATATGCCAAAACCGACTGTTGATGCAAATGGTAACGTCAGCATTACGATGGACGTCGTGACGGAAAAAGGGGAAGCTGTACCGGAGGAAGAGTTGAAAACTGTTTCTTTTGAGGTCTTTCTGAATGACGACGAAGAGGCGATTCAGCGACTAGCTGCGGTTCGACAAGAAGACGGCACGTATAATGCAAGCGTTACGCTATCAAAAGGAACGTATACGGTAACGGGTCACGTTGAAACGATTACAGGTCATGCGGCGATGAATCAAGAAATAACCGTGAAATAAAATCATACGATACGAACAGTTTGAACACCGACTGCAGTTTCTTTACGAATACATCGTGAAAGGAGCTGTAGTTTTTTGTATGTAAAAGTTGTTGTCTTTGACAATAGAAAGTTACAATTATAAACTAAGTTACGAATAGTAAGTAAAAATAAGAGGTGAACAACATGGAATTTGGTATTTATACGTTAGCAGACTTAGGTGAAAATCCATTTACGAAAAAAGTGCCGACTGCGCCTGAACGTTTGAAAGAAATTATTGAAATGGCTAAAGCAGCAGACGAATTAGGACTCGATTTGTTTGGTGTCGGAGAGCATCATCGTTTAGATTATGCGGTGTCAGCCGTACCAGTCGTTCTAAGTTATATTGCTGCGCAAACAAAAAACATTCGTTTGACGAGTACGACAACGGTACTAAGTACGGTCGACCCAGTACGTTTATACGAAGACTTTTCGACATTAGACGTTTTATCGGGTGGACGTGCTGAAATTATGGCAGGACGTGGTGCTTTTATCGAATCGTTCCCATTGTTCGGCAAAGATCTTCATGATTATGATGCGTTATTCGAAGAAAATATCGCACTGTTTCAACAATTGAATGCACAAGAAAATGTAACGTGGCAAGGGGAATTCCGTTCAGCTATTCAACGTGCGGACATTGCACCTCGTGCCATTCAAGATGGCATTCCACTTTGGATTGGCGTCGGTGGTACGCCCGAAAGTGCAACGCGTGCTGGTCGTTTCGGGGCAGGAATGGCATTAGCTATTTTAGGAGGCTCTCCGCATTATTTTGAACCACTCGTGCAACGATACGATGCAGCGTTACGAGAAGCAGGACACGACGCTACAAAACGAAAAGTCGGTGTGACAGCGCATACGTACATTTCAGATACGGCAAAAGCCGCACGCGATGAGTTTTATCCGTATTATAACAATTACTGGACGTACGTTAACGCACAGCGTGGACAACGTTTTCATATGAGTAGAGAAGGATTCGACCGTGCAACGGATGCAGGAAGTGCGTTGATGGTCGGTAGTCCAGAAGAAATTACAGAAAAAATATTGATGCAACATGAACTGTTCGGCCATGAACGTTTCTTAGCGCAGCTTGATATTGGTGCTGTGCCATTCAACCAAGCGATGCATTCACTTGAGTTGCTCGCAACGAAAGTAATGCCAACTGTGAAAAAACATTTAAAATAATGTGTATCATAACAGAGAAAAATGAAACTGTTATATATCAAAAAAAACCGAGATGCTGGGGACATCTCGGTTTTTCATCGTAAGCAATTTAATTATAGATTCATAGATTTGTTATGACGATAAGCGTTCAGTGAACCGAAAATCATTGGGGTAATTTTCGGCTAATCAGCATGATGTATTACAGATGATCACAGTGTTCACAAGTATTAGAGTAGCATTCGCTTTGTTCATTGATTTTTTCACCGCATTCCGTACAATGTTTGTCTGGTAAGTTTTTGAAAAATTCTACAACGTTTTCTAACATAGTGTTCTCCTCCTTCAATCTGTTATATTACTGATTTGTTGTTACCTATTGTATTATAACAGATAATAAAAAGTCAATACAAAAACTAAAAATTAAGTTAAAATATTTATAAGAACATAGAAGGAGGATTTTTATCCATGTTATTTATTGATAATAAAGGTATTCACGATCCACGTATTAACTTAGCTATTGAGGAGTACGCATTAAACGAATTGAATGTTGATGAGGGCTTACTTCTTTTTATATTAACCAACCATCAATTATTATCGGTCGTAATCAAAATACAGTAGAAGAAATTAATACGAACTACGTCGACGAAAAAGGAATTATCGTCGTACGTCGTCTTTCTGGTGGCGGCGCTGTTTACCATGATTTAGGCAACTTAAACTTCAGTTTCTTAACGAAAGATGAAGGAGACAACTTCCAAAACTTTAAAAAATTCACGCAACCTGTAGTCGATGCACTTCAAAATATGGGCATCGAATCTGAACTTTCTGGTCGTAACGACATTTTAGCGAACGGTCGTAAAATTTCTGGGAATGCGATGTTCTCAAAAAATGGTCGTATGTTTAGTCACGGCACATTAATGTTCGATGCAGACATCGACGAAGTTGTGAATGCGTTACGTCCGAAAAAAGAAAAAATCGAATCAAAAGGTATTAAATCTGTTCGTTCACGCGTGACGAACGTAAAAGAAATGTTAGAAGATAAAACGATGTCGGTTGAAGATTTCCGATTAGAAATTTTAAAATCGATTTTCGGTGGTCTCGATCAAGTGAAATATTATGAATTAACGGATGAAGATTGGGCAGCGATTCATAAAATTTCAGAAGAACGTTATCAAAAATGGGAATGGAATTACGGAAAATCACCTAAATTCAACATTCAACGTTCTAAAAAATTCGCATCCGGTTTCATTGATTTACGCTTAACCGTGAACAAAGGAACGATGCAAGACGTCCATATATTTGGCGACTTTTTCGGAATCGGTGATATGAAAGATATTGAAGAAGCGTTAATTGGTAAACGCTATGAGAAACAAGCAATTGAAGAAGCGGTGGCACACTTAGACATTCCACGTTATTTCGGTGGTACGTCATTAGCTGATTTTATTGATTTGATGTACTAAAAAGGAAAGAAACGGAGGGAAGAAAAAATGAATACGACCCACCGCATTTTAATAGTAGAAGACGATTTGAAAATCGCTTCGATGCTAGCAGATACACTAAGAAAATATCATTACGAAGTGAAAACAGTCGAACAGTTTGATCAAATTATAGAAGAATTCAATGCGTTTAATCCGCATATCGTATTACTTGATATTAACTTGCCAGCATATGATGGCTTTTATTGGTGTCGTCAATTGCGTCAATTTACGACTGTGCCGATTATTTATATTTCAGCACGTTCAGGTGAGATGGACCAAATTTTCGCATTAGAAAATGGCGGCGATGATTTTATTACGAAGCCATTCCACTATGAAATTGTTTTAGCGAAAATTAAAAGCCATTTGCGTCGTAGTTTCGGTGAATATGCGATTAAGCAAGAGGAACGCACAGTGAAACAAGGGCAGCTCGTTTTGTATTTAGAAAGAATGGAACTGCATACGAAGACAGATGAAATTGCTTTGCAAAAAAAAGAATGTGTCATTTTAGAATTGTTAATGAAAGCTTCACCGAAAGTCGTATCACGTGAAAGTTTATTAGAAGAACTTTGGGATGACCAAGCGTTTGTAGATGAAAATACGCTCAACGTTAATATGACGCGCGTACGTAAAAAATTAGCCGACTATCACATTCAGTCAACAATCGAAACGGTTCGTGGTGCTGGCTATCGCTTCGTTTTAAATGAAAAGGAAGTGTAGTGAATGACGACGTTCATGCTATTTCTAAAAGAACATGCCTCGATTATATTTTTTGAATTATTTTTAGTCGTCTTTATTTTACTTTTGTATTGGCTAGATGGGTTCCGAGATCTGAATACAGCGATTTATTCAATCTTAATTTCGCTCGTCTTAACGCTTACTTTTTTAGTGGCTCGGTATGTGATGCGTCAGCAATATTATAAAAAAATCACCTCGATGCCACATACGATGGAAGATGCGCTCCGTTCTACAGCGAAGACGCCTGACCATTTGCAAACGGAAGAGTACGTACATGAGTTGTATCGTATTTATCAATTGGAAGCGCAAGAGTTGTACGCTAAGCAAAATCGACATTTGCAATTTATGAATCAGTGGGTGCATCAAATGAAGACGCCACTCGCTGTATTAGAGCTTATGTTACAAGATGATGCACCGCTTGATAAGAAAGGTGTACATGAAGAAACAGAACGTCTGAAACACGGGTTAGAGATGGTATTGATGAATGCAAGACTCGATACGTTTGAAGAAGATATGAAAATCGAGAAAGTAGAGTTGAAACATCTCGTTTCGACAGTCGTCAATCAACATAAACGACTGTTCATTAAAAATCACGTGTTTCCAAACGTTACGCTTTCTGATGATTTGTACGTAGCAACAGATGCGAAATGGATGAGCTTCATTATCGGGCAATTTTTGACGAATGCGGTGAAATATACATTTGAAGATAATAAAAAAGTGTATATCGAAGCGGTTTCTACGAAAGATACGGTGACGCTACACGTACGAGATGAAGGAATCGGCATTCCACCGACGGATTTGAAACGTGTGACGAAAGCCTTTTTTACAGGAGAAAATGGTCGTAAGTCAGGAGAATCTACAGGAATGGGCTTGTTTTTAGCGAATGAAATTTGTCATAAGCTAGGGCATGATTTAACGATTGCTTCAACTGTAGGAGTCGGCACGACGATTAGTGTGACGTTTAATTTGTCAGAGTAGGGGGCAAAATGATGGCTATTTTATCAATTAATGACGTGACGAAAGTATATGAAGGAAAAGTTACACATCGCGCAATCAATCAACTGAATTTTGAAGTGGAGAGAGGCGAATTTGTGGCAATCATGGGTCCGTCTGGCAGTGGGAAAACGACGCTGTTAAATATGATTTCGACAGTGGACCGCCCGACTGCCGGGGAAGTTTTAGTCGATGGCGTCAATCCACAAGACTTGAGTAAAAATGAGTTGGCTTATTTTCGTAGACGACAACTAGGCTTTATTTTTCAAGATTTTAATTTACTACAAACGTTGAACGTTGAAGAAAATATAGTACTTCCTTTGACGTTAGACGGGATGAAAGTGGAGGAAATGCAAAAGCGCGTTTCAGAAATCGCGGCGCATTTAGATTTAGAATCCATTTTACAACGGTTACCGAATGAAATTTCAGGAGGACAAGCGCAAAAAACGGCAATTGGTCGTGCGCTTATTCATAAGCCATCACTTATTTTAGCAGATGAACCGACCGGGAATTTAGATTCTAATTCATCGAAAGACGTTTTGGAATTGCTCGGTAAAATTAATAAACGAGACCAGACGACAATTGTGATGGTGACGCATGATCCGATTGCAGCAAGTTATTGCGACCGCGTGTTATTTATTAAAGATGGTGAATTTTTCAATGAAATTTACCGAGATGATCAACGCCAAACATTTTTCCAACGTATTTTGAACGTGTTGAGCCTTTTAGGAGGTCATGTCGGTGACTTTTCGTCAGTTCGCTTATCGTAACGTTATACGGAATCAACGTATTTATGCGGCTTATTTCATGGCGAGTGTGTGCTCGGTTATGGTATTTTTCATTTATTCGATGCTCATGTATCATCCGAAAGTAGAAAATGAATTTATGATTGAGATTGCCTTCCGCGGCATGTATTTTGCACAAATTGTGCTCGTGTTGTTCATGCTATTCTTTTTATTTTATTCGATGCGTGCTTTTTTAGAAGCGCGTTCAAAAGAATTCGGCATTTTAATTCATTTAGGAATGGAAAGGCAACAGTTGAATAAACTCGTCCGTATTGAAACGACGATTATTGGCGTCGCTTCCATTATTGTCGGTATTTTATTTGGCTTTGCTTTTTCGAAATTTTTCTTTATGGTCATTCGTGAAATTTTACAAATTTCTGCGTTACCTCTTTATTTTTCTTGGAAGCCATTCGCTTTAACGATTGCGACTTTTTTAACATTGTTCATCGTCGTATCGTATTTGAGCGTTTGGACGATTAAAGATGGAGAACTCGTCCACTTATTAAGAGGGACAGATGTGGCACCGAAAAAGAAATCGTATTCAAAAGTAAGTGGTATAGCGGGTTTACTTATTTTAGCGTGTACGTATTTCACGATGGTGAATATCGAGAAATCGAACTTGTTGTGGCTTGCCATTGTCGTGCCGCCTGTCATGATGATTGGAACGTATTTATTTTTCACAGATTCCGTCGTCATGATTATTATGTGGCTACGTAAAAGTAAGTGGCTATATTGGCGGAAATATCGTCTCATTTCATGGTCGGAGTATGCGACGATGGTCAAAGAAAATGCAAAAATGTTTTTTATTTCGTCGCTCGTTTCGACACTTGCTTTTATGGCAATTGGGACGCTCAGTTCGATGTCTACATTTACGCATCAATATCATCAAATTAATCCAGTGAGCATCATTTATACGAGCAAATACCAAAATTCGTATGAAGATGCGCACATTGACCAATTGACGAGAGAGTTGCAAGAAGCGAATTTGTCTTATCAATTGACTGCACTTGATATTCGAACACAAACGTCTGCTAATAGTAGTCAAAAAATCGAAATTATCGATGAACAGCAATTTAATCAAATGGTGCGTACGCTTAAACTTCCTACCGTTCAGCTAGGCAAAGGCGAAGCGATTTTTTTACCGTACTCAGAAGACTCTTATGCGAAACGTAAAAATATGCAAATCGCAACCGTTTTAGAAGAAAATCACGTACCGATTACGATACGAGGTGCGTACAAAACGGCTATATTCTCAGCAGAACAGCTCGGAACGAATGTTATTATTTTAAACACAGCCGATTTCAAAAAAATCATCTATAACGTGCCGGGTTCTTATGAATCTAATTATGTGAATCGCGTGTATGCTTTTAATGTCGGAAATTGGACGGAAACGCAATATATCGGTAAAGAGTTAGACCAGTTAATGACGAATACGTATGCGAGTAATATGGAAAGTCAGCTACCGTTTTACTATGAAAACACGGGAATTGATTATGAAATATTACGCTCTACGTTTGCGTTGATTTTATTCATTGGTATTTTAGCATCCGCCGTTTTTTTCTTAGCTGCGGGGAGTTTTATTTACTTCAAATTGTATGCGACGTTGCCGAGGGAACAACAACAATATACGACGTTGCGTCAAATGGGCGTGACGGATCGAGAAATTCGTCAACTCGTTAATCGCCAGCTCATTCCACAATTTTTCTTGCCGTGGGGTGTTGCGGTATTGAATAGTTGCTTTGCCTTTATCGGACTGCAAGTATTTTGGTACGGCGTAGCGGACATTTCGATTTTCAAAACGATTGTCATTATGCTTGGTATTTTGACGACGGTGCAATTGCTTTATTTTTATTTAATACGTTGGCGCTATTTAGCCCATTTAAGATAAGGACTAGTTGGAAGCGCCTCGCTTTCAACGGTTCTTTTTTTATGACATAAATTATGGGGGATGAGCAAATGAATTTATGGACACAACTTCAATTACAACGAGATGAACAAATTGCGATTCAATTTGAACACCGAACGATGACGTATCGCATGTTGCGGCATCGTATTCGTTTAACGGCGGAGACGCTGCGTTTAAAAGGTGTCAAACGAGGAGACCACGTCGCAATTGCGATGGAAAATAGTCCAGGTTTGATTGAAGCATTGTATAGTATTTGGACGCTTGGAGCAGTCGCCGTTCCATTGAATCCGGCTTATACGGAACAGGAACTAGCGTACATAATGAAAGATGGGGATGTGACGCTAACGATTGTTGAAGAGGGGGATTTTAAATTGCCGGTTCCAATTATGCGTATGACGGAAGTCGGTACGATTCCATGTGAGGTGGAAGCGACGCATTCACTTGCTATGATTTTATATACGTCTGGGACGACAGGAAAACCGAAAGGCACGATGTTAAGTCATGCAAATTTATTTTCGAATGCTCGTGATGTGGCGACTTTTTTCACGTATGAACAACGAGATCGCTTTGTCGTTACGCTACCACTGTTCCACGTTTTTGCATTGACGGTCGTCTTGAATGCTCCTCTATTTGTCGGTGCGACATTATTATTAATTCGACAGTTTAGTCCTTCAAAAGTGAGCGAGTTAATTGAACGAGAGCGTGCGACGATTTTTGCAGGTGTGCCGCTTATGTATAACTATATTTTGCAAGCGTGTATTCCAATGAAAAAATGGGCAACGATTCGTCTGGCGATTTCAGGTGGTTCACCGTTACCGAAAGCCGTGCATGACCAATTTATGACCGATATGGGGATTGCCGTTTCAGAAGGATACGGATTGTCAGAAGCATCGCCAGTTGTTTGCTTTAATCCAATTGGTCGTGAGAAAGTAACGACTGTCGGGACAACGATTCCTAATGTAGAGGCGAAAATTATCGACGAAGGATGCAATGAAGTACTGAAGGGGCATGTCGGTGAACTGTGTATTAAAGGACCGAATGTTATGCAAGGATACTACAAAAATGAAGTGGCGACGAGAGAAGCTTTTGCCGGCGATTATTTACGTACGGGGGATTTAGCTAAAATAGACGAAGAAGGTTATGTCACAATCATTGACCGGAAGAAAGATGTCATTTTAGTCGGAGGCTATAACGTATATCCGAAAGAAGTAGAAGAAGTACTTTATGCGCATCCGTCTGTTATCGAAGCGGCTGTCATTGGACGGAAAAGTGAGCAGCTAGATGAAGAAGTTGTTGCTTACGTTGTCGCAAATAAAACATTGACCGTGCCTTTACTAAATGAATATTGTGCGAAACAACTCGTTCGTTATAAATGTCCGCGTCATATTATTTTTTGCGATACGATTCCTAAAAATAGTACAGGGAAAATGAAAAAATATGAATTAAAGTAGAGGTTGTTCGGTTTGAGTGACGCTTTTTCATATTAAACAATAGATGGCGTATGAAAGGCTGTTTTGTTTTAAACTAAACGGTAAAAAAGACATTTCTTTTAAGCGGAATTTGCCGGACGCTTTTCTGTGGCATGAAATGTTTCAATTTTGTCCATCAAAAAAACACTTCCAAAGATTGTGTACTTTTGGAAGTGTCTTTTTTGATGCTCTTTTAGATTTTAGATTCGTTTCATCGCATATGTCTTTTATTTTTTCATCCGAGGTTTGCGGAAAGCGAAGTAAACAGTTAAGACATTTAATGTAACGGCAACGATGCCCATCGTAAATGTTTTTTCGTCGCCAGTTAAGTCAAATTGAGCGACGATTAAACTTTCTGTAATGAATAAAAAGATGATAAGTACGATGATTGCGACGCTCATAAATGTCGGATATAGACGCGCGCGGAATTTAGGCATACTCGTGAGTAATAGTAAGATGAGCGATAATAAGACGATGAAATAAAAAATCGGTTCAAATAGCGTAAACGTTTGTGGCATAGTATACTCCTTATGTTTAAAAAAATAATGTGAAAAAGGAGGAAACGCATTAGGACGGCGTTTCCTCCTCTTTATACGAACGTATATAAGAAAAGCGAATTGCTATTCTCGTTCATATTCATTTAGTTTGAAAGTCTTTTTTTATAGTAACCAAAGTAAGCGGCTAATAAAAGAATGAACCAAATAGGTCCGACAATTAAAGCAATCCGTGTGCTGGAGTTGAAAGCCATTAAGACGACGACGAACAGTAAGAACGCAATCGAAATGTATGAACTAGCAGGGTACCATAACATAGGGAATGTTAATTTTTCTTTCTCGCCTGATTGTAATTTTTTACGGAATTTTAATTGTGTGATCAAAATAATAATCCAAGTGAAGACAGCGCCGAATGTAGAAACGCTCGTAATGTATGTAAACACACTAGATCCTTCAAAGAAATAATTTAATGCTACGCCAACGAGTAAAATAATCGATGAGAAAATAATAGCATTGAATGGGACACCTGATTTACTAATTTTTTTGAAAAATACAGGTGCTTGTTTTTGTTCACTTAATGTTAGAAGCATACGTCCTGTACTGAAAATACCAGAGTTACAACTAGATAATGCAGCAGTTAAAACGACGAAGTTAATAATACCGGCCGCAGCACGAATCCCAACGTTATCGAACATAAGAACGAATGGGCTGTTATCAGGACTAATTTGGTTCCAAGGATAGATGGCCATAATAATTCCTAATGCACCAATATAAAAAACTAAAATACGAATAATTACTGTGTTGATTGCTCTTGGAATAACTTTTTTCGGATTTTTTGCTTCACCAGCTGTGACACCAATCATTTCGACACCTAAGTAAGCGAACATAACGATTGGTAGTGCAGCGATAACACCGCTAAAGCCATTTGGCATGAAGCCTCCGTGGGTCCATAAATTACTAATCCCTAACGGTTGACCACCATTTCTGAAACCGAATAAAATAACTGCAAGACCGAGTACAATCATAAGGACGATTGCAGTGACTTTAATTAAAGCAAACCAAAATTCAAATTCGCCGAATGCTTTTGCGGCGATTAAGTTGACGAGTGTCATAATGAGAAGTGCGCCAAGTGCCCACAACCATTTTGGAGAATCTGGGAACCAATATTGCATATACATGCCGACAGCTGTAATTTCTGCCATACATGTGACAATCCATAAGAACCAGTAGTTCCAACCGGTTAAGAAACCGGCTAATTGTCCAATGTGTTCATGTGCGTAGCGACTGAAAGAACCAGCTACTGGATGATCTGTAGCGAGTTCTCCTAGTGCTCGCATAATAAAGAAGATTACCATGCCACCTAGTGCATATGTAATTAAAATAGATGGTCCAGCTATTTTAATTGCACCTGCAGAGCCAAGGAATAGTCCGACCCCAAGTGCAGCACCGAGTGACATTAAAGTGATATGTCGTGATTCTAAACCACGATTTAACTTATGTTTCTTTTGCGTCATTGAAAAAACGCCTCCGATGCTTTGTTTTTACATTAATAATGTTATCATAAAATTATCTGAATAGCATGAACAAGCCATGGTCGCACTTATTAATAACTGTGGAATATCCTTAAAAAGGGTATTGAATAATGATTAAGTATTTGTGAGAAATAATAATACATAAATAAGCGTTCCATGCTTTCTAAGTGTGGACACCTATGTTGAAAGGGGAAAAATAATGACACGTTTTGTAGAAACAAACGATTTATACCGCCTACAATCGGTAACGAGTCCCGTCCTTGCACCGAATGGAAAAGAAGCGGTTTTCATCCGTACGAAAATGGAGGCATCAAGTAATAGCTACATCGGTTATTTATATCATATTGATTTAGAAACAAATGAAGTGACGCAGTGGACGCATTTGAATGAACGTATTTCAAACATTCAATGGTCTCCGAGCGGAAAGTACGTGAGCTTTTTAGCGAGTCGCACGAAAAAAAATCAATTGTATATTTTGCCGACGAATGGTGGGGAAGCGAAATGTATGACGAACTTCATGTTCGGACTTACACATTACGCATGGACGCCAGATGAAGAAACGATTTGGTTTAGTGCTAACGTAGAAGATGGCAAGTCGTTCGGAGATGTACCGACGAAACAAGATCCGAAAAAACCACAACCGTTTGCGACCGAGAAAATGCAATATAAAATGAATGGTATGGGGTTATTACGAGAAAATCGTCATAGCCAAATTGGGTTTATTCATATTGAAACGAAACGTGTGACACGCTATACAGAGGACGCTTTCGATTATCGATTTGGTTCACTTTCTCATGACGGTAAAAAAATCGTCTATTCAGTCAATCGCCATGAAAATACGGATTTTGATTTCCGTGCGCCACTTTATATAGTCGATATCGAAACGAAGGAAGAACGACTAATTGTCGATATGGAAGGGTATTTCGGAGAGGTGGCTTTCTCTTTAGACGATGCATACGTATCATTTGTCGGAGCACCATTAGAGCCATTTAAAAATGCAGCGCATAGCGAAGTGTATATTTACAATGTGGCAGAAGATTATTTTAGCTCGTTAACAGCGATGATGGATTTACCGGTCGGCGATTATCAAACGGCAGACGTACAACAAGGAGCAGTTGCACCAGGTGTCGTTTGGTGTGACGACCATGCCCTTTATTTCCAATTGTCTACGATGGGCGATACACGTCTCTATTATGCAACGCTTGACGGAGCCATTTATCCAGCGACGCCTGAAGATGAACACGTGTACGGTTATGATATTGCACACGATGCGATTCATGCGTTAGCGACAATTAGCAGTCCGACTTCTGTTGGTGAATTGTATCATTTAAACATTTCAACAGGTGAAAGAGAACAACTGACGCATTTTAACGATGCATGGCAACAAGAAGTGATGTTATCGAAACCGGAACCAATTAGTTTCCCTTCGTTTGATGGTACGACGATTTTTGGCTGGTTGATGAAACCAACAGCGTATGAAGAAGGACAACAGTATCCCCTTGTTTTAACGATTCATGGGGGTCCGCATATGATGTATGGCAATACGTTTATTCACGAAATGCAACTTTTAGCAGCACAAGGATACGGCGTTTTATTCGTTAATCCACGTGGTAGTCATGGCTACAGCCAAACGTTCGTTGCAAGCTGTCAAAATGATTATGGTAACGGGGATTATCAAGACTTGATGCATGCGGTAGATTTTGCAATCGAAGAGAATGAATGGATTGATTCTACACGTCTTGCGGTGATGGGGGGCAGCTACGGTGGCTTTATGACGAACTGGATTGTCGGGCATACGAACCGTTTCAAAACAGCGATTACGCAACGTTCTATTTCAAATTGGATTAGCTTCTACGGCGTATCGGATATTGGGTATTACTTCACAAATTGGCAAATTGGTGGAGACTACGACGATATTGAACGTTTATGGAAGCACTCACCTTTAAAATATGCGAAGGACGTCCAAACACCGTTGCTTATTTTGCATAGTGAAGAAGATGATCGTTGTCCGATCGAACAAGCAGAACAATTGTACATCGCGTTAAAATCACATAAAAAAGAAGCGCGTTTCGTTCGTTTCCCTAAAGCAAATCATGACTTGTCTCGTAACGGACTACCGCATTTACGCATCGCTCGTTTAGAAGAAATGGTGCAATGGCTCGAACAACAATTGTAAAAGTATCGTAAATTAGCAACTTTCTTGTTCTTAATTTCGTTTTTTAGTAATACAATAATGAAATGATAGCGTATGATGTTACTATACGTATTTAGAAAGATTGTGAGTGAAACAAACATGGATTTTATTAAATTTTTATTTGATTTCATCATGCATATCGATGTGCATTTAGTGGAGTTAATTCAAAAGTTCGGCTTTGGTACGTACGGCATCATGTTTTTAATCGTCTTCATTGAAACAGGCATCGTTATTTTTCCATTTTTACCGGGGGATTCACTATTATTCGCAAGTGGCGCACTAGCAGCGATTCATGGGTTAAGTTTACCGCTTGTCATTGTCGTCTATTTCTTAGCAGCGGTGCTCGGGGATAGCTTGAATTTTGAAATTGGTAAACGTGTTGGGACGACCATTCGACCGAATAGCTTTTTAGGTAAATTTATTAGCCAAGAAAATATGGCGAAAGCACAAGGGTTTTTCGAACGTCACGGCGGAAAAACGATTTTAATCGCACGCTTCATGCCGATGATTCGTACGTTCGTACCGTTTGTAGCAGGTGCAAGTCGCATGAACTATCGTTATTTCTTAATGTATAACGTGATCGGTGGCGCACTGTGGACGCTCGTTTGTGTATTAGGTGGTTATTTCTTCGGAAACTTACCGTTCGTACGTGATAACTTCTCAGTCGTTATTTTAGCGATTATTTTCGTATCTATTTTACCGGCGATTACCGGGTTTATTAAATCGAAATTTAAAAAATAAAAAGTGCATAATCAAGAGCCTATGGAATAAATAATCCATAGGCTTTTTTATTTCGTTTTTATAGGAAAAAAGTGTTAAGATGAATAGGGATAAAGTAAGTGGACTTTCATAAAGAGAGAGGTGTATGTCGTGGAAACATACATTGGTCGACAACCTATTTTTGACGAGCGGGAACAAGTGTATGCGTATGAGCTTCTGTATCGTAGTGGAGAACAAAATTACTATGAATCAACAGATGCGGATTTAGCTACGTATGACGTGATTTCGAAGACGCTCGTATCTTTTGATTTTCATGAATTATCACAAGGGCATCCGTGCTTTATTAATTTTACCGAGAACTTATTAATGAGTTCTATTTTCGACCAACTATCTGCGAAACATGTCGTCGTTGAAATTTTAGAAGATATAGACATAACAGACGAAGTCGTAAAACGCGTAAAACAATTAAAGCAGCAAGGCTATCGAATTGCGCTTGATGATTTTTTATTGTTGGAACAATTAAAAGAATCACCGATTTTTAACTATGTTGATATTATTAAAGTCGATTTTATGTTAGCGAACGAAGAAGAACGTTTGAAAATTGATCGACTCGTTAATAAACAATATCCACATATTGCTTTGTTAGGTGAAAAGATTGAAACGATGGAACAATACCATTGGGCAAAATTACACGGTTATAAATTGTTCCAAGGGTATTTCTTTAAAGAACCACAAGTGATGACGACGGAAGACATTCCGATGAATTTATTAGAGTATTATCGCTTGATTGCCTTGTTACGCAATCCGAATACGAGCTTAGATGAAATTGCGACGATTATTGAACGCGATTTGTCATTAACGTATAAATTATTAAAATTAATTAATTCGACACGCCAAAAACGTCGTCCGAAAGTACGCTCGATTAAAGATGCTGTTTTGTCATTCGGCATCGTGAACTTGCAGCAATGGTTATACATATTAACGTATCGTGAAATGGCTGATCTAAAAACATCAGGTCGCATGGAAGAAGTGATGAAAGAATCACTGATTCGTGCGAAATTGTGTGAGTCTCTCGCAAGGGAAAAAGACGTAAGGCGATATTCGGAATATTTTTTAGTCGGTATGTTCTCTTTAATCGATGTTATTTTAAATCGCTCGATTACCCAAATTATGAATCAATTACCACTGCCAGAAGAAGTTGTTGCTACACTGTCAGGTAGTGCTGGCGAGATGCAGACGTATTTACAACTGGCGATGGCAGTTGAACAAATGAAAATGCCTCAAATTCACGTTTATTGTGAGCAATTGGACGTAAAAATCGACGATGTGATGACGATGTATTACAATGCATCGAATTGGGCGAGAAACATGAAGTAATATGCTATACTAATAAGAAATTGAAGGAAAAAGAGTGTAGGAGGGAATCCAGTGAAAAAATATTGGATGATGACGTTGATTGGCGCATCTCTTCTTTTAGCCGCTTGTGGGAATGACAGTGCATCGAAAGACGGTTCAAGTGCAGAGCCAGATGCAGCGCAATTAGCAGAACAAAAATGTATGGGTTGCCACGGTAAAAACTTAGAAGGTGCTTCTGCACCAGATTTGACGAAAATCGGTGCGGAAAAATCAGAAGATGAAATTCACGACATTATTAAAAACGGGACAAAGGGCGGTATGCCATCAGGTCTCGTAAATGATGCTGAAGCGAAAGAGTTAGCAAAATGGTTAGCTGAAAAAAAATAAGCGTCAAATACTCTGGAGCCCGCTCTTTCAAGCGTGCTCTTTTTAATTGGTGAAATGAGAGGGATAGCTCCTATTTTCATGTGACTTTTGCTAAAATGAATAGGAATGAGAGAGGAAGTGTCTGAAGTGGAACAAGTAAGTACAAAAGATGTCATGGATGTCTTTGATTTAACATTAGTGAGCGGAGAGCTAGGCATTGGGCGTCATATTTTGACAAGTGATATTTCACGGCCAGGTTTAGAGATGGCTGGATACTTTAATCATTATCCAGCAGAACGCGTTCAATTACTCGGGAAGTCGGAATTGTCGTTTTTCAACACATTGTCGACAGATGAAAAAAAAGCACGCATGCATCAACTTTGTGCGCCGAGTACACCGGCTATTATTATTTCTCACAATATGGAAGTTCCGAAAGAGCTACAAGATGCTTCTGAAGCAAATCATGTACCGGTATTGACGACAAAATTAAAAACGACACGCTTCTCAAGTATGTTGACGAACTATTTAGAAAGTCGTCTTGCGCCAATGACTGCCGTACATGGCGTACTCGTTGATATTTATGGAATCGGTGTACTACTAACAGGGAAAAGTGGCGTTGGGAAAAGTGAGACGGCATTAGAGTTAGTGAAAAAAGGACATCGACTCGTTGCAGATGATTGTGTTGAAATTCGCCAAGAATCTGAAAATATGCTCGTCGGAAATGCACCAAAACTGATCGACCATATGCTTGAAATTCGTGGTATTGGGCTTATTAACATTATGACGATGTTCGGAGCCAGTGCAGTGAGAAGAAATAAACGAATTTCACTCGTCATCGATTTAGAACTATGGGATGCAGATAAAACGTATGACCGTCTCGGTTTAGAATCTCAAACGATGAAAATTTTAGATACCGATTTGACAAAATTGACGATTCCAGTGCAACCTGGGCGAAATTTAGCAGTCATTATTGAAGTAGCTGCGATGAATTATCGTTTGAAAAATTTAGGGATTAATTCAGCAGAAGAGTTTACGCAACGTTTAGAAAGTGTTATTCAAGACAAAACAGATATGTAGCAGTTGAAGGGAGAACGTTATGGATTTAAGTTTATTACTAATCGATCCAGTCGCATTTCACGTATTAGGTATACCTGTGCGCTGGTACGGTATTATTATTGCGAGTGGCATCGTTCTAGCATACTTTGTTGCACAGCATGAAATGAAAAAAAGAGGATTCGATGATGAATTCCTAACAGATTTATTAATTTGGACAGTGCCAATCGCTATTATTTGTGCGCGGATTTACTACGTGATTTTTTGAGTGGGAATTTTATAGTGCGCATCCAGAGAAGATTATACAAATTTGGCAAGGTGGTATCGCCATTCACGGTGCATTAATCGGTGGGGGCTTAACTGTTTACTACTTCTGTAAAAAACGTGGCGTTAACTTTTGGAAAGTCGCAGACATTTTAGCACCTTCTATTATTATCGGACAAATTCTTGGTCGTTGGGGTAACTTTATGAACCAAGAAGCTTACGGTGGTGCGGTTTCAAGAGATTTCTTAGAAAACTTAATGATTCCGGAATGGATTATTAATCAAATGAACGTATCTGGTATTTACCATCATCCGACATTTTTATACGAATCTATGTGGAATATCGTCGGATTGATTTTATTATTAGCACTTCGCAAAGTGAATTTACGCCGTGGCGAAATTTTCTTAACGTACGTTATTTGGTACTCATTCGGTCGCTTCTTCATTGAAGGACTACGTACAGACAGCTTATTAATTATGGGCTTCCGTATGGCACAAATCGTGTCACTTGTAGCATTAATCGTTGCGGTCGTTGTCTTCATTTACCGTCGTATGACGATGAAACCACCTGTACATTATAAAGATCAGTAAAGAAATCATCTCGAAGTCGCATGCGATTTCGAGATTTTTTCATATACAGCGAGTGTTTTATGGCACATTTTCGCTATAATAGACTTACATATTGAAAGAGGTGGCATAAATGAATTTTGATGCATTGTTATTTGATTTTGATGGAACGCTTTTAAATACGAATGATTTAATTATTGAAACGTTTGCGCACGTCATTGATCCGAAGTTTCCGGGACGTTATCGCCGAGAAGATTATGTGCGTTTTATCGGTCCAACGTTAACGGAATCATTTATGGAAGTAGACCCGACGAATGTCGAAGCACTACTTGCCGAATACCGTACGTGGAATGCCGAACAGCATGATGCGCTTGCGACGGAATTTCCTCATGTGAAAGAAGTGCTACACAAACTGAAGGAGCAAGGCATTCAACTCGCTGTCGTTTCGACAAAACGTGCTGATGCACTTCACAGAGGGTTACGCTTACTCGGCATTACTGATTTATTCGATACGATTATTTCGATGGACGATGTGACGAATGCGAAGCCGGACCCAGAGCCTATAGAACTCGCACTTAAACGTTTAGGCGTTTCTAAAGATCGCGCGTTAATGATTGGGGATAATTCACACGATATTGAAGGTGGACATAATGCAGGCGTACGTGCAGCCGGCGTTGCGTGGTCGTATAAAGGCGCTGCTTTCTTACAACAATTCCAACCAGAATACATGCTTGAAACGATGCTCGATTTGTATGACGTAGTCGGAGTAAAAGGCGATGCGTAAAACGGAACGCTATCCGGTTACTGGTGGAACATCGCTTTGGCAAATTTACAAAACGGTTTCATTTTGGAAAGTCGTAAAATGTTTCATCGTCATTGAAATTGCGCGGTTCACTCCTTTTTTATCCGTGAAAAATTGGCTGTATCGTACGTTTCTGAAAATGAACGTAGGGAAGCGTGTCGCCTTTGCCCTTAAAGTGACACCCGATACGATGTTTCCAGAACGTATTTCGGTCGGGGACGATACGATTATCGGCTTCAACACGACGATTTTAGCACATGAATATTTAGTCGACGAATATCGTTTAGGGGATGTTTCAATTGGTAAAGAGGTGATGATCGGTGCGAATACGACGATCTTGCCAGGCGTAACAATTGGCGATGGGGCGGTCGTTTCGGCGATGACACTCGTACATAAAGACGTTCCAGAAGGCGCAATGGTTGGCGGCAATCCGATGCAAATCATTTATACGAAACAACAGCGTCAACAGCGTTCATAAAAAGAGAACACAACACGTCCGAACGATACAATCTTTGGACGTGTTTTATACTAGAGACAGCCGTATGAAAAGTTGAAAAAAGGAATCATTCAGCTATAAGAAAGCTGTCTCTTTTTTTCTGTTGAATAGTCAGTTAATTAAGACAAATCAGAATAGAGGTTGACGTAGTTACGTGAATAAGATAAAATAGCTTCAATGAATTAGTTCTCTAATACTCTAGTGTGTTAAAGTATTTAAATAAGGAAGTGTCGAAGATGTCATCAATTCGTAAGTTTGAAAAACCGTTAGGAATGCGAGATACATTCCCGAAAATATTTGAAAAACAAGAAAATATCCGTCGTACAGGACGCGAATTTTTACAGTTACGTGGCTATGATTTTTTAAAAACACCGACGTTAGAATATTACGATACAGTAGGCAGAGCTTCTGCAATTGTCGAATCATCATTATTTAAATTAGTCGATACGCAAGGGAATACATTAGTGATGCGTCCGGATATGACGACACCGATTGCGCGTGTCGCTTCATCGAAACTATTAAAAGAAAAAATTCCACTGCGTCTTGCGTACTTTGCGAACGTATTTCGCTCTCAAGAATTAGAAGGTGGTCGCCCAGCAGAGTTCGATCAAATGGGCATTGAAATTATCGGCGATGAATCTGTATATGCCGATGCGGAAGTCGTTTTAACAGCGATTGATTTATTAAAAGAATTAGGTGTAGAAGACTTTAAATTGACGATAGGAAATGCGGGTATTTTAGATGCGATTCTTCGTAAAAATGTGCGCACAGAAGAGCAATTCCAACAACTGCATCAACTACTCGTTCAAAAAAATATCGTCGGCTTTGAAGAAGCAGTCGCTCAGTTCCGTTTACCTCGCGAAGAAGAAGAGACGTTGTTGAACTTTATTAGCGAAGCGACGGAATTAAAAAGTATTCGTCAAATTTCTAAGTACTTATCGGAGAAACAAGCGTTATTGTATATGGAACAGCTCGCTTCGGTGTTAGAAATCGCAGACGTTGCAAAATATATCGACTTCGACTTCACATTAGCGAGTCATATGAATTATTACACAGGAATGCTGTTTGAAGTGTTCGCATCAGGAAGCGGCTTCTCGCTTGGAAATGGTGGACGCTACGACGGATTATTAAAAGACTTCGGAAAAGATGTCGGAGCGATTGGCTTCGGCTTACGTATGGATTACTTATTAGAAGTCATGCCGAAACGAGAAGAAGTAAAAGAAGACGTTCTCGTATTATTCGTCTCGACACAATTAAAAGAAGCACTCGAAAAAGCAGCAGCGCTTCGTAAAGAAGGCAAGCCGACGACGCTTCAAGCAATTGAAGGATTAGATGATTTAGCGAAGTTTGAGCAACAATTTAGTGCGGTCGTGCGCATCGGTCAAGGAGGAAACGTACAATGAGTAATACACCATTAACGATTGCGATGCCGAAAGGTCGTATTTTTGAAGAAGCGTATGACATGTTAATCGAAGCAGGTTTTAACTTACCTGAAGATGTTGAAATGTCACGTAAATTAATGATTGAAATTCCAGAAGAAAATATTCGTTTCATTTTGGCGAAACCGATGGACGTACCGACGTACGTAGAACATGGCGTAGCCGATATCGGAATTGCGGGGAAAGATGTGTTATTAGAAGAACGTCGTAGCGTACATGAATTATTAGATTTGAATATTTCAAAATGCCACGTTGCTTCTGCAGGATTACCGAATACACAACTGAACGAAATTGCGCCCCGAATCGCGACGAAATATCCGAATATTGCGTCAGAATATTATCGAGAAAAAGGGGAACAAGTAGAAATTATCGGCTTAAACGGTTCAATTGAATTAGCGCCGATGATCGGTTTAGCAGACCGCATTGTCGACATCGTTTCGACAGGACAAACGTTGAAAGAGAACGGTCTCGTTGAATATGAATTTGTCGTAGATGTTTCTTCTCGTTTAATCGCAAACCAAGCGAGCTATCGTATGAAAAATGACCGAATTCAAGATTTAGTGAAACGTCTGAAAAAATGTGTGAGAGAAGGCTAAAAGATGAACATTCAACGTTTAACAGGAGACTTATCATTGAAACGTCAATTAGAAGGCGGGAATGAACAACAATTAAAAACGGTTCGCGACGTACTCGCGGATGTGAAAGCAAACGGTGATGAAGCGGTAAAAGCGTATAGCTTGAAATGGGACGGTGTAGCATTAGACGATTTACGCGTGACAGAAGCGGAAATGCAAGAAGCCGTTGCATCGATGGATGAACAAATCGTAGCGGATTTAACAGAAGCTGCTGCGAATATTCGTTATTATCACGAGCAACAAAAGCGTGAAGGCTACGAATTGCCACTTGCGGATGGTTCATGGTTAGCACAACGAATTACACCGATTGCTTCCGTTGGTTTATACGTGCCAGGTGGTTCGGCAGCGTATCCTTCCTCTGTATTGATGAATGTGATTCCTGCACAAGTAGCAGGTGTAGAACGCATCGTCATCGCGACGCCGAGTGACCGAGATGGGAAACTTCCAGCGGCTGTGTTGACGGCTGCATCAATTTTAGGTGTGAAGGAAATTTACAAAATGGGTGGGGCACAAGCGATTGCGGCACTTGCCTACGGAACAGAAACGATTCAAGGGGTAGACAAAATTACAGGTCCGGGCAATATTTTCGTCGCACTGGCGAAACGAGAAGTGTTCGGTGAAGTCGCAATCGATATGATTGCCGGTCCGAGTGAAATAGCGGTCATTGCAGATGAAACGGCACATGCGGATGAAGTGGCAGCTGACTTACTTTCTCAAGCAGAGCATGACCCGATGGCATGTGCAATTCTTGTCACTACGAGTGATGCGTTAGCACAAGCTGTATGTGAGCAAGTAGAAGCACAGTTGCAACAATTACCACGTGAGGCGATTGCACGCCAAGCGATTGAAAATTACGGTGCGATTTACGTAGGGGATTCCATGATGGAAGTCGTTGAAGCTATTAACCAACTAGCACCAGAACATTTAGAAATCGTTACGAAAAATCCAGAAATCGTTATGGAAAGCGTGAAAAATGCCGGTGCGATTTTCTTAGGACGCTACAGTTCAGAACCAGTAGGCGACTATTTCGCCGGTACAAACCACGTACTTCCGACGAACTCTACGGCACGTTTCGCATCAGGATTAAATGTAGATGATTTTATTAAACGAACGAGCGTCGTCTATTATTCGGAACAAACATGGCAACAAAATGCACCGAAAATTGCACGACTCGCACGACTTGAAGGACTTGAAGGACACGCACGCGCGGTTGAATCACGCGGCTGGAAAAAGGAGGATGCAACATCATGACACGTTCTGCAAAAATTGCACGTCAAACGAACGAAACACAAATTAATATTTCATTAAACTTAGACGGTGAAGGTCAATCAACGGTCGACACAGGCGTTCCATTTATGAACCATATGCTCGACTTATTTATTAAACACGGTTTATTTGATGGCGTTATTACTGCAAACGGTGATACGGACATCGACGACCATCATACGACAGAAGATTTAGGGATCGTGTTAGGACAAGTTGTACGTAAAGCACTTGGCGACAAAAAAGGGATTCGCCGTTACGGACACGCTTTCGTTCCGATGGATGATGCGCTTGCGGAAGTGTTCATCGACTGTTCAGACCGTCCACATTTAGAATTCCGAGCAGAATTACCACAGGCGAAAGTCGGTACGTTTGATACGGAACTCGTACATGAATTTTTATGGAAGTTTGCGTTAGAAGCACGCATTAACTTACACGTCGTCGTTCCTTACGGCCACAATACACATCATATTATCGAAGCGATTTTCAAAGCGATGGCTCGCGCATTAGACGAAGCGGTTCAAATTGATCCACGTGTGAAAGGTGTCCCTTCAACGAAAGGCGTCTTAGGATAGGAGGAACGAATATGAAAATTGGCATAATCGATTACGGCATGGGCAATCTTTTTAGCGTCGAACAAGCGGTGAAAAGATTAGGAGCGGAAGTCGTCATTTCTCAAAATAAAGAGGAGTTACTTGCGACTGATGGACTTATTTTGCCAGGAGTCGGTGCGTTCCCGGATGCGATGACCCGATTGAAAGAAACGGGCTTAATGGAATTGTTTGATGACGTAGTGACGCAAAGTAAACCGCTTTTAGGCATTTGCTTAGGCATGCAGCTCTTATTCGAAGAAAGTATCGAAAAAGGTTCGACGAAAGGACTCGGTATTTTCTCAGGGAAAATTGCTGAATTTAGCGGCGTTGACCATTCGGGGAGTGCGTACCGTGTTCCACATATGGGATGGAACAATCTTCAATTCAAACGCAATCCGACGTGGCTTCGTAACGTGCATTTAACGGATGATTACGTATATTTCGTCCATTCATTTTACGGCACACAATTAGCAGCAGACGACCTCGTTGCGTACGCAGATTACGGGGATGAAATCGTACCGGGAATCGTGCAAAAAGGGTCTATTACAGGGATGCAATTTCACCCTGAAAAATCAGGGGCGTGTGGTGTTAGTTTGTTAACGGCTTGGTTAGAAAGTATTCAAAAAGGAGCGAGTAACTCATGACAGCGATTCAAATTTATCCAGCAATCGACATGCGCGGAGGAAAATGTGTTCGTCTTTATAAAGGGGATTACGCACAAGAAACCGTGTATGCAGAGTCACCTTTTGAGATGGCTAAAACGTTTAGCGATGCCGGTGCAACATTCGTACATATGGTCGATTTAGACGGTGCAAAAGACGGAGAACGTGTTCATGCCGCAGATGTAATTCGCGTCGCAAAAGAACTGCCAGTGAAAGTGCAAATCGGTGGCGGTATTCGTACAGAAGAAGACGTGCGCTTTTATTTAGAAAATGGCGTTGATCGCGTTATTATCGGCTCACTAGCAATTCGTGAGCGAGAATTGGTCGCTTCGTTTATTGAGAAATTTGGGGCAGAACGCATTGTCATCGGTCTCGATGCGAAAGATGGCATGGTTGCGACGCACGGTTGGCTTGAAACGTCAGATCAAAAAGCGACAGATGTAGGGAAATACTTTGCAGACCGTGGCGCTAAATACTTCATCTTTACAGACATCGCAACGGATGGGACGTTACAAGGTCCGAACATTGCCGCAAATGAACAACTTGCGGCTGCGACGGGTGCAGAAATTATCGTGAGTGGTGGCATGAGTAGTTTAGAAGATATTCAAGCGGTGAAACGAGCGAGTGCGCAATCAACAATCGGTGGGGTCATTATCGGTAAGGCGTTATACACAGGTCGCTTCACGCTAGAAGAGGCACTGAAGGAGGCAAAATAATGCTAACGAAACGTATTATTCCATGTCTAGACGTTAAAGAAGGACGTGTCGTAAAAGGCGTCCAATTCGTATCGTTACGCGATGCCGGAGACCCGGTAGAGTTAGCGAAGTTTTACAACGAACAAGGGGCAGATGAACTCGTCTTTTTAGACATTTCCGCGACGCATGAAGGACGTGCGACGATGGAAGAGGTCGTTCGTGAAACAGCTTCTACGTTGTCGATTCCATTTACAGTCGGTGGCGGTATTCGTACGCTAGAAGATATGAAGCGCATGCTACGTGCTGGCGCGGATAAAGTGAGCGTGAACTCGGCAGCACTTCAAAATCCACAGCTTATTGAACAAGGCTCGAACTATTTCGGTGCGCAATGCATCGTTGTCGCAATCGATGCGAAGTGGAGCGATGAAGATGGAACGTGGATGATTTATACGCACGGTGGTCGTGAAAAATTCCCTAAATCGGCTGTCAATTGGGCGAAAGAAGCGGTCGCATTAGGTGCAGGCGAACTACTCGTGACGAGTATGGACCAAGACGGTGAAAAACGAGGATTCGATCAAAAATTGTTAGCGGCAATTCGAGAAGCGGTGAACGTACCGATTATCGCAAGTGGCGGTGCAGGAAATGCGCAACACTTTTATGATGTACTCGTGGAAACGAATGCTGATGCGGCACTTGCAGCGTCTATTTTTCACTACAAAGAAACGTCTGTTGCAGAAGTGAAACAATTTTTAAAAGAAAAAGGAGTTCCTGTGCGATGACTTTAACATTTGATGAAAAAGGGCTGATTCCTGTCGTTGTACAACATGCACAAACGAAGGAAGTATTGACAGTCGCGTATATGAATGAAACGTCTTACAATAAAACGCTCGAAACAGGTGAAACGTGGTTTTATTCTCGCTCGCGTCAAGAACTGTGGCATAAAGGCGCGACGAGTGGCCATACACAAAAAGTAGTTGCTATACGTAGTGACTGCGACGATGATGCGCTCGTCGTGGAAGTGTTGCCGAATGGACCGGCTTGTCATACAGGTGCAGAGACGTGCTTCCACCATGTCATTCAAGAAAAGCCTTCGACAATCGGATCATTAGACATTTTAGAGAAGCTTCAAAAAATCATTGAAACACGTGCTATTGAAATGCCAGAAGGTGCGTATACGACGTATTTATTCAATGAAGGCATCGATAAAATTTGTAAGAAAGTCGGCGAAGAAGCGACGGAATCCGTTATTGCGGCGAAAAATCGTGACGCTGAAGAACTGAAGTGGGAAGTGGCAGATTTACTTTACCACGTACTCGTCTTATTACGAGAACAAAATATGAGTTTGTACGATGTGCTAGGTGTTTTAGAACAACGTCACGACAAGCATTAATAGTACAAAAAGTAGGAGAGACACTTCCGCGCGGGCGAAGTGTCTTTTCTTTTGGTCGGCTTGTGCGCGAAAAAGAAAAAGGGTCGTTTCATATAGCGGATATGAGTGACTGGAAAGCATCTAGTTTGCGAGGGAAACTATGCTATAATGAAACGTATTATCACAAAAAGTTGGAGTGAAAACTTTTTGTATTCGGAGGAATATTTGTTGGACGAAAAATTTACGACTGAAAAAGTAAACAACAATGTCATCTCTTTTATGCCAACGGCGGAAATGTTTTATGAAAAAGCGATGAAAGCATTAGATTCAAATCGTTTTGACCAAGCAAAAAAATATTTGAATCGTGCCATTGAGCTGGATCCTAAAGATGCGACATCCCTCGTACAACTTGGCTTTTTGAAATTAGAAGAAGAACTTTTTTCAGAAGCACTCGATTTGTTAAAACGTGCGGACGATGTAGAGCCGAATGATCCTGAAACGACGTTGTTGTTAGCGGAAAGCTGTGCAAACTTAGGACTTGCAGAAGATGCAATCCGCTATGCAAACCACTATTTAGAAATTGATTATAGTGGGGAATATAGAGAGGAAGCACTCGATATGATCGATGTGCTAACGAAGGTTTTGGAAGATTCACCGTTAGAAGATATTCAAGGTTCTGCTGAGAAAAATATGGAGCAGGAGCGAGCGAAACATCTCATGGAAGTAGGCGAGTTTAGCTCGGCAATTGAATTATTAGAAAATGTTATCTCGGAATATCCAGATTTCTGGTCGGCATATAACAATTTAGCGTTAGCTTATTTTTATAAAGGTGAAATTGAACAAGCGCGCGCACTTTTACATGAAGTGTTAATCGGCAATTATGGAAATGTGCATGCGTTGTGTAATTTAGCTGTGATTTCGTATTACGAACAAGATGATGACGAAGTGAATTCTTTAAAAGAGGCACTCATTAAAATCCAACCGTACTTTACAGAACATCGTTATAAATTAGGGGCAACGCTCGCTTTAATTGGGGAATACAATCAAGCGTATAAATGGTTGCGTAGCTTGAAGTCTCGTGGTTATATAGGAGACCCAGGCTTTTACTTTTGGTTGTCGCACTCGGCTTACTTTTCTGGGAAAGAAGACGAGGCACGTGCTGTTTGGTCGACTTTACTAGCGATTGATCCTTCGAAAGAAGGTTTGGAGCCGTGGTCACAATTAGTCGCTTCTTTTGAAGAAGATGAGGTCGTGAACAATCGCAAATTTTTAATTGGAAAATTACAGCATGAATTAATGGAAGAACGTGTACTCGGTTTATTTTTAATGGGTAAATCAGGATACAAAAAAGAGTTGCTTTCGAATCCAGAAATAATCGATATGGATACGTACGGAACGGTTGAGAAATTAATGCTTGCGTACGCAATGAATCAAGATTTTTCAGATGATGCTGAACTTGCGACTTTCTTTAAAGGGATGGAAGTAATGGAGTTATTATTTGAGCAGCATGAACCGTTGACTGTAGAAGATACGTTCATTATGCAATTGTGGATTTTGTTGTTAGAAAAAGGGTTGCGCGTCAACTATCCTTTCAAAAATCCGAAAGCACTTGCGGCTGCGGCAGAATATATTTTCTTTGCATCAAGAGAAAAAGTAACAAAAAAATCCATTGCCGAATATTATGGTATTACGACAAAAACATTAACGAAATACGTGGATGAATTAATTCATTTCTTGCCGATCTTTGACTAGGCAGATTATTGGATTATTCAAAAGCGATACGATACTATCTAGGGTATAGAGTTACATTAGGAGGAATTTTACATGTCAGAAGAAAAAATTTATGACGTTGTCATTATCGGTGCAGGTCCTGCAGGGATGACAGCTGCTGTATATACATCACGCGCAAACCTTTCAACTTTAATGATTGAACGCGGTATTCCAGGTGGCCAAATGGCAAACACGGAAGAAGTAGAAAACTATCCAGGTTTCGGTTCAATTTTAGGACCTGAGCTTTCTACAAAAATGTTTGACCATGCGAAAAAATTCGGAGCTGAATATGCATATGGTGACGTAACATCTATTACAGACGGTAAAGAATATAAAACAATCGTAGCAGGTCAAAAAGAATACAAAACTCGTACAATCATTATCTCAACAGGTGCTGAATACAAAAAAATGGGTATTCCTGGTGAGTCAGAGCTTGGCGGTCGTGGCGTAAGTTACTGTGCAGTATGTGACGGTGCATTCTTCCGCAATAAAAACTTAATCGTTGTCGGTGGTGGCGACTCAGCAGTAGAAGAAGGTATTTACTTAACTCGTTTCGCTGAAAAAGTAACAATCGTTCACCGTCGTGACCAATTACGCGCTCAAAAAATCATTCAAGATCGTGCGTTTGCTAACGAGAAAATTGATTTCATCTGGAATAACACAGTGAAAGAAATTAATGAAAAAGACGGCAAAGTTGGTTCAGTGACATTAGTCAATACAGTAGACGGTACAGAGTCAACTGTTGAAGCAGATGGCGTATTCATCTACATCGGTATGAACCCATTAACAAAACCATTTGCTGAACTAGGTATTACAAACGAAAATGGCTACATTCCAACAGATGTACAAATGGAAACAAGCGTACCAGGTATTTTTGCTGCGGGCGACGTACGTGAAAAAACACTTCGTCAAATCGTAACAGCTACAGGTGATGGTAGTATCGCTGCACAAGCTGCACAAGCGTATATCGAAAACTTATTAGAAGAATTAGCACATAACTAATACGAAAAACTTGAAATGTTTTTGCAATAGACGACATGAAACGAAATATGTGTGTAACAGCGTTGTTACACGTATTTAGTAAAATAGTTTATGTAATAACCCCTTTGAGTTTTAGAATATTGGTAAAGCCACCTCGACCACACGCGAGGTGGTTTTTTTGTGCCAAAATAGAACGTAAAAATGATATAAAAAAAATGATTTTACGTCTTTAGAGGAACGTTATTCTTAAAAGTAAAATGACGTTTCTATTTTTACGTAAATTTCTATTTTTTTCAGCGATATGTAAATTCGAAAGATATACGTATTTAGCTATCCATTGTATAATAGACGGTAGAACATTAGAGAAAAGAGGTGTCGTGTTGTGCAACGAATTGCGAATTTATTAGTAAAGAAGGATGAGCAAGTTCTTCTTTTAAAGAAACCACGACGCGGATGGTACGTAGCACCAGGCGGCAAAATGGAAGATGGCGAATCAATTTTTGAGGCAGCTACTCGAGAATATTTTGAAGAAACGGGGACGGTAGCGAAAGATGTCCACTTAAAAGGAGTCTTTACGATGGTCATCAAACGCGGAGATGAAGTAGTCAATGAATGGATGTTATATACATTTTTAGCGCATGATTTAGAAGGAACACCATATACAGAAACGAGAGAAGGTGTCCTCGGCTGGCATCCTGTTGAGGCACTTGCTACACTTCCGATGAATGAAGGAGATCGCATTGATTTACAATTTGCGGTTAATGAACCAGGTGTTCAGTATGGAACATTCACATACTCTGAGGAATATGAACTTTTAAATAGTACAGTGCAGACGTCTGTCGAAAGGAATGAAGCGTAATATGCCAAAACCACAATCGAACGAGTTAATTATTATTACAGGGATGTCCGGTGCTGGAAAATCAGTAGCAGTCCGTAGTTTTGAGGACTTAGGATTTTATTGTATCGATAATCTACCGCCGACATTATTACCTACCTTTGTAAATCTTATGAAAGAATCTACTAAAGGCATTACTCGAATGGTTGCGGTAATGGATTTACGTGGCGGGGATTTTTTTGCGTCATTAATCGATGCGATCGATCAAATTGCGAAAGAAGCAATTGTTGAACCGAAAATCTTATTTTTAGATGCTAATGACGAAGTACTCGTTCGCCGATACAAAGAAACACGCCGCTCACATCCACTTGCAGCAGATGGGTTACCGTTGGAAGGGATTCGACATGAACGTGAGTTGTTGACGGAAGTAAAAGAACGGGCTCATTACGTATTTGATACGTCTGAAATGAAACCGAAAAAATTAAAAGAACAAATTATTGCTGAATTTTCAACGCAATCATCGAAAGTATTCAATGTGAATGTGATGTCTTTTGGCTTTAAACATGGTATGCCGATTGATGCGGATTTAGTTTTTGACGTTCGTTTTTTACCGAACCCATACTATATAGAAGCGTTGCGTCCGAAAACGGGACTGAATGAAGAAGTGTCTTCTTATGTGTTGAAGTTTGAAGATACGCAAACGCTCATTCAAAAATTGGCGGATTTATTTGAGTTTATGATTCCTCGCTATGAAGCGGAAGGGAAAAGTCAGCTCGTCATTGCGTTTGGGTGTACTGGTGGACAACATCGTTCGGTGACGTTAGCAGAATACTTTGGACATAAACTAAGCGAAACGAAACCGACCGTCATTTCACATCGAGACATCGAGAAAAGAAAGGAATAACGTTGTATGGAAAATAAAAAGCGCGTTGTCATTATAGGCGGCGGAACAGGTCTGTCAACGTTGATTCGTGGGTTGAAAAAATATCCACTTGATTTGACAGCGATTGTGACGGTCGCAGATGATGGTGGGAGTTCGGGTAGATTGCGCGACGATTACGACATTCCTCCTCCAGGAGATGTGCGAAATGTGATTGCTGCAATGTCCGAAGTAGAACCTCTTGTCGAAGAGATGTTTCAATATCGCTTCCAAGGAAAAGAGGCATTAAAAGGTCATTCATTAGGTAATTTAATGTTGACGGCCTTAACGGAAATTACGGGCGATTTTTCACATGCTATTCGTGAATTGAGTCGAGTATTAAACGTACATGGACGTGTCATTCCGGTCGTGAACGAAAGCATGACATTATTAGCTGAGTTTACGGACGGTACGATTGTTGAAGGGGAATCGGTTATTCCGAAACAACATAAAGAAATCAAACACGTCTTTTTGAAACAAGAAAATTTAAAACCGTTACCGGATGCTATTGATGCTATTGAAAATGCAGATTTAATCATCGTTGGACCAGGGAGTTTATATACGAGTATTATTCCGAACTTTTTAGTGAAAGACATTCGCGATGCGGTCATTGAAGCGAAGGCACATAAAGTGTATATTTGCAATTTGATGACGCAAGATGGAGAAACGTCAAACTATACAGCAGCAGATCACGTACAAGCGATTTACGATCACGTTGGGAGCCCGTTTATCGAAACGATTTTAATTAATGATCATACGGAAGTGCCCATCGAAGTAAAAGAAAATTACGAAGAAGAATGTGCTGAGCCAGTCATTTTTGATATGGATCGTTTGAATGAATTGAACCTACACGTCATTAAAGCGAATATCGCAACGGTGAAGTCTGGAACGGTGCGCCATGAAGCGTTACGTGTAGCAGAGTGGCTTTACGAATATTCCAAAATAGAAAAATAAAAGTAGAAATAAAAGAGAGAGGAGGCGTTCAGATGTCATTCGCTTCAGAAATGAAAAAAGAATTAACGCAAATTGATGCAAACGATGCAAGCTTTAAAGCGGAGCTGTCTGCACTTATTCAAATGAATGGTTCGCTGTCTTTTGCGAATCGTCAATTGAGTTTAGACGTACAAACAGAAAATGCGGCAATTGCTCGTCGAATGTATACGATGTTAAAGCATTTATACGACTATCCGATTGAGTTGCTCGTTCGTAAAAAAATGCGATTGAAAAAAAATAATGTGTATATTTGTCGCGTACGTGATGGTGCGAGAGACTTGTTAGAAAACTTAGAGATTTTATCGGGGAACTTTCTATTTAATCACGAGATTTCCCACGATTTAATTGATACGAATGATAAGAAAAGAGCGTATTTACGTGGCGCTTTTTTAGCAGGAGGTTCTGTAAACAATCCAGAAACATCTGCTTATCATTTAGAAATTTATTCGCTGTATAAGGAACATGGGGAAGCGTTGGCTCAAGTAATGAACAAATTTGATCTCAATGCTAAAACGATTGAACGAAAAAAAGGCTTCGTAACGTATTTAAAAGAGGCAGAAAAGATTTCTGATTTTTTAAGCCTCGTCGGTGCACATCAAGCGATGATGAAGTTTGAAGATGTACGAATTGTGCGAGATATGCGTAATAGCGTGAATCGCCTCGTTAACTGTGAGACAGCGAATTTAAACAAAACGATTGGTGCGTCATTACGCCAAGTTGAAAATATTAAGTTGATTGATAAAATGATTGGAATTGAGCAATTACCAGATAAGTTGCGAGAAATTGCTAGACTTCGAGTGGAGCATCAAGAAGTGACACTGAAAGAACTCGGTGAGATGGTCTCGACGGGGACAGTTAGCAAATCAGGCGTCAATCATCGTCTACGTAAAATCGATTCAATTGCAGATTCACTGCGTGCAGGTCAACAAGTTAATTTGAAATAACACACGAATGGGGAGCGGTGTAAGATGATACAACAACAAGTGACGGTTCAATTACAAGCAGGTTTGCAAGCGAGGCAAGCAGCGACGTTCGTCCAAGAAGCGAATCAATTTAAGGCGGACATTTTTATTGAAAAAGAACAGAAGCACATTAATGCGAAAAGTATTATGGGTGTTATGAGCTTAGCGATTTCATCAGGGGAAGAAATTATGCTGTCAATTGACGGTGAAGATGAACAACTAGCGATTGAAAAATTAACGCAGTTTTTAATTGGAAATTAATTCGTTGTACATACAAGACGTATGTGTCAATTATTCAAAAAAACTCAGAATCCGTTTGGATTCTGAGTTTTTTAGTTAAAAAAAGTTCTTAATACCTATAATTGTAAAATGTTAAAAAAATTTTTTAAAACTTATTTTTTTAGCATAATTAATGCATCATTTCACGTAAAAATAAAAATATATCATTGAAATTCAAACACATTTATTTCAAAAAGAAAATAACAGTGAAAAGTACTTAAAAGGGCATTTATTAACTTTTTTAGTCTTAAAGGATTAGTTTTAAAGTTCTATTTATTTTCTTCTTAAATACGAGATGGAAACATTTTTGTTGAAAAATTAGGTATTTTTCCGATATATCGTATGGTGAGGCTATGTAACTATAGCTAAAATTTTAGAAGAGGAGAATGGTACATGAAGAAAAGAATAAGTATTTTCTTGATGGCATTTATGCTAATGATGCAAGTGCTGACAAATGGTTTCTTAATGCCTATGTCTGCATCTGCTTCAGAAGATGTTCAAACGACTGAGTCGACTGAACCAACTTCTACGTCTTCAGCGGACGTACAAAGTGTAAATGAACAAAACGCAACCGAGACAGAGACGACAGATGCGGAAGCAGTACAGAAAGAAACAGAGAAGCAAGCAGCAGAAAAGCTTGCGAAAGCACAACAATTTATCGCATCTTTATTTACGACAGATGCAAAAGTAGACATCGTTTCTACTACGGGACAACCACAAATTAATACAGCAGTCGCCTATATTGCGCAAGTGGAAGCGAAGGAACAAGAGGCATTAACGAAAGACATCACATTAGTGAAAGCTTTCGTCGCTGTGAATCAATTATTCAAGCCGGATCATCAAACGATGAAAGATGGCGTATCACAAACGGATGTACAAGCAGCGCAAGCAGCGACATCATTAGTAGATGCTTCGTATGTACAAGCGAAAAAAGTGTTAGCAACACGAATTGCACTTTTAAATAAGACGTTAGAAGAAGCGGTGAAAGAACAAGAACAAGCAGCTGCTTCACAAGCAACATCTGAGAAAAAACCAGTTGCTACAACGAAAAAACCAGCACTTCAATCAGTAGCAGTTGAAGAACAAAAAGAAGACGCTGTAGAAGAAGCAACAGCGACAGAAGAAAAAGTTGTCGAAGTGAAAAGAGCTAAAACGTTAGCAACAGAAGTTGATTTGGCAGATTATATTTCTAAAATCACAACAGGTAATTACAGCCCGACTAAAACGAACAATGTGAAAATTGGCGACAACTTCTCACTAGATTTCAAATTAGATGCAGAGAAATTAAAACAATTAAACAATAATACGACATTAGTATATGAACTACCTAAAGGTGTAAACGGTCAAACTTTATCAGGAAATTTAAAATCAGCTGATGGCGTTGTATACGGTATCGTGACAATCGTTGATAAATCCGTGAAAATCGCATTGAACGAACAATTCGATGCAAAAAAGGCAGATTTAGAATATGTTGAGTTTGAAGTGAAAGCGGCCATCGGTTCAGATTTCACTGAAAATAAAACGAGCCAAACGATTGAATTCCCATGGGGACAAAATCAATCACTTAACATTCCATTAAATGTAGAGCCGAGCTATAAGCCTGGAAATGCGACAAAAACAATTGTTTCTGGAGCAACAGGATTTAATACGAAAGAAATCGTATATGAAGCAACGTTTAATAAAGCGCAAAAAACATATACGAACTTACAATTTAAAGATACGCTTCCGAAAGGATTAGCGTACAAATCAATTGAAGTGACAGAAATTGAAACGAATATTTTCACAGGGAAAGAAATTTCATCGACTGTCATTTCAAAAACACCCGTCGTGACGACAGATAATGGCATCACGACAATTGGCGTAGATTTAGGAAGTACGAATAAAACGTACAAATTTAAAATTACGACATCTGTAACAGACAGTGCTGCGACAAATATTGCATCAAATACAGCTGCTACGTATGAAAATAGTGCAACAGTTCAGTCTGAATCAGCAACGAGTGGTACGGCGACAATTGGTCGTGCCGTTGCGCTGAAGAAAACAGGTTCATACGATGCTACGACACAAACGATGACGTGGACAGTACAATATAACTTTAATGAAGTTGCCATTACGAGTACGGAAATTTCGGATTTCTTTACGAATACATCTGAGTATGTAACAGGTTCATTAAAAGCAAAAAAAGTAACAGTATTTAATGCAAAAGGTGAAGCGACAGCTTATGAGAAAGAATTCAGCATCACACCTTCAGCAACGAACATAACAGATGCTGGATATGCAAATCGTACAGGTATGAAATTTAATATTTCATCTGTAGGAAGTACAGATGCGTATGTCATTACGTATCAAACGAAATTAAAGAGCGACCAAATCGTACTAGAAAATAATAAAGCAGTTGTAGATAATACGGTTATTAGTGCGGGGCATGCAGGTGCTAGCGTAAGCAATGGCTATAAATTCACGCAAGGTATTGGGAAAAAAACAGCATTAGATATCGACTACACGAATAAAACAGCTTCTTGGCAAATCGTTTTAAATACGGATGCAACGTTAGATTTAACTAATGTTGTCGTGACGGATACGTTCCCGAATGGCGGACAAGTTTTAGATGGTAAGATTGAAGTGTCTAATGATGCATCTTATGATTTGATAAATAACGGTACGGATGGATTTGTATTAAAATTCACAGGTACGTTACCAAAAGGAACGACGATTACGTACAAGACGAAATATACAGAACGTGCGATTGAAGATAAAAAAACACTTAAAAATAACGCAAATATCGCATTTAACTGGAAGGGAACATCTTATAAAGTTGATCGTAGTGCACAACAAGGATTAAATGTTCTAGCAACGAATGACGGTCAAAAAGTCGGTACGTATGATCCGAAAACAAAGCAGTTCTCTTGGACGTTAGACGTCAACTATCAACAACAAGAAATTAATAACTTAACTATTACTGACCAATTAACAGGGAATCATCAATACGTAGCTGGTTCTCTAAAAATTTATGAATTAAACATCGCAACGGACGGTAGTTTGACAAATGGTCAAGACGTTACATCTAAATTTGGTGTAAGAAACTATGAAGATGCGAAACAATTCAAAGCAAAATTAACGAATCAAACGAATAAAGCGTATCGCCTCGTTTATAATACGAAGCCGTCAACAGACTTAATTGAAAAAGGGCAAGTTTACAAAAACAGTGCAACAATTGCCGATGGCGAAACAGTGTTAACGACTTTTGGCGGGGGAAATGGTGGTCCTGTTACGACACCAGAAGTACCAGATGGTAGTAACATTATTACGAAATCAATGAATCAAAATGGTCGTGCTTTAACGTGGACAATTGATGTGAACAAATCACAATCAACATTAAAAGGCTCGAACATCGTCGTGAAAGATACACCGTCAAGCAATCAAATGCTCATTAAAGATTCTTTTAAAGTGTATGCGTATGACGAAAAAACAGGAACGACGAGCAAGCTAGTGGAAACACCAGCAATTACATTTAATGAAGATGGTACATTTACATTAGATTTAGGGAAAGAAATCGACCGTGCATACAAAGTTGTGTATCAAACATACTTTGAAGGTGCAAACAACGAAACAGCAACGAATGATGCATCAATCAGCGGTAGTAACTTTGAAAAATTTGAGACGACTCAATCTGTTTCACGAGCTGTATACTACCAAGAATTAAATTCAAAAATTGCTTTCAGTGGTAAAGCAACTGTGAAAGTAGAGAAATTCAAAGCGTATCAAGGAACGACACCTGTATACGATGGCAAATTAGAAGGTGCTGAATTTGTCTTATATGACGAAACGGGCACGATTACATTTGCGAAAGGAACGACAGATGCAGAGGGGAACATTACATTTGATCGTAAATTAACAGGCGGTAAATATTATTTAGCTGAAACAAACTGGAGTTCATTTAAAGAAAATAATCAAAATGAATTCAAACAGTTTGGTACAGGTTATTCAGATACGAGATGGTTCAACAATGCACCAGCAATCCCAGTAGAAATTTCGAAAAATACAGTGGATGACAAAAATGTCGTAACCGTTAAAGCGATTAACTACTACAACAAAGAAGCAAAAGGTTGTACGGTGACATTCATTAACCAAGAAGGCGACAAAAAATTAGCAAACTCAGAATACAAAGTGACCGACGAAGATGGCAATGTCATTATTGAAACGGTCAAAGCAGATCAAAACGGTAAAATCGTAACACCGAAATTACCAGAAGGCGATTACGTATTAGTTCAAACGAAATCACCAGACGGTTCAACGACAACAGCTGCACCGAAAGAATTTACAGTAGCAGCAGATCATTGTTCGGCAGAAGCAATTATTATTGAACAACCACCAAAAGCGTGTGATGAAAATCCACCAATTACGATTTCGAAAGATACGGTCGTAACACCTGATAAAGGAACGACTGTGACAGTTACGCCAGAAGGTGGCAAGTCTGTTACAGGGAAGATTGTAGAAAATGAATTCGTACCAACTGTTTCATTCGATCCAGACGACGAGCCACAACTTGTACCGGGTAAAAAAGTGACGATTGAAATGGAAGGATATGAGCCAATTACGACAGTCGTACCAGAAAATTGTCAAGATGAAATCATTCTTACACCAGTAACATCACCTTTAACTTGTCCTCAATTTGATGTGACAGTGAAAGATGAAAATGGCAAAGCGATTAAAAATGCGACAGTGAAAGTAGACGGTACATCGATTGTAGCGACTACAGATCAATCAGGGAAAGTTACTTTCCAAGATGGTGACGAAAAATCAATTAAAGTAGGGACTGTATTAACCGTAACTAAAAATGGTTATACATCCATCACAAAAGTAGTTGGTAAAGCAGATGGCACAGAGTGTGGCACGAGCATAACGCTACAAAAATCAGCATGTACACAATTTAGCTTCACGGTTCTTGGACCTGATGGAGATCCATTAGAAGGAGCAGAAGTGAAAATTTACGGCGAAGAAGCACAACAAACAGATGCTTCAGGTCACGTAACGTTTAAAGATGTATCCGTAACACCGACGACGAAAATTGTCGTAACGAAAGATGGTTATACGACGATTGCGCAAGTAATCGGCGATACAGAAGAATGTGAATTAGCCGTTCAAATGAAAGAAGCACCGAAAGTATGTCCAGAATTTGCGGTAGACGTTGAACATGCACCGTATTTAATCGGCGCAGACGTTAAAGTGAAGACCGGCTCAGAACAGTCTGTAAAAGGAACGGTTACTGAAGACGGTAGCGTAACATTTGAAACAGGTAAAGAATTAACGTTAGAGCCAGGCATTATTTTAGAAATCACTAAAAAAGGCTATGAAAAACAAACGATCGTCATTGAAAAAGGTGCACCTTGTAAATTAGTCGTCGACTTACCGGCAAAACCAGCAATGTGTGAGCAGTTGCAAGTACAAGTAACAGACCAAAACGGTAAACCTGTAGCGGGTGCGACAGTATCGACAACGCAATTAACAGCAGCAACAAATACACAAGGAACAGCTACTTTAAAAGATACAGATGCGAAAGAGTACATTTCTGAGGGCGTCCTCGTAACAGTTACAGCAGAAGGCTTTATTACAACGACTGTAACGCTTACGAAAGCGGATTTAGAAAATTGTGGCACAGTATTAAACGTAGTCATTCAAGAAGATATTCAAGCTTGTCCACAATTTACCGTTGTCGTAAATGACAATAATGGCATTGTGGAAGGTGCGGTCGTATCAATTGATGGCACGGCATTAAGTTCGACAACGAGTGCAACAGGTAAAGCGACATTTGAAAGTGATGATGTTACTGAAAATAGTCAAGTTACGGTTGTGACAACTGGTTATGGCACAATGAAAGCAACAGCAAATGATAATTGTTATGTAGCGGTGACGATCGTTCCGGACAAACCGGTAACGCCACCTAAACCAGAAAAAAATCCAAAACCAGATACGACGAAAAAACCAGAAAAAAAACCTGAAAAAGAAACGAATCCAACAAAAGAAACAAAACCAACGACTGAAAAAACACCAGTGAAGGAAACAACGCCTTCAAAAGAAACGCCACAAAAAACATCAACGATGAACGTAACAGTCGAAACAAATTTAAAACCAGGTACTTCATACGATGTGTATGATGAAAATGGTAAACGCGTTGCGACAAACGTGAAGGTGAAAAATGATGGTACGTTAGTCGTTTCAAATATTCCGAAAGGGAAATATACGATTAAGCCACACAACCCTTCAAACAAAGCGACTACATTAACGTTTGAAGTCAAGGATAACGATGCGAAAGTAGTAGCTAAAACATTACCTCAAACAGGTGATCAAACGTTATTATATAGCTTATTAGGTCTTGTATTGATCGTATTAGCAGGTGCTGTATTCCTGTTCAAACGCTCTCGTAAGGCGGCTTAATTAAAACGATAAGAAACCCTCAAAATCAAGTCGATTTTGAGGGCTTTTGTATGTGGAATGGCTTGGCTATTATGTTGAGTATATAAAAAATGAAAAAGGGGGTATAGAAGGGAAGGGACACTTATTTATTTTCAATTTTACTTTATATGAAAGTTGATACGCTCTTTTAAGCAGATTTGTGCTTTTTTTCGATTTCTTTTACGTTCTTTCGCAGTTTAGAAAGTTTGAAGGGGTATCATTACATGGTAAAATGAAAGTAATAAAAATTATTTATATACTTTGGAGGCTTTTTAAATGGAATTAGATATTACTTACATCGCACATATTAAAACTGAAGGTCAAAAAGAACAAATTGTCGACTTAAAAATCCCAGAATTAATTGAATTCCATATTGGTCGTGAAAATAAAGCAGTTGACATTCTTGAATCTTTAGGTCATACAAATGTTCAACAACCAACGATTACAGATGGCGAAGAAATGAACACACTTGTAACAACATCTACTTTTGAAGGTAAAGAAGTGAAAACAGAAATACACTACACAACTGCATTACGTGCTGGTAACGTAGGTAGTAAATCAGGCGACTTCTATTACGAATTAACTCAATTACACAACGTAGTAGAATAATTTCGATACACGTAAAAAGAAGCGACCAATGTCGCTTCTTTTTTTATTGCCCAAATAATGTGCGTATACTTGTTTGGTATAAAAAAGAGAGTGCAAAGATTTAATCTTTGCACTCTCATAGCATTCATAATTATTTTGTTTCGTTACGAACCATGATTTTATCGATAATACCATATTCAAGTGCTTGTTCAGCGGACATATAGTTATCACGATCTGTGTCTTTTTCGATGACTTCAATCGGTTGACCTGTACGTTCAGCTAAAATACGGTTTAATTTTTCACGTGTTTTTAAAATGTGGCGAGCAGCGATTTCGATTTCAGTCGCTTGACCTTGTGCGCCACCTAGTGGTTGGTGAATCATGATTTCTGAGTTTGGTAATGCATAACGTTTACCTTTTGTACCAGCTGTTAATAGGAATGAACCCATTGAAGCTGCCATACCAATACAAATTGTTTGTACATCTGGTTTGATGAATTGCATCGTATCATAGATTGCCATACCAGCTGTTACAGAACCTCCTGGAGAGTTAATGTATAAGTAAATATCTTTTTCTGGATCTTCAGCTTCTAAAAATAAAAGTTGAGAAACGATAGCGTTAGCTACGTTATCATCAATTGCACTACCTAGCATAATAATGCGGTCTTTTAAAAGACGTGAGTAGATGTCGTAAGCGCGTTCTCCGCGGTTTGTTGTTTCAATGACTGTTGGAATTAAGTTCATGAAAAGATCCCCCTTAAATTTGTCCAGTATTGGCAATAAGCTTGCCTGTTACGTATATGATACACATTTTGGTCAAGAATGGTCAAATGAAATGAATTGCGAAATCTAAAGTTGAAATAATAGGCTATTATTAGTATAATAAATAAGTTCTTTATGAATAACGCCTCTGTAGTTTAATGGATAAAACGTAAGATTCCGGTTCTTAAGCTGGGGGTTCGATTCCCTCCAGGGGCATTTGAATAATACATAATAAGGAAACCCCGAAATCCATTGGATTTCGGGGTTTTTGTTTAATTCTTATGTTGTTTAATGAGTTGCCAAATGTGATTCGTAATTTCAATCGCTTCAGCTGCGTGTTGTGTGTCACGAAAAGCATTGTAAAACTGATAAGCAACAGCACCTAAAATGTGATATTGTGGTGCTTCTTTCGCAAGTTCATCTAATAAATAATGAATGAATTCAGCTTGTTGTTCGTTCAAGTCTTGGATGAACGATTTGAACCCAGCAAGTTGCTCAACTAAATCAGATTTGCTAATTTCTTTTTGTTCAATATGCGTACGAATATACGTTTCAAATTCTGGACCAATCATCGTTTTTTTCTCGTTGATTAAGTTCGGGATAACGTGATCGAGTTGACGAATAGCAAATTCTACAATCGGTGTAGGATTGTCTTTCGGTAAGTCCATAAACTTACGAACGTTTAAAAACTGATGAATTATACCGAATAAAAGAATAGCAGCGTCATAATGATAGGGAACTAAAGTCATTCCATAGACGTCAATTAAGCGGCGAGCCGTCCAGTCGATTTCTTGCATAAAAATTTGATCGACGAGTTTTTTTAAATCTTTATCACCTGAATGTAAAATGGATTCGAAAATAGGTAATAAATTATTTTCTTTATTCACTTGCATCGAAGCAAAAAGCTGCGTAGCGAGTACCGATTTATCATTTCTTTCTTTCCCAGTTAAAGCAGTTACTTTACGGACGGTAGTTTCTTTTGCCCCAATATCCAAAATAGCAATTAAACAGTCTTTTTTAGAAGGGAAATAATTGTAGAAAGTTCCTTTTGATATTTTCGCTTCATCTAAAATATCTTGAATAGACGTTTCAACAAACCCTTTTTCGGAGAATAGTTTAATACAAGCTTGGATAATTTGGCGTTTACGATTGTTCATAGATTCACCTTTTTACGTATTTTATGTGTCTTGACAGTTGTACCTTACGTATAAATGTAATCATAAATAAATAAAAAATCAAGCAATCTATACTCTGGTTATAACTCTAAAACCTTATAAGATAGCGGTTTCACAACGTATAAAATATTTTTCTTGCAAAAATTGGACTACGAGTATAAAATAAATCAAGTAAACTTTTACGAAGAATATAAAAGCAAAGAGGGAATTGGACAATGAATCAAATATTAAAAAAACCCCCTTATTTAATGATTTCTATTTTATTTGTCGGGGCGTTTGTAGCGTTTTTAAATAATACGTTACTTAACGTGGCATTACCTTCTATTATGAAGGATTTCGATGTCGAAGCATCTACAGTTCAATGGCTTGCTACAGGATACATGTTGATTACAGGTATTTTAGTACCAGCGAGTGCATTTTTAATTACACGTTTCAAAAATAAAACATTATTCGTCACATCAATGGCGATTTTTACAATCGGTACAGCGTTAGCAATTTGGTCACCGACATTTAGTGTGTTACTAACAGCGCGTATGATCCAAGCGGTCGGCGCATCTGTCATGGGACCATTACTAATGAACATTATGTTAATTAGTTTCCCAGTAGAAAAACGTGGTACAGCAATGGGGCTTTTCGGTTTAGTTATGATTATGGCTCCAGCAATCGGACCAACACTATCAGGGTACTTAGTAGAACACTTCTCATGGCATTATCTATTTATCATCATCTTACCATTCGCAATTCTTTCATTAATCTTAGCGATTTGGAAATTTGATAATGTCATGGAAACAAAACCAGTTACGTTAGACATCTTCTCAATTATTCTTTCAACAATTGGTTTTGGTGGTTTATTATACGGTTTCTCAACAGCATCAACAGCAGGTTGGAGTGCATTAGAAGTTTGGGGTACAATCACAATCGGTGCGATTGCCTTAATTATATTCGTTCTACGCCAACTTCGCATGGAGAAACCACTACTTAGTATGGAAGTATACAAACATCCGATGTTTGCATTAAGTAGTGTTATTTCTGTCGTTAATGCGATGGCATTATTCTCAGGTATGATTTTAATTCCATTATACGTACAAAACATTCGTGGAATTGAACCATTAGATGCTGGTTTAATGTTATTACCAGGTGCACTTGTTATGGGGTTAATGTCACCAATCACAGGGAAATTATTCGATAAAATCGGACCTCGTCCATTAGCTGTCGTAGGGATTGCGATTATTATTGGTGCAACGTACTACTTATCAAAATTAACGTTAGACACATCATATACGTATTTAATCGTCGTTTACACAATTCGTATGTTCGGTATTTCATTAGTTATGATGCCGATTATGACAAATGGTTTAAACCAATTACCATTACGTTTAAATCCACACGGTACAGCGATTAACAACACGCTTCAACAAGTTGCCGGTGCGATCGGTTCAGCAGTTATGATTACAATCATGACAAACTACGCTAAAAACAGTGCAGAAGATATGGATATTAAAGAAACTGTTGCTGGAAAAGCGAAAGATAAAGCAATGGAATTAATCGCAGGCGGTACAGATCAACAAGAAGCGCAAGTTCAAGCTGCGAAATACGCGAAAGATTTAGCCGCTACAATGGCTAAACAAGCACAAGTTGATGGGATTAACTTCTCATTCTTAATTGCGACATTTATTTCAGTCGTAGCATTAATTTTAGCGTTCTTCTTAAAACGTGTTACACAAGACGCCACACCTGCTCAAAAAGTAGAAGAGAAAAACTAATTTTTAATTTAAAAGCTCATCGATTGGACGTCCATTCGGTGAGCTTTTTTCTGTGCTTTTCTTTTGAGTTTCTTCTATAATATATAAAATAAATATGAATGAAGAAAGAGGTGCTTGCATGATTACTTTTTACGGTCGACCGAATTGTCGTCTTTGTGAGGAAGGTATGAACATGATGCAGCTCGTGCAACAAGATGTCCACTTCGAATATCAAACAGTTGATATCGAACAAGATGAGGATTTGCACGAGAGGTTTATGATGATGATTCCTGTTCTTGAAAAAGATGGTCAAATTGTTCAATACGGCGTATTAGACTATGAGACGATTTATGAAATTGTTCAACCGACAGATTCGTCATCTTTAAAACCAGCACTTTAAAAATAAGCACTTCCTTCTATTATATAGGGGAAGTGCTTATTTAATTTAGAAATAGTTTGTTTGTAAAAAACGTTTGTTGATGTTTAAATAATTACAATCTGGGAATAATTTAAGTATAAAGTGAATTGTACAAATGATAGTGGGACATATTTCGACCATTGTTGCAAAACAAAACGAGTCCTGTTATAATTTGTATAGAAAGTTTTTTTTACTATTTGTGGGACGATTTTTACACTATAGGGATAAAAATAAACCCACTTAAGAAAGGAGGGAGACGATGTTATCTCTTACAGAAGCACAATTAAAAATGCTTCCTGAAATGGCACAATTGTTGCAAGTTCGATACCGTATACTTCATATGGTTCAAATGCTTGAACCGATTGGCCGCCGAGCACTAGCAGAAAGTCTCTCCCTTGCAGAAAGAGAAGTACGCCGAGAAACGGATTTAATGCGTGAACAAGGTTTAATTTTTGCAAGTCGTACAGGAATGTCAATTACAGAAGCAGGTATTCAAATTTTGGATGTCTTGAAACCGCTCGTTTATGAATGGTCAGGAATTTCTGACTTAGAACGCCAATTAAAACGTTATCTTCATATCGAGCATCTAACGATCGTCGATGGGAATGTCGACCAAGAACCATCCGTGAAAGCGATGATGGGAATGGAAGCAGCACATCTTTTAACGAAAAATGCCAAATCAGGCGACATCATCGCAGTAACGGGTGGCAGTACCGTTGCAGCTGTTGGTGAACAACTCACTTCTTCTAAAATTCGCGGTGCAACATTTATCGCGGCACGCGGAGGAATGGGTGTCGATGTGAAGATGCAAGCGAACACAATTGCTGCAGAATTTGCGAACAATACAGGCAATGAATATCGTACGCTATATTTACCGGAACATCTAAGTGAAGCAGCTTACAATGCGATGATTCAAGAACCAGTCGTTCGCGACATGCTCAATTTGTATGAGCGTACAGATATCGTCGTACACGGAATTGGTTCTGCAGACGAGATGGCATTACGCCGCAATTCAACGACAGATGAAATGACAGCACTTCGTGAAAACGGAGCGATTGGTGAAGCTTTTGGTTATTATTTTGATGAGACGGGTAAAGCAGTACAGAGAATACGTACGATCGGTTTACAACTAGAACAGGTCAAAAAGTGTCCCACTGTTATTGCCTTAGCGGGCGGTGCTGAAAAAGCGAAAGCAATTTTAGCCTACTTTACGAACGCTCCTGAACAAACGTATTTCATCACAGATTTATCGGCTGCTCAAGAAATGTTAAAGATCATCCGCACAGAAAAATAAACTAAATTCAAACACAACATATTGGAGGAACTACACATGACTTTTAAATTAGCTATTAATGGATTCGGACGTATTGGACGCTTAGTATTCCGCACAGCATTACAACGTAAAGATATTGAAATTGTTGCAGTAAATGACTTAACAGATGCAAAAAATGCTTGCACACTTATTAAAATACGATTCAGTACACGGCAAATTAGATGCAGAAGTAACTGCTGACGGTGACAATTTAATCGTTGATGGTCAAACAGTACGTGTATACGCTGAGAAAGATCCAGCGAACCTACCTTGGGGAGAATTAAACGTAGATATCGTAGTAGAATCTACAGGTTTCTTCACAAACTATGACGATGCGAAAAAACACGTAGACGCAGGTGCTAAAAAAGTAATCGTGTCAGCTCCTGGTAAAAATATGCCAACGTTTGTAATGGGCGTTAACCACGAAAAATATGATGCACAAAATGATGTTGTATTCTCAAATGCATCTTGTACAACAAACTGTTTAGCACCAGTTGCAAAAGTGCTTGACGAAAAATTCGGTATTAAACGCGGTATGATGACAACAGTTCACTCATACACAAATGACCAAAAAATCTTAGACTTACCACATAAAGATTACCGTCGTGCTCGTGCAGCAGCAATGTCTAGCATCCCAACAACAACAGGTGCTGCATCAGCTGTCGCTAAAGTATTACCTCAACTTGAAGGTAAATTAGACGGTATGGCAATCCGCGTACCAACACCAAACGTATCACTTGTTGACTTAGTAGCGGAATTAAACGAAAACGTAACAATCGAACAAGTAAATGCTGCTTTCAAAGAAGCATCTGTAGAAGGTTCACTTGCTGGTCGTCTAGCTTATTCTGAAGAACCTTTAGTTTCAATCGATTACAATGGCAATACTTCTTCTTCAACAGTTGATGCATTATCAACAATGGTTCTTGAAGATAACTTAGTGAAAGTACTTGCTTGGTACGATAATGAAACAGGTTACTCTACTCGTGTAGTAGATTTAGCTGAATATGTAGCGTCTCAAGGATTCTAATAAACGTTAGCGCAATGAAATCCTTTAAGAAATTCTTATTTTAAAAAAATAATTAGCCTTTCTTAAACATTGCGTATATAATGGATTTGAAAAAAGAGGAGAAGCGCGATGGTGTACTTCTCCTTTTTCATTGAGAGCAAGAAAGCGTTTTATAATCGCTAAAGGGAGGCAATTTGTAGATGAATGAGAAAAAATCAGTAAAAGATATCGATGTGAAAGGGAAACGCGTATTCGTACGTGTAGACTTCAACGTGCCAATGGAAGATGGGCGCGTGACGGACGATACACGTATCCGCGCAGCATTGCCAACAATTCAATATTTAATAGCTGAAGGTGCAAAAGTCATTTTAGCAAGTCACTTAGGTCGTCCGAAAGGTGAAGTGAAAGAAGAGCTTCGCTTAACTGCGGCTGGGAAACGTTTAGCAGAATTACTAGGCAAAGACGTTCAAAAATTGTCTGAGTCTGTAGGGGAGAATGTAGAGCAAGTAGTTGCAACAATGCAAGAAGGCGACGTTGTATTACTTGAAAATGTTCGTTTCCATGCAGGTGAAGAGAAAAATGATGCAACATTAGCACAACAATTTGCGTCTCTTGCAGATGTATACGTAAATGATGCATTCGGCGCAGCCCACCGTGCACACGCTACAACAGCTGGCATCGCAGCTTACTTACCTGCTGTGTCAGGCTTCTTAATGCAAAAAGAATTGGACGTATTAGGGAAAGCTTTATCAAATCCAGAACGTCCATTCACAGCGATTATTGGTGGGGCGAAAGTAAAAGATAAAATCGGCGTAATCGACCATTTACTTGAGAAAGTAGATAACTTAATTATCGGTGGCGGTCTTTCTTATACATTTACGAAAGCACAAGGCTATGAAATTGGGACGTCTCTTCTTGAAGAAGATAAAATTGAATTAGCTGCATCATTTATTCAAAAAGCAGAAGAAAAAGGCGTGAAATTATACATGCCAATCGATGCGGTCGTAGCAGATGAATTTTCAAAAGATGCGAACACGAAAGTCGTTTCAATCGATCAAATTCCAGCAGATTACATGGGTTTAGACATTGGACCGAAAACAGCTGCGAACTATGCAGAAGTTATTCAAGCATCAAAATTAATTATTTGGAACGGACCGATGGGTGTATTTGAATTAGCACCATTTGCAAAAGGTACGAAAGCAGTAGCGGATGCAATGGCACATACAGAAGGATACACAATTATCGGTGGCGGTGATTCAGCTGCAGCAGTCGAAAAATTCAACGTAGCAGATCAAATGTCACACATCTCAACAGGTGGTGGTGCATCATTAGAGTTCATGGAAGGCAAAGAGCTTCCTGGCGTCGTTGCACTGAATGACAAATAATAGACAATTTGGAGGATGAATAGCATATGCGTAAACCTATTATTGCCGGCAACTGGAAAATGTACAAAACACTGAAGGAAGCTGTAGATTTCGTTAATGAAGTGAAAACACAAGTACCTACGAACGAAAAGGTCGATGCGGTAGTATGTTCACCTGCACTATTTTTACCGACGCTCGTAGAAGCAACAAAAGGTACGGATTTAGCAATTGGCGCACAAAACATGCATTATGAAACAGAAGGTGCATTTACAGGGGAAGTAAGCCCAGTACAACTTGCGGATATTGGTGTTTCTTACGTTGTGATTGGTCACTCAGAACGTCGTGAATATTTCAACGAAACAGATGAATCTGTGAATGCAAAAGCACATGCAGCATTTGCACATCACTTAAAACCAATCATTTGTGTCGGTGAAACGTTAGAAGAACGTGAAGCGGGACAAACAGTTTCAAAAGTGGCTTCTCAAGTGAAAGCAGCAATGAAAGATTTAACAGCCGAACAAGCAACACAATCAGTCGTAGCATATGAACCCATCTGGGCAATCGGAACAGGTAAAACAGCAACAGCAGCCGATGCAAATGAAGTTTGTGGAGAAGTTCGTAAAGCAATCGCTGAAGTATTTAGCGAAGAAGTTGCTGAACAAACACGTATCCAATATGGTGGCTCTGTAAAACCTGCAAACGTAGAAGAATTATTATCGATGGAACATATCGACGGCGCTCTAGTTGGCGGTGCAAGTTTAGAAGCAGCATCATACTTAAAATTATTGGAGGCGGGGGCAAATGCCTAATACACCAGTAGCACTTATTATTTTAGACGGTTTCGGCTGTCGTAAAGAAGTATTCGGGAATGCAGTAGCACAAGCGAATAAACCTAACTTCGATCGTTATTTCAACACGTATCCTCATTCACAACTGCAAGCATCAGGCGAAGCGGTTGGCTTACCAGCAGGACAAATGGGGAATTCGGAAGTCGGTCATTTGAACATCGGTGCAGGGCGCATCGTATATCAAAGTTTAACGCGTATCGACAAATCGATTAAAGATGGGGATTTCTTTGAAAATGAAGTGCTTTTAAAAGCAATCAACCACGTGAAAGAGCACGGTTCTAAACTACATTTATTAGGACTTCTTTCAGATGGCGGTGTACACAGTCACTATGAACATTTATTTGCCTTATTAAAACTTGCGAAAGACCAAGGTTTAGACGAAGCGTATTTACACGCTTTCTTAGATGGTCGTGACGTCGGTCCAAAAACAGCACCGGGCTATTTAGAAGAGACGGCGAAACAAATGGAAGCAATCGGCATCGGTCAAATTGCATCGGTGAGCGGTCGCTACTATGCGATGGACCGCGATAAACGATGGGATCGTGTGAAACTTGCTTACGATGCAGTCGTTCTTGGCGAAGGTCAAGTGCAACCGTCTGCAGCAGCAGGTCTTGCAGCTTCTTATGCGAACGGTGTGAACGATGAATTCGTCGTACCATTCGTCGTACAACAAAACGGTCAACCGGTTGCGAAAATCGAAGATAATGATGCCGTTATTTTCTTCAACTTCCGCCCAGACCGTGCGATTCAATTATCAACAGCTATGACAAATCCGAAGTTTGAAGGTTTTGATATTTCAGAAATTCAACCGAAAAACCTTGAATTTGTTTGCTTTAAGAAATATAGTGAAACTGTAATCGGTGATATCGCATTTTACGATGACGATTTAAAAAATACAGTGGGTGAAGTGTTATCCGATGCAAAATTACGTCAGTTACGCATTGCAGAAACAGAAAAATATCCACACGTGACGTTCTTTATGAGCGGTGGCCGTGAAGAGAAATTCGAAGGGGAAAATCGTATTTTAATCAATTCACCAAAAGTGGCAACGTACGATTTACAACCAGAGATGAGTGCCTACGAAGTTCGTGACGCTTTAGTTAGCGAAATTAACGGGGACAAAGTGGATGCCATTCTGTTGAACTTTGCCAACCCAGACATGGTCGGTCACAGCGGTATGCTAGAGCCGACAATCAAAGCGATTGAAGCCGTTGATGAATGTCTAGGCGATGTAGTGGATGCGATTTTAGCGAAAGGCGGCTATGCGATTATTACAGCCGACCACGGAAACTCTGACGAAGTTGTAACCCTTGAAGGGAATCCGATGACAGCACATACTACGAATCCAGTGCCAGTCATTGTTACGAAAGAAGGCGTCGTGATGCACGACGGTATTCTTGCAGACTTGGCACCGACAATGCTCAAACTTTTAGGTGTTCCACAACCTGCCGAAATGACAGGTAAACCATTATTCGATTAATCGAATAAAATATTTCACAAACCGAGGAGAGTTCAAACAATGTCAATTATTACAAACGTATTAGCTCGCGAAGTATTAGATTCACGCGGTAACCCAACAGTAGAAGTAGAAGTATTTACAGAGTCAGGCGCATACGGCCGTTCAATCGTACCTTCAGGTGCATCGACTGGTGAATATGAAGCTGTAGAATTACGCGATGGAGATAAATCTCGTTATCTAGGCAAAGGTGTATTAAAAGCCGTTGACAATGTAAATAGCATTATTGCTCCAGCACTAGAAGGGGAATTTTCCGTATTAGACCAAGTAGCAATCGATAAAAAAATGATCGAACTTGACGGTACAGAAAATAAAGGTGCTCTAGGTGCAAATGCGATTCTAGGTGTTTCTTTAGCTGTTGCACATGCAGGAGCTAACTACTTAGGTTTACCTTTATACCAATACATTGGTGGCGTTAATGCAAAACAACTTCCAGTTCCAATGATGAACATTTTAAATGGTGGCGAACATGCGGATAACAACGTAGATATTCAAGAATTTATGGTAATGCCAGTCGGTGCAGAAAGCTTCCGTCATGCACTACGTATGGGTGCTGAAATTTTCCACGCATTAAAAGCAGTTCTAAAAGAATCTGGTCATAATACAGCGGTTGGTGATGAAGGTGGTTTCGCACCAAACCTTTCTTCAAATGAAGAAGCGTTATCAACAATCGTAACAGCAATCGAACGCGCTGGTTACAAACCGGGCGAAGAAGTAAAACTTGCGATGGACGTAGCTTCATCAGAACTTTATAACGCAGAAGACAAACTATATCACTTAGATGGCGAAGGCGTTACGAAAACATCAGAACAAATGGTTGATTGGTACGAAGAATTAGCTTCTAAATATCCAATCATCTCAATTGAAGATGGTCTTGATGAAGACGACTGGGCTGGTCATAAATTATTAACAGAACGTATTGGCGACCGTGTTCAATTAGTCGGTGATGATTTATTCGTTACGAATACGAAAAAATTAGCACGCGGTATTGAAGAAGGCGTTGGTAACGCTATTTTAGTCAAAGTAAACCAAATCGGTACGTTAACAGAAACATTAGATGCGATTGAAATGGCAAAACGTGCTGGCTATACAGCAATCATTTCTCACCGTTCTGGTGAATCAGAAGACGTAACAATTGCGGATATCGCTGTTGCAACGAACGCTGGTCAAATCAAAACAGGTGCACCATCTCGTACAGACCGTGTTGCGAAATACAACCAACTTCTACGCATTGAAGATGAATTAGAAGGTATTTCTAAATACGAAGGAATCCAATCTTTCTACAACTTAAATAAATAAGCGTTTATTTTGAAACAGACTATGCCAATTGGGTGTAGTCTGTTTTTTTAGAAAGGGGAAAAGTCGATGATCTCAAAGGCGCTGTCGTCTTTTTAGCATCCGCTGCATCGGACTATGTTGACGGACATACGCTCGTCGTCGATGGTGGCTGGCTAGGGAGATAGTTTTCAAAAAAATACCGTTTTTTGCTATATAGTTCTGCTCATTCATGGTAAAATGTCATTATGTGTTTTGACGTAACAAATATGCAACACATATAAGCTCTATAATACAATAGGCAGTGTTGTGGTGCAGTTGAGCAGGAGGTGGAAGAATGCATACATTTTTAATCATCGCGCTAATCGTGATTGCTTGTTTAATCATTGTTACTGTATTAATGCAAGAACCTAAGAGTGCCGGCCTTTCTGGTGCAATTTCAGGTGGTGCAGAACAACTATTTGGTAAATCAAAAGCACGTGGCGTTGAACTAGTTTTACACCGTGTAACGATTGTTCTTTCAGTACTATTCTTTGTTGTTGCAATTTTAATTGCAAAATATTAATAAAGGATTTTTGCCTAACCTATCAAAAGGTTAGGCATTTTCTATTTATTAAGGATATAATAGAGACAATGTAATTCATCTGTTGACGAATGACGACATCAGGAGGTTTTTGAAATGAAGGTATCTTTGCCACAACCATTTTATTATAAAGCAGGAAAACGTGCGGTTTTGCTTTTACATGGCTTCACAGGAAATTCTGCGGATGTGCATATGCTCGGTCGCTTTTTAGAGAAGAGCGGCTATACGGTTAAAGCACCTCATTATAAAGGACATGGTGCATCTCCACTGGAACTAATTCAAACGGGACCAGTGGATTGGTGGCAAGATGTAGAGAAGGCATACGAGGAATTAGTGGCAGACGGCTATACGGAAATTGCGGTTGCTGGTTTATCACTAGGCGGTGTCTTTTCACTTCGTTTAGGTTATTTGAAACCACTTAAAGGCATTGTGACGATGTGTGCGCCTATGACAATGCGTACGACGGATACTATGTTTAGTGGCATCGTGAAGTATGCGAAAGATTTCAGTCGAGCTTTTGGCTATGACGAACAACAGAAAGATGCGTTGATCGAATCAATAAAACGCGAGGGAATGCCCTCATTGCCAAAACTTCCTGAACTGATTCAAGATGTGCGAAGTCATGTTGATGAACTATATGCACCGATTTTTGTCGTACAAGGACGGTTGGACGATGTGATTAATCCAAAGTCCGCCCAAATTATTTATGACACGGTCGAGTCCATTGATAAGCATATGAAGTGGTATGAAGAATCAGGCCACGTCATTACGTTAGGTACAGAAAGAAAGCAATTACAAGAAGATATTTTACAATTTTTAAATTCATTAGATTGGCAAGAATAGTCAACGTGAAGTAGGAGGAAATGATTTGAGTAACTTACAACAGCGCACATTAGCGCTATTAACAGAACCCGAAGTCAAACCGCTGACTGTTGCAGAGATAGAAGAGCAACTAGGATTAACAGAAGCTGAAGACTTCAAAGAATTAGTGAAGGTGCTTGTGAACTTAGAAGAACAAGGTACAATCGTTCGCGGTAGCAACGATAAATACGGTACACCAGAACGCATGAATACATTTAAAGGTCGCTTCATCGGACACGCAAAAGGCTTCGGCTTCGTTGCACCAGAAGAAGAAGGCTTAGATGATGTATTTATTCCACCAACGATGAAAGGTGGCGCTTTAAACCGCGATACCGTTATCGTAAAAGTGTCAGCAGATTCAACTGGCGAACGTCGTGAAGGTCAAATTATTGAAATCGTTGAACGTGGTACATCACGTATCGTTGGTGAATTCCAAGCGAACAAAAACTTCGGTTTCGTTTTACCAGATGACAAACGTTTCGGTACAGATATTTTCATCGGTCGCGATCACACTTTAGGTGCGATGGACGGACATAAAGTTGTCGTTGAAATTACGAAATGGCCAGACGAACAGCAAAAAGCTGCAGGGATGATCGTTCAAATCTTAGGTCACAAAAATGATCCAGGTGTCGACATTCTTTCAATTATCCATAAACATGATATTCATGTAGAATTCCCTGAAGAAGTAATCGAAGCGGCTGCACAAGTGCCGGACGAAATTTCAGATGCGGATCGTGAAGGTCGTCGTGATTGCCGCGAAGACATGATCGTTACAATTGATGGCGAATCTGCAAAAGACTTAGATGATGCAGTGAGCGTTGTGAAATTAGACAATGGTAACTTCAAATTAACAGTCCATATCGCAGACGTTAGTTACTACGTAACACAAGATTCTATTTTAGATAAAGAAGCATATGAACGTGCGACATCTGTTTACTTAACAGACCGCGTTATTCCGATGATTCCTCACCGTCTTTCAAATGGTTTATGTTCATTAAACCCACAAGTGGATCGCTTAGTATTATCTTGTGAAATGATTATTAACCAAGAAGGGAAAGTAATCGACCACGATATTTTCCAAAGTGTAATTCGTACGAACGAACGTATGACATACACAGACGTATACAAAATTTTAGAACACCAAGACGAAGCACTAATCGAACGCTACAAAGAATTAGTGCCAATGTTTGAAACGATGAAAGAACTTTCAAGTCTTCTACGTATGAACCGTGATCGCCGCGGCGCAGTAGACTTCGACTTAAAAGAATCAGTTGTTCTTGTAGATGAAAAAGGCTGGCCAACAGATGTCGTCGTACGTGAACGTACAATCGCTGAAAAAATGATTGAAGATTTCATGCTTGCTGCCAACGAAACAGTAGCTGAACACGTATGTAAAATGGAACTTCCATTCATCTACCGTATTCACGAAGATCCAAAACCAGAACGTCTACAACGTTTCTTCGAGTTCATTACGAACTTCGGTATTACCGTACAAGGTGCGACAGATTCAATCGACCCTAGCGCATTACAAGGTATTTTAAAATCAGTAGAAGGTCAACCAGAATATCCAGTTATCTCTACGATGATGCTTCGTTCTATGCAACAAGCGAAATACGATCCACAATGCTTAGGCCACTTCGGTTTAGCAGCACAGTATTACACGCACTTCACATCACCAATTCGTCGTTACCCTGATTTAATCGTACACCGTCTAATCCGTACGTACTTAATCAATGGCGACAAATCAGAAAAAACGACGTCATTCTGGGGCAATGCAATGGACGAAATTTCAGTTCATACATCATCTCGTGAACGTCGTGCAATCGATGCAGAACGCGATACAGAAGCAATCAAAAAATCTCAATTCATGTTGGACAAAGTTGGACAAGAATTCGAAGGTATTGTTGGTTCTGTTACAAACTTCGGTATGTTTATCGAGCTTGATAACACAATCGAAGGTTTAGTACACATCAGTAACTTAACAGATGATTACTACAACTTCGACGAACGTTCAATGACAATGATCGGGGAACGTACAGCACGTCAATTCCGTATCGGTGACCGCGTAACGATTAAAGTATTTAACGTAAACGTGGAAGAAGCAGCAATCGACTTCATTATCACAGATATGCCAGAACCGAAACCAAAACCAAAACGTCGCCCTTCTTCAGGCCCTCGTGTCATCAAAGGGAAAGACAAAGATAAAGATTTTAAACGTGGTAACAAACATACGCCAAGCGGTCCGAAAGTAAACGGTCGTACGCGTAAAGAAGATCGCAAACGCGACGGTGGCGGCTACAAAGGCAGCAAACCTCGCAAAGGTGGCAGCTTCTCAGATGCCATGGCGAAAGCTTCAAAAAACAACAAACACAAATAAGTAAACTAACTATATTTAATTGAGGTGACGCACATGCCAAAGGGAAAAGGTAATGCAATCGCTCAAAACAAAAAGGCGAGTCATGATTACTTTATTGAAGAGACAATTGAAGCGGGGATCGTATTAAACGGAACCGAAATCAAATCAATTCGAAAAGGGAAAGTACAGCTAAAAGATTCATATATTCAAATTCGCAACGGAGAAGCTTGGGTGTCTAATATGCACGTTAGCCCGTACGAACAAGGGAACATCTTCAACCATGATCCGATTCGTACACGTAAGCTGCTATTACACAAAAACCAAATACGACAACTGAATTACGACATTAAGCGTGAAGGGTACACAATCGTTCCACTTAAGATGTACATTAAAGACGGCTATGCCAAACTTCTAATCGGTCTCGGTAAAGGTAAGAAAAATTACGATAAACGCCAAGACTTGAAGAAAAAAGATGCGAAACGCGATGTCGATCGTGCGATGCGCGAACGCAATCGCTAAACGAATGAAAAGCCATGAATACGATTCATGGCTTTTTTGTATGTATAATTTTTTGTATGTATAAATAGTAAAAATACGAGATTTTGAATTGAATGATATAAAAATGTAATAAATAAGTGTTTTAGTAATGTATTCTACATGAAATTGTTATTTTTTGTAATAGAAATTCACTATACTAAATTTACGTTAATACATATACTAAAAGTACTAAAAACGTATTTACGTTAAAGGCCAAGGGAGGAATTAGAAGATGAAAAAAGTAATCGCTTCAGTAGCAATCGCTGCACTAACATTAAATGTGGGGACATTTGCAAGTGCAAAGGAACATCAAACAACACATACGAAAACAGTGAAAACTGTCAAAACAGCGACACCAAAAGTGAAGACAGTCAAAACAGCGACAGGAAAATCAATTAATAAAAAATTAGTACAAGTAGATGCCAATGTGAAAGCTATCGAAAAAGCTGTAGAAAAATATTACAGCGTTGATCAAAAAGGAAAAGCGAAAAAGAAATTATCTAAGACCGTAGCGAATAAAAAATATACGAGCTTTTATGGAAAATATAAAGCACAAAAAAATCAATTAACTGCGATTAAAAAGCAACTCACAACACTAGATAAAAAACATCGTATTAATGCATCAGACTACGGTGTATTAATGGCAAAATATGATGTGTTACTTGCGAAAGTAAACGCTGATATTACCAATTTAAAAACGTACGCAAATCAATCAGTTGCTAAAAAATAATCAATAACCCTAAACGTCGAAGCGCCATGCTCCGACGTTTTTTTCATGATGAACTTGTATCGGTAAAAGTAAATTGGTTGCGAGGTTGTTAATATTGCGTTATAATAATAAACATACAAGCCAGTATTCTACATCGCTTTATGCGATGTCCGAACACACCTTATTCCGACAGCTAGTACGAGCACATGTTGCTTTACGCTCTTTGTCAACGGAACTAAGGGGACGTTACGGATTCGACAGGGATGTCTGGGCTTGGATCGCGTGTCGGAGGTCTCGGCTTCGTCATCAACGGAAGTTATTTATAACTGGCAAAACAAACAATCAATTAGCTGCAGCTTAGTTCTGCAACTGCCTCACTGCTCTATCGCCCATGTAGTAGTAACTGAGGCCCAACTTTAGTGGGATACGCTTACAGGTGCAACCTGAGTCTGTAAGAGGAGATTAGTAGGTTAGCGCTCAAGACGCCTGTCTGTCGGCATAATGCAGTGCGAAACGTAAGTAGATAGACTACACACGTAGTGCTTCAAGTACTGGAGTTTCTGGACGCGGGTTCGACTCCCGCCGTCTCCATAAGACGAAATCATACGGTTTCAATGAGTGTCAAAATCCTTTAAGATTAAGGGTTTTGGCACTTTTTTTATTTAATTTTCTCCAAAATGCTTTGTCGTTAAAACAAATATAAAAGTAACGATTCGAATAGAGGTGTAATCGTATTACTTGGGCATTAATTAGAATCGTGCTATTCATTTTTAAAAGAACAGATCCAATGAACTTCCACGACTATTTAAATCAACTCACTTTGGGGCTGTAATAAAGAATACGTACGAATGCAGCTAAAATCATGCTAAGTATTTTTATTGTCTTAACGCTGAAACAAATATGGAATTATATTGAGGACAATGTTCTAGCTGGTATGTCCTCATGTTTTATCGTCCAGCAATTAGGCAATACTTTTAGTATACTTGCGATAATTCAAAGGAGGCGTTTTGATGAAACAAAACCCGAATGGAAAATTAAAGGATCTAGTTGTATTCAATAGTATTTATATGGCTTCCTCCTTCGATGCCTAATTGAAAAATAGGGACGTGCATGGATGAAACATATCCTCATGATAAAACGCTCTGTGTGAAAGAAGCGACACTTTTAAAAGAACCATATATTGAGCACGATGGTGTAGTTGTAGGTGAGAAAGTATTTGGAGAAGTGAATAAAAACGGCCGTTAGCAGACAATATAAAGGTCGCAACAATTGTTTAACGAACTTACGAAAGGAGAGTTTTAAATGACGAAAGAATTCGAACGAGACTCACATAAAGAAAAGAGCAGAAAAAATTTAGAAAAGCCTGATATGGTCGATTCAGATAATCCGAGCCTTTTTGATATGCATGAAGATATGCAAACAGTAGATGCCATACCGGTTGAAGAATTAAATGAAAAAGTCAAAGACGAAAAGAACAAAGAGCATACGAAAGAAAGCTCAGCTAGTGATAAGAAATATAATCCTTAATACTAATTTTTCGTATTAGATATAAAAAAAGCAGCTACTAAGGCTGCCTTTTTTACACATACATTATTTTTTCTTCATTGAAACAGTAAGAATGAATAACACCCAAAGAAGGATGCCTGTAACGATTGCTGGTATAGTCATTGTACCAAGATCTAAATGTAAAATTAATAAGACAATAAAGATGACAGTGAATAGTACCGGGAAGATCAATGTTGTAGAAGTTTTCGATTGTTTAAACCACATAAATTGCACAACTAAAATTGCTAATAATAGTAATAAAACGAAGTAAGTCATATATATATCTCCTTTTAAAATCTTGTGTCTAGTATAAGTTTATCATGTTTGTTCGAATCGTTTTAGAATCGATTCTCCTTTATTTCGGATGGGTTTTCGTGTCATTGTACTTACTGTAAATAATGAAATGAAAACAAAAAACCTGCCCACATTAGGCAGGTTTTTCTCATTGTTACACTTCTAACAAGATTTTTTTAGAAAGGGATCCGTCTTCGAGTGCGGTATGCGCTGCGACAACGCCTTTTACCGAGAATGGGAAGAGGGCGGTTGGTTTGACATGGACGGGGTGTTTTTCGTGTAGTGCTGTTAAGTAGTCCATCGCTTTTTTGTCGGTCATATCTGGTGTTCTACGCATATCGATGATGTCGATTTGTTTGCCTGTAGGGGCTTCTGGTGAGCGTGTCAACGTGACGTAACGACCACCGTCTTTAACGAGTGCGAGTCCTGATTCAGCAGATGAAGCGAAGAGGGAAGCATCGATGACGATGTCAGCACGGTCATGAATGGCTTCAAGTTGACTCGGTTGTTTGTAGTCAACGAATTCATCTGCACCGAGTTGAAGGACGTATTGTTTATTTTTTTCACTTGCGACAGCAATGACATGGAGTCCTTCATTTTTGGCGATTTGAATAGCAATCGAACCGACGCCACCAGATGCGCCTAAGATGGTGATCGTTTCGCCTGCTTGGATGTTACCGAAGTCGAACAACGTGTAGTAAGCGGTATTGCCGACACCTGAAAAGCCAGCTGCCGCTTCGTTCGGCATATCTTTCGGTTTATGGAAAACTTTCGATTGGTGTACGACAACATAGTCTGCATAGCCAGCTCGACCGGGTTTACCGATGACGATGTCGCCTTTTGCGAAACCTTGTACGTCTGTGCCAAGTTCAACAATTTCACCTAACACTTCACTACCAGGAATTAATAGTTGATTCAATGCGTGTCCACCTGAGAAGCCGCCACTTCGAATAAGGGCATCAACGGGATGGATACTAACAAATTTCGTTTTCAATAATACTTCATCAGTGCCAACTGTCGGTGTTGGCATCGTTACTTCTTCAAATACGTCGGGTTTACCGTAATGGTTATAGCCTAATGCTTTCATTTTCTTCACCTCACTGTTTGATACACTCATCATACAACGGAGTAGACGCAGAAATGATATCATAACTATTTTAAGAAGGGCGCTAAACGACAGAAAGGGCATAATGTTGTTTAGAACGTCATATTCTATATAATGTAAGTACGATGAAATACATGTCGAAGAAAAGTGGGGATTGGTTTTGCAGAAATATGAGTTTATTAAAAAGCAATTGTCTAAAACGAATAAAAAGAACGATGAAAACTATGTCGTTACACGAATATGGCATCGCTTAAACAATGTGGAAATAAAAATGATGACGCAACAATATATTGTACGAGACGGGGAAACGAAGCGATATGCGCTAGCAGATATTTATTTTCCACAAATCAATGTCATCATTGAGATTGATGAACCGTATCATTTATCGAATGAAATGGTTTTGAATGATGCGATGAGACAGCATGATATTATACAAGCGCTTCAATGTGACGTGTACCGCGTGAAAGTGTTAACGGACTTACACGAGATGAATGTGCAAATCGACCAGTTAGTAGAGCAGCTCCAACAACGTTTTGACCGATTAGCGGTGCTTAAATGGGATGTGAGTGAAGCTTACGATCCTCAAACGTATATTAATCAAGGATACATTGATGCGACAGAACATATCGCATTTAAGACAGTGAAAGATTGCTGTAATTGTTTCGGTGCAGGCTACAAAGGGTTCCAAGGAAGCGGTGCGAAACATAAATTCAATGAGGCAATTGATATTAAAGCGTTGAAGTTTTATCCGAATGCAGATTGGAACAATACGCTAGCTTCGGACGAACGATATTTTATCGAATACAATACGAATGCAGAAAAAAATGAAGCGTATTTACAAAAACGTCTATATGAACTACGTCAAGAACTCGCGTTATTTGCCCATGTCCGTAGCGAGTTTGGAGGTTTTGAGTACGTCTTTAAAGGACACTATAAAGTGAATCACGCACAATCGCTCGCACAGGGAAAAGTATTTTATGATCGAATCGCAACGAGAATGGAAACGTATGCACCTGTAGAATAAGTTATTTCTATGGTAAAGTGAGAATAGATGATTGCTTAAACTCTTCCAACTACATCGTATTAATACAGAAAAGCGCAAACCCTATTTTATGAAGGTTTGGCGCTTTTTTTGTTTGCGTAAAACTTTTAAAAGGTATGGTTTTTAAAAAAACTTTCTTTTTTTTGTACACTTTTTAAATACTCGTTCGTTATGAGAGTGAAAGGAGTAGAAATGAGCATTGAAAAAATAGAAGATTTGTATGTTACGCACGCACGGTTTATTTTGAATTACTTAGTGAAGATGGGTTGTTCGAAAGAGAATGCAGAGGATATCGTTCAAAATACATTTTCGAAGGCGATTGAGTTGATGATTCACTTAGAAGTCGACAATGTGAAGGCATGGTTGTTTAAAGTGTCATTGAATCAATATTATGATCTGTATCGAAAAAATAAACGTTTTCCGAAAGTGACCGTTGAAGATGAGAACTTTTTAGCCTCGTTTGTCGATGAGGAAGACGGAGAATTTCGTCTTTTACAAAAGGAACACGCTGCGACGATTAGCGATACACTCGAACAATTGAAACCCGCCGCAAAAAACTTATTGTTATTAAAATATGAAATGGATATGAGTTACGAAGAAATAAGCCAAGTGCTGAATATAAAAGTAGAAACGATTCGAACGTCGCTTTACCGAGCGCGTAACGAATTTAAAGAAAAATGGAGGAACCATCATGAAAGAACCGAATGAATTAGATGATTTCTTTTCACCATCATCTAACGATAAAATAATCCAACAAGCGAAACGAAAGAGCAAACGTCGTATTTTTCTCGTGAGTGGGGCGACCATCGTACTCGCTACGTTACTAATAGGCTTTACGAAAATGTTGATTACACCGTACTATTTAGACAAAAAAGCAGTCGAACAGCAATTATATTATGAACTTGTCGGTGCGGATCAACGTGTAGGAGATTGGGAAATGACTAATCGTCTCGTAGGAAGTTCTGCGACGGCTCCTATTTTTAAAATTGTCGGAGATCGTCACGTATACGTAGGGGATGCGACGCTTCAAAATGCGACAGAAAATCGTCACTTGCAACCACTCGTAGGAAGCGATGATAACTATAATGGCAGTCGCGTCATGCATTTTTATCACCCTGCCTTTCAATACGATACAAAAGCAAATGCCGCGAAACAACTCGCTCAGTTACAAAATAACGAAGTGGCAGAAATGGCTATCTCATTTAACGAAGCGTATACGCTCGAACGTCTACAACAACTTTTACCATCATCGATCACATTAGAATGGAACTGGGTAGATACGTTTACGAAAGCGGAAGCGGCATCAAATTCAAAAGAAGCAGAAGAACCGATGAATGAATATGAAGTAGTCGGCTTCCCAATGGCAGACAATCAAGGGGAGGCATACAGCCAACCGGTCACACAATTTGTAGAAACGTTGCAACGTGCGACGGAAAAATCAGGTCCGTACAAAGAGCAGTTCAAGAAGGTGTATGAAGCGATTCAAGGAAACGAGAAACGTGTAACAGAAAATGATGTCAAAATTGTCGGTGCAGTCGTCGTTGGAACGAAACAACAATTAACAACACTTATGAACAAAACATATATCACAGCGTCTGAAATTGGCACTGTCGTACAGAAATAGGAGTAGATGAAAATGAATAAAAGTATTATGTGGGTATTATCGGTTATTGGACTAATTGGCATTAACGTAGGGGCGATTCCAATCGCCATCTTTTCAATGTTTGATACAGCGGAAGGAACGAGCATTTTCTCTTTTGATTATGCGCTCGCTTTCGGTATTATCGTCGCAGCGAATATTGTCGTTGCACAAATGATCGTTTCAACAGTGAAAGGGCAAACGAATTTATTCCTTGCAGGCTTAGTCGTAGCGGTCGTAGAAGTCGCGTTCTTTACCGTTTTTTATGCAGGTTACTTAGGAACAGCTGTGATGGCAATTGCGGCAGTTGTCATCGTTGTAGCAAGCATTGCTTTACTCGTACAAACGCTTCGTAAATAATAGGAACGAAAAAAGCGTCTCCCTTTGATGGAAGACGCTTTTTTTTAATTCATTTATTTTTGCATCGCTTTCGCAAGTTCGGTGAAGATGACACCTAGACCGTATGCACCTGCATCTGGATAACCGATACTACGTTCGCCGACTGTACCTGCACGACCCATGCGTGCAACGATTTCTTTCGTTTTTTCAGCACCTTCAACAGCCGCTTCTGCACCTGCTGTGAACGCTTCTTTAAACGTTGTCGTACTTGCTACTTGTGACCAAGCGTCCGCACACGGAACGAGTGCATCGATAAGCGTTTTGTCGCCAACGACTGCACCACGACCGAATGAGCGTTCACCGGTTACTTGAATGCCTTTAACAGCGGCTTGAAGCATCGCCGCGAAGTCTTCAACAGAAAGGGTTTCTTTACCTTCTACATTTTTCGCAGCGCTACGGAATGCCGATCCCCAAATTGGACCGGACGCACCACCGCAATGTTCCATAATGATGAGGGAGATGGCGTGTAAGCATTCGCTAATTGAAGTCGTCGCACGAACCGATGGCCATTCACGTTTCAATTGTTTGAATCCTTTCGCAACGCTCATACCGAAGTCACCGTCACCAGCGTGCGCATCTAATTCACAAAATGGAATTTCATTTTCGATAATCGTCGCACTCATGTGGTCGATGACGTATAGTAAATTCTCACGTGTGAATTGCTCGTTTTGAATTGTCGCAAATGCGTCATCTGTTTCTACGTCAAAACGCGCAGCTATTTCTCGTTGTTCTTCTTGTTCAGGTAATTCGATTGGTGCGACTTCACCGTCAATGCGTAGAGCAGGTGTTGAAGCTTTCGCATTCAACAACGTTTTCAATTCGTCATCGAGTTTCATAAGAGAAAGGGAAGCGCCTGCCATATCGATGCTCGTCATATAGTTGCCGACGAATGTACGATGTACGATGACGTTTCGTTTCATCAGTTCACGAATCACGCTATAGTTGAAAATGTACAGTTCTTGTAGTGGGGTTGCACCGAAGCCGTTAACTAAAAGAGCTATTTCTTTAACATCACCGAAATCTTTTAGTAAGTCATCGACCATTTTCACCGCAAGTTCATCTGCACCGATGATTTTTTCACGACGAATTCCAGGTTCACCGTGGATTCCGACACCGTACTCCATTTCGTCTTCTGCTAATGTGAAGGTTGGCGTACCTTTCGCTGGTACGGTACAAGACGTGAAGGCGAAGCCAAGGCTATGAATCGAAGCGGCCGCTTTTTCAGCTACTCGTTTTACTTCTGCTAGTGCATCGCCACGCTCGGCAGAGGCACCGGCAATTTTATGAACGAAAATCGTTCCTGCGACACCACGATGACCGACTGTGTATAAGCTATCTTCTACAGCGATATCGTCTGCCACTTTGACGTATTCGACGTTTAATCCGTCTTCTTCGGCAAGCGTTGCACCGTTTTTGAAATTCATCATATCACCACTATAGTTTTTAATAATCATAAGCGTGCCCGCTTCAGAAGTGACTTGTTTCAATGCTTGATACACTTGAATTTGAGAAGGGGATGCGAATACATCACCACATACTGCCGCGTCCAGCATACCTTCCCCGACGAAGCCTGCATGAGCGGGTTCATGTCCGCTTCCGCCACCGCTAATTAAACTAACTTTTTGTGGATTTTGTTGTTTCTTTGAAATGATTTTATATTTTTCATTGAATTGTAATTCAGGCTGTGCTAAAACGAGCCCTTGGCACATTTCTTTCACGACATTTTCAGCTTGATTCATTAATTTTTTCATTGCATAATTTCTCCCATCGTATGCGTTATTGTTCTTTTTCATCATACTATATTCACGTTATTTTATACGTGTGAAAACCTTCTTTATGTAGACGAAAAAAGCGCCATTTCAGTTGCTGAAACAGACGCTTTTTTGATGCGATTTATTGAGCGTTTAGCTCATCGATAATCGGTTGTACGAGTGCACGTACTTCTTCGATTGATTTTGTATTCATTAAGTTATTACGTAGTTCAGCTGCACCGCTAAATCCACGAACGTAAATTTTGAAGAAACGGTGTAAGTGCGTAAATTGACGTGGCACTTGTTCACGGTATTGCTCGAATAAATCAAGTTGTAAAAGAAGTAAATTCAAGTATTCTTGAACGCTATGTTCTTTCGCTTCTACTTCGAATGCGAATGGGTTCGTGAAAATACCACGACCAATCATAATGCCGTCGATGCCGTATTTTTCAGCTAATTCTAAACCGACTTGACGGTTTGGAATGTCGCCATTAATCGTTAATGTCGTTTGTGGTGCGATTTCGTCACGTAATTTTTTGATTTCTGGAATGAGATCCCAGTGTGCATCTACTTTACTCATTTCTTTACGCGTACGTAAATGAATCGTTAAGTTGGCGATGTCTTGTTGAAGCACGTGTTTTAACCATTCGTGCCATTCGTCGATTTCTGTATAGCCTAAACGTGTTTTGACGCTGACTGGAAGACCGCCTGCTTTTGCCGCTTGGATGATTTCTGCAGCTGTTTCAGGATGGTTAATTAAACCAGAACCTTTCCCGCGTGATGCGACATTCGGTACGGGACACCCCATGTTAATGTCGACACCTTTGAAGCCAAGTTCTTTCATGCCGATACTCATTTCACGGAAGCATTCAGGACGGTTTCCCCAAATGTGTGCAACGAGTGGTTGCTCATCTTCTGTAAATGTTAGACGACCACGTACACTTTCTTTACCGTCTGGGTGACAGTAGCTTTCTGTGTTCGTAAACTCGGTGAAAAATACGTCCGGGCGTCCAGCTGTACTAACGACATGACGGAATACAGTATCCGTTACGTCTTCCATTGGTGCTAATATGAAAAATGGCTTCGGTAATTGTTGCCAAAAATTATCTTCTTTCTTCATTGTAATATCTTCTCCTTGTGGTACATTTCAAAAATAAACTCATTTGTAATAGTATCATTTCTAGCGAGGAGATGCATAGATTTTATATTTTCACGTAAACAAAAAACGAAGGATGCGGGGAATCCTTCGTTTCACTGTACTACGGTTGTAGCGTATATGTTTTCGGATGAGCAATTGATTTTTCATGGACATCATAAACGGGGGTCGTTTGGACTGTCCATTTGTTTTCTTCCGGGTCAATGATGTAGCCGATGTTGCCTTGTTTCGTTTCACCGGGATTTATTTTTCCGGTTACATCATCCAAATAAATATCACGTTCATACGTTTGTATGCCATGAGTCGATTCGATTTGCGCAACAGGGGAAAAGACGACCGGTTCTTTTCCTTCATTTTTAATCGTTACGAATGCTTTCACAATGCTAAATTCCGTCTCTTCGGTCAACATGTGAAAGTAGTCCATCATACTGTAGTCGGGCTCAAGCGTCATGCGCTTCGTGTCATGAACAGTCAGCGTAACGTCTGCGATATGAATCGTTTCGGTTTGGAAATTCGCTGCCTCTAATGTTAGAAAGCCTTTTTCTGCTTGCAATGTATCGCCTATTTTCGTCAGCGTTCGGTCATCTGGAATCTGGGGATTTCCGTCATACGTTTTTGCATACGACGTATCAATTTCGGCAGTCGCTTTCGGTTCATTTTGCTGACAGCCTGTAAGCAGCAATAAAGCGGTCACACAAAGAAGAAGTAATGGGCGCATTAGTGCGAGCCCTCTGTCATTTGTGCATCATGAATGACCGTTTTTGTTTTGGATTTTTGTTCGAGTAATTTGAAGATGAGCTTCGCTTGGTCTGTATTATCGATTTGACCTGCAAAATCTGACGCATGTGGACCATAAGCATACACATTCACATCTTCACCCGTATGCCCACCAGTCGTCCAACCCGTATTGGAACGTTGATCGGCAATCGCTTCAATTGCATTATCAATCGTCGTTAATTTATTTGACGTAGCTGCTTGTTTGACGCTGTCGATTTCTTTATTCGTTAAATCGAGTTGAATGTATTGTTTTAATGCTTGTTCTACATTTGCTCCGTCTACAATTTGTTGAGCGATATAGTCAGGTGTTTTCGTAAAGGCTTTAATCGCTTCTGGTTTCCAATTGTAGTCACCACCAGCTGCAATAGAGAAACCGCCTGTTGAATGGTCAGCTGTTGCAACGACGAGGGTGTTTTTATCTTTTTTTGCGAAGGCAATGGCACGTTTAAATGCAGCATCGAAATCTGCCATTTCACTCATCGAACCGACGATGTCATTATCATGACCAGCCCAATCAATTTGGCTTCCTTCTATCATAAGGAAGAAGCCTTTTTTATTCGTTGAAAGTTGTTTCAAAGCGGCATCGGTCATATTGGCAAGGGAAGGGACGTCTGCTGAACGATCAATTTTTTTCGGGAGGCCGCCATCTGCAAATAAGCCGAGTAGCTGTCCTTTTTTATTTTTTGAAGGCTTTCTAAGTCCGTGACGTAGTTATAGCCTGCTTGCTTAAACTCTTTCGTTAGATCACGATTCGTTCGAACGAAGTTAGATTTACCGCCTCCGAGTAGTACGTCAATTTTGTGCTTTCCTTTGACGCGTTCGTCAAAATAATCATCTGCTATCGCATCCATATTTTTACGAGATTCATCGTGTGCACCAAATGCTGCTGGTGTTGCATGTGTAATTTCAGACGTCGCCACGAGTCCAGTTGATTTACCTAACTCTTTTGCGCGTTCGAGTACGGTTTTGACATTTTGACGATCATTGTCGACAGCGATGGCATTGTTATACGTTTTAACACCTGCTGACATAGCAGTGGCAGCAGAAGCTGAATCCGTTACATTTTGAGCTGGATCTTCTGGATAGGTCATTTGTTGTCCGATTAAATAACGGTCTAGTGTCGTTTGAGATACGAATTGTTTAGAAGGTGTATTTTGCAAATAGCGGTAAGCCGAAGTGTAGGAATTGCCCATTCCATCACCAATTAAGAAAATGATGTTTTGCGGTGTTTCTTTCTTTTTCGATTTTGCTTCGGCATCCTCATTTATTGCTGTGAATGCGGTGAAAGCAATGGCAGAACTTGCGACGAATGTCGTCCACTTTTTAGTCCAAGCGTGCATGTAAAAGCCTCCTTCAAATGGTATAACTTTACTTTAGTTGACGAATGTTAAGCGAGCATAGCGTTCATGTAAAGAAATATAAAGCGTATGTAAAGAAAGTGGCGGTTTGCACGTTCGTAAAATTTTGGAGAGCTTTTGAAATATGCTACACTACTAGTACTATGATTGAAGGAGTTTACACATGGCTATTTTAAAAAAAGAAGACGTAGAATTCATGCTGAAAGAAGCAGAAGAAGCATTAGTCCAATTAAAAGCAGGCGAATTGAACGCAATGACGACGGAGTTAATCGCTTTAACGACAGAACAAATCGAAGAATTAAAAGAAATGTTAGCGAACTTTTAATAAATATAGAGTACGAAAAAAGACATTCATGATTTAAATAAAATGGAACGGACCTAAAAATCTGAGACAACATAAAAAGGAAAAGACACTTTCAAAGGGATCAAATCTTTGGAAGTGTTTTTTGATGGAAAAAAATATTCATATGAAACAAAAATGAAAGTGATGAAGAGGAAGTTGGCACAAGTGCAGTGAAAGAAATGATGAACGTATGTGGGATTAAAAATGACAGTCAACTTTATCAATGGCTGAAGTGGTATAAAACAGGGGGTTACATTGTTTACAACAACTAATCGGTAAACAAGATCGTGTCGGAAAAGGACCGTTTGAAAAAGAATTAATTGGAACATTCCATGCCATGCCTAACGTTCGAAACATTTGATCTTGAAGGGCTTTTGAGAATAACAAATGACATTGTCGTTCAAAGCGTTCAAGCATATATCAACTACTGTAAGAATACTCGGATTTTAGCAAAGTAAAACCATCTTTCTCCAGTACAATACCGGAAAAAGATGGTTTAATAAAAATTTGACGGCGACTCCTAGGGGAAAAGCATGAGCAGAAGACCCCAGCAGTGAGCTTGCGAGCGAGGAGGCTTCTGCCATGCCCCAGGAAAGCGTCCGTCACATTTGGCTTAAAAGAAGCATCTTTTTCACTGTCTCACTTTCGTGGGTCAGTTCCAATCGTGCATGTCTTTTCTTATTGGCTAGGGTTTTGTCCCAGCTTCTTTTTTGTATTATGCCTGTTTTACAGCGAAGTAATTTTGTTCGTCATCTGCAAAGTTAAATACTGTACCGAATGGGAGAACAACGAGTTCGCCAACTGTGACGCCGTTATTTTGGAGCGTACCGTAAAGGGCACGAATATTATCTGTTTCAAACATAAGAGAAGGAGTGCCTAAATCTAGTTCAGGGGACATTTGCTCAATCGTTTGTTTATCGTGCAATACGAGTGACGTTTCAGCTTGTTCTGATGGCGCAATTTCAATAATGCGTAAGCCGTTTTCTGTCGTATCAGATTTTACGAAGAAACCTACTTTTTCTTCCCAAAATTGGCGTGCGGTTTGTTGATCGTTTACGTAAAGCATCACTTGATGTAATTTTTGAATCATCGAATCCCTCCTCATTTCATAAAATGAGCATACGGAATTTCTGAAAAGAAAGCAATAAAAAAAGGGAATGCAGAAGCATTTCCCTTTAATAGAGCGAACGATTCACTCTTTATTTTAAATCTGAGTTCGATTGTTTACTATTTTCTTGTGCAAATTCTTTCGCTGTCATGACGTCACTTACGTGAACATTCACTTCGACAACGTCTAAACCTGTCATGTATTTAATTTGGTCTTTCACGATTGACGCTACTTTTTTGAAAATAACGGGTGCGCTTTGACCATACTCTAAAATCACTTTTAAATCGACAGCTGTTTGTTTCTCACCTACATCAACAGAAACCCCTTTTGTTACGTTGTCGCCGCCACTGAAACGAGATGTGAAGCCACCTTTCATATCAAGAATTCCTTGTACTTCGCGTGCAGAGATACCAGCGATTTTTTCGATGACACTGTCGTCAAACGAAAGCGTATCTTTAAATACCGGTCCTTCATTTTTGTTTACACCTGTTTGGTCGTTATATTGTTTTTCAAAATTGTTATTTTCTGTCATTTTCCATCGCTCCTATCTAAATTTGTCAATAAATCTGAGGAAATCTTCCGTTCGATCTTTTGCATAACCTAAAACAAATCCAATGGCTGCCAAAACAATAACTAATATGGTTTTCCAAAAGCCGACTGTAATAAAGAGCACACCTATAATAATCATCGCGATGATGAGAAGGACGCGCCATTTATACTCCTTAAACCAGATGGCAAATGAATCGGATTTCAATGTGATCCCTCCCTATAACACGCGTTTTTTAACGGATTTTTGATCGAGGACATTAAGCTTAATATCCTGAACAGGCATCTCGCTAAAGTGTTCGGTTTGCGTCTTAATATCTTCCTTCAAGCTAGTCAATAAAGACTGAACGTTGTCGGTTTGTGCGACGAGCATGTCGACGCTAATGTCGATATAAGACATTTTCTTCTTCTGATACAATTTGGCTTTCACTGTAGGTTGGCGTATCGCATCATAGCGTTCAATCGTATGAAGGACAACTTTTTCGATGGATTTTTTGTTCATGTAAATTTCACCATCGTTGAACTTCAAATAAAGACCGCTCCTTTTGTGAGAAGGCTTCAATCCGAATATGACAAAGCCAAGTGCAATAAGTAGACCAACGATCGCACAAGCTAATAAAGTTGGTTCGAACCAGTTTTGCGCGAGCAAGTCTTCTTGGTATTGTCGTATGTTAGAATTGTCGACGTACAAAAAGGTGAATACACCGATTAGAGCAAGTAAAAAGAGGCCAAATAAAAAACTAATGAATCGTTTCATCTGTTCACCGCCTTTATTCGTGAAACTTAAAAGTGCTCTTATATCTCTTACCTTCTTTGTATGAAATTAAACGAAAATTTCTCTTAAATAATAAAAAATGTTAATTAATGACTTATTTCATGTAAAAATAAACATTTTTTTGAAAATGGTGAATCTTTTTTAGGACATACATCGTAAGAAACTACTAGCTGTCATTTCGCGTCTATATAAAAATGAAAAGGAACGAATTCTTTTCATGGTAAAATGAAATGACGAATTTATTATTGAGGTGACTTTACTTGGAAAAAAGGAAAAAACTGCTACTCGGTATTTTAATCCTTTCATTTATAGAAATTATTTATTTTTATTTTAGAGGAAAGCAGTATAACTGGATTAACGGATTAGGGGATATGGCGACATATGTAATCGTAGGGAACATCGTCTTTTTCATTGCGTATTTCGTTTTAATTGAACAGCAACAATTTCGTAAGAAAGACATTATGACGCTCGTTGCGTTCGCATTATTAGTAATTGCGCCGTTCATTTATGAGAAAGATATTCCGAAAGTAAATGTGGAAGATGCGCAAGCATTAATCGTACGCACAGAAGGCGGCAAAATCGTAAAAGATCGTGAATATAGCGATAAAATTGTTGATTATGATGGGACGGAAGTGTATTTAATGTCAGTTGAGAAAAAGGACGTCATCCATCGTTACGCATTTAATCCGTATACGGAAAAATATTATCCATTTTCAAATTAGGAGGTTTTTTTCATGACAGAACATTTATTTCACTTAACAGCACGTTGGCCGGGAGAGAGAAATGCGGTCGGGGATATTAACGCAGGGAATTTACAAACGAACGTGTCGATTCCGAAAGAGATGGACGGACCAGGCATTGGGACGAACCCAGATGAGATGCTACTCGGTGCCGCAGCGACGTGTTATATGATTACGTTAGCAGCGCTATTAGAACGTGCAAATATTCAAACGAATACGCAAACGTTGCAGTCGGTCGGAACGGTCGATGTGACGAATGGTGTGTTCACGTACAAAAAAATTGTGCACAAACCGACGATTGTGTTAATGCCTAATGCGACACCGGCTCAAATTGAACGTGCGAATCGCTTCGCAATCAAAGCGGAAGAAACGTGCATGATTAGTAAAGCGTTGCGAGGTAATGTACAATTAGAAGTGGAAGCAACAATTCAAGTAGCACCTGTTATTTAAAAAAGCAGACTGTCCTTTTTATTTGTGCACCGCACAGGATGAAGGGCAGTTTTTTAAAGGAGAAATTTTTATGCAACCACATATTTTACTCGTAGATGGAATGGCTTTACTGTTCCGTTCTTTCTATGCGACAGCACCGATGCGCCAATTCTTCCCGAAACAAGATGGTACACCGACGAACGGCGTTCAAGGTTTTGCACGCCACGTATTGAGCGCTCAAAATTTAATTCGCCCAACGCATATGGCCGTTTGTTGGGATATGGGCAGTCACACATTCCGAAATGAATTATTCGATGGCTACAAAGCAAATCGTACAGCACCCCCAGAAGAAATGCTGCCTCAATTTGATATGGCACGTGAAGTGTCTGAGATGATTGGCTGGAAAAACTTTGGTGTCAAAGGAATGGAAGCGGATGATTTAATCGGATCATTCGTAGAGCGCTGGAAAAACGATGCGCAAATTACAGTTGTGAGTGGCGATAAAGATTTATTACAACTCGTCAATCCGAATACGACAATCGCTTTAACGAAAAAAGGTTATACGGAATACAACCCGTACAACCAACAACGTTTTGAAGAAGAGTATGGCATTCAGCCTGCACAATTTGCAGACGTGAAAGCATTTATGGGCGATTCAAGTGACGGCTATCCAGGCGTGAAAGGAATCGGTCCGAAAACAGCTCTTTCACTAATTCAGCAATATGGTTCTGTTGACGGTGTATTAAATGCCATTTCAGAATTAAAACCAGGGCAACAAAAGAAAATTCAAGAAAATATCGAGATGCTGCAACTGTCATTACAATTAGCACGTATTAATACGGAAGTGCCAATTGAAACAACATTGAATGATTTGATTTTACCGACATGGACGCAAGAAAAATTAGCACTTCTTCGTCAAAACGAATATAAGTTGATTGCTAATCATGCCGTTTCAACATTCGGTTATTAGGCGTTATTTGTACGAATGTGAGCGCATGCGCATTGTGTAAATAATCGATTGTTTGTCGGCGGCTTTCTCGCGTTTTTGTGCCTAAGTCTTCTACGATTAATTGCAAGCGACCGTTCGCATCATATTCATACGCTACGAGCACAGTCCAATGATAATTGTACTGTGCTTTTTTATAGAAAAATGGCGTGAAATAGCGGTCAAATTTTAACGCGATGGGCTCACCTACGTCTAGTAATTCGGTTGCACGTCGACACGTTACTTTTTGAATCGTCCAACAGGGACCGAGTAATTTTCGCAGCCGACGGATTAATTGGAAAGCGAATAGTCCAATCGGCAACGTACCGAGCTGCTCATATAAGTGATTAATAGAAAAAGGACGCCCTTCATAGTAGTGCAAGATCGCTTCAACCGTCGTCGCACCGCAAGCAGAGGAGCGGTAGGCAGGGAGGACGCTTTTCGTATATTGAGAGTTCGCATAAAGTTTTTTCATCGTGTACCACCCTTTCAAAAATAAAAGTGTAAAGCGTATAAAAAATCTCGAAGTCCTTGAGGATTTCGAGATTTCTTTATGAATGTGTAACGGATTAAGCTTGTGCGTCTAAGAAATCTGTTACTTGTTCTGGAGATTTAGCATTGGCACTATGTAAGTGACCTACTTTTTCGCCGTTTTTGAATACTGCAAGTGTTGGGATTCCCATTACTTCGTATTTTTCAGCAAGTTCAGGTAGTTCATCACGGTTTAATTCATACCAAGTGTATTTATTATATTTTTCGATGATTGGATCGATGAACATGTTCATGCGTGTGCAATCTGGGCACCAGCCAGCGTAAAATTTTACGATAACGTCCTCTTGTGATGTAATAATTTCGTTAAATTGTTCAACAGTAGTAATTGGTTGCATGTTGAATCCTCCTCATAAGTTCTACCTAGTAGTTTACACTGTTTTCAAAAAGACAGGAAGGAAGTTGCTCAAATAAAATAGAAGAAAGAAAAACTTTCTTTTTTCGTCAAATGAAATGATAGATGGAAAAGCTTACACACAAAGCTTTCATAAAGAAATAAAAATGATGAAGTAGAAAATATGACACTTTTTTAACGAAAAAACGTATTTTTGTATTGCATAAATTTTGGCAATCATGCTATATTGTATTTAGAAATTGAAGGCAAAATTTTTTTACAGATAAAATGAATGATTATTCATTCAAATTGGAAGGGGCGAATTGTTTTATGGTAAGACGTATTCAGAAAGTTGCGGTTATCGGATCAGGAGTGATGGGCTCTGGCATCGCGGCACACCTAGCGAATTGTGGATTTGAAACGATTTTATTTGATATCGTACCAAATCAATTAACAGCGGCTGAGGAAAAAGCAGGATTAACGCTTGAATCAAAAGCGGTACGCAATCGATTTGTAGATAGTGCAATGAAGAAACTCTTAAAGCAAAAACCAGCACCACTTACTACGAAGAGAAGCTTAGCAAAAATTTCAACAGGTAACTTAGAAGATGATTTGAAAAAACTTGGGGAAGTTGATTGGATCATCGAAGTTGTAACAGAAAATTTAGCAATCAAACAATCACTCTTTGAAAAAGTGGAATCTGTGCGTAAGCCAGGAACAATTGTTACGTCGAATACTTCAGGTATTAGTATCGATGCAATGGCAGAAGGTCGTTCAGAAGATTTCCAAAAGCATTTCTTAGGAACGCATTTCTTCAACCCGCCACGTTATTTAAAATTATTGGAAGTGATTCCTTCAAAATATACGGACCCAGAAGTGCTTGAGTACATTGTAAAATTCGGTGAAGATGAAATCGGTAAAGGCGTTGTCGTTGCAAAAGACACGCCAAACTTTATCGGTAATCGTATCGGTACGTACGGCTTAATGGTGACGCTACAAGTAATGCGCGACAAAGGATTCTCTGTTGGTGAAATAGACTCTGTTACGGGTCCATTAATCGGTCGTCCTAAATCAGCGACACTTCGTACGTTAGACGTTGTCGGATTAGATACGTTCGTACACGTTGCACGCAATGTGTATGACAATACGACAGGCGAAGAACAAAAAGTATTCGAAGTACCTGATTACTTATTAAAAATGGTTGAAAACGGTTGGTTAGGTGCAAAATCTGGTCAAGGTTTCTTCTTGAAAAAAGGAAAAGAAATTTTAGAACTAGATGTAGATTCATTTGAATACGTAGAACGTAAACAATTGAATACACCTTCAATCGCATTTGCGAAGCAACAAAAAGGTTTGAGCAATCGCGTGAAATCGTTAGTGTATGCGGAAGATCGTACAGGTGAGTTACTTTGGAATATCATTGCGCCGACACTTCTTTACTCAGCAGAGCTAACAGGTGAAATTTCAGATCATATTGTCGGCATCGACCAAGCGATGAAATGGGGCTTCGGTTGGACGCAAGGACCATTTGAATTATGGGATGCAATCGGTGTAACGAAATCGGTTGCACGTTTAACAGCAGAAGGAAAAGAAATTCCAGCCATCGTCAACGCATTGTTAGATAAAGGGTACGATTCTTTCTATACGAAAATTGATGACGAACTGCACTACTTCGACGGCACAGATTACGTGAAAGTACCACGTAATGAAAAAGCAATCGACTTAGCAACATACAAGAAGAAAAATGGCGTATTAAAACAAAATGCAGGCGCAAGCGTGATTGACTTCGGCGATGGCGTACTACTTCTTGAATTTACATCGAAATCAAATTCTTTAGGAATGGATACGATGCAAATGCTCAACTACGCAATCGACTTATTAGACCAAACGGATGACTTCGTTGGGCTTGTAATCGGCAACCAAAGTAAAAACTTCTCGGTTGGTGCGAACTTAGCAATGATTTTAATGGAAGCGGAAGATGATAATTTCTTCGAGCTACAATCGATTGTACATGGCTTCCAACAAGGAACACTTCGCATGAAGTATAGCCGTAAACCAATCGTTGCAGCACCGTATAATATGACATTAGGTGGCGGCGCGGAAGTTTGTTTAGCTGCTTCGCATATCCAAGCGTCATCTGAGACGTATATGGGCTTAGTAGAAGTCGGCGTTGGTGTCATCCCAGGTGGTGGCGGTAACAAAGAATTGTACATGAAACAATTACAAGGATTACCGAAAGGCATCAACTTTGATTTACAAAACATCGTAAACAAAACGTTTGAAACGATTGCGATGGCGAAAGTGTCGATGTCTGCGGAAGAAGCACGTGATAACAACTTCTTAAACTTTGTAGACGGTGTAAGCGTGAATCCAGATCACTTATTATACGATGCGAAACAAGCAGTTCTTGGCTTAGTGCAAGCAGGATATCAACCACCAACTCGTGAGAAAATTCCAGTTGTCGGAGAGCCAGGTTATGCCGCGTTATTATTAGGCGCAGAAGGATTAGCAAACTCAGGTTATGCTTCAGAATACGACGTTGAAATTGCGAAAAAATTAGCATTCGTTTTAGCAGGTGGTCTCGTACCATACGGAACACTTGTTGATGAACAATATTTATTAGATTTAGAGCGTGAGGCATTTATCGATCTTGTGAAGAGCCAACGCACACAACAACGTATGCAACATATGCTAGTCAAAGGGAAACCATTACGTAACTAATAAACGTTCAAATAAGGGGGATTCGAATATGCGTGAAGCTGTTATTGTGGCAGGTGCTCGTACACCCGTCGGTAAAGCAGGAAGAGGTTCATTAAAAACAGTACGTCCAGACGATTTAGGCGCTTTAGTCGTAAAAGAAACGTTAAAACGTGCGAACTACTCAGGTGAAATTGATGATTTAATTATCGGTTGTGCGATGCCAGAAGCAGAGCAAGGCATGAACATTGCACGAAATATCGGAGCGCTTGCGGGATTACCAGATACGACACCAGCTGTAACGGTCAATCGTTTCTGTTCATCAGGTTTACAAACGATTGCACAAGCGGCAGAAAGTATTATGCTCGGTCATGCAAAAGCGGTCATTGCAGGTGGTACGGAGTCGATGACGATGGTTCCAATGATGGGACATGTCGTACGTCCAAACGTGAAGCTTGCAGAAGAAGCACCACAGTATTATACGAGCATGGGGCATACAGCAGAGAACGTAGCAGTGAAATATAGCGTAACGCGTGAAGAGCAAGATGCTTTCGCTGTACGCTCACATGAAAATGCGATTCGTGCGATTCAAGAAGGTCGTTTCAATGATCAAATTGTGCCAGTCAATGTGACGCAGCGCTCAGTAGACGATGAAAATAAATTAAAAGAGAAGAAATTCGAATTTAAAATGGACGAGGGGATTCGTCCTGGAACGACAGTAGAAACGTTATCGAAATTACGCCCAGCGTTTAACGTACGCGGTAGTGTAACAGCGGGGAACGCTTCACAAACTTCTGATGGTGCGGCGGCTGTTCTCGTAATGGACCGTGAATATGCAGAAGAACAAGGTCTTGCACCAATGGCGAAGTTTTTAGGCTTTGCAGTTGGCGGCGTACCACCAGAAATCATGGGGATTGGCCCGATTGTTGCTGTACCGAAAGCATTGAAAATTGCTGGTTTATCAATCGAGGACATTGATTTATGGGAAATTAACGAAGCGTTCGCTTCACAATCGATTCAAGTTGTAAAAGAACTTGGCATCGATCTTGAAAAAGTGAATGTGAATGGTGGAGCGATTGCTTTAGGGCATCCACTAGGTGCAACAGGTTCAATTTTAACGTTGAAACTAATTCACGAATTAAAACGCCAAGGTAAAAAATATGGGGTCGTTACGATGTGTATCGGTGGCGGTATGGGCGCAGCAGGCGTCTTTGAAGTACTGTAAATAACGCAACAAAGGGATATGAAATGAACATAAATGGGAGGAATTATAATGACTGAAAACACTGCAAACATCATCAAGGGCGGAAGCTTTTTAACGGAAGAAGTAGATATTAATCGCGTATTCACACCAGAAGATTTTACAGATGAGCATAAAATGATTGCCAAAACGACAGAGGATTACGTAAAAAATGATGTCGTTCCATTAATTCCAAATTTAGAAAATCATGAGTTTGAGCATTCTGTGAAGCTACTGAAAAAAGCTGGGGAGCTTGGTTTATTAGCCGCAGACGTTCCAGAAGAATACGAAGGTTTAGGTTTAGATAAAATTGCTTCTGCTTTAATTACAGAAAAAATGGCGGTTGTCGGGGGCTTCTCTATTACACACGGCGCACACGTTGGGATCGGTTCATTACCAATCGTATTATTTGGTAACGATGATCAAAAATCACGCTACCTTCCAAAACTAGCTTCTGGTGAGTTAATCGCAGCATACGCATTAACAGAACCAGGTTCAGGTAGTGATGCACTAGGCGCTAAAACGACTGCTCGTTTAAATGAAGCAGGCACACACTACGTATTAAATGGTGAGAAACAATGGATTACAAACTCTGGTTTTGCGGACGTATTCGTCGTATACGCAAAAATTGACGGAGATAAATTCACAGCGTTTATCGTAGAAGGTGCGTATGATGGCGTATCTACTGGTGCAGAAGAGAAGAAAATGGGGATTAAATCTTCATCTACACGTACGTTGATTTTACAAGACGTAGAAGTGCCAGTTGAAAACTTATTAGGTGAAGTTGGGCGTGGTCACGTAATCGCATTCAACATTTTAAATATCGGTCGTTACAAACTAGGTGTAGGTACAATCGGTTCGTCTAAACATGCATTAGACATTACGATTAAATATGTGAATGAGCGTAAACAATTCAACACACCAATTTCTTCATTCAACTTAACGAAAGAAAAATTAGCGAATATGGCAGCGCAAATTTATGCATCAGAATCACTAATTTATCGTACAGTTGGTTACTTTGAAGATAATATGGGGCGCTTCTCTGACGAAGAGAAGAAAGACGGTCGCAAAATTGCAGAAGCGATTGCAGAATATGCGATTGAATGTTCAATTAACAAAGTATTCGGTTCTGAAGTGTTAGATTACGTAGCGGATGAAGCGGTTCAATTACACGGTGGTTACGGCTACATGCAAGAATACGAAGTAGAACGTATTTACCGCGACTCACGTATTAACCGTATTTTTGAAGGTACGAATGAAATTAACCGTTTAATCGTACCGGGTACGTTCATGAAGAAAGCAATGAAAGGCGAGCTTCCTCTATTAGAACAAGCACAAGCGTTACAACAAGAAATTTTAACGATGGTGCCAGAAGAAATTTCAGATGAGCCACTAGCACAAGAAAAATATCTTGTGAAAATGGCGAAAAAAGTAGCGCTTCTTGCTGCTGGTACAGCCGCTCTCAAATACGGCAACGAGCTAGAAAAAGAACAAGAGATTTTAGTGAATATCGCAAACATCGCGAACCAATTATTCGCAATGGAATCAGCTGTGTTACGTACACAAAAAGCTGTTGACCGTGATGGCGCTGAAAAAGCAGCACAAAAAATCTTGTACACAGAAGTGTTCAGCCAAGATGCATTCGAAACGATCCTTGCAGAAGCACGTGATACGTTAGTTAACTCCTCTTCAGGTGACAACCAACGTATGATGCTTTCAGCGTTACGTAAGTTCGGTCGTTATTCACCGAAGAAAACAATTCGCCTTAAACGCCAAGCAGCTGATGCGTTAATCGCTGCAGAGAAATTCTTCGTATAAGGAGCGTTATTCCATAGTAACGTGCCAGTTTGTGTCAAACATCGGGTAAGGAAGTAAGAGGCTTTACCCGGTGCATACTACACAAATACTCCCATATACTGTAGAAATGTAAAAGGGGAGGTAAGACGTAGTGGGTGCGTCTTACCTTCTTTTTTATATCGTCATATGAAGCTCATAAAAATAACTTTGAATGATGTCCTAATACAATTTGCAAAGGCCTTCATTTGTTTATACAATAGAGGAAATAACAAGGAGGCGAATGATGTTCTATGACGATTCAAGTTTATCATTATCCGAAATGTACGACGTGTAAAAAAGCGCTAAAATGGTTCAAAGATGCGGATATTGCAGCCGAGGCACATGATATTACAACGGAGACACCGACGAAAGAACAGTTGCGCCAATTTTACGCACAAAGTGGCGTACCGTTAAAAAAATTCTTTAATACGTCGGGTATGAAATACCGTGAGTTACAATTGAAAGATCGCCTGCCAGAAATGTCAGAAGACGAACAATTAACACTTTTTAGCTTCAGATGGTATGTTAATTAAACGTCCACTCACTACGGACGGTAAAAACGTTACTTTAGGCTTTAAAGAACAAGAATTCGAAGATAAATGGAAATAGACTGTCTTTTATAGACGGGCATCAAATACCTTAAAAACGAAAATTGAAGAGGTATGACTTCATTAAAGTTCGGAAATTGTCTTGAAAAATGGAAAAAAACATGACACAATAAATATGAAATTACATACAAACGGAGGGAATTAAACAATGAGCATTCCAACAAATTTACGTTACACAGAAGATCATGAATGGGTTAAAGTTGAAGGCGGTAAAGCAGTAGTCGGTATTACAGAATTCGCACAATCAGAACTAGGCGATATCGTGTTCGTAGAATTACCAGCAGTAGGCGATGAAATCGGTGCAGGCGAATCATTCGGTAGTGTGGAATCTGTAAAAACCGTTTCAGAATTATACTTACCTGTAGCTGGTAAAGTTATCGAAATCAACGAAGATTTAGAAGACAGCCCAGAACTAGTAAACGAATCTCCATACGAAAAAGCATGGATGGTCGTAATTGAATTAGCAAATGAAGCAGACGTTGATGAATTATTAACAGCTGACCAATATAAAGACGCAATCGCTGAATAATTTGAGCAATTACGTGCAGTTAAAAAAACCGTAGCCCGTTGTGGCTGCGGTTTTTTCATCTTATAAGCACAATATTTTAAGCAAACGACAAGTTAGGTTATGATAAGGGAAAGGAATACGCGTTAGGAGAGATATGATGGTGATCGAACAAGTATTATTCGTAGAAGGCAGACAAGACAAACTGCAAATCTTGCCTGTGTTGGATGAACCGATTGAAATTGTTTGTACGAATGGTACGGTGAGTGCAAGTCGTTTAGAAGAGCTTCTAGCACCGTATGAAGGCTGTGACTTGTACGTATTGTTTGATGCAGATGAATCCGGTGAGAAGTCTCGAAAGCTCATGAAACGAGTAGAGCCGAATGCGATTCATCTTTATACGCGCAGAGAATACAAACAAGTAGAGCATACGCCGCGTAACTATTTAGCGCATATTTTAGCAGCAGAAGGTTTTGCTGTGAAAGCAGCTTATTTACTTTAAAGAAGGACTGACATACATGGAAGATTGGACGAGAGAACAGTGGGAAGAACAAATGGCGTCGCATGAAAGAACGGCATTTTATTTATATACGCCGATGTGTGGTACGTGTGCAGTCGCATCAAAATTAATGGACGTAACGCAACAAATTCTTCCTCAAATCCCAATGGGGAAAGCAAACTTGAATTTTATCGAACAAATTGCATATGATTATCAAATTGAAAGTGTCCCGTGTTTACTCATTTCGGAGAACGGGCAATTGAGAGAGAAAGTGTACGCATTTCAATCCGTACCAAATTTGTATGAAAAAATTTTAAATAAATCATTGACGATAAAATAAACTGGTGTTAAAGTAGGTACAACAAATAACTTAATAAAGAACTTATGTCGTTACTCTTATTTAGAGAGGTGGAGGGAAGTGCCCTTTGAAGCCCGGCAACCGTCGCAGTTTGCGATAAGGTGCCAATTCACACAAAGTTATTACTTTGGAAGATGAGAGAACGGTTTGACACGATATGTTAAACCTTTCTATTTTTCTTTTAAAATGGGAAGGTTTTTTTATTTTCAAAAATGTAGGTTTGAAGAGATTGCACGTTTTGAATACTTAAAATTCAGAAGATTGTGCAATGTCAGTAAAGGTGGAATGACAGTGATTCAGTTAGAAAATATTTCAAAACAATATAAAACAGCGAACGGCTCTCTCACAGCGGTAGATCAAGTAGATTTATCGATCCGAGATAAAGAAATCTTCGGCATTATCGGATACAGTGGCGCTGGAAAAAGTACGATGATACGCTTGCTTAACGGCTTAGAAAAACCGACATCTGGTAAAGTAACCGTCAACGACGTTATCATCTCTGAAGCGAGTGGCAAAGCCCTTCGAAATGCACGACACGATATTAGTATGGTGTTCCAACATTTCAACATTCTTTGGTCACGTACAGTAGAGGAGAACATTGCTTTTCCGTTAGAGATTGCGGGTGTTAAAAAAGCAGAACGTCAAAAACGCGTGCTCGAATTGATTCAGCTCGTCGGTTTAGAAGGACGGGAAAAAGCGTACCCTTCACAACTGTCTGGTGGTCAAAAACAACGTGTCGGCATCGCAAGAGCTTTAGCAAATAACCCAAAAGTTCTTCTTTGTGATGAAGCGACTTCAGCGCTTGACCCAGAAACGACCGATGCGATTTTAGATTTACTCGTAAACATTAACGAGAAGTTAGGACTGACAATCGTCTTAATTACACATGAAATGCACGTCATTCGTAAAATTTGTCATCGCGTAGCCGTGATGGAAAAAGGGAAGGTCGTCGAACAAGGAGATGTGTTGGACGTGTTCCAAAATCCACAAGCGCCGATTACGAAACGTTTCGTATCTCAAATTTCCGATTCAGGTACACAAAAAGATTCGATTGCTCAAATGGTTGCAGAATATAACCAAGGAAAATTAATTAAATTATTTTTCGTTGGCGCACAAGCAGAGCAACCTGTTATTACCGAGTTGATTCGTACATTTGCGGTAGACGTGAATATCGTACACGGGAACATTTCACCGACGAAGAGTGGCCCTTACGGAACGCTGATCGTCCAACTGACAGGTGCAGATCAAGATTTAAGTGACGCGATTGCATACTTAAACGAAAAAGGAATTAAATCGGAGGTGGTTAGTGATGTTGACTAAACTATTTCCAAACGTAGAGTGGGACACGATGTGGATCGCAGTGAAAGAAACACTTTACATGACGAGTATTTCAACAGTTTTAACCTTTATTATTGGATTAGCATTAGGGATTTTATTATTTTTAACGAGCCCACATCAACTTTGGGCAAACAAAATAGCTAACTGGTTAACAGGAGCAGTCGTTAATATTTTCCGCTCGATTCCATACATTATTTTAGTCATTATTTTAATTCCATTCACAAAATATTTAATGGGCACAATGTTAGGTGTGAACGGTGCATTACCAGCATTAATTATCGGAGCAGCACCTTTCTACGCACGTATGGTATTAATCGGATTACGCGAAATCGACAAAGGTGTTATTGAAGCGGCTCGTTCGATGGGTGCAAAAACGTGGACGATTATTACGAAAGTATTAATTCCAGAATCATTACCAGCACTCATTTCAGGTATTACAGTAACGGCGATTGCATTAGTCGGTTACACAGCGATGTCCGGTGTTATTGGCGCAGGTGGCTTAGGAAACTTAGCGTTCATCGAAGGATTCCAACGTAGTAAGAGCGATGTCACGCTTTGTGCAACCGTATTAATTTTAGTAATCGTCTTCGCCATTCAATTTGTCGGCGACTTTATTACAGCAAAAATTGATAAAAGATAACACTTCGGTGTATCGATATAAATATAAAGCGAAAAGGGGATTTTACATTATGAAAGCGTCAAAAAAATTAGTAGCAAGTTTATTAACAGCATCATTCGCATTAGGTTTAGCAGCATGTGGCTCAGATGATAGTTCATCAAGCAAAGATGGTGATACGAAATTAGTCGTTGGGGCTTCAAATGTACCTCACGCTGAAATTTTAGAAGAAGCGAAACCGATTCTTAAAAAAGAAGGTGTCGACTTAGAAGTTAAAACGTATCAAGATTACGTTTTACCGAACAAAAACTTAGCAGACGGTGAAATCGATGCGAACTACTTCCAACATCAACCGTACTTAGATCAACAATTAAAAGATAATCCAAAATACGATATCGTGAGTGCAGGTGGCATTCACGTAGAACCGATGGCTGTATACTCTAAAAAATATAAAAAATTAGATGAGTTACCAAATGGTGCGACAATCATCATTTCAAATTCAGTAGCAGAGCAAGGTCGTATTTTATCTTTACTTGAAGCGAATGGTTTGATTACGTTAAAAGAGGGCGTTGATAAAACAGCGGCAAGAATTAAAGATATCGACAAAAACCCTAAAAACATTAAAATCGAAGCGAAAGTTGCACCAGAAATGTTAGTACAAACGTACAACAATGATGAAAGCGATGCGATTGTCATCAATGCGAACTACGCACTTGATGCAGGGCTAAACCCTACGAAAGATTCAATCGCAATCGAAGATTCTAACTCTGATTACGTGAATGTCATTGCAGTAAATGCAAAAGATAAAGACAATGAAGCGATTAAAAAATTAGTAGACGTATTACATTCGAAAGAAATCCAAGACTTCATCTTAGAAGAATGGGACGGTTCAGTCGTTCCAGTTAATAAATAATCTTCATAAAAAAAG
>NZ_HE611068.1:0-44167 GCF_000285595.1 Kurthia senegalensis | reverse complement strand
TATGTGTTTCTACCATATAAATTCGTCTGTATATGCTTTTTGAAAATAAAAAATTTCGAGTTTTCAAAATTTGGAGCATAAATTAACGGAACTGTGTAAGGCGGGAGAAGAAGTTCGTCACGAAGTTAAGGAAGATTTCTTCTGATGGTGCCAGTTCCCGTGTACTCGGGAAGATGACACCGACATTCCGTGTGAACGGAGGGTCGATGAGTGATAGCCTTACTGTACGTCGTGGCGTCGCATCGTAGAAGGCACTTTCAGGGAGTAACGTAATGCCGATACTTGCAGCGACGAGACCTTTGAGCGCATCCATGTCTTCTCCTTCGGAAGATACTTGTGGCGTGAACCCGACGGACTTACAAGCATCTACGACGACTTTATTCAAAATGTATTTTTCCGGGAATAAAACGAATTCTTCATTCCGTAAGTCACCAAGCTGTATTTCTTTTTTCTCAGCGAGTGGATGATTTTCTGGAACGAGTGCTGAAATATTTTCAGTGAATAAAATTTTCGTATCGATCAATTCATCTTTTTGTGGAACGGGACCTAAGAAGGCAAGATTCAATTCGCGATTTTTCACAGCATTAATTAAAAAGCGATAAGAGCCTTGGCGTAAATGGAAAGACACGTTCGGATGTTCTTTTTTAAAAGCGGAGATGACGGTTGGCAATAAGAAGCTTGCTAAACTCGTAGGAAATCCGATTTTAATTGTGCCTTGTTCTGGATCTAAATATTCGTCGACTTGCTTTTTCGCAAAGTCGATTGCTTTTAACGCCACGATGGTATGTTCTAAAAAGACATGTCCGATCGGCGTTAATTTGACGTTGCGCCCAATTCTTTCAAATAAATCTGTTCCGAGTTCAGCTTCTAAATTTGCGATTTGTCTACTGACGGCAGATTGTGCAACGTGTAAATTTTCGGCTGCTTCTGAAATGTGCTCACGTTCAGCAACAGCTACGAAATAGCGTAGTTGTCGTAATTCCACGATGTGTCAACTCCAATTCATCTATTTTGTAGATTGATTCTATATAAAGTATATATTGTTTGTATTGATTTGTGAATTTAAAATATATAAAGAGGGAGGGATTTTTATGACTTTTCAAAATATTCAAGAAAAAGAGGGGCTATACGATCCGAATTTCGAGCACGACGCGTGTGGAATCGGATTTTATGCGAGTTTAAAAAATGAACCATCACATGACATCGTGGTGAATGGTTTAGAAATGCTTTGCCGATTAGACCACCGTGCAGGACGTGGTAGTGACGGGAAAACCGGAGATGGTGCTGGACTGATGGTTCAAATCCCGGATTCCTTTTTCCGCCAAGTTACGGAATGGACATTACCACCTAAGGGCGAATATGGTGTCGGTCAATTCTTTTTCACAGAAAACGAAGAACAACGTCAGTTAATTGAAGCACAGTTTAATGCAATCATCGTGGAAGAAGGGCAGCAACTCATCGGATGGCGAACAGCACCGACGAATGCTACACAGTTAAGTGATGTTGCAAAAGAAACGGCTCCGATTGTCCGTCAAGTATTCGTAGCAAGTAAAACGTCAGGAGATTCCCTTACATTTGAACGGAAATTGTATTTGATTCGCAAACGAGTTGAAAAATGGGTACAAGAACAAGGATTTACGTTTTATTGTCCAAGTTTTTCAACGTCTACGATGGTATTTAAAGGGCTATTATCACCAGAAGAAGTAGCGCAATTTTATGTGGATCTACAAGATGAGCGCTTTACGTCAGCGATTGCATTAGTGCATTCACGTTATTCAACGAATACATTCCCATCCTGGGAACGCGCACATCCGAACCGCTACATTATTCATAACGGTGAAATTAACACTGTATTAGGAAATGCGAACTGGATGAAAGCACGCGAACAAAAATTTGTATCCGAAGCATTTGGTGAAGATTTACCGAAGTTATTACCGATTATTAACGCATCAGGTTCTGATTCTGCGATGGTCGATAATGCGTTTGAATTTTTCCACTTAGCTGGGCGTTCATTAGCGGAAACGGCAATGATGATGATTCCCGAACCGTGGACAGAAAATCCACACATCTCAAAAGAAAAGAAAGCATTTTATGAGTTCAATAGTACGATGATGGAGCCTTGGGACGGACCGACGTCGATCGCTTTTACGAACGGTCGTCAAATCGGTGCGATTTTAGATCGAAACGGCTTACGTCCAGCACGTTACTACGTGACGAAAGATGACCACATTATTTATTCTTCAGAAGTTGGCGTAGTAGATGTGGCAGAAGAGGACGTCGTGTATAAAGATCGTTTGAGTCCGGGGAAAATGTTATTAATTGATTTAGAAGAAGGGCATATCGTGGCTGATGAGCAATTGAAAGATAGCATGGCAAAAGCGAAGCCTTATGAACAGTGGTTACAAGAGCACGTAGTGAAAGTGACGTCTGCAGATGAACGACCAGAAAAATTAGAAGCATTACTCCTTCACCAAAAAATCTTCGGATATACGTATGAAGATGTGCATAAATACATCGTGCCGATGATTCAAGGGAAAACCGACCCACTCGGCTCAATGGGGAACGATGCACCACTTGCAGTATTATCGGATCGCCCGCAATCGCTATTTAATTATTTCAAACAGCTATTTGCACAAGTGACGAACCCACCAATCGACTCGATTCGCGAACATTTAGTAACGTCGACAATGACGTGGCTCGGAAAAGAAGGCGATATTTTAACGCCGACGGAGACGAACTGTCAGCGTATCTTTTTAGAGTCTCCGATTTTAACGAATAGCCAATTAGCACAATTAAAGCGACAACCACAGTTTGAATCCATTGTGATTGATTTACATTTAACAGAGGATGTCGAAGCGGATTTACAACGTATTGCCGATGAAGCAGATGAAGCGATTGCGCATGGGGTGCAATTGCTCATCTTATCAGACCGTCACGTATCAGAAAGTCGCCCGATGCTGCCAATCTTACTTGCAGCGAGTAGCCTACATCAACATCTTGTTCGCGTTGGAGAACGTACACAAGTAAGTATTATAGTAGAAACTGCTGAAGCGAGAGAAGTACATCATCATGCGGCATTGATTGGTTTTGGTGTCGATGCGATTAATCCGTATTTAGTTTATGCGACGATTTATAAAGCAATTGAAGATGAACATTTAACGATTTCATATGATGAAGCATTAAAACGTTACGTTTATGCTTCGTCACAAGGTGTCGTGAAAGTGATGTCGAAAATGGGGATTTCTACAATTCAAAGTTACCGCGGGGCTCAAATTTTTGAAGCGGTCGGTATTAGTGAAGACGTAATCGAACGCCATTTCACAGGTACAGCGTCGCAATTAGGTGGAATCGGTTTACGCACAATCGGGCAAGAAGCGATGCGCCGTCACGAAGTAGCGATCGCTTCTGGGGATAAAGGATTGCCACCGGGTAGCGAATATCAGTGGAGAGCGAACGGCGAACATCATGCGTTTAATCCGAAGACGATTCATACGTTGCAATGGGCAACACGTAAAAATGATTTTGGACTCTTCCACCAATTTTCAGAAATGGCGAATGAAGAGCGCTTAGGCTTTTTACGTAATTTATTAACGTTTAAGCAGACGACGGCGATTCCGATTGAAGAAGTAGAAAGTGCAGCGTCAATTGTGAAACGATTCAAAACGGGTGCGATGTCATTCGGTTCGATTTCTCAAGAAGCACATGAAGCACTTGCTATCGCGATGAACCGTATTGGCGGTAAATCCAATTCAGGTGAGGGTGGAGAAGATCCAGCTCGCTTTGAACGCGATGCCAATGGTGATTTACGTCGCTCACAAATTAAACAAATTGCTTCAGGGCGTTTCGGTGTTAAATCGCATTATTTAGTAAACGCTAATGAATTACAAATTAAAATGGCACAAGGTGCGAAACCAGGTGAAGGGGGTCAACTTCCGGGGAATAAAGTGTATCCTTGGGTCGCAACAGTTCGTGGTTCTACTACGGGTGTTGGATTAATTTCACCACCACCACATCATGATATTTATTCTATTGAAGATATGGCAGAGCTTATTTATGATTTGAAAAATGCGAATCGTTACGCACGTATTTCCGTGAAGCTCGTAGCGAAAGCAGGTGTTGGTACGATTGCTGCTGGTGTTGCGAAAGGTGCGGCAGACGTCATCGTCGTAAGTGGTTATGACGGAGGGACGGGTGCATCACCGAAAACGAGTATTAAACATACAGGCTTACCGTGGGAACTCGGGTTAGCAGAAGCGCATCAAACGCTTATGTTAAACAATCTTCGTGACCGTGTGACGCTTGAAACGGATGGGAAGTTGATGACAGGGAAAGACGTCATTATGGCAGCTTTACTCGGCGCAGAAGAGTTCGGCTTTGCGACAGCACCTTTAATCGTACTCGGTTGTGTGATGATGCGTGCTTGTCATTTAGATACGTGTCCGGTCGGCGTAGCGACGCAAAACCCAGAGCTTCGTGCGAAGTTTATGGGGACGCCGGATCACGTCGTGAATTTCATGATGTTCGTAGCGGAAGAAGTACGTGAGTATATGGCACAACTTGGTATTCGTGAGTTTGAACAATTAGTCGGTCGTACGGATTTACTAGAAGTGAGTGACCGTGCGAAAAATCATTGGAAAGCGGGACAATTAGACTTGTCGAAACTGTTGCACCAAGTAGAAGGTCCGAGAACAAAAGGTATTGAGCAAAATCATAAACTTGATGAAACGTTAGATTTACGTGAAATTTTACCGCGCGTTGATTTCGCAGTGAAACATGCTTCACCAATTGAGTTAACGTTTGCGATTAAAAATACAGACCGTGCAGTCGGTACGATTGTCGGTAGTGAAATTTCTCGTCAGTACGGAAGTGTTGGTTTACCGGAAGACACGATTAAACTTCACTTCAATGGTCATGCAGGTCAAAGCTTCGGAGCATTCATTCCCCAAGGTATGACGATGGCTGTAGACGGAGATGCGAATGATTACTTCGGTAAAGGCTTATCAGGCGGTAAGTTAATCGCTTGTGCGCCGATTAAAGGGAAGGAAGAAAGTAATGTAATCGCTGGCAACGTTTGTTTATACGGAGCGACGAGCGGTGAAGCGTTCATTAACGGACGTGCAGGCGAACGTTTCGCTGTACGTAATAGTGGTGCGAACGTCGTCGTCGAAGGAATTGGCGATCATGGCTTGGAATATATGACAGGCGGGAACGTTATCATTTTAGGCGATGTCGGCAAAAACTTCGGTGCAGGAATGTCAGGTGGTATTGCTTACGTACTGCCTACGAATATAGATGCATTTAAAGAACGTTGTAATACGGAAATGATTGAATTTTCAACAGCGTTTACGCAAAAAGAAATAGAACTCGTGAAAGAATTGTTAGAGAAACATATTCATTATACGGATAGTACGAAAGCGAAAAGAATGTTAAATAATTTTTCACATTATATGGAACGCTGTATTAAAGTCGTTCCGTCTGATTATAAAGTGATGTTAGAAAACATTGAGGCGTTTGAAAAACAAGGATTATCTGAACAGGAAGCGGCGATGGAGGCTTTTACACTTGTAACTTCACCGAAAAAGAAACAACCCGTAACCAAATCTTAAAGGAGTGAGCTAGATGGGAAAACCAACTGGGTTTATGGAATATGCGAAACAAAAAGTAAAAGAAAAAGCACCACTAGAGCGCGTTAAGAATTGGGGCGAATACACGGAGCGTTTAACAGATAAAGATTTACAAACGCAAGGTGCTCGCTGTATGGATTGTGGGACGCCATTTTGTCATATGGGCATTGAAATTAGAGGAGCCGCTGCCGGTTGTCCGATCAATAACTATATTCCAGAATGGAATGACCTCGTTTATCACGGAAAATGGGAGGAAGCGTTAGAGCGTTTACGCATGACGAATAACTTCCCAGAGTTTACAGGTCGTGTTTGTCCAGCACCGTGTGAAGGTTCTTGTACGCTCGGTATTAATGAACCATCTGTTGCGATTAAAAGTATCGAACGTTCTATTATCGATAAAGGGTTTGAAATGGGCTGGGTGACGCCTCGTATACCAGAAAAACGTACGAATAAACGTGTTGCGATTATCGGTTCAGGTCCTGCGGGCTTAGCAGCTGCGGATGAATTAAATCAACTAGGTCATAACGTAACGGTGTATGAGCGTGCGGACCGGGCCGGTGGATTACTAATGTATGGTATTCCGAATATGAAACTTGAAAAATCAATCGTCGAGCGTCGTATTCAGTTGCTGCAAGAAGAAGGCATTCAATTCGTATTGAATACCGAAATCGGAAAAGATGTGACGGCAGATGCACTTCGTAAACAGTATGATGCGGTCATTCTTTGTATCGGGGCTACGAAAGCACGTGAGTTGCATATGGACGGTGCAGAATCAGCGGGTGTCGTGCCAGCGATGACGTATTTACATGACGTGACGAAAAGTTATTTAGACTCGAACTTTGAAGATCAAAAAGCAATCGATGTAAAAGGGAAAAATGTCATCGTTATTGGTGGTGGTGATACGGGAGCAGACTGTGTTGCGACAGCGCTTCGTCAAAAATGTAAAACCGTGCATCAATTCGGGAAACATCCCGCATTGCCAACGACTCGTCAACAAGAGCAACCGTGGCCAGCAGATCCAAACGTTTACAAACTGGATTATGCGTATGCGGAAGCGGATGCGAAATTCGGTGGAGATCCGCGTGAATATTGCATTCAAACGAAAAAAATCGTGGCAGATGATGCAGGAAATGTAAAACAACTGCATACGATTCAAATGAATAAAATCGTCAACGATGAAGGGTATGCTTACTTTGAAGAAGTGCCGGGAACAGAAAAAGTATGGCCGGTCGATTACGTGTTTATCGCTATTGGTTTCCAAGGAGCTGAATCCCCATTAGCACAACAATTCGGTGTGAAGATGGCAAACAATCGTATTCAAGCTTCTCGATTCGATTATACGACGAACGTGCCAGGTGTTTACGCAGCGGGGGATGCACGTCGTGGGCCGTCATTAATCGTATGGGCTATTAAAGAAGGGAGAGAAGTCGCAGTAGAAGTCGCGAACTTTTTATCGAAAGAACATGCAATTGTACAATAATAAAATGAAATAAAAAATGTGGGGTCATTTCTCGATTCCACATTTTTTGCTGTTTCAGTTTAAATTAAAATAATGATAACTTTTCATTTTTAAAGAAATATAACGACTCATTCTTATTCGGATGTAATGGGGATTTGTTTGGAAAAGCCGATTTAATAGGGTTTAAACCTCTTTAAACAGTGGAAATCAATAGATGTTATTGAAATCTATTCTCAATTAGAAGTTGCTTATTGAAAATGAGAATAAAATATGAGCGAGGGATGAAAAGAGAAGACTTTATAATAGGAAATCTTTTCGTAGCAACGATTAAAGAAACTACTTGAGAATGAAATTCAAATGGTTGCAAACCGTTTTTAATTAAGTTAAGATTAGAATGATGTTAAATTAAGAATGGTTTTGCCATTCGAAAAACGCAAACGGAGGGTATTAGAATGTCAACTTTAGAAATTAAAGATCTTCATGTTTCAATCGAAGACAAGGAGATTTTAAAAGGTGTTAACTTAACACTAAATACAAATGAAGTGCACGCAATCATGGGGCCAAATGGTACTGGTAAATCAACTTTAGCTTCAGCTATCATGGGTCATCCTAAATATGAAGTAACTTCTGGTGAAATTTTACTTGATGGTGAAAACGTATTGGAAATGGAAGTAGACGAACGCGCTCAAGCCGGTTTATTCCTTGCTATGCAATATCCATCTGAAATCGCTGGTGTTACGAACGCAGATTTCTTACGTTCAGCAATTAACGCTCGTCGTGAAGAAGGCGATGAAATTTCAATCATGAAATTCATCAAACAATTAGATAAAACAATGGACTTCTTAGAAATGCCAGAAGAAATGGGCCAACGTTACTTAAACGAAGGTTTCTCTGGCGGTGAGAAAAAACGTAACGAAATTCTTCAATTAATGATGATCAAACCAAAATTCGCAGTACTTGATGAAATTGACTCAGGTCTTGATATCGATGCACTTAAAGTTGTATCAAAAGGTATTAATGAAATGCGCGGCGAAGGTTTCGGTTGCTTAATGATCACGCACTACCAACGTCTACTTAACTACATCACACCTGACCACGTTCACGTAATGATGCAAGGTAAAGTTGTTAAATCTGGTGGTTCTGAATTAGCTCAACGCTTAGAAGCAGAAGGCTATGACTGGATTAAAGAAGAATTAGGCATCAAAGATACTGACGCAGTAGTAGAAGAAGCATAATAGAGGAGGACGAGCACAGATGACGGTCGAAACAAAATTATCTTTCACAGCCGAAGATGTACGCTCTTTCTCCGAAGCAAAAGGTGAACCAACTTGGTTTGCTGAGCTTCGTGAACGTGCTCTTGCGGAAGTTGAAACTTTAAATATGATCCAACCAGATAAAACGAATGTGACTAAATGGGATTTCTTCACAGTAGGTCAACATACAGTTGAATCTGACACATATGCTTCATTAGCAGAGCTACCTGAAGATGTGAAAAAAATCGTAGACGTTGAAGGTCAACAAAACGTTTACATCCAACGTAATAACACACCTGCTTTCCTTCAAGTTTCTGAAGAGTTAAAAGCACAAGGTGTTATTATGACAGATATTTTTACAGCACTTAAAGAACATGGCGAATTAGTTCAAAAATTCTTCATGGACGAAGCTGTAAAAGTAGATGAACACAAATTAACAGCATTACACGCAGCATTATTAAACGGTGGCGTATTCGTATACGTACCGAAAGATGTAGAAGTAAAAGAACCACTTCAATCAGTGTTCTACGTTGATAATGAAAATACATCATTATTCAACCACGTATTAATCGTTGCAGATACAAATGCAAAATTAACATACGTTGAAAATTACTTCTCTGGTGTTGCTTCAAATAAAGGTCAAGCAAATATCGTAACAGAAGTGATCGCTCGTGATGGCGCTAAAATTACTTTCGGTGCAGTAGATACATTAGATGCTGGCTTCACAACTTACGTAAACCGTCGCGGTGAAACGTTACGTGATGCTGAAATTGATTGGGCATTAGGCTTAATGAATGACGGTGACACAATCACAGAAAGCGTTACACATTTACGCGGAGATGGTTCCGTTGCTGATACGAAAACAGTCGTAATCGGTCGCGGTAACCAAAACCAAAACTTCACAACAGAAGTACGTAACTGGGGGAAAGCTTCAATCGGTAGTATTTTAACTCATGCAGTAATGAAAGACGCTTCTCGTGCAATCTTTAACGGTATTGGCAAAATCGAACACGGCGCTACAAAAGCAGATGCACAACAAGAATCACGTGTATTAATGCTTTCTCCAGACGCTCGTGGCGATGCTAATCCAATTCTTCTAATCGATGAAGATGATGTAACTGCAGGACACGCAGCTTCAGTAGGTCGTGTTGATGAAATGCAACTTTACTACTTAATGAGTCGCGGTATTTCTCGTGCAAATGCAGAACGTTTAGTTATTCATGGCTTCCTAGAACCAGTTGTTTCTCAACTTCCAATCGAAGGTGTACGCAAACAATTAATCGAGGTTATCGAAAGGAAAGTTAAATAATGATTAAAGACGACATTCGTAGCTATTTTCCAATTTTAAACCAAGAAATTAACGGTAACCCACTTGTTTATTTAGACAGCGCGGCTACTTCACAAAAACCAACGCAAGTAATCGAAGCACTTAAAAACTATTATGAGTTCGACAACTCTAACGTTCACCGTGGTGTGCATACACTCGGTAATCGTGCTACAGACGCTTATGAAGGCGCCCGTGAAAAAGTTCGTCAGTTTATTAATGCTAAATCTACTGAAGAAGTGATTTTCACACGTGGTACAACGAATGGTTTAAACATGGTTGCATTAAGCTATGGTCGTGCTAATGTTTCCGAAGGTGATGAAATTGTCATCACATATATGGAACATCATTCAAACTTAATTCCATGGCAACAACTAGCGAAAGCTACTGGTGCAACATTGAAATACATCGATATGCAAGAAGATGGTACGTTAGATCTTGCAGACGTTGAAAAAGCGATTACTGACAAAACAAAAATCGTATCTGTCACTTTTGCATCGAATGTTTTAGGTACACATAATCCAGTGAAAGAGATTGCTGCAATCGCGCATAAACATGGCGCTGTAATGGTTGTTGATGGTGCACAAGGTGTTCCTCATTTCCACACAGACGTACAAGATTTAGATTGTGATTTCTTAGCATTCTCAGGTCATAAAATGTGCGGACCAACAGGCATTGGTGTATTATATGGTAAAAAAGAGCACTTAGAAAAAATGGAACCAGCTGAATTCGGTGGGGAAATGATTAACTTCGTAGGTCTTCAAGATTCTACTTGGGCTGATCTTCCAGCTAAATTTGAAGCAGGTACACCAATTATAGCTGGCGCAATCGGCTTGGGTGCAGCAATCGATTTCTTAAATGAAATTGGTATGGATAACATTATCGCGCATGAGCAAATGTTATCAACATATGCATTAGAGCAACTTTCAACAATTGAAGGGCTTGAAATTTACGGACCAAAAGATCCGACAAAACGCTCAGGTCTGGTTACATTCAACATTGAAGGCGTTCACCCACATGATTTAGCGACAGTTCTAGACAGCAAAGGTATTGCCGTTCGCGCTGGTCACCACTGCGCACAACCATTAATGAAATGGTTAAAATGCGTAGCGACAGCTCGTGCAAGCTTCTACGTGTACAACACGAAAGAAGATATCGACAAACTAGTTGCTGGGGTGCGATTCGCGAAGGAGTATTTCGGAAATGTCTAACTTAGATCAACTATATCGTTCAGTAATTATGGATCATTATAAAAAACCACGTAACAAAGGGATTCTTGAAGGCTCAAACGTAGCATTAGATATGAATAACCCTACTTGTGGTGACCGCATTCACTTAACTTTACAAGTGGATGATAACATCGTAACAGAGGCAAAATTTGAAGGTGAAGGTTGCTCGATCTCAATGTCATCTGCTTCAATGATGACACAAACAATCAAAGGGAAAACAGTAGAAGAAGCTGTTGAACTTGCTCATGTTTTCTCTGAAATGATGTTAGGCCATGAACACGATGAAGATTTAGACCTTGGTGATGTAGAAGCATTACAAGGTGTTTCTCAATTCCCAGCACGTATTAAATGTGCAACATTGGCTTGGAAAGCAATGGAAAAAGGAATCAACGAACAAATTAAAAAATAAGCTTTGAACGGAGGAGAAATAATGGCTAAAAATATGCCCGAAATCGGCGAGTACGAATATGGTTTCCACGATAAAGACGTATCGATTTTCCGTACGGAACGTGGTCTTACTCCTGAAATCGTTAAAGAAATTTCTCGCATGAAAGAAGAACCACAATGGATGTTAGACTTCCGTCTAAAATCTTTAGATATTTTCTATTCAAAACCAATGCCTCAATGGGGTGGAGACCTTTCAGGTTTAGACTTCGATGAAATTACGTACTACGTAAAACCATCTGAAGGTGCTGAAAAGTCTTGGGATGAAGTGCCTGCTGAAATCAAAGCAACATTTGATAAATTAGGTATTCCTGAAGCAGAACAAAAATACCTTGCAGGTGTTTCTGCACAATATGAATCAGAAGTTGTATATCACAACATGAAAGAAGATCTTGAAAAACTAGGTGTTGTATTTAAAGATACAGACTCAGCACTTCGTGAAAACGAAGAACTTTTCAAAGAATACTTCGGTAAAGTAATTCCTCCATCTGATAACAAATTCTCAGCACTTAACTCTGCTGTATGGTCAGGTGGTTCATTTATCTACGTACCAAAAGGTGTTCAATTAGATACACCATTACAAGCTTACTTCCGTATTAACTCTGAAAACATGGGTCAATTCGAACGTACGTTAATTATCGTTGATGATGACGCTTCAGTACACTACGTTGAAGGTTGTACAGCGCCTGTTTATACAACAAGTTCTCTTCACTCAGCAGTAGTAGAAATCATCGTTAAGAAAAACGCTTATTGCCGTTATACAACAATCCAAAACTGGGCAAACAACGTGTACAACTTAGTAACAAAACGTACAATGGTTGATGCACACGGTACAATGGAATGGGTTGATGGTAACATCGGTTCTAAATTAACGATGAAATACCCTGCATGTATTTTAAAAGGCGAAGGCGCTCGTGGTATGACATTATCAATCGCAATCGCTGGTCGTGGTCAAAACCAAGATACAGGTGCGAAAATGATTCACTTAGCACCAAACACATCTTCAACAATCGTATCGAAATCAATTTCTAAACACGGTGGTAACGTAACATACCGTGGTCAAGTGAAATTCGGTAAAAACGCGACAAACGCTCGTGCAAACGTCGAATGTGATACGTTAATCATGGATAACGAATCTACATCAGATACAATTCCATACAACGAAGTAATGAATGATCAAATTTCTTTAGAACACGAAGCAAAAGTTTCTAAAGTATCTGAAGAACAATTATTCTACTTAATGAGCCGCGGTATTTCTGAGCAAGAAGCAACAGAAATGATCGTAATGGGCTTCATTGAGCCATTCACTAAAGAACTTCCAATGGAATATGCAGTAGAAATGAACCGCCTAATCAAATTTGAAATGGAAGGTTCAATTGGTTAATTAAGTGATGAAAACACCGTTTAGTGCTGACGGGCGTTTATAGTTCCTGACAAGCGGCGTTCTTCGTCGCGTCGGAAGGAACGAAACGACCCGAAGCACTGGTGTTTGAATCCGGATATCCAATAAGTGATGAATCGACTCGTTCAGATTCGAAGGGCAAATAAAGATTCTGGCAAGTGGCGTCTAGCCACGTAGGAAGAAGTGATTTGACCCGAGAATCAAGTCGATGAATCCGGATAGGGTCTGCTGGACGCTTACCTTCCTTTGTCACAAACAAGGACCAATCAACTACAAAATGACGAGACTCTTAAAGGAGTCTCGTTTTTTTGATACAATGGAAAATAGTATACAAAAGTTCGCTATAGTAGTCGTTACAATTAAATGTTAAAGGGTATAATAATTAGGATAGGTATATAAAAGGAGCCGGTATATGACAGAACGAACAGAACGGATTATGAAGATGTTTTTTTTATGTCACGGCATACCAGAACGTTGTTTTCACCATAAAGGAAAGCCTTTTCCTATTTGTGCAAGATGTACGGGACTAGGCGTTGGGTATGTTCTTTCTTTTATCGTATTAGCGATTGTAGGTATGATGCACTGGTGGATTATTTTATTATTGCTATGTCCGATGGCGATTGATGGATTCGGTCAATTGTTTACCTTTTGGTCGAGTACGAATCCGAGAAGGTTTGTGACAGGTATTTTAGGAGGAATCGGGATTTTTTACGTTTTCTTTTTTATTTGGTATGAAGGGTATCACTTCGGTCAAAAACTAGGCCCTTTTATTTGGAACGGAGGAATGTAAATGCATTGTATGAATTGTAATGAAACAATCGATTCTAAAGCAGAAATATGTCCGAAATGTGGTGTACGAACATTTACGGTCAAAAACTATTGTCCTGAATGTGGGAGTTCGGTAACAGCTAATCAAGCGTTATGTGTGAAGTGTGGAACAACGCTAGAAGCACCTAAACAAACGATTACATCGAATTATTCTTACAGTCCTCTCTTGATGGGGATTGCGTCATTTTTCATCCCAGGACTTGGACAAATGATTATGGGACAAGTGAAGAAAGGATTGACGCTATTAATCATTAGCATTTTCTTAGGCATCGTAACGTTTGGACTTGCTGGATTTGTTCTGATGATTGTGGCGACAGTCGACGCGGTGAAAATTGCGAATAAATTACAACAAGGTCGCGCTGTAGAAGAATGGGAATTCTTTTAAAATAGTAGCAATGCATCTCGAATCGTATTGATCGGTTCGAGATTTTTCTTTTTCTTGAAATAAAACGTTTAAAATCGGGAATAGTAGTAGAATAGAAACGTTGTTTTTTTAATATGAAAAACATGTAAATATAAAGAAGTTCATTTAGAAGATATGGTACGATACATAAAGAGAGGAGGAGAGAAAATGATCTATGTTGGTTTAACAGGTTGGAGTGATCATCCGGACGTTTATAGTACAGCGACTTCTTCGACAAGTCAGTTGTTTGACTATGCGGGGCATTTTCCAATCGTTGAAATTGATACGTCATTTTATGCGATTCCTTCTATGAAAAGCGTTCAAAAATGGCTTGCGGAAACGCCTGCACATTTTCAATTTATAATAAAAGGGTATCAAGGGATGACCGGGCATATGCGCGGGAAGAACCCTTATTTTGAAACGAAAAAAGAAATGTTTGACGCGTTTCGAAAAGCGGTAGAGCCTTTCCAAAGAGCGGGAAAACTTGCGGCGGTTTTAATGCAATTTCCACCGTGGTTTGATTGTCAGTTTGCGAACGTACAATATATACGCTACGTTCGACAACAATTAGAAGGGTTACCTGTCGCAATCGAATTTCGAAATCGGTCGTGGTATAGCGAGAAATATTTTGATGGGACGATCAATTTATTGAAAGAACATCAATTGATTCACACAGTTTGTGATGAGCCACAAGCAGGTGATGGCTCAGTACCACTCGTGCCGGTAGCGACAGAGCGAAATGCGTTCGTTCGTATACACGGGCGAAATGTTCATGCTTGGAATAGCAATGGGCGAAACTCAGAAGAATGGCGAAAGATTCGTTTTTTATATGATTACACGGTAGATGAATTAAAAGAATTGGCACAGCATATTCGTAAGCTACAGCAAACGTGCCAAAATGTGTTCGTCGTCTTTAACAATAATTCCGGGCATGACGCAGCTAGAAATGCGAAGCAGCTACTCACATTATTAGATATTACATACGATGGTTTAGCCCCGAAGCAACTCGGTTTGTTTGAGGAGGAATAAAAATGATTGGTTTATTCATTGCCGTATTAGCAATCGTTTCAGGTGTTGTCGGTGCACTCGTTGGACTCGGTGGGGGAATTATACTCGTTCCAGCCCTTTTGTATTTCGGCATATCACTCGGATATATCGATGATTTGACACCACAGAAAATTGTAGGGTTATCAGTCGTTATGATGATTTTTACGGGGTTATCTTCTACGCTAAGTCACATAAAGGCGAAGACGGTCGATTATCGTTCGGGCTTCATTTTCTTTATGGGGAGCGTCCCTGGTACGATAGTCGGTGCATACATTAATAAAAAATTGAACGTAGAAGCATTCGAATTGTATTTCGGTATTTTAATGATTATTTTGGCGATTGTATTACTCGTTCGAGATCGATTAAAGCCCGTTCAATGGTTTGTGAATCATGGATATAAACGCGTATTTACCGATAAAGAAGGAAAGCAGTATACATATGGATACCCGATTTGGTTTGCGATACTTGCTACGTTTGGCGTAGGCATTATTTCGGGAATGTTCGGAATCGGCGGCGGTTCGATGATTATACCGATGATGCTCGTACTATTTTTATTCCCAGCGCATGTTGCCGTCCCGACATCTATGTTTCTCGTGTTTTTAACGTCCATCGTCAATTCGTATGCACATTTTTCATTAGGACATATTCCGTGGCAATACGTTATACCGGTCAGTATCGGTGCACTAATTGGTGGGAAACTTGGAGCGGATTTAAATAAACGCTTTTCATCAAAAACAATCGTGTTGTTTTTGCGCATCATGTTGTTGGTTATGGGGATACGCTCGATCGTATCGAGTATTTTATAAGGAGATGAATCAATTTGGAAAAAATTCATATTTATCATACGAATGACGTGCACAGTCATTTGGATTCATGGCCACGTACGCGAGCATTTTTACAAAGGCAAAGGCAGTACCATGAAGTACATGGTGAAACGTGCTTTATTTTTGACCTTGGTGACTTCATTGATCGTTCAAACGTCTTTACAGAAGCAACGCTTGGAAAGTCGAGCATTCCGTTGTTAAATGATGCAACGTACGATGCTGTAACGCTCGGTAACAATGAAGGCATTACACTGTCTAAAGGTGCACTTGAACATTTGTATGACGAAGCACATTTTGATGTCATCGTCAGCAATTTAAAAGAAGCGGATGGCACACAACCGAAGTGGGTACAAAACGAAAAAGTGTACACGTCATCAACAGGAAAGAAAATAGGCATTGTCGCAGCGACAGCGCCGTTTGCCGATTTTTATAATAATCTCGGGTGGCAAATCCAAAATCCGTTTCAAACGTTAGCTGATTCGGTAGAGCGATTGAAGGGGAAGGTCGATGCGATTGTCTGCTTATCGCATTTAGGATTGCAGTCAGATGAACAATTAGCAGAAATGATGCCAGAATTGACGCTCATTATTGGTGCGCATACGCATCATGTGCTAGAACGAGGTAAACAAGTGCAACATGTGCTTTTAACAGGTGGCGGGAAGTATGGCACGTATATTGGGCATTCGGTCATTACGTTCGGCGAGGAGCGTACGACACAGACAGAATTAATTGAAACGGCTACTTTACCTGCAGAGCGCGGGGAGCACAGAGAAGTCGAAGCGCAGCAACGTTATGGAGAACAACTATTAGACGTTGAAGTGTTCAGGACGACTAAATATTATAACAAAGAATGGTATCATTATTCAAAACTATCCGATTTTTTTGCAGAAGCATTACTCGATTTTTCTCAAGCAGATTGTGCCTTTTTTAATGCAGGAATTTTCTTAACACCGATGAAAAAAGGTTCGATTACAGCGAATGATGTACATAAAATGTTGCCGCATCCAATTAATGCATGTGTTTTATATTTAAATCAATCACAACTAAAGTCCCTTATTTTATATATTGAAGAAAAGGAAGAATTATCTAGATACGAACTGAAGGGACTTGGTTTCCGAGGAAAGGTAATTGGGAAAATGTTACTGTATGGATTTGAAGAACGAGAAGATGAGATTTATGTGAACAATCGTCGTCTTGAAGAGGGAGAAACCATTGCAGTAGCAACTTTAGACTCCTTTACATTTGGTTGGATATTCCCTGAATTGAAAGATTTACCGAAAAAATATTTGTTGCCACAATTTTTAAGAGATATTTTGACAATTTATGGCCATCGATATTTTGAGTGAATTTTTAAAAAAATATAATATTTTTATTAAGCAGAATAGTATATAATATTTTGTATGATAAAAAAGTTAGTGGGGACAAAGTATGAGGCTAATATCAACGGATGTACTTCAAGAAGAAATGATCATAGCTCGAACAATTTGGAATGAATCAGGGATGCCTTTGTTACAAGAAGGAATGAAAATAACCCCTAGAATTATCCAAAGGTTACAGCAATTAAATATACAATATGTATACATTGACGATGTGATTTCAAAAGGGATTGAAGTGAAAGATTCGATTCCTCCTAAAATTCGAACGCAAGCAGTGAAGCATATTGAAACGTCCTTTAAAGAACTGAAAAAATTTAAAGGGACGGATATTACGTATTGCTTAGAGAAAAGTTCAAAAGATTTTACGAATATTATTAATTCATTAATGGATAGTATTTTTAACAATGAAGACATGTTGACTGTTCTTAGCGATGCATTTATTTATGATCAATACATTTATCAACATTCATTGCAAGTTGCCATTTACTCTATTTCGATTGCACACGAGATGCATTATAATGCAGAAGAAGTGCGTCAAATTGGAGTAGGTGCGATGTTGCATGATATTGGGAAAATGTTAATTCCTCAAGAAATTTTGCAAAAACCTTCTCGTCTTTCAGATGAAGAGTATGCGACGATGCAGAAACATACGCAATTTGGCTTTGATATTTTACGTAATTTACATACGATTTCATTACTGTCTGCACATTGTGCATTCCAACATCATGAACGTTTGGATGGCAGTGGCTACCCACGTGGTTTAGTCGATTTTGAAATCCATCCATATGCTAAAATTATTGCGGTAGCAGATGTATTTGATGCGGTGACATCTAAGCGTGTGTATCGTAATAAAATGCTTCCCTCAGAAGGTTTAGACATTATACAGCAAGGTTCAGGCACATTGTATGAAAAAACAGTTGTGGATGCCTTTAAACGCGTTATTGCGGCATATCCAAACGGATCAGTCGTTTTATTAGATGATGGAAGTCGTGGTATCGTTTCGAAACAAGAACAACGAAATACGTTGCGCCCCCACGTGCGTGTATTTGAAAAAGATGGAATCCTTCTGAAAGCAACGTATGAAGTGAAATTAATTGATAGTGCGCGACAAATCGTAAAAGTAGACTCTGAATATTTACATCAAGATATAATCGTATCTCCAACATAAAAAATAATGGAACTAGAAAATCGTGCGAAAGCACGATTTTTTTCATTGGAGTAGAAAAAAATGTTTTGTAAATGATATCTAATTTTTCCTAATATACTGTTTTTTTAATAAAAAGTGTGTTACATTGACTGACGGGGACGTCATTTATACACGATAAGGAGTTGAATATCCATGTCATCATGTAAACCAACCACACCATCGAAGGAAAATAAACGTCAACACGTTCGCAAGCCGGAATGGCTAAAAATCAACATTAAGGCGAATAAAGAGTACAAAGAATTGAAAACCTTAATGCGCGAAAAAAATCTTCACACAGTTTGTGAAGAAGCGCGCTGTCCGAACATTCACGAATGTTGGGGAGAGCGCCGTACAGCTACTTTTATGATTTTAGGTTCTGTATGTACACGTGCTTGTCGTTTCTGTGCCGTGAAGACTGGATTGCCGACTGAGATTGACTTAGCCGAACCAGAGCGCGTCGCAGACTCCGTTGTATTAATGAATTTAAAGCACGTCGTAATAACAGTTGTAGCCCGTGATGATTTGAAGGACGGGGGCGCGAGTGTACTGGCTGAAACAGTGCGCGCCATTCGTCGTAAAAGTCCACAAACTTCCGTTGAAGTGCTACCATCTGATATGGCCGGCGTGAAGGAAAATCTTCAAATTTTAATGGACGCGAAGCCCGATATTTTAAATCATAATATCGAGACGGTTCGTCGTCTAACACCAAGAGTTCGTGCAAAAGCGAAGTATGATCGTTCACTTGAATTTTTACGTCGTTCAAAAGAAATGCAACCTGACATTCCTACAAAGTCATCTCTTATGGTAGGATTAGGGGAGACGGAAGAAGAAATTCTAGAAGTAATGGATGATTTACGCGCTAACAATGTAGATATTATGACAATCGGTCAATATTTACAGCCGACGAAAAAGCACTTGCCCGTACAAAAATATTACGCACCAATCGAATTCGGTCGTCTGCGTAAAATTGCGATGGAAAAAGGCTTTAAACATTGTGAAGCAGGTCCTTTAGTTCGCAGTAGTTACCATGCAGATGAGCAAGTAAATGCAGCGACTAAAACTCGACAAATGCAAGCGGAATCGTAAATCCTGTAGGAGGGTTCAAATATGATCGTTGCAGATCAATATGAATACGAAGTCGTGCAAGATTATCGCAATGCCTTTAACGAGGAAGAGTTTAAAGGACGTTATGCCGACATATTATCAAAATATGATTATATTGTTGGCGATTGGGGCTACGGTCAATTGCGTTTGAAAGGGTTTTACGAAGATCGAAACCAAAAGTCGACTTTCGATACGAAAATCAGCACACTTGATGATTATTTATACGAATATTGTAATTTTGGTTGCGCTTATTTTATCGCTCGTAAAATCGGCAAAATTGAGCCGCCAGCACCTGAAGAAGTTACGAAAGAATCAAAAGAAAAAAAGTGACGGAACCAGTGCAAGAAAAACAACCTGCGCAATAACATGACATGAAAAAAGGGAACTCGCCTAGGCGAATTCCCTTTTCTTGTTTGTAAAGTCACATTAAACGAGTTCATGTAAGTAATCACGTAACTCTTGTGCTTCATCTGCTGGTCGTTTGTAAACGTGCTCTAAATAACCAGGCTCATCTAAATCGTCAGAACCGATAATAGCAAAGCGATTCATTTGCATATCGAGCACTAAAATTTTACCGTAAAAGCGATTGCTTTGTGTAATGACTAAGTCATAACGTTGGTTGTCACCCATGAAGCTTACGAAGCGTGTTTGTGTATCTTCTAAATCGTCATATAAGAAAAATCTATCCAATGTAAATGCTCCTTCCGCAGTTAAAGTTATGTTACTATAAGGGAGTTAATACTATCAACTTTTTTCAATTGGAGGAATTGCTGTGTACTTTATCGACAGTAAAAAAATTACAAATAACTTATCATATATGGATGATATCACTGCAGTATTTGAGAGTCGTGAAAACTGGTTGGAAGATGCGGTTTCTAAATTAGCATTAGAACGTATTGCCAACGTTTATATTGAAGCGATTATCGACATCGGTAATACGATGATCGACGGTTTCATTATGCGTGATCCAGGTAGCTATGAAGACATCATTGATATTTTAGTAGATGAAAAAGCAATACCTCAATCGTTTGATGCAGATTTAAAATTATTACTAACAGTTCGTCGCCCACTTGTTCGTGATATTTTAGAAGTAGAAGACGAAGAAATTTTACGTATTTTAAATAAAATTATGCCTACACTTAAACAGCTTCGTCACTCAATTGAAACGTTCGTAGAAAAAGAAATGGGTTCTACTGTAACGGCATTCATTCCTGAGGAGGACTAGAATGAAAGTTTATAAAGCGTATTGTTTTGATTTAGATGGTACGGTTTATCGTGGTGGGACAGCGATTCCAGAAGCCGTCACTTTTATTCAGCAATTGCAACGACAAGGAATCGAACCTTTTTTAGTGACGAATAATGCGAAGTATACGCAAGCGCAACAACGTCAAAAAGTCGCAGCGATGGGATTAGACATTGCAGAAGATCATATTATGACGTCAGCGATTGCGACAGCGAAATATATTCGTACTCATTATCCTGAATCAACAGTGAAAGTAATCGGCCAAGACGGTCTTGTTGAAGCGGTACGTCAAGAAGGTTTGACCGTTGTAGAAAAAGAACCAAACATTGTCGTACAAGGGCTAAGTGCTTCTATTTCATATGAAGACATTGAAGACGTTTGCTATGACATTCAAAATGGGGCACTTCATATTGCGACAAATGGTGATTTAAAATTACCAAAAGAGCATGGTTTTGCGCCGGGGAATGGTTCTTTCGTGAAGCTCGTACAAGGTGTTACAGGCATCGAACCACTGATGATTGGAAAGCCAGAAGGTCATATGCTCGAAATAATCCGAACGCAGTATCATTTTGAAAAAGAAGAGATGCTCATGATTGGAGACAATTATGATACGGATATTTTAGCAGGCATTCATTATGGAATCGATACGTTGCATGTCGATACAGGCGTGACGCGTCAAGAAGATGTGAAGAAAATGGATTTACAGCCAACTTATTATGTAAAAACATTGCAAGATGTAGATTGCTTATAAAAAAACGGGTACATGATGAATAGTCATGTGCCCGTTTTAAAATTCATATGAAGAAAACATTGGATTGTTTTCGATTGCTGTGTAAATGTTTTGAAGCAGTTCTTCCGGCGTAGCACCTTCGACGACATCGCCTTCAACGACTGCATACAATGATTCAGAACAGCGCGTGCAGAAACTTAGACAACCGTACTCAAGTACTTCTACATTTGGATCTTTTTCTAATGCTTCGAATACAGACTGTGCGCCCATCGCTAAGTTGCTCACGCAAAATTCTACTAATGGATTCAAATCTTGTTCACCTCTAGTGCAAAATCGTACTATTATTTGCTCGATTAGTCAATGATTCCACATTAATTGTGAAAAGTATCACAAAGATATTGTGAAAAGTATCACAATCATTTATACTCGTAAAGGATAGAAAAGTTGTAACTAAATTGTCATATAAAAAGGAGAAACACCACAAATGAAGAACTTAGTATTATTAGGCGGCGGTTATGGTAATATGCGCGTATTGTTACGTTTGCTACCGAACAACCTTCCCCAAGACGTTCAAATTACACTTGTTGACCGCGCCCCATATCATAGTTTGAAAACTGAATTTTATGCTTTAGCCGCAGGGACTACACCAGAAAGCCATATTCGTGTTCAATTCCCAGGACATGATCGCTTGAAAGTCGTTTACGGAGAGGTAACAAACGTAGACCGTTCGAAACAAATTGTACAATTAGCAGATGGCACAGACGTCGCTTACGACGATTTAGTCGTTGGCTTAGGTTGCGAAGACAACTATCATAACGTACCAGGTGCTGAAGAATTCACATACAGCATTCAATCAATGAAGAAATCTCGTATCGCATATGACGCAATTAACTCATTACCTACAGGCGCTACTGTTGCCGTTGTAGGTGCTGGTTTATCAGGTATCGAGTTAGCTTCTGAATTACGTGAAAGCCGTTCAGATTTAAAAATTAAACTATTTGACCGTGGACCACGTATATTGAAAAACTTCCCAGAACGTTTAAGCCGTTACGTACAAAAATGGTTCGACAGCAATGACGTTGAAGTTATTGCAAATTCAGATATTACAAAAGTTGAAGAAGGCGCATTATTTAACCACGAAGATCGAATCGATGCAGATATTATCGCTTGGACTGCAGGGATTCAACCTGTTAAAGTAGCACGTGATATCGAAGGCGTTGAAATGTACCGTGGTCGTATTAAAATTACTGAGCACTATCACTTACCAGTCGATGAACACGTATTCATCGTAGGTGACTGTGCGCATTCAGATGTCGGTGGTCCAAGTGCACAACTTGCAGAAGAACAAGGAGATCGTATTGCGATTGTTCTTCAAAAACGTTGGAAAGGCGAAACACTTCCAGCAACATTAGCACCAATTAAATTAAAAGGTTTCATGGGCGCATTAGGTAAAAAACAAGGGTTCGTCAACTTAGGGAATTCAACAGTGACAGGCCGTATTGCACGTATGATGAAATCTGGTTTATTATGGATGTATAAACATCAAAACGGTTAATAAATCGTATTGCATAATAGAAGAACGAGGTTGGGATAAACCCCTCGTCAGTAAGAAAAGACATTCATGATTTTATTCAAATCATGAATGTCTTTTTTTGTCTGATTTTTTTCGTTTCGGTCAACATTTTCCGCAAGCACAGCTTCATCTCATTTTTGCGAGAGCGCGAAAAAAATGGATATAAAATAATCGCAATCGTTAATAGTAAACGAACATCGTATTTTTCGAATAACTTACCGGCAAACGGTAAGACGATCAACGTCATAATCGCACCGACGCTTAAATAAAGTGTTAAGTTGCCCATACCGATTCCTAACTCAGTAGAAACAGGTGTTAAAAATAAGCTTGAACCATTTGTAATAGCTCCTTTTGCTAAGCCTAGAATCAAACTAATGCTAATTAACATAACCCAAGCATAATGAAAAGATGTTTTCTTTTCGTTCATCATGAAATGCCCCCTAAATAAAATAGTTGTAGAAATAAAACTAAGCATTATCATAAGGTATTACATCATATAGTAGCATGAAATGTATGTTTAAAAACATTTTTTTCTATTTAAAACAATAATTTCTTTTTTAATGTTTTTCTCCGTTGGAATTTCTGTTGTTTTATAGGAATGAATTTAAATGAGGAGCTACATCAAAAAACAATAAAATTGAGGAATAAAAAAACTCTAAATACAAGGCGTATTTAGAGTGATAATAAAAGATTATGCTTGAAATCCTAGTTTTTCAAGTTGTGCATAAATAGGTTTGAGCTGAATATATCCTTCGCCAACTACTTCATTATTAATTAAAATAAGTGGATAAAAAAATTCATCTTCTCGAACGCGTGTTGCCCAATCCTGATGTCGTTCATTCTCAATTGGCTGTTCAATATCAATATAATTGATAGTGTACGTTTGTTCAGGATATTTGCGATCAATCGCTGCTTGTAACCATTCATACGTATCTTTTGAAGAAGGTGCATTCACACAACTCGCACAATGAACGTCTGCGCCGAAAATTTCGATTTCAATTGGTTCCTTTGGCATTTCTTTGACCCCCATGTTTCTTTAATGGATTTTTTAGCTTATAGACATTATAATAATTTTAGAGAGAGGAGTCGATACGAATGTTAGAACAAGTACAAGAAGTGCTCGATAAATTACGTCCATTCCTATTACGCGATGGCGGAGACTGTGAATTAGTAGATGTAGAAGATGGTGTAGTAAAATTACGCCTATTAGGTGCATGCGGTAGCTGCCCGAGTTCTACAATTACATTAAAAGCAGGGATTGAACGTGCTTTACTAGAAGAAGTCCCTGGTGTAGTCGAAGTTGAACAAGTATTCTAAGCAATGACTGCTTATAATAAATACGTATGATTTCATACGAAAAGAACCTCACTTTAACTTTTGTTAAAATTGAGGTTCTTTTTTGTTTATTGTTGGTCACGCATTTCTTGCCACGCATCTTTTGCCATTTCAATGATTTTTGTTTCATTCGATTGTCGCTGTTGTTCGATAATCGTTGAAAAATATCGAATAGCTTGATCGCGGTCACCGAGTTGGCGTGATAACACAGCGACGAGATAGCAAATACGAATTTCAGTCATATTGGAACTCGCATAATCACCTGTCGAAAAAGAAGATATATATTGATCACGCGCAAGGTGAATGAAGCGGGTTTCAGCTTCCTTTTTATTAAGGGTGCGGTAAATCCAAGCACAGCGTAGAGAGAGACCCGCTAATGTGACGTGTTTTTCATCTTTAAGCTGACCAGAAACGAGTGCCAGTTGATACGTTTGAAGCGCTTGTTCAGCTGTTCTTTCACCACTAAAGTCGTGATGCACCCATTTATCTGTTATTTTTTGACGAATTAAATCATTTGCTCCGGGTTTGAAGTACGTACTAAAATCATCTGTAAAAGCGAAGCCACAATGCTCACATACGAACACATTGTAAAAATAACCATTCACATCATTTTCGTATATGGGTCGAAAATCAAAATCAGAAGCGGCGATTTTTAATGATTTCGTGCGAACTTTTGTCGTTTTAAATTTCTTTTTGCATTGTATACAGTCCATTTGTTTTTCATAATAGGGTGAAAGTTCCAAAATATAGTCCTCAATTCTCATTAATATTATGTAGGTCTATTATATCACCTTGTATAAAAAAAGAAACGATTCAACTATTTTACGCGAACGATAAAAATTGATATGATACAGTTATAAAGAAAGCAGGTGTTTCATATGACAAAACAAATAGTAGATATTACAGAAGCAGCCGTATTTCATATTAATGAAATGATGGAAAACAATGAACAACAAGGCGCTTATTTACGTGTCTCTGTAAAAGGTGGCGGTTGTAGCGGTTTAACATATGCGATGGGCTTTGATACAGAAGTTGACGATGAAGCAGACGAAGCGTATGAAGAATTCGGTTTAAACATCGTCGTTGCGAAACAAGACATTCCTGTATTAAATGGAACGGTTATTGATTTCAAACAATCATTAATGGGTGGCGGTTTCACAATTGATAATCCGAATGCCATTGCATCTTGTGGTTGTGGCTCATCATTCCGTACAGCTAAAAATGCTGGTACACCAGCAAACTGCTAAATTGGACGATCGTCTTATTAAGAAATAAAGCTTGAACATATCGATGTTCACTCATATAGTTAACGCTTCTCAGTAAAGGATTCCATTTACTGAGAAGCGCTTTTTTATTGTTCATTGTGGATGGCTTTTAATGGTTTTTGTAGCACGTTTACACACGCTATAAATATCATCGTTATTAACAGTGCGATGAAACATAATGCACGAGGACCAGCTGGATCATCACTACCGATTGTTTTAGTTAGTATTTGTAGCGTTCCAGCCGCTAAAAGAATGAAGAGTATAGCGGCGAAAGCGCATTTTTTAATTGTTTGTAAAGCGTGAAGGGATTACTTTGAAATGGCATTATTTTTCTCTACGTATGTTACTAATTTGTACGCTTGATAAAGAGAAATGAACAAACATACACATAAACCGTACGCATAAATTAGAAATGGAATGAGAAAGGAAGTAGTTTCAGGATGGGATTTTGCATCTTTACTAGCTAGGAAAGGGAGCCAACTACATAAAGAAACTAAACCGAACCCAATGAAAACAATGCTTATTTTTAAGAAAATGGTCGAAACGCTTTTCTTATTCATACACACACCTCGTCTTTTTATTTAAATGATGACAAGCATTCTCGTATTGCCTTATGCAAATACTATGCCGCATGCGGTAAATCTTGTTATGATAAGAACGATATAAAAAATAGTTAGTTTCATGTAGGAATAAATAGTGCTTTTTTTATTTTGAAATGAAGAGGTTCAAATGAGAAGGAATGTGGGAATAGGACAAATAGGTAGGAGGAGTTGTGGATGGATCAAAATGAACGCTCTCGTGTATGGCTCGGTGTAGCCGCTCTAGTAGAAAATGAAATGGGCGAATGGCTCGTCGTTATGAAACGGTACGGTGGACTAGACGGGAAATGGTCTTTGCCAGCCGGATTCGTTAAGCCAGGAGAAACGGTAGATGAAGCGTGTCATCGTGAACTAAAAGAAGAAACGAATGTACAAGCGTCTCTTCAAGGATTTTTAGGATTTCGAACAGGCGTCTTGAAATATGATATTAGCGATAATTTAGCTGTCTTTTATTTAACAGCACATACAGCAGAACAGCAACTCATTGCACAATTAGATGAGTTATATGAAGTACGTTGGATGTCGCCAGAACAATTAGCGAAAGACGAGCGTACGTCGGTAATGATTTTAGAATTATTAGCGCTTGATTTATCTGCGAAACCTGTCCGAATGGACGAATTGAAAGAAGAAGATAATATTTTTGGATATACAGCATATAAATTATTTTTTTAAAAGAAGGACGTCAAATTTCTTTTTGACCCCTTCTTTTTTGCTATAATAAAACGAAAAAAGGAGGGGGTTCAATGGAGTGGAGTACGTCAACGAAACAAGAACAAGTAGACATTCGAATCGTCGGTATTTCTCGCCATCAAGAGCAGCAAAGCGATTGGCAACGATTTGAGGAAGAAACGGGTTTGCCTTTATCTGTTTTGTTAAAACGGGGCGATTTAGACGTTTCGTTTGGGCAGATGACTTTTTTACCGACAGCGACGACGCGTTATGTGTTCGTCGGATTACAAGAACGCAAACAATTGACGGTACAAAAAATGCAGCTGTTATGGCAAAAAGTCGGAAGTTGGTTAAGAGACCATTCGTATGCTGTGGCATCGATTTACTTAGAAAGCTTTTCTACGCCGCAAATGACCGAACAGCAAACGGCGGATGTGGCGATTTCTATGTTGCATTTAGAAAGCCAATTCATTCCGAACTATCAAACTTTTTCAAATGAAGCCGATGCACTAATAGAACGAATCTTCGTTGAAACGAACAAGCCGATTACACTTCTACCTGTAGACGGATTACTAACGTACGATGCACAAATGCGCCAGTTTATAGCGTTGCCACCTAATTTACGTTTGCGTGAACAATGGCTTCGGTACACGGCATCACTTTGTGAAACATACGGCGCAACGATGCATACATATTCAGAAAACATGTTACAACAACTCGGGTTCGGGGCATTGATTGCTGCGATGGATGATGTGGAACTTGTCGTATACGAAGCATCTTCAACGACGGCTATTTTATGTGTTGTCGACTTGGCATGTGACTTATTAGCCGCGATACGTGCGGTTCGCCTTATCGCAAAAGGGTATACGGTTATTTGTGCAATCGGAACGCAGCGTAAGCAAAGTATCGGTACTATTTTAACGTCTATTAGCGGAAAAACAATCAAAATTGGTCATGCATTTGATGCGCAAATGGTTGCTCTTTTAGATGTGATGACGTTTGCATCGATGCAACAATTCAAAAAAATATGGACGGTATGTGCTATTCAACATGATACGTCTCAAGCATTCGGTGCGGAAAGTGTGCTAACGATGACGAATCAGCCGGTTTACATAACGGAAAGTGATTGTTGTTTGCATCCGAAATACCGAAAAGTAAAAGGATGTGCGGACGTAGTCGTAGATGCGATGCGAGAGGGTAGTTTGTTAAAGCGTGGAGAAGTACTCGCAGCTTTTGCGAATATACCGTGGTTCCACATAGAAGTACCGAGCGATTTTGTACGTAATCAATTTTTGTTCGAGCAAGTCGTTACGAAATATAGTAAAGAGGATTAATATGATTAAAAACCCATATCTTTATAGTTATTTGCCACTCATTACAATCGTTTTATTCAGTTTGACATTCGGTTTATACAGTGTGAATGAAGCGGTTATTTTATTCCATAAAATTGGCGTGTACGGAGGAATGCATGAGTTTTTATCAGACGTTCAAATGCGTATTTTATTACTTATTGTATTTTCGCTTATTTATTTCATGGTTTTTTCAGCTTTAAAATTAATCGGCGAAACGATTCACGATGTTGGCATGCTTTTCTTTACGAAAGACAGTATTGATAAAGCGATGGAAAACAAAGCGAACGCTGGCGTCGTCATTTTTTTCTTCGGGGCATTAGCGTCTGTTGCCGGATTAGCGAATGTATTTCTTCTCGTCGGTATTTTTTACTATCAGCTATTTTTTATTTTATTTTCGTTACATACAAGTTGAGTGATTACTTATCATTCGGTTCTATTTTAGGCATTATGTTATTTGAAATAACGATGTGGATTCTGCTTTTGACTTTAGTCGTATACGCTATTTTCAAATTGTATAACGGCATCGTTTCTAGCTTGCCTTTTAATTAAATACAAATAAAAAGTCTAGGACAAAATCTTCGTCAATAAGAAAAGACATGCATGATTTGAATCAAATCGTGCATGTCTTTTTGGTTTTATTTAAAACGATTGATGGAGAAGGGGGTTAGGTCGAATTGTGGTTTTTCGTTCATTGCGAGGTCGCTTAAAATTTCACCTACAACGCTCGCAAATTTAAAGCCATGACCAGAAAAACCTGCTGCAATCGTAATGTTGGAATGATTCGGGTGACGATCAATAATGAAATCTTCATCAGGGGTCATCGAGTACATACACGTTTTTCCAAATTTCATTGGACCGACTTTCGGCATATATGTTTGGAGAAACGCATCGAGGTCACTTTTATCTTCTACTATGTCCCCAAAAGGAACACGTGCTTCATCCGGGTTGATGGAATCCCCGCCATCGTGACGTCCAATTTTTAACCCAGCACCATCAATTGATGGGAAGCCATAATACGCTTCCCCGTCAAAATCAAAAGCGAAACCCGGAAAGTTTTGTTGATCATATAGCGCTTCTTCTGCTTCATACCAAGCAAATGTTTTTCGGATTGGATTGAGTGGTAAGTCGAGAGCGAGTGAGTGAAGCAATTGTTTTGCCCAAGCACCGACAGAAATGATCGCTGTATTCGCCGTAAATCGTTCGCCTGTTGCTAGTTCTACTTCGACGATGTCGCCAACCGAACGTACAGCTACTACTTTACTATTCGTTCGAATCGTCGCACCTTCTTTTTCAGCAAGTGTTCGATAACTACGAATACAGTTTTCGACGCGCAATACGCCAGAAGTCGGTTCGAAACAGCCAATTAACTTTTTAGGAATGTGTATGCCTGCCCATTTTTCTTGAATCTCATCAGCACTTAACACTTCTAATGGTAAATCAAATTGTTTTGCACTTGCGATGACGTTGTTCATAAAGGGATGGTCTTTGTAGCCAATATTAACAATGCCAGTTTGATGGAAAATCGTTTCATCCGTTTGTCGTTGCAATTGTTCCCAAAGTTCCTTTGCGCGTAGTGCCATTGGAACGTAGTAAAGACCTTCGCCGTAAGCGTATCGGATGAGACGTGTTTCACCGTGATGACTAGCGTGGTCATGTGGAGGATTAAATGCATCTAACAATAAAACATTTTGTCCTTTTTTAGCTAAAAAATACCCAGCAGCAACGCCCATTGAACCGGCGCCTACAATAATATGATCATAATGCATTTGAAGAACCTCGTTTCTTTAACTATGTATGTGAACTGTAGTTTATAAAAAATAACTGTAAATATAAATAGATAAATGCGTTTATACAAATAAAATTCAAAAAATAAAACTATTCAAAAAAGTAAATTGAATTTTTCCTACCTGTTTACTATACTTTATTCAAGAAAAATATTCAATTTAGTTTTATTGTTCTGAATAATAGCGAAATAGGAGTGTTTTAAAATGGCATATGTATCGCAAGTTGAGTATGAAACAGCGACAGATGAGGCGAAAGCGGAGTTTGAAGATCAAATCCAACGTCACGGGCGTATTACGAATATGAAAAAACGTTATTGCATTCTGTTCCATCTTTCAAAGCATTGATGGAATGGTATCCATTACAAGAGGAAGTAGCAAAAGTAGTAGGAGAGCGTGCCACTAATTTTTATTGCTATGCAATTTCAACGAAAAATGAATGTTTAATTTGTTCAATGTTTTTCAAAAAAATATTAGATGACTTAGGCATTGATTTTGAAAACTTTGCGTTTACGGAAGAAGAGCAAGATTTAATGGAATATGGACGCTTACTCGTAAGTAGCCCTGAAACGATTCCTGCATCTCTTTTTGATAAATTAAAAGAGCGTTATTCTGAGCAACAAATCGTTTTGATTACGGCATTTGGTAGCATGATGATTGCTACGAATTTAATTAATACTGCTTTAAAAGTAGAATTAGACGATATTTTATTACCATACACGAAAAAGTAGAGGAGCTTTCTAATGACACAAGAATTTGAGAATAAAACCGTATTTATTACAGGGGCAGCGAAAGGACAAGGGAGAGGTGTTGCTTTAGCTTTTGCAAAAGAAGGCGCTAATATTATCGCATTTGATTTAGGCGAAAAAATTGAGTATCCAGCATATAATCGTTCTTCAAATGACGACTTAGAAAAATTAAAAGAAGATGTGCAAGCAGTCGGTGGGAAAATTGAAATTTTTGCTGGGGACGTTCGAAAAGCAACTGATGTTCAATACGCAGTTGAAAAAGGAATCGAAGCTTTCGGAACAATCGACGTATTATTTAGTAATGCAGGGATTTGTGCATACGGTTTATCGTATGAGTTAACGGAAGAAGAATGGGATTCAATGATTGATATTAACTTAAAAGGTGGCTGGTTAGTATCTAAATATGTAATTCCACATATGATCAAACAACAAAGTGGTGTCATTCTTTACAATTCCTCTGTTGCTGGCTTGCGTGGGATGAATCGTATTTCACATTATGCTGCATCAAAACATGGCTTAGTCGGTTTAACGAAGTCACAAGCAATTGAATTAGCACCGCATGGCATTCGTGTAATTAGTATTCACCCAACAGGTGTGAACACACCGATGAATGATGGATTAGCTGAAATGGAAGGCGCTACGCCAATTGAAATTGCAGAACGTTCTGCTGGTAACTTATTACCTGTACCATGGGTTGAAGTTGAAGATGTGGCGAATTCAATTCTATTTTTAGCGAGTGATAAAGCACGTTACGTAACAGGGAGTCAGTACGTATTGGATGCAGGGCTATTAACACAATAATCGAGATATAAGGGGATTGCACAATGAAATCAAAATTAATCGCACTATTTGCTATTTTGACAGCTGTATTTACGTTAGCTGCATGTTCATCTAAATCAGATGAATCGACGAAGTCTGGTGAAAAAGATGGGGTACAAACCATTAAAGTAGGGACGATGGGGACATACAATCCATTTTCTTTTGAAGATAAAGATGGGAAGCTAACGGGATATGATTTAGAGGTTTTACGTTTAGTTGAAAAACAAGATCCTAGTTTGAAATTTGAATTTATAGCCGGTCCATGGGATTCACTATTTGTCGGTTTAGATTCTAATAAATTTCAATTGTTAGCGAATCAAATTACATCTAATCCAGACCGTGTAGCGAAATATACGTTAACAGAAACACCGTACTTCAACTCGGTGTCACAAATTATCGTTAAAAAAGGCAATGAAAAAAATATTCAATCGTTAGAAGATTTAAAAGGGAAGAAAATCGGTTTAACAGTAGGGGATTCATTTACTCGAATTGTTGAAGATTGGAATAAAGAAAATGGGAACATTTTAAAAATCACATATTATGAGCAAGATATTACGACAATTTTAGAAGATATTGAAAATGGTCGTATCGATGCGACGGTTAATGATCCAATTATGGCGAAAACAAAAGCAGAAGTTCAAGGGCTACATATTGAAGCTGTTGGCGAGCCAATTAAAAAAGAACCGACATTATTTATTGCACGACAAGATGCTGAAGGAAAAGCGTTAATTAAAAAAATCGACGACGCTTTACAAGCATTAAAAGAGAACGGCAAACTTTCTGAACTTTCAAAAGAGTGGTTTGACGTTGATTACACGAAATAGTTGAAATGGAAAGGGATCCGATAAATTGAGGGTCTCTTTCTTTATCTTAATAGAAGTGGAAGGTATCAATTGATGAGTGACTTATTAGATTATCAATATATGTTAGATTCTTTACCCGCAATTTTAAAAGGTGTTCCTGTCTCGCTAACGATTGCATTAATTGCTTTCGTCGTCGGGTTAATTATTGCATTAGCTTGTGCACTAATTCGAATTTATAACGTGCCTGTTTTAAAACAATTAGTCGTTTTATTCGTTTCATTTGTTCGTGGGACACCGCTACTCGTACAAATTTTCTTATCGTATTATGGAATTCCAATCGTTATTCGAGCATTAAACGAAAGTTACGGTCTTAACTGGGATATTTCATTTATTCCAGCTATTTATTTTATTTATGTAGCTTTTTCAATTAACTCAGGAGCTTATTTATCTGAAACGATTCGGGCGGCTATTTTATCTGTAGATAAAGGTCAATTTGAAGCGTGTTATTCAGTCGGAATGACGACGTCACAAGCGCTTAGAAGAGTTATTTTCCCTCAAGCATTAAGAGTTGGGTTACCGAACTTATGTAATCATTTTATTATTTTATTGAAAGATACATCTTTAGCATTTGCTGCTTCCGTGCCAGAAATTTTAGGAGAAGCAAAAATGATTGCGGGGCGTACGTCTCAATTTTTCGAAGTATACATCGTCGCTGCTTTAATTTATTGGGTGCTATGTACAATTTTAGAGCAAATCAGCATGTATTTAGAAAGACGCTTGAATAAGAAAAATGGAGGCATTTAAATGATAAAAGTAGAAGGATTAAATAAAAAATTTGGCTCTAACGAGGTGTTAAAACAAATTGATTTAGACATCGAACAAGGTGAGACGATTACAATTTTAGGACCGAGTGGTTCGGGGAAGTCTACTTTATTAAGATGTTTGAACTTATTAGAAACACCTACAAAAGGAACAGTTACGATTGATGATGTGACGTATACAGCGCCAAAAGTATCGAAAAAGACGACGTTGCAACTACGTCGTAAAACAGCTATGGTATTTCAAAGTTATAATTTATTTGAAAATATGACAGTTTTACAAAATATTATTGAAGCGCTCGTAACTGTGCAAAAGCAATCGAAAAAAGAAGCGGTACAAACAGCATATGATTTACTTGATAAAGTCGGGTTGAGAGATAAAGAGAATGCGTACCCACACAGTTTGTCGGGTGGTCAAAAACAACGAATTGCTATCGCTAGAGCGCTGGCTTTGAATCCGAAAGTTATTTTATTTGATGAACCGACGTCAGCGCTAGATCCAGAATTAGTCGATGAAGTATTAAATGTGATTAAAACGGTCGTGAAACAAAAATCACAGCGGTGATTGTTACACATGAAATGGAATTTGCTAGTCAAGTTTCAGATCGGGTTATTTTGATGGACCAAGGTGTGATTGTCGAGCAAAATACAGCGAAAGAGTTTTTCAATCATCCACAACAAGAGAGAACGAAAAAATTCTTAGCTAAATTCAATCGTCAGTTAGAATATTATTTATAAGAAAAAAATGGCTCGTCCATAAGCAAAAATGCCGGTCTTTAATAGAAAAAGGGATGTTGAATTTGATAGCCTATTCTTTATTTTTTTGCGCCCTCACGAAAAAAATAAGGTGAAGCCATGCCCGCGAAAAGCGTCGGCCGAAACGAAGAACAACGGTTTCCTAATAGGTAAAAAAAGACATGCATGATTTGAAACAAATCATGCATGTCTTTTCTTATTGACTAAGGTTTTGTCCCAGCCTCTTTTGTATGATTACAAATTTATTTACTCATAATAATAGAAAATATTTTTTGTTGGATTTTTGCATCTTCTAATTTGACCATGCTCTTCGGTGTATCGTAGCCGATCCAGACAGCAGACGTATAATCATCTGTTAAACCGGCTGTCCATAAGTCGAAGAAGTTATTCGTTGTACCTGTTTTTGCACCGATATAGTTCGTGCCACTTACGCTTATGTCGGCACCTGTACCAGAAGTGGCCGTTGCATTCATAAGTGAGCGCATCGTACTCGTTGTTGATGTTGACCAAACTTGTTTTTCAGTAGTTGGCCATGAATACAATGTTTTGCCGTCTCGGTTTTTCACTTTACGAATCGCGTGTGTGCGAACGTAGCTTCCATCAGCAAAACTAGAATACGCATCTGCGAGTTCGGCTGTCGTAACGCCTTGATAAAGTCCGCCTAACGCAGAAGGGTAGCGATGGTCTAACTCTGTAATCGAACGGAAATTAAATTGATCTAAATAACTGAATGCCGTTTCGACACCGACGATATGGAATAGGCGAATTGCAACAGTGTTGTAACTGTATTTGAAACCATTTTCTAACGAAATATTTCCGATGACCGTACCACCTTTATTTTCAGGACAATAGTTGCCATTACAGAAAGGTGCACCACTAACCGTCGTATTCGGGTTGGCATTGTACAATTCTACGTATGGACCGTAATCGAGTAGCGGTTTAATAGCAGAACCGGGTTGACGGACAGCTTGGTACGAACGGTTAAATTCATATCGTTTGAATTTAAGACCGCCGTATACGCTGACGATTTCTTTCGTATGATTATCGATGACGACACTAGCGGATTGTAGTTTTTTGTGTTTTGCTACAATCGCATCGATTGATTTCGTATCTTTTCCTTGTTTCGCAGGATCAAGTGCCGTTTCAATGACGAGCCCTTTAGCGATTAGTGCATTGACATGTTCTTTTAATTCTTTTTGAATCGCTGCTTTTTCACGAGATGTTTTGACGATATTCATCCGTTTCGTATAACCGTCTCGTAATGAAATAAGTGCAGTAAGCTCATTCATAACGTATGAGCTGTATGCTGGGTATGCTTGTTTTTTCTTTTTAATATGTAACGTAATTTTTTCTTTTTTCCATAAAGCAACTTGTTGTTTCGTCGCAATGTTTTTCTCGACCATTTTATCTAATAACCGTTGTTGTCGTTTTTTCGTATTATTGAAATGGTTGACGGGGTTGTATAAACTCGGATTGTTTGGAATTGCCGCAATGAAAGCCATTTCTGCACGTGAAAGTTTATCGAGTGACTTTCCGAAATAATACGTAGCAGCAGCGGAAACACCATATACACCGTTTGAGAAGTACATTTCGTTTAAATAGCTGTTTAAAATTTCTTCTTTTGTTGTTTTTCGTTCTAGTTCATACGCATAAAAAATTTCGAGCATTTTTCGCTCATATGATTTTTCTTGTGATAAATAGCGCATACGCACAAGTTGCTGCGTAATTGTACTACCACCTTGCGACGAAGCGCCACTCGCACTATTCGCCATGAATGCACGGGTAATTGCCGTAACATCAAAGCCAATATGATCATAAAAACTAGCATCTTCACTATAAATGAATAGATTTTGCATGAATTCGGGAATGTCAGCCAATTTTTCAGGTTGACGCCATTCAGTATATTCTTCCGAAAAGGTTTGATTATGACGGTCTTTCAAAATAGTCGGGATAGAATTGTTCGGTTCTGTAATTTGGACAGAAGCATCGAACTGGTCGTTAAAAGCTTTCGTATCCGTTAATTCTACAGCGATTTTTTGGAATAGTAAGACGAGTAAGCCGATACCCGCAAGTATGAGGAAAGTACCAAATACTTTTTTCACGAGAATCCTCCTCATGACTTATTTTTTTGTCTATAAGAAGAATAGCATAAATAGAATGGAGAATCGGCAAATTATGAAAAAAAGAGATGAATTTAGTGCTTCTAACTGAAATAAACTCCGTTGTATGTTAGACTATGAGCGTATAATAATTTGTATTAAGGAGCGATACGATGTATCCACAATTAACTTCTGAAATTCAAGAAAACGAAATCAAAATGGTAATGGACACTACAATGGGTGCGATTACTTTTAAATTATTCCCAGAACAAGCACCAAAAACAGTTGAAAACTTTGTAACTCTTGCGAAAAAAGGTTACTACGATGATGTTATTTTCCACCGTATTATTGAAAACTTCATGATCCAAGGTGGCGATCCAACTGGTACTGGTATGGGCGGCGAATCTGCATGGGGTGGCAACTTCGAAGATGAATTCCACCAAGAATTATTCAACTTCCGTGGTGCTTTATCAATGGCAAACGCAGGTCCAAACACAAACGGTTCTCAATTCTTTATCGTACAAGCGAAAGCAGTAGATAACGGAATCATCAAACAATGTGAAGTTCGCGGTTGGCCAAAAGATGCACTTAAATCTTACAAACAACTTGGTGGTACACCGTGGTTAGACGGTAAACACACTGTATTCGGTCAAGTAATTGACGGTATGGATGTTGTTGACGCAATGGCTAAAGTTGAAAAAGGTTTCCAAGACAAACCAAAAGAAACAATTTCAATTAAATCTATTACAATCGAAGACTAAAATAAAAGAGTTTGGGACATAATGTCGCATAACTTAAATAAAAATGACGCTGTCTATAGGCAGCGTCATTTTTATTATCCATTCTTATTGACTAGGGTTTTGTGCCAGCCTTTTTTCGTTTAAGTAAATGAAGCAAATGTTTTTTGGATACGTTCGAGTGCCTCTGTTAAAGTAGTTTTCGGACAAGCGATGTTCAGGCGAAGGAACCCTTTGCCGTGCGCACCGTATTTAGAACCCGCATCGAGTGCGACGCCGTGATCTAGAAGTGCATTCATAATATCCGCTTCGGCAAGTAATGTATCGCGGTAGTCAATCCACATTAAATACGTTGCTTGTTGTTTTTGAACACGTACACCCGGAATAGTTTGCAATGCATCTACTACAAGCTGACTATTTGTACGCAAGTAATCTTTTAATTGGGCTAACCATCGAGCGCCTTCTTCTGAAAAAGCACCTTCGATTGCAGCGATTGCGAATACGTTTAAACTGCTAATGAAATGACGTTCAAAATATTTTTTCAACGTTAAGCGTCTAGCTGCGTCTGGAACGAAAATGAATGCTGCATGAATACCTGCGATATTAAATGTTTTCGTCGGTGCAAAAAGAGAAATAATATGGTCGGTTTGTTCTGCTGCTTTCAATAAAGGAACATGTTTCTCACTACTTAGTACGAGGTCGCTATGAATTTCATCTGAAAGTAAAAGTACATGATGTTTTTTACATAGTGCGGCAATCGTTTTTAATTCAGATTCACTCCACGTGAAGCCAATTGGATTGTGTGGGTGACATAAAATGAACAATGTCACTTTCTCATCACGTAACGCTTGTTCAAATAATGCAAAATCAAGCGTGTACGTACCGTCTTCTTCTTTTAATGGGCAATAGACGGCTGTTCGATCCATCTGTTCGGGTACGTGGAAAAAAGGTGGGTAAATTGGTTCAGTCATTAAAATGTGATCGCCTTTTTTCGTAAAAGCATCGACAACTGCACCGATAGCAGGAACGACACCTTGATGATACAAAATCCACTCCGGTTGAATGACTGTGTCATGTTGCGTCGCAAGCCAGTGAATAATAGCTTGTTGGCACGCGTCATTTTCAAAAGAATATCCGAAAACACCGTGCTGTAATTTTTGGTCGATCGCCTCTCGTATACAACGAGGGGCAGCGAAATCCATATCAGCAATCCAAAGCGGAATCGTATCCTCCGGAATTACGCGGTTGTAAATAGCTTGCATGCGGTCCCATTTCAGTGAACCGGTATCGCGTCTTTCAATGACTTCATCAAATAAATTCATTTTCAAACCTCATTTCGTTTGGACTATTTTGTATTTATGTTATTATATCGAGTATGAATAAAGCAAACAGATAGGTGGAAGCTATGGACAATATGGATACGATTCAAATGAATCAAAAAGCGGTACGTATTGTGGTTCAATGGAATCCGTTTAATTTAGAGGGTTTTGACTATGCGACAGAAGCAGCAGACGTTGTAGCAGCTTTACAAACAATCGATGACCCTTCTGAATTAGGGAAGGTTATTCAAAACGTATATGAGCAATCTTTTGAAGAATGGATTCCGCTTGAAAAATGCGTGGACATTTCATATAAATTAATCGGATTAAAATTTGAAACGAAATGCGTTATTAAGTAGATGGATAGGTTGAGAATTCTTTTTTTAAGAAGCGAGGGCGATTTGCAAAAATCGTTCTCGTTTTTATTTTAATGAACCTAAAATAGAATTATATATATTTTCAGAAATAACCGAGAATTTTTGTCGGGTCTAATCGTCTATGGTATAATATTCTTGCATAGTATATAAGAACAAAGGGAATTCGGGAAAGTGGGATGACGATGTCTAACAAATATAAAGTAGGCGATATTGTTACAGGCAAAGTCACGGGTATTCAGCCTTATGGAGCATTCGTTGCATTGGATGTTAATACGCAAGGGTTAGTTCATATTTCTGAAATTACTTACGGCTTTGTAAAAAGCATTGGCGATCATATTAGCGTTGGAGATACTGTTCGTGTCAAAGTTTTAGACATAGCAGATAACGACGAAAAAATTAGTCTGTCATTGCGTGCTTTACAACAAAAACCTGCTAAACGAAAAGAGCACATGCCACGTAAATCTTTGCAAGCCCGCGTAGATGAGAAAGACTCCGTTGGGTTTCAATCTCTTAAAGAAAAATTAGGAGAGTGGATTGAACAGTCAGGCATGAAATAAGAAGTGAGGAGATGTAGAAAGAATCATGCATTTCCTTGCTTCTTTTTTATTAGAAGACGTTTTATGTAACCGTTTTAAAAATATTCGTAAAAGTAAGTAGAAATAGTCTACAAAGCGTCAATTTGTATGTTACAATATGGGCGATATTGGTAATCTAATAAATAAGCAAAGAGGCGAGGAATTACAATGGCAGAAAATCTAAACCTATTCACATCAACGCAAGCAATCATAAAAGAAGCTCTTCAAAAATTAGGCTATGATGAAGCAATGTATGAACTTTTAAAAGAGCCACTTCGTATGTTACAAGTGCGAATCCCTGTCCGTATGGATGACGGTTCCATTAAAGTGTTTACAGGATATCGCGCACAACATAATGATGCGGTTGGCCCTACAAAGGGTGGCGTACGTTTCCATCCGAACGTATCAGAAGAAGAAGTGAAGGCGTTATCTATGTGGATGACATTAAAAGCAGGCATCGTGGACTTACCATATGGTGGTGGTAAAGGTGGCGTCATTTGTGACCCTCGTCAAATGTCGATGGGTGAGTTAGAACGTTTAAGCCGTGGATACGTTCGTGCAACGAGTCAAATTGTTGGGCCGACAAAAGATATTCCAGCACCGGACGTTTTCACGAACGCACAAATTATGGCTTGGATGATGGATGAGTATAGCCGTATGGATGAATTCAATTCACCTGGTTTTATTACAGGGAAGCCAATCGTCCTTGGTGGTTCACAAGGTCGTGACCGTGCGACTGCTCAAGGTGTCACAATCGTCATTGAAGAAGCGGCGAAAAAACGCGATTTAGAAATTAAAGGCGCACGCGTCGTTATTCAAGGTTTCGGGAACGCGGGTAGTTTCTTAGCGAAATTCATGAACGATTTAGGCGCAAAAGTAGTCGGTATTTCAGATGCGAACGGTGCATTATACGATGAAGATGGTTTAGACATTGATTATTTATTAGATCGCCGAGATAGTTTCGGAACGGTTACAAATTTATTTGAGAACACCATTTCTAATGAAGAGTTGTTAGAACTTGAATGTGATATTTTAGTGCCAGCTGCAATTGAAAACCAAATTACAGCAGAGAATGCACATAATATTAAAGCGAAAATTGTCGTAGAAGCTGCAAATGGTCCAACGACAACAGAAGCGACTAAAATTTTAACGGAACGTGGTATTCTACTCGTGCCAGACGTACTTGCTTCATCTGGTGGAGTAACGGTATCGTATTTCGAATGGGTACAAAACAATCAAGGTTATTATTGGACGGAAGAAGAAGTATTTGAAAAGCTACATAAAAAAATGGTTGATGCTTTTGAAAATATTTATAATGTAGCGACTTCTCGAAAAATTGATATGCGTTTAGCGGCTTATATGGTCGGTGTTCGTAAAACAGCTGAAGCTTCTCGTTTCCGCGGTTGGGTTTAATTTTCATAAAAAAAGCTGATGCCATCGCATCAGCTTTTTTTATTCTTTTTTAGAAACCGAGATGACTTGCTTACTTGGGAGTACTAAGCAATGGAGTTGACCACCGAATACAGCGCCACCATCGATTCCGATAATACGATTTTCTCCGAAGTACGGAGAATGATTGTTTTTATCTTTATGAAGAATTGACGTTGGCGTATGACCGAACACAATTGTTTTCGTGCCATGATAATTCAAATGGAACTCTTCTCGAATCCAAAGAAGTTGGTCAACAGGTGTTTCTTTCACATCTTTCTCTGGGTCGACACCACCGTGTACGAAAATCGTATCTTCTTTTTCGAAATAAGGAAGCAATGTTTCAATAAAGCGAAGATGTTTATGCAACGTCTCATCTGTATACGCTTCTTTAAATAAATGTTCTTCTATATAAGAAGGGGAATAACCATAGCTCTCAAGTGTTGCACGTCCACCAGCTACTGTAACCCAATGTTCAAACTTCCGTGCGTTCGCATGTGTAAAAACAGAAAGCATAATATGCTCATGATTCCCCATTAAACAATATGCACCTTTTTGCTGTAGTTCTTCCATTAGTGAAAGCACTTCTTTTGAAGCAGGTCCACGGTCGATGTAATCGCCGAGAAAAATGAGCCGATCTTTTTGAAAGTCTATATGAATTTTTTGTAGCAATGCATTCACGAGTGTAAGTTCTCCGTGAATATCACCAATGACATATGTGTTTGACATGTAAGCGTCTCCTTTACGTTGCGCTTATTTTGTTTTTAAATTCGCATGTTCAGTTTTTAAAGACTCTGGACGTTCTCCAATATGGCTCCAATCCGTAATACCGTCATCTTCATCAAAGTAAATCGTTGCACGTGTTACATTTTTTTGAGCTAAAATTAATTTCATTAACTCATCTCGTACATCATCTGCATAGGCAACTGTCACTGTTGGGTCAATTTCAGCCATTAACTCTACGTGAAGTGCTTCACCTTCTTTAATGACTTCAAGTCTACGAATATCTTGAACATCTTTATTGTCTGAAACGAGATAAGCGATATGATTTAACATTTCTTCATCTGTTTCACCAATTGCGCCGCGTGCGTTTTCTAAAAAGACGATTCCAACTACGAAGAACATCATAATACCAATCAAGATGGAAACAATTCCTTCAATTTGACTGAATGGTGTGTAGTAGGCAATTAAAACAGCGATAAAGGCAAGAACATTCCCTGCTGTTGCGACTGTATCTTCCATGAAAACAAGTTTCGTTGCAGGCTTCGCTTTGTTTAAATGGCGTAATGCTTTAATGAATACTGCAGGACCACGTGTATGTACACCTGCATCTACGGTAATTTCTGTACACGCTTTGTACAATACCGTTCCTTCTAAAATAATCCCTAATGCTAAAACGCTTAACGTAATCCAAACTTTCGTTGAAGATGTTGGATGTAAAATGTGATGCCAACCTTCTAAAATCGTTTCATAGGCTAAAATCCCGACGACTAACACGGCAAATAAACAAACGAGGTTGATGACACGTCCGAATCCAGTAGGGAACTTACGTGTAGGCGCTTTTTTAGAAAGTGCCGATCCGACGAATACGAAAAACTGATTCGCAGCATCTCCGAGGGAGTGCATCATTTCTGCAAACATTGCGACGTTTCCCGTCAAAATATAAGCAGCTCCTTTAATAATGCCGAGAACGAGGTTTACAAAGCCAGCTAATAAGGAAGGCTTATTTCCTTTTTTTAACAATGTGAAAAATTCACTCATAATAGTCACTCCTTCTATTAAGATAATCTAATTTCAGCTGCATTAATAAATGAAAGTTCACGAATAGCTCGATACATGACGAAAGGATCTGCAGCGAGTTCGGATGAGAGCTGCATCGTAATAATATGAACGAATGCATCTTGTTGCCATTCATCTTTAATATGCAAATCTTCTACAGTGAAATTTTTTTCTTTCAAATAGTGTATTAAATCTTCGATACATTGAACATCACTAATTTGTACAGTGAGCAAAATATCTTTTCTTCTTAAATGGGAAGGGCCCCAGTGAAAGAAGAGAGGGGCGATGACTTCAACACCGATTAGTACGAGCAAAACGGCAATTGTCGCAGGAAGATAAAAACCAGCACCTACTGCAATACCGATTCCTGCAGCGCCCCAAATCATAGCAGCTGTCGTCAAACCAGTAATGCTATCGTTCGTACGATGAAGAATGACGCCAGCTCCAAGGAAACCAATCCCACTAACAATCTGAGCTGCTAAGCGAAGCGGGTCCATCGTTACGTTAATTCCTTCAACAGGTGTGGCACGTAATACCGACTCCATAGAAATAATCGTTAGCAAGCAACTGAAGGTTGCAATTACTAAGCTTGTTTTCAAACCGACAGGCTTTTTCTTTAATTCCCGTTCTACGCCAATAATCAAACTTAATGTTGCGGCAATGATTAATTTAATACTTACTTCTTTTAAAAGACTATAATCTGTTAACCAATCCAAAATAATCAGCCTCCTTATGGTACGATAAATAGACTTCGTATTTTTACGAAATAGGAATGATTTCATTCTACAATACTTTTAGTAAAATGTTGGAAAAAAGGAGAGTTTTTATGCGTCCGTATTTATTCGTTTTAATTGGCGTATTATCTGTTGCATCATCTGCCATTTTTGTGAAATTAGCTAATGCTGAATCAGGAGCGATTGCTTTTTATCGTATGCTGTTTTCTGTGTTATTGATGTTGCCGCTATTTTTAGTGAAACACCGTCATGAAATAAAACATATAAAGAGAAATGATTATGTGATTATGACCTTATCGGGTATATTTTTAGCTTTTCATTTTATATTATGGTTTGAATCGTTGAATTACACATCGGTTGCGAGTTCGACGGTACTTGTAACGTTACAACCATTGTTTACGATTGTCGGTACATACGTATTATTTAAAGAAGCTATTACACGAAAGACCATCATCGCTGCAACCATTACAATTATCGGAAGTGTTTTGATTGGGTGGGGCGATTTTAAAGTTGGTGGCACAGCTTTATGGGGGGACTTTTTGGCGTTAGCAGCGTGTGCATTAATTTCTTTTTATATGCTTTGTGGGCAAAGTGCTAGAAAAAATGTATCTTCTACTACATATACCCTTCTTGTTTATTTTGTGAGCGCGGTCACTTTAGCTATTTATATGATTGTGAAGGGAGAGAAGTTTGGACCTTACGCAAGCATTGATTGGTTTTGGTTTTTATTATTAGCGATTGTTCCGAATTTGTTAGGGCATAATTTATTTAATTGGGCTTTACAGTACATATCCGCTAATGTTATTTCTATTGCCATTCTATTTGAACCGGTCGGGGCTTCCTTGTTAGCTTTCTTTGTATTTAGTGAAGTGTTACGTGGATCTCAAATTATCGGTGGTGCGATTGTTATAGTGGGAATCATCTTTTATACACTCGATGAGAAGAAAATTAAAAAGTATTTCAAAAAAAACTATTGACGAATAATAGTTTCTTGGTTTATAGTATTACTTGTCCTTGAGAAAATGACTTACAAAACATCATAAAAAACTTTCAAAAAAGTTCTTGCTTTTAAAAAGTTATGATGATATAATTATTAAGTCGTCAAGAACGACACACGATGAACC
>NZ_HE611067.1:250213-354481 GCF_000285595.1 Kurthia senegalensis | reverse complement strand
TGCTTCCGCTTGTTTTGCTGCTTCCGCTTGTTTTGCTGCTTCCGCTTGTTTTGCTGCTTCATCCACATTTACAGTTTCAACTGTTTGTACGGTTTCAGTTGATTGTTCAACGGGTTGATTTTCTGCTACTGAATTTTCTGAAGCAAATGCTGCATTTGGCGCCGCCACACTGGCTAATAATAAGGCTGCCGCAGATGCTGTGTATAACGTTTTTTCATAATATTGTAGTACCCCATATTCTTCTCTATATTTTTTTACAATATTATTTTAAACTCATTTACTAAACATAAATAGATGAATTAGTCCTTATTTATTGAATAAATTGTGAACACTTTTATATCTTTTTACTTCTTTTTTACTTTAAATTTTCCAAATTAACTATTCCCTTATACCTATAAGTGTTACTTACCTAATATTTAAAATGCGCTGCTAATGCAAAACCAGAGATTTTATTTTATTTTTCATAATTTCCATATGAATCCATTGTTCACCTTGATTATGATGCAAAATTTTAACACGTGTCCCGAATGGAATATCCATTATTTTTTAGATTTTTCAGTCGATTCTGTATAAAGAGGCGTTCGTTCTTTCGCAACTAAATACTCATATTTTGTATCATTTACTTGTAAATGGAAAAATTTCATAAAGTATTTTTCAGGTCCATCCACTTCCAACCATTTATGATCTATATATTTTTTTACGATAACTTTTTGACGTTTTCCTTCGTAATAGGCATGTAATTTACCAATCTTTTCTCCGTACGGTTGTGCATAAATAGGCGCATCTTTTATTAAATATAGTGGATAGTTTGCTGTATTATTTTCTTTGTTTCTTCTGTACCATTTCATGATGCCAAATGTAGCTATTCCGAAGCCAATCATCCATTTACATTTCATTTTTGTCTCCTAACGATTCGTTAACGTGGCATCGAAAATCCTCGCCCGATAATTTCTGAGGCATTTAAGAAAATGACGAACGAATCTTTATGTTGTTGTTGCAAAACTTCTTTCAAATACACAGCTTCTGCTTGTTCGACAACAGTAAATAACAACGCTTTTTTCTTTTTAGAATACCCACCCTCAGACCAGAGCTTCGTCGTACCACGATCAATTTCATTGTGAATGAGCGCTTTGACCGCTTCTTCTTCTTCTGTAATAATCATGACCATTTTTGAAGTAGATGAACGAAGTTGAACGAAATCAATCACTTTACTCGTAATGAAAATCGCAATCATCGCATACAAAGCGAGTTCTAAATTAAAGACGAACATCGCCCAAATGACAATCGTCGCATCAATTAATAATTGTGCAAAGCCGCTCGATAAATGAAAATATCTTTTCAGCAATTGCCCAATAATTGTCGTACCACCTGTCGAACCATTTCCTCTAAATACTAATCCTAGTCCTAAACCGGTTAACATTCCCCCATAAATGGAAGCGAGCATCGGGTCATGTACCGCAAACGGTAAATTCGTCGTAAACCCGATAAATGTAGGCAATAATAACGTACCAACGAGTGTTTTGACACTGAAATTTTTACCGAGTAAAAAATACCCTGCGATGAAAAGTGGAATATTAAACGCATATTGAACGAGCGTCGGATTCCACCCGTATAAATCATACAAAATCGTACTAATACCAACGACGCCTCCTGCTGCTAGTCGTGCCGGTAATAAAAATGTATTGTATGAAATCCCTAAAATGAATGTACCGAGTACAATCAAACTGTACGAACGTATTTCTTTACTCATATTTCCATTCCTCTCTTATTTACAATATCCCCCCTATTGTAACGAATAGTTTACGTCTTGAATATGAGTATTCAAAACTTTTAAAAGATTGTATAATAAAAAGAAATCCGTTCCAGATAGGACGTGGATCCGAGTGAATAAACAAATTCCCACCTACTTTTATAACATGGCTTATGAGCGTGTTTTTCAAGTAGTTGATATATCATTAGAAAATGCATCCATTACGGACACACGAACGTACTTATATTACGGTTTATTGAGTGCGCAGCGTTCATATGATTCCGACCGCTTTACTCATTATATGACTGCCTATAAAGAAACACTCTTAGAAAAAGCACTCTCTCCTTTACAACAATTTCAGCTCGACTTCGTTTTAATCAATGAATTAATTGAAGCCAATCATTACCAAACTGCACTACAGCATATTCAAAAATGTTTTGATTTCATCGAGCAATCCAAAGAAGATTTTCATTTAGAATACGCGATGCTTACGCATGACCGTGCGATGATTTTGATGATTCATGGCCAGCTAGACGATGCAATTAAACAATATAATTTATTAGATGAACGCTTATTACATGAATTATCATTAGAAGCCCCTCTTTATTGGAACGTCATCCACGGGCATTTGGCGAGTGCTTACATTCGTAAAAAACAGTGGACGACGGCTTTACAAATCGTGACACATATTATTGAACGAAGTGCTGTTCGTATGCCACTCGCAGCGACGCATAGTTTAATTCGCAAACAATTTCTTAGCTATTTGCTAGACGATGAGCCACTCGATTTCGATTACTGCTCCGAACAATATGCACGCTTACTGTTTAAAAATAAATTCGTTTTAAATACGCTCCACATCGATTTAACCGTTCTAACTGCTGCAATTGATGACCCAGTCATTCACAAACAAGCGACGAACTGGCTTCTCTCGTGTCAAAACCAATCATTATAAAGGTGCAAAACAAGCCGAGGCGGTTCTCACAGAACGTGGTGCTTCTAACTAAAGACAAAAAGCAGTCACCGTTTTTAAAACGATGACTGCTTTTTTTATCCCATTTTTTTCATTCATGCATCTTGTTCTAGTGGACAATATCCACACGCGGCTAAACCTGGAATGTCTTTCGATAAACAACATGTTTTTCGGATCGGTTGATTTACGAGTGCGCTCGGTGCTTTCCCTTGCGTATAGTCATAAAATAACGATTTCGTGCTAATCCCTGACCAAACGTCTCTCTCTTCTAACATTTCTAAATCATCCATTGCACGGTCTGCAAGCGATGGATCATCGAGTAATTTCGCGTAAACAATGACTACTTGCACGAAAAAGTTATCCCAAATCACTTTCGGCGAAATCGATGTTACGTTTCTCAAATCTTGTACGACTTTATAACATTGCTGATACAAAATATGTTTCATCGCACGTTCCCGTTCATCTTCTTTTACGTAGCGCCAATCATTCGGGTTCGCAAACATACAAATCGTATACACCCCGTTTTGTTGCGTCGCTTCAAATCGTAAATCTTCTTCATTACCATCCCAAATTTCATCGTACGCTGTTAACATATAAAATTGCATCGCAATAAACTGCGCATATTTTTTCGAAAAATGAGACATAGCTGCAACGACAGACGTCGCACTCGTTATTCCTTTCATCAAATCCCCAAATTCATCTTCTTGGAAAAATAATTTATGAACGCGGTCTAGCGTAAATAAAGAACGCTTCGGCTGCGTCGTATATATTTGATAGGAATCTAAAATTAATACTTGCTCCATTGTTAATGCGGGCATTTAATCACCTTTATTCTATATAAGTCCTTTTATCATAATACACTTTTCCTTCTTATTAAACCGTCTACAAACTAAACGACTAAACGAAGACGAAATAGTACCTTCCCCCATCACTTCTATGATACGATGTAGGCATAAAAAGTCGTTTAAAAAGGATGATGTTCAATGGAAAAAACATTTCTTACGCTCGTCGTATTGACAGCCATCGTTTCTATTTTATTCGTAACGAAATTAATCGCTGTTCAATTATTCCTCGTGTTTATTATGCCTATTAGCATTCTTTTTCTCATTGTCGGTATTGTCGAAATTGCCCGTACGATTAACGTAAATGCGCATACTTCTTAATATACGCCTTGCTAAGAATCACCGTTCAATTTTTGTTGAACCATCTTTTTCCGATATTGAATCGGTGAAAGGTGGTTTTATTTTTTCCAAATTTGCGTGTTATGACAGTCGTTCATGTAAGCTTGAACGACAACATTTGTTATGTTCAAAAGCCATTCAAAATAAAACATGTCTATGTTGTTTACCGATTAATCAATAGCACTATCATTCTTAACCTTACATACTTTCATAATTTCTTTCCCCCGTACTTGTGCCCACTGCATCTCAATCCCTTTCATTTTTATGTCGTCTGTATGTTGTTCATCAAAAAGTCACTCCAAATATTTCCTTCAAAAGAGGTTTTCTCTTTTTAGATTGTCTCAAATTTTAGGTCTGTTGCTGATGACTTTTTATTTTGAACACCCCTTTTCATGAACATCCCCACAAATAGCTCAATCCTTTTTTCTTATCGTTCAAAAATATGCAACATTCAAAAAGCCATTTAGCCTTTTAAATTCAATATTTTATAAACTTATATTTTTATTATTTTATACAATTATTATTTTATATTCATAATTATATTCCCCCTACATGTAAAAAAGCGTAAAATAAATTTATTCACATATGAGGAGCGACAATGATTTATGGATAATGTCACACATATTCTACTCTTAACGATTTCACAACTTTGCCAGCTACTCGGATGTATTTTCTTTTTCGGATTCGCATTGAAATGGATTGGCGAACATACGTTGAAAAAATTTGCATACGATCATTTTCTTTTTCACTTCATGTCTTTCATCGGTACACCCATTCATGAATTTGGACATTTCTTCATGTGCAAAATTTTTGGCTATCGCGTCAATAAAGTTGTTTGGGTGCAAAAACCGAATGCCGAAGGAACGCTCGGTTACGTTAATTTTTCGTACAATCCGAAAAATATCTATCAATTAATCGGTAAATTTTTCGTCGGAATCGGTCCGCTATTTTCAGGACCACTTTGTATTTTGCTTTTATTATATTTTTTACTTCCTACAAGTTTTCAAATCGTCGAAACGAAAATTGGACATATTCCCGCCGTTTGGCAACTTTCCACCTTTTATGACTTATTCAAACTGAGTGGTCAATTTCTCGTTTCCTTATTTACATTCGAACACGTACTTAGTTGGCAGCTCTATGTCTTTCTCATTGTTGCTAGTGCGATTGCTGTCCACATTCGACTAAGCCTATCCGATCTCGAAAGTGCAACGAGTGGTATTTTCTTCCTGTCGATTGCCTTATTAATTATCAACCTGTTATCTGCCATGTTCGGACTCACATTATCAGACGGATTGAGTCACTACATTAGCATCTTTACTGCCTACTACATCGCGACGATGGTCATCATCCTCGTCATTAGTTTGCTGCTTTGGTTGCTGACGATTATTTGGCATACGATGCTCAACCGGAACGTACGCTAAATCGAAAACGAGTAAAGTCTGTCACTACCTCATGTATCCATACGAAAAAAGGCAATCATCGTTTGAAAACGGTGATTGCCTTTTTATTTAATGACTAATTGCCAATTCTTTTTACGTAATACGTGATGAGGTCCGTTAACCAATCTTCTAAATTTGAAAATGAAAAACCTGCTCGTTTCGCTTTCTCGTTATCCATATACCACGAATTCGGAATGCTGTACGGACTATTTGTCCCTTCAACAATCGTCGCTTTATTTTGTGAAATCTTTTCAATTTGAGCAATTAATTGACGCAGCGTCACCGTACCGTGGCTAACTGCATTCCAAATGCCTTCTTGCGATTGGAAGCCAATCCATCCTAAGAAAGCACCAGCTTCTACCGATGAAATAAAACCCATTTGAGCTTCCATATTTGTCAATTCGATAGGTTCACCTGTCATAATGTGCTTCACATAATATGAAAGTCTTTCCGTATAATCGTCCGTTCCCATTACAATCGGGAAACGTACAATCGTCACAGGAAACGTCGCATTTGCCGTATAAAAAGCTTCCGCTTGTTTTTTTCCTTCTCCGTACGATAACGTTTCTTCAGTATTTAATTGATACGAATAATGATACGGGTCAAAATCTTCTTCTTTTTTCATTTGTCCATCTGCTGCATAAGTAGCCATCGTAGACGTAAAGACGACTTTCGTATTCGCCCCTTGCAATGCATCACAAACTATTTTAGCCTGTTGTGGTGTATAACAAATATTATCGTACACAATATCGAATGTTTGTTGCGCAAATAATGCCTTCATCTCTCGTTCATTCGTTCGGTCAACGGTAACACGTGTAACGTTCCCCTCAAATGTCGCCTGACTAATTCCCCTCGTCGCGACCGTTACGTCATGCTTTTGTTCAATTAATTGTTCAACTAAATGTTTCCCAAAAAAACGTGTACCACCTAATACTAAAATGTTTGCCATATGTTTCCCCTCATTTCAAAAATGTATACATACGTTTACTCGAATTGTGGTATAGAATAAAATAAAATAATTTGAGCGTATTCAAACTATACCATATACGAGAGAGGAGATTTTTCATATGGATCAAAAACATCGTCGCATCGCAATTATTCTTTTTTGTGTATTCTTTTTTACGACTAGTACATGCTCTATTCTCCTCTATACGACGTTACGTTTTGTCGTCGTAAAAGGGGAGAGTATGGAAAATACGATTCAAGATGGCGATAAATTTTTAGTCAACCGCCTCGCTTATAAATGGAAAAAACCTGCCTACGATGACATCGTCATTTTAGACGTTGATCACATTAAAGGGCATGAATTGTATATTAAACGTGTCGTCGGTTTACCTGGTGATGTGCTCGAAATACGAGGTCGAGATTTTTATCGTAACGGGCAGCATGTAAAAGAACCTTATATCAAAGAATTAATGCGCCCCGACCATTTCAAAATAGTCGTTCCGAAAAACACGTATTCGTCATGGGGGACAATCGAAACCATTCAATTGATTCTCGTATTTTCCATAGTATCAACTACGAAACCGAAGTGAAATCTGTCATTGTTTATTCACTAAATTAAACATTTATCATTTTATACATTTATAAAAATATTCTTTAAAACAAAAAATATCAGAAGCATTAACTCTTTTCATTGATCGTTGTAAACGATGTCACTTGCTATGAAAAAAACACTTTCTACAAAAAACGATTTTCCATCCCGTTTTTCATAGAAGGTGTTTTTATATGTCAAATTTTCATGTTATATTAGGTATTTAACTTAATAAAATAAATATTTTATACATTTATCTTTTTATAGTTTTATATAATTAAACGTAAAAGACTAAAAAGCACATCGCATGAACAGCAACGAGCGATTCAATAAACAGGCGTTACTATGAGCATGTCCCGTAAAGGAACGCCTTCTCATAATGCCATCTTAAAGTATGAAATATTTTATATTGAAAGGCTTTTGAGAACAACAAATGACGTTGTCTTTCAAAGCATTCGAGCATACATTAGCTACTATAATACTCGGATTTTGGCAAAGTTAAACCACCTTTCTCCAGCACAATACTGGAAAAAGATGGTTCAATAACAATTTGACTGCGACTCCTAGTGAGCAGAAGACCCCATAGCGAGCGAGGAGGCTTCAGCTAGGCCACAGGAAAGCGTCCATCAAATTCGGCTTAAAAGATTATGTGAGACAGGAAAGCTAGTGTCTCCATCCCTTTTCGTTTTACTTGATTACCATTGATTGTTTTTATATTTTTGATAGTAGTTGTATTGACGTGCTGCCATATACAATTTACGTTTGAAGCTCTTATCTTTCGGATAGAATAATGAGTTTGCCCATTTTCCTTCTTTAATTAAACGTTGGCATTCTTCATTAATTGCTGGATCTTCTACGAAATCACGCAATACTTTTTTCGGTACGACTGAGAATAAAAATTCGCCATTCGCATACACGACATCTTTTTTCTTATTATTGACACAGTCGTCTACTAAGTAACGCGCTAAGTTATGACCGATACGTGTTACGTAATAACTTGAACGACCTTGACGAATATTAATTTCAAACACTTTATATTTACCGTCACGTACATCGTATTTTAAGTCAAAATTGGCGAAGCCCGTATAACCGATATGTTCGATAAAGTCTTGCATTTTACGCATTAACTCTTTATTAAAACGTGCAAGAATCGCGGTATAGTTCCCGATGGCAGTCGGTGTATGTTCTTGTAACACAACTTGACCAAGTGCTACTAACTGTACATTTTTATTTTGGTCGGCATATACGACACCATCCCACATTAGTGAATCATCACCTGGGATGAATTCTTGGATAATCACTTCATCGTGATAACCTGCATCGTGTAATAAGTTAATAATGCGGTTCGCTTCTTCTTCTGTTTCCGCTTTATACACTTTTTCTTTTCCTTGGAATTTTAAATCTAAGTACATAATGACGTTACTTGGTTTTAAAATTAATGGGTATAAAATGTCCTCGTCTTTGAAAGGTACGTCAACTGTCGTACAGTCAAAGAAACGTGTTGTAGGATAATCAATGCCATACTCTTCACAAAGTTTATAAAAATTCGCTTTGTATTGTAGCATGTCCATCACTTCAAGTGTTGGGTAGTTAAACACGTAAAATTGTTTTAAAAAGGCTGCATTTTCAACGATGTAGCGAACGTACATATCGTTCGTACCGACTAGCATTAATTTTTTACCTGGTTTCGCATATTTTTTTGCGACCGTTTCCATAATAGAAGCAAACTCTTCTGGTTCACCTAATTTAGGGAAGTATTCGATTGTTGATGGAATCGTACTAAATTTCGTAAACGGTAATTCTCCACGACCGACTAATACCGGTTTCACGTTGTATTCTTCGTGGAAAGAAATCGCCATGTTGTATGCGTTAATATCTGTACCGACAATAATCGGAATAAAATTTAATTTTGACATAATAGCCTCCAAATAATTCATTCAAAATAAGAATGGCAAAATCCTTCTTTTGAATGATGTGTTTATTCATTTTACATCATCTATTTATATTTGTGCACGATTCGTACACACCTTGTTATTATATTACTAATGCCTTCCTTTCGTAAACAAAGGATACGTATTTTCTATAGCTTTCTACGATGATTGAGCTTTTGTGAGACGGGAATTATACTAGTAGAGAGGTGATTTTCATGAAACAGCAAATTCAAATTGGATTCCTTTTAGTACTGGCGTTAATTTTAACAATTTTCTTAGTGCCGATTGCTTCATTATTTTACCCAATTACACTACTCAGTCCGATTGTTTGGCGAAGTATTGTAGCGGTTTTAGCCGTCTTATTATTAGTCGTCGCACTAATTCTCGGCTACCGACAAAAATTTGATCGCCACTACGTTCTTTACTATGTCGCGCTATTATTAATGCTCGCATTAACATCTAGATTAATTTATAGCGTATTTCTTTCTATATAATTGAATAAAATTATATTTTTATATTTGTATAAAATATTTACATTATAACTAAATGATATATGATTTTCTACAACTTCGTATATTCTTTCTTATGAAGGCTGCTTTATAAGTGCAGTCTTTTTTATTTTACGTTACACTTTAAAAAATAATGAGGTGATTTTATGAACTGGCAAGCATTTACGGAAGCCGTCGATTCATTGTGTGAAAAGCAGCAAGGACAAATTCATATCGCATTAAAAGAACAAAACGCTTTCTTCTCTCATAGTGCAACCGTTCCAACTACCGCACATCATATTATGAAGCTTCCACTCGTCATGCATACGATGAAACAAATCGAATTAAACAAACAACAATTAACAGACGTGCTCCCTCTCTCTAACGTTACGAAAGGTAGTGGCGTCATTGCGCATTTACATGATCTTGCCGAACTAAGCTTACATGATTTAATGAAATTGAGTATTATCGTAGCAGATAATACAGCAGCCAATACGTTACTTGAGCAAACAGATCGTAACGAACTCGATACGTTCTTAACAGCTGCTCACGTATCGAATACGCGTCTACTCAAACCATTTATGTCTCAAAATCGTATGCGTGATAATTTCACTTCTGCGATCGATTGTATGACGCTTCTTCAACTTATTGGCGAACCGAATCCTTTCTTTAATGAAGAAAGTCGTCGCCATTTGTATGGTATGTTATACGACCAACAGTTGCCGAGCCCACTCGTGCTTTCTAATAAAGAAGAACGACACTTCGCACATCTTTCTTCTTCGTATTACTCAATTACAGCTACGACAGGGATTCTCTCTTCCGGTCAAAGAAGACTGTACATTTCCATTTTTGCAGACGTACAAGACCAAGCGTTATTTTGGATTCCATTTAGTAAATTACTCGAAATGTATTTCGACTAAAGATAAAATCATAAAAATATAAATGTATAAAATACTTATAAATAAAAGAAAAAAGAGGATTCTTCGTCTAAAAGAATCCTCTTTTATATTATTGTCAAATTATACATTTATAAAAAAATAACCTTTATTGTTTAATCGCAATCCAAATTGTCCAGCGATCCTTCTCCGTAATCGCTTGATCCTCTGGTAGCTTTTCATCAATATAGGCAATCAATTCATCTAGCTCTGTATCATCCAATTCATATAAAATACTTCGACCAATTCGATGTTGTAAATCATTCAACAATCTCTTTTTAGAAAGGTACTCTGCTCGAATTTCCCAAAAAGCGACTTCTTGTACAATATCGAAATGATTCGCTTCTAACGCTTTTCGAATTTTTTCTTTGCGGTGTCGGCGATTAATCTCTGTCGTTTTTAGCTTTACGAACTTTTCAAAAAAATACCCTCGCACATGTTCTTCACTACCTTCTAATAAAATATCTTCCGGTGTTCGGTCTTGTACGATGTAATATCCTTTTGATTGAAGTATGCGATTTGCTTCACGAAAACACGTGTCTAAATCGTCCAGATGATGAATTAATGCCCTTGCTAGTACGAGGTCAAATTGTTCATCTTGTAGACCTGTTTCATAAGCTGTTCCTTGTTGAAACGTAATCGTCTCATAATCTTTACAATTTTCACGTGCCCCTTCAAGCATCGCTTTTGAAAAATCGACACCGACGACTTTTTCTACGCCGGCATCGACGAGTGCTTTCGAGTAAATGCCTCCGCCACACCCAATATCTGCGGCACACTTAAAATGTTTTCCTTCCGGTAATAAACTTTCAATATCTTTGCTCCAAGCTATATTGGCGTTACGATCTGCATATGTTTTTTTATTTTTTTGATCATGAAAATCAATGCTCATTTACGTCACCTCTACTCCTCGTATTGTCTAGAAAATTACTTGTTCTTCTATTCCCCTTTTTTCTACTTTTAAAATGGCCCCATCGACGCATCTATTTTAAATTTTCTTAGTAAAATAGCATTTTATACAATTGTATTTTTATATTTCTAAACTTACTATTACGTTGCATTTTTCATCTTAACCGTATTTTCGTTTTTCTTTTTAAGTAAATTTCTTTTATTCCAAATAATGTATTTTTATCTTAAAACCCTTGATTACACTCGTTTCATTTTAGAAAAAAGATTCATTTTTAGTTTAAAGTATACTTAAAATAGAAAATTTTATTTTTCGATAAAAAATGTTGCATTTGTAAAAACATTCAAATATGATTATTGCAAGAGGACAATACGTCCTTACAAAGTTATTAAATTGAATCAAGGGGGGCTTCTATATGGATCATAAAGTTGAAAAAAAGTTCTGCATACAAATGAAGAACTTTCAAATTCGGCTAACGAAAAAAAGCATTTACTGAACAAGAATATGTGAATATTTCAGAAAGCCAAGAATTTAAAACGCTTTCAAAACGTAAAGCAAAATTCATCGTACCGATGTCAATTACCTTTTTAGTACTGTATTTCTTATTACCGCTTTTATCTTCCTTTACACAAGTACTAGACGGTAAAGCAATTGGACACGTCACATGGATTTGGATTTATTCACTTGGATTGTTCATTATGGTTTGGGCATTCACTGTTATTTATGTGAAAAAAGCTGCAACATTTGATAAAGCTGCAGATGAAATTAATGCGAAGGCAAAGGCTGGTGACTATAAATGAGTGGAATTGGGATTTTCTTCTTCGTTGCGATTGTTGGTCTAACATTATTCGTAACTTATCTAGCTTCAAAACGTAATAACTCTGCTGCAGATTTCTATACTGCTGGCGGTGGCTTAACTGGTTGGCAAAATGGTATTGCGATTGCAGGGGATTACTTATCAGCTGCTTCATTCTTAGGGATTGCAGGTGCCATTGCATTATTCGGATTCGATGGTTTCTTCTATAGCTTAGGCTATTTAGTTGCTTACTTAGTCGTACTATACATCGTGGCAGAACCATTACGTAACCTTGGTAAATATACATTAGCTGATATGATTACAGCTCGTTTCAATCAAAAGAAAATTCGTGCAACAGCGGCAGTTAGTTCCATCGTAATCGTACTGTTCTACATGATTGCACAACTTGTTGGTGCTGGTGCACTTATTCAATTACTTTTAGGAATCGACTACAAAATAGCTGTTTTAATCGTAGGTGTGATGATGACAATCTACGTATTATGGGGCGGTATGGGTGCCACAAGTTGGGTACAAATTATTAAAGCCGTATTATTAATGATCGGTACAGTCATCATTTCTGTACTCGTATTAGCACAATTCAATTTCAATATTTTAGATATGTTCGCAACTGTCGCAAAAGACAATCCTCACGGTGAAAATTATTTAACAGCAGGCGTGAAGTATACAAATGGTATTGATACGATGTCTATGATGCTTGCACTCGTACTTGGTACAGCAGGCTTACCACATATTCTAATGCGTTTCTTCACTGTAAAAGATGCAAAAACAGCTCGTTCTTCTATTAACTGGGCAACTTGGATCGTAGGTATTTTCTACATCTTAACAATTTTCTTAGGATTCGGTGCTGCGGCATTCGTAGGTTCTGACAAAATTTTAGCTGCAAACCCTGCAGGGAACATGGCAGCTCCATTACTTGCGCAATATCTTGGCGGAGACATTTTAATGTCATTCATTTGTGCCGTTGCTTTCGCGACAATCTTAGCCGTTGTAGCAGGTCTTGTACTGTCAGGAGCTTCTGCATTCGCACACGATATTTACGGACAAGTAATTAAAAAAGGTAAAATTACAGAGAAACAACAAATGGCCGCTGCACGTTGGGCGTCAATCGGCGTTGCTGTATTCTCGATTATCCTAGCTTTATTCGCTCAAACATTAAACGTAGCATTCTTAGTTTCATTAGCTTTCTGTATCGCAGCTTCTGCAAACTTACCTGTTATTATTTACACAATTTACTACAAAAAATTCAACACGACTGGTGCAATGTCAGCGATGTTATTCGGTTTAGTTTCAGCGCTTATACTCGTAGCACTTAGCCCGAATATTTGGTCTCCAGAAGGCACAGCCATCTTAACGGGAACACCGTTATTCCCATTAACGAACCCAGCGATTATTTCTGTACCACTTGGCTTCTTAGCCGGCTGGATTGGCTCTATGATCGGTGAAAAAGCACAAGCTCGTAAATACGCTGAAGTCAAAGTAAATGCAACGACTGGTTTAAACGTTAGCGATTCAGTAGATCACTAATTTTATAAAATAATAATTGTATAAAAGGTATAGACATTAAATGTCTATACCTTTTTTTATTTCATATAATACGTTTCATAACAAATACCTTACACCGATACATGCATGTATACTAACAAAAAAAGGGTACTGCCAGCTGACAGTACCCTTTTAATCGAGTTGTAAGACACATTGTCTGAGCCTCTTTTATTTTCTCCAAACGTCCGCATATTCTGGAATACGCTCAAATTGTCCTTTAGCAAAAGGACATAAAGGAATAATCGTTTTTTCTTCTGCACGTGCTTTTTCAACGACTGCTAACACTAATTTATTTGCAATCCCTTGTCCACGTAAAGAATCATCTACAAACGTATGATCAATAATAAAGAACTCGTCATTCGGTTGTGTAAATGTAATTTCAGCAACCATTTCGCCTTCATTTTCTAAATAAAAACGACCTTCTTCTTTTAGAAATTCTACCACTATACATCTTCCTTTCGAATATATTGTAAGGCCTTTGATGGACATGTATCAATCACACGTGCTACTTCATCGGCTTGTGCAGCATCAGCTAAAATCCAAGGCTTTCTTTTCGTATTAAATACGTTACCGTTACCACGAACACATTTAGCAGCGTGCTCGCACATAGAAGCATTAAAAAATACATCAATATTCTCGCCAGTATATTTACGGTATCCATCTTCTATTAATTGTTGTTCTGTCATAATCGATAACCCCCTCCTCCTTATTATGCCCCAACTTTAAAACATTTACACATACTTTTTACACGAGTTCATCAATTATTTGATATGCTAAACAGAAAAGGAGTTTTTCGATGAACTGGACTTTCATTGAACAAACGAAAAAAACTCGTCAACTTCAAGCCACCCGAACATTTCGTATAGGTGAAAAAATCATACGTGAAGGAACAATTGGTGGTACGATTGACGATAACAGCAAAATTAGTGAAGACTGTTGGTTAGATGCAAAATGTACGCTCGTAAAAAGTACCGTTACCGGACCGATCTTTGTAAGCAACTGTCAACTTTACGATACAACCGTTCAAGTTTCTGCATATTCTTCTATTGAAAATACGATTTTATACTATAGCACACTGAACTCTACACAATTATCAATTTATACAAATAGCCTTCACATAACAGCTTTACGTCTTCAAAGTGAACAATGTTTATTAAAAGCGACTGGGAAAATAATAGATTGTGCGCTACTTGGTGAACGATTTGACTTAACGATTGAAAACCTTCAACTCGCTGCTTTAACACTTCACATCACGACGGTTCAGTTAATTGCCCAAAAACTTTCTCTTATTCATACGACATTATATGCAACAAAATGGTATGCGAACAGCCTAACATGTCAAATTAAATATAGTACGCTGCATTGTCAAAAAATAGACATGTACGACTTCATCACATTACATCGTTGTGAATTAACGATGTCACATTTATGCATACGACAAAGTGATTACTCTAGTACACAACTATATGTCGATGAATGGCACAGCTTCACGAGCGAGTTAGACGATGTCATAATCATCCGTCCGACACTTCTCTTTTCTAGTACAGCGGAATATTTGGTTGGCTCAATGATTACCTTACAACAAGAGCAACAACTCCCTACACATTTGAACGGTAAAACGTTGAATCTATTAGATTTTATACATTAATACTTTTATCTTTTTATAAAAATATGCGAATAAAAGACATAAACTGTTTGAATTAATGTATTTTATCAATTGATAGGAAATAAATGTTTAATTTTTAGACGAAATGGTAAAATATATATCGTTGAAAGTGGGCGATTTATTTGAAAAGAATCATTAGAAAAGCAACACTACAAGACGCTGAACAACTTGCAGCGATCCAAGCTATTTGTCAATCTATCCAACCGACGACTCCTTCGAATCTCGAATTAGATGAAGCATTATGGAAAATCTATTTAACGAATCCGAATTATGCGGTCTATGTTATTGAAGATCGAATTGTTGTCGGTTTTATTGCATCACATTTTATTGAAACTACAAAAACAATTGCTATTTCGGAGCCCTTCATTTTGAATCGTTACGAAAAAACATTCGACCGAGATATGTTACACGATGCGATTACTTCGACCGTATATAACATAACAGACTAATAGCTACGTTTAAATGATTGTGCCAAAAAGGAGAACCCATATGAAGACATTTTCATTGCTGCATATCGACTCACAGTTATACCGACAAAATGAATTCGTTCATCATTATTTTGATGCCCAATTGTCTGCTCGCTATGATAGTAATTTTTTAGCGTTTAAACAATTACCGAATCTTACACAGTATCAACTGTATGAACTATATTTAACGAGCTTCCATAGCCTACATGGGATGAAACATATTAAATTTATTTGGCCTGAAAATGAAGAGCTTTCAGAAGTAGTTTCTTCCTATTTAACATCAAAGAAATATACGATTACAAAATTATACTTATATACAATGAATAGTACGCATTATCTACCAACTTCAACGAGCGTAGCAAAAATCCAAAAAGTGACAGATCAAACGATGACTTTTTATTTACACGCACAACAAGAAGAGAGTTTACGCTACGATTCCATTTTCGCAGAACAGAAGACATATTTGTTGCGTAAATTAATACGCTCGCCTCGTCATAAAATTTATACGGCAACGGTTGATTCACAACTCGTCGGTTCAATTACAGTGCATCTAAATAATCGAGGAATTGAACTAGACGATTTTTACGTACTTGATATGTTCCAACGACAGGGAATTGGTTCTGCATTACTTTCCGCAATTGTCGCTGACTTTCCAAATACATATATGATGCTCGTTACCGATGCTGCGGATACGGCAAAAGAAATGTATGAAAAATTAGGATTTGTGAATGATGGATTTCGTATAGAGTTCTTAAAGACCTTTTAAAGGCATTTTATACATTTATCAAAATATAAAAATATAGAAAAAGCCGTCGTTCAAAAGAACAACGGCTTTTTCTATGATTCCATCGTCATAAAACGATCAACATATTCCATAAATTGACTTGCACCATTTTTTTCACGATACACATCAACCATTAATTGTGTTAATTCACGAATTGTCATTTTGTAAATACGCGCATTATGACGAATTAAACGATAAATATTCGGATACACATGAATCGCACGTGAGGTAGACGTTACTTTAACAGCAGCCTGAACGCTCTCACGATGTTTTTCAACAAGTTGTTCAGATTTATGATCTTCGAAATACAATGTCAAAACAGCAACCATCATATTGAATTTAACGTCTTGGTCTTCTGCGATTTCTGCAATCGCATCTTTCGTATCAGGTGATACACCAATTGGGCGACGAACATCAGACGTATAGCGCGGACGTTCTGCATGGTAATTTAAATTCGGAATATCACGTTTTGTCATTTTTTTGTTAATGCATTTTGCGTAGAAGCCTTCTCAGCCTTTTTAGAGGCGTTTGGTTTCACTTTGTTAATATTTAATGCTGTTTTTGGTTTTAACCAATCATTGGGCATCTGAGGCACCTCCTAAACGATTTCTAGCGCTTTGCGATGTTTACGAATTAAACGTTGCATTGCACTAATGCTATATGGTGATGGTGTTTTCGCTAACCATTTCATTAATTGGCCAAATTGTTGTTCGAACAATGCATTGTCATCTTTACAATTTGAAAATAAACGAATGAGGTGACCTTGCAATGTTTTTCGTGGATCGTTTGATTTATAACCACGTAAACGTAATTTTTCAATATTTTGAAGTCCATGTTCTTCAATAGCTTCTTTCAAACGGAACAATTGCTGCTCTGAAAAATAAGCTTGTAAAGGCATTAAAATTTCTTGTGTGGCCACACGAATCGTATCTTCTGGAAGAGCCTCCATACGAATTAATAACTCTTGTGTGACTTCTTCAAACATTCGTAAAAAATCTCGGTTATCTTCCGTATCTTCAAAAAATAATTCTGGCATACGTTCATGTTCACGTACAACGTCTGCACGACGAATTTTCGAATCAAAAATTAATTGTCCAAAAAAGTCTTGCGCTGCATCGGCAACATATTTTTCTTCTTGCAAGTTTTGCGTTACAAAATACATGACAACGCCTAAATTATCCGCAACCGTATAGTCAGGTAAAAATTTTTGAGCACGTAAACTATGTTCATTACACATATCAAAAAATGGTTGTAACTTACGGAATGCTTTTTTCTCTGTTGACATAATACCTACGTAAAAATCTGAAGCAATAATCACATTCGTTACAAGATGCCCCGCACTCGGTGGAATATCAAATAAAATAAAATCATAATCATCTTCAACAGCTTGTAATATGTTACGAATATACGTTGTACCTTGAATTGATTCTGTCGTTTTCATACGAGATAAAAATGTTGAGAATTCTTCTAACAAAGAATTAGCAGGAATAAAGCTTAAATGATCTGTTACAGGAACGATTGCTTTTTTAATTGCAAATACATTATCGTTTTGTGCATAATCTTGAATCGCATCGTAAATCGTAAACATAGAACCTTCTTGTCCTTGTTCCATGCCTAAATCAATATTGAAATAATCACAAAAGAAATCGGTTGAATCTCCTTGATGGTCACAATCAATAACTAATACACGTTGTTCGTATTGTGTAGATAAAATATAGGCTGTCATATCAGTAATAGTCGTTTTACCGACACCACCTTTTACATTCCCAAAAAAAAGTTTAATTGCCATATGAACACCTTCCTTATGTACATTTGTATAATTTACTTTACACGAATTAATTTGTATAAATGCTTACAAATTGAGGGTTAATAGCAAATTATGAAGTTAGTAATAGTATACCATGTTTTTAAAATCAATGTGGTACCAGGTTGATTATGCACAGAATGTTTCACGTGGAACAAGGTATAAAAATATGTTTAGGCAGAGTGGACCAATAAAGTATCATGCCTTCGCCTTCGTTGTAAAAGGGATGAAATTTGATTGTATAAGCTCATATGATAATTTGAAATCATAGTTCGTTCATCAAATAAAAAGGCATAATAAGGATTTTCTTTTTGTTTTGCAATCCATTGTTTAATTAAATAGTGAATGAAAAGATCTTTTGTCGTGAATTTTGTTTTAGCATTGCGTCCAACGCCTTCAACAATTCGAATAATTTGTGATGTTTCATTCAATAATTTATTCAGTGTGCTTTTTGCGATTCCTAGTTCTGAGCATAGTTCTGTTTGAGATAATGTAACGAAAGGATTTTCTTTCGTTCCTTTTTGTGTTAAGAAAGAACAAATATCACATTCCCATTCTTTTATGTGTGAACGTACACGATCTTTACGTTCTTTTTTATGTTTATACCAGCCTGTTTTTCGTTGAATCGTAATCGGTTCATGATGATACGTGTCAAGTAGCTGTTGAATATAGTCTAATTGAGGACCCGTGTATTTACCTGAATAAGCAGATTGGCAAATGCGGCGTACCTCTGCATTTTTTAGTGGTTTGTGTAAAGATGAATTCCATTCATCGAGTAAATCAAATGTTTGATCGTAACGATCGCCATCTTGGTAGCAAGCAAGGGCAATTGTAAACATAGCGTTATTACGCCCCATTTGTCCTTTTGCACCGAGAATAGATGGATTTTGAATAATGGCTTGGAACCAGTCACTATTTTTCCAAACGCCTGTTGATGTCGACGACGCTTGCTTGAACAATAGACGGTCATGATTGTCATCGATGCGACTAGAAAAATCGATGAATTGTTGTACTGAATAAACGGTATCTAATTGACATGAAACGATATTTTGTTCGGTTGGAAGTCTGAAAAAACCAAAATCATTGCAATAAAGGTCGGCATCGACAGTTTGCAAGCTGCGTTTTAAATTTTCAGAAATACGTTTAGCAATTCGAAGGCTATACTGTTTATTTTTGGATGATAAGAAAAAAGGTTTTTCTAACATAAAATACAATTGGTAGCCACGCGTTGATTCAACGACAAGCGTCGGAACACCAATACTTTGATCCATTGATTCTAATAAAATCGCTTGTAAAGAATGTTCTTTCGTATCAATATCAACGACGAATGTATTAATTTGTAAAAGATTGTCTTCACTAAAGCCTGTAATCAGTTGACGCTTTTGATCACGATAATGAAATTGAGTAAATGGGTTAGGTGTGAAGTGACTTAATTGTGCACGATGTTTCACGAGTGCTTCAATGGATGTAAAAATCATTCCTTTGACTCCATTCGGATGCGCGAAGTCATGTTTGTCGCGCACAGCAAAAATACCGCCTTGATGCGTTGCAGCTTCAAGCGTGTTCATTTTCGTAACAAGCTCCTGTGGATAACTTGAGTTTTTTTGTTGAAATGCATGCAAAGACGATTGAAAAAGCTGTGTATAAATGCGCGTCATATCCATAATCTTCACCTCCGATTTTTAGTATAAGCAATAAAAATCGCGTGAATAATGAATAATGGTTTTTTGAATATATACTTGAGCCTTAGAGTCCCAACGGATTCGGGGATTTTTTTTGTAAAAAAAAAGCACTTATCCGACACATGTGGGCCACATTTTTGTACATTTGAATAATTTTTTTATGAGATGGATTCTCTCTAAAGCTTGATATGACAATGTTTTTGGACTATCAATAAAAAAACGAGCGACATATGTGGCGAGCGACACATGTGGTTGAACGGCATATGTGGGCCAAAAATGAATAGTGCAAATTGTTTTGAATAACTGTTATGACTGAATTTGTGAATTTGAATAATTTATTCGAGCGACATATGTGGGCCAAAAATATTTTTTGAATGACAAGTGTGGGCCACTTTTGAATAATTTTTTTGTTATTCGAGCGACATATATGGTCGATATTTGAATAATTGAATGTTATCGAGCACGTTTCATAGTACATTTATGATTTTTAAGGTATTCGAGCACATTTTGTGGGCCAAAAATGAATAAAATGTATAATTGAATAACATATGTGGGCCAAAAATGAATAATTTAAATCAGTCGAGCGACAAGTGTGGCTCACTTTTGAACAAATGAATATTGATGATTTTCGGTATTCGAGCGACAAGTGTGGCTCATTAATGAATAATTACATGAATATGAATAATTTTGATATACTAGCTATACAAATGATTAAAGAAAGGTGGTTTGTTATGAATTATGAACAATTACCACCAACGTTGCTCATAAAAAAAGAATGGAAACCGTTGGCAATTTGTGAGGTCGTTCAACCGTATTTTGTTAGTGAATATCCAGAACAAGTGATTGAATGGTCGGAAGATGCATATATGTTGAGTGTAGATGATGAATATGAGCCTTCATCTAGTTTTCAAAAATTGTTAAAAGTCATTAATGATGACTTTTTTGAATTACAGCCGTACAATAAATCAACTTTAGTCGAACGCGTTGAAAAAATATTGAATATGTTCGAATGAAAATTGAACCGTTATTAAAACAAACATCTAAAAATAAAAGTACGCCGAAAAATGAATCGGATAAAAAGAAACGGTCGGCTGAAAAAAAGCTTGATAACAAAGCTAAAGAAGAAATTACTAAAAAACCGATTAAAAAAATTAAAAAAGTGGAGCAAGTAAAAGAGGATTTGCAAGAAATTCAACAATCACTAGAATTGGAACAAGTAGAAGACGTACCAGTAGAGCTCGTACATGTAGAAATCGAGCAACCAGTGGAACGGATTATTGAAAAAGAACATTTGTATTCTAATTCAAGTTCAACTTTTCAAATTTTACGTGATCTCGTAACGAAACCGGATTTTGCAAAAAATGAACACGGTACATATGCGAAAGACATCGTCGGTATGGATGGTAGCTTACAAGGTCAGGCTGAAATTCGTACGAACGAGGAAATTCAGCGTTTGCCTGCAGATACAGTCGAGAAGAAAAAAGTGTGGTTCTCTTTAATGGAGTCGGCTATTACGTCATTAGATGAATTATCGGCGGATTTATTCGATTTGATTTCATATTTATGGATGGTTAGCGGGAAAAATTCCGAAGGGTATATTCATTTTGAAAGTGATGAGGCATTGAAATTAAAATACGCGGATCCTTATCGTCAGTCATTTAAAACACGAGAACGTGAACGTTTTGCTATTATGAAGCGCGTTGCGGCACTTTCAAGTGTTTGGATTGCTGTAGAAAATGACGATTTTATTATCGTCAATGAAGCGAATTTAGAAGACCGTACAGAATATGATTTAACGAACTTTCAACCGATGTTCCAAATTGGATCGCTTGAAATGGCATATGATAAAAAAACAGGTGAAGCGAAAGGGATTTATTCTTTAACGATTAAACCTTCTTCGTTACTTGCTTATTATTTAACGGATAATACTCAGTCGTTTGGCTATTTAGATTATAAAGTGTTCCAATATAATTATTATCAAAAACGCCCACATAAACGACTCGTTCGCTTTTTGAATTATGAATGGAAAGTCAGAAGTGAAGATTTACTCACACCGTATACGGTCCGAGAACTTCATCGAGCAATGGATTTGAATCCACGCTATACAGGTGCCAAATCTAAAGAAAAACTTGAACAAGTGTTAGATGATTTGATGAAAGATTCCGTTGTGAAAAATTGGTACTATGAAACGCCAATTGATGATGAAGAAATTGCGTTGAAACGGTATTGGTACAAAAACGAGTGGATGGACATTAAAATTATTATTTTACCACCAGATGTTGTCGTAGATGAAAATCGTAAACTTTTAAGTCCACAAACGATTTCTTCTGAATTGTTTATCGAAGCGAAGCAAGAAAAACAAAAAGTTACGTTATCACCAGAAGTGATTAAAGAAATTAAAGAAATTCGAAATATTTCTTTAACGATTATCGCAGAAGAAGCAAATGTTTCATATAGTGCAGTGCAGCGCTATTTAAAAACAGGTAAAACACCGAAGAAACTCGATACAATTAAACAACTCGAAAAATGGATCAATGAATGGTACGTATTAACGAGGGATGAATCATAAAATAAAAGAGGACCGTACACTAAGCGTACGGTCCTCTTTGTATATCAACAAATTATTATTTTACATAGTAAAAAATTATATTTTTATAAATCGATAATTGTATAAAAAGCAAAAGTCAGAATACGAACAAGTATGGCATGAAAATGAATAATGAATACGAGGCAAATCATTTGATAGACACTTATGACATAAAAGTGAATAAGTGAATAATGGCGAAGAAAGGAGAGAGTGTGTATATTTTTTGCAAAGCAGTGTAATTCGCTGGAATAGTGAATCTATATAATAGGTAGAAACTCAAAATATAAAAATATTAATTCATAAAAATATAATTGTATAAAAATATAATTTTAGACGTTTGTTATATAACAAATAGACGCTCGTTAATAATATTTTTTCTGTTTCATAATAAAAAATATCTACTTTAATCATAAAATTCCTTTTGAAAACGTTGAAAAATACTCGGTTTTGATTTTTTTGATTTAAAAATAACAAAAAACAGTTAATATTTGATTTATAAAGAAAAAACAACATGAAAGAGCGAATAGGAGGTTTCTTTATTATGAAAGAAATGAATAACGTACGTATTTCGGTGGCAGATCCATCAGGAATTGGTTTATTCGGTTTAGCGATTGTGACACTTGTTGCATCATCACAAAAACTTGGATGGACAGAAGGATTAGGTTTTGTCTTACCGTGGGCCATTTTCTTAGGTGGCTTTGCACAATTATATGCGTCTATTTTAGATTCTAAATTAAACAATACATTCGGTGCAACGGCATTCGGTGCATACGGATTTTTCTGGTTAGCAGTAGGTGGAAGCTGGATGGCTCAAGCAGGATTGTTAGGCGAAAGCTTTGCAAATGTGGATCCACATCAATTAGGAATCGTATACTTAGGGTACTTAGTGTTTACTGTATTTATGACAATTGGTGCGTTAGAGACGAATAAAGTATTATTCTTTATTTTCTTCTTAATCAATTTCTTATTCTTAGGTTTAGGTTTAAGTTCATTAGGTATTATGGAAAACTTCATGCATGCAGTAGCTGCTTGGTCTGAATTATTAGTCGGTGTATTAAGCGTATATGGTGCAGGTGCAAACGTATTAAATAAACATTTTGGCTTCAACTTTATGCCGATTGGTAAACCATTTGGTATTATTTCAAAAGAGCGCTACGTAGCTAAAAAAGCAGCTCAAAAAGAAGAACAAGTTTCTCATTAGTAAACAGAAAAAAGGCAGTCATGTTAAAAAGCGTGACTGCCTTTTTATGTGCTTCTTTTTACTAGTATGAAATGAAAAGGATTGCCGATTAGAAATTGTTAGGAAATGACTAAATGAACTACTCATTTTTCAAAGTTGTTACTGTTTCAATGTTTCTTGAAATAAGTGTATAGGCGATGTAGGAGACTTTTTTATAAAAGATAATAGTAAGAGTAGTTCAACAATAACAATCAATATTTAATGACTGTAACGGTAGCAGAAGTGATAGATAAAGTACAAACAACGTATAATTTCAAATGTCCAAATCAAATAGTTTATCATTTAATTTATTTCATGCGATTCATATGTCTTCAAAAAAATTTGCGCTGCTAGGATGCTATGAACTACCGAACTTCCGCAAATGAATCAAATCATGCTATGATAAGAATAGGTTGAAAAATAATTATATTTTAATAAAATCATAATAATATAATTGTATAAAATTAATAAGGGGTGTGTTTTTTGGTTAAAGCTTGGCGAGATTTTAAAGAAACGTACGCAAACGCATTTATTCAATATGCAATTATTAGTGTCATTATTGCTGTAGCAACGTTTGTCGGGTTAAAAATAGCGAATGTAGATCCAGTCGTAATTACGAAACAATTGATTACGATGCTCGGTGGGCAAGAAGCACTTGAAGAGTTTCAACGGGCGAATGAACATGAAATGTTTTTCACTCTTTTTCTAAACAACTGGGGTGTATGTTTTAAAGTTTTATTATTTGCACTCATTCCATTTCCAATTTATTTATTCATTTACTTCGTTAACAGTGCAATGCTCGGCATGGTCGCCTATATGATGGCTGTGAACGGGCAAAGTGTTTTACAAGGATTTGTATTCGGTATTTTGCCACATGGAATCGTGGAATTGCCGACGATTATTTTAGCAGTTGTCGTAGCGATGAAATTAAATAATGCGATGTTCAAATGGATTTTTTCAAAGTTCAAATCACCAGTATTGAAAGAGCAAGGCAAGAAAGCAATTCGACAATTTATCTTTTTCATGACACCAGGTATGTTAATTGCGGGTCTTATTGAAAGTTATATTACGCCTTATCTTATGCACTGGGGAATAAAATAACAGAGGCAGTCACATTAATGTGGCTGCTTTTTTACGTACGCGCAAAATTGTTTGAAAATTGGAATTATTAATCAATTGAACAAATACATTCCAATTGTTTTTTGGTATGATAAGAAAGTGAAGACAAATTAAGTTCATTTAATTAGTATAAAAAAATAAAAATATAAAATAATAAATGTATAAAAAATTGGAGTGATTACGTGTATAAGGTTTTTTCTTCCCAACGATTTGTTCAAATTTGGGTAATACTCGGTTTTTTAATTGTTTTATGGCAAATAGTTATCGCGTGGATACAACCCGAAGAACAAAGAATAGCACAGCCTATTTTTTGGGGTGTTGGTCAATTATTGTTACTACTAAGTATAAATCTTTATTCGAATAAAAAAGGACGCCTTGCCAGCTTACTCGGCCTCTTTGCAGCAATTAGTCTTCTTGCAGCACAAAGAACGTCTGACTTTAACGCAAATTTATTTACATATATTTTTGTTTTATTTTTTGTATTGGCATCGTTTCATTAACGAATTATGTTCATTTAAAAAAGCAAAGCGACATGATTATATAGTGATTTCGATTCTTATCATTGGCGTATTTTTTTATTTATATAGTAAAGATACGATTCATTTCCCTATGACGACAATCGAAGTTTTTCAGATGATCAATAGTATTGGTATTCAACTGCTGGCCTATTATTTTCTCGTTCGAGGTATTAAGCGTTGTTGGCAGTGGTTACTCGTTTATTATACGAGCACGATTATCGTGAATCTTTTTGCGATGAATGAACCTTCGTTTGAATGGTCCCAAATGACGATTATCATGATGCTATTTGCTATTTTGTATTTCTTCATTAGTTTGAAAGGGTTCATCGTAAGTCGAGATCGAAGTCGAGTGAAAGTAGCACAATAAATAAAAAGAGGCTAGGTAACCGTTGTTCTCCGTTTCGACTGATGCTTTTCTCGTGCACGACTTCATGTGATTTTTTGCGAGGTGCAAAAAAATGGATATTTCGCTCGTGCTGTTCCTATAGAAGTCGCATCCAAAATGAAGACAATATGAGTGCTTTTCATATTTACCATCTCATCGAAAGTGAAAAATGAAATGGGCCTCATCTGTGCGGCAACAAAATTAAGAATATATGCCATATGGGAAGGGGCTTTCCTAATTTGTGCATAACAATAAAGAAGGGGATGTCCAATTCGACATCCCCTTCTTTATTAATGGCTGATCTTCTTCTTTTTTATACGATTAGGTTTTACTGTGTTATTTTTTTGATTTCATTTCTTTTTTCAAAAAGTCATTGAATAGTTCTTTTACTTCATCTTGGCTCGTTAAGTCTTTAATGAAAGTCGACACATCTTTGCCTTGTAATTTTTGTTTGGCAATCCGATAAGATATTTCAGATACGGTAAAGCCGAGTGAAACGGTAATGGCGGTTGCGACACTACCGTTAATGACTGAACCGGCTCCCGGTATAAACTTAGCTAGTTGTCCGACGAGATAACGCCCTAAATTACTAATGAGTGTTCCAGCTCCTAATGCACCGACCATCATTTGAATGGATTCAAAATCATTTTCTAAATCATATTGTTTCATAATACGGCGAATCATTGTTCCTTGGTTTGCTAATAAAATCGGACCGTCTGCAAATGGAATCGGTGTAAAGCCGACTGCGAAAGAAGCTGACGCATGTTGGCGAATGGCTTTATTCACTTCTTTTTTATTAAGTCGATATTGAAATGCTGTGCACGTAAAAAGGCGTATTTTACAGAAGGTTCGATTTGTTCAAACGTCCAATCAATTAACGCATTCATTTGAAAGTTTTGCTGCGCGTCCATAATTGTCGATACGTAAAAATGAGGAATGTCGATTGCGTCTAAAATTTGTTCCATTTGTTGCAAATCATCTAATGTGGATGCATCTGCTTTCGTAAAGATGACGGTAATCGGTTTACCTGTTTTTTTGAATTCATTAATCATCGCCAAATCCATGTCCGTTACGCGACTATTAGGTGCAGAAATACAATACCAAATCATATGAATTTGATCTTCTATTTTTTGGTGACGATCGGTCATATAGTGATGCATTTCACGTAAGAAACGTTCATGTTCTTCACTCGCAATCTCATACCCTTTCGTATCGAATAATGAGATCGGCATGCCATCGACCGTATAACGTGTCGTTTGTTGCGTGACGGGTTTTCCGACACCTACTTCCGAAAAGTCGACATTGAAAACTTTGTTTACGAGTGCAGATTTACCAGCCCCTGTTGCGCCAACGACTAAAATATTCGCATGTCCATCTTCTTTTAAAAAGGAATGCATCGCTTTTTCTATTTGTTGTTCCATTAGTTGCTGTTTATTCATAATGAGTCTCCTTACTTAATTGTTGAATTCGTTGAATCGTTGCTGCTTGAATAGTTGATTCAAGTTGTTTTAATTGGTTCGACATTTTTTTATCGTACGTGGCACCGATGTCTAACGGTGTTTGTTTTAAGAACGTCGTTTTAATGAATTGTTCGACAGATGAAACCCATTCTTCGAAAGTGGATACTTTGATCGGTCGAATCGTTTGTTTACTTCGTCTTTTGTTGGATAGTTGCAACGCTTGGTCGTATGCATTCATCGCAAGTGATACTTCTTTTTCGATCGTAGACGGAATGACGTCTTCAAAAAATTGTTTCCCTTTTTGTTTGGATAATTTTGTTGCTTCACTTGCTGACGAGCATTCAGAAATAGCGCGTCGGTCTACTGTTTGAATATGTTGTTGTAGCACGAATTGAATGCGTTCAGGTAAACGATTTTCAAGCATCGTTAAATAATTTAATTGCATTTCATGAATGAGTGCTTCTTTGCCGATTTGTTCGATTTTTTCACCAGATAGTAAAGTTTGTGACACGCTATTAACTGGAATAATCGGTACATTTTTGCCGAATTCAAGTTGTAGCGTTTGTTGCAATGCTTGAATCGTTTCAGTAGGGACGAGTGATGTTTTCGTAAGAGCAACCATCACATTGATTTTTTGTCGTTGCAACATTTTAATAATACTTAAATCAAAATCTTGAATTCTGCTCGTCGCAGCAGAAATACAATAGACGGCAATATGCACCCAATCGGCAACGTCTGTTTCATAATTATGCTGCTTTAAAAATTGCTCGAATTGTCGTTGCCATATTTCGGCTTTCCCTTGTTCGATTCCCCATGAATCAATTAAAGAAACCGGTACGTTATTTAATAGTAGATTCTCTTTGAAAAAACCTTGCTCTGTTACTGGTTTACCAGCCCCTGTTGCTCGCTTAGGCGAATCAAATAAGTAATTAATTAAAGATGATTTCCCTACGCCAGTTTGACCAATGAGTGCGACGTTTAAATAATGTGTTTTATTCGGTGGTTGTAGTGCCATTTTGACCGGTGCCATATATGCATCGATGAGTTGTTGAATTTCTTGATTTTGTTGGAATGTCGTCAAGACGTCTTTTTCAAACGTTTCGGCAATTTGAATCGTCGACTTATGCAATTTTTTTTGTAATTTATTTGGAATCGATACTTTTTTTAATTGTTTTTGAATGAGGCGGTCTTCACTAGAATGATGGACTCGCTGCTCAAGTGCATAAAAGGCAATTTGAGGTGAGAGAGGCAGTAATAATTTCTCCGCCACATTGTGGAAAATCGTCGGTAATTCTTGACGTAAAAATTGTTGTTTATAAGCAACGGCTAATTCATCTGCTTTTGTCGTACGCCACATTTTAGAAAGTTTCCACGTATAAGGGTCTAGCTTATTTTGAATTGATAGCGTGATGCGACTTTGAAAATACGTGCGAACGACAATCATGTACGCATCAAATAAAACAGATTGTAATTGAACACTATTTGATCTCGGTGCAATTAAAAAGTGTTTCGGCAAATTTTCTGGTATGACAGAGATGTCATCATATAAAAGAACGACCGGCATTTTCTTGCCGATTTGTTGTAACCAATTATTTTGAGCAGTCGTTAATTGTTGCTGAATATTTGCAACTGCAACTTGTGCCGTATGTGAATCTGATGTTAACGGGATTTGACCGACGTGATCAAATGGAACACTTAAACGAGAACTTGTATTTTGTTGAATTAATGCGAGTTTTGATAAATCCATAGTCATCACCATTTTCATTTAGTATGTGTACGTATTCTACGTATAGCCACTTCATTTTGTTTCATTTGAATGAAAAATAATAAAACTACAAAAATATAAAATGATATTTTTATAGTTTTATTATTTTATATTTGTATAAAATAAGATTTTTATAATGATAGATGAATATATAATTTGTGAGGAATACATAAATTTATAATAGGGAGGTTTGTTTGTATTAGAAAGAAGTATGGAGGAATATGGTCGGATCTTATGTACGAATAGACGAATTTGTTCAGTACGGTATGTACATATGTATAGAAGTGTTTTGAAAAAATATCGTAAAAGATACGTATTATATATTCAGAAGAAACAATGGAACCTATTTATGCGATGTGTCATTTCCTTTACGTAAAACGGAAATAAGTGCGCAAAATGAAAAAATAGCCCCAACAAAATAAGCGATTGCCATAGCGTATGTGAAGGAATTTTTGAAGGCAAGTCCGACAAATAAGGCGACAAACGATAGGGTGAGAAATAACGCAGTGAAATTCATTGTTAAAAACCTCCTTATTGTAGAGAAAGTATACTATAAATTAATGAAAAACGGTAGAGAGGATAGATGGAACTGTAAAAAGTTTGAATGAAAATGACTAGTTTTTGGATATAAAAGGAATTGTCCTAAGTTTAGAACGCTTTTGCATAGCATAAAGTTCGAATTTGTTAAAATGAATATCACTTCTTCAATAAAAGATGATTTTCATGATAGTAGCGATTAAAAATAGAATAGTTTCATACAGTAAACGAAGGCTCCTTGTTAATTAAGATAGCCGTAGTTTACGAATTAATCATCTTCTGCAGTATCCATTTTTTCAACAATCATTTGCACAAACTGTTCTTTATAATTTGTGTATGCATGAATGCCGTGTAAGTCCGTTGTGAAAAATGATTTTTTGAGCGCTTCATATTCTTTTTTAGTTGTAGAATGTGCGTTTAAATAATTTCTAAAAAAGAGAAGTTCGTTCCATTTTTGTTTTTCAAAATCAACGATATGAATAAAATGCGTCTTCGCCTCAAACGTGTCGTCTGTAAATTTTGCACAGACGATTTCATGAGGACGCTTCACTTTTAGTTCGTAAAATCCTGCTCGTTGTAATCGTTTGAAAAATGTTGCATCGAGTGTGCGTATATCCGGAACACCGAGTAAAATATCAATTACGGGCTTTGCAGAAATACCTTCAATTGACGTACTACCGATATGTTCAATCGGCATATGTTCGTTACCGATAGCTTGTAAAATAGCTTGCTTCGCTTCGTCAAATAATTGTTTCCACGTAGGATCGAAAGGGACGAGTGTGACCTCATTATGTTTTAAACCGAGTGGCATAAAATAACCTCCATTTCTTTGTATAATGCTTATATTACAATGGATTTCGAGTCAAAAGTAGTCTGTTAATAAATTGAAATAAATGGTAAAATATAATAAAGTATTTTGACGATAGAGGTATGTAGTTTGAATTTATTTTTTCTATGTCTGTCGACACTTATCGTACTGTATATCGCAGGAAATGCTTATTACATTGCGTTTAAGCGATACGATGAAGAGGATGATTTTACGTTTAATGGATTCACGACAATCGAATTTATTTTCGATATGTTATTAGTAATCGCAGAAAAAATTTCTCCACAATCCATTTATATATACGTATTTAAAGTATTTTCATTTTTATTTGGCTCCATTTTCCTAAGCGCAGGAATCCTTTTATGGATGCTATTTTATTAGTGGAAAAATAAAAGCGTACAGCATTATTTAGCTGTACGCTTTTTTTATCGTTATTTAGGAATGTTTACGTAAGGGTCTCGTACTGAATTAGTACGGATTTGTACCGAGAATCGTCGCTTGTTTCACGTAAATACGATTTGGTAATGTTAATTGATGTACGATGACTTCTGCTAAATCTTCTGGATGCATCATGCGATCTTCTTTTGAAGCATCGATGAGGCCCGAGTTACGTGCTAATTCTGTCACGACTGTACTTGGTGCAAGTGCCGTTACACGAATATTGTTGCGACGTACTTCTTGTGCAAGAGATTCTGTTAAACCGATGATTCCGAATTTTGCTGCTGAGTAAGCAGTTGAAGTAGCAGCACCATTTAAGCCATTCGTTGAAGAAATGTTAATGATGTCGCCTTCATTTTTCTCGATTAATTGAGGAAGGACGGCGTGTGTGACGAAGTAAGTTCCTTTAATACCTGTGTCGACAATTTTAAGCCATGTTTCAGAATCTTGTTCGACTAATTTACCGAAGCCACCCATACCAGCATTATTAATTAAAATATCTGCTGTGCCAAGTTGTTTCGTTAAAGATTCAATCGCTGATTCCACTTCTTCTTGATTCGTAACGTCGGCTGCAGCGAAAGCTGCTTTCCCACCATTTGCATTGATTGCATTCGCTACTTCTTCAATTTGTGCTGTTGTGCGAGCTAATAGACCTACTGATACGCCTTCTTTTGCTAACGCTTCAGCTACTGCGCGACCAATGCCACGTCCAGCACCTGTTACAAAAGCTACTTTTCCTTGAATTGATTGTGCCAATTGACTCACTCCTTCTCTGTTCTACTCATATTATATACTTTTCTCCCTTTTTTCAAAAACGAATGCTTTTAGGTTTTAAATAATAAAAATTTGTCAATTAATGATGTAGATAGTAAAAAAGATAATAACACGGATGTATAAAGGGAACGGAGGAAGAAAACTAATGAAAATTCAAAAAATAACGACTGTAAATAAAAACATGCATATTGAATTTTCACAAAGTGAATGGACCGCTTTATGTGATTTTTTGAGACGTTCGAATGTAAAGGAAACTGTTGCAGATAAACTACTATCGATTGACATTCAAATTCAACGACAACAAGCATACGAATACAAGCAACAACGTTGTAAAACGAATTAAGGAGATGATTTTTTGAAGCTACAATCATGGAATCATAAAAATGAACAGATTACGATTGAAATGAATCATCTAGAGTTTGAACAGCTTAAAAGTTTTTACTCACGTATGCAAAAAAAGGAATCCTCTCGACCGCTAAGTGCTTTAAAAAACATCGTTATGTTCCATCTTTTAATAAATGATGAGTGTCAAATGGCACTCTTTTTTTATTGGAATGATATACTTTCAACTAGTAGATAAAAGGAGGATTCCAATGCAAGCGAATGTTATTTTGGCAGGAATAAATGATTGTCCAGAGAGGACGTTTCATGAACTGTATGCTATTTTTATGAATCGTTCTTCTTTGGAATTAATTGGCGCAGTTTGGGACGGCAACTTAGCAGAAGTCATTGAACATTCTATGCGCGAAACGAAAGACCAATTACTAAGCGAATTAAAACTGCAACTGTTTTTACGTATGCTGGATTTTGTAAAAATTCGTCCGCAAAATCTGACAGATGAAAAGCATCGTATAGCGATATGCCAATTGTTATTAGAACGTTGTGGTATTGAAAATATTGAACAGTTGCTACATTTTGCTGAAGCGGAAATGCTGCATCTTTTAGAAGAGCAGTGGGCTGATTTAGCAGGAGATGTGCGCATACAAATGATGACGGAACTGTCAGTAGAAGCAATAGAAAAGGAAAGTAGTTGGCACCGTTTTTTATTTTTATATGAGCGTGGTATGGCACGTGCTGGCTATACGTTTATGCGACCATTTATTCAAACACTCACACGCTATGCCCCAACTTTGCAGTGGCCTATTTGTTTTTTCAGCGTCTTACCGGAAGAAACTCGATATGAGCAAACGGCACAGCAATTTTTAGCGTATCGCTTTTCAAATAAACAAATGAAACAAGAAATGTTGCCGGATTTAATCGTCCAACTCGTATTACCGTACATGTTTACAGAGCGACGAGACACCTCGCAAGAAATCGAACAGCGTTGGTATCAAATTACGCAATTACATACGAAATTAACACAAGCAGTCAATCAGCTTATGTACACATATAAAGAAGCGCAACAACAGCTCGAAACGATGGGGAATACGTTCTATACATATGAAAAGAAAATAATATTGGAACGTGCGAAGCAACGACAAGCATGGGAACAATTAGTGACGCAACTGATGCACACATCAAATGTACCGATGTATGAACCGTACACGAAACGAATTACACAACTACGAGAAGAGTTAGTGAGGTTGAATACGCGAACGTTTACGAAACCACGCACGTACAGCTTGGCAGAAAATGCTGAGATGACGTCGAATCGTTTGAAACATCACGGGAAAATGGCGGCAATCGAGCAAGAAATCCAAGCGGTTTTTGAACAATTAGCAGACGCTTTATTAGTGTCTGAAATTACGTATGATGAAATGCAACAATTGTTTTATGAATTAGCGACGAAAGAAATCGCACATCTTCAAAATGAAATCCGTCGCATGGAAGAAAAAATAGTCGAAGAGCAACAGCATATGAAATCCATTATTCCGAAAATTCATCAATTAGAAAATCAGCGTTTTGAACTAGAAAATACATATTCTCTTTTATATACTTTTTCTGAATGAATAAGACGTAAAACACCCTCCAATAGTATAAAAATTGGAGGGTGTTTCGTTATGAAAGTGGTTGCTGTATGCGATGTCTTGAAGCTTCAGCTTCTTTCATGATCGTTAACAGCTGCACGAGAAGTTTCTCATCTTCTCGGTCGAAGCTCGGTGTAGAAACGATGAGTTTATTAAGTCGTAATTGGCCACCGCTCGCTTCATACGTAATGAGTTCTGAGTAAGGAATAGCTAGATTTTTAAACCATTTTCCTTTACCGTATAAAATTTCTTTCGTGACACCGAGGGCACGAATGCCTCTCGGTTTGTATAGAAGTAATGTCTGTTCCTGTTCTTCGACTACTGAAAAATGTTGCTTCGTTAAAAGAGATAGTTGGGTCATGACTGCTTCAAATAAATGGAGGTCAGATGAAAAACCGTCTTCTTCTAATAGTTTTTGGAAGAGTGGTTGTCCGAATAATTGAATGAAAAATAATGGATCCCGATGCCCGAGCCACGCACAAATATGGTCGACGGATTGGAAAAGTGTTTCGTACGTTTCAATACCAATTGCTTCAAAGAAGTGATCGAATACGTCACAATCTCCTCGTAAGAGAACGTAGCTTAATGCCACAATTTCTGGATCATACGGATTTTTAAAGACGAGTTTCGCAATACTATCGAAGTCATTTTCAGCTGCAAATGCTCGTACTTCTTCTTTTAAATCTCCATAAAATTGAAATGGTACACGGGTCATTTCCCAATGGTCTGTACTATCGATGACTAGACGAACGTACAAACAATGTAACTCAATCGTTTTTTGCTCGATGAGTTGGTAGTAGTGTTCGAAACGCTCTGCTGTAAAAATGACATCATTGATAGCTGCTAAATCACCACGAAGTTTTGCTTCTTCAAAAAGCTCATGTGTTTGTCGTTCAAATATTTCGATAGGCGATAATATTTTTTCGGCGTCTTTATAAAAATCTGCTTCACTCGGTCGATTATGTAAAGAGGCTGCTCGCGTAAAATAGTGCGCTATTTCAGCGTTTGTTAATGTAACGCGTGCGGTTTGCACTTTTTGAAAGGCTGCTACAAGATGCAACGAGGAATTTTCAATTTCACGTAATTGTTGCACTAATTGTTTACTACGTGTGCGCGCCTCTAAACGAATTTTCGTATAGGCTTTTATATCGCTCGGAATAGAAATTATTTCGTTTAATAATGTAAATGTCTTCATAAAGTAGAACCCCCTTTGTCATGTCATCGTACCATATTTTGGCACGTTTCGTCCGTAAGAAATATTCAATTGTCGAAAAAATACAATTGCACGTATAATAGTAAAAAAGGAGGTTTTGGTTGTGGATTTTTTACAATTAATGCAAGAAGGAAAATTAGAAAATACATTAATCGGTACGTTAGACATGAACTTCGTTACATTAGAAAAAGATAAAGTCGTATGTACGATGCCGGTCGGACCTAAAACGCATCAGCCGATGGGACTTTTACATGGGGGCGCTTCCGTGGCGCTCGCTGAAACAGCGGCTTCGATTGCGGCATTTTTAAATATTGATCCTGAAAAACAATATACAGTCGGTTTAGAAATTAATGCGAACCATTTAAAAGGAAAGCGTGACGGTATCGTCACAGCAACTGCAACGCCTTTTCATATCGGTCGTTCGACGATGGTTTGGGACATTCGCATAACGGATGAACAAGGTGATGCGATTTGTATTTCACGTTGTACGATGGCAGTTGTAACGAAAAAATAAAAGGGAAAGGACCAACCCTGGGGAAGAGTTGGTCCTTTTTATGAGATGAGTGGAATCATACAATTACGTATGAAAATCCAACTTATGAATGGGAGTTCATAAGTCAACATGCAACATGTTGTTGTACTAAATATAAATGAAAAAATATATATTTTCAAGAAAATAGATGTTTAGATTAGCATATTTATCGGATGTTCTAATGAGAAAAGGAGTGTGTATCAAATGAAGAAATATGGGGCGTTTGTATGCTTTCTCCTTATGTTGCTATTACTTTCTAGTTGCCAGCCTAAAGAAGAATCAGTAGAAGAACGTGTAATAGACGAAAAACCACCTACTTTATTTTTAGCTGTTAGTGATGTCCTTATTAAAAAAATCGAAGTAACTTCTTACGACTGGACATTTACACTGCCGAATGGTCAGACGAAACACATACGTCAAATGGACATGCTCCCGCCTTCAAAAGAAGTAGCCGAAATGAAAAAAGTAAATGTGAAGGCATTTCGCTATTTAAAAGTAGGCTTCGATCCGATGCCGATTTATTATGATGTCACATTGTATAATAAAGAAGACGAAGAAATGGCACATTACGAATCGATCGAAGCGATTAAAGAGCGAGGGTCATATGTTGTCAAAATCGATGCCGAGTTTAAAAATGGTGAAGCGATTTACTACGTCCCGCTACACATTGCTAAATAAAATGGCATAAAAATTGAATGTTTCGTCGTATAGGTAGTAGTAGATGCTTATGCTGCACATCGATTTTTTCTGAAACCGTCTTGAAAGGGCACTTATTATGTTACTATATTGTCTAGTTCATAAAAAAATCTACGAATGACGTCCCATTTTTAAACGACTTTCTGCTATTCTTACAAATAAATACGATACGTTTGATGTGTAGAAGGATACGTGCTATTTCGTAAAGTAAATATGATGCTAATCGAAGCAGCGAGAAGGAAGTGCTACTCGGAAAAAGGGTACATCGAATGCTACCATATACTTAACTAAAAACTTAAAATTTTCTAAAAAAATGATAAGTTATGTTGACATAGAAATTTCACTATTGTATAGTAATGACATATTAAAGATATGAATGCCTCACACGAATGTGAGGTAGAGGCGCGATATTTATTAGTTTTTAGTCGAGTTAGAGAAAACGATGAAGCTAAAAAGAAGGAAATGTCGCCGAAGCTTAAAATGGATCTCACCATTTTTTGCTGGGTCTGCAATTAATAATTGCAGGACTGTCTCATTTAAGTAGTTAAATGAGTTGCGCTATCTCTAAAAAACGAACGTGTTGTGGATTCTGGTACTGATCATTCAAGGGGCCTGAGTTTACTCGGGTCCCTTTTTATTATTGAATGAAAAGAAAAAATGGAAATAAAGGAAAAAGGAGATTATAAAATGAAGAAAATTACATTACTAATGAGCTTGATGCTCGTACTCGTACTGGCATTAGCAGGTTGCGGCACTTCAGATTCTGAAAAATCGGAATCTTCAGGAGACTCTAAAGGGACATTTAAAGTAGGAATGGAAGCAGGTTATCCACCATTTAACTGGACACAAAGCGATGATTCAAATGGCGGCGTGAAAATTAAAGGCGGCAATGAATTTGCAGGTGGATACGATGTCGCGATTGCACAAAAAATCGCGGATCATTTAGACAAAGAGCTTGTTATCGTTAAAACTGAATGGGATGGCTTAGTGCCAGCATTAACTTCTGGTAAAATCGATGCGATTATTGCGGGGATGTCTCCAACAGCAGAACGTCTAAAATCGATTGATTTCTCAGACAACTACTACACATCAAATCTTGTAGTCGTTGTGAAAAAAGGTAGCAAATATGAAGGTGCTACATCATTAGATCAATTAGATGGTGCAAAAATTACAGCACAATTAAATACGTTCCATTATTCAGTAATTGATCAAATTCCATCTGTAAGCAAACAAACAGCAATGGATAATTTCCCAGCGATGCGTGTCGCGTTAGAGTCTGGAAAAATTGACGGTTACGTATCAGAACGTCCAGAAGGTGTATCTGCATCTGCAGCGAATGACAATCTAGTTATGGTTGAATTTGAAGATGGTAAAGGATTCGAAACAAATCCAGAAGATACAGCGATTGCAGTTGGACTTAAAAAAGGTAGCGATTTAAAAGAGCAAGTAAATGAAGCATTAAAAGGAATTTCTGAAGATGAGCGTGTGCAATTGATGGATGAGGCAATCAAAAATCAACCAGCAGCTAAATAAGTCGATTTGCTTCAGTAGGAGGGTATGAAATGAGCTTAGAGTGGTTTATAAATATTATTACAAATAACTGGCCGATGCTTTTACATGGCGCTTGGATGACCCTAGTTATTTCAACAATTGGGACAATTATTGGTGCATTGATCGGCTTGATTATTGGCGTCATTAATACGATTCCTAAGATGAATGTTGGTGGTTTTCGAAAAAATGCATTAAAAATAATTAATGGATTGCTACGTGTTTATGTAGAATTCTTCCGAGGAACACCGATGATCGTTCAAGCGATGGTCATCTTCTACGGAACACCATTATTTATGCAATGGTTAGAAAAAGCAATCGGAACGAATTTTGGTTTCAGTGGCGATATGCCGGCACTATTTGCGGCTATTTTAATCGTATCATTGAACACAGGAGCCTACATGGCTGAAATTGTACGAGGCGGTATTATTGGAATTGATAAAGGTCAATTCGAAGCGGCACGTGCGATTGGTATGGGGCACTGGACGACGATGACGACGGTCGTATTACCGCAAGTGTTACGCAATATTTTACCTGCGACAGGGAACCAATTTATTATGAATATTAAAGATACGTCTGTACTGAATGTTATTACGGTTACGGAACTGTACTTCCAAACAAAAACGATTGCGGGTGCGAACTTCCGTTACTTCGAATCATTCTTTATTGCATGTATTATTTACTTAGTTATGACGATTACGGCAACACAAATTTTACGATTCTTCGAACGACGCTTAGAAGGCAATGCCACGTATCAAATGATTGATGAAGCAGGCATTACTCGTCCGAAAAATAACGAGTAAGGAGAACGCTGATGGAAACAATTATTGATATTCGCCATTTAAACAAATCATTTGGCTCACACGAGGTGCTAAAAGACGTTAACTTTTCCGTTAATAAAGGGGAAGTCGTTACGGTTATCGGTTCTTCCGGTTCAGGAAAATCGACGTTACTCCGCTGTATTAATTTATTAGAATATCCGACAGGTGGCGAGATTAATTACCGCGGGGAAAATATTTTATCGAAAAGCAATTTGAACGATTATCGTAAACATTTAGGAATGGTATTCCAACAATTTAACTTGTTTAACAATTGGGATGTTCTGCACAATTGTACGGTTGGGCAAACGAAAATTTTAAAAAAATCAAAAGAAGAAGCAAAAGAAGTCGCGATGAACTACTTGAAAGTAGTTGGGATGGAACGGTATATTAATGCGCGTCCAGCACAATTATCAGGTGGTCAAAAACAACGTGTCGCGATTGCCCGCGCTCTTTCTATGCAGCCAGATGCGATTCTTTTTGATGAACCAACTTCAGCACTCGATCCGGAAATGGTTGGGGAAGTGTTAAAAGTAATGAAAGAATTAGCTGAAAGCGGTCTGACGATGATTATCGTGACGCATGAGATGGAATTTGCGAGAGAAATTTCCGATCGAATCGTCTTTATGGATAAAGGCGTCATCGTGGAAGATGGGTCTCCGGAACAAGTATTTAACAATCCGCAACATGAACGTACGAAAACTTTTCTAAAGAGAGCATTAAAGTAACCGATATAATAAAAAAGCACCACATATCGCTTTTGATATGTAGGTGCTTTTTTACTAAAAAGAAAAATGTGAAAATACGGAGGGATTAGATTGAACGAAGCAGTAAAACGAATCGTTCAGTTGTCGTTCATTAGTCTTGTGTTAATGGGTTGTTTCGGATGGAGTAACCAAGTCGCGGATGCGGCGGATCGTGTGACGATTTTGAAAGCGCCTGAACTATTAGTGTACGTGCCGATGCAAGGACAGTTGAAAGCAGGTGAGACGCAGTGGTATCAAGTGTTTCCAAGTACGAATGTTACGTCCACGTATTCGCACATTCGCTTTACTGTAAATAGTAAACAAACCGTAACCGTGAAAGTATATTCAAGTGCAGACCGTGCAATGGATGATTTCGTTTATGAATCGTACGTGACGGCAACGATTCATAAAAAGAGTGGAACGATTGATTTTCCACTCGCATGGAACGGTCCCTATTATATAGAAGTATCTTATAACGGAGAAGAAGGACAGGCGAATGCGTCCGCCAATTATACGTTGCAAGCATCTTTAGAAAAATTATCTCCTGAGACGACGAATGAAGCGACGCTTATTTGTCCGGTGGAGTCGAGTACGCAAGGAAAATCGAATGCGTCTGTCTTATTAAAAGATATTCGCTTATTCCGTGATGGAACATTAGCAAAAACAGCCGAAGGGCAAGAACTATCTTCTCTTTATTATAAAGCGTCTCCTTTTGTCGTGAAGCAACTCGTCAAACAGAGAGGGCTTAAAGATGATTTGTATACACAATTATTAATTTTACAGCCGCTCATAGAAGAAGTGAATACGAAAAGTTTTGATTCGACTTATGTGATTAATGAAGAAGAAAGTGATGCCATTTCTTCTTTATACGATATGGTATATGAGTCTGTACCGAAGCGTTTGAAACAACAATTACAACAATCGGCGGATGAGTTAAATATGGAAGCGGGTTTCGAAGGGGAAGCTCTTTCTGACGTACTCGTTCGAGCAACAGGTCTCGTTGTACAACCGAATGTTTCATCGAAAGTCATCGTTAAAATGAAAGATGGACAATCGATCCAGTCGGTACAAAAACAAGTAGATGCACAAAAAAATCTCGATATTAAATCGACGAGTGCGCTCGGACATAGTGGATTAGATAACACGTACGTATTAGAAATGACAGAAGACGCTTCAGATGTCGTGTCTCTTTTAGAAGACAATTCGAAAATAGCGTACGTGGAGCCGGTTAAGACGTATGAAAATTTTTCGAATGATATTCAATACAAATACCAATGGGCATTAGAAAATACCGGGGCAGAAGGATTGTTTGCTGCAGATATTCAATATACGAAAATGCAAAAAATTACGAACCGCTTATTTATGGATGAAACGAAAATTGCAGTGTTAGATACCGGAGTAGACAATACGCTCGCAGATTTATCGAACGTCGTATTGATGAATGAAGGACGGAATTATATCGATCGTAATGAGCCAGCAATGGACGATCATGGACATGGGACACACGTAGCCGGCATTATCGCAGCGGAGGCGAATAATGGATATTCGATGGAAGGGATTAACCAATATACGAAAATCTTACCGATTAAAGTGTTAGATGCGGATGGAGCAGGAAATAATGAAAATATCGCGCTCGGCATTATTTACGCAGTGAACCAAGGTGCGGATGTTATTAATTTGAGCTTAGGTGGATCGTATAGTCGAACGTTAGAAAGTGCTTTGAAATATGCATACGACAACAAAGTAGCGGTCGTCGTTGCAAGTGGGAATGACGGGTTACAAGGATTATCATACCCGGCTTCTTCTAAATACGTTATTTCAGTCGGAGCGACGAATGCCTTAGATGTCGTTGCGGATTATTCGAATTACGGTAAAAAATTAGACATTGTTGCACCAGGAACGAACATTCCGAGCTTAGTACCGAATGGGAATGTGACGTATTTAAGTGGTACGTCGATGGCTGCGCCGCATGTGGCAGCGGTAGCGGGTTTAGTGAAGTCTATTTATCCGACAATCACGAATTCAAATTTAAAGAAACTGTTACAACAAACGACAAAAACGATTGCCTTTACACAAAAAGATACAGATAATCAACAAACGACGACGAAAGATTTATACAATTTAGTTGGCGTCGGTAATGGAGAAGTCGAGACAGATAGTGGCAAGCTCGCAGTTGGGAAAGATCTCGTATCGGGTTATGGACGCCTTAATGGTGAAAACGTGTTACAAGCCGCTGTACTTCGGGCACTCGTCGATCCTGTAAAACCGACGTCTAAAATCGTAACGGGATACGCGGCTAAGGGAGCAAGTGTGACGGTTAAAAGTGGTAAGAAAGTAATCGGGAAGACGACGATGAAAAAAACAGGGAAATACACCGTGAAAATCCCGACACAAAAGCAAAAACAAAAGCTTGTCGTGACCGTTCAAAAAGGAAAAAGTTATACGGCGAATTTAGCTGTTTATGTCGCCAAATAATACGATAGCATGGAAGAGCAGTTATGGACTGCGTACTTCCATGCTTTTTTGAATAAAAACAGACGAACATATGTTCATTTGTACGTAAAAACGGTATAATAATTACAAAATCTAACGTAAAGAGAAAGAGTGCAAAATATGGCATCTGGAAAAACGCATGACCGAGTCAATAGCGTATTCATTGCGCTATTCATTCTCGTGTTATTTTTCTATAATTTAATAAGCGATAGTAGCATTCTGTATTTCGTATTAGGCTTTTTAATTGGCACTTTTTATTTGGGGCCCGATTTAGATTTACGTAGTAATTTATACTACCGTTGGGGAGCGCTACGTTTCATCTGGCATCCTTATCAAAATATTTTATCGCATCGTTCTATTTGGAGTCACTTTCCCCTTTTAAGTGATGTGATTCGGTACATATGGCTCGGACTCATGTATACGATTTTCTTTTTAGGACCGTATATTATTTGTAAATATATTTTACAAGATTTCGAATGGATGGACGCAGCTTATTTAGTCATGACCCTTCTCGTCATCGTTTACATTACGGCTACGAAAAAGAAATTGCCTAAAAAATACCGTAAAAAAAGATTTCATTTTGATTTCGGTTCAGTTGTGCTCGTCCTATTCGTAACGAATAGTGTCTATACATTAATAAACGGTGCGCCTTTTGGTATGACGATTCAGTACGAAACGATTCAACAAGAATTAGCACAAGTTCAGAAACCGCTGCAACTATTTTTCTTCGGAAATGTGTTAGCGACTATTTTGCATACGTCTTTAGATATGTTATTGACAGGCTTCAAGCGATTGAAGCGTCCTAAATAATAGAAAAATAAAAGGTTCTACGTCAAATGTTTGGGTAGAGTGATTTGGTTCTTTCAAATCACTCTACCCTTTCTGTTCGTTCAGGACGAATGCTTTCGCCGGTGAATCACTGAGCCTCCTTAGTTAAAGTTTGTCGGGTCTCATCAATAATCGTGGCGTTGAGCTTTTTTGGTGTGAAATACTACATAAAAAGACTAGATGAAATGGTAGTTTAATAAAAAGAGCAGTCACGATGTTAACATCGTGACTGCTCTTTCGCACAAATTCATCTAGATTTCTTAGATTAAACGGAGTAGATTGCAGGGTTTACGAAATAAATCGCAACGGCTGCGAGTCCGTAAAAGATTAAGAAAAACAAATTAATTAAATGCTCTTTCGTTTGACGTGCATATTTGAATTGCATAATAATGTCGAATATATATTGCGCAAAAATGATAATTAAAAAGATCCATAACACGTGAATCGTTGTCGTGAAGCTCACTAATAATGTGGCAATTAACAATCCTAAAATAATATTTTTCCCAATTTTATGCACGCGGTTAACAGGTACTACAGAAGCAGCTGTTTTCGGTACGTTCAATTGTTTGCGGATTGCCGTTTCTAAAACATATGATGCAATAAAGAAAATAATAATGATAAAAAGAAAATTCATGGTGACCTCCTGTTTCTTCTATTATAAATAGAGCCTCTCACTACGTCTAATCAGAAGCTAGATACGTACTAAAATCGCCAAAATTTCAACGTTTTCGACGTAGTATCGAAATGAATGGTGCCACCAATCGGGAATGTAAACATAGATTGTGTATGACCGAAGTCCACGTCGTACATGACCGGAATTTCTTTTAATAGTGGGATGCTGTCGAATATGAATTGAAGTTGCTGTTCAGAAATTTGAGATTTACGCTGGAAACGCCCAATTAAAATCCCTTGAACGTTCGTTACGTTTTGCAAAAGAGAATGCAGGTTTCGTGCGAATGTAGGGGCGTCCGTTTGTTCATCCTCTTCTAAAAGTAAAATTTTTCGATCTTGTGCTTTCGGAAAGTACGGTGTGCCTTGGAGTAAATTAAGTGTACACAGATTCCCACCGAGCACTTGTCCACACGCATTGCCTTCCGTATACACTTTCCATTTTGTTTGTTCAAAGTGGCGTTCTTCTTGGTTGAGGAACCAAAGATCATCACTCCAATAAGAAGAGGGTGTTACTTCGAAAGGGTGTTCTTCTGTCAGACATTTCAGAAAATTTTGTTCGTGATAAGACGTTCCTTTTTCCATTTGAAATGTTGAGAAGTGAGGACCTGAATACGTGACGAGTTCGGACTTTGTCATAATAGCCGTGGCAAGAGCGGTTATATCACTATATCCGCAAAATATTTTCGGGTTGTTTTTCAATAAATGATAATCAATATAAGGCAGCAATTCATTGCTATTGTATCCACCGATGACGGTTAAAATAGCTTTCACATGTGGATCACGAAAAGCGTCATGCAAATCATCTACACGATGTTGAATGGAGGAAGAATGAAAAAGATTCGTCTCAAAAATATGATTGCCGAACGTGACGACGTAGCCGAGTGCTTCGAGTTTTTGTTTCGCAAGATGCATACCCGCTTCACCGATGATTGTGGCACTTCGACTCGGGGCAATGACGCGTATTTCATCACCAGGACGGAGCTTTACTGGTATAATCATAAGAACACCACCTTTTTATTTTATTGACTAGTATAAACGTTTCGTAAAAGGAGTACAATCATGGATTTAATTGCTTGGATTTTATTTTTTATTTTGGCGGTACTCGTGATGGTTTTTGTCACGAAGCTCGTTACACGTGTGTACAACATTCCACCGCAACCAAAGGGAAAATATCAATACGTGAACATGTGGCATAAACAAATTGAGAGAATGTATTACATCGTATTTTTAATTGTGTTAATGATTGAAATGTTCATCGTACACCACTCGACACCGTATTCTATTTTTGCGTTCATTATTATTTTTGTCGGCACGCGTATTTTGATCGAGTATAAATACCGTAAAGAACAAAAACAATATATTATTTATGCGGTAACACTCGCATACATGCTTATTTTCTTTACGGTGATTGGTTTAATTGGATAATAGGAAGAGAACGCCACCTTTTTCGCTAGATTTCGTAGCGGAAAGGTGGTTTTTATATGGAGAATACGTGAAATAGACAATCTTTCTAGAAAACGGTACTTTTTTTGCTTATACTAGCATCACAGTATGAAGTAGGTGGGAACGATATGGTCAAATTGAAAAAGCCAGCGCCTTTTTTTTATGAAGGGGATGAGCGAGCTATTTTGTTATTGCACTCTTTTACGAGTACGAATCGAGATATGAAAAAGCTTGCTAACTATTTACACGAACAAGGCTATACGTGTTACGGGCCGATTTATAAAGGCCACGGTGAATCACCGAATCAGTTTTTACAATACGATTTAGCTGATTGGTGGCAAGATGCAGTCGATGCGTTGAATGAACTGTATGCAAGAGGATATGAAACGATTCATGTCATTGGCGTATCGTTAGGAGGCTTATTTACGTTGCGACTAGCGCAGCTGTATTGTGTAACGAGTGTCGTGACGATGTCTGTTCCGAATCATTCAGCGATGAATCATCTTCCGAAGCGTTTGAATCAATACGTTGAAAATTATTTGAAAATAATAGGAACAACGGACGAACAAATAGAATACGAGAAGCACACGCACGAACAACGAGGAAAAGAAATGATTGAGCATTTGCTTGAATTTATTGATCTCGTACAACAACGTGCGCATGACGTACACGTACCGAGTCGGCTTCTTTATGGGACAGCAGATTTGCCTTTATATAAAGAAAGTGCAAATGAACTTCTTTTACACGTGAGGAACGATGACAAAGTAGCGAAAGGTTTTGTGGCAGGTCATTTGATGACAGAAAGCGACGAGAAAGAACGTTTATTTGCGTATATTGCTAACTTTTTAAATGAACAATAAATAAAAAAAGAACCGTTTGAAGTTACAACGGTTCTTTTTTCTAAAGTAATGGGATGTGTGAGAAAAAGACATTTCGTCATTTAGTTTAAAGCAGCTGTACAGTGGCAATATGAGGGTGCCAAAATGATTAGGATAGAAAGGGGGCGTGATTTTTCTATTCATAATCGTTTGTGGAAAGACAAAAGGGATTTTGTCATGGAGGAAAGTAATGATAAATGACAAACATTCTTAGATGCGTAACATCCCGGTGGAATGGTGTCATAGCCGAGGTGACAATCTTAATTTAAGTATATAAAAAATAACCATTTGTGAACTATTTATTTCCAAAAAATTGTTATAAATATGTTCCTAAATGTGTAAAATAAGTCGAAATGGAAAAGTGTACTACAATTATGGTGACAGGAACTCGATGAAAAATAAATAATAGAATGTATTTAAAAAATAATTGAAAATGGTTCTCAATTAACTATTACGAGTAAAATGGAAAAATAGTATAGTTAAATAGTAGAAAGGATGTCATAAATGGGAATGATTTTACACTACATAAAGCCATATAAATGGGTAGCTATTTTTGCGCCTCTTTTTATGGTGTTTGAAGTGATGATGGATTTAATTCAACCGACCATTATGCAACATTTAATCGATGACGGGATTGCGTCAGGCAATACGTCTTACGTTATGAAAATGTTTATGTTCATGTTACTTGCCGCATTAGGCGGGTTAGTGGGCGGCGTGGGCTGTACGATTTTTGCTTCAAGAGCTGCTGTACAATTTTCAGCCGATTTACGAGAAGCAGTATTTCATACGACCGTTCTTTTTTCTTCAAAAAACAAAGATGACTTTGGTATAGGAACGCTCATTACGAACGTTACGAACGATGTTGAAACGTTGCAACGTGCTGTTTTAATGACGTTAAAAGTGTTCGTTCGAGGGCCATTGCTCTTTTTAGGAGCGATTGCCATTGTTTTCTTTACAGCGCGAGAGCTTTTCCCCTTATTAATGGTCATCGTGCCAATTTTGATGATTCTCATCGTCTTATTTACAAAATTTTCGAGTAAAGTATTCGGCGTCGTTCAATTACAAATTGACCGTGTGAATGCTTTTATGCAAGAAAATTTAGCGGGCATACGGGTCGTAAAGTCCCTTAATCGCCATCTTCATCAAATGAAACAGTTCCAAAAAATTAATGATCGATTAGCAAATCGTTCGATTCGAGCAGAATATGTTGTGAGTACGCTCGGACCGCTTACGACATTTATTATTAATTTAGGAATTGTTGCCGCACTTTGGCTCGGTGTTATTAAAATAGATGCGGGCATTATAGAAGTAGGGGTTATTTTAGCATTCATTAACTACTTAACGATCATTATGAACGGTATTATGTCATCGAGTAATGTGCTAATTCAAATAGCACGTGCCGTACCGAGTGCGAAAAGACTACAGCGTGTATTGAATACGCGGCCTGCTGTCCAATCTCCAGAAAACGGGATCAATCGACCGATTCAAGGTGCTATTCAATTTGATCATGTTTCTTTTTATTATTACAACGAAGAAGAGTATGTGTTAAAAGATATTTCTTTCACACTTCAGCCAGGGGAAACACTCGGAATTATCGGGATGACTGGTAGCGGTAAATCTTCTTTATTGAAACTCATTCCACGTATGTATGACCCGAAAAAGGGAACGATTACAATTGATGGAATCGATAGCAAACAATATGATTTACGCGTGCTTCGTGAAGCGATTGGTATGGCGACGCAACGTGCAATTCTTTTATCAGGGACGGTAGAGGAACAGCTTCGATTCGGTAAAGTAGATGCGAATGAGCAGCAAATGGCTACCGCTTTAGAATCGAGTGCATCTACTGCTTTTGTCGAACGATTCGATGAAGGGATGGCACATTTTATTACACAAGGTGGTCATAATTTATCAGGAGGACAACGACAACGACTTGCGATGGCAAGAGCGTTCGTACGCCAACCGAAAATTCTTATTTTAGATGATACGACGTCAGCAGTCGATGCGGTAAGTGAACGATTTATTCAAGAAAAAATTGCTGAAAACTTTGAACAATCGACGAAAATCATCGTGTCGTCTAAATTGTCATCTATTCGTCATGCAGACCAAATTCTCGTTTTAGAAGATGGCGAGATGGTCGGAATCGGAACACATGAACAATTGCTTTCGACGAATGCGATTTACAAAGAAATTGCTGAAACGCAACGTGCGCAAGGAGGGATGTTGCATGAGTAGAACGGGATTAGAACGTGGACCAAAAATCGGACAAAGTAACTTTGAAAAACCTCAAAATCAAAAACAAACGATTGCCCGTTTATGGCAGTATATGAGTAAACAACGTCTCGGTTTGATCATTGCGACGTTAACCGTACTCGCAGCGACCGCTTTGAAAATTGCAGGCCCGTGGTTGATTGGATACATTATTGATGAACATGTTATTCCACTAGATATTTCGGGGACGATTCGAATGGCATGCGTACTCGCAGCAACGTACTTTGCTTTATTTGGCGTGTCATACGTACAAACGATTGTGATGATTCATGTTGCGCAAAAGACGATTCAAAAATTACGTTATGCTTTATTTCAAAAAATTCAACATTTGCCCCTCTGTTTTTTTGACAAGCATGAACAGGGGGATTTAATGAGCCGTGTGACGAATGATATTGATGCGCTTAATATGGCATTGACGCAAAGTGTCACGCAACTATTAACGGCTATTTTAACGATTGTCGGAACGACTTTCGCCATCTTTTGGCTCGATTGGCGTTTAGCTATCGTCGTGTTACTCGTCATTCCACTGATTGTTTTTTTATCGAAAAAAATTATTCAATATGCGAGTGTGCATTATCGTAAACGTCAAAAAGCACTCGGACAAGTGAATAGTTTTATGGAAGAGTCGTTAAATGCTTCTGAAATCGTAACGCTTTTCGGTAAGGAAATGGAACAAACGAATGCATTCCACGGTAAAAATGAACAACTTCGTCACGCTGCCATTCGAGCGGAAACCGTTTCAGGATTAATGGGTCCGGTGAATAATGCGATGAACAATATCGGTCTCGGTCTCGTCATCGGTGTGGGTGCGCTGCTCGCGGTAAATGGCTATACGACAGTTGGTGTGATTGCAGCTTTCGTTACGTATACACGACAATTTTTCCAACCGATTAATCAGCTTTCAAATTTATGGAATACGTTCCAATCCGCGATTGCGGGTGCGGAGCGCGTATTTGAAGTGATGGATGAAGAGGAAGAAGTGCTAGCGACAGAACACGTAGCTAATAAGAAAGAATTCAAAGGCGATGTGTCGATTCAACACGTTGATTTTGAATATGAAAAAGGACATCCGATTTTGAAAGACGTATCGATGGAAGCAAAAGCAGGTCAAATGATTGCGATTGTCGGACCTACAGGGAGCGGGAAAACAACGATTATTCAACTGCTTTCACGCTTTTATGATTACACGAATGGGACGATTTTAATCGATGGACAGCCCATTGACACGATTGCTAAATCGGACTTACGTGAACAAATCGGTGTCGTCTTACAAGATCCGTATTTGTTTAGTGGAACGATTCGCGATAATATTCGTTTCGGTCGTTTAGATGCGACAGATGAAGAAGTGGAACGAGCAGCCGAAGTGGCGTATGCACATCAATTTATTCGTCATTTACCTGCACAATACGATACTACTTTGACCGCAGGAGGCATGAATTTGAGCCAAGGTCAGCGCCAACTCGTGGCGATTGCTCGTGCCATTTTAGAAAATCCACGTATTTTAATATTAGATGAGGCGACATCCAACGTCGATACGCGAACAGAAGTGCATATTCAACGAGGGTTGCAAAACTTAATGAATAATCGGACGAGTTTCGTTATTGCACATCGACTGAAAACGATTGAACAAGCAGATTGTATATACGTTCTGCAACAAGGTGAAGTGATTGAATTTGGCAATCACGCTTCTTTAATGGAACAAGACGGCTTTTATGCTGAACTGCAAAAAAAATCAACGATGCAAGAAAATACGTAGTGCGAACAACCTTCTCAATTTCGTCGGGAAGGTTTTTTCGTTATTTATTTTTTTGAAAATTAAAACTATGAGATACTATGTATAAAGGGGTGCTGAAAATGAAAATTATGTTAACAGGGTTCGAACCATTTTTAAACTTCGAACATAATCCGACAGAAAGAGTGATTCAAGCGTTACATGGTACGACGCGAAAAAATGTACACATTGAAGGGGTGATTTTACCGGTTACATTTGACGGAGCGCGGGAGCAATTAAAACAAAAGATGGAAGAAATCCAACCCGATGCGATCGTATCACTCGGACTCGCAGCAGGTAGAAATCAAATCACACCAGAACGAGTTGCGTTGAACGTACAGCAAAGCCGTCGTCCTGATAATCATGGGCATGTTGCGACGGGACAAGTTATTGATTCTACAGGTCCGGCTTCCTTATTTTCAACGCTGCCACTAAATGATCTAGTAGAAGCTCTTTTAACGAACGGCTATCCGGCAAGTGTTTCAAATACAGCAGGGACGTATGTATGCAATGCTGTCATGTATGAAGGATTGCAATATGCGTATGACCGTCAGTTATTTTCGGGTTTTATTCACATTCCAGCAGACTTTGAATTAGCGATTGCGCATGGGAATTTACCGAGTTGGAATAAAGCAGATTTACTCGCAGCGGTGACGATTTGTTTAGACGTTTTAATTGATAAAATGATAAAAGAATAATTGTATAATATATGATTAAATAAATGTAAAATCAGATTTTTATTTAAAAATGAACTCTATAAAGAGAGAGGTTTAGATAAAATACGCACATGAAAAAGAGACGTATTGGAATGTCAAATACGCCACTTTTTGCTATAGATTACTTCAAATGAAGCGAATAAGAAAGACCGTGTGACGCGCTTGAAAAATAGTGCCAAATTCGATTTTCTCACGCTGCTTTTAAACAGCTGTTTCAGTGTCACGCTGTCAAGTTCCGCCATTTGAACGAATGGATTGTTATTGGGTGTAATTACAGCATGCTTTTGAGTTTACGTTTAATGAACGACCATCTTGAAAATTTGGAATGAACTATTTGCACTCTTTACAAATGAATCCAATTTCATGATGCATTTGCAAGAAGCGACATGAACGTTTCAAATGTTGCGTGTTCTAAATTGTAACAGTCTGTCATGCCACTTCTCCTCTTTTAGGTTTGCGTTTTAAAAAAAGCATAGTTCAGGCATTTCATTGTGTAAAGGAGCAATCGAATGAAGAAAATAAAAACGGGAATGATATGCACAGTGATTTTATGTGTCATTTTATTATGTTTAACTTCTTTTGAATATATTCTGTTAAGCATTCTCGGTTTACAGTACGATCATTTTCGTTCATTGTGTGTATTTTTCATTTTGTACGTCTTTTTAGAAATACCATTGTCTCTACTGACAAAGGGGATTCCTTTCGCTTTAAAATCAATTGGGATTCTTCAGACGAGTAAGGGGATATTTGCCTTCGCCTTACATTTTAGTTGTACGTTTTTACTAATTGAAGGGCTCGATAGACTTTTACATACGGTCTTTATCTCGACGCAAGGAGCTGTCATTTTTGCCTTTGTTACAGCGTGTTTGAATGCATGGTTACATAATAAAGAGGCAGAACCACCAAACGCGGATCACAAAGAGTTTGAACAACTTAGTAAAAATTTTCTTTCGAAGAAATAAAACAGAAGGAGTTTAAAAAATGAATACATGGCATACGTATCTTCTTTTTTTCGCTAGTATGATGCTCATTATTTTTGGTGGGACATTTTTAATACGCTACACTCGAACGGGCGATGTTCTAGTAGATCAGTTGCTCGGCGTTTTTGTTGGGATTGTCCTACTGATTGGGAGCATCTTTTGGAAAATAAAAGCGAAGTAGCACTTCTGTGAAAAAGTTACTCAAAACAGAAGGACGTTACATACATATAAAATGAACACGTAAAACAATCCAAATTTATCCGAGAGGAAATTTTGGATTGTTTTATTTTTATAAAAAATGGTATTTAACTAAATGTGAACGCTTATTTTCATTAAAGTGATACGTTTTTAGTTCAAAAATCATTCTGTAGTAGCACAGTTTTTCTACTTTTTTGATTAGGCTATGCTATTTATTAATGGTGTGACGTAATCGGTTTTTTTAATGTATATTTCACTACGTAAATGCTTTTTATGAAATAATATTTCATTATAAAAACTTGTGAATAAAATAATATTTCTTTTCGAAAGCATAATGAATTTCTTTAGAAAAAAACTGTTACATCTTATTTAATCAGTTTTTTCTATTTAAATAAAATTTTTCTATAAACATAAGTATTCAACTAATTTGAAAATGTAAATTAGTATAACCTAATTGAAAAATGTGTTGACACAACAATTTATGTCCTATATATTATGTGTAATCGGTTACACATGGAACCGGTTACACAGAGGATTTGGGGTGAAGAAATGGTAACGATTCGTGATGTTGCAAAACAAGCGGGCGTGTCAGTCGCAACTGTATCAAGACACATCAATAAAAAAGGATATGTCAGTCAAGCTGCGAAAGATGCGATTGAACGTGCCATTGGAAAATTAAATTATTCACCCAATCAAATGGCGAGATCATTGACGACGAAACAAACGAACATGATCGGACTAATCGTTCCAGACATTACGAATCCGTATTTTCCAGAGTTAGCGAAAGCAGTTGAAAAAACAGCTTATAAACATGGGTATACGGTCGTTTTATGTAATGCGGGAGATACAGAAGAACAAGAAAAACATTACATTCGCTCGTTACAGCAAAACTACGTCGCTGGTTTGATTGTGACGACCAATCATATTGAAGCAAACTTTTACAAGCAACTGGACATACCGATTGTTGCACTTGACCGTCATTTATCGGAAGCGATTCCGACCGTGACAACGGACAATGTGCTTGGAGGACAGCTTGCAGCGCAATATTTAATTGCAGAGGGGCATAAACGAATTTTGTGTGTGCGTGGACCATTGCAAATAGACGTCGCGAACGACCGGATGCTTGGATTTGAAAATGAAATGAACAAGCATCCAGAAATTCAAGTAGACGTAATTGTGAGTCCGTTTGATTTTGAATCTGCGAAGCAAATAGCAGCACAGCATTTTGCAGAAAACATTCAGTACGATGCGGTGTTCGCTTGTAGTGACGCCTCCGCAATTGGCGTGATGAAAGCAGCAGAAACATTTCATTTGAACGTTCCAGAAAAGTTGAGTGTGATTGGATATGATGGCATAAATATTACGAAGCTTTTATCGCCAGAGTTGACGACAATCGCACAACCAATTACAGAAATGGGACAAACGGCAACGGATTTGTTGCTTACATTAATTAATGGGCAACAAATGAAGGAAACGCGTGTCGTGTTCCCACCGAAATTGCTCATTCGAAATTCAACGAAAAGAGGAACAAACTCATGATTACAGTAATTGGAAGTATTAATATGGATATCGTCGTAGAAACGGCGGTTTTTCCAAAACAGGGCGAAACCGTTTTTGGTCAAGGCTTTCACACCGTACCTGGTGGTAAAGGAGCCAACCAAGCTGTTGCTGTCGCTCGTTTAGGTGGAGATGTACATATGGTCGGCGCTGTTGGTAATGACGCGTTCGGACACGAATTACGTACGATTCTTCAAAAAGAAACGATTCAAGATCAATTCGTTATGACGAGTGAAACGGCTACAGGTATCGCGAATATTACATTATTTGAACAAGATAATCGTATTATCGTCGTACCAGGTGCAAATAACGACGTAACTGAAAAAGAAATCGATGCGGCGAAAGCGTTGATTGAAAAAAGTGATCTTGTCATCATGCAATTAGAAATCCCACAACAAACAGTTGAATATGCATTGAACGTTTGCAAACAGCTCGGTACGAAGGTGTTATTAAATCCGGCACCAGCTGAAAACTTCAAAGCAGAGTGGATGGACCGCGTTGCTTACTTCACACCGAATGAAACGGAATGTGCAGACATTTTTAAAGAAGATGTGGAAGCTGCGCTTGAACAATTTCCGAATCAATTAATCGTAACACTCGGTGCAGACGGCGCACGTTATTTTGATGGACAACAACATGTATTCGTCAAAGGGTTCAAAACAACACCGGTTGATACGACAGGTGCGGGGGATACATTTAATGGTGCATTCGCATACGCGATGACAATAGGACTTACTCTTAAGAAAGCAGTAGAATTTGCGAACATTGCGGCATCATTATCTGTTGAACAATTTGGTGCGCAAGGTGGAATGCCTGAAAAAGAAGCCGTTGAACAACGCTTAGGAGGCTTAAACGCTTAATGAAAAAGCTCGGAATTTTAAATCGTGAACTAGCTGGAATTTTTGCTCGTATTGGGCATACAGATCGTATTATGATTGCGGACTGTGGGTTACCAATTCCAGATGGTGTCACGTGTATTGATTTATCATATAAAATCGGAGAACCTGGTTTCATGGCCATTTTAGAAACGGTTCTAGCAGATTACAATAGTGAAAAAGCCATCATTGCAACTGAAATGTCAGCTGAAAATGAAAGCCTTTACAAAGAAGTTCACGAGTTGATTCGAACGCCTTTTGAAGAAGTCAGCCATGAACAACTAAAACAATTATCAAAAGAAGCAAAAGTAATTATTCGTACAGGTGAAGCAACACCATATGCCAATATTTTATTGCAATCAGGTGTCATTTTTTAGAAAAGGAGGGGAATGCAAATGATCGAAATGTCAGGTATTTGTAAAGCCTTTAATGGAAACGTCGTATTAAAAGATGTTCAGTTTGAATTAGCAGATGGCGAAATTCATGCTTTAATGGGCGAAAACGGTGCAGGTAAATCTACGATGATGAAAATTCTAACAGGCATTTACAATCGTGATAACGGTGTCATCAAAGTAGATGGTGAGGAAGTGACATTCAAATCACCAAAAGAAGCGGAAGCAAAAGGAATCGCGGTTATCCACCAAGAATTAAATATTTTGCCCGACTTAACAGTGGCGGAAAACTTATTTTTAGGGAATGAACAAACAGCAGGTTTCGGAATTTTGAAAAACAAAGAAATGAACCGTGAAGCGACACGTATTTTAAAACAATTAGGTTTAGATATCGACGTTCGCACACCAGCAGGTACGTTATCTGTCGGGAAACAACAAATTATTGAAATTGCGAAAGCGATTGAAACAAATGCAAAAGTAATCGTCATGGATGAACCGACAGCGGCACTAACGGATCGTGAAATTCACACGTTATTTAAAACGATTCGTAAGCTTCAAAGTGAGGGCGTTTCATTCGTTTATATTTCTCACCGTATGGAAGAAATTTTCGCGATTTGTGATCGTATTACGATTTTACGTGACGGCCAATCCGTCGGTGTGCGTGAAATTAAAAAAACGACATTCGATGAAATCGTTCAAATGATGGTAGGTCGTGAACTTGGAGAACGTTTCCCTTCACGTAATGTGACGTTAGGTGATGTGAAATTGGAAGTGAAAGGATTAACTCGCCCAGGATTGTGTGAGGATATTCATTTCAACGTTCGTAAAGGTGAAATCGTTGCGTTAGCAGGATTAATGGGTGCAGGTCGTACAGAAATTGCCCAAGCATTATTCGGCTTCCGTAAAATGGCAAAAGGTGAAATTTTGATTGACGACAAAAAAGTAAAAATCAAAAACCCTCGCCAAGCGATTAAATTAGGAATGGGCTTCGTAACAGAAGACCGTAAAACACAAGGGTTAGTCGTCGATTTTTCGATTAAAGATAATATTTCAATGACGAACTTTGATAAAACGGCGCAATCAGGTTTTATTTCATCTAAACAAGAGCGTACATTCGTTCAAAATCTCGTTGAAAAATTAGGTGTTAAAACGGCTAGTATTGACCTTTCTGCCAAAGCTTTATCAGGTGGTAACCAACAAAAAGTAGTTATTGCGAAATGGCTCGGTATTGCCCCTAAAATTTTAATTTTAGATGAACCTACTCGTGGCGTAGATATCGGTGCTAAAAAAGAAATTTATCAAATTATGAACGATCTTGCCGAACAAGGCGTGGCAATCTTAATGATTTCTTCTGAATTACCAGAAGTAATCGGTATGTCAGACCGCGTACTCGTTATGCACGAAGGAAAAATTACAGGTGAAGTATCTGGTGAAGATATGACACAAGAAAAAATTATGCATTATGCTACTGGAGGTGACAAAGTTGTCCAAAACTAATTCAACCAAAGGCCTTATTCAAAAATTAGGACCGCTATTTGGATTACTATTAATTGTCGTTATTATTTCTATCATGAGTCCTAGCTTTTTAACAGCTAACAATATTTTCAACGTTTTACGTCAAGTTTCAATTAGTGCGTTAATCGCATTCGGGATGACCTTTGTTATTTTAACAGGGGGGATCGATTTATCTGTCGGTTCGACCCTCGCACTAACGGGTGCTGTAGCCGCTGGATTACTTTCAAGTGGTGTAGATCCAATTATCGCAATGGCTGTTGCGTTAATCTTAGGGTTAATTTTAGGTGCCATTAACGGTGTCATTATTGCAAAAGGGAAAGTAGCACCATTCATCGCAACATTAGCGACGATGACGATTTATCGTGGTGCTACGCTCGTCTACATGGATGGTAAACCAATCTCAGGGTTAGGTGATCATGCTTCATTCCAAATGTTTGGTAAAGGTTACTTCTTAGGAATTCCTGTTCCGGTCGTAACGATGGTCATTGCTTTCTTCGTTCTATACTTCATCTTACGCAAAACGACATTCGGTCGTCGCGTATATGCAGTAGGTGGTAACGCAGAAGCTTCTCGTCTTTCTGGTATCAACGTAAACCGCATTACCATTGCTGTTTACGCTTTAACAGGTATGTTAGCCGCACTCGCTGCATTGATTTTAACTTCTCGTTTAAATTCAGCGCAACCAACTGCTGGTGAATCATACGAATTAGATGCAATTGCTGCTGTCGTATTAGGTGGTACAAGCTTAACTGGTGGTCGTGGTTGGATTGTTGGTACATTAATCGGTGCATTAATTATCGGTGTATTAAACAACGGTCTTAACTTAATCGGTGTTTCTTCATTCTACCAACAAGTTGTTAAAGGGTTAGTTATTTTATTCGCTGTATTATTGGATCGTAAAAAAACAGCTTAATCAAGCTAAAAAAAGGGGTATTTTTCAAATGAACATTAAAAAATTATCGTGGACAGCTTTACTTTCTTCTTCATTATTACTAGGCGCTTGCTCAATGTCTCCAAACGGCGACGACAAATCATCCGATTCTAAAAAATCAACAGATGATTTGAAAATTGGGATGTCTGTATCGACGTTAAACAACCCATTCTTCGTCACATTATCAGACGGTGCTAAAGCAGAAGCAAAAGATGAAAAAGTAAACTTAACAGTCGTAGATGCACAAGATAACGCTTCTAAACAAGCGTCAGACATTGAAGACTTAATCCAACAAGATGTTGATTTAATTATCGTAAACCCAACAGATTCAAAAGCAGTTGCTTCAGCTGTAGAATCTGCAAATGATGCAAACATCCCTGTCATTACAGTTGACCGTGCTTCTGACGGTGGGGAAGTTGTTTCTCACATCGCTTCAGATAATAAATTAGGTGGTAAAATGGCCGCTGAATATTTACAAGAAGTAATCGGTAAAGGTGCTAAAGTTGCGCAACTTGAAGGTGTAGCAGGTTCTTCTGCTGCAACAGAACGTGGTGCTGGCTTCGAAGAAATTGCGAAATCAGGCTTCGATGTTGTCGCTTCTCAAACAGCTAACTTCAATCGTGCTGAAGGTTTAACTGTAATGGAAAATATTTTACAATCTAAATCAGACATCAAAGGTGTATTCGCACAAAATGATGAAATGGCATTAGGTGCAGTTGAAGCAATCGAAGCATCTGGTAAAGACATAAAAGTGGTTGGTTTTGATGCAACAGATGATGGTGTAAAAGCTGTTAAAGATGGTAAGATGATCGCAACAATTGCACAAAAACCGACTGAAATTGGTGAAATTGCCATTGAAACAGCTGTGAAATCATTAAAAGGTGAAAAAGTAGAGAAAAATATTCCAGTAGAATTAGAATTGATTAAAAAATAAAACACTCTTTTATAAAAAGGCTAAGGAATAAACTTAGTCCAATACAAAAAGCAGGCATGGTCTTTAGGCTATGCCTGCTTTTTATTTGTGTGTGGAATGCGATTGCTAGTGCATATACACCGAATGAATAGATGGCATATTTTAAAACAAAATGTGAAATCTAGTTTGTATGATTAGACGCTGAAAAAATGTTTGAAGAATAGAATTGTGTCATTTTTTCTTTTAAATTAAATTCCAAATATATGTATGTAAATAATTCAATATAACTTGAAATGGTGAAAATAAAATAAACAACTTTTAGTCTAAAATATCGACGAAATGGTGTGTTTCATGATAAAGTTATAAATAATTAGAATTTTCCACATTTTATTGGAGGGATGACGATGCATTTATATTTGAACTTATTTATGTTAGTAGTGGCCGTGTCATTTTTTCATATTTTAAGTTATACAACGAAGCTGATGAATGAGAGTCAGTTGATGAAGTCAATGGCGATGTGGATTGTTGTCGGGGTTGTGCTGATCGTATTGGAAGAAATTCGATATCGAAAACAAGAGAGTGTTTCGTAACGTGAGAAGAGTTGCCTACGAGTAGGGAATTCTTTTTTTTGTATTCATTTTTAGAACGATGTACTTACTTTTCTTTATAGTTATATGTTACTATAAAATGTGATTGTACAATAGTGCTACTGATGAAGCGGGTGAGAATGATTGCGCAGCAAAACTTATTATTTATGTATACATATTTAATTTTGAAAAAATATTCTAATATAGAAAATCCATTAAATGCAACTGAGATTGCTACGTACGCTAAAAGGGAATTTGCGTTGCCGATAAAACCGGATCGGCGAACGATTTATGCGCATCTTAAAGATTTACAGTACGTAGGTGAAAATTTTCCGGATGAATGTTTATTTTCAATCGTCAAACTAAATAACGGTAAAGTGTATTTAAAATGAGTGCTTGTCATAAGAAAGAATAAATAAAAGGTCGGAACGAATTTTTGTTCCGACCTTTTATTATGTTTATGCGTTACAGTTCATCTGGAAGGGCACTCGTATACATTTCAAGTGCGTTTGTCGCTTGTTGCAACGTTTGAATAGAGCGTTCATTAGGGTCCGTAAAAATCGTCTTATACGTCTTCTCACCTAACGATTCATTTGGAGTGAATGCGAGACTCGGTTCATCCATTGAAAAGTCAGCAAACACATTACCGCGAGCATCTACGAAAATCCAACGTGCATATTTTTCTAGAAAAATCGCATTGAATGCATGTAAATAATACCCTTGTTCAGGTGTGTCGAACAACATGAGACGTTGATAGCAGAAGCCGCTAGGAATGCCTTCATGACGTAATAAAGCCGCCAATAAATTTGCTTTTGCATAACAAATACCAGTTCTTTTTTCAGCTACATCTGAGGCAGATACAGTGACGATAGTTTGCTGCTCATCCCATGAATGGCTCACTTCATCGCGTACAAATTCATAGAAAATACGGGCTTTTTCTACGTCCGACTTCGTATCAATTTGCAAGGAATCAATGAGCTGTTGAATGATTGGATGTTCAAAGTTAATGATTTCTGTTGCGCGTAAATAATCAGATTGTGTATCAGATTGTGCATGAAATACCATGAACGTCACCCTTTCCAAATGAATATAAAGTATAGTGTTAACTTAATTTTATACCATTTTTTAAATAAGTGGAATTATTTAACTGGTTTCTGGCTGTAACTCATCGCAACTTGCCATTTCCAATGACTCAGTTTATGAAGTTTAGCGCCGCCGATTAGCATGTCATATGCTTTCCCATTGCCTACGTAAATGCCGACATGTCCTTTGTTATCGTATAAAATATCTCCGACTTTCGCATTTTTAACTGATTTTACAGCTGTTGCGCGTGCGCGTTGTGCTTTTGTCGTAGAACCGATATCAATGCCGAGTACGTTCATATAAATTTTTTGTGTATACGTCGCACAATCGAGTCCGTAGAAGAGAGATTGTCCATTGTAAACGTATTGTCCACCAGCAAGTCGTTTTGCCTCATGAACGAGCTTTTCAGCAGTCGTACCGGTTTTCTTTTGTTTCGTAACATTGTACGTGCGTACTTTTTTGTCGCTAATTTCTTTCCCGTCATATCGTTTGATTGAACCATCTGTTCGAACGATGACTTCATGGTTCCCCCATTTGTAATATAAGTTTCCTTTTGATGAATAGCCAATGCGCACTTTGATTCCTTTTGGTGTATAGAATGTTTTGCCTTTTCCTTGCTCAATCAATGTGTACGTCGTATTTTTGTATTTTTCTAGTTGTGTGACAAAGCCGTATGCTTTCCCATCACGCGTTAATTTTAGACCAACTTCTCCGTTTCCAGAACGATCTTTCGAGATGATCGATTGGTTTTTCGGATAAAGTACTAAACTTGTACTACGTACTTTCCCTTGCTTCTCCTTTGTCGTTTGCAGCGTTAAGCTCGCTTTCGAGTTCAATAGACGTTCTTCGTCATGTTTTGCATCTTTGTACTCGAGCTTTGAGAAATAAGCTTCTGTGTACGTAATCGCACTTGCTTCTTCGCTATGAAGCCATGTTGAAAGGCCGAAGATGCTCGCAGTTAAAATTGTGCCACTTAGTAATTTTTTATACATGTCTAAGCTCCTTAAAGTGTTTAGTCATAGTATACCAAAAATAGGAGATAAATTAGTTATTTTTTCTTTTTTTGGAAATTAATCATTCAATTGTACGTAACGCTACCGAGAATAACTCGTTTATGTGCACCAGTTGCTTGGGGAAGATTGTTTGGCTTTCTATTAAATGTATCGAAAGCTAGTAGAGCAAAATAAACAGCCTCTTTACTTTCAGCACTAATCCCAAGTCCATCTGATAGTATGATTTTTGTATGCGGCAATAGTTGTACGATGTGCTCCATTAGCGTTTGATTATATGCACCACCCCCGCTTACGATGAGGCGATCAACGGGTGTTGGAAGGAAATCTAAAAAGCTTTTTACAATGGTTTTAGCTGTGAAATATGTCGCGGTCGCAATCCAATCATTCGGAAGAATTGTCGGATAGTTTTTCAATAGTTCATCACAAAAATGTTTTCCGAATTTTTCTCTTCCTGTCGTTTTTGGAGGTCGTTTTTTAAAATATGTGTCTTTTAATAAAATGTCTACTACTTGTTTATTTATTTGGCCTTGTGAAGCGAAGAATCCATTTTTGTCGTATGGTTGCTTGTGAAAATGCATACATAAATAATCGATCATCATATTACCCGGTCCGCAATCGTAAGCAATCGTTTTTTTATCTGATAAGGAAGTGACATTGCTAATCCCCCCAATGTTAAGAAGTGCAATATGTTTGTTTTTTTCTGAGAAAAGTTGGCTGTCTACATAAGCAACAAGAGGCGCACCTTGACCGCCAGCTGCGATGTCCATCGATCTAAAATTAGAAACGACCGGACAGTTGAATTTTTCAACTAAAATACTTGGCTCACCTAATTGAAGCGTTGAACGAATAAAATCTTGTTCTGCTACTGGTTGATGATGAACGGTTTGTCCGTGTGTGCCAATTAGGTCAATATCTTCATGTGAAATAGAAAATTTTTTCACAAAATACTTCAATAGCATCTGCATAAAAATAAGAAATTTCAAAGTTTAAGCTACAAATGAATGCAGCTGATAAGGAGTTGCTTTCAATACTTTTTTTAATTTTTTGTAGCAATTGGCTAGGGAATGGAACTGTTAAAAAAGCGTGCATTTTATAGTTTTGTATGTTTTCTTCAATTGAAACGAAAGCGATATCTAATCCATCTAATGAAGTGCCAGACATTAATCCGATGACGTTCATAATGATTTCCTCCTTCTTTGATGTGTGTCTTTCATGCTATTGTACCATTTTTAAAATTTTTCTTAAAAAATAAAAAATATTGAGAATTATTTTCTTTTTCTTTATAATGATTAGTAATTACTGGAAACGGAGGTGGGTTAGTGAATTTTTCATCAATGAATACAGAATCGAGAAATGACAGAACAATGCACATTGATGAACTATCAATTAAAAAAGCATTGCAATTAATGAATGAAGAAGACCGATTAGTTGCAGAAATGGTTGGATACGAAATCGATCATATTGAACGAGCGATTGAATTTGTCGTCGATTCATTTAAAAAAGAAGGACGATTAATTTACGTAGGTGCTGGTACGAGTGGTCGGATAGGTCTTTTAGATGCGGTAGAATGCGTGCCAACATTTAGTGTCGATTCGACACAAGTACAAGGATTGATTGCAGGTGGCTCCCAAGCGTTTATTAAAGCGGTTGAAGGAGCGGAAGATTCATTTGAATTAGGCGCAAAAGACTTAAAAGGTATTCAGTTATGTAAAGATGATACAGTCATTGGAATTGCAGCAAGTGGTCGAACACCTTATGTAAAAGGTGCTTTGGATTATGCGAATGAAGTAGGCGCACATACCGTTGCCTTAAGTTGCAATAAAAAATCAGAAATTTCCGATTATGCTTCTGTTAAAATTGAAGTCGATACAGGAGCGGAAGTGATTACGGGGTCTACACGTTTGAAAGCTGGAACAGCGCAAAAATTAGTTTGCAATATGATTTCTACTATTTCGATGATTCAACTTGGAAAAGTGTATGGTAATTTGATGGTTGATTTACAACCTACTAATTTCAAGTTAGTTGAAAGAGCGAAACGAATTATTATGCAAGCGACAGACTGTGACTATGAAACGGCCGATCAGCTACTTGAAGCATCTCGCCAGCAACCGAAAACTGCGATTGTCATGTATTTATTGGACTGTGACTACGATGAAGCGGTTAAACAATTACAACAACATCACCAACACATTAAACCGATTTTAAAGGAGGAAAAGTAAATGAAAGTATTGTTTGTATGTTCAGGCGGTATGTCGAGTGCGATTATCGTGAATACATTAAAAAAAGAAGCTCAAAAAAATGGGATGGAAATGGAAGTATTAGCTGTTGGTACGTCAGAATTCCCAGCTGAAGTTCAAAATGGTTGGGACATTGCTATGGTGGCACCACAAGTACGTCACCGCTTTAACTTGTTCAAAGAATCGGCAGATGAAGCAAATGTACCGATTGCACAAATTCCTCCGACTGCATATAGTCCTTTAGGTGGTCCGGCTTTATTAAAAGTTATTCAAGAGACAATCGTATAAAAAGGAGAATCATTCGATGAATAAATTTGTCGCTTTTTTAGAAAAGTATTTATCTGGACCGATGGCAAAATTATCGGAGCAACAGCACATTCGCGCAATTCGTGATGGGGTTGTTTCTGCTTTACCATTCATTATCTTTGGTAGTATCTTTTTAATTATTGCGAATCCACCTATTCCAGAAAACTGGGCGTTTTATGTGTGGGCAAAAGAAAATATTGCTACCATTTTAATTCCTTACCGATTAACGATGTACATTATGACGCTATACATAACATTTGGTATTGGGTATAGCTTGTCACAAAGTTATAAAATCGATGCACTATCAGGCGGATTAGTTTCGATTGCTGCCTTTTTATTTACAATTGGTGTACAAAGCACAGAAGAGTTCGGCTTCGTTTTACCGATGGCTAACCTTGGAGGTCATGGTCTTTTCGTTGCTATGCTCGTTGCGGTATTCTCAGTAGAAGTACTACGCCTTTGTAAGCAAAAAAATATTACGATTAAGATGCCGGAAGCTGTTCCATCTTCCGTTGCACGTTCATTTGAAGCGCTTATTCCAATCGTTATTATTTTAGGTGTGATGACGGTTATCACAGTCGTATTCAACTTAGATTTACATTCGATGGTCGATAAAGTTGTTGCACCGATTATTAAAGGTGGCGACACGATCTTTGGCGTTACGATTCCAGTATTTTTAATTACATTTTTCTGGGCATTTGGTATTCACGGGATGTCAGTAGTAGGAGCAGTTATTCGTCCGGTTTGGGAAGTGTATTTAGCGAAAAATGGTGAAGCTGCTGCTTCAGGAATGCCTTTACCATACGTTGCACCGGAAACATTTTTCCAATGGTTCGTATGGATTGGGGGAGCGGGAGCGACGTTAGGTTTAGTAATCGCAATGTTTATTTCTGCTCGTTCAAAATATAGTAAATCGATGGCGAAAGCAACATTTATCCCGAGTATTTTTAATATTAATGAGCCGGTTATTTTCGGAATGCCGATCGTATTAAATCCAATTTTAATTATTCCATTTATTATCGTGCCACTTGTTACGACAGTTATTACTTATATTTGTGTAACAGTAGGTCTCGTAAGTGCTACGTATGTTATGGCACCTTGGACGCTTCCTGCTCCAATCGGTGCGTACTTGGCAACAGGTGGGGATTGGCGAGCTATTATATTAGTGCTTGTGAATATAGCGATATCAACGATTATTTATTTACCGTTCTTTAAAATTTATGATCGTCAACTCGTTGCACAAGAGCAATTAGAAGAAGAATCATTGAAGGAAGTTGTAGAAGAAACAACAGAAACAGCTCCAATTAAACCATCAACAGATGGGAATGCACCATCTTAATTTTTAGGAGTTGTCGGTAGAAGACAACTCCCTTTTTTATAGGAGGTTTAAAATGGAAAAAAGTGCAATTCATTTTTTTAAATACAAAAGTGGTTTTCTTTTCTTTAGTGCGTTATTAATTGTTAGTTTTATAATCGGTTATTTTGTTCAACAATTTTCACAACATACCGATGCTATTTATTTCTGGGGCTTCGCTTTAAGCGTTCCTATTTTACTAACTGTGATTATCGTGAAAATAGAAAAAAGATGCGTGAACAAAGTATGGCAATTACTTGGGTTATTATTAGGCGCATCATTACTTTTAAGTTATCTCATTATTTATTGGTAGGAGGAATTAAGATGGTAGAAAAAGGGCATAATGAAATGGAGATTTTTGAAATTATTTCACACGGTGGTGGGGCGCGTTCTTTAAGTTATGAGGCGTTGACAGCTGCTGAGGAAGGCGACTTTAAAAAGGCAGAGGAAATTATGCAGAAGGCAGAAGAAGAAATGCTAGAAGCACATCATACCCAAACGAGGTTAATTCAAGATGAGTTAAATGATAAACCAGTAGAAAAATCATTGTTAATGATTCATGCACAAGACCATTTGATGACAGCAATTGCTGAAAAAAATTTAATTGAACGGATGATTACGTTATATAAACGCTTGGAGGCTAAATAAATGGCAAAAGCATTAGGTATTTCCATTTATCCAGAGCATTCTACGAAAGAAAAGGATATGGCATACATTTCCTTGGCGGCTCAATATGGCTTCACGAAAATTTTCACTTGTTTACTTTCAGTTGAAGGAGACCAGCAACAAATTATTAGTAACTTCAAAGAGATTATTCAACATGCTAAAGATCAACAGATGGACGTAATGGTTGATATTGCACCGAGAATTTTTGATAAGCTGAATATTTCATACGATGATTTGTCATTTTTCGAACAATTAGGTGCATCTGGCATTCGTCTTGATATGGGATTCCGCGGGCAAGAAGAAAGTATGATGACGTATAACAAACAAGGCTTAACGATTGAAATTAATATGAGTAACACGACACATTATTTAGAAACGATAATGGACCATCATCCGAATCGTGAAAAATTAAGTGGCTGTCATAACTTTTATCCACATCGTTTTTCAGGATTAAGTCGTAAATTTTTCTTAGAAAGCTCGGAAAAATTTAAACGTTATTTTATTCCGACGGCTGCTTTTGTTTCTTCGCATGACGCTACATTCGGTCCGTGGCCTGTTACGGAAGGTTTATGTACATTAGAAGAACATCGCGAACTGCCTATTACGACGCAAGTGAAACATTTATTCGCTACGAATTTAATTGATACTGTCTATATTGCGAATGCCTATGCTTCAGAGAAAGAGTTAAAAGAAATTAGTGAAATTATGCCGAACGAACTAAACTTTAAAGTCGAATTAAACGAAAATATTTCAGCGTTAGAACGTAAAATTGTATTAGAAGAACCTCATTTTTATAGAGGGGATGTATCGGATTTCCTTATTCGTTCTACACAATCTCGTGTAAAATATAAACAAGAGGATTTTCCTGCACACGATACGAAGACAATCCAACGTGGCGATATTTTAATTGAAAATAACGGTTATGGTCAATATAAAGGCGAATTACAAATTGCCTTGAGAGAAATGCCGAATTCAGGCAATACGAATGTAGTCGGACGTATTCAACCAAATGAATTATTTTTATTGGAATTATTGCAACCGTGGCAGACTTTCTCATTTGAACTGTAGGTGAAGAAAATGTCATATATATTAGGAATCGACGGGGGCGGCACGTCAACAAAGTTTGAAGCATTCGATCAACAAACTGGTCAATCATTGTTTCGTTTTACGAAAGGTGCAGGGAATGTTACGACGAACTTAGAAGGGGCATTATTAAATATTCGCGAAGGATATGCTGAGGCATTGCACACAAATGCTAATTGTACCAAAATAGTCTTAGGATTAGCAGGTTGGAAAAGTTGTGATCAGCCGTTTGTTCATGAGAAGTTACAACGTATTTTTGAAGAAGCTTCTTTTCAAGTGTATAGCGATATTGAAATCGCACATGCTGCTGCTTTTAAAGGTGGCGACGGTATTTTAGTTTTGGCTGGTACGGGTTCTGTATTATTTGGGAAAAATAAAGAGCAGTCATTAATATTAGGCGGCTGGGGCTATCTTTTAGGCGACGAATTAGGAGCTTATTGGATTGCTAAACAGAGTATTCGACAATTATTCCATCAATATGAACAAAATAAAGTAGATGAGGAATTTGCTAATAGTCTATTAGACGCAATGGGATGTCATCAAATCCAAGAATGCATTACGGTCTTTTATAAGCAGTCTGTGACGGATATTGCACAACTTGCTAAAGTGACATTGAAGTTAGTTAATGAAAATAATGCTACTGCGATTCACGTTATAAAAACGGGTGTGGCACTTTTTGTAGAAAAAATAGAATTATTAATACAACGACTTCATTTTATTCAACCGCTTGCGATTTCTTTTGCTGGTAGTACTTTTACGAAAAATGATTGCATTCAGCACTATATGAAGGAACGCTTGAAACAATATTCTATTATATGGAAAAATCAAGAGGAAGCAGCTGTCAAAGGGTGTTTCTATTTAGGGTTAACGGAGGAAGATCATGTACATTGAAAATATTTTACAACGAATTAAAAGTATTCAACCTTCCTTACCAAAATCTGAATCTAAAATAGCGACGTATATTTTAGAAAACGCAATTGATGTACCGACAATGAATATTGTTGAGTTGGCTGAAAAGTCGAATTCGAGCCGTTCAGCGGTAACGAGGTTTTGTCGTTCCGTAAACGTAAGCAGTTTTTCAGATTTAAAAATCGCTTTATCCACGTTGATCGCAAATCCAGATGCAAAAGGATTTAGCGATGTACTAGAAAATGAGCCGATTGAAAGCATTAAAGAAAAAGTCATGTTCAATGCCATTGAGACAATCAAGGAAACCGTTCATTTCGTTAAAAATGATCGCTTGCAAATGGCGGTTGATTTAATAGCGAACGCTTCTCGTGTCGTTATTTTCGGAGTAGGTGCTTCGCATCTCGTTGCAGACGATATTGAATTGAAGTGGAATAGAATTGGGAAGATTTGTGTGAGTGTTTCGGATATTCATTATGCGGTGACGCTTTTGTCTACAACGGCAGACGCTTTATTAATTGTCGTATCTAATAAAGGGGAAACGAAAGAGGGCATTGAATTACTCAAATGGGCCAATAAAAAAGACATTCAAACGATTAGTATTACACAATATGGTCAAAATAGTGTGTCTCAGCTATCCAATTGCTCATTGCAACATATGATTGCCCCAGAAAGTTCATTTAGAACGGCGGCGACGAATTCAATGTATGCTCAGTTTTTAACTGTTAATATTTTGTTTTTCTCATACGTTTCACAGCATTTTTCAGAAACGCAGGCACAAGTCGAAACGACGAAAGAAGCAATCAATTTTTTACGTTTATTATGAAAAAATTAGTAAAAATAAATAGTAAGTATCGAAATAATTGTGTACTTTCTGGAAAAATATACGTCCTAAATTCAGTATTCTTAAGAATTTATGAGTTTATGACGTTTTTTCTCGAAAAACCATTTACATTTCTCAAAACTTGGGAATATAATAACTCTATAACCATTGTGGAAACGTTTTCGTTTTCATACATTAGTGGTCTAGACAACTATACCAAAGGAGGAGAAATGCATGCTTGCTTTCTTACAAAAAATCGGGAAATCATTAATGTTCCCAATCGCAACATTACCAGCAGCAGCACTATTAGTTCGCCTAGGCGCAACGGATATGCTCGGTAGCTTTGATGCTGAATGGATTAAAGTCGTTGCGAGTATTATGGCTGCGGCAGGTGACGCTATTTTAGGTAACTTACCGCTTATTTTCGCAATCGGTATTGCCATGGGGTTAGCAATCGATGTGAGTGGTGGTGCAGCTTTAGCTGGTGCGATCGCTCAGCTCGTGTTAGTTTCAGTTTTAGGTTCAATCAATGACAAATTAGATATGGGTGTATTTGGTGGCGTTATTTCCGGTATTACAGCAGGTCTTTTATATAATAAATTCCATACTGTCAAATTCCCAGAATGGTTATCATTCTTCGGTGGCAGACGCTTTGTTCCTATTATAACGTCCGTTTCGATGGCAATTATTGCCGGTCTACTCGGTGTCGTTTGGGGACCAATTCAAGACGGTATTGACTGGATTGCCAATTGGATTATTGGTGCCGGTGCATTAGGTGTAGGTACGTATGGTTTCTTCAACCGTTTATTAATTCCTGTAGGTTTACATCACGTAGTAAATACGGTTGTATGGTTTAACTTCGGTGAGTTCACGAACGCTGCAGGCGAAATCGTGCGAGGGGATATTAGCCGTTTCTTAGCGAAAGATCCAACTGCTGGATACTTCCAAGCTGGTTTCTTCCCAATCATGATGTTCGGTTTACCAGCAGCATGTTTAGCAATGTTTATGGCAGCGAAAAAAGAAAAACGTGCTATCGTCGGTGGTATGTTCCTTTCAATCGCATTAACAGCATTTTTAACAGGTGTTACAGAACCAATTGAATTCACTTTCATGTTCTTATCTCCGGTTTTATATGTTGTTCATGCTGTTTTAACAGGTTTATCATTAGCTGTTGCTTATTTAGTCGGGTTCCGTGACGGATTTGGTTTCTCAGCGGGCTTGATTGACTACGTATTAAACTGGAATATCGCTTCGAGACCGTGGCTATTATTACCATTAGGTCTTGCATTCGGTGCCGTTTATTATGTGATCTTCTACTTCTTAATCAAAAAATTAGATTTAAAAACACCAGGTCGTGAAGACGATGATGAAGATGAGTTATCAACAGATTCAGCGGTTTCAAATGATCTAGACTTACGTGCATACAAAACAATTGAAGCACTTGGCGGACAAAATAATATTCAACAAGTCGACTATTGTACAACACGTTTACGTATGACGTTATCAGATTCAGAACAAGTAGATGATAAAGTATTAAAACAAACAGGTGCACGTGGTGTGATGCGTATTAATAAACAAAACGTACAAGTCATTATCGGAACATCTGTTGAATTCCTTGCAGAAGCAATGAAAGATCGTTTGAAAAAAGGAAATCCGGTTCCTGCAAATGCAGATGCGGCAGTTGAAACACCTGTTGCTCCTGTAGAAGAAGCGGTTATTTCTTCAAATGATTTTGAAATGCCGATTACGGGTGATGTTATTCCACTTTCAGAAGTACCAGACCAAGCATTCTCAACAGAAATGATGGGACCTGGTTTCGGTATTCAACCGAAAGATGGCGTCGTTCGCGCACCTTTCGATGGACAAGTCGTAATGATTTTCCCATCAAAACATGCGATTGGCTTAAAATCAGATACAGGTGTAGAAGTGTTAATTCACGTCGGTTTAGATACGGTAAAACTAGACGGTAAAGGGTTTGAATTACACGTAACAGACGGTCAATTAATTCAGCGTGGTGACGCGTTATTAACAGTCGATTTCAATGCGATTGAACCACTTGTACCGTCAATCATTACACCGGTTGTATTTACGAGCGCAATCGGTAAAAAAGTTGTTTTACAAAAAACTGGTTTCCAAGAAGCTGGTACACCAAATATCGTTTCAATCGAAGACTAATTTCACAGCATGGGTTTTCAAAACTAGCGTAATGAATATTCTATGAACGATGATTCGTCCTTTAAATAGGATGGAAGATAAGAACCCACCAAAACGGTGGGTTTTTGTCGTTTGAATTAAGTAATTTTAGGAGATGAACGATGTGTTAAAAATTAAAAATATTACAGTCGTCAACCATGATGGTCGCCAACTAGCGGACGTATTAATGGAGAATGGAAAAATCGTTAAAATAGCTCCTTCCATCGAAGAAGATGTACGAGAACTAGACGGGACAGGACGCTATTTAGTACCTGGATTTATCGATATGCACATTCACGGTTCAGCACGTATGGATGCTATGGATGCCGATGCAGCCGGTTTACGTATTCTCGCACAATCTTTATTAAAAGAAGGAACGACAAGCTTTCTACCGACGACAATGACACAAAGTTATGAACATATTGAAGCGGCACTGCAAACGATTGGGACTTTTACGTCACAACATGATGAAGCAGAAATTGTCGGCATTCACGTGGAAGGTCCATTCGTATCGAAAGACCGTGCTGGTGCACAACCACTTGAGTATATTGTAGAACCTGATTTAGTTGCTTTTGAAAAATGGCAAAAATTAAGTAACGGGAAAATTAAAGAAATTACGCTTGCACCAGAACGACCAGGCGGTATGGAGGCGACTAAAGCAATTTCAGAAAGTGGTGTCGTCGTATCCATTGGGCATTCAGATGCTTCATTTGAACAAATGGAACAAGCGGTGAAAATGGGGGCAAAACAAGGCACGCATTTATACAATCAAATGCGTCCTTTCCATCATCGTGATCCAGGTGTCGTTGGCGGTACGTTATTATTAAATGAATTAAAAGCTGAAATCATCGTCGATTTTATTCACGTGCACAAAGATGCGGTCAATTTAGCTTATCGTATGAAAGGTGCGTCAGGCATTATTTTAATTACAGATGCGATGCGCGCAAAAGGAATGCCATACGGTGATTACGATTTAGGTGGTCAAATGGTGCACGTGACAGAAACGGGTGCCCATTTACCGAACGGTGCACTTGCAGGTAGTGTATTGCGTATGAATGAAGCAATCGTTAACATGCAAAAAGCAACGAATTGTACATTAGAAGAGCTCGTTTCCATGTCGAGTTACAATGCGGCAATGCAACTGAATCTTGCGAATAAAGGGGAACTAAGAGAAGGAAAAGACGCCGATGCGGTTATGTTAGATGCGTCTTTCCAATTAGTGACGACGATTAAAGCAGGCGAAATTGTTTTTGAAGCATAAGGTGGTGAAATACGTTGCATAATTATTTTTTAGAAGTAGAAAAGTTGTTGCATACCGTAGGAGAACAACAGAGCGAAACGATTAGTGATTTGGCTGAAGTCATCGCCTCTAAAATTCAACGAGGCGGGATTATTCAGCTTTTCGGTTCGGGACATTCGATGTTACTCGCACAAGACGGTTACTTTAGAGGTGGCGGTCTCGTACCGATTAAACCAGTCCAAGTAGAGTCTTTAATGCTTCACCGAGGTGCGTTATCTGCCTCTTCAAAGGAGAAAGAACAAGGTTATTTTGAACATATTCAAGAAGCGTTCGCTTTCAACGAACAAGATGTATGTATCATTATTTCAACTTCTGCTAAAAACCCCGTTCCAATCGATGCAGCACTGTATGCGAAGGCACAAGGTGTTGTCACTGTTTCCCTCCAATCTTTAGCGTATCAACACGTTTCATCGAAACATGTTTCTGGCAAACGTTTAGAACAAGTAGTCGATGTCGTACTCGATACGATGGTGCCAATCGGAGATGGTGTGTTACAATTGGACGAACTTCAATATGGCCCTGTTTCAACGATTGTAGGAGCGGCTATTTTGAATGATTTATACGCCCAAATTATTGAAAAGCTCCATAAAGCAGGGCAAACGCTTCCTGTGTTCAGAAATAGTAATTTAGGTGCGACGAACAACGATGAATTGATTGCCAACTATGGCAAAAGAATTAACTTTTAATTAACTAAAGGGAGTTTTCAAAACCATGACAATGCAAATAGAACGATTTGAATCAAAAGAGGTTTTATACACACGTGCACTGGAAATAATCAAACAAGTAAAAGCACAAGGTGCTACAACATTTGGGCTTGCAACAGGCGGTACGATGGAACCTTTATATGAAAAGCTACGTCAATCAGACATCGACTTTTCAGATGCGATTAGTTTTAATTTAGATGAATACGTAGGGTTGGACGTACAGCATGACCAAAGTTACAATTATTATATGCATAAACAACTTTTTGATTGCAAACCATTCAAGATGTCGTATTTGCCAAATGGTTTGGCTGAAAATGCAGAAGCGGAAGCGAATCGATACGAACAATTATTACAGCAACATGAACTCGATTTTCAACTGCTAGGAATCGGCGTGAATGGTCATATTGCATTTAATGAACCAGGAACGTCTTTTGCATCAGAAACACATTTAGTCGATTTACAGCCTTCTACATTAGAGGCGAATGCACGCTTCTTCGATTCAATTGAAGATGTACCGAAACAAGCGTATACGATGGGAATTCAGTCGATTTTACGTGCCAAAGTAATTTTACTGATCGCAACGGGCGAAAAGAAACGCGCGGTGTTAGAACAGGTGATTGCTGGTGAATATACAGAAAATAATCCAGCAACAGCACTCGTTAAACATAACAATGTGATTATTTTAACGGATTTACAAGAGGGAGAAAATTAGGATGAAGTCTCAACAATTTAAAGTCGTGGATGCGCAAGGTATTCATGCACGACCAGCCAGTCAATTAGTATCGAATTCAACAGCATTTGCATCAACAATCGCACTTGTGACTGACAATAAAGAAGCGAATGTTAAATCTATTCTAAGCGTGATGTCTTTAGCGTTACGCCAAGGAGATGATTTTACATTACGTGTAGAAGGCGCAGATGAGGAACAAGCTTTCACTGCGATTTCGACAATTTTAGTAGAGATGGGGATTGCTCAATGATGAAATTAAATGGGATTGCCGCTTCAAGCGGTGTAGCCATTGCTAAAGCGTATTGCCTAGTAGCACCAGATTTAACAGTTGTGAAACAACAAATAACAGATGTCGATGCAGAACAAGCAAAATTAGATGCTGCATTAGCTGTGACGACAGAAGAGTTAAAAGCGATTCAACAAATGACAGAAGAAAATTTAGGCGCAGAAGAAGCGGCTATTTTCGGTGCACATTTACTCGTTGTGAATGATCCAGAATTAATCGCTCCGATGAAACAAAAAATTGCTGATGAGAAAGTGAATGCTGCTTTCGCATTGCAAGAAGTATCTTCGATGTTCGTTACGATGTTTGAATCGATGGATAATGACTACATGAACGAACGTGCAGCAGACATTAAAGACGTATCAAAACGTATTTTAGCGCATATTTTAGGTGTGAAAATCCCAAATCCATCGGCAATTAATGAACGCGTCATCGTCGTGGCTAACGATTTAACACCGTCTGATACAGCGCAATTAAACCGTGATTTCGTTCTCGGATTTACGACAGATATCGGTGGTCGTACGTCGCATTCAGCGATCATGGCACGCTCATTAGAAATTCCGGCAGTTGTCGGAACGAAAGAAGCGACACAAACGATTGAAGACGGCATGATGGTCATCGTAGACGGTTTGTCAGGGGATGTTTTAGTAAACCCAGACGACGAGACGATTGCTCATTATGAACAAAAAGCAAAAGCTTTCTCAGCGCAACAAAAAGAATGGGCCAAACTTGTGAATGAACCATCTGTTTCAGCAGACGGACATCATGTTGAACTTGCTGCGAATATCGGGACACCAGAAGATTTAGAAAGTGTCGTACGAAATGGCGGAGAAGGCGTCGGCTTATACCGTACAGAATTTTTATATATGGGTAGAGATGCATTACCGACAGAAGACGAGCAATTCACAGCGTATCGTGCGGTGTTAGAAGGCATGTCTGGTAAACCTGTTGTCGTACGTACATTAGATATCGGTGGCGATAAAAAATTACCGTACTTACCATTAGCAGAAGAATTGAATCCATTTTTAGGTCACCGTGCGATTCGTCTTTGCTTAGAACGTACAGATATTTTCCGTACACAACTTCGTGCACTTTTACGTGCCTCAACATACGGAAACTTGAAAATCATGTTCCCGATGATTGCGACACTGCAAGAATTCCGCGAAGCGAAAGCGTTATTAGAAGAAGAAAAAGCAAACTTACTTGCGGAAGGTGTGCAAGTAGCTGAGCAAATTGAAGTCGGTATTATGGTAGAAATCCCATCTACAGCTGTAATGGCGGACACATTTGCGAAGGAAGTTGATTTCTTCTCAATCGGTACGAATGATTTAATCCAATATACGATGGCAGCAGATCGTATGAATGAACAAGTTTCATACTTATACCAACCGTACAATCCAGCGATTTTACGTTTAATTAAAATGGTTATTGATGCAGCACATAAAGAAGGAAAATGGGCTGGTATGTGTGGGGAGATGGCCGGCGATGAATTCGCTGTACCATTATTATTAGGTTTAGGATTAGATGAGTTCTCAATGAGCGCAACGTCTATTTTAAAAACACGTGCTTTATTACAATCATTAAATAAAGTAGAACTGGAAGAGTTGGCTGTGCGCGCTTTAGATGAAGCAACTGCAGATGATGTGTTAGCGATAGTTCAACAATACGTAGCAAAGTAAAAAAATAAAAAGAGGCTAGTGAAACATGCTAGTCAACTAAATAGAGCCGCCATGGGTTTAAACCCATGGCGGCTCCTTTTATGTTTTAAACAGCACTCTATTTTTCTAACGTTTGAATAAAGCGTTCAATACGTTTCATTGCTTCTTGAAGTTGTTCAAGTGAAGAGGCGTAAGAACAGCGAATATGTCCTTCGCCACTTTCACCGAATACGTCGCCAGGGACGACGGCTACTTTTTCTTTTTCTAACAGTTGTTCGGCAAATTGTTGTGAAGTAAGTCCTGTCGATTGGATTGATGGAAAGGCATAAAATGCACCGCCAGGGTTGTGACATGTTAACCCAATATCATTGAATGATTGGACGATGAAGTTTCGACGACGACGGTAACTTTTCACCATTTCATCTACTTCCGGACGACCGTTTCGCAATGCTTCAATCGCCGCATATTGTGACATTGTAGAAGCGCACATTAATTGGTATTGGAAAATTTTTAGCATCGCTTCTGTTAAGTCTGCAGGGGCACAGACGAAGCCTAGTCGCCAGCCTGTCATCGCAAATCCTTTTGAAAAGCCTGAAACTAAAATCGTACGATCACGCATGCCTTCAATGGCTGCCATACTCGTATACGTTTCGTCGTAAGCAAGTTCGGCATAAATTTCATCTGCAATAAGTAACAAATCATGTTTTTTTACATAAGCCGCAATATTTTCAAGTTCTGTTTTATTGAGCATCGTACCAGTTGGGTTATTCGGTGAACAAAGCATAATTGCTTTTGTTTTAGCCGTCGTAACAGCTTCTAATTGTTCTGGTAAAATTTTAAAATCATTTTCTTGAAGTGCTTGAACGGTAACGGCTTTACCACCCGCAAGTTCGACCATTGGTACGTATGAAACGAAGCATGGTTCGACGACGATGACTTCATCGCCTGGGTCAAGAATCGTACGCATCGCAATATCGATAGCTGAACTCGCACCGACTGTTACGATCACTTCTTGCTCCGCGTCGTAGCGCACGTCGAATCGGTCAGCCATGTAATAGCTGATTTCTTGGCGTAATTCAAGAAGACCTGCATTCGGTGTATAGGCTGTGTAGCCGTTTTCGAGTGAGCGAATTGCTTCTTCACGAACGTGCCAAGGTGTTACGAAGTCAGGTTCTCCGACGCCAAGGGAGATGACACCTTCCATGCCTGCTGCTAAATCAAAAAATTTACGAATCCCAGATGGTTTTAATTCGGAAACCATTTTGGAAACGTAGTTTTTACGAGAAGTGATCATTAAGGCGACACCACGATTCTTTTATCTGGATTACCGGCTTCTAAAATGGTGCCATCATGTTTATATTTTTTAAGAATAAAGTGCGTTGTCGTTGAAATAACAGAATCAAGTGTAGACAATTTCTGAGAAACGAAGTTCGCTACTTCATTCATCGATTGACCTTCCACAATGACAGAAAGGTCGTATACGCCAGACATTAAGTAAACGGATTGTACTTTGTCAAAGCGGTATATACGCTCGGCAATTTCATCGAAACCAACGCCTTGTTTTGGTGTTACTTTTACGTCGATCATCGCACGTACACCAGGGTGTTCTTCAATTTTCGTCCAATCGACGAGAGAAATATAGCGAACGATTACTTTCGCATCTTCTAATTTTTTCACAGCTGTAACGGTAGCTTCATAAGAAAGACCGACCATTTTTGCAACATCTTGCAAATCGGTACGGGCATCTTTTTCTAGAATTTCAACAATTTCAATTTCTTGTGACGTTAATTTCATACAATGTCCTCCATTTATGTCGAGCGATTTCTGTCAGCGGACAGATACGTAAAGAAAGTGAATTATCTCATAATTCGAATAGATTTATTCTACAATACAATGACAGGAATTGAAAACGATTTTTCGTTGATAAATGTTGCATATTCATTGAGTTTTTCACGTTTTTAGCGAGTGTATTTAATCTTGTTTGTTTACATGATAAAAAAATATGATACAGTACGGATAGAAACAATCGGTTGGGGGATTTTTTTATGAAAAAAGTAGCGGTATTACAAGATTTATCTTCATTCGGAAAATGCTCGTTAACAGCAGCGATTCCGGTATTGTCGGTGATGGGCGTCCAAGCTTGTCCATTGCCAACAGCTATTTTGACGGCACAAACAGGTTTTCCGAGCTTTCATTGTGAAGATTTTACGGATAAAATGCATTACTTTGAAGAGGAATGGTCCAAATTAGGGATGTCTTTTGATGGTATTTACACAGGGTTTGTAACGGGTGAGAAGCAAATTCATCATATTTTTCGTTTTCTTGAAAAATTTCATCATGCGCAGTCGACGCTACTTGTCGATCCGGTAATGGGTGATAACGGGGAAGCTTATAAATTTTTTACACCGGCATTACTCGATCGAATGAAAGCACTCGTAAAAGAAGCCGATGTCATTACACCGAACGTGACGGAATGTTGTTTGCTCACAGACAGATCATACGACGCGATTTGTCGTTATTCCTCGGAGCGTGATTTTTTGAAAGCGATTGAAGAAGCAGGACAACAGTTACAATTGACTACGAAGGCAAAAGTGATTGTTACAGGCGTTCAACCGCCGAAAAATGGCGCAAATTTTATTGGAAATATGTGTTTTGATGAAACTACGACGCATTATGGGTTCGTACCGTATAACGGAAAAAGCTACTCTGGAACAGGTGACTTATTCGCATCTGTCGTGATGGGTAGCATGATGAGAGGGGACAATTTGCCGGATGCATTAAAACGTGCTGAGCAATTTTTAACAGCATCGATCAAAGCGACTGACCTTGCGAATACACCAAAAATAGAAGGGGTGCAATTTGAACGGTATTTAAACATGCTTTTATAAAATAAACAACAGGAGGAATGGCTATGCGCTGCGGAGATCAAAAGTATTTCGTTGAATATGAGACAGACGGCGAAAAAAAGCAAACGACGATGAAAGGGCAATCACAAATTGACGTTCGCAAAAAATTACACGTACAATGCGGACGTCCAGTGACGATTCATCAACTGAAAAAAATAGAAAAGCGTTAAGAAGTAGGGCGTTTACAAAAATATTTACAAAGAATATGTACGTTTTCGAAAGGTGAATCGTTCAGCACGTCAAGTGTCATCGTGGCATTCGATGTACTATTTTCATTCATAATCGTTAAATGTTGTTCATTTTCCCATTGGAGCTGAACATTTTGCAATGCTTTCGCAGAATAAAGTATTGTCGTTTTTTTTGTATGTGTATCTTGGATTTGTACGTATGCTTGAACACCACCCGCTGCACCGCCATATGTCGCGTAAGAGACCGTTGCAGTGAAACGGTTATTCGGCGAATGTCTAGACGATTCTTCATATAAATCGCTATAAAATTGGCGACCAACTACTAAAATAATACAACTCAAAACGACGAGTAAACCGATGCATACGATGATTTTTTTCATACTGAAATCCCTCCTTTTTTTAATATATACGTTATTTTTTAGTAAAAGTTCCAATTTTTAAATAATTCTATTTAGTTGTTTTTTCATATGAAAGAAGATACGGTTATACAAATGGAAGAAAAGGAATGACAAGATGATAGACATAGGGTTAAATTTAACAGAAGATCAATTTGCGGGAAAAGAAAAAGATGTACTTGCAAGAGCGCTTGAAGCGGGCGTTCAAAAAATGATTTTGACAGGTGGTAATATTACGGGGAGTCAGCGTGCACTCGAAATGGCGAAAAGACATCCGAATGTTTTGTACACGACAGCAGGTATTCATCCACATGATGCAAAATCAGTGAACGCACAAACGGGTGATTTATTACGTGCGCTTTATGAAGACGAACAAGTGATTGCAGTAGGAGAATGTGGACTTGATTTTGACCGTAACTATTCAGAGCCAAAAGACCAATATGCAGCATTTGATTTACAATTAAGCATTGCGGAGGAAAATGATTTGCCGATTTTCCTTCATGAAAGAGCAGCACATCAACAATTTATCGATGTTATGAAAGCACATCCAACGCTTATTGAGCGCTCTGTCGTACACTGTTTTACAGGTGACCGAACGCAGCTAAAAGCGTATTTAGATTTAGGATTCCATATTGGTGTGACAGGATGGGTATGCGATCCGAAGCGCGGCGTAGATTTACGAGAAGCACTTCTCGATATGCCACTTGACCGGTTAATGATTGAAACAGATGCACCGTATTTAATACCGAAAAATATTCGACCGAAACCAAAATCACGTACGAACGAGCCGAAATATTTACCGCATATTGGCCGTGAAATCGCGCAAATTATGCGTGTGGAAGAAGCCTTATTTTTCAATGAAGTAGAGAAGAATACACGTCGATTTTTCCGTATTTAAACAATAAAACTTAAAGTAAGTATACGTTATTTCTTTTTTAGCTTGATGAAATAAAACACGTTCAAAATGTGATTGTTTTGGGCGTGTTTTTTTGATGAACAAAAAATTGTTTTTTAACTTATTTTTATGATTAAAATAGCTAAATTGTGTATGGAGAGTGTAAAATATAAGTAGAAATGAGGGATGGGGATGTTTGAACTACAATCAAAAAGACTTCGCTATCGAAATTACACAGATGCGGATTTTTATTTTTTAAAAGGGTTATTACAATCAAAAGATATGATGCGCTATATCGGGGATGGGCATACGCGTAATGATGCGGAGGTTGAGCAATTTGCCTCTTGGATTCACATGCATTATCGTCAAGACGAAAATTTAGGCTTAAAAATTATTGAAATTCGAAAGACGGGTGAGCCGATTGGGCATGCGGGCATTGTGCCACAAAATTTAAATGGAGAAGAAAAGTTAGAAATTGGCTATTGGATTGCACAAGCCTATTGGGGGCAAAAGTTTGCGACAGAGGCAGCGCAAACTTTCGTTCATTTTGCAGAGCAACTGCAGTATAATAAAGAATTAATTGCTATCATTCAACCGAATAATATCCCGTCGATTAAAGTAGCTCAGACGATCGGTATGAAATTGGGGAAAGCTGACGTGTATAATGGGCAAAATGTCCATATTTATCAAAAAGAATTGTGATAGATTTTATTGAATTGCGAATTATTTATGCAAAATCGTATTAATTGAGATTTTCTAATAGGTAAAAAAGAGTTATTATTAAAAATAATGTATTTTATTTAATTCGTTTTTACTAATTTTAAAAATATGTTTTTAAGTACTTATGATATAATAACTCCAAATATTATCTTTTGGAGGCTATATAAAGTGAACTTATTTTCACGCAAACAACAAGTAGATAAAGAAACGATAGAAAGCTTATTACAAAAAGAGCAACCATTTGTAAATATTGCACCTACTTTAAACGAATCGGTGAAGCGTCAATTGAGTATGATTCAATTAACAGAAGAAGATTTGGCTTTATTGCGTATTTTGAGAGAAACATTGAAGGAAAATATAGATTCAATCGTTCATAAATTTTACGAAAATTTGGAAAAAGAGCCTTCACTCGGGCGTATTATTGAATCGAATAGTTCTGTTCAAAAACTACGACAAACGCTCATCCACCATATTAGTGAAATGTTTGATGGAGAAATTGATGAAACGTATGTGCAAAAACGACATAAAATTGCACAAGTACATGCCCGTATTGGTTTAGAACCAAAATGGTATATGAGTGCTTTTCAAGATTTATTAAATGGCTTTTTCGTTATTGTTTCTAATACGTCTTTCACACAAACAGAGCAATTCCGACTCATTTTAGCCGTTTCGAAAATTTTAAATTTAGAACAACAAATTGTGTTAGAAGCGTATGATGCACAACATCAAGTACAATTAGATTTAGAAAATGAACAAAAAGATGTGATGATGCAAAAAATGGTAGCGAGTGCAGAGCAAATGCAACGATTAGTTCATGAAACGAATGAAGAATTGCAGCGCGTTTGTGTCGTACTAGATGATTTAGATGCGTCTTCTATCAAAACAGTGCAACTAAGCGAACACGTGTCATCATCTGCTGTGAATGAGAAAAAACGTGTGAAAAAGACAGAAGATTTCGGACATCAGTTGTTAGAAACGATGGGGACGATTCAACAGCAAATCGGAGAATTGTATCAATTAAATGAGCAAATCACTATTATTGCGAGCATGATTACAGAAATTGCCGATCAAACGAACTTATTGGCATTAAATGCGTCAATTGAAGCAGCACGTGCAGGAGAACACGGAAAAGGATTTGCTGTCGTTGCTGATGAAGTGCGTAAATTGGCTGAGTCAACGAAAAAATCCGTAGATGACGTACACTCAATTTTGCACGTCTCAAAGGCAAAAACGAGCTCGATTGTAGATACGTCTGCTTCTTTATCTAAACAGTTAGAACAATCTACGACAGAGATTCATTTACTAGAAGGGGCATTTTCAACGGTTAGTGATTCGATGAACACGTTAAATGAAAGCAATATCCGCTTCAGTGAAGATGTTTCGAAACTTAGTGAATCTGTTCAATCGATTCATCAAAATGTAGATGCGATTTTAGATGCATCGAATGATTTAGCTATTCAATCAAATAATAAAAAATGAGTCATTTTTTGTAAAGGAGGGTTTTTTTGAAGACATTATACATTAAACAACATATTATGGCACTTTCGGAAAAGTTTACGATTTCAAATGCACAAGATGAAGTTGTTTACTTTGCGCAAGGTAGCTTTATGAAAATACCGAAGACCTTTACGATTGAAAATGAAAATCATAAAGAAGTCGCTTTCATTACGAAAAAAATGCTTAGTTTATTCCCGACATTTGAAGTGGAAGTAGGGGGGAAACAAGTAGCGGTTATTCGTAAAGAATTTAGTTTGTTTAAAGCGAAGTATCAAATTGAGGGGCAAGGTCTTCAAGTAGAGGGTAACTGGTGGGATATGGATTTTGAAGTACGCAAAGATGGGCACGTAATTGGCGAAGTTCATAAACAATGGTTTAAAGTACGCGATACGTATGAAATCCAAATTGCGGATGAAGCGTATGAGCTTATTTTAGTTGCAATCGTTTTAGCGATTGATCGTGTGAAAGCTTCTGAGAATGCAGCGAGCAATACAGCAAGTTTCTAATAGGGGACATACGTAAAAATTTCAGTCTTTTTTGAAGACATCTTGTAGGAATTATCTTTTCGATAGGAACAATTAAAAGTTGTTCGGAACGGGAGCCGTGAAAAGTATTCGAAACGGAGAACAATGGCTGGATAATAGACGAAAAAAGACGTGCATGATTTGAATAAAATCATGCACGTCTTTTTTTATGGATTGATTTTGTTTCAGTCTCTTGTATTTATGAAGCATTTGCACGCTCAATTAAGTGCGCTTCTTTACGTCCATGAACGAGCATGTAGACGAATAACGTGACGATCATTAAAATAGCTAAGTAAAAGTACATTTGACCGAAGCCGATTATTGGTTCTAAATAACCGAGTAAATAAGGGCCGAAACCAAGACCGGCATCGAGTGCGATAAAGTATGTTGAAGTCGCTAAACCTGCACGTGCAGAAGGGGTCACTTTAATCGCAATCGCTTGTGCGCCAGATTGTAAGTTCCCGTACCCTGCACCGATAATAACAGCGACAACAATTAATAAGAAGCCTGAATACGTAAAACTTAAAGTTGCTAGCCCAATCGCAAATAAGAGGAAACAAGGAACCATGACCGCATTCGAGCCCTTCGTATCCATAATGCGACCGCTAAATACACGTGTTACTAAAATGGCAATCGCATAGGCAAGGAAGAAGAAGCTAGCCGCTGTAACGAGTTGGCGTTCTTCTGCGAAGAAACTAATGAATGAAAGAATGGCGGCGTAGCCGAATGACATTAACAATGTGACGAGTGCAATTGGTAATGCATTTGGTTCGATATATTGTTTGAAACTAAAGCGAACTTTAGGTTGTTTTTCTTTTTTGCTCATCGTTTGTAACGTATTTTTCGGTGCATGAATCGTAAAGCCAATCAGTAAAGCGAATACAGCTAAAGCGATACAGAAAATAAAAATATTGTTAAAGCTCGTCCATTTAATTAAGTTAAGCCCTAAAAATGGACCGATGGCTGTACCGAGCGTTGTACTCATACTGAAGTAGCCAATCCCTTCCGATTTACGTGTATTCGGAATAATTTGTGCGATGATCGTACTCGTAGCAGTAGAAGCAACACCTGCAGCAAACCCGTTGATTAAACGGCTAAAGAACAACATTGAAATACCTGCATGGATAAAATAAAAACTCATCGTAATTGCAAATAAAAATAATCCGAAAATGGCGATTTTTTTTGAGCCGATTTTATTAATAACACGACCTGTTAATAAGCGTCCAATCAATGTCCCAACGATGTAAATTCCTGTTGCAAGACCGGCTTGACTCGTTGAGGCATCGTATTCTTTCGTTGCGAATGCAGCAATAGATACCATGAGTAAATAAAAGATTAAAATGACGATAAAGTTCATTAATGAAACGAATATAAAATCTTTCGTCCATAATTTTTCACGTGAATGACTCACTCTTTTTTCCCGGCTCTCTTTTGTAAATTTGCTTGAATTTGTTCGAATGTCTCTAATAAAATTTGTTGTTGTCCGATTGAAACACCTTCCATCGTACAGCGTTCAAATTCATCTACGTAAACACGCACTTCTTCATACATAGCGAAACCTTCGGGCGTAACGATGATCCGTTTTTTTCGTTTGTCTTCTTTTGAAGGTTCAACGGTTACGTACCCCATACTTTCTAAATTTTTAATGGTTCGTGTGACGTTCGGTTTTTCGATGTTTAATCGTTTGGCAATTTCAACGGACGTAATATGTTCATCATTTAATAAATAATACATAACAGACCAGTCTGAACGATGAATGCCTTGTTGTTGTAAAATCTCGTTTAGCTGATTTTCAAACGTTCGATTGGCTAATACGAGTTCACGATAGAAAGATTGATACAATTCCATTTCGAGGCACCTCTCAATTAGTTAACTTGATTAACTATTTTTTTGACGATATTAATCATAAAATACTTTTAGGTAAATGTCAATCACATAAAAAAGCATATTTATACTTGTTGGAAGATACTTTTTAAAAAAATTGTGATTTTAAAAGTTAACAAGGTTACTTAAAAATAGACGTATTTTTAGGTTTTCTTACGTAAATGGCACCGAATATACTACTCAGTCCGATACATAGGCCGCTTAAAATAAAAACGTTTGAAGTCGCTAGGATGAGAAGTACACTGCTAATGGCAGCGAGCGAACATGTATCGCTGACATAATTAATAGAGGAAGATGTGCTGAATACTTTTCCTAAAAGTGTAGAAGGGACTTCTTTTTGGAAAATAATTAAGCGGCTTAACCCTTCACTTGCTTGTCCAATACCAATTAAGATCGTTGCAACGTAAATTGTGAATAGAGTAGGCGATAGTCCGATGACTAGTAACCCACTTCCCCATAATGAAATGCCGATGAGAAAAATCGTAATGGGCTGTATTTTTTGTATAAAACCGAGCAAAAGAGATGTTGTCAATGCGGCGGTAGCTAATAAGCCTGTAATGATGCCGTACGTTGTAATACCTTCGTGTACATTTTTTTCTAAATAGAGCGGAAGACCGACGCGCCATAAACCCGTATTAATGAAAATCGTGACACCTTGCATAACGATAATCAATAAAATGATTTTCGACGATTTTATGTAAGTGAATGTCGCTTTGATGGACTGTTTATTTCGTACAGTATGCCCGGGTTGCATAGCAGGTTTCGTATAGTGAATCGCTAGATGACAAATCGTAGAGAGACTGAATAAGAAAAAACAAATTGTGAAAATATGAATAGGAATAGTGAAAAAAAGAATGATGCCGATTGCAGGAGGAATGACTATACCGACACCTCTTTGTATGGAATCGAGTAGCGCATTTCCTTTTTGAAGTTGTGTCGAGCGAATGAGGTCGGGTAAAATCGCACGAAAACTCGGTTCTAAAAAACAACTACACGTACTAATTAACGTATAAATAATAACGAGTGACACGTAAGTTAATGAATCAAAATAAAAAAGAATGGGAATGAGTCCGATGAGTAACGTAGTGAGGATGTCGCTATAAATCATCATTTTTTTCTTGTTATACGTATCTGCCACATGCCCACCGTACATTCCAAACAAAATAAATGGTACGGTTCCAGCCATGATAATTGTCGATAAATAAAGCGGGGATTGATTGGTAATCTCCATCGTGAACCAAATGATTTCTAACTGAAAAAGAGTGAATGCGCTTTTATTAAAAAGTCTTGCGAGTGAGAGAAGGCGGAAATTTTTTTGCGTTAATAATTCGCTGTAGGGGAAGCTAAAGTTCATAATTGATGACCTCCTTTTTTATTAAATTACAGTAAATGTAAATGAATCGCATCGTCCATTTGACTGAATTATAAAATAGAAAAGAAGGTGCGACGTCAATTTCAACGAGAATTGTCCTTTTTCTATAAGGGATTTTTGATAGAAGTATACAAAAGTTGTTCGAAGTGGAAGCTGTGCCCGCAAAAAGCGTCGGGCGAAACGAAGAACAACAGACAAAAAGACATGCATGATTGGAATAAAATCATGCATGTCTTTTCTTATTGATTAGGATATTGTCCCAGCCTTTTTTTGCTATTAAGATTGATTCATTTAAATGTTACGTAACGTTTATTTTGTCATGATTTCTTGCAATTGATCTAACATAAGGTTTGCTGCTAAAATCCCGCCAGCTGTATTCCAAATCGCATCGTCCACTTTGTGTGCATTGCCTGATTTTACAACGTTTAAGTTTTTCCAAAGTTTGTCGCTTGTCCACTCTTGTTCTGTTTTTGTTGCCGTTTCATCACCAGCTGGTGCATACGTGAAGTAGAATAATACGTCGGCATCCATATCTGGAATGGATTCTTTACCTACTTCAATAGCTAAGTTGCCTAATTTTGCATCGTCTTTGAACATATCAGCTTGTGCAGGGGCACGTTTAAATCCTAATTGGTTTAAAATAACACCTGAGAATGAGTCTGTATAGTAAATACGTGTTAAATCTGCCATGAAGCGCACGACAGATACTTCTTGATCCGTTTTGTCACCTAAAGCTGTTTTTACTTTGTCTACGTGAGCTGTGTAATCATCCAGTATTTTTGTACCTTCATCTTCTTTATTTAATGCTTTTGCATACAGTTTGAAGTTTTCTTGCCAGTCACCACGTAATGTTTCAGAAAAAACAGTTGGTGCGATTTTACTTAATTTTGCGTAGTCTTTTTCTTGGCGTAATTTATTTCCGATAATTAAATCGGGTTTTAAAGAAGCGATTTTTTCGATATTTAATTCAGTTTCTAATCCTACGACTTCGACACCGTCCATTTTGTCTTGGATATGTTCATACCAAGGATCACCTAAAAATGATTGCACAGCACCTACTGGTTTGACACCTAAAGCTAGTACGGCTTCTGTTCCTTCATTTGTTAAAACGACAACACGTTTTGGTTCACCTTTTATTTCAGTAGTGCCCATTGCATGCTCTACTTTATATGTACTGTCGTCTTTTGCTGCAGTTGATGCATCTTTTTCCTTATCGTTGTTTCCACATGCAGCTAATACAATAACTGTTAAAGCTGTAAACAATAACATAAATACTTTAGAAAAATTTTTCACTTTTTTCCCTCCAAAAATTGTGTTAGAATCAAAACAATTGAAATTGATAATCATTTTCAATTGCTCAATAAAGCTTTTTAAGCATAAAGTGTCGAAGGAGAAAAGTCCATGGACATTTATCGTAATATTTTAATTATTTTTCTATAGGGAAGGAACTTTACATAATGGTTTTAAAAAGCAAATCAGCAAAAATCATCGGACTCATTGCGATGGTCTTTGCGGTCGTAATCGCGATGTGTATGAGTCTTTTATATGGCTATGCCTATACGTCATTACAAACGACGATTCAATCTTTTACGAATTTTGATCAGTCAAATGAACATATTATTATTCAAGATGTTCGTATACCGCGTGCACTCATTGCGGCAAGTGTCGGAGCTTCACTCGCCATTACCGGTGTCTTGTTGCAAACATTAACAAAAAACCCGCTCGCTTCTCCTGGTATTTTAGGGATTAATGCAGGTGCGGGTTTTGCGGTCGTCTGTTCGCTCGTATTTTTTCACGTTGAAAGTTTACAGTCTTTTGCATGGATTGCTTTTACAGGAGCAGCGATTGCAACGGCAGCAGTGTATGGGATTAGCTCGGTTGGGCGTGATGCGTCGACACCGTTGAAAATTACGCTAGCAGGTGCGGCAATTAGTGCGATGTTCACATCGTATACGCAAGGATTACTGGCGATTAATGAAGCGGAAATGGACCAAATTTTATTTTGGTTAGCAGGTTCTGTGCAAGGGCGTAAGTTAGAAATTTTACTATCGGTACTTCCTTATTTAGTCATTGGCTGGGTCGGTGCGATCCTCATTTCAGGGAAAATGAACGTATTAGCGCTAGGTGATGACGTGGCGAGAGGGCTAGGCTTACGTATCGGATTCATTAAATTAGTCGTTGGGATTATTGCGGTGTTACTCGCAGGCGGAAGTGTTGCAATCGCTGGACCAATTGGCTTCGTTGGCATCGTCATTCCACATATCGCAAGAAAATTAATTGGACAAGATCATCGATGGTTAATTCCAGCGGCAGCATTACTCGGCGCTGTTTTATTGTTATTGGCAGACGTCGGAGCGCGGTATGTGATTATGCCACGTGAAGTGCCTGTCGGTGTGATGACGGCGATTATTGGAACACCCTTCTTTATTTATCTTGCACGTAAAGGAGGTAAGAAAGTATGAAGTCATTAAAAACGATTCGTTTAGGAAAACAACGTGTTTCTTTTTTATTAGATACGCGAGCAAGTAGAAGAACGATTTTTGTCGGCTGTATGGCAATACTGGCCGTTTTAATAAGTGCTTCTTTTGGAGAATCTTTTATTAATCCTTGGCACGTTATTCAAGCACTACTTGGACAAGGGGATGCTTACAATCAACTACTCGTTGTAGATTTTAGATTGCCGCGTATTTTACTCGCTGCTTTTGCCGGTATGGCTTTAGCTGTTGCGGGTGCAATTTTACAAGGGATGATTAAAAATCCTCTTGCTTCTCCTGATATTATCGGGATTTCTGCAGGGGGGAGTGCCGCAGTTGTTGGATTTTTAGCGTTATTTAGTAATAATGATCACGTGTTATTAGTGAGCATTAACTGGATGCCACTTGCTGGTTTTATCGGCGCGATGCTCGTCGGATTACTCGTCTACGTGTTAGCTTGGAAAGACGGCGTGACATCAACGAGACTCGTTTTAATAGGACTCGGAATTGCGACATTTTTACAAGCCATTACGACAATGCTCATGATTATCGGACCCGTTTATGTAGCGAGCGAAGTACAAAAATGGCTCATTGGGAGCGTATCAAGTACCGATTGGAATGAAGTCGTTATTATGGTTCCGGTTATTGCGGTGTTACTCGTTGTGACATTTTTGATTGTACGTCATTTGAACGTACAAGATTTTGGGGACGATACGGCGATGAGTCTAGGGCAATCTGTACAAAAAATGCGTTTCGGTTTAATCGTATTGAGTGCGTGTCTAGTCGGAAGTGCCATTTCCTTTACAGGAGCGATTGGTTTCGTTGGACTGATGGCCCCACATATTGCACGTCGCTTAGTCGGGTCAGCGTTCGGCTTACTCATTCCAATGAGTGCCGCAATCGGCTGTTTTTTAGTCGTCGTTGCCGATATTATTGGTCGAACAGCATTTAATCCAATCGAAGTGCCTGCAGGTGTATTTACAGCTGCGATTGGGGCACCTTACTTTATTTATTTATTATTTAAAAATCCAAGAAAATAAGGAGGGCGTGCATGATGGCACATTCCTTAAAAACAGAAAACTTAACGCTTAGTTACGGGGCAACGACGATTATTGATGCGTTGAACGTAACGATGCCAATGAATAAAATCACCGTATTAATTGGCGCAAATGGGTGTGGGAAATCAACGTTACTACGTTCGATTGCGCGTTTATTAAAGCCGAAAAATGGTGCTGTATTATTAGACGGGGAAGACGTTTTTCATTTATCAACGAAAGATGTTGCTAAAAAATTGTCGATTTTACCTCAATCACCTGTCGCACCAGAAGGGTTAACGGTTTTACAACTCGTCAAACAAGGACGTTATCCACATCAGACGTGGCGCAAGCAGTGGACAGAACAAGATGAAGAAATCGTTATGAATGCGTTGAAATCAACAGCCATGTACGAGTTACAAAATAAAATCGTCGATGAACTTTCTGGTGGGCAGCGTCAACGGGCTTGGATAGCTATGACACTCGCACAAAATACCGATATTATTTTATTAGACGAACCGACAACGTATTTAGATTTAACGCATCAAATTGACGTCCTCGATTTATTATTTGAATTGAACCGGACACAGCAGCGCACGATTATTATGGTGCTACACGATATTAATTTAGCGTGTCGTTATGCAGATCATATTATTACGGTGAAAGACCGTACGATTTTTGAACAAGGGCAACCTGAGCATATTATGACAGCGGAACTCGTTGAAAATGTGTTTGATTTACAATGTCAGATGATGAACGATCCTATTTTCGGTACGCCGATGTGTTTACCGTTCGGCAAAGGGCGTACACTCGAGCCTGCGAAATAAATACAAAAGCCCACACAAATAGTATGTTTAGTGTGGGCTTTTCGATATGAGCAGTTTGTTTGCATACCCCTTATAGGTATGTTAAGATGTGTTCATAAAGGAGGGTGAGGCGTATGGAGGAAATGCATACTTGTCGTAAAAGTCATCATCCAGAATCGGTAAAGAAAAACTTGAACGTTCGGTTGAATCGCGTAGAAGGACAAATACGTGGCATCAAACGGATGATTGAGGAAGATACGTATTGCGACGAAGTGATTACACAACTTTCAGCGGCTCAATCCGCACTAAACAGCGTTGCTAAAATATTGCTTGAAGGGCATTTAAAAGGCTGTGTAGCAGATCGATTAGCAGAAGGTGACGATGAAGTGTTAGATGAATTACTCGTTACGATGCAAAAATTAATGAGAAAATAGGAGGAATAGGAAATGGAAAATGTTACATTAAAAGTACAAGGTATGTCTTGTGGTCATTGTGTGAAAGCGGTAGAAGGAAGCGTTGGTGAATTAGCAGGCGTTTCTCAAGTAGCTGTTAATTTAGAAGCAGGTGAAGTAACGGTTGCATTCGACGGATCAGCGACGAATGTGGACGCTATTAAAGAAACAATTGACGATCAAGGATATGACGTTCTTTCATAATCGTAAGGAAAAGGGGCATAAACGCCTCTTCTTTTTTTAAAATAATATACCCCTATGGTGTATAAGAAGGTGAAGGAAATGACGAAAGAAAAAAATATTACGCTACAAGTGACAGGGATGACATGCGCGGCTTGTTCGGCACGTATTGAAAAAGTGCTAAATAAAATGGACGGTGTAGATACAGCAACCGTCAATTTAGCGACAGAACGTGCAACGGTTCATTTTGATGAAGAGGCAACGTCGGCAAAAGACATCGTAGAAAAAATTGAACGTGTCGGATATGGCGTCGTAAAAGAGCAACAACAATTTGCTGTAACCGGGATGACTTGTGCAGCTTGTTCGGCTCGAATCGAGAAAGTGTTAAATAAAATGGATGGTATTGATACAGCAACCGTCAATTTAGCGACAGAGCGTGCAACCGTTTCATTCAACCCGACAGAAGTATCGCTTGCTGATATCGTACAACGCATTGAAAAAATCGGGTACGGGGCAGAGGTATATAAACAAGAAGCACCGACCGATTTTCGAAAGCAAGCTTTACGCCGAAAAAAAGTAAAATTAATCGTCTCTGCCGTATTATCTCTGCCATTACTTTGGACGATGGTTGGGCATTTTTCATTTACGCAGTGGATGTACGTACCGGAACTGTTTATGAACGTTTGGTTCCAACTTGTTCTTGCGTCAATCGTTCAATTTATAATCGGGGCGCAGTTTTATAAAGGTGCCTACAAGTCACTTCGAAGTGGTGCCGCGAATATGGACGTCCTCGTCGTATTAGGAACGTCTGCCGCTTATTTTTACAGTTTGTATGAAGTGTTGACAATGGACCGTGCCGCCCATCATATGCCAGACGTTTATTTTGAAACGAGTGCGGTACTTATTACGCTCATTTTATTAGGGAAATATTTTGAAGCAAAAGCAAAAGGTCATTCTTCGGATGCGATTGAAAAATTAATGCATTTGCAAGCGAAAACAGCGCGTGTTATTCGAAATGGACAAGAAGTAGAAGTACCAATCGAACAAGTGATGCTGCAAGATGTATTGCTCGTGAAACCTGGAGAAAAAATTCCGGTAGATGGTGTGTTATTAACCGGACAAACGACGATTGATGAATCGATGTTGACGGGTGAGAGCATGCCGGTTGAAAAAACAATCGATGATGCTGTATTCGGAGCGACAGTGAATCAACACGGCGCATTCCAAATGCGCGCAACGAAAATTGGGAAAGAAACCGCTCTTGCACAAATTATTCAAGTTGTAGAAAATGCACAAGGTTCTAAAGCGCCAATCCAACGACTTGCAGATAAAATTTCGAGTATTTTCGTTCCGATTGTCATCGGAATTGCGCTCGTTACATTTATCATCTGGATTTTCTTCGTAGACGCTGGAAACGTAGCAAAAGCGTTGCAAGCGACGATTGCTGTTCTCGTCATTGCGTGTCCATGTGCACTCGGATTAGCAACACCAACATCTATTATGGCAGGAACAGGACGAGCAGCTGAACTCGGTGTGTTATTTAAAGGTGGCGAGTATTTAGAACAAGCTGCTAAAGTAACAACCGTCGTTGTCGATAAAACAGGAACGGTTACGAACGGGACACCTGTCGTAACGCATATAGAAACAACGCTCGATGAAATGCGCTTTTTACAACTCGTAGCGAGCAGTGAACAAGCGTCTGAACATCCATTAGCAAAATCTATCGTTGCCTATAGTAAAGAAAAAGACATTTCATTACTGACACCGACTCAATTTAAGGCGATACCAGGTTACGGGATTGAGGCGGAAATAGAGGGCGATTTCATCGTTGTCGGAACGAAAAAGTTAATGGCGAAATATGCGATTCCTATGGAAGAAATAGCGGATCGTATGGTGCAACTTGAAAACGAAGGGCAAACGGTTATGCTCGTCGGTATGAATGGACAATTCGTTGGGCTGCTTGCTGTAGCAGATACGGTGAAGAAAACGTCGAAACGAGCAGTGGCGCAATTACACGAACTAGGTATTGAAGTAATTATGCTTACAGGTGACAATGAGGCGACGGCACGAGCAATTGGGAAAGAAGTCGGCATCGACCACGTCATTGCAAGTGTTTTACCTGAACAAAAAGCGGCACATGTCGCAGCGCTTGAGAAGCAAGGAAAAGTCGTTGCGATGGTCGGAGATGGTATTAATGATGCACCAGCTTTAGCGACTGCTACGATTGGTATGGCTGTCGGAACAGGGACAGATATTGCGATGGAAGCGGCGGACATTACACTCGTACGTGGCGACTTGATGAGTATTGCAGATGCCATTTTAATGAGTAAGAAAACGATTCGTAACATCCAACAAAATTTATTTTGGGCATTCGGATACAATACGCTTGGCATTCCGATTGCTGCTGTTGGATTACTTGCTCCTTGGGTAGCAGGAGCAGCGATGGCACTTAGTTCCGTGTCAGTCGTATTAAATGCTCTGCGCTTACAACGTGTTAATATTCATAAATAATTTGACTGTAGAAGCTTTCCTTACTCTTTTAAGGAAGCTTCTTTTTTATATCGACAGTTTAAAAATTTTTCCACTATAATAATAGCCTTTACAATTTGCAGGAACAGGTATAAAATCAAAAGGCAGTTTCGATTTCGTCTCGATAGCTCAGTCGGATAGAGCGACTCCCTCCTAAGGAGTAGGTCGCAGGTTCAATTCCTGTTCGGGACATTACTGAAAACTTTATTGATAGCGTCATATCAATGGTTAATAAGCATTTCTTAACTTTTTCTAAAATACAGGTCTACTGTATCTGAAGATAGGAAAGTTGGGAAGTGTTTTTTTGTGTGTTTTGTACGAGTGTAGGGACACTTATGCTGTTCACATCTTACAAAATATTTTTTCTCTCAGCACTTTGTTTGTGTTTAATTTCATTCCTGTTCGGGAATATTTCGCATAATCAAATGAATTAGGGGTGATGATGATGAATGAAGCACGATTAACGTACAGCATTCTGAAAGAAATTGAACGTAAAAATGGTAAAATAAGTGCGGCAGATTATGGGATTGACCCATTGAAGTTCAGACATTACGTTATGAATTTACAAAAGGAAGGGATGTTAAGCAACGTTCATCTCGGACCTGATGAAACGCTCGATTTTAAAAAAGTAGAAATTCAATATTCCGGTATGAAATATTTGGCAGATCATTTTGAATGGATTATGCCGTATCGTAATAGTTTAGATCGGAAAGCATGGATAGAATTGTGAGGATAAGGTGGATTTAAAAGAAAGATTATTTGCGCTACGAGATGAATCATATCAACAATTTTCAAAAAAATTGATTCCAACTGAAGCGCGTATTATAGGTGTTCGTATACCAGACCAACGCAAGTTAGCGAAGGAAATTATGAAAGAGGACCCGTTGTTCTTTTTAGAGCATGTTGAAAATGACTATATGGAGCAAACGATGATTGAAGGCTTCGTAATCGGCATGGTAAAAGTGCCGAAAGAACAGCGAAAAGTATATATCGATCGCTTTATTCCAAAAATAACGAACTGGTCTGTTTGTGATGGCTTTTGCAGTGCGCTAAAAGAAGCGAAAAAAGAACAATCATTTTATTGGGAAATCGTCCAAACGTATAGTAAGCAACAAGCACCGTACGCACAACGGTTCGCTGCTGTAATGTTGTTATGTCACTTCGTAAATGAAACGTACATGGAAGAAAGTTTGAATATGCTACAAACATTAACGAATGAAGATTATTATGTGAAAATGGGCGTCGCATGGGCAGTATCTAAATTTTTCATTAAAATGCCACATGCTATGTGGGGATTTTTGAAAGAGAATCACCTCGACGATTGGACGCATAATAAAGCTATTTCGAAATGTATGGATTCTTTACAAATTGACGCTGAAATGAAACGACAATTGAAAAAATTAAAAAGAGCATAAATGTAACGAAAAGAATTTCTATTACTTATTTGAGTATAAGTTAGTAGAGATTCTTTTTTTAATTGAAATATTCAGAAAAAACAAATGATATGGCGTATAATAGACGTATCAAGTTTTCTTAAGGAGGAATTCAAATGGATTTAAAACAAATTGAACGACAATTAGAAGAAGAGAAAAATGTTCGTTTTACTTTTCAGTTAGCGACGTATGAAATTCAAAAAGTCCAAAATCGATTCCAGCTTATGGAATGTTTAGGCTCAAATAAAGTGGCACGTTCGGGAGAAGAAGATGTGTTTGCGTTGTTCATTAACAATACAAAAATTATGGGACTTTCCCTTTATACGATTATCACGGCATGTTCATCCGAAATAGAGTGGAAGCATTCGTAATATAATCGATTTGTGGAGGCAAGAGAGTTATGGACGTAGATGCGAATTTATTGAAAAAAATAGATATTACGAAAGCGTCTTACAATAGCTTTGACGCAGTATTAGCAGAAGAGCTAAGACAAATGAATGGGAAGAGCCCGTTATCGTGCCATGCATTAAAGGCATTGCCTTCTACGTGTAAGCGATATTTTTATTCGTTAACTAAAACCGAACAACAATATGTATTTATTTTCGTGCAACATCAAAATGTAAAAGTGAATAGTTATTTTGACCAACAACATCATTTTGTCGTCCGAGAAGTAAGCGACCCACATTATGTCAATATTTTTGAAAATCCGCGGTTTACATATGAGCGAATGTTGTTAGCTATTTTTGCGGACTTATTTCATTTACAAGAGCATGTGGACGTAGTAAAAGAATTCGATCATTTGTTGCACGTATTTGAAGATTTTCAACATTTACTTCGGGTTGAATCAAGTGCTTCGTCTGGAACGTATTCAAATAGATCGCCAGGCTGACAGTCAAAAATATCGCACAACGCATCGATTGTTGAAAAACGGATTGTTTGCGTTTGATTTGTTTTCAATCGCGATACATTTGCCTCGGTCATTTGTAATTTTTCGGCAAGTTGCTTGGATGTCATATTTTTTGCTGCAAGTAAATAATTTAATCGTATATAAATTGCCATGATTGTGCCACCTTTCCAGTTCTTCTCTCTATTATGACACATCTCTTCAAGCTTTTGTCATTGCGATTTTCTTAAAATTCTCGTATAATTATGATATTCTATAAAATGTTTCGTTTCATACCAAACATCATCACCAATTTTTCAATTCGGGGAAATTGGTGTTTTTTTTGGACCAAAATTGATAAAAATGCATAATAAAGCATTAAATAAAAGACATCATAATAATAAGAATTTTGCGAATTATACGTCATTTATGTTTGAATTGTACGATATGAGGCAAAAATATAGTTAAAAGAGGTGTTTGAGGTGGGAATTATGAACTATGAAGCTCGATTTCAACTAGCTGTTGAATTATTTCAGAGTGGAAAGTTTGAAGACAGCTTACGAGAGTTTCAAGATTTGTTAGTATATGAAAATCAATTGACGATAGAACAACATTTTGACTTATTAAATTATGTAACGAATTGTCAAGTGAACTTGAACGAAGTGGAACGAGCTTTTGAACATTTAGTAGTTCTTCAGTCGTTAGCTGAAAAAATAAATTCCGCTGAAGCATTGTATTATACAGAGATGAAAAGAGGAATTGTCGCTTTTAAGTTAGGGAATAACAGGACATTTGAAGAGGCGTTTGAACGCGTATTTCACTATGCAAAAAAGACGGGGAAAATGAAGCATTTGTGTGATGCGACGGGGAATTATTTGTTCTTTCTCATAGAAGAAAAGCGTTTCGAAGAAGCGCGAGCTATTTTTGAAAAAAACATTCCAGCTTTTGAAGAAATATTACAGCACTCTCCGGTGTCGATTCGTTCCATTTTCCCACATGCCGTGAAAGTTTATTTTTATTGCAATCAGTTGGAGCCAATTTTAAATTTAGTATCGTTTATTGAAATACATAAAAATCATCCTATTTTACAAACATTTTCTTATATTTATTCGGAAATGTTAATGTACGTCGCATTATTTCAAGAAGATATAGATCAGTTGCTTGAAAGTACGGATCGTTTAGAAACGTATTATGCGTCGAAGGAGCATCATCAAGAAATTCAACAAATGTATAGAGAATTAATGAATGTATGTGAAGAGCGACAGATGTTAGAAGAAGCGATTATATTCGCTCAAAAATTAGTTCTTTATTATAAATCGCAAGGTGTATCAAAAGAGTCCATTGATGCGACAGTTGATATGAAAAAGGCCGCGCTCACAGATAATTTGACGAAGCTATACAATCGCAGATTTTTTGAACATTTTAATGCACCGGACGAGTTAACAGCTGTTTTCATTGATATTGATAATTTTAAGAGTATCAATGATACGTACGGTCATCGGGTAGGAGATGACGTTCTCCGACAAATCGGACAGATTATCCAATCGCTTTTAACGAATCAAATGATTGGAATTCGTTATGGTGGGGATGAATTTGTTATTTTAATTCAAGAAAGTCCAATTATTGCGAAACAGCTGACACTTGAATTGTATGAAGCCCTTAATCCGCTTTTCTTAACTTCTTTTGGCTCGCAACTACTCATCCATCTGTCAGTAGGCTTCTGTTATAGACAGAAAGGGGAGTCCGTAATCCAGCTTGTAGCACGTGCAGATAGTGCACAATATGAAGCAAAATTCAATATGGATCAATCGATAGTGGAGGGATTGTCATATGATTCAACAACAAATTAACGATTTTGAAATGCGGATGTTGGAAAGACCTTCTTATGATTTATGGTTAGAACAGCGAAATTTTTATTTAGAAAATCGAATGATTATGACAGAAGATCAACAGTTTGAACTTTTAATGCAACTTGTCGTCAATAGTCTAGATATCGGGCAAATGTATTTAAGTCTTGATTACGTCGCAATTTTGAATGAACTTACCAGACATACAAAATCGAACCAGGATAAGCTTCGTTTACAAAGCATTCGTACTTCGATTAGCTTTTATTATGGCAGTCCTGAAATGAAGCGAAAAGAAAGTATTTTATATTTAAAGACGATTCAACAATCAGATATTGAGTTAACGATGAAATTGAAACACATATCGAATTGGTTGTACGTACGTCTTTTTTATCACGATGAGTTTGGTTGGGATTTGTTAAAAGTGTTGTCATTTATTGAGGCTGAAATAAAATTGGAGACACTCATCGACATATGGCATGAAAACCAAGCAGCATGCCCTTTTTTACCTGCAAATGTTTGTCGCCTTTTTCTCGTTCTCGGGAAAAAGGAAGAAGCATTAAAGTGGGTTAACGCATATCATATGTATGTAGGGAGGCAATCATCAACGACGTTCGGTAGTTATATTGAAGCGACGATGCGTAGTTATGAAGCATTGCTAACGAAAAATTTTGAACATTTTGAACATTTTTCAAAAGAACGCGTGTTTTTATTAAAAGAGAAAAATATGTTGGATATTTTAATGGTAACTTATGAAGAGATTATTAGAGACGCTAAAATATATGGATGTACGCCTTTTTTACTTGCTATTTATCGGTTACAAATTGCGGATTTTGAAGCGGGCTTAATGGATGAATATCAAATGAATACACAGACGTATCGTTCGTATCAAGAAGTAGTAACGTGGAAAGAAATGATGTATTTTGATTCGTTTACGAAGCTATACAATCGTATGTTCTTTGATGAGTTCCCAAAAGAAACGGTCACGGCTTGTGCGATGATTGATATTGACTATATGAAATCCTTAAATGATCAGTTCGGACACCAAGCGGGAGATGAGGCAATCTTGTTACTGTCGAAATCACTGGACGCTTTTGCGACAGAATATTTATATGTGATGCGTTATGGCGGTGATGAGTTTGTTCTTTTTTGGATTGGAGAAACATCAAAAGTTGCGTATTTAAGCGATATTTTATATCGTTCCATAAACCAAATGTTTTTACTTAGTCAACAAGAGACCATTACGTTTACAACGTCTATGGGTGTAGCGATTCGCCAAGCGGATGAATCGTTTGACGATTTTTTTGCAAGAACGGATGCCTCTCTTTATAAAAGTAAAAAAAGTGGACGACATCAATTGACGATCGATGAATTTTCGAACTTATAAAAAGAGGCTAGTACTTCTGTGGGAACAGTATGAGTGGGCTATTCATTTTTTGTGCTCTGGCAACAAAATTCAAATGAAGCTGTGTCCGCAACAAGCGTCGGTCGAAACGAAGAATAATAGCTACCTAGCAGAAAAAAGACATGCATGATTTGAATAAAATCATGCATGTCTTTTCTTCTTGACGAGGGTGTTGTCCCAATTTTTTTGTAACGTTTAGTGAATATCTTTTTTCGTGAAATTCCCGCCTTTAACTTCGGCTGTATCATACACAGTAACGAACGCTTTCGGGTCAATTTCAAAAATAATCGATTTGATTTTTGTATCTTCTAAACGGTTGATGACGCACGTAACTTCTTTGAATTTTTCATTCGAGTAACCACCGTATACGTCCGAAAGTGTTGCACTTCGTCCTAAACGATCACGAATCGTTTCAACGAGTAAATCTGGATCTTTCGTAATGATTTTAAATGTTTTCGAACCACTTAAGCCTTCTTCAACAATGTGAATGACTTTCGAGGCGATGAAGTAAGCAAGACCTGAAAGAATCGCTCCTTCTAAACCGAAGACGAATGATACGAGAATAAAGACGAACATGTTCAAAAATAAAATTAAATCACTCGTACCGAAAGGTAATTTTCTTGAAAGTAATACGGCAAGCATATCAATTCCGTCTAAAGCACCCCCGTTACGAAGTGCAATACCCATACCGAAACCGAGAATAATCCCCCCAACGACGGTAATAAGAAGTGTATCGCCTGTAATAATCGTTTCAACATGATGCAGTATTACCGTACCAATGGCTAACGTAGCAATCCCTAAAATAGAATACAAAGCAAAACTTTTACCAATTTGTTTATAACCTAACCAAATGAAAGGAATATTAATAATACCGATTAACACACCAAGTGGCACGTTGAATAATTGCGATAGTACGATACTAATACCTGTGACACCGCCATCAGATACTTCGTTCGGAATTAAGATGGCTTCTAAACCGTAGGCAGCAATTAGTGCACCTAAAATAATCATGAAGCTACGTCCGATTACGCGCTTAAAATTTTTTCTTTTCTTTTTCATAAAGCTCCCCCAACGTAAAATAAATGTTATTACTTATATTTTATGAATAATTTGTGAAAAAGTATAATTAAAACTATGAAAAACGCTTATTTTTTTCACAAAGTTTTATTTTTGTCTTTGAAAATGCTATGTGTAAAATAGATATTTTTCATTAATACGCAGAAAAAATAAGTGTCTTGCACAAAAAATGTAAAAAAACACCTTCAAAAAGAAAAATTTTGAAGGTGATGGTTTCATATGATATTAAATCATTCCGTGTGATGAACGCCTTTGAATGTAGACGTACACATCGCAATCAATTGCTGCTGTTCATTATAAATACGACCTTCAATAATTGCAGTTGATTTCGTACGATCAATTGTTCGTGCGGATGCAATTAAGCGTCCTTCAGTAACGGGACGCACAAAACGCGTTTCCATTTGAATGGTCATAACGAGGTCAAAACCGAGTGTGTAAGCGGCGATGCCCATCGCATTATCAAGCATCGTCATCATTATGCCACCGTGTAACGTACCCGCAACGTTCGTTAAACTTGGGCTAAAATTTAAGGCGATTTCTGCAGAGCCTTCTTCCCCTTTTAAAAATTCAAAGCCAATCGTATTCCATAGCTCTGTATTTTCAAAATGTTGTTGAATTGTCATAGCTGTTACCAATTGTAAGACTCCTTTAGTATATGTTGTTGTTCTCATCATACACGATATGTGTCGATTAAGCGTGAAAAAGAACAAAATCACGAAAAACTGCTTCCAAAGTACGAAATTTCTTGAATTATGCTATAGTAGGAACAATGTGATAGAAAGAAAGGGATTTATGATGAAAAAGAACTCTACGTTACTCGATTTGTTTTTTTACGTAGCGATTCCACTTATTATTTGGCATTTTCGCGATAAAATTGGATTGAGTGACTATTTAGCAATGGTTATTTCGGCAGGCATCGGGATTATTTACGGTTTATACGTATTTAAAAAGCAAAAAAATTAAATGTATTCGGTACGTTCATATTAGCCGATCTCATTATAACGATGCTCATTACCGTATTCTCAGGTAGTGCTATGAATTTATTATGGAACAACGTGTATTTTACATATGTTTTGGCAGGTGTTTATTTTTTATCAATCGTAATTCGCAAGCCATTAATGCTCTACATGGCACTCGATTTATTCGCTGTCGATCCAGAACGACGTGCTAAGCTATTACCAATTTTTAATGAAAAGCGCGTTCATTTATTGTTCGTCGTTTTCACATTAGCAATCGTGGCGAAAGAAATTGTTTCGGGTTTATTCCAAGCACATTTAATTACGGTGTACGGAGTGAATGCTTACGATAAAGGGATTCTTGTGAAGCAAGGGATGAATATCGGCTTTATGTTTGTGACGTTTTTAATTATTATGCTTATTATGAAAGAAGCGGGCAAACATTTATCCGAAGAAGAAAAAGAAACATTTTTAAGTTAAAGACGTATGAAAAAAGTGCCTCCTTTATGTATGTAAAAGGGGCACTTTTTTATGATTATTGTGAAATTGGAACAGGAATTGTTCGTACTTGTTCTTTTTGGATGTATGCTCGATACGCATTTAAAAAGTGCATTTCGATTTTATTTGCAAAAGTAATTGCATTTTTTTCGATGACTTTACAATGTAATTGACGCGATAAGTGGTCAATTTCATTCGTAAGCTGCTCGGTCATTAAGAATATTTGTGCTGCAGGGTGTGTTGCGCGCACTTTTTTCGCTAGTTCAAGCGTGTGAGGGTCTGCCTCACTTACCATTATAAAATAAGCATTTGCTTCATAGTTTGTCATATATTCATAAACAGATTGTTCTTTACGTGTTGTGAGTACTAAATAAATTGGATATTCTTTTACTTTAGCGATGCGTTGTATAGTATTGTGTACTGTATTAATATCGCTATAATCTTTTTCAAAAATGACGATACGCATTCATTTCGACTCCTTTTTAAATTGTGCAACACAAATTATGTCATTATTCGACAAAATATGCAATAAGAATCGCTTAACTCTATATAATGAACTAGTTAACAATAGTTCATAAAGACTGTAAATTTTAGAATTATGATATGATAAAAAGACTAAAAACGATGTAATACATGATTTCTCCATAATTCACTTTAAAAATTCACTGTTTGTATAAACCTTTTTACTAAATTTATTTTATAATAGAAGTACAACATAATTGGAACGTTATTCCGTTCCGTTCGTAAAATATAGGAGGTTACATGATGAGCGCTGTTGACCAACAACGAGAAGCCTATGTAAAACAAAAAATTGAAAAAGAAGGAGTGCGCACACTAGCGACGGCACGTAAGCGCTGGGTATTCGGACTTTTTGGGACACATAAATTTTATTTAAATCGTATGGGTAGTGGCTTAGTTATTTTAACTTGTACGTGTATTGCGATTTTCACATTAGCATCGTACGTAGGAATGGGCTTTTTTGCAGTCGGCTTAATTTGGTGGATTATCGATTATTTCCGTTTGGCAAAATTAGTTGAAGAAGCAAATGTTGTACAATATAATTATTACAAAGAGGAAGCGGAACGTCGCATCCATTAAATGAATAACGAAAACGGCACGTATGATTTAAAATCATGCGTGCCGTTTTCTGTTTTCAATCGTCGGATTATGAAAGCTTTTATGAGGCAAAGTAAAACTTTTCTTGCTTAAATTTCCAAAATAAAGGGAAAGAGTAATAGAGTAACGTACATTTAGCTAAAAGGCGTGTTGCTTTTGGCATAAGTCCCATATTTTTTCTGAGTCTTTTAATGTATGGATATGTGAATATACAGGTTGTTCAGACATTGAAAAAATGGCTGCTCCCCCTAAACAGAACGAAATATCTTCATTTTCTTCAGCAAAAAGATTAATTGCCATAAGTTGTTGCTGTTGTTTTAAAGGAATAGCTGTTGTAGCAGATAATAAAACGATTTTTGGCCTTTTTAAAGTCGTTAATGCTTCAATCGTACCAGGGGCAGGAGAACGCCCGATTACGTACGTAGAGAATCCTTTTATACGTAACTGTAAAGACAAAATTCGTAAAGGTAATTCATGATCTTCGTGTGGCAAGCATGCACATAAAATATCAGGATGCATAGAAAGCGGGAATTGATGTTCAATTTCCATTAAATAATATTGAATGACAGCAGAGACGGACTTTTCATGAAACTCAGACCAACGCTTAGATTCCCAACGGTCGCCGACTTCGCGTAGAAGCGGAATAATCAGCTCTTCTATAAACGGTTCTAAACCGAGTACTTGGTGTGCAATCCTCAACAATTCATCCATTTTTTCAACGTCACATTCATCGGCATAGAAAAGCATTTTCGTGTAGTAAAAAGATTGTGTGACAGGTAAATGTTGTGCGGTGTGAATTTTTTTAGCGACTTGGCTAATTGTGTGCCCTTTTTGTAGTTCGGATTGTGCGAAGAGTAATGTATCTACTTGTGATTGAGAGTAGACGCGATAGCCGTTATTTAAACGTAAAGGTTGGACAAGGTAATAACGTTCTTCCCATTTACGCAACGTTTGTTTATCGATTCCTGTAATCGTTGAAACTTCCGCAATTGAATATTGTTTATTCGTATGAAGTGGCATCTGTATCCCCCGTTTCTTTTCGTTTTTTAGTATATAGCATCTCGTATGTCGTTTCAAATTTGTATAAAGTTTTCTTTTTAACGTTTGACAAAAATATACTCATCGGTATAATTTTAATAAGGAATGATACGTAAAAATATGTGAAATGAGGAATCGTCAATGAAAAAAGTAATCGTAATTGGAGCAGGTCCTGGTGGTTTAACATCCGCAATGCTATTAGCAAATGCAGGATATGAAGTGGAAGTTTTTGAAAAAGAAAATTATGTAGGTGGTCGTACGAGTGCTATTAAATTAGGCGATTACACGTTTGATAGAGGACCTACATTTTTAAATATGATGTATTTGATTAAAGAAATTTTCGAATTAACTGGACGTAATTTATCCGATTACGTCGAAGCGATTCCACTAACACCGTTGTATGAATTAGTATATGCTGATAAACGCTTCACAGTTACTTCAGACTACCAAGAAATGGTTGAAAACATTAGACAAACATTCCCCGGGAATGAAGACGGATATCGTCGTTATTTAGAAGAGACGCACCAAAAATTGAAAACATTATCACCGCTTCTTCAAAGAAGAATGGCAAAATTAACAGATTTATTTTCAAAAGATGCGTTACGTGCGTTGCCTGAATTAGAAGTAGGGAAGTCATTAATGGATAAATTAGGAGAATATTTCAATGATGAAGAGCTGCAGTTAGCTTTCACATTCCAATCAAAATATTTAGGAATGTCTCCATGGTCTTGCCCAGGTGCTTTCTCAATTCTTTCGTATATCGAGCAAGCTTACGGCGTGTATCACTTAAAAGGTGGGCTTAACCAATTAACGCAAGCGATGGCGAAAGTGCTAGAAGAAATGGGTGTCAAAATTCATTTAAATGCACCGGTTCAAAAAGTTATTCGTGTGAAAAATACGATTGAGGGGATTCGTTTGAAAAATGGTGAAATCCACCATTGTGATGAATTAGTCATTAATGCCGACTTCGGATATGCGATGACGAAACTATTAGGGGATGACGGAAAAAATAAATGGACGAAGAAAAAAGTAGAGAAGAAAAACTATTCATGTTCAACATTTATGCTGTATTTAGGTGTGGATCGGACGTATGATTTACAACACCATACGATTTTATTTGCGGATGATTACGAGAAAAACATGCGCGAAATTTCAGACACAAAAGTGGTTTCAAAAGATATGTCGATCTACATTCAAAATCCTGTCGTATCAGATGATACGCTCGCTCCAGAAGGAAAATCCACTTTGTACGTATTAGCACCCGTTCCGAACAATACGAGCGGTATTGAATGGGAAGCGATGAAAGAGCAATATCGTGACTTATTACTTGAGACGCTAGAAAAACGACTTGGCTTGGAAGACTTATCAAAACATATTGAAAAAGAACTTATTTTCTCACCAATTGATTGGGAAGAAAAAATTAACGTTTATGAGGGTGCGACATTTAACTTAGGGCATCAATTGTCTCAAATGATGAACTTCCGCCCGAACAATCAATTCAAACCGTATGAAAATTGCTGGTTAGTCGGTGGAGGCACACACCCAGGTAGCGGTTTGCCGATTATTTTAGAATCTGCACGTATTTCAGCAAATTTATTGTTAGAAAAAGATAAAAAAGCAGTGTATGCAGTTAAAGAATTGCCGAAGGAAGTTGCGTATGATTTAAATGCACCAGTTACACCTATTGTTTAGATGGATGTGAACGTATCTTTTTTCGACATGAGACGGTAGCGTTTTTCGCATTAATACATAAAAACG
>NZ_HE611067.1:142443-250193 GCF_000285595.1 Kurthia senegalensis | reverse complement strand
AGCAAACAAGCGGAAGCAGCAAACAAGCAGAAGCAGCAAACAAGCAGAAGCAGCAAAACAAGCAGAAGCAGCAAAACAAGCAGAAGCAGCAAAACAAGCAGAAGCAGCAAAACAAGCAGAAGCAGCAAAACAAGCAGAAGCATCAAAACAAGCGGAAGTAGTAAAACAAAAAGCACCTGTTGCAAAAACAACAGCCGCTGAAACTGAAACAAAACAAGCGACAGTGATCGACTCATCAAGAAATGGTAACAAACATATTTACGATAACGACACATCAAGTGATGTCGTATCAGATATTAAAAATACAGTAAATGCAAATGTAGAAAATAATTTATTAGGGATTGCACAAAATTTCCACATTTTCGCAAATGAAGCAAAATGGACAGTTCATACGAACGGAAATGTCGCAATCGGTAAATTACTGAATACGCCTGCAAACTTTGGTACGAACCAACATAACCAAAATGATGCACAGTACGATGAGGCAAATAATAAAACGGATATTTCATACATTCAATCAATTGCACCAAAACAAAACTTAGCAAGCTCATCATTTGTAGAAGGTCGTCCAAATAAAATTGTTGTAGGGAAAGATATTAAAGTAGAATTTGATCAAAACAAAGATGCTATTCATGTGAATGGTAATAAAATGGATCATGCGAAAGACGTTTATAAAGAAACGACAACGACATATATCGATTTCAAAAAAGAATTTGCAGCATTAGCAGCGACTTCTAAACAATTAGCTAACACAGCGACAGAAGAAACAAAATTAGGTAAAGGCGCAGAACAAAATGGTAGCAACTATTACTTAGATTTAAGCAACTTTAGTCCAGTAGCTAAGACGAACACAATCGTATTAAATATTTCTGCAGATGAATTAGAAAAATCAGGGGACTTATTAATTTCTGGTTTAGCAGAAGGTACGAATGTAGTAATAAACGTTGACTTAAAAGGGAAAAAAGATTTCGTATTCGGACAAGGCATTAAATTAATGTACGGGACGACAGAACGTACGAATCATGAAGCAATCGTTTATAACGATGCGAACTTATTATGGAACTTCAACGATTCTACAAACGAAGCAGGCTACACAGGTAAAATTACATTAGCTAAACAATTCCAAGGAACTGTTTTAGCGACAGCAGCTTCATTATTTGCTAACTCAAACGTGGACGGTTCAATTATTGTAGATCGATACTTAGGTTCAAATGGTGAAACACACCGTTGGGATTACCAAGGTACAAAATTAACTGACGAACCGACAACACCGGGTGAAGAAACACCGACAACACCAGGTGAAGAAACACCGACAACACCAGGTGAGGAAACACCGACAACACCAGGTGAAGAAACACCGACAACACCAGGTGAAGAAACACCGACAACACCAGGTGAGGAAACACCGACAACACCAGGTGAAGAAACACCGACAACACCAGGTGAAGAAACACCAACAACACCAAGTGAAGATGATTCAAACAATGTGAATACATCTGTAAATGGTAACGATCCAACAGCTACTACTGTGTCACAAAACACAGCAAGTAATGAATCGACAACAACGAAAAATACGACAGCAAGCAACACAGCAACACAGCATGCGGGAACAAATGAAGCAGCGCAATCAAATACAGTTTCTGCAACAGGTCTTCCTCAAACAGGGGATGCAGCGGCAGCAACAACAGCAGCTGGTTTAGGTGCATTATTCATCGCCCTTATGGCATTCTTTAAAGGTCGTCGTAAAAACCGTTCTGCTAAATAATTTTAAATAAAATGATTGAAAACATCTCAGGAAATTATTTTCTGAGATGTTTTTTATAGGCGCACCATGTAGGTGACGTCGGGCTTACGTGGAGGAGAATCGTATTCGATATCTAGTTGTTTTTGAAAAAATCGTGCATTTATAATGTAACTATGCTAAGATAATTGCGTAAATGAATATTTCCTTCGGGGTAGGGTGAAACTCCCAATCGGCGGTTATAGTCCGCGAGCTTTCGAGCAGGATTCGGTGAAATTCCGGAACCGACAGTATAGTCTGGATGAGAGAAGGATCGGCGTCAAAGCAATGGGAGAAGCGTGTCTTTTTCTACTGCTTATTTGATGAGCCGTAAACCGAACCCCGTTCCGCAAATTGCGATGAACGGGCTTTTTTTTTAAAACTACATAGCATTTCTTCGGGGTAGGGTGAAACTCCCAATCGGCGGTTATAGTCCGCGAGCTTTCGAGCAGGATTCGGTGGAATTCCGGAACCGACAGTATAGTCTGGATGAGAGAAGAATGCGCAGAAAAAGTGTACAAACGTATGCTTATTTGTTGACGCATGAAACAGAAATCCCCTTAGTAAAACGTGGATTTCTGTTTTTTTATGCCCAAGAGATTGTTCGTAGTACCCTTACATTCATTTATCCTATTAGACAACTATGTAAAGTTGGAAAGGAGAATGGACATGTTTACAGGTATGATCGAAGAAATCGGCACGATTGAACGTGTACAAAAGCAAAGACAATCGATGACGCTTCAAATTCAAGGAAATAAGGTGTTAGAACATCTTCAATTAGGTGACAGTGTCGCAGTGAACGGTGTTTGTTTAACTGTGACAGAAATCGGTGCGACGTATTTTTTGGCAGATGTGATGCCGGAAACGTTTCATAGTACGAGCTTAGCGACAGTGAAGCGAGGAACACACGTTAATTTAGAACGTGCGATGTTGAATAACGGTCGCTTTGGTGGTCATATCGTATCCGGGCATGTAGATGGCGTCGCTAAAATTTTACGTAAGCGACAACTTGAAAATGCCGTGTACATTGATTTACAGCTTCCACAAACATTGACGAAGTATTGTGTGCCGAAAGGGTCGATTGCAGTTGATGGAACGAGCCTTACGATTTTTAACGTAACCGCAACGAGCGTGACGATTTCGTTAATTCCACATACGTATGCTTCGACGATTTTTAAAGAAAAACCTGTCGGCACAGCTGTTAATATTGAAACCGATTTGCTCGCTAAATATATCGAAAAGTTCGTACAACGACCATCGTTGACGCCGTCGTTTTTAGCGCAGCATGGATACTAGGAGGAACCGATATGCACACAATTGAAGAGGCTATTCACTATTTGAAAAAGGGCGGAATTATTATTGTCGTAGACGACGAAGACCGAGAAAATGAAGGGGACTTCGTTGCACTCGCTGAATATTGTACAGCTGAGACGATTAACAAGATGGCGACGTACGGAAAAGGGTTGATTTGTACACCGATTTCGACGGAGCTTGCACATAAATTAGCTTTACCACCAATGGTTGCCCATAATACAGACAATCACGAAACAGCCTTTACAGTAAGTATTGATTATAAGCAGACGGAGACAGGGATTAGTGCGTTTGAGAGAGCGCTGACGATTGAAAAATTAATAACGAGTGAGGATCCACAGGATTTTAGAAGACCGGGTCATATTTTCCCACTCATCGCAAAAGACGGTGGTGTTCGTGTTCGAAGAGGGCATACAGAAGCTGCCATTGAACTCGCAAAACTCGCAGGTGCTAAAGAAGCAGGCGTTATTTGTGAAATTATGAGTGCAGACGGACATATGGCACGCTTGCCAGAGTTACAACGACTCGCTGAAAAAATGGACTGTCCGCTCATTTCGATTGAACAGCTCGTTAACTATACGAATATGAAGGAGATTGGATAAAATGGGACAAACAATGGAAGCAAAATTAGTAGGAACAGGATTAAAAATTGGGATTGTAGTTGGACGATTTAATGAATTTATTAATACGAAATTATTAGACGGGGCATTGGACGGCTTGAAACGTCATGACGTCAAAGAAGAAAATATTGATACGATTTGGGTTCCGGGGGCATTTGAAGTACCATTTATCGCCAAAAAATTAGTTGAAAAAGGAACGTACGATGCGGTAATCGGGTTAGGGACCGTCATTCGTGGTTCCACGACGCATTATGACTACGTATGTAACGAAGCGGCGAAGGGGATCGCACAAGTCGGCCTACAATCGGGCGTACCGGTTATTTTTGGCATTGTGACGACAGAATCGATTGAACAAGCGATTGAGCGTTCTGGTACGAAAGCAGGGAATAAAGGGTATGATGCTGCTATTTCAGCAATTGAAATGGCCAATTTATGTGAGTTAATTGCTCAATAAATCGACATATAAAAAGAGCGAATACGAGAGAACGGACTTTTGAAAGTGAAACGCGTTTAAGCTGAATTTGACGGACGCTTTCATAGGGGATGGCTAAAGCTTCCTGCTGGTGCCTTTTGCTCAGGATTTCTCTTAGTAGACGCCGTCAAATTTTTGTTGAACCATCTTTTCCGGTATTGAATCGGTAAAGGTGGTTTCATTTTATTAAAATTCGTGTGTTATGACCGTAGTCGATGCGGGTTTGAACGACAACGTCATTTGTTATGCGTAAAAGCGATTCAACATAAAACGTTTCTATTATTTTTATTTCATATGGATTTTGTTCATCAAAAAACACTTCCAAAGATTTTATCTCTTTGAAAGTGTTTTTTTCTTTTTATGTTGGCTTAGATATTTGCGTCAGTTCCTAGTAAGCGTTCGCTCTTTTTTATTTCGATTAATAGCGTTTGTAACCTGTGAAATGATCTTTCCAATAAGCGCCTTGTACAGCATCGACTTGCACACCGTCTGAAGCGGCACTTACCATTTGTCCGTTACCGATATAAATACCGACATGCGAAATGCCCGCTTTATACGTATTAGAGAAAAAGACTAAGTCGCCTACTTGTGGTGTTGATACAGATGTACCTCCTGCATAAAGACCAGCAGCTGTTGCATAACCTAAGTTAGCACCTGCTTTTTGTGTAGCATAATAAATTAAACCTGAACAGTCGAAGCCACCAGGTGCTTTACCACCCCATTTGTACGGTGTACCAACGACACTAAGCGCAACACTTGCGGCCGTTGCCATGCTTGATGAAGCGGCAGGTGCTGTATTAGCTACTTGTGTAACCGTATTTGACGTTTGCGTTACACGTTTTTGCGTGGGTGTTTTCGTTACAGCAGCTGTTTTTGTGACAGTACCTGTTACTTTTAATGATTGCCCAGCATAAATAGTCGTAGAAGATAGTCCATTTAATTGCATTAATTTTACATAAGATGTGCCGTGTGCTGAGGCGATGCTTGATAATGTATCGCCTTGTTTGACAACGTATGTATTCGATGCAGCTGTTTTTTGTGTTGGTGTGTAATGTGCTTGCGACGTTTGACGATGCCCCCCGTCATTTGCCATAGCGGATGCACTTGTTGCACCTGCCGTAGAAAATAATAAGCCTGAAAGCGCGAGTGATGAGAAAAGTGCTGTTTTTTTATTCAAAGTAAAGTCTCCCTTAACGTGTTTTATTTTTTTGTTTTTTTAATACAAACAAATCATAACGCGAAAAAGAATGTTTAAATATTATACGTTTATGTAAAATAGATGACGAATCGTGTATTTTTTAACACCATTGATACATATGCAATATCGTCATCGTTTTGTCATGAAAATGCGATGAATTTGTGACGTGTTGTCATGAAGATTTTATGGTATGTGGGTATGGAGAATAGAAAAACGACCGAGGAGGTGAACTCTTCGGTCGTTTTTACAAGAGAATTAATAGAGCGTACCATTTTTAATTAGTCGTGCATACAAACAGATTTCGTATAGACGTATTCGCGAATACCTTCTTCTCCGTTTTCGCGACCGAATCCAGAATGCTTAATGCCACCGAAAGGCGTTTCTGCTTGAGAAATCGCCATTGAGTTAACGCCAACCATGCCGTATTCAAGCGCGGCAGAGAAACGTGAAATTCGTGCGATGTTTTTTGAGAAGAAATAAGAAGCTAAGCCGAATTCGGTATCGTTCGCTGCTTCAGCCACTTCGTCATCTGTATCGAATTCAATGAGTGGAATGACAGGACCGAACGTTTCGATATAGTAAATGTCCATATCACTTGTTACACCATCTAAAACGGTCGGTTCGTAAAATGGACCATTTGCGAATTTAGTATCTTCAGGACGTTTACCACCGACTAACACTGTTGCGCCTTTACTAGTTGCGTCTTTAATTTGATCTTCGATATGTTCACGTGCTTCTTCATTGATGAGCGGTCCAACGGTTTCATCTTCAATGCCGAGTCCAACTTTTACGTCTTTCATCGCAACGAGTAGTTTTTCTGTAAACGCTTGTTTCACTGATTTTTGAACGAAAATACGGTTCGGGCACGTACATACTTGCCCGTTGTTGCGGAATTTAGCGCGTACTAAACTTGAAACGGCTTGATCTAAGTCTGCATCATCGAACACGATAAATGGTGCGTGACCGCCTAATTCCATCGATACTTTTTTCAAAGTAGAAGCGGCTTGTTCATTTAAAATTTGTCCGACTTCAGTTGAACCGGTGAAAGTGATTTTTTTAACCGTATCATTCGATGTTAATTCTTTCCCGATATCGCTTGATTTCCCCATAATAATGTTTGCGGCCCCTTTTGGTAAACCGGCTTCCTCGAACAATTCAGCGAGAGCAAGAGCAGAGTAAGGGGTTGCGCTTGCAGGTTTTAAAACGACTGTACATCCAGCAGCGAGTGCAGGCGCGATTTTACGTGCAATCATATTCGAAGGGAAGTTCCACGGTGTAATCGCACCGACGACGCCGATTGGTTGGTGAACGGTCATGAAATGTTGACCGTTCGGGGCAGGGATGACGCGACCATATAGGCGACGTGCTTCCTCTGCACTCCAATGGAATGAATCTGCAGATGATTGTACTTCTGCTTTCGATTGAGATAGTGGTTTCCCTTGTTCGAGCGTCATAATAAGTGCAAGACGATCTAAGTTATTTTCGATTAATGTTCCGATGCGATGAAGAACAGATGCACGTTCTTTCGGATCTGTCGTAGACCAAGAAGTGAAAGCACCTGCCGCATAAGCGATCGCTTCAGCTGTTTCTTTCGTACCACCTTGTGCGATTTTCCCAATTACTTCACCTGTTGAGGGGTTTTTTACTTCAACAGCTTCATTTGAGCCGTCTACCCATTCACCGTTAATAAAAAGTTGGTTGTGTACTTCTGGAAATGTCATGTATATGTCCTCCTTAAAAACTCTTCTATTATAGGTCTACCACAAAATAACGTAAATAAACAGACAGAACAGTTAAATACGTATCCTTTTTACATAAAATAGGAAGAAACCTATAAAAAGATTCGAATAAAAATGTTCATAATGAACAATATGAACAATAAAAAAGACGCTGCCAAATGGCAACGCCTTTTATTTGAGATAGTGGACATGATGTCCGATATCGATTGTAACTAGATTACGCTTTTTTTCCTACAGACTTCATAATGAAGCTGAAGATTAAAATTAAAACGATTGTACCAAGTAGTGTTGGGAAAACGTAGAAGCTGCTTAATTTTGGACCCCAATCGCCAAGGAAGCTACCGATCCAAGCCCCAATAATACCTGCGATAATGTTCCCGATTACGCCACCAGGGACATCTTTACCAAGAATAAGACCTGCTAGCCATCCTAGAATACCACCGATGATAATGTACCAAATAAATGAAAACATAGTAAAAATCCCTCCTAATATTATGAAATGTTGTTCTTTATTTATATTCCCAACAGAAAAATAAATAAACATAGGTTATTTAAAAATGTTAAAAAAATCATTTAATTGGAATAAAAAGAAATCGTGAACGCATAAAAAAAACCCTCTTCAATGATCGAAGAGGGAAGGAGAATCTTATTTTAATCCTTGGTTATGTTCGGCACGGTATTGTGCTAAGTTTCCTGATACACCTGGTGTTGTAAGTGCATATGGGCTAAGAATTTTGTCGATTTCTTCAGGTGTGAAGTGACCGTACTCAACGCATAGTTCACGTACAGATTTACCAGTAGATAATGCTTCACGCGCAATGCGTGAAGAAGATTCGTAACCGATGTAAGGAGATACAGCTGTAATAATCCCGATTGAATTTTCAACGTAAGCAAGTAAGCGTTCTTTATTCGCTTTAATATCTTTCAAGCAATATTCAGTGAACACTTCAAAGACGTTGTTCATAATTTGAATAGATTGTAATAAATTGTATACGAGTACCGGTTCCATTACGTTTAATTCGAATTGACCTGCTTCTGAAGCCATTGAAATCGTTAAATCATTCCCCGCTACTTGGAAAGCAACTTGGTTCATCACTTCCAGCATAACAGGGTTTACTTTCCCTGGCATGATAGATGATCCTGGTTGACGTGCAGGTAATATGATTTCACCTAAACCAGCTGTTGGGCCAGAAGCCATCATACGAATGTCGTTCGCAATTTTAGACATGTTTAGCATACATACTTTTAAGACAGAAGATACTTCTGTGTATACGTCTGTATTTTGTGTACCGTCAATTAAGTTTTGTGCAAGGGCATATGGGTAGCCTGCATTTTTACGTAAGAAGTTAATGGCAAGTTCACGGTATTCAAGATCTGCGTTCAAGCCTGTACCGATTGCTGTAGCACCAAGATTGACAGAAAGTAAGCTTTCTTGTGCTGTTTTGATTCGTTTAATGTCACGACCGACAACTGCCGCATACGCTTCGAATTCTTGACCGAGACGGATTGGCACAGCGTCTTGTAAATGCGTACGACCCATTTTAATTACATCATCAAATTCTGCTGATTTTGCTTCAAATGTGTCTTTCATTTTTTTCATCGTTTTGCCTAATTTTTGAATCATTGAATGCGCAGCGATGTGGATTGCTGTTGGGAATGAATCATTCGTTGATTGTGCCATGTTGACGTGGTTGTTCGGGCTAATAATATCGAAGCGACCTTTGTCGTAGCCTAAAATTTCAAGTGCACGGTTGGCGATGACTTCATTCGTATTCATATTAATAGAGGTTCCTGCGCCACCTTGGATTGGATCGACGACGAATTGTTCGTGCCATTTGCCTTCGATAATTTCGTCACATGCTTCGATCATGACTTCAGCAGTAGATGGTTTTAATTGTTTCGTTGCAGCGTTGGCTTGTGCTGCAGATTTTTTTACAATTGCCATAGCACGGATTAATTCAGGGTGAATCGTATATCCTGTAATGGGGAAGTTAGCTAATGCGCGCATCGTCTGAACGCCGTAGTAAGCACTGTTTGAAATTTCTAATTCGCCTAAAAAATCATGTTCTTTACGTGTATCCATCGTTGTGTATTCAGCGGATTACCGCTGAAAGTCACCTCACTTTTAATTTATGTTTGTTTAGATGATTTCGTATTGAAATCGCTCATTTTACGAAATGAGTTGGAAATGCAATTTGATTCTATCCATACTGTAACGTCTTTTGAAAGCGTTTACCACTGTTAATTGTCATTCGATTAATATTCGGAAAATTCCGCCATCGAAAAAGGGTTTTTGTACGCTTATAGGGAATACAAGTATAACGTTATTTTATGTTGAAAGGGTGGGAAAAAGCAATGGATGTGATAATTGTAGGCGCAGGTTTAGCAGGCCTCGTAACAGCGACAGAACTTCTGGAAAGAGGGAAGCGTGTGTTGTTATTGGACCAAGAAGGACCGCAATCGTTAGGCGGGCAAGCGCATTGGTCATTCGGTGGATTATTTTTAGTAAATACACCTGAACAGCGGAGGATGGGCATTCGTGATACGTTCGAACGAGCGTGGAAAGATTGGTCACTTGCTGCAGGATTTGACCGTTTAGACGGAGAGGATTTTTTCGGTGAGCAATGGGCGAAGGCTTACGTATCGTTTGCGACGCATGAAAAGTATGCGTATTTAAAGTCGAAAGGGATTCGGTTTTTCCCAGTTGTCGGTTGGGCAGAGCGAGGGGCCATTTTAAAAGGAGGATACGGTAATTCTGTGCCACGATTTCATATTACGTGGGGGACGGGACCAGGCATCGTAGCACCGTTTAAAGAGGCCGTATTGCGTGCACAAAAAACGGGGCAATTAACGTACTTACCACGACATGAAGTGACGGCACTTATGATGAAAGAAGGGCGCGTGACGGGCGTATCAGGAAATGTGTTAGAAGAAGATTCGGCAGCGAGAGGAGAGGCGACGAACCGAATGGTCAAACAGTCGTTTCAATTAAAAGCGGAAGCGGTCGTTATTGCTTCTGGGGGTATCGGGGCTAATTTACAACTCGTAAAAGAAAATTGGCCAGCACGCCTCGGCAAACCACCTGAACAAATGCTTGCAGGCGTCCCGTCTTATGTTGATGGGAAGCTATTACAAATTGCGGAAGGACAAGGGGCAAAAATCGTTAATAAAGATCGTATGTGGCACTATACGGAAGGGATTCGAAATTATGCACCTGTGTGGCATGAACATGGCATTCGAATTTTACCTGGACCTTCGTCTATTTGGTTGGACGGAGCGGGGAAGAAACTACCCCATCCGAATTATCCCGGATTTGATACGTTGACGTCTTTAGAAGCAATTCAACAGACCGGATTTGATTATTCATGGTTTATTTTGACGGAACAAGTAATTGCGAAAGAGTTTGCGCTATCGGGCTCTGAGCAAAATCCGGATTTGACGGATAAAAGCATTCGATTGTTAATGCAACGTCTTCGTAAAGGCGCACCGGCTCCTGTACAACGTTTTGTCGATGAAGGAGAAGATTTCCTCGTCGCAACGAGCGTCAAAGAGTTAGCCGCGAAGATGAACGCGCTTACGCAAACAGAACATATCGACTTTTTAACGTTGAAAACGGTGTTGCAACAACATGATGCTACGATTTTAAATAAGGAAAGTGAGGATGCACAAGTTTCGTCTATTTATAAAGCGCGCCGCTACGTATCAGAAAAACTCATTCGAGTTGCGAAGCCACATGCCTTTTTAAGCCCAGCAAGTGGCAAACTCATCGCTGTTCGTCTACGTATTTTGACGCGTAAAACATTAGGCGGTATTCAAACGAATTTAAAGGGGCAAGTAATAGAGCAAGATGGTTCGGTTTTAGAAGGGCTTTATGCAGTCGGAGAGGCGGCTGGTTTTGGCGGTGGCGGAGTACACGGGTATCGTGCGCTAGAAGGGACGTTTCTCGGCGGTTGTATTTTTACTGGTTATACGGTTGGGCGTGCGATTCCATAATATATGATTAGGGAAATGAGATGAAGCCGTACCTGCGAAAAGCGTCGGCAGAAACGAAGAACAACAGACAAAAAAGACATGCATGATTTTATTCAAATCATGCATGTCTTTTCTTATTAACTAAGGTGTTGCCCCAGCCTCTTTTTTCAATAGAGGCGACCGAATCGTTTAAAGCTTAAAGCGGTCGACTTGTTGTTGTAAGTTTTCGACCATTGAATTTAATTCAACAGTAATGCTTAACATTTCTTCTGTAGAAGCAGCTTGTTCTTCCATAGAAGCCGCAATCGTTTGAGAACTCATATTCGTTTCTTCTAACGATTCAACGGTCGTATTCGTCGTCGTTACTAACTCGTGTGAATTTGATGCCATGCTTTGAATGTTGCTCGTTACAGAGGCTAAGTCGGCTTTGACATGTTCTACGAGGTTGACGATGTTTTGGAACGTTTCGCCTGCACCGTAAATCGTTGTGCTTTCGTCATCAATCTTTTGAACGACGTTGCTAATTGCGGTTACGGTTTGTTGCGAATCTTTTTGCATTTCATTAATAAGAGATGTAATCGTACTGGCAGACGTTGCAGATTGTTCAGCGAGTGAACGAATTTCGTCTGCGACAACGGCGAAGCCTTTTCCATATTCGCCTGCACGAGCCGCTTCAATCGCTGCATTTAAAGCGAGTAAGTTAATTTGGTCAGAAATGCCTGAAATCATTTTCGTAATTTGACTTACTTCTTGTGCGCGGTTGTTCATTTTTTCTGTAATCGTCAATGAATTTTTAGCGGTTTGGCTAATAATATCAATGCCTTCAACAGATTTTTGGATATTTTGGTTTCCTTCGATTGCAACGTTTGCAGCATGTTTCGTATCGTCCGAAATTTGAATCGTTGACTCCGAAATTTGTGTGATTTTTTCAGTTAATGAATGAATCATCGTTAAGTTTTGTTTCGCACCGGCTGTCGTTTGCTCTGTATTCGCTGCAATCTCCTGTACGGCACTCGTTACTTGATTCGTCGTATCGGTCATTTGGTAAACACTTTCTTTTAACGTTTCAGAACCATCGACGACATGTACCGTCGTATCATTGACTTGTGCGAGTGTCGAATGCAGTTCATGTTGCATTTGATTGAAACTGTCGATCAAGCGTCCTGTTTCATCGACGGCATTATTTTCAAGTGTGATCGTTAAGTCGCCTTCTGCCACTTCTTCCGTATGGTGAACGAGGCGGCTAATTGGACGTACGATACTACGTGAAATAAAGTAGGCTGCTGTCGTCCCAACCGCAATCGCCACAATTGCGGCAATCATAATATACAGCAGTAATTTATGATTTAACGTATCGATAAAATCAGCATCGGCATCAAGACCAAGAACAGAATCCGTTCCCGGAATTTGAATGAATGTTGAAATGTGTTTGCCGTAATCGTCTTTATAAATGTCGCTCACGATGAGGTCCGTTTGATCAAGCGCTCTCGCTTGGTCTTTCGTAAAGTCTAAAGCGGTTAAATAATCATCCGTATTGCTTAACGCTAAAATGACGTCTTTGCCATCTACTTTACTCATAACGTACGCATTTTCTAAATCATGTTCTTGCATAAAGGCATTGATTTTCGAACTGAGTTCATTATAAGCCTGTTTGTCTTTTTTCGCCTTGTTAATTAAATCGGCGTCAAATTCACTTTGGAATTTTTCCATGCTCAATTTTAAATTTGCTTCGTATTGTGGAATGATATTGTCATTCACTAAGTTGTTCGTAATCGTAAATAAAATCATTGATAATGCCGCAGTAATTAAAATAATTACACTTAAAAAAGAAGCGATAATTTTTTTGTTTAAAGATTTTTTTGATGTTCATACGAGTGATGCCTCGCTTTCGTTCGTATTATGAATATAAAGATAGTCGGTAAAATCTAATTGTAAAATGGATGTAAAATCGTCCACGTGCGCACATTTGTAAAAAATAACGGCAAATGTTTCATGACTCATCACCGGTAACTTACGGTAATCTAGCACGGTATAAAATTGGCGTTTTAGTCGTTCATGGTCAATGGCAACAATTTCATTTTCTTGTAATGTGACGTCTAGTGAAGCGCATGTGAACGCATAAAGTTGTTCATCCATTTGCTCGATAATCGTTGCCCAGTCCGGTTGTTTTTGTTCGATGAAATAATCGTACGAACAAATGTCATATGCGTAAAAACCGAGATCGGTCGTACCTTCACCGGCGAAGCGAAGCGGATTAATCTCAATCGGGATGATCGTGCCATCTTCGTTCATACGTAGCTCAATATGAAGCGGCATCGCAGGAATATGAAAGACGCCTTGTAATGTTTTTAAGTAGTTTGTCATCGGCATGAGTGCTTTTTGCAGTGTTTCTTTGCTCGTATAGTAGACGCGGTCACTCATGTCATGAGCATCTTTAAACGTACGTGTAAATAAATTTAAAATGACCGGCTCCACTTGTTCATTGAAATACATATCGATTGCATATTCTTGCCCCGAAATGTAGCTTTCGAGTAAAAAGGCACGTTCTGCTAAAGCAGGGAGCTCATGCGGCATGACGGTATTTGCCATCGTCGTATACAATTCGGCAATCGTTTCTTTGAACTGTGTGGCATTTTTAAGTAAGAAAACGCCGACGCTTGAATATCCTTTTGCCGGTTTAACGATTAATGGATACGGTAACGCTTCATAGTCCATCGTTTGCAATGTGTGTAACGTCACTTCTTGGAAGTAGAAGTGCGGATAATGTGCGGATAATTTTTTGCGGAAAGCAATTTTATCTTTGAAGATTTTAGCGGTATGCACTAATTGAGGGAATGTTTCTTCGTATGCCGTTTCAAATGTTTGGAAGGCGTTTTCAGAGTTCATGATGACGTGCTTCGTTAAAGGTTGACCTTCACCACGTAAAAATTGTCGATGCCTGAAATCATAAAGTGAAAATTGATTTTTTAATAAAGTTTCGTGGAGAAGTGGTGAAATGTATTTTGTATCTAAAAAAACATATAATAACTCCTTTTTACTATTTTATTCACGTTCTAAATACTTAGTTTTAAAAACATATAAATAACTTTATACCTATCAATATACCATTATACACGAATAAAAGACTACTGTTTACAATTAATTCGCCTTTTATTTACAAAAAATGCGTTCACTAAATGAAATTACGTATGGAATGACTTAAAAAGCAAACGGTAACGAGAGAATATATGGATAAAAGAGAAATAGCCATTCATTTTGAATATGAAAAGGGGAAAATATTATTGGGATAAAATAACAGAGTGTCGAAAAGGGGAAGCATACGTAAAAAAACACCGAACTGTCGAGTAAACAGTTCGGTGTTTATAAAGTGCTAAAACGTTCATTTAAATAGGAAGAGAGTTTTACGCTTCTTCTTTTAATTCGGTTTCAAGCATTGGTTGTAGTTGTTCGTATGGGATATACCCTACGAGGGGTTCATACATGGCATTGTTTAAAATAACGCGTGTATGCGGAATGCCCATTACCTCAAATTTCTCTGATAGTTCGGGATGCTCGTCGACATTTACTTTTAAAACGCGTACGTCTTCCATTTCTTCATCGATTTGTTCCAGTACGTTAGCGAACATTCGACAAGGACCACACCACGTAGCCCAAAAGTTGAGGACGACCATTTTATTAGTTGCGACTTGCGCATTGATTTCTTCTGCAGTTGTAACATGCACGATTGCCATGATCATTCTCCTTTTTGTTCAAAGTGTTTTTATCATAGCATTCGCGTATGTGCATTGCAAAATAACTGCTTATTTAAAGTTTAGTTTGTTCGCTGTAATGTACGTACCATCTGTTAGTTGGAAGCGAGGATAGCCATTGTCTGAATAACCGACTTCTTTAATCGATACGACTTGACCCGCAGCGAAGTCTTTGATTTTGCCTGTTAAATTAACCGTTTTCCATTGTGACGTCGCTTTGGCAAGCGTTAATTCACTCGGTATTTTCGTTCCGTAATAGTAAGACGTAATGTTTTTTACAACGGGTTGGACATTTAGCTTATTCGCTGTAATGTATTTGCCTGTTGATGTTTTTAAGCGTGGTGTACCACCTGCTGTGTACTCAATGCCTGTAATAGTGAAAAGTTGATTCACTTTGTATGATTTATAACGATTGCTCGTATCAAAATTCGTTGAATTGTATTCCCAAATGCCTGTTTTACTTACGACTTTTGCGGGAATGGTCGTCACGTAATTGTTGATGGAAGCAACGACTTTTTGTACCATGTTTTTGTTTGAAGAAATGTAACCATCCGCTGTGATGAGACGAGGAACACCTGTATCTGAGTAAGCGATGCCTGTTACGTTTACAATATCACCTACGTCATACGTTTTGCCTGTCGCTGTACTGCTGTTCATCGTCGTATCATCATAAATACCGGCTTCTTTTTTCACGATAATTTTTTTAGGGTTCGTGTAGTAGTAGTTATTGTAGCTTGATACGATTTTTTGAGCGTACGCTTTGTTTGCATTAATGTATTTGTTCGTCCCGATTTTCAAGCGAGGATAGCCCGTGCTTGAAAAGTCGATGCCCGTTACTTTTACGACTTGACCCGCAGCAACCGATCCATTCGCTTTTGATGCTGTAAATGAAGTCGATTTATACGTTACAAGATCTTTCATAATTTGTACGTAGCCAGGATTTACGAAGTGGAAGTTTTTGTAGTTAATTCCTGTTTTCGCTTGCTGTACCATGTTTTTGTTCGCGGTTACGTAGCCACGTGTCGTTTTCAAGCGAGGAACACCTGTGCTTGAGTAAGCAATATTTAGAACGTCTACAACCGTACCGGCAGTGTAAGATGTTCCTTTTTCTGTACTTTCATTCATTGTCGTACTGCTATAAATTTTTGCATCTTTTTTGAACAATACGTTATCTGGATTTGTGTAGTAATAATTGTCGTATGATGCAGTAATTTTTTGAACGAGTGATTTGCTCGCTGTAATGTATTTATTCGTCCCGATTTTTAGACGAGGATAGCCAGATGCGCTATTCACGATGCCGATTACTTTTACGACTTCATTTTTGTCGAGCGTGCCGGTTTTATTGCCAGCTGTTAAAGCAGTTGATTTGAACGTATCCACGTCTTTTAATAGTTGCACGTAAGCTGGTTTATTCGTCGCTGTATAATATTTTGAATAATCGATATCACTACCAGTTTGTGTCACCATATCGGATTTACCGCTAATGTCCGACAATTCTTTGCCTGCTTTTAGACGGTTCATATCGACATAGCCATTAATGCCTGACACAATCCCTTTGTCTGTATATTGCCATAAATCATATGTATAAGACGGAGCGGTTGAACCGTAACGAGGAATCCATACAAAATCTGCTTTTGACGTATCTAAATTTAATTTTGGATATAAGTGATGGGCAATGTATAAGCCAATTTTTTTGTCGGTATATTTGCGTAGCTCATCAACGTAAGCATTGATCACTTTACGCATTGACTCACCTGAAGTGCTCGTCATTTCTTCTACATCGATGACGTACATTTTTGCATTTTTATTTGCGCGGTTGTAAAAACTACGCGCTTCTGCACGTGCATCTGACGTAGAAACTGCTAAGCTATAAGAATACACGCCAAAGGGGACGTTGTTCGCAATGGCATTTTTTTCATACGTTTTATGCATCGTATCTTCAACAGAACTACCGTACTGTGTACGAATGATAGCGAAATCAACCGTTTTTGCGACTTTAGACCAGTCAATCGAACCTTGCCATTTGGACACGTCGATAATTTTTTCATCTGTTGAAAGTGTACGCAATCGATTGTTCGTTTGTGTCGTATCTGTCACGTACGGCGTTCCTTCCCATTCCACAGTACTATCGGGTTTTGCTGGGGCAAGTTCTTCTGCGTTCGCAGCGAGCGGAGCTGTAACTGCAGATGCCAATAAAGCCGCGATTGTTGCGGAGCGTACTATATTTTTCATAATTATTTGATCCTCCATTATTTTTATATGAAAATAGTATAGCAGATAAAAAAGACGGCTTTGTTTTATTTATATGACATTTGTATCTCAAATTGATTTATTTTTATTACAAAATAAAGCCAAAATGATGTGTGAATCATCAATAAAAGGTGAAAAAGGAAATAAAATAGGTATTTGATTTTAGTTAAGGAAAAATCAAATAGTTATAAAATACTTTCTTCTTATTACAGTAAATGAAAGAACTACGTAAAAAGAAGAATGAATGAAAAAGTACGAACTGTATCAAATGGCATGGAATCAAAAATAACTAGATTCATAGAACTATTCGACAGCATCATTAATTGAAATGAAAAATGAAGTTGGTATAAAATCTTAACTAAATAGGTGTTATAAGGAACTGAACTACGAAATTGAGCCAGTGAAAAGACATTTCTTTTAAAGGGAATTTAACGGACGCTTTTCTCAGGTATGGCTCCAACTCATTTTCTCGCAAGTAGCGAAAAAATACATAATAAAAATGACGCTGTCGATTGACAGCGTCATTTTTATTTACGTTAGGAGAATGTCCCAGACTTTTTTCTTTATTAATAGCGAGGGTTTTTCGCGAATTTTTTCACTTCAGGTAAAACGAATTCACCGATACGATCGACAATGCGCATCGCTTCGTCGAAAGGAATACCACCGAAATCAATTTGGGCCATGAAGCGGTCCATGCCGAAAAGTTCATGTTGGTATAACATTTTTTCAACAATCATGGCAGGTTCGCCGACCATTAAAGCATTCGTTGCGTCATTTGCCGCTTCTTCAACTTGATAACGAGGGTAGCCACTACCACGAATTTTTTCGAAACCAGCAGATAAATACGTTGCTGCTTGTGTAATCGATTGTGATCGGTCACTACCGACGTGGCATAAGCTCGCTGTTGCGAGAGGGAACTGAGATGCTTCAAAGCCGCTTCGTTGGAGTGCTTCGTAATACGCATCGACAGAAACTTGGAAGTTAATCGCAGGTCCGCCTAATGTCGTTAACATCATCGGAATGCCCATGTAGCCGGCTTTAATTGCCGAGCCAGGAGGTCCACCAACCGCACGCCAAATAGGGAGTTTGCCGTTTTGAGGTTGAGGTAAGATGTTCGCATTTTTCAGTTCAGGACGGAATTTCCCTGACCATGAAACGGGACCGTCTGCATCGTTTAGTTGTTTTAACAACGCGAGTTTCTCTTCAAAAATTTCTTCGTAATCGGCTAAATCGATACCGAATAAATCGTAGGCACCGACACGAGAGCCACGACCTGCGACGATTTCAGCACGACCGTTTGAAATTAAATCAATCGTTGAAAAGTCTTCATACACTTTTACTGGATCTTGGACGCTTAATACGGTTGCAGAACTTGCTAAGCGAATCGTTTTCGTCGCTTGTGCAATCGCACCTAATAGAACGGTATGTGCTTGCGTCGTGAAATAATCTTGGTGGCTTTCACCTAATGCAAACACATCGATGCCCGCTTGTTCGGCATACGTCGCTAATTGAATGATTTCTTGAATGCGTTGTTGTGCAGAAAGATGGCCATTCGCTTTATTAGGCATATAATCGCCAAGTGAATACAGACCAAACTCAAGTGCTTTTTGTTCATTCGTCATATGAATTACTCCTCAATGGTTGATAGTTTTTTCAAGATTTCTTGGCGTTTATTTTCTAAAAATGGTGGTAAGTCAAGTGTTTTACCCATGTCTTCAACGTTTTCATCGATTGTAAATCCAGGGCCGTCTGTTGCGACTTCGATTAAAATACCGTTTGATTCACGGAAGTAAATGCTCTTGAAGAAATAGCGGTCGATGACGTCTGAAACGTGGAAACCGGCTTCTTTAGCAGCTGCTAAAATATCACGTAATGATGCTTCATCTTTCGTACGAAGTGCTAAGTGATGAATGCTTCCTCTACCTGGCTTTTCACGGTCGCCTTGTTTTTCAATGACGAAAATTTCACCGACAGCAGAGCCTGCTGTTTGTTGGAACGTATGGTCAGCTGCTTTCGTGTAATTGAAAATGCCTGTTAATGTTTTTTCTAGTTTTTCAAAACGTGACACGGTTAATTCAACTGTACCCATCCCTTGAATTAAATGTTCGTCTGGAATTTCTTCGTGTGCGTATGGTTCCCAGAAATCTTCACGGTCGTCGCTTGCGATTAAATGCATGCGTAGACCATCTTCGTCTTCAAATGGAAGTGCAGGGCGTCCAGCGTAAGTCGTTATTGCATCGTGTTTGACACCGAATGTATCAAAACGTTGTGCCCAAAACGCTAAACTTTGTTCTGACGGTACGATGAGTGAAAATCCTGTAATAGCATTCGTGCCGCGGTGTGTTGCACCAGCAATCGGCATTTCAAAAAAAGTAATACCTGTCCCAGGTGTTCCTGTCGTATCACCGAAAAATAAATGGTACATCGTTGGTGAGTCTTGGTTTACGGTTAGTTTCACGCGGTGTAAGCCTAAAATGTGACGATAAAAATGATTGTTCGTGTTGGCATTTTTCGTAATCATGGAAATGTGATGATGCATGGGAATTTCCTCCTCAGGAAAGCTTGTTTTCTGTATTTTTTTGAAGCTTGGACAATAAATAGTAAAGCTGCTTTTGTTCTTCTTCGCATAAGCAGTCTTCAAATAAAGCAGATTGGAATGCGACTTGTTGGTCATATACTTCTTCTAGCTTGTCAGCGCCTTTTTTCGTCAAGCGAATCCAATTCGTTTTCCATTCTTTTTGACGTTCAATCCAACCGAGTTGCTCGATGCGTTTTAAAGAGCGGGATATGCCGCCTTCTGAAACGAGTACTTTCGATGCAAGTTGTTGCTGTGTAATCGGCTCGTGCGACGCAATTTGTACTAAAAGATCAAATTGGGAAGACGTTAAGTCAAAAGAAGCTAAAAATTGATTCGATAAGGAATTACTTTGCTCGTGGAATCGTGCTAGTCGAACCCATATAAGGGATGCTCTCGTCTGATGCATGCCAAACCTCCTCTTCTTTGTTATCACTTTACATGTAAAGTGATAACAAATCAACGAAAATGCTTTGGCTTCGCTATAATAGAAAAAAAGGGGGGATGTGTATGACATATACAGAACAAGTGCTTCGTGCATTAAAAGAAAATAGTACAGCATTAATTGAGGATGGCTTGATTTTAGCGGAGCGTCATCGCTACAGCCGAGCTTATATGTGTTTCCAAGCGGCGATTGATGAAATGAATGAATATTTAGCGATTGACCGTGCAGAAAAGGAAGCGCCGATTAATTGGCCTGCGATCGACGTCGCATTGTTGAACGATCACACAGTACTCGAAAAAGATACGGTGATTGAACAAGCGCTCGTACGATTAATTAAACAGCGGGCATTTCAAGGGGAAGAAGTCGAAACGCTTCCGCCGTTCATTCAGGCGATTGATGCGTTTAAACGACTTATTAACGGGGATGAGCAAGTACTCGTAGAAGCATTGGATGAACCGTTACAACATGTGATGTTTGAGGAAATGGCAGACATTCACGCATTAATGGTTCAACGAAATGAATTGCGCCAAGCGGTTTTGCACGTACAAATTACGAATGACCGGTGCTATCACCCAGAAGCGACGATTACGAAAGAATTGATGGTCGAAATTGGCATGGCAGCTCTTGCGAACCAATTGATGTTAAATTATTAGGAGGAATGACAAAATGAACGCATGGCAACAACAATTACTTACATACGTACCGACGAACGAACAAGAAGAAAAGGATTTAGCGGCTTTTCGTTATGCCTTTGAGCATTTCGAAGACGTATTAACACGTGAAAATCCGATTGCTCATATGACGTGCTCAGCATTTGTCGTGAATGAAGCACGTACGCACGTGTTAATGGCTTTTCATAATATTTATGATTCATGGGCATGGACAGGTGGACATGCGGACGGCGAAGCGGATTTTTTACGCGTTGCGACGCGAGAAGTAGAAGAGGAAACGGGCGTTGTAGCAACACCCGTACAACAAATGCCGATTTCAATCGAGCAACTAACCGTACTCGGTCATATGAAAAAAGGACAATACGTATCCGAACATTTGCATTTAAACGTCACGTATTTGATGGAGGCAGATGATGCGAGTCATCTCGTCGTTTGTGAAGGAGAAAATAGTGACGTCGCGTGGATTCCACTGAATGAACTGGCGACATATTGCAAAGAAGAACATATGATGCCAATTTATCAAAAAATAATCGATAAAATTCAATAGTGATACTAAAGAACTATTTTTATATTTTTTTGATAGGAAAAAATATTTTTGTGTAGAATTAATAGTCCTATTATATTATACTATCTTTTGGTTTTAAAGATGTGTTAAATTCCTTTATTTAACAATTTTAGCTGAATGGAGAATATATAATGACTGAACAACGACAAAAATTAATAGCAAAAAACCGCGTAGTAGCGATATTATCCATCATTTTAATGATGTTTACGTTACTCATTTACATAGTCAATTTCTTTTGGAGTGGGCAAATGAGTCATAATCCGAGTATGGGTCATATAGTAGAGGAAGAAACGTATTCAATTTTTAATTGGGGTAAGCTCATTAACGTGTATGTGAATAGTATTTTTATTTTATCACTAACGCTTGAAACGATCTTTTTATACACGTACTACAAAAATAAAGCGACGGAACGTATGCAAATGTTATCACCGTTCGTTTTCGGTGCGATTATTTGTACGATGATTACAGCAGGGCACGGCATGATGGCGTATCACTTCGGCATTTTTGTCGCGATTGCGATTATTGCGTTTTACAATCAATACCGTGCTGTTTGGACGATTTCAGCCATTTTCGCGGTCCAACATTTACTCGGCTTTTTCGTAACGCCGTTCACGCCGGCTGTATTTGGAGAAGGTATTACGCCGTCGATGTTTTTATTACACATCATCTTCGTCGTTTTCATGACCGTTTCTTCTTTTTTACAAATCCAGACGAATTTACAAACGGAAAATAAGTTGGCACGTGAGCGAGAAGAACACCAAGCACTTCTCGACCAAGCAGTTGAAGAAATTGTTCATAAATCAACGGTGTTATCAACCGCTTCGCTAGATTTACACGGAACGGTCGGTCATTCGAAACATAAGACGTCCGACGTAGAAGCAGAGATGGAAAAATTGATTTCGGTGACGGACGTACAACAACAAGAAATCGCCACGGCAATCGATACGACGAGTGCTATTAATGACGATATTAAAAAAGCAGTCGATATGGTAACGAAGATGACTACGTTATCGTCTGATACGAATGTGAAAGCAGCGGAAGGTCAAAAAATGATTGACGCGACACATGAACAAATGCAAAAAATCGAAGACTCAGTGCAGCATATTACTGCTTCTTCCGAGCAACTAGGCCATTTGGCGACGGAAGTTGAAGGAATTATCGGCGTCATTAATGGCATCGCGGACCAAACGAATTTACTCGCGCTAAATGCATCGATTGAAGCGGCACGTGCGGGTGATGCTGGAAAAGGGTTTTCTGTCGTCGCAGATGAAGTACGCAAACTAGCGGAACAATCGGCAAAATCAAGCCAGCAAGTGAATGATTTAATCGCTCATATTACGTCCGCTTCTACGAAAAATGTGGAAGATGCGAAGCGTGGGCTACGCGAAGTTGAAAAAGGAACAGACATTTCAAAACGTGCGGGCGAGTCGTTTTATATAATTCAACAATCGGCAGAATCGAGTAAGTTAGAAGCCGATCAAATGTCTGAAATTATGATTGTCATTAACCAAAAGGCGAAAGACGTCTGGTCGATTTTTGAACAAATTAATCATGTGATGATAGATTTGAAACGGAGCGTTCAAAAAGTAAATGGCTTAAACGGAGAACAAAATCATATGATTGACCACGTCAACTCGTTAAGTGAGAGCTTGAGTAATTTATCAGCTGAAATGGAAGCGATGACGCAACAATTGAAATAATGAAAAACACTTTCAAACGCGCCGTTTGGAAGTGTTTTTTTATAGAGAAATGGAATGAGGGTTTGTAGGTGATGTGTGGTTGTCGCTAAGTCTTGTCGACAATTATTCATTGCTTGATGAATTGAATGATTTTTCAGAAAATAAAGCGTAAAATGAGAGCATTCCACTAGTTTAAGAAAGTGAGTGATTCGAATGAAGACAATTCACGTACATGCAGCACCGAGTGAATACGTAGTAGAGGAAGGGATTCTTCAAAAACTAGAAAGTTTCTTATTGCCGCGCGGTATTTGCCGTGCTCTTATCGTTACAGGGGTAAAATCATGGCAAGAAGCACATACTTTTTGGCCGGACATGACAGACGTTCAAACGGACGTATATACGTACGGCGGTGAATGTTCTTTTTCTGAAGTCGACAAAGTAGCGGCGATGATGACTGATTACGATGCGATTATTGGCGTCGGAGGGGGGAAAGTCATCGATTTAGCGAAAGCTGTTGCGAACGAGGTACATAAACAAGTCATTGCGATTCCAACGATCGCATCGAACTGTGCGCCGTGGACGCCATTAAGCGTTTTGTACGATGATACAGGGGCGTTCGTCCGCTACGAGATTTATCCTGTTGCGACGAGTTTGCTATTAGTCGATCCCGTACTGTTGTTAACAACACCGCGCGATTATTTCATCGCGGGAATTGGAGATACGCTTGCGAAATGGTACGAGGCGGACGTACAACTCGGAAAAATAGACGACAAAACCGTACCGATGATGATTTCGTACGAAGCGGCTCGCCAATGTAAGGAATTGCTCTTGCAACATTCGGAAGCGGCATTGCAAGCCGTCGATACGAATACCGTGAATGCTGCGTTTATTCATGTCATCGAAACGATGTTCATGTATGCGGGAATGGTTGGCGGATACGGCGATCATTACGGACGCACAGCCGGGGCGCACTCGATTCATAATGCACTAACGACGCTCGAAGCATCGCATACGCAGCTACACGGTGTGAAAGTTGCATACGGCATTTGCGTGCAATTACTATTAGAAGGAAAAGAAGATGAGATTGATGCGTTACAACCATTTTACGATATGCTTCATCTTCCACAATCGCTCGCAGCTCTACAAATAGAAGCAACGGACGAAGAATTGCACGAAGTCGCAGTGAAAGCAACGATTCCTGCAGAATCGATTCACGTATTGCCGGGAGACATGACAGCTGAAGTCGTACTTGAAGCGATGCATGCACTGGAAAAAAGAAGAACGATGATAGTTTAAGTTAAGTTTTCGTTAACTTAAGTTAATATTGTGTGAAATAGAGAAAATGAACCGATAAGAAGAAAAATAAAGACGCAACGATGAATATTTACGTCATCGTTGCGTCTTTTTATACGTCGATTGCCGAAATTTCTTTCGTATAATCTTTAAATTCTTTTTTAAGTTTGTAAGCAAATTCTTTCATTAACTGTGTTTCGTGGCGACTCGCTTTTGTAACGATGCCGAACGTATGCTCAACGGGAATCGACGTCAAAAAGTTGATTTTCGCGAAATTCATGTTTTTCATAAAGCTTTTTGAATGTGTGAACGTCAAGTCGAGCCCGACTGTGTATGCTTTATTTTCCTCTACGTACTGCTGCACGATATGGGGGTTGTTTACGGAAATGACAATCGCATTTCGACCGAATTCATATTTCATTTCATTCATTGTGGCGATAACCATTTTATCGTCAAAAATAATGACCGGTTGCTTTTTAAGCTCGGCTGTGACGGCATGACCATTTTGAATAACGGGCGAATCTTCGTGTGCGACGATGAGCATTTGGCACGTCGAAATTTTCGTAAACGTTAATTCAGGGTTGTGTTGAATGTCTTCATCGTTATAAACGGCTAGTGCGACATCAACTTTTTCGCTATTCAGCTCTTCCAACATCGTTTGCGAATTTTGTTCACGAATTTGAATGTTGATTTCTGGATAAATCGACTTCATTTGCTGGACGATTGTGAACAGCTTGAAAAAAGGTCCGGGAATCGAAGCGACTTTTAACGTACCCGTTAGGCGGTTTTGCATAACTTGTGCGACTTCTGTTAAGTCTTTTAGTGAACTAAGCACGCTTTTCGCATGATTCACGATCACTTTTCCTTCTTTTGTCGTCGTTGAACCGGTACGACTTCGTGTGAATAACGTCAGACCGAGTTCTTTTTCTAAACGATTCAGACCTTGGCTTAGTGCAGATAATGTAATATGTAATTCTTCGGAAGCATCTTTTAATGTCCCGTATTTTGCGATGGCTACAATATATTTTAGTTGTTCGATCGTCATTGTCCTCACCCCTCCATTGACAGTTAAGCAAATGTTAACTAAAGTTTATTATAATGAAATTTACATAAACTATAAAGTTTTCTACACTAATCTTATATAAAAATGGATTGTGAATGCAATTCATTTAGATGACTAGAGAAATGAATTAAAAAAAGAGGGGTGTTTCATGATGAAAGATAAGCGTTATCGCGTAGCGAATCGGGAAGCGATTATCGGAGTAGTGTTAGTGTTACTAAACTTTGGTATGTGGTACGGGTTCGCTTACGGTATGGGAGGCGGCGATCCAAAAGACTATACATATATCCTCGGTTTCCCTGCATGGTTTTTCTATAGTTGTATCGTGACGACGATTACGATGCTCGTATTGATTGCCATTTTACTGAAATTCGTCTTTAAAGAAGTACCTTTAGACGATGAAGAGGAGGAGAAATAATGCATCTGCAAGTCATTATTCCATTAGCTATTTTTGTCATTATTATTTTTGGTATCGGCTTTTGGTCGAATAAACTCGTTCGTTCTTCGGACTCTTTCTTATCGGAATATTTTTTAGGTGGACGCGAAATGGGCGGCTTCTTACTCGCGATGACGATGATGGCGACGTACGGAAGTGCATCGAGCTTCATTAGTGGTCCAGGGGTTGCGTACAATACGGGACTTGGCTGGGTATTACTAGCACTAGCACAGCTACCTGCTGGGTATTTCGTATTAATGGTTCTCGGCAAAAAATTCGCCATTGTGACACGCAAATTTAAAGCGATTACGCTAATCGACTTTTTACGTGAACGCTATAAAAGTCATGTTGTCGTCATCGTATCGGCAGTCAGCATTATTATTTTCTTATTTGCATCGATGGTTGCCCAGTGGATAGGCGGCGCGCGGCTTATTGAGTCGCTTACAGGCATGAACTACACGACAGCACTCTTTATTTTTGCGGTCGTCGTATTAATTTATGTCGTGATCGGTGGTTTCCGTGCCGTTGCTTTAACAGATGCACTGCAAGGGTCGATTATGGTCATCGGAACGGTCGTTTTATTAATCGGTACGATTATTGCAGGCGGCGGTATTTCAAACATTATGCACGACTTAGTAAACATTAATCCGAATCTCGTTTCACCATTCGGTGACGAGCGTCAATATACGTCTACATACGTATCTTCTTTCTGGATTTTAGTCGGTGTTGGGGTCATTGGTTTACCACAAATCGCCGTTCGTGCGATGAGTTACAAATCGTCTAAAGGCATGCACCGTGCGATTATGATCGGAACAGTCGGCATCGCAACGATTATGTTCGGTATGCATTTAATCGGCGCATTCGGTCGCGCAGTCATTCCAGGAATCGAAATCGGCGATAAAGTGATGCCCGCATTGACGATGGAAGTGCTCCCCCCTGTTTTAGCAGGGATTGTATTAGCAGCACCGATGGCAGCGATTATGTCGACGGTGAATGCTTTACTAATGATGGTCAGCTCAACGATCGTGAAAGATATTTACTTGCACTATATTAAACCGGACGCGAGTGAAGCAACGATTAAAAAGGCGAGCTTCAGTGTGACGACAATCGTCGGTATTTTAGTCGTTCTGATGTCATTCAACCCACCTGATTTAATCGTTTGGTTAAATTTATTTGCTTTCGGTGGTTTAGAAGCGGTATTCGTTTGGCCAATCGTTCTCGGCTTGTACTGGAAAAAGGCGAACAAGTACGGAGCTATGTGTGGCATGGTCGTCGGTCTCTTGACGTATATCGCCATCGACCGTCTATCTCCGAATATTTTCGGCGTCCATACGGTCACATTCCCAATCGTTCTATCACTCATCGTTTTCGTAATTGTGAGTATCGCAACACATAAAAAAGTGAAAGAACAGCCTTTATATATTTAAGGGACGTTGTGAAAAAGAGTAAAGTAGGACGATTCGTCTCGCTTTACTCTTTTTTTTATCGGAAGAACAAAAAATGAACAATTCAGAAAATGGACGAACAGATTTTGAAAAGAGTGTTACAATAAGCAAAACAAGTCGGGAGGCATTTCATGGAACCATTACAACCTTTTATTCAAACAGAGCAACAACAGCAAATGCTGGATCAACTACATACGATTGGGCCGGCGATCCGCCAAGCAGGCGAAGCGGCAGATCGCGAAGGACGTTTAGCGGAGGAGAGCATCGAAGCATTACTCGATATTCGCTACAACCAATTAACGTTACCTAAGTCTTACGGAGGGCTTGGTTTCGGCATTTATGACCTCGTATTATGCCAAGAAACGCTCGCACGTTATGACGGGGCGACGGCTTTATCGATCGGATGGCACGTGAGCATCATCGGGGATGCTTACGAAAAACAATTGTGGCAAGAAGCACAACACGAATTCCTCGCAAAAAAAATCGTTCACGAGCGTGCCTTAACGAATCGTGCCGTAACAGAAAAAGCGACCGGTAGTCCGACGCGTGGTGGACGCCCGGAAGGTCATGCGACGAGACAAGGGGACGGCTTTCTATTAAATGGACGCAAAACATTTACGTCACTTTCGACAGCGCTAACGCATCCAATCGTCGCACTATGGATGGAAGACGAACAAGCAATCGGCTATTTTCTCGTAGATGCGACAGCAAAAGGTGTCCGCATTGACGAAACGTGGGACGTCATGGCAATGCGTGGAACGGCGAGCCATGACCTCGTATTAGAAGACGTTTACGTGGAAAAAGACGCGCTACTTGAAACGATGAACGGTCCACGCGGTGCGATTCGCCAAAACGGTTGGATTATTCACGTACCCGCTGTTTATTTAGGCATCGCGCAAGCTGCTTGTGACTATGCGACAAACTTTGCGAAAACGTACCAACCGAATAGCTTAGACGTCACAATTTCTGAATTGCCTCATATTCAACAAAAAATTGGGGAAATGAACATTAAATTAATGACCGCACGTCACTTCCTCTACAGTACAATCCGCCAATTTGAAACGCGCCCTGAAACGGTGACGAACGAACTGGGCGTTGCGAAACTATTCGTGACAAATACCGCTCTCGAAGTCGTCGATTTAGCAATGCGAATCGTCGGTGCACAGAGCCTCCAACAAACGAATCCGCTCAGCCGCTACTACCGCGACATTCGCGCAGGCTTACACAATCCACCGATGGACGATATGACGGTGATGAAAGTAGCGAAAGTGGCGATTGGGGAATAATTTCAGAATTTGAAGCTATATAAAAAAGACCGGGTATTATCCCGGTCTTTTTTAATGAAGATTTAATGAGATTTGTGCGATATTACGTGTTTCCGCAGCATCGATTTCTTTAATAGTGTTACCCATTTTTTCAATCATCTGTGTAACAAGTGCATTTCCCATACAGAAGTAACGCATACGATTTCCCATTGTAGCAGTCCAATTATCTGGGAATCCATTAAGTCGTTCACATTCAATGGGTGTTAAGAAACGTTTACGTCCATTCACCTCGACAACATGAGAACTACGATTTGTTGTACCTTCGCTTGTTAGCATTGTACGCCCTGGTAATTCTAGTGAGTCGGTAGGTGACATCCCACCTTCAGAGAAGATATATTTATGACCTTCTTTAGATGTACGTTCAATTTTTTTAGGCCCGCGTAAGTACGCAAATTTTTCAATTTGATTTTCATTCAAGTAAAATTTCTCATCTACTTCTGATTCATCTTGCAAAATATCCCCTAATGTAACAGCTTGTGGATCCAGCGCTTCTGGATGAACTGTATGAACTTTACCATCAATCATAATACCTGCTTGATGATATTCAAATGAAAACGTGTCTGAGATTTCAACGATATCCGAAGGAAGTTCAACGAATGCTTCACGATTTTTATAAAGCTCTTCTTTCACAGGGAATGTTTGTGCAAAGAAACCTTCTTTTAAAAGAATTTCTCCAGTTGAAAAATCTAATTGACGTTCTGCATATGCGAGTGATTGATCGTAAGCAAATATGAAAATACGGCGACGACGTTGAGAAGATCCATATTCTGCAGCATTAATAATACGCCATTCAACGATATAACCTAAATCACGAAATGTTGCTAGCATAATTGAAAAATCACGCCCGCGTTGTTTAGAAGGAGATTTTAATAGACGATCTACATTCTCTAATAAAATGTACTTAGGGTGAGAAACTTCTACAATGCGTTTAATCTCCCAAAATAGAACCCCTTTTTTCCCTTCAATCCCTTTTTCTTTTGATAAAGATCTTGCGACTGAATAATCTTGGCAAGGAAATCCACCAACCAATAAATCTATGTTCATATCTTCAAAAGTTTTATTCGGTACTTTTGAAATATCGTCATTACAATTTTCACTTGATGGGAAATGAGAATTATAACAATCGAATGCATCTTGTGTTTTTTTAGAAGGTTCCCACTGATTGGCCCATACAGTATCAAATAGCTTTTTATCTGCTTTTTCCAAACCAACCCGGAAACCACCCACGCCAGCAAAAAGCTCGACTACATTGAGTTTGTTGTTCATTGATTAACCTTCTTTCATTTAGTGTTTTCATTATATCTTAAAAATCTCAGAAGATCAATCATTATGTTTTTAATCATTTAAATAACATCATTTTTAAAGGTAAATATTTTCAATAAAATTATTATTTGAGAAGTAGGGCGTGGGTATTATGAAATAATCGGCGAAAAAAACCTTCTTTTTCTTTAGTATTTGTTTATTTTAGATGAAAGTTATATCTTTTAATAAATGAACCATCGTAGATCCTTTAATCCATACATATTGAGAATACATATGAATGCCATTTAATATAAAATTTTTATGAGTGGAATCTGTACCGCTTCCTCTTACAAAAACATCATATTCCGCAGACTTAGGGAAATTTAAAGATTTCTTTATCGTATTCGTTTTTTTATTAATCTGTGGTGTTCCATCTTTTTTATAGACAACACTTTCAACTAATAACCCATCGATGACAAGCTCACGAACATCTTCCCATAGCTTTTTAACCGTACTGTTTATAAAAGCTTCATCAAAAGCTAATCGTTTAAAGCCAATGAATTTATTATCGAGTAATTTATCTCCGTCCGTTGACTCTTGGAAAACGATACATAGAAATTGATGCTCTGCAAAATAATTATGAACAAACGATTGATCAAATGTCATAGGCAGCAATTCCCCCTCGTCTGAATCATATTCACTACGCGTCCATTCCTCAAAATCAATTTGGAATAGCTTCATATCTTCAGTACGTGTTCCAGCAGTGGTGGTTACGATAGTTTTAGGAATAATTCCAGCTTTACTGAATAAATCAATTTTACTCAATTTCTTTGCCTTACCACCAAGCATTTTAACAATAATCTGCTCAGTTACACTTTTTGATACATCTTTATGTTTATTTAATGTTGCATTAATATGTAGCATTTCAAGTAACTCTCGTACGGTATGACCCTTATATAAAGTTGTTAAACGATGAAGTTCATCATCTAGCTCTTTGAATGATGAATACTTTTTGTCTAATTCCTCTAATTTTTGACCAAAGTGCTTTTCAACTATAGTGCCAACTGTAGACTGTTTCAAACGGAAACGAGGAGGATTCGGATATTTAGGTGCTGTATCAATAAGTATCAGCTCTTTACGAAGTTCAGACGAAATGCGCGGATATTCTGTACGAGGATCCGCATAATTCGCTTGTATATCTCGAATAAAGTCGCGTACAATCGTCCAGTCATTTTTTAAAATTTCTTTATCTTCATCTGAAAATTGATGGAATTGATAACCTTCAATTATAAAATTCGAATACTCTGTTGCAGGAACAGCTTTAGGTGCTGCGTAATTGTAATACACAAGCAGTAAATTCTCTAGCTTGTGCCAGAAACGAGAATCTTCAAAATTATCCTCTTTTACAATGTTATTTATAGACACCGCAGTAATAGACATCGGTTCCTTTGCTTTGTACTCTTTTTTCTTCTTCCCCTTTGGAATTTTCACACGAATCCCTGTTGTTTTAAGTTCTGTAGGAACACCATCGATAATTAAGTCTGGATCACTGTCTGAATCAGCTGGATAACCTAATATAGATTGTTCCACAACATCCCCGGCAATCCCAGTAATCTTCGGTTTATCAATTGTTTTGGCAAAGACGTTATTTACATCCGCTTCTCCAAGCGTTTTTCCCGTTGCTTCACTTAAAATTGTATTTAATTCATTAAATGTAAATGGATGTTTTGCCATTATGTACATCTCCCTTAGTATTCTTATATCAATAATATATCATGTTAAATTTAACTTAAAAGTAATATGATGGATAGTAAGAGGTGTGGAAATGAAAAAATTGACATTACATGAAAAGTATACTAGAAAAGATGTGCATAAAATTTTTGATGGAGGGATTACAAAGTTTACGGCTGGTGCAGGCATTTGGGGACTTCATGGGATTGTTAGAATTCCGAATCGTAAACATGACTATGTTTTCTTTGTAACAATTGGCCAAGATAAACTAGGTGTTACGTTTAAAGAAAACCTTACAGAAGATGGTGTTTTAACGTGGCAATCTCAAAAGAAGCATACGCTGGATCATAAGCAAATCATTGAATTTATTAATCATGATTATACGAAACATAATATTTATTTATTCTTACGTCCTAGTAAAAAGCAAAGAGAATTTCGATATATGGGTCGACTTGCATACATCGATCATGATACAACGCTAGAAAATCCCGTCCATTTTAAATGGCAAGTTTTAGAATGGGATGATGAAAAGATTTTTGATGAAATTAAGCTTGAATCAGCAAGAATAATTGTTGAGCAGCCTAAAAATAGTTTGAAAGAAACTGAAGCGCCTATAAAAAAAGAGAGTCATTCAAGAAAGAAAAATTTCAAAGCAAAGAAAACAAACTATGTAGCGCGAAATGAAAATAATACAAAATTAGGGTTGTCAGCAGAGTTACTAGTTCTACAGTATACAAAAGAACAATTAATCAAAGTTGGACGAACTGATTTAGCTAATAAAGTAGTACATACATCAGTAGTAGAAGGTGATGGAGCGGGGTACGATATTCAATCGTTCAATCCAGACGGTACATATTTATATTTAGAAGTAAAAGCCACAAAAGGGAATCTGGATTCGGAGTTTTTTATTTCACCAAATGAGCTTGCTTTCTGTAAGGAGCATTCCGAGCAATATCAATTAATTCGAGTATATGAGTATGATGATGAGAATAATTCAGGGAAATTTTACAAAATCCAAGGTGATTTAGAAAGTGAATTACAATTAAAAGCTACTCAATATAGTGCTAGAGTATAAGAATATAGATGTGGAATTTTTTTATGTAAATAGTTATTTTGAAATGAAACAATATAAGTTTTGTATCATCAATATGTTATTTTATATACAATATAGTAAAAATATATACATTTAAAATAAAAATGACTTTCGTAGTCTTGTAGTCGCGAAACGTATCGCCAATAACCTCAAATTGAGCTTATCTAGCGTTAATGCCGATATGTACTGCAACGACTTCGGCTTTTTCCGTATGCCGAACGCGCATAACGTTGTGTGGTATAGCGAAGCACGCTATACAGTCAAAGAGTTAATTAATTGGTCGATGCGTCAAGATGATGAAGAGTCCCGGACACTTTTTGTTGTTCCGCATAAAATGACATTACGTAGCGTCATTGAATCAGAATAGTGTGCCGCGTCCGAAACATATGGCCTGAAAACTTTGAAGTCAAGGGGGAGCGAATCCAATAACTATGGGATAATGACTAGTCTACTTTGTTGAGAAATTAGATTGTAATAAATATGATATGGACTGTGGATTCCGCAATAATAGAGAAATTAATAAAAACTATTTGAGAGATTGCAATTATAAATATTATTTATCTGTTAAAATTAATTTTGTTATTAGAAAGGAAGTCATATATGAAGTATCAAGAACATTTACATTCACATCGTTTTGCTTTATCAATTGTAGAAACAGAGGATGAAATCAAACCTCTTTGGAATGAAATTAAAACTGCAATTGAAAATATAACGGATCAAGATATTATAGATAATTATTTAAATCGTCCAAACCGAGGTAAAAGTATTTCAGCTTCTATCAATCAATTGCTTAAAGAACAATTTATAAATATGGGATGGTTTGCTGAGAGTCCTATTTTCAATGACGCAAGCTATAATCACAATGAAAATTGGCGATTAGATTATGCTAAAGAAGATGTTTCGGTTGAAGTGGCATTTAATCATTCAGGAGTAATAGCATGGAATTTGTTAAAACCTGTTTTAGCGAGTGAATTAAATCATGTAGAGAAAGCTATTCAAACTCGCGTTGGTGTAATCATATGTGCAACGGATGATTTACGACGTGCTGGTGGATTTGATTCAGCTGTAGGAACATATGAGAAGTTCCTTAAACATCTACCACCATTAAATAATCAATTAAGTGTACCCTTAGTAATTATAGGGTTAGAAGCACCTGAAACATTTGAAATAGTTCATCAATGTAAAAAAGGTAGTACAACTAAAATAGGTTATGTAGTAATGTTAGAAACGGGAGAGGTATTACCAACAATTTAATTTTAGCTCACAGCAATATTTTCAACTAATGGCTGATTATTACATTACATATATTTTAAAGTAATTAATTCCTATAAATAATAAATAGAATAAAAAAAGGATGATCATTATGATCATCCTTTTTTGTGAGTACAACTCTTATGGTAAGTTAGTGTACATAAGAATCTTTGAAAATATTTAACGTCTTTTAATAGGATTTTTATACATTAATAAATAACGATAAAAATTATGATAATACTTCCAATTGTTAATATAAGTGTTAAATCGAAGTTCGATTTTGCGTTATGTTGTAGCGAATAAACAGTTATTGCGAGTTCAAATTATTTAGTAAATTCTCCAAAACCCTATTCCTCCATACGACATAAATAAAATTAAGTGCCACTTCTAGTATAGAAGTGGCACTTTTCGTCGTCGCGTCATAAATTATTTGTAAAAAGGAGCAATTATAACAAAAGAAGAACTACGTATTTGCCTATTTTTATTGGAAGGAAGCGACAATCCAATACGATGTATGTGAAAAATGTGTTGTATTCGTACGAAAGGAATCACAAAATGCACTTGGTTGGACGAATGTCGCGGCGCATAGTTGAATTTATGTCGTATGCCCAAATCGCAAAACCGCTTCATGGGCGTTGTTCGGAGCCGCGTCTGTCGAATGAGATACGTGGCTTTTTTTATGATGAAGTCGATAGCGATAAGGTGTTAGTTGGTAATGACTACGGAATACTTTAGAGAAATAGTTGTTGTCTACAAAGCCGACCGCTTCAGCAATTGATGCGATAGATTGCGTCGATTGTATGAGGTCATTTGCGGCTAGTTGTAGGCGATATTGTTGTACAAATTTTTTAAACGGAATGCCTCTTTTTTTAGAAAACATCGTGCTCAAGTAGTTAGGACTAATATTTAAGGCATCAGCTGTCGTTTGAAGCGTTAAGTCGGCATCGGCATAATTTTTTTCGATGAATGCGACAGCGAGTTCGGTATAATCGGCGACTGCCGCTTGTTGTTCTCTTTTTACATAGTTTGTAATACGCTGCGTAAATAAAATGAATTCTTGAATAATCGTATACAAAACAGGATGTTCCAAAATGTAGTGAAACAATTCACGGTACTGCGTTTCAATCGCAGCATGTTGTTGTAAATGATATTTTTTCATGTAGCGCCGGATTTGTGCGAGTATGCTCGTCAAATGTATACGGACATCTTCTTGGTGATAAGGCATGGAAGTGTTCGTCAAACGATACAATAAGTTTTTAATTTTAGGCACGTCGCCCTGGTCGAGGCTATCAATCCACAGTTGTTGTTCTTCAAAGGTTAGAAGTGGATCGAGTCGAGTAATGTGCAGCGTTTCGGACGTTTTAAAAATATGTGGATACCCCGTATAAAAGCGGCGCATTAAACTTTTTTTACACGCGTTGTACATAACTGTAAGTGTCGATGGCTCTCCGTCGTACAAAGCAATGTTCACGTCGCCTCCACCTGACTGCGTCCATTCTTGTACGAAGAGGCGAAGTTGTTTGATTAATGGTGCCGTATCGGACGTCTGCGTGAGACAAAGAATCCGCTTTTGAAGAGGCAGTGCAACGAATTCATTAAAGACTGGGAGCGCGATTAGCCAATTGTAAAATGGGAGGTTTTCCTGTATATCTGCACATTCCATGACGAAAAAAGTTTGTTCGTTTGGCGCATAAAGAGCGGAACTATTTAAAAATAAATCTGCATACAATTGGCGACGAAGTGTTTTTTCTTCCGGCGGTGAAGCGGCTTTTACAGGGAGTGAGAGAATGCTCGACTTTAATTCATCTAGTGGAATCGGTTTGACGAATAAATTGCACGCTCGAATGTTTACTGCTTTGAGTGCTTGTTGAAATAAAGGCTCACCTGTTAGCGCGATAATCGGAATCGAAAGTTGGCGAAGCATCTTTTCGACAGGTGGTTGAATGAGCTCGAGTTCAAGCAAGAGTAAATCTGGCAAAAAGGAAGCAATGGCATCGGCTAATGCTTCAGGTTCACATAAGTTCATCACATCGATGTCATAAGATAAATAATGTTTTATGTACCATTCAATCCCGCGCATCTCTTCCACGTCGCGCTCCATAATAATGATTTTCATTGATTCACCTCATTTAAAATTTCTAATTAGTATAAAATTTCTATTATTTGTTTAATAAATTATCGTAATAATAGAATTTTACTATAATCAGAGTATTTAATCTATTAAAAATAATAAGTGGTTTCTTTATAGTTATGTAATAAGAGGGAGTGATTACGATGGAGTTTCAAGAAGAAATATTGAAAGACGAAGAAGTGAAAAAGTTTGCTCGTTTTGAATTTGGCATCTTTGGAAAAATGATTATTTGTAGCATAATCGGTATTTTTAGTTTTTTATTTCATTTGAATGGGATGGTCGGTCTTCGATTTTATTAGATCATATCGTGACCGCACTCACAATGTATACACCGACGCTCGTTAAGGCGTACGTATTGATTCTATTAGTGCTCGGCGCTTTTTATCCATTTGTTACGAAAAAATGGAATGTATCGTCTGTAAGCATCGTATTATCTATTTTGAAATTAGTCGGTTTAGTCGTAGGTGTTATGCTTATTTTCAACTTCGGACCGGCCTTTTTATTTAATCCTGATATCGGACCATTTTTAATGGAGAAACTTATTAAACCTGTTGGCTTAGTCATTCCAATCGGCTCGATTTTCTTAGCGTTACTCGTTTGTTATGGACTATTAGAATTCATTGGAATCTTTATGCAACCTATTATGCAACCTATTTTTAGAACACCAGGTCGTTCAGCGGTCGATGCTGTAGCGTCATTCGTAGGCAGTTATTCGGTGGGCTTAATGTTAACGAACCGTGTGTATAAAGAAGGGAAATATACAGCGAGAGAATCGGCAATTATTGCAACAGGTTTTTCAACAGTATCAGCGACGTTCATGATTATTGTCGCGAAGACACTCGGCTTAATGGAGCATTGGAATAAATTTTTCTGGGTGACACTCGTTGTTACGTTTGCAGTAACGGCGATTACGGCACGTATTTATCCACTGCGTTCTATTAAAGACACGTATGCAGAAGATGCGACACCTCAACCGGAAAAAATTATTAAAAAAGATCGTCTAAAAATGGCTTGGACAGAAGCGGTAATTGCAACGAAATCAAATCCGTCGTTACCGAAAAATTTAACTATTCATTTAAAAGACGGTCTAATTATGGCGATGGGTGTCATTCCATCCATTTTATCTATCGGTTTAATTGGGTTATTACTAGCGATGTATACACCGCTATTTGATTGGCTTGCATACTTATTCGTACCGTTTACGTATTTACTTCAAATACCTGAACCGATGTTGACAGCGAAAGCGATTTCTCTATCGATTGCTGAGATGTTCTTACCAGCAATGCTCGTAACAGAAAGTGTGATCGTGACAAAATTCATCGTTGCTGTCGTGTCGATTTCAGCTATTTTATTTTTCTCTGCAGTTATTCCAGTTATTTTATCGACGAGTATTCCGTTAACGATTCGTCAAATGCTCATCATTTGGTTTGAACGTGTCGTATTAACGCTCATATTAGTTACACCAATCGCATTTCTACTATTTTAAAAAAAGGGAGAGATTTTAATGTTTAAAACAAATATTCGTGCACCACGTGGGACAGAACTAACTTGTAAAGGATGGACACAAGAAGCGGCACTCCGTATGCTTATGAACAATCTTGATCCAGAAGTAGCTGAAAATCCAGATGAATTAGTCGTTTATGGTGGTATCGGTAAAGCGGCACGTGATTGGGAAAGTTTTGAGAAGATGATTGCGACATTAAAAGAATTAGAAAATGATGAAACGATGCTCGTACAATCAGGGAAACCTGTCGCTGTTTTTAAAACACATGAACATGCACCGCGCGTTTTAATCGCTAATTCAAATCTCGTACCAGCTTGGGCAAATTGGGATCATTTTTATGAGTTAGAAGAGCGCAACTTAATGATGTACGGTCAAATGACAGCGGGTTCTTGGATTTACATTGGAGCGCAAGGGATTTTACAAGGAACATATTTAAGTTTTGTTGAAGCAGCGAAGAAAAAATTCGGTACACCGAGTTTACACGGTAAATGGATTTTAACAGGGGGCATGGGCGGTATGAGTGGGGCGCAACCACTTGCAGGTAAAATGGCAGGCGCTGTTATTTTAGTCGTCGAAGTAGACCGTGCACGTATCGAACGTAAAATAAAAGAAGGTTACTGTGATTATTTAGTAGAAACAGTAGATGAGGCAATAGAACTTGTTAATAAACTAACAGCTTCTCAAACACCGGCGTCTATCGGACTTGTAGGGAACTGTGCGGATGTGAACCGTGAATTGTTAAATCGACAAATGATTCCGGATCTTGTGACGGATCAAACGTCTGCGCACGATCCATTAAATGGATATGTACCGAATGGTATGTCGTTAGATGAAGCACTTGCATTACGCAAATCAAATCCAAAACAGTATGAACTATTAGCGAAAGAAACGATGGCAGAACATGTTCGTACGATGTTGGCTTTCCAAGAACAAGGAGCTGAAACGTTTGATTACGGTAACAATATTCGTGCTTATGCGAAAGAGATGGGCGTAGAAAATGCGTTTGATTTCCCAGGTTTCGTACCGGCTTACATTCGTCCGTTATTTTGCGAAGGGAAAGGACCTTTCCGTTGGGCGGCATTGTCTGGAGATGCAGAAGACATTTACAAAACAGACCAATTAGCGAAAGAGATGTTCGCAGAAGACGAAGGGCTCGTAAATTGGATTGATATGGCACAGGAAATGGTGCAATTCCAAGGGTTACCGGCCCGTATTTGTTGGCTAGGATATGGCGATCGTCATCGTTTCGCATTGAAAGTAAATGAAATGGTCGCAAATGGCGAGCTGAAAGCACCGATTGTATTTGGTCGAGATCATTTGGATTCAGGTTCTGTCGCGTCACCGAACCGTGAGACAGAAAGTATGAAAGATGGCTCGGATGCAGTGTCTGATTGGCCGTTATTAAATGCACTTGTCAATACGGCTGGTGGTGCAAGTTGGGTAAGTATTCATCATGGTGGTGGTGTTGGAATGGGCTATTCACAACATGCGGGGCAAGTACTCGTAGCTGATGGGACACAAATGGCAGCTGAAAAAATCAATCGCGTATTAGTATCAGATCCGGGGATGGGCGTCGTTCGTCATGCGGATGCAGGATATGACATCGCAATTCAAACAGCGAAAGAAAAAGGCGTGCATATGCCGATGTTAAAAGATTAATAGGGGGTAAGTGACGTGACAATTTTAATTAATCATGCGAATGAAGTATTGACGATGGCAACGGACGTCAAAGGACCACGTTTGAAAGAACAAATGAGTGAAATTGGTTTACAACAAGATGTCAGTATTTTAATAGAAGGCACGCAAATTAAAATGATTGCTCCTTTGAAAGAAATAGAGCAACAATATCCGTCACTCGTAGCCGATGCGGAAGTGATCGATGCTTCTGGCAAAATTGTAATGCCTGGTCTCGTCGATTGCCATACGCATTTAGTACATGGAGGCACGCGTGAGCATGAACTGAATATGCGCTTAAGTGGCAAATCGTATATGGATATTATGAATGCCGGTGGTGGCATTCATTATACGACGACGAAAACACGTGAAACGAGTTTTGATGAACTTTACGACAAAACGTATACGCATTTGAATCAGTTTTTAAAGCATGGGGTCACGACGGTCGAAGCAAAATCAGGATACGGTCTCGATTGGGAAAATGAGAAAAAGCAGTTGGAAGTTGCGAAGAAGTTGCAAGAGACGCATCGAGTAGACATCGTGTCGACATTTATGGGAGCGCACGCTGTACCGAAAGCATATAAAGGAAATGAAGACGCTTTCGTAGAACAAGTCATTCAAGAAATGATTCCAAAAGTAGCAGAGTTAAAGCTAGCAGAATTCAATGACGTATTTTGCGAAAAAGGTGTGTTCACACCAGAACAATCACGCCGAATTTTAATGGCTGGAAAAGCGCATGGACTTATTCCTAAAATTCACGCAGATGAAATCGAACCGTATGAAGGAGCAGAACTCGCAGCAGAAGTCGGTGCCATTTCAGCCGAACATTTATTAGTCGCATCGGATGAAGGTATTGAAGCGATGGCGAAAAGTGGTACGATTGCGGTTTTATTACCGGGGACGGCCTTCTTCTTACGTGCACCTTACGCACGAGGACGTCTAATGATTGATTCGGGTGTGCCGGTTGCAATATCGACTGACTTTAACCCAGGTTCTTCACCAACGATTAGCTTACCGTACATTCAAAATTTAGCGTGTATGAACATGGGTATGACGATGGAAGAAGTACTTTGTGCAACGACGATCAATGCCGCATACGCCATTCAACGAGGTGAACAAGTCGGTACTTTAGAAGTTGGAAAGCAAGCAGATGTACTCATTTTAGACGTGCCTAATTACAAACAGCTACAATATTTCTACGGTATGAATCATACGCATACTGTTGTGAAGAACGGACAAGTTGCCGTGAAAGAAGGGTCGCTCGTTGAGTAATTATTTCACTACACCTCAAATGATGTGGAACCGCGTACAAGGGGAAGATTTGAAAGTGAAAGATTGGATTGTACCGTATTATGCACAGCTTCCAGAAAAGATGGACGTCATTGTTACTGGAATTCCTTTATCACGGTCTTCTATTAGCCCATCTGCCGCAAGTGAATATCCGGATTTCTTTCGCCGTGCATGGAACGGCTTTAGCACGTATTCGATTGACGATGATGTCGATTTTCGTTCGTTTCAAGTGGCGGACGTAGGCGATGTTCGTATGCACGGCACGGATATTTTAGCATGTCATGAAAATATTCGACAGGCGATGCACGACATACTTCAACAATGTCCGGATAGCTTTTACGTTCAAATTGGAGGCGACCATTCGATTACGGCGCCAATCGTGACAGCTTTTCAAGAACATACGAAAAAACAATTGGCATTGTTCAACTCGACACACACTTAGATTTACGAGCAACAGAAACAGACGGTCCAACGAATGGTACACCAATTCGTCAGTTGTTAGATGGTGGCATCGTTCAAGGACAAAACGTTTACAATATTGGCTTGCATGGATTTTTCAATGCACCGAGCCTTATAAAAGCAGCGAATCATTACGGCGTCAATCGCATTACTTTAAAGCAATTCCGTGAACAAGGTGCTAAAGCAATTATCCAAAAAGTGATGACCGAGCTAGTATCAAAAGTAGATATCGTCTATGTCACAGTAGATATGGACGTACTAGATATTGCTTATGCACCAGGGGTTCCGGCTTCTACACCGGGTGGTATGCGATCAGACGAATTGTTCGATGTGTTATCAGAAATCGGAAAATACGATGTTGTAAAAGGAATGGACTTCGTTTGTTTAGATCCGAGACGAGATACAGTAGAGCAGCAAACGGTTAAAGTAGGCGTGTATGCTTTCTTACGTTGGGTCGTTAGTAAATACATGCAATCTCGATGATAAATAAAGAAAAGACACCTTTCTCCAAGTATATGGGGAGAGGTGTCTTTTACGTCTGTCATAAAAATGTCACGTCATTCTTTTTAAAATCAAATAAAAACCTAACTTTTCTCTTTACATCACCCTCCCTTTCATCTAAAATTCTAAAAGTACTCAAATTTGAGTACTTTAATTAGAATAATATACAGACGCAAGTTGATGGAGGAATGAGAAGTAGTGAGTTTTAAAAAGTTTTTTAACTCAATGGGTGTAAAAAGCTCAGTATTTATGGGGATTTTTTATGCGGTGGCCATGTTAGGGATTTTCCTTTTCGGGTACACGGCACTTCCTGGACAAATGGATGAATTAAAAATTGCATTCGTCAATGATGATGAAGGAAAAGCAGCGAAGCAAATTGAAAGTCAGTTGACGGAGAGCTTACCGTTCAAAACAATCGATACCGATTTAACGAATAAAGAAGCGATCAAAGCATTAAAAGATAATGATTATTCACTCGTAATTCACATTCCGAAAGAGTTTTCGGACAATGCGACGAGTGGCAAATCGGCACAAATTGACTTCACAGTGAATGAAGCGTCGGCAACGATGGTTGCATCGAGTATGAATTCAGTCGTGAAAGAAATTAATGCACAACTTAGTAAAAGTTTCTCTGAACAAACAGCTCAAGGTGTTCTGATGAATATGAACGTTCCAGAAGACCAAGCGAAAAAAGTAGCGAAACAAATTGAAGAAAGCTATGTCGGCAATTACGTTGTCGTGAATGATGTACCGGACGGTATGCACAACAATATGCTACCAATGTTCTTAACGATGGCTTGTTACGTAGGGGCAATGATTGCGGCGATGCAATTAATCGGTTCATTTAAAATGTTCCTCGGCGAAGCATCAAAAATTCGTTTATTCGGATACGTTCAATTATGTGCGCTAATTATTGCCGTACTCAGTACGATTGCCGCACTCATTATTGCGTACTTAGTAGCAGATATTGATACGGCAACGATTTGGAAAGTGGCGCTGCAACAAATCTTACTGTACATGGTCGCATTTAACTTCTGTGCGATGTTTACGTTCTTAATCGGTGAAGCGGGTATGATTTTAAACATTCCTGTACTGTTAGCACAAACGATTGCAAACGGCGCAACGATGCCACGCGATATGATGTATGCACCGTTCCAAGTGATTAGTTACATTACGCCAATGTATCATTCGGTACAGTCGTACTTAGCTATTTTCTTCGGTTCAACGAGCCCTGTACCATTTTTATGGGGGCTTGTAGCAGTCGGCGTAGGAGCGGTCATTATTAACTTGTTAATTATTACGTTCGTTCCGCGACGTATGCCACTTAAAAAAATTGATAAAGATAGTAAAGAAATGATGGCTTAAGTTTGATATGATAAAGGAAGTTTCTGTTCTCTACATGGATGGAAGCTTCCTTTTGCTATATAGTCTATTTTAGGAGTTGAGCACATGTCTCTTCAAATTTATATTTTGACGAAGCTAATGGAAGGCGACAGTTATCCATACGAATTAAAAAAGCATTATCGGATCCGATTCCTTTTGCGGAAATGGCGAACTTAACGGAAAGTAAGTTGTATTACCATTTTGATGCGCTTACGAAACGTGGCTTCATTCAAGAAGTGAAAGTCATTCAAGAAGAAAATCGCCCCGATAAACATATTTTCGGCATTACGGACGCAGGACGAGCTGCGCTACCGGAAATGATTTACAAAACGGTTGAAAAAGCATTGACGCCAATCGAAATTGTCGTCTGCATTGGTGCGATGCAGTATGTCGACAAAGAACGGATTGCCTACATGTTGGAACGTAAAGTAGAAAAAACGAAAAAACGTCAAGATGACTTAGGCGCGATTTATGAACAAATCGAGACAGACGATGCGACACGTCAATATTTAAGTGTATTTCAACAATTTATGAGTAACACGATGCACTTGCACGAAGAAACGTACGAACAGTTAATTGAAAAGTTAAAAGCATAACAAAAAATCCGTCCATTAAGGAACGGATTTTTTTATTGTGAATAAAATTTGAATATTTAAAAATAAGCAAAAAGTTGATATATTTTTCCAATTAAATACCATAAAGTAAGGAAGTATAGAAAATAGAAATGGGAGTGAATACATGATGAAAAAAATCATACTTGCGTCAGCGCTCGTTTTCGGAACGACTGCGGTGACAGCACCTGTGTTATTTGCTAATTCTGAGCAAGCACATGCGACGAAACAAGGAATTACAGACGTTAAAAAAATGAAGAAAACGCTAACGGTTAAAGGTGTTACTTTGAACAAAACGACGTACAAAAATGTCGTGAAAAAATGGGGAAAACCGACTTCTACAACAACTAAAGCGTATGTACATGGTGGATATGAATATGTAGCGACATTCAAAAATGGTTATAAAGTGGGCTTTAACGTAAATTCTAAAAAAGAGAAACCGCAAAGTGATAGCACAGTAGATTCTATTGAATTTAAGTTGGCAAACAAAGTGACATACGGTGAGCTGAAAAAAGTATACAAAGAGTTATATGCAGAGTATAGTTCAAAAACGAAAAAGCATGCGGTGTCGGTATATATAGGAAATGGATTCGTTGTACAAATGGACTTTAAATCTGCAAAAGCGACACAGAAGAAAATAAAAAACACAACGGTATTAGAAACAGTCAAATTATCTTGCTTTCCAGAATATTAATTTTATACGTTCAAAACACGGGTGAGTAGCACCCGTGTTTTTTTGTGTAAATAAGAGAGGAGGAAAAATAGTAGTTGTACCCTATAGGTCTAGTAATGGATATTCATTTATAATGAATGTTTAGTATGCAGAAGCTTTATACAATGTAGGGAGACGATGATAATTTTAATGTATTTTTTGATCACGGGGATCGGTCTAGTAATGACAATTTTTGGCGTTGGTTTTTTAATACTAATGTTCGCAAGTAGAGAAGTGACATTTTGGGGAATAGTACGAGCGTTAGGTAGCTTATTAATTGGAGTGTTCCTTTTGTGGAGTACGATCCCTAGTATGAAATTTATTATCATGAAAGACTATGACGTAGTTAAAGGAGAGTGTACAGCAGAAGTCGGTTCATCTGGGCGTACTTCTGACACGACTTTTAATATGGTACATACAGACGAACAGTTTTCTTTTGATGGGATTGCGGCACTGGACGCTTATGGTGCAGCGATTCCGTATTATTGTGAAATTACGGTGACTAAAGACCATGTATGGGAAATAGATTATAAAATTTACGATATAAAAACAAAAAAGCGTCTAGATGAATAGTATAGTGCTTATTCAACGTAAAAGAGGTTAGGAATTAAATAAAAATTCCAGCTTCTTTCTTTTTTCGTAACCTCTCGAAAAAAAGACATTCATGATTTGAAAAAAATCGTGAATGTCTTTTCTTATTGATGAACCTTTTGTTTTAATTGACCATTTGTTCTTGTACGTAAGATGCGTACAATGGATGGGTTTCAAGTAATTCATGATGCGAGCCGTGTCCGGTTACTTCCCCGTGTTCGATAAAGTAAATTTGGTCGGCATCGACAATCGTTGAAAGACGGTGCGCAATGACGAGTGTTGTACGGCCTTCCATTAATTGATCGAGTGCGCGTTGTACTTTTTCTTCGGACTGCGAGTCGAGACTAGCTGTCGCTTCGTCGAGCATTAAAATTTTCGGATTGCGTAGGAAAGCCCGTGCAATGGCAATACGTTGCTTTTGACCACCTGACAATTTCACACCACGTTCGCCAATTTCCGTTTCTAGTTTTTCAGGGAAATGGGAAACGAATGTATCCGCATAGGCAAGTGCAAGCCCGTGCCACAGTTCGTCATCCGTTAATGTGCGTCCGAGACCGTATTGTAAATTATCGCGAATACTTCCGGCAAACACAGCGCTATCTTGTGAAACGTAACCGATTTGTGAACGCCAATCTGTTAAATCAAGCTGTTGAATGTTTTGTCCATTGATTGCGAATACACCACTCGTCGGTTCGTAAAATCGCTCAAGTAAGGCAAAAATGGTCGTTTTCCCGCCACCACTAGGACCTACAAAAGCGATGACCGAGTTCGGATGGGCATCGAATGAAATATGTTTAAGAACCGGATGATCTTCATTGTAGTAAAAAGAAACGTCGCGTGCTTGAATCGTCTGTCCGACAACGTCCATCGTTGAACCGTTTCCTGCGGGCTCAAATGAAGTTGCTAAAATTTGTTCGATTCGTTCCGTCGCACCCATCGCTTTTTGTACTTGTGCGAAGAACATCGCAAAGCTTGCAGCAGGCATTAAAATATTGAATAAATATAGTAAGAAGGCGACGAGAGAACCACTCGTTAACGTACCGGCTTGTACGCGAACCGCACCGTAGCCTAAAATACCGACGAATAAGCCTAAAATAACGGTCATCATAATCGGTTGTAAAACCGCTTCGACTTTCGCATCTTTCACACCTAATTTAAAAATCTTTGCGATGAACGTACGCCCATTCTTTTGTTCAAATGCTTCACCGTTACTTGATTTAATTAAGCGAATTTCCGCTAGTTTTTCTGTCGCTTCGGCATTGAAATCTGCTGTCGCACCTTGCAATTGACGTCCAATTTTCGACATGATTTTGCCGATTGGGAATAAAACGAGTGCGACAATTGGAACCGCAAGAAACATAATCGATGCCATTTTCCAGTCCATGAAAAATAAAATAATCATCGAGCCGACGAGTTGAATGGCTCCCGTAATAAAGCTAGGGAAGTGCGTCGTCACGAGGTCTTTAATGACGCCGGTATCGTTGACGAGGCGAGAACTACTTTCGCCTGATTTATGCTGATCAAAATAACTAACAGGTAAGCGTAGTAAATGATCCCACAGCTTTTCTCGTAATGTTTTCACGGCACTTTCTCCGACGTAGCGCAGCAAGAAGCCGCCAATCGTACCGAAAATGAGTTGTGCCGCAAACGCAAGTAGTAAAATGCCAAGCATGTTTAAGTCGATTTTCGTTAGTTCGCTCGTATCGACTAACGTTTTCGTAAATTGGGGAACGAGTAAGCTCGCACCACTTGTCACTAAACTAAACACAATCCCTAAGAAAAATAGACCTTTTTTAGGGTTCACACTATTAATAAGTTTTAAAAAATCTTTCATCTGAAATGTTGGTTTTGTCTGTTCCATTTAATGTCCTCCATTGTGATAGATAACTATACAAAATCACAATATTGCCCTACTAGTTTTACTATAGTTTCGTATACGATTTACGGTCAACTAATAACCTATTGAAAAAGACGTTAACAAAAGAGAATTATTAAATAGGTTATATATTTCTCAATTGTCAAATGTCATCTATTTAATCGGAAAGTTTTTTCTTTAAAAATGACGTTCTTGTGTCATTTTTGTACATCTAATTGAGAAAACAGAAGCGCTTTAAACGACATATTTTACACGAGATAGGAAAAAATAGACGGTTCGCAGAAAATTGTGAGTTATTTCACAAATATATGTATTGGGAGTAATCACCTAATTGAAAATAGAGATCGTATTGTTAAATCAATCTTTATAAATATAAGTACAGAAGTAGAGCAGAAGGGTTGACAGAAAAAAGTTTTCGTATAATAATTTAATTGTAAATAATAATCATTCTAATGAAAAAATGGTTATTAAGAAAATATATGCGGATTAAATGGAGGAATTTAATATGTCATTAGTAAACAAACAAATCTTACCATTCACTGCCGAAGCATTCCAAAACGGTGAATTCAAAACAGTTACAGACGAAACATTAAAAGGTAAATGGGCTGTTGTCGCATTTTATCCAGCTGACTTCACATTCGTTTGTCCAACAGAACTTGAAGACTTACAAACAGAATACGAAACATTAAAATCTTTAGGTGCTGAAGTATTCTCAGTTTCAACTGATACGCACTTCACTCACAAAGCTTGGCATGACCATTCAGAAGCGATTTCTAAAATTCAATACACAATGATCGGTGACCCAACACATACTATTTCTCGTAACTTCGACGTTTTAGACGAAGAAGCAGGTCTTGCTCAACGCGCGACTTTCTTAATCGATCCAGACGGTATCGTACAAACAATGGAAATTAACAACGATGGTATCGGCCGTAACGCTTCTCAATTAATCGACAAAATTAAAGCAGCAACTTACGTACGTAACCACCCAGGTGAAGTTTGCCCAGCTAAATGGAAAGAAGGAGCAGAAACATTAACTCCTAGCCTAGATTTAGTAGGTAAAATCTAATTTCTTTGTCAATGAACATTGAAATGTAAAAAAGAAAGGAGCGCGGGTGATCGCGCTCCTTTCTGCTATTAAGCAGTATTACCGTCTATTTGAAAGGATGATGACAAACATGGCATTATTAGATGCAAACATTAAAGCACAATTGAACCAATTACTTGCATTATTAGAAGGCGATTTAACGATTCAACTAAGTGTAGGCGAAGATAAAACATCAACAGATATGCGTGAACTTGTAACAGAATTAGCGACGATGTCTTCTCATATTACAGTAGAAGAAGCGACGCTTGCCCGTACTCCAAGTTTCAGCATTAATAAAGTAGGTTCTGAATCAGGTGTCGTTTTCGCCGGACTTCCACTTGGACACGAACTCAACTCACTCGTACTCGCATTATTACAAGTTTCAGGTCGCGCACCAAAAGTAGATGAGGCGACAGCGAAACGTATTCAAGCGATTACGAAACCGATACATTTTGAAACGTACGTAAGCTTAACGTGTCACAACTGTCCAGATGTCGTACAAGCGTTGAATATTATGTCTGTACTCAACCCGAACATTAGCCATACGATGATTGAAGGCGGCGCTTATCAAGATGAAGTGAAAGAAAAAGATATTTTAGCCGTTCCTGCCGTTTATGCAGATGGTGAATTTTTCGAAGGCGGACGCATGTCACTAGAAGATATTTTAGATAAATTAGGTGCAGCTCAAGATTCAACGGGCTTTGACGAAAAAGAAGCGTATGATGTTCTTGTCGTTGGTGGTGGTCCAGCAGGCGCTGCATCTGCTATTTATTCAGCACGTAAAGGAATCCGTACAGGTCTTGTAGCAGAACGCTTCGGCGGTCAAGTGAACGATACGTTATCAATTGAAAATATTATCGGTACGAAAGCGACAGAAGGTCCTGCATTCGTCGCAAGCCTTGAAGCGCACGTAACGGATTATCCAGTAGATATTATGAAAAACCAACGTGTTGTCAATGTAGAGAAAAATGATTTCGTTGAAGTGACACTTGAAAATGGTGCGGTATTAAAATCAAAAACCGTTATTTTATCAACAGGTGCACGTTACCGTCAATTAGGCGTTCCAGGCGAACAACAGTTTAAAAATAAAGGCGTTGCGTACTGCCCACACTGTGACGGTCCACTGTTTAAAGGCAAAGATGTTGCGGTCGTTGGTGGCGGGAACTCAGGCGTTGAAGCGGCAATCGATTTAGCTGGTATTGTGAATCATGTGACCGTTCTTCAACGTAGCGCAGAATTAAAAGCAGATTCCGTGTTACAAACACGTTTACGTAGCTTACCGAACGTAACGGTCATAACGAATGCGCTAACAGAAGAAATTACAGGCGACGGAACAGTGAACGGTTTAACGTACAAAGATGCTGTTACGGGTGATGTTCATAAAATCGCGTTAGATGGCGTTTTCATTCAAATCGGTTTATTACCGAATACAGAATTTTTACAAGGCACACTTGCATTAAACGAACGTAATGAAGTCATCGTAGATGCACACGGTGCAACGAATCTTCCAGGTGTATTTGCTGCGGGAGATTGTACGAATGCCGCATACAAACAAATCGTTATTTCAATGGGTTCAGGTGCAACTGCTGCACTAGGCGCATTCGATTATATGATTCGTTCAGACGTAAAAGAACTTGTAGAAGCTTAATCGATTAGTTCAAAAAAGCGTACAGCATGATTTCATGCTGTACGCTTTTTTATTGAATGTTATAAGTCGATGTCCATTTGATCTTCCCATTTACCTGTCACTAAATTTAACGCATCATCTTCGTCTGTAAAGCTAAAATAAATCGGTAGTGGCAACGTGACTTCTGCTTGATGAAAGCATTTTTGAACCCAGTCGCTAATTTCTTTCATTGTCACTTCTTCTAAATTATTTTTATCAAAAAAGCTAAAGAATTTATCAAATTCCTCACCGGTCTCAAATTCTTTATACAACATAGCGGAATCGACTAAATAAACACCATCATTATATTCACTATCTTCATCAACCGGTTCTACAGCATCAAACATATCTTCATTTACCGATAAATAAATTTCAAATTGTTCATCATTCAAATCATCCAACGATGAACTAACAATCAATACAGAAGCATCCTCTGGAAATTTAAGATTTTCTATTTTTTTAAAAGACTCAACCAATTGTGTTTCTGTATTTGCTAAATTCTCTCGAATCACTTTAAGATACTTTTTTACAGTTAATTGGGAAAACATATTCAAAAACCTCCATCTTCAATACAATATGACTTAACTATATTTTGTCATAAAAACAAAATTTTTACTATAGTACATCGTTATATTCCAAATAGGAAAAGTTTTGATTCGTTTATTTTACGGGCGTTTCACCGCATGCACGTAATGAATCGTTTCAAATGCTTGCAACTCGTCGTCTCTGTTAGAGAAAAATTGTGTTTGAATGTCTTCAGGAGATACGTGTTCATAGATGAGTAATTGTTCGCGATTCATTATTTTTTCGATATTTTGTAAAGAAGAATAGAACGTCATCGGTTCTCCAGAAGCGGCTGCCATTTGCACCATATGTTGTACACGGTTAAATAAACCACGCTCTGTAAATAAACGTTCGTCTGCAAAATCGAAAATAATCGAGCTACCGATAGGTAATTGCTCGAACAATTCATGTAAGACGTTTTGGAATACTTCTTCTGTTAAATAATAAGAAACGCCTAGTAACGTAATAACGGTTTTTTGATTCGGGTCGAAGCCTTTTAAACGCAAGTCTTCGATAGAAAAACCGTTCATGAAATTAATCGGTATGAGCGTTACATTGGTAGGAAGCACTAAATCGGCTTCTTGCACTTTTTGTTTTTTAAGTTGTTGTGTCGCTGGATGATCTACTTCAAAAATCGAAGCATCTACGTCTGGATAACGCCAAGCGAAACTATCTAAACCGGCTCCGAGAATAACGTACTGTGTCGCACCGAGGTCGAATTCATTTAAAACGATTCGTTCAGCGAAGGCAGCACGAGCGAGTGGTGTTGGCGCGAGCTGTATGTGATGAACCCATTTTAAAATGGCATTCGGTTGTGGATTGGTTGCGGCCATTTCAGGGTTGAAAAAGGAAATGCCTTGCGTCATATGATGCCCGATTTCAGCATATTGTTCATCGCTTAAAAAACGCTTTGCGAACGGGTCATTGAAAATAAGGGGAGAATCTTCTTTATGGTGATACGCACGACTAAAAGTAGAAATAAGAGAAGTTAAACTAGATTGATCATTTTTCATGGGGCATTACTCCGATACAATAAAATTTCCTAGCTAGGAGAATGTTATTGTAACACAAAAAATATAATATTAAATTATAGCATATATCAAATTTTTTGTCAAATATTTTGACTTTTAAAAAGTGGAGAAAATTCATTTTTGTGACGGTTTGAATCGACATATTAAGGAAATTTATGATGATATTCAATTAAATAAACAGTAAATACTAGTGAAAATAAAGAAAAAGGTTTAAAAATAGGAAATAGGGAATACGTATTAGTAGATTATTCTTTGAGCAATAATAAGGAAGGAAGTATTTTATGAAAACCCGGTTTCAAAATAGTGATTTGTATTTTTTTACAAGATGAGCGGCTGTCATTGGGGGCAAAGGGATTATTAATGTATTTAATTGTGAATCCAGAAGAGCGATACGTCTCGAAGGACAATTGGGTAATCGACTCACGCAATACGTGTTCAGAAGTTGAATCGATGTTGGAAGAGTTAATTAAAGCAACATACATACGAGTAGAACAACATAAATTGAATATCCTTTTATATAGTACAGAAGGGATTACAATCAAAGGTGAGTGATTACTTGAAAAAAGAAATCGATGGTGGTATATTGAAATTAGTAAGTGAACACTAACTTTTTAGTTAAAGAAGGAGAGATTCTCTATGAACTATAAAAATATTACAATCGCAGGTAGCGGCGTACTAGGTAGTCAAATTGCCTTCCAATCAGCATTTTTCGGTTTTAACGTAACGGTTTATGATATTAATGAAGCGGCTATCGAAAAAGCAAAAACATTATTTGCGAAACATAAAGAAACGTACGGTGCATTTTTTAATGATACAGCTCGTGCAGAAAAAGCACTTGAGAGTTTACATTATGCAACGGATTTAGCAGAAGCTGTGAAAGATGCAGATCTTGTTATTGAAGCTGTACCAGAACGTATGGACATTAAAAAAGGTTTTTATGAGCAATTAGCACAAGTTGCCCCAGAAAAAACGGTTTTTGCTTCTAATTCATCAACAATGCTTCCAAGCCAATTTGCTGAATTTACAGGTCGTCCTGAAAAATTCTTAGCACTTCACTTTGCAAATGAAATTTGGAAAAACAACACAGCAGAAGTAATGGGTCACCCAGGAACAGACGAAAAATATGCGTTAGAAGTCATTGAATTCTCTCGTGAAATCGGTATGATTCCATTCCATTTACACAAAGAACAACCTGGATACATTTTAAACTCATTACTCGTACCATTTTTAGATGCAGGGTTACAGTTATGGGCAAAAGGTGTAGCAGATCCTGAAACAATCGATAAAAACTGGATGATTGCGACAGGCGCTCCTGCAGGTCCATTCGGTATTTTAGACGTTGTAGGTATGGAAACACCATACAACTTAAACGTTGCAAAAGCACAAGCAGGTGTCCCTGGTATGCAAGAACTTGCAGATAAAATCAAAACAGAATACATCGATCAAGGTAAAATGGGTGTGAACTCAGGCGAAGGATTTTACAAATATCCAGACGCTGCTTACTTACAACCGGATTTCTTGAAAAAATAAGCATTTCAAAAAGCCCTCATATTGTATGAGGGCTTTTTTGTGTCTAAATTTGGAAATTTTTTCTCATTTCGCGCTATGTAGGACGTAAAGGAGGAATGAAAATGTCGATTGTTTTAGATTACGGACATGGAGGGCGTGACGTTGGAGCTTCTTATAAAGGAAGGAATGAAAGTGAGGATGTAGAACGTTTCGGTAAAATGCTTGCTGCAGCATTGCGAAAGCGAGGTGTGACGGTGCACGAAACGAGAGAGGGGAAAGCGTTTGTTAGTTTGCGTGCGCGTGTAAGATATAGCAACGAGAAGAAGCCGCTTTATTTTATTTCGATACATCGAAATGCCTCGGCGAAGCACCGTGCATGTGGAGCTGAAACGTACATTTTCCCAAATAGCCCGGCACGTCTTTTAGCGCAGCAATTGCAGGACGCAATGGTCATTAGTGGCTTTTCAAATCGAGGTGTGAAGCAGGCTGCTTATTACGTGTTGAAACATACAGAAGTGCCGGCGATTTTAGTAGAAATAGGCTTTATCGACTGCGCACGTGATAATGCACGATTTGACGAACAAATGCCCGTACTAACGGAGCGAATGGCTTGTGATATTGCGCGTGCATGTAATAAATAGAAAAAAGGCAGACACGGTTGTGACCGATGTCTGCCTTTTTTTATTCAACTAAGTTGCTGTACTCGTTTTGTTATTAAAAATTATACGATGTTTTAGAATTTTGTGCAGGTAACAATAACGAAATTAAGCTTAAGAAAACGAATAAACCAACAAACGTAAAGAAATTAAAGAAAATGTCTGTTGAATAAGCGTTTAGCATCGAAAAAACGACTTCGTTTTGTTGGCTATTCAGCGCGTTTTTTAATTGGAAAGCAGAACTTATTGTACGGAAGAATACGAGAATCATTAAGAAACCGTATACAATCAATAAAATGAGACGTGTTCGTTGGGCTAATTTTGCGTACAAATCACGTAAGATTATCGTCATCATGACACAGAAGTATACGATGAAAATAAAGCCGATTTTAAAATAAAAGCCATTGTATAAACCGTCTGCATTGGCTTTATATAGATCCGCATCGAATACAGGTGTTAATACGTCCATGCTCGTCCAAACAAAGATGGTCGCTAAGCCAGTTAAAAATGTCGTGATGTATAAAAAAAGTTTCAAAATACGACCTCCTTTTTGCTTGGTTAAGTATATCAAAAAACGATTGTTTTTTTAAGCGATTATACATGTTCTTTTGGAAAAATGAACATTTTTTTCGTTCTATCGTTCTTATATTGTGTGAAAAGAAATGCAATGCGCACACAATTGTTGTTATTTTGAGATGAATTCGTCATATAGACCATGTATAATGGCGAGTAGTAATACATATGTAGAGAGGTCGGAGAAAAAATGAAAAAATTATGGATTCTTTTAGCTGCTTCGATGACGATTTTAGCAGCATGTGGTAACGACGAAAAAGCGGACGAAGGAACGAAAGCAACGACGCAACAAACGACAGAAACAGAAGCTACGACAGAAACAGAAGAAACGACGGATGCAACAGACGATGCAGCGACGAATAAGACAGAGGAACAAACCGCTGCAACAGATGATGCTGATGATGCGAAAGCGGAAGAAGAAACGACGGAGCAAGCAACTTCAACTGAAACGACTTCAAAAGAAAAGCAAGCGACAGAACAAACAGCGACGACAGAAAAAGCAACGACGACTGATTTGACAAAACCCGCGTCATTAAAAGAATCTGCAACGGATAATACATTCGTATTATACGATGCGATGGATACGGAATTTATGGTCAAACGTATTGATTATTCATACAAAGACAATGGCCCACAAGCGAAAATGATTTTATTAAACTTATACGATCAATTTTACAAAACGTACTTTAACGGTTATGCGATTTCAAAAGATGAAAAAACGATTACACTTGATTTGAAAGAAAGCGGCTTAACGAAAAATAACTTTGGCGCTTCTCCGGAAAACAATATCGAACTGTTGACGTCTTTATTCGTCAATTTCCCAAAAACAGAAACGATTCAGTTTAAACTAGACGGTGAAAAAGCAGAGTTAGACAATTTCACGACGACGACACGTAGCGAATGGAAAAAAATGATTGAAACAGGCAGCTACACGTACAACGTAATTGAAGATTAATATTGGATAAACTATGGAGCGGTTGCGATTTATTTGTGACAGCTCTTTTTTTTTCGACCAAATCCACGGGAGAACGTCACCTAGAAGTGCTCAAAAATCGCTATACTAAAAAGACAGAATGGAGGCGAGCGAATGAGCACATCTAAATTTATGCTGTTCATGTTTTTGACGGCTATTTTGACGTTTAGCGCGGTATATGCCACAGCTGTTTTTGAAAATTTGTGGATTTTCGGTAGTTGGTTTATAGTGCTAGTAATCGCTGTAATAATCTATATATTTATTTTACCTACACGTAGACAGTAAGTTGAAGGAGGAGCGCGGATGAAAAAGATTTTAATTGCGGAAGATGAAGCGTTAATGCAAGAGTTATTAATGGTACATTTGCAAGAAGAGTATGATGTGACGATTGCAAAGGACGGGGCAGAAGCGCTCGAACGAATTAATTTGGAGACGTATGATGCGATTATGCTAGACATCATGCTTCCGTACGTTGACGGCTTTACACTTTGTTCAGAAATTCGTCGTATGAATCAAACGCCTATTTTGATGGTGACCGCACGAACAGAAGTAGAAGATCGTGTACGAGGATTAGAACTCGGAGCGGACGATTATTTAGTGAAGCCATTTGACTTTGCAGAGTTAAAAGCTCGTTTGCACGCATTGATCCGTCGTTCAACGATTATTGAAGAGAAAAATGAAGATGTGATTCAATACGGACCATTTAAAATGGATATCGTGTCGTTTAGCGTCCATTTCGACCAACAAAAAGTTGATTTAACAGTGAAGGAATTTGAGTTGCTGAAACAACTTGCCTTATCACCGAAGCAAGTATTCACACGAGAAGATCTTCTACATTTATTGTGGCAAGAAGATGAAGAACGTGATGAACGTGCAATTGATTCTCACGTGAAAAACATTCGTTATAAAATGAAAAAAATCGGCGCTTCGACGAATTTAATTAAAACGGTTTGGGGATTAGGCTATCAATTTGATATGCCAGAGAACCGTCATGAATAAAATCGGTTTCAAATGGGGCACGCTCATTATGGCGCTGTTTCTCGCTATTTTAGCGCCACTCGGTATTTTAATCGACCGTATTTTTTCGAATATCTTTACAGATTACGTCGATTCTTCCGTCGATAAAATGGCGACACGTGCCGTTTTAGAATTAGAAAGAAAACCGGAAATTACGAGTGAACAAATCGATACGATGATTAGTTTGAGCGATGATTCGGTCATCGTCTTTGACCGAGAAGGGCGCATTTTATCACGTTCAGCGTATGAATTTTACAAAGACGATACGATTGACTCGCAATGGTCAGGTCCACTTGAGAGCGGCGAAAAATCGTATGCGGGCGACCGAACAGAAAATGCGACCGGTGCGAAGTTTCATTACGTCGCAAAACCGTTACTACAAGACGGGAAATATGCCGGCGGTGTACTCGTGATGGCAAATGTCACGAGTTGGTACGATACGATGTACCAAATCCGGTATTGGTTAATTCGCTCGATTGGTGCAGCAATTTTACTCGCACTCGTCTATACGATTTTAATTTCATGGCGCTTGTCTCGTCCGCTCGTTGAGATGGAAAAGGCAACGCGGAAAATTGCGAAAGGCGAAGATACGCAAGTCGCCGTTCAAAGTAAAGATGAAGTCGGCTCGCTCGGCGTGGCGATTAATGATTTGAGTATCGAATTAAACAATTATCGTAAAAATCGTAGTGAATTGTTAGCGAACATTTCGCATGAACTGCGCACACCCGTTTCGTACTTACAAGGATACGCTCAATTAATCGAGAAAGGGCAGTATCGTTCAGAAGAAGATTTGAAACGCTATGCACGCATTATCGACCAAGAATCGGTTCGCCTCTCTTCACTCATTCAAGACGTCTTTGACTTGTCGAAAATGGAAGAAGGGCGTATGCCATTTTATACGCAATCGATTGATATGGAACAGTTGTTAGAGCAAGCGGTCGATAAAGTCCGTTTAAAAGCTACTGCGAAGTCGCTAACGCTTGATTTACACATTGCAGGACCACTTCATGACTTAGAGACAGATGGCATGCGTATGGAGCAAATTATGCTGAATTTAATGCAGAACGCTGTGAACTATACTGAAGCGGGTTCGATTAACGTGCAAGCATTTGAAAGAAAAGAACAGCTCGTAATCGAAGTGAGCGATACAGGTGTGGGCATTCCGAAAGAAGACGTCCCTTTTATTTTTGACCGCTTCCACCGCGTTGAAAAATCACGCGTCAGAGATAAAGGTGGTACAGGTCTCGGGTTAGCCATCGTAAAAGGCTTAACAGAAGGACTTGGTGGCGACATTACGGTTGAGAGTGAGGAAGGGCAAGGGACAACGTTTAGATTGTCATTTCCTCTTCACACTTTATCCACAAATGAACGGTAAAATGTACGTATAAACTCATGAACCGAACTCTCCCCCGAGTGTTGCGGAGTATAAGTGAAAAACAGGCAACCTTTTTGTCCAAAAGGTTGCCTGTTTTTTTGTGTAAAAAGAGAAAGAAAGGGTATACGGAATAAAATAGAAATGAGGGAATCGTATGAGCAATGTGCTACTCATTTATTTGTTCAATATGGCAGGGTTATTAACGGCGTTTTCGAATGTGTATATTATGAACAATTGGCCGTACGTGAAAGTACTCGTGACAATTTTGACATTCTTGCTATTTTTTTCAGCTTGCATGATTCTTATCAGAAGTTGGAGAAAGCGTTGGCTAAAAAGTACGGAAGCGATCAGACATAGCGTCGTGACCCTTCTTTTTCTTTTCGCTGCGATCGGATTTAATTTTGCAGGACTTACGTATTAAAAAATAACAGAAATGCGTTAGTAGAAAGCGATTAAAATGCTTCTTTCCGTATGTTTGTAACCGATACGTCCCGCAACATTTTTTCGAAAGCTGCAGCTGCAGCGTCCGATGCACAAATGATGCACTGTGCTTTTTCTAAATCGCTGTTTTGTACGAGTCGTTCGGGCGTTAAGCGGCGTTTTTTATGTTCACGTGTAATGAAAATGTCATAGTGAAAATGCGCATGTTTTTGCAAAATAGAATAAAAATAATGCGCGTAAATCGCTTCTTTTTGATGGCGATACGATGCGTACAAGTAAAACGGTTCATTCGGCTGTTGAAGCCATTGTCGAATCGCACTAATAGCCGCGGTAATGCCGCTACCTCCCGTTATATAAATGGTCGGTTGTGTAAAGGTAAGTCGTCTCGTGCGCTGTACTTGAACACGTAGAGGCATGCCAGGCGTTTGATTCGCTAATTTTTTCGTAAAGGTCCCTTTTCTTTCGAAAATAAAGAAGATCGCTTCGTTCGTAACGTCTGTGATGGTGAAAGGATGTTCGTGTAAGCCGAGTCGTACCCAGAGAATATGGCCGATTTGTGCGTTCGGACATGCTTTTTTCGCCACGCTCATTTCGATCGTGTAATCGGAAATCGATTCAATCGATTGAACGCTCGTATGCCCGCTTGCGAATCGATTGTATAAGAAAGCGATATAAAATGCGGCTGGAATGCCGAAATAAACTAAAAATAAACTCATGCCAATCGGTGTGTGCCATGCGATATTCATATAAACGATATGAAGAACCATGAGAACAATTGCGATGAGATTCAAATGGTGAATCCATTTGATATAGTCGTATCGAAATAGTCGTCGCACAGGTTGTATAATTTGTTGTAGACGTGGTGGTAAATACATCATCCATTTCGTTGCTAACAATAAGACGCTACTACCCGCAACGATTAAAAAAATCGTTTGGGCATTGCCGCCGTACTGTGCGGCAGCGTGTGTGACAGGTCCGTTATGTGCCAATCCTTCTGCTTGATTGTGCAGTAAAATAAGAGCAAGACTACCGACCGCTGCTATCCGGTGAACGACTTGTGCGTCATAATAATCGATTCCTTTCGGACGAGCACCTAACAATAAGATGATACACATCGTACTATATGCTGCTGCTCCGAGGAACGTACTGACGATGGACCAGAATGGATCGGCATTCGGTTGGAAATACAATTGCCATAAAGCGAGTGGAATCGGTGCTATACATAGTAAAAATAAGAGCATTTTTCGGTTCATCTTCCTCTTCCTTTCTGTCTTTTTTAATAGTGTACGAAGAAAGGCTGTAAAACGAATGAAAAATAGCTGAAAATTAACTGAATTTTAGGAGGAATGACAATGGAACGCATCTTAATTATTGATGATGAGCGAAGCATCGTGCAGTTTTTACAAATGGGTTTAGAAGCAGAAGGATTTGACGTTTTGACAGCATATGACGGAATGAATGGCGTGTTTCTCGCAAAAGAGAAACGTCCGGCCGTTGCGATCGTGGACATTATGATGCCGGGAATGGACGGATATGAAGTGTGTCGCATGTTGAAAAAACAAGTCGGTTGTCAAGTCATTTTACTATCCGCAAAAGGCGAAGTGGAAGACCGTATTAAAGGGCTAAATGTTGGAGCAGACGATTACGTAACGAAACCGTTTAGCTTTGAAGAATTACTCGCTCGCCTGCATGCAAGGCTTCGTAATCAAGCCGTACATGAAGTAGAAGAGGCAATAGAAGAAGCGTCCCTTTTTACCGTAGACGAGCAACAAAAACAAATTTGTTTAAACGGGGAACCACTGACGTTAACACGCACGGAATATAAATTGCTTTGTTATTTTATTGACCATGTTCACATCGTATTATCGAAAGAAGCTTTATTGAACAGCGTCTGGGGCTATGACTATTTTGGAAGCGTGAACGTCGTGGAAGCATACATTAAAACGTTGCGTCAAAAAATCGGGGATGATTCACACCAGATCATTCAAACCGTTCGAGGGTTCGGTTACAAATTGGATGTGAACTAATGAAAAAAATGTTAACGAAGCAAACAGTGCTTATTTTCGTTACGTTGTATGTCATCTTAGGACTTTTACAAGGGGTTATTTTTAAATATGCCAATCATGTCGAGCAACAACAACGCGTAGACCAAGCACTTGAAGCGGTCACGATTGTAGACGGGGTACTTACGAAAGATTCAGAGGAAGCGCTGCGCCAACAATTTCCGAAAGAAGCGATTTACATAGACGCATATGAAGTACAAGATCTTTCTCCGAAAAAAGGAGAGCGCCGAGAAATTAGCGGAACGGTCGGCGAGCATAACGTGACGGTCGTATTCTCTTTACACGAAGAAAATGAACTGATGTATACGCAATTTGGCGCGTTTACGTTCGTTGTCGGGATTTTATTTTTAGTAGCACTTTGGTCGTACAAAAAAGTCATTCGCCATGCCATTCAACCACTCGATGATTTGACGAAGCAAGTGCAAGCTCTTTCTGTGGAAACGATGGAAAATAAAGTGCGCGTACCGAATGCGCCGGTCGAAGTAGCGATTTTAGAACAGTCTATTCAACGTATGCAAAGAAGGTTACATGAATCATTTGAGCAACAAGAAGCGGCGAAACAGAAGTTAGAACAATTCGTTTCGGATGCCTCGCATGAACTAAAAACGCCGCTCACATCGATGCAAGGGTTTACCGAAGTGTTACTGCGCTCGGATTTATCCAATACGGAACAAGTGCGTCAGTCCATTGAACAAATTCATTTACAAACGCAGCGCATGTCAAAATTGACGGGGCATTTACTCCAGTTAGCTCATTTAGACAGAGAAGCGCCTTTACAACTTGAGGCAATGTCGTTACGAGATTTAATCGAAGACGTGTATCCCGTAATTGAAACGTTAACGCCACATCATCACATACAATGCGTTCACCGCCAGCCACTCATTTTACAAATGGACGTCGCTAAAATGCAACGCGTATTGTTGAATTTTATTCAAAATGCGGTGAGATATAGCGAGGAAGGAACGACGATTACGATTCGTACGTCAGGAAATGTGCTAGAAGTACTCGATGAGGGAGACGGGATTTCAGAGGAACATATTCCGTATATTTTTGACCGATTTTATCGTACGGATGAACACCGCGCACGTGCGACCGGTGGAGAAGGACTTGGGCTTGCGATTACGAAAGAAATCGTCTTACAACATGGGGGGCATATCGACGTTCAGAGCGTTTTAGGAGAAGGAAGTTGCTTCCGAGTAACGCTTCCTATTCCGAAAAAATAAAAAAATTCACAATGCATAGAAAAAAGAGTCCTAAAAGAAAAAGGCGTCACATAAAGGATTTATAAAAAAAGAACGATAAAAATTGCAAATATACCCCTTATGGTATAATATGAGCATAAGCAAATGTTGGAGGGAAAAGAATGTCAAAAAGAGTATTAGTTATTGGAGGCGTAGCAGGCGGTGCATCTACTGCCGCACGTGTCCGTAGATTAGACGAACAAGCAGAAATTATTATGTTTGAGAAAGGGCCACACGTGTCTTTTTCAAACTGTTCACTTCCGTATCATTTAAGTGGCATCGTTGAAAAAAGCGAAAAATTGTTAATGATGGACCCTGTACAATTTAAAAAGAAATACAATATTGAAGCGCGCGTGTTCCACGAAGTCGTGAGCATTCAAAAAGAAGAAAAAACGATTACGGTTTATGACCATGCGACGAAACAAACGATTGTGGAAGCGTACGATCATCTCGTTCTATCTCCTGGAGCGAATCCAATCGTTCCGAAATTAGAAGGCATCGAACAACCACACGTCTTTACAGTAAGAAATGTTGTCGATATCGAACGTTTACAACAATATGTGACGCAAGAAAATGTGCAGAACATTGCGGTCATCGGTGGCGGATTTATCGGGGTAGAAGTGGCGGAAAATCTTCGTTTAGCAGGAAAAAATGTATCGTTAATTGAATTTGCACCGCAAATTTTAGCACCATTTGACGACGATATGGTCCAAATTTTACACAAAGAATTGCTCGACAAAGGGATGCAACTCATTACGAATGATGGACTTGCAAGCGTTGAACAACAAACGGTCACACTGCAATCAGGGAAACGTGTACGAGCAGATGCCGTCGTACTAGCAATCGGCGTTCGTCCGGATACGACATTAGCGGAAAAAGCAGGCTTGAAAATTGGGGAAACGGGCGGTATCGCAGTGAACCAAAATTACGTGACGAGTGATCCGAACATTTATGCCGTCGGTGATGCGATTGAAGTTTATCATCAAGTTATGCGCCGTTATACGCGACTTGCATTAGCTGGTCCTGCACAAAAACAAGCACGAGCCGCGGCGGATCATATGTATGGCATAACGAATCGCCATCGAGGTGTGATTGGGTCTTCGAGCATTCAAGTGTTCGATTATGCTGCAGCGACGACGGGGATTAACGAGAAAGTGGCACGTGACCTCGGAATTCCATGTGATAGCGTTTACGTTATTGCGCCGGATAAAGTAGGCTTAATGCCAAACAGTCAACCGCTTCATTTGAAAGTTGTATTTGAAGTGCCAACAGGTCGTGTTCTCGGTGCGCAAGCGATCGGGAAAGGGAATGCCGACAAACGAATCGACGTCATTGCGACGCTCATTTCATTCGGCGGAACGATTGAAGACTTGAAAGATTTAGAACTGTCGTATTCACCGATGTACAGTACGGCAAAAGACGTCGTCAATATGGCAGCACTCGTTGCATCCAACGTATTAGCAGGGCGCTTTGAACAAGTGCACGTGTCAGAAGCACGTTCATTAGTCGAATCAGGTGCGTATATTTTAGACGTTCGTGAAGCAGGGGAAGTAAAAAATGGCATGCTTAAAGGAGCGATCAACATTCCACTTAGCGAGTTGAGAGAACGCTTAGATGAGATTCCGAAAGATGAGCCTGTCTACGTACATTGCCGCTCAGCACAACGAAGCTACAATGCGACCGTTGCACTGCAAGGTGCCGGGTTTACACGTGTGAAAAACATGTCCGGTTCGTATTTAGGTATTTGCTTATATGAATACTACCGCGACGTAACGGAACAACGTGAACCGATCATGACGAAGTATAATTTTAAATAATATACCTACTGGGGTAATAAAGGCGATTTCTTTCGAAAATCGCCTTTATTTTTTTGTTGCAAAGTGTAAAAAAATGCTATACGCTTCAAATCAATAACGCAAGGAGGTTTGGAACATGGCTGATGTATTAAAAAATGTTTTTTTATCGCTTTCAAATAATCGCACGTTAAATCGTGCTGCACAAAATTACGGACTACAACTCGGTGCAAAATTGGTCGTTGCAGGGACGAATATTGAGGAGACGATGGAGACGATTCGTCAATTGAATAGTCGTGGAATCGAGGCGACCGTCGATCATCTTGGCGAATTCGTTTACGAACGCGAAGAAGCAATTGCTGCGAAAATGAAAATTTTAGACGTGTTAGATGCCATTCATGAAAGCGGTGTCAAAGCGCATATCTCAATCAAACCATCACAAGTAGGATTGGATATCGATTATGATTTTTGTTTAGAAAACGTATTAGAAATTGCTGAAAAAGCAGCGCAATACGGTATTTTTATTAATTTAGATCAAGAAAATTATGAGCGCTTGCACGCGACGTTTGCGATTTTAGAAACGATCGAACAACGTTATCCAAATACAGCAGGCACCGTGATTCAAGCCTACTTGCATGAAGCGCCGCAATTGCTTGAAAAATATAGCGGGTATCGTTTACGTATCGTAAAAGGGGCATACAAAGAGTCGGAACAAGTTGCCCTAACGTCAAAAGCGGCAATCGATGAGCAATTTGTTGCGTTGTTAGAAGCGCATTTACTAAACGGCAAGTTTACATCGGTTGCAACACATGACCATGAAATTATTCAACACATTCAAAAATTCGTAGCGATGCACAATATTCCGGCTGACAAATTTGAATTCCAAATGTTATACGGATTCCGTACAGACATGCAACAACAACTCGCAAAAGACGGCTATCAATTCACGACGTACGTACCGTTCGGTGCTGATTGGTACGGATACTTTATGCGCCGCCTAGCAGAGCGACCACAAAATATTCAGCTCGTAACGAAACAAGTGTTTACGAAAAAGACAAATACGGTCATCGGCGTAGCCGCAGCAGCGTTCATTCTCGGACGATTAACGAAGAAATAACGAAAATAAATGAAAGAGACTGGGACATACGTGTAGAAATCACCTCTCATATGAGCATAAGAAAAACCGGAATCGCGCTGTGGTGCGGTTCCGGTTTTTCGTTGCGAACGCTAAAAAATGAAAATGACGTGTTTTGTCCCAGTCTCTTTTTTGTCGTAAAAACGAATATATGCTACTACAAACTTTTATTTTCTAATTTAAAACTTGCTAAAAGAAATAATTATGCACTATAATTAATTTAATAAATCAAGTGGTGCAAAAATATTTGGCACTTCTGTTTTTTAACTTGAAGGAGGATTTTATAATGATGAATATGACGCAATTACCGAAATACGTAACAGAACCTTTAACAGATTTTACGGTAGAGGAAAATCGCAAAGCTTACGAACAAGCGCTTGAGAAAGTAAACGCACAACTCGGCGAAACATATCCACTAATTATTAACGGTGAAAAAGTACAAACGGAAACTTTTTTAACGTCTTACAATCCAGCAAAGAAAACAGAAGTAGTCGGACACGTTTCAAAAGCAGATCAAGCACTCGCTGAAAAAGCGATGCAAGCAGCAGATGCAACGTTTGCAACGTGGAGTAAAACACCAGCAGAAGAACGGGCAGCTATTTTACTTCGTGCGGCAGCTATTACGAAAGAGCGTCGTCATGAAATGTCTGCTTGGATGACGTTAGAAGCAGGAAAACCATGGGCAGAAGCAGATGGCGACACAGCGGAAGCAATCGACTTTATGGAATATTACGCACGTCAAATGCTGGAATTAAAAGATGGTAAACCGGTGCAATCACGTAACGGCGAAAAAAATACATTTGAATATCGTTCACTCGGTGTCGGCGTTGTCATTTCACCGTGGAACTTCCCATTTGCGATTATGGCAGGTACGACAGTTGCCGCTGTTGTCGCAGGGAATACGGTCGTATTAAAACCCGCGTCTACAACGCCAGTTATCGCGTATAAATTCATGGAAATTTTAGAAGAAGCGGGCTTACCGAAAGGTGTCGTAAACTATTTACCAGGACCAGGCGCAGAAGTGGGCGATTACTTAGTTGACCATCCACGTACACGCTTCATTTCATTTACAGGTTCTCGTGATGTCGGGTTACGCATTAACGAACGTGCATCAAAAATTAGCGAAGGACAAATTTGGATTAAACGTGTCATTGCTGAAATGGGTGGTAAAGATACAATCGTCGTCGATTCAGAAGCTGATTTTGAATTAGCTGCACAATCGATTGTCAAATCTGCTTTCGGTTTTTCAGGTCAAAAATGTTCGGCTTGTTCTCGTGTCGTTGTCGTTGGAGATGAAGCGTACGATCACGTACTACAACGCGTCGTGCAATTGACGAAAGAACTTCAAGTGGGTGACCCACAAAATGGCGATACGTTTATGGCAACTGTTATTGACGACAAAGCATTTGCTAAAGTAACGAGCTACTTCGATGTAGCAAAAGAAGAAGGACGCATTGTTGTAGGTGGGGAGGCAGACGATTCGACAGGATACTTCGTTCAACCGACTGTCGTCGCAGACGTTGCACCGAAAGCGCGCCTGATGCAAGAAGAGATTTTTGGTCCAATCGTTGCCTTTTCAAAAGCGACTACATTTGAAGAAGCACTTGCTGTAGCAAACAATACAGAGTACGGTTTAACCGGTGCAATCATTTCAACGAACGACGAACATATCGAGCGTGCGAAAGAAGATTTCTTCGTCGGCAACTTATACATTAACCGTGGCTGTACAGGTGCGATTGTCGGCTATCAACCATTCGGTGGTTACAACATGTCTGGTACGTGTTCAAAAGCAGGTGGCCCAGACTTTATCGGCTTACATTTACAATCAAAATCAATTTCAAAAGCGTTAGTATAAATAATAGAAGAAACACCGTATTTTTTCGGTCGTTTGAATTCATTAGAATAAACACTTTTAACGATGAAAAAGGCGTTGAAAGTGTTTTTTTCTGTAAAATAAGTAGTGTGAAATACGAGTACTTTATTTTCATTTTCATGATTGATGAAAAATACGTTTGTAAAAGTTTGTTAAAAAGAAGTCGTATCCTTGGATTTTCTCCTTTTTTCGATTTATAGTGAAGGTGAAAGCTTTTGTAGAAACATGTAGCGTAGGAGGGATTACGCATGCATTTGACGAGTATTTTAATTGCCTTTATTGGCATATGTATTGCAGTAGTTTGTATTCGGAAACGAACAACTATTCAGCAACTAACGTGGAAAGAACGCTTTATAGCATTAGCATTATCGAGTATATTATTTAGCATAATGGTCATCGGGTATCATTTCCTTGACTATGGCATTTGTTTATTAGCGGCAAACAATTTAACGAGAATTTTAGTATGGTTCGTTTATAGTTTTATTGGATTTTGCCTTATTGCGGTTATATTAGAAAAATACTTACCAGAAAAGCTTGTACACGCATTGATCAGAAATACGTAAACAATGGATGGTTGTATAAAAAAGACAGGTATGATTTTATTCAAATGGAACGGACGTAAAAATCTGAGACAATATAAAAAGAAAAAAACACTTTCAAAGGGATCAAATCTTTGGAAGTGTTTTTTGATAAGTAAAAAACAAGTATATTCATACGAAACAAAAAGGAAAGTGATGAAGATGAAGTTGACACAAGTGCCAGTGAAAGAAATGATAAACGTATGTGGAATTAAGAATGACAGTCAACTTTATTAGTAGGTGAAGTGATATCATTTACAACCAATCGGTAAACAATATCATTTCGGCAAAGTAAAACCACCTTCCTCCAGTACAATACCGGAAAAAGATGGTTCAATAAGAATTTTACGGAGTCTTCTGCTCATGCCCCAGGAAAGCGTCCGTTAAATTCGGCTTAAAAGAAATGTCTTTTTCTTTATTTACTCATTTCTTTCGTTGGACCCATTACTGGAGGAACCGTTAAACCTGCTTGACGTAATAAGACCGTCATTTGTCCTCTATGGTGTGTTTGGTGGTCGATTACCGCGCGTAAAATCGCACCACGTTTCGCTGTTCCTTGGATGAATGGTACTTCTTCAAGTAAATCTTCATCTGTTAGTTTGTCAGCGGCTTGTAAAATTTGGTTGGCGATATTTTTGTAGCCTTCTACGATAATCGCTGCTTCTGTCGGTACAACTTTTGGATCACCAACAGGTACGAGTGGCATTTGCGCTGCTTGATGAACGAAAAACATCGGTGCATTCGTTAAGTGCCAAGCAAGCCAACCTAAGCTGTTGTGACCTTCTACGATTGAAAAGTCTAATTTTTCATCTGTTAATGCTTCAAACGCAAGCATTGTTCCTTTCATTGCTTGTGTCCAGTCTTGTTTAAAATCTTCTATTTGGCGATACATATATATTCCTCCAATTACATGATCATTTTCATCCTTTCCTAGTGTAATAGAATAGACACGAATGAAGCAACAAATAATCAGATTCGAACACGTGAAAAATTTTCCATGCTATACTAGTTATGAGTAAAGAACTATTTGAATAGTTCAAATAAATCTTTAAATAGTAAATGTTTGTAAAAATTCGAGAACGGATACATGTAAAGGAATGGAGGGATTCGGAGCGATGGACGTTAAGCAATGTCTCATTCAATATCGTATATGGATGTTGGAAGACCGATTGCGTCATGCGACGATGGTGTTTTGTGGCTATGCGAAAGACGTACTACAACTCATTGAACAATGGCTCACGTATAGCTTTGAAGATGAGCAGCAGACGATTTGGTTAGACGCTTTTCAATTATTGCGAAAAAAAGTGCAGCAATTAGATCAAGTAGCGGACTATGACGATGAAAAATACATTCAACTTCTTCGCACACTGCGAGCAGAAGGCGCTTCGTTAGCAATAGTGAATACGCTACAAAGAGAGCATCAGCGCTTTTTATACGTTATGCGAAAAAATGAACTCGCTCCGTTACGAGAGCCGCTTCGACGTATTGCGAAACTTGCCAATGAGCCTTTTTCTGAACGTGCTTATAAGCAACAAATTTTTTATTATAGTACGAAACCGATTCAGCTCATTGACCAATTTGATTATTTTGCCGAAAGTTTACGAAAAGCGACGATGCAACAAGTAATCGAGGAGCAATTGCAACTAATCATTTCGCAACTCGTCAATCAACTCGCCCACTTCGGAATTTTTGAAATCCGCGCGCTCGGACAAAAGCTCGACGGAGAACGGATGATTAGCATCGGCTCATTGCCTGCAAGCTATGCACAAAATGTTGAACAACACCACGTCTGCAAAGTGTATGAACGTGGTTATTATATAGAAGAAACACAAGAAGTTTTAAGGGAATCGAAAGTGATGACAGTGATGTGATGGAGGGAATGGCATGACAATTTTAGGGATTGATTTAGGAACGACGAATTCGGCGATGGCTTACGTGAAAAATGGGCAGCCTGAAATCATCGTGAATGCGAGAGGAGAAAGAACGACGCCATCTGTTTTTCAACGGAACGTGAGTGGGGAACTCGTCGTTGGCAGCGTAGCGAAAAATCAGTATGCTTCTTTACCAGAACAAACGGTGTTAGAAGTGAAGCGGAAAATGGGCAATGCAGAAGCCATTCACATAGGGGAGTCTTCATACTTACCAGAAGAAATATCTGCGCATTTTTTAAAATATTTAAAGCAATCGGCAGAAGATTTTCTCGGAGAAAAAGTGACAGAAGCGGTCATTACCGTCCCAGCTTATTTTTCGGATGCGCAGCGAAAAGCGACGAAAATTGCAGGTGAAATTGCAGGCTTAAAAGTAGAGCGCATTTTAAATGAACCGACGGCTGCGGCCATTGCGTACGGTTATGAGCATCAAGGTGACGAAAAAAATATCGTCGTGTACGATTTAGGCGGCGGCACGTTTGATGTGAGTGTCGTACGACTAGACGGAGCACAAATCGAAGTGAAGGCAAGTGCAGGAGACAATCATTTAGGTGGAATGGACTTTGACCGTTTACTCGTCGATTGGTTAGCAGAACAGTTTGCCGATCAATACGAAGTCCCTCTGTTTAGTTTCGGCGAAGAAGTCGAAATAACGCAGCGCCATGCCCGTGTGAAGCTCGAAGCGGAAAACGTTAAAAAAACGCTGTCTAGTGCACAAACTGCGACGTTTCATTTACCGTTTTTAGCTGTTTATGAAGGGCAACCTATTTCACTCGACTATACGATTACGCGTGATGAATTTGATGATTTAATCGGTTCTTCTATTCGCATGACACTTGCTCATACGGACAAAGTGATTGTAGATGCGGGACTTAGCGTAAGCCAAATTGATGATGTGATTTTAATTGGTGGAGCGACACGGATTCCACTCGTGCAGCAACTCGTAGAACATAAATTCCAAAAGACGGCTAAAAAAGACATTAACCCAGATGAGGCAGTAGCATTAGGTGCTGCTGTACAAGGCGAGATGAACAATGAAGCTTTCACAGATGAAACGAGTTTAATGGTCATCGACGTATGTCCGTACACGCTCGGCACGGACATTTTGCGCGTCGTGAAAGGAAAGAGAGAATCGGGTCATTTTGATATTTTAATCCATCGAAACGAACCGCTTCCCGCCGTAGCGAAAAAAATATATCATACGGTGAACGATAATCAAGAGACGATTGATATTGGTGTATACCAAGGCGACGATGAAGATGAGCGTGTGCGAGATGACTTGAAAATTACCGACGAACCGATTATCGTGGACGGTATTCCGAAAAATGTGGCAGGTGCTGAAAAAGTAGAAATTGCGTTCCATTACGACGTGAATGGACTCATTCAAATTGAAGCGACGATTTTAAGTACGGGGCGCAAAATTACACAAGCGTTAGACGTGCAGCGTGGCATTATGTCGAATCGCCAAGTAAAAGAAGCGAAGTTAACCCTGTTTGAAGACTGGGAGAAATCGAAACTCGCGACGGAAATGAAGGCGACGATTCGCCGTGCGAAAAAAATCCGTCGTCATGCAGAACCACAACAAGCGATTCAAATTGACGAAGCAATTCAACATTTGGAGCGCGTCATTCAAGAAGGAGAAGCCGAGCTCGTGAAAGAAAAGGAAGAACGACTGCTCGATTTACTCATGGAGATTATCGAATAATGTACAAAATCCCGTACGCGATTCATTTGCGTACGGGATTTTTATAAGGGTGAATCATTTATTTCATCGGAATTTGTTTTTTGAGGAGCATTTTATTTTTAGGCATATAATTCGCAGCGAGGACACCGGTCAAAATCAAAAACGCACCAGTTAGCGCAATGCCAGACATCCACTCGTGGAAGACGATAAATGCGAAAATAACGGCAAACACCGGTTCAAGCGAGAAGATGAAACCGGCTTCTTCTGCTGAAGTGAACTTTTGAGCAATCGGTTGCATGACATACCCATAGGCAGAGCAAAGAATCGCCATACCTAAAATAGCTGTCCATTCATTGAATGTCGCAGGGATAGTCGGTCCTTCAAAAAGAAAGCCAAAACACGCATAACAAGCAGTGAAACCAAGTTGGTAAACACCGAGTTGGAGCGGTTGAACTTTTTTAGCGAAGCGGTTCGTCCAAACTAAATAAATGCCGTTACAAATGGCGCAAAGTATGCATAAAATGGCACCAGTTGATAATCCGAAGTCATCGCCAATCGTCAAGAGTGCCAAGCCGGCAACGACGATGGCTAAACTTAGCATCGTTTTACGAGAAGGAACTTTTTTCGTAATTATCGCTTGAATGAGCGGGACGAAAATAACGGTCGTACTCGTTAAAAAACTAGCGGCAGAAACGCTCGTCGTTTGCATACCGTTTAATAAAAAAATAAAGACGCCGTACATAGGCAGTGCTAAAATCGCACTTGCGTACAACGTTTCTTTCGACGTATGGATCATTTTCTTAAAGAATAATGCAAACATAACGACAAAAGCAATGCCAAAACGAAAGGCAATAATCGACGAACTATTCATCGAAGCAAGACCGAGCTTCATGAAAATATAAGAACTCCCCCAAGCGATTGCAATCGTAATTAATAAAAAATTTGCGCGTGTGTGACTCATGTTTATGTATTTCCTCTCTCTTAAATCTACATTATTTTAGCATTGTCATTTCTATTAATAAAACAAATGTTTATAATAGAACTATTAGCAAAACTGATGGAAAAGAGTGAGCAAATGAATGCGTACGAAGCATTTTTAAAAATTGTCGAAGTCGGGACATTTACAGAGGCAGCGAAGCAACTCGGTTACACGCAATCAGCGGTTAGCCAAATCGTTCAAACGTTAGAACAACAACTAGAAACGCAGCTCGTCATTCGTTCAAGAAAAGGCATTTCTTTAACGCCAGATGGGGAGCAATTTTTGCCGTACATTCAAAATATTAGCTATGCCGAACGGGAATTACGGAAGAAAAAAGCGGAGATGGAAGGCTTAGATACGGGACTTGTGAAAATAGGTGCGTTGTCGAGTGTCGCATGCAATATGTTGCCGAAAGTCATTAAACAATTTAAACAACTTTATCCGGCTGTTCAATTTGAAATTCGCCAAGGAGAATATACAGATATTGAGCAGTGGATTGAAGAAGGGAGTATCGATTTTGGCTTCGTCAATGAAAAAGCGAATGCGCGTTTAACGAAACATTTTTTAAGTGAAGATCCACTTTTAGCGGTTTTATCGCCAAAATCAGCACTAGCAAATGAGGACAGGCTGACGCTCGAAATGGTCGCTAAAGAACCGCTCATCGTTATTGATGAAGGGGAATCCAACCATGCACTGGCACTGTTTGAAGCGGCATCGATTCACCCGAATCGCCATTACATCGTAGAGGAAGATTTTGCGGCAATGGCATTAATTGAACAACAATTAGGCATTGCGATTATGCCATCACTCATGTTGGAAAGATGTCCGTATGAGATTACGACGCGGCCGCTACAGCCAGAAGCATATCGCCAACTGTACATTGCGTACAAAGATTTTAATATTTTGCCGATTGCGACGCGAACGTTCGTGACGACCTTACTTGAAACGTTTGCCATCGATTAAAAAAGCCGCCCTAGCGAAATAGCTAGAGCGGCTTTTTAGCATATTAATTAAAAATTTGTTGGATTCGTTCGAATGCCCAATCGAGTTCTTCTTTCGTTGTCGTTAATGGAGGCGCAAAGCGAATAACTTTATCATGCGTTTCCTTACAAAGAAGACCGAGCTCTTTTAGTCGTTCACAATGTGGGCGTGCAGCTTCGTTTAGTTCGATGCCGATTAATAGTCCGCGACCGCGAACTTCGACGATACTCGGGTGATCGAGCGTCTGCAATTTTTCGATGAAATACGTGCCGAGCTGTTGTGCACGCTCAGCGAGTTTTTCATCAATCATGACGTCAAGAGAAGCAATTGATACCGCACATGCGAGTGGGTTCCCACCGAAAGTAGAACCGTGAGACCCTGGTTCTAAGACGCTTAAAATCGCATCATCGGCTACGACGGCAGAAATAGGTAATACGCCACCACCGAGTGCTTTTCCTAAAATAATCATATCGGGTGTGACATTTTCCCATTCATAGGCAAATGTTTTTCCTGTACGTGCAAGACCCGTTTGAATTTCATCGCAAATAAACAAGACATTATGCTTTTGGCAAATTGCCTCGACTTGTTTCAAATACCCTTCTTGTGGAATGATAATACCTGCTTCGCCTTGAATCGGCTCTAAAATAATCGCTGCGGTTTGTTCCGTAATCGCCTGTTCAAATGCTTCAGCATCCCCATAAGGAACGGTGATGATATTCGGTAAAAGGGGACCGAAGCCACGTTTGTACGCATCTTCTGAAGAAAGAGAAAGTGCGCCGAGCGTTCGCCCGTGGAAGTTGCCGCTACAACAAATAATTTGTGCTTCGTTATTTGCTACGCCTTTTACATCATATGCCCAACGCCGCGCAATTTTTAATGCGGATTCGACAGCTTCTGCGCCGGTGTTCATCGGTAATACTCTATTTTTATTCGTCAGTTTGGCTAGCTTTTCATACCAATTCCCGAGTTCGGTGTTGTGGAATGCACGGGATGTTAACGTTACTTTTTGAGCTTGATTGACTAATGCTTCAATAATTTTCGGGTGTCGATGTCCTTGATTAAGTGCGGAATAGGCGGAGAGCATATCCATGTAACGATTGCCTTCTGGATCGTATACCCATACGCCTTCTGCACGATCAATGACGATCGGTAAAGGGTGATAATTGTTGGCACCAAGTTGCATTGTTTTTTCGATAATTTCGCTTGATTGAGTCATCTAAATCCCTCCCTATTTTCTTCATTGTAACGGGCAATGGCAAGAACTACAACTCATATATGTAATCGCTTACATAAGAATTCTGCTAATTTTTACATAATAGAAAGTAGATTCATCCTATCATTGTAAAAAAATCACGTGAAAATCATGACTTTTATATCATCTCAATATAAAAAAGTGTTAGAATAGAACTAACGAAAAGAAGCGGGGGATGAAAATGGATACAATTGTAATGGATCGTCTTGAAAATTTAAAACAATGGTTACCGATGATTGCGGAAACGTATGAACCGGGAACATTACTTGCTTTAACGAGCTTAACACATACGATTTGGACGTATGAAGATGCGGAATTTGCAGGCAAACAAACAGAAATTTCAGAGGCACATCGTCCGATTAAAGCAGATGACATTTTACATAAAGTCATCCGTACGAAACAAAAGGTAGCATTTGAAGTGCCTGAAGAAAAATATGGTCGTGCCTTTTCGTATATGGCACTTCCTATTTTCGATGAGCAACGTACGTTGATTGGCAGTTTATCGGTTTGTCGCTCATTAAATACGCAACATCAATTGCTTCATGCGTCAGAAACGGTTGTGAATTCCACGACGAGTATTGCAGCCGCTTCAGAAGAAGTACAAGCATCTTCTACAGAATTCGAAGCACATATGGCGGGCTTATCGAAAGCACAAGATGAAATGTTGGAATATACAGAAAATACGGCAAAAATGTTGCAAATGATTAATAATATTGCAAAAAGCACACGTATTTTAGGATTGAATGCTGGCATCGAAGCAGCACGTTCGGGAGAAGCTGGAAAAGGATTTTCAGTTGTCGCAAGCGAAATTACGAAATTAGCAAATCAAAGTGCAGATTCGGTGAAAGAAATTAATCATGTGATGGAAAACCTTCGTCAAAAAGTAATCGCCATTTCGAAAACATTAGAAGAAACACATGAAATTTCAAAACAACAAATTGAAGCGATTTCGGGTATTACGGAGTCACTTGAACAACTAACGACAGTGTCTGAACAAGTAAGTACTTTAGCGAATAAATTGTAAAAAGCACCGTATTGATGTGAGGATGAAAACACGCAAACAATGTGTGAATGAAATGAGAAAGGCAGTCGTGGTTTTGAATCCACGACTGCCTTTTTTCTATTTTTTATAAAATGATAAAATGATAAAACATTGTATTTATAACGGTTGAAGCGTTTTTTTATTATTTTCTTTCTTGTTTTTCAGGTGGTTTAATTTGGCGGAATCGTTCGAGAAGCGTCGCAATCGTCCCGATGAAAAGAAGTAAAATACCGATTAAAACGACGTACGTCATAAGAAAAGCCCCTTTCGATCGAAATAGATAGTCAAAGTATAAAGGAATAGATGATGAAAATCATCTATTAGGAAGAAAGGGATGTACTAAAATTTTTTCAAATCACTCAAACGTCTCATACGAGTCGAACATGTGAAACATTTTATATTTATATTAAAAGGTTTTTGAACACAACCGTTTATACCGACAATAACTACGGTCATCGTACGCGGATTTTGACAAAATAAAACCATCTTTCACCGATTCAATATCGGAAAAAGATGGTTTAGTAACAATTTGACAGCGATTCCTAATGGAAAGCATTGGGCCAATTTGCTTTAAAAGAAAGGTTTTCTTTAATTGACTAATGTGTTGTATTGGTTTCTTTTTGTCGCATGTTATTTTAAATAGTTTAACGTCGCTTGCCCTAATACATTCGCTGCAACGGTCATCGCCCGTTCATCGAAATCAAATTTCGGATGATGATGTGGATACACTTCTGTCCATTCCGGATTTTTTGCCCCTGTGAAGAAGAAATTACCCGGCACTTTTTCAAGATAGTAGGCAAAATCCTCGCCACCCATTTGTGGTTCACACAGTTCGACTTGTACGCCTGGCATCGCTCGTACTGTTTCGATCACATGCTCGGTTTCTGCAGGATGATTCACTACAGCAGGATAGCCTCTCACATAATCATACGTATAGCTTGCGCCCATGTACGCACACGTTGCTTGGAGGAGTGTTTCAAGTTCGCGTTCGATTAATCCACGTTCCTCTTCACTGAACGTACGAGCCGTTCCTTTTACATACACTTGATCGGCAATGACGTTGAATGGATTCAACGCTTCAATGTGACCGACTGAAACGACTGCCGGATGAAGCGGATTGATTCGTCTAGAGACGATTTGTTGAAGGTTAACGATAAATTGAGACGTAATAAGAATCGAATCTTTCGTATCAGTTGGATTCGAGCCGTGCCCGCCTTTTCCTTTAACCGTCACGTAAAAACCATCTGCTGCTGCCATAATCGGACCCGGTTTCGTATACACCGTTCCGAGCTCAAGCGGTGCCCATAAATGCGTGCCGAAAATGACATCGACACCATCCAAACAGCCATCTTCAATCATCGCAATCGCACCACCAGGAGCAATTTCTTCTGCGTGTTGGTGGATAAAGACAATCGTACCTGACAATTCGTGCTGTAGCGCATTTAGCGCTTTCGCTAAAATGAGTAAAGTCGCTGTATGGCCGTCATGCCCACAAGCGTGCATGCGTCCTTTAATTGTCGATTGGAAAGGTAAGCCGGTTTCTTCTGTAATTGCGAGGGCATCAAAGTCCGCGCGCAATGCAACCGTTTTCCCGGGTTTATGTCCTTTTAGCGTTGCGACAACACCTTTTCCACCGACATTTTCTCGCACGTCATGCCCTAGCGCACGGTGAAAAGCGGCAATCGTTTGAGGTGTTTCAATTTCTTCGAAAGAAAGTTCTGGATTCGCATGGAAATGACGGCGTAAATCGATCATTTCTTGTTCGTATTGTTCGATGAGTGCACCGAGTTTTTGTTGTAAAATAACTGTCATGTTAACATCTCCCTATTTCAAATGAATAAAATCACCAGGTCCGAGTGGTAAGTCGAATAAGAACCAAATCGCAAATAAAATAATCCAGCCAATCGCGAATACGATTGAATACGGAAGAAGTGCGGAAATTAACGTACCAATACCGATATTTTTATCGTAGCGACGTGCGAAAGCGAGTAAAATCGCAAAATAGGCAAGCATTGGTGTAATAGGGTTCGTAATGGAATCCCCAACGCGGTAAGCTGCTTGTGTTATAGCTGGAGAATAACCTAAATACATAAACATCGGCACGAAAATCGGTGCGAGCAATGCCCACTTAGCAGAGGCACTTGCGATGAGTAAATTAACGAATGCGCAAATAATAATGAAGCCGATAATCATCGGTAAACCTGTAAAGTTGAGCGCTTGTAAAAATTCAGCACCTTTGATTGCCATAATCGAGCCGATATTACTCCAGTTAAAGTACGCGATCATTTGAGAAGCGACGAATGCAAGAACGATAAACGGAGACATATCCGCAATCGATTTGAAAATCTTTTCGGCGACGTCTTTGTCTGACTTCACTTCTTTCGATGCAATGCCGTAAGCGAGAGCAGGAAGTAAGAAGAAGAAGAGCATGATCGGCACGATACCGGTCATAAACGGTGAGTTTAAAAAGCTGCCTGTTTCAGGGTCTCTTAAAAGTCCGTTAGAAGGAATGACCGTAAATGCGATCACAATCGAATAAATAAGCGCGACAATCGTTGCCCATTTTAACCCTTTTTTCTCAAGGGACGTCAGTGGTTCGAGTTGATCGACAGTTCCTTTGAAATCACCGAAGCGAGGTTCTGTAAATTTCTTCGTCACCCACGTTCCGCAAATGACTAAAACGAATGTAGAGGCAATTAAAAAGTAGTAGTTCATCGTTGCACGCCCTGTATAATCAACGTCTGCAATGCGTGCGGCAGATTCGGTAATACCTAACAACAATACGTCGAGGGAGCTAATTAATAAGTTGGCACTAAATCCACCTGCGACAGCTGCGTATGTAACAATTAATCCGGCGATTGGGTTTCGTCCGATGCTCATAAAAATAAGCGCAGCAATTGGAGGTAAAATAATAAATGCGGCATCTGCTGCTAAATTTCCGACAAGCCCTGTTAAAATAAGGACAGGAACAATGAGTTTTTCAGGTGCTGCCATAACGGTTTTTTTCATCATAGCAGAAATGAGCCCAGTTTGTTCAGCAAGCCCAATTCCGAGCATTGTCACGATGACCATGCCAAGTGGGGGAAACCCTGTAAAGTTGTTGAGCATTTCTGTTAAAATTAAAATGAGGCCATCTTGACTAATTAAGTTGACGACAGTAATCGTTTCATCTGTACCGGGTTTAATGGCAGATAGTCCAATCGTGGATAGTAGCCAAGACAAGGCAAGTACGAGAATCGCCATGATGACAAAAAGGGTGATCGGGTCAGGAAGTTTATTCCCTGCTCGCTCGATAAAGTCTAAGAAGCGTGTCACGAATGTCGACTTTTTTGATTCGGTTTGATTCATGTTCTTTCATCTCCTTTAAGTGAATTAGACGTCATTAAGTTTGAATATTCTGTCTTTTTTGCGTATAACATAATAAAAGACAGTCGATTAATAAGTCTTTTATAAATAAAACCATATAATTACAAAATAGGCAATAGCTATTTTAAACGAAGAGGTGCTGTATCATGTATAAAATCAATGTTTTTGCGGCTGAATTATCATTATCATGGATTCAATATTTAAATACGATAAAGCCTGCTGATTGTGAACTTTTTTATTATACGTATCAAAATTTTGACGATTTAAAAACGACGTTAAAAGCGTATTTACACGAAGCGGACGGGGCGCTTTTTAGCGGACAAATTCCGTATTTTTTTGCGCAAACACAATTTGATTCACTAACGATCCCAATGGCGTATTTTGACATTTCAGAGCGAGATTTTTATCGAGTGTTGACGGAATTATTTTATTATCGAAAAATTTCTTTAGCGGAGTTAGCAATCGATTTTTGTTACGAGGAAAATGATTATTTAGGTATTCATGAATGGTCGATGAATGAAGCCCCGCATTTGTTTAGCCAGACGATTAATTCATACGCTACACAAACGATTATAGAGAGAGCGATAGATTGGCATAAGCAATTACATACACAAAATAAAGTGAAATTAAGTTTGACACGTATCGCAGAGGTACCCGCTATGTTAGACGAACAAAACATTCCGTACGTGTTCGTTCACCCGTCGAAGCATGCGATGCGGACGACGTTTCAAAAAATGATGAATCGATTAGAATTACGAAGATTGCGTCAAAATCAACTCGTCGTCGCACATATTCACATTCCAGTCGATCAGGCGAATGTCGATGCACTTGAATATCGCCAAATTGCCTTGTATAAATCAATTTTAGATTTGAAGGAGCGGGAACAGTCGATTTTAGTACATAGAGAAGCATCTTCAATCGTCTTATTGACGACGTATGCTTCTTTTAATAAGCTGACGCACGAACAATCAAAATGTGAGCTTGTCGCGTATTTAGAACATAGTTTGTCGTTCCCTGTAAAAGTCGGATGGGGAATTGGCAAAGATGTTATCGAAAGCCGCTCGCTTGCACAGCAAGCAGCACAACGCTGTTCTTCTAAAGAAACACAAGGTTTTATTATCGAGCAAAATAAGCAACGAGGCCCTTTATTGCCTGACGTCGTCATTTCATTTGATGAAGGGCGTCAACAGTACTTAAAACAGTTAAGTGAAGAAAAAGACGTACCGTTCGCACAATTACAAAAAATTGATGCGGTCGTACAGCAACTGAAAAATCCGATTGTGAACGGCGAATTGTTAAGTGAAAAACTGAATATGACCGTGCGTTCCGCTAATCGGATTTTGCAACATCTTCATAAGAAAAATTTAGCAAGGGCTTTGCCGACAACCGCTTCAACTTCTAGAGGACGGCCGAAGAAATTTTATGAAATTCAGTTTGTATAAACGGATTTTTCATTGGAATAAGCGAACAAAAAAAGACGCTCCCAAAAGGGAACGTCTTTTTTGTATATTCGATTAAGCTTTCGCTTCTTTACGTTCTTTTGCATATTCAGCTGTCGCTGTGAACAAGACGTCTGAAGATGAGTTAATCGCTGTTTCACAAGAATCTTGTACGACACCGATAATCATACCGACGGCGATTACTTGTGCAGAAATGTCTGCAGGAATGCCGAATAAACCACATGCAAGTGGAATCAGTAATAGTGAACCACCTGTTACGCCTGATGCACCAGCTGCAGAAACTGCTGCGATAACCATAAGTAAAATAGCTGTTGGAATATCAATGTCAATATTTAACGTATGGGCAGCAGCGAGTGATAAAACAGAAATCGTGACAGCGGCACCAGCCATATTGATTGTCGCACCTAAAGGAATTGAAACAGCGTACGTATTTTTATCTAAACCTAATTTCTCACATAGTTTCATGTTCACCGGGATGTTCGCGGCAGAACTACGTGTGAAGAAGGCTGTAATTCCACTTTCCTTTAAGCAAAGGAATACGAGAGGATACGGATTTTTACGTGTGTAAATGAATGTAATGAATGGATGTACAACGAGTGCAACGAATAACATTGTCCCAACGAGAACGATTAAAACGTGCCCGTATTTACCAAGTGCGCCTAGTCCATTTGTTGAAATCGTATCGTAAATAATACCGACAATACCAAATGGTGCAAGGTTAATAACCCATTGTACGACTTTTGAAATGGCGTCAGATACGTTCGTTAACACTGTTTTCGTCGTAGCACTTGCTTGTTTTAAAGCGAAACCGAGTACGAGTGCCCATGCAAGAATGCCTAAGTAATTCGCATTCATTAAAGCATCGACTGGGTTTGATGCAATGTTTACGAGTAAAGTTTTTAATACTTCTCCAATATTTTGTGGTGGAGAAATTTCTTGTGCTGATTCTTTTAAAATCAATGTAGATGGGAAAATTTTCGCTGCAATGACGGCAACAGCCCCCGCTAAAAATGTGCCAATTGCGTACAAACCTAAAATCGTTTTCATGTTTGTTTTTTGACCACTTTCGTGACTAGCAATGGCATGAATAACGAGTACGAATACTAAAATCGGTGCGACTGCTTTTAGCGAACTGATGAATAACGTACCTAATAAGGAAATCCAGCTCACATTTGGCACAAGTAACGCAAGAACGACACCGACAATAATACCTAAGACAATGCGACTTACGAGGCTTAAGCTGTTCCATTTTTTAAACATATTTTTCATGAATAAAGCCTCCAATTTTCCATCTACTGTATTTCTGGAGTAGACGAATGTTTTATTATAGAGAACAGTTTACCATTAAAATGCATAGAAAACCGAAAAATTCAGACATTAATGAAAATTAATGCAAAAACGTTTAATTATAAAGCTTGAAATAGAATAAAAAGACGATTGGGAGTAAAAAAGGAACATGTTTAAGGTTTTTGAATAAAAAAGGACAATCAAGTATAATAGAAGAGAAGACACAGGAGGGGTATTATGCAAATTACAGCATTTGATCGTTGCAATAAAGAAACAGAAGAAATTATCGCAGCTCTCGATCAATCATTTTTAAAACAACCAATTGGATATGTAGAACAAAATCCAATTGAATACATTTATGTAGAAGCTAAAGAGTTTGCATCACGTAAAATGGACGCTGTTGTCATTGAATTTGATGACATGTTCAAAGTGAAAACCGCATTATTTGGTTTAACATTACAAAAAAAATATAGCAATCCAATTAAAACTTATTTAAGAAGCCATTTAACACCGATGCTCGGTTCATCAAGCGCAATGTTTAACGGTCAAGAAGGTCTTTGGGAAATTAACATCGCATTCGATGCGATGGAATCATTCGAAGGTTCTGAAACGATGGGCGAAGCACTTGAAAAATTACTAGCATTCGTCGATGATCTGTTGAAAGAAATTAATGCGGCTTAACAGTTATTTTACTAAATAAAGAGGAGCTGTTCCTATTGCTTATTTTAATTACATTAGGCGTTTTATTCATGATTTTAATTTTATTAGCTGTTTACAAAACGATTCGAAACCATCGAAACGGTGGCGATACGTACACACCATTTGATAATTTAACAAGAGGTGTACAAGACGATGTATCACGCGAACCATTAAAAGAAGAACAAACGTATATTGAACCTCGAGTAGAAGAACGAAAAGAGCCAAAAGAATAAAATTTAAATGCCCCTATACCTATATAGGGGCATTTTTTTATAGGAAAAGATAAAATAGACAGGTATTAATGTTTTATTTATATGAATAGGATGTTTTTAACGTATAAAACCTTCTTTTTTGACTTTTATACCTTATGGGGTATAATAGACTAGGAATGAAAAGGAGGGATTCGATGTTTGGGCATTTATTTACGAAAATACCATCGATTTCAACGACTGAGTTAAAAGAAATGATGCGAGATCAGCAAAAAATCTTTATTGACGTGCGAACACGTAGTGAATATAAACATAACGGCTTGCGCCAGTTTAAAAATATGCCACTTGGAAGCGACTATTCAACGCTTCCGAAAAATAAAGAGATTTACGTCATTTGTCAAAGTGGTATGCGTTCGAAAGCGGCATGTAAACAAATGAAAAAATTAGGGCTGCATGTGACAAATATTCGTGGTGGCATGAACCAATATTAAGGAGTGGGGAAAAAATGAAAGAAATGAGTGCAACAGACGTATTACATGCGCTTGAACAACAGCAAACATTACATATAATTGATGTTCGCACGACAGAGGAAGTCGCACATGGGAAAATTTCAGGGGCGGTTAACATTCCGCTTCACTTATTAGAAGCGAAATTACCGGATTTATCTAAACAAACACCGTATATTTGTGTCTGTCACGCAGGAGGTCGCAGTGCACAAGCGACTCAATTTTTAACGCAAATGGGCTATGATGCGACGAACATGACTGGCGGTATGCTTGCGTGGGAAGGTCCTACAGAGTAAATAAAGATGCCGCTGCCGATAGATAGCGGCATTTTTATTATCCATTTTTTTAAAAGGGGCTCTTTTTGCTTATTTAAAATTAGTTTGTTCGAAGTGTCTGCGAAAAGCGTTGCTCAAAACAAAGAACAATGTACACATATGAAAAAAAGGGTCGTCATGATTTCAACATCATGACGACCCTTTTTTTGATTAGGGGTTTGTCCTAACCTCTTTTTTATAGGCGGAATTCCTTTCTTCGAAAAGCGAAGAAATAGCAAATAAGTGATAAAAAACTAATGCCTGCCATTAAGAGGTAGAGCTGGTCGGCAAAATGGACGAGCAGCCAACTACCTAAGAAAGGTCCTAAAAATCCACCTAAACTTTGAAATTGCATAACACCTAAATACGTTGCTTTTTGATGCGGGGGTGCAATCATTTCAATGACCGCACTCATCATCGGAAAGACAAAAATTTCCCCAATAGAAAAAATGACCATGGCGATGATGTACGTTGACCAATTCGTTGCAAATTGAAAGCCGACCATGCCTGCCATGAAAAGCACGACGCCGATGACGATACTCGTTCGAATGGATAAACGTTCGCTTAAAATGCCGAGTGGTAGTTGCAACACTAAGACGGTGAGCGAATTGACCGCAATTAAAACGGAGTACAACTGCAGCCCGTCGACGAGCGAACGCGTTAAAAGTTGTGGCATTGTGGAAGACGTTTGAGAATAAACGAAGCTACCGAAAATCGCTGCAATAATGAGTAAAAGTAACGTCGTATCTTGCATGAGCGTCGTTGACATACTTTTTAAATTGTTTTGAGCATACGGTGTGTGCATTTCAGGCACATTTTTCAAAATAAGGAGTAGGAATAGTCCGTACATACAATACATCGATGCGGTTAATAAAAAAGGAATGCGCATCGATGCACTTTGAATGAGCAATACACCGATGAGTGGTCCGATTACGGCCGACAAATTAATCGCCGTATAGCGAATCGAAAATAGTCGGCGGCGTTTCCTCTCATCTGTATGGTCAATCATAAGTGCTTGAGAAGCAGGTTCGAAAAATGACCGGCACAATCCGTTCAAAGCATTACAAAGTAAAAATACCCAAATACTGTCGGCAAAAGCGAAGGCGAAAAATACAGCGCTCCAGCAAAAGACCGAAATTTTTAAGATTGGTTTTCGTCCGAATTGGTCAGTTAAAAATCCGCCGAAAAATCCCCCAACTGTCGCAGCTAATTGTGAGATGCCGACGACGAGTCCAATCATGAGCGGGGAAGCGTGTAAATCATTTTGCAAATAAATCGCTAAAAAAGGAAGCGTCATAAAGCTCGCAATTCGTGCGAAAACCGTTCCACCGAGTAATTGCCAAACGATCGGTTGAAAATAAGACACAAAAACCCCTCCGTGAATGTAAAATCTATTGTTCATCCTATCATAAAATAAGGTGTAGAAATATATGTATTGAAAAAAGGTAAATTGAATTTTTATAATAGAAGATGTGTAAATATAAAAACGTACCAAATGAATACGTTTTGCGGTAAAGTAAAGGTATCTAATCAATGAACGGAAGGACGATTTGATGTATTATTTATGCCGAACAAATAAATATGCAAAGAGCGTACAACAACAAGTAACGCTCGTCAGTGAAAAATTACCGGTGACGTATGTAGAAATCGCGTATGCTGACATTCCGAAGATGATTGCGCAAATTGATCCTCTTTTAATGCATTTCGAAGCGCAATTGCAGCGTAGTAAAAGTAAATTTCAATCGGCTAGTTCTTTACGTGCTGAGTCGTTAAGCGAGCGTAAAAACCTTGGAGGGCTGCAAGCAACGTATGCAAAGTTTGAAAAACAACAAACAGCGGAGAACGCACAGCTTTTATACGAGAAACTCATTGAATTGCTAGAGTTTGCGGCGAAAAATAGGCCGATTCATTTACAAAATGGATGGATGACATTGGCGAGTAGCTTAGTAGAGGAAGACGACGTTCAACGTTTCTTTTCACATTGTTTTGACGTCACACCACACGTTCGCCGCGGCACAATCACGGATAAAATCGGTATGAGTGAGACGATGGTTTCCTTTTATTTTATGGCAACGGACGTGTTGTACAATTTTCCTACTTTACTGCGAAAAAAAAGACGTGCCAAACGTTATACTCAATTTTTCAACGTATGTGCAAAAAAAAGTAACGCGCGGTAAAACGGCGAGTATGGTAGTAAGTCATGCAATGACACGAATCATTGAAGGGCTCGATTATCGACAAACAGGCTTGTTTGCTTTTCGTGCCACACCTTTTGCAACGTGCGAACTAGGTGATTATGCGCTGCCTCTTTTATTCGAACGCCATCGCCTCGTCGTTCGTCCTTTGCGACGTGTTACGCTAATCGAGCGACAGCAAACGAGAAAAGAGATAGACGAAACGAATAGATCGGGGATGGCTCTTTATAAAGAAGTGTGTGAAACGCCATGGATTGTACAACATTTTTCAACGGTACATTCGACAAAAGACGATGCCCGTCATTTGCCTGTACGATTGACACTTCTACACGATCTCCATTCATTTATGGAGACGTATTGTCCACAACTTCCATACGATAAACAACCATTTTATCGTATGTTGGCTCGTGTATTTGCGAGACATACGAAATAAAGAAAGGATGTGTTTGCGCACGTCGCAAGCTTATGAATGACTCACTGCAACAATTATTACGAACAGAACGAGCAATGAATGCCAATTTTATTAATAGACAGCAAGAAATCCATGCCATTTTTCTCGCCTTAATTGCGAAAAGAAATGTCCTTTTCATCGGTCCACCAGGTGTTGCAAAATCAAGCGTGATTCAGCAATTTATCGATCATTTTATAGATGTTCAATCGTTTACCCGCCTTATTTCACCGACGACACAGCCCGATGAATTGTTCGGTTCTGCTAAGTTTGATCGTTTACGCGAAGGGATTATTGAACGACAAATTGAAGGCCATTTACCGACAGCCCATTTTGCTTTTTTAGATGAAATTTTTAAATCGACGTCTGATTTATTGAACGGTCTTTTGAAAATAATGAATGAGCATCAATTTGACAACGGGACAGACGTAATAGAAAGCCCCTTATTTACACTAGTAGGAGCGAGTAATGAGTTTCCAGAAGCTGATGAATTAACCGCTTTATATGACCGATTTTTACTGCGATTGGAAGTGGAAAGTTTAAAAACACCGGCACAGCTCATGGCGATGCTACGTTCTTCACAACAAGTTGACGTACCGAAACTATCGCTGCAACAACTTGCAACTCTTCAGCAACGAGCGAGTCAAATTGACGTACCCGATGCGACGTATGAATGGCTCGTCGACATTCATTTCCGTTTAAAAGAAGCAGGTGTTGTCGTATCAGACCGCCGGACGAAGCAATGTGTGAGCATTTTACAAGCAGAAGCGTTGCTTCAAAATCAGACGTGTGTGAAGAGAGGACACTTCGCTATATTAAAACATTGTTTATGGACGGAAGTGGAAGACCGTCACGTCGTTGATGCTTTGTTGAATGAATACGTTTTGACGCCGCTTGCACAAGCATTTGAAAAAGGACAGCGACTCGTGCAGCGCACTGCAGACCGTGTAGCGACGTATGCGGCAGCGGAAGACTTCGATTTAGTCGAGTATACGACGTACGGAGCGGCGACTTACAATGAGTGGCAACGAATTGTCGAAGAAATAGAAGACTTATGTGGCGGCGACCGCTTAGCGATAGAGAGACTAGATCGTATGCAACTACAAATGGAACAACTTTTATCAAAGGTGCTCGTATAAATGGAACAAAAACAACGAGGAGCGACGCCTTTTGATCGTGTTTGTCAGCAATTTTCGCCATTGCAACAACAAGTCACTCATCCAGTTTACGGGGAATGCGTACGTGACTTGTGGCATCACTTATGGTCGCATCAACCGATTTCTTCCTTTTTGGAACTAGCTGCGTACGAAGAAGTTGCTCAAAAATGTGAGCAAGACATTTTTTGGACGACGCTTACGACGTGGTGTTGTACCGAACAATGGATTCGTACGTTCGGTGAAGAAGAGCAGCCGTTCGCTACACATACAAAAAACGAAGAACGCGTACACGTATTCGAACAGATTTTTCAGCAAATCGCTTTATTAGACGAAGCTGTCGACCATTTTTTACGTGGCATCGGACCGAATGTAGACGGGGGAGACCGGCAACGGGTATCTGTTTACGATCAGTTACGTTTAGCGAAAGCGCTACATGACCGCCCGTCATTAGTCGAAATTGCGACGTGGGCGGCACGCTTTAAAGTAACAGCACGTTTGACGAAAAAAGCGATGAATGTGCCGACGATTTTAAAAAGAGGAATTCGTCTTGGTCATGCGGCAGAGCGTCTCGTACCAGCGGAATATTTAAAGTCAGATGATGCGGATGCGCAACTGGATTTTATGCGACGTCTCAGTGAAGGACGTGCGACGATGTATGATTATAAAATGAAAAAGAAAGAAGCAAAGGGTGCTTTCGTCGTTTGTTTTGATGAAAGTAGTAGTATGCAAGCGCTCGATTTACAAGGGAAAGGATTTCTCGTCGCTTTAATGGCACTCGCTAAAAAAGAAAGAAGAGATTTTATTTTTATTCCATTTAGTGGCGATGTCGGTCATTCTGACGTTCGAGTATTTAAAAAAGGACGTTATACGATTAAAGATTTAGTCGACGTGGCAACGTCTTATATCGGGGGTGGCACGAATTTTGAAGCACCTTTGAAAGAAGCGATGCGGCATCTCGAACAGTCTACGAAAAATGGGCATGTTTTATTTATTACGGACGGTGTTTGTCATATTCCGGAATCATTTATTACGGAATTTAATACGTTGAAACGAAAAAAAGCGTTTGAGCTCGTAACATTGCTCATTGGCTACGACCAACACCCTGGATTATTGCCGGAAATATCAGATGAACTGCGTCACATCGCGCATTTTGAAGATGAAGCGGGATCGATTGCTTTTACGTTATAAAGAAGTATTAAAAAAGCCTGAAGACGGTCGTCGCTTCAGGTTTTTCGTCTGTTAAAAAGAAGTTACGATGCGGTACGTTGAAAACGCAATAAGTGCGACCGCCATGATAAAATAGAGGATACCGTTTCCTTGTGCTTTCTTTCGTTGTTCTAGTGCAAGAATGAAAAAGCAAAATCCGAATAAAATCGTCGTAATCGGTAGAAGTTCGTAGGTTTTCGTAAAAATAATGATTGATGAAAAAAACATCGTCACGAATAATAAAATGAGTTTAAAAAATTGTAAAGGCATGTGATCCTCCTTCATTATGTATTATTTTCCATTATGCAAGAAAAGAAATGAAAAAGACAGTAAAATAGGAGAAGGTTACGGAAGTTCTTTCGAAAAGAACGGCAAGAAGTAGTTTTTATGGAGGCATTAGTTTGAGTACATTTTTAGTAGCTTTCGGTATATTTGTCTGCACGATGATTTTCGTCATTTGGCAACCGAGAGGATTTAATATTGGTTGGACCGCACTTATTGGTGCGAGTGCGACGCTTGCTTTTGGCATCGTTGCTTGGGGCGATGTGTTCAATATTTTAGCGATTACGTGGAATGCGACGCTCGCATTTATTGGCATTATTATCGTCTCGCTTATTTTAGATGAAATTGGCGTATTTGAATGGGCAGCGCTACATATGGCGAAATTAGCAAAAGGGAGTGGCATTCGCCTCTTTATTTTTATTTGTTTACTCGGTGCAGTCGTCTCCGCCTTTTTCGCAAATGACGGAGCGGCACTTATTTTAACGCCCATCGTCATTGCAATCGTACGGCACTTACGTTTTTCAACGGCTATGATTTTACCGTTTGTCGTTGCAAGTGGTTTTATCGCGGATACGACGTCTTTACCGTTTACGATTAGTAACTTAGTGAATATCGTTTCGGCAGATTATTTTTCGATTTCATTTATGGAGTATGCGACGCATATGTTGTTACCGAACGTCGTTTCGATGATCGCAACGATTGTCGTATTGTACGTTTATTTCCGTAAGGAATTGCCAGCGCAGTATGAATTAAAGCAATTAAAAAAACCGTCCGATGCCATTCGTGATTTGGCGCTGTTTAAATGGTCGTGGTGGATGATCGGTATTTTATTTTTAGGCTATACGTTGAGTGAACCGCTTCATATTCCGGTTTCTTTTATTGTACTCGCTGTCGCGTTTTTATTTTTATTTATTACGCGAAACTCAAAACAAGTCGCAACCGTTTCGATTTTAAAACATGCACCGTGGCATATCGTCTTGTTTTCAATCGGTATGTACGTAGTCGTATACGGCATTGGACGTGCAGGCTTGACTGATGTATTAGCGGAAGTCATTTCCTTTTTCACTTCATATGGAGTCGTCAGTGCAACGGTTGGGATGGGTTTCTTGTCGGCCATTTTATCGAGTATTATGAACAACTTACCCGCCGTTATGACGGGGGCACTTGCCATTGCGGAATCAGAAGCGTCGGGTGTCGTGAGAGAAGCACTTATTTATGCGAATGTCATTGGTGCTGATTTAGGACCGAAAATAACGCCAATCGGTTCGCTTGCGACGCTCGTATGGTTACACGTCTTGAAACAACAAGGTATTCGTATTACGTGGGGTGCGTATTTTAAAATGGGGATTCGTTTAACACCACCCATTTTGCTCATTACGTTGCTCGCCCTCGTCACACGTCTTCAATTTTAACGATAGAAAAAAACCCTTATTTGCCAAAGCAAATAAGGGTTTTTTTAAACGAATGTATTAAGCGTGTGCTTTTTTACCGCTTTTTTTAGCAGCTACGTGTTCAGCGATTACTTCATCTTTGTAAGATAAGTAGTTAAGATCAATAGCGTTGAATACGAATAGAGCTAATACAGAAAAAACGGCTACGACCATAAAGATAATAGTAGTAACGATTGCCATTTGAAAAACCTCCAATTCTATATAACTTCATTATACTGTCTTTTCATACGTCTGACTAGATGAATTAAAAAGCGTTACAAAATGTTCAAGTTTTGTATAGGAATTAAATAAAATAGTTGAAATTACGTTTAAAAAAGAGATGAATCGCTTCCTTTTTTCATAAATTGTAGTGTAAAAATCGTATTAAGGTCTGCGAACGACGAGCACGTCACACGGTGCATGGTTCAAAACAGCGGATGTAACGGACCCGACGACGAGGTGATCGAGCCCTCGAACGCTCGTTGCACCTAAAATAATGACGTCTGCGTTTACGTTCGGCGCAATTTTTTTCGTAATGACGGTACGAGGTGAACCGACTTCAATGACGACATCGAATGTGACACCTTGTACATTTTTTTCTTCTATATAAGATTGAATGAGTTGCAAGGCATCTTCGCGTGCACGTTCGATTAATTCACTGTTACTGAGCAAATAGTTGTCAACACTTGCCCATGAACGAGAGTCGACGATGCTTGCGATGTGAATCGTCGCATCGTGCCGATTAGCGACGTCGAGTGCATGGTCTAAAATAAGTGGAGCCATTTCCGAATCGTCTAAACAAACTAAAAGATGTTGATACATAATATTTCCTCCTTATAATGAAGCGTTGATAGTTGTTTCTTCTGTAAGTTGCCAGTTTTTACAAACATGAATCCAAGTCGGCTCGTGACAAAATGTGTGTAGTTCGTCAATCGATAACTCGATGGCGCTATTCGCTGTGCCACAAGCAGGGAATACGGTTTCGAAGCGTTTTAGTGATTCATCTAAATAAATCGCTACATTATCATGAACGCCGAATGGGCAAACGCCACCAATTGCATGACCAATAACTCGTTCTACTTCCGATGGGTGCATCATTCGGGCTTTGACGCCGAAAAACTGTTTGAATCGTTTATTGTCAATTTTCGCATCTCCTGCAGTGACGATGACAATCGGTTGTTCTTGAATGAAAAAAGATAATGTTTTGGCGATGCGCTCTGGTTCACAGCCGAGTGCTTGTGCTGCTTCATCTACTGTAGCAGAACTAGCATCCAAAAGTTGAATGCGGTCGGCTGCTTGAAATGTCGCTAAATCGTTTTGTGCTAATTGTAAACTCAACAAATCATCTCCTTTTATTAGCTATTATACTGAATTGTCTGATATTATAAAAATAAATGGGGTATTTATTTTTTCTTATAGTGGGTAAATAAAAGAAGCACATAAAATGGGAGTGATGAAAGTGGAAATCCGTAAAGCTGTCTTACGAGACGCAGCACAATTATTAGAAGTCATTCAAAATGCAGATGCTTTTGATTCGGTCATTGTCCAACTTGGGGAAGTGGGCTTAACAGTTGAGCGTATTGAAAAGTGGATGAAAGAAAATGAAGAAACGATGACGTTATTTGTCGCTGTGAAAGAGGACCGAATTGTCGGGTACTTAATGGTGCAAAGAGGAAAACTAAAGAGTACGGCACATTGTGGCACGATTGCTATCGGCGTGCATAGCGACGTACGAGGAGAAGGTGTCGGTACCGATTTATTCGAACAAATGCACGACTGGGCACGTAAAGAAAAATTCCATCGCCTCGATATGATGGTGCTAACGAATAATGTAAAAGGGATTTTCTTGTTTAGAAAAATGGGCTATACGATTGAAAGTACGAAGCAAGATGCAATGTTTATTGACGGTCGCTATATAGATGAATATTTGATGGTGCGTTTTATTGATCAAGAAAATGAATAGCTAATAAAAAAAGCCAACATTTGGAACGGACCTAAAAATTTGAGACAATACAAAAAGAACAAGACACTTTCAAGGGTATAGGAACAGACTTAATAAAATGAGCCAAACAAAAACACCTTTCGTGAAAGAATCGGGTATAGAAACCTATTCTGACTAAACAGAGGTGTTTTTTTGTTGGGACAAGCGTTAGCTACCCAGCGGAAATAAAAATGAAGGCGATTGAAATGAGATTGGCTAGTATACCAGTTACACAATATCGTATCGGGAAGGAAGGCTTCAACCAATCTTTTTCAAACGATCGAAACATTACTTAAAGACGTGTTAAAAGCGTTCAAGGTGGCACGTGCAACGTATTATGAAGGGGGTTAATTAAGAAATGATTGCTTATACGACTTATGATAAACAAGACGCTTAAACTACCTTTCTCCAGTACAATACCGAAAAAAGATAGTAAACCAACAATTTGATGGCAACTCCTAATGGAAGAGCATGAGCTTGAAGAGCCGCAACGAACTTGCGAACGAGTAGGATTCTTCTATGCCCTAGGAAAGGGTCCGTCGCATTCTATTCACTATTCTTCTGTTAGAATAGTTCTAGTTCCGACTATTATAGTAGGTTTATCGGTTCAATTTGTCGAAATTCGTATAAAGTTGTTAAAAAAAGGGTACTAAACAATAGTTGTATAAATTAATTGAAAAAATAGCATGCAATTTAAATGATTTAATAGTAAAATAGTAGGAGCGTTCTTTTTTTATAAAAAGACATAAATATATTTAAAATACTTTTTTATAGTTTAGCGAGATTATGTGTATGGAATAGAAGGTGAACTGAGTGAAGGAATTGTTGTTTATTCGTGAGAAGCCTGGAGAAGGATTCTCTGAAAAATTAACGATTGATAACGTTCAACGTTCTAAATTAACGTTATTAATTGTCATATTATTCGAACTGATTATGTTGACGCGAAATATTATTCGTCACGGATTTTCCCTACATATTTACGTTATATTTTATATTGTTTTATTAGTCGTTGCGATGGCTACATATGCTTACGTTCATTATGTTATGAAAAAAAATCCAGAGAAAAGTCGTCATTTGGATCGTGTCATTTTTAGTTTTTATATTTTTGATGTGTTATGGGGCGGTGCTTTGACTGTTCTCGATCAATCTTCATATGGGCAAGTAACAGCATACTTATCTAACGTATTAGTTGGTGTGCTTATGTACCATACGACGATGAAGAAATTTGCTATTATGCAATTTATACCGTTCGCCCTCGTTGTGGCAGGTATTTACATCGTTCAACCAGTGCATAGCGTCTTTATTGCACATGTGATTAATATGGCCATTTACCTCGTGTTTGCAACGATTGGTTCGCGTTTTTTATACAATTATGCGGCGAATAGTTTTACGCAACATCAAAAGCTACTACAATCGAATGAACAATTGGAAGCCGTAAATGAACAGTTGCGTGACATTTCTGAAAGAGATGAATTGACGAATTTACCGAATCGCCGTGGCTTATATCGCTTTATGGATGAGAACTTGAATGGCTCTGGAACGGTGCAAGCCATTTTGCTCGATGTGGATGCATTCAAACAATACAATGATTATTACGGACATTTAGAGGGCGATTCTGTTCTCATGCAAGTTGCAGATGTTTTACGTAAATATACGCGCTCTGAAAATGCGTTCGTCGCACGTTTCGGTGGGGAAGAGTTTATTATTTTACTCATTGATTACGACCAAACACAAGGCTTTTCTGTTGCAGAAAATCTACGTAGAGGGGTCGTCCAACTTCAAATTCCACACTCGAAATCACCGTTCGGTAACGTGATTTCAGCAAGTTGTGGCGTTTCTGCAATACATGAACAACGGGATTTACAAGCGACTAAAATGTTTGCAGAAGCAGATGAAACGTTATACAAAGCAAAAAATAACGGACGCAATAAAGTACAGCCGTATATTTTACAAAGATAATATAAAGCTCGAAGCCTATTCATGCGGTTTCGAGTTTTTTTGTGTATTCAATCATAGTATACTTAAAAGAAAATGCAGCGAAGTAGAGAAGGTGAAGTCCATGGATATGCAAAATAAAATAAAATTGTATGAGTCGTTAATGAATGAATTGGACGAGGGCGTACACGTCGTTGATGCGAAAGGGAAAACGTTGTTATTAAACAAAAAAATGCGTCAGTTAAAAGGTTTATTGCAAGAAGAAATGCAATGGATGAGTAGCGATAGCCTAATTTATCATGTGTTAAAGACAAAGCAACGGATCATGCATCATAAACAAAATGATTGGCTATCGAACGGTCGAGAGTTCGTGACCGTTTCAGATTATTATCCCATTTGCGACAAAAAGACGTTAATTGGTGCAATCGAAATTACGAAAGATGTCACTGAAAACGAGCTGATGGCATTCCAGCCACTGCGCCGTTATGGTAAGGCGTTAACATTTGATATGATTACAGCGATTTCTACTAATATGCAACAAGCGATCACGAGAGCTCGATTGGCTGCAGAACATCGGATGCCGACGTTATTGTATGGAGAATCTGGAACAGGGAAGGACCTCGTTGCAGAAGGGATGTATCACGCATACGAACGAGAAGAAAATCAATATGTCACATTAATTTGCCGCTACGATGATGAAGCATTATTAAATGAACTACAGCTCGTTTTGTCACAACCGAGTGCGACGATTTTTTGCGACCGTTTAGAATATATGCAGTTAGAAAATCAACAGAAGCTCGTCCAGCTACTACGGAAAGAAGGCGCGAAACATCAACTAATTGCCTCTGTTGGTGCAGATCCAATTGAACTCATTCAAGAAGGGAAATTACTGAAAGAATTGTATTATTATTTCGCTTCTGTTTGCATTCACATTCCTGCTCTCCGCGAGAGAAAAGAAGATATTCAACCGTTCGTTACGGATTTTTTACGTCGCTTAAGAGAAAATACAGGTAGCCTTTTAGAGTCGCTTAGCCCGAAAGTGGAAGAAGTTTTTCAACAATACGACTGGCCAGGGAATTTGAAGGAGCTCGAAGTTTTATTAGAAGAAACGGCGATGACGATTCGAAATGAAAAGCAGATTGCGTTTGAGCATTTACCAATCGCGTTCCGTTTTAAAGTGGAAGGCAGTACACAACAACAAGCAGAAAAAGACATGCTAGCTTCTTCTAAAAAGGACATTCGCCCGCTTCAAATTGTTATGGACGAACTCGAGGAATCGTATATTCGTCAAGCGCTGAATTTATTCGATGGCAATGTTTCGCAAACAGCTACAGCGCTCGGCATTAAAAGACAAAGCTTACAATATCGAATGAAAAAATTCCCGACGTTGTAAACGTGTATTTGTCCTAACAATCTATGAATCGTTTTTCTACGACATACCCCCCCTCTCTATTCGGAAAGGGGGGGTATGTTAGTTATGTACCGTTATAATTTTTTCCCTAGAATGATTAAATCACGTTTTACACCGTCTAACTCTGCAACGCCTGGCAGAGAAGCCCATTGTTCAAAATTAAAATGTTTGAACAAATGAAGGCTCGGTAAATTATGACCGAAAATAAAGCCGAGTAAAGTTTCAATCTGGTAGTTCGGACTTTGTTCGAGAACGAATGCAATCGCTTGTTTCCCGATGCCTTTTCCACGTGTTTCAGGAGCTAAATAAATGCTCACTTCGGCCGTTTTTTGATACGCAATACGTCCATAAAAATCTTGTAAGCTAATCCAGCCAACGATTTCATTCTGTTGTTCAATGACCCAAAGTGGTCGACGTTTTGGGTCGTGTGCGTGAAACCACGGTGTTCGCTCTTCTACGGAAACCTCTTCTAAATCAGCTGTGACCATACGGCTTGCAATGGTTGTGTTGTAAATGGCAACGATGCGTTCCAAATCAGCGAGCGTTGCAATACGGTACGTTAATGTCATGTGAATACCCCCTTTTTCTTTTAGCATACCATAGGGAAAGCCCGTTCGCCTACGTAGGGTTTACTTGAAATCGACATACGTATTAGTTTACGAGAAGTGTAGGCAACTTAAATAAAATGAAAGTTAAAAAGAGGTTCTTTCATGTATACTTAACGTAATAGAAAAACGTAGAGGTGAGAACGATGAAAAAAGATTTACGAGGCAAAACAATATTAATTACAAGTGGTGGTACGCTTGAAAAATGGGATCGTGTACGAGGACATACGAATATGGCGACGGGGACAATGGGAACGTATTTAGCGGAAGAAGCATTACAGCGCGGGGCGACCGTTATTTATTTGAATGGCTATTTTGCTAAAAAACCGAAACATACCGAACAACTGCTACTCGTGACGTTTGAAGGAATTGAAGATTTAGGAGCGAAAATTAAACATTTTGTGACGACAGAAAAAATAGATGCCGTCATTATGGCAGCGGCAGGTAGCGACTGGCTCGTCGATGAAATATTAGATCAGCAAGGACGACCGATGCACGCTTCTGGTAAACTATCGAGCGACGAACCACCAATTATTAAATTCAAAAAAGCGCCGAAAATCTTACCTCAAATAAAAGGGTGGAATGAAGAAGTGACACTCGTTGGCTTTAAGTTAGAAGATGCGACAGAAGCACAATTAATTGAGCGTGCGAAAAATCGTATGAAAACGTCTAAAGCGACGTTTATGGTCGCAAATCAATCGCGCTCCCTCTATACGACCGATGTCGATCATTACATCATTAAAGAAGATGGTACGTTCCAACTGTATGGCGGTAAAAAGGCCGCAGCCGCAGGAATTATGGAAACGTTAGCGGATCATTTTCAACTCGTTGCACATTCATAATACAGATGAACACTTTTTATGCAAAAAACGTAAAAAGTGTTTTTTTTAATTCATATTATTCATGTTGTTGCCGTATACTGAACGTAAGGAGAGATGCACGTGAAAAAATTCATCGTACTGCTCGCTGCAACAATCGTACTTGCGAGTTGCTCGAGTAAAGAATCGACACAAACATCGACGGAAAACGTCACAAAGGCCGAAACATCCGTCGAACTTAAATTGACGTCTGAAGAAAAAGAAAAAATAGCGGCTGTCTTAGCGTCACGTCTTGCGGGACGTCCCCTACTTCGAGATACAGATGCTTATTCAGGACTTATGTATGTCCAACTGTTAAACCTTAACGATACGAAACAAGAAGAACTATATTTATTGTATAAAACAGCAAAAGGATACGAAGAAGAAGTGTTAGGAATGAAAGACGGGGAAGTCGCGTCACTCTATAGCGGCACGTTAGACTCGGCAAAAGCCCAACGGTCCATCGTGATGCGGAATGATCACTATTTTTTAGCATCGACAATCGAATACGATAAAGATGATTATACGATGCGAAAAGCGGCATATTATCACGTCGGCACGAATAAAAAATTAGTAGTAGATGAAGGAGTATTTTTACAAACAGTGACAGGTAGTCAAACGCTGACGAATAAAAGCAAAAATCTCGTAACGAAAGAACAACCGACTGTCCAACAATATCAAGAGATGGTGCATTCGTATAAAGTGAAACAGAAGGTCGTTGCAAACGATGCGGGCACGTTGACGATGAACATTCCTTACATAGAAGCAAAAAATACGTTAAATGATGTGTATCGTAAACTCATACGAAAAAATTATGTCGTGACGAATCCAGTAGACCCGATTTCAGACGAAGAACGGGTTGATTTACAAGCGCGAATTGCGGCACTCTCTTTATTTCATAAAGATCGTCAATTTGGCAACTTAACGAACAAAGAACTTTCTGAATTTGTCGCAAAAGATGTTGTTCACGGGGCTTTACGCTTTTTTGACACGTCATTTACAGAAGTGACAGAGTCTACTAAATCATTAGGTGGCTACAAATATGTTGGATACAATCGGACAGATTTAGACGCTTACATGAAAAAATTATTTAATCAAACACCGACGTACGAAGATGTGAAGTTCGAAAATTCTCAATTACCGTATGATTTAATTGCGACGAAACAATACATTTATTTACCACAACTGAAAAGCATCCCGAAAGCAAGCATTCCGGTCATTCAACAACTGAGTTTATTACAAAATGATCAGTTGTACGTAGAGCTTGACTTCGTTGAATTACATAATAATCCGAATGGCTTTACAGAAGATACATTTTTTACACCTGTGAAAAATTGGTCAGATGAAATGCGTCAAGCGATTCAATATAGCCAACCGAAAAAAGGGTATGCTATCGTGAAAAAAGTGGACGGGGCATATGTGATTCAGCAATTAATATTTAATAAAGTGCTCGATTTTCAAACACAGTTACAACAATAAGTCGTGAATACGATAAAAAAAGAACAATTCCGAAGGCTTATGATTTTGGAAATGTTCTTTTTTGATACGTCAATCAGTTGTTTTTTACGAAAATAAAACCACCTTCTTTCGGAAGTGTACCGAAAAAAGGTGGTTAGTTAGCATTTATTGACCGAGATCTTTATTTTTCTTCACCCAATAGTCAGCATTTTTAATGCCTAACTTAACGGGGTCAAATACAGGGTCTTTTCCTGCTTTTTTCTGTTCTTCATAATCTCGAAGCGCAATGAGCGACGGTTTCACGAGGAAGAGTAAGGAAATCACGTTTACCCAAACCATTAAACCGAGCCCGATATCGCCAAGCGTCCATGCTGCTTCGGATGTTTTAATTGAACCGTAAAACAGTCCGAGTAAGAACACGACTTGCATGACGCGAATCGAAATTTTTAGTTTGCCACCTTCTAAGAAGTAGGCTAAATTCGTTTCAGCGATGTAATAGTAAGCCATAATCGTTGTGAAAGCGAAGAAGAACAGCGCAATTGCAACGAATCCGGAACCGAATCCAGCAAGCGGGAAGGCATGTTCCAATGCCGCTTGTGTAAACGGTGTACCAGCTTCTACGCCTGGCACGTTCTCGACGATAAATTGACCTGCTTTATCGCCACTTTCATATTGAACGTTGTACTGACCAGTGAAAAGGACGATGAAAGCCGTTGCCGTACATACTAAGAACGTATCGAAGTAGATTGAGAATGCTTGCACTAATCCTTGTTTCACTGGGTGAGAAACTTCTGCTGCTGCCGCATGGTGAGGACCTGTACCTTGACCAGCTTCATTGGCATAAATGCCTCGTTTAACACCCCAAGCAATCGCAGCACCTAAAATACCACTAAACATTTCATTTGCACCGAAAGCGCTTGAGAAAATAAGACCGAATACAGTTGGAATTTCTTTAAAATTCATAACGATAATAATAAGTGCGACTAAGATGTAAAGACCTGCCATGAATGGTACGATGATGGAAGCCGCTGTCGCGATACGCTTCACACCGCCTACGATAATGACACCGATTAAAAGAACGAGCAGTACACCAGATACCCATGCTGGAATACCGAAAGCGTTATCCATTGCACCAGAAATCGCATTGGATTGCACAGTCGGCATTAAGATCGCCATCGCGACTACGCCAACGATGGCGAAAATCATACCGAGCCATTTTTTACCTGAAAATTTGTGTATGTAGTAAGCAGGACCCCCACGGAATACACCATCTTTTTCTTCTTTGTAAATTTGAGCGAGTGTAGACTCTACATAAGCGGTTGCAGCACCGATAAATCCAAGTACCCACATCCAGAAAATAGCACCCGGTCCACCGAACGCAATTGCTGTTGCCGTACCTGCGATGTTACCGACACCGATACGACCTGATAATGCCATTGCCATCGCTTCAAAAGAAGAAACACCGGCTGATGATTTCTCACCTTTCGATAGCTGAACAAACATATCTTTGAAAAAGCGGACTTGCATGAAACGCGTCATGAACGTAAAAATAAGACCGACGATTAAAATACCGTAAATCATCACGGGGCTCCATAACGAATCGTTAATTTTCGTTAAAAAATCTTCCATTCAATCACCTCTTTTAATTTAACTATAAATTTATTATATTCTGACAATTAAAAACATTCAATGCTATTTTAAGCAACAAATGGTATTTCAATGTGTGTATTCAATATATTAAGAGGCGTGAACCGTTGATAAATATAGAAAAAAGCCAATATATTTGGTCGTAAAAAATATAGATTTTTTCATTTAAAACGTAAATAATTTCTGTTTGATGTATAAAAATATCTATTTATTGATGCGTGTAATAGATTAAAACAAGCTTTCTTAGAGATGGGTTTCGAGAAGATTAGCTCATCTTTCATCTGTTTGCATAAAAAAACGCATGATGTCATCATACGTTTGATTAAATGTAATCGATATACAATCGTTGAATAGTTTCTGTCGCGTGTTTAATGAAAAGATGATATTCCACGTTATTAAATAAATCAAAATACGGATCATCCATCGTTTGGTCTTTAAATGTCGGAACATGCTCCATCGATTCAGTCGGTAAAAATGTCCAGTAGACGAATTCATTATCATAAAAAGGTTCATCAATATGGGGTAAGAAACGATTCACATCTTTCATAGAAATCGGTTTCGTCGGGATAAAGCCTGCATAAAGACGGTCGTCGAGTTCAATGCGGAAAAGTAAATCTACATCTTCATAAATGTTTTTACGAAACATATACGTTAAACCTGGTTTTGAAGAGTCGCGTGATTCATAATAACGATCGATTTTATGCGGCGCTAAATAGTCTTTCTCATCGAGAATCCGCTTCATTGGAATTTGTCGGTCCAAGTCTTCGAAAATTTTGTGGAGTAAAGCTGTTTTACTGTCTTGCAATGTTTGCGCGACCATGAATGCGCTTTTCATCATTTCAGGTGATGAATTAATCGTTTCTTTCAATTCCATTTGAGATGTCTCCTCTAACTGATTCGTCATATCACGAATGAAGTATAAAAATTGTTTTAATGCATGACTTAAAGCATTTTTTCGATTAATGGACGGTGTATACAAGGCAGCGGTGATGAAGGACATGAGATGGTTACGCATCGAAAGAGAAATGATGGGATACGTTTGTTCTTTTGGGCTAATACCGTGTTTACTTACATAATAAATCGGTCCATTAGACGTTAAAGGTAGTGCGATTTCTTCTTCTAATTCAAAAACGAATGGGAATGCTTCTTCTCCTATATGAATTGTAAAATCAAAAGGATGAGATGCGGCGTGTTTGTGTAGAAACACGGCACCGCAGCTTTCCCGTTGTAAAACGTGTTCGATAAATAAGTTTAAAAATAAATGATCGACACCGTGCTTCCCGTTTGGATCGAGAAGATTCGTTAAAAACTGAATGAATAAAGTCGATTGTTTTTCTACGTTCAACAAAGAAAAACGTTAAAGTCATCGCCCGTTTGATGCATGAATAACGTACTTTTTTGACGAAGATTCGTCGTTTGTTGAAGCAGCATATGCTGTAATAAAAGTTGTTGGTCCATGACAGTGTCCCTCCATATACGGTTAATTATAGCAAATTACTTTACAGTGAAATAGTCGCGTGTTATGATTTATTTTATAAACTGACGAACGTTCGTAAGGAGGAAGAAGATGAAAAAAGAACAATTAATGATTGCAGCAGTAGAGCAATTTGCTCAATTTGGTTATGAAGGAACGTCGATGGCAATGATTGCCGAAGCAGTAGGCATAAAAAAACAATCGATTTATTCCCATTTTAAAAATAAAGATGATTTATTTTTAGCGGTATGTAAGCAATGTGCAACGGAAGAATTGGCATTTGGACGACATGAAATAGGCTTAATGAAGCAAGACCCGAAGCAACTTTTAGTAGCCTACATGGAGCGATTTCAACAAAATGAAGCAAGTCGTTTTTGGTTGCGTATGATGTTCTTCCCACCGCAACATTTAGAAGAAGAGTTATTAAATATGGTCGAGCAGTATATCGATTCATTAGAACAAGAGGCAACGGATTATTTTATTCATTCGGATGCTGTAACGAAAAAAATTGTTCCAGCACAAATCGCAAAAGCTTATTTAGCTTTATTAGATAGTATATTCGTTGAATTATTGTACGGAAATGAACGTAGAGCGACGACGCGTCTAGAAGCAAGTTTTGTTATTTTTATGCGTGGTATTCAAAAGAAGGAGGAAGTGTAAAATGAAAAACTGGTTGTTTGTCATTGGCGCTGGAATCATTGAGATTTTATGGGTATTTGGCTTGAAGCAGTCAACGTCTGTTTTGGAATGGGGAGGAACGATCGTGTTAATTATTCTTTCTTTTTATTTAGTCATGCACGCATCGAAAAATTTACCAGTAGCGACTGTGTATGCCGTCTTTACAGGAATTGGTACAGCTGGAACGGTAACGGTCGGCATGTTGTTTTTAGACGAACCGTTTAGCTGGTTGAAAATAATGTTTATTTTCTTATTACTAGTCGGTGTTTTAGGATTAAAACTCGTAACGGGTGAAAAGGAGGCGGCATAGATGGCTTGGATTGCATTAATTAGTGCAGGGATTTTTGAAGTGTTCGGTGTTATGGGATTGAATATGATGGCACGACGTAATATGAAAGGGCTCATTTGGATCATCCTCGGTTTCGGTTGTAGTTTCACATTATTAAAAATTGCGATGGAAACATTACCACTCGGAATGAGTTATGCGATTTGGACAGGAATCGGTACAGTCGGAGCTGCATTAATTGGCATGGTGTTTTACGGAGAATCGAAAAGTGCGATTCGCTTATTCTTCATGACACTAATCGTCGTTTCCGTTATCGGTTTAAAATTAGTCGTGTAAAGCATGAGATGTATCTCATGCTTTTTTTGTGTAAAAATTTGTAATTTTTAATTTTTCGGAATCACAATTAGTATTTCATAAACAAGTTGCCGTATGTTAGAAAATGGGGAGTGGAGTAGAGAAAGTGGCCAACTTCTCTGTAATTATTGTGAACGCTTCTAAAATATTCTACGGTAAAAAACATAACATTAAAATGATTGGATTTTATGAAGTATTATTATCCGAGTAAATTCAAACATTCATATAAAAACCGCGTTACATTAAAAAGGCAGGCATCGATTCAAAATGGTGTCTGTTTTTTTGTTGTTTTAGCAGAAAAACTTTGTTTTAACGGGTTTTTTTAATAGGACATATAGATATTTTTATAAAGGTTACGAGGCAGTGAATCTGCATGATGTAAGAACGTCAAATACAAACGGTGATTTTGATATGTCAGAAAGCTTCTGAAAACCCAAGTAGACGGTACTTCAAGCACTTGAGAAAAATAAAAATAAGCCTGAATATAATGGAGGTCTTGTCGTTCATTTACGTACTAGAATGCGCTTGAAAAAAGCAAGACGAAAGAAGCAGAAACGCGTCAAATAAGGGAATAAGGTTATATTTCCCAAAAACAGGGTATAAATAATATAGAGAGGAGAGATTATATGCTAAAAATAGAACATTTATCGAAAGTGTATCGCGGAGGTAAAAAAGCGGTAGATGATATGAACATTGAAATTGAAAAAGGCGAATTTGTCGTCTTTATCGGTACGAGTGGGAGCGGTAAGACGACGGCACTACGTATGATTAATCGGATGATTGAACCGACCAGTGGTGTTATTTCATTAGACGGCGAAAATTTAATGAAGAAAAATCCAGTTGCTTTGCGACGCTCAATCGGGTATGTTATCCAACAAATCGGTTTAATGCCCCACATGACCATCCGTGAAAACATTACGCTCGTCCCCAAGTTATTAAAATGGTCAAAAGATAAGAAAGACGATAAGGCGAACCAACTCATTAACCTCGTTGACTTACCACACAACTATTTAGACCTTTACCCATCTCAATTATCAGGAGGACAACAACAACGAATCGGTGTGTTACGTGCTTTAGCAGCAGACCAAGACATCATTTTAATGGATGAACCGTTCGGTGCATTGGATCCGATTACGCGTGATACGTTACAAGACTTAATGAAAGACTTGCAACAACGTCTCGGAAAAACTGTCGTTTTCGTTACGCATGATATGGACGAGGCGATTAAGTTAGCTGACCGTATTTGCATTATGCATAACGGACAAGTCGTGCAATACGATACGCCAGACAATATTTTAGCAGCACCGGCAAACGAATTTGTACGTGAATTTATCGGAAGTCATCGCCTTATTCAAACGAAACCAAGTGCGAAGCTAGTAGATGATGTCATGATTAAACCAGCGACGATTTCACTTGAGCGTGATTTAGAGGAAGCTATTTTAGTGATGGTGAAAAAACGTGTTGATACGTTATTTGTTGTCGATAGTAAGGAACGACTGAAAGGAATGGTTACGATTGAAGATATTACGCCAAATCGTGATGGTCAGTCAACGGTTTCAGATGTGATGCATAAAGATATATATGCCGTACATACAGGAACGAAATTGCAAGACTCTGTTCGACGTATATTACGTCGTAATTTAAGCAATATCCCAGTAATTGATCACGAACAACATCTCGTAGGACTCGTAACGCGCGCGAATATTGTTGACATCGTATACGATACAATCTGGGGAGAAGAAGTAGCAGAATAGGAGGGTTTCCATGATTGAATTCATTCAAGCAAATGCGGGTGAAATGGTTACGAAAACGTGGGAACATCTCTACATTTCATTGATTGCATTAGCATTAGGTATAGTAGTAGCCGTTCCAATCGGCATTTTATTATCAAAGACAAAAAAAGTCGCAAAAATCGTGTTAGCGATTACGAGCGTATTGCAAACATTGCCATCGCTTGCGATTTTAGCATTAATGATTCCATTTTTAGGTGTCGGGGTTATTCCAGCTATTATTGCGCTGTTTATTTATACGTTATTACCAATTTTAAACAACACATTTTTAGGTATGCGTTCGGTCAATGCTAATTTAGTAGCGGCCGGCACGAGTATGGGAATGACAAAATGGCAAACAATTTATATGGTAGAATTTCCACTCGCAATTCCTGTTATTATGGCAGGTATTCGACTTTCTGCTGTATATGCCATCTCTTGGGCAACACTTGCATCATTCATTGGAGCAGGCGGACTCGGGGACTTTATTTTTAACGGTTTAAACTTATATCAAACTGACTATATCGTCACAGGGGCTGTTCTCGTAACGATTTTAGCATTGCTCGTTGATTTTATTTTAAGCCGAGTTGAAAAATGGGTGACACCAAAAGGCTTGCGTGTCGAACGATAAGGAGGAAGGAACTATGAAAAAGCTAGCATTACTCGCTTGTAGTGTCCTACTTATCTTAGCTGGATGCTCAGGCAAAAATGCGGTAGAAGAAGGCGAAGAAATTTCAATTGCTTCTGCAGCGACAACAGAAAGTGCCATTACCGCTTACATCGTTAAGGGAATGATTGAGCACTACAACGATCAAGACGTCAAAATGATTAACAATTTAGGAACTGGTGTGACGTTACACCAAGCGATGGTGAACGGAGATGCGAATATTTCTACGGCACGTTACACAGGGACAGATTTAATCGGTGTTTTACAAGAAGATCCGATGAAAGATCCTAAAAAAGTAACAGAAAAAGTACAAAGATTAATGAGCGAACGTTTCCAACAACATTATTTTAATTCATACGGTTTTGAAAATACGTATGCATTTATGGTAACGGAAGAAACGGCTAAAAAATATAACTTGAAAAAAGTAAGTGATTTGAAAAAAATAGCAGATGAAGTCAAAGTCGGAATCGATACGTCTTGGATGACGCGTGAAGGTGACGGGTATAAGGCGTTTGCGAAAGAGTATGGATTTAAATTTGCAGATATTTTCCCAATGCAAATTGGACTCGTTTACGATGCGTTAGCAGCAGGGAAGATGGACGTCATTTTAGGATACACAACAGATGGACGAATTAGCAGTTATAATTTAGTCACATTACAAGATGATCGCCAATTTTTCCCTCCATATGATGCGACGTTAATCGCAACAGAAGCGTTACTAAAAGCGCAACCAGATGTGAAAGAAACACTCGATAAACTACAAGGTAAAATTTCAACAGAACAAATGCAAAAATTAAACTATGAAGCGGATAACGACTTAATTGAGCCAGCAATTGTCGCAGAACGTTTTTTAGAAGACAATAATTATTTCGAAGGAGGGAAATAGAAATGAAAGACATGAATACATTTGAACAATTTTTCTATTACCTCTCAGAAAATGGCGTTTACGTATTAAGTCAATTTTTCCAACATTTCTTAACGTCTATTTATGGCGTACTTTTAGCAGCGTTAATCGGGATTCCAATCGGTATTTTAATTGCGAAGTATTATAAAATTTCAAACATCGTCATTTCAATTGCCAACATTATTCAAACGATTCCTGCACTGGCGATGTTAGCGATTTTAATGCTCGGTATGGGCTTAGGTAGACCAACTGTTATCGTAGCGGTCTTTTTATACTCCTTACTGCCAATTATTAAAAACACGTACACAGGTATTATGAATATTAACCGAGATTTAATTGATGCTGGGAAAGGGATGGGCATGACGCGAAGCCAAGTACTTCGTATGATTGAGCTCCCACTTTCCCTATCCGTCATTATTGGCGGTATTCGTATTGCGCTCGTTGTAGCCATTGGTGTAACGGCAATTGGTGCATTTATCGGTGCGGGTGGGCTCGGAGATATTATTATTCGAGGAACAAATGCGACGAACGGGACAGCAATTATTTTAGCTGGGGCAATCCCAACCGCATTAATGGCCGTACTTGCCGATATTGTCCTATCATTAATCGAACGAAAACTGGATCCGATGAAACGACAACAAAAACGTACCGCTTAAAAGATGTAAGATGCGGTCACATAAAAAGGCATCTCCTTCGCTCAAACGATGAGCGAAAGGGATGCCTTTTTTATAAGATTTTACACGTACGGTGTAAACGGTTCGATGTTCATTTTAAATTGTAGTTGCTTCAATTGTTCATCGGTTAAACCGAAAAAGTCTTCTGCTTTTGGATCGAGGGCACTAATAATGAAAGAACCGAAAATTTTCATACCGAAACGGTCTTCATCTGAAGAAAGGCGGAAAGCGAAGCCTTCTTGATCGTATTGTGCACGTTCATCGCAAAATAACACGACGTTAGGGACGATTTCATGTAAGCCGACAGGAACGAGTTTCGATTGTTCTAATTGTAGTTGCTCGAGTGCCCATTCAAAATCGAGTGCGCCTTCTTTTTCGAGGACATCTACTTGGGAACTTGTCGCGATAATGTAGTACATGCTTGTTCCTCCTTTTGTATTTTTCGTTTGAATTGATACCATAAAATAAGAGAGCGGATGTATAAATCGATTAAAAGCGCAAACCAAACACCGGCGATGCCTAAATCAAAGTGGATGCCGAGAGTGTATACACCGATAATACGTAACCCCCACATGCCAATTGCGGTCGTAAACATCGGTGTTTTCGTATCGCCAAGACCTTGAAGTGCCGCAGCCATCACGAATGTAATGGCGACAGCTGGTTGTGCAAAAGCATCGATGCGCAGCGCTGTAACGATTTGTGCGATGACGGTCGGATCGTTCGTAAACCAAGCGGCAACGAAGGGACAAACGATGTACATCATCAATCCAATGACGGACATGACGATAATCGTGATGACTGTTGAAATGACACCGTATTCATACGCTTCCCGAATTCTCTTCGCACCAATTGCGAGACCGACAAATGTTGTAGCAACGACTGCCATGCCGTAGCCAGGCATGAACGTAAACGCTTCGATATTTTCAGCAATCATATGTGCGGCATACGTTGCTGCACCGATTTTCAAAATAAGACCGAAATAGACGACTTGACCGACACGCATAATTAAACGCTCAATCGCCGCAGGAATCGATAAGCTCGTTAACTGCTTCATAGAGCGAAGCGATAGTGGTTGTTTCCACGTAATACGTAGTACAGAGCGCTGTACAGCACGGTATAAAATAACGGTGTGCATCATACGTAAAAGAAGTGTTGCATAAGCAGCACCGGCTACACCAAAGTCGAGTAGTAAAATGAAAACGTAATCGAGACCGATATGCACGATGTTTAGAACGAAGCTAATTTTAAGTGGCGTCATCGTGTCACCTGTCGCGCGAATAATCGTTGCCAGGACGAGTGGCAACCCAATGAAGAGGGCAGGAATTCCGACGATGCGTAAATACGTAGCACCGATCGTATGGATTGCTGGAGATGCGCCTAAAAATTGGAGCAATTGTTCTGCGAAAAAGGCATTGAATGCAGTGAAAAGAAAACTACAGGCGATGCATAAAAAAATTGCTTTTTTCGCTGTTGCACTCGCTTGTTGAACGTCATGGCTGCCGAGTTGTCTAGCGATGAGCGACGTGGCACCGACACCAATTGCTAAAAAAATCGCCATATAAATCGCGATGATGGCATTTGCTAGACTGACGGCCGTTACCGCATCTAAGCTCACTTTCGAAACGAAGAGTGTGTCGACGAAGCCGACGAGTGTTTGCAAAATATTTTCGAACATTGCAGGAATACCTAATAGTAAAATGGCATGTATTTTTTTCTTGCGTGTATTTAATAACTCTAACTGTATTTTTTTCATAGTGTCAGTCCTTTATTCAACCGTAGTATAGCATATTTAGTTGCTCTTTTCGTCAACTATCGCTACAGTAGGAAGAGAGACTAAAGGAGATGATTGACGAATGAAACGAATTGCTATTGATATGGACCAAGTAATGGCGGATTTAATTGCTAAATTTCTAACGACATTTAATGCGCAATACGGTACGCATTATACGAAAGATGATTTACGTGATAAACGATTACCAGAACTCGACGCACATGCACCAGAGGCACTTGCGCGTTATTATAACGATCCGACTTTTTTCAGAGATTTACCATTGTTTGAAGGCGCTATGGAAACGATTGCGCGTTTAGGTGAGCATTATGAAATTTTCATTGCGACGGCAGCGATGGACGTGCCATCTTCTTTTCAAGCGAAATTTGAATGGCTGCAAGAGCATTTTCCAGCTATTCCGAAACATCATTACGTTTTTTGTGGCGATAAAAGTGTCGTTCATGCCGATTATTTAATCGATGATACCGAATTACAACTGACACGTTTTACAGGAACAGGTGTCATGTTTGCTGCGCCACATAATGAAAGTTCTACATTCCCGCTTCGACTTCAAAACTGGGCAGAAGTCGAACGTTATTTTATGAATGAATTAGAAAAGAATTAAAAAAATCCTCGCATAGGAAGTTG
>NZ_HE611067.1:0-142180 GCF_000285595.1 Kurthia senegalensis | reverse complement strand
TTTTTTATAGGCGATTTTTTTCTTTTTATAAAAATGTTGGATCGTAAAATACGAAATAAAACTGAGTCCGATGGCGATGCCGATGAACGGTAAATATTCATATTTAATCGTAATGACATTCGCTGTCGCATAACCGAGAATCATGAAAGGGAATACCCAAATCGACGTGCCAATTAAACTAACGATGACGTACGGAATAAACGGTATTTTAGAAATTCCTGCTAAGTAAGGATTAATCTGTCTCGCTCCGGGAATGAATAGCCCGACGAGAAGGGCACGTTTATAATTTTTTTCGTATTTTTCTTGGAATGCTTGGACTTTAAATTCACTCATTTTCATACGTTTTGTGATTTTGTAGAAAACTGGAGCGCCTGCGTAGCGTCCGACTGCATAGCTACTTAAGAACCCACAAAATACACCGAGGAACGATGCGATGACAGAAGAAAACATCGGGAGCGCATGATGTTGTATTAAAATACCGACAATGACGACAAGTGTTTCTTCTGGTGCGGGAATACCTACAACACCGAAAAATAAGCAAACGAATATGACGAAAGGACCGTATTGTTCAACTAAGTTCAGTACCGAATCAATGTGAGACATAACGTTTCCAGTTCACCGGTTCAGTAAATGGTTGACCTAATGCGGTCGTATCACGTAAAAACTTCTCTAGTTGCTGTAGCATGAAAGCAGGCGCTTCGTCATCTGCTCCTGGATTCATCCCACAGTCATGTAATACGTAAATGGCACCGTCTTTAACCGCATGATGGAGTTTATTTTGCAAAGTTGTTTGGCATGTTTTGACTTTCCAATCACCAAAAATTTTACTCCACATGACCGGTGTGAGCGCATGTTTTTTAGCGACTGGTAACGTAGCTAATGTGAATTTCCCCCACGGTGGGCGATAGAAATGGACAGGCTGTTGCGTCACACGTTCAATCGCTTCTTTCCCTTTGAGTAGTTCGGCATCTAACATACGCGGTGTCATTTTATAACTATCGCTATGCGTATAATGATGCAAGCCGATTACGTGTCCATCCGCAATCATTTGATGCATAATTTCAGGATATTTTTCTGCTTTTTCTGCCACAACGAAGAAAATTGCCCGAATATTATATTGTTTTAAAAGAGCTAATAATTGAGGTGTATATGTTGGATTTGGACCATCATCGAATGTTAATAGAATGCCTTTTTGGTCGGTACGTTGCACAACACCGTAAGAAGAAAGACGGATTGCGTACGTAGGGAGTACCGTATAAGCAGCAGCGAGTCCAATAGCTGTTGCAGCTGTTGCTACTATTTTTTTCATCAAGTGCCAACCCCTTTGTTTGTAATACTTCTATTATAAGACGAAATGACACAAGAAAAGTGTCGTAAATTGAAATTTTTTTGTGTGTATATGCTTTTAATATAAAAAATCCCAGAAGCCGATGGGATTCCGGGATGATTCGTATTTAAATTTGTGAAAAAAGTATGATTGTTAGTGATTTTTCGCTTTCGTTAATTCAAAAATCGTTTGTTTGCCGTATGTTACTTTTACGACGCCATATCCTTTAGCAAGGCTTACTTTGTAGCCATCTTTCGTTAATACATAGGCATTTTTAAATGTTTTGTACGGTGTTTTCACATTTTTCTTTTTCGCTACGACTGTCAATTTTTTAGATGATTCGACGCGAACGAAGGAAGCTTTATTCGTTTTATAAAAATTAGCTGGCAATGTGTAATCACCGACACTACCAAGGTTGAATGCGAATTTTCCTTTATTTACATTTTCAACGAAATCAATATTTTGGACATAGAATGAAGATTTACTTTGAATAGCTTTACTCTTCGTGCCTAAAACATTGTATGTGTACGATTTCGTTGTTTTCTTTGCCATCACATTACTTTGTGCTGCAGAAGCTTGTTGTTGCACAGGGAAAGCAACGGTCATGGAAGCGATGGCGATTGCTAGTGTTGAAACGATTAATTTTTTCTTCATCTATGTTCACTCCTTTGTGACGCCCGTTTAAATTGGACTTACTATACTCTTCACTTCTTTTGCGCAGTTAAAACCTCATTTTAAAAAAGTATTTTAAAAATCAAAAAATTGAGTGGAAAGTAATTGTGAAATAATGAAGAGTACGAAAAAAGTAGTAGACTTGCGCTTGTAAGTAACTTAATGCTTTCGCGTCATAACCCAATCAATTTGACGTTCATCGCCCATTTGAAAAACATGTTCACCAGTTTTTTGGAAACCCATTTTTTCATAAAAGGCAATGGCATTTTGATTTTTCTCCCAAACACCTAGCCAAATCGCTCTCGTTTCGGCTAAATCAATCGCTTTTTGTAGCATGATTTTCCCAATTCCGCTTTTTGAAAACTTTTAAGGACGTAAATACGTTCTATTTCTATGAAGCTCTCACCCATCTTTTCTGTTTGTGTGTCTTTCTCATTTAATTTTAAATAGCCTGCGACGTCACCTTCTATTTCATATACGTAAAAGGAGGAATAGGGATTTTCAAGTTCTTTTTGCAACTGATCAAGCGCGAATGCCTCGCTTAAATACGTTTCCATCGTTTCTGGATTATTGTCCTCGTAAAACGTTTCAAAAAAAGTTTGCTTACTAATTTGCTGGATGATATTTAAATCATCTTTTGTACATTTTCTCATCATAACACTCCTCCAAGCTTTTAATAGTCGCGTTTGTTGCCGCTTTTTACGTAATGCCAGTCGGTATCAACATTTTCTCTCACACGTTGCAATAAGTGGAGGAGTGTTTCTCTTTCGGCTTTTGTTAGGCCGTTGAGCGACATATTGTTTGAAAAATCATTTTCTCTTCGAATGAAAGGGTAAATGGCTTTTCCTTTTTCCGTCGTGTAGAGTCGTTTAATTTTTTTATTGTGTAAGTCGTCTTTTTTTTCAATAAAGCCATTTTCCTCTAGTTTTTTAATCGCACGTGCTGCTGTCGTACGATCGACTTTAATGAGCTCTGCTAATTGATCTGGAAAAATACCTTCTTGTTCAAAAATGCGGACGATATACAAATATTGCCCTTTTGTTAACTGTAATTGTTTAAATTCGATATTGCTAATCGCATCTAATGCACGTGCAATCATACCGATTTCTCTTAACACATCGTTCATTACGTATCACCTCTATCATTAATAATACTTAAAAATGTTGTAAATGCAACAAAAAATAAAGGATAAATCGTTATATCAACTAATATATGTGAATTATAGTAAAATATTTAATTTTATTATGTAAAAAATTGAAATTTAAAAATAGAATTGTGAAAAAAGTATTGTATTTTCACTTTAATAACTAGAAAATAAGAAGTAACGGATAAGTAGGAGGAAGAATTGTGAGTATTAAAAAGAAAACGAAGAAATTTGCTGTAAAAGTGTATAAGAAAATTTTTAATATGCAAAAAAATCGTCGTAAAGATGCACGACTTGTTATTTTTGAAAGTTTTAACGGACGTCAAGTGAGCGATAATCCGAAAGCAATTTATGATTATATGAAAGAACATCATCCAGAATATAAGCTCGTTTGGAGTGCGGATCGCCGTCATTTAGAAAACTTTAAAGACGTTCCACACGTAATGAAGCTCGGTATTAAATGGTTGTTCTTAATGAATAAAGCGAAATATTGGGTATCGAATTCACGAAATCCTGGCTGGATTCAAAAATCAGATAAAACGACGTATATCCAAACGTGGCATGGCACACCGCTTAAAAAATTAGCGCTCGACATGCAAGAAGTTAAAATGCCGGGAACGAACACGAAAAAATATAAACGTAATTTCCGTCTAGAAACAGCGAAATGGGATTATTTAATTGCGCCGAACGCATTTTCGGAAGATATTTTCAGACGTGCTTTTGCTTATAGTGGTACGATGATTCAATCGGGCTACCCACGTAATGACTATTTAATTCAAAACCGTGATAATGAAGTTGAAATGCAACGTGTGAGAGAAAAATTAGCGATTCCAGCGAATAAGAAAGTTATTTTATACGCACCGACTTGGCGCGATGATGAATACATTAAAAAAGGGCAATATAAATTTAGTTTAGAAATGGATATTGCGGCGCTACAAGAAAAATATGGTGACGAAGCGGTACTCGTATTACGCACGCACTATTTAGTTGCAGAAAACTTAGATACGTCTCAATTTGGTGACTTCGTCATTGATCGTTCAACAGCTGGCGATATTAAAGAGCTATATTTAGCAGCAGACGTATTAATTACCGATTATTCTTCTGTCTTTTTCGACTATAGCTTATTGAACCGTCCGATTGTATTTTTCACATACGATTTAGAGAAATACCGTGAACAATTACGTGGCTTCTATTTTGATTTTGAACGTTTTGCACCAGGTGCTATTTGTGAAGACAATGCGTCACTTCAAAGTGCACTAGAACAAATCTTTAATGGCACATATACTTTGAACGAAGAGAAGCAACAATTCATTGATGGATTTGCTGAATGGGAAAAAGGGGATGCTTCTCAACAAGTCGCATCGATTATTACGAACCAAAAATAGTATAAAAAGAAACACTTCCAAACATGTGTTTGGAAGTGTTTTTTAATGAAAAAAACATGCTTTTTCATCAAGTGATGTATTGATTATTTTGTCGTTTCTTTTAAATCTTCTTTAATTTTAGTTGTTGAAATGCCTTCTGTACGTTTTAAGTACACGACTTCACAATATTCTTTTAAAAAGTCGAAGTGACCTTCCCAATCGTCACCGATGACGAATGTATCGATGTTTAACTTTTGAATATCCGTCACTTTTTGTTCCCAATTATCTTCGCGAATAACTTCATCGACAATCGTTAAAGCTTCGACAATTTCTGCGCGGTCTTCGAATGAATAGTAAGAAGACTTTCCTTTTAATTGATTGAATTCATCAGAAGAAATGGCAACGGTTAAGTGATCACCTAATGCTTTTGCTCGTTTTAACAATTTTAAATGCCCTGGATGGAACATATCGTACGTACCGTATGTAATAATTTTTTTCATAGTTGATGTGTGACTTCGCACACTACCTCACTTTCTCTCAAATAAAACTTTGTGTTTAATTTAATTGATCATAGAACGCGTAATTTGTTACAAATTACATAATTTACTTGCTATCATAGCATACTTTAAATTTATTGAATATATGAAAAATGCAAAACTGACCAAGTGGTGGAAAAGAAATGTTGAAAGAAATGTCTGCTTTTTAGAGAAAAGGGTAGTAGGAGTGCATAACACGTAGGTGAACGAGTAAAATTATACGTATTTGAATGAATTGTAACGTATGATACAAATGATAGTTTCAAAGGCAAAAAAAGAGGCTGGGACATACGTGTAGAAATCACCTCTCATATGAGCATAAGAAAAACCGGAATCGCGCTGTGGCGCGGTTCCGGTTTTTCGTTGCGAACGCTAAAAAAGGAAAATGACGTGTTTTGTTCCAGTCTCTGTCGATTAGTCAGCTAAACTAAAGTTTAATTTCATTTTCTTCGTACCGGCTAATACCATGTCGCCTAACAATTTATTCGTCGCTTCAAAAGCAATTGTTGCATATTGTTCATTAATTGATTGTAAGTAAGCTGCGACGTTTTCTTGTGCAGATGCTTCTTTGTCCGCTCGTTTTTGAATGTTGCGGCACTGTGCTACGACTTTTTGTTCAAATGCACTTTGCATATCGCTGTACAAATTGAAGTTCGTATCACCTAAAAGGGCAATCGTATGGCTTAACCAGTGAATTTTCGTAATATCAAAGTCGGCTGTCGTATCGCGGTAGCAAGCGGGTGTGTTTTCTACATTTGCGTAGAAAGGAACCATCGCGTTGAACGTATTCGGTCCGAATGCTAACCAGTGAATACCGGCGAATTCGGCTGGTACATCGTTACGGATTTGTAAAATGTGACTTTCTTGGTTTCGGTTAATACCGATTGTACGGAATTTTGCTTTGTCTTCTTCGCTGCCTTCACCGTACGGATCAAATTCGGTATTTTGGAAGTGAGAGCTTAGTGCCCATTTCACATCTTCGACAGACAATTTACGATTCGGATAGCAAATAAAAGGTAAGTCCTGTGCCATTGGATCATCTGGTGTGTTTACGTCAAATTGTTTTTGTACGTACCAAGCACGTGGGTTGTTATAGCGCGTATCTTTGACGGTAGCACTACCGAAAATATGGCGTAAATTCGTTCCTTCAAAGTCAGGATTTAAATAGTTTTCTTCAATAAATTGTTGTAAGTCATCTGAGCAAAGCGTATCGTCCGAATCAAAGTCGAAGTGGTCGATATTAAAGCGGTTCGGTGCGATGACGTATGCATCGTCTGGAATACGAACAGCAGCCCAGTGATGTCCACCGATTGTTTCTAAATACCAAATGTCATCTTTGTCAGAGAAGGCAATGCCATTTGACTCGTATGTGCCATACGTTTCTAAAATTTTACCGAGACGTAGCACTCCTTCTTTTGCTGAACGGATATACGGAAGAACGATCGTTAACATATCTTCCTCACCGATGCCATTTTCTTCAAATGGATCAGCACCTAGCACGCGTGAGTTCGTCGTAATCGTCTCAGTCGCAGACATAGCAACGTTTGCACTATTAATGCCTGATTCCCCCCAAATACCGAATCCAACGACCGCATCTGGCGTACACGTATAGCGTAACGGATTAGAAGGAAGCGTCATTTCAAATCTGCTTTGTACAGATTTGTAGTGTGTTGGTTGGTCTTCTGGATGCATGACGATAAAACGTTGTGGATTTTTAGAAGCAGAGCCACTATCTTCATTTCGTGCAATCATCGTAGAGCCGTCCATTGATACATTTTTGCCGACGAGCATCGTCGTACAAGAGCCTAATTTTCGAGTTGTCATATAATCACCATTCTTTTTAAGTCTTTTTCATTTGTTCCATCAAATTATAGCATAGCCTTTGAATGGAACATACGTTGGTTTGCTATGCGAATGAACTTTTCTTTTTCGTTCATTACGATATACTTTTTTATATGAAGGAGTGGAGTACATGAAAAAAATGAAACCGAAAGTCGTCTTCTTTGATATAGATGGAACGTTAACGACGAGTGATACAGGTGACATCCCGTTGTCTGCGAAAGAAAGTATTCGTGCGTTGCAACAGCAAGGCATTCATGTTGTAGCCGCAACAGGACGTCCGTATAGCATGTGTGCGGACTTAGAAGAACTCGGCATACATACGATGATTACAGCAAATGGTGCTTATGCGAGAAGAAATGACGATATTATTTACGAGGCACGAGTAGAACCAACATTTCAAAAACAATTGATGGCATTCGCTCGTGTACAAGGGAATGCGTTAACGTTTTATAATGACGCTTTTTATCGCAATGAGCTTGAAACAGCGCAACTATCAGAAGCGATGAAAGACGCATTTAATATGACGCATTTACCGCCCGTTCTTCCATCTGAGACGTGCCAAGTAAATTTAATTTGTTTGATTGCGACAGCGGAACAAATGGCTCCATATGAAGAAAAATTTCCGGACATTATTTTTCAACGCTGGCATCGAACGATTGTGAATGCACTGCAACGTCCGAATTCGAAGTCAATTGCGATTGCGCATGTGCTTGCTTATTTCGGTTATACGAAAGAAGAGGCAATGGCTTTCGGTGACGGCTACAACGATGTGGACATGTTAACGTATGTCGGGTTCGGTATTGCGATGGGAAACGCACCCGATGCGGTGAAAGAGCATAGTGATTACGTAACGAAGAGCGCAGCGGACAATGGAATTTATGAAGCGCTCGTCGCGTTAAATATAATCGAACAACTTCCGGCTCAAGTGATAGATTAAATGAAGTAACAGAAGTGAATCTCTTTTTTGTTTATTTGAAATTTGAAATGAGTTTGTTCAAAGGGAAAGGAGCGGCTTCTGGGGAAACCGCATGAGCTTTTGCTAATTTCGAAAAAAATGAGTTGGAGACGTGCCCACGAAAAACGTCGCCTAAAATAAAGAATGCTACCAATACGCATATGAAAAAGGGTCGTCATGATTTCAACATCATGACGACCCTTTCAATTTGGCTAAGGTTTTGTCCTAAGCTCTTCTATTTTAAGTTTTATAAAAATATAAAATGATAAAACGCTTATTTTTCAGCGTCTATGAAGATTTCTTCTAATGATTTTTGAGCCACTTCGACACGGAAAATATCAATTTGTAAACCAGTGAATGCACGAACGAGCATCGGGATTTCTTGTTCACTCGCAACTTGAATCGTTAACCAATCGACGTCTTGTACGAGCACTTTACTAAATGGTGCAATAACTTGAAGTAATTGTTCACGTACAGTATTTGTCAATATACTATGCTTAATTTGGACGTGCGTTTCTGTCGTTTCAGCTGTTTTCAACGCATTAATTTGCCCAATTTTGGCGATGTTACCATCTTTTAAAATGGCGATACGATCACATAGTTTTTCCATTTCATTTAAGTTGTGAGACGTTAAGAAAATTGTTTTTCCTTGTTTTTGAAGGTCGCGAATCAACGTATGTAGAACGATTGCTGATTCGGCATCGACACCTGAAGTCGGTTCATCTAAAAAGATAAAGTCTGGATCGTGGACGATTGCTTGCGCAAAACCTAATTTTTTCTTCATACCGAATGAATATTTTTCTACTTTTAATTTGCTGTCTTTTCCAAGACCAACTTTCGTTAAAATGTCTTGTGCATGTTTTTTTGAAATATTTTTGCCACTAATTGAAGCGAAATAGCGCAAATGATCAATCGCATTTAAGTGACCGTAAAACATCGAGTAGTCAGGTAAAACCCCGAGACGTTTTTTTAAGTTTGTCGTTAGTGGTTCTCCGTCAAAAAACGTAACGGTTCCAGACGTTTGTTTTGCGAGTCCAGTTAAAATATTAATGAATGTTGATTTACCTGCACCGTTTCGGCCGAGGAAACCAAAAATTTCACCGTCTTCGATTGTTAAGTCGATGCCTTTTAGCACTTCTTTTTGACCGTAATTTTTCGTTAATCCTGTAACTTCTAACATTAGTATTCACCTCGTTTGAAAATAAATAATGAAATGGCTGCGATGATAAGTGCGCCTAAAGGAAGGGCGAGCATTTCATAATTATCGTTTTGAAGATAGTGCAGAGGGCTGACGTATTTAAATAGTTTGTACCATGCTTCTGTATATTCAACGATCGATGCTAGAATAGGGCCTGCAATGCCGACGAAAATACCGATAAACATCGACATCATCGGTTTTTTAATAAGAACAGAAACAAGGAAAGCGATGGAGATTTCAAACGTTACGAGGCAAATGAGTGTCGCAATAACCATGAAGTCGATCGTTTGAGATGTAATGGCGATGACAAGAACAGAAATCGCAAAACAAATAATCCAAAACAACCAAACGCCTAAAAATTTGCCGATAAAAATTTTTTCATGTGACGTACGAGAAAGTAAAAAGCGCATCGTACGATTAGACGTTTCTCTATTAATAATGTCGTGAGAAAGTGCCATGACGAATAAAAGACCGAAGAACATCATCATGAGGAGAAGTCCTGTAGAGTAAATCGTATTTTCTTCTCCAGAACTTAGTTCAAACATTTCAACGAATGTTTTTCCTTTGTTAGCAAAAAAGTATGAAGCACTAAGTAATGCGATAATAATAAGAATAGCTTTAATGTTTTTAAATGATTGCCATAATTCATGTTTGGCGATAGCGAACATCATAAATCGCTCCTTTATATAAGTTTAGTTGAAGTATACTAAATGAAACTTACTATTTGTGAATCAATACCTTAACGTTTTCTTAAATTTTATAAGGCATTATGAAATCATGCTATTATACAGAAAAGGAGTGGTTTTATGTACGATGTGAAATTACTAATCGTAGATGATGAAATTTCATTACTAACAATGCTACAAACAATTTTAACAAAAGAAGGATTTCATGCGATCGACTTGGCAACAACGGGAGAAGAAGCACTCGAAAAATGTCAAGTAAATCAATATGATTTAATTTTATTGGACGTATCAATGCCGGGACTAAGTGGTTTTGAAATTAGCCCACAAATTCGTCAGTTGACGGAAGCACCTATTTTCTTCGTAACTGCGCGTTCTTCAGACTTAGATACGCTAACTGGTTTTGCGCTTGGGGCGGATGATTACATTACGAAGCCATTTAATCCACTCGAAGTCGTTGCGAGAATAAAGGCCAGATTACGCCGTGTACAACAACCGGCGACAAAATTGATTCAATTTCATGAACTGCTGATCGACCCTATTTCTGGAGAAGTTCGTTTGCACGGAGAAGTGATTCATTTATCTGCGCAATTGTATCAGCTACTGCTCTTTTTTGCACAGCACCCGAACCAATTATTTACGAAAGCACAAATTTACGAAAAAGTTTGGGGTGAAAGCTATTTAGGCGAGGACAATACGGTAATGGTACATATTCGAAAATTGCGCCAAAAATTGGAGCAAGACGCGAGTCACCCAGAAATGATTGTCACCGTACGAGGTCTCGGTTATAAATTCGTGCCGGAAGGGGTTAAGTAGAGATGCATCGAAGGTTTGCGACGTCTTTCTTTTTCCAAGCACTTATTTTACTCGTCGTAACGGTCATTGCGGGCATCGCTTTTCTCATGTTGCTCGGTATTGCACTGTCGACAGGTGAGGCAGACAATGATCTGCTCGAAACAGATTCTTTTTACTTCAATAAACACGTTCATATTGCTGAGCATAGCGCTACAATTGATGCAGAGTTGAAAGAAAAAGTACGTTCTCAAAATGGCTGGTTAGCGATATACAATGAAAAGAAGGACTTGTTGATGACGTACAATGCAGCAAGTCACGAAACATTTGAGTACAATCACTTACTTTCTCAAGAAAAATATTTAATGAATGTCGTCTATACCGATTATTTATCGGACAAAAAGAAAAATGCTTATGTCGTCTACGGTCGAGAAAATAAAGTGTTCACGACGATGCAGCGTATTAAAGAGACGATGGATTTACAAAACAATCAATTACCGAAACTAAATACGAAACTGAAAGTGTTATATGTAGATAAGAATAAAATACTTGATTCCATTAATGTAAGTAAATCCGACGATATGGTAGAGAAATTGTTGAATGGTTATTATGACTATCATATGGAGCGTTTTATTGATGAGGCATCGGGCAGGACGATTATCGTTGCAGAGAAGCGTCCTGAAGTCGGCGGACGTGCCGTATTAGCCGAATTGAAATGGCCGATTATTTGGTATGGCGTCGGAAGCATTGTATTTTTAGGAATCATGATTTACTTTTTCGTCCGTAAATTTTCTTCTCCACTGCGGATGTTTATGGAGTGGATTCGGAATATTGGAGAGAAACGATACGATGTACCATTAAATAAAAAGGGACAGCCTTTATTTTTAAATCGTAAAGGACAGGTGAAATTCAAATATCGTATTTACCGTGAGATGATTCAAACGTTACAAGAAGTTTCGAATGAGCTACATAATCATGAAGTAGAACGAAAAAAATTAGAAGTTCATCGGGAAGAATGGATTGCTGGTTTATCCCATGACTTGAAAACACCACTTGCGACCGTTATGGGCTATACGAAAATGTTACAGACAGATTATAACTGGACAGAAGAAGAAAAAGATGACTTTTTAATGCGAATCGATGAAAAGTCCGTTTATATGAAAAAACTGATTGATGACTTAACGCTCACGTACCGCATTAAAAACAATAATTTACCTATTCAAAAAAGAAAAATTGAGTTGCATGAGATGGTACGTCGTACGATTATTCAGCATTTAGAAGAGCATCCAACGTATTTGTATGACATTCATATAAGCGATGAGCCCCTTTATATAGAAGGAGATCCTGTTTTATTCCAACGGGTACTGGATAACCTTTTATTAAATAGCGTGAAACATAATCCAATCGGTACGAAAATTGATGTCACGACGATGAGCTTGAAAAATACGGTGTGTATTGAAATTCGAGATAACGGGAAAGGGATGGATGAGTGTACGAAAGAACAATTGTTCAATCGGTATTATCGAGGGACGAACACGACGGAACATACGGAAGGCTCAGGTCTTGGAATGGCGATTACCCAACAACTCGTTCATCTGCATGGTGGGAAAATTGAGGTGCGCAGTGCGGTTGGACAAGGAACAATCTTTAAAATTTTCGTACCGAAACATATGAACTGAACGAAGACAGGATCAGAGGAACGATGCAAGAAGGGGGTTGTCTTATTATGAAGAAAACAATGAAAATCATTTGCTGTATTTTACTGATCATCCCACTTCTTATGTGGAATGCCCATGCATTAAAAGACGTACCAGAAGGACTCTCAATGGATGGAAACGTCTATTATGCGGATCAACTGGAGTTTTTAACGGATTTAACGTACGAAAAAAATGGAACTCGTGTACATGAACAGCAGTTGTTTAAGCGAGGGTTACAAATCATAAACGAAGCGGAAAAAGTACTTGTCGTTGATTTATTTTTGTTTAATGATGATTACAACCATTCGACTTCAACGTTCGACAATCGTGCTGAGCAGTTAACGGATGCACTCATCGAGAAAAAAGAAGCGACGAAAGACTTGCACGTTACAGTCATCACAGATCCAATTAATTCGGCTTATCAATCGTCACCTTCACTACTTTTACAGCGATTAAAAGAAGCGGGCATTGACGTCGTAGAGACGGATTTGACGAAGTTAAAAGATTCAAACCCCTTGTATTCGAGCGTATGGCGTTCTTATTTACAATGGATTCCAACATCAACGAACGGCCTATTTCCGAATGCCTTCAACAAAGATAAAAAAATGTCACTTGGCGCTTACTTAGATTTAGTGAACTTTAAAGCGAATCATCGTAAAGTACTATTAAACGATCACGAGGCATTGATTGCGTCTGCCAACATTTCACATGATGGTAGCAGCCTTCATTCCAATATCGGCTTCGTCGTACAAGGTGCGATTTTAAATGACTTATACGCATCCGAAAATGCGATTTTGAAAATGATGGGCCAGTCGTTACCGAAACATACATTTACACAACAAGCAGATGGAGAAATCGAGACGAAAATCATCACAGAGGGTGCGATTGGGAATGTGCTAGTTAATACGGTGAAACGGGCGAATAAAGGTGATGCGATTCAAATTGGCGTCTTTTATTTAGCAGATCGACCATTCATTAATGAGCTGAAAGCAGCAGCGAAACGAGGCGTCAGCATACAATTAGTGTTAGATGCGAATCGAGATGCATTCGGCTTAAAGAAAAACGGCATTCCGAATCGTCCGGTAGCAGCTGAATTGAGCAAAGAACCGTCTATTGATATTCGGTGGTACGATACGAAAGGCGAACAGTACCATAGTAAGTTTTTATTGTTAAAACAAGGAGACGAGCTAACGGTCGTCGGAGGTTCTGCAAACTTTACGAAGCGAAATTTACGTGATTTCAATTTAGAAACGGATCTATATGCCAAACTTCCAGTTGAACACGACACAGCACAACAGCTTTTAACGTACTATAATCAGATTTGGAATAATATAGATGGAAACTATACGGTATCGTATGAAACGTACGGGGAAAAAATATGGTGGAAGACGGTTTTATATCATATTCAAGAATTTACAGGCTTATCTACTTTTTAATGCTTACTGTATAGCAGAAGTGGGTAAAGTATAGAGAAGTAAATACTTCAAATACAAATTGAAATGGTGAAAACATGACAACGAATTTGAAATTAAGAGCATTGGAAAGGGAAGATCTTCGCTACATTCATCAGTTAAACAATGATAATCGCATTATGTCTTACTGGTTTGAAGAACCGTATGAATCGTATGTTGAATTGGAACAATTATTCGATAAACATATTCATAATCAAAGTGAGCGTCGGTTTATTATTATGGACGGCACGCAAATTGCCGGACTCGTTGAATTAGTAGAAATCGATTTAATCCATCGAAATGCCGAATTCCAAATTATTATTGACCCTTCTGCTCAAGGAAAAGGTTTTGCATTTACAGCGACGACACTTGCGATTGATTACGCATTTAAAATATTAAATTTGCATAAGCTGTATTTGTTCGTAGATAAAGAAAATAAAAAAGCAATCCATATTTATGAAAAAGCAGGATTTGAACATGAAGGGATATTTAAAGAACATTTCTTTATTAACGGTTTTTATCACGATGCACTCACGATGTGCATTTTTCAACGAAACTATTTAGAAACATTGCGTACACCATAATAGATAGGAGCACTATTGCTTTATGAGCAGTAGTGCTTTTTTATTGTTTATATAAATTTTTACACTTATTCTAGCTTAACTAGTCAAAAATATATTGAATTCAAAATAATCCCAAAGGATTTTTACACATTTTTCATTTTTTAAGTCCATCTTTCCTAGTGTTTTTCGAAAAAATTGTTTTTTCTATTCCAAATGGGTTAAAATATAATCAGAAAAATCAAACGATTTAAAGTGGAAAAAGAGGAGCGTGAGCAGTTCATTGAATACAAAGACGATGTATTATTCACATAACTATGTTCTTTTAAATAGAATTCAAAAATTAGTAGCGTTGTCTTCTACACCATTGTTTCAAGAAGAATATATGAAAGAACGTACAGACGTGTTAATGATTTATAAAGAATATATATTGTATTCAGATGTGCAAGAGGATATCGTAGCAAACGCCATTTGTTGGGCGATCCGTGTATTAGAAGATTTATTCGCTGGTTGCCGCGTTCGAAATTTTGAAAGTTTACAAACGTTTGTTGCGAGTGTTTCAGAGACTGCTATATTTTCCTATGAAAATTACACGGGGCAGTTATTTAATGATGTGAGTAAAGTATTTTAATAAGATGTTTTGAAATATGTAAAACATCTTTTTTAATTAATTGGGATAAATTTGTAGAAATTTTAAAAATGAATAGACAATGTTATATTTATAGTGTATAATGAACTTAAATAAGAACAGCATTACAAGATAGTTTTGAATTCACCTATTACAAAAAGTATTAGTGTTTATTTTATTACTTTTTGTAATACGTGAATTTTTTTCATTATGAAGAAATGATCTTATTAATAAATAATTGGAGGTCATTCAAATGACACAAGGTACAGTAAAATGGTTTAACGCAGACAAAGGTTTCGGTTTCATCGAAGTTGAAGGCGGTTCTGACGTATTCGCTCACTTCTCAGCTATCACTGGCGAAGGTTTCAAAACTTTAGAAGAAGGTCAAAAAGTTGAATTCGAAGTAGAAGAAGGCCAACGCGGACCTCAAGCTGCTAACATCGTAAAACTTTAATTTTTAAAGTTTCGATTTAAAAAGTGCAATCTTAGGATTGCACTTTTTTTATGTTTATTTTTAAAGGATTCGAGTTATTTTGCTCGGATCCTTTTTTGTGTATTTATAATTGTTACATAATAGAACGAGTACACATTAAACATACAAAAAAGGGTATATGTAAAGAACTCATATACTAGCATTGTATGACCTATATATTAAAAAGATGATATAATAATATAATGATGTCATTTATTGTTATGTATCCTTTTCTTATAAAAGTTACATAAATTTAATATTTTTTATTTTTCTAAATTGTCTATTTCCTTTTTCTTCAATAGAAAATGATAGTATTCCTTCGCTTTTGATATGAAAATTCTATATTTATCAAATATATAATACATTGGTAATTAATATTCGTTAATAGTGATAAAATATACACATAACGGATATATGACAAAAATATTAAAATTAGGTTAAAGTATCTTTGAAATTAATTTAACAACTATACATGATGATACAATTATCAATGATAAATTGTAACGTAAAGAATACTTATTTACCTTTGTTTGTAATTTTATCTTGTATGAAAAGTACATTGTAAGAGGAGGCTTCGTATAAATTTACACAATTTATTAATATACAAATGAATAAATTGTGCATGATACATCACTTGATATTACTAATCTAATATAGTATTTGAACGCTAAGTTTATGAAAAATTCTCTGGAGGAAATACTAGATGAATCAACCTATTATTCAAGTTGAAAAGAAATTCAGACCCGAAATTGAAGGGTTAAGAATTGTCGCTGCACTACTCGTAGCTGTGTACCACATATGGTTCGGACGTGTGTCGGGAGGGGTGGATGTATTTTTCGTCATATCCGGTTTTCTGATCACTTCTTCGATTATCTCTACAATTAATCGCACACATGGCTTTCAATTCATACCATACATATCGAAGCTTTTAAAACGGTTACTACCGTCTGTCTTCTTTATTTTAAGCATCGTAACCATCGCAAGCTTCTTCTTATTACCACAATCTATTTTTATTAAAACGATTAAAGAAATTATCGCTTCACTTTTTTATTATGAAAACTGGCAATTAGCCTTTTCAAATACAGATTATTTAAACGCTAATCAAATGAAATCCCCTGTAGAGCATTTCTGGGCGATGTCGATTCAAGGACAATTTTATTTAATTTGGTTCGTCCTATTCAGCATTATTTTATTTTGTATTAAAAAATTTGCGATTCGCAATGCGCGTTTATTTATGAATATTGTGCTAGCAACGTTATTCATTGCATCGTTAGCTTATTCTATTTATTTAACGTCTGTGAATCAACCATTTGCTTATTTCATGACATTTGCACGCGTATGGGAATTTGCACTTGGTGGGTTGTTATGTATTAACTTATCGTACATTCATATTCACTCATATGTTGCAGGTGTCATTGGTTGGATTGGACTTTTCGGATTACTTGCAACGGGTGCATTATTCGACGTTTCCAATATGTTCCCAGGGTACGTTGCGCTATGGCCTATGACATGTGCGGTTATGATCGTATTAGCCGGAACGAAACCGTCTAAATATAACGTAAGTGCTTTACTGTCTCAACCTATTTTAATGAAACTTGGTGGGATTTCATTCGGTATTTATTTATGGCACTGGGTACTTCTATCATTTTATAAATACAACGTCTCAACGGATATTTCATTACTCGTTGGTCTTGTCATTATCATTTTATCTATTATTTGTTCGTATTTAATGACTGAGTTGGTTGAAAAACCGATTCGCCAATCGACGAATGTTAACAAGAACGTGAAGCGTTTAGTCGCAATGTGTTTAGCGAACGTCGTATTAATTGGAATGTTGTTCGGAAATTACCAATACGAAAAACATGAAGCACAAGAAAAATACGAAAATGCAAAAGCAGCACAAAGTGAAAGCGCTGAAAATTTATATCCAGGTGCTCAAATCGTCGATACAAAAGCAGAATTATCGGTAGAAGAGCCAATGCCATCATTCGCAACAGCTTTTGAAGATTATCCAATTTCACATAAAGATGATTCGAACCAAGGGCTGAAAAAATTTGATGTTAAAGTAGGCGCATACGGCAATACGACATCTTATAAAAAACAGTTGCAGTTGTCGGAAGTTCGCATTCAGAGCAATGGCTCGGTGGTGTAATCGCTGCAACAGAATCAATGGAAGATTATCGCGTTTTGAACATTACACGTTCAGGGACACGTTTCTCGAATAAATATGAAGCGAATGACCAAAAATTAGAATGGATTAATGGGGTCGTTGCGTATTTACAAAAAGAAGACATTGACCTCGTCATTCTTCACGGAACGACAAGTGACTCTCGTTCTGAAGGAATTCAAAATGGTCTCGTACAACAAGCAGAGCTATTAACAAACCTGTACGGTATTCAAGTTCTCGCATTAAGAGACAATCCACGCTATACGTTTAACGTATTAGAAACGCTTGAAACAGAAGGTTATGATAGCACAGTAGAGAAAATGAATAACGAAGAAAATCAATTAGATGCGGCATATTGGGAACAATTAAAACAATCGAATACGCCACTTCATTTAGTTGATTTCTCTAAATACTTTAAAATAGACGGTGAGTTCCGTCCGATTATCGGGAATGTCGTCGTATATCGTGATTACGATCACATTACGAACACATTTGCAGAATCGTTCGCACCGATGTTGAAAAAAGAAATTACAGCTATTTTAGAAAATGAATAATTAAACGAATAAAAAGACGGGCATGATTTTTAAAATCATGCCCGTCTTTTTTATACGTTCAGAAGCTATTTTGTACGGCATGATGGTAAAGCGATGAATGTATTTAGAACGTGAGATAAATTTTTAATAAGAGAAAATAAAGTGTTTTTATACAATTGTTTCAATAAAAAGGAAAAAGGAAATGGAGATGTATGGAGATTATTTGAAGAGGTGTTGTCATATGTGTACAGGTGTTTTTACGAAAACAAAAGATGGAACGTATTTATTATCCAGAACGATGGATTTTGTATTTCCACTTGAGCCAAGTCCATTATTTATTCCGAGAGGGTTTGAATGGCAGGCCGCTGTCAAAAAAGCATCATTCAACACGCAATTTGGTTTTGTAGGGGCAGGGCGTCTGTTAGGAGACACGTATTTCGTTGCGGATGGTGTGAATGAGAAAGGACTTAGCGTCGCAGAACTGTATTTGCCTGGTGAAGTATATTATGCAGAACACCCGATAAACAATAAAGTAAACGTCGCACCGCATGAGTTGATTTTATGGCTATTAGGGACGTGTGCAACGATTGAAGAGGTAGAGGGGAAATTAGCCGATTTACACATCGTGAGTGCGATGATACCGGAACTAAATATCGTGACACCGCTTCATTGGATTTTAACAGACCTCACAGGCCGCTGTGTCGTCATTGAACCGACAGAAGAAGATTTATCTATAAAAGAGAATAAAATAGGTGTAATGACGAATACGCCATGTTTAGAGTGGCATATTGAAAACTTGCGTAATTATTTACACGTGCGTCCGAAGCAATATGAGCCGGTTCGTTTTGGCGAGTACATAGCGAATCCATTTTCTCAAGGAACAGGGACGACAGGATTACCGGGTGGCTTTACACCACCCGAACGATTTGTTCGAGCAGCCTTTTTTAAAGAGCATATTGAAGAAGCAGAGAACGAAGAACAAGGCGTCTACAATCACTACCATATTTTATCTACGGTTCGCATTCCTAAAGGAATCGTTGTTACTGCAGCGGATACGGTTGACTATTCACAATACGTTGGTACGATGTGTAATAACTCTAAAACGTATTATTATAGCGCCTACGATCAACATGATATCGTGAAAGTGACATTGACAGAAGAGCTGTTAGCACGAACGACACCAAAACAATTTGAATTGGCGGCGAAGTTTAAGGTTCACGCGATAGAATAGCGAGGTGTGTATGTTGTTACAATTAGAAATTGGGACATTTTTAAGCTGGTTAGGCATTTTTTTGTCGATTTATATCGGTTGGAAATCGATTGCAGGGGCCTTTAACGTGCAATATAAAATGAAAGTGACAGAAGAACAATTGAATGTCGTCTATTTGCCTGTCTTTCGCTTATTAGAGCCTTTTTTATATAAGAAGTATGAGCAAGTGGATCCGGTACAACTGGAATCGACCTTAAAACAAATTGACGGCATTATTCAAGCACATTACAAATATGTACATTCGAGTATTGTCGATTATAATGCGAAGTTATTGAAGGGAATTTCAACAGGTGAGAGCCATGAATTAATGGGAGAGTGGTTGTATCAATATAGTTGGAACGTAGACTATCAATTTGAAAAAACGCGCAAACGCCTTTATTTACCGACACGTTCCTTGCAATATAAGTTGAATCAAAATCAATTTAAAAATAAGCTATTACTGCTTTGGAGTATTTCAAGGCATTACGTCATAGAGGCATGCATTATTGCGTTACTTTCTGTCACGATGACCGCCTTGATTTTTATATTTATTCGGTAATTATAAAAAGAACGCATCCGTCTCAACGAAACGAATACGTTCTTTTTGTGTTTAGCGTTATTACGATTGTTGCCATTCTTCTGTTAAATAATAGTCGTCTAAATGATAAGTCGGCTTCGTATCATTTTTTAAGAAATGTTGTAAAGAATGGTCGACGTTAATCCAACCTTTCCAACCTAAATGAATCGTATCTTGCATGAAATAAGGTTCCGCTGCATTTGTCGTATAATCTGCGACATTTTCAAAGCCTTGGCTATTCAATTGCAACGTGATTTTTTTCGCAAAGTTTTGAATCATTTCTTGTGATAACCCCGTATAATTCGTCCACTTCTCATTGATTGGTGGAATGATGAATAACACATCTGAGTCTTGTTTCGCCATTTGTTGTAAGACGAGTTGGAAATCTGCAAATTCTGGACCTTTCGTATAGTCCCAATCTGCTTGTTTTCCTTTTAAGTTTTTCAGATGTCCACGTAAGTTTTTGTTATAAAATGAATTGATGATGCCTAATTCGTTGTTAGATGTATTTTTTGCACCGATCTTATCGGCAATTTTAACCCATTCATTACTGTCTGCTTTAGCAGGTAAATCGTGTTCATACGAATGAATTTTATCGAGATTACTATCAAATAACGTCGACACAGAACCGAAAAGCATATCTTCTTTATCTAACAATTGACGCTCAAGTTTCAAGCTATTCTTTTGTTTTTTAGATAATGCTTGCCCATCTGCCACTTGTTCAAGCAACGTTGTTAACTTCGCTGAGTTTTCAATATTTTTAAACTGTAACAAACGATTCGCATAGTATTGATCGTACGTTGTTACGTGCTGCGTTGTCGTTAACCAGTTGTACAATTGTAATTTTGAAAAATGGGCTTCAAAGTAATCGTCTTTAATCCCTTTAGGTACGAACCATTGAGGAGAAATAATGAAGACCATTTTTTTATGTGCTAACTGTTTCTCATTACTATTCATAATCGAGAAATGTGTTAACGATTGCGTGCCGGCATCACCGATTAAAAAAGGTGTGTACGGGCGATTATATTTGTAAGCGAGTACCGATGGATGAAACGCACTGAATCGTTTTAATTCAGATGAACCAAACATTGGTAAATACTGATTAGACGCAAGTGCTGAGTTTGTAAAAGTAGTCCCTTGAACGACCGAGCTAGATAGTGAACTACTTGCCACTTCAATAAGATGGTCATTTTTTATCGTCGTTTTAGTTGGCGTAAGAAAAATACAAGCAACGATTATAAAGGCGATTAATACAGGTCCAAAGGCAAAGAACAGCTTTTTCTTCATGTTAAGCTAGGCTCTTAACAGTTGCGATGATTTTATTTGGGGTACGCCATTCTTCACGTTCAAAGTCTGAAACGGGTACTTGGATGCCAAGTTGAGAATCGATTTCTACTAAAATTTGTACAGTACCGAATGAATCTAAAATACCTTCTTCATATAAATCTAAATCAAGGTCGTCACGAACGTCCGCACCTGTTACTTCTTCAATAATTGATAATAATGTTTCTTCCATTGTAAATTCAATCTCCTTTAATTAAAAAATAATTTGTCTAAAATACCTGAGAAAATAAGGAAGCTTGCACAAACGACGTGGAATGTTACGACGACTGCTAGTGCATGTGTCCACTTATTAGACGGCCAGTTTTTGTGTTTTTTCTTGAGGCGAAGCCACCAGTCATTCACACAAATAGCTGTTGCATGGAATACACCGTATAAGATGTAGAACCACGTGAACCCGTGCCAGAAGCCCATAAGTAAAAATAGTCCAAAGTAGCCGATGTTAGAAGCAACGACGCGGCTCTTGAATAATTTTTTCTTCACGAGTAAGAACATTAAACGCATGTATACATAGTCTCTGAACCATGTAGAGAGCGAGATATGCCAACGATTCCAGAACTCTTTAATGTTCCAAGAAGCGAATGGCTTATTAAAGTTCATTGGTGTTTTATACCCCATTAAATTACTAACACCGACTGCAAAAAGGCTATATCCGGCGAAGTCAAAGAATAGGAATAAGCTGTATCCATACATGTATAAAAGCATTTGCCATGATAGCAGACCGCCATCTAGTGCTGCTTTCTCTAAGTGAGGAAGAGCGAGTGTACCTAAATAGTAGCCAATAATGAATTTATATAAAAAACCGATAAAAATACGATGTACACCTAATTTTAATAAATCAGCGTAGTCGCTACGTAAAGGTGCGTTATGCAACTCTTTTTGGAAGCGGCGGAAGCGATCGATTGGACCGGATGAAATCGTTGGGAAGAATAGTAAGAAACGAATGTAATCCCATATTTTATATGTTTTTAATACACCATCACGGAATTCAATAATTACTTGTACACTTTTAAATGTTAAATAGGAAATACCTAAAAACCCGATGAATGAAATGTGGAAATCGAATACCGGGAATAATTTCGTTAAAAATAGCGGTAATATAGCTAAAATGATACTCGCATAAAAGACGCCACTTTGATTATGCTTTTGGCGATACTTTTGATAAAGTGCGACTAATACGGTTTGCCATACGACATAAAGAATGAGTGCGACACCTTGTTTCCAACTGCTACCACCAAAGCTTATATAAAGAAAGACAAGCGTAACGATACTTTGATACCAAGGTAATCGTTTTTCTTTCCAAAGCATATAAGCGATTAATGGAATGAGTGCGATGAGCACATAAGCAAAGTAAATCGGGTTTGCATATGGAATGAGTGAGGGAATTTGATCAATCATTGATTCACCTCAGCATGTAATGCTTTACGGTCCACTTTGCCATTTTGTGTCATAGGGAACGTTTCTTTGTATATGAAACGTTTCGGAATCATATAATCCATTAATGTTTGGGCTACTTCTTCACGAATCGCTTTCGTTAATTGGAAAGGCTTTTCAAAAGGTGAGTTTTCTGGGATCACAACGGCAATGAGCTGCTGTACTTTATGATCTTGCCATTTCGGAATGACAATCGCATGTTTAACGTACGCACATTGTGCTAAATGATGTTCGACCTCTTCTAATTCAATACGGTAACCGTGTAACTTCACTTGGAAGTCAATACGACCTTCGTAAAACAGTAACCCCTTTTCGTCAAGAGAACCCGCATCACCTGTATGATAAGCAGGTTGTCCTTCAAATTCAAAGAAAGCTTCTTTTGTTTTTGTAGGGTTGTTTAAATACCCTTTTGAAATAGTAGGACCTACGATATTGATTTCTCTCGTTTCTTCATCGATGATGATACGAGAGTCTGATTTGACGTAACCAATTGGTAAACGCTTATACGTATCGAGTACGTCTTGTGTAATCTCAACCCCTGAAATCGCAACGGTTGCTTCTGTAGGGCCGTACGTATTAAAAATTTTAGCTTGTGGGAAGCGCTCGTGTAGCAGCGTTGCCGTCGCATGTGTTAACTCTTCACCACAAAATAGGAAATGGCTAATCGTCGGATAATGTTCGGCATCAAATGTCGTTTCCATTAAACAAATATCGATGAAAGAAGGTGTTGAAATCCAATTTTCAATCGATAGCTCAGGAAGTCTTGCGAACAATTGCTTGAAGTTGGCTGTTTCTTCTTTTTTTAGCGGTGAAAGAATACTTCCAGAAGCGAGTGCAGGGTATAGACCCATTACAGATAAATCGAACGAATAGGCAGCTTGTGCTAAATAGTTTGCGCCTTCTTTTAAATCAAAGTCTGTCAACATCCAGTTGACGAAACTACTTAAGTTCGCATGACTAATTTGCACACCTTTCGGTACACCTGTCGTGCCAGAAGTAAAAATAATGTAGTACGTATCATCTCGTTGTACACCTGTAAATTCGGTCTCAACTGTACCATCAAACTGAAGTAATTGTGTATACGTCATTTGTGGAATCGTACTATTTATTTCTTTTTGTTCATCTACACGAATGATGAGCGCAGGTTCGGCTGTTTGTAAAATAAGTTGCAGGCGATCTTGTGGCGTATCAGAAGAAATCGGAATATACGGAAGTCCGGCTTTCGATATACCGACAAATGCGGCAACCATTTCAAATTGTAAGTCACCAAAAACGACGATTGGTTTCGGTGTAGAAATAGTTTGTTGTAAATAACTAGCGATCTTATTTGATTGTTCGCCTAATTCACCATACGTGTAATTTCGCTCTTTCGTTTGGTACACTAGGCGCTCAGGAAACTGTTTTGTCCATTTTGTAATGTCGCTGAGTGTTAGTTTGTTGTCCACGTTAGAATTCATTGTAAATAAACGAGCCTCCTTGAATGTCTTTGTAATGATATAAATACAGCAGTACGATTAAAATGACTGTGTACAATAACGTATTACTTGCAAATACAATCCAAGAGGGAAATTTTTTGCTGTCCACGTTCGATTCTCCTTTATATTTCCAAATATTGCTTGAAACTTTCACTATCGTAACATAAAAGTAATAATAGTAAAAATCCACACATAAAGTAAAAGTATTGTAATAATAAAAACTATACTAATTTTCACATATTTTTCTAAAAAAACTTGTAAAAACGATAAAAAAGCAATTAAAAATGGATTTAATTGTAATTATATTAGGTAAAAAATGAATTAAATGATTTTTTGGACCTAATTTAAAAATAGTAAAAAATCCGATGTTTAAAAAATATCTCTACGGTTGTTTTCAAATGAGGCGATGTATATAATTTGTTTAATATAGTAGTTACAAGAAAAATATCGACTATTATTTCCCTTCATCAACATTTTGAAAACGTTTATCTAATAAATGAAACATTTTTCGATATGAAAGAGTTCTTAAACATTTATTTTTACGAGAGCATGTAAGAACTAAGCTATACTCATTTTAACGCAGAAAAAGAGGTGAGGTTGCTTTTATACGCATTGTTTATAAAAAAGAAAGAAAAGTTTAAGAAAAGTTTAAGAAAAGTTTAAGGTTCGTGTAAACTAAAAGAGGAAAAGCAATCGATTTTTAACATGCCAGATAAATGCCATTTAAATAGAAGAAACTCATATCAAATCGATAGAAAAAGAGGAATGTAAATGTGGACAAATGATGAAGAATTCATACAAACAAAACCTATCAATGTATTAAGAATGGACATCCCAATTGAGTTTCTAGAAGGGATCACCCAACTCAGTTGGACGGAATTGTATTGGGGATATGAAAGTCGTTATATTTCGCCCCGAACACTCATTAAACGAGCCGAACAGGCAGTTTCAAATGATGAACATGCAGCGGACGTATTATTTTTACTAGCGTCTCTTTTCAAAGGAGAAGAAAGACAAGTTGAAGCGTTGCTGCCACAATTAAAAGAGCAACACATTGTACAAAGTGACTGTTTAACGCAACCAGCCTTCATTTTACGATGCAAAAACATTTATTTATACGCCGCGCTACGTTGGTTGTTTGAACACCCCGATGCGTATAATGACAGCAAGGATAGAGAAGGTTTACTTGATCCAATTAATTATAGTGGCAAGATTTATGATCTGATTTGGGATTTCAGAGTACCATCAGAAATAGCTGAAAGTTTGCGTAGAATGGTCGTTACATACGAAGTAAATGAACGAAATAAAACATATTTTATGAAATTATGGCAAGACTATTTGCAAGAATATGAACAATTTATTGCGACGTATTAGCTCGTTTTTTATTGATATAAAGGTATTTTATAATTTTATGATATTATAAAAGTGATGAGAGATACGTGAAGGAGCGTGTCTCTTTTTTTATTTTAAAATGTTTGGAAATGCTATTGTTTGTAGGGAATCAGTTTTTGGAATGAAAAAATTTTTTCATTAAACGGGAAAAATTACTATTAATAGGGGATTCAAAGGAATTTTTTTAAAAAATGATGGTATAATAGAACTGCAAAAAGCTGTTTTTATGTAAAAATATACGTAAACAAGCAGTTTATGTATTATTTGTGTGAGTAAATTGAATTATTGATAAACAGCAGAAAATAAAATTTGTAAGCGTAATATAGCTATAGAAAATAAAATGGTTGATTAAAAGGAGTTTCATCATGGAAATTTGGAATCGATTCGTACAACAGAATCAATTAGCAACATTTACATATAATTATGATTTTATAACAGAAAAAACGAAGCATGACGTAGAAGGTGCACTACCGCTAGTAGAAGATGTATTAAATCAATTAGCACAAATGTATTGGGAGACCTATAGCGGATTAGCAGATGTTGCACATTGGTCGAAAAAAGATTTTAATGCGTTAGAAGTTATAGATAAATGGCGAATTGTATCAAAAAAATTCGTTCTATCTACAGAAATAAAAGAAGCGTCTCATCGATTAGTAGAAGCCTATGACCATTACTATGAAACGCTACAGTCCTCTTTTATGCTTGTCGTTATTAAAGAATCTGAGCAACTGATGGAATCTATGTTGAAACAAGATTCAACGAAAGATTACGAGTATGAGTTTATAAAGACGCCTGCTTTTCAAGTTGTTGAAATTCAAAAAATACCAGAAAGACAATTAAATAAATTTTGGTGTGAATTTTTAATTCATCATGAACTAGAAGCGGATTTAGATTTAGAAAATGTTAAAAGTAAAATGTCGTATAATACGTCGGCATTGTTTAATTCGATAAGTAAATTGCTTCGTCCATTAGCTTATACAAAAATGCATTATTTAGCAGCGAAGCAACAACGAAAACCGCTAACATTTGCAAGCTTCCAATCGAAGGCATTAAAAGAAGTTTGGGATGAATTAGAATCATTTGGACTTGAGGCGAAAGAGAAGGCAATCGTTCATCAAGTAATTAATACGTTAGAAATGCAAGTGACGAATAAAAATTTACCGAAGCAACTCGTTCAAGCGACATTTAATAATTTTGTTTATTTATTTAAAAGTTTGTATGCAGACGCATTATCTATTCAAGATGATCAAGTAGTCGCTACAGAAGAAAGTGTAGATGAAGAACCTTCAATTGTTCATGAAGAGGAAGCGATTAGCGAACAACAAGTGGGCCCTATTGCGTTGGAAGTGCCTGTTGTTGAAAAACGAAAACGGTTCAGCAAGTTTTTGCAACAAGCAAAAGTATTATTAACTTCGGCGCCGGATGCGGTCGTTCATGCTAATCATTTTGGGCATCTTCAAAATTATATGCACGTGAAACGTCCGATTGAAGAGAAATTAATTGAAACACTAGAACGCGTAAAAGAACAACAAGAGCCACAATTAATTTTACTTTGTGGTTCAGCTGGAGATGGGAAAAGTCATTTATTAGCATATATAAATGAAAATTATCCAGAACTTGTTGAAGATTTTATCATTCATAACGATGCAACGGTTTCAAAAAGCCGTACGAAATCGAATCTTGAAACACTTGAGCAGTTACTACAAGGATTTAATGATGGACAAAAAGCAGATAAACATCTACTTATTGCGATTAATTTAGGGGTATTACACAATTTCTATACGTATGAAAAAGAGAAGCAGCAATTTGCGACTTTCTGTCATTTTATCGAAGAAATTAATATTTTTGATCAAGCCTCAACGAGTAGTTCAAGTGATACGATGCCATGTTGTCATGTGCTTGATTTTTCACAAGAGAAAAATTATGAATTAACGAAAGAACGTGTAGAGTCAAACTTATTCCAGAAAATATTAACGAAAATTGTTGCGCCGACAGCAGAAAATATGTTTTATCAAACGTGGAAAGAAGATATGGAAAATGGCATCGTGACAGCAGCGCATTTAAATTATGAACTTTTACAAAATGAACGCGTTCAGCGACAAATTGTACAGTATTTAGTTTACGGTATTTTTAAAGATAAACTGTTTATTTCGACGCGTACGTACAATGAATTCATTTTTAGTTTACTCGTTCCAGTGGAGCAAGAACAAGATGAACAGCGTACGGCAATTGATTTAACGAATACGTTGCCTAATTTAATGTTTGCGCATCCGAAGCGTTCGACGACACTTGCGACGATGAGCAACAATGATCCATTAAAAGAAAAATCGGCAGCGAAAGATGAATTCATTACGAATGTTTTATTGAGCATGGACGTGTATAGCTATTTCCAAGAAAAATTTGGAAGCGTTATTGAACCATTTGAAAAACCGATTAAGAAAGCCATCTTAGAAAATAAACTTGTTGAATTAGCACGCTTTGGTATTCGTCTACAAAAGCTTATGGACAGTCAAGTATCATCTCTTTTTGACCAGTATGTGAACTATTTATATAGCTACTTAGTTGGTGATGAAGAAACGATGGGCGAATTATTTGAGCAGCTTGAACAAATTGTTTTCAAATGGAGAGGTTCGCCAGAAGATCATTTCATTTATTTAAATAATGACTTAAATCGAGAATTCCGCACCGCTATACCTGTTTCGTTAGAACCTTCAGTTAATGAAGATTTCTACGGTCAAATGGATGGAGATGTACTGACGAGATTCGTTCCGACGATGAAGATTGGTTTTGAGGAGTATTTTATCGATTTAGACTATCGCCTATATGAAATTTTATCTTCTGTACGACAAGGACATCGCTTAAACAATTTAGAAGTAAGCCATGCTATTCAATTTGAAGAATTTTATAATGCGATTACGAAAAAATCTCAAGCGACAGATAATCGTTTGATGATTGTGAATACGAGCAATCGTGAAAAAATGGTTATTTCAAAACCGAAGTTCTCAAAATCGAAATATGAAGTGAAGAAGGTATAGCAATGAATAAAACGTTTGAACTGAATTTTGCAGAAATAGAAAAAATTATCGGTGAAAAAGGCTATGCTTTAAATCGTCGTAAAAATACGTACGTAACGCCTTTCCCTACACGTAATCCAGAACGTGCCAATTTTGAAGGTGGGTTCTCACCTGTAGTAGCTGCGGTTTTACGTGTCATCGGAAATGAAAGTAAATATTACGAGCGTAATGAGCAAGCTGTAGAAGAAATTATACAAAGCGGAAAATTTGATACAGATCAATCTAAGGCAGCATTTGTTAATTATTTAAAAAACGAATTAAAAGAAATTGAAAATGGAAATGTGTATAAATTTGAGCAGTTAAAATACATTCCATTCACAGAGACGAGTAAAGAAGAAAAAGGGGAGATTATGTACTTTCACTTTTTTTATGATTTATTCATTCGTCAAAACCTTGAAGAAATTCAATCTATTTTTGCGACGCTAGAAAGCCAAGATTTATTAAGCTCTATTATGAATTTAACGATGGTTGAGCAAGCTACTTTTAAAGAAGCTGTGCAATATAAGCAACTATTTTCATTCATGCAACAACAATTTGTAGAGGATTTGCGTGTTTTAGCAACAAATCCTACATTTTTAATTACAAATTTAGAAGATTTTTTCGTTCAATATTGTTATTTTGCTTTAACACAAATGATCGTTCAGACGAATCGTTTTACGCAATTTGATGCAGAAAAGCCATTTTCGATTACGATGTTTTTAAATACAGAACGTGCCCAAAAGTGGCGTGATGGTTATCGTTACGGCTACAAGCTATTAAAAGAAGAATTTCGTTATTTTTATGCGCATGAACATGCATTGAATATTCTCGGCGCGAACACTTTTACAGAGGAAAATAATTGGTTTTATCATGATTACGAGCAGTTTTTCAAGATGCAAGGAGAAGAAGCGACGCAACAATTTGTCCGCTCTATTTACGAATGGATTAATCAAGTGATGGCGGTTCGTTTAGATGATGTAGAACCGATTTCTTACACGAACCAATCGCTGGACGAGGCATTCCGTGATTTAGTTGAATTAGTTCGTTTACAAGTAAAAGACGAAGTGTATTCACGATATACGAAAGCATTTGATATGTTTTTACGTCGTTTTTATCGTAAAAATGGGGGCTCACTAGGTTCATTATTAGCAATCAGTCCGAAGCAATTATTAACGATGATTGCAGTTTGTGTAGGACCTAAAAATAGTCGACTTGAACTCAATTATTTATGGTTGGCACTTGAAAAACGTGGTGTATTTTTAGACGATCAATCGAAGGAAGAAGTAGTTCATTTACTCGATCAATTGAATTATTTAGATAAAAAAAGTGACAGTGGGGATGCGCAATATGTTAAAGCAATTTTATAATATTATTTCAAATCAATTCGTAACATTTTTTAAAGAAGAAGCTAAAAATGGAGAAGTGAATCGTTATTATTTATCTTTGCCGAACGAAACTTATATTCAGTCCATTATGGAAGCGGTTAGTGAACTAGAAGAAGCAGAGCCTTTTGTATACGAAGCAGAAGGGGAAGAAGCTTATGAAACGGTCGCATTACGTTTTGGCGATTACAAATATGTATTTGCGACGACGCTGAACGGCACACATCTTGATTTCATCGTCAATTTACGTAATGAGATGAGTGAGCAAAAAGGAATTTGGAAAAATACATCAATCATTATGATTTCTGATAAAATGCTAGATTCTATTCGAGGAGGTAGCCGTAACTTAACAGCAGAGGGCTTACCTTTAAATGCTTCTCAAATCGTTGGAAACATTCAAAAGCTCGTTGAAGAAAGTACAATTCCAGCAGAAAATAAAGCGTTCTTGAATCATTATTTGGCTGGAAGAGAAGAATTGAAAAATGTTGAGAATGCGTCATTTTTAGATTTTGAAGACGTATTAGGTTGGATTTATAGTGAGGAAATGGATTATGAATCAATCAAAACATTAGGCTATTATCCAGATAAAGAGTTACATACATTTATTGAAGCAGCTGATTTAGAAGTAGAAGGTTCGGCTAAACATAAAAGAGCTCAGAAAGCATTAAAACAACGCTTAGATGAAAATGCAGAAACCTTTGAAGAACATGCACGAATTCGAGAACTAGGCAATGCAGAAGAACGCTTTATTGAAGAGTATGATGACTTTGGGAAAGACATTTATAAAGATGAAAAAGAAATCGATTTTTCAAAAGTTTTGGAAGAAAAAGAGAAAGTAGCAACGAAAAAAGATATTTCATTTATGGAAGAGAAAGTTCAAGTGGAATTGATTACGTCTGTAGGACGTTCAAAAATAAATTCTTTTTGGAATACGAAGCAAGGAAAGCGAGCATTCGATTTAGTTATTTTCCAACCAATCGTAGAAGAAGCAGCCGAAATTATTGTGAAATTACCGTTTTCAGTAAGCGTGGCACAAGAAAATATTAACGGAAAACATAAATCGAAAGTTGTGAAGAATGGTAAAACGTTAATTGCGACATTACCTCTTCAACATCAAGACATATCATTCGCATCTTTTTCATACCGTCATGAAAATATGTCATCAAGTAACTTTACATTTAAATTATTAGTAATTCGAGATGAGCAAGCGTATTATGCTGCACTTAAAACAGCGTATAAATTAAATGCAAAAGGAAATTTCATCGTTAAATTAAATAATGAAAATACATTAACATTAGGCGACGGTAGTATTCCATACGAAGTGAGTACAATTGATGAAACGTTGGAAGCGGATGGAACAGGGTATACAATTTCATTCACACCAGCTTTATTAGACGAGGAAACGCGAGAATTTGAATTTAATATAAGTCGAAATGGCTCGGTATTACCTATTCAAATCGATGACGATATTTTACGTGCGACGCCTATAACAGATACGAAAATTTGGGAATACAAAATGAAAAATGAGCAGTCTTTCGCGTATTTAGAAGATGGTGCGAAAGTTATGTTACATCAACATCCGTATTCGACAATGGAACGTCATCGTGTATTTTTCAAATGGGAAGCGACTTGGTTAGAGCAATCTCTATACGCAGCTGTCGTACGTAATGGTCAACTATACGAAAAAGAGCTAACACTTTCTAGTAAAATGCAACAAGCGTATATGCAGTTTTTACACGCATTACGTGTAACGGAATCAATTCCGTCTTTCATTTACTATACGGAAGACATACGTAGAGCAGCCGAAACGTATATCCAAACATTTAATGAAGAAATTGAAAGTATTTCAAACAATGCACTTATGACAGCAGAACAGCGCGACTTACTTTATTTAGGAACGCTTGAGAAAGATTTTTCTTTATATATGACGCCGTTCTCACCGTTAAACGTAGCGTACCAACTTGCTTTAGCAAATGAAATGAATGCAGAAGAGATTGATAGTAATGTTTTGAAACAATTGAATCCAGCATATATCATTCCATACTTAGTAAATGATCGAAATGAAATTTATAAACCAGATTCTAATGATTCACTTGTAGAGTGGCATGAGTATCGCCCGCAAGAACAAGTATCCATCGGTGAAACGAATAATTTTTTAGCAAAAGTAATTAACGAAAAAATGTCTCAATTTGTCAATTATTATGAGTATTTATTTGAAATTAGTGCACAACCGACATTAATTATGAACGTTATTAATATTAAAAATGATAGCGAAGTATTAAAAGGGATTCTTCGTTGGTTTAAAGCAGATATTCAAAAGAAAGGGACATTTACGAAATTATTAACGGTAGACATTCATTATTATACCGATGACTTAGATCGTATTAGCAGTTTTGAATTGTTTAATTCATTAGAATTACCAAAACAAGTGAAAGAAATTTTCGGTGTCGATTTAAATACGAAACAATTAGATGACTTCGATACGTTAATTGAAATTCAAAAACGGTTGCGCTTTTCAAAATGTTCAATGGACGAAGAACTTACGTACAGTCATATTAACTTTTATAAAATGAATAGTAATGAAAGCATCGCCAAACAAATAGTGACAGATGCACCGAACTCAACGAGCCTCGGTGGTTTGTATGTTTCATCTTCATCGCATCAAACCGACAATGGTGGATACCGTTTAGGCTTTGGGCTTGGACAATCCGATTATAAGCGTACACAACTTCTTGAATTTGCTAAAAATATTAATGAATTAAGTGCGAACAGAACGAATTCAGGAAATGATCCATACAATAAAAATAATGTGATTTCATTACACATTACAACCGATGATGAAAACCGTCTAAGTGAATTGTATTCTTCTTGTACGTGGTTGACCTTTATTGACCCTTCTGTCGATCTAGAATATTTCGAGAAATCATCATCGGATCTCGTTATCGTCCACTACTCAGATCAACTTTCATCTAGTAATCATTATGATGCGATTACGGTGACAGACAAATCGCCACAATATTTCCGTGTGATTGAAGAATTTTTAGCTTCTCACGGTGTAAAAGTGCAACCTGAAATGATGACAAATATTATTCAAGCATTTAATACATTTAACGGGGAATGGTTGTTACGAGCTGTACAAAATCGTGGACATGATCAACGTGAGAAGATGAGTATCGTAGCAGCTATTAAGCACATATTATTACGATTTGAGCAAAGTCATATAAAATGGGTTCCTATTTCGATGGAAGAAATCGTGCGTGTGACAGGAAACGTAGGGCTTAAAAAAGCAGACGGCTTATTTTCTGGAAAAACGATAGGGCGACGAGGAAACTGTAGTGATGACTTATTATTAATTGGCGTCGAAGAAACAGAAACGATTCCTAACGTATATTTATTACCGGTTGAAGTGAAAATTGGTCAAAATGCGAGCAACGTTATCGATAAGGGGATTTCACAAGTAAAAGAGTTAAATTTACGCTTAAATGAATATTTAAACAATGATTCATTTGACGCTAAATTTTTACGTAACTTCTTTATGCGTATGTACATTATGAATGCACACAAAATGGTGTTAAATATGATTTGGCCAGAAAAAGATTATAACTTATCGGAACATTTAAAAGAACAGTTGCTCAATGATGAGTTTACGTTAAGCGATTCATTACGCGCTGAACTAGGCGAAGGTGCCGTTATGTCCTTTAAAAAACTACTTGTTGAAGAGACAGAAGAGCGTAAAAGTGGTGTGATGGTATATGAAGTACCTGAACAAATTGCTTACCAATCACTTGGTGTGACAATGGAACAGTTAAAAAATCGAGACTTTTCATCTGTCGAACAAATAGAAAAAACAAAACAGAAATCGTTAGAAATCGTTGAGATTGATGAGTTTATTTCAGAACCAGAGTCTGAAGTTTCATTTGAAGAAAGCACAAACGTAGAAATAGAAAAAATTATTGAAACGAATGAACAAGAAGTCTTTGAAGAGTCTATTGTGGCTGAAAATGTACAAGAAATGGTAGAAGAAGACGCTTTTCTTGAAAGAGAAACTTCTATTTTACGAGAGGAACAAGCAGTATTTGCTGCAGAAACCCCAGTGAAAATAGAAGGAAGTCGGCCGTTACTCGGCATAACAACTAACGATGAACATGTTTATTGGGAATTTGGAGTACAGCAACTTGCCAATCGCCACCTCGTGATAGGAGGACGATCTGGACAAGGGAAAACGTATTTCATTCAATCGGTCTTACGCCAGTTAGCAATGCAAGATCAACCGGCACTAATCGTCGACTACTCCAGTAGTTATACGAAAACACAACTAGATGATGTGTTTTTAAATACAGTCGGGGATAAATTCCATGAACGCGTCGTTTATTTTGATGGTTTCCCAATTAACCCGTTTATACGTCGAGATAAGACGATTGCGGGACAAGTGAATAAGGAACCTGCAACAGAAACTGCTTCACGAATTAAAGAAGTATTTACGAGCGTTTATAATTTTGGGCCGCAACAATCGAATGCATTGTATCGCGCTGCGAAAAAATGTATTGAAGCGTATGGCGATAAGGCGACCTTAACTTTGATGATGGAAATGCTCGTAGAATCAGAAGAAATTAGTAGTGCAGTAGCAGAAACGATTGCTAATAAGTTAGCTCTTTTTGTAGACATCGATCCATTTAGTTACAATGAAGAATTTACGTGGGATGACTACTTCAATGAAAAAGGACAAATTTCAGTCATTCAATTTGAAGGATTTGAACAAGATTCCATTAAAAAAGCGATGACGGAATTTATTCTTTGGGACTTATGGTATTTTGCGCAGTCTAATACAGCAGCACGCCCATTACCAATTATTTTAGATGAAGCCCAAAATTTAAATTTCAAAGCGGGATCACCATCAGATAAAATTTTACGTGAAGGACGTAAATTTGGGATGTCTGTTTGGTTTGCGACACAAACATTTAGTAACTTCCGAAAAGAAGAGTTAGTCGTGCTAGAAAATGCAGCAACATCTGTTTTCTTTAAACCTTCAGAAAGTGAATTAAATCTTGTAGCAGATAAACTGAACATGAAAAAAGATATTGAACTACTTCGCACGTTGAAAAAAGGGGAATGTATCGTACAAGGTCAGTTTATGGAAGCAGAAGAATTAACTCCACAAACAACGAAAATTGTAAAAGTTCCAGCGATGGAATAATGATTAAATAACACATAAAAAGGAATGCTCCGTACATACAGGGCATTCCTTTTTTTAGATTAATTCAGTTTTTCAGCTTTTTTTGAAAAATAGCGATTCAAACGGAAAGAACAAATTTCTTTCACCCATTCATAAATAAGTTCTTGTTCATTAGGCTGAATGGATACGTTAAATTGAAAAATTTGACCGTCAAATGATGCCATGCCTTTACTACTCGCTGCCCATTTTGTCATTGGCATTTTTTCTAGTAGGCGAATAACCTTTTGCGGCGTGAAATCAATTGGATCAATTGTTTGTTTTGTCGGTTGTTTTAAGTAGGCGCTGAAATATATGGATGCTTCACTTGCAGTAATTGACTTATACCAATCGGCTGGTCCCCTTTGCAACATTGCGTCGAGCAAGACCATTTTATAACTTTTCGACATCGCTGTTTTTTCGATTTCAATAAGTAAGGGTTTTATACGTTCAAAAACATCGAGCTCCAGTACACTCAGTTCGTTTGCTTCTTTTAATAATTGTACGTACGTTTTGAATTCTTTTGCGACATTCAACTCTTTATAACCACTTTGGAAATAAAATTCTAAGTACGTAGGACGACGCCCTAATTCTAATTTAATTTCTTTAAAAATAGAAAGTATTTTTTGTTTGTACGTTTGATTTTTGCGAATCATTTCTTTTAGTAAGTCAATCACTTCTAAATCTAAATTTAATACGATATCTGTATTTGGAACGGTTTGCATCGCTTGATAAGTTGCTTTGTTGGCATGCGGATTCAGTGCCGTTAGTTTGCGATCTGCGTTACGATAATTACCGATAAAGTCGATGATGACACATTTCTCTTTATGAGGCGCTAGTCGTAGACCTCTTCCAATTTGTTGAGTGAAAATAGAAATCGATTCCGTAGGACGAACGAATAGTAACGTATCTACTTTCGGAATGTCGACGCCTTCATTAAATAAATCGACCGTGAAAATAATGTCTATTTTTCCTAATTCTAGTGCGATTCGACTTTGTTTACGTTCTTCTTTTGAATGTTGACCTGTAAGGGATGTTGCACGAATGCCTCGTTTACGGAAATAATCTGCCATGTAATTGGCTTGGGCAATAGATGAGCAAAAAGCAATTGTTCGTGTTTGTTTCAACTCAATCCATTTCGTAAATATATGTTCGAGTATAGGTTGTTGAAGTTGTTGATATGTAAGTTCTTCTTCGTCATATTGCATGCCGACTAACCGAATTTGCGAATAATCAATTGTATCTTTTATCGCATAGTAGTGGAAAGGTGCTAACCAATTTTTCGAAATTGCTTCGATGAAATGGATATCAATGGCGATATTGCCATCGCATAGTTCATAAACATCTTTGTTATCTAAACGATCTGGTGTTGCGGTAATACCTAAAAGAAAAGAAGGCTCGAAATATTCGAGTAAGCGGTGATAAGTCGGTGCAGCAGCATGATGAAACTCATCGATGACAATTAAATCAAATGCATCTCGATTAAACTTTTCTAAATGATGTGATTGTGAAAGTGTATAAATAGAAGCGAAAAGCATGTCGCTGTTTGTGTCTTTTTTCAATTTGTTATAAAAACCAACTGTCTTTTCAGGATGTACGTGTTGAAATGCTTGCTTCGCTTGCTCTAAAATTTCTTCACGATGCGCGACAAATAACACACGTTTAAAATTTCTTGCGAAAAATGCCGCCAAATAAGTTTTTCCAAGACCTGTTGCTAAAATAGCCATCGCTTTGTCGTAGCCTTGTTCGAATGTTTCTTGAAGGGATTGAAGTGCCAATTGTTGTGCAGGACGAGGTGTTAAAGGTTCGTCTGCTATATTCGATTCAGTAATCATTTCTGAATGCTCGGTATAATCGTACATTAATTGAGTTGCTTCAACAGCACTCCATTTTTTCGTTAAAGGCATTGCCCGTTTTGTTTCATCATATACGTGACGGTAATTTTCAATCGACAACGTATGAATAGGAACGGTATTTGGATCATAAAATAATGTTAAAAATTGTTCAGAAGCTTCTTCATAAGTTTCGAGATTTACGGTATGTAAACTCCATTCGATACCGGTTGTTAGCGCAGAATTTGATAAATTAGATGAACCGACGATTACGTGTTGTTCTTGCGCGTGACGATACACGTAGGCTTTTGGGTGAAACGACCGTCCGTGTGCTTGGTATAAACGAATTTCTGCTCTTGGTAATGTATCGTGTAAAAGTTGTAGTGCATCCGGTTGTGTAATGCATAAATAATCTCCTACGAGCAGTTGAATATTTGCTCCTCGATCATGTGCCTCTTTTAAAGAATCGAGCATGATTGTCACACCTGACTTCATCGCAAAGGCGGTAATCCAACGTATTTCTTGTGCCTCTTTGTTTAATTGTTGCAGTGTATCAAGTAAATTATGTGTAATTAAATTCATTTATTTGTCCTCTACATCGATTAAATATAAACCTTTTTCAAATCCTCCACGTTTTGTTTTTTTCTGTACACGCACGTCTTCTAATTGCTTGAAATCGGTTTCAAATACAGCTAATGCAGCATGTAGTAATTCAAGAATATCAGCCATTTCTTCTATAGCATCTTGGCGAGTAACCGTTTCATCGAATTCTTTTACTTCTTCATACAATTTCTTTTTAATTTCGATTAAATGTTCTTCAGGCTTTAGCGTACGTGCGTTATAAGAAAGCCCATCAGCAGCGATAATTTCTAAAATTTGATCACGAATTAGTTTATTGTATACTGGCATAATGCCATCACCTCGGTAGTTTATTTTATGTATTCATGATAAAGGGGAATTTTGGAAAGTGCAACGGTTGTCTAGTTTGTAGAGCGTATTTAAAAATAAAATGATGACAAAAAACAGCCCAATAGGCTGTTTTTAACTTATAAAGATATTTAAATTAGTCCTCGCTAGTATATATAAAACGAATAAAAACGTTTATACGATAAATAATCAACGGCTACTCGTTTTTAAATCTTCAATCGTTTGAAAGATTTTTTTGTATACATTCTCCAGTGCTTTTGATGAAGACTTTGAAGTTTGTAAGTAGCGCCACGTCATATATGAAATGTCTGTTTCCTCATTTGGCTGATTGAGATAACCTGTTGCAAAATATTCGACCTCGTCTATTCGTGGTGCATTTTCATACGAAACATCGTTATTGATGAAAGGGAGTTCTTGTTTTTTAGATTCAATGAAAAATGTCGGGATACGGAGCTTCTCGTACGATGCGATATAGACATCATTCGCTGCATCACTTAAGTATTTTGGCATAATAAAAAGGGCATCGTATTTTTCGGATAACTGCTTCGTATCATTTTGAAGATTTTGAAGGGATATGCTTTCAAAAGTAATTTGTTGATCGGTGATTTCGGGTGGCGAACCGATTGTCGCAATCGTTAAATGTGAGTCTTTTGATTTTTGTGTTGTCGTGTTCGTACAACCAGCGAGTAGAAAAAAGATGCTACTGCACAGAAAACATTTGATGATAAGTTTGTACATGAAAAGTCCTCCTAAATTTATAGTGCATGAGTGTTCGTATAACTCATAGCTTTATCATAAGGGACAAAACCTTCAAAAAAGAGCAATGAGTGGTTGCATATAAGGGGGAAACCACTCGTTTCTTATTGAAAAGACAAGGTTTTATAGAAATTGTGTGATTTTTTAAAAAATAATGTACAATAGAAGTCAAATGAATACGTAAATGATTTGAGGGAGTATATGAATACAAAATTAGATAATCATTTGATGCATCGCTTGAAAGCGTTACGCTTGCAACACGGGTATTCGCAAAATGATGTAGCGGAGCGATTACATATTTCGCGTCAAGCCATTTCTAAATGGGAAAATGGAAAAAGCTATCCAGACCTAGACAACTTGCGTCTGCTGAGCGAACTTTATAATACGTCTTTAGATAGTTTCTTCAATGAAGAGACAGCGCAGCTGCGAAAAGTGAAAAATCCATTGTCGATTACGCTTGTATTATTATTTTTAGCAAGTATTTTAAGCTATTATGTATCACCTTTTGGCGTTATTTTAATTCCGATTATTTTGTTTTTTGCACGAAAAAGAACGGGATACAAATGGATGATTTATACGATTTGTGTCATCGCACTTTGGAAAAATGGCACGGATATTTATTACTTAGTCAATAGTAATCCAGAAAATGAAGTGATTACGGTCGAAGAGGTGGATGAATAGGGGGCTTCTATGGATTTAAGTACATTTAAGGAAAAGATACATAATCAACAAGTTATTTATTTTGATGAGCAGGATTTTTTGCGTGAGAAGACACGTGACCGAGCTTTGTTGAAATGTTGGATTGAAGAGGCAAGGCTATTGGCTACGTTACATGAGAAAGAGAAGTATACGTTGTATGGCATAATCGGTAATTTCTATCGTATTTGCGAAGAGCCACAAAACGCGCTCCTTTATTTAGAACAATGTCTTAGTATAGCGAAAAAAGAAGGAGATTTTCAAAAACAACTCGTTACGTACGTTCGAATAGGCGAAGCGTTGAAGTATTCAGGTGAGTATAAAAAAGCTACAACATCGTTTGAAACAGCGTTTAATCTATGTGAGACGAATGCATTACAAGCCTATGCAGATTTTATTTGGCAACATCGAGGAAAATTACATATGGAGTGTGGTCAACTGGAAGAAGCGACGGACTGTTTCTCAAAAGCGTTGGCATTGCGTGTTCAGAAAAAGGATTCACTTCTTATCGATTCAACGAAACAAGCGTTACGATTTGTTGAAAAACTAAAATAGGTGAAATGAAAACAGCAAGTCTTACTTAAGAATAAATTAAGAAATTCCATACATTCTTTTAAGAAGTTTCTCGTAAAATAAAAGAAGGAACTGAAGGAGAATGGAAATGAAAAAAATTTTAACGCTCATGTATAGGCTCATCTTTATTTTTTATGTTTATTTAGTGATGGCTACGGTGTTTTTTGAGAGGGATGAACGAAGAAGTATCAATTTGATCCCTTTGGAAATGATTAAACAACAAGGATTCACACTAAACGTATGGGGGAATATTGTTTTATTCATCCCCCTTGGTGTCTATGCCGCGCATTTTTTAAAACGAAGTACATTTTTGAAAGTAACAGGCATTCTTTTCGCTATGAGTATGGCAATCGAGAGCATTCAATACGTATTAAAACGAGGAGCTAGTGATGTAGACGATGTATTATTAAATGTTTTCGGGGGAATGGTTGGCTACAGTATTTATGCTGTACTGCGTTCTTTATTGAAAACGAAAGATCGTCTACATATTGCTATTTGTGTTTTATCTTTGATTGTAGGAATACCTGTGATGGGACTTACTTTTCTTTTATGGATGAGTAATTAAAAAAGACACGCTCATGGGGGAACTGACCTAAAAATCTGAGACAACATAAAAAGGAAAAGACACTTTCAAAGGGATCAAATCTTTGGAAGTGTTTTTTGATGGGAAAAAATATTCGTACGAAACAAAAATGAAAGTGATGAAGATGAATTGATGAACGTACGTGGAAGCAAAAATGACAGTCAGCTTTATCAATGGGTGAAGTCGTATGAAAACAGGGAGTTACATCGTTTACAACAACCAATAGGTAAACAATATCGGATCGGAAAAGGACCGTTTGAAGAAGAATTAATTGAAACGTTCCATGCCATGCCCCAGGAAAGCGTCCGTCACATTCTACTTAAAAGAAGCGTCTTTTTCACTTTGATTCGCCATGCCATAAAATATAACATATACGTTACGTTTGGATGGTTGAGATTCTTGGAATGCAATAGCATACTATTTGTAGGAGGTATGAAAAATATGATAAGTACGAATTTAAAAAATTTACGCATACATCATCAATTGACACAAGAGGAACTGGCTTTTCAATTAGACGTATCGAGACAACTCATTGCGAAGTGGGAAAGCGGAGAGTCGATGCCGGACTTGGGCTACAGTCAAAAGCTCGCGAAGTTATACAACGTTTCATTAGATGCACTCGTTGAATACGTAGAGCCGTATCCGAATTTAGGTGTGCCGCCGAAAGGAAAACATTTCTTCGGTTCAGCTAAAGTGGGGGAGCGTGGACAAATCGTTATTCCTAAAAAAGCACGAGATGTTTTTCACGTTGAATCGGGAGATACGCTTATCTTTTTAGGTGATGAAGAACGAGGGATCGCTATTTTACCGGAACGTTTATTGAATACATTTTTAAACGTCGTGCATTTAGACGCGAAAAAGGAGGAATAGCGATGGATTCTATTGTCATTGAGAACATTAGTAAAAAGTACGGAGATCAATTCGTTTTAAATGATGTTTCTCTTTCGATTCAACAAGGAGAACTATTTGGTTTGTTAGGTGTTAACGGTGCTGGAAAAACAACGCTCATCCATATTTTATGTGGCTTAAAAAATCCTTCTAGCGGTGCGATCACGATGCTCGGACGAGATGGTCTAAAGGAATTGAATAAAATTAAACCGGATTTGGCACTTTCTCCTCAAGAAACGGCGATTGCACCGAATTTGACGGTACGAGAGAATTTAGCATTTATGGCACGCCTTCACGGATTATCGAAACATCAAGCTGATGAAAAAGTAAATGAAATGATCCACATTTTTTCATTTCAGCCGTATGTGAAGCAAAAAAGTAAAACGCTATCGGGTGGTTGGCAGCGGAAGTTAAGTATTGCGATGGCTTTACTTTCTGAACCAAAAATATTATTTTTGGATGAACCGACACTCGGACTAGACGTCCTTAGTCGAAGAGAATTGTGGCAGCTGATTGAAAAATTAAAGTCGCATATGACGATTATTTTAACGACTCATTATTTAGAAGAAGCGGAAGCGCTTTGTGACCGTATTTGTATAATGAAAGACGGCAAAATTAAGGCGACAGGTACGGTAGATGAATTAAATAAACGGGCTAATGAAACACAGTTTGAAGAAGCTTTCATTAAATTCGTGACAGAGGAGGAACTATAATGCGTACGATTATTTTTGCTAATCGTGTGGCGAAAGAAATTGTAAGAGATCCTATTTCACTCTTTTTCGGTCTTATTTTCCCACTTATTTTACTCGGATTGTTGTCAGCGATTAACCAAAGCATCCCAGTCGACTTATTTAATATCGCCTCATTAGCACCTGGAATTGTCGTATTTGGATTGTCATTCATGGCATTTTTTGCGGCTCAAATCGTATCGAAAGACCGCGCTACGCTGTTTCTTGCGCGTCTTTATACGACGCCGATGACCGCTTCTAATTTTATATTCGGCTATATTGCACCGCTTCTCGTAATGGCACTCATACAAGGTGTTGTGACGCTCCTCGTCGCCGTACCGATGGGCTTATCTTTATCTATCCATATGTTAACGCTCCTCGTTGCCATTATGCCAATTGCTCTTTTTTACATTGCTTTCGGAATTGTCAGCGGTACACTTTTCAGTGAAAAAGCAGCAGTAGCGATTTGTGGTGCCATTTTAACGAATGTATCTGCTTGGCTATCTGGTATTTGGTTTGATTTAAATTTAGTAGGCGGCACATTTAAAGAAATTGCCTATATGCTACCGTTCGTTCATGCTGTTGAGATGGCGAAAGCGGCGATGGCAGGAGAAATGACGATGATTTTCCCCCACATGTGGTGGGTACTTGGCTATACGATCGTCATAACGCTCCTCGCTATTTTTGTTTTTCAATTTAAAAAAGAAAAGTAAGTTGATAAAGTCTCAAGTATGTACTTGAGGCTTTTTGAATTGTTGATTATGATTAAGAAATGAATCGTATAAAAAGGGTGGGAATTATATGGAATGTATTTTTTGTCATCATATTTTAGCTACACAAATACTTACGGAGACGGACCATTTTCAAGTCGTATTCGATATTGATCCCATTCAAAAAGGACATATGCTTATTTTATCTAAAGCGCATATCATGGATTTGCGTGAATTATCGGCACCGCAAGTAATCGAACTATGGGAATTAGAAAAAAATATTATAACGATTTGTGAAGAGTCACTTGCAGTTGATGGTATGAGCGTCATTCAAAACAACGGTGTGATGGACGAAGGTACGCATTTTCACGTCCATCTCGTACCAAGGTATATCAATGATCATTTTTGGGAATCGCATACAGTCGTAGAGCGTGATGTATCCCTCCGTGTATTGAGAGACGGATTAAGGGGTATTTAAATGAATTATAATGAATTGATTTTATGGTGAGCAACAGGACTACATGATTCAGTAAAGTGACATTCCCATTGTCGAGAATTTACATATTAATAATTGTAGAAGCTTATTTCCATAAGGATTGATTATGTGAGTTTAGAATGGATTAGTGAAGCGGAATTTGCTGAAATATCTATAGTAGAAATAGCGAATTTCAAAGAAGTGTTTTTGAAAAAAAAGGCAGTCAAGGGTTCAACACCTTGACTGCCTTTTGTAATAGATTAAATAGATCATGTGTGATGTTCGATTTCAAACTGCAGTTTCTGTATAAATTCTTGTACAGAAGTCGTTTGGAATTCTTTTTGCTTACGCGTGCGGATTGTCACGGTTTCATTCTGTTGTTCGTCATCACCGAGTACGAGAATATATGGTGTTTTTTGTATTTGTGCATCTCTGATTTTTCGACCTAATTTTTCATTGCGACGATCTATGTCCACACGGATATTTTGTTTCTTCAATGCGGCAGCGACACGTTCTACGTAAGGCAGATGTACATCTGATACGCCGATAATTGTGACGTGCTTAGGCGATAACCAGAGCGGGAAAGAGCCGCCAAAATGCTCGATTAAAATACCGAGGAAGCGGTCGATAGAACCGAATACAGCACGATGAATAACGACAGGACGTTCTTTGTTATTGTCTTCATTTATATAGCTGAGATCGAATTTTTCAGGCAGTTGAAAGTCGAGCTGGACAGTGGCACATTGATGGCTACGATGAAGTGCATCTTTAATATGAATATCAATTTTAGGACCGTAGAAAGCACCGTCACCTTCATTGATTGCATAAGCGAAATCTAATTTTTTCAACACATTTTCGAGCGCTTCTTCTGCTAAATTCCATAATGCAAGGTCACCCATATAATCTACAGGTCTTGTTGATAACTCAATTGTATAGTCAAAACCAAATACGCGATAAACATGGTCAATGATTTTTAATGCAAGCGCAATTTCATCTTCAATTTGTGTAGGTGTCGCAAAAATATGCGCATCATCCTGACAAAATGTACGAACGCGAAGCAATCCATTTAAGGCACCGCTAAATTCGTGGCGATGAACTTGCCCAAATTCAGCCATTCGAATTGGCAAGTCTCGATAAGAATGTAAATCATTTTTGTAAATTAACATATGTCCGGGGCAATTCATCGGTTTCAAAGCAAATTTTTGTTCGTCTACTTGTGTAAAATACATATTTTCTTTATAGTGCTGCCAGTGACCGGATTGTTCCCATAAACGCTGATTCATCATAATAGGCGTACGTACTTCTTTATAGTCATAGTGCATTTGCAAGTGGCGTAAAAAATTTTCCAGTTCATTACGAATAATTTGTCCATTTGCTAAATAAAAAGGCATGCCGGGTGATTCATCGGAAAACATAAACAACTCCAGTTCTTTACCTAGCTTTCGGTGATTCCGTTTTTCTGCTTCTTCAAGAAAAACAAAATAGTCGTCCATTGCCTCTTTCGTAGCAAAAGCGACACCGTAAATACGTTGTAACATTTGATTTTCGCTATTGCCACGCCAATAAGCACCTGAAATCGTCGTTAATGCAAAATGCTTTAATTTACTCGTTGTCGTAACGTGAGGACCTCTGCATAAGTCAATAAATTCACCTTGTTCATAAACTGTAACAACTTCATGCTCAGGAATCGCTTCAATGAGTTCAAGCTTTAAGTAATCGCCAGCAAACAGCTGTTTCGCTTCCTCACGTGTCAGTTCTTTTCGATGGATTTGTTCATTCTCGCGAACAATCTTTTTCATTTCTCGTTCGATTACTCGTAAATCTTCGGGTACGAGTGTGTGTGGCAGATCGATGTCATAGTAAAACCCATTTTCAATGACAGGACCAATACCTAATTTGACGTCTGGATAAATTCTTTTGACAGCTTGTGCTAATAAGTGCGCTGTTGAGTGCCGCATAACATGTAATGCTTGTGGTGTTTCATAATCGTATAGAGCAATTTCAGCGTCCACTAGAATAGGAGTTGTCAAATCGGTCATTGTCGTATTGACGCTACCTACAATTGATTTTTTAGCTAAACTTGGACTGATAGATTGCGCAATTTCGGTTAATGTAATCCCTTTTGCAAAGCGTTTTTGTTCGCCATTTGGAAATTGAATCGTGATTTCTTGATTTGACATATGATCTCTCCTTTTCTATTTATAAGTAATAAAAAAACGTTTATTCATCCCTAAAAGGGACGAATAAACGTTTGAATATCCGTGGTTCCACCCAAATTCCTACTGCATTCATAAGCAGTAGCTCATTGATACGGATAACGCCCGTACACGTCGCTAGTTTCTTAGCGCAGCTCCGAGGGAGTAAATCGAATGGTCCAATCAGGAAACTTTCAGCCGGTGATTTCCTTTTCTGTTGATTGACTTTGAAACGATTCGTATCCTCTTCATCACTTTTTCGAATTGAAATTATTAACTAATTTAACGTACCTAGAAAATAATGTCAACATTTAATTTTGAAAATTAAAAAAGTGTAATTGATCGAGCGTCCTTAAAAATGAAATGAAGAAAGCCACCAAGATGTTTAAAGTCTTGGCGGCTCTTTTCGTACTTATTTTATTTTGAAGCTTCTTCTAACAAAGCTTTTGCTTTTTTCGCATCTGCTTCTACTTTATTCCCTGTATCTACTAATGGACTTACTGTTGATACAGCGTTCATTTTATTCCCTTTGTAGAAATCGATAATCGCATTTTGGTCTACTGAGTAAAGGACAGCTTGACGTAATTTCGTATTTTTCGCGATGTTCGCATCGTTCATGTTGAACGTTAAGTACGTTACACCGTTACTCTTATTTTTTTGTAACGTTAATTTTTTGTCGTTTTCAACTAATTCATATTTCGTTTCAGGTACACCGTTTAAAATATGAATATCGCCATTACGTAATGATGAAAGGGCACTATCTGGATCGGCGATAAATTTAACCGTCACATTTGCGATTTTCGGTTCATATTCTGATCCTGCGCGGTACGCTGGGTTTTTCTCGAATTTTGCTTCATAGTCATTTTTTGTTGTCAGAACGTAAGGGCCACTTGCATACAATTCATTATTGTATGCTTTGCCTTCTGTAATGGTTGCCGCATCACCGTATGATACGTCTTTGTCTGCATTGTATTTTGCTACGTCATACGTGTTGATTTTGCTCACTTGTTTTTCAGAAACGATACCTGCAGATTGGTGTGCAAGATAGTTTAGTACTTGTGGGAAAGCTTCTGTTGTTGTTACTTTTACCACTTGGTATTTACCCGCTTTATTATCAACTGCTGTTTTATCTGCTTCTAATGATTTGATTTTTGAATCAACACCGTCTTCTAATGCTTCACGGATTGATTTGCCATCTGCTGTTTGTGCCTCTAATTCTTTCGTATCTGTTACGATTTCAATGTCTTTCATGTTTTCATGTAAGCTGTATGTGCGGTGGTCCGGTACAGATTTTGAATCTTTTGCACGGTCTAATGAGAATTTAACATCTTCTGCACCAACGCGCTCGCCCGTATCCACTGCTTTTTTATTTGTTACTTTTGCGAAGTTAATATCGTCGCGTAATAGGAAGTAGTAGTTTTTATTATCTTTCGCTGAAGCGTAGTTGTAAGAGAGTGATCCGTCTGATACGACTTCATCATCGTCTGTTAAGTTTACTAAACGAACGTACATATTCGTATTCAACGTATTGATTGAACCATCATTCCCTTTGATCGGGTCTAATGATGTTAATTCGCCTATTGCTTGTTGTGTTACAAGTGGCTCTTTCACGTTGTTTGCTTTGTCTTTAAATGAAATGTTTTCCCATACAGCTGCACGTGATTTCGGTAGGCGAACTGTACTTTCATCAATGACATTCGAGTTAATACCTTGTGCTTTATATGATGTGTAAAGGGGGACGATATACGCTTCGTCAAATACGAGGCGTTGTTCTAATTGTTTGTAAGTTGCTGTGTATTCATCTTTTGTTTGCGTACTTGCTTTGTTAATTAATTCATCTAGCTTTTCATCTTTTACGACGCTATTGTCCCCATCTGATGTGAAAAGAGAGCGCACGGCATAGTCTGGGTTCCCTGTAACAGTTGTCCAGCTTGAAAGCGCAACATCATAGTTTCCTGCATCTTTTTGTGATGTGAAGCTACCGTAATCAGGTTGAATATTTAATTTTACGTCAAATCCATTTTTTGATAGTTGGTCACGTAAAATATTTAAATCATCTTCGTTAGAGCTCATACTTAAAATTTCAATTTCTTGTGCTTTGGCATCTGTTTTTTTCGATGAAGCATCATCGTTTTTGTCCACTTCTGATTTAGTGCTTAAATTACAAGCGGCTAACAATAACGTAAGTGCTGTAATGAGTAATAATAAAATTTTCTTCATGTAAATCCCTCCAAGTAGTAGTTAATCGAGTTTTGGATCAAAGGCATCGCGTAATGCGTCACCTAAGAAATTAAATGATAAGACTAATAAAATAATGGCAATCCCTGGGAAAATCGCTAAATAAGGATTCGTTTCGAGATACATACTACCGACTTTTAAAATATTGCCCCATTCCGGAATATGCGGTCCGACACCGAGACCTAAGAAGCTTAGGCTACTCGTTGCAATGACCGCGCCACCAATTGTTAACGTTGCTTTGACAATCATCGGAGCGAATGCATTCGGTACAATTTGTTTAAAAATAATGGCGATATCTCGTTCACCAAGCGCACGAGATGCTTCTACGTACTCCAAATTTGAAATCATTAATACGTTAGCTCGCATCGTTCGCGCATACGTCGGAATTGAACCGACGCTAAGGGCGATAATTAAGTTCGTCGTATTGGCACCGAATGCCGCGATAATTGCAATCGCTAACAATACACCTGGAATCGCATATAAAATATCGAGCAAACGCATGATAATATTGTCTACATATTTCGTATAGTAGCCGGATAATGCGCCTAAAATACCGCCTATGATGAGCGGAATCAAAGTAGATAACACGCCGACGAGTAGTGAAATACGTGCGCCGAATACGATGCGTGAGTACACATCTCGTCCGAAGTTATCCGTGCCAAATGGGTAGGCAAGGGAAGCGGCTTCTAGCATATGAGCATAGTCATTATTGACTGCAAAATCATATTCGAATGTCCAATAACTCATAATAGAAATAGCAAGCGTAAAGAAAATAAAGAGCATGCCAATCATAGCTGTAAAGTTTTTCGTAATTTTAAACCAAATCGTATCCCATTTTGCAATCGTCGACGGGTGACGATGCGTCGATTTCAGCAATAAACTAATACCGAGTATGAGATGGAATAGATTCCCTGATAGTAAACTAAGCAGAGAGACGATTCCGAGAATGAATCGTGTTTTTTCTGTCATACGTTCACGGTAAAGCAAGATGACGAAAAGGAGATCGATAATCAAAATGACCGTGAGTAGTGCCATGCCGATTAAAAACGTATTCGATACGTACGGTTTAAATACGTTCATTGCAGACAAGACGATTAAAAAGAATGTCGTAATGAATGAATAGTAGGCAAGCGTGTACTCAATCGAATTTTTTTTGCGAAGGAGTGCAAAAGCATTCGTTACGGTGAATACGTTTCCGAAAAGAAGACCCATTAGTTGAATGCCGCTAATCATACGCGTCGTTTTTTGAATGGCACCTTCCGTTTTTAAATCTTTTTTCACACGAATGACGATGAGCCATTGTAGAAGTGTCGTCACGACAAAACCAATGGTCAAATAAAGCCAAATCACGCTCGTCATATGTTGTATCAAGTTCCAAGCGAATACAAGTGCTAACACGAGTGAAAGAACGAGGGCAAAATTTGCCTGCTTATAAACTTGAGACTGTTTGAGAGCGAATGTTGAATAGTTACTCAAATGGGCTCACTTCCTACGAATTTTTCATTTTTGATCGAACACGTGGGTTCAGTAAAGCGTATAAAATATCGATGACTAAATTAACGAGTGAAATCGTAATCGCAATATAGACGACACCACCCATAATGGCTGGAATGTCCGGAATAAATTGCTTGTCGACGATATAGCTACCGAGACCGCTAATGTTGAATACTTTTTCTGTAACCGCTGCACCGCCAAGCATCGCGCCAAATTGAAGTCCGATGACCGTAATAATTGGAATCATCGCATTACGTAATGCATGGTTAAAGAAAATCGTTAGTGTACCGAGCCCTTTTGCTTTCGCTGTAATCATATAATCTTCATTGATGACTTCTAAAATAGAAGAACGTGTCATCCTTGCGACAGCGGCAGTCAGACCGGTTCCTAATACAATGACGGGCATAATGATCGAACTGTATTGTTCAGGCGAGTAAGTAGCAGGAAGACACTGAAGCTTAATGGAGAATTCTAAAATCATAATTAATCCTTGCCAGAAGCTTGGAATAGAAAGTCCAATTAAAGCAATAAACATGAGCGCGTAATCCCAAAAAGTGTTCATTTTAGCCGCTGATAACATCCCGATTGGAATCGCAATAATAATCGTGAGTAGGAGAGAGAACACGGCAATTTTCAGCGTTACAGGAAATTTGTTTGCGATGCTTTCTGAAACATCTTCTTTACCTGTAAATGATTTTCCTAAATCAAATGTGAAAATACCTTGGACACTTTCTTTAAGTTGAACGCCGTATGACTCATTTAATCCGTGACGTTCATTAAATTCCGCTTTTTGTTCCGCGGTTGCTGATTCACCTAAAATATTTGCTGCGGGGTCCATCGGTGAAAAATATAAGATGGTAAAGACTAAAATAGACACACCGACAACGACGAATATGCTCAGTACAAGTCGATCGACGATATAGCGACTAAACGCATTGCTATAAACCATCAAGAAGGCATACATGACAATACCTAAAATAAAGGTGCTGTAAAAATACGACTTTTTCGAAATTTGCTGTACAAAAAAGTCACGATACGATGGAGTTGCACGGGATTCATCGTCAGAATACACGTTATTTTCGAAATATTGCGTAGCTAGTTGTTGCGCTTTATTTTGAATGTCACGTTCATTAATTGTTTCTCCAAAATAGTTTTTTCTGCTCGAATTTGATTGCTATATTGTTCAATTCGTTCATCTAACAATTGTTTTTGGACAGGATGAATGGATTTTTCATGCTGTTTTTTAAACCGTTGATATGAGAAAAACGTCACAATATGTAGCGGAAACCCTAGTACGAAAAGAAGAATTCGATAGAAAAATACATTGGATAGTTTTCTGAATGTGTAAGCAAATTTAGACAACTCAGAAGGTTGATTCACTCTTTTCACCTCAATCTCAACAAAACCTAGTTATTTACTATACATTCGTAGTATAATAAACATAAAATGGCAAGTCAACCTCATTTACACAAAAAAGGAGAAGTTGTTGATGATAACTAAATTGTTAGACATAGAGAATTTACACGTTTCATTCATTTCAAATGATCGCGAATTTGAAGCGGTGAAAGGTGTTACTTTCAGTTTGAATAAAGGGGAAACACTCGGTATCGTAGGGGAATCAGGCTCAGGTAAAAGTGTCACAGCACGTTCTATTATGCGTTTATTACCTTCACCACCGAGCTTGTTGAAGGAGGGCTCTATTAAATTTTTAGGACAAGAATTAACGGAGAAAACCGACCAAGAGATGGAGAAAATTCGCGGGAAAGAAATCAGTATGATTTTTCAAGATCCGATGACGTCTTTAAATCCGTCTATTAAAATTGGTGTCCAAATTGCAGAAGGCATTCGAAAGCATCGCGATGTTTCGAAAGAACAAGCGAAAAAAGAGACGATCGAATTGTTAGAACTCGTTGGCATTCAACAGCCTGAAACGCGTTTCAAACAATATCCACACGAATTTTCAGGAGGCATGCGTCAACGTGTCATGATTGCGATGGCACTTGCTTGTCAGCCGGAATTACTCATTGCGGATGAGCCAACAACAGCTTTAGACGTAACGATTCAAGCACAAATTTTGCGTTTGATGAAACAAATGCAGCAAAAATTTGAAACGTCTATCATTTTGATTACACATGATTTAGGCGTCGTGGCAGGAATGTGCGATAAAGTGATCGTTATGAAAGAAGGCGAAATTGTTGAAGCGAATACGACCGAAGAAATTTTTAACAATCCGCAACATCCGTATACGAAGCGTCTCCTAAATGCGTTACCAAAATTACATGAAAAGAAAAACAAAAAAAGCGCCAACGCTACCGGCAGATATGGACCCTACTGTCCCGCTTCTTGAAGTACAAAATTTAAAGCAATACTTTACAGTTGAAAAGGGACAAACATTTAAAGCGGTCGATTCGATTAGCTTTTCGATTCAGCCTGGAGAAACACTTGGACTTGTTGGGGAATCCGGTTCAGGAAAAACGACAACAGGACGTTCTATTCTACAACTTAATACACCGACAGATGGGGATATTTTATATAAAGGGATGGCCGTTAATCGCCTATCACGTAAAAATTAAAAACATTGCGAAAAGAAATGCAAATTATTTTTCAAGACCCGTATTCTTCTTTAAATCCGAGAATGAAAGTACTCGACATTATAGGGAAACCACTCGATTTACACAAACTCGTTAAGACGAAAGAAGAACGGACAGCCCGCGTTGAACAATTACTTGAATTAGTCGGCTTAGAAAAAGAACACGCAATGCGCTATCCTCATGAATTTTCAGGAGGGCAGCGTCAACGAATTGGCATTGCACGGGCACTTGCTGTTAATCCAAAATTCATCATTTGTGATGAGCCGCTTTCAGCACTTGACGTATCTGTACAAGCACAAATTGTACGATTGCTCGAAGATTTACAGCAAAAACTCGGGTTAACGTATTTATTCATCGCTCACGATTTATCGATGGTGAAACATATTTGTGACCGTGTTGCTGTGATGAACAATGGGAAAATCGTGGAACTGGCAGAAAGTGAAGAACTGTATAGTAATCCAAAGCACCCGTACACACAGTCTTTACTTGCTGCGGTACCGATTCCTGATCCGGCGATTGAGTCACAAAAAATGCGAAAAGAAAATGAAACGGTACTGAAAAAATATGATTTTTCCAATACAGCACTCGTAGAAGTATCACCAGGACATTATGTTGCCGAAACAGTAAACTAAAAAACAGCCGACACGCTTCCTTTCTGTAGGGAGCGTGTCGGCTGTTTCATGTTATTTATTTAGACAATGCTTTTTTTACGAATCGGTTTTAAAATAAACGAGAGGATCAAGATGACGACAGAAATACAAGTTGCGGTAATGAATAGACCATCGTAACCTTGATGTGCCGCTGTTTGCGTAATAGACGAGACCGTATTGGTGATGACTTCTTTTAAAGTCGGGTCTTGTATACTGGCGACAAGTTGCTGCATTTGATCGGTTGATAAATCATCGGCTCCAGCAAATTGACTGCCGAGTTGTTGCATTTCCTTTTCTCCGGCAGCAGATAAATCAACACCTTTTAAATTGTCTTGTAGTTGTGTGCCGAAATCAGATTTGAATAAATTGGGCAGTTCACTGTATCCGCGTGCGATAAAACCTGCATAAATAGTTGGAGCAATGGTCATCCCAACTGTACGAATGAGAGAGAGCGACGCGAGTGCGGTTCCTTTATTGTTTTCTAGACGTTCTGTCGCTAAAATGTTTAACGGTGCACCGAGTAAAATACCCATACCTGCACCACCGATGACAGAACCGATAACAAATTGCCATTTCAAATCAATCCATGTCGGGAAAAGAACGAAACCAATTGCGGCAATAATACCGGATAAGGCGACTGCTAGAACAGGTCCACGTTTATCAACGAGTAAGCCACCTATCGATGCACCTACACCAGCTGCTAAAGCGAGTGGTGTCATCCAATACCCTGCATTTTCAGAAGGAATGCCGAGAACTTGTTCTGCGAAAGATGGAATGAAAATCATTGCAGACAATAGCATACCTGATAAAGCGCCAACGATCAATGTAATCAAATACGTTGGATCGCGCATAAGCGATACAGGTAAAATAGGATCTCCGCCTTTACGTTGTAAACGTGTTTCGTAAAAGTATAATGCGATTAAAATAATAATACCTGCTGCAACGTACGCGAATACGTCTGTTGCGAGAAGTCCTCTAAAGAAATTCGTTCCTTCTACATTTGTCAGTCCATACATAATCCCTAGAATGGCAAGCGATAGCATGACCGTGCCGAAGAAATCGAGTTGTCCTGATTCTGGATCTTTCGTTTCTTCGAGTTTCATCCAACCGAAAATCATAAGGACGATGGCAATCGGAACGTTAATTAAAAATAACCAATGCCAATTGCCTGTTAAGTCTAAAATAACACTTCCGAGGTTGGGCCCAATTACTGCCGCAATCCCGTTCATTGCACCTAATAAACCGAGTGCTTTCCCTTGTTTCTCACGCGGAAGCGTACTTAATACGTGAGAGGATCCGATAATAAAAATCCCACCGCCTCCCATTGCTTGAATGAAGCGAGCGATTAAATAAAAGGCGAAGTTTGGACTAAGTGCAACGAGGAGTGAACCGAGTCCGAATAAGGCAATTTCTATAACGAAAAGCTTTTTACGCCCGAATCGGTCCGATAACTTACCGACAATCGGCACACTAATTGCTAATCCGAGCGTATAAAGCGTGACGCCCCATGCCCCCCAGTTTGCGTCAACATTAAAGGAATCATTAATCGTCGTCAGTGCAGCACTAATGATTCCGTTGTCTAATGCTGCCATAAACACGCCGACTGCAAATAAGCCTAATGCCCATGAAGAATGGGTAGATGTAGATTTTTGAGTGGTCATTTAATTCGTCCTTTCTTAATAATTTTCAATAAGTATACTACAAGGTTAATTAATTTCCTATGTGTACGCATTAGGGGATTTTTAAACCTTTTTATACTAAATATAATTAAAAAAAGAATGATTACAGTAGGATTTCTTATTGAGAATAAAGCAAATGTGAGGAATTTTAAGTTAGCTCGTTACGGTGAATGAAAGTATGCCATAATAAAGCACAAGAAAACTATAAAAGAAAACAACATAATCAATAAAATGATAATAAAAAAAGATGCACGTTTGGAACTGGCTTACGAGAGTAAGACAGTGAAAAAGACACTTCTTTTAAGCTAAATTTGGCGACGTTTTCCTGACGCACGGAGGGAATCCTCTTTACGGACACTCATACTTTCCCATTAGCAGTCGCCATCAAATTTTTATTGAACCACCTTTTTCCGGTATTGAATGGGTGAAAGGTGGTTTCACTTTGTCAAAATTCGAGTGTTAGTTGGTATCGTTTTGAACGACAACATCATTTGTTATTCGGAAAAGCCTTTTAAATATTACCCAGTACAAATTAAAAAGCAGCTATCAATTGCTGATAGCTGCTTTTTGTAGTTCACTGTATGTTAGTCTTTTATTTTGATAAATGGAAGTTTTCAAGTTGTTGAGGTGTAATGCCTTCAATAAGCTTCATTTCACTCATCATGATTTTATAAGCTTTCGTCAACATTTCTTTTTCACTCTTATTAAGCGTTTTTTCTTGTTTCATGCGACTTAGATCGCGTACAACTTCTACACAATCTTCTAAATCACCTGAATTCATTTTAGTAATGTTTTTTTGATAACGTTCCTTCCAAGAATCGCTAGACTCAGATTGACCGTTTGTAAACGTATCTAATATATGATTTAATGCTTTGATATTCGTAATTGGACGTATAGGTGCATCTGTCATTTTCTCTACAGGAATCATAAGTTGCATACGATTAATGATCATCTCAATAATGTAATATTGATGCATCTCACCAGAAAATTCACGTTCTTCTATACTTTTAATGACGCCTGGACCTTGCGTTGCGTATATCACATTTTCACCGATTTGAAACAAACTGTCCACCTCCATTTAATAGTTGCTCTTTTAAGCTTATCACGACTACTAAAATTTATCAAATTTTTAATATTATCATAAACGTATTTTGTTTGTCAAATTTAATATATTCCGGTAAATGAGGAAGCTTTCTAAAGCGGTTTTCATTGAAATGGGTGGAATAAAATACTGTAAAATTGCATGTTTATTTTAAAAATAATTGAGCACTATTAAATGAAACAGAGAAATCGTATTTTTAAGTCTTTTATAATATTTTTCTGACAAATATGACCGACAAATACGCTCTCTGATGATAGAATAAACAAGATACGCTATTTTGAAGGAGAGGGATGCATATGAATCGCTATGAATACATCGTGTATAAAGCATTGTTTTTAGAATTATTTAAGATGCGACGTAAAGCCATCCGTTCGATTTTGTCGAGGATACATAAGTTAGAAGATAAAAGAGAAATTTCTAGTTTATACATAAATGTTGGAATGCTTTATCATAAACTTCATGAAAATACGAACGCTTGTAACTATTTTATTAAAGGGCTAACGTTAATCGAAAATGACCGACTTGATTATCATCCGCAGTTTCCTAAAATACTACAAATTATACGTGAAAATGAATGCATTGAAGTGAGTAATCACTGGGAAGAAAACTTTAAAAGACGTGTACGCGATGATCGACGATTTAGTAAATGTTTTAAATACAATGTAGAAAGAGTGAGAAAATAAGTAATGACGAAGAAAAAATATTATGACGAAAATGGAAAGCAAGTTAGAACAACCATATCATTACTTCATACAAATTTAGTCCATCAAAAAACACTTTCAAAGATTTTATATCTTTAAAAGTGTCTTTTTCTTTTTATGCTGACTCAGATGTTTAAATCAGTTCCAATTTATTCAAATTGCGAATATCTTTTTTATTGACTAGGATCGAACCTAGTTTCTTTTTATTCATATTCATTAAATCATTTTTTATTGTTTATTTTTTTAGGCCAGAAGCTGTATTTACCTAAAATTGTAATGATAGCGGGTATAACCATAGGACGCACTAAAAATGTATCAAGTAAAATCCCTACTGTTACAGCAAAACCAAAAGCACGTAATTCCATCACTGGCTGAGAAATTAATACAGCAAATGTAGCAGCTAAAATTAAACCTGCAGATGAAATGACACTACCTGTTTTACCTACACCTTCACGAACCGCTTCTTTGATTGGTAAGTGTTTCTTTTCTTCTCTAATCCGAGAGATCAGCATGATTGTATAGTCAACACCTAATGCGACTAGGAAAATAAACGTATAGAGTGGAATACGATAACTAATTCCTGCATATCCCATTACGTCTTGGAAAAACCAAACCGTAATTCCCAACGCTGCACCATATGAAAGAAGAATAGTAGCCATCATATAAATCGGTGCTAATAGGGAACGTGTTTGAATTCCTAATAAAATCACAATTAAGACAGTCATAATTAAAACAATTCGAACTTCGTCACTATGACTAGCTGCACGAATATCTGTATTTTTAGCTGTTTCGCCAGCAAAATGTAACTGTCCTTCGATAGCACTATCTTGTAACAAGTTAGGAGCTTGTTTACGCATTTCTTCCATGTCATCAAACGCGTTTTCTGTATATGGATTTTCATTTAAAACAACGTTAATCTTAGCTATATTTGATTCGTTCTCGGCAATAGGATTGCCTTGTAGAGTGGCCTTTTTAATATAAGGTAGATCAGAAAGGTTTTCACTTAATTTTTCAAGTTCTTTAATCGTGATCGGTTTTTCACTTTTTACTATTGCAGTTGTTGGTGCGATTTCCCCTGCAGAGAAACTATCTTCTAATAAATGATAACCTTTTATAGAAGACATGTCTTTAGGGAACGAGTCTAATAAGTTAAATGAATAATTAACTGATCGAACAGGCACAATGAAAAGAATTAAAATAACAATAATTGGTAACAAAGCTGTCCAAGGTTTAGTCGTTACAAAGACACCAATTTTATGCCAAATTCCTTTGTTCATAGCTTTCTTTTGTGCACGTTTTTCTAATTTTGATGGCCAAAATGCTTTCTTTCCAGCTAAAGCGAATAAGGCAGGTACTAATGTCAGTCCTGATATTACCATCACGAAGACAGCGAAAGCAAAGACGGGTGCAAAGCCACGATAAGAAGCATATACAGCAAAGAATAGCGTTAACATCGTTAAGAATACGGTTCCGCCACTAAATCCAATAGGCTCTTTGACAAAGTTCACAGCACGTTTCATTGCATGATTGACATCCAAGCCACTTTCTAATTCTTCACGGAATCGAGAGAAAAGAAGTAACGAGTAATCGGTAATAATAGCAAATAAAAGAATCATCATAATGGATAAGGATTGACTATCAATTGTAAACCAATTCCATTTACCCATGAGTCCTAATGCATTATCTACGATCGAGTAAGAAATACCTGCAGCAACTAATGGAAGAAGAGCCAATACAGGCGAACGATAAATGACAATTAAAATAATGAAAATTAAAGCTACTGTAGCAAGCATTAAAACAACATCTGCTCGTGAGAACATTTCATATGTGTCAGCGACAATTCCTGCGGGGCCTGTAAATTCAATTTGTGTATTAGCAGGTGTTACATCTTGAATGTCTTTTTTCAAAGCATCCAACGTTTGTTTCACTTCTTTATTTTCCATACCTTTTGGTAAGTAAGTAGGCATAAAGAAAGTTTTCTTATCTTCAGAGAAAAAAGCTTGTTGTGCGGCAGCTGGTAATTTAGATAATTCGATAACTGTAAAATCTTTGTTTGCTTTATGCATTAGATTTTCAGTATCTTTCATTAATTTCTCAGCTATTTGATTGTCTAAAGCTTGTTCACTATGTGCTACGACGAATAGTGGTACACCTTTTGAGTTAGGATAGTAAGTTTCCAACATTTTCTCAGCTTTTACGGATGCATTGTCAGCTGGAAGACCGTTATTTTTTTCTGGTGATGTCACTTCTTTCGCATGAGGCGAAAAAACTGAAAGGATAGCTGCCATCATAACCCATAGAGCGATTACAATAAGCCACCGTTTTTTTGTTTTAGAAAATTCATATATAATTCCTCCGATGAAGTTAATCGTGTAAAGTGAAACTTTCACAGAAATTATCATTTCATAGAAATATGAACGCAGTATGAACAAAACATAAACAGAAACGTAAATATAATCATCACTCTATTAATCTAAAACTATTTATATGAGAGTGTAGGCTTTTCCATTGAAAAGTTTAATACGGCCTTTCTATTTAAATCAGGAGATCCTTTTTTATACTTGCTCGCCATTATATGCCAATTTGATCTGCTTATTTAAGTTCGAGAATTTGGGTTAAAAAATTATACGTTACACTTTGATGAGTGTTTTCACATACAATTGAGATGGACACTCGATTTTCATCCAACCAAACTATGTTGTATATAGATTCGTGATTAAATTTCATTGAGCTAACATCTACTTTTTTAAACTTACGTGTTTTTCCTTCTTGTTTAAAATAAATTTTAATGGTGTCTGAACTACTAATAATGTCATTACCATACTCATTAATAACTACTTCATTTTTTCCGGAAGGAGACAGTTTACTCGTTAAATAACTTTCTTCAAAATACATCCAGTAAATGATGAACGACAATAAGATGACGAACGCTGCCAAAAATCCGAGCATGATTCCTTTAAACGTATGTCTCTTTATTTTTCGAATATCTTCTTCAATCAAATTTTCATTATTATTCATGGAACTCCTCCTGATCATGATAATATACGTATATAAGCCGCTACTAAAAGAAGCGTCGATTAATATAAACGAAATGCTGTCTAAAAAGATACATAAAAATGAGCTAAAAAATAGGAAACCGTGCAATGATCATTCGAAAGTGTGCGTTAAATTTGATAAGGCAGGAGCTATTCAAATAACGAAATGTGCTAAAAGGTGGGATAGAAGTGGAAGAAAATCATAAGTATCCAAAATGCCATATTTATTCTCAAAATAGCTGGCATGATGAAGCTTACATCGTAGGAAATAGAACCGGTTTAGAAAAACTGCGCGATGCAATTAACTTAACTTTAGAAAAAGGGAACACAAAAAATGATTTTTGGCCAAAGGATTTAGAAGGATATGATGTCATGATCTCTTGTGTAGAGGATGAAGTACTTGATGAGTTAGAGTTACCATATAGCTCAGAATTCTATGCTCGACTAGATGATGAAAATCCATCCTATACGGTTTTTAAAAAGCCATATCATTCTCTTGAAGACTAAATACGTCTAGGTTAAAGAAAATAATGAGTATGAAACATTGTAGCTACTATTTTTATTAATTTTCAATAAGAGGTGCCATTATTCTAATGCGTTAGAGGGCGAGAGGAGATTGCAAAATATGAAAAAAGAAGACGTTGAACAAACGAGTATTTTTGACGAGCAGCCTTATCAATTCAATAATCTAGAAGAGATGGGAATGGAAGAATTAACTCTTTTTTTGGAAAAACCTTTCATTGAATCGCAAAATATAAAAAAATTCTTAGTATCTTTACTAGATTTCCCCGTCTATATGCATTTAGAAATATTCGACTTTGATATACAAAGGATTGAAAATTTATTTGCAGCTTATAATGATTCGTATACTATCCAAAAGCTGAAAAGTGACACATCTCATTTCGAAGCTAAGATTGATGACGATGAACTGTTTGTAGAAATGCTGGAGTATATGACTGCTTATGCAGGCTATGGGCGATTGAACTTTTATACAAACTGTACTACGTGTTTTAAGAAGGAGATTATAAATGAAGAGATTCAATTCCATTTACTAGATTCCAGTAATTTTATGTTAGTTATGATCAAATATGATGGAAATGTTTTGAGTATAGTAAGTGGTAAAAATGAATTGAAAGAAATTAGAAAACAACTTTACGATAATAGAGACATATAGTTGAATAGTGAAGTGAGTTTGAGTTGTGGCTTTATCTTTTAATTTGTTAAAGACCTGTCATTATAGTGTTGCAAATTCTATGTATGAAGCTGATATTTAGTAATTGGAGTGTATTAATTGAAGAAAAAAATATTATTTCTAAGTATTGTTGTATTGCTAATTGTGATGGTTATCTTTTTAACAATACTTTCAAAAGAAGAAAAAACTAAAACAAAAGATGTAACAAAAAATCCTACAACTTATTTAACTATACAAGATGAAGAAAAAACAAAACGATCAAATTACCTTATACAGAGCCAACAAGCTATGTGACAACAGAAGAATTTATTTATGCTACTGTAGATGATCCAAATTCTGATTCTATTTCTAATCAAGTCATTCGAATAAATCGAGAAAATGGAAAATACGAAACGATCTTTCATTCGAACTATCCAGTTGCAGCTACACAAGGTTTAAAAACCGATAAAGAGTGGATTATTTGGGTAGATGGCGATGACTTTGGAACAAATACCTCACTATACGCTTACAATGAGGTAACACAAAAAATAATTTCATTTGGTTCTACTGATGACAAAATCACTAAAGAGTTCCCTGAAATCTCAGGAAAGTATGTTACGTGGACAGAACATATCAAAGACACTAAAAAAACGTCAATCATTTCATATGATTTAGAGCAACAAAAACAAGTAAACGCACAACCTATTCAAAATTTCGAATGGTTAAATTCAGACTATTTTATTAAAAATGACACCATGGTATATGCTGAAAAGAAAGCAAAAACATCGGCTCTTAAAACATATAATATCAAGGAAAACAAACTGAACTCATATCCTACAACAACAACAGCAATCGGATGGCCAACGCTAGTTAATAAGGACTTTATTGCATATGTAGACTATACAGACGAAGAGCATTTAGAATTAAATAAATTAATGATGTATGACTTGAAAAACAAAAGAGCAATCAATGCTTTTCCAAATGAAAACAAAGGAGATATAGGTTATTTAAAATATTATGATGAAAATTCATTTATAACATTGAAAAATAACAAATTCTATATTTTCACATTAGACAATAATCAATTTAAGAAACAAATTCTAAAATCTAAACACAATGTAGACCCGGAAAAAGAAGATATAACCTATTCAAATAATCAATTTTTCATTTTACAGCATGAAGTTGATTCTGATCAGTATACATTAATAATTGATAATAGCTTATAAATATTTTGAAGCAAAGCTGTAGAGGGGATCATTCTATTTGTAAGTAGCACGTTTCGTATATTTTTTTAATGCAATGATTAAAAAGCCTATCACTATACCTAATAAAAATCTGAATAATAAAGAAATATCATGAAAGAAAAAGCCAATTATAATCGCGCTTATTCCACCTATCAACATGACATAAAAAACTCTCAAAAAATCACCTCTTTGTAATATAAAAATATTCTATCATTAAATTGTTATAATGGGAAATTTTGTATTATACAAAAGGGGTGTTGTAAGGCATCCTTGGAATACCTAATTTTGTAGGGGCTTTTCAGAATCATGATGTTATACTTAACGTAATAAAAATGATACGTTTTCTACATAGGATGATACGTATAAATACAGTACGTAAGCGTTGCGACCAACCAACATAAAAAACTATTTTTTCTAGCTTGGTAGTCGCTTCTTCGTCACTAAAATAAATCTTACCGATAAATTTAGTGCATTCCATAACGACATAGAATAACGTCAGAAGCGGTAGAGACATTTATTTCGCAATTTTATAGAGTGGCGACACACTTGTGCTTTTGGCGTTATTTTCAATTGCCTTTTCTAATTTTAAATGACGACCGAAAACGGTTTTAGTGGATTAAATAGGAGAAGCGGAGAAATAAAAAGCGCCGCTCTGGCATACTCAGAGCGGCATTTTTTCTATAAAGGGCACATCAAAAAATCATATAGGGGTGAATGAATTGTATACCAACAGAGAAGTATTGATACAAGAACTACTGAATCATTTCGATCACTTTCCTGAAGTGACTAATGTTGCATTAAGAGGAAGCATAGTATCTGGGAAAACTGACCGATTTTCTGATATTGATTTACTTATTGAAGGAACATTTTCGAATATAGAAACATTTGTTGCTCTTCTTTTGCAACACACTGACGATCGTTTTGAAATTGAATTTTTCGATTGGGCTACTAGTTTACTACCTCATGAGTATGTTGTTACTTTTTACTTCAAAAACACCTCTATTTTTTGGAATATTGATGTTCAACTCGTTTCTGATTCGTTATATAAGCCTTCCAGTAAATTTATTAATAACCCTACCTATCATTTAATTAAGCTTTGGATTCTTAATTTAAAATATTTACAACGTCAACAATACGATAAATTAACTGTCGATAAATTAGTTCGAAAATGTGGGCTTACAGATGACAACGTACCTTATCCTCATACAATGCGTAAAATTCTTGAAAACATTCAAAATCAAAGTGACACAAACGTACGCTTTTTTTTATTAGCGTGCGAAAAAGAATTAGAAATTTACGAAAAGCAGTTCATTCAGTAGCATTTTGAATTTAGATTAGAGCATGTATAACAGATGATCTTTGTTTGAAATTATAACAACGAACAAAATTAATAAATCCAGCAATAGGACAATTATTTGGATTTGGCATAACAAACCATTTATCAAACATACTATTATAGAAAGAGAATCTATAACATAGCATCCTAAGTGAAAGAAAGAACCTCTCAAGAGATAAAAACTACAAAAGGAGGCACTACATGAAAGAATCTTTTTTAAAAAATGAAATTCTACAATTGGAAGACATATTCGAAAATGAATTCTCACTCCCTTTTTTAGTAGAAAATATACCAAATGAAGTTACTCTAGATGACACCGTACATAGTAAAAAATGATCCTGGAATTGTTACGAGAAAAATATAATTTAATCATTCAGATCCCAACGTTCCCGATTTATAAAACATTGTTAAACTCTCATGTTATCGTTGAAAATGCGTTTTTTAAGTTACTTTCAATTAATCACACTTCTTATAATGCGGACGTATGGGAACTGATGTGTGAAAATGAATATAGTAATAGTTGGACTTTTTTCTATTGGAGAGTATTGAAAATGTGGAATTCACTCTTCCTACTACTAGTTCAGAACGCGTTCTAGTGCGAGAAATAGGAAAAAATGAAATATTCCATTTTAGACTGGAGTTAAATGAACTTACGGTGTGTAAGTGGTGAGAATACAGAGTCGTTGTAGCTCTCCGAATGGAGAGATTTTGTGTAAATAATGTGTATATAAAAACATCAAAAGATTATAAGGTGTTATGGTAATGAATATTGAATTACATGAGATTCTGGATGCAGAAGACTATTCCTATATCTGATAAAGCAGTCCAGAAGAGGTTGTGTAAGAATTAAGAAGCGTTCTATTGTAGAATGTAACAGTTTTTATTGCAGCATTATTAGGAAGCGTTCTTTGAAGGATGCTCAGGGTAATGCTTTTGAGAAAAATGATGAATATATCATACTTAAGCGTTAAACAATTAAGTAAAGGCAGAGTTTATGTGAAACGAGGAAAGTATGGCCATATGTATACCCATCTCAAAGTACGTGCTCTTCATAAAGGGTAAGAAGGTGTGGTTCATTATATTATTAATATCGAAAGTCCAATTACTCATCAAATGTGGACGCAAGGCACAACGAGCTATTTTTCAAATATAATTTTATAGAAAGGTGGTTTCCAAATTGGAAAACATGTATGGAAACGAAATTTATGATATACCTAAAAATGTATTGGAGATAAATTTACCGTACACATTTATTCAAAAAAGCGAGGTTATATTCAGTTGGACGGAACTTTATTGGGGACGGGAGAATCGATTTATTTCGGATGAAACACTAATTGAATTAGCAGAATCGGAAGTTGTAAACGGTGTGTACTCAGATGAAATACTTGAGTTAGCTTCTATTATGAAATCTGAAATTTTCGTAGAGAAAAAGAAAATAAAAGAACTAATTGAAAAAATAATAGACAAAAACCTACTAATAAATAAACAATATATATTGAACTGTAAAAATAAATATTTATATGTGATTTTAGCTTATATTTATCAATATCCACTTGAAAGTGATGTATTAATAAAGATGAATAAGTATTTTTGTGATTTATCAGAAGATAAAGTGGAGCGCGACCAGGGATATGAAGGCGTTTTAGCCTTTATTATAGAAGATTTTCGTGCACCTTCCAAGCCCGCGCAAGAATTTTTACCTGTACTATTAGAATTGTGGTCATATAATATGCGAGATAGTCAAGAGTTAATGGAGCTATGGCCGATGTTATTAGAACAACAGCATACATGTTTTTATAATCAATGGAACAAAAAATAAAATAGATGAGATAATAGATTTGGATAGTCTACACCAAGTTGGACAGAGGAAATCAAACTATCAAAAAATATGGACGAAACTAATCGTACTCAATAAACTTAATTAAGCGCCATCGGTTAAAAGATTCTAATAAAAGACAGTGATTTTGAAATGGGGATATACTGTCGTTCTAAAAACCATGAAATTTTAGACAAAATAAACGAATGTTATTATAAATTGTCAACTCAAGTCGAACGGGATAAATAATTTAGAAATACCTCAAAGGGCGTATTGAGATTAAGTACTTTTTTAGGAACTCGATTAAAATTCAATAGGAAATTAAAGATTTCTTGGTGAGTTAATCTACTAAAATCTGTTCCTAGGGGATTCGGAATTTAGGATCAAATGTGAGAACAAGTACGTATATATATACTTATTATGGATGTATCAACGGGCGGTAGAAAATGAAGGAAATTTCGTGCTATTTTTAGATATTACATATAAATTATACAGTTTAATAGGGGATTTTAAAAATTTTTCAAATATCATATTTGATTTAGAGTTTATAATCACTACTTTCAATGTGACAGAAAAAAACAAAAGAGAATTTTTGGTTTTATGGGAACAACAATTAGTAAAGCAGAAAAATTATTTAATGTTAAAAAAATAAGATGCCTATTTGGTATCTAACGGAACAGAAAGAAATCATTGCGCCCAAATCAGTAACTGGCGGTGCGATTACGTATTCGTTGAATCAATTCAATAGGTGAATTCATACCGGGAAATGTGTATATAAAAACATCAAAAAATTATAAGGTGGTATGGTAATGAGTATTACATTAAATGATTTTTTAGTTGGAGAAGACTTTTCATATATTTTTAAAAATAAAAAAAGGGGCATAACTAGTTTCTATTGTCAAGTTGATCCCGAAGAAGACGAACTGAATACTATTGATCTGGATAATTCTATTGATCTGGATAGTTATACTTATCTGAATACTTATGTTGATTTTAGAAATGATGTTAATAGTATATGTTTAAAAATTTTTTTAGAGAAATTAAATTTATACCCATTTTATATTCACGGAATAAGCGGTTCAGGTGAAATTAATCTATCTAATAAAGCAGAGAGGACGAAATTGAGTAATAGAAGTTATTATTATGTCGTGGATATTAATAATATAGAAGAACTCAAGACCCATTTTTCTGAGGCTTATTTAGATGCATTTAATAATGAAAGTATCGTATTTTCTAATGAACGAACATTAGAAATAGACTTTCATAGCGATATTGGTTTAGCTAGATTTATTTTAGATTATACTGAAGATAATTATAAATATCATTTGTGGGTAGGTCATGACGGTGTAGGTTTTGACTTCATATCTAATTTTTCAGATCACCCATATCAAAATATACCTGTTATTAAAGAAGAAGATGAAATATGACGCAGTGGTTATTCGCACAACATCCGAAGTGAATAGTGAGAAAGCAGCTTTCACGTATACTGGTGCCAATCAAATTGCGACGAAAAATGAGACGGCTTATACGTATGATGCAGATGGTCCTAAAGCATCTATTCTTAATACTATTGCTAAAGGAAGAAAGCCTACATTAAATTAAGAAACGTTTATAACGTCTGGTGGTAAAAAGGCTGTGACTCGTTATATTAAAAAGAGAATTTAACTTAGGAGACTTAACATGTTAAAACGAATACTAATGAATATACTAATAGCTATCATAAAGATACCACCTTTTATCCTTAAGATAGTAATGTTTATTTTAATGTTTTTGGGTCCTGTATTCCCAATTACGAGGGATAGTCTAAATACCAAAAAAATAGATAAGAATATACAGGAGTTGTTAAAATCTCCTTGGTTTGATGAATTATATTCTAGCGATAAATTTAGACATTTATTTTTTGCAAATAAGCATGTTAGAAAAAATTAAGTAGCGATATTTATGTAAAGCTGTTGAGTCGTCACAAAAAACACAGGATAAATTCCATCTATTTTTAGAAAAAGAAAATAATAGAAATAAATAGGTCAAATTAATTTATTTATATTCTAATCCTGTGATTAAAGAAGAATTCTGATATGAAATGTAACTATTCTATTGAAGCATGATTAGTGAGCGTTCTTTTAAGGATGCTCAGGGTAATGCTTTTTCTGTAGCTACTTAGAGCCATTGAACTATATAACGAAAACGCAGCAACCATTTAAAATTGGTTATGAATATACAAAGGCTGGCAACATTTCACAAACCGATGCGAATGGGCAAGTGAGCAGCTTTGTTTATGATGCCAATAATCAATTAACAAAAGAAACTATACCAGATGGCACAATTAATACATATGCTTGTGACGAAGTAGGTAATTGTAAGGCATCGGATCCGAATGGGAAAAAAGCTTGAAAAATGCGTGGTATAATTCAAAGCGTGTTCTTGTAGGAGCGATTAATGTAGCGATAATTATGGCATCGTCGACGTTCTTTGGAGGAATTGATACAGCTCTATTCAAAGCAGGCAAGAAAAAATTAAGCAAGTCCAAAAAAATTATATTTGCTAAAGACCTTAAAAAGAAACTAAGAAATAGAGGAGTTTCTCAAATAGTAGCCAGTAGTATATCCTCTGATGTAGGAGAATTGATTAATTTAGCTGGCTTTTGGCTAAGTCCAGGAGACTCTATTTTCGAATATTTAGATAAGAAAGATAAAAATCCTAGAAATGGTTATTTTAATGGATTTTAAAAATTAGAGGTGAGGAATATATTTAAATCATTTTCGAAAATACAAATATATCTTATAGTACTATCTATAATTAGTTTGATAATATCAGCAATAGCTTCATATATTTATATGGGTGGACCTAAATCTATAAGTGCAATGATTTCTGGAATAATAGGTATGTTTATATTGCATTTTATAATATATAGAACTTTCAAAGAAGATAATAACTCAAAATAAAAGGTATTCTATATATTTGGAAAGAAAAAAATGGGAGTATAAAATATTATCCTTTAAGGAGTCACTACCGACACCTTTAATTAGGTGTCTTTTTTAGTTTGTAAAACTATACAAAAGACACCGTAACAACTATCCAGTTCTTAGAGGAATCTCTAGATCCGCTTGAATTATCGAAAATTCGTGCGAGTCGAAAAGAAAATGCACAATCCGCAGATAAAGTAACATCTAAACCAAAAGCCGAATCTGCACCAGTAAAAAAAGAAACTAACAAGTCTCGCCCAACTTGCATCCGGCGTCGATGAAGTGGCTTACGTTTAACGAAAACAATCGGTGATACAACGGATGAATGCTTCTATACGAGTGAAGTATTGGATAGTATAAATGGGTTTGGCATAGTAAATTTAACTAAGGAGTTGTATTTTAATGTTAATAACAGTTCAAGAAATGACAGAAAAAGAAGTCGCAAGTGGGATTCCATTCGATTATAAAGAAAAACTTCCATATTCTTATTATATCGATTTTGCTAATGAGTCGAAAAAATTTAATTTAGAAATGTTACCTGCAATTTTTGACAAATTGCCTCATGAAAATTTATATTTTTATATGCAAATTCATTTGCTTATGAAAGAAAATATAGTTGAATATTGCAATAAGAACAATATACAACTTCATCATCTACAACTATTCAGAGCAAATTCCTATTTATTTGCTAGAGTAGATATCAATAATATTGAGAATTTGATTAAAACATTTCCATTGGTTGATATGATAACACCTAGAATGGGGGATATTTCCTTTTTTACACCACTTAAAAATATAGAAATTAATAGCGTTGAAAGTTCAAAAGGATGGTTGTTTAAAAATTTGGACGATTCTTCAGCAGTTTTTTTCGTTTCAGATCCTACAAATTGCTCTGTTACCCTCTATTCAAATGATGAATTTTATCGTGTGGATTCATTGGAAAATAATTTTTCAGAGATAATAAGCGAGATAATTGACTAATAGTTAATATTTTTTGGTTAGTAGAATGTAAATGTAGAAGTGAGCAGCTTATACGTATGATGCAGATGTCTATCTATTACAAGATGAAAACTATAAAGTTACGAAAACCTCGATTTGTGACTACGTATAAATAGAAACAGTGATATTGCGTTATCTTTATACGCTATCTAAAATGTAGAAAAAGAACAATCATGAGAAAAAACGACATTGCTATTAAACTAGCATGTCGTTTTTTTATTGTGTCTGTAAAGATCGGACACCCCGTAAAAGTATTTCTATTCCTATTTCTTCCTCATTTCAAACAAATCAATAGCTTCATTAAGTATGGGAACCGTTTTGTTTCATATAGACTGTCTGTAGCAATAAAAATCAACTTCTAGTAGCTCACATTAGCTTTTATGCGCAACAATCAAACGATCAATATTCACGATACCAAAGTTAACCATATTAAAACCTTCAAAATAAATATAGTTAACCTAGTTTTATTAAGTTATCTTAAATTAATAAAGAATAAAAACACATACAAAAATTCTATTCTTTTGCTAATTCCGATAATAAGGGATTACGCGAAAAAGCAAATAATGTAAATAATAAAACCTGCTTATAAATCAGCACGATTTTTTACGATAAAAGAGGAAGTAATATTTTTTTGTTTAGAAGGAACACTGCGATGCTGTACCACATATAAAAGAAAAACACTTCCGTAAGATGTACTCTTCAGAAGTGTTTTAGATATAAGATGAAGTTGGTACAAATACTAATGAAAGGAGTTATGAACGTATTAGTACTCATACGCACCACCTTTAGAACTTTCCGCTAAATGGTCAGCGGCAATCATTCCCCAATCCGTTTTGACACCGCCTGGCTCGATTAATACGACGTCGATTCCAAAATCCGCTACTTCCATACGCAAGCAATGACTAAATCCTTCAAGCGCGTACTTCGAAGCATACTACTACTTGCCCCTTTTAATAAAATCACTTTCATGTGAACAACTCCCTTTTCGTTTACTTGTTATACGTATTGTAATAAACAATGACGTGCTATCCGATCGCATAACGTGCCATGAACAATGCAAATGATGCCAACTTATGAAATCATTCGTTTGATACGCGTACAGAGGGAGCATTCACTAAATACATGAAATTCCCTCACTTGTTATAGTCATCGAGTTTACACATTCTTTCTAAATATATTTAAAAAAATTATCTCTTCACTTCCAAACGGTGTAGCAACTCTCTACCCATTTTGCAAGCGCTATCATAGGGTAAATAAAAGAGTTGTACTCGCTTTATTTTCTTGTTATATTTGGGATAAATAAGGATATTAGGAGGAATTTGTATGGTGAATTGGGATGCACAATATGACGTTATCGTCGTAGGTTCTGGCGCAAGCGGTTTTTCAGCTGCAATTACAGCAAAAAATGAAGGTTTAAAAACGCTGCTCATTGAAAAAGAAGCGGTATTCGGCGGAGCTTCTGCCCTTTCAGGAGGCGGTGTTTGGATTCCGAACAATCGCTATCTCGTAGAAGCCGGTGTCGCTGATACGTTTGAAGAAGCAAAAGCTTATTTAGATTCAACAGTTGGCGATCGTGTATCCGATGAAATGAAAAATACGTACTTACATCGCGGTGTGGAAATGCTCGATTATCTTCATGAAGTGAGCCCACATATGCGCTATAGCTATGCAACTAACTACTCAGACTATTATCCGAACCGAAAAGGTGGCAAAGGGCGTGGTCGTTCTATTGAGCCGCTTCTATTTGACTTAAAACAACTCGGTGAATGGCAATCGATTATGCGTCCTCCTGCGATGGATACGAAGGGATTCGTTATGACCGGTCAAGATTTCCATAAAGTGAATATGATTGCACGTACGTGGGAAGGGAAATTGCGCTCTTTAACACTTGGATGGCGCCTTATGCAACACCTCGTATTGAAAAAAGAATTTGGTGCACTCGGACAAGCACTCATCGGTCGATTAGCGCTTGCATACAAAGAACTCGGCGGCGAAATTTGGGTAAATTGCGGCTTTGAAGATTTCATTTATGAAAATGACCGTGTCACAGGAATTACGGCACAAAAAGACGGACAAGCGATTACTTTACAAGCGAAAAAAGGCGTTATTTTAAGTAGTGGGGGCTTTTCACGTAACCAAGCGTTCCGTGAAAAATATTTACCTCAACCGACAAATGCTGAATGGTCATCTTCTCCAGCAGGTCAAACAGGTGATATTATTACCCCGGCCGAAAAATTAGGCGCACAGTTCGATTTAATGGACCGTGTATGGGGCGCACCTTCTTTCCTTGATCATAAAGGACGCCCATTTTTCCTCGTAGCGGATCGTGGTATTCCGAATATGATTATCGTCGACCAAGAAGGCAATCGGTTCATCAATGAACCGACGCCGTATCATGAATTTATTGACGTTATGTATGAGCACGAAAAAGAGACAGGCACGATTCCTGCATGGCTACTATTAGATAAAAAGGCGAAGCAGCGCTACATTTTCGCAGGGTTATTCCCTCGTCAAGACTTCCCTGAAGCTTATTATGAAAATCAAGTCGTTCTATCTGCACCGACCATTGAACAATTAGCTGAAAAAATGGACATTCCACCGAATCAGTTAAAAGCAACGGTTGATCGTTTCAATGGATTTGCACGAGAAGGTATTGACCATGACTTCCACCGCGGGGAATCAGCACATGACCGGTATTACGGGGATCCGACATTGAAAAATCCGAATTTAGATGTCATTGAAGAAGCACCGTATTATGCGATGCGTGTTTATCCTGGTGATATCGGTACGAAAGGCGGCGTCGTGATTGATACGGAAGCTCGTATTTTAAAAACGAATGGTGAACCCATCGAGGGCGTGTATGCGGCAGGAAATTGTTCCGCTTCTGTTATGGGCGAATCTTACCCTGGACCTGGTGCAACACTCGGACCTGGTATGACATTCGGCTACATCGCTGCGAAGCATTGTACGAAATAAAAAATGATTCACAAAAGCGACACGTACCCATTTCGGTACGTGTCGCTTTTATTTGAAAGAAAACGTTATATTTTTGATGGTGTGCGTTGCACTTCTTTCGGTAACAATAAAAAGACGATGAGCCCTATGAGGAACAACGGAATAATCGATAAAATACTGTACCGTGCAATGCCTGTAATATCGGTCGTTAATGCCATTAAAAGAGGTCCGATAATTGCGGCAAACTTACCGAATATGTTATAAAAACCGAAAAATTCATTCGAGCGCTCTTTCGGAATTAATTTCCCGAAGTACGAGCGGCTAAGTGCTTGGATTCCCCCTTGAGCAGACCCAATCATCGCACCTAACACGAAGATGTGCCACATTTCCGAAATGAAGTATGCCGCAATACACGAAACAATATATGTGCTAATACCGACGATAATCATGAAACGTGTCGAATATTTCTTTGCGAGTTTCCCGTATATTAACGCACAAGGAAACGCAATAATTTGAATGACGAGTAAAATATCGAGCAGCATAAACGTATTTAGTCCATCTGATTGTAGTACCGTCGTCGCATACGGTACGACCATTTTAATAATCGTATCGACGCCATCGATGTACAAAAAGTATGCGAGTAAAAATAAGAAGACGACTTTATAATGGCGAATATCTTTAAACGTTTGAAACAGCTGTTTAAAGCTTTGGCAAAGCGGATTTTTCTCTACTTCTTTAAAATGTTTTTGGCGTACATCGCGTAGTAACGGAATCGTAAACAACCCCCACCAAAGTGCGGTAATTACAAACCCTAATTGATAGCCGATCACCGCATCCATTCCTAAAAAGAAAATAACGGCTAAACTAATACCAAATGGAATAACACTACAAATATAGCCATACGCAAAACCACTCGTTGATACTTGGTCCATGCGCTCATCTGTCGTTACATCGACGAGAAATGAATCGTAAAATATGTTCGCCCCCGCAAACCCGATGCAAGAAATGATATAGAAGACGATGAGTAATTGCCAATCACCTGAACTTGGTGACACGAGTGCCAACATAAACGTCGACACAATGCCAACGAGCGCGAAAAATAAAAAGAAGCGCTTCTTTTTATCTTTATAATCCGCGACGGTCCCAAGTACAGGGCTCATTAATGCGATAATAATACTGGCAAGTGATGCATAATATCCGTAGTCCATGCCATTTGTTCCATCAAACATACCAAAAACAATCGGAAATAGTGCGGTCGTAATCGCCATTGAATAGGCAGAATTTCCGCAGTCGTACATAATCCATGATTTTTCTTGCTTCGTTAGCTTCATCTCGCCACCTCAACGTATTTTTTCAAAATTATACCATTCCATATGAAGCAGCGTAAATATTTAAGCGCATGGAAAATGTTCATTCACTTCTTTGACGACATTGTACAAGTACGTATTCATCTCCTCGACCGTCTGCTCAAAATCATTTCGATACCACTCGATGATGAGCCCAATAATCGCATTTGCAGAATAAGCATTGCCAAAATTATCTTCCCCAAAGACGCTTCAAGCTTTGTCAACGGTCAAGTCATCGCTGCAGATGCTAGTTGGTTAGCTTACTAATTTTATACAATATTTCTCGAACGAGAACGGGACATCATTTCTCATAACGTAAATAAACATGAGGCTGCCTGTCGACAGCGTTATGTTTATTATCCATTGCTACTTGTTTCTAGTTCTGAAAGCTTTTGTTGCAGCGTTGCCCATTTTTTGGATGATAAGAAGGACAGCCTGTTTCTTGATGATAGTTTGTTCGAAGCGGATGGCGACACTTCTTTGGAACCGCATGCGCTGAAAATCCATTTTTTTCGCTAATTCCGAAAAATGAGTTGGAGCCGTGCCCGCAAAAAGCATCGTCCAAAACAAGAACAATACAAATACGCATATGCAAAAAGGTTGTCATGATATTGAAATCATGACAACCCCCTTCTATTTGGTTAGGATTTTGTCCTAACCTCTTTTTTATTCCCACTAAAGACTTCCTCAATATGACAAAAATCTTCAAAAAGTCATACAATCATCATGTTTTTGTAATTTTTCATATATTTTTGTAATTTAATAACCTTTTTTTATCAAAAATAGCATATAATTATTCTATAAGCTTTTAACACTTAAAAACGAATGAAATGAGGAAATATCATGCCAAATACTTGGAGCAAAGTGATCGGTTCGACAGTTATCGCCGGTACATTATTATTTTCAACATACGTACCAGCAATGGTCGAAAAAGTAGCACCGACAACGACTGCGCAAGCTGCTACAAAAGATTCTCGTATCACAACACAAATTAGTACGACTGCGGTAACACCTGTTTATTCTTCTTTTACGAACATTAAAAAGAAAAAAGTAGCACGTAAATTACCAAAAGGTACATATATTAAAAAAATTGATACCGTAGAATATAATAAAGTGAAATACTATTCAATTGAATATTCAAATGGTCATTTAATGAAATCAATGAACCAATTCGAGAATTCTTACAAAACATATCGTGGCTACGTAAAAGTAAGCCAAACGAAAAAAAATAAAATTACAATTAAAGGCGAAAAGGCGCTCGGTGATTCATTTTTCGGAATGAAAATAGACGATGACTTTTCTGATGCTTCTGTTATGAAAGCATTACGCACGTACTTAGGTAACACAAAGCGCTACACATTAAAAGAAAATGTCATTTCTAATATGGATACCGTTCGCTTCGACCGTTTCGATCCAGATATGGATAGCTTCTTTAGAAAAGGTGCCTCATTTGTACCAACAGGTCACGTTTATGTAAACAACAAAAAGTATTATGAAGGTACAGTAATGAAAGATTTTTCAATGGGCTTCGTACCTGCGAGCAAATTAAAAAATGTTTCGCCAAAAGTGAAAAAATATACGGCTGAACAACAACGCCAAGTATACGTAACAACGAAGAAAACTTCTGTAAAATATTCTTTCGGTAAAGAATATGCAAATGCTATGTACACACTAGACACGCTAAAAGCAGGTCAAAAATTACGCATTTACAAAGAAGTAAAATTTGATAAAAACACGTATGTTTTCGTCAATATTTCTTATACGAAAGCTCAGTTAGAAGAAAATATTCCTTACGGTTGGGTTTTAAAATCAAACCTTAAAAAACAATAAGCATTCAACTAAAAAAGACTTTTCTTTTTAGCCGAAACCTTCTTAAACCACCTTTTTCCGGTATTCCACTGGAGAAAGGTGGTTTTCATTTTGTCTAAATTTAAGTATTTTAGCAGTTACTATAAAATGGAACGATGTAAAACCATTTCAAACTAAAATGTTTCGCACTTTAAAAATTTTAATATGTCCATTCATCTATCCATTTACTTTAGCACTTCCTACTTTTTTATTTTGGAAATGTCTTTTTACGTTTAAGTCTTATTGACCATTTTTATTTTACAAAATAAATCGCATCTTGAAGTATAAGGAAAATAGAATACGTTTTGACGATTTTAGTACATTAGACTGTTAATGCCGAGTAATTAAATTGGTATATTTTTAAAAAAGTGAAAAAATACACTAGACGAATCATTTTATATTCTTTAATATATATTTCCAAGAATAGTTTTTTTAATATTCTAAAAATTTTAAGGAGTTGGTTTAATGAAAAACAAACAATTGTGGAAAACGAGTATTGCAGCATCTTTACTTTTGCTTCTTGGGACTGGGACCGTCGCAGAAGCACAAACGTCCAAATCAATCGATTCATCATCAACAAAATCCTTAACAAAGCTTGAAGTATCAAGTGATTCTGAAGCGAAATCTATTTTAAAAAGTTTGCCTCAATCTTTAGATGTTACAAAAAACTATGCACAATATGAGGTCGTCAATACCGAAAAAGATGACCTCAACTATACGCACTATACATTAAAACCAAAAGTAAATTCTGCTTATGCAACAGATCAAGAAATTAAAGTTCACGTCGATTCAAATGATCGTGTTGTTTTCGTAAATGGAGATTTAAACGCTCCAAAGGCTTCCGTTTCAAACAGTAAAAAAATTACAGTAAACCGAGCAATTAACCGTGCTTTTAATGCCATTAATGAATCTCCAACGAGCGTTAAAAACGTAAAAGGTTATGACGTCGTCCATAAAGCCGAACTTGGTGTGGATACCGCATCTAATAAACTCGTCTACCAAGTAGAACTCGTTTACCTTGAACCAACTGCTTCCAGATGGCAAATTCAAGTTGATGCACAAACGGGTAAAGTTCTTTCAAAACGAAACTTACTTCAAGAAGTGACAGGTACAGGGATTGGCACGAAAGGCGATACGAAGTCTATTAACATTTCAACTGCATCAGGTGGCTATTCATTAACGGATACAACACATAGCGGTAAAATTGTCACATACGATGCGAAAAATACGACTTCATCTGCTAGTTTAGTGACGAACTCAACGACGAGTTTCACAACACAAAATCAACGTGCAGCAGTCGATGCACATTACTATGCCGATCAAGTATACGATTATTATTTGAACACACATAATCGCAATAGCTTCGATAATAACGGGGCAACGATTCAATCAATTGTTCATTATGGTAAAAAATACAATAATGCCGCTTGGACAGGTCAGTATATGATTTACGGGGACGGAGATGGGGTCAACTTCTCTGAATTCTCAGGAGCGAACGACGTAATCGCTCATGAATTAACACATGCTGTTACGGAAAAAACAGCCGATCTCGTATATGAAAATCAACCAGGTGCATTAAATGAATCATTCTCTGACGTATTTGGTTACTTCGTCGATCCAGAAGATTGGTTAATGGGTGAAGACATTTATACACCAGGAGTTGCGGGTGATGCACTACGTAGCTTATCGAACCCGGCACTGTATGGTCAGCCAGCTCATATGGATCAATATAAAAACTTACCGAACACCTCTGCAGGCGACTGGGGCGGGGTTCATACGAATAGTGGGATTCCAAACAAAGCAGCTTACAATACAATCCAATCAATTGGCAAAACAAAAGCTGAGAAAATCTACTATCGTGCTTTAACACAATACTTAACGAGCAATGCACAATTCGTTGATGCGAAAAAAGCGTTGGCACAAGCAGCGAGCGACCTTTATGGTACAACAGAAGTCAATGCAGTCAATGCCGCTTGGACAGCGGTCGGTGTGACGAACTAGCGTAACCGATGAGGTAGTGAATAGAAAGGCACTAACATTCGCTTCGTTTTGGCCGCGAAAAACGTCGGCTGAAACGAAGAACAACAGACAAAAAAGACATTCACGATTTTACTCAAATCATGAATGTCTTTTCTTATTAATGTAGGTTTTGTCCAGCCTCTTTTTCATTTGAGTAAGGCTCTTCTCCTTCGCTCGTCTCTTTTAAGAAGCAGCAAACAATCGATTGTACTCATACGAAGTAAATAAATCTACTTCTCCAATGCTCGATTTATATTTCTTTTTCAATTTCTTCATTTCTTCGCCGTATACGCTTATTTCTTTATACGTAGATTGTCTTTCTTCCCAACTTTTTTCTTTCCCCATTTTTTCATCCATCACTTGTACGACCGCATAATATTTTTCTAAAAATATTTTTTGGGCGCTATTCAATGATGGCGATTGCAATGTCTCAGAAACCGCTTCTACGGTATCTTCCATTTTAGGAGGTGCGGTATTCACATTTTTTTGTAACGCTTGATGATACGCTTCTAACAATAAGAAAACTTCATCTGGTGAATAATACACTTCTTTTTGTGCCCCATTCGCCGCTAATTTTGCAACAATTGCATGTCCATCTGTCTCTTCAGATGAATTTTCTTGCTCAGACAAAATCGTTACAAATTCTTCGAAATCTTGAGATTCCTCCAACGGCTCTGTATTTTTTATGTCTTTAGTCATCTTTTCAGATGTAGAATCTTGATTCATCACAACGATGGCAATGACGCTACACACGACAAGTGTTATTGAAAAAATAAAGATTTTACTTTTCAACATCTTTACAGCCCCTATACTTTCATCTATTTCTTCTCTAACTTAGTTTACTAATAAACAAAATCCATGAAAATTAAGCTTCAATTACAAGATGTTGACGTGTTTTAAACTACGTAACAAGTATTTCAAAAAAGTATTTTTTATGATATTTTCATAAAATTTATGTCATTTTCACATCAAAATACGTAGATGATCTATTATTTTCGCTAAAAAACATTCAATCTATTAAACTGAATGCCTTCTTTTAAAGTGTTGTAATAGGATTCGCTGCGATATAACGTTTTTATTGCAACAAAAAACACGCTAAGAAAATGAATCTAGGCGTGTTTCTATTTCACTATAATAATTTTTCGATATCTTCTTTCATTTGCGTAGGAGATGCTGTTGGTGCAAAACGTTTAACGACATGTCCTTCACCGTCCACTAAAAATTTCGTGAAGTTCCATTTTACTTTGCTTCCTAATACGCCTTTCGTTTCAGATGTCAGTAATTGGAACAAAGGATGTGCTTCTGAACCGTTTAATTTCACGAGTTCGTGCATCGGGAATGTTACCCCGTAGCTTAAGCGACATGCTTCTGCTGCATCTGCGCCATTTGATAATTCTTGCTTAAATTGATCTGACGGAAATCCGAGTACTTCAAGTCCTTGTTCATGATACGTATCGTATAATTTTTGAAGTTCATCAAATTGACCGCTTAAACCACATTTTGTAGCCGTATTTACAATTACGAGCGGATGTCCTTTGTATTTTTCTAATGAATACGATTCACCGTTTTCTAATGTTACGTCAATATCATAAATTGTCATGTTGTATTCCCCCCATTTTTTAAGCTTGTTCATTGTACGTATCAATTGCTTCTTTCACAATTCGATACGATTCATGTTGCGCTTCTTCTTCAAATACATACGTCACAGCGATAATTTCATCTGCTTCGTACTTCTCTTGGAATGCTTCAATTTGTTGCACTAACGTTTCTTTCGTTCCACGAAGTGAAATGCCAGATGCTTGTTTCATCATTTGTTGCTCATAAGGGCTACAAATTTCATCTAAATTGTCTGTTGCTGGCTGAAGCGGTTGTTGGATGTTGTGGCGGATATTATACATTAAACGGAAAGAAGTCGAATATTGCTTTTCAGCTTCTTCATCTGTCGTTGCACCAATCGCATTCACTCCGATCATCACATACGGCTCTTTTAAATAATCGGATGGCTCAAAGCGGTCACGATAAAGTGCAATGGCTTCTTCTAGTTGTCCAGGAGCAAAGTGAGCGGCAAAAACGTAAGGTAAGCCCATTTTCGCAGCAAGCACAGCCGAATACGTGGAAGAACCGAGTAAGTAAATCGGTACATTCGTGCCGATTGCTGGAATTGCACGAACGTATTTTTGTTCAGTCGCTCCTCCGAAATAACGCAACAACTCTTCAATATCTTCTGGGAATGAATAGACGCTGTCATTTCCAGAACGACGAAGAGCTTGTGCTGTTACTTGATCTGTCCCTGGTGCACGACCGAGCCCTAAATCTAAGCGATTCGGATACATCGTCTCAAGCGTCCCAAATTGCTCTGCGACGACGAGTGGTGCATGGTTCGGCAACATAATCCCCCCCGAACCTACACGAATTTTTTCAGTATGCATCAATGCTTGTTGAATGAGTAAAACCGTAGCAGAACTAACGACAGATGCCATATTATGATGCTCTGCAATCCAATAACGTTCATAACCGTACTGTTCTACTTTTTGAATCAACCGTGTCATATGCTCAATGGCTTCTTTATTTTGTTGTCCTTCTCGAACAGGAACTAAGTCTAATACGGAAACTTTCAATTGTTTTTTCACATTCGTCACTCCTAAAACTATGTAATCTCTTTCTTCTATTATTGTCTAAAACGGTAGGAGTTGCGAATATTATGCCTTATATTTTCTTATAAATAAAAAACGTTTTATTTGAAGAGAAAGTACTATACTGCACTTCCATTCCAAACAAAACGTTGCATTTTTCGTTATTTGTTTAATACTTTTTTCCAATTCAATGAGAATAAGCTTGATAAAATCAGCGATGATAAATAAAATAATAACTGCGACTTTACATTAAATATCTCCTAAACAGCTGCGTACACTGTTGTGTACATTTTTTATTATAGAATCTTTCTGCCACAATGAAAAATACGTCTTTGGGATCTTAAGTGCTGTTTATTTTGGCTGATATATAGCAATAAAATTATATTTTTTGTATCTACCGATAAAACCCTTTAACAGGCCTTGTTATGAAAGATCCCTTTTTGTATTCAAATTGTATGTGCAATTCGTGTAAAGGGGTGTTATCGGTATTTACAGAAAAACACCTTTTCCTAACGTTCGTCAATGTTAGAAACCTGATCGATTTTTGCACTTTGTAAAATAGGTGCTGTTGCAGCTGCTTTTGTTTACCAAACAGCAAAAGGATTTTGATGTAACTATGAAATATATTATTTTTTATTTTTTCTATAGCTTGTGCAATTTTTTATCAGATTTGTATAACGTTATGTATTTAAAAGATTTATTCCCATTTAAAAAAATGGATACGTGGCGAAGACGGTTTTCTTTGTAAACGCTGCTCTAACAGGTTTTGAGCGTAAAGCTAGCTTTTGCTATCTGGTGTTATGTAAACTGAAAATGTATAGGAATGTATAAATTATTTTTAAAAATTGGAAATTATTATTTATATTTTCTAAAAACTATTTTGAGAAGTTATTACCACTTTTACTATATTAACAATATATTACTGTTGAAAATTACAAAAATTCAAATAAATTACAATATCATATTTGAATTTTTGTAATTAAATGGTAGAATTTCACATTGTTACTACAAATTTTAGAGTACCTAGTTCGTACAAATAATTAGAATTGTGTAGCATTAAATACCTATATTTCGAATGTGTAATATCTTTTATTTAGATATTTATATTTTTTGAAATAATTTTGTTTTTGGGAGGATATTAATGACATTTTTAGTTATCTCTTTTGTGACTTTCATCTCTGTTTACTTTTTCTTAATTGTTTTAGGGAAAATAGTGAACCTAACATGTTAATAGGTTATCGTACTAAACGTTCGATGAAAAATGAAGAAAGTTGGTTATTAGCTCAAGAATATTTTGGTACTTTATTTAAAAAGTTTATTTATCAATGACTATTATTGGAGTTTTTTAGCGTTATATGAGCATTTTGCAAACTTTAATTTTTTAGATTCTGAGTTATATGGAATTATTCTAGTTGTTTCATCTGTTATTCCTATAATTATAGTGATGTATAAAACAGAGAACATGTTAAAAAACATGAACGTAATAATATGCATGTAAAAAATAAGGAGTAATGAGATGAAGCTTACTAAACAAAGTATGACCTTTTTTTGCATTTGTATTTTTCTTTTCGTTTTCCAAAGTATAGTTTATGTACTTCCAGATAACCCATTGAAATCTTATTCCATATTGGGGTAGCGTCATAAAAATGCAGATTTACAACGTTAAGCATTATGTAGCATTATCAAACACTTGATATAACAACGATAAGGAATAAACGTCTTATAAACGACTGTTTTTGAGATAGAATGATTGTGCTTTAAAAAACAGCTATATTTTCATCAAAAACTGTTTCAAAACATTGCTCAAAATCAAAATTTTTGTAACTTTCTTTTTTATTTGGCGTCATTACTTTAGAATTAAATGGCGCTTAGCTCTAAAAATTTTAGTCATACTATTCCAGAAAAGGGCCATATAGTGAAGTAACTCACTTTTAAAATAAATCAATGAACAAATAAACCAAGCTACTCATAAAAAGTTCATTTAAGTAGCTTGGTTAAGCGTATAGAAATAGTGTAGACTTTAATTTAAACCTCATTGCTTAGATATTTGCTGATTTGCTGTAGTTTTTCTTCATTGCGACGATAGTATGTCCATTTACCTATTCTTGTGGGGATTAAAATCCCAGCTCTAGCCATAATCGATAAATATTGAGACATTGTTGATTGATTCATGTCAATTTTTTCGGTTATTTGACCCACGCAAACCCCTACTTCAGACGGTTTTGCTTCTGGATATTTAATATTTTCATCTCCAAAATTAGCTTCTGGATCCTTTAGTAATTTTAAAATTCTCAATCTCGTTTCATTTGAAAGTGCTTTAAATATATCCATCATTTCTAAATCGATGTTATCCATAACGTTCCTCCCTTGAATTTAAAATAATTATCTACTATATATTGAAATATTTCAATTTTTTAATCTAAAAACCCCTTTCCATGGTTAAAGCGACTGAACCTAATCATAGAAAGGGGATCTTTTTTATTCTTTAATCTGTAAAATATTATCTAAATTGTCACGAGACATAACTAATGTGCTTAACGGTTTGCCTTCTGTAGGATAACCAATAGCAATTCCCATAAATATAGATTCATCTTCTGGAATATCAAAATGATCACGAATCTCTCCAGGATAACGAATAATTTCGTAAGCAGGAACTGTTCCTAATCCGTGGTGATAAGCAGATAATAAAATACCATAACCGAAAGCTCCAACATCATAAGCTGAGTAATGAGAAGAATCTTTAGGAATTGTAATGTAAATAACTGCTGGGGCATTAAATAAAATAGCATTTTGAGATAGCAAATCTTTAATGCCATTTTCTCCAATAAGACTTTCAGTTTCTTTCATATAATTCTCAACATTATTTTTTGGATGTTCTTGCCAACTAAGAGGTGGTGTAACTTCTGTCCAACTCTTTTCTCTATTTTTAACCTTCTGTTTATGAACCTCACGAATGCTTTCTAAAGTTTTTCCTGTAGCGATGTAAGCTTTCCAAGGTTGACTATTTTCATACGAAGGAGCTCTTTGAGCCTCAAAGATGATTTGTTTTAATAAATCGACATCAATTTCTTTATCCATAAAGTCTCTAACAGAATGACGTCGTAATAAAATATTTGTATTGTCCATTATTAATAACCTCCTAGCATTAACATATTGCAATAATTAAATGTGTTATAGTGTTATTATATTGCAATATTGCAATATGTCAATGGATAATACTTAATATTATTTCTAAAGGAATTATACTTAGACAACTATTTAATCATTTTTAATTTGTATCTAATATACATGGCTAATTTAAATAACGTTCCCAAACAAAAGTTTGGGAATATACGAAAAAAGCCACAAACGCTGTCATATCAACGTTCGTGGCTTTTGTGTTTACACAGACTTTATGCACGATTTTATACATTCCGCTGAAAACACAGGCATACCAAGCTTTTTCACTTTGGCTACCGCACGTTTAGCGGTACGCACATCAAAAATAAAGTCGAATTTTTCCTTTGAGACTTTTACAGAGTGTCTAATAATTGTTTTAAGGGCTTATAGCTCTTTTCTGCCGAATTCCTTCTGTTCATTCACGACTGTCGTTCTACTTCATAAAAAGAAAAAACCGCCTTTATACGGAATATTTCCGGATAAAAACGGCCATTCGTTACTATTTTATTGATGAATCGCTGGAACAGGAATCATTTGAACAGTTAAAAGTTCCTCTACAGGCATTTCTAATGCTTTAAAGCAAAGTACTTTTTTCAACTCTTCATTTGAGTGATAATCAATTTCAATTATAAATGGTTTTGATTCGTTTCACTAGCTTTTGTTAATAAAGTAGAAAGAAATCGTTTGAAACGCTTGTTTTTATTACAAATCACGCATGTTTCGTACGGTAATGTTTCATGAATAATAAAATACTACCAATAATGAGAACTCCGACAACAATGCCTGTACCTGTTACGAGTAACCCATTCGTATTCGCTACAGATACGCCGATTAATGCCCATACGACAACCGCTACGAAGTATAAATCTTTCGAAACTTGTACGGCTGCAAGCGCAAGAAGTGCTGCAACGAGAATGAGAATAAACGTCCCAATGACTTCCGAAACACCTAAAGATACTTCATTAAATTTTAAAACATAACTAATATTCGCAATCGTTGCTACCGAAATCCATCCTAAATAAATTGAGAAAGGCATTCTTTGGCTTAATCTTTGTTCGTCATTCGTATAACGTACGTAAATCGTAATGAGCGTCATTAATAGTAAAATCATAAAGACGATCGATGTTTTGAAAAATAAGAAATGCCAACTAATTAACCACGCGATATTTAAAATACAAGAAAGAATAAAGGCGATGCCAATCGTTTTTGAGAAAAATTGTTGTTTCACTTCTTTACGAATTAAAATTAACCAAACGATTAACGCAAAATAAATAAGTCCCCAAATAGAAAACACATACCCTGCTGGTGTAAATAATACATTTAAGTTGTTCGATATTTCTCCTGTTGTTTGCCCATTTAATGGAATAATATTCGCTAACATGTTCACGACAATCATCGCGATCAAACTAACCCACATCGCGATATACAATTTTTTCATCTTTTCTGCTTCCATATGTGTTCACTCCTTTTCCTAGTAGTATGTTTTTACCCTAATTTTTGTAAAAGCGAACGTTTATTTTTAATATAGACTAGCAAGGTTTATTTTATAAATAAAAATCCAATTTAAAGTTCTCGTATGTTGCATAAAAAAATAGATTTTCATAAAAATGAGCCTTCGCCGACGATCTCATGTGCGGAAATATGAATTCAAACCGTACATAAGAAAAACGAGAACAATATGAAAAAAAGCCACCACGATTTTAAAATCATGACGACTCGTTGTTATCGATTAAGATTTTGTCCTAATCTTATATAAAATTCATTATTTTTTGTCGTTTTCTCTTTTGGCGTATACCCATACGGAAGGAAACTTACTTTTTTTCTTTATTGTTAATCATTACAGTCCCTTCATAGACCGTGACGGCACTATCATTGACGACTTCTCCTGTTTCTTTCAATTTCAGTAATGCATCTTCTTGGTCGGCATCTTTCAATTGAATATAAAAGTTGCCGCTAAATTCACTGTAACCTTTTAAGAAATATTCATCGTTTATTTTTGTTTCATACAATTTAACAGTTTCTACTTTCACATTTTTACTATATAACGGTGTATTTCCAGCATATTCAAACGGCGTATAATTTCGCGTATAATCGTCAATCACATACACTTTTTGAATTTGTACTTGTTCAGATTGTTGAAAGTATTGGTATCCAACCGTTAACAACAATAAAATATTGACGATAAATAATATTTTGCTCGTACCACTAAAGCGTTTGAAAAAGGGTACTTTTTTCGCTTCTTCTAGTTCGAGACGAATTGCTTCTTTTTCAGCTTCTGATAAAGGCTTTCCGATGCGTAGCTCCGTCCCATTGCTTAATTGATCGATAGCCTGTTCGTTTGCATTTTCTAATTGGCGTTCTTTCACACGATATACGTACCGGTCCCAAAATAGTGTGAATACGTTAATAACCGTTACGGTAATCAATAATACTAAGTTAATATACATTCATTGTCCCTACTTTTCATTTCATTCCTTCTTATTATAGTCAAGGAATGTACCGAGTGACAACAAAAGACATCAATTTTTTAAGCGAATCCCTCATATCATATTCTACCTATGAATTGTGCTAAATAGTTTACTACTTTTTCTATGGCTGAAACAAGCACCCATGCATATTACGCCATACGAATCTAACCAATTGAAACCTTTTAAGAAGTATTTAATATAAAGAAATCTTTCCGTTTCCTTGTAAATAAAGTGGAGCGCTTCGGACAGGTAACGTCACAATCGGTTTATTTTCATCATAATCGACGGTGAAATGCTGTTTCGTTGTGTACTCCGTTCCTTCACCACGCATACGAGGGATTGATAACATTTTCCCATCTTCATCTAAAGCATCCTCGAAATAATTAATCGTCGCACCATTTTTACCTTTTTTCGTCGTATACGTCACACTTCCGTTCGAACGAATGTGTAGCGTTTCTTTCATATAAGATGGTTGTTTCAATACCTTTTCTTTCGAAAAATCAACGATGACTGCTGTTTCTTCTTTCGGAACAGCTTGAATACGACCTATTTCAAGTGTTAAATGCTCCGGTGTATGGAAATAATTACTTTGAAGCGCATACGTAATCTCGTCTTCTATATCGCCTTGGCTTACTAGACCATTTTCAATCGTTCCCCACTTGTCTCCATTTTCATCGACGAGTGCAAGCTTTTCGATTCCGAGAATTTGTTTACTATTTTGATCATCCACACGTAGTCGAACAGTCGCACGTAACGGCGAAATACCGACTTTATCAATGAATATTTTTTGGTGATCTACGATGATCGAGTCATTGACAACATACCATTTCGTTTCATGTATTTCTTTTTTCAATGTGAAAGGAACGTCTACTTCCCCTTCTTTACCCGTGAATGTCGCTACAAGTGATTGATTTTGTAAAGAAACACTCGTCCCAAGTTCTACAATTGCCGATGAAACGACTTGACGTGGGTGCTCCGAAGAGAGACTTTCTCCAATAATAGTAAATGCAACGTCGCCATCTTTCGTCTTCACACTTTGTAATGACACATTGTCTTGATTCGATTCAAAATAAAGAATAATGCCAGATTCATCTGCAATGGCTTCTTGAATCGTCACTTTTAGCTCATCTTTCTCAGCAGTTATATTAATATGTTCAACGTATTGTTGTTCGATAATATCTTTCATTCCTCTATCTGTCGCAACTAATTTCACGAACGGTTCTAAAAAAGGAAGCTGGTATGCTGCCATCGCAATCGTAGAAGAAAAACGAATGCCTAGCACAGAAAAAAGAATGAGCGCAGCGAACATTACCGCACCCCACACAGCACGATTTTTCTTTTTCTTTTTTTGAGGTTGGTAGGCTAGTACCGCTCTTTTTAACTGCTCTTTTTCTTCTGCTGTCATCGGGTCTGGTGAGATGTCATCTACATTGAGTTTCAATAATTTTTCTAGTTCATCATTTTTCATTGGAGCATCTCCTTCAGCCGTTTATTTTTTGCGAGTTTCTTCTTACTGCGTAAAAGACGATGGTCAACTGCTGCCTTCGTCATATGGCAAGCATCAGCAATTTGTTGATTACTCAGTTGTAAATAATATTTCATAATGAAAATATCGCCGTTCGGCGGCGCTAACTGGCTGATTTCAAACAACAGTGTCTCACGGTCAACTTTGTTCATATACGTCTGCTCGGTACTATGAATAGATAGCATGATTTCATCATCGCTTTGATGAGCATGTCGCTTTTGTTCTTGACGATACAAATCAATCGCCTTATATTTCGCAATCGTTCCAATCCATTTTTTGAAGTCCACTTCTTCCCCTTTAAATTGATCTGATTTTTGCCATACAGACCAAAATACATCATTCATACAAAGCTGGACGAGATCATCTCTCTTTAAAATCGCATACATAATTGCTTTTACATAAGATCCGTACGTATGAATAATTTGTTGTAACGCTTGTTCGTCTCTGTTTTTTAAACGTTGCCACATCGTAAACATCTCTTCCCTCCTTACTCTTTCACTTACATCAACGAACATTTTTTCAATTATTGTCGCTTTTTCTCTATTTATTTTTATTTTTTGTCATGTCATCAAAGTAAGCTTCAAACAATTGAAGATTTTTTTGCGCTTCTGCCGTTTCAAAATTAAATTGATATTCGTGTGCCGTATCCGAGTCTTTATTAAAAAATAAAGAAGTAACCGGTACATTTTTTTGTTGCAACGTTTGTACGAATGCTTTTCCTTGTTCTTCAAAGCTCAAATTCGTTGCATCGGTCACGTAACTTGCCGGAAAATCTTTCGTCGCATGTTCTACGAGTGACGATTGTTTCAGCGCATCACTTTCTTTCCAATTTTTCTCTCCTGTCAAATCCCATCCAACTGTTCGAGCAAATAATGCCATGACCGGCCGTTTCCAATTAATTGTCGTCATTTGTGGTAAATCAAGTGGTCCACAAAAAGAAACGAAGCCGAGTAAATCATTACTTGAAAGAATCGCTTCACGTTGCATCTCTTTCGCATACGCTGGATTCGTTTGAATGAGCGTAAATTGTCCTGCAATTTGAGCTCCAGCTGAGTCACCCCCGATGATCCATTTGTCCGTATTTAAAAATGGATAGCGGGCTGCGAGTTTTTTCACTTCTCGTACCGCTTCCTCCAACTGAATCACTTGTCCCGGATAACGTAACTCAGGCGCTAATTCATAGTTAATTGATACGAATGCCGCTCGCTTGTCTCCTACGATATAGCGAGCAAACCCTTTCGGAAATGATTTGTCCCCTGCGATGTAAGCTCCGCCATGTACCCAGACGATAATTGGTAGTTTCTCATTTGGAGATACGTCTTTCGGATAATATAAATCCATCGTATTATGCCCATATTTAGATGGATACGTAATATTTGATACAACGGTACTTTTCGTTTTTTGTTGTTCATATTGTTGTACATTTTTCATCGGAACTTCTCGATTGAATGCATATCGAATAAGCGCTGTTCCTGGCGCCGGTGTCCGTTCAAAAATAATGATGACAATGCCACAACAAACAATTATTAATCCAATCAAACCAATTAACCACTTTTTCATAGAACTCCTCTTTTCTTCAACGTAATACACTATGCATTTTATTTTACCAAAATCTACTTTACTTGTTCACAACCGTCCTATTCTCCACATAAAAAAACGAGGCTGGGACATAACGTACATAAAAAGGAACTCTTTTGTTTATTTAAAATGAGTTTGTACGAAGTGAAAGGTGGGACTTCTGTGAGAACGACACGAACGTAAAAATAAGTTGGCGCCGTACCCGAAAAAAGCGTCGCCCAAAACAAAGAACAATAGCAAGTACACATTATGAAAAAAAGGGGCGTCATGATGTTGAAATCATGACACCCCTTTTTATTTGGTTAAGGATTTATCCTAGTCTCGTTCTTTTTCTATTAAATAGTAGCTAATAACATTTTTTTTGAAAAATGTGGCATCGTCGTCGTATTTAATTGATACAACATTCGATCGACTAATGTCGCTGTTCCGAGCTCTACTTCATCTCTTTGAACGGTTAGAGCAGTTGAATAGCTCTGTTCAAATTGTGGTTCCATCAGTTGATTCATTACTTGCGCCAACATATCGCCTTCTTCTAATGGAAAAACGAGTCCTTTTTGCACGAGATAGTCCATATTTAACTGCTCTTGCCCCGGTAATACAGAACTTACAAAAACAGGCACATGTTTGACGAACGCTTCTGAAATCGTCACGCCACCAGGTTTTGAAACGAGGGCATCTGCTCGTTCATACAAAGCGTTCATCTCGTCACGAGAATCAATGTACGGAAGTGCTGTTACATTATTCAAGTTCATTTGGGTAATTTCCTCATAAAGCGGTCGATTGTTCCCACATAAAATCGTTACGTGTAATTGGTCGAATGCTGTACTTTGCCTTGCAATGTCTGCTAAGTTTCCAAGTCCACTATTCCCACCTGCAATGAGTAACTCCCATTTGTTTTTCCTTTGTTTTTCGGATGTCGCTGTCATCGCTGGATGTACAGGGATACCCGACACTAAAATATGTTGTTCTTCTACACCATACTCATTTTGTAAAAATTGACCGACTGTTTTTGAAGGTACAATGTGCAAATCAATGCCATCTTTTGCCCAAACCCCACCGACGAAGAAGTCGGTGTATGCGTTAATGACGGGTACATCAATTAATCCTTTTACTTTTAAATTTCCCGCTGCGTGAGACGGAAAACTATGTGTACAAATAATCGCTTCTGGTTTTTTTCTAAAATGATACGTTCTAACGTTTCTTCCATTAATTTTTCCCAAGGAGAGAACAATTTGAAAGAATATTTTTTACTATTAAACTGTTTTTTATAAAATACACTGTATGTTTTAGGGCTTTTTTGAATCCACGTTAAATAACTTTTACAAACAAGCTTTTCAATATGAGGGAACGTCGTACTAAAAATATCGAGCTTTTCCACTACCATTGTCGGATCTTGTTTTTGAATATGTGCAGCAAGTGCATCTGCTACTTGATGATGTCCTGATTGCATATGCATAAAAGGTAAGATTAAAATCATAATCTTCACGTCCTTTTCTCTTATTCAAACTTCTTAACTATAGTGTACGGAATGAATCTGAACTTTAGCTGAAGAATAGTTGAAAATTACTTTAAATATTCCTTAACATTATTTAAGGTTCATGAAAAAAGGTTCATGCGATAGCGAATAGAAGACCAATTTGTTCAACCTTCATTAGCACTTTTAATCTGTTGAAGTAATATGTTATAGTTTCTCACCTACTGCTATCAGGCTAATTGAAAAGCCTTGCTCTACCACCATTCATTAAAAATCCAACTGTCTCGTACTTTGCAAAAAAGCATAGCTATCCCATACGTATGCTTTTTTCATGATGCTTCATTGTACGATAAAAAAGGCAATAAAATCGTTGAATTGAAAAACCCCGAAACGATCAACTTGATTTTTTTCATAAATTAGTATTATTTTATTAAGTTCATTTCATATTTTTCAAAAGGAAATTTACTATTTAAGGAGCATTTTGTACTTCTTCTACTATTTGCAAAAAACACTTCTACACAATTAAAACTTTTGTCTCGAATTAACTAAAATATGTTAGTATGAATAACCTAAATCAAAAAATATATAACTATAGTTTTTATTTAATCCTTCTTAAAATAAGCCTATTTTCTATTAAGAGTTTGGTTCGCATAACACTTGAAATCATTTGTTTTTGCAAAGCCTATAATGTAGCGTTTTTTTGATTTTTTAGGGTAGGAATAAACAATTATTACTAATGTGGAACTTTTGGGGAACTACATTTAATTGGGGAACTTTATAGGGGAACTTAAAAAAATATCGGCAAATGAACTTACATAATGCTATATCAATATTATAAATGTCATAAATGCCATAAATATCATATTTTTATTACATACAATATTTAACATCTTAGATAAAATTAGTTTATAAAGAAAATGGAGGGTTTTAAATGAAAAAACTTTTATATGCTGCACCACTTGCTCTAGCACTTGCATTGGCAGGATGTGGCGAAACTTCTGAAAAAACAGAAGATAATTCAAAAACTGAAAACACTTCGGAAGATAAAGCAGCCGAAAAAAAAGACAAAGATGAACGCAGTGAAATGGGCGAAGTGACTGACTATTATTCAAATGATAATCTAGGTTATAGCATTAAAGAAGGCCCGATGAAGTTAGATATTTCTAAAGTTCAAGTTTATGACGTTAAATTAAATGATGAATATAAACCTCAATTCGATAATAAAGAAGTTATTCATGTTATTGCTTTCAAAGCAAAAGCTGAAAACACTTCAGAAGATACAATTGGCTTCTATCCCGATCAAGCACAAATAGTTACCGATACAAAAGAACAAGTGGAAGCTAGCATGTTGTTCTCAGGTGAAGTTGGTGGCGACTTCATCGGCAAAGTAGAAAAAGAAGGTACTATTGTATTCTTATTAGAAAAAGAAGTCGCTGATGTGAAAGAAGTTAAATTAGCGATTGAGGGTCCTCACGACGAAAATTTTGATCGCGTAGGTAAAAACATCACCGCTGAATTTAAATTCAAATAAAGAATAGTTAGGATGCTTGTTATGAAATTAAAAAATACTTTAGCAATATTATTATTGTTATCAACTATTTTAATTACTATTGCATGTGGCGACAGTTCTGTGAAAGAAGAAGTGGAAGCTACTCCAAAAACAACTATCGAACAAATCGAAGCAGGCTTGAAAACTGGTGATACTGCTGAATTCACCGAATCAAACGGTTTTGCATTTGTGCGCGCTCTATCTGTGAGCGACAAAGAGAGTGTAGCTAAGACAAAGCTTTTTCAAGTAGCTAAAATATTGAGCAAGACGGAAGATGTAGAAAAAGCGACAATCAATATAATCGGACCAACGAATAAAGTTCTTTATAAGGTCACTATTGATCGTGCTGGTTTAGATTCAATTGATTTTGATAATGGTGCTCCACTAGATTCTGTAACAAACGCGGCAATAAAAGTTATATCTCAGTACTAAAATAAAAAAAGCCCCTCTCCTCTATTTAATAGAAGAAAGGGGCTTTTGCTTTGCTAAAATTTATTGTTATTTAATTTACGTTGCATTGCTTTGACCATAGTCGATGGCTTGGAAATGATACCGTCTACTGGTGTATTGAAACGTTTTTGCATACCTTTAATTGTTTCTTTGCCTAAAATCCCGTCTGGATCAGCACTGACTTTCTTCTGAATTGCTCGAATTGTCGCTTTGCCTAAAACGCCATCCACCGTCACACCCAAAACTTTTTGCAGTCGTTTTGTAGTAGCGGCTCCCCAGTACCCGTCGACAACTAATTCCTCTTTATCTGCTGATACCTTCGTGATTGTTCCGATAGACGTTGTTTTGTTGGTCGTTGAAGTATTTGCCTTTCCCTTCAATTTCGCCTGTACAGCGTCTTTAAATTTAGCCCATTCTGAAGGTTTCGTTACCCAAGGGGCAGGGCAATTTTTGCCTGTAATATCGTAATGACGGTACAAGTCGCCATCATCTAAACCAAACTTTTTGCAAAGTTCCGTGACTACATTTACTGTTCGATCAATGGTATCTTTGTGAATCGTTCCATTTTTCTCCACACACATTTCTACACCAATTGTTGTTACATTAGCGTTGCCTTGATAATTTCCAACTTTACCAAATAACTTTTTAATTCGGCATGTTGACTCGTTCGCATGATAACAAACTTCATTCAGCGGTACGATGCAAAGTGCTTCAGTTTTATCGACAAAGATATGAGCACCCGCATATCGCGAGCCTCCACCGTTACCGAAAAATGTTTTGTGATTTTTGGCTGTTCCGCCAGCATTTGCGGTCCAATGTAATACAATCCCCTTTACACTTGCTAATTTAGAACCTGGGCGTGTGTATTTATTGACGCTAATATAATCATTTTTAATTACTGTCATTACTTCAACCCCTTTTCTTTTAGTTCTTTTTCTTGCTCTTTCGCCTTACGAGTGATGATATAGCTGTTCTTATACACTCCATAGCCAACTAAAATGAATGGTACGAGCGCTTCTAGTACATGTACAAATGCGTTGATTGTAGCATCGTTAAAGTGTGTTAAATTGATACCTAAACTTTGCAAAAATAAAAGGATTGCACCGAGCAATCCTCCGAATAAAGCAATATATTGTTTTAACTTATCTTGTGTCATTAATGTTCCTCCTTTGTGATGTCGTTGATACGCTTATGCGCTTGTTTTGTTGATTCTTCAACACGAATCAATCGGTCATTAAAACCGTCTAATTTACTCGCTTGTAATCGTTGGTCAATGCGAATGTCATCTACACCTCGTGTAATGTAATTAAGCTGCGCTTTTGTTTCTGCCGAATGTTCGCCATCTTCTTTGCTGTTTTTCTTCATCGTGATAATTGCTCCGACTACACCAACAACCGTCCCAATTGCCCCGAATAATAAAGATACCTCAATACTCATGTGCCACCTACTTTTCATATTTTTTGCATATAAAAAGCACCCTCGATTGAGAGTGCTTAGTTGTTATTTATTCTACTTCCTTCTTGAATTCCACCCATTCGTCACATGTGCGACATCTGAATGCTCTATTACCTTCGATTCGGGTGTGACCTTCAAGTAATTCCATGATGATCGCTTGTCCTAATGGACCTCTTTTAACTAATTGCCTTTGCCATTTGTTAATATGACCGTTTTCACAAGCAAGTTCACCTGTTTCATACAAACCATTTTCGTGTATCATAAAACCCCATCTCCCTTTTATCCATTTAACAAAGCTACACCGTTCTAATGCTCCCATTCGACGGGTTAAAGATGTCGTTATGATGGCCACATGAAAAGCACTCTACAATGCCGTTGCGTGTAGCTTCATCTGCGTTCATCGGAATTTGTTCGAGTTCCAATTGACTAATGCGAGGAATGTCATCTAAATCAATCCAATTCAACTGATAAAACCGTATTTCTCTTTTACACTTACCACATTCTAAAGTGCCTAATTTCATGTTTCTACCATCTCCTTCTCTTTGTTAATTTCATTATCAAATAAAAAGGGAATGTTTTCCATAATACATTTTCTACAATATTAGCGTTTATCTGCTACTTTGCGTAATGTCCGACTTATTTTGTCCACAAATGTCGGTATGTCCTTATCGAACACGACCTCAACTTTATACGCTCGTCCGACCTCGTGAATCTCTTTGACCTGCGTAATTTGAGCGTCTAATGCAATGCCCCAATCTTTGTGTTCAAGCGTCACTGTATCGCCATTAAACCAGTCATAACCGTATCGAAAAATAGTGTTCGTAATCTGCCCATTCACAAAAATTTCTTGTAGGTGTTCGGCTAGTTTTTCATTACCACGGTCGGTTAAATCAGCGATAACATCGGCTTCTGGACGTGGGAACTCATTACCTTCTTCGTCCGTGTCGGTATCTGCAACGTCACGTGCGTCAATATAAATCTCCTTGCGATCAAATCCGCTGTTCGTATCATTGAGTATGATGACTTTACGATTCACGCCCTCACCTTGCCCTGCGACAACTGCGGTGTTTTTATAATCGAGTTTGCTCTCGGTGTACTCTAAACTTTCGAGCGTTTTAAACTCGGTTGAAAAAACAACTGGCGGTCTATCCGTTTGTGACGCTACACGATTCAAACCCTCGATAATGTCGAATACAAAACGCTTGTTTTCGATGTCTAACGAGATATTCCATCCAATCTGAGTAAGTTCCCCGATTGTTTTTAACTCGTCCGATAACGTATCGAAACGAGCCGAACGACTAATGTTGTCGCCACGTTTTAAATCGGCAGCGATAACCAACTTCGGAATAATTCGTTTCGTATCAATTGGATTGACTGCGGATATATTTACATAGTGTTTCATCACCGTTTCAGCGTTGCCCGATTTGTTCTGATTCGCTGTATGCGTTGGCGGTAGTATCAAACGGTCGCTTAACCACGCTTTAAGCGGTACAGCTTTGATAACCCAATTTTCCGTTGCTTTACCACCTTCATCAAGTTCAATTTCTCGATGTAAAATCTGAAATGGTGTGTCTGTGCGGTTTAGCGGAAAGATGATTCTATCCACTTCCAACAAGTCAGCTTTTGGCATATACCGATTTATTTTTAATTCGATCGAGCCGATGCCGAACAAGTTATTTACAATTTGCAACGATTCATATTTCGGTACTTCACCGTATAAATTAAAGTCTACGTCAATAACACGTAAGGGTATCATTCTATCCCTCCTAAAATAAAAATGCCCTCATTTCGAGGGCAAAATAAAAACACCTTGATGGTGTTATAACGGTTTCTGTTCAGTTGCCATGATTGCGATTTTGTCTGCTTCGTCTAAAATACCTTTTGCGATAGCTTTATCTAATTCTACTTCTGTTGCGATGCGGTTGTACCAATTTCGTAAAAATAAATCATAGTATGCTTGTGATTTCGCCATAATTATTCATCTCCTAAAATTAACGACATAATTAGTTCATCTTGTGACAATTGTGATTCACGCAATGCTTCGTTTTCTTGTTGTAGTTGTTTCACTTTATCTTCTAGCGAAACAACATCTTTTTGTTGTTCTTCTTTTGCTTCTAAATATTCCTGTTCTGTAATTTCAATTAAATCCTCGTGTGATGCGAATGATTCGTTATATTGTAAATAACATTCGTTTGCTTTGAAGTCGTAAAATGGTTGTTCGATTTTATTGATGTCTAGCGTTTTATAATTAGCTACTCCATCACGTGCTAATAAATTAATTATCTTAATGTACATATTTATATTCTCCCTCCGTTTATCTTCATACTTGCGTTCAATTTCGCCATCATTGGTGAAAAAGTATATTGACTCCCCGACGTAAAATATTCTAGTTTTTTTAAATCGAATAACACCACTTGCGTTCCCGATATAGTGTTCGTTGAGATGATGTAGTGGTATTTAGAAATACGATTAATATAATTTTGAAAAGCTGAATTATAAAAACTTCCCAACAATACCCCTGAATGGTTCAAGATATATAAGTTATAAGAAGCAAGAGACATGAAAACTTGTTCATCAATCCAAAAATTTTGCACGTAAATGTTTGAGTATTGTCTAATAGAATAAACTATGTCATTTTTAATCGTTACAACGTGATAAGTGTTATTGTATAAATAAATATAGTGCATACCAAATTCGTTGTGTCTTAAATATGATATATTGCTATTCACTGGAACGGTAAATAACGTTTCTGTTCTCAATACGACACTAGTTGTTTTCATATATTGTTTAATTACATCTTTATTGTTTGCTACACCGTAAAGAATTAACACGCATTCTGGCTCTTTCTCTAATTCTTTTGAGTTAGGTAAATACGCAAATTCTATTGTAAGTATATATTGAAGCAATTGAGAATTTGGTATTCTCGGAAATGAAATTGGTATATCTGGATATGCCCCATTTTTTTTGCCACCACCAAAACTCCCACCATGCTCTCGTATATCTAACATACTCTACACCTCACTTACTAAGTCGCCCTCGCTGTCATAAGACAACGTATAGACTTTTGTTGTTTTTACTGTCGTTCCATCGCTATCGTAGAAAGTAATGGTACGAGTTGTGTACTGTGGTGTAGTACCACCACTTAAAACGGACGTAGCGTATACAGTTCCATCTGTACGCTTATACGTGACTGTTGTAAAAATACCCTCACTGTCTTTCATGCTTTTGTATTTTTTGAGTAATTTTTCATTATCTAAACGTTGAAATTCAGATAATAAATTATTAAATTTTGTATTTACATCACTTTGTAAAGTCGTAATCTGATTCGCTAAACTCGCCGCAACATCACCATCTAAAGCATTTTGAATCGTTGCAAACCAATCACTAAACGCTTGTTCTTGCGTTGTCTGCCAGTCACTCACACTTTGCTCCGTTGTGTCTGCAATACCATCGAACCAAGCATCAAATTGTTGTTGAAACACGCTCGTTGGTACTGTGATAAGCGATTGAGCGATACCACAAATATCTTCTAATGCACGTGTATCTGTGATGTCGTTGGCACTGATACTCGATGTATTTGCACGTAATCTTACAGTCGCAAGCGATAATTCATAGACGTAGTTGTCACGTTGTAAATCGGGAGCAACTGGGGCTGTTGCTGATACCCCTTCTTTCACAAATACTTTGATGAAACGATTTGCGTTGCGTAAATCCAAACGTAAAACAACTCGATCAATTCGGTCTAACGTTTGTTCGGGTAAACTGTGCGTTAATGTTAAATCATTTGTATTTTCGTAGCTGTACCCTTTGATAAGGGCTTTGCCGACTGCAACATTTATGGTTAATGTGCCACTGTTTACAGTCACTTGTAACCCGTATTTATTATTCTCGTGAAGCAACCCACTTGATAGTACCGAGCCAAAATAATCGGCAAAGTCGCTGGCATAATGCCAACGTTCGTCCCCCGGTGCTGAGTTAAAAAACTTAAATATTTCCGCCAAAATAACCCCTCCTATACTGCGTTATATAGCTTTTGCCACGTCAAGTTGAGTATTGCACCTTGTACGTCACTATCTGCTGTATATGCGATTTCATTTTCTCCTAGCTGTAAGCGAAATGTTGATAATGATGAACCTAAATCGAGCCAATGAACGACGTTTCGCTTCGTACCATCTTCTGCTACGAAGTACACCGAAGCATTGTCGGGGTTCGTATCAATCACCATTCGTTCACCTTCTAAGAGTTCTTGATTAACTTTGATGTACTGATTTGTCGTGCGATTTAAAATGACTGGATTTGTCGCAGGTCCATAAAACTCAATTAAGAGTGGTGCAGGTGCGTTGCCATCATTTTCGATAACTCGTTCGTCACGCTGTATGCCCATTTGAAACGGTCCGCTGAATGGGAATTGGAACAATGGTTTGAATGCAGGTTCTTCTTCGATTGCTGTACTACGCCAGTAAGGATTGTGAGCGATAAACGTAACTGAAGCATTTTGTATCATTTCGACACGTCCATCACCATCGGGAAATTGTGGCACACCGTCTGCGATACAAGTGATTAAACGCACGACACGCTCGTTTTCATACTTTAATGTTCCTGGTCCAAGTTTCGGATTGAGAACAGTTGCAACGTGTTCCCTCATACGAGAAATATCCCCATATGATTCCTTCGCCACTGCGTCTGCAACGATTAGAAACGATAATTCGATTTCTCGCTCGTTTAAGATTGCGTCGATGAAGTTTGAACCGTCCTCATAAGCACTGCGGACGTTTTGAATGTCTGCTGTAACATCGCCTAACCCTGTAACTTCTTGTATAAAAAAAGGAGCATCAGCAAACTTTACTGACTGCCCCATGCTGTTTGTAAATGTGACTGTTTCCAATTTGCTGACCTCCTAGAATTGTAGTCCAAGCTGTTGCATTTGTTTCTTCTGTTGACGAGCGACTTCTGATGGCGTTAGGTTTGAAGCGCCATATTGATTGTTAATGATTACGCTACCGCCTGTTGCACCGCCACCTTCAACATCGACTTTAACTTTAACTTGTAATTCTTTGTTTAGCGATGCTTTCATGTCACTTGTAACTGCCATGCCATCAACGGTTTGAAGTGTGTTGCTTAGTTCATTTTTAACTGATTCCGCCAAACTCGCTGCCGATTTGATAGCGTGTTTTTTCATTCGATCAATACCGTTTGCGATACCTAAAACTAAATTTTGACCGATGAACTTATCTCCCCAACGTGATGGTGAGTGAATATCTAACGCTGATTGAATCGTTGATTTGATTTGTTCCGCAATGCTATTTGCTTGCGCTAATAACGCTGGTGTCATCGTTGCTAAACCTCGTTGCATACCTTTGATAACATTCTGACCGATTGCAGGCATACTCGCTGTTAATGCATCGAATTTCTGTGTTGTTTTGCCTGTTAACGAAAGAATTTCTTCTTGCCACTCTTTGTTGTATTGTTGCAGTTGCGTAGCTGTTTCAGCACGTAATTGCGTAATTTGAGCGTCCGTATCTGTACGTAAGTTTTCGAGTTCTTTCGTTGCAACTGATGTCGCAAATGCTGACTTCTCTTGCCATAACGAAACGTATTCAGCGAGTTCACTTTCACTCATTGTATTCAATGCTGCGATTTCACTTGAAGCGTTAGGCCCAAGTTCACGAAGTTCATCGAGTAATGACCCTGTAACTCCTTTTGAAGCTAATGAATCAATGTTCGATGCCCAATCTTTCAACGTCGATACTTGGTCACGTAAGTTAGCGGATAGCTGAGCACTTGTTACATCTGCTGTTTTTGATACTTCACTGAACAACGACGTAAAGCTGCTTAATGCATCTGCACGACTGGCAACAGATTTAGCGTATTCGTCATTCAACGCTTTTTCTGATTCGATTAACTTGTCATTCGCTTCTTGGATTGCTGTTGTGTATTTTTCGTTGGCAGCGATCAAGTTGTTGTAAAGTGTTTGTTTCTGTTTGCCCAGAATCTCGTCAAAATAAGCACGTTCTTCCGTGCCCTTTTTGTACGCTTTTGATACAGCTTCAATTTGCTTGATTTGTTCTGCTGCTGAAAGCTTTTCATTTGCTAAAATCTCTTCAACTTTTGTTTTGTTAGCTTCGTAGACAATCTTGTTGTTTTTTGTGACTGCCGAAGCGTACTGTTGCTCGAAGTAAAGTCGCTCTTTTGAGCCTTTAGCATACGAGTTAGCAATCTTTTTGATAGAAGCTAATTGGTTAGTTGTAACCTTTTTATCGCTACTTACAAGTGCCGAAACTTTCGTCTTATCGTTTGCGAGTCGAATCTTAGCGTTTTGTTTAACAGCTTTTGCGTACTGATTCTCGAAGTAAATGCGTTCGCTAGAACCTTTCGAATATTGCTTAGAAATGGTTTTAATTGATTGCAATTGCTTAGTTGTCAGTACTTTATCGCTTGATAACAACTTGCTTACTGTTTGCTTGTTAAGATTGAGTTCCGTTTTCGCAATATTTTTGTTAGCTGTGTTAATTTTTGCCGTCGCTTTGTTCTGGATCGTCGTGTTTGTTTTGTATTTACTTGCGAGTGCTTTGACTTCTTTTTTATACGTCGTTGAAGCTTTTACTGATTTTGTAGACGCATTGTATTTGTTATCAATCTTCGCAAGTTTTGTATTGAAGGTTTTTGTTTGTGCAGCAACTTTTTCGTTTTTTGCTTGTTGTGCTTTAACTGCCGCACTAGTCGTCGCTTTTGAAATCTTCGCTTGTACTTTTTCCTGTGCATTTGTAACTGATTTGTATTTGCTTGCAACAGATTTCATTTGCTTCACGTATGATGCTGTTGAAATAGTACCTGCTGAAAGTTTTAAATCAAGCTTTTGTACAGCGTTGCTAAATCCTTTTTTAGCTGCTGCTGCCACTTTTTTAGCTGCGGCTTCTGCGGCTTTTTGTTTAGCTTTGATACCGTTTGCGTAACCTTGGCCAGTATGTTCACCGAGTTTTTTTGTCACACGTGACGGTGAATGGATGTCCATCGCTTTTTTGATTGTACTTGTTACTTTGTCTGCGATAGACTTAGCCGCACTAACAACTGAACCAGCCATCGACTTGATACCATTCGCAAGACCTTGCATGATATTTTTACCGACACTCACAAGGTTAACACTACGAAGTACAGCTTCCGCAGCCTTCCAACCACTCGAAACAGCCGATTTAACAGCGTTCATTGCACTCACTACAACAGATTTAAGCGAGTTAAATACGCTCGTTACTATCGACTTAATGCCATTTACAGCACTAGTTGAAGCACTCTTAGCACTTGCCCAATCCCCACGAATAACCGCTGATATAGCTTTCATTACGCTCGTTACGACTGTGCGAATGCCATTGAATACGGATGTGACGATACTACGAATTGCATTTACAGCACTTGTCACGACCGACCGTATACCATTCCACACACTTGATACAACTGCACGAATACCGTTCATCACAGCACTCACAACAGCTTTGATTGCGTTAAAACCTGCGCTTACAACTGCTTTAACTGCGTTAACCGAATTTGATACGACTGATTTAATCGCATTCCAGACGCTTGAAATTGCACTCTTAATGCTGTTCCATGCGCTTGTAGTGTTAGATTTAATCGTATTCCAAGTTGACGATAAAAATGTTTTGATCGAGTTGAATGTTCTTGTCGCATTCGACTTAATGTTATTCCACACTGATTGCAACCATGATTTTAAACCGTTCCATACCGATTGAGCAGTTGCTTTAACGCTGTTCCACATTGAACTGAACCACGCTTTTAAACTACTCCAAATTGACGTGGCACTCGCTTTGATAGATGACCATGTTGATGTAAGCCATCCCTTCAAACCACTCCAAACTGATTTAAAGACTGGAATAATCGGTGCGAATAAATTAAGGAAATACGCTTTGAGTAAGCCCCAAATTGATTTAGCTGCCGCAACAATCGTGTTCCATACAGCTACCAACGTATTTTTAGCAACTTGCCACGCTCCAATGAAATCACCTGTAAGGACTTTTGCGAATATCCCAATTACACCACTGATAATAGCGATTGATGTTGTAATAACTGTTTTAATGACTTGCCATGCGATTTGTACAGCTAATACGATGTTATTCCACAGTGCTGTAACGATTGGTGCAATCGCTGTTGCGAATGCTACAACGGTCGTTTTAATCGCATTCCAAACCGTTGTCCAAATAGTTGTTAATTCCGTTGAGTTGCTCGTCCAGATTGATTTAATTTGCGCCCAAGTAGAAGAAATGAACGAAACAACTGCTCCAAATGCTGTAACAACAGCGTTTTTAACTGCGTTAAATGCATTTGTAATGATGTTCCGGAACGTTTCTGATTCTTGATACACTTTTACTAAAACAATGATTAATGTTGAGATAATAGCGATTGCAATACCAATTGGACCAGTTAAAAGCGTGAATGCTCGTCCGAGTAGTGAAGCACTACCGACAAAACGTGAGAAAAACGCAGTTACACGAGCGATTGTTGCACCAAAGTTCGTGAATAAATTTTTAACTAATCCTAATGCTCCGAGTAGTTTTGCACCAATCGCTGTCGCAAGACCACCAAATAAAGATTGCATTAAAATGATTGCTGGAACTACCGCCATTAATGCGCCAAGCAACGAAATAGCAACCGCGATCAATTGCCCAATTGCGGGATGTGCTTTCATCATTGCATTGGACCATGTTAAAAACTTCTGTGTCATTTCTAGTAGTAGTTTACCTAATGGAGCCATACCGATTCCCAGATTGACGATAAACTTAACTAGTTGCCCGATTACGCTAATCACAGTCGGTGCAGTAGATGATACATAGCTTAAAAACGATTTAAAGCCGTTGTTACTAGCTAACGATTGCGACCATTGGTTAAAGCTTTGCATCATTGATTGCAGTTTAGACATAAAGCCACTTGCCGAGCCACCAAAGGCAGCGAATGTATTAACTACGCCCATAATCATGTTCCCAAAAATGCTACTCACTTTAGGAATATTTGTTTGAACGTATTTAATAAACGTTTTAAATTTCTCGGACTGTTGTAAACCCTGTGCCCACTTTGAAAAGCTTTGCGTCATTTCTAAGAAGCCTTGCGATGCCGATTTGCTTAATGGTGCAAATGCGACCATCATGCTACCGATACCTTTAAATACATTCCCAAACGCTTTTGCGAAAGTTTCGAGCATTGGACCTGTATTTTTATTAAGGTAATCAAAGAACTGCTGTACGGGCTTTGTATTTAACGATTGTTTTAACTGCCCTGTAAGCGTCTGGAATGATTTTGCGACGCTTGTGAACATCGGTGTTAATGAACCTAATGCACTTTTAGCGATACTTGCAACGTTTGTGAGTCCTTCAAAGATAGGCTTTTGCGTAGATGTGACAATCTTTTCCCAAGCCCCTTTAACGCTCTCTAAAGTTGCTTTCATCTTTTGCTGTTCTGCATCTAATTTCGCATTTTTTTCGTACAGCTTTTTAACATGACTTGTAACAAGCGCAATAGCCGAACCCATACCGACATATGCCGTTGCTCCAGCAAATGCAAAGCCAACTGCTTGTCCACCAACAACGCCAATCATGACACCTAAATTACCGATAGCAGCAGTTAGATTAGCAATGATTGGTGATAATGTTGGTAACAATGCGATTAACGCACCTTTAATGGCGTTACCTGCTACCTCACCGAATGCTCGGATATTTTGTGCAAGTATTCCCATTTTGCGTTGGAAATCCTCAATTCTAGCTGTGACGCGAATAACAGCGTTGCGATTAAGCTGTCTTATTCTTTCGCGTAACAATGCCAGTTGAACTCGTGCGCTTGTTGTATCTGCGTCGATTTGAATGTCATTTGTACGTCGTAACGTCACTAATGTTGCTTGTAGTGCCGCTATTTTTGCACGAAACTGTGAAATATCTGCTTGTAAGTGGATAGTCGGCTTAGAACGTTGTGCAGCTTGTAACTCTGCTCTTGCTTGTGCCATCTTACGCATAACGTCTTGTACGTTTGCACGAATATCGACTGTCGCACTATCACGTTCTAAATCATTTGCTTCTTGTTCCACGATTTGCATTTTCTTAACCGCATCTGAAATATCTGCATTGATATTTAATTCAGCATTCTTGCGATCAAGTGACTTCATGCGCATTTCTACTTCTTTTAACTGTCGCATTGCATCTGCTGTAGCTGCTTCTACTTCGATTGTCGGTTCCATGCGTGACAATGTACGAACACGTTCTTGTACGAACTCGAAATCTGAAATAGCTTTTTCGATGTCTGCTTCAACGTCGATATGCACATCATCTTCGATTAACTTATCTGCTTGCTTTTCAACGAGTGCAAGTTCCGCAATCGCTTCACGTGTAATCGCTTCGACTTTAACACGGATTTCAGTACGCTGTATATCACGAATACGACTACGCATACGCTCAATATCACGATTAAACTGTTGTGTTGCGAGTTCGACATCAATTTCAACGTCGTCACGATCAAGTTCACGCATACGCGTTTCAATTTCGTTGATTTCATGTAACGCCTTGCGTACTTCTGCGTGTACTTCAACATCGACATCTTCGTTTTCGAGTTTAGTCATTTCTTTTTTAACGTTTTTAATGTTTTTCAAGAAATCTTTGATATTTGCTCGAATATCGACATCTGCGCCTGTCGCTGTTTCTTGTAAGCGTCTATCTACCTCACGTAATTTACGTTGAAACTCACGTATCTCCGCACCAACTATCGCGCTAAATTTTTCAACTGTCATGTTATCCCTCCTTTATTTTGATGGTGTTAAATTAAAGCCCTTCATTGCCTGTTGGGCTTTGTCAAAACGCGTAAAGTCTTTCAACGGTTCCTCGTCTTTAAGAAGTCGTTTTCGTGCTTTATCAGCATCGAATAGCTTCTTCGTACTAACACGTTTTTCATGTTTAGCTCTCACATTGAAGATTGCACTCACTGCCATATCTTCGTATGCTTTAATATCTCGTAGTGCAGCACCTCTCATAAGGTTGTTCCATTCACGTAAATCTAATGAGTACAGATACTCAAAATCTGTGATGTTCAAATACTGGACCGCATCTACTTCGATTTGATCGAAATCAATTACGCTTCGATTTCTGCTTTCATTTTCATTAATTGCTCGTAAGCGATTTTGTTCGTTTTCTTCTCGTCCTCTGTCGCCCCGAAGTCTTTCATCATCTCCGTTTGTTCCCAGTAGTTTTGAATCTTTTTCTTGAAAAAACCACTGTTACGCATGAAGTTATAAGCTTCCTTAAATAGAACGTCTAAGTCCTTACCGGCTTCGATTTGTTCTTCTAAAGCCGTTTGAATTTGTTCCTCACTAGGTTTATCCTTTTTACCGTAATGAGCAGTTGCCGCAGTCCAAAATTGCACTAATGACTCAATTTCACTTGTTACTAGTGATGTCACTAAGTTTTCAAGACCACCGACGAATTTATTTACTTTCTCGTCAAAATTTCCGAATGATTCGGCTACTTTTAAGAATGCAAAAGACGCTTTCGCGTCGTAGTTTGTTTGGTTAATTTTTAAAGATAATGTCATATAAATGACCTCCTGTTTGTTGTTTTTAAGTATTAAAAAAGGGAGCAAATGCCCCCTTTGAGTTTGTTATGTGATTAAGGTTTTGCTGGGTCTTTAACGCGGTTATCTGCTTCGCCAGTGTATTCACCCGGTGCTTCGAAACCGTATTGACCGAACTCGATAACTTCAAGCGGTAATTTTTCTAACTTGCCTTTTTGGGCTTTACCGTAGACCTGTAATGTACCGCTAATTTCTTCGTAGCCATCTTGTGAGTTTGAACGTTCAGCCGATTCAACGATAACGTATGCAAACATTGCATCGTGCTTTTCATTTTCATCTAACGTTGTATCAACTTCCCACACTTTAAGTTGTTTCTTATCTTCGATTGCTTGGAATACAGCCATTTGACCAGGATCGTTTTTAGAACCGTATGCACTGAACTCGAATGATTCAGAGTTGTTACCGTAACCAACGATGCGGCCGAATTTTGTTTGTTCATCTTTTACATCGTTTTCAATCGAATAAGATGATTCCGTTTGTTGTGCAATGACAAGTGCTGCTGTACCGTATGCTGCGTCAACCGGTTGAACTAATAAGATTGTATCTTTACCATTTTTTAATGTACCCATAATTTATCATTTCTCCTTTTGTAGTGAAAATTTCAATGTAAAAACGCCATGACGATGAATACCATCAATGTCTGTAAAGACACGAGTATCAACGCATGACGTTCTAACTGTTTTGAAACCTTCAATGTTTAATTTGTATTTAAAGCTGTCATACAAAACACTAAGTATCTTGTATGCTTCGCTGTTACCTTTGTAACTCGACCAAATATGCAATGTGACTGTGTAATCTTTGACATCCTCGGTTTTTACACCGAAGTCGTCTGCTCTCGGCTCGCCTACGACTACATACGGGAACGCTGTGTCCTCAGTAACGTAATCATATACACCAAGATAGTTCTTCGTGCCATTTAACAAGGAAGTAACGCTCGTGTCACCTCGTAGCCTTGTTAGAATAGCTTTTTGCAACGCTGTAAACGCTAGTGACACGTTATCACCTTCCTAGCTTGCTCATTTCTTTCTTAAAATATTTCTCGCCTACTTCGAGTGCCGGGAACCAAAAAGGCTGCGCTTGCATACCACGAGTAAATACGAACTCGCCATATTTTTCGCTAAAGTATACCCAACCGTCTTTATTGCCGTTGCCCTTCGTGGCGTAAATCCCTGTGCCGTACTCAATATAAATCGCATAATCTGCGTCTACATTGATGATTGCTGTTAAACCACCATTCAATAGTTCAATCTCAATTGATTGTCGCAAGTAGCCCGAATCAACTGGAGCGAGCAATCTTGCTTCCGTTTGAATAATAGCAGCAGTTTCAACGATGATACGTTTTACTTCATCTTCAATGTCCTTGCTCCACTTTTTCAATGCTCGTGCCAGTGATGATGAACCGAATCGAGTAATTGTCATAGTTTAACCTCACGCAATTTAATGCGATAGATTTCACCTTGACCGCCTTGATCTAGCGACTTACCGACTTGCTCGTATTCTACATTATCAAAACGGATATAACGGTCATTTAACAGCGTGTAGTCCGATGGATAATACAAATACCGGTCAAAAGAGTTCTTCAACTGCATAGCATTGTATTGTTCTTGTGATGATGGTGTATCGACAAAGCAGTCCATTACAAAGTCTGTAACGGGTCCACCGTCTGTGAAACCACCCGAATCATCTTCTTCACCTTCGCCCATGTAAAATATCTCGGCTTGGTGTGGAAATTCTTCGTACATGCTACCACCTCAACTTTTTAAACGGTTTAAGCGGATATAGCACGGACGTTGGCAAGTCTGTCGTGTATGAATAACTAACCGTGCCCATGGACCTTGCTGTAAGACCCGACTTGTTTAAATAAAACTGGATCGCTTTTGCAAGGAAGATTTGCGTTTGTCTGAACGTGATGTTCTTGTTATTGCAATACTCGACTGCAAAGTCGTAATAGACTGTAGCAAGTGCTTTGTACTGCTCTAATCGTTTTTCTGTAGCACGTTCACCATTGATTGCAATTAGAACGCTGATTTCTTCGTCTGTGAAAGGCATTAATCATCACTCGCTTTCGTTGTACGTTTGCGAGTTGTTTTCGGTTTTTCTTCCACCTTTGGCTTTGGTGGTTCACGTTTTACTTCGTGATAACGACGTAATAGCATAAAATCCCTCCTTTAAAGAAGTTGTTAAATTAGGCTGTTACACCTAACTTAACAACACCGTTGTCGTTTTTAAGGTTTGTAGCGTAATGCATGTTACCTGCTAAAACAACAGTACGTGCAAGAATATCTGTATCTGTTGCAATCGAAACAGCTTTTTTCTTCACGATTTCAACTGCACCAGTCACTTGTAAGTAGCCTTTACCTTCGTCTACACGTTTTGTACGAACGATATTTGATACACCTACGATTTGAGCAACTTGACCGCTAGTAAGTGCTGTATTTTGAATAGCACCGCCTGCAGTGAAAAGTGATTCAACGAGTTTGCTGTAGTCTTTTGGATTGATGAATAGGACTAAGTCTTGATCGTCCTCCGAATTTAATACATCAATCGCTTTTAAAATGTTTGATGCACTTGTTGGTGCTTCTGCTGATTTTAGAACCGCTGTTTCTAATGACGCTAAGTAGTCGATTTCGATTTTATCAGCAATTGCTAAACCAATTTGGCGTGAAGCTTCTGCAACAGTACCGTCAACGTTCGTGATGATTGCTGTTTCAGTGATTTCTACTGCTTTACCTGTTTCTTTGACAGTTACTGCTTTCGTTGTCATTGATAGCTTCGCAGTGTCCATTGCAACACCTTCTGTTAAATCTTCTGCAGCACCAATGTATGCGTATTTTGGACGAGTGATTGTGTTACCCGGTTGTCCAACTAGTGTGTTATCTGTCACTGCATAAGGTGTAAAACGGATTGCTTTGTCTAATTGTGCTGCTACTTCTTTTGCTAACACCTCTGGATTTAATAAATCTTGTGCTTTTGTTTGTACCATTTATATCTCTCCTATTCCGATAGTTGATTGTACAATTCAACGTTTTCGTTATACAGCTTCGTTTTTTCCGTATACGTCATAGCATTGAATTGTTCTTTTGTTACTTGTGGCGCTCCTCCGCCTTGCGGTGGCGTTTTCCCTTTAACACCTTCTTGCGTAAATAGGTAATCATCAGACTGTTTCAGTGCGTCTAATTGCTCCGATAGTCCAATCAACTTGCCTTCTTCGAACTTCACTGATTCAGTATCAAGCAATGCTTTAACAGCTTTCGGGTTTTTCGCTTTTGCGTCACGCAGCGCTTCCGTCAACGCAAAGTCGAAGTCTTTTTGCTGTAATGCTTGTTGATATTCTGTTGCAGTTTGTTCGTTTTGTTCTTGCAACATCTTGATCTGTGCTTGTAATTCTTCGTTGCCCGTTGCCTGCGTTTGCAGTTCAGTTAATTGAGTGTCACGTTGTTGTAACTGCTCTTTCAATTCCTTCACTTCTTCGTTTTTATCATCGAAGCGGTGTTTCGGAATCATTTTCCCAAAGCCCTCAATTACTTTGTCTGCAACTTCTTCCTCTAAACCTAATGCTACTAACTGCTCTTTGTTCATTTGTATGCTCCTTTCGTTTTTAACGTGTTCGACACGATGGCATAATAAATAGACCTTTTAACGTCATGTCTAGGACGAGTGCCTTATCGCTTTTTAAGTCTGTTAGGCTTTCGACTAGATATGTGACCACTACCTTTCCGCGTAAGTAACGCTTTCTAGCTGTGATTAGCAGTTTAATGTCGTGCCTAGGACAAAATAAAAACCGCTAGAAGCGGTCCCAAAATCTCATTATTTTGCTTTATCTACCCAGTCCTCATACGTAATAAATGGCACGACAACGCTCGGTGCTATCACTCGCTTGTTAGCTTTTTTATACGCTTGAGCGTATGTGTCACCATTTGCCATGTGTTCGGCAATCTTATCTGCTAATCGTTGTTGATAACCTGGATCGCGATAATCACGACCACGCCTTACACTTGGTAATTGTCCGTTAATGAGTTTTAACTTAACGCAACGACAATTAATATCCATGCTCGCTACATTCCATAAATGCGGTGCTCTTGCTTTCATCGTTTTGTAATGAAAATAACCTTCGTCATCCGACTTTTGCCCATCTAACTCACGATGTGCGTGTCGTGTACTTGTGTCTAGTGTTGACAGCCACATATCGTCGATGTCAGCGTACTTTTTCATTTCTTCTGTTACTGCTTCATCTGCGATACTTCTCGCTCTACCGCCCTCTGTACGTGCAACTGTACGAGCCTTGTGTTTACTGAATCCGACTGCCTTTTCGATACGTTCCGCCATCTTCCAGTAACCTTCACCACTCATTAAGCTTGATGTGATTTCGATATTTAATTTACGAATCACTTCGTTGCGGTGCTGTTCTAACGTTGGAACTAGCCCTAGAAACTCAATTGGATTTTTCAATGCAATGGCAATCGTTTCAGCGTTCGGCAGCGAAAATCCTGTTTCGGTACTTTGATACACTTCAAACAAGTACATCATCATTAAGTATTGCTCTACGTAAATACGTTGCTGTGACACTTCGACCATCTTTACAACTTGTTTGTAATCGTTGTTGAGTGCTGTTGCAATACGTTCCAACTCTTTTGATAACCTATTGTACTTATTTAGGTCTGTATAGCTTGTTTCATCGCTTGTAACGAACTTGTTATACATATTGCTCAACGTTGCTAAAATCTCTTTCAAACGCTTCGCAAACAGTTCTTCGATTTCACTTTCAGACCTTGCAATAAACTTGTCGATTTGCTCGATGATGTCTAACTGGTTATGAATCTGTACCATCTGCATCACCTTCTAATGAGCCATAGCGTTCAGAATAAGCCGATAATTCGACTTCCTTCTGTTTATCCAGTCGTTCTTTTTCTTGCTGTACATCACGCACCCAAGGATGATTTTCGAGAATCGTTTCATTTGAGATAACGCCGACAGACTGCGTTGCCATTTGAATGATTTCTGATTCATTCGTTAATAGCATTTTATTAAATGTCATCGTAACGTCACGAGCGTCAAAGTCACCGGCATTTGCCACATCGCAATACACTTCGATAAATTTCATGAACACTCGCATTGCTAACGTAAACTTACGCTCTAGCATTGATGCTTTCATGTCGAGCAATGCGTATAAGTTTTCTAACGCTACACCGCTAGGTGCTTCACCGATTACTTCGGGGCTAGGGTCAACACCTTGTCCTGATGTAATAATATTCTTTCGTAGCATTTCGGCTTGTAGTTGATATGCCGCTGTTGGTACATCTGCTTGTAATGCATCAACGCCACCCTCACCGTCGACATTGACAGCTTTATAACGTTTTAAGTTCGTCGTAAATTCCGCTAATGATTCACCTTCGTAGCCACGTAATATCAAAATTAACTCTTGTATATCAATCACTGTGTCCTGCGTCTTACTCACAAGCATTTCATATGCGTCAATTGCTCGCTTGTTAAAATGTAAGTCGCCTAATTCTTCCGTGTTGTTTGCGAACTTAATGAACGGAACCATGCCCCAACTCTTGCCCTCTGTACCTTCGCTGTTCGTAAAGTGCGGTGCTGGGTTAATGTCATACGTCACATCGAAATGAATCTGATTGTCGATAATTTCGTAATACGTCACATCGTATTCAGTCCATAACTCTAACTTGATATGATCCTGGGCAACTGCATAGAATCGAATTGCAGCAGTTAGTTTGAAGCGGTGTTTTGCGTCATAAATCGGTATCAATTGTTCTGCACCGATAATCATATAGTCAAACTCACCATCTTCATTCACAAACGGATGTAACCATTCAAGCCCTTTATTGCTTGCATTCTTAATAAGTTCTGGCAACGTATCTTCCCAACGCTCACCGATTAATTCCTCTAACAATTCAAGTTGTGTGTCATTATCCGAGCGACTACCAAATGACATCGGCTCACCTGCAAGATACGCAACTTTTTGGTCTACTAAAATCTTATGCATTCCACTAGGAATCTTTTCATTTGTTGCGTCATGGTCTACGACTTTCTTTTCATCGATATACGTGTAAATTTCCTTTTTAAGCACGTCTGATTCATTTTGATAATAACGAACACCTTGTGTCATGTTATCCGTTTTAAACGAATCGTATAGCTTTTTAACGTTATCGATTTGTTTCGGTGCATTTGCTTCGATTTGTGCAATCAATTCATCTGTAATCGTTGCGTCAAAATTGTATATATTCATTGTTTCACCTCTATTTTAGGAATGTGAAGCCTTTTCGATTTCTCATATCATCGTTAAATGCATAGCGTGTCGCGTCAATCGTGTGATTGTCTTTATCTTCTAAGCGTGGCTTTGGATTACCGTCTTTATCTGTTTGATAGTCGATGTTCTCAAACTCTTTGGCGATGTTCGGTGTACGAAGCGGGTCAATAACAATCTCTGTTAAATCATCAAGCCATTGCTCACCGTATTCGACTGAATCAGGACCTTTCTTCACGCCTTTGATTCTTTTCACACCATGTTCATTCTTCAACTCTGCAATTGATTTCGGCTCTGCTGAATCTGCAAAGATTTCATCTGCTTGATAGCCACGTTTATGCAACCACTTCGCAAACTCTCTATTGCTTATTTTCTGTCCGTAATGTTCATCAATTGCATAGATAACGTTTTTCTTCTTGTCATAATGCCATCGCACGAAAGCGAGTGGATCAGTAGCATAACCGAAATCGACTGCGTTACGAATGTTATCGAAGTTCTCGACCATTTCATCTGTAATGCAATTCTTTTCGATGCGTAGATTATCAAACGGTACAACGCCACTACCGATTGCTTCACCTAAGTACTCCCATCTGTAACGCATTTCATTTCGTTCTTTAGCAGCGTTTGCTTCTGCAATGAATTGTTTACTGATGAACGGGTTATCTAAATATGTTGAAGCATGAACGAATGTATTATCTGCAACAAATGCGCTCTCGTACTTCTTATTCACCCAACTTTGCTTGCGCTTTGGTGGATTGTAAGAATAGAAGAACTTATAAAAAAGACCATCAGCCAATTCCCCACGTAGCAGTGAGTTGGTGATAGTCGTAATTTCATCTTCTGTTTTAAACTCTGCTAATTCCTCTAGCCATGCGATTGCAAAGGGAAAGTTTGCACTTTTTAATGATTTGATTCGCTCTGGCTCACTCGCCCCACGAAATACCATGTAATTCCCTCTAGGAAGGTACGTGATACGCATAGGGCTTTTATTGACCTTAAACAAATGCGTTACGCCTTGTTCACTGATAGCCCACTTCATCTGTTCGAATATTGATAACTCAATTGTATTGTCAATCTTACGAATACCGACTGCATTTAACGGATAGCGCATAAGTAGTTGTACGATGATGTGTGCAATATCTGACGACTTACCACTACCACGACCACCTTTGCATACGACGTTTAGGATGTCTTTGCTAATAGATGCTTTCCAAACCGAATGAAACTTCTTCGGCAGCAGTTCAGATAAACGTTTTACTGTCATTCTTCATCACTCTCACTAATATCATCAATAAATTGTACTGCACCAGCCACTTCGACCTCTGCTTTTTCAGTGAACAGTTTGTAACGCTTACCAAGTAATTCAGCAGCACGAATTTTCTCTGCAACTGTTGGCTCAACTTGCATTACATCTTGTTCGCCCATTCCTGCGCCTACAAGAGCCGTTCCTTTCTTCTGACCTCGTAGTACAGATGTAAGTGTTTCAAGCACCTCTGTAGCGTCTGCAATGCGTTCAGACTGCAATTGCTTCATTCGTTCGTCTATATAGGAGGAAACCTTAACATTTGCTAACAGTCTGCTCCCTGCTGCATTCGCTGTGCTTTCCTTCTTAACACTTGGATATGCCGCCATATATGCTTTTGTAGCATTCGGCTCTTTAATGTATTCTTCAGCAAAACGTAACTGTTTCTCCGTTAAGCTATGTTCAATCAATGGCAATCACCACCCATACGCTAATCGCTCCTATCTGAATTTTAATTCGATCCATTCTTTTTTCTTCCGTTGCACGCATTTAATATCTTGCTTATAACGGGCAATAAACATCTTTCGTTTGTTGCGGAATGTCTGCGTGACCTTTCCTTTCACATCAACAATTTCTTTTCTGTTATCTGCATAGTTCACGACAAAATCAGCTACATAGGTGATAGCTTGATGTTTTTTACCACATTCATCTGTAAATGCGTCTTGTAATACAAACGGTACTTGCAACTGAATATCTGTCACGACTCCACACTTTTGTAGTTCAACAAGGTATAAGTAGTAGCGTGATTCCATGTAAGAATCAAACGAAATGTCATTAATGACCACTTTGCTATTGTTATATTTAGACTGACGAGCTTTCTTTTTTATCACAATATCCCTCCTTTAGCCAAAATAAAAAGCACCCCATGAAGGATGCTATTGATACATTACATATGTTGCACGAATGATATTTCCGTTTTCTGCGTAATCATAATGGTAAACTTCGCCCTCACCGATACTTTCGTCACCAAAAGCTATATCTTTTCTCAAATCTGCGATTGCGTCTTTATGTTGTTTATAAGTGTCTGCATTTATTGTAACGAGAATAAGGTTTATAGGTGCTTCACAATCTCGTAGCACGTAAATTGGAATACCTTGTCTGTATACCTTACGCTCTTGTTCTAAGTCGATTTTTCTAGATTTAAATGTAATCTCCAAATAAACACTCCTTACCCATTTATGTACTCTTCTTGACCGTAGTATACCTATGCCATTTAACTACTGTGGTCGTCGTCTTTGTTGTAATTATTAATTATGTATAAAAGGGCAAAGCCCTTAAATGAGAAAGTAAAAATATTTAGCGTCGTAGGTAGGCTACATTTTGTGCATTTGTCCTTTCGGAACGCCATATGTATGACGGACTCACCGACTGCTATGCTAGTGTCCGTCTATTAAATTGTCAAAGTACGCATGATATTAACCACAATATAAGTGCGTACATAGAGCCTAATTACTCCCATTAGCCGACAATACCTAATCACCGTTTCAAAAAAGGTTGAATGATAATTGTGTTATCAGCTAATGGGAAAAATTAATTTCCCAAAGGTATTACAGGGTTTTGACACGCTCGAAGTGTAATCTATGTAGTAGTATTTCCCACGCCCGTACCCAACTCCCCGACCTGCCTTTAATTTTACAAAAAGTTTTTGAAATCTCCAAAAAAAACAATTTTGACCACTTTGACTACTTTGACCACTGTTTAATTAAGTAGTTTTTGCTATTACTCCAGCGATAACCAATTGTTTTTTCTGAACGTTTTGATATGACATATTTACAATCCTTGCGATTGCTCGTTGTGATTGCCCATCTAGCGTTAGGTCTAAAATGACTTTGTTTGTTAAGTCGAGTTGCAAGTCGTAATCTGGTGACTCAACAAAATTTTGAATTGGCAGCAGTTTCTCTGTAATCTCCCCGTACCTGCTAAATGCTCGATTACGTCTGACATATTCTCTGAACACTGGATCTCCTGTTTCTCCTTGTGCTTTCGGCATCGTTGCTTCAATGCCGTACTGTGCAATACCTGCACCGACAGTTGTTTCTGCCCGAAGATTTTCCAGTAAAGCAACGTTATCATTGTAATCAAACATTAAGTCTAAAATCTGATGTGCATTATATGTCATTTGTTAATCTCCCTGTTTTCTCTCTATTTTTCTGCTGCTAAGTAAACCCCAATCGCAAGTCCGATGGCAAACGCTAATATCATGATTAATATCGCTATCGCCATGTGCTTAATATCCGTTCGTTTGACGTTCAAAATTGATTTTGTTTTTATCGTAGTAAGCTTGTTCGATTTGTTCATCTGTAAAACCGAGTTTTCTGCCAAGTTTTAAGAATCTATGCAGTGTTGCGTACAAAGAATACCGAGCGAAGTCTGTACCGATATATCGAATTATTTCACCGACAGAAATATTCGTGTAAAGAAAGAATTGATTGATATTACCGTCTACAGTAAAACGTCTATCTAAAAATTCTTCGTAATCGAATTTTAAATCATTCCCAATGCTCAAAATGAAATGTAAGCAGTCAACGTATTCTTCAAGAAGCAAATTTCGATATTCATAAATTTGACCTTTTGTTGGCTCGACAGGTACTACTAAGATTCCTTCATGCCAGTAACTTTGCGGTATTCCCACATGCACTCTTGGTTTTTGGCTATTACTCCAGAACTTAAACCCTCTCCACTCGTTCGCACACTCGCCTAGTTCAACGAGCAAAGCCAGTACTTTCTTCTCTAAACGATTTTCACCTTCCTGCACTGGATGTTTCGCTGTAATATCCGCATCTAATTTCGCTTGCATATCAAATAATTTTTGTAAGTTCATGTCCATTCTCCTTTTATATAACCAATTCTAATTGTCCGTTTTTTTCTGTTACATCATCTTTCACCGCGTAATCACTCGACAGCAGCACTTCAAAGATTGCTTCGAGTACGGGAACGACAATACTATTACCTGCTAATGCATACATCGTTGCACTGCGTTTACCAGGTTGTTTAGGGAATTTCTTTGCCACGTTGTTATAATCTTTGTCTTCAAAACCTAATAGTCGCCAACACTCACGTTCAGTTAAATAGCGGTACTGACCGTTATTCATACGTAAGATGCCTGCGTTTGGGCATCTATCTTGTCGTTCGGTAATCGTATAGCAAAATTGTTCAATAACATCTAGTTGTCTTTTATAACTACCTGTTGGTTTAGGATTAAATTCTTTGATTTTATTAAGCATTGAAGGAATTGTGATTAAGTACTCGCTAGGAACTTTTTCGTAATCAGCTGGAGCATATTCTAAAAAGTTACTAATAGGTCTCATAGGCTTCTTCTTGATCTTCGCAAAATCAAATGTTTCATCACCTAATACTGACACGCAAAATACTCGTTCTCTTGCATGAGGAATACCGTAATCACGAGCGTCCATTACTTCAAATGCATTTGTGTAGCCTAGTTTATTCATTTCACGTAAATATTCATTGAACGGCTTTATTAAATCTTTATCTAATACACCTTTTACGTTTTCCCATACTACAAATTTTGGTTTCCATTCTCCCATGCTTTTAATGATTTTTAACGTTTCGTGCATCAAAGAACTTCGTGTACCACTTTCTTTTGCAGCTCCTTTTCGCACGCCTATACGAGATAAATCCTGACAAGGTGAACCGTGTACCAATATATCTGGTTTCAAGTTCCACCCAACAACCGATTGCGTCTTATGCAAATGGTCGTATAATGCGTTGTAAGCTCTTACTCTATTTTCTTGAATTTCCACGTAGTCGATAGCTTTAATATCTACGCCTAAATTAAGCAATGCTTTTCTTGGTGAACCTATTCCACCGAATAATTCTAAAGTTTTGATCACACCAGCCGTCTCCTTTCCAGTTAAACAATTCTAATTACATTTCCTTATATGTTTATTTGCTCATATAATCATATAACTGAGTATTCATTATTCATTTTTGCTCCACGAGTGCCTACAACAAGCACAATTGCTCGTGATGTACATCTAACTTAAATTCGTATTTTCCTCGTAGCCAGTCGAAAAAATCCTCACGTTTCGTTTTCATCAGTTCTTCGTTGCCATGTAGCACTCGCTGCACGTACTCAGAAACTTTGTTCTTGATCCACAGCGTAAATTCGAGTAAGTCGTATTCTTGCCCAACTTTAATGTCGAATACTTTCAAATACACTTCTAAGTGTGGTTGATACTCAATGTCTTTAACGACTTCTTTGTACAGTGACATTCCCTCACTCCTTAACAGCCAGTGCATCCGCATACTGCGCTACTAATGGTTTTGCAATCATCACAAGTGCATTAAAATCACGTTTGAGTTCTGCGTATTCATATGATGCGTTTGCCAATTCTTCCGCCAATTCAGTCGTTTCGTTATGCAACTGAATGCGTTGTCGCTGTACCTCGTGCAACTCCGTAACCGCTATTTTCGTTTGTTCTTTTTCCCGTGCAAGTTCAGCGCCCATTTTCTCCAGGTCGTCACGATATTGTTGTGCGAGCATTTTGTATGATGCATCATCTTCTTTTTGCTCAGTTTTTGCAATCGGTTCAATGACTGGTTCGGCAACGATCGCCTTTGCTTCAGCAACAACTTCTTTTTTCTTCTCGACATCATCGAGTAGACCTTGTTTTTTCCAACCACGCTCATACTGTTTGATTGTCGAAAGTTTTAAACCTAAATCATTCGATAGTTGCTCGATAGTTACACCTTGAGCCATCTTTTCTTTGAAAAAACCTACTGTTAATTTCGCTGTACGTGTCATTTCTACATCTCCTTTTGACCATTTTTTTAATGTTTGCGGTTCTACTCCCCATTTGCGAGCGATTTCCGTCAAAGTACAACCACTTGCTGCCATTTGTTCAAACTCTTCTTGTGTACAGAAATACTCTAAATATTCGTGTGCTTTAAATTCAGTTCGAATAATTTCTTCACGTTCTTCTGCGATGCCTAATTCTTCTCGTATCGCTTCGATTTCAGCGTTTATTTGTTCTTCCGTGATTCCCGTTACATCACCGACGATGACCGCTGTACGTTGCTTTTTAAGCTGTCTAATACGTTTCTTTAAATCCCGTTCTCGCACTCCTGTCACCCCTTAAAATGGTAGATCATCTTCTTTAACTGCTCCGCCTTGACCGTAACTCGGTTGTTGATTATACGACTGCTGCTGTGGTGGCGGTGTTGGATTGTTATATTGTTGTGTCTGCTGTTGCCCTTGTTGCTGTTGCTTCGGCTCTAAAAATTGCACGTTATCCGCAACGACATCTGTTGTATAGACACGCTTGCCGTCTTGCCCTTCATAGCTACCTGTTTGAATACGCCCTGTGACACCTGCTAAACTACCTTTGCGTAAATATTGAGCGCAATTTTCCGCCTGTTTACGCCATACGACCACTTGAATGAAGTCTGCTTGTTGCTCGCCATCTTGTGATTTGAATGGACGATTGACTGCAAGCGTAAATTTCGCTGTTGCTAGTCCCGATTGCGTTTGACGTAGTTCTACGTCCTTTGTTAAGCGTCCTACTAAAGTTACTGAGTTAATCATGTTATTTTCCCTCCTGGTTGTGTACTTCACACATCGCTTCGCATACTGCATAAACGTCGCGATCAACTTCTTCCTCTAAGCGATGTTGTCGCCATTCTTCCACCGTTTTTTCAGCGTATTGTACCGTATGCCCATACTTTTCGATGCCTTTCACGATTTGTGACTCTAAAATGCCCATTTTGCGTGTATCACCTTGTTCGCGGTACATTGCGTACACTTGGCGTAACACTGGATTGCCGATTAATTCAGCTTGAATGTCAATTGTTGTTGTCATTGTTCAATTACCTCCAATTTCGCGTTTACACGTTTTAAATTTGAATCAGAACGGTAACGCATTAATGTCATTTTTTAAACCCTGTTTGTTCCATGATTTCATCGAATGTTCCTGTTGCGACTACGATGCCACGTTTAACCAAACGATATTTTGTATGTTCCGTGTAAATACGCGCTCTACGTTCTCGTGCTACATTTTGTTGCAAAATACCGTTTTCACGTTTCCATTTTTTCAACATCTCTGGACTCACATCTAACATTTCAGATATTTCGTCATCTGTGTAAAATTGCTTTTTATACTCGTGATACTGTTCTTTTGTAATTTGTATCTCCTTTGCCTTTAAGCCAAATACACACCGTTTCCAAGCATAAAATTCGTTTTTAGTCACTTTTGCGAACTTAACGATTTCCGCATCTTTAACACCGTTTGAACGTAGTTCTTGATACAAATTGCTCGTCAGTTCACTTTCTTGTAATTTCGCGATCAAAAGTTCCTTGCGACCCTCTCTCGAATCGTTAGCAAGCGTAAATAACTCGCTACCGATTGAGCGTAACTCTTGCGATAACGGACACTTGTCACATTCCTCAAATTTATCTCTATCGTTGAATGGACAAGTCGAGCAATTACGCTCGTATATCTCCGTCTGTCTGTTTAAAAGTGCCATACGCTTTGAAGCGTTTATTTTGCGTTCTCTGCGTTTTTCGATTGTTGCCATGTTATTCTTCTCCCTTTTGTTTAAGGCGGTTTATACTGCCTATTTTTAGTGTTACAAGTCAATCGTGCGTACATACTTAAAGCCATCTGCGATTAAGTGAGTGCCATCTTCAGCATAAGGCGTAATAACGCTTGCTACCTTGAAACCTTCACTCATTGAGCCATTTTTTCTGAACTCGAATAGCTTTTCGATTTTCTTTTCGATATGAATTTTGCCAGTTTCGCTACTCGCACGTTGCTTCAGCTTTTTAACATTCAACTGTACTGGAATGCCATTTTTATTTTGATTCATGCGACTACCTCCAAAATTTCTTTAACAATCACATGTGCAGCAGCTACCAGTGCATACGTGTCATAATCGTTTGCGACACGCAAACCTTGCGTATTTACAAAAGCACCTTCTTGTCGTTCGTAGTTACCACTTTCAAAAATCACTGTTTCCATGTCGTAACAAACTTTTTTGACTACTCCGCCACCGATGCGTTTGGCTTCTAAAATTACAAATGGTGTTACTAAATTGTTAAATCCTAACGTTTCCATTCCGTTCACTCCTTATCTTTGATTGCTAAGATTACAAATGTGATGACTGCAATGACTGTGAGTGCGTCTACGATGATGTTATGCATTGTTGCCCTCCTAATTGATTGGTTTTGTTAAATCAAACGCTTTTACACGCTTGTCTTTTGTGTCCTTGAACTGAATCGTTGCAACATTTTTAAGCAATCGACTAATCAATGCGCTACGTTGCATGTATTCGCTCCCGTACATCGTTTCCAACTGCCCTCGGCTGTAATTGGTCGTTACGATAGTCGCTTTGCTCTGACGTGATTCTAGGACTTCTGTGAGGACTTCTTTTGTCCAACGTGACGCTTCTTTATCGCCTGTTTCGTTGCCTAAGTCATCGAGAACTAGGAAGTCAACTCGGCTCAACAAGTCGATGAAATACATTTGTGTGTACTTGCTGTCTTTGTTGTTAAAACTATCTTTGATGTGTTGCAGCATGTATCGCACGTTGATAAAGGCACACTCAACATCGAGTGTTTCATTTAAGTTTCTAAGAATGGCCATTGCCAGGTGTGACTTACCGACACCTGTCGAGCCTGTAAATAAGGTTGTGAAATATTCGTCTGCTTGCTTGCGATGTAATTCTTTGTAGCGATCAACTGCTAACTTCGCTTTGCTCGCATTGTCGAGTTCTTCGTTTGTAAGTGATAAGAAATTTTTGAACCCTGCGTCTGCGATGGTCCGGTCACTAAAGATGGAACAATGATGCAATGTGTTTTTACGCTTGTTTTGCTCACGCTTGATTGCTTCATCTGTGATACGTTGCTCCAGCTTTGTATCTTCCTTTTGTTTAAGGCATTGCAAGCAAATAAGCTGATTACCGTATTCTTCAAAACCTTTTAGCTTACTCGCTTCATACAACGGATATTTAATGTTGTAACCATATTCGTTAAGGTGCTCATTCGGACAATCCTTAGAAGTTAACGCCATCATCATATTGTTTGGGAGCTTCATAAGTGTTTTGATGTTTTCCATTTCTTCCACGCTCCTTTTCGTGTGCTTGTAAGTCGTTCAGTGTTTTGATATTTTGTGATTTCCAATTTCTCGCAATCGCTGCAGCGTATTTAATCGTGCGTTTATTAGCGAGTACTGCTGTCTTTAATGCTTCGAGTGCTAGTTCTTCGTTTACATCTTTAATGATGTAGCCGATTTCTTCTGCGATATAAGGTGTTAATGGGCCAAATTCAGATTCATAAAATTTAAAGACTTCACCAGACAACGACGACATGCTTTTTTCTTTTGTTTTTCTTTTCTTTTTGTTTTTCTTTTTCTTTTTCTTTTTGTCCACTTATCGTCGACGTATCGTTATACGAATCGTTCAACGAATCGTGATGTTGCTTGAAAATCATTGCTATATCAGGCTTTTCGATGTTTTTTATGCTCGATTCTACAAAACTGCTCGTCTTAACATCTGCCAACTCTTTTCGTATACAATCCAAGACGGGTTTACCACCTTTGAGTAAATTGTATTTAGCCCATTTCTTCAGATAAAGTTCTCGACTCGCTGTGTCATACTCGACTAATTCGTGATGTTCGATGAAACGTTGCATTAGTGCATTGACCGATTCAAGCGAGTAACCTAATTCAAATGCAATTTGACGCTTTGTGATTTGGTAGATACCAATTTGGCTTGTATGTTCATTTGTTAGTAAATACAAGTAGAACAGTTTATCCTCTGGTGTAAATTCTTCTTGGACTTTCGGATCGCTCCAAAAGTTTGTGTAGATATGTCTGTACTTAGCCATTTAGTACTTCCTCCTTCATTTTTGCGAACACCAATGCACGTCTTAACTCGTGGTACTCGCATTCTTCTAAATGCTTGCCATTCAAACGAGTCACTTTCAATTTGTAAAGTTGGTCGATAACGCATTGTTTTTTCATTGCGTCGTGCAAGTGTTGCTTGAATAATTTCTTTCTCATTCAAATCTCCCTCTTTCTCTCTATTTGGCAATCAACACTCGTTTACCAGTCGCCATCGCAACTTCTTCGTACATTAACTTTTCATTCGAATTATTATCCGACAAGTGAAGCAAATGGATTTCTTCAACTTTCGATAAGTCGTTTGCTTCGAAGAATTTGAGTAAGTTTTCAAGTGAAAAGTGTGATTTCATCACTCGCTTATATAAAAAGCGATGAATTTTATTTGTTTCTAGGTTGCTGTCCAATACTGATTGAGCGTAATTGCACTCAATCATTAAATGCGTCAGCCCTTTAAAGCGATACTTGATGTAATACGTGTCTGTCGCAAATAACAGCTTGTCGCCATCTTTTGATTGAATCAGATAGCCGAATGGTTCGTTTACATCATGTTGAACGTCAAAAGGAATGATTGTCCAAGTGCCGATATGAATCGGCGTTTTATTTCGAATCGTGTGCATACGATGATGTTCGATATTTAATGCTTCTGCTGTTCCTGCACTCATATAGCAATCGACTGCAGCGTCTAAAAACTGTTTTGTATATTTAGCGTGGTCATTATGTTCGTGTGTAATTAAGCAACCAACGACATTTTGCAAATCAAAGTTCAAGGCTTTTTGAACTGCTTTAAATGGCATACCAGTTTCGAGTAGTAAGGAAGTTTGCCCGTCACTTATGTGATAGGCATTCCCTTTACTACCACTAGCGATTGTTGTAATCGTTAGCATTAGAAATCTGGACCTCCATTGCTTTCTGAAACATCTTCGAAAATGTCGGGTTGTTCGTAGATTTCGCCTTGTACTGATTCAACCGGTTCTGTTGTTGGTTCATTTGCCGGTTCTGATGGAATGTCGATGAAGTCACCTTTATTTGCATGAGCATCTACCTCCTGTTGCACCACTTGTTTTTCGCTAGGTTTGTTTAAATCCGCATCATCTTCTGTGTACATTGCACCTAAGTTTTCAGGGAATGCTTCACGTAAAGCGTTTACGATTGCTGATTTACGAATCATGTTTAAAGGCATTTGTTTCCACGTTGCTTGACCTTTGCCGAACTCGTCTAAACTGATTTTAGAAACAATTGGCATGTCACGATCCTTACGATAAACTTCGCACCAACCACCAATTAATTGGTCGTTAGGTAGTTTTACTGCACCTTCAATTTCGACTAGGCTGTTTTCACGAGCAACGATAATACCTGCTTTAAATCCTTTGTAATTCGGATTCGCTTCGGCACGTTTCATAAACGCTTCTTTTGAAACGATAATTTGTGATGGTTGTGAGCCGAATTTGATAAGGTACGCTTCATTTAAGAAAGGATTTAATTTTTGGAACTTGCAAAGATTCATGAACATTACGACTTCTTGCTCTGATACATTGCCGTTACCGCGTACTAGATATTCACGTACTGTATTGCCACTTAGTTTTACTGGTTCACCGTTTACCTCGTATGAAATAGGTGTTGTCATTACTGCGTTTTGATTTGTCATGTTAAATTACCTCCGTTAGTTGTTTTTGGTTTTGCTCTACACGTAAAGATTTATCTGCAGCACTCACGATCAAGCGAATAACTTGTGCGTCTGTGTCGATTAATTTTGTTACTGCTTCCGCGTTGTCGATGATGATTGTTGCTGATACGTTGTAATGTGCCGATAATGTATTGATGATGTCGATGCCTGCGTTGATTCGGGCCGCATTGTTAAGACCTTTGCTAAATGGCACACCGTTTACGAGCGTTTCGCACGTTTCTGCAAGACCGCCATTGACTTGATTTTCAAAAAGTTTGAACGTTACATATTTAAATTTGCTGTTGATTTTTTCTTGTAACATCTCGACTTTTTTGCGTGTGAATGTTTCGCCCTGGAATAGAGTTTCTTCAATTTTTGCGAACATCTTAGCAAGTTCACCCTCACGAGTTGCAAGTTCATTAATACGCCCTTCAATAACGTCTTTATTCGCTGTTTTCGCTACTTCTGCGTTGAGTTGTGAGCGTTCGTTGATAAGTGCTTGTTTTTGACTTTCAACATCTTGTAAAGCTTCATTTGCGTGTGATTCTAGTTGTTGAATTTCTTCTTTTAATGCTTCACCTTTCGCTACCAGTTGCTTGTACTGTTCGTCATCTTCGAGCGCTGCTGTTTTTGCTTTTGTATCGCTAATTTGCGATTCCAGTTTTTCGATTTCGGTTTGTTTTTTATCAATGACTTTTTGCTGTTCTTCAAGCTGTGCTGTTGCTTCTTTGATGTGATTTTCAAAGTCGACAATTTCATTTCGCAAACGATCTAATTCTCCACCGATTTGCTTGCCGGTGTGTGAAATTTGTTGAAGCTTGTTTGATTTGTTGAGATTAAAAGTTTTAACAGCTTCCTCGACCTGTTCCGCTGGTAGGTCTTGTTTGCACGTTGGGCAACTGCATTCTGTTTTATCAAATGTCTTTGCGTTCTCAACGTTGTACTCGTCGCGTTTCGATTGGATTTCTGCTTCTAATGATGCGATACGTGCATGAGCATTTTTAATAGACGATTGATTGTTTTGAATCTTGTTTTGTAACTGTGCAATTGGTGATTTTAAGTTCAACAAGTTGCTACGTTCTTCTTGCAGGCGTACTTCGATGCTGTATAAACCTTCATTTTGTCGTGCTTTAAAATCAGATTGATACGTTACTACTTTCGCTCGTAACTCTGCGATTTCTGCTTTCTTTTGAGCGATAGCACCGCCATTTTTAATGTTTGAAGCTGTTTCGTTTAATGTGTCGATTTCTTTTTCAAGTTCCGCAATGCGTTCTTTTAATGGTGTTGTGTCTGCAGCAAATGAAAGTTGTTTTTGCAGTTCACTGATTCGCACTGGAATTTCTTTCAGTTCCGAGTTGATGTCTTTTTTCTTCTCAGTCGTGATTTTTTTAAACTGTTCAAACGTGCGACCCTCTAACTTTTCAAACAATCCAGTAAGTGTTTTGTCTGAATTGATAACGTCTTGATCTGTTACGTCACCAGCGATTTCTAACAGCAATGAACGACGGTCTTCCCATTTCACTGTTTCAGAAAAGTACAAAGGATTCGTTAGTAGCTTGAACGTGCTTTCGTCGATTACATCCGAAACCGCTGTTGTGTATTCACCTTTTTTCGAAGGCACTTCATTGATCCAGTACTTTGTTTCGTGACCGCCAAATTCAGCAGTTGCCGCACCGCGTTTTTTCGTCCATTTTTCGCGGAATGTTTTCTTCAACTTCGTTTCAACGCCATCAACTAAAAGCGTTAGTTCGACGCTGTGTTCTGCGTTATGTTGCTCTTCGCCGTCCTCTCGAATTGTCTTGATAGCGAAGTCTTTTTTGTCTTGACTGTTTTTATCAAACAAAGCCCAGTGAATTGCGTCTGCAATCGTTGTTTTACCTGTTGCGTTGTCGCCTAGAACATTAACGTCACCTGCTGTTTTCAAGTTGAAATTTAAGCCTTTGAAGTTTTCGATTGTTAATGCGATGATTTTTACTTGTTTCATGTGTGTTCCCTCCGTATAATTGAGATAGTTTATTTTTTAAGCAGTCGACTACTGGAATAGTCGACTTTTTTTATGCAATGAAATCGGGATTTTGATAAGGACGTTCTGTCGATAAAACCCAACGATTATCGACGTTTGTTAGATAGCCCTCGATAGTTAACATTTCAAAAATGTCGCTGAACTCGTTACGTTTAAGCATGTTCGTAAACTCTCGTTCCTTCATCTGTTCCAATGCTTCCTCGATGATGTGTGATGACGGTGTGCCTGCGGCGAAAGTTTTGTAGTAGTAATCAAAGTGAAAATCAATCGCTTGAATTGATAACTCTTCGTTCATCGCTTGCGCCTTTTCAACGCCCTCACGTTCTGCGATAACCTTCAGCATAAATTCTCTGTTGAAGTCGATTTCTTTAATTTGTAGTACCACGTTGTTTCCTCCTAGTTTTTGATTTTATTTTTGATGTTCACAAATGCGATGATGATGTTTTCTTTTATCATCAGTAGTAAACCTACTGCGATAAACACGACCATTCCGCCTAACGCTAGAATGTCGAAAACATGACCGTAAATGTACATGTAAAACATTGCTGTTAGTAGTTCCACCTTCATTCCTCCTTATCGTTGTAGCTTCGATGCCTTGCTGTTGTAACCGTTGTGCTAGTTGTTCTAAATTCATGCTGTAACTGCTTCTTTCTGTTTTGATTTGTGATAGTTTGATAAGTTTTCATGATGTTCAACCAAGCTGTCATAGCCCATTTCGTTGATGATATAGCACGGCCGTTTTTCACCTTTTGCATCGAGGTAAAACGATTTGTAGTACGTTGATTCGTCTAATCTCCTGCGGATCGTGCGTAATAATTCTTTGTGCTGTCGTTTAAACATGACTGCTAAGTTGATTGAGTTGAACATCGAAAACCCTCCATTTATGTTGATTCATTCACCCAGTTCATTTGCCGATGACTGTTTGTTTTTTAATACATATTTCTTAAATCGTGCATAACTTCTTGATAAGCAATTTCAAACCCTTGTGCATTCCAACGTCTTGGTCCATTTTCAGATAATCGGAATTGATGTTGTAAAATACGTGGATCAGATAAGATTTTTTGTAGCGATTTTTCATGTTTAATTCCTGTGATACGTTTCACGTCGTTAATATCAATAGAAAGTACTTTAGGTAATGCGAGTGCTTCTAATCGTTCTGTAACGAGTTGTGACACTATGTTATTGATGTGTTGTTCATCTAATTGAATTTGTACCTCCATGCTAGTCCCTCTTTTCTGCTCGTTTTAAAGCATCACTAGCGTTCAAAAATAAGCGTCCTAACTCTTCTAAGTCATCCGCATACAAGCAAAGTGTCAAACCGTTAGGTAATACTTTTAAACTTTGGTTGCCGTTTGTTTGCGATGTAGCTTCGACTTCTGATAGCTCAACTAAGCAATGTCCCATGTCGAATGCTGGTGTCACTACTGCTTGCACTTGCTCTGTAAGTAATTCTGAATTCAAGAAAATGTTGTTCATTACACTAAAACCTCCTGAAATTTAACGTTATGTTTAATTGCCATTTCTTTCACGATGGCGATATAGATTTCTAAAAGTCGTTGGTCACTCGAAATAACATCTAACTTCGATACCGTTTTGACCTTTGATTTACCAAGTCCAACCGCAGCCATGTCACGTTTACGATTGTTAACTCGGATTTCTAACTTGCACTTGCCACGCTGTTCGAGTAATTCGTAGCTTTCACGTCTAACGGCTTGATACTGATCTAAACCACCTCGAACGTCTGCGATTCGATTTAATACCGTATTCAAAGTTTTTCTCCAAGAACTTGCATTCAATGCCATAATTTCTGCAATGTTTTGTTGATTTTGTTCAAGGACGTCCGTGCGCTGTTTAATCGCTGTGACTTCTTGCTCCATCGCTAGCATTTGTTGTGCAGCTTGCATAAACATTTCTGCTTGTGTTAACGGTTTTTGCTTCTGTAAGAAAGCTTCCGCTAAAACATCTTTCGCTTTTAATTGATATTCGATTAACCGGTTCGCTACCCAAGGAGTTTCTTCTTGCATCTTTGGTGTGATATTGATTTTCGCAAGCCATAACGGTAAGAAATCTAGTTCAATACACAAGACATCTTGTAGACCGCCTTTTGTAGGGAGTTGCAAATTTGCAATACCTTTAAAAAGGACTAAGTCACCTTGGATTTTTCTTGTTTGATTTTGGTATTGACCTTCGCTTAAGCCAACACCCTCTGAAACCCACTTGACTGCCACGTAAATCTTTCCGTTTGTCGATTTAGCAGCTAATAATTCTGTTCCTGCGAATGAAACCGTTTGTTGTTCGATTACTTGAACGTTTGTCATGTTATGACCCTCCTATTTTTTATGAGTTATACTCATATCTTTATTTAAAAAAATAAATATGATTTAAACTCATATTTTTATTTATTAAAAAGCGTCGAAACGTCTTTTTTGTATAACTCCGCTAATTTAAATGCTACTGAAATTGCTGGACTTTGTGTTCCATTCTCATAGCGAGATATATTAGCTTGCGTAACACCAACGATTTCAGCAACTTCTTGCTGGCTTAACTTCGTTTTCTCTCTTGCTGAAATAAGTTCGTAGCGTTTTTTGCGTTCTACTGTCGTCATCAAAACTCTCACCGCCTTCCGCGAGTTATGTGTTAAACTCATATTTCATACTCTTATAATATATGCGTTAAACTCATAAGTCAACACTTTTGTTAAAATAAATTTAAAACTGTAGTATATTTTATGTGTAGCACTAATAAATAAAGGGAATCTTCTTATATAAGAGGAGTGTTAAGAGGTGAATAATTTGAAGGAAATTAATTTTTCAGCACGTTTAAAAGATTTAAGGAAAAACAAAAAATTATCTCAAACTGAACTTGCGAATTTTTTAGGCATAACGCAAGCAAATGTATCTCGTTACGAAAAAGGAGATCAGCTACCGGATTTTGATACGCTCGTTAAGTTATCTCAAAAATTCGATGTGAGTCTAGACGACTTAGTATTCTCTACTGGATTTACTAAAGAAGAATTGCAATTCATTGATAGCACAAAAAAAATATCCGCTGAAGAACTCTTGAACGACTACGAACTTGTAGTCGATGGAGTTGCTGCAACAGACAAAGAAATAGAAGAAGCTATACGTATGATTAAATTTAACAGATTCCAGTCTTAGTGTAGATCAGGAGATTTTCTGCTTTTTTCATTTTTGAAACTTTGCAACTTACTAATTAATACTTTTATATCTATTTGTACCTTTGCTGTTTCTTTGGTCACTTGGTTTGCTGTACTTTTCATAAAATCTCCCTCTCTAACTAAGACAATCGAATTAAAAGATGTTCATAAGATTATTGTAAATACTAAAATCCTATTTTACAACTACCGTTATAAGTAATTTTATCGACATTTTGTCGTATTTTTAATCTTTTAGAACTAATTTTAAATTTATTTTTAACAACTTTTGGAAGTTAATGTAATTAAATAACATTTTATAGTTTTTTAATAAAAACTAAGGAGTTTTTATATGTATAAAGTCGGGAAATGTTTGCTTCTCGACTTGCTTAAACAACGTGGTATCTCCCAATCTGATTTAGCGGTCAAAACTGGAGTATCACGTCAACGGATCAACGCTATTGCACACAACCGCGAAAAAATGCCAGTAGAACTGGCATTTAACATTTCTAAGCTGTTGCAATGCCATATCGAAGATTTGTATACATGGGAAGCAAACAAAGAGTAATGTTAGTCGCATTACTCCCGACCAAAGTAAAGCTATAGCTTTACTTTTTCAATTATACGAAAAAAATATCATTTTGCATAATTTTATATTACACAAATAACAGCTAAAAATAAGAACTCTTGTTCGCTTTTTTCTATTATACTACTATCTTCTCCGTAATTAAATCGTTTTTATTACATTAATATGTAATAAAATACAATTTATTGCTAACATATAGGAAAGGAGGTGGTTTCGCCCTACCCTATCATTCACCCAGTTCATTTGCCGATGATAGAAAGAGTGATAAAAAATGGGGAAACCACAATTAGAAAAAACTAAAGAAAAATATGTATTTAGTTATATAGAAAAAACAAGCAAAAAAATACGCATATCGTTTCCGACATACGCGTAAAGATGGCACACGTAAAGAAATGTACCGACAAGGTTTTAAAACTGCAAAAGAAGCTACGTTAGCGTTGACAGAACTTAAAGCTGAACTCCTTAAAGGTAATTATAACAAAGTTGATTATAAAGATTTATCTGTAGAAGATTTATTTGAAATGTTCATTGAATATCAAACGAACAAAGTAACTATGAGCACGTTATTGAACACTAAAAATGTGAGGAATAAAATTTGTAAATACATTGGAAGTGTAAAATTAACTCAATTAAACAGTTATATATATCGCAGAGATTTTCTTAGTATAGTCGAAAAAGATTTAGCACAAGGCACATTGAAAGCGTATGACTCAAAAATGAACGCTGCGATTAACTTCGCTGTAAAAAACGAAATGATTGATCGTAATCGAATCAAAGGTGAAAGTTTTGAAACTAGTAATAGGAAGAAAATTTATACAACTGAAGAAGTTGAAACGATTTTTAAAGTCGCTGAAAAGTATCCTCATTTACGCGCACCAATTTTATTCTTAATGCATACCGGTGTGCGTGTCGGTGAAATGCTTAGTATCAAATGGCGTGATATAGACTTCGATAAAAATTTAATTGATATTAATTGTACCTACACGAAATTTGGAGAATCTAAACCAAAATCTAAGTATAGCGTGCGAAAGATACCGATGTCTAAAAAACTAATGCTGGAGTTAAAGAAATACAAAGCACATCGAAAAGCGACTCTTTTGCAAAAAGGTATGATTGCTAGTGTGAGTAAAGAAAAATTCGAGCCGCAGTATGTTTTCGTTGCGACTAATGGAACAACAACATTAAATTACGATCACATCAAAAGATTCTTTAAGAAGGTACAACAAGCCGGTGTGAAGGAAGCTACTCCGCACGTTTTCCGTCACACCTTTGCATCTCGCTTAATATCGGAAGGTATAGACATTGCAACTGTCGCATCGTTGCTCGGAGATACGATAGACACTGTACAAAAGACATATGTACATGCGATTGAAAACAAAAAAGAAGAAGCGATTAATAAATTAGATAAAATCATGTTTTATCATTGATTTTTTTATTTTTTGCTATCAAATGGGGAACTTTATGGGGAACTGGTTGTATAAAACGTTGTCATGACGATAATTACAACTGGTTCTCCTATTTCCTATTAAAATGTATGCTTTTTACATGTATTTCTTTCATATAAAACGGTATTATAAACATAAAGAAATCAATCGTTCGTTTGAAGGTGAAAAGATGACACAACAACTCCATAACAAATTAAAAATCGTCCAAAAAGCATATGAAGAAGAAAACGCCGCGCAATTTTTTACGTACATGCCTGATTTACTGGATGAGCTATATAAAGAACATCGTATCGAGGAATACATTACGTATACGATGCATTGTGCGATTCTCTATTTTCGCCATCGTAATTTGACGTTGGCGAGTAGTTTACTTTCTGATAAAAGCATCACCATTGAAGAGCATGCAACGCCACTTCAAAAAATCCGCTATTACAATTTACTCGCTGCTTTACAAGGTGAAGTAGGCTCTTTAAAAGACATGGTTCCCTTTCTTTTAAAAGCCAAAATGTTAGCTGAAGAGCATCATGCAATCGGCCATCTCGCACAAATTTATCATAACCTCAGTATTTATTATTTAAAGACAAAAGACTTTGAAAACAGCCTTTATTTTGCTCGCAAAAGTATTACGTACTATCATGAAGATCCATCTATTGCACATTATGAATTTCTTTTACTTAACTACTCAAAAGTACTCGTAGAAGTAGATAGTTGGGAAGAGGCAACCGACATTCTCAATCAAGCACGTACGCTTATTAAACGTCGTCCAATGAATTACTATGACGTACGTTTAATCATTGCAGAAGCACACTTTCTAGAGAAACAACATCATTTAAATGAAGCACTTCAACTGTTGTTAGACGCACTTCAACAATTTGAAAATCATCCTAAATGGTGCTTAGACTTATACGAAAAAGCGTGTCCGATTGCGAAAGTGATTTATACGCCGAAAACTTATTTTGACTTACTTAAAAAATATCAACATGCCCTTCAAAAAGGAATTGAACTCGAAAAAAACATCGAGATTGAAATGGTCATTCCATATTTCAATGATGCTCCTTATAAAGAAATTGCTTGGCAAGATGCTCTCACAAAATTGCATAATCGTAAATATGTAGAAGATCACATTCAAAGCTGGCAACAAAAGCATCCTTCCTACAGTGTCATACTATTTGATATCGATCACTTTAAAGTAATGAACGATACGTATGGTCATCTGTACGGGGACATGGCATTACAACAACTTGCTTCCACATGTAAACCATTTTTCAATAAACAGAAGGCACTGTTCGTCCGTCTCGGAGGCGATGAATTTTTCGCCCTCCTACCACTTACGACAGAAGAAAAAATGCAATTTCTCATTAAAGAACTTTATCGTGAGTTAACACACGTAGAATTAGCAAAACCTACTATTAAACTAACGATTAGTTTAGGTGCTTACGTAGAAACGAATCCAAACATTTCTTTAAAGGAATTAATTCAAAAAGCAGATATTGCACTTTACCAATCGAAACAAAACGGACGTAATCAATTTACGATTGTCCACTAAAAAGGAGGCGTGATCGTATGTATTATCGTCAAATCATGAATAATATTTTTGCACAATCTCCTTCAAAAACTTGGGAAGAACTAAGAGAAAAATTAGATCAAATTGAAAATAAGCTTCAACATACACATCAATATTCTAATTTATGTAATTTATATTACAATAAAGCCGCAATTTTATTTTCATTCGGTCGCTCGACAGAAGCATTGCATCTTCTACTGGATCAACGTGATTTATTTAATCGTTTCGCACAACCTGTCGACCAACTTCGGATTAATTTAGCGACTGTCGTCATTTTAGATGCACTCGGGTATCATGAGAATTACTACGAAAACATGGTCGCATTTCATGCAAGGGCTCAATCATTAAAAGTCCATCCTATCGTTGCGGATACGTTAAACAATATCGGCGATCATTTTGTTCAAAATGATAAAATGGAAGATGCCATTATTACTTTTCAGGCTTGCTTAGACTATTGTGAAACCCACTTCAAACAGTCTAATCTTTATCCAAAAGCTTACTACTTTGCTCTCCTCAATCAGACGGAGATGTTTATCCGCATCAATCAATTGCAAAAAGTTAAAACTAATTTTGAAATATTTCAAAAAACGAAAGAAAATGCCGATTTCACACATCTTTTAATGTACGACCATTGTCAATTTTTATTCGCCGTAGCAAAACAAGATGTGAAACATGCTGCACAATTAGCCGAGCAATTGCAAAATGTTGATTTAGAAAGCTTACAACTGCAAATCGTAGAAGATATTTTTCAAAGTTTGCTCCACTTTTATGAATTACAAGGGCAAGTCGAACGAGCGATTCAAATAATGGAACGCCATATTGCATATCAAAAAAGTTTAAGTTCTGCAAAAGTTCATCAACTATTCATAACGTCTCAATATGAGATGAAAAAAGCGGTTGCTATGAATGATATGTATTTTGATTCGTTAACACAGACGTGGAACCGAAATGGTTTTGAAAAAACCGTCATCCCAATGCTCGAAACAGGGTGTCCGAATGCATCTACCCTTTTCGGAATTATCGATGTAGACTATTTCAAGGAAATTAACGATCGTTACGGTCATGTTATAGGTGATGCCGTTCTGATGGAAATCAGCAATCGAATTCACCGCTTTTATACGGAATATGATGATAATAGTTATTGTTATTACGGTCGATTTGGTGGCGATGAGTTTTATTTCGTTTATCAAAACGAGGATGAGCACCATCTTCAACAATTTGCTCGTCTATTTTATGAACAATTGATTACAGAACCTTTTACGTATGAAACGATTTCTTTCCCACTGCGCATGACAATCGGATGTGCCTACGGGAAAAACGATATCAAAAAATCATTGAATGATTGGATTTCCTTATCGGACAGCATTTTATACGAAGCGAAAAAGAACGGCCGCCAACAAATTCTCATTAAAAAAATCGACTAAATAAAATAGAACAAAAAAGCCGTTCCAACATGCTCACACATGCGGAACGGCTTTTTTAATTTGATTCTATGCTATTGATTTTTTCAAATAATATCGCTAATTGAGCATTTACCGAATAGAAGAAAATCAACAAATAAAGTAGAAAATACAAAGAAATTATTGTGCATTTCATATACGTTATTTATTTCGTAAAGTACGAGGACGCGTGGTGGAAAGTATTCGTCGAATCAAATAAAAAAATAGAGTGATTTGTATTTTTCAAATCACGCCATCTTACTATTGGACGTAAAACCTTTACATTTTACTCTTCTTTATTGAACCAAAGTGGATCGTTGTCATCAACGTCTCCATTGTAGTTAATAAATACTTCTTCGCCCGCTTCAATATCACGGTAAGCTGAGAAGTTGAATGTTTGACCATCAAAGTCAATTTCATACGTTGCATTTGGTGTATAAGAATGGTTAAATAGCATACCATATCCAAGTAAAATAGCTGAACGTCCGATTCCGTACTCGAAAGCGTAATCCGCTAATAATGTTTTTTCGATATGTTCATGTTGCTCATTTGGATAAGCTAAAACAGGTGCTGCATGGAACATGGTTCCTTTTGGAATAAATTCAGAGGCAAATACACCACGTGTATATTCGCCTTCACTAATCGGTGATGTTTTAATTTCAATCATAGTTGTTCTCCTCGACGTTTATATGTTGTCACTTGAGTTAACTGTATCATGAATCCGGCAAAAAGTATGTTATTTTTTTCAGGTTCCACTCGATTCATCGATACAATGCCTAAAATAATGCTTAAAACCATCACAAAATAGCCGATATAACGAAACACGTTATTCCCTGAATATGCTGCAACGATTAAGAGCGCAATCGAAACCGTTATCCAACTCATCATTTTTCCTGTTTGAATACAAAGAGCTCGTTCATCATAATTCGTCTTTTCTTCTGCAGACATCGTATTATATCCTGCAATTAAAAAAGCACCCTTCCCTCGTAGCAAATAGTTCGACAACATACACATTATAATGAAAACAATGACTAACATAATCATATAAATCCCCCATTCCCAATATTTTAATTATGGAATAAAAAGGAATTATATTCAATCATATGCTATGAAAAAATGCGACCGTCAGCCGACAGTCGCATTTTTTCGAGTTACGTACCTTCTTTTACCATAATAAAGGTCTTTGAGAAACTATCCCCTAGCGAAGAGTCTATTTATACTTTCATTATACGGCTTTAATCGTCACGTCAATATTTCCAGCTGTTGCTTTTGAATAAGGACATACAGTATGTGTTAATTCTAATAATTGTTGTGCTTCTTCACGGGAAATGCCATCAATGTGACCGACAATTTCAACAGCTAATACGAAATCAAATGGCGCTTTTTCAAATAAGCGAACCGTTGCTGTAATCGATGATTTTTCTTTAATACCTTTTTTACGTTTAATTAAATCAAGAGCGCTATTGAAACATGCACTGTATCCTGCAGCAAATAATTGCTCTGGATTCGTTGCGTTTTCTACTTTTGAACCTGGAGGCGCAATTTTCACTTTAAACGATTGATCGTCTGCGATTGACTCCCCACTACGTCCACCTACATTTAGCATTTTTGTTGAGTAAATTTCTTTCATTTCTATCACTCCTCATTTAAATTAAGAACAATTAAATTGTATACAATTTAATTGCATTTGACAAGCAATACACTTCCTTTACAATAGAAGTATTCGAAAGATAGACGGAGGCACTTGCTATGAGTGAAAATCTAGATCACCAACTTTGTTTTTTATTGTACGTATCATCTAAAGAAATTATTAAAGAGTACACAGCACGGCTCAAAAAATACGACTTAACGTATACTGGCTATATTACGATACTCGCTCTATGCGACGAAGAACATTTAACAATCAAACAACTAGGACACAAATTATTTCTTGATTCAGGAACGCTGACACCGTTAGTAAAAAGATTAGAGTCTAACGGATACGTCAATCGCAAGCGCTCAAAAGAAGATGAAAGACATCTTTTCGTTTCATTAACACCTAAAGGACGCGCACTGTCTGAAAACCTTCACTGTATTGGAGAAGATATTTTACAAAACTCTTCGATCCAAATTCAACCCGAAAAAGTAAAAGAATTGCATGCAATGTTAAGTCAATTCATCAATCAATTACGTTAAAACGAAGCATAGCCGCTATGAAAATAGTCGTTATGCTTATTTCATTTTGCATAACGGATAATTGACGCCATAATCGGCTGTAAAATAGAAAAATATCACGTATAAAGTGCGTCTCCTTAAAAACTTAAAACTATATATTTCTCACAAAGCGTGATATAATCAAGTTTCAAGACATTCAAAAGGACTGAAAAAACATATGATTAAAATTGATATGCCAAAACCAGACGTTGTTATCCAACAACGTGAACAAAAAGCAAAAGAAGGCGAAGCACCAATTACGCCATTCCATGGTTTCATCGACCTACACAAAATCACTCGTCAAAATGGCGGTATTTTCTTATTTTATAATGAACAAAATGAAGTTTTATTCGTTGGTAAAGCACGTAAAATTCGTCAACGTATTAAAAAACACTTCGAAGATACTGTATCACCTATGAAAGATCACCGTGATGAAGTTTTCAAAATCGAAGTATATGAAATTGAAGATCAAATGGAACGTGAAATTTACGAAACATATGCAATCAATACGTTTAAAGCAAAATACAACGTTGAAAAAGTATTTTATAAATAAAAAAAGCTTACCATTTAGTGCTGCGCCCAAAAATCAGAGTAAAATCTAGATTTTTGGGTTTTTTATGTATATCTCGATGAGATGGGATTTCGTTATATAAAGACAGTGAGCGACTTCATACGCCATTTATGATACAATTTATAGAACAAATGTACGTGAGGTGATCGCTATGGCAGAACAAAATATAATCGGTATGGAACAACTAGAAACGCGACGACGCCAATCGGCACGGGAAGCAGATCGCGCACAATTTGAACGTCGTATTCCAAATGCTTATAAGCATGATTTATTAAATTATGAAGGCTATGTTCAACATACGCGTCAGCAAATTAGTGCTGAAAGCATGTATGATTATTTGTACTACTCGATTACACAAGAAAAAGTGAAAAAAAGCACGTTTGAAAAACGATTAGCTGCGATTAAAAAATTGCTGAAAATCGACTACAATTATACGTTTCTAAACGATGAAACGTATATTAAAGAAACGACTTTTTTACGTAGCTTATTTAACGAAGAACAATACGCTCGTCAAAAACAAGTAAAAGGTAAAAAAGCGGTCGATTCTGTAAAATTAAAAGAAGCCCTTATGAAATTGGACGTGCGAGGTCGTGCCATTTGTCTCGTCAATCTCATCACTGGCAATCGTCCGAACGAAATGGTCGCCTTGCAAATGAAAGATTTCGATCTAAAAAGTGGTACGGTCGATGTGTATTTGAAAAAGCAAAAACGTTTTAAAACGAAGCGCCTCACAGAAGAAGTCGTACAAAGTATTCAAGCGTATGTGCAAGAATATTCGTTAAAACCTGATGATTACTTTGTCGGACAAATTATCGCCAATCAATACGGACGAAAGTACCGTAGTAAACACGTTTCTGAAAGAACTTTATTAAATGATTTAAATCGTTGGACAGGGCTATCTGGCTATAACTTTAGAAAAACGCTCGTTTCCGATATGCACGAAAAAGGAGCCGACTTGGCGACAATTGCTGAACAAACAGGTCATCGCTCTCTCCAAACGATTACGAATCATTATTTAACGGTTTCCGATAAAACGATTGATAAGTTTTTACCTTAAAATAAAAAATAGATGCTTGATCCATTTGGATCAAGCATCTATTTTTTATTTATATACAGAAAATGATATCCGTTTGAACACGCAAAATGTTTACTTTTTCGAATTCAATCGTTCAAAATAAAGTAACGTTATTTTACATATAAGCACGCCTTTCACATAGCTATGTTCTTAAAAAATAAACATATTTTTCTTTATTTAAAAATAAGGAAATATACTCTTTTTAGAGAATTTTTTTATTTTTACGCATAGATTACCTTACGTTTTTCATCTTTTTTTGAAATATATCGATGGATTTTTTACTATTTGAATAGTCTTCGTGTATCAGTTCTGTTTCTTTAAAAATAATATTGTTATATAACAAAAACCGTGGTACGATAAATTTACAATAATCAAACAATTCAAATTACTTACATATGAGAAATGAGGAATTAGATGAATGCTATTACGTTAGTCATTGCAGCAATTTGTATTTTGGCGATTACTTATCGCTTTTACGGATTATTTTTCACGAAAAAAGTATTGAAAATAAACGATGATCTTCCAACACCCGCACATACGATTAATGACGGGAAAGATTTCGTTCCAACGAATAAATGGGTTGCATTCGGACATCACTTTGCTGCCATTGCAGCGGCAGGTCCTCTAGTCGGTCCTATTTTAGCAGCGCAATTCGGTTATTTACCCGGGTATATTTGGTTGCTCATTGGTGCCGTAATTGGAGGTGCTGTTCACGATACGGTCGTCTTATTTGCCTCAATGATGAAAGGTGGGAAATCACTATCTGAAGTCATGAAAGACGAATTAGGCCCAGTTGCTGGATTTTGTACAGGTCTCGCAATGCTCTTCATTATTACGATTACGATGGCCGGTCTTTCCATGGTTATTTTAGGAGCCCTTGCTAACAATGCGTGGGGTACTTTCGCCGTTGCCTCAACGATTCCCATTGCGATGATTATGGGCCTTCTAACGAAATTTACCGGCAGTATTAAGCTATCTACTATTCTCGGTGTCGTCTTGCTAATAGGTACCGTATTTTTCGGTCCAAACATCGAAGGAACGTGGTTAGGAAATGTCTTAACACTTGATAAAGAAGCGTTGTCTATCATTTTACCAATTTACGCGTTCTTCGCTGCGGCACTACCTGTTTGGTTTTTATTAGCACCGCGTGATTACTTATCAAGCTTCATGAAAATCGGCGTATTTATCGCTTTAATTATCGGTGTATTTATTATTAATCCAGTTATTGAATTCCCCGCTATTATTCCTGACTTCATTAACGGCGGTGGTCCGATTGTCAATGGTCCTGTATGGCCATTCGTATCGATTACGATTGCTTGTGGTGCAATTTCTGGCTTCCACGCATTCGTTGGTTCGGGAACGACGCCTAAAATGCTCGATCGCTGGGAAGACATTCGAATCGTCGGTTTCGGCGCGATGCTCGTAGAATGTGTCGTTGGTATTATGGCTTTAATCGCTGCGACAGTTCTTCACCCTGGTGATTATTTTGCGATTAACTCTGCTCCTGAAAAATTTGCTACACTCGGTATGGACATTGTCGATTTACCGGCCCTATCTGCCGCAATTGGCATGGATTTAGAAGGACGAACAGGCGGGGCCGTTACGTTAGCTGTCGGTATGGCAAAAATTTTCTCAGACGTCGAATGGTTTAGCCATTTAACGAGTTATTTTTATCAGTTTGTCATTATGTTTGAAGCGGTCTTTATTTTAACGGCGATCGATGCAGGAACGCGTACAGCACGTTATTTAATTCAAGACTTCCTTGGAAACGTCTATAAACCTTTGAAAAAAACCGATTGGTTACCAGGTACGATTTTCGCTAGTGCCCTTGCCTGCCTTTTATGGGGATACTTACTGAACTCAGGTGATATTGCTTCTGTTTGGGCACTATTCGGTGTATCAAATCAACTGATGGCATCGATTGGTTTAGTTTGTGGAGTCACATTCGTCTTAAAAATTGCCGACAAACGAATCTACGCCCTTACATGCTTTATCCCACTCATTTACTTATACATTACTGTAAACGTCGCTGGTTATTGGATGGTGAAAAATGTGTATTGGAACAGTGCAGCAGGCGGTTACAACGTTTTAAACGGTATTTTATCTGTTATTATGCTCGCACTCGGTATTGTCATCGTCATCGCTTCCGTTATAAAATGGAAAGAATTATGGCAACATCCTCGTTTTACGAATGACGTAAAAACAGAAGCTTAAAATCAGTATAGAAGCCCATTCAAAGCATTGTATTTGAATGGGCTTTCGTCATTAAAAAACACGCGTTTTTAGCACGTAAATAGCTAAAACCGCGTGTTTTATTATCGAGTGTTTACGACTCTTTATGGAATGAAACAGACCCTTGATGTTTTAACGTATTCCCGATAATACAGCCTCTTTCAATCGAAATCATCATTTTTTCTTGATCGTATGATTCTGGTAAAGATGGCAAGACGATCGAAACCGAAAATTCATTAAAGCGAGCAGGGGCTTTCGTCAATGTAGCCGTCGCTTCTGCATATAAATCCGCTTCATCGTACTCAATGCCATCTCTTTCTAACACTTCTTTTGTCGTTTTCAATGCGCAAGCTGCTAAAGCCGCCTCCAGTAAATCTTTTGGACCCGTATTTGGCAACTCATACAATTCGTCTTCTGTTGAAACGGTCGTTACGTGCTGTACTTTTTGTACTTTTGTCATGAAAATCGCCTCCTCTTATTTATTTCCCTGTAAAAAGAAGTTTAAACTTGAATAATTTAGTGAAAACAATATAGAAAGTGCATTTTAATAGGAGGTTATATTGTGAAAAAATTAGGGCAATTTACACTCATTATTGCTATTTTAAGTTTTGTTCTTTCTATGTTTTTATTTTTCAAGCCCGTACGTACGCTTGAAATCATTATTATGATTTGTGCTATACTTGCCATCGTTAAAGGTCTTTTCGATCTTTTTTCTTACTTCAGAGAAAAGAGAAAACTTAAAAAAGCATCAAGTGCTACATTAATTGTCGGTCTATTAATGATCGTGCTCGGCGTCTTTTTATTTTTCGCTCCACAATTCGGTCTTGCCTTTGTTGGCGTCGTCTTTGCTATTTGGTTCTTACTCGAAATCATTCGCAATTTAATAGAACTGTTTTCAGAGACACATACGAAAGATGTTATTTTTTGGATTGCGATTGTATTCAATGTCATTAGTTTAATTTTCGCTATCTTACTACTTATTTTCCCATTGTACGCCGCAATCAGCTTCTCACTTATTTTGGCTTTGTACTTTTTATTTCAAAGTATTGCACTATTCCTCGGTTTCATCGTATTACGTAAAGTGAGAAAAGCCATTTAATAAACAAAATAAAAAGCAGTGAAGGTAGAAAATAGCTTCACTGCTTTTTTCATTTTGTATGAGGTGTTTGACGTAACGTTAAACCAGCAGCATAGACGATACCCGTTCCAATTAAAATCCAAATCGTATTACCGAAGAGCAAATGGGTAGATAGCGTTACATAATAGCTACAAACACCGATTCCCCATACAGCCATCGCATACAAAGGCGAAAAGCGTATATTTCTTTTTTTCAAGACGTATTCGTGCATGAACAAAATACCATACAGCGGTGCAAAAATAGATCCAATCCAATATAAAAATTGTTCGTACACGCTCACAGGTACCGTTAATGCGATGATGACCGCAAAAACTGTAAAGACAATCGATGCTAATTTAGAATTTACTCGTTTGAAAAGAAGTTGGCAGTTAACCCCTGCCGAAAAACAATCTAAAAAAGTCGTGACGATTGTAGATAAAAAAATTAAAAGAAGTGCGGCCACAGAAAACCCGCTTGCAAGTAAAATTTGACCAATATCAGCTGAGCCGACGTACAATGCGCCACCGAGTCCTAAACTAAACATAAAACTACTTCCAACACCGTACGCAATGACACTCGTTAACGTCCCTTGTAACGGCTTTTGAACGAGCTTTGAATAATCCCCGATCACCGGGAGCCAAGACAAGCACATGACCGTGCTCAGCTCCACGGCTTCACTATATGTAATCGATACCCCTAATCCTTCCCCTTGAAGAACCATTCCTTGATGCCCAAAAATCGTATAGGCTAGTAGTAAGGTGAACAAAAACAAACAAAAAACAATGACACTATGAACGATACTCATTTTTTTTAGCCCGACAACAATCCAGACAATTAATAACAAACCGATAGCCATTGCCCAAAAGAACGTATTTCCGAATGCAAACTGTTCACGTGAAATCGTGCGTAAAGCGTGTGTCCCCATCGTAATGACGACAGCTGCCCAGCCGATTAGTTGCACCATATTGAGCGTTGCGAAAAATTGAGCCCCCTTCGCACCGAATGTATTAGCTGTTGAAGCGATGGCACTTTGTCTGTTTTTACTACTCATCCATGCTGCACCGAATAAAATGAGCATGCCGATTAAATGCCCTACTATAATCGCTGACATCCCTTTTTGAAATCCGAGTGGTGCAATAAGAGCGCCCGTCATGATTTCCGCTAATGAAATAGACGCTCCGAACCATAAAAAGAACTGGCTCATCGTCGTCGTTTTACTATTTTCCGTCACTTCAAATCCCCTTCTTCCACTTTGTATACGGTCAGTGTAACGATATTCTGATTATTAGAAAAGTATCAGTATATAAACTTTTTATAAGGTCAGTATTTCAGACTTGAACTTTCAAGACCGCTTACGATAATAAAATAGAGAAGAGCGGAGGAATGTAAATGAAAAAATATTTTTTATTTTTAAGCAGTGCCATTTTCGCTTGTACGATGTTTCTACACGTTCCAACAAACGGCCATGCCAAAAATATCTATGTTTTTAAGCATGAAAAATTGTACAAAAATGGTCGTGCTTATACGGGTGTCTACAAAAAGAAATTGTACAAAAATGGAGCAATTAATCGCCAATCCCTTTATTTATACGATCAACAATTATTTAAAAATGGTCGTACGTATATTACACGGACATTGTACAAAAATACATTGTATATTAACGCTGAAAAGGCAACAGGTAAACATGTCTATAAAAAAATTCTATACGTCAATGGAAAACGGGCAACAGGTATCGTCATTGCTTCCAACAAACTGTATAAAAACGCCGTACTTTATAAAGGGTATATCGTGTACAAAGAGCGTTTGTATTATAACGGGAAAGTGTATATGAAGATGAAAAAATATAACGATGCCCTCTATAAAAATGGTGTGATTTATACGAATTCAGGTACGTTTATTTATAAAAACGAACTATTTATTAATGGCTTCCTCCCGAAAGGCTATTGGATTTACAATGCGACGAAAGATCCCGAAAATTTTGAGGCGGAAGTTCTTTATTACAACGGGAAAATTGCGACTGGCACAGTGACTTACGAAGGTATGACCTACGTAAACGGGAAAATAAACTTAAAAAAACAATAAAAAACGAGTATGACCTATTGTCATAC
>NZ_HE611066.1:135657-434399 GCF_000285595.1 Kurthia senegalensis | reverse complement strand
ATGTTTTAATTATTTATTTACGATACGTTCAGGAGCTGTGCCTTTACGAATCGATTGTTCTGTGAAGCGGAATGTAACATTCTCTTCTTCATCTGGAAGATTGAACATATGCGGAAGTAACACTTTTTCAAGTACAGAGCGAAGTGAACGCGCGCCTGTTTTCTTCTCATGGGCAATTTCAGCAATTGCTTTAATCGCTTCATCTGAAAAATCAATTGTTGCACCATCATAAGCTAACAACGCTTGATATTGTTTTAATAAAGCGTTTTTCGGTTCTGTTAAAATTTGTTTAAGTGCTTCTACGTCTAATTCTTGTAGAGGAACAACGACTGGAAGACGACCGAGTAATTCTGGAATCATACCAAATTTACGTAAATCTTCTGCTTCAACATCTAAAATATAGTCATTGAATTTCTTCTCTTTTTTCGCATCGTCATCTAAGCTGCCACCAAACCCAATTTTACGTGCATCTTCGCCGATTCGTTTTTGAATGATTTCTTCGATTCCTTCAAATGAACCTCCGACTACGAATAAAATGTTCGACGTATCCATTTCCACGTTGTTACCGCCTGGGTGTAGACGATTGGCATCTAGTGGAACTTGTGATTTTGTCCCTTCAATAATTTTTAAAATTTGTTGTTGAACAGACTCACCAGAAACATCACGTGTAATCGATGCAGATTCTGATTTACGACCTAATTTATCGATTTCATCGATGTAAATAATCCCACGTTCTGCACGTTCTAAGTTTTCATCTGCTGCTTGTAGAAGCTGGCGAAGCATCACTTCTGGATCACTCCCTACGTAACCAGCTGCTGTCATACTTGAAGCGTCTGCTACGATCATTGGGATATCTAGTAATTCCGCTAATTTACGTAATAAATACGTTTTACCTGAACCCGTTGGTCCAACCATTAGCACGTTTGATTTTTCAATTTCAGGTGCATCTTCATCACGATTTGCATTATGTGCCATACGTTTTAAATGGTTGTAAATCGCAACAGATAAAACACGTTTCGCTTCTTCTTGTCCGATTACATAGTCATTTAAATAATCACGAATTGCTGATGGGCGAATCATATCTTCAAACGCTAAATTTTCAATATAATCGTCTTCATCCATTTCATTTACTGGCGGTGTTAAACCGAGTAATTCTGATGCAGTTTGGATGCATTCTGCGCAAACAGCTACATCATCTTTAGCTCCTTGAATAAATGGACGTCCTTCTAAACTTCTATTACAAATACTGCAAACTGTTGTTTCGTTGTTTTCCATAAAGTCCTCCTCTCGACATATGAGCATGTCGATGAACTATCAATTTTATTATGCGTATTTTACATAACATGAATAGCTTTAATTGTTATTATTATACCAAATTCCTTCTTAAAGTAACTGTATAAAGGGTTAAAGAAAGCGGATTTCTAGCTGTTTTTTTCATAAGACATAAAAGAACTTGTTTCACCTTAGCAAAACAAGTTCTTTTATATACTATTTTATACGTGGAATCGATTAATTTCGTCTTGAAGTTGTTGAGCGCTTGCACTTAACTCTTGTGCTACAGCACTTACTTGATTCATCGTTTCTAATTGCTCAGACATGGACGTTACGATTGTCCCTAACGCATCCGACGCATGTTCTGCGCCTTCTGAAATACCATGAACAGAAGCCGATACTTCTTCGGCACCTGCAGAAAGTTGTTCTGTCGTCGCGGATACTTCTTGAATTTGTGAAGTAATTTCATCAATCGCTTCTGAAATTGTTTTAAAAGAATTTCCTGCGTCTTGAATAATTTGAACACCACTTTGAACTGATCCTAAAGAATTCGTCACGGCTTCTTCAACATTTTTCGTATCTAAACGAATTTCAGTCGTTAATTGGGAAATTGAATTTGCTGATGTTTTCGATTGTTCAGCAAGCTTACGAACTTCTTCGGCAACAACGGCAAATCCTTTTCCGTGTTCTCCAGCACGTGCAGCTTCGATCGCAGCATTTAATGCTAAAAGATTCGTTTGATCAGTAATTTCAGTTATAACGCTCGTAATATGTTCAATTTCTTCTGACTGTTTCGCTAACTTTTGAACGAGATCATCTAATAACTCTGTTGACGTATAAATCGTCGTCATTTGTTGCTGTGCTTGTTCAACAATCGTCACACCATTTAGCGACAGCGTACTTGCACTTGCAGAAGCATGATTTAGCGTTTGGGCAGCTTCCGCAATACGTTGTACACCTTGTGCTGTTTCTTCCATAGCAGCAGAACTTTCTTTCGCAGCCATCGTTGAACCACTCGCAGCATCAGAAGTTGTCGTTACTTGTGAAGAAATTGTTTCGTTCGTTGCAGTTACTTCTTCCGTACTAGCCGATAATTCTTCGGCAGAAGCAGATAAATGCTCTACGTTGTGTTGTACGTTTTGAATCAATTGTTTCAAACTAGCTTTCATATGATTCACGCTCGTCACGAGTGTTCCGATTTCATCTTTTGATTTAAATTGTACATCTTCGATAGTGAAATCACCTGTTGCCATCGTTTCCATATTCGTCGTAACGATTTGAATAGGCGTCGTAATTTTACGTTTAACATACGTTGCGACAAGAATACCAAACAAAATACTAAATAACAGTATGAAAAATCCTGTTAATTTCGTTAATGATAAAGCCGATTGTGTGTCAGATTGAATGTCATTCATTTTTTGTAATTGATAGTCATTCATTTCAGCAGCTAACGTTACGAGTTTAGAGTTTGTTTGCGCTAAATTTGTATTCACGATATTCGTCGCTTTTTGTGTATCATTTTGATCAAGAGCTGCTTTCAAATTCGATAAAATGTCATTGAATTCTGTATTTAGTGTATTCACATCTTCCCATTTGTTCATCATTTCTTTTGATAAAATTAACGGTTTTAAATCTGTCACATTTTTATCTAGCTCTGTAGCACTTTCTGTTAATAACTCTTGATTTCTTTTAGAGTTATCTAAAATAACTGCTCGCGCATATAAACCTTGTTTATATATATTCGTTCGAATATCATTATTCAATTGTAATTGAGCGACACGATTATTAAACGCTTCATCTGTTTTATTTTCTATATTTTTCACATTAAAATACGTTACTACAACCGAAATACACATTAAAAAAACGATTGAGTAAAATGCTATATTTAACTTCTTACCTACTTTCATACTACTTTTCCTCTTCTCTATTGTGTAATAATTCATTTAATTTTAAATAAAAAGAGAGCCTTTAGCAATAAGGATTTAGATTTATATATTACTTAAAATGACATTACTCCTATTTTATACACTTTTAAAGTGTAACTTTACGCATTATTGTTAAACATAATAAAAAAGAGCCTAAAGACATTTAAGACTTTAGGCTCACACTACCTAAAATTATCTCTTGCAATGCATTCAAGCCTCGATTTCCGATTACGACAAGTTTATTGTTATTTTCATTTGCATATTGAATAAGCTCAATCGACGGTACGCCGTACAATACGATATTTTAAATCGTCTATTCACACGTTTTAATTATAGCTAGTTACATTATTTTATCATTTTTATATAGACTAGCGAGTTTTATTCTTTTATAAGAATAAAATATTAGTGCATTCATAGTAAATTCATGTTATAATTAATATCTTGCTGATTTTAAGGCAATTTTTGTTTTATTTTTGAAGATGCTTATTCCAATAGGCGCGACTATAGGGTCGCATAGATACGAGAGCAGGTAGGGTTCGTATTGTTTAAGTTAGAAAGTAAAGTATTGAAATGTTACCGCGGTCTAATATATATAGTAACTCACTCCCCTGATGGTAGGGTCGATACAATAGAAAATTAGCAAGCACAATGAGGGCCCAGCGTAAATTACGCTGGGCCCTCGACCAATTTATTAAGCTTTTACTTGTTGTTTTAATATACTTGCCGCTTTCACCATTTGTTTCAAAGAAGCGATGGTCTCTTCTTCACGTCTTGTCTTCAACCCGCAATCGGGGTTAATCCAAAACTGATCTTTTGCAATCACTTCTCGACTCTCCGTTAAAATCGTCTCAATTTCTTGTTGCGTCGGGACACGTGGGCTATGAATATCGTACACACCTAAACCGATTCCTAATTTATACGGATTTACTTTCAGTGCCTCAATTAATTCTCCATGACTTCTCGACGTTTCAATCGAAATAACGTCTGCATCAAGTGCCTCAATTTCTTCGATAAAATCATTGAATTCGCAATAACACATATGCGTATGAATTTGCGTTTCATTTTTCACTGTAGCAGCCGTTAATTTAAATGCTTTAATGCCTGATTGAACGTATGCTTTTTGTGCAGACTTACGAAGCGGAAGCCCTTCTTTCAAAGCGGGTTCATCAATTTGAATAATGGAAATACCGGCCGCTTCTAACGCCTTCACCTCTTGTTGTAGTGCGATGGCAATTTGATACGCGACGTCAGAACGAGAAAGGTCATTACGTACGAACGACCAATTTAAGATCGTAACAGGTCCTGTTAACATCCCTTTCAGTCGCTTGTTCGTTAACGACTGTGCGTAGACTGTCTCCTTCACCGTCATCGGTTGTGTCCATTCGACATCCCCATAAATAATCGGTGGTTTCACACAGCGAGAACCGTATGAAACGACCCATGCTTTTTCTGTAAAAGCAAACCCTTCTAATTTTTCTCCAAAATATTCTACCATGTCTGTCCGTTCGAATTCACCGTGTACGAATACGTCTAATCCAATTTCTTCTTGAATGGCAATCCAGCGTTTCGTTTCTTCTTGATTAAACTGCTCATATTGTTCGTTCGTAATTTCACCTTTACGCCATTTCAAACGATTTTGTCGCACTGCTTCAGATTGGGGGAAACTGCCGATTGTCGTCGTCGGATAATCGGGTAATTGAAGCGCTTCTTTTTGCGCAATCAACCGTTGTCCATACGGTGCTTGTCGTTCGAAATCACTTTGTTTCAGTTGTTGTACAGCTCGTTGAATCGTTACTTTTTGACGTTCCGGATGATTTTGCAGACGTTCTAAAGCATCTAAATTCATTGCGATTGCTTGTTTTACGGGTGTTTCGTGATTAAATACATACTGTTTCAATAAAATAAGTTCTTTTATTTTTTCATCTGCAAAAGCGAGCGCATTTTTTAGCGTAGGCTGTAATTTTGTCTCATTTGAAACGGTTACGGGAACGTGTTGTAAACTACAAGACGTTTGCAATACAAGCTCTTTAGCACCTGTTAACTTTTGAATCGTTTCAATTAAAATGGTACGTTCTGCTAAATTAGATGCCCAAATGTCACGACCATTAACTAAACCAATCGCAAGCGTTTTATCTTTCGGGAAATCAATATGGCGTAATGCGGCGATATTTTCCTTTTCACCGGCAACAAAATCAAGACCGAAACCAGCAACAGGGAATTGTAAAATACGTTCTAATGACGGAATGCCTTCAAAATAAGTCGTAATGAAGATGTCACTTTGAACGATTTCTGTTAGTTGGACGTACAGTTGTTCTGCAAGTGCTATTTCGTCTTCTGTTAATTCGGACGTAAATGCCGGTTCTTCTAATTGGATTGTCGATACGCCGAGTTGTTCGAGTTCATGAATAAGTTGACCGTATACGTGAATTAACTGTAACAAAAAGGCTGGACGTTGCGCCTCAGAAATCCCTTTCGTTAAACGTTGGAACGTATAAGGCCCGATGATTGTGACACGTGGCACTTCCCCAATGGTTTCAACCGTTTCTCGAACGAGTTTCGCAAACAAATTAGACGTTAGCTGTAGCGGTTTCCCTTCATATTCTGGAACGATGTAATGATAATTCGTATTAAACCATTTTGTCATTTCACTTGCTACGACATTTTTCGACCCACGTGCCATTGCATAATACGTTTCGAGCGACGCCTCTTCTGTCTCGTAACGCTTCGGAATCATTCCAAACATAACAGCAAGGTCGAGCATGCGATCATAATATGTAAAATCTCCGACCGTTAAAAGATCTAATCCTAATGATTTTTGATGTTGTAAATATTGAAGACGAAGGGATTTCAATTGTTCTTCTAACGAAGATTTTTCCAATTGACCTTTCCAATAGTTTTCTAAAATACGTTTCCATTGTCGATTTTCTCCGATGTACGGATACCCAATTACTGCTGTTTTCATTTGAACGCCTCCTCAGTTGTTTACAAACGTGGCACAAAAAACCCCTTTTCTATCGAGAAAAGGGGGTGAGAGACAAATTCAATCGTAAAAAAGCGTAAGCGAAATAAAGTTACGATTTTGTCGTACAATCACCACCTATTTCCACGTAGGTTCTGGTGCGCACTAGAAACGGCAGGTCTCCTGACTTCATATCAACGCGACGACAGCCTTCCCATCTACATAGACAGTGGCATGTTGCACATCGCTCCATTTTCACAGTTGCGGGACAGCGTTGGATTCACACCAAACTTCCCTTTTAAGCTTATTTTCATAAACACCGCTTCATACACGTTATGTAATTAGATACTATCCTAACACATCTATCGTTTAATCGTTCAACTTTTCTAAATTTTATGATAATTTAACAAATTCGCGTATTTATCCTTCACGTTGTCGAGAGAATGATGGCATAAAAAAGAACGTGATGATTTAATCACGTTCTCTTTTTTCAATGACGAGTAAATTATGAAGTGTTGTTTTTCCGCCTTTTCCGAGCGATTTTTTATACGCAATTGCAAATTGTTTTTTCGACGGATGAACATGCCCTGTTCTCATACAACGATAGCCACCTTCTACTTTTACTTTTTCAAATAAAGCTTTAATGAGTCGTTTATACAATAACGGATGTTCCTCTTTCCAAACCGTAAGTGATACATCTTCAAGTCGTGTAAGAGGAGATTCCATACGTAATAGCTCTAAATCAATACATTTACGAAAATACAATTCGTCATAGTTAAAGTAAATGCGCGCGAATGGATGCGTTTGCCAATAATTTTTTAAGTACGTGGCCTTTTTACCCGGTCCTAAATCGTCACGAATAATCGTTTCAGCAAGTGCGGTCAGATCGACTTGATGTCTGTTTTCAAATGGTAAATACGGTGGGAATTCGCCCATCTGTACGATGTAGTAAACGAGATCACGCAGTTCACTCGGTGTCGTTGTCGGTGCTTTGTACAGTTGGCTAAAACAAATTTGCTCCAACTTCGAAGCAATGTCTTTTATGACACGAAATGATTCATGGCTTGCCGCCGGATAATTTGCCACAACAAACGGCCATTCTTTTTTCATTCGAGTAAATGCTTCTTTAAGGTGTTCATACACGAGAATTTCTGCATGCTCTGTTTGCTCCCCGTTCGCTGTCTTTCTCAAATAACTAAATACGTATACACCGACAGGAACACTTTCTGTAAACGTCGTACGAATTTGACGCGTCGGGCGCAATTGCGTGTCTAACTCATGCATAACTTGCTTCAACGTTTGCTGAGAAATCAGTTTTGTAATCGACGTATCATCTCGCGCCATCGCTTCGTTCAGTATCGAAGGGCCTTCCATTAATTGTTGACTATTCGCCCAGTTTATTTGCTCCATCCAATCATCAATGAAGCTGACGATGTGCGCACGCTTCGTTCCACCTGCTACTTCACCACGTAATGCACGTCCGATCATTTGTGTCATTAAAATGGAAGACGTCGTCGGTCGTGTTAAAAAAACCGTCCCTACGTCTGGAAAGTCGGCCCCTTCTGTTAAAATATTGACGTTAATGAGCACGTCTACCACGTTCGAACGAAAAGCAGCAATCGTTTCATGATTTTTTTTCGCTGTATTTGAAACGACGATACCACTTTTAATTTGTTGTTTTTCAAATAAATGTTGCAACATATGCGCATGTGTTTGATTAATAGCAAAAACAATCGTCTTCCCATACTTTTGACGATTTTTTACGAAATGTTGCACGATGACATCATTTCGCTTTCTATTTTCACTCAATGCTTTCGCGATTTTCTCTGGAAGACGGTCGAATAGCTGAATAGCTTGTTTCTCTTCTTCCGTTAACGTTTGATCGACGCTCATATCCGTTTGCAACTGAATAAAATGTGGCTCACTTACGATACCAGCTGCAATCATCGTTTTTAAATCTCGCTTAAATAAAATGCCGTCTTTAAACAGTTGCTTCATCGCCCCCGCTTCGTCTTCACTCGTTCGATATGGCGTTGCGGTTAAACCTAAAATTTGTTGTGAACGCGTCCATTTCGATACGTTCGCCAGTAATTGGCGATACGTTCTCGCCGGAGCGTGATGTGCCTCATCAATGACGATTAAACAATGTGCATCGAGCGCAAATGACTTCAATGCCTGTTCATTTAGTACGCTATCTTTACTCGCAATGAGCAATTGCTCCTCACCGGAAATAGCCGAAGCTTTCTCATGCTTTCCAGAAATCATTTTATACGTAATGGCAGATCCTTTTCGAAAAGCGGCTGCCTTTTGAAAAGAACGCAGTGCCTGCTCTAACAATTCATGACGATGTGCAAGCCATAATACTTTCTTTCCGTGCATTAATAACGCATCGAGCGCGTATTCGACCGCTGTCGTCGTTTTTCCTGCACCTGTCGGTAAAACGAGTAAACCAACGAAATCAGGACGTTTTATCGCATATCGTTGCATCGTCTGAATCGCCTCGTGCTGATACGCATACAAAGGAAAATCCCTCTCCTTTCCTAAGCAAGCAATCCGCGACATTTTTGGCACGTGCTGTGCAGGATTTTCTCGATGTGGCGTATCAATGAAAGAAAAACGAAAAGAATCGTCCAAATCAAGTTCTTTCCATGAATGCATACCTTTTGGTAGTACGATATGCATATTTTGTTTTTTCAATTGTCGTTCTACTTCTTCTACGATTTTTGCGGAGCGTACTTTATAGCCTAACTTGTTTAAAAAGCGACGCCCTTTCATCGACGTTTGAAGATGTTTCGTCTGTTCTATTTTCTCTTTTAATTCCGTGAAAAATAATTGCATTTCTACTCGTTGCATAGCGTACCCTCTCCGAATGTATGTTCCTTTTAGTATAGCATATGTACAAATCGTATTCCTTTATCGACGAATCATTGTTATACTTTCATATAGACTGGAGTGGTTTCATGATTTACGAACAAAAAGGAAGTACTTGCGGTATGTATGCGTTAGTAAACGGCTTAACGGCACTTTCAAACAAGCACGTTTCACCGATCGATTTAACGCAGATCATTGGAGAGATTGTTTCAAAAACAACTTATACACTCCATCCGATGCACGGAACGACATTACTCGGTGAATTTTTTAATGCGCAAGCACTCGCCTCTTTTTTAAATCAATTCGAAAAAGTGCTTACGTCTACACTTGAATTGCCTCACTTCCAAGCAGTAGTCGTCCCTTTTGAACAATCGAAAACGAAACGCGCACATTCCTTTTACTTACTTCCCGGTTGTCGCCGTAAAAAATACATCCCTTTTTCAACATATGCTATTTTGCACTGGGTTGCGCTTCTTCCAAACGGTCTCGTTTTAAACAGTGCAGAAGGAACACAAGAAATATGGTCGGAAGAAAAGCAGCGAACGTTCCATACAAATTTAGCAAGTCGTGCCTTTTCATGGACGAAGTGGCGCCGTCAAAACACGATGGATATTGCTGATGAATTCATTGCGGTTCCGACGTCTAAACAACTCGTTGCGCTATCGAAAGAAGCGCCGAATTTTCACTGTACGGTACCATATGAAGTCGGACAAGTTGTTCAAATTACACTGACAAATTAAAAAATGCCTGAACGATTAACGGTTCAGGCATTTTTTATACGATTAAAGTGTTTCAAATACGACATTCCCCATACGTGACACGTCATATCCTCCGATATTTTTTACTTCTTCTTGGAACGTTTCATCTGTCAAAATAGCCCGAACTGCCGCAATTAATTTTTCATTTTCTTCTGTTTTTAAAATGACGATGTCGTAGCTTTCTACAATAAGAGGTACGAAGTCTACTTCAACGAGTTTCGCCGTTTTTTCGATTCCTAATCCAACATCTGCACGACCGCTTGCTACAACAGATGCAACGCTTAAATGATCTTTCTCTTCATTCTCATAACCCGTCACATTTTTCGACGTCATGCCTTTAATGCGAAGTTGTTCATCTAATAACGTTCGGATTCCTGAGCCTTTCTCGCGATTAATGAAACGAACATCTTTTTGTAAATCTGTAATCGATTGAATATTTAATGGATTCCCTTTTGCTACGTAAAAACCCGCCTTACGGTTCAACATTCTTAATAAAACGTAACGATGGCTCACGAACAGTTTTTTAATGTATGGCAAATTGTAAGCAGCTGTGTCGCCGTCAAACATGTGCAAGCTCGCAATATCTCTTTCTCCCTGATACATACTAAGAAGCCCATTCAAGCTTCCTTCATGTGAACGTAACACTTTATAGCCTAATTTTGCCTCGATATGTTTACCGAGTAAATCAAGCGCCAGATCTTGTCCACTAATGACAATTGTTTTTTGATCGTCATGACTGTTCATACGGTGGCGCATAATATAGTCATTTAAGTCTGACGAAGCGAGGCGCATTTGTCTACCGACTTTAAATACAGGTAACTCGCCTTTTTTTACTAAATCGTAAATCGTTAATTTGGATACTTTTAATAACTGCGCTACCTCTTCAATCGTGTAGGACGTTTCTTGACTCATTTAATCACCTTTTTTAAATATATTTGCTTTTTCATTATAACTAGTTATAATTGGTTATGTCTTGTTATAACTCATAAAATGAAACGAGGACTATAACAAATGAAAAAATCACTATCTATTATCGTATCAATCATGCTTACAGGGGTTGTCTTATCTGCTTGTGGCAATCATTCAGACACCGAAAAATCTGCTTCAATTGCAGACAAAAAAGAAAATGTAGAATTAACTGTTTCAGCAGCAGCTAGTTTACAAGATGCTTTAACTGACTTAAAAAAACAATACGAATCAGCGCATAAAAACGTTACGATTACGTACAACTTCGGTGGTTCTGGTGACTTACAACAACAAATCTCTCAAGGAGCTCCTGTTGACTTGTTCTTCTCAGCCGCTGAAGATAAATTCGATACCCTAGTCGATGAGGGTGAAATCGAAAAAAATGATGGCGTAGACTTACTAGCAAATGATCTCGTACTCGTAACACCTACAGAAAATAAAAAAGATATCCAATCATTCGATGACTTAACAAAAGCCGACAAAGTAGCACTTGGTACACCTGAAAACGTTCCTGCAGGTCAGTACGGTGTTGAAACGTTAAAATCAATTGATGTATGGACTAAAATTAAATCAAACGTCGTCTATGCAAAAGACGTTCGCCAAGTATTAACATATACGGAAACGAATAATGTCGATGCAGGGATCGTCTACAAAACAGATGCCTTAACGAGCGATAAAGTGAAAATTGTTGCAACAGCAGATGATGAATCACACACACCCATTATTTACCCTGTCGGTATTATTAAAAATAGCAAACACATAACGGCAGCGAAAGAATTTTATACATTCCTTCAAAGCGATGACGCTATGAAAGTTTATAAAGATTACGGTTTCAAAGGGGCTAAATAATGACATTTACCGACTTTTGGACACCGATTAAACTATCCATTGAAATTGCGTCAATCGCAGGAATCATCGCGATCCTCGTCGGTGTACTCGTTGGTAAATTCATGGCGAAACGGACATTTCGCGGGAAAGTAATTCTTGAAACAATCCTATTACTTCCGCTCGTCCTTCCACCGACAGTAATCGGATTTTTACTCATTATTATTTTTGGGAAAAATAGTTTCGTTGGACAATCCATTGAGTGGCTATTCGGGCAACCGATTATGTTTACGATGATTGCCGCGATTATCGCTTCCGCTGTCGTCGCCTTTCCACTCATGTACCAAACCGTTCGAACAGGCTTTGAAGCAGTAGACGGTGAAATCGAAAATGCCGCTCGCGTAGATGGCGCTTCCGAATGGCAAATTTTCTTTTTCATTACACTGCCAATGGCCAAAAATGCCCTCATTGCTGGGAGCATTCTTTGTTTCGCACGTGCGCTCGGTGAGTTTGGTGCCACGCTTATGTTTGCAGGGAATTTACCCGGCAAAACACAAACGACGCCATTAGCTATTTACACCGCCATCAGCAGTAATAATATGACACTCGCTTGGCTTTGGGTAGCTAGTATGATTGTATTATCATTCATTTTACTCATAAGCGTTCATACGGTTCAAAAACAACGTTAAGAAACATCGCGTTACACAAATTTTTATTTTGTGTAACGCTTTTTTATTTAAAAAAAATCACCTTTCTTTATATGAAAGATGATTTTTTCATTCGGTTAACCTCCACTAATCGGCGGAATAAATGCGACGACGTCATCGTCTTTTAAAACGGTCGCATCTGTTGCAAACTGCTCGTTTACTGCCGTCATCGTTTGTTGTAATGCAACGTCATACGTCTTTTCAATATGTTGTTTTAATTCTGCAATCGTCCAATTACTTGCCTCAATTGCCAATTCCTCTTGTCCGATAGTTTCACGTAAGTACGAAAATAACAATAATTTAATCATGTGGAACCTCCTTCGGTGAACCGTCTGGATACGGTACATTTTCAAGCTGATCGCCTATCCAAGCTGTCCCGTCTTCCCAATGCTCTTTTTTCCAAATAGGGACGATTTGTTTAATGCGATCAATTGCAAATTCATTCGCCTCATACGCCACTTTTCGGTGTGGCGATGAAACGGCAATAACAACCGCAATGTCTGAAATGTCTAATTTCCCTACACGGTGCGTAATGGCTAGTTTCGTTTCAGGCCACTTTTCAAGCATTTCCGCTTCGATTTGTTCAAACATTTTAATCGCCATCGGTGGATACGCTTCGTATTCTAGTGACAATGTCTTTTTACCTTTTGTCATTTCACGAACCGTTCCGATAAATACCGTAATCGCACCCGCATTACGGCTCGTTACTTTTTCCGTCACTTCGTCTACTTGAATCGGCACATTACTTATTTCAAATTTTTGCATGTGATCCACCTTCTTTTTCTACTAATCTATTTATTGCATCATCGGCATCTTCTAAACGGATGCTGCGATGTTCACGTATGATTTCTTCCGGAAATTCTGGCCAATAGACGGCTAAAATAACATTTGAAAGTTCTAAAAGAGCCGCATCTTGTCGCTCTTTTAATAATACGACTTTATCATAGGTCGCTTGCTTATACCCTTCGATAACGATCCAATCCATCTTTAAAAAATCATACACTTCTACGATTTTTTCAAGTTCAAACACATCAGGATTCCATTCGATTTGCACAGCACCCTCGCCTTCTACTGCGGCAATTTGTGCCCCGGCAGCAGCATGCTTCGTACTATCTTTCCCGCTTATACTAGTAGGTTTCCCTCCGTGTCCATGATGTTTAATAGCGCCGACTTTCAACCCTTTTTCCACAGCGGCACGAATTATTTTCTCAACAAACGTTGTTTTCCCACTATTTTGATAACCGACTACTTGTACGATGCGACGATGTTGTCCCATGGCCATTCACTTCCTTCGTGATCTTCAAGAAGTAATACGTCTACGTCCATTCCTTCTTCATACCCACGTGTCCCACCTGGTAAAACGATGAAAGCATTCGCTGTAGCGAGAGAAGAAACAGCACTTGATTTATCAAAACCAGATGGCGCTGCAACGAGTTGATTGCCTTCAAAGCGAACGGTGCTGCGAACGAAACGCGTAAATGGATTTGCTTTTTTAAAATCGGTCGCTAACGTCGCTTTTTCTTTTCGCAAATGTGGACGGTCGTTTCCGAAAAACGTACGGATGACAGGATGTGTGTACAGTTCAAAGCCGACATAACAAGCAGATGGATTACCTGATAAACCGAATAATAATTGTCCATCACATTCCGCAACCGTTGTGACACTACCGGGGCGTTGTGCTACTTTATTGAACAGTACATTTGCACCAATCGCCTCGTAAATTTGAGGTAAGTAGTCGAAATCTCCAACGCTTACGCCGCCTGTCGTAATTAAACAATCGACTTCGGTCATCGCGTGTTCGACCGCTTCAATACACAAGTCTAAATCATCGCTTAATTGTCCGAAATATTTTGCGGTTGCACCCGCACGTTCAATTTGTGCAAGCATCATGAATGCATTACTGTTTCTAATTTTACCTGGTACGAGTGCTTCATGTGGCTCAAGTAATTCGCTACCTGTTGCGATGACGCCGATGACCGGTTTCTTAAATACTGGAACATCTGCATAGCCAAACGTTGCAAGCAAGGCCGTCACACCCGGATTAATGTATGCTCCTTTTTGAACGAGAACCGTTCCTTTTTGAACGTCTTCGCCTTGATAAGAAATGTTCGTTCCGCTCGTAAAAGCACGTTTAATCGTCATATACGTATGTTGATTTTCTTCTGAACCTTGTGTCAATTCTAGCATAACGACCGCATCACACCCGTCTGGAATCGGTGCACCTGTCATAATTCTTACTGCTTGAAAAGGTTGTACTGTTTCTGAAAACACGAAGCCTGCACCAATCGTTCCGACGACTTCAAAACGCACTGGATTTTCTCTTGAAGCTTCCACACTATCAACCGAACGAATGGCAAATCCATCATAAGGTGAACGGTCAAAAGCAGGCACGTCTTGGTCTGCGACGACATCTTCCGCCACGTAGCGACCGAAACTACTCGCAACAGGAACGTACTCTACTTGTCCACGCTTCGCAAATTGCATTACTTTTTTTACCGCTTCCCCTACTGGAATTGGTGTTCTTTTTTCTAACATATTCTCCACTCCTTATCCGAGTAAACGATAATAAATCGTTTTGGCCGTTTGTATATTGTTCGTTCCATGAATTAACACGCGACCATCTCTAAAAATAACGACGCGATGTTCTTCTAATTGACAAGAAAGTAAAAATGGATTGCTTTGAATTTTCCCTTGTCCTTCTAAAAGCTGTGCCATCTTTTGCAAATCATATTCCCGCTTTTGAGCCGGACGAATTTGAACGGCATCGCGACCACAAAGTACGGCGGTTTTCGTTTGTTCAGCGTACGCTAAATGTGGATAAATTGGTTCATCCCCACATGACGGACATACATCATTTTTTGCTGCATCCATTTTCATTTCAAAATGTCGATTTTGCCAAACATCAAACGTTAAAAATGTTCCTCTAAGTGCTGCTACGTTCTCTGTTAAAAGTTTCAAAGCTTCAGCTACTTGATAAGAAGCAACAAGTTGAACAGCTGGACTAATAATGCCGACCGTATCACATGTCATTCCTGTATTCGGTACCGCTTGTAGCAAACAATGCAAGCAAGGCGTTTCTTGCGGCAAGATCGTATACGTTGCGCCGTAACTTCCGACACATGAACCGTAAATCCATGGAATCTTATATTTTTGTGCTAAGTCATTGATGATGAAGCGCGTATCAAAATTGTCTGTTCCGTCGATAATGACATCTACTTGTTGAATGAGTGACGTCAACGTTTCAACATTTGCATCGTCCATCACAGCATGCACGTCTACGTCCGCATTCATTTGATTTAATCTCTCTTTTGCTGCCATCGCTTTGGGCATTTTTTGAATAGCCGTTTGTTCTGTGTATAGTTGTTGTCGTTGGAGATTACTCCACTCCACATAATCGCGATCAATAAGCGTTATTTTTCCAACACCTGCGCGCGTCATTTGTTCTGCGACCGCACTCCCAAGCGCGCCGACCCCAACGATTAAAAGATGTTTTTGACGAATTTTTTGTTGTCCTCGTTCGCCAATTGGGGTAAATAATTGTTGTCTTGAATATCGGTTTTCCAAACGAAAACCACCTTTCTCGTAAAAAAATTGTATTTGACGGATAGTTTGTTAGCATTATAATATAAACATTGATTTTTTGAGCGCTTTCTACACCGAGCTAGACGAATCAAAATTTGAAGGAGGTCGGCTTATGCATCCAACACATCAACAAGAAGTCGTACGTGCTGCCGTCGTAACGCTTAGTGATACTCGTACAGTAGAAACGGATAAAGGCGGTCAGTTGATTCAACAATTTTTGCATCAATCCAACTTCCACGTATCCGATTATGTCATTTTAAAAGATGATCTCGACGTCCTCATCGATACACTGCAAATGTATAGCCTTGAGCCCTCGATTAATACGATCATCTTAACAGGTGGTACGGGATTCACGAAGCGCGACGTCACTTTCGATGCCGTTTCCCACGTAATCGAAAAAGAAATGACTGGCTTTGGCGAATTGTTTCGTCAATTAAGTTTTGACGAAATCGGTCCAAAGGCGATGTTTAGTCGCGCAATTGCCGGTTCTGTAGGTGAAACAGCCATTTATGCACTCCCCGGTTCTTCCAATGCCGTAACGCTCGGCATGACAAAACTCATCTTACCGACCGTACAACATTTTTTAGGGGAGCTGAAACGCCGATGACGATTACTGGTGTTATTTTAGCAGGTGGACAATCTTCTCGATTCGGAAAACCGAAAATGTTTGAAATGTGGCAAGGCGAACCGCTTTACATGACAGCCGTTCAAGCGTTTCAACGTGCAGACTTGCCATACGTCATTTCAACAAATGCGCAATTGGCAGCACGCTTCCACGTACCTGAGCATGCACTATTCATTGAAGAGCATACGTTTGAAGGACCGCTATACGCTTTATCAGAAGTGATGAAACAACATACTTCTGATTGGTTTTTCGTCGTTGCGGCAGATATGCCTTTTTTAAATGCAACATTTGTTCAAAAATTAACAGCACACATTTCAGAAAATATCGATGCAATCGTCCCGTATGCAGACGAGCAAGTTCAACCACTCGCCGCACTATATCATAGACGCATTTTACCAATTATTGAAAAAACACTTCAAGAAAAACGCAAAAGTATGCGGGCCATTTTTCCACATATCCGCGTGCAGCAAGTGCCATTTTCTAATCAAAAAACATTTACAAATATTAATTATGTTGCGGATTGGCCTCAACATGAAAAGGAGTCTCATCATGAGTGAATTTACCCATTGGAACGAAGCAGGTCGTCCAAAAATGGTCGACATTTCAGATAAAAATCCAACAAGTCGGACAGCAATTGCAAGAAGCACGATTGCACTTTCAGACGAATTGTACGCAGCCATCGAAGGCGGACAAATTAAAAAGGAGATCCGACGCAAGTTGCGCAAATTGCCGGCATTATGGGTGCGAAAAAAACAGCCGATCTCATTCCGATGTGCCATCCGATTATGCTACAAGGAACAGATTTTAATTTTGCCTATGAAAAAGTCGCAGATGGCTATGAGCTACACATTGAAGCAATCGTTAAATGTGATGGAAAAACCGGCGTTGAAATGGAAGCATTAACAGCGGTTTCAATTGCTTCTTTAACTTTTTATGATATGTGTAAAGCCGTCGACAAATCGATGGTCATTCAAAACACGTATCTCGTAAAAAAACAGGTGGCAAAAGTGGCACGTTCTTCAATGATAAAATGAAATGATCTTCTACGAACAAAAATAAGGAATTGCGCATGACGCAATTCCTTATTTTTTTGCCTTTAAAATGAGCAAATGCTTATTTTGCGGCTTTCTTTTGGAATGCTACATAATACGCTAAACCGACAAAAATCGCGCCACCGACTACGTTTCCTAAAAAGGCTGGAACTAAGTTTGCTACGAATTCGCCCCATGTTACGTCTGCTCCTGCAAAAATACCTGCTGGAATAACGAACATGTTGGCCACAACGTGTTGGAAGCCAATTGTTACGAATGCCATAACTGGGAACCAAATACCTAAAATTTTACCTACGAAGTCTTGTGCCCCGAAGCATAACCAAACAGCTAAACAAACTAACCAGTTACAACCAATTCCTGAAACAAATGTTTGTAAAAATGTTGCGTCTGCTTTACCTGTTGCGATTGCCATCGTTTTTGCTGCAAAGTCACCTTCTGTTAAACCTAAAAAGTGTCCGAAGAAGAAAGCGATAAATAAAGCCCCTACTAAGTTAGCAAGTGTTACGATGACCCAGTTATAAATTAATTTACCGAATCCGATTTTACGGTCAAATAACGCCATTGCAACCGTCATCATATTCCCTGTAATTAAATCTGCTCCTGCGAGTAACACTAACACTAAACCAATTGGGAACACTGCTGCGCCAATAAACGTTGCAAAGCTACCCCATTCTGCAGGCATTGTGCCCATTACGCGAATATCTAATAAAAAGCCGAATGCGATAAATGCGCCACCGAAAAAGCCTAAAATCAACATTTTTAATAGTGTTGAATTTGCTTTTGCCGCTCCGGCATTCACTGAGATTTCTTTAATTTCTTCTGGTTTATAAAAAGCCATATGAATCTCCCTAATAATCGTAATTTACAACGATGATTAACCGCCAATATGAGACATTTCAATTTTTGATTTTTTGCGACGTTTAATCGTTTCCTCAGAACGTTCATCTGAATAGCGATCCGTACGTTTTTCCCAAACGGAAGCGATTGCTTTTGCAACGTCTTCATCCGAAAGTTCACTACGAATCAATGAACGTAAATCCGTGCCCTCTGTTGCAAAAAGGCATGTGTACAATTTTCCTTCTGCTGAAACACGTGCTCGTGAACAATTACCGCAAAATGAATCGGATACAGATGAAATGACGCCTACTTCTCCATTGCCATCTTCATAACGAAAACGAGATGCTACTTCCCCTTGATAGTTCGGTGCAGCTGCTTTGACAGGTGATAGTTTTTCTACTTCTCGAATAATTTCTTTCTTCGAAAATACGTCGTCCATACGCCAACCGTTAGAATTCCCAACGTCCATATACTCAATAAATCGTAAAATATGCTGTTTTTCTTTAAAAAATGTCGCCATTGGTAAAATGTCTTCTACATTTTTCCCCTTTTGTACGACCATATTAATTTTAACGTACAAACCTGCTTCTGCTGCCGCTTCAATACCGGCTAATACATTTTTCACTTTTCCTCTATGTCCGTTCATGTTCGCAAAGCGTTCTTCTTCTAAAGAATCTAAGCTGACAGACACGCGGTCAAGACCTGCTTCTGCTAATGGTTTCGCATATTTTTTCAATAGTGAACCGTTCGTCGTCATCGCGATGTCTTCTACACCTTGAATCGCACGAATTTTTTTCACTAAAACAGGTAAATCTCGACGCATTAAAGGCTCACCACCTGTAATACGAATTTTCTTTACCCCAAACGAGACGAAAATTTTTACTAAACGCTCAATTTCTTCAAATGATAAAATTTGAGACGTCGGTAAAAATGCAAAGTCTGGTCCGAAAATCTCTTCTGGCATACAATAACTGCATCTAAAATTACAGCGGTCGGTTACAGATATACGTAAATCTCGTAATGGTCGCTTATGTTGGTCATAAATTGGATTCATCTTTCCACCTCCTCACATCGTTAATCGTTCAAAAGCACACGCTCAGGATGTGTATAAATATTTAATGATTCATTTCGAATAAAGCCAATCGTTGTAATGCCTAGTTGTTCTGCTAAATCGAGTGCCAACTCAGTCGGTGCTGATTTAGAAAGAACGACTTCACAACCAATTTTCGATACTTTCATCAAAATTTCTGATGAAATTCTACCGCTGAACACGAGAATTTTGTCGTCGATTGAAATATCGTTACGCAAACAATATCCGTAAATTTTATCGAGCGCATTATGACGCCCAATATCCATACGACTCACAATCATTCCGTTACGATCACATAATGCCGCATTATGTACGCCACCTGTTTGTTGGAATGTCGTTGCATCGTTTTGCATCGTTTGCATTAAGCGATAACAATCTTCCGGTGTTAATGTCACATGAATATCATCCATTTGCTTCGCAGCGAGCGCATCGCTCGTAAAAACAAACCCTTGTCTACTCATTCCACAGCAAGAAGTAATGTATCGTTTATTTTGGAAATCACGTGCAACAGGATTAATTTTTTTAGCCGTCACATGTACGAATCCTTCTTTTTCTTGATACCAAATTGATTCGATATCGTCTTTTGAAAGAATAATTCTCTCCGAAGCTAAATACCCGAGTACCATGTCATCCACGTATTCTGGGGTACAAACCATCGTTACAAATTCTTGCTTATTAATTTTCACTGTTACGGCATACTCAGTCACAATCGTATCTTCTACTTCAAAATGCTTCGTGCCTTTTACTCGAACGATTGATCGTTTCACTTGTGTTTCCATTTGGCTCCTCCTACTCTTCAATATTTTTATCGAATATAAATACAGAGACGGCCATGTCCAACTCTATTTTAATGTCTGAAAACAAATGAAGTAGCTGGGCATTCATTAACTCTTCCATTCCATCAGGTGTTGCTTGTGCATATAAATCTTGAATCATTTGCGTCCGTGCTTCATGGACAATTTTCATCCCTTCAGCCGAACCTGCTATAAATTTTTCTGTCGGCGTAATGTTTCCATATAAGGTTGAAACGACTAAATTCTCCACAAAAACGGTATGAATGCGTTCCGGTCCTTTGCCAAATAAATCTTTACGTAGTTTACGAATAATATCATTAAACTGATGTACTTTTTGAGACAAGTTAACCCTCCTCGTATTTATATTGTCAAACTTTTTTCTGAGGTGTAACCCTCACAGTTTGATAATGATAGACTAAGTTTTTGAAAAAAAAGCCCCCTCCTCGCTTTCAAACGACTGCGAGGATTTGTTCGTATATTTTTTCTTCTTATAGTAATTCCCTCATTTTAACATCTAAATTACTTCGGAAAATAAATTTTTTTACGTGAGAACAAATTAATGATAATTATTCTCATTTAATATTTTTTATAAAAAAAGCCGAAAATCGTTTGAAAGTTGTTCATTGTGAAGGTATACTAAAATTGCATTAAAAATGGTTTTGTTATTTTTTCAACTTTATATATCGATTATACCCGTTATGTATCGTGTTAATGTTTCAACTCTTTTTTTATCGTTTAAATTTAAAATGTAGGATTGGCCTTTTAAGCAAGTAACTGCTAAAAATCTTTTCCACCATGAATGTAGCTGTATGATTTTGTATAATCTATCAGTTCTATTTCATGGTGGATTTTTGTTTTTTTAAGTTTTTTTACAGCAACTCAATGAATTTACACATTCTCATCATCGACTATGAATATGTAAATGCCTTAAAGCTCTACTACACAACATATTTATGCAAATCGGTAACGTATTGTCGCACGTATAACAAGACACTCAAACGCTCTAGCATTTGTAAATGTGCGTCGGTCCTTTATTGTATTTCATAAAAAGGAGGAATTTTTTTGACGGAAATCAAAATCAACGGCATTGCTTATGATGTCAAACAAGACGCGACAATCCTTGATACGATTAACGCAAATAACATCGAACATCCACAAGTTTGTCACGTCGAAGCAGTTGACCCAATTCGTACATGTGATACGTGTATCGTCGAAGTCGACGGTAAACTTGTTCGCTCTTGTTCAACAAAAGCAGTGGATGGAATGAATGTGCAACTTGATACGCAAGGGGCATCAGAAGCAAGAACAGAAGCAATGGACCGTCTACTTGAAAACCATATGCTTTATTGTACCGTTTGTGATAACAACAACGGAAACTGTACGTTGCACAACACTGTAAGCATGATGGGCATCGAACATCAGAAATATCCATACACACCGAAAGTTGATCCAACAGAAGTTGACATGTCTCACCCATTTTATCGCTATGACCCAAACCAATGTATCGCTTGTGGTCAATGTGTAGAAGTATGTCAAAACTTACAAGTGAATGAAACACTATCACTTGATTGGGAAGCTGAACGCCCTCGCATTAAATGGGATGACGGCGCAGCAATCAATGATTCTTCATGTGTCAGCTGTGGTCAATGTGTCACAGTTTGTCCATGTAATGCGTTAATGGAAAAATCAATGCTTGGACAAGCTGGTTTCATGACAGGTATGAAGCAAGATATGTTAGATCCAATGATTGATTTAATTAAAGAAGTAGAACCGGGTTATAGCGGTATTTTAGCGATTTCTGAAATCGAATCTGCTATGCGTAGTAAACGTACGAAGAAAACGAAAACGGTTTGTACGTTCTGTGGTGTCGGTTGTTCATTCGAAGTTTGGACAAAAGGGCGTCATATCTTGAAAGTACAGCCTTCAGAAGGTCCAGTTAATGCCATTTCTACTTGTGTGAAAGGGAAATTCGGTTGGGACTTCGTCAATTCTGAAGAACGTATTACAAAACCATTGATTCGTAAAGGCGATGAATTCGTTGAATCTTCATGGGAAGAAGCACTTAGCCTTGTCGCTTCTAAACTTGGCGGTATTCAAAAAGAATTCGGACCAGGCTCAGTTGGTTTCATTTCTTCTTCAAAAATTACGAATGAAGAGAACTATTTAATTCAAAAAATGGCTCGTCAATTGTTCAATACGAATGATGTTGATAACTGTTCACGTTACTGCCAATCTCCAGCAACAGATGGTTTAACACGTACAGTCGGAATCGGTGGCGATGCTGGTACGATTAAAGATATTGCCAAAGCAGGTCTTGTCATTATCGTCGGTGCAAACCCTGCGGAAGGCCACCCTGTATTAGCAACTCGTGTAAAACGCGCACATAAATTACACGGTCAAAAATTAATCGTTGCCGATATTCGTAAAAATGAAATGGCTGAACGCTCAGACATTCACATTCGTCCTAAACAAGGTACGGACCAAGTTTGGTTAATGGGTGTTACAAAATACATTATCGACCAAGGTTGGCAAGATGAAGCGTTCATTCAAGAGAACGTCAACGATTACGAAGCATTTAAAGATGTTTTAGAAAAATATACGTTAGACTATACCGTTCAAGAAACAGGCATTGCAAAAGAAACATTAATTGAAATGGCTGAAATGATTCGCGATGCAGATGGTACTTGTATCCTTTGGGGTATGGGTGTTACGCAAAATACAGGTGGTTCTTACACATCTGCTGCGATTTCAAACTTACTTCTTGCAACAGGTAACTACCGTCGTCCAGGTGCTGGTGCGTATCCATTACGTGGTCATAACAACGTACAAGGTGCATGTGATATGGGTACGTTACCGAACTTGTTCCCTGGTTACCAAAAAGTAACGGATGACGCAGCACGTGCGAAATTCGAACAAGCTTACGGTGGACCAATCCCTGCAACACCAGGTCGTACGAATCCAGAAATGTTAACAGCTGTTTCAGAAGGTAAAATGAAAGCGATGTACATCGTCGGTGAAGATATGGCACTCGTTGATGCGAACGCAAACCACGTAGACGAAGTACTTGCTCAATTAGATTTCTGTGTCGTAGAAGACATGTTCTTATCTCGTACTGCACAATATGCAGACGTGATCCTACCAGCAGCTCCTTCTCTTGAAAAAGAAGGAACATTCACGAATACTGAACGCCGTGTTCAACGTTTATATGAAGTACTTCCTCCACTAGGCGAATCTCGTCCTGACTGGCGTATTATTCAAGACGTTGCCAATCAACTTGGAGCTAATTGGAATTATGAACACCCTGGCGACATTTATGCTGAGATGGCAAGTTTATCTCCAGTATTCGCACAAAATAACTATGATGTGATGGAAGGTTGGAACAGCTTCGTATGGGGTGACCCCATTAATGGTGCAAACACACCACTATTATTCGTAGATGGTTTTAACTTCCCTGACAAAAAAGCACGCTTCGCATTAAACGATTGGATGCCAACAGTTGAATATGATTGCCAATATGATTGCCATATTAACAACGGTCGTATGTTAGAACATTTCCACGAAGGAAATATGACGAACAAATCAACAGGTATTCAATTGAAAGTTCCTGAAATCTTCGTAGAAGTTTCACCACAACTTGCGAAAGAACGTGGCATTGAAACCGGTGCATTATTACGTCTAGTGTCCCCTCACGGCGCATTAAAAGTACCTGCTTTAGTGACGGATCGCGTAAAAGGAAATGAATTGTTCTTACCGATGAACTCTACAGACAAAGAATCTTCTATTAACTTCTTAACTGGTCCAGAGAGCGATATTAATACACAAACACCGGCTTATAAACAAACGATGATCCGTGTAGAAGTATTAAAACGCAAAGGTAAAAATCCACTTCCTGCTTCGAATCCACGTAATAAACAACGTCACCCACAAAATGGGGTTGAAGTAGGACGTAAATGGGATCGCCCAGGATACGTTCACTTAACGACGGAAAAAGAAGGAGTGTAAACGATGGCTTCTCCGATTACGAAGATTACGAAAGAAACATTTACAGATGAACAAATCGCCACTCAAAAACTGGATGAATTAAAATCGTTACTAACGAATAACGATCAAGTCATTACAGAATTGATGACGATTATGGCTGAATTAAATGATGTTGGTGCACTTGAAGCGGTAACAAAAATGTTACAAGCGAAAGAACAAGTCGCTCATATCGCCCTTCACCAAGTAACACGTGAACCGGTTACGAATATGATTAACGTTTTAATGGGTGCTGCTGGTGCCCTTACTCAAATGGATTCAGCGATGGTTGCTAAATTAATGACGAGCTTAAACAGCGGTATGGATGAAGCGAAAATCGCATTAGAGTCTGATGAAAAAATGAGTATTTTTAAACTAATGAAAGTCATGAATGATCCTGATGTCAACCGCGCAATGAACTTTGGCGTTCATTTCTTAAAAGGTTTAGGCAAAGGTCTACAAGATTAGGAGGTCTTAACATGTTAACAGAACAAATGATTTTAGAAGCGTTAAAAGATGTCCAAGACCCCGAGTTACACAAAAGTCTCGTTGAATTAAATATGATTCGCAATATACAAATTAAAGACAACGTTGTTTCATTAAATGTGATTTTAACGATTCAAGGATGTCCCCTGAAAGCTAAGATTCAACAAGATGTAACCGATGCCTTGCACGCCATCGGAGCAACAGACGTTCATTTACAATTCGGCTCAATGACGGATGAAGAACGTAAACAATTAACACAATCATTGAAAAAACAAAATACGACAACTGAAGGAATGCCAACTATGCTACGCCCTAACTCCGGGGTTCAATTTATCGCCGTCACTAGCGGTAAAGGTGGCGTTGGTAAATCTACTGTCACAATCAACTTAGCGGTCGCACTTGCACGCCATGGTAAGCGCGTCGGAATCGTTGATGCAGATATTTACGGTTATAGTATCCCAACAATGATGAAAATCGACACAAAACCGACGATGATCGACCAAATGGCTGTCCCTGTTACTGCTGAGGGTGTCAAAGTAATGTCAATGGGCTTTTTCTCAAAAGACAATCAACCGGTTATGTGGCGTGGTCCAATGTTAAACAAATGGATTCGTAACTTCCTAGTGAACACACACTGGGGAGAGTTAGATTATATGTTACTCGATTTACCTCCAGGTACGGGTGATGTAGCAATTGACGTGGCAGCGATGATCCCCCAAGCGAAAGAAATCATCGTAACGACACCTCATAACGCTGCTTCACACGTCGCTTCTCGAGCAGGTGTTATGGCACAACATACGAAACACCAAATTTTAGGTGTGGTCGAAAATATGGCGTTCTATGAAACACCGACTGGTGAACTTAATTATTTATTCGGGAAAGGTGGCGGCGACGCGCTTGCACAAGCGTTAGGTACAGATGTAATCGCCAAAATTCCTTTTGCACAACCCGAAGAAAATACAGGTTCATCCGTTTACGATGAAGATTCTGCTGTTGGCGAAGCTTTCACTAACCTCGCCGAAGATTTACTGTATTAATAATTTTTTACACTTCCAAAAATATTTATAGCGTAAGTAATTTACCCCAAAATTTATCTATATAAATAAAAAGCCGATGCTTGTTGCTGCAAGCATCGGCTTTTTCTATTGTTTTGAATATCCTGCTTTTTTTAATACTTGCATGAAATAAAAACGATACGTATTTTGCACGAAAGATTCTAATGGCAATCCAACGTCTAATTGATATTTTGTAAAAATAAAATAAAAACGTTGATCCCATTTATCACGGAGTAAATCCCCCGCTTCTTTTCCGTGCTTTTGTTCAAATTCGGCGATTAGAGGTGTAATCATTGAGCGACAATGATTTTTCAGACCTTCTAGCGCTTCAATATCTTTGTCACGTTGAAAACGTGTTAACCAATCTTTTATTTGTGCATCCATTCATAACACCCTTTTTAGTTGAGTTTCTTCCTATTATATATGCACCAAAATTTACCCTCTTTCAGTGTACGACGTCTTATTTACAATGTCTATCCGAAACGCTTACTTTTTCTCAAGTGGCGACCGATGATGCATTTTAATAATTTCCGTTGCGATATGTTCGCTACTATAGCGTAATCCGTGCTTTAACCACCACATAACAATGCCTATTAAAGAAGCGGTTCGAATGTCTGAAGCGACGAGCCCTTCCCTCTTTTTTTCTGCATCTTCTCTCCGAATTAAAATTAACTTATGAAATTGGTCGAACAATAATGTTTCAAATTCATTCTTTTGAAATAATAATAAAATGTATTTGCGTTGATCGTATAAATAGTCAAGTAATTGTAATAGCTGAACGCGCTGGTCTTTCGTCGTTCTTAAAGAGCGAATTTGTGCAGACAACTCTTCTACGAGTTCTAGCGTTAAACTATCTAATAAATCGGTTATATCTTTGTAATGTAAATAATACGTCGTTCGATTCAATTGTGCTTTCGATGTCACTTTTTGAATCGTTAATTTTTCTCTCGGTATGCCTTCCTCAAGCAATTGTATGACGGCTTCTTTTAACATTTTTTTCGTTCGAATCGCTCTTGGATCATCTGTTTTCGACATTTCTTCACTCCTTGTCTATAATGATGCAACTTCTCGACATTCTACATGAAAATGTCTACTAGTAGACGCTTTCTTTATTATTGTTGGTGGTCGTATACATGTAAAACTTGTATGTTATTTCATAGACACTCTGTCTAAGAAACCATTTTAACGTAAGGAGCTCTTTCACGCAAAACGAAATATCAAATACGACCAAAAAAATCTTACTCACCATTATGATTGTCGGTTGTTTCTTCTCTACACTCAACCAAACATTATTAAACGTTGCATTAAGCGATTTAATGGAAATCTTTAATGTGACAGCAAATAAAATTCAATGGCTCGCTACGGGCTTCATGCTCGTCAACGGTGTACTCGTCCCTCTGACAGCTTATTTAATGAAACGCTTCTCAACGAGACAATTGTTTATCGCCTCGATGTTATTTTTATTAATCGGCTCTATTATTAGTCTTACCACTTGAACTCGGCTCTCACGGTTCTGCTGTCAACAATACCGTTCGTCAACTTGCTGGTGCAGTCGGTACAACTGTCATCGTTACTATATTCTCTCTACAAACGACAGCCCATCTCGACCAACAACTTGCGCCAATTTTAGGTGCTAACGATACGTATGAATTTATGTTCCTTCTATCCATCCTTGCACTCATTCTTATTTTATTCGTACCGAAAGAAGTAAAACGAAAAGGCACGACAATAAAATAATACGAAAAAAGCAGTCACGTTTAAATTCAAACGATGACTGCTTTTTGTATGGACGAAGGTTTTATCCTAGCCACTTTTTTATACTATTATTTTTTTAATTTGTATCCGATGAATAAAATCAAGAACCAAACAGGTGCTACGTACAAGGCAATACGCATATCTTTAATAAATGCCATTAATACGATGACCATTAATAAGAAGGCAATCGCAAAGTACGTTGAAATCGGGAATAAAGGAATTTTAAATTTGAGATTTGAAATTTCCTCTTTCGATTTTGATTTTCGGAATTTTAACTGTGCGAGTAAAATAATCATCCAGCTCGTAATAACTGCAACTGTAGCGATAGCTGAAATGTATAAGAATACTTTTTCAGGTACGTAGTAGTTTAAAATGACGACGATTAATAGTACAGCCGATGATGCAAGAATACCGCGGTACGGCGTTCCATTTTTACTTAATTTACTGAAATATTTTGGACCGTTCTTTTGAAGTGCTAAAGTGTACAGCATACGACCAGTACCATATAAACCACTATTGAATGCAGACATCGCTGCTGTAATGACAACGAGGTTTAAAATGTGTGCCGCCGCTGGAATACCAACGAAATCGAAAATTTGAACGAATGGGCTTCCTTCAGAACCGACTTGATTCCAAGGGTAAATTGCCATCATGACACCGAGTGCCCCAATGTAGAAAATTAAAATACGCCAAACGATGTTGTTAATAGCTTTTGGAATAGATTTTGTTGGATTTTTCGCTTCACCAGCTGAAATTCCGACAAGTTCTACACCACCGAAAGAGAACATAACGAGTACAAGTGACATTAATAGACCGTATACGCCGTTTGGCATAAATCCACCATTTGCCCAAAGGTTGTCGATGCCAACTGCTGTACCACCGTTGCCGACACCGAAGAAAATAATCAGTAACCCTAAAATAATCATCCCGATAATCGCGACTACTTTAATAAGAGCAAACCAGAATTCAAATTCTCCGTATGCTTTTACACTTGCTAAGTTAATTAATGTAATTAGTACTAAAACGACGAGCGCTGTTAACCATCGTGGAACGTCTGGGAACCAGTAGTTAATGTATAAACCGACGACCGTAATTTCGGACATCCCAACGACAATCCACATGAACCAATACGTCCATCCAGAAAGGAATCCTGCAAAATGACCTAAGTAGCGGTCAGCATATGAACTGAACGAGCCCGAAACTGGCTGATCGACTGCCATTTCCCCTAATGCACGCATAATCGTGAAAATAACGAGTCCTCCGATTACATACGCTAGTAAAATAGATGGTCCTGCCATTTGAATTGTGGCACTTGAACCGTAAAATAAACCGACACCAATCGATCCACCAAGTGCAATCAATTGCATGTGGCGATTACTTAACCCTCTGTTTAATTGCGGGTCATTTTGATTTTCTTTCATAAATTCGATACTCCTCTTACAACTAAATTTTCAAAGTTTTTGTGTAAAACAGAAATAAAAAAAACGCCCTTTTGGATTTAACCAAAAGGACGATTCAACTCGTGTTACCACCTTTGTTCATAAGCAATTCACATTACTTACCTTAAAAAGTACGGTCACTTAATGGACGATACTCTTGCACATGATTACGGATGCTCACCGTTGCAGCCTACTCAGTATTACTTTTCAGTGCACAGCTCCAAGATGAATTCACAATCGTTTTACGCGCACCTCTCATCGACCGGTTGCTTTCTGTCCGTAAACATAATTGATACTATTTCTTTTCATAGCCTTTGCTCTATACAAATATTTTGAATTGTTTTCAATTTTATAACAAAAAATTTTTTTGTCAATATTTTTTAACGGAAAAGTGATTTTTAATTCGTTAAAAACGATTAAAAATATTCTTTACGACATATAAAAACTCGAAAAAGCATTCATTTTATTTATTTATTTTATTTTTTAAATTGTATGTTGTGTAAGTTTGCAAATACACCATTTTGCGCTACTAATTCTTCATACGTACCGTCTTCTTCAATTCCTTTTTTCGTTACGACAATGACGCGATCGGCATTACGAATCGTCGCCAATCGATGAGCAATAACGAGTGTCGTTCGATTTTTAGCGAGTTCTGTTAAGGATTGTTGAATAATCATTTCTGTTTCAGTATCGAGTGCAGAAGTGGCTTCATCCAATATTAAAATCGGTGGATTTTTTAAAAACATACGTGCAATTGCCAATCGTTGCTTTTGACCACCAGAAAGTTTTAAGCCCCGCTCCCCAATTTGTGTATCGTATCCTCTCGGTAACTCTTCAATAAATTCTTTTAAATGGGCTTTCTCTGCGGCTGCTATCACTTGCTCTTCTGTCGCATCTAAAGCGCCGTACGCAATATTTTCGCGAATCGTTCCCGTAAATAAAAAGACGTCTTGCTGTACGATACCAATTTGCTCACGTAAAGATTGCTGTGTAACGTCTCGAACGTCCCAACCATCAATCTTAATACTTCCTTCCGTCACATCATAAAATCGTGGAATCAATGAACAAATCGTCGTCTTCCCTGCGCCAGATGGACCGACGAAAGCAATCGTTTGCCCTGCTTTCAAATCGAATGATACGTCGTTCAAAACACGCTTAGATTCATCATATTGGAACGTAACGTCTTGAAATGAAATATTCCCTTTCAATGTCGGAACGCATACCGCATTCGGGCGGTCCATGACTTCTGGATCTTGCATTAATAAATCTCGGAATCGTTTAAAGCCCGCCATCCCTTTAGGATATAGCTCAAGTAAAGCACTAATTTTGTCTACCGGTTTAATTAAAACATTCGTGTACAGAACGAAGCTAACAAGCTCCCCGTAAGTCAATTTGCCGTTAAAACTTAACCAAGCACCGACGACTAAAATAACGAGCGTTAATAAATGCGTCATTAAATACATGCTCGACTGTGTGCCGGCCATCACTTTGTATGCTTTTAGTTTCGCCGTACGGAAAAAGCCATTCTGCTCTTTAAAACGTTTCATCTCAAATGATTCGTTCGTAAATGACTTCACGACGCGAATTCCTGAAACACTATCTTCTACACGCCCATTGACGTCGGCTATTTTGCCATACATTTCACGCCATGCTTCATTCATTTTACGATTACTAAACGTTACGACCCAAATTAAAAATGGAACGAATACGAGTGCAATAAGTGCAAGCGTCGGATTTACATTAAACATAATAATGAACGCACCGACAAATGTCATAATGGCAATAAAGAAATCTTCAGGTCCGTGATGTGCGAATTCACCAATATCGAATAAATCATTCGTAATACGGCTCATAATATGCCCCGTCTTCGTATTATCAAAAAACTTAAAACTTTGCTTTTGCACATGATTGAATAAATCTCTTCGCATATCTGTTTCGATATTAATGCCTAATTTATGCCCTAAATAATTGACGACGAAGTTCATACACGTACTAATTAAATAAATAAGTAGTAATAACGCGCTCACTTGAACAATAATTCCCCAATCACCATTCGGAAGAAGTGTATCGATAAACCATTGCACCGCAAGTGGAAAAGCGAGTTCTAAAATAGCGACAAAAATGGCACTAAAAAAATCAATCATAAATAAACGCTTATGTGGTTTATAATAAGAGAAAAAATGTTTTAACATGATGGCTTCCTTTCTATCGTTGACTTACTCAAGATTATACTGTAAAAAATACCATTATGTTACAACTATTTGTACAGCTACGAATAATCCTTTTGTTCGCTATGTGCGACAAGTACGTACATCCCACTTCATATTTAACCAAAACGATTCTTTCTCAAAATATACGATTACATTCTTTTTTCGCACGTATTTGATATATTTCCACCCCTTTAGGCGGATAGAGAGCAAAATCATGTATGATGGAGATACTTATAAAGTAAAGGAGTTCAACATGTTCAATTATTTAAAAAAGCCATGGGTTTTAGCAATTCTCGTTGTCGTAATAGCAATCAGCGCATTTTTTATCATTCCTGTGGAGAAAAGACAATATGGCTTATCCGAAACAGCGATGACGACAGATTATACAGGCTTACTTCCTGAAAAGATTGAAACGATTCATGAAGCAAATAACCGGGAACAACTCGTATCGATCGTCCGACAAGCAAATCAAGACGGCAAAAAGATTTCGATTGCCGGTGTCCAACATTCCCAAGGTGGGCATACGTATTATAAAGATGGTATCGTCATCGATATGAAACCGTTCAATAAAATACTGAACGTCGATCAAAAAAAGAAAACCGTTACCGTAGAAGCAGGCGCACTTATTTCGGACATTCAACAAGCCGTTACGAAAAAAGGACTCGCGTTAAAAGTATCACAGTCCCTTCCTATTTTTTCAGTCGGTGGCTCTCTATCCGTCAATGGACATGGTCGTGATATTCGAAATGGCTCCATGGCTTCAACTGTTCAAAAAATGACCGTCATTACGCCTACTGGAACGTTGAAAACATTAACGAAAAAAGCGAATCAACAAGAAATGTCTTACTACCTCGGTGGCTACGGCTTATTCGGTATTATCGTTGATGTCACACTTTCACTGACGGACAATGAAGTGTATGCATACGAGCCGGAAGAAGTCGCCGTCTCTTCGTATGAAACATATTTAAAAAATGTACTCGCAGATGACTCTATTGCGATGCATTATGCTCGATTAAGCGTCGATCCAGAACATTTTTTAAACGAAATGTACGTTATGAACTATAAAAAAACGGGACGTGTCGCACAAAATGCTGCATTAAAAGAGGAAACACAAATTCGTCTTTCGAAGCTCGGTCTCGATTTAGGGCGTCAAGGTGGTAAAGCAGAAACGTTATTTTGGAACATGCAAAAAGATTTATTTTTAAAGAAAACCGGTAAAACAATTACGCGTAACAATGCGATGCGTTCGGAATCTACATTTATGGAATATACGAAAAAAGGCTCTGTTGAAGTACTGCAAGAGTTTTTCATTCCAATTGATGCGTACGAAGAATTTGTCGCACATTTAAAAACGTGGTTACCGAAAGATGATCAACACGATGAAGTGAAATTACATAACATCACTTTACGCATTGTATCGAAAGATGAATCGACACAATTGAATTACGCGAGAGAACCGATGATTGCCTTCGTTTTATTAATACAACACCCCTCGTCAGAAACAGGTATTAACCAAGCGAAAACATATATTCAAAAATGGACGGATACTGCATTGGCACATAACGGAACGTATTATTTACCGTATTATCCCTATCAAACGACCGAGCAATTTAAAGCAGCTTATCCGCAAGCAAAACACGTGCTTGATTACAAATTAGAGCAAGATCCAAATGAAGTATTCGTCAATCATTTCTACGACAATTATTTACAGAAAGTAGCGAATTAATATGCGCTTTTTACCGCTCATCGTTACAGTCGGAAATGCGCTCGTCTTTCCTTACTACATTATTTGGTTAAAAAATGTCACATTAACATTTTCTCTATTTGCGTGGATGTTTGCGTTACATTCTTTCGCTGCCGCACTCGGTTATCAACTTTGCGTAAAAAAATCGACGAAGTCTATTCATTGGATTTATGCTATGTATGCCCTATGCTTTATTTTCGTAGGACTGTCTTCTTTTTGGACGTTTGACTATACGTATGCGACAGTTGCCGTACAAATCGTTCTTGGCTTCACACAAGGCTATTTTAGAGCGTGGCACGTACACCAACTGTTTTATACATTGCATGCCGTATCCAATTATTTACTCGTTGGTTTCGCCATGCTCGGCTTATCATTCATCCACATTGTGACGCCTCAATTTATTTTATTCGTATTCGGTTGTCTATTATTTATCACTTTTCTCTATGCAACGATTCATCATATTATTCGTACGAAAAAAAAGCTTGCGCGTTAAATAAATGGACAATAAAAAATCACTTCCAAAGATTTTATACTTTTGGAAGTGGTTTTTCATTTGAGTTAGAAAACATCCTATCGGAACTGACCTTTTCTCCAATCAAATTCTAACAAGAATTTACACTTCTTCTACCTCGTGATTTGTCGCCCAATCTTTCCCGTCCACTTTTCGTGCAACGAGCATCGCCGCATAATTATCACTCGTCGCATTCAACAACGTCGCTGGCACATCAATGACGGTCGATACAGCGGCTAAAATTGGTAATGCTTCTGGTGGTAGCCCGTATAAACTAATAAGCATCATTTCCGCAATCATACCGCCTTGTGGAATAGCGCCCATGAGCGTACCGCCTAAAATGGCGACAAGGACTGCTGTTCCAATCGTTTGCCATCCTGCAAACTCCATATGAAAAACAGAAAATAAAACAGAAATTTTTAAAACGAGCCCCATAACCGAACCATCTTTGTGCATCGTCGCTCCAAGTGAGAGAACCGTTTCTCGCACTTCTTTGGACACTCCGATTTGTTGGCTCGCTGTTAAATTCACTGGCAATGTCGCCATACTACTACACGTACCAATCGCAGTGACAGAAGGTGAAAGTAAGTTTTTCCAAAAGCGTTTCACACCGGAAGAACCTCCTGCAATGAACGCATACACGGTAAACATCACACCGAAAAATAATAAACTAGCTATTAAGTACAATACGAACGCTTTCGCGTAATCTTCGATAACAATTGAGCCAAATGTAGAAGCTAAATAAGCAAAGTAAGCACCTAAACCAATCGGTGCATAGTACATAACGAGGCTAATTGTTTTTAACATAACGGTTGAAGCCGAATTCATCAATTTAGCAACGGGTTTTCCCGCTTCACCAGATAAATTAATCGCAAAACCAACGAGTAATGAAAAGACGATGAGTGCCATCATATTTTCTCGTTGAAACATGTTAACGAACCCATCCGTCGTAAAAATACCGACTAATTGTTCTTGCCACGATACACTTTCCGTTGACTCTGGTTTCGTTAGCGTGACCGATAACGTTGAAAATTGTGGGAACAATTTCACGACGACAATCATATAAATAGCCGCAATCGCCCCCGTTACTAAAAATACAATCGTCGTCCATCCCATAATTTTTTTCAGTTTGCCTGAGCCACCGCTATTGGCAACGGCTGAAATAATCGACGTGGCGATTAATGGTGTCACAATCATAAACATTAAGTTTAAAAAGATATCCCCGAGTGGCTTTAATGCTTGACCTGTCCCATCGACATAAACGCCGATCAATGCGCCAACTAGTAACGACCCAATTAAAATAATTGGGAAGCGATAATTTTTCCAATTCATCTCATTTCCCCCTAATCTTTGTTAAAAATGAATTATTATTAGTATACCGCCAAAATTTAAAATTGGAAGAATATTTATTTATTTAATTGAATTAAAATTCAATTTTCACATACAATGTAATCCTTCTTATCAACAAAAAATGAACATAAATAAAAAAGATGCATCTCACTAGAGGCACATCTTTTTGTATATAAAACTATTTTATTACTGTTCAGGATGTTTTAGTTGCTTAACGAAATCCTCAAAATTCTCTGCAATTTTCACAGGTACAGCGCCTTCTTCATCTTCTAAGTAAACGACAGATGGTTCTGCCGCTTCCTTCTGTCTATAATCGAGTGCAAGTGTTCCATTGCCGTCATTACTTAACACGATTAAGCCTTCTTCAAGGTCCCAATGTTCCATAAAATCTTTCGTTTCTATAATGCCTTCTTCTAAATCAATCCCTTGCAGCTCACTAAATTGTACGTAGCCATCTGGTACGCCTTCTGACTCAAAGCCATCATATACGAGAGAGCCTCCGTTTTGAATGTCCATTAACGCAACATAAGAAGCGGGCAATTTCACACCGAGAGCTGTTTCGACTTGCGCTAAAACATCCTCCGTAAACGGTTCAAAAAGTGCCTCGACATCAAAAATATAATCGAACGTATTCGTTGCATCGACTTTTAATTTCTTTTCGATCGTTTTCCCTGCACGTACAGCGAGCCATTCATCACTATTTTCGTCTACTGGCTCGCTCGTAATAATTTCTACGAGTTCACTTAATAAATCCACTGGCCATGAAGAAAGACGGTCTTTCCTCATTTTAAATAACACACTTTCTCCAACCGTGCGATGCCAAGACTCCATATCGGGTCTATGTAGGACATGTAATACATTCGAAACATACCATGTGAAATCACAAGGTTGCGCCATAAACTGTTGGATACTTTCGTACATCGCTTCGCCGTCTTGTCCATTTTGCATTAATTGTTCAAACTGCGCTTCTGTGTAAACAACTTCTTCTTCCTCTTCTTCTTCAAAATCGTCCTCTTGTGGCAAATGTAATTTCTTTAAAAATAGCTCGAAATTTTTAGCAACTTTCACTGCTGGTTCGTCTGCATCTTCCATATAAACAACACTCGGTTCATCTCCCGTATGTGTTCGGTAATCGAATGCAAGCCAATAATTTCCGTCCCCAGAAAAAATAACGAGTCCTTTCTCCATTTCCCATTCCTCTATGTAATAAGGAGATTCGATGATCCCTTCTTCTAAATCGATGCCACTAATTTGTGTAATCTCAACGATGCCATCTGGTACTTTGGCTGAATGAAGACGCGAATAATTTAAATAGCCTCCGTTATGTACTTTCATTAAATCTACATACGCTTTCGGTAATTTCACACCGAGCGTTTCTTCCACTTTCATGAGTGTTTCTTCTGTAAATGCGTCAAATTGTGCATCTTCATCAAAAATACGTTCAAACATTGCATTCTCCCCTTTTTCCTTTTTCATATGTTAAAAATTAGTAAAGAAAAAAATATGCTATTTATTTAAAAATACATTATTTTTTACAACTAAAGAACAGCATGCCAGTGATCACTACTCTTTTAGAAGTAAATCGATTGTCTTTAAAAAATACGATAACATAGAAATTATTGTAACTACAATCGTTAGAGCTAAAAATTCCGTTCAGTACTTGTCAATGTCACAACATATAACTAAACTCCATTGGAATGTGTTCAAAATTCCAAAGTGTTTTTCGTCCGTAATATGTTACACTAAACTAAAATTCACTGAAAAGGGTACTATTTTAAATAATTAATATCCGTTCAATGCGTATGACCAGATTAAAAAAATCATTTTCATGCATTCCTTATTCATACAACTGTATCTTTTCTTTGAATTCATAAACTAGCTTTTCACAACTACCGCTTCCTACATACTTAGGCAAAAAGAGGTTATTTTCACATGATGAACAAAACAAAAGACATTTATTTAAAAGGCTCTAAACGTGCCGTTTTACTTCTACATAGCTTTACGAGTAATGCTAATGAAATGCGAGACGTTGCGAAGCATCTCCACCCACTCGGCTATACGTGTTATGCGCCGAACTATACAGGGCACGGTGCTACACCCGAACAATTTTTTGAGTCGTCGATTGAAGACGTTTGGCAAAGTGCGCAAAATGCTTTTCATTTTTTACAACAAGAAGGATACGAAGATATTTTTTTAGTCGGTCAATCACTTGGTGGCGTCATCGCACTGCGCTTGGCAAACGAGCCTGCTTGTAAAGCACTTGTCGTCATCTCAGCACCGTTATTAGAACGCCCAATCGATGGTTTAGAACAACGCGTACGCAGTTATACAGAGCGCCATTTCCACTTCCAACAAAAATCTAAACAATGGATTGCAGATTACGTAGCACTCCACTTCCCGCGCCCTACCGAAAAAATGCGTGCGCTGCAACAATTCATCGTGGACACTCAATCCGTACTCCCAATGGTACAGCGTCCAATTTGTTTATTTAAAGGTCGTTTAGATGACGACGTATACCAACAAAGTATCGACTTCATCGAATCCAATGTTCTAAGTACGTATAAAGAGAAATGGACGTATGAAGAGAGTGGTCATTTACTAACATTAGGAAAAGAACGTAAAAAATTAAATATAGACATCGCCTCATTTTTGCAAAAATTTTAAAGAAAAAAGACACTATCTAACCTCTATACGTTTGGCAATGTCTTTCTTTTTTATATCGTTTTGTTCCCTTGCGTACGTGCGGTCTTTTTTGCATAGAAAAGTGCCCCACCGTTTAAAACAATTGAGCCAATCGTTGCAATCCAAAGGAACACCATAATCGTTGGTCCGACATCCATTAAAGCCGTCCAATCTTCCGCAATAATCCATTCAGAGATTAGTTGCAACTGTGCGCAAAGTGTTAAGGCAGTAAAAGCTAGTGCACATAGCATTGCCCAGTGGAAAGATTTTCTTTTTATTACGAGTACCCAGTTCACGAATGTCGCAAGCAATGCGAGATTTCCAAACAATAACGTCATAGGTATCCCCCTTTTCTTCTTTAAAAAGACGGATTACGTCTTAAATAGTTTCTATTATTCGCCATGATGTATAGTTTGGTCTTTCATCAACTGTTTACCGAACGTTTGCATCGCTTCGATGACCGGTAAAATCGTTTCACCGTATGCCGTTAAGGAATATTCTACTTTCGGAAGGACTTCTTTACGTACTCATCGCTAGTATTTGTCGGATTTTTTTGTTATCGCTGGACACGTCAGTTTTTAACTCGTTTTCTCGTTATCGTATTACTTAGTTGCATCAATTCTTTTTTATAATGGTGTTACTTCCATACGAGGACGCGCTTGTCTTCATTGTTTAAAATATGGAAATGTTCTGGATAGACCGTACATTGCTTCACTAAATCCAGTGCCATTTCATTCGTCATATGTGGTGGAATCGTAAACCCTTCAAAAATCGCAGAATCAATATTCATATGAAATTCGTATTCAAATTCCTCAGCTCCTGCGTAGGTCAGAGCTATTTTGCCGTCCCATTGGATCGCATAAAAATGATTTCTTTCATTTCTTGCGTTCTTTCAAAGTGTATCATATGATTTTACGAACAAAAAAACCACCTTCCACATAAAATGAAAGGTGGTCTTTTGAATTAATAATGTAAAAATTCTTCTTTCGTCGGATACGAAAGCTGTGTACCTCTTTTTTGTACAGCTTGTGCCGCATATAAGTTTGCTTTTTCAAGTGCCGTTTCAATGCTTGCACCTTTCGTTACATAATGTGCGAAACAACCGATGAAAGAATCACCCGCTCCTGTCGTATCGACGGCTTTAATTTTCTGCGCTTCAATGACTTGAACGTGTTTTTCGGTCATCCAAAGAACACCTTTTTCCCCCATCGTCACGATCAAATGTTGCACCCCTTGGTCAATTAAAGTTTGTGCAGCTACTTGAATCTCTTCCACTGTCGTAACAGGCATATTCGTTAAAATACCTAATTCCGATTCATTTGGCGCAAAATACGTACATTTTTGAACGTATTCCATTGATAGTGCAGGGTTTGCAGGTGCTGGATTTAAAAGAACCGGAATATCAAATTCATTGGCAACATCAATTGTTTTATAAATCGATTCAAGTGGAATTTCGAGTTGTAAAATAATTAATTTCGCTTCTTTTAACTGTTCTTTATAACTTTCTACCATCGCTGGCGTCAATTCACTATTCGCGCCTTGAATGATAAGAATACGATTTTTTGCATGTGGATCAACGAAAATAGGTGCGACCCCACTCGTCTTCGTACCAACTTCTATCGCTTCTGTACGAATGCCGTTATTTTTAAAATTTTCAATCGTATTTTGACCGAATAAATCATTTCCTACTTTTGTAACCATTAAAACGTCTGAACCGAGACGTGCTGCTGCGACTGCTTGGTTCGCACCTTTACCGCCACAACCCATTTCAAATTCAGGTGCTTCTAACGTTTCGCCCTCTTCAGGCATACGTTCTAAATACGTAATTAAATCGACCATATTTGAACCTACTACTGCAATATCCATTGTGTATTTCCCCAATCTATTATGACTTTATACCAGTTACTACGGTAAATGAGCGTTTCTCATGTGGTTTCAATAAAATAAGAGAACCTGCTTCTTTTGCTGCTAAATGACCTTCTGGTAAACAAGTGCCTGGTAAAGAAAATGCAGCTACTTTTTGATCTGCATTGTGTAATAACCATCTTGTCGAATACGGGAATTCGGTCGGATCAAATTGAATGAAAAATGTCTCATCAGCTGTTTCCATTTCAAAATTAGCTTGATCCACGTAATCGTGCAACTGCTCACCGAAGAAACAAATTTCCGGATCGTACATGTCTGGTCGTGTTAGTTCACGAATCATCTCACCCGATTCATCAAGTTCTTTCATATACTGTGTCCATTCAGCAGTTGGCTTGACGTGATCTGGAATTGATGTACGTAATCGGAATGCTTCATCCGGAATATTTTGCGTCATTTTAGCACCTTCTACATAAGCATAATTCATATGACACATGTATTGAAGAGGCATTGGTTGATAATTTGATAAATTTTCAACTTCTAATGAGATTTCTAATTGTGTACACGCTTTTTCAAGCGTTACGTGTGGGTGCGCTTCATAATGTTCCCCGAATCCTTTCACGTATTCATACATACTATGAATGGTCACTGCATCGTCAGTGAACGTTAAATAACTCGTATCCATATCCGCACAAGGGAACTCACCGTGTAGGGCGTGTGTGTCTTCAGCACTCGGGCAACCATTCGCTAATAACCCTGAATGAAAAGCAAAGCATCCATACGTATCAACGACTTCCTTACCTTTTTTCGGTTGTTTAAACATATGGTCCATCGTTAATGATTTCCCATTAAAAACGACATCCCAAATCATTTGACCGTAATAAGGTAAAATTGTTACATGCCCTTTTGAATTAATCATATTAACCGCTTCAATGCCTGATGCATAGCGGAAAGTTTCGATTGTAAAATGTTCATTTTGTAAAATAACTTTCTTTTCTGATGTGAAATCTTCTTTTTTGAAAAAATACGTAAACATTTTACCATGTCCTTTCCAAATTAAATGTTTTTATGACGCAATTGATCGATTGAATATACGAGTACAACGAAGAAGCAAATCGCTGCCATGATGAATGAAAATTGTAGTGAACCTGTCATGTCAGAAATCAACCCTTGCGCTAGTGGAATGAAAGCTCCACCTACAATCGTCATGACGATAATCGCACCCGCTGTTTCTGTGTGGCGTTTGTCTGTGACAACGTCTAATGTTTTCGAATAAATCGTTGCCCAACATGGACCGAATAAACCGCTTAATAAAATCGCCATATAAATTGCCGACTCATTGTGTACGAATGTCACATAAAGCGCTGTCAACGTTCCTAAAATAGAGAAGCCGATTAATACTTTTGTCGGTGACACTTTCCCCATAATCAAGTTCGCAATAAATTTACCGACGAAAAATGCAACAAAGCTATAAATCATAAAAGTAGAGGCGCTACGTTCATTAATCGCTGGATCTAAGTGCATTGCTAAACGAATTGTGAATGACCACACGGCCGTTTGCATCCCTACGTAGAAAAATTGAGCAACTAATCCTTTAAGAAACTCTTTATTTTTCGCTAAATAACGTAATGTCTCACTAATTTTCGCATTTTCAATTGCTGCTTTTGCAGGCTTACTTTTCGGAAACTCTGTAATTAAAAAGACGATGAGTGCTACGACTAAAATCATGACTAAAAATTTATACGGTAGCAATGTTTTTTGTAACATTTCAGAAGCAAAAACGGCTTGTTCAGAAGCACTTAATCCTGCCATTTGTTCTTCTAACGTTGGACCATTTCCGAACACTAAATATTTACCTAAAACGATTCCTAAAATAGAACCGAGCGGATAAAATGTTTGGCTAATATTTAAACGTAACGTTGAATACTTTTTAGGTCCGATTAATGAACTATATGTATTCGCTGATGTTTCTAAAAAGCTTAATCCGACAGCAATTGCAAAAAGGGCAACTAAAAATACGGAATACGTTGCGACTTCTGATGCTGGGAAAAATAAAGAACAACCGATAATGTAGCAAATTAACCCGATTAAAATTGCTACTTTATAGGATGTCTTTTTAATAATTAACGATGCTGGAATCGCAACGACGAAGTACCCTGCATAAAAGGCACTTTGTACGAATGCACTTGCAAAGTCACTTAGTGTAAAAATATGCTTGAATTGTGTAATCAAAATATCATTTAAGCTTGCTGCCGCACCCCAAAGCGGAAACAAAATAGATAGTAAAATAAATTGAAAAATAGGTGTTTTATCTAAGTACCCATCCTCTAATTGATTCGATTTCATTTTAATCAGATTAAACGGCTTTTTGATGCGTTGTTCATCGTTTGTTTTTACTGTGCTCATTGCACTTCACCCCTTCGTTTAAACATCGTTTTATTGCATGAAAGCGACACCGTTACTTGCACCGATCCGTGTTGCACCAGCTTCAACCATTGCATCAAAATCTTCTTGTGTACGAACACCACCTGATGCTTTCACTTCTACGTCCGCACCTGTATTCGTTGCCATCAATGCGACATCTTCCGCTTTTGCCCCTGCTGTTGAAAATCCTGTCGACGTTTTAATGAATGCGGCTTTCGCTTCTGTGACTAATTTTGAAACAGTCACAATCTCTTCTTTCGTTAATAAAGCCGTCTCAATAATTACTTTTGTAAGCGCTTTATTTCCAGCGGCAATGACAACTGCTTCAATGTCTTTTTTCACGACGTCTAGTTGATTATTTTTTAATGCTCCGATATTAATGACCATATCGACTTCTGTCGCACCATTTGCAATCGCATCTTCTGTTTCAAAAACTTTTGTTGCTGTCGTACTTGCACCAAGTGGGAACCCGATTACCGTACAAACTTTTACGTCTGTTCCTGCTAATAATTTCGCACAAAGTGGCACCCAATACGGATTAACACAAACAGAAGCAAAGTCATATTCTTTTGCTTCTGCAACTAATTTTTCAATCATCGGCTGCGTTGCATCCGCTTTCAATAATGTGTGATCGATTAATTTACTTTTTTTCATCCCAAAAACCCCTTTTTTATTATTTTCATACAAAATTTAACACAAAAAAGCACAATTGTAAAATAAGTTTTTTACAATTGTGCCGTTTTCTATTGTTCCAACAATTTTAAAGCGGTCATGCTATCTGTAATAAATACGTTCGGAATCTTTTGTTTAAGCGCTGTTTTAATTCCTTCTAACTTACTTTCACCATTCGCAATTAAAATACTTTTCGGTACATTTTTTAAAGCTTCTAAAGAAATCCCAACTGTTCGCTCGTTCAATTCTTCCAAAACAATTTCCCCATTTTTGTCAATAAAGCGCGAACAAATATCGCAAACAGCTTGTTTCGACAACAGAGCAAATTCATGTTCTGAAATGACGTTCGTTTTATACAATAAAGATTCTTTCGATACTTCCCCAATCGTATAAATTGCCACATCAACCGTTCCCATTTTTTCGTGAATAAGATGGAATTGTGGTTCCGCTAACAAGGCATTTTTCGTCTCGACAGAATTAAAAACGATTGGAAGCGGTACGTATTGTCCTTTCGCATGAAAATTTTGAACAAATCGCATCATGATTTCTTGATCATGCGTGTTCGCCTGTATAAAATTCATGCCCCCTTTTAACTGCACAATTTCCACTTCTTCTACTTGTTTTTGCTGAAGTTCTTTCGCTACGTGGTACAATGTTTCTCCCCAACTAATCCCTATTTTCATACGATGTTGCACGACTTCGTTTAAATAGGCACTCGCTTCTTTTCCAAGTAGCTGCAATACATACGTTGCATCACACGTAGCATGATTTGCATAGGCGACACGTACATCTTCTAACCCAAACTTTTCTTTCAACCTCAATTCCAAGGAATGGATCGCCTCAACAGGTTTTTTTATCGTGATTTGAATGTAATTTTGTTGTTTCGCATGCTTCAGCAATTTTGAAACAGTCGGTCTAGAAATGTTCAACGTCTCCGCAATTTCCTGTTGTGTTTGGTCCAACTCATAATATAAAGTCGCTACTTCAATGCTTAATAAATCTTTCTCCGGAATCATCCCGAACCCCCCTAAGCGCATTATTCAGCATAAAGTGTACCACATTACGCTCAAACGCGTGATGAGAACAAAAAAGGATCGACTATTAACGTCCATCCTTTTTGGCATGCTATTCATTTTTACAATGCATTATGCGCTTCTAAAATAGCGATACTCTTATCAGCTACATCGCTTTTCAAATCAGCATACAATTTTTTATCGCCGATAATATAAAATTGTTCTTTAGCCCTTGTCACAGCAACGTTCATTAAGTTTGGTTCCGAAACCGCCCAACTTGCTGCACCTCGACTATCATTGTCTGCACCTAATACGAAAAATACAATTTTTGCTTCTTTCCCTTGGAACGTATGAACCGTTCCTACATTCACGCACTTATTCCCTTTTTTCTTCACAAAATTAATTTCGTTTAATTCATTTTCAAGCTTTTTAGCTACGTTTCTAAAAGGCGAAATGACGTAAATATCATCTTTTAATTTCGGGTCTATTTCTATCATCTTTTGTATTTCTTCTTTCAAGCGCACAGCCTGTTCTTTCACAAACTTATCAATCGCTTTTCCTTCTACGTGAAGCCATTTTGCTTTCCCTATCGAATCTGCATCTTTCCCTTGAACCATAAGTCCATTATAAGAAATTTCGTTTGAAATGGTGAACATCGGATCATTACATCTACGATGAACCCATAATGGAATACCTATCCACTCTTCTTTATTTTTAAAATACCCAAACTGACTCGCATCATCTACGATCGTTTGCGTAGAAGCATTTGCTGAAATAAATTTTTCATTTACATCATGATGTCTAGAGATGAGCGTCAAAATAGAAGGCGGAATCGTTAGGACAGGTTTAATTTGAGATGGATCCCCAACAGCAAATATTCGCTTACTTCTAAATACAGCACCGACACTAGCTTGTGGCAATGCCTGTCCCGCTTCATCAATGAATAAATTGGAAACCGTGTCTACGTGTAAATTTTTAAACATTCTTCCAAAACTTGCAAACGTCGTACTTATGACTGGCACAGTAAAATTAATCCATTGCCACGATGCCGTTATGAGTTCATCCCCATTTACTTTTCCAATCGTTGCTGGTTGTCTTTCCCATACATTAATCGCACCTTTTAAACTTTTATGATTTTCATATAAAAATTGTTTACGTACACCTAATGCTAATATAAATAACTCAGACTGCATTTTTCTAAAATCAGTTGAATACCACGCATTCGATTTCTGCAGTTGCTCATAGCTTTGTGAAAAATCTATAAACGGTCGCCCTTGTTGCACTAGCTCATCATTGAGTTTTGTAATACGTTCTTGAAGCTGCTGAATCGTATGCGTATTTTTTTCTACCCATTCAGAAAAATCCTGCTTTATTTTTTGTAATGTAAGACTGATTTCTTTCATTTCATCAAAATTATGCTTGAGTTTTTCTTGTATAGATTCTTTATTTGATTTGCTTTGTCTCATCAAATCTTTGCACTGTTTTAACTGTGTGTGTACTTCTTTTAACTCTCTTGCGTACGCTTGAAATCCTTTCGTATTCATTATTTTTTTATTGTGAAAAAGGAAGGTTTAGCAAGTTTAGCAATTTCGTATGCTCGTTCACAGTCTATACATTCCTCTTCTTTTTCAATCAATTGTTTATCTAATAGGCGCACTTCTTGGTCCCATTTCATTTTTCTCATACTCAATTCACTTAGGTTAGCATTTTCATTTAGTTCAGCTACATCTTTTTCCTTCTCTTTAACCAACAATTCTTTTTTATAAAGAGTTTGCTTTTGAATTTGTTGCTCCTCTAATTTATGTAATTGTTGCATTTGTTCACTAAATTTTTGGGCCTCTTGTTGTTCTGCTTTCACTTTCTCGAGTAAATTTATAAATCTTTCATAAATCGATGCATCTGGTTGAAAGTCTTTTTCAAAGTATTCCAATATACTTTTAATTGACGTTACTATACCCGTCATATTTTTTGAAGCTCCTCCTTCTAAAGAAAAGAGTCCCCAATTTTCTTCATTCGCATCTTCCACATTCGTATGTTGTGCATTCATAATATTTTTAAAATAATCTACTTCCTCTAGTAAAGGATGAAATTCGTTCGCTATTTCACTTTTTTTAGGAAGTTCACGTACAATATTTTGAACAGCTCCATTATTAGAACTTGCAACGACTATATTTTTATCTGAAATTTCATTCGGAAGAACGGCCATTTTTCCTTTATCATAATAAACGAGTTCTCTCTTCAACTCTTTATTTCGCAAATTAGTTATTTTTTCAGCTTGTTCCACAATAAATTCAGCAAAAATATCTTTTAATAACGTCGTTTTCCCTGTTCCTGGTGGTCCATTAACTCCTTGTATCGTATTGGAATCATTTACAGCAAGATTTACCGCTGTTTGTTGCATAAAGGAAAGAGCAAATTGTGGATTTGTTGGGAATCGTCCAAGAGGATATTTTTAGGTTGAAGAATATTTTCTGAAAAAATTGAGCGATTGTAATTCGGAGAATTTTTACGACTGTCTAAGTTATAACGTTCACCTTGAAATCCTTCAAAATAACGTGTTAAATTCCTACTTGAAAGTGTATTTGCTTTCAATAAATCTTCAATAAAAACGAATGTAAATTGACGTCATCCATTTCAATATTTTCTTTAAAACATAGTCTAAAATTATTTTTATTTATATCATATACACGTGCAAGATTCGTCAATGTTTTATTAAAATCCTCTTCAAAATCTCTCGCATATTGTTCTTTATAAGTATCTTCTCTTTCTTTTAAAGCCTTAGAATCTACAATCATTTTTGTTCTTTAAAAATCCACTCATTGTTAAAATAGATGATCTGGTAAAAATTTAACTCATGATCAAAATAAAGAGCTAATGTAAATTTATCTGTTGAAATTACTTCATCATTCGTTGACTTTATTTGATAATTTTCTCTTAATAAATCTTCAATTTCTTGAAAATCGAAAATACCGAAGTATAAAATTAATCCTGCTTTATTTACTTTATTTGGTTTCACATTCAAATATTCTTTTTCTTCTCAAAATAAGCTGTTAAAAATTGTTTCCAATCATCCATAGGTTCATCAATTGTATCGAAATTTGTGTCTCGTTTATTAATTGTCCCTTCAGACAGTTTCTCAATAGTGATCCAGGCATCTAATATGTCTTCTCTCTTGTTCAACTATTCCACTCCTAATTTAAAATTCACTCTAACAAGTTTATTTAACCTCTAAGAAGAGAAAATAAACTTAATTTACTCAACGCAATGCAATACATTTCGCAATAAATAATTGTAAAATAATATACGCACTAACATCACTATCGTCTGATATTTCAAAATGATTAACTTATAAAGCGGTTCATCAAATAAAGTTTTCCTTTCAAAGGCAAACACTTCTAAAAAAATGGAAATATTTTATAATAAGCGTATCAAATATTCGAGGTGTTCATATGCTAGAAAAGCAATTTTTCCGACTTGTTTTTTAATCATTCCACTCGTATCCATCGCTTTACTCGTCATACTTCATCTTCTATACAAAAATGAATCATTTGATGATACTAGTAGTAAAATCGCGATAGCCATACTTATTTATTACATCGCAGCAAGTTTTATTTGGAGCTTTTACGCTGATCAAATCCGAAAACATTTCAAGTAAATAACTTGCACTATATTTGGCTAACATTTTATACAAAAGGAGTTGTTCGTTCGATGTTTACTTTTAATAGTCATGTGAAATTCCTTCCTAAACAAGCCCCTATTACGTGTTTAGTTTTACTTATTTGTTGTATTTTAACGATGATCATAACTTTTTTAGGTGGTTTTACGAAGGCGAATCATCTTACATTCGGTGCGCTAGACAAAACGGTACACGATTCGTTTCAATTTTGGCGATTCATCACCTATTCATTTCTCCATTCAAACTACGTACATTTCATGAGCAATGCGTGCTTTTTCTTCGTTTTATCGTTACCACTTGAGCGTATTATGCATAAAACAATTTATATTATCACATTGATTTTACTAAGCGTTTGTGCTGGGCTTTTCACGCTATTTTTTTCAAATTATGATTATATCGTTGGGTTATCAGGCGTTATTTTCGGACTTTTAGGCATGTATTTTTTCATTTTAATTCGTGATCGAATGGCCATCGATTCATTCGATCAACTTGTTCTTCTTTTCGCCTTTTTATTCGGATTTTTGATGACCTTTACACTCCCTAATATAAGTTTAGCTTGTCATATTGGTGGATTCATCGGTGGCATCATCATCGCACCATTTGTCATTCAACAAAAAACATTGCCACGTTTATATAACATACATCATTAAATCGCTTCGGAACGTAAAAAAAGCAACTACTCGACTGCTTTTTTGCGGGGGGATATATCTAATACCATACGGACTGTTTGCAAGTCATGTCCATCAAAATTTTCTATAAATTCATCTACGACTGTAAAGCCTTTCGCTTCGTAAAAACGGGTCCCGATTTCATTGTCTCTTTCGACGTTAATATATACGTAGCGCATATCGACTATTTCGCGTATACCGTGATTTAATAAAGCCGTTCCAATTCCTTCTCCTTGTACTTTTGGTAATAAATAAATGGCCGAAAGTTCAACTTCACCCGCATTTTTTAGATGTACATAATTCGCAAAGCCAACAATGGTATCATCAACTAGCGCAACATAGACAAGCGATCGTTCCATCCGACTTTTCAATCTGCTTTCATTGTATGCCATACGTAAAAAATTATTTTGAATTTCTTCTGGTATAATCCCCTCGTACGTAGCGTGCCAAGTCGTTTCAGCAATATGCTTCACCGCTTTACTATCCGAATGTTTCATAGTACGAATCGTTAATTCCAATACGAACACAGCCTCTCTTTAATTGTTTACATCATCTTAGATGAAGAAGAAAGAATTTTCAATTATTCATATGGTAAAATATTCTATAAGGAAGTACTTACATGAATACATAGGCAGTTGAAAAACCACGTACGCTTCTGTACAGTTTTTATTTTGTCCTCCTTTTGTTTTTTCATCTTTTCTATATGTAACGTATACCAACATAAGAAGCGTTACGAGGATAGGATAAACTAAAAAGAGTCGCTATGATATTAACATCATAGCGACTCTTCTCATGTGAGGCACTCCTGATTATTCGACTGCTTTTTCAAACGCTTTTACTTCGTCATATTGTTCATCTTTCCAAATCCAAATCCCATTTGAATTCGAAAAATGATTGTTTCGGAACGTATTCCCCTCATTTTTTTGAAAATAATTTGCGACAAAAATCATCGAGTTGCTTGCGACAAAGTTGTTGTCTTCAATCACATTATTTTTCGCATCATATTGAACTAACAACTGCCCACCTTCTAAATTTTTCGTATCATTTCGTACGAGCTGGTTGTTTACAATCGTAGAATGCCGCGTCCCACCTCGTTGCTCATCGTATCCGCCAATAGAAATACCCGTATAATAATTGTCATGCACATCATTCGAACGAATCGTAATATTTTCTGCATATTCCCCTGCGTGTTCCGATGTCGCTTCGATTCCTAAATCACTATGGTAGACTTCATTTTCTTCGATGAATACATTTTTCGCACCGTCTACATATATGCCGCCCGCGCTATACTCATTCCCATACGCCGGATTCCCGTACGATGAAATGTCATGTATTGTATTTTTTCGAATCGTTCCATCTCGCACGAAGTCATCCGAATCTTTTTTCGCAATTCCTTCGTGCCCGATTACATCAATTCCAATATTATTACTATGTCGAATCGTATTGTGTTCAATCATAAAATGTTGAATATTCCCGTTGAGTACGAGTGCCTCACTTGCACCTAATGTTAAGTTTTCCAGCGTATTCCCTTCGATTGTTATATGTTTGATGGCATCTGTACCATAAATTGCAATCCCATGCGCATTGCCTTCATCAGACGTCGTACGAATGTTTTGGATATGATTGTTTTTCAGCACAATGGATTGGCTATCCCCCGTAACGTACAGACCGATAGCTGTCTGCTCTGCCTTTTTCGTCGTTACCTCTTGTAAAGTAAAACCTTCAATCGTAATAAACTGCTGGTTCTCTATTGTCACGAGTGCTTTTATTCCGTCTTTGGCACGTAATTTCGTTCCATCTAACAACACGTGTTCTTTGCCGTATGCACGGAATACAATCGGATTCTCTTCCGTGCCACTATGCTTCGGTTGAAGCGGTTCTTCATACGTCCCCTCTCTTACGTAAACAATCGTCCCTGCACTTGCCCGATCTGCCGCTTCTCGTAACGTCCGAATCGGCTCGCTCTTCGTTCCTTTCGCATCGTCTTTCCCATCACGTGCTACGTATAGCTCGGTCGTAGTCGGTTGCCACATGCTATACGCTATAATGCCAAATACGATGCCGAGTACGCCCCATAGGATGAACTTTTTCATTCGTTCTCACCTCTTCTACTTTGTATCACATTGTATCGTTTCTGCTTACTGAGTTCCAGCTATAAAAAATACCCATTCGAAACATTTGTTTCGAACGGGCTTTTTTTAACGATCCGCTTCACTTTTTACGCGTTGGCGATTTTTTTTCGTAAAGAAAATGCCGAGTACGATACAAACAATTAAAATACTAATCGACAACATGCATGTCGCCATGAAATACGTACTTGTCTTCGTTAAAAACTCCGCACCGTACGTCGCTAACTTATACGGGCTGTAATGCCAATACGTTCCAAATAACTGATCGACCATCACACCAATTGGCACGCAGACGATTGCGACACAAATCGCAACAGCTGTTGAAAAAGCCGCACTGCAAAGTAAACAAATCGCACATACGATCATGAGCCATAAGCTATACGTTGCCATCATTTGGATAGCGCCAACTGCATCTACTGTGCCATACAATAAAATCGTATAGTACAAACTAGCTGCATATCCAACTAAACTTGAGAAAATCGCCAGCGCGCTCGCAACGATCCATTTGCTTAAAAAGATTTGAACAGTTGACACGGGACGAACGTATAGTAAAATCCCTTGTCCATTTTGTCTTTCTCGGCTAATCATACTCGCCGTCGTTGCGACAAGGACGGATAGTCCAATCGATTGGAATTGATTCGTTGAAGCGAGTAAAATCGTTTCCGCTGTCATGTCTGGAAATGTCATAGAAAAACCTTCTGGCATATTTCCTACGGCATTAAAAATATCTTCCATATAATAATTCGTTAAAGGGTCTGATATGCCAAGAAAAATAAATAATAATGGCATCCAAAGTAATTTATAGCTTCGAACGATGTCTAACCATTCTTTGTATAAAAGTGCACGTAAAGATTGCATCATATCATCACCTTCATAAAAATTTCTTCGAGAGATGTCGTACGAACTTCGAGCTTTTCAACATCGGCGCGTTCATCAGCAAAATAGCGCATAAGAGAAGGCATCGTCTGACCGCTTTCTTTCGAAATGAAGAGTGTATTTCCAACTACTTCGCCTTCAAAAATCGCGGCATAATGTGTGGCATCTGCACTCGTTAAAAACGTAATCGCAAATTGTTCTTCACGATACTGTGCACGAATTTGTTCGAGCGTATTTTGTGCAATCAGTTCGCCTTTTTTCAAAAACAGCAGTTGGTCAGTTAATTGTTCCGCATCGTTTAAAATATGCGTCGAATATAAAATCGTCATCGTTTGTTTCAATTGCTCAAACAGTTGAAACATATCGCGTCTTCCCATCGGATCAAGCGCCGAAACGGGCTCATCTAATAACAGAAGTTTCGGTTCATGCAAAATCGCCTGCGCGATGCCTAAACGCTGTTTCATACCGCCCGAATATGTCGTAATTTTTTTCTTACCGACATCTGCGAGTCCGACAAATTGTAGTACTTCGTCGATTCGTGTACGTAATTTCTGTTTCGACATACGATGCAATCCACCAACAAATTGAAGAAATTCGTACCCATTCATCCACGGATAAAACTTCGGATACTGTGGTAAAAATCCGATATGTGCAGCTTGAATTGGTTGCCCGTCTAATTGAATGTCTCCAGTAGTAGACGGAATAATTTGTGCCAAGATGGATAATAATGTCGTTTTCCCTGAACCGTTTGGACCGATTAAAGCTGTAATCGTATTCGGTTTTAAAGAAAAATCAAGCGGCTTTAAAACAGACGCATGACCGAAATTTTTCGTCACATTTTTTGCTGTAATCAATCGTTTTTACGTCCAAAAATAAAGTAAATAATCGGTCCAATTGTGTTAACGAAAATAATGACGAGTACCCACGCCCATTTCGGTCCTTTTGTCGCGTGAATTCGGCTTATGTCAACAAGCGCAACGACCATTAAAATCAATTGAATAATAAAGATTGGAGCTAACAATGCAACGTTCAAATCCATGTTGTTTCATCCTTTCTTTTCTTTTTATTTTATCGATCCGAGTAAAGCATTACATACATTAAAATTTGGTCTGCAAACGTCGGTTCTTCTTTAAAACTTTCAAGTTCGCCATTTAACGTTTCTAAATCATCCGTAATAATCCCATCAACGTTGAGGAATAAAGAACGGCGTATATCATCTGCGCTATTCACCGTCCAAACAAATACTTCTTTGTTCGCAAGTAATGCCTTCGATGTAAACGTAGCGTTCAACGTCGTTTGTTCCATCGTGTAGGCATCAAAATCTGTCGTCGGGAATGAGAAGTTAAACGGTAAAATATAGCTAACGAACGTATTCGGTGCGTCTTTTTTCAATGCTTCCGCTGCTTGATGGCTAAGCGTTTGCATACGATGATGATTTTCTTCTAGTTGATCTCCGTACTGGTCAATAAAGTTTTTTACCATATTTTTAGAATCGAGTGACGATGTTTTTAATTCTACGAGTAACTTTTGACCGTGTGCATCTGCGTGTTTTAAGTACGCATCAAAACTCGCAATCTTCGCCGTGTATCCATTTTCAGTCACCGTTAACTTCGTCAGTTGTTGAAGTGTCAACTCCTGCGGTGCTTTATTCACCCCAGCAAGCTTCGATAAATTTTTATCGTGCATCACGACAAATTGATGGTCCTTCGTTTCTTGCACGTCCATCTCAATATAATCTGGATTAAGTTTCATCGTGCGTTCCATCGCTTCAATCGTATTTTGTACCCCATTTGCCTCTGAAACCCCTCGATGTGAAATCGTTACAGGTTCTTTCTCAACTGTAATAGAAGAATACAACATATTGTATGCTACAACGCAAACGGAAATAATAGATAACAACCAATATTTCCGTCGATACAGTGGGCGCATATTTCGCGTAAGCGGCTTCGGCGTTTCTTCAATTAATTCATCTATGAAAATCGAGCTATACGCCATAATCGCAAACATATTAAGTAAAAAATGAATGAGCTGTACGAGCGCTAAGTTAATCGCCACTGCGATTACAGGAAATGGTGCTGGCAATAAATCAAATAAAGATTGTATGCCGTAAATACCTAGATATAAAGCATTTGTTACGACGAAAAGAAGTGCCGCAATCAAAGCGTATCGTAGCGCATAAAAGAGGAATTTATTTTTCGTTCGTTGCCAGCTTAGCACCATCGCCACGCTGAAACGTTTCGGACGAATAATAATTTCAGGTAACGTAAACACGAAGCGAATACCAAAGTAAAACAAAATCGCCACAATACAAAGAAACGGAATCAAATAAAGCGGCTCCATCACAATTTCATCAAAAATAAATTGTGGAATGACGATTTTGCTCAGCAATGGTGAATTTAAAAAGAAGACGCTAAAAAATGGCAGTAATAAAAATAAATAAGCAAAAAATAAAATGCTCGTCTTCCAATTCGTATGTAATACGACTTGTTTCGTTTCCGCAATGAGTGATTTAACGTAAAAGCGATGTTGTCTTATTTGAACAATCCCTCGTAATACGAAAACAAATTGTAAAAATGTAACGAATAACAGGAAGCCAATTAAAATGATTAATCCGAGTGAAACGAATGGATGGTCCATAAAAATCGACAAAAAATTCGTATACGATAAATAGGTGATATTGCCGAGTTGTAGCAACCCTGAAACACCGAATTGAAATAGTGGAATAACGAGTAAATCGACTAATAAATTAACACCGGAAATAAGAATTAAAAAATAAAACCAATGTTGCTTATACTCGTGCCAAATCGCCACTAAAAAATCTTTATATTGGGTCAAATATGTCCCCTCACATTCTTTATACAATACCTTTTTTCAACACTTTTCTATCCAAAAAAGGGTTGCCGTCTCTATCGTAACATGTTCTCCTAAAATTGCGGTATACTTTTAAAAAAAGGAGCTGAGAAAATGGAGCCAAAGTGGTTAACTTATGCGAAACAGTTACAAGCGATTGCACAAGCAGGAATTGCTTACTCGAAAGATGTGTACGATCTTGAACGATTTGAACAAATTAGAGAATTGAGCGTCGACATATTAGCACACTATACGGAACTCGAACATCATACGTTACGCGAATTATTCGCGAACGAGACAGGCTATGCCACACCGAAAGTTGATGTGCGTGCTACCGTATTTTCAGAAGGTAAAATTTTGCTCGTTCGAGAAAAACAAGACGGTCTTTGGGCACTACCTGGTGGCTGGGCAGACATCGGGCAAACGATGAGCGAAGTAGCTGTCAAGGAAGTACGAGAAGAATCCGGTTTACTCGTTCGTCCTGAAAAATTAATTGCAGTACTCGATAAGCAAAAACATCCACATCCGCCCTCTGCCTACTCCGTCTATAAATTATTTATCCAATGCTTTGTCACGGGTGGCACGATTCAAAAAGGGTTGGAGACGAGTGATGTACAATTTTTTGAAGAAGCGAACATTCCGGCACTGTCACTCGCGCGAAATACCGCTTCACAAATTACGATGGCTTTTGATCATTTTCGAAATCCCGAACGGCCAACACAGTTTGACTAACAAAATGGCGTGCTTTCTTCGCATTAGTCATTGTCTCAATCATTATTATTCTATTATTCGTCATCATTGCTGTTGTAGTATTCGTCATCATCGCACTACTATCTATGACTTTGTAGCTTTTTGATTGAATAAATAAGAGAACCCCACTGGTACAAAAAATACTAGTGGGGTTCTCTCCTTTTAGTTATCCATCTATACCGATTAGGCTTTCCGTTTCCTTTTTGTCTTTTGAAATACGTAAAAAAGAAGAAAAACACAAATAACCGCTACGATTTGAAGAAGTACCGTCTTCATAGAAAATTGGTTCGTTAAATAATTCAACCCTGTTACAACAATAATTCCTACTATACCGCCAATTAAGACGTTTTGTAATTGTAAGTTCAAAGTGAAATCCCCTTCCTTTAAAATGTTATCGACTACTCTTTCCTTTCATTGTATCATGCCTAAAAGCGCTCTATACATTTCATATTCTAAAAATTCATTCTTTTTGCTATACTAGTACTATCTTTCATCTTCCTACCCATGCATATAACTATCAATTTATTTTTTAATTAACTATTTCATTTTTACTTACTGTTCATCTATCGCATTGGAGGGATTCGATTGTAACATTACCTATTCTCTTATATTTTTTAAATAAGAAAGGGTAGTGAAGATGAAAAAATCGTTTCATTTTTTATGGATTAGTCAAGTTTTAGCCAATTTAGGCGATGTTTTTTATATTGTAGGATTAGTTACTATTTTGTATCGCGAAGGACATTCTGCTTTTTTACTCGCCTTATTACCATTTTTAAATACGATGGGACGTATGATCAGCGGTAGTTTATCACCATTCGTCTTTAATCGCTTTCGCTTATTACGCGTTTTAACGAGCACGCAATTCATGAAAACAATTCTTCTTAGTTTATTAGTTGCTGGTGCATTTTTATCGTTACCATTTGCATTTATTTTCGTGTTTATTTTTATCATTGCTTTGTTAGACGGTGTCGCACAGCCCGCTAGTGCCGCATTGATTCCACGAATTGTCGACTCTACCTATTTATTACGAGCGAATAGTATTTTATCCGTCGTAAACGAAATGACGAGTTTAGGTGCTTGGGCAGTCGGTGGCATCATCGTAGCACTCTCAAGTGGAGAAGCGATCATCATTCTAACGTTCATTTTATTCGTCTTATCTTCTTTCTGTTTAATACAAATCGTCGATCATACACCTTTTGAAAAAACGGATGAACGGTCGAAAAAACAAGAACTAGTAGAAGGGTTCTTACTCATTTGGCATACGCCTTCTTTTCGTTCGATTCAAGTGATGCTCATTTTAGAAGCCCTCGCAAATGTCGTTTGGGTTGCGGCAATTATGTATATTTTCGTTGCTGACGTGTTACATGAATCCGAAGCGTGGTGGGGGTATATGAATACGACATTTTTTTGTCGGGCTACTCATAGGTGGACTACTTTGCACACAATTTGAAAAAATCTTTCAAAAAAATTTACGGCACATCGTCCTCTTCTCATCACTCGGCGTTGCGCTAACGATGCTTGCACTCGGATACAATACGATTTCTTGGATTACTTTAGTGCTCAGTTTTTCCTTCGGCGTTTTTGAACAATTAAAAAGTATTTTACTCCAGACGTGGTTACAAATAAAAGCGTCGGACGATACACTCGTAAAAGTGTACAGCGCTCAAAGCGTCTTAACTTCTATGTTACTAGGCTTTGCGTCCTTACTTGCTGGCGCATTGGCAGAATTATTTTCCGTTCATTGGATTTTCATCGGAGCGGGTACACTCCTTCTCCTCTCAGCCAGTTACTTTTTCATACGAAGACATCGTTTTTCGGACGAGACTTAAGCAAAAGAAGCTCGTCCATAAGTAAAAATTGCAGCCTTTAATAGAGAAGGAGATGTCGAATTTGACATCTCCTTCTCTATTTTCGTGTGCAAATGAGGATTGATGGTTTCTGTGTTGTATATTTTAAAATTTGTTGCCATGAGTGCGAAGTCCATTTCATTTTTCACTTTCAACAAGATGTTGGATATGAAAGACACAATCGTCTTGTTGATTTTACTTCTAAATCTAGTGGCAATAGGAGTCGATTCATTTTAGAATTTTTGTACATAAGGAATTTTGATAGAAGTATATAAAAATTGTTAAGAGTAGCGGCCGCGACTTCTGCGGGAACAGTACGAGCGAAATATCCATTTTTTCGCGTCTTCACAAAAAAACACCTCATCATTTATTATTCCATGCATTCACGCACGAGTTTCACCATAAAGGACAACTTACAGCGATGTTGCATTTAATGGGGCACACGCCGAACAATATTAATATGGTTCAATTTGATTCTGTACCAAATGAAGATTAAGTAAAAAGACTCGGATACGAAAAGTAGTTATGATGTTAATAACTACTTTTTTGTTCTTCTATCCGTAGCATATACGAAGAATATTTTGTTCGCCTATTTTTTTCTCTTCCCCCTCACATTTCCCCGTACAAAAGCCTTTGCAACGTGCTATACTAATGTAAAATCAACGTACTATAGATGATGAAGTACAGGGGGGATTTTAAAAAATGGGCGTGTTTTTTGCGATTGTTTCTGTTGTCATTTGGATTTTTTATTCGCTTAATTGGATGAAGTCTCCGCAAACGATTAGTCCAAATCAAATGAATCTTTTATTGTATGGTGGTACACTCTCAACTGTCATCGTACTCGTTTATTTACTAAAAACGTAAACATACAAACTACAAATATTTTTTTCATACGAAAAAGCGATGGATTTCGTTCGTTAAGACCGAAATCCATCGCTTTATTGACTATTCGTTTAGTTTTTCATCTTCGGATCGAGTGCATCACGCAATCCATCCCCCATTAAGTTAAAGCCAAGTACCGTTAACATAATCGCAACCCCTGGGAAAATCATCGTCCAAGGTGCATTTACTAAGTAAACACGGGCATCCGCTAACATTTTACCCCATTCAGGAGTTGGTGCTTGAGCACCGAGTCCTAAAAAGCCGAGTGCAGCCGCTTCAATAATTGCCGTCGCAATCGCAAGCGTCCCTTGTACGATTACCGGAGCCATTGAATTCGGCAAAATATGCTTAAATAAAATACGCGTATCTGCCATACCGATTGCCTTCGCTGCGGTAATGTACTCTTCTTGTTTAATGCTCAATACTTTAGAACGAATCAGTCGCCCAAAGTTTGGAATGTTAACGATTGCAATCGCAATTAACGCATTTTGTAAAGATGGTCCGAGTACTGCTACGATTGAAATCGCTAATAAAATACTTGGGAATGCTAACATAATATCGAAGAAACGTGAAATAATCGTATCGACCCATTTACCGTAATAGCCCGCTAAAATACCGAGTAAGCTCCCGATTAAAATCGAACCAATAACTGAGAAGAAACCGACCCAAAGTGAAATTCTCGCTCCGTATAATACACGTGAGAAAATATCACGACCGAAATCATCCGTCCCAAACCAATGGGCAGAAGATGGTGCTTGCAAGCGCTCTGATAAATTTTGTTCATTAATCCCTTGCGGTGCAATCCAAGGAGCGAATATCGCCAAAATTACAAATACGATGACGATTCCTGCACCAACGAGGGAAACTTTACTCTTTTTAAAACTACGCCAAGCGTCTTTCCAAGGACCCGCTTCACGCGGTTCCTTTTCAGATATCGTTTGTTGTGTTGTCATAAGTTGCCTCCTCCGTTAGTTGTATTTAATTCGCTTATCGACAAGGCTATATAAAATGTCGACGATTAAATTAATTATAATGAATAAGAACGCGATAATTAAAATGCCCGCTTGAATAACCGGATAATCTCGGAATCCAATTGCATCGTATATGTAACGACCGACGCCTGGCCAACTGAAGATTGTTTCAGTTAAAATAGCCCCACCGAGTAATAAGCCTGTTTGAAGACCGATTACTGTTAACACAGGGATGATTGCATTTTTCAATGCGTGTTTGTACACGACGATAAACGTCACTTGCCCTTTCGCTTTTGCTGTACGAATAAAGTCTGAGCGCATCACTTCTAACATGCTTGAACGCGTCATTCTTGCAATAATCGCCATCGGAATGGTCGCAAGTGCAAAGGCTGGCATAATTAAATGCTTCAAGACGACAATGAATTGATCAAATCGACCTTGAATGAGCGTATCAATTAAGTACAAGTGTGTGATAGGGGTAACCGGATTACGCGCATCTTCACGACCAGACGTTGGCAACCAGTCTAAATTGATTGCCAATCCCCACTGCAGCATTAAACCTAACCAGAAAATTGGCATTGATACACCGATTAACGCAAGAACGGTTGCTGTGTAATCAAACCATGAATTTTGGAACCACGCTGAAATGATCCCGGCATTCACACCGATAATGATTGCTAACAGCATCGCAAAAAACGATAGCTCAATCGTCGCAGCTAAATAGGGCCAAATCTCTTCTGAAATAGCTGTTTTCGTACGCATCGACGTACCTAAATCGCCTCTTAATAAATCACCTAAATAATGAAAATACTGCACGTACCAAGGATTATCTAAGCCTAAACTTTCGCGCAATGCTTTTACCGCTGCTTCCGTTGCTTGTTGTCCTAAAATAACTTGTGCCGGGTCTCCAGGAATTGCTCGGATAATGAAAAAGACGATCACAGTCATACCGAGTAATACAGGAATGAGTTGTAATAAACGTCTTCCTACATAATTTAACATTGCCTTCACCTCAATCTGAAAAAATGCCCCCAGCGATTTCCCATCAATAAAATCTACAACGATTTTGTTTCGGAAGATTGCCTAGGGACACCTTTAATGGTTATTTAATTTCAATCGTATCAAAAATGTCTGATCCTGTTGGATGAGGATAGAAGTTTTTGATTGTGCTCTTACCAGCTAGAAGCGGTGTCGAGTAAGCAAGTGGTACCCAAGGAGCTTCGTCATGGAAGATTTCTTGTGCTTTTTTGTACAATTCGTTACGTTTGTCTTCATCCGTTTCTTTTTGTGCTTCTAATAATAGTTTATGCGTTTCACTATTTTTGAAGTACGTGTAGTTGTTACTACCGATACTTTGTTCATCTAATAGTGTGTAAAGGAAGTTATCTGCATCTCCGTTATCACCTGTCCAACCAAGTAAGAACATATCTGCTTCACCTTTAGCTGCTTTTTCTAAATAAGTAGCCCATTCATATGAGACAATTTTCGTTTTAATACCAACATCTTCTAAGTTCTTTTGAATTGCTTCTGCAATTTTTTGACCGTCTGGCATGTACGGACGTGGTACGGGCATTGCCCATAGTTCTAATGCTTTGCTGCCATCATAGCCTGCTTCTTTTAATAATTCTTTTGCTTTTTCTGGATCATATGGATATGCTGAAATTTCTTCGTTGAATCCTGATACTGCAGGTGGCATTGGGTTCGTTGCTACATCTGCTTTCCCTTCATAGAAAGCACTAATTAATGCTTCTTTATCGATTGCATAGTTTACAGCTTGACGTACTTTTTTATCATCGAATGGTTTACGTGTTACTGTCATACCAAGGTAACCGACATTTAATGATGGACGTTCGATTAATTGTAAATTGCTATCAGCTTCAACTGATGAAGCATCTGAAGGGCTAATGCCTGTCGCTAAATCAATTTCACCTGTTTTTAATGCATTTAGACGTGCAGAGTTATCTGGAATTGATTTGAATACGACTTCATCCACTTTTGGAAGTCCTTTTTTCCAGTAATCTGCGAATTTTTTAATCGTCACAGAATCATTACGTTTCCAAGAAACGAACTCAAATGGACCTGTACCGACTGGATTGTCACCGAATTTGTCGCCTTCTTTTTCAACAGCTGTCGGTGATGCGATACCGAATGGGCTCATCGCTAAGTTTTTAAGGAATGGTGCTTGTGGTTGGTTTAATGTAATCACAACCGTGTTATCACCGTCCGCTTTCACTTCTTTAATAACTGCCGTGTCTTCTCCTCTAAATCCACCAAACATTGATTGGAAGTAAGGGAATTTGTCTGCGTCGCCGTCTAACCAGCGATCAAAGTTTTTCACGACTGCTTCTGCATTAAAGTCCGTACCATCGTGGAATTTAACACCTTCTTGAAGTGTAAATGTATACGTTAAACCGTCATCTGAAATTTTCCATTCTTTTGCTAAACCTGGTTCTAATGTCGTATCTTTTTCAGCAAAGCGAATTAACGTTTCAAATACATTTTGTGTTACTGCGAATGATTCACCATCCGTTACAGCAGCTGGATCAAGGGAAACAGAGTCTCCACCACGGCCATAAATTAACGTGCCACCACCACTGTCTTTACTTGAATCTGAAGATTTGTCACTCGAGCCGCCACACGCTGCAAGAATAACTGATAGCACCATTACAAGTGCCGCTAACATTAAACTCTTCTTTCTCACACTCATCACCTCTAATTAATTGGATTTATATCATTGCGCTCTTCATTAAATAAATGACAAGCAACAGAATGACCTTTTTTCGCTTCAAAATAAGCAGGTACTTCCTTCGTACAAATATCCATTTTAAATGGACATCTCGTATGGAATGTGCACCCAGATGGCGGGTTTGATGGGCTCGGTATGTCCCCTTGAATGAGCTCTTGTTCCCGCTTGAAATCTGGATCAGGTACTGGCACAGCCGTTAGAAGTGCCTGTGTGTACGGGTGCAGTGGTTCTTCATACAAGCTTTCACTGTCCGCAATTTCAACTATATGACCTAAATACATTACCGCTACTCGATTGCTAATATGTCGAACGACACCGAGGTCGTGTGCGATAAAAATGTATGTTAGCTTCAATTCTTTTTGCAAATCTTGCATTAAATTGAGTACTTGTGCTTGTACAGATACGTCAAGCGCAGATACCGGTTCATCAGCAATAATTAACTCGGGATTCGTCATTAACGCACGAGCAATCCCGACACGTTGACGTTGACCACCTGAAAATTGATGCGGATATCTTTTCGCATGAAAATCACTCAACCCGACAATTTTCAACAGTTCCGACACTTTTTTCTTTCGTTCAGCGGCATTCCCAATACCGTGAACGATCAGCGGCTCTTCTAAAATTTTGCCAATCGTATGTCTCGGATTCAATGATGCGTATGGATCTTGAAATACCATTTGAATATTTCTTCGCATCGCCCGCATTTCTTTGTTTGATAATTCTGATATTTTTCTACCTTTGAACGTAATCGTACCTTCCGTCGGTTCTAGTAAACGCATCAACATTCGACCCGTCGTTGATTTTCCACAACCAGATTCTCCAACAATCCCGAGTGTTTCGCCTTCATTCACTTCGAATGACACATCATCCACTGCTTTTACGTGACCGATCGTTCTCGAAACAACGCCTGATTGGATGGGGAAATATTTTTTCAAACCTTCTACTTTTAACAACGGCTCACTCATGTACGACCAACTCCTCCGTTAAAAAACATCTCGCTGTATGTGCTTCTTTAATTTGATACAGTTCTGGTTCTTCTGTACGGCAACGATCGAACGCAAATTCACATCGCTCCGCAAAACGACACCCGACTTTCACTGAGCCCGGCTTCGGTACACTTCCCGGAATCGCATACAAACGCTCCTTTTTAAAACGCATATCCGGAATAGATTGGATTAAGCCTTTCGTGTACGGATGCTGCGGATTTTTGAAAATTTCATTCACATATCCTTGCTCAACAATTTTACCGCCATACATCACGACAACGCGCTCACACGTTTCTGCCACGACACCTAAATCATGCGTAATGAGCATAACCGCTGTATTTAAGCGTTTGTTTAAATCTTTCATCAACGCTAAAATTTGGGCTTGAATCGTCACATCAAGTGCTGTTGTCGGCTCATCTGCAATTAAAATATTCGGATCACATACGAGTGCCATCGCAATCATCACCCGTTGGCGCATTCCACCAGACAGTTGGTGAGGGTATTCTTTAAACAATTCCTCTGCACGCGGTAAACCAACTAATTTCATAATCTCGGTCGCACGTTCTTTCGTTTGCTTTTTCGACCATTTTTTATGGTGAATAGAAATCGCTTCTGTTAATTGATTTCCAATCGTAAACAGTGGATTTAAAGACGTCATCGGCTCTTGGAAAATCATCGCAATATCATTTCCTCGAATCGCTCGCATTTCTTTTTGTGATAATTTCGTTAAATCTTTATCTTTATACAAAATTTCGCCATTTGTAATTTTTCCAGGTGGTGAAGGAATCAGTCCCATAATAGATAAAGACGTTACACTCTTCCCACAGCCAGATTCTCCAACAACGCCTAAAATTTCGCCTTCATACAAACTAAAAGAAATAGTATCTACTGCTGGAACAGGTCCATCATCCGTAAAAAATGTCGTTTCTAGCTGATTAACTTTTAAAAGTTCTTTCACTAACGAACCAGCCTCCCCTCATAATGCTCGCTTAACTAATTTTATACACTGTTTTATGTATCGTTTTTTCTAATTAAAATTGAATTAAGCTATTTTTTAACATTTTATAGTAAAATACCAAAAAAAGCTATTTATTTTTTTCGAAATATTCTATTTATTTTTACAATTCAATCAATTTTATAGTTATATACGTACGTTAACTAGCTTAAAACTTTCGTTAAATAATATCGAAAAAATTATTCTATCGTTGAACTTTTTTCTTTCGAACGTAAAAAAACGACTGAGACAAAAACTCGTCAATAAGAAAAACCATTCATGATTGGAATAAAATCGTGAATGGTTTTTTGTCTGCTGGACAAACGTTATTCTCTGTTTCAGCTGACGCTTTTCACGAGCACAACTTCATCTCGTTTTTTCGCGAGAGCACGCATTCCGCTCGTGCTATTTTCGCAAACGTCGCAGCCGAAACGAAAAAACTTTATAGACTTCTATCAAAAATTTCTTATGTTCAGAAAATATAAGATGAATCAACTCCTATTGCCACTAAATAACCTAAAAAGATGATCGTGCCGTTCCTATCCACCCTCTCGTCGAAAGCGACAAATGAAATAGACTTCGCACTCATGGCAACAAACTAAAAAATATGCCGTGCAGGAATCCTAATTTGCACATAAAAATAGAGAAAGAGATGTCAAATTCAACATCCCCTTCTCTATGAAAGGTTAATACTTTTACGTATGTTCCAGCTTTTTTATATTATTTTTCTTCTTCAAAAGAATTGAACTGACAAGAGCTAATCTCTCTCTTTATTCCTAAATCACGCGGAATCATCGTTTCTAACAATAAATCATCTTCTTCAAAAATAATTTTTTCAATTCAATACCGAAAAATTGCTTCATACGAGCTTCTGTCATTACATCAGCCGTTTGACCGAATACGAGTCCTTTTTCTTTCCCTGTCATCAATACGTGGTCAGCTAAGTAAAAAGCGTGGTTCGGATAATGTGTATTAATAATGCAAGAAATCCCTTTTTCTTTTGATAGACGGCGAATCGTTTTCAGAATGACAATTTGTTTTTGAATGTCCAAATGTGATTCCGGTTCATCTAAAATTAATACTTCTGGGTCCGCTACGAGCGTACGTGCAATAAGTGCAAGTTGTAGTTCCCCACCACTCACTTCATTGCATGATTTCTGTGCTAAATGTTTAATGCCGACAAGATCGAGTGCTTCAAGAGCTGCTAGTTTATCTTTTTTCGAAGGTTGTGAAAGTGTACTAATGTATGGCGCACGTCCCATGATGACTAATTCTTCTAATGAATAGCCGAATGTCATTTTATGTGCTTGTGGTACATAGCCAACTCGTTTCCAAAGCTCTTTCTTATGCAGCTTTGTCAACGGTTGATCGTCAATGTACGTTTCACCTTCTGTCCAATTTAGTAAACCGGTAATACATTTTAACATCGTCGTTTTACCAGCACCATTTGGACCTAAAATAGATAAGATTTCGCCTGGTTGTAAAATAAAGTTCACGTTTTCAGCATATAAATTAGGTAATTGTTGACGACGTTTCGAATAATGGAAGTTTCCATTTTTAACTTCTAATTTCATGACCAACGACCTCCCATTTTACGTAATAAAACAGCGAAGAATGGCGCACCAATAATAGCTGTTAAAATCGACAACGGAATTTCTGTAGCTGTTAAACTACGTGCTAAATCGTCAATTAATAATAAATACATACTTCCGATTGCTAAAGAAACGGGTAAAACGTATTGGTTATTATTACCGACAAACATACGCGCAACGTGTGGAATGATTAAGCCAACCCAGCCGACAATCCCTGCAGCAGCAACTGTTGCCGCTGTAATAACTGTCGAACCAGCAATAACAGCCCATTTCAATGCTGTTACAGGAATCCCCATTGACTTCGCTTCATCCTCAGGTAACGTTAATAAGTTTAAACGCCAGCGTAGTAAATAAAGAACGAACATACCGCATAAAATAATCGGACCTGCAATGTATAAATCTCGGTACGTTGCTGTACCGAGACTTCCCATTAACCAGTACGTAATCGCTGGTAATTTTTCTTCTGGGTCTGCAACAAATTTCGTTAACGAAATAAGCGCATTAAATAAAGCAGACGTAATCACCCCGGCGAGTACGAACATAAAAACAGCGGCACTCTTTTTATTACCTGCAACAAAGAAAGTAAATAAAATAGCGAGTAACCCGAATACGAGCGCAATTAATTGTGCTTCAATGCCTTGACCAAAAAATAAAATACCGATTGATGCACCGAAACCCGCACCTGCAGAGACACCTAAAATATCGGGTGATACGAGCGGATTTCCGAACATGCCTTGGAAACTAGCACCTGCCATCGCAAGACCGCCACCAATTAATAACGCTAAAATAATTCGTGGAAAGCGAACGTTCATAACGACCGTTTCTTCCATATTCGTCCACGTTTGATCGATTGGGAATACTTGTGACGTTAAAATTTTGACGATTGTATAAGGATCTACGTAAAATCGTCCGATTCCTAACGACACAATGGCTACTACGATTGGTAGTAGCCACATTAAGGCAATTTGCCATTTTTTCATTGTGTCGACACTCCTATTGTTTTGCTGCGTCAGAAGATGGGTGTAAGATTGTTTCAACTTCGTCATCTGTTACATCAAAGTTGTAGAAATCTTTATAATAAGATTTAATTTCTTTATTCATATCATAATCAAATAATGCTGGTTGGTTGTGGCTCGCCATCCATTTAAGCATTAATGGAGAATCGCCTGATGGTGGGAACCAACGGTAAATACCTAGTGGAATTTTATAAACTTTCTTATCTTGAACGGCTTTCACTTCGCTCCAGTCTTGACCGCTTACTTTGTTACCGATTAAGTCTTCTGGTTGTGTTTCAGTGAAGTTTGTAATGTAGATAATGTCTGGGTTCCATTTATAAATTTGTTCCATATTTACTTCTTTTTGACCTTGAACGCCGTCAGCAGAAACGATATCATTACCGCCTGTTGCATTGACCCAATATTCGCCCCAAAGGTTTTGACCCGCAACGACGATTGATTTATCACTATGTTGGTGTAGTACTAACACGCGTGGTTTTTCTTCGTCTTTAACATCTTTTAATTTTGCATCGATATCTTTTTGTACGCTGTTTACGTTATCAATGTATTTATCAGCGCGGTCTGTTGCGTCTCCGCCTTTAATTTCTGCTGTTAGTTTTAACCAGCTATTAAATGTTTTGACTGGGTTTGCATCTGCTACTTCAACTGTTTGAAGTGCCATCGTATTAATACCCGCCTCATCTAATTTTTCAATTGATTTCGTATCATTGGCAATTTCAAAATAAACTTGAGGATCTACTTTCATTAATTCCTCAACATTTACTTCCCCATTTTGAATGAAGTCTGTTGATGCTTTTAAAACGTCCGGTGACATTTTAGCAAGCATTGAGTTAGAAGCTGCGTTGTATGAGTTCGGGTGCATACCGACAATTTCCTTCGTTGAGTTCGTTGCTACGAACCAAGTTGAGAAGTAAGGTAAAATCCCACCTACTACAACACGTTCTGGATCATTTGGAATTGTGACGTCACGACCTAATTGATCTTGTACAATTTTTTCTTCAGTTGTTGTTTGTTTGTCGCCTGAATTACTTGATTTTGAGGCATCGTCATTACCACATGCTGCAAGTAACCCGGTTGTTAGCATTGCCGCTGCTAAGAAACCATATTTCTTCTTCATATATAACTTCCTTCCAAGTTGCTTCTATTCTTATTAGAGAACATTCATAAATTTTATATTAACTACCTTTCATGATACTGATAATGATTTTCAGTAACAACATATTTTGTCGAAAAGACACGAAATTGTTTCTTTTTTAACAAAATTTATGTCTAATTGAAGATGATTATCGTTTAAAATGTCGAAAAAGCGTATTATTTGTCTGAGAATGAGAATCAAAAGGAGCGTTACGTATATGAATTTTACAATTGCACGTATTGACCCTGGACATGCATTCGGCGCAAATGGCCAAATGCAAAAAGGACAAGACTTAACTGTCCAAGTAATTCCACAATATGAAATCCAATCAACTGATTTAAGCAATATCGACATATTATTAATTCCAAATTTCGTTGACCAAGAACATTTAATGGCACATAAAGATATTTTTGAAACATTTTTAAACGACAAAAAAATCATTGCCTTCTACGGTCATTTATTCCGTCCATTTTTACCGAACGTTTCCCTATTCATGCCGGAACGTATTCAACACTATACGGATTACAACGTGTATCCACAAAATGAAACACCCATTTTCGAAGGTGTTGAAACAGAAGATATGACAATTAACAAAGGTGTTGCTGGGTTCTTTGCTCGCGGTTACTACCACGTAGATGAAGAAGCAGAAGTTCACTTAACATTTAAGAGCGGTCATGTCGTAACATATGTTGACCGTCATTCGACAAATGGAACACTTCTCGTACATGCAGGACGTCCACTTTTAGGTTATGCCGGACAAAACAAAACGACGGATCGTATCCGCCCTCAATTACTTGCTTGGTTTCAAAATGAAATCAAACAACTAAAGGAGAAAAACTAACATGAAAAAATTGGTGTTATTTATTCTGGAAATGAAGCACATTATCGCACATTCCACGAACCAAAATTTAATCAATACATTGAAAAATTAATTTACCATCCTGAATTTTTAAATACAGATTTATCTGATTTGGACGTATTAATCGTACCTTCACAATTAAACGGCGACCTGCTTATTAAAAGTGCATTGAAGATTCGTCAATTCGCAAATAATGGTGGTACAGTCGTTGCATTCGGACCTCAACCATGGGAATGGATTCCGAATCAAAATTGGGAACAACGTGAAACAAACTTCTGGTGGTGGTTAGAAAAAGATGCGAAGAGCGGTTTAGTATTAGCAGCTCCTGAACACCCTCTTTTCAAAAACTATTTAACATTAGCAGACTGCACATGGCATCAACACGGCGTATTTTGGCCATCAGAAAATGCCGAAATTCTCGTAGCATCTGAAGATGGAGCAGCATTCATGTACGAAGAAAAAGTAGAAAATGGGGGTCGTTGGATCGTGACGACATTAGATCCCGATTATCACTTTGGTTCATATTTTATGCCTGCTACAGAACGCTTCTTAGAAGGCTTCTTCCCTTATTTAGCTTTTGGCAAATAAATAGGACGATAAAAAAAAGCCTCAAAATCATATGATTTTGAGGCTTTTTTATTACGATTCTTTCACGATGCCACCTTCTACATCATGCTCTGGTTTTTGTTCAGCATTTAACGTTGTCGATTCATTTGAAGTAGGAGAAATCGTTTCTTCCGCTTCTTTTTCAGAAGGTGATGCACTCGTAAATTGTTGTTTCTTATCTGCTACAAGGTCTGTTACTTTCCCTTTCACATCATTGAAAGTCGACCATGCTTTTTCACGATTTTCTGGCTTGCGTAAATACGCAGCGGCACCCGCAATTGCTGCTGCTAATAAGTAATTATTCTTTTTTGCCATGTAGAATCTCCTCCATTTTTTACAATATAGTTATGTATATACCTCATTACGCGTAAAAATAACCCCTTATCCGAATAATATTCACAAAATTGAAACTTTTTAATCGTTCATTCGTATAATGACTAAAAGAAAAATGAGGAGTGAGACAATGTTTTGGATTGCGCTCGTACTAATCGTTGCGATCGGCTCGATTGCTGACCTTATCGGAAAATGGATTAAAAGTAAAGAACGCTCGAAAAAATATGACATTGAACTGTTACAAGAACAAGTTAAACTCGAACAATTAAAATATGACAATTACGTAATTGAAACAGAAAAACTAAAATTACAATTACAAAAAGATTTACAAGAAGCACCTTCTAAAGAAGACTTACTACAATTTCACTCTCAAAAAAGATATTTTGCGCATAAAGATTCCTAAACATTTCAGACGTAAAAAAACCTTCCATAATAGGAAGGTTTTTTCGTTTAAACCGGATAAACACCGTGTTTTTTCGTAGATTGAATGACATAATGATTGCGATAGAAATCAAAGCGTTTAATGAGCGTTTCTCGCAGTGCATTCGGTTCAATAATATCGTCAATAACGAGCTCAGAAGCTAATTTATACAAGTCAATTTCCTCTTGGTACGCTACACGTTTCTCTTCGATATAAGCTTGACGTTCTTCTTCTGGCAATGCTTCAATTTTATTCGCATATACAGCATTCACAGCTGCTTCAGGACCCATGACAGCAATTTGTGCAGTCGTTAACGCAATACAAGCGTCTGGTTCGAATGCTGGTCCTGCCATTGCGTATAAACCTGCACCGTATGCTTTACGTACGATGACTGAAATTTTCGGTACGGTCGCTTCACTCATTGAAAATAACATTTTCGCACCATGACGAATAATGCCTGCTTTTTCAACTTGTGTTCCAATCATAAAGCCCGGTACGTCCGATAAAAATAAAAGTGGAATATGGAATGCATCACATAAGTGAATGAACTTCGCTGCCTTATCTGCCGAATCCGGGAATAAGACGCCACCTTTTGCTTTCGGTTGATTCGCAATAATGCCGACCGCATGACCATCTATTCGGGCAAGTACGGTAATTAATTCTTTTGCAAATAATTTTTTGATTTCAAAAATAGACTGCTCATCGACAATGTTTTCAATGAGCTTCATCATATTGAATGCGGCATTTTGGTTTTTTGGAATGAGTTGTTCATTCGTTTCATTAGAATGCAACGGATTTTTTACAAACTCAAGTGGCGGTAGCCTTAAATGATTGTCTGGCATGAAGCGGAAATAATTTTTTGCTGCGAGTAACGCTTCTTCTTCTGTTTTCGCAAGTACGTCTCCACAACCTGAAACGGAACAATGCATTTTTGCACCGCCCATCGTTTCTAAATCTACTTTCTCTCCGATGACTTTTTCAGCCATTCGCGGCGATCCTAAGTACATCGATGCATTGCCTTCCACCATAATCACGATGTCACAAAAAGCGGGAATGTACGCGCCACCTGCAGCAGATGGGCCGAAAAGAACACAAATTTGTGGTACGACACCAGAAAGTTTAATTTGATTGTGGAAAATTCGTCCTGCTCCGCGGCGACCCGGGAACATTTCTAATTGGTCTGTAATTCGCGCACCTGCAGAATCTACTAAATAAAAAATAGGTAACTTTAATTGAATCGCTTGCTCTTGCGTACGAATCATCTTTTCAACGGTTCGCTTCCCCCATGAACCTGCTTTAACAGTCGAGTCGTTGGCGATAATACAAACCGGACGCCCATCAATTTTACCGATTCCTGTCACGACCCCGTCTGCTGGAAAAGTCGGGTCTTGATTGTTCGCAAATGCACCGTCCTCCACAAAGCTATCTTCATCTATAAGTTGTGCAATGCGTTCACGTGCAAACAATTTATGCTGCTGTTTATTTTTTTCGTGATAGCGTTCTGCCCCGCCACGCTCAATTCGACTTTTCTCTTCTCCGTAAAATGACGTCATGTCTACACCTACTTCCCTTCATAGTTCGGTTTTCTTTTTTCTTCAAATGCACGTAAACCTTCTTTACGATCTTCCGTATAAAGTAGCTTTTCATACGCTTCTCGCTCAATGACAAGTCCTTTTTCAATCGGTACTTGCATCCCTTGCTGTAGTGCTCGTTTCGCTTGGCGTAAAGAAAGCGGCGCATTTCCGGCAATTTCTTTCGCTAATTCCATCGCCTTTTCATGTACAAGTTCTTTCGCGAAAACATGTTCTACGAGACCAATTCGATGCGCTTCATCTGCAGAAATACGGCGTGCCGTGTAAATCAATTCTTTTGCGAGACCTATTCCAATTAAACGAGGAAGTCGTTGTGTCCCTCCTGCACCTGGAATAATCCCGAGTGATGTTTCGGTAAGTCCGACTTGTGCAAATGCATTCGCAACACGCAAATCACATGCAAGTGCTAATTCCAAGCCGCCACCGAATGCGCTCCCATTTAAAACGGCAATCGTCGGTTGCTTCAACCTCGCTGTAATATCGACCGCTTCTCCGATTAAAGAAACCGTCTCCATTACTTGCGATTCCGGCATTTTTTTCCGTTCTTTTAAATCTGCGCCTGCACAAAATACATGCTCGCCAGCCCCTGTAATGAGCACAACACGAATCGTCAAATCTTGTTCAATTTTATGCAATGTTTCAATGTATTCATGGAGCAAGTCAATCGATAATGCATTAGCCGCTTCTTGTCTGTTCAAAACGACTGTCGCAATATGTTGGTCAACCGTATACGTAACGAGTGTCATTTAATTTGCTCCTTTCCGAATTTGTAATTGTTTTGATGGCAGTGTGCGTTGTAATTGCATCGCTAACCATTCGCTCACATCAACGATTTTTTTCTCGGTTCATGCCTGTATGAATGTTCATTTTCTCACATAAATAAAGGAGATCTTCTGTTGAAACATTTCCTGCCGCCCCTTTAGCATACGGACAACCGCCAACACCCCCGACAGAACTATCAAAAGTCGTGATGCCATATGGAAAACTAGCAACAATATTCGCAATGGCCATGCCGTAAGTGTCGTGAAAATGCATCGCTAATTGATTCGGTCGAATCGTAGGAATTAGTTCATCAAGTAAAGCTTCTACTTGATTCGGTGTTGCGACGCCAATCGTCTCACCGAGTGACACCTCTCGAACACCACATTCCAATAAAAATTCCGTATATTTTTCGTAATAGCTGGTTCAATATAACCTGCATAGGGGCAAGAGATGACCGTCGATAAATAGCCTCGAACGGTTTTACCTGCACGAGTCGCTTCTTCTACGACTTCTTTCACAATCGGTAACGTTTCTTGAATAGAGCGGTTTAAATTCGCTTGATTATGCGCTTCAGAAGCAGAAAAAAACACACTCACTTCATCAACATCCACTTCCATCGCTCGTTCGAGTCCTTTCATATTCGGAACGAGTGCCGCATACGTCACGCCCGGTTGCCGATCAAGTCGTTTTAGTACGTCCATACCGTCTGCGAGTGGCGGCATCCATTTCGGGTGTACGAAACTTGCTACTTCGACGTACGTAGCTCCGGCATCCGTCAGCTGCTGAATCATCGATAATTTTTGGTCCGTCGTCAAAATCACTCGTTCATTTTGCAAGCCATCACGCGGTCCTACTTCATTGATCTGAATTTTTGTCGGCAGCTTCATACGCTACTCCATTTCAACGAGCGGTAAGTCCACTTCAACAAAGTCTTCTTCATTTACGAACACTTTTGCCACGACGCCTGCTTCTTCGGCCTCTACAGGAATTTCCATTTTCATCGATTCAATAATGACAAGCGTTTGTCCTTCTTCTACTTGGTCCCCTGGTTTCACGAGTACTTTCCAAATTGTTCCTGCCATTTCTGATAAAATTGTTGTCATATTTTTCTCCTCCTAACAGCCTAGTTGTCGCGAAATAACGACACGTTGTATTTCTGATGTTCCTTCGCCAATTTCCATTAATTTAATATCTCGTAAGTGCCTTTCGACATCGTACTCTGCCATATAGCCATATCCACCGTGAATTTGCACCGCTTGATTACACGTGCGGAAACCCATTTCAGAAGCAAAAAAGTTTCGCAATTGCCGCTTCTTTTTTAAACGGTTTATTCGCATCTTTCAGCGTAGCGGCTTTCCATACGTAAGTACGTGCCAATTCAATTTCCATAGCCATATCTGCTAACTTAAACTGAATGGCTTGAAGCTTCGAAAGCGGCTGTCCGAATTGCGTGCGCTCTTTTGAATAAGCAAGTGCTTTTTCAAAGGCCGACTGTGCAATACCGACCGACAATGCCGCAATCGAAATACGACCACCGTCTAATGTGTTTAAAAATTGATGGAATCCTTTTTTTTCATCTCCGAGCACAGAATCTCTCGGTACACGTACATTTTCAAGTACGATTTCACACGTATTAGAGGCACGGACACCTAATTTTTCATAAGGCGTTCGAATCGTCATACCCGGTGTGCCAACAGGAACGATGATTGCTGATATTTGTTTTTTACCGCGGTCATCTTTACCCGTCACAGCCGTTACGACTACTTGATTCGAAAAACTCGCATTCGTAATCCACTGCTTTTCACCATTGATCACCCATTCGTCCCCATCTAAAATAGCTGTCGTCTGCGTACCACCTGCATCCGAACCCGCATTCGGCTCGGTTAACCCGAATGCTCCTAGCGTCTTCCCTTGTGCGAGGGGCACTAAATACTGTTCTTTTTGCGCTTCTGTACCGAAATGGTAAAAAGGTGTAGCGCCTAAACTAACCGCCGCTGCATACGACAAGCCTGTTCCGCCACACGCTTTACCAATTTCCTCTACAGCCAAAATGAACGATAACGTATCGCCTCCTGCACCTCCGTACTGTTCTGGGAATGGAATACCGAGTAACCCAAGCTCTCCCATTTGCTTGAAATTTTGCTCTGGAAATTCATGATGCTTATCTCTTTCTCTTGCAAAAGGTGCTAGTTCCTCCTGTGCAAAATCCCTTGCCAATTTTTGAATCATTTGTTGCTCGTTCGTCAATTCAAACATTTCTTTTCCCCCTTACGAATAAAAAGCGAAATGTAAACGCTTTCATATGTAGCGGCCAAAAAACGAGTGAGACATCCAATAATTGTGTTGCTACTTTATCGTACCCTATTTCGAACAAAAATAGCCTTAAAAAATAAAAAAATTGCATGAATTGTTAAATAATGTATAACAATTCATGCAACGTTATGTTTATTAAGTTTCATACGTTAATTCATCGCACGTATGCTTTTGATTATGCATATTGAAAATTCATTAAAAAACTTCCATCTGTTGAAGATACTTTTTCAGTACGTCTTTAGAATCTTCTATTCCTTGCTTCACTTTCACGTATTGCTCTGTCTGCATCGTTTCCCGTAGTTGATGCCAAATGCGTTCACTAATTGGAACGAATTGATCTACTGTAATACGGGACGGCCAATAACTTGAGAAATAACTTGGAAATTGATGAATCACTTGATCACTAATGAACAACATATTTTGATACGTCAAAATAGCTGTTGCCGCATGTAAATCATGTTGTCCTTCTTTACAAACGAGTACAATTTCATCAATTTCATCATTTTTCACGAGGCGCACATATACGTCTTGTAGCAACTTGTACAATTCGTTTCGCTCCATTACTCGGTCATCCGTTAACGCACCTTTTCTTCTTTCAAAATCAAGTTGATACAAGCGACATTCCACAACGTTCAATGCTTCACCGATACGTTGTTCATTCATAGCATCGAGATTCATTCGTCATCTGCCCCTTCTTGAAAAGTATGTCTCTCATTATACAGGGGTATTGCACAATTCTCTATGAATTTGCTTGAACGACGAGAAAATTCGTCGAAAAAAAGAAATTTTATACACGCTTCATTCATTCCTTCTATTCGTCTAAATTAATAATTAAATAAATATTCCAATTACTATAAAAATTAACATATACTCTAATTATCCCCTCATTGTTTTTTCCAACAAGTAGTGGGTATGTTACAAAACGTATAGAAAATAATCAATCGAGTTACGTGTACGTTAATAAATGGACCATTTAGAAAGGGAGAAGACTATGACAAAACAACAGTTAATCGAAATGATGGAAGCAAATGAATTACAGTTTGAAGAAATAGCGAAAAATATTTGGGAACACCCGCAACTTGGCTATAACGAAACGTATGCCTCTACACTTCAGCAAGACACGTTAAAAGAAGCCGGTTTCCGAATTGAAGCAAATGTTGGGAATGTCGAAACCGCCTTTATCGCAGAAGTTGGAGAGGGTCATCCAATCGTCGGTATTTTAGGCGAATTTGATGCACTTCCAGGTCTTTCTCAGCACGTACAACCGACGAAGAGCCCAATCGTGGACAATGGCCCTGGACACGGGTGTGGCCATAATTTACTCGGCACAGCAGGTGTTGAAGCAGCTATCCACTTGAAAACATATATGGAGGAACATCAAATAAAAGGAACACTTCGCTATTATGGCTGTTCTGCAGAAGAATTACTTTCTGGCAAAACATTTATGGCTCGTGCTGGTGTGTTTGATGATTTAGACGTCGTATATACGTGGCATCCTGGTAGCGTTGCGATGACGACGAATTTATCGATGCAAGCTCTCTCAGGTGTAGAGTTCCACTTTTTCGGGCGTACAGCGCATGCTGCAGCCGCTCCGCATCTCGGTCGAAGTGCCTTAGATGCAGTCGAGTTAACAAATGTTGGTGCGAATTATTTACGCGAGCATGTTCCGGACGGATCACGTATTCATTATCAAATTACAAACGGCGGACAAGCACCGAATGTCGTGCCAGACAAAGCAAGTGTCTTTTATTTCTTACGCGGAAAAAACCGTGCCGAAGTTGATGATTTACTACGCCGTATGAAACTCGTAGCAGAAGGGGCTGCCATGATGACGGAAACACGTGTAGAAGTTGTCATTACAGCTGGTTGCTACGATACGTTACCGAATATGACGTTAAATGAATCGATGTACGAAAATGCGCAACTGCTAAAACCGATTACGTACACGGCAGAAGAACAAGCCTTTGCTAAAACGTTGCAACAAAACATCGAACCAAGTGTTGTAAACGGTTCAAAAAATGCAACAAGCGCAACTCGGTATTCAACAAGATGGCGATTTAATTTCAGGATTTTATCATATTCCGCAAATGTTCCGCATGACGATGCCGGGTTCTTCGGATATTGGAGACGTATCGTGGATTACACCGATGGGACAAGTAACGACCGTTTGCGCGCCCGCTTCTGTGCAGCTACACACATGGCAAGCAACTGCTTCATTCGGTTCTTCTATTGGGATGAAGGGCATGCACAATGCCGCTCAAATTATGGCACTTTCTGCTTTAGATGCTTTTACAACGCCTCAAATTATTGAAGATGCACGTGCCGAATTCATTAAAAATAAAGGAAATCATACTTACAAAGCGGCTATTCCTTCAAATGTCGAAGCACCGAAACCGCTAAACGTATAATATAAAAATAAAAAAACTTACACTCCTACCTGAGCGTAAGTTTTTTATTTATGAAAAAATTGGAAATTTTATCTCAGTTGCTTTTTTACCGATCGGACGTCTTGTATAATGAAAGGAGAACGTATTGGCGTAATACAAATTTTCAAGTCAATGCGATACATTTACTAAGGAGATGCTTATGAAAAAAATACAATTCACCGTCAGTACGATTATCTTACTCGTTCCATTCATTTATGCAGGCATGCATTGGTCAGAGTTTCCAGATTCTGTCCCTATTCATTTCAACGCATCAGGTGAAGCAGATGGTTTTGGCTCAAAAGGTTTTGTATGGCTGCTGCCCATCGTCAATGTCATCATTTGGTTGTTCATGCTTGCAGCTTACAAAGTACCTCGACTGTTAAACATGCCTTATTATAATGCGGACAATGTTACGCACCGAAAAATTGCCGCTCATTTACTCGGTTGGTTTCAAATTCTCACCTCTCTATTTATAACAATTTTGTCGATTCAAACGAGTTTTGCCGCACTCGGCAATGAAACGAATATCGCGATTATGCCTATTATTTTATTTTTAATTGTTTTAACCGGGCTTATCATTTATTACGCGCGACAATTTAAAAAAACACGTTAGAAAGAAGGCCTGAATATGGACGGCTTCCGCCTTTATGATACATATCATCTCAGCTGGCTCGCATTCACTTTACTCGCGGTCTTCATTTCTTCTATCTTTTATAAACACGCACCTACAACTAGGCGGACAACAATACGCAAAGTACTCGCATGGAGCCTCATTATTGGCGAATGTATTAAAAATGTCTACGTCGCTATTTTTTCTACTTTAACAGTCGACCATTTCCCTTTTGCCCTTTGTAGTTTCGCGATGTTTTTCGTTTTACTTCATGCGTACTATCCTAATCAAACAGTCGGCAATATGCTTTTTAATTTATTTTTACCCGGTGCTCTTTCTGCACTGCTATTTTGTGACTGGACGATGCAGCCGATTTTCAGCTTCATGACGATTTTTAGCTTCGTCTATCATATCGTACTCGTCGTTTACATTACGATGGTACTCATAACGAAAGAAGTCATTCTAGACATACGCAAAATAGGGGGTTCTGTTTTATTTTTATGTAGTAGTGCCCCGGTTTTATATAAATTCAATAAATTGTATGATACGAATTTTATGTTTTTAAATACCCCATCTCCTGGCTCACCACTCATTCCACTTGCGAATATTTTTGGCAATCCAGGCTATATTTTCGGACTAGTACTCGTATTATTCGCACTTTGGATCATCATGTATACACCGGTTGAATTAAAAAAATGGATTACTTCTTATCGGTTAAAAAAATCACAATCCTAAACAATCGCCACGATACGACGTTTACACTTTTTTAGCATTACTAAGACTTAGTAATGCTTTTTTGTATGTGCGAACTAAAGCCCCCTCCAACGACATACTATCGCTAGAAGGGGCATTCATTTTTATTTTTCGAGTAATGCAGCCGCTTCATCATACGTCGCCATCTCATTTACCATTGCGAGTGCCGCATCTAAAATAGGAAATGCGAGCGCTGCACCAGAGCCTTCACCTAAACGCATATTCATGTGCAGCATCGGCTCTACACCGAGGCGCGCAGCCGCTATTTTAGCACCTGGCTCTTCGGATGCATGAGAAGCAATCATATATTGTTTAGCTGCAGGTGCGAGTGTCGCTGCGATCAATGCTGAAATCGTAGAAATGTACCCGTCGATTACTACCGGTTTTCGTGCAGCGGCAGCCGCAAGCATAACGCCTGCCATCGCACCGATTTCGAGTCCACCTACTTTCGCTAATACGTCAATGATGTCAGTCGCGTCTGGTTGATTTTGTGCAATAGAGCGGTCGATCACCGATGCTTTGTAAGCAATTCCGCCTTCTCCAACACCTGCACCGAACCCCGTCACGTCGATGGCAGGACGGTTTTCTAATACCGCTAATATCGCTGCACTCGGCGTCGTATTACCGATTCCCATCTCGCCTGTCGCTAATACGTCCGCACCAGCAGTAATTTGGTCCAAAGCGGTTTCAATTCCAACTTCAATCGAACGAATGGCTTCTTCATACGTCATGGCAGGTCCTTTTGCCATATTGTCCGTTCCATACTTTACTTTTTTCAAAATAACCCCTGCATCTTCCGGTAAGTCTTCTTTCACACCGACGTCTACAACGACGACATTCGCTCCGACCGATTTAGCGATTGCGCAAACGCCCGTCTTCCCTTTTGGAAAGCTAAGCGTTTGGAATACGGTAACAGACTGTGGATTTGTCGTCACACCTTCCTCGCAAACACCGTGGTCGCCTGCACAAACGATGACAGTTTTATTCGTCAACTTCGGAAACCCTTCTCCGTGAATGCCCGCTAATTGTGCAGCAAGCTTTTCTAATTTTCCTAAGCTTTCTGGCGGCTTCGCTAACGAATCAATATAGGCCTTTCCTTTTTCGTACGCGTCTGTATCCAGCGGTTTAATTTGAGCAATTGTTTGTTGTAATAATGACATCTTCGTTCCTCCTTTAATGCTACAAAAAAGCATAAAAGTCTGTAGTTTATCCGTTACAAATAAACTACAGACTTTTCCATCATCTATACCGTGCAGCGATTAGGCAGGTCTCCTGGCTCCAGTTCATCGTCTACTAACACCTTCCCGATTTTTCAGTGGTATGTCGTTAGTGACTCGCTGTTACAGTGGCGGGTCCGCTAAAGTTTTTCACTTTATTCCCTATTCTCTCTTCATGTAAGAGCACCTAATGCTTTATGTAGTTGCATTTAACGTATCGAAAAATTTGTCTTTCGTCAATACTATTGTAAGAATATTCTTAATTCAAAAAGAAAATACGTACAATCCTATGAAAAAGTTATTTTTTTCGTATACTTAAAATAAGAATTTTTTCATAAGATGGAGGACATTTTGATGAACAAAAAGTTTACGATTGGTGAAGTGTCTAAAATCGTCAACATGCCGATTCGCACACTACACTACTACGATGAAATTGGTATTTTTAAACCTGCAGAAGTCGATAAAATAACGAACTATCGCTATTACAATGAGTCACAAATCGCCAATATGGATTTGATTAAATCATTAAAATACATCGGAACGTCTTTAGCGAACATTAAAAAAGCACAACAAATGACGCCGAATGAATTGCTTCACTTTTTATCCGAACAAGAAGAACTCGTTCAAGTCAAAATGAAGCGGATGCGTGACATACAAGACATGTTAATTAAAACGAAAAAACAGCTGCAAGAACAAATTAGCATTCCGAAGTTTCATGAAATTTATTTTACGACAGAAGACCCACAGCGTGTTTTATCGCTAAAAGTGGAAAATGCGACGCTGATCGACGTGCCTTCTACGTATTTTAGTGAAATGACGTATACGATCGAAAAAGGTGGGAGCGTCCTATCCAATCGGTACGGCGCCATATTCCCGCTTAAGAAATACGAAAGTGGTGAACAATTTGTTTACACACATCTTTATACAGCTTTATTGACAGAACATAGGATAGGTCAACTTTCTGACCAAATGACGATTAAAAAAATGGAGGGGGGCAACTACATTTGTATTGCTTTCCCGTTTACAATCGAAACTTACGTAGAAAACTATCAAAAACTATACGATTTCATTATTAATCATCAGCTACATGCCGTTTCAGACGTTTACGAACTGTTTTTGCCGACGAAATTCTCGCCAATTGAAGAACCTGATTACGTCGTTGAATTAAAAGTGCGAATAAATTCATAATTTTTCTTGACCCTACAGTTACTGTAAGGTTTATGATGATGTACAGCAACATCAACTTAAGGAGAACACATACTATGAAAAAAACAGGATCATTAACGCTATTTTTACTTTTATTTAATTTGTTTATTGCGTTTTTAGGAATTGGTTTAGTCATTCCCGTGCTGCCAACGTTAATGAACGAATTAAACATTAGTGGGCAAGTCGTTGGTTATTTGACAGCTGCCTTCGCTTTAACACAACTAATCGCTTCCCCTCTTGCAGGGAAAGCTGCTGATAAATTTGGACGAAAACGTATGATTGTACTCGGTTTATTCATCTTCGGCTTATCAGAATTACTATTCGGTTTCGGGAAAACCATCGATGTCTTATTTATTTCTCGAATTTTAGGTGGCTTAAGCGCAGCTTTCATGATGCCAGCTGTGACAGCTTTCATCGCAGACATTACAGACGAAACATCTCGTCCGAAAGCACTTGGTTACATGTCTGCGGCAATTAATACAGGGTTTATTATCGGTCCTGGTATCGGTGGTTTCTTAGCGGAAATTGGCACGCGTGTCCCGTTCTATTCTGCAGGGGTACTCGGCTTAGTTGCTGCTCTTTGCTCCACTATTTTATTACGCGAGCCTGAACGTCAAGAAGTACCAAAAGACGATCGTCAACAACAGTCAAGCATTCGTAAGCTACTTATGCCGATGTTTTTAATCGCTTTTATCGTCATCTTCGTTTCAAGCTTTGGACTAGCAGCATTCGAATCATTCTTTAGCTTATACGTCGATCATAAGTTTAGCTTCACGCCTTCTGATATTGCGATTGCTATTACAGGCGGTGCCATTTTAGGTGCTGTATTCCAAGTCGTTTTCTTCGATCGCTTAATTAAATGGCTCGGTGAAATTAAATTAATTCGTGTAATGCTCGTGTTATCTGCCATTTTAGTTTTCTTAATGACGGTCGTTCACACACATTGGCTTATTTTAGGCGTAACGTTCGTTGTCTTTATCGGTTTTGATTTAATCCGACCAGCTGTCACGATGTATCTTTCACGAATTGCAGGAAGTGACCAAGGGTTTGTCGGTGGGATGAACTCGTTCTTCACATCACTCGCTAACGTGATTGGACCCGTCATCGGGGGGATTTTATTCGATATCGATATCGACTATCCATACTACTTCGCAACCGTATTTATTATTCTCGGTCTCGTATTTGCGATGTTCTGGAAAGAACCAAAACGTCAGTTTTAACCTCCAATAAAAAGGCTAAGTAAAAATGTTAGCCAAACAAAAAGGGCCGGTATGCTATTAACAGCATACCGGCTCTTTCATATTGTTCATCATTTGCCTAACAAACGATATAGCTGATGATTTATTGTTTACTTTGAGGTACGTCTTTTTTAATGACGACACCACCAATAAGTAAGAAGATAATACCGATGACGCCTCCGACTAATTCATTCATACCTACTTCACCGTGACGAAAATAGTTCATAATGAAGTTCCCTCCGAAAATAACGAGTAACAATAAGCCGAGTGTATTAAAAAACTTTTTCATTTTTTTCTTTTTTCTGCATTCATTTTGTTCACCTCTTTAATGGACGAGCGCATTTTGTTGCATGCGTAATTGTCTTTTGTTAACGATTGAACGAATGATTCCGACAATCGGTAATAAATATAAGTAACAAGCAAATAAAATACTCTCAATTGGCGCCCCTACTGTCGTAAGTGGCACGACACTTGCGATGCTCCAAGGAATTAATGCCGGAATGACAATCGCTGTGTCTGCTAACATACTCGCCGTCTTTTGATCATCTTTATACAGCTCTTTGTTCAATTGGTACGTTAACATAACCGCTAACGTTTGGTTACATGAAATCATAATCGCTACAATCGATACGAGCGTACTCGTCACAAAATTTGTCGTCTTATGAGCTAGCTTTTCAATTTGTGCTTCTATTTGTTTCAACATGTTCGTCCCATTGAATATACCAAAATAAGACGACGATAAACAAATAATCGCAATAATTTTAACCATGGACAAAATACCACCGCCATTTAACATCGCACCGAGTTCCTCCGTCGGTGCAACGTAGCCACGCCATAATGTAAGTAGCCACTCACTCACAGCCATATGTTGGACGAATAAACAAATCATACTACCTACTATAATACTCGCTAACATCGTCTGCTTAATCGATACGCGTGCTGCTAAAAGAAGTACGATGACAATCGCTGGCAGAAGCGTCCAAAAACTCAATGAAAAATGTTGTGAAAACAACAGAGAAACACTGGAATCAGCTAGATGACCTTGATCAACAAACCCAAGAGCGACATAAATCACAACCGTCATAACGAGCGGAATCCAAGCCGTACGAATCATTTGCCGAATGTGGTCAAATAATTTCATATGGGTTAATTCACAAATTAACAGCGCGCTCGTAGACATTGGTGAGCAGCGGTCCCCAAAATAAATCCCCGATAAAATGGCACCTGCTACAAACAGCGTATTTTCCCCCATAACGTTGGCAATCGTCATACTAATAACGCCGACGGTCGCCACCGTGCCAAATGCCGTACCCGTTAAGACCGATACGAGACAGTTCAGTAAAAAGACGACGATAATAAACAACGATGGTACGAGTAACCCCATCGTACTATCAATAATTTTAGGAATCGTCCCTGCTCCTCGCCAAACGGCTGTCATCATACCAATTAAGAAAAAGATCAACAGCATACTTTTCACTTGGCGAATACCGTCCCACGTAAACTGAAACATTTGTTTCATCTTAAATTTCTTTAACAACCCATATGTAAAGAACAACATAAATCCTACTGCTAATGCGTATAAAATCGGTAATTGAAAGCTTACGCAGCCGATTAAACATAACGCAAATAACCCGAGAATTATAAACTCCATTCATCCCCACTGCTTTCTTATTAGAATGACGGTATCATAGCATAGTAGCGAAAGAATGCGAGGCAATCGGTGAAAAAAGGCGAATTTCCGCATAATTAATGCTTTTTTCATCCATTGGAATCCGTTCCATTCACATAGAAGTATTTTTCGTGTTACGATAGCTATTATAGTAGACATAAAGGAGTTTTGAACATGGCAATTGTACAAGCAACCGACCAAACATTTTATGAAGAAACGAAAGAAGGCTATATTTTAGTCGACTTCTGGGCGACATGGTGTGGACCGTGTAAAATGTTAACACCCGTTTTAGAACAATTAGATGCAGACAATAGCATTTCTAAAATCGTCAAATTAGAAGTAGATGCGAACCCTGTTATTGCACAAGAATATGGCATCATGTCTGTTCCGACCATGCTTCTTATGCGCGACGGTGAAATCGTTGCTAAAACGATGGGTTACCAACCGAAAGAATTGTTACAACAATTTATCGCCGATCACCAATAAAAAAGTTCTACATCACCTGTTAAAGTGACATGATTTGAAAAACCAAATCATGCCACTTTTTTATTTATTTCGGACGAATACGTTCCGTTAGGCGTTCTCGTCCTTTCCGAAATAAATCATGTACATTAAAAAAACGCCCTATACAAGGCGTTTTTTCCATCTATAAAGAAACGTTACACTTTCGCCAATTTACTCATACAAATTAAAGTACAAATGACTTGGTTTTCTACGTACACACGATTTGGCGACGTATTATATTTTTGAATTAACTGTTGCTGAATGAACTCCGCTTCTTCATTTTGTAGTCGAAACTCGACCATCGTTAAAATCAATTGACGTAAATCGTCTTCACATTTCATTTCAGAATCTGTTGCTTGTGTTAACAAATCAATTTCAAACCATTTCATTTGTCTTAATTCACCCATTGTCACTTCAATCGCCGCATTTAAATCTGGAACTTCCGAAAAATAGAGGTTTTTCTTCAATAATTCAAATTCACGTTCCGTTGACTTTTTCCATAAATAAGCAAAAACAACTGTATTCGTACAAAATTCATCAATTAATTCAATCCACAAATCACTCAGCCTGTTCCACTCGAGTTTTCCAACATATGTATTAATTCGTTGAATTTGATGTTGATGATCCACTTTTTTTCATCCCTCCACTCTATTTAAATTGTCGAACTTTTTCACGTTCCCCCATTCTACAATAAATTCGCTATTTTTTGTACATTTTTTCTAAAAAACAATCCATTTCACTTACTTACGCTCTTTTTTAAAATGCTATTAGGCATATATTTTTTCTAAAAAAGAATCTTTTGTCTCGAATATTTTAAATTATTAATGAGTAAATAAAAAACTTATATGGTAAAATATTCAATAAAATGATTGAGGAGGTTTCGCCATGTTTTTACGTACTAAAGCGGTCCCAGTTGTACAATCTACCGATTTTCAGAACGCCGTTTCACACATTATTCAGCGACAGAAAGTTGTTTTTACAGACTATGAACTCACAGAAGAACAACAGATACTACTACAAGTCCTTTCTACTACATTTGAACAAAAAGAACGTAATACGACACAGCTTCTAGCACTTTGTGAAAAGGTGACGAACAGTTTTTGCTGGTCTGCAACGCTTCATGACGGTGATTTATGGAAAAAAGAGACTACTTTTACGTTTAGCGATGCGATTTTACCGTTGCTTCCTACGCAGCAAGAAGACATATCCATTTTAGAGCTCATTCATCCGAGTGACCGTGATCTGGTACAACGAGCTATTCACGCATGCGTAGCTCAGCAACAAACCGATATTTCATTGAAATATCGATTTCATCTACCGAATGATCAATGGATTCATGTAAAAAATGATTTTGAGTTTACATATGAAGAAAACATCGCGACAAGCTGTTACGGAATTATACAAAATATATCCAATGAAATTTCTCAGCAACTGCAATACGATCGTGAAGTTGGGAAGTATGAACTCATTACAGAAGTAATGCACGAATCCCCTTGGCATGTCGCTATTGAAAATGCGCAAAATTTAAATGACCCGAGCAATCACGTTTGGTTTTCTACTCAATTTTTAAACGCATTTGGTTTCACAAATACGACCCGTCCTACGAGTTATGCGGATTTTTCTCTTCTTATTCATCCAGAAGATACAGCTAAAATGAATCCGCTTTTCATTCAATGTTTGCGCGATGCGAAACAAAATGGCAAAGCTGTTTGCGAACTCATTTATCGCATTCAAGATGCGGTCGGTCATTATCACCCGATTAGCAATCGTGTACTAATAACAGCGCATGAAGAAGTCATCACACAAATCGTCGGTGTAATGCGTGACGTTCGTCTCGAACAACTTGAAAAGGAACGGACTACTCAAATGCAAGCAGGCATTCAACAATTGAATAGTAGTATTGAAGAAATGAGTGATGCGATGCGAAATATGAGCAATCACGTATCCGAATTAACTATCGCCCAACAATTGTCTGCCCATGCTGCGAATGAAGCACACCAAAGTGCCGACAATACGAAAAAGATTTCGACGCTCATTCGAAACATTGCCGATGAAACGAATTTACTCGGTTTAAATGCAGCAATTGAATCCGCACGAGCCGGCGAACACGGAAAAGGATTCGCTGTTGTTGCCGACCAAGTACGTAAACTCGCTTTAAATAGTGCCGATGCTACAGGCGAAATCGAAATTAGTTTAGGTGAGATGAAGTTATTAATTGATACGATTTTGGAACATATGGCGAGAAGCAATGAACTCGTCTCTACTCAAAATGAATTGAGCCATTCTGTAAACGAAGCCGTTCAACAAATTCAAAATATGAGCAGACAATTAGCACAAGCTGCAACGATTCCTTAAACAATATATTGACTTAAAATAGCATATAATGGTAAATTAGAGAAAAATATTAGGTGGCGATTATATGGTAGTAGCGGTAGATCGATTTTTAACGAAGATTTCAAATGATGGAGAAGGATTACGCGGATACAATTCGATTATTCAATTTTATTTCAAAGATATAGATGAAACAGTGAACGTTTCTTTTGAGGGGACATCCGCTTCACTCATAGAAGGTGTCGAACATCCCGCTTGTAAAATTGTCGTTTCAACGCAAAATTTCGAAAAGTTAACGAACGGTCAACTCAATCCTCAAACTGCTTTTCTTATGGGGAAACTCAAAGCAAAAGGTGATATGAGTCATTTGTTGAAATTAAGCCAAATTTTATCGTATTACGCTTAATCGTACTAAACATAAATAGCTAAAGCGTATGACATAAAATGATGTCCTACGCTTTTATTTTGACCTTTTTCCATCTATTTTTTAAATTATTTTCCATTTCATCATATTTTCCTTTGTTTTCCCTATTATTTTAGTTTTATTTTTAGTATTTTAGGAAATGTACCAATTAGTATAGTTTTTCTAAAGGAGTGTGCAAATGGACTATCTGTTAAACCCTAAGCTTTGGAGCTTCCTCATACTCGTCGTTAATATATTGTTAGCGATTACGGTCGTTTTTTGGGAACGCAAAAAACCAACGTCTGTCTGGGCATGGATTTTAATTTTATTTTTCTTACCTTATCTTGGCTTTATACTATACATTATTTTCGGGAAGCCACTTCGCAAAAAACATTTAAAGCGCTGGATTCCTCAAAAAAGTATCGGCATTCAGCAAATGATCGACGAACAAAAAGAAAAAGCCACAACGAGTTCGCTCCATGTAGAAAACATTGAACAAGCACATCAGCTCATTCATATGAACCTCGCAACGAACGATGCGATCGTCACAAAAAATAATGATATTCATCTTTTCCATGATGGTGACGATAAATTCAACCAACTGATCGAGGACATTAAAAATGCCAAAGACCACATTCATATTCAATATTATATTTTCAAATTAGACGGTCTCGGCAAACGAATTTTAGACGCTGCAACAGAACGTGCAAAAGCTGGTGTCGAGGTGCGTATTTTGTACGATGAACTCGGAAGTCGAAGTACGAAAAAAAGACATTTCAAAGAGTTAATCGAAGCCGGTGGCGAAGTAGAAGTGTTCTTCCCTTCTATTTTACCGGTCATCAATTTACGACTTAATTATCGAAATCACCGAAAAATCGTCGTCATCGACGGTACGATTGCCTATTTAGGTGGTTTCAATGTCGGAGATGAATACATTAGCTTAGACCGGAAATTTGGTTATTGGCGCGATACGCATATGCGCATTCAAGGACATGCTGTTTATGCACTACAAGCTCGTTTCATGGCTGACTGGAACCAAGCCGGTAACAGCTTGCAACTGGAGTACGAAGATCATTACTTCCCTACACCAGTCGTAACGGGAACTACGGCGATGCAAATTGTTTCTTCTGGTCCCGATACGAAGTACAAATCGATTTTAGATACTTACGTCAAAATGATTTTGCAAGCAAAAAAATACGTCTACATTCAGTCTCCTTACTTCATACCAGATGAAAGCTTTTTATCGGCCATTAAAATTGCACTGCATTCAGGTGTCGACGTACGCATTATGATTCCAAATATGCCCGACCATCCTTTCGTCTATCGTGCCACATGTTCTTTCGCCGGGGAATGTATGCTTGAAGGGGCGAAAGTGTATCATTATGCAAAAGGCTTTTTACACGGCAAAGTGATGATTATCGACGATCAAATCGCCTCTGTCGGTACAGCGAATATCGATAACCGAAGCTTTGAGCTTAACTTTGAAGTCAACGGTCTCATTTACGATACGAAAATTGCGACAGAACTTGCCGATGTTTTTATGGAAGATATGAAGCAATGTACAGAAATGACAAAAGAGACACATCAACAACGTTCTCTTTGGTTACGCTTTAAGGAAAGTATTTCTCGCCTATTAGCGCCTATTTTATAAAAATAGCCCATGAATTCTATTTTTGAGAATTCATGGGTTTTTATGTGTATTTTTTACTTTAAAGCAAGTAATTAGTTTAGTTTTTAAAATGGCGACAATAACTTAAAATTCTCTTTCACACATTTTTTTATCGTTATATCAAAAAAAATCACTTTGTGTCATTTTCACTGATTTATTATTATTTTCACGCAATTTTCAATATAAATAGTATTTAAAATAGCGTTTTTATCAGAAAACATTTACTTTTTATCATTTATTTATTTTTTTGTGAATTGTATTGAAACTTTATTCTTATAATTTTAATATAGTTAAAGATTCGTTTTTTTTACATAAAAAACGGCGACAAAAAAATAGAAAAAAGATTGAGGTATTTAAACAAATGTCCATTTTAATCGGAATTATCGGTCTAATTCTTGTATTAGCTGTTGCGTATGCAATGAGTAATAACAGAAAAGCGATTGACTTCAAAGCGATTGTTATCATGATTATTTTACAAATTATCTTAACGCTCGTTATGTTCAAAACATCAGTTGGTTTGAAAGTAATTGAATCAACAAGTAATGGCTTAACAAAAGTTCTTGACTATGGTCGTGAAGGAATTAACTTCATCGTAGGTGGTTGGATTCCTGAAGGTGGTTCACCTTTCTTCGTCAACGTATTATTAATTTTAGTATTCACTTCCATGTTACTATCATTACTTACGTACTTACGTATTTTACCGTTAATCATTAAATACGTCGGTGGATTTTTATCAAAAATTACAGGTTTATCTAGCGTTAGCACTTTCCATGCAATCAATAATATTTTCTTCGGTCAATCTGAAGGGATTTTAGCGATTAAAAACCACGTTCTTAAAATGGATACGAATAAATTAATCGTCATGTCTGTTACATCTATGGCTTCTGCTTCTGCATCCATCATGGCATCATACATTACGATGTTACCTCCAAAATATGTTCTTGGTGCAATGGCATTAAACGCATTATCAGGTTTAATCATCGGTATTATGATTGCTCCTGATACATCAAAAGAAAAAGAAGTTATTTCAATTAAAGATGCAAGCCCTGCTAAATCACTTTTCGATTCTATTTCTTTAGGTGCATTAGACGGCGGTAAAGTAGCATTAATCGTCGCTGCAATGTTAGTTGCTTACGTCGGCTTAATGGCTGCAATCGATGCTCTATTCAATGCAGTTATCGGTATGACACTTACTGAAATTTTAGGCTACATCTTCGCTCCAATTGCTTGGATTATGGGGATCCCTGCTTCTGAAGTTCTCGTTGCGGGTCAAGCAATGGGTACGAAACTAGCAACAAATGAATTCGTAGCGATGTTACAATTCAAAGATCAAATCCCTCATCTTACAGAAAAAACAGTCGGTGTTGTTTCTGTATTCTTAATCAGCTTCGCTAACTTCAGTTCAATCGGTATCATTAGCGGTACTTTACAAGCAATCTCTGGAGAAAAAGCAGCGATCGTTACGAAAAAAGGATTAAAAATCTTAATTGCTGCAACACTTGTTTCAGTTTTCACTGCAACATTAGTTGGTTTATTTATTTAATTTGTATCGCATCAATCTTCTATACAAAAAACGAACTCCGTTTGGAGTTCGTTTTTTTTTCGCCTATAATTACCGTACCATTTTTGGAATATCTACTTTTTGTGTTAACTGTAAGGCGATTCGTTTCGCAAATACACGGTCATCTTCTTTCGTATCGTGTGCCCGTTCAATAAATGCACCGTACAATCCCCAACTTAGAAAAACAGCAATTAGCTTTTCATCTGCAGGTAATTTCTTTTCAAACAATTCAATGAGCTGACTTTTAATTTTTTCCTCAATCATATGATTAAACGTCGCATACCCTCTTCTACAGCCAACATTCATTTTTTCATGAATATGCATAATCGATAATAACACTTTTTCAAGCAATTCATGATCGAGAGGTGCATCATCTTTAAAATACGGTTCTAAATCATTCCACGTAATCGCATGTAATGCCGTTTCTAATAACTCGTACTTATCGATAAAATGGGCATAAAACGTCGCACGATTAATGTGCGCAAGTTCGGTAATATGCGTTACGGTAATTTGTTCAAAATACTTCGTTTGAATAAGTTGTTGGAAAGCATCAATAATTTGTTGACGCGTTTTAACAGCGCGTGGATCTAATTTTTTATTCATTATGGCATCCTTTCTACAACAATTTTCATCTTTTGTCGTTTAGCTCCTACAAAAAAGGGAGCATTCTTTGTTCTTTTCCTTCTTCCCTTATATGATAAACACATACCAACAAACAAGCAAAACTAAAGGAGGAAACAAATATGTTACACATTCAAAAACTACAACAAATCGTACTTCAAGATGGAGATGGTCGCCACCTTCGTTACGTTTTACGATTAGAAGATCCGATGCAAAATGACCCGTTCTTAATTTTAGCAGACGACCGCTTTGCACATAATACATTTGCAGACCACCCTCATAAAGGGATGCAAACTGTCACATATGTCGTAGACGGTAGCTTAGAGCATTATGACAATGCAACAGGCGGTGGTGGACGATTAAAAGAAGGTGATTTCCAAATTATGAACGCTGGTAGCGGCATTATTCATAATGAAAATCCAGACCGCGGTGAAGATGTTCGCGTACTCCAACTTTGGGTAAATTTGAGTAGTGAACATAAAAAAACACCTGGTAGTTATCAAGATTTACTGAAAGAAAATGTACCCGTAAAAGAAATCGAAGGAGGACGTGTTGCCGTGTATGCAGGACAAGTAGAAGACGTCGCTTCTCCTCTTACACTCCATACACCGTTCATCTATAGCGTAATCGACTTAGAAGCGGGTGCAAGCTATCGCTTCCCGATTCCCGCAAACTATAACTCATACATGTATAGTTTAGAAGGTGACAGCATCATTGACGGTCAAACGGTTCGTGCTTTCGATACAGCACATTTCGATACTCGTTCAGAAGATGACTTCATTGAAATTCATGCGACAACCGCGACACAAATCGCTTTATTTAGCGGATTGCCAATTCAAGAACCTGTCGCTGCAAGAGGACCATTCGTTATGAATACAGACGATGAATTACGAGATGCTTTCCGCTCTTACAGAGAAGGTAGCTTCTTAGGTGGCAAACCATACCCCCATTAAGTAAGGACATACGTAAAAATTATAGCCTCTACTAGAGAAGGTGATGTCGAATTTGACACTCCCTTCTCTATTTTTATGCGCAAAACAAAGAACAATACAAATGCGCATATGAAAAAGACACTTCTTTTAAGAAGAATGTGACGGACGCTTTGGCTGGGGCATGGCGTGGAACGTTTCAATTAATTTTTCTTCAAACGGTCCTTTTCCAATACGATCTTGTTTACCGAGTAGTTGTTGTAAACGATATAACTTTCCTTTGATAAAGTTGCCTGTCATTTTTAATCCCACATTCGTTCATCATTTCATCTTCATTACTTTCATTTTTGTTTCGTATGAATATTTTTTCCCATCAAAAAACACTTCCAAAGATTTGATCCCTTTGAAAGTGTCTTTTTCTTTTTATGTTGTCTCAGATTTTAGGTCAGTTCCTGATTTCAACATCATGACGACCCTTTCTATTTGGCTAGGATTTTATCCCGTCTACCATTTGTATATTTGTTTACAAATATACTTATTTATTTGTAATCACTTTTTTATAGTAGCGTACAGACATCCAAGCGAATGCTCCGTATAAAAGTGCATAGACGATTAATACGGTTATAAATGGCAACTCAAAATCTGTTCCGAATAACATCCAGCCCGATCTCACAGCAAAATAACTATGGGCAATACCGATAACGAGTGGGATACCGAAGTTGAACCATTGTTTTTGACGAACGCCACGCATCACTTCCTCTGTCGTGAAACCGATTTTGCGTAGCATTTCGAATTGCGGTGCTTCTTGGTCTGCTTCACTCATTTGTTTAAAGTATAAAATACTTCCTGTCGTTAATAAGAAAGCTAAGCCAAGGAATGCCGCAACGAAAATAAGAAGTCCCATCATTTGGAAATTATTTTCATAATACGCGCTTTGCGTTTTCAAATCGTATGTGACCGTATCATTGGAATCTTTCAACTTAATAATCATTTCTCCGTCATTCGTCTTTTCACGATACAATTTTTCCGCTTGATCTAAATCTTCTTCATTTAAAATCGTATACCCTGTGAAACTTGTCACTTCTGCACCCTCAGTAACATCTTGCATTTGTGCATACACATCATCTGTTACGACTGCGACAGGACTTCCGAAAGATAAAACATTCGGTACAAACATGTCTTCTGACAGTGTTGTTAACGTAAATGATTGCTTTAACTCAACAGCTTCTACTTTTTTGTCTGTTTGCATAGGTGCGAGTAAATTTTGCATTTTCGTATAATTGTAAAAAGCAATTTCATTTTCCTTCAATGAAAGGTTCTTTACTTTTTGTTGGACTTCACTTTGTTTCATGACATTCATCGTAGAAGTCGTTAGCTCTTCTTCTGTTTTAGATAATTCATTTTTCATAATGTCTTTGTAATTAAATTCAACCGTTTTGAAATGATACGTATTTTTTTCAAAAGCGATGTCTTCTTTTGAAAGTGCTTTTTCAAATTCTTGTCCTAATCCGTTAAAGACACCCATATCATATGGCATACTTTGTTGACTAGACGTTTTGACAGATGAGTATGAAATGTATGCAAGTGATAATACCCCGATAGCAAGTGCTGTTAACGTCGTAATAAGCGTTAAAGATAAGGCACTCGATTTCATACGATGCATCATCGGCGTCAACGCGACAACGTCCCCTACCGTCACATGCCCATTTCTTCTCTTACGAATAAAGTTCGCAATCGTAGCAACCGTATAGCGGAAAAATAAAAAGCTCCCAAAGATGGTTGAAAATAAAATAAGACCCATACGAAACAGCAATTCATTCATCGTTACCGCTTCAGTCAGTGTGAATAAAATTGTTGCACGATAATAACCGAAAATCATTAAGGCAATACCGATTAGCCCCATAACGGTACTAAATAAAGACCATTTTTTGACACGTTGTTCCGTTTTATTCGCGGCATGGAACAAATCAATTAATTTCGAACGCCATACGTAGCCAACGGATTGTACGTACATTAAGGCAAATAAAACGATGAAGACAATGATCGATTGTACGACTGAATGCGTCGTAAATTGTAATGAAATAACGCGTTCCATATGCGTCACTTTCAAAAATAGTAAAGCAAAAAAGCGACTGAAAATAAAACCACAGCTAATACCAATCGCAATCGCGAGTATCCATAATACGCTATTTTCTAAAAAAGCATACGTGCAATACGCGGTTTTGATAAACCGATTAATTGATAAAGACCAAATTCTTTACTACGTCGTTTTAAAAATAATTGGTTCGCATACAATACGAAGAAAAAGACAATCGCTACGAGTAAATATGAAGCAACTTCAAAAACAGCGCCTGCTTTCACGCTTTCTGAGTTCATTTTAATAACGCTCGGATTGTCTGCTAGCGTTAAAAAAGCAAAATAAAGACCGCTACTAAATAACAGCGCGAAAAAATATAAGCTATACAACTGGCTATTTTTTAGCATCGTACGAAAGACGAGTGTTCTAAGCTTCATTCAGCTCACCGCCTAAAACTGCTTGCGTTTGTAAAATATGTTCGAAAAATTGTTTGCGTGACTGTGTTCCTTTGTATAACTCGGTATACAATTTACCATCTTTCAAAAACAATACGCGGCTACAATAACTTGCGGCAATCGCATCATGTGTCACCATTAAAATCGTCGTTTTTTGGACGGTATTTAAACGTTCAAGATGTTGTAGTAAATTCGTTGCTGACTTCGAATCAAGTGCGCCCGTCGGTTCATCTCCGAAAACAATCGCCGGCTCTGTAATTAAAGCACGTGCTGCAGCTGTTCGTTGTTTTTGTCCACCTGATAATTCATTTGGATAATGATCTGCTAATTTTTGAATATCAAATTGTGTCATTAACGTTTGAACGCGTTGTTCGGCTTTTTCTTTTGAAATTTTACTAACGGCTAAAGGAAGCAAAATATTTTCTTTTACCGTTAATGTTTCGAGTAAATTGTAATCTTGGAAAATAAAGCCCATTTCCGTACGGCGAACGTTCGCTAATTTTTTCGCTGACAGTTGTTGCAGTGATTTTCCATTCAATATGACTTCCCCGCCCGTTACTGTATCAATCGAGCAAAGAACGTTCAATAATGTCGTTTTCCCCGAACCGGATGGCCCCATAATTCCGACAAATTCACCTTCTGTTATCGTGAAGTTAATGTCTTGTAACACTTCTATTTGTTTTTTTCGCTTTCCGTAATTTTTATAAATATGTTTGCTTTGCAATACGTCCATGCAAATTCCCTCCAGTTGTTTCGATCTATTGCTAGTTTAACTGGAAATGCCGAGCGTTACCTTCGATTGACGTGACAATTTGAGCTTCGTAAGTGACATTCATGTCACATTAGCGTATTCGTATAGTCATTTTGCTTCGGTAGTTGTAAATAAACGGTCGTTCCGACATGAATTTCGGACGTCGCAAACAGTTTTGCGTGGAGTTGTTCGGCAGATTGTTTCGCTAAATACAAGCCCATCCCTGTTGATGCCGATTGCTTGCGACCATTCGTTCCTGTAAAACCTTTGTCAAAGATCCGCGGTACATCTTCTTCTAAAATGCCCATGCCCTCATCTTGAATCGCTAAACAACGATTTTTATACGTAATCGTTAGCGTGCCACCTTTATTGCTATATTTCAAACTATTCGATAAGAGCTGTCGAATAATAAAACTCAACCATTTCGCATCCGTCACGACCTCGTCTTCTTCAATGTCTAAATCAATCGCCACGTCTTGTATACGACACCAGCTTTTCAACATTTTCACTTCATCAATTAAAATACGTTTCATATCAATTTTGCGAAATAATAAATCATTCTCTGCAGCATTTAAGCGTAGCGAATGTAGCGATTGGTCGACGAGTAAGTTCATGCGCATCCATTCAAGTTGGAGCAATTGCTTTTGTTCAGATGCCGGGAGTTTATCGATAAGTAACTGCATCGTCGTCAACGGCGTTTTTAATTCGTGCCCCCAAGAAAATTGAATGTCCGCACGTTCCTCGATGGCTACTTTCGTCTCTAACAACTCTTTCGTCATTTGGCTTTCTAGTTGTTCGGTATACTGCTGAAATACAGCGATATAATTCGCTTCTTCTTTTTGTTCAAATGACTCGAGTTGACGTGCGTCTTTCCAAAATAGGCGTCCGAAAAAAAGAAGTGCGAAAAATAGTAGCGTCCCATTTAAATAACTAAATCGGGCGAAGCCAAATCCGTTGTCAATTAGTAATAAGACGTTCATCCATACGGCACAAAATAATAAGAAGGCAATATACGATAGACGTTCTCTTAAAAAAGTTTAATCATTTGTCTTAACCAACTTATACCCTACACCTTTTTCGTTTCAATCATTTGCGGTGCGCCGAGCTCTGTTAATTTCGTACGAAGACGATTGACGTTCACGGTTAATGTATTGTCATTCACGAAGCGGGCATCGTCCCAAAGTTTCGTCATGAGTGTATCGCGTGTTACGACTTCGTTCGGTACGTCTACTAACACATTTAAAATAAACGCTTCATTTTTCGTCAGTGAAACGACTTCCTCCCCTTTCGATACGGTCATACTTGCCGCATCAATTTGCAATCCATTGATTCGTTGTGTAGATGGTGTGCTCACTTCTTGATAATCGTACGCTCGTCTAAGCAGTGCTTGCACTTTCGAACGGAGGACGTCCATATGAAATGGCTTTTGAACGTAATCATCTGCCCCCATTTGCATTGCCATCACCATATCCATCGGTTGGTCGCGCGAAGACAAAAATAAAATAGGTACGTTGGAGTTTGCACGAATTTGTCGGCACCAATGGAAACCGTCGAATGCAGGTAGCTGAATGTCGATTAATACGAGATCCGGTTGTAAGCGTTCATATTGTTCATACACGTGTTGAAAATCTTCCACGAGATGTGTTTCTAGTTGCCAATGCGAAAAATCTTCCGCAATTTGTTGTCCGATGACACGGTCATCTTCTATTAATAATAATTTCACGTCATTCACCTCTTTTATTAATCGTAAAGCGTGTAGCGAATTGTGTCAAAGTAAAGTCGCTACACGTATAATGCGATTCACTTTATTACGAATTACGAATCAATAGAAACTTTAAAAAGGATTAAATTGTTATTTTTTTGATGTAAAGGGTATATCATTTTTACAAACAAAAATGAAGGATGTGATAAAGATGTCGCTGATCGTTCATCGATTGCCACCCATTCACCAAAAATTAACGATTATCTCAACGATTGTATTCGTAATAGAAGTAGTATGTATCACGGCGTTTGAGCTCCCACTCTTCGTTGTTTTTTTATTGATTGTTGACGCTGTTCCTTTCGTTATGACCACTCTTTTATACGCGCTTAAAGGAAGTGTCGCTGCTATTCCGCTCACAACGATTTTCAGCATCATTTACATGCTTTTAGACAGTTTTTATCAAAAATTTCAAAGTGAGCGTACGTTAATTCGTCTATTCGTTATGCAAAGACAAGCAAATGAAACGAATGAACAAATCATGCCGCTTCAACGAAACTATCCAGATATCGTTTATACGTATCGCTTGCTACAACTTATTGGAAAAGAATCCTTAACGAAACAAAAGACCGTTCTGCATGCTTTTGAAAATCAATTTGAAAATTGTCATCGCCAAAACTTAAAAGTACTCAATGATTTCGGGACGTCTGCGAAGATGATTTTATCTTTCTTAACGAATGGGCAGACGAGTGTTTTCATGTACCGAAGCTTGTATAAAAAAGAAATTATTCATTGGTATGAAGCGCTTGAAGAAACGCTTGAAAAGTCCGTAAATCAGATTGCTTCTTAGCATTCCCTTACAAAAAATTGCGCTCGCATTTTACAAAGTGAAGTGGTAGCATTAAAGTATATTTAGGAGGTGCTTTATGGGCAGAGAAAAGAAATTTTCTAAGCAACAATTATGGCAAGTAACCCACGACCTCATATTAGAAAAAGGCTACCAAGGATTCACGATGAGCATTGTCGCATCGCGCCTTGACGTTTCCCGTGCCGCCATCTACAAGCAATACCCAAATAAGGAAGAGTTAATCGGTGCTTTTATGATTCATGAGATGAAAAGAAGTGTTGATTTATTACAAGGTGTCGATCGTACACAATCGTTTGAACACCAATTACGTGACTTATTAACGCGTATGTTTTCTATTAAAGATTTACATCATATTTTAGGGTTAGCTTCTACGATTGAAGACGTATCGGATGTCGTAACGAAACAAAAAGAACAATTGTCGAGTATGCACCACGGGCTATATGAACCTTTCCTTTCTTTAATCCAATTAGGAAAAGCGGAGAAATTAATTGATGAATCGCAAAATGATTTCATTTTACTCGGATTTATCTTTCAATCAATCGATATTCCAAACTATGCAAAAATGTCAGATGAGGACTTTTTAAATAGTGTTCAGAACTTACTTTTGAACGGATTATCAAAAAAGTAACACAACTGTCACTTTCTTTAGTTACACAAGTGTAACTTTCATGTATAATACATTGGTATCCTACTTTTAGGGTACCAATTTTTTATTGGAGGTATTCGATGTTTTTAGCTTTAAAAGAATTAAGACATTCCAAATTGCGTTATACGATGATGTCGATCATCATTATTTTAATCGCTTGGCTCGTGTTTATTTTATCGGGTCTCGGTAATGGACTTTCTACACTAAGTGCAGCAACACTTAAAAACATTCAAGCAGAACATGCCGTATTTGAAAATACAGCAGATTCTACTTTTGCGAAATCAATTATTTCAGAAACAATTATCGATGACTTGAAAAAGGTTGACAACGTAGAGGACGTAACACCATTTGGTGCTTCTACAATCTCTGTCGGTAAAACAGACTCAAAAAATGCAGAGGATAAAGAAGATATCGCTTTAATCGGTTTAGAAGATGAAGCATTTATCATGCCGACAATTACAGAAGGCAACACGATTGTTAAAAGTCATGCAGAAGGTGCTGTTGTCAACGACACACTGAAAGACGCTGGCTATAAAATCGGTGATAAATTAAACGTATCTAACTCAGAAATGACGCTACGTATCGTCGGCTTTGTAAAAGGTGAAACGTTTAACCATTTACCTGTCGCATTCGTTCCAATGGACACATGGCGTGCGTATCAATACGCAGCACCTGGTTCTGATAACGGGATTAAAAAACCTATTCAAGCTGTTTTCATTAAAGGTGAAAACGTCGATCCTGCGGCAGTTGACGCAGCAGCAAACAACATTAAAACCGTCGAAAAAGCAACAGCCGTCAACAAAATGCCTGGTTACACAGCAGAAAACGGTACGATCTTAATGATGTTAGCATTTTGTATCGTCATCTCAGCATTCATCATCGCCGTATTCTTCTATGTTATTACGATGCAAAAAACACAACAATTCGGTGTTATGAAAGCAATCGGCGCAAGCAATGGCTTCATCGCGAAATCTATCGTAGCGCAAGTAGCATTCCTTTCAGCTTTCGGCATCCTTGTCGGTATCGGACTTACGTACTTAACAGCAATGGCGCTTCCAGAAGGGATGCCTTTCAACTTAGATCCAATGCTCGTTACGACGTATGCAATTGTACTATTCATCATTGCCCTATTAAGCTCACTCATTTCTGTACGTCAAATCGTCAAAATTGATCCGCTTACGGCATTAGGGAGAGTGGAATAATGACTGTTTTATCATTAAAAAATATTTCAAAAACTTACAAACAAGCTGGCAATGAAGTGCACGCATTAAAAAATACTTCTCTTGAAGTAGAAGCAGGTGAACTCGTAGCAATTATCGGACCATCTGGTTCTGGTAAAAGTACATTGCTTTCTATCGCCGGTGCTCTATTGCAACCGTCAACAGGTACAGTCGAAATTAACGGTCAAAACATCGCTGCTTTATCAGAAAAACAATTAGCGAAATTCCGTTTGAATGAACTCGGCTTTATTTTACAAACATCTAACTTAATCCCTTATTTAAACGTCCTAGATCAATTACTACTCGTGAAAAAAATGGGTGGTTCTGTAACGAAAGCGGATCGCCAATTCGGTATCCAATTACTTTCAGAGCTTGGCTTAGATGCTAAAATCAAAAAAATGCCACATGAACTATCTGGTGGTGAACGTCAACGTGTCGCAATCGCACGTGCGTTCATGAACAACTCAAAAGTAATTTTAGCCGATGAACCGACAGCAAGTTTAGATTCAAAACGTGCCGTTGAAGTCGTTGAATTGTTAGCAAAAGAAGCGAAACAACGCGGGAAAGCGGCCATCATGGTTACACATGATGAACGCATGCTTCCTCTTTGCGATCACGTTTATCGTATGGAAGATGGCAATTTAGTTCAACAATCTTAAATATGTAAAAGAGGCTTAGACGTAAGTAAAAATTTCGGTCTCTACTAGAAGAGATGCCGTCGAATTTGACAGCACCTCTTCTATTTTTATACGCGATACTGGAATTAGCTTTTTTGATAGGAATATACAAAAGTTGTTCGTAATGTCGGTCAAAACACCAAAAACAACTGTTAACAACCTCTTTTCCTCATCACTATTCCGATAAAAAACATATCATTTCCAACTTAAATGACGTGAATAATTGATTTCCATACATTTTACTGATATAATGAGTCGTTAATCTTATCAGGTATATCCTGCAAATATATTGAGATAGGTGGAAAATTATTATGGATTATCGCGTTTTACTTTATTATCACTATACTACAATCGAAGACCCTGCTGCCTTTTCACAAGCACATTTAGCTGCTTGTAAAGAGATTGGCTTAAAAGGACGTATTCTCGTTGCGACTGAAGGCATTAACGGAACCGTTTCTGGTACAGTCGAACAAACAAATGCTTACATCGCTATGATGGAAGCTGATCCACTATTTGATGGCATCGTATTTAAAATCGATGAGGTAGAAGGTCATGCATTCAAAAAAATGCACGTTCGCCCTCGCCCTGAGCTTGTCAACCTTGGATTAGATGAAGATGTCAATCCGTTAGAATTAACAGGTCGTCACTTATCACCTGAGGACTTCTTAGCTGAAATGCAACGTGAAGATACAGTCGTTCTTGACGTTCGTAACACATATGAATATGATGTCGGTCACTTCCGTGGCGCGATTCGCCCTGACGTTCAAAACTTCCGTGACACACCTGAATGGGTGCGTGAAAACCGTGAACTATTTGAAGGCAAAAACGTTCTTACGTATTGCACAGGTGGTATTCGCTGTGAAAAATTCTCTGGTTGGATGAAACGTGAAGGATTCGGCGATGTCGGTCAACTTCACGGCGGTGTTGCTACTTACGGTAAAGACGAAAAAACAAAAGGTCAACTTTGGGACGGTAAAATGTACGTATTCGACGAACGTTTAACTGTGCCAATTAACCATGTTGAACACGTAATCGTCGGTCGTGACCACTTCGATGGAACACCTTGCGAACGTTATATTAACTGCGCAAGCCCTGATTGTAACAAACAAATTTTAGCGTCTGAAGAAAATGAAGCGAAACACTTAGGTGGTTGTACAATGGCTTGTACAACAGACCCTCGTAACCGCTACATCGTGCGCCACAACTTATCAGAAGAACAAGTTGCTGCGGCAATTGAAGCGTTAAAAGAAACGGCGAAATAAACGATTGTACATCGTATACTAGTAAAAACTCCTTTCAATTTGAAAGGAGTTTTTGTTTTAACTGGAACTTTCTAGCATACAACTTCGTACTTACTTTATAAGGAGGCGAACGATTTGTTAAAAAAGACGACTTGGTTTCACTATATGATTTTTGCCATCATCTGTGCAGTTGCCCTGCGCACCTTTTTGTTCTCACCGATTACCGTACTCGGCGCTTCTATGCAGCCAACGTATCATAATCAAGATAAGGTGATGATTATGAAAAATATTCCACTCAAACGTCAGGACGTAATCGTTTTTTCATCCGCTTCGACAGATGAAAATTTCATTAAGCGTATTATCGGTGTTCCTGGTGATACAATCGAAGTAAAAAACAATACGATTTACGTTAATGGTAAACAACAAAAGGAACAATATTTAAAAAATGTCCCTACTACGTATGAACAAACGACAGGCAATGCTTACACATATGACTTCACCTTAAAAGAAGTTACTGGAAAATCTATCGTACCGAAAGGACATTATTTCGTTCTCGGAGACAATCGACCGAATAGTGAAGATAGCCGATCGTACGGATTCGTTTCTGAAGAGCAAGTGTACGGGAAAGTTATTTTTAAATATTTTAAAAATGAATAATTGCATACGAAACGCCCCCTTTTCGAAATGAAAAGAGGGCGTTTTTTTTACCATTCATGCAAAAAGAAAAAAGTATAAAGCGCAGCGATACATGCCGCAATACATGTTAAAAGAGAACCAGTGTAATAAAATACGGTCAGCGTACAAACGAGACAAATGAGCGAAATGCCATACAACAGTTCTAACCATACTGTGGAAACGTACGTCAGCTGAATTTGCCACATAATAAACCCAATTCCCCCAATAAAAGCGACGAGTAATAGAGCAGGCACGAGCCAAATAGACGTCCCGTTAAAAAAAGAGCCACTTAAGAGAAGCGTCGCTGCAACGAGCGTGCCGATGAATAAAAATGTCACCGGTATTTCCCATTTCGCCACAAGAAATCCTATTTTTTGCTGAATAAAAAAGAGGCTGCCTGCAAAGAAAATAGCACCGACTGCGAGACAAAGTCCAACCCATGACCATTCCTTTATGTGACGAATGAGCATAAAGCCCGCAAAGAAAAATAAACTAGCCATAAGGAATGCTCTTTCCATGACGACCGACGTACGCTCTTGAAAAGCATGTGTGTCAACGAGTCCATACAAAGCAATGATCACCGCACATACACTTACCCATTCTAATTGATGCGTGTCAAAAGAAGCAGTTTGTTGTTTTGCACCTACGTACAAAAAGGCAACGAGTGTGTTCAAAACGAGGCTGACCATGAAAATCATGCGAATCATTCGTAAGCTCTGTTCACGTAAAGAAAGGTCGTACTTCCGGTGCAATATGGCCCACGCAATCGCAACGCAACTTGCCACTACGAGTACGACGATTACAAGCGTCGACGTATGTGGACGAGAAAGGCTATAAAGCGGAATGAATAAAAGTGCCGCCAAAATCACGACTACACAATACGGCAGCCACCGTTTAAGACGTATCATTACGAACCACTTCCTTTCGTATACGTCACATATTCGGGGTTGCCCGTAAGCCATACGTCCGGTGCAATGCGATACCACGTACCGCGTTGTTCATATACGGGATAACTGAGTCCTTCATACGTAATACCGACGATTTCCGCTGTCGTTGTCGGTGCAGAACGCACGTTTAGCGGTGCATTTAACCGCACTTGAACCGTTCCATAAACAACTTCATCACTCACTTGTTCTTTATAGACAGAAAGGACATTCATCTCCGCTTCCTTTATAGACGCAATCGAGACAAATTGCCCATTTTGAAGTTGATACGTTTCGTTCGTCTCTTTCATAACACCGTATGTATCTTTCGCAAAAATATGTCCTGAAAGTACTTTTCTATTCGAAGCGGTATACGTCGGAATTTGTTCTTCCGACTGTCCATCCCCTTGTAGTAAATACACCGCGTCTACACTGTAAGCGTGGTCCCCCGCGTACGTTTGTAATTTTTGTACTTCCGTTACCGTTTTTTTCGACTGTTCTGCCTGTTGAAAAATCAACGTTGTCGGCATCGCATAACTTTTTAGTAAAAGCGCCATTCCGATACCGAGTACAAACAAAGCAATATAGAGCCACTTCAATGAATACGTTGCACGTTCTTTTTTGATCGAACGCGGTTTTTGTGCTTTTTGTACGCGTTTAACGGTCGTTACATTTTCTGGCACTTTTGTTTGTTGTTTTTTCACAGGAGGCTGTGTCATTTTTTTCGGCAAAGCTGTTTTCTTCGGCAACATACGCGCAGTCTTTGCTGCCTCTATTTCTTTTGCTTTTTGAGTCGCTTCTTGCTTTTGACGCTTTTCGATTAACGAGTCTGGCGTTTTTTTATCTACTCGGCGTAGCGGCTCTTCTTTCGGTTTCACTTCTTTCTTCGGTGTTTCTATTTGTTGTTGATGCAACATCGGCTTTTTAAAAGGTGGAATGCGCTTCTCTACTTGGTCCAGTTCTTTTTTGATAAACCACGTGCTTAGTTGGTACGCTACACTTAGTAGAGCGACCGCTTCATCTGGTGTCCCGTACATCGCATTATGCGCTGCTTTGTTTCCTTTCACGCGCAATTCATGAAAGTAAAACGTCACTTGTCGGTCAATCATATCGTTTTCTTCCAGTTGTCGAATTCGTTCAAATTGCGAAATCGACTCAACGACCGGAAATTGATGACGTTGCCACAGTTCTTGTGCCATCATTTCACCGAAAGAACGCAATTTAAACATCGCCGCATTCGGGTCGGTGAATACCATTTTTTCTGCCGCTTCTGCAATTTCACGATAGGGCAGCCATGGCCCATCAAACATATCAAAATTTCCCATGCCTTGCCCCCTAATCATTTACTTTCTTCTATTTTCGCATATTTTCAAAAAACAATATACCGATAAACGGCTCATTTTCACGCAAAAAACATCCTTAAACAAAAATTCATTTAAGGATGTTCAATGAGTGAACTTTTTTCCATGTAAAAAATAATAACTAATACGTGCAAGTAAACCGATACATGCCATCATGTCATACATTACTGTAAATCCGACGAACGGAATAATTAATAAAATTTATGAAATGGCTGTTTCTAAAATCTATCGTAACGAGTGTTATGCTCGAGAATGACCATTACATCGAAACGAACAAAATAAAAGCGATTCCGCTTACCAGAACACCGATTAACTATTCGTTAACTTCTTATACCGCCTACGATGCCAATAACGGGAAACGGGCACTTATTGAAAAATTTTTATCGTACATTCATTCTTACATTGCATACGAAAAGGCTGAGACATCTAATTGTCCCAGCCTTTTTATAATGTATTTAATTAAATTTCGTATTCGATATTTGCTGCTTGGCTATTGCGGATATTCGGTGATGGTTGCGAGTTATACACACGTGAATACGGAACGACCGTATGTGTTAACCAAATGTTTGACCCTAAAATAGAGTCGTGACCGATTTTCGTATTCCCACCTAAAATCGTCGCATTCGCATAAATAACGACATTGTCTTCGATATCTGGGTGACGTTTAATCCCTTTAATCGGATTCCCATCATCATCAAGTGAGAAGCTCAATGCACCGAGCGTCACCCCTTGATAAATTTTAACGTTATTCCCAATCGTACACGTTTCTCCGATAACAACACCTGTTCCGTGGTCAATAAAGAAAGAATGACCGATTTCGGCTCCTGGGTGAATGTCGATGCCTGTTAAGTCATGCGCGTGTTCAGACATAATACGTGGAATAATTTTCACATTTAATTTGTACAATTCATGTGCAATACGATGTGTGCACACAGCTTGAATAGAAGGATAGCTCAGTAAAATTTCTTCTGTTGACGCTGCTGCAGGGTCCCCGTTATACGCCGCTTGAATATCCGTTTGAATTAACGTACGAATTTCAGGGAATTTATTGATTAATTGCATGACGATCTCATCTGCACATTGACGGGCATCTGTTTCGCATGCGGCATCTTTATTATAAACAAGTACTTTCTCTACCATATCACGCAAATCAACTGCCGCTTTGCGAAGGTTATTACTTACCGCCATATTAAGTCGTACTTCGTCCATTGGATTTTGACCGTAAATTCCAGGGAATAAAGCGGTTCTAAAACTTTCTAAGACGCGTACGATCCGGTCTCTTCCTTTAAAGCCGATGGAATTTTCCATATCAAAATGTTCTTGATTAATTTTCGTTAATTCCCGTGCAAGTGTCGGTACTTTATTATCTAGCCATTCATGTAACTCCATAAACTTAGTGGCCCCCTCTAGTTTGTCCTTCAACTGTTACTACGAATCAGTCCTTCTATTTTAACCCATTTTCTCTGTACTTCCAACTACTCGCTGTTGGAAAAGTCCTTTAATAGCTGAAAATTCTGCGTTTAATTTTAGAGACTATTCAAATGAAATAAAAAAGGAAACAAAATAATCCTATTTTATGAGATGATAGTCATAATAAAAACTACAAAAAACTGTTATTCATTTAAAAAAATATGTAAAATGGCATATATTATGTTTTATAGGGTATGTTTTAATAAATACGCAATACATAAATTCATGTTATGTACGGAGGTGTCCATATGGTTTCATTGTTAACAAAAAGCGAACAACAAACAATTTTAGGGCAAGTCATCGAAAAAATTAATAGTGGAGATCTTCGTCATACTGAAATGAACATTCAACTCGTCATGGAGCACGCACGTAAATCCGAACAATTGGATTGCTACGCTCAAAGTTTGCTATTACAAATTCGATTGTTAAACTATACGCATCGTTATAGTGATGTATTTTTATATTTGGAACGATTAAAACCTTATGTAACGACGCATTTAACAGAAGAAGAACAATATATTTTTCATATTCAACAAACGATCTTTAACTTTGCACACGGTATTGGGCATCCCGTAGAGGATTTTATGCACCTATTAAACGAGCTTGAAACGAAAAATTTTGCTTACTTGCAAAAAATTATTATTAATCAATTATTATCAATCAACTTCCAAGAAGGTCACTTAGAGAATAGTCTTGAACTTTACGAGCGCTATGAAGCACTCTTTTATGAAGACCATTTATCGAAAATTTTATCGAATAGTACGTTACAATTTCAATTCAATGCATTTCGGCTCTTTTATGCACAACGTGACTTTGAAAAATGTACCGATCTTTTCGACCATTTCAAGACCGTACCAGAAAGTAAGCAACCCCCCATGCACGACCCCCTTTATTGGAGTTGTAAAGCATTGCTCGAAATTGCGACTGGTAACGTTCAAGAAGCAATGGCATATTTCAATCATTTTTTAGAACGACTGGAAACACCGTATTTCTACATTTCAGATATGGAACTTTGGATTACAGCACTTGAAAATAAACAGTTAACGAAAGAAGTCATCTTCTATCAAAAGAAAGTCATTCAGATTATGAAAAAACATGCTCATTTTGAAGAACTAACGAAACGCTCTCAAATTATCGAAGAAAAATCCCGCAAATATTATGAAGAACGACTGTATAAAGACCATTTAACCGGTGTGAAAAATCGAAGCTACCTCGACCATTTTATGCAAAAAGACAATCATCATCCGTTTACTTTATGTATACTTGATATTGACTGTTTCAAAACGATTAACGATACGTACGGTCACACGGTGGGTGACCATGCCATTCGTTTCATTGCCAAACTTATGAAAAATTGGATCCCGAATCAAAACGTTGAAATTATGCGCTACGGTGGCGATGAATTTATCGTGACACTTCCATTTAGTTACGAGGAAGCCTTACCGCTCATTCAACAGTTGCACGACATCATTTTAAATACACCGTTCCAATTAAGGGAAGGGAGAGGCACAATTTTCTTATCTGCTAGTATCGGTATTGGCTATAGCGAACGCCCTCAATCTCTTGAAATACTTTTCCAATTAGCTGATGCTGCTTTGTATGAAGCTAAAAATAAACGTGGCATCGTATATTCTAAACACGCCCTTTCTTAACGAATCAATTTTCTTGCTAATTCGTATAAAACTCGATACAATAATTAAACGTAGTTTTTTTATAATTTCAGTCAGTTGCATGCCAACTGACTTTTTCTATGAGAATAAATAAAATGAAAGGAGGAAACGAATGGGCACATTGGATTTGAAAATGCATATGGAACAACCTATTTCACATGAACAATTGAAAAATGATGCAATCCGTCACTTAGCGCCCAACCAACTGTACACATTGTGCGATGATCTTGCTATTCAGCGAGAAGTTGGGTCGCTCGTAAACGTTTATATAGACGAAATACTTTCTGAAGAAGTAGAAGCAGATTTATATGAAGAAGCTTTCATTGAAGAAGTAAAAAAACATAGTTCTTTAATCGCCTACGCTAAAACGACACAAGATACACACACAATGGTTCAACTGAGCATTTCCCTTCAAGTAGCCGAACATGACACAATAGAAGATATTCAATCTACTTTGGTCACTTTACGTGCGTTCATTAAAGAACAAGCAACGTATGCTTATCGTCGTAAATGCATTTACAAACATAATACACATCGTTAATTAATCGATTTTTATTCATATCAGCATGTTGACTCGCTCAACATGCTCTTTTTATACGTTAAATAATCTGAAAATTTAATCTTTTTAAATCTCATAAATCTCATATTTTAAACGGATGTACCCAATAAATAAACTGTAACGTGTACATCTACCCGATATTATGTAGAAAACGAGATTTGTATACGTATTTATACGATAAAATCGAGATTTCATACGTAGATTTAACGCTCGGATTCTTACGTCAACATGCGTTCAGATTTTTGCATTCGTTTTTTAAATGATGCAACGAGCCTTTTCCCCGTCAAAAAGACACTTCCAAAATTTTTACACGTTGGAAGTGTCTTTTGATCTTGTTTCTTTTTTAACTCGTGCATGCTTTTCTTCATTCAGTTTAAGAAACAATTTATTTTATTCTTTTTATAAACGCCTGTTATTTCTTCGTTAAAATGAGAGAGGCTGATAAAACGGAATTAGGAATTGTCAGCAAGTATTCTTTCACAATCGTATTCCCTGTTGCCTTCTCTTTTGCAACAACTTGCAGCGTCACATATTTATCAACGAATGCGCGTGTGACATCCCAGTTTTTAGTCGTTTTATTCAGATTTACGTATACATTTTTATCGACCGAGCTATTGTTCGTAAACGTATACTCGTACGTAAAGTCCGTATCATCTGCAAGTGATTGAATCGTCGTACCTGAAATTTGAATTCCATCCATTTTATCTTTTGCGATTTTATATTGTGCAATGCGTGCTTTTTGATTCGTTAATTTCGTTTGGGCACTCCCTGTTAGAGTCGCATTCAACGTCGCTAACCATTTCACTTTCAAGTCGACTGCCTCTACTTGAAGTACAGCAAACACATAAGCGACATCATTTTGAATAAGCTTGTCACTATACGTCAAACCATCGATTAGATTTTGAAGTTTCCCGTCAGCTTCTTCCTTGGAAATACTTGTACTTCCTCCAGACATTTCATACGTTTCGATGTTCATTTGCTGTGTCGTATACGTACTGTAATTTGACAACTCACTTACATTCCCACCAGATAATGCATACGTATTAACGGCTGCTTGTACGATCGTCCACTGCATTTTAGCTTCAATAATATCGGCCGGACTTTGAATGGTTGAAGGGATTGCTCCGTATGTCAACGTATGGGCAATTAACTTTTCTACCGTTCCTTTCTTCGCTGCATTTATTTCTGCGAGCGTTTTATTTTGGTTTTCATAAGCTTCAATAATAGCTTGCTGCTGAATGTAGTTGCTGTAATGCTCTACTTGAACCGCATCGCCTCCGAGCACGACATACAGCTGAATCGCACTAACGACTGTCATTACTTCCGCTTTTGCGGCAACTAATTGAATGCTATTTTCGATTGGTGACGTCGTATAATGTAAGTTTCCTAGCAAATCTTGCAACACTTTTTTCTGTGTCGTAAGCGCTAGTGCTTTGGCATTTGCATCCGCAGAAGCTAAAATATTTCCGATATCGTATTTTAAAAAATCACTATAATTGGAAATGTCCGCTAAGTTCCCACCGAGTAACACGTATTTTGAAACGTCATTTTTCACTTTCGTGATCTTCATTTGGTCAAATGACGCACTTGCCAAAATCGTACCGATTTGTTCTATAATAGACCCTTTTAACGTCGCGATTTCATCCTTTCGCTTCGTGATAAAATCATTTAACGTCTGTTCTTGACCATTCAACAATGATAAATTGGAAATATCGTTATCTCCCCCACCTGCTATTTTGTATGTGGCTAGCTTCGCGCGAATATCTTCAATCGTCGTTCGAACGTTGACGAGTGATTCTTTACTCAAATCGTTTAACTTCGCTACGTATGCCGCATTCGACTGAATCATCGTCTCAATGCTCGTACGAATCGATTCTAATTGCAATGATTGCGAAATTTCGTATTGTAAAATCATCGTTTTTTGTTGAACATATTTTACATAATCTTGTTGAATAGCCGCGATGCCTCCTGCTTTTTCAAAATCCGTTATAGCACTTGTCGCATCGTCTACTTGTTTCTTCGCCGTCGCATAGTCTTCTTTCGATTGAATCGGTGTAGAAGAATACGTTAATTTATTAAAGCTTTCCGCCACTTTCGTCGTTGCTTCTTCTTTATTGTCTTCAAAGGCACGTAGCGATGCAAGTTGATTCAAATACGTCGTATAGTTTTTAAGAGAAGATTCTACCCCACCGACTGCTTTAAACGACTCTAATTTATTTTCGTAATACGTCAATTCCGCTTTCGCTAATACATAATTGGCAGCGGTGATTTTTGAATAATTAAGCGGTGCGATATTCAGCCCCGCTTCTACTAAACTACGGGTCGCTTTTTCAGTATCTTTCTTACCTTCATACGCTAAAATCGCCGTCTTCTGTGCTAAATAATTCGCATAGTTCGCTAATACGAGCGGGTTCCCACCAGCATCTGCATAAGCTTCTAATGTTGTACGCATCACTTCTACTTGCGCTTTTGCAGCAGCAAGATGTTCATCCGTTTGAATCGATGCCATCGTTCCATACGTTAGCAGTTTATTTAAATTCGACTCCGCTTGCGTTTTCAAATTCGTCAAAACAGCATCTTTACTTTCAAAAGCTGCAATGGCACGTTTTTGATCTTCATACAACGTATAATTCGTTAAATTCGCTACGTCACCATGTAAACTTTTGAAAACGTTTAATTTCAAATCAATAATCGCAATTTGTGTTTTAGCAATGCTTAATTCTAAAATATTTGCAATGCCATTCGTATACGATAAAGATGTTTTCGTTAATAAATCTTGTACGTCTTTCGATACTTTCGACAAGGTCGGTTGCTCGTTCAAAAAGTTTGAAATAGCGATTTTTTGATACACAAGTTTCATATAGTTTGAAAGTGTGGATGCACTCCCCCCGCGATCTTCAAAACTTTTAATTTTTGATTCAACGAGTGCTACTTCTACTTTCGCATCAAGCAGTGCCTCGCTACTCGCTATCGTCGCTTGGTGCGTCAAATACGTATCAGATAACGCTTCTTCCGCTATTTTTTTCGTCGTATTCAACGGTGATTTTTGTGCACTATATGCTGCAATCGCATCTTGTTGTTTCGAAAACTTCACGTAATTCGCTAACGTTTCCTCGGCTTCGCCTAGCGCGACATACATGTCTATTTTACGTTTTGCAGCCGCAAGTTGCGCTTCGGCTTTACCGAGTTCCGTATCTGTCGTAATATTTTTTTGATACGTCAAATACGTATCGTTTAATAACGACTCCGCTTCTTTTTTCACGAGTGCTAGTTGCTCTGCTGAAACTTCCGGTAATACGTTTACGACAACCGCTGCCTCGCTCACATTTCCACTTTTATCTTTCGCTGTGTACGTCACCGTGTACATGCCTGGGTCGTCCGATTGAATAGACGAAACGACTTGCGTTCCTTTTTTAACCGTAAAAGTCGATGTCATGACTTCATTCGAATTGTCTGTCACTTTCGTCACGAACGTCATCAATGAAGGAACCGTACCTTTATATTTAATCGTTTGTGTTCCTACAACCGTTATAATAGGCGCTTCTTCGTCTTTAGCCCCTTGAACGTAAACAATGCCATCTTTCGTTCCTGTCAATAACAAACCTTTCTCGTAAAGAAGTCCATTCTTCATGCCTTCAACGAGTATCCCTTGCTCATACAATGCTTGATCTTTCATGCCACTCCAAAGCTTGCCGTTCACGTACAATTTTCCTTCTCGTAACCCGTTAAACAATTGACCATTTTCATATAACGTGTCATTTTGAGCGCCGTCAATTGGTTTCCCTTGTTCGTACTGGATGCCATCTTTCATTCCTTCGAATAAAACACCATTTTTATAAAAAAGCCCTTCATCTAAGCCATTAAACAGCTCACCATTTTTGTAGCGCGTACCTTTTAAAACACCTGTAAATAACTTTCCCTCTTGATAAATCAGTTCTCGTTCCAATCCGTCTAACGTCTCACCATTTTTATAAGTGATGCCGTCTTTCGTTCCTGTCAATCGTTTGCCCGAAACATAGAGTAAATCATCTTTCCAGCCGTCTAACAGCTTCCCAGACACGTACGTATAACCAGCAATTGTTCCCGCAAATGGAATGCCCGCTTTATAAAGCACGTCCGAAAAGACCCCTTCTACTTTTTTACCCGATGCGTAGCGCACGTTGCCAATCAATCCATTGGCACGAAGCCCGTTCACATAAAATGTTTGCGCATACCACTGATTCGCAAGCTTTCCTTTTACATATTGCTTTTTATTCCAAACACCCGTATGAAGAACGCCATTTTTATAATATTTCTTTTGTTGAATACCTTGTGCCAGTTTTCCTTTCACATAATGCTTCCCTTTATAAGAACCTGAAGCCGGTTTTCCTTGTTTGACGTATTGATTTTTGTACAGTTTAGACGTTGTGGCGATGCCCTTATGCTTTTTCCCTTTGTAGTAATACACGTTACGGTAATCGCCCGTGCCTTTTTTACCTACCTTGTAATAAATAGACTTTTGAAGTCCCGTTAATTTCTTTCCTTTTTTATAAACGATCCCTTTTTTCGTCCCCGTATATTTTTTACCTTGGCTATAAAATGTACGTTGAAACGTCCCTGTATATTTTTTGCCATTTTTGTACAAATTGTTTTTATACATTTTATACGATTGAACGACCTTTTTCGTCTTACTATGGACGAGTTTTCCTGATTTCAGTTGATACTTCGTTGTCGCAAATGCTGACGTAGCAGGTACTATCGCGGAAGCCCCTAAAACAAATGCGCTTGCAGCGGCTGTAATTTTGTATTTTTTCATCATCAAAACCCCTCTCCTAAATAGGTCTAAATACATCATTTGTATCAAGAGCTCACTTTAATTACTATGTATATGCCCATTTTTTATAAAAAATAACCTTTTTTATAAAACTTAATTATCACTTATTTTATATTTTTAGTTATAAAATACTATTTTAAACGAATTAGAATAAGAAAATAAAGATACGATCATTTTATCCAAAATAAAAAAGGCTCCAATAATCGGAACCTTTTACGTTATATATCTATTCCTTCTGCATAGTTAAGAGATTCAGCGAATTTTTTTATGTAACTGCCGATGGTGTCTCGAACTTTCCGATAGCTTTGCAGCTGTGCAAAATAATCGCCCTCGCGTAGCGGATCTTCTACTTGAATATGAACATGCTTAATATGTGGTGGCAAGTCAATGACTTCCCCGACAGGATTTTCGCAAATGCTAATAAGATAGTCAGATTCGAGTAATTTTTCTAATACAAATGGTGGGGATTCAATCGTTGATATATCAATACCAATCTCGCGCATAATCGCCACTGGCATCGGTAAAATTAATTTTCTTCTGGATAAGACGTACTAATAAATGAAACATCTTCCCTTAAGTATTCTCGCGCAAAGCCTTCTGCAATTTGTGCTCGATTAGAATCACCACTACAAAAAAGTAAATTTGTTTCACTACAGAGGAACCACCTTTCGATAATGAGTACTTAGATATACCTTTATATAAATATATACCCAAAAAGAGTACTTTTAACTTAAAAACAAAAATAAAATATTTTACTTTATTGTTATTTTGGAAAAATGTCGTAAAATAGCTCATTTTCCTTATGTATTATTATGTGTAAAAAATTTATAATAATGATATGAAAGGAGTTGTATTTATGAATAAAACCGTAATAAAAATATGCCTTGCGCTCGTGTTCCTTTTTTCAGTAACTTTCATTTCTTCTACAAGTTCTGCCGCAACAACGAAAACGTATACATATTATGCAACAAACAATACTGTACTTTATAAATCAACGAATACAAAATCTGCCAAATTAGCTTATTTTAACTTAAACCAAAAAATGACAACGACGTCGAAACCGACAGCAAAATTTTACAAAGTAACAGTCGGTTCGAAAACAGGTTATGTCGACCGTACGAAAGTTTCAAAACTTAAAACGTGGTCATATTACACGAACTATACGTTCGTTCACTTGTACAATAGTAAAAATAAACTCGTTCAAACAGCGAATGTAAAAGTTGGCACGAAACTCATCAGCCATCAAACACCTCAATCAAGTAAATCCGCATCAGCTGCTGAGCGTGTACTCGTTTATTACAAAGGGAAAAAATATTACGTATACGAATACCAATTGAATGCGAAGGTTGCCTTTAAATCGGTTTCAACGTACTACAAATCATTAAAATCGACTGGTGCTACTTCTTCAACGAATGGCAATGTCGTCACAATGAATATGAAAAATAAAAAGACGCCGCGTTCATTGAGAAAAAATTAAAACGTGTCGGCTTTTTAGCTGTACCGAGTACGAATAAAACATTCCATCTTTATACGTACACGAAAAAACGTCCGGCAAAACGACGACATTTAAAATTTATAAATAACGAAAATGCGTTGAAGTGACAATCTTCAACGCATTTTTTAATACACTATTGCCATGCTCGTTCATACACAGGAATAGCTGGTTTCATCGTATGGCCGAGTTGTTTCGCTGCATGATACGCAAAATACGGATCTCGCAACAACTCACGACCAATAAGAATCACATCTGCCTGTTGTTGCTGCAATACGTGTTCTGCTTGCTCGGCTGTCGTAATTAATCCGACTGCCCCAACAGGTAAGCCTCCTTGGCGTACAGTCGCTGCATGAGGCACTTGATACAGTGGGAACGCATCAATTTTGGCATGTACGACCGCGCCTGTCGAAACGTCGATTAAATCGACCCCTTGTGCTTTCATCCACTGTGCAAATGGCACATAATCTTCTGCCACTAAACCGCCTTCTGTATAGTCATCTGCTGATACCCGTACGAATAAAACACCGTCCCAAATGTCTCGAATCGCATCGATTATTCGTCCTAACAAACGGTAGCGGTTTTCTGCACTACCACCGTACGCATCTTGACGCTTATTCGCTAGCGGTGATAAAAATTCATGGATTAAATAGCCGTGTGCCGCATGTATTTCTAACACGTCGAAACCAGCTTGAATCGCTCGTTCTGCAGCACGTTTAAAATGTAAAACAACCTCATCTATTTCATCTATTGAAAGTTCATGCGGTACGCGACTTTGTTCATCAAAAGCAATTGCAGACGGTGCGACAATTTGCCCTTCAACCGTCGCTTTTCTACCAGCATGAGCCAATTGAATGCCTGGAATCGTGCCGTATTTTTTCAGGGACGTCGTTAATTTTTGAAGTCCTTCTATTTGCGCATCTTCCCAAATGCCAAGGTCATTCGCAGAAATACGTCCTTCTGGTACTACGGATGTTGCTTCTTGAATAATTAAACCGACGCCACCGATTGCTCGGCTCTCATAATGGGTGAAGTGAAAATCTGTTACACGTCCATCGTTTGCCGCTTCATACGTACACATCGGCGCCATAACGAGACGGTTTTTCAGTTGTAATTGACGAATTGAAAATGGTTCAAATAATAAACTCATATTGCCTCCTCCTCAAATACCAAGTATACAGCTATGATATATAAAGGGTGGACTAGATGCAACTGAAAAGTAATTATTGCGGTTCCTCGATACGCAACGACAACTTTTCATCTGTCACCTGCGTCAAAATAGCGAGTGTTTCTTCTAAAAATCCGCTTGCATCGCCTCGTTCAATGCCCAAATCAACGCGATCATAACGAAAAGCACGAATAATTCGAAACAGTGCATCACTACACCGCTTCTCAAGTGGACTCCGTTTACGATAATTCTCATACGTTTCGATAAATACATCGTACCGCTCATTCGGAAGTAACTCGCCTTCATACGGATAATGCCAACAAACGTATACTGCTACTGCAATACATTCGTTCACTAACACTTCATCACCTGCTAAATTAAAATCAAAAAGAGCTGTCAAACGATTGTCATTAAAATACATATTGTATGGACAAAAGTCTCCTTGTGTCGCTCCTTTCGGAAGTTGCGACCAAACGGCTTGCAATGACGCCCGAAGCGTATTATACGCCTCCTCTACTTGACTAAATAACATTTCGTTTTGAAAAGCTTCTTTTACTTCCCAAAAACTACGCTCATTTTCGTCATAATCACCGATTGCTTCGGTCTTATTTCCTCCAAATAAACTCCATGTTGTCGGCTGATTCAACTGTCTTTTCGTCGTTTCTGAAAAGAGATGCATTTTTGCTAGTGCAAGCGCGATTTGTTCGATATGATACGTTTTTAATATAGGTACCTCTACGCCTTCAAGCTGCTGTTCTAACGTAAACGTCAGCTCTTCTTCTACGACCGTATATGTTCGATTAACCGTTTTTATGTATAAAGGTACCGGTAGAACTGCCCGTAATTCCGATGCAAAGTGACACACCTCTTCTGGGTCTTGCAAGAGCGTTTTTTCACCTTTCACAACAAACTGCCCTTCCGAACAATGTACAGCGACAATCCACTTCCCTTTTTGCGAAATGATTTGAATATCTCGAATCGTCACGGGCCAATTTTTTTCAATCAGTTTATGCAATTGATGTACGTCCATCTGTGCCACCACCTATACTTTTTTATTTTATTATACCCATTTGGAATTATTTCTCAAATCACAAAAACAAAAAAAGCATCACGATGCGTAGATAAACACACCGCAGTGCTTTTCAATTTAAAACCTACTTATTTTTCTTTTCAAGCTTCGGTAAAACGTACGCAACGAGACGATCATAATCAAGTCGTTCATAATCTTTCTGTCCACGTATGAATTTTTCTTTCAAATTATAAAAACAAATTTCTAAATACTCATCGTTATGATGGTTCACAAAAGGATGTGCTACTGGAACGTCTGCAACTCCTGAAAAATAATTGTTCATCTTATCAAATGAGCGAATGCGATAACCTCTCTTCCCCATCTCATCCATAATCAATTTCGTATACGCACGTAAATCCGTTCGGTCGTATTCATACACGTAATTAATTAATACGTGTCGGTCCTCTTTTGCGAAAATACTATTTAATTCTCTCCACTGCGACAACAATTGTCCTTTCGGTAAAAAAGGAATAATTTCATAATGCCATAAACGCACAAAATCACCTAACTTTCTCTTCTTATTATCTCATTTTGCGACGCGCAATCGCAAATCGAAAGCACTTCTATGCTACAATAAAGCGACTAAAAAAGGAGTGATTTAAATGAACACCGTTGAAATTTTATGGCGTGAACAAAAATATAACGTTCTCTTTCACAGTCAGGCTTACTATAATGACATTCGAGGCCTCATGCGCGACCGTGCTTCTCATGAACAAGTCGAGCGCACGATTCAAAAAGCGCTCAATGAAATACCAACTCCCGGTAGTATGCGCAATGCGATTCAACATATGTGGGGCTACTTCAAAAAAATCGCAACAGCCGAAGAAAAAGCACAGTATGAACAATTGTTTCAAGCAGATGACTTTTCGCAGCTATTGCTCTATTTAAAACAACTTGCCCATCACTATGACGTGACATATTTAATCGAAAGCCGTGTTTTAAGCGACATATAAAACAACTTTATAAATCCGCTTTAATGCCAACCAATTAATTGAACCGTCACACGATCACTTTCAACAATTGGCTCATATGGATTATTCAATTCAACCGTAATACGACCACTGTCAGCGACCGGCTCATTTGTTGCTTCATGCTCTGTCGTTTTTTGTGCATTCGAAAAAACAACGCTGAGTGCTACAGCAGCGCTCACACCGACAATCAGTGCTGATCCATTTCTTTTCATTTCCATTCCTCCCATTTTAGCTTATCTACTATTAGGATACACGAACGTAAAAAAAGCGACCCCTGAAAGGAATCGCTTTTTTTATAAATGTGTGCGTTATGCGTTCTTTTTAATCGTAATCGTCCAAGAAGCTTCACCAAGTTGTTCGTAATTCGTTACTTCGTGACCTGCTTCTGCAGCCCAACGAGGTAATGATTCTGTTCCTTGTGTACAGTCGAATTGTACTTCTAATTCGTCGCCTAGTTGTAGTTGCTGCATCGCATCTTTTGCTTCGATTAACGGGAACGGACAAACCATTCCTAATACTTCTAATGTTTTTTTCATGTGTATACTTCCTTTTTTAAGCGTTCGCAGACGATTGTGCGCGAGCCGCCATTTTTTGTTTTGCTGGACGAACGAATACGAAATACGAGGCGGTCCAAACACCTAAAATCATAAAGATGAGGGCAATCCAGCCAGACCATGACATCATTGCCGTCATGACAAGACCGTTCCCGATGGAACAACCGCCGGCAAGACTTGCACCGAAGCCCATTAAAACACCACCGGCACCTGAGCGAACGACGGTTTTCGTATCGGGTGTGCGCAAACGGAATTCTCCACTCATTTTCGCACCGAAGAATGAACCGAGGAAAATACCGAGTACTAAAAAGACACCCCAGTTAATAAAATCTAAATTTCCTGAAACGAGGTATTGTAAAATATTCGCAGATGGCGTCGTTACACCAAGTCCGAATACACGTCCTGTCGCGGCACTTAACGGCCATGCGATGATCGCAATAAGTCCGATTAAAGAAGCGGTCACAAATGGATGCCAACGCTTTTCGAATAAAACGTGAGCGATGCCTGTTTTTTTCGGTTTTAATCCTGGGATTTTGACGCGTGGTTTTTTCAATTCACAGAATACGATGATGGCAACGATGACGACTAATAAACCGATTAACCACCAAACGTTAATCCCAAGCGTATCTGCCATTGAATCTGTACCGATTGTATTTGAACGAGCCGTCGTCGTAAATTGACCGAGTGGACCTGATTTCATAATAGCAGCGACTAACATGTAAAAAGCGAGGGCAATCCAACTTCCGATTAACCCTTCCCCTGCACGATACCACGTTCCTGTCGCACAGCCTCCTGCAAAAATGATCCCAATCCCAAATACGTACGCCCCAATAACGGTTGCCCATAATGAGAACGGTGTTGCAGCGTAATCAAAAACGCCAAAGCCAATCAGTGCATATACACCGACTGCTTGTATCGCAATCGCAATTAATAATGCGTAAAAAATGCGATTGTCTTTCGCAATATACATATCACGGAAACCACCTGTTAGACAAAAGCGACCACGTTGCATAACGAAGCCGAGTAATGCCCCACAAATTATTCCGGTAATAGCCATTTGAAGCATGTAAATCCCCCTTAAACCTAGTTGTTTTCAATGAATTAAACAGAAACTTGTTATTTCTTTACGAATATTGTCGAAATCCAAGCATTAAGTAGCATATTGTGTGAAAATTCACATCTTATGAAACCCATGATAACTTTATTTTATGCAACATAAAACGAGGCTGGGATATACGTGTAGAAATCACCTCTCATATGAGCATAAGAAAAACCGGAATCGCGCTGTGGCGCGGTTCCGGTTTTTCGTTGCGAACGCTAAAAAAGAAAAATGACATGTTTTGTCCCAGTCTCGTTCAAATGAAAGCTTACCTATTTACAATAGTGCAAGTAGCGCATCGACATCTTCTTCTGCTGTTGCCCAGCTCGTCGCGAAACGAACGACTGTGTGCGTCGCATCGTACGGTTCCCAAACGCTAAATTGAGCTTTTTTTGCGAGTTGTGCCATCTGTTTATTTTCTAAAATAACGAATTGTTGATTCGTCGGTGATTCAAATAAAAAAGCATATCCTTTTTCGCGTAAGCTCGCCTTTAATTTTTCAGCTAAACGAATCGCATGTGCCGAAATATCCTGATATAAACCGTTTGTAAATAACACGTCAAACTGAATGCCGAGCATACGCCCTTTCGCAAGTAAAGCACCGCTTTGTTTAATCGTCGTAAAGAAATGTTTAATCGTATTCGCTTTCGTTACGACGACCGCTTCCCCAAACATCGCACCGACTTTCGTACCACCGATATAAAAGACGTCACAGTTTGCGGCAATGACAGGTAGTGTCACATCCGTATCAACTGCCGCAAGTCCGTAACCGAGACGTGCCCCGTCTAAAAATAGCGGCAAATCATACGTACGACATACGTCTTTAATCGCTTCTAATTCTGCTTTTGAATACAATGTGCCGTATTCTGTCGGATGAGATACGTACACCATTCCCGGTTGTACCATATGTGTGTGGCTTCCATCTGCGAAAAATTGTTCCATATATGTACGAATATTTGAAGCAGACAGCTTGCCGTCAACTTGTGGAATCGTCAATACTTTATGACCACCTGCTTCGATTGCACCTGCTTCATGCGTACTAATATGACCTGTATCTGCCGCAATGACCCCTTCATAAGGACGAAGCATCGCGCGAATAACTGTCGCATTCGTTTGTGTTCCGCCTACTAAAAACTGCACTTCCCCGTCTGGGCACTCACACGCAGCGAGTATTTTTTGTGCTGCACTTTTCGTATAAGGATCTTGTCCGTATCCTGATGTTTTTTCCATATTTGTTTCCATTAACTTTTGTAAAATGAGCGGATGCGCTCCTTCTAAATAATCACATTCAAAATTTAACATTCGTTTACCACGCTTTCTATTTTTGTAATACAGATTGAATCCAATTCATCTTTTCGACTAATAAATGACGTTCTTCAGAGGAAAGCTTCGTCATCATATGCGCCGCTTGGTCGTCAGAAAGACGCTCTAATTCATCGAATAATCGTTTGCCACTTGCTGTTAATTGAATACATTTTTTTCGTTGATCGTCTCGATGTGCTACACGAATGATATACTTTTTCTTTTCGAATTTTTGCAGTAGGCGACTAATATAACTTTTATCGACGTGTAAATGCTCGGCTATGTCATTCGCTGTCCAGTTTGGATGGCGTCCGATGTCGCCGATGATGCGCCCTTCCGTGAGCGTTAATTCGGTTCCGAGTGTATGGCGATCAAACAAATTTAATTGCACGGCAAAAAAACGATTAAACGCTCGGACTTTTCGCAATTGTTCGTCCAAATCCCTTCCTCCTCAAATAGTTGACTTTATCAACTATTTTACTAAATTAGTTGTAATTGTCAACTAGTTAAATGCTGTGGAATTAATGACTGTGCGACTTCTTCGAATGCTTTTGCTGCAAAAGATGGTGTCTTTTTCTGTTTTGTCACCATCCCAATTTCCCATTGAAACTTAGCATCTTCCGATAAAGGTAATACCGTCACGTGTTCGCGATGCATCATTTTTGCAATAGATTTTGGTAATAATGCGATACCCATTTTTAATGCAATCAATTCGACCATCAAATCCCACTGAGACGTTTCGAAGCTAATATTTGGTGCGAACCCGTGGCGATGGCAATGCGCAATGACCGAATCATGCAGCGTAAACCCTTCTGAAAACAAAATAAACGGCTCCCTCTTCAACTGTTTCATCGTCACTTGATTTTTATTTGCGAAGCGATGGTCAGATGAAATAAATACGACAAAATCACTCGCTACATAAGCAGTCGTTTTTAATGAATCGTCTTCTACTGGCATGACACAAAAACCAATATCTGCATCTTCATTTTTAATTAAATCTGGAATTTTTTTGCACCAAGCTCGATCAAATTCATTTTCACATTCGGATAACGCTCGCGAAAATGTTTCGACAGTTGCGGCAATACGATCGTCCCGACAAGTGGTGGAATCGCAATCGTTACTTCCCCGCGGTGAACGTCTTTCACTTGCTCAAGTAATACTTTCGTTTGCTCCATACAATGCACCATTTTACGTGCCTGCTCGTAAACGACCTCCCCTGCGTCCGTTACAGAAAGCGTCCGCGTCGAGCGATTTAACAATTGCACGTCATATTCTTTTTCAAGTTGCTTCACGAGTTGGCTTAAATACGGTTGTGTCACGAAACACCTTTCTGCTGCTTTCGTAAAACTTCCCTCTTCTACGACCGCGATATAGAGCTGTAATGCTTGTAAATTCACGTTTCTCACTTCTTTCATAAGTAATTACTAATAATATTTATGTTTTTTATTTATTTTACTTATAATTCTATTAATTGTAAACTTTTACTACATAAGGAGGCGTTTTCATGACTTTAAACATCTATCATTCATTCAAAGAAGCAACCGCAGACATTCCAGATGGTGCAACACTCGTCGTCGGAGGATTTGGGCTCTCAGGTATTCCTGAAAAGAGCATCCAAGCATTGCGCGAGCATGGCACGAAAAACTTAACAGTCGTAAGTAATAATTGTGGCGTCGACGACTTTGGACTCGGTATTTTACTCGCAAACAAACAAATTAAAAAAATGGTCGCTTCTTACGTAGGCGAAAATAAAATTTTTGAACAACAATATTTGTCAGGAGAACTTGAAGTAGAACTCGTTCCTCAAGGGACACTCGCTGAAAGAATTCGTGCAGGTGGTGCAGGCATTCCAGGGTTTTATACAGCAACAGGTGTTGGTACACCAATCGCTGAAGGGAAAGAAACGAAAGAATTCAACGGACAAACGTACTTATTAGAAGAAGGCATCGTCGCAGACTTCGCACTCGTAAAAGCGTGGAAAGCCGATACACTCGGCAATCTCGTATTCCGAAAAACAGCACGTAACTTCAATCCAATTGCTGCAACAGCAGGCAAAATCACAATCGTTGAAGTAGAAGAAATCGTCGAAGTAGGCACACTGGACCCAGATGAAATCCATCTACCAGGTATTTACGTACAACGCTTACTCGTAGCGGAAAATTATGAGAAACGAATCGAAAAACGTACTGTTCGTAAGGAGGCATAACAAATGAAATATGACGTATTAATTAATCGCGCAGTAAAAGAAGTACGAGATGGCATGTTCGTCAATTTAGGAATCGGGATTCCAACACTTGTAGCAGATGCGCTACCGGAAAGCGTCAACGTCCTCCTGCAATCTGAAAATGGGATGCTTGGCATCGGACCGTATCCGACAGAAACACAGTTAGATGCAGACTTAATCAATGCCGGGAAAGAAACTGTAACCGCTGCAAAAGGCGCTTCATTTTTCGATAGTGCGGAATCGTTCGCAATGATTCGTGGTGGACATATCGACTTGGCGATTTTAGGTGGAATGGAAGTATCTGAATCAGGCGACCTTGCGAATTGGATGATTCCTGGAAAGATGGTCAAAGGAATGGGCGGTGCGATGGACCTCGTCAACGGAGCGAAACGCGTCGTTGTTGTGATGGACCATGTGAGTAAATACGGGGAATCGAAAGTGAAAAAAGCGTGTTCTCTTCCATTAACAGGGCAACGTGTCGTACATCGTTTAATTACGAATTTAGCAGTTTTTGATTTCACCGAAAATGGGATGGAATTAATTGAGCTGCAACCAGGTGTTACGGAACAAATGGTTGCGGAAAACACAGAAGCACACTATACAGTCAACTTAGCGTAGGAGGTTTTTCTTATGGTTCAATCTGTCACTGGATTTTTTACTCGATTAGTTGATCGGTACTTACCCGACCCATTAATCTTTGCGATGCTTTTAACGATTATCGTGTTTGTTGTCGGCATTTTCACAACGCCGACTTCACTAATGGACATGGTATCGATATGGGGAGACGGTTTTTGGGGATTACTTGCCTTTGCGATGCAAATGGCACTCGTTCTCGTAACCGGACACGCACTTGCGAGTTCTCCCCTGTTACGTAAAGGAATGAGCCGTCTTGCTTCGGTAGCACGTACCCCGTCACAAGGCGTCATGCTCGTAACGTTCATGTCAGCGATTTGCTGTATAATTAACTGGGGATTCGGACTCGTAATCGGGGCTTTATTCGCTCGTGAAGTAGCACGTCGCATTCCTGCATCAGATTATCGTTTATTAATTGCGAGCGCGTACATCGGCTTTTTAACGTGGCACGGTGGCTTATCAGGTTCTGTTCCGCTTGCTGCGGCAACACCTGGCAACCCGGTCGAAAAAATTGCTGGTCTTATTCCGATTAGTGAAACGCTCCTGACACCGTACAACATTTTCATTACGGCAGTTCTTCTTTTCACATTACCGGTTTTAACACGTCTTATGCAACGTCCGCAAGATCAAATTCCAGTCATTGATCCAGCGATTTTAAAAGAAGAGCCTTCTACAGCTCGGCAACTTCCCAAAAATGCGACGCCGGCGGAACGTTTAGAAGAAAGCCGGATCATCGCATACATAATCGGGCTTTTAGGTGTGACGTACATCGTTTACTACTTCATTCAAAATGGACTGAATTTAAACATTAATATCGTCAACATCGTCTTTTTCACACTCGGCGTTATTTTACACGGAACACCGATGTCTTATATGCGGGCAGTGCAAGCGGCGATTGGTGGAACAGCGGGTATTCTCGTACAGTTCCCATTTTATGCGGGCATTCAAATGATGATGGAAACGTCCGGTTTAGGTGAAAAAATTACGCATTGGTTCATTAGCATTGCGACAGCGGAAACATTCCCTATTCTTGCGTTCTTAAGCTCCGGCTTAATTAATTTGGCAGTTCCTTCCGGCGGCGGACATTGGGTCGTCCAAGGACCTTTCGTCATCGAAGCGGCCCAAGCACTCGGAGCCGATCTCGGGAAAGCGACGATGGCCATTGCTTACGGAGAGGCCTGGATGAATATGGTACAGCCATTTTGGGCATTGCCGGCACTCGCCATTGCAGGTTTGAAAGCACGGGACATTATGGGCTTCTGTATTACGGCCCTCTTGTACTCTGGTATCATTTTCATCGTCGGCTTACTATTGTTTTAAATAGCGGTCGTCCCAAAGCACGACACAAACATGTTCATAACGAAACAGGCAGCGATGAGGCGAAAATCATTGCTGTCTTTTTTCGTCTTGCTTACTATAAAAATGGACGTACAATATTTTTTTCATTTTCTAGCGACAAATCTTAAGAATTTCTTCATAATTGATAGGAGCAAATGTTAAGAAAGTTCGTTTAAAGTAAAAGTATCAACGACGAGGAGGACAAAGGATGTATACGATTTTAGTAGTAGACGACGATGAGGACATTCGAAATGGCATAGAAATTTATTTAAAAAATGAAGGGTACGATGTCATCCAAGCTTCTGATGGTGAACAAGCACTGAACGTACTTGAAACGACGACCGTGCATCTCATTATTTTAGACGTCATGATGCCAAAAATGGATGGCATTCAAGCGACGTTTAAAATCCGTGCGAAACAAAATATTCCGATCATTATGCTGAGTGCAAAAGTCGAAGAAACGGACCAAATTTTAGGCTTATCAGTCGGTGCAGATGATTATATGACGAAGCCATTCAGACCGCTTGAACTGTTAGCGCGTGTCAAATCCCAACTACGTCGCTACATAACACTCGGTACGTATCAACAAGAAGCGGCAGCTCTAACGGTCGGTGACTTAACACTCGTGTCCGAAACGAAACAATGCATAGCACACGGACAAGAGGTCAAACTCACACCGCGCGAGTTTCAAATTTTAGAGCTTCTCATGCAACATCCCGGTCGCGTCTATCCAATCGACAGTATTTATGAAGCGGTATGGCAAGAACCTGCCTACAATGCGGCGAATATCGTTGCCGTACATATTCGGAAAATTCGCGAGAAAGTTGAAGTGAATCCGAAAAATCCACAATACGTAAAAGTCGTATGGGGTGTTGGGTATAAAGTCGAGCCACAATAAAGCATCGCTCGCTGCACTCGCCCTTGGCATAGCCGTCATTTTATACTGTACCGTCCATTTTCTGTCGTTAGAAATGTAGAGGTGATTCGATGAAAAAAATAGGATTTGCATTAACATTGGCACTTGCATGCATCGGTTTATGTGCATGGATTGCCGGTATTCATTACGAAAAAGATTATCAAAATAGCCGTGAATTCGCAGCTAATAAACAACAGCTCTTTCAAGATATTGACGATCAAATTATTAAACAGTTAAAAGTAGCAGAACTCGTTAAAAGCTATCGTGTAACGGATACGGATATTCAACGATACCGCGATGAGTTGTTTACGTCAGAAGACGACCGTGCAGAAGATATTAAAGCCCAGTATGACCGTCTGCTATCGTACAAAATGTCACTCAAACAAAAAGAAGAATTAAAAAACAACGTGCAGAATCATTAGCATTTAATAAAAAGCTTTACCATGACGATGCCTACGTTCGTAAAATTTTATTGAAACAAAATCGAAAAGAATTACAAAGCCAATTAGAAAACTTCCGTGCCCCAAATGATATTCAAGCCGTTTATCGACTTGAAAATATCAAAACGGGTGACGTATTGACGAATGAAACTGCTCAAGATAAGCCGACAAAATTCGAATTTAAAAGTACGGAAAGTCATCCGTACAAACTTGGTGAATTTGACTACTATGACGAAACGTATTTCAACTACATTTCCGAAGATTTTAAAAACTACGTAGGAACGGTGTATGTTTCAACAGAAAATGAACCAATCTATTTCCACGAAGCGGATTACCATACGAAATACGTATTCCTTCAATGGTTAAAATGGCTCGGTATTGCGGCACTTGCGGTGGCTATTTACTTTAGCATTACTACTCGAAAACAATTCAAACCATTCGGTCGACATTTTGAGCTACAACTTCTTGCAGCACTTGTCATTATAGCAATCGGTCTTCTCATAGGTGCTTCATTTACGAGCACACTCGATTACCATACGAATATGCCGAATTTATACTATAAAACAGCAATGACGCTCGTTTTTTCTACGCTGCTTATTTACATGTTATTACACCTCGTTTATAGCATCGTCTATACGTGTACACGCCATGAATGGAAAAAACGTTCATGGATCGGACGCAACCAAACGATTTTTAAAAATAGCTTTTACGAACCACGCCAAGCGTTCTTATTACTGTTTTCTTGGTTGGCATTTTTCCTAGCGGGTCTGGGCATGATGATTATTAGTATGGATGGGACGGCTGGACTTCTTTCCATTTATTTCATTTTATGGCTTGTCGTCATGCTTCCGACGATGTTCATCGCATGGCGTAATATGGCGGCGACGAACACGGTCATGCGCCAAACCGAACAACAAATGAAGCCGCTTCAAGGTCAATTTCCACTAGCGAAACATTCACAGCGCATTGCTTCGCTCGAAGCGGGTGTCGACCATTCGTATGCCGAGCAACAAAAAAGTGAACGCATGAAAACCGAATTGATTACGAATGTCAGCCACGACTTGCGAACGCCACTTACGGCGATGATGACGTATACGGATTTATTAAAAAATCCTGCTTTGACAGCGGATGAGCGAAAAGAATACGTCGACGTACTCGATTTAAAAACACAAAAACTAAAAGTGTTAATTGATGATTTATTTGACGTTTCAAAAATGGCATCTGGACAACTAGAACTTCATAAAGCATCGATTGATTACGTACAAATGGTGCAACAACTCGTCGGTGAACAACAAGAGCTTGCCGAAGCGAGACATTTAACGATTCGTACGCAATTCGACACAGAAAGTTACCCAATCACAGTGGACGCTGCGAAATGGGCACGCATGATTGATAACTTAATCGGCAATGCAATCAAATATAGTACGGAACATACACGCATTCACGTACAGCTACAAAATGGCACGTTGACGATTAAAAATGTCACTGCCTTCGAACTCCCCGAAGAATTAGACGAATTAATGGACCGCTTCACACGTGGCGATGATTCTCGTCATACAGAAGGCTCTGGTCTTGGCTTAGCAATTGCTCAATCGATTGCTAATTTACACGGCACAGCCGTCACATTACAAGTCGACGGTGATTTATTTAAAGCAACGATTAAAGCACCTTAACACATCTAAACCATTTCCTTTTGAAAGGAAATGGTTTTTTCTATTAATTGGTAATAGGATGTCGTGCATTTTCTATCTTTTTCAGCTAACTTGACTTTACTTTTATATTAAAAAAATATTTTAAAACGTCTTTAAGTAGGGTATACACTATTATATGTCTTAATACCCCCCTTTAAAATTATTATATATTTGCGTATATTCCGACGAATTCAGTTATTTTCTCTAAATTATTAAAAAAATCATTAGATGGGTATCAAAGTATTTATTTTTTTAATGGATTTTTATGTTATATTAAGATAGGAAGAAAGGTAGGTCATTTTATTTTGGGTTCTTTAGATCAATTTATTTTATCACTTAACGACTTTTTATATTCAAAATTAATTATTATTATTATTTTAGTCGTTGGTATCGTTTTTACCGTTCGAGGTCGCGGAATGCAATTTACATTCATTCCAGAAATGTTCCGTGTCCTAACAGATAAAGCGACAGTCAATGGCAAAGGAAAAAAAGGCGTTTCTTCTTTCCAAGCATTTACAATTTCCGCTGCATCACGTATCGGTACAGGGAATATTGCCGGTGTCGCAACAGCAATCGCACTTGGTGGTCCTGGTGCTGTATTTTGGATGTGGATTATGGCACTCATAGCAGCAGCCAGTTCATTCGTGGAAAGTACATTAGCACAGCTCTATAAAGTACAAGATGGGGACAACTTCCGAGGCGGTCCCGCTTATTATATGGAACGTGGTTTAAAAGCGCGTTGGATGGGGATTATTTTTGCGATTGCGATTACGCTTTGTTACGCATTCGTCTTTAATGCCGTTCAAACGAATACAATTGCCGCTTCAATGGACAATAGTTTCGGTATTAATAAAACGGTTGTCGGCATCGTCGTCGTTTTATTAACTGCTATGATTATTTTCGGTGGTGTCAAACGAATCGTCAGTGTGACACAATGGCTCGTGCCGATCATGGCAATTGCTTATATCGCCGTTGCACTATTAATCGTTTTTTTAAACTTCACATCACTTCCTAGCGTATTCGCGCTTATTTTTAAAGAAGCATTTAACTTCGAAGCCGGCATTGGTGGTTTAATCGGTGGCGCAATCGTACAAGGTTTCAAACGTGGATTATTCTCCAATGAAGCCGGTCTCGGTTCTGCACCAAACGCCGCTGCAACAGCAAACGTTTCACACCCTGTTAAACAAGGATTAATTCAAACACTCGGCGTATTCGTAGATACGATGCTCGTATGTACGTCTACGGCTGCCATCGTATTATTAAGCGATGTGTACAAAACAGCCGGTACGAACGAACGAATCGACATTACGCAACAATCCCTCGTGACACAACTCGGTGATTGGGCAGGTATTTTCCTCACATTTGCGATTTTCATGTTCGCTTTCAGTTCGGTTATCGGGAACTATTACTACGGTGAAACGAACTTAGAATTCATTAAAAAATCAAAAACGTTAATGGTTGTATATCGTATTCTCGTTCTCGCCTTCGTCATGTTCGGGGCACTTGCAGAAGTATCACTCGTATGGGATTTAGCCGATTTCTTCATGGCTATCATGGCACTGATTAACTTAATCGCTATCTTCCTTCTACAAGGGAAAGCTTTCCGCTTGCTGAAAGATTATCGAAAACAACGTAAACAAGGAAAAGATCCTGTGTTCCATGCAGAATCAATGCCTGATTTAGACAATATCGATATTTGGAAAAAAGAAAACAAATAATCATTTTATAAAAAATGACGCTATCAATCGGCAGCGTCATTTTTATTATCTGTTTTTTCAAAAGGAACTCTTTTTGCTTATTTAAAATGAGTTTGTACGAAGCGAAAGGTGCGACTTCTGTGAGAACGACACGAACGTAAAAATAAGTTGGAGCCGTGCCCGCGAAAAGCGTCGCGCCAAACAAAGAACCATACAAGTACGCATATGAAAAAGGGGTGTCATGATGTTGAAATCATGACGCCCTTTCTATTTGGCTATGGTTTTATCCTAGCCTCGTTTTTATTTATTTTGAATTCAATATGTTCTAAAAAGAACGCAAGAAAAAGGGTAAATTCCTCTATAACTTGCCCTTTTTCTTACGCTCATTTAAAGAGAATTTCAATCCAAATTTTCACGGCTGTTGCGCTAATTAAAATGGCTAAAAAAATACGTAAATATTTCGTATTCATCGCCTTCCCTATTTTCACTCCGAGTGGTGCAGCAACAAAGCTGACGACAATTAAAATGAGTACGGGAATATACTCCACTTGCCCTGTGACGAGCTTTCCGATACTACCACCAATAGATGAAATGAACGTAATCGCTAAACTTGTTGCGAGCGTAATACGTGTTGGAATGTTTAAAATGGTCAACATAATCGGCACAATTAAAAAGCCCCCACCCGCTCCGACAATACCAGAGCCAATTCCGACGATGAATGCCAAAATCATCGCAAGTGGTTTATGAAACACGATGTCTTCATACTTCGTTGCTACTTCTTTTTTCTTCGGCAAAAACATTAGCACAGCTGCAAGTAATGCTAATATACCGTATATAATATTAATCGTACTCGTCGATAAATAACTGGAACCGAAACTACCGATTAAACTACCGACGACAATCGCACTCCCCATATAAATCGTTAATTGTTTATGAATGTAATGATCTTTACGATATGCCCACATGCCGATGAACGCAGAGAAAAACACTTCAACCGCAATCATCCCCGATATTTGGTGTGCTGAGAAGGCTGCAAGACCAAATAAAGGGGGTACGAATAAAAGAAGTGGGTACTTAATAATTGCCCCACCCATACCGAGCATCCCCGATAACAAAGAGCCGACAAAACCAATCATGACGAGAACGATAATAAGCTGATACGTGATCTCCATCCGATCCCTTCTTTCGTCCTTTATTTTACAGCATGATGACACAAAAAGCATCGTTATCGTATCGAACTTACGTCTTTTCTACGCAAAAAAGGTCGAGATGCCTCGTGACAACTCGACCTTTTTTCATACGAATGTAGGATTTATTTTACTTTGATTGTGTAATCTTCAAAATATGAACTGTTGTTATAGACGTTCACATAGTACGTTCCTTTTGATAGTGTCGTGCGAATGTACGATGCCCCGCGCAAATCAGAATCCGTTTTAAACGTTTCCATACGTTTGCCTGTAGGGCTTAACAATTGAACGTTTTTGTCCGAATTCCCATTCGATACGTAGACGTAGACCGTTTTCTTTTTCTTCACTGTAAATTTGTAATAATCGCGGTCTTGTTTCCCTTGTAAAGTCGCTTTATACGTTTTGTTGAGTGTGACACTATTTGCGGTACGAATCGTATCGTTCGATTCTTTTTCAAAATAATTACTTGCCGTAAACTTCAACTGCATCGTATACGGGACGACCGCCTTTTTCGCCGTCGTTACTTTCGTATAATACGTCCCTTTCGGTAAACCTACTTTCGCAACTGCATCGTTTAATTGACGATTATTCGTCGTAAATTTTGCGAACACTTTATTTTGACTATTCAATACCGTCACCGTTTTCGCTTCGCCCGCTTGGTCCATCTTCACTTGAATTTGTCCATTTTTCTTCAATGTGAATCGGAAATAATCTTCGTCATTCTTCCCTTGTAATGTCCCGATTGTTTTAGACGTCGGTGCAATCGTATTCGCAAGTCGAATCGTATCATTCATTTCTTTTTCATATTGGTTACTTGCTTTAAACGTCGTTTTCAATACGTACGGTTTTTTGGCACCTGCTTTATTTGTCGTTACTTTTATGTACACTTGCTGCCCTTTTTTTAATCCGATTTCACGCTTCGGATGAATGAGTGTACTCGGGTTCGATTGCATCGTCGCTAATGTGTGCGTTCCTGTTTCATTCAACAGCTCCACTTTTTGTACGTGTCCATCATTTTGAAGTTGGACTGTAAATAAACCATTTGCCGGCATTGTCGCCTTATAGTAGTACACAGATGTTGCTCGTTCAAATATGCCTGTCGTTTCGGTACTGCTAGGAATTGAAGAAGCCTTTTCAATTGTTTGGTTGTCCACACTTGCAAAAGCAACTGAATCGTTGATCATACTTGCTGCCATTACTGTCATTGCCATTGCACATACACTCATGATTTTTTTCATTCTAAATCCCTCTTCCCTAATACTTTTGTCATCTTAATTATGAAACGAGTATATCATTGTCCCTACTCTTTGTATATGTATTTTCACGAAAAAAATAGTTTTTTCTTTTTTATATTAATTTTTTGTTTTAAAATAGCATTTAATCAATAAAAATAAGTATTTGTGGAATTAATATGAATTTCTATCGCCCATACTGAAATAGTCCTTTATAACTACTTATATTTCAAAAAAACATCCCTCTAATTGGAAAGGGATGCTTTACTTTATTTATTTCACAGCGATTGCGTAGGCATTTTTAATTTCGACGTATTGTCCTTTTGATAACGTGAAATACGCAAAATTATCAAAATCAGCGTCTAACGTAAGCCCTTTTTTGTTGCTAGATGAATATTGACGGACTTGTCCTTCTTTGGAAGTCGTCGCATAAAATTTGTACTCACCTGCTGGTAAATCCGTTCCTACTTTGTACATGCCAGCTGTATACTTTTTCGCTGTCGTTTTGTCAGCGGTCGTGTTTGATGTCGTTGTCGATGTTTTTACATAAGCAGCTGAAACGTAAACGGTTTTGCCACTATACGTAATTTCGTACCAATCACCAATTTTTTTCTTCACATTTAATTTTTCACCTTTTGGAATCGTACCGAGCACGATCGAATCCATGCTGCTCGTTGAACGATAGTTAACCGCACTCGTTGTCGTATACACTTTTGACTTATTCGTTGCTGTCGTTGTTGTACCTGTTGTTGTCGATGTCGATGAATTTGATTTCACCGTCGTCACCGTCACATACCAATCCGCAACGTAGCCTATTTTGCCATTGAACGTAATTTGATACCATGAACCTGATTTCTTTTTCACTGTCAACGTTTGATTTTTCTTCAATTTACCGAGCGATTTGAACGATGTTCCTGCACCGGAACGAACGTTTACGACGTCTTTTGCTTTATATACTTTTTTCGTCGTTGTCGTGTTTGGTTTTGTAACAGTTGTTGGCTTCGTTTTGACTGGTTTCACCGTCGTTGTCGTTACTTTTACGTATGAAGCTGCAACGTATGCTGTTTGTTTTTTATATGTTACTTGATACCAGTTGCCAACTTTTTTCTTCACGGTTAGCGTTTCGCCTTTTTTCGTTTTACCGAGCGATACGTATTGTGTGCCTGCCCCTTTACGGACGTTTACGGCATCGGTCGTTTTGTATACTTTTTTTGTCGTTGCTTTCGTCGTCGATTTTGGAGCTGTTACTTTCACGTATGAAGCTGCGACGTACGCTGTTCTACCGTTGAACGTAATTTGATACCAATCACCGACTTTTTTCTTCACGGTTAGTTTTTCACCTTTTGGTAATTTACCAAGTGATACGTATTGTGTACCCGCACCGACACGAAGATTAACGGCATCAGTTGTCGTATATGTATTTGTATCGGTTGCTGCTGTTTTAACCGTTGTTTTTGCTTTCACGGTTGAAACAACGACATATGAAGCTGCGATATAACCTGTTTTTCCTTTATAAGTAACTTGGTACCAATCGCCAACTTTTTTCTTCACGGTTAGCGTTTCGCCTTTTTTCGTTTTACCGAGAGATATGTATTTCGTACTTGCCCCTTTACGGACGTTTACGGCTGTTTTCGTTTTATATACTTTTTTCGCGCTAGTTGCTACCGGTTTCGTTATTTTTTTAGCTGTTGCTTTTTTAACGTACCAATCTGCGACATAGCCAGTCTTACCGTTAAATGTAATTTGATACCATTGACCAGATTTCTTTTTCACATTTAGTGCTTGACCTTTTTTTAATTTACCAAGAGAAGCGTATTTCGTACCTGCTCCTTTACGTACATTCACTGCGTCAGTCGTTGTATACGTTGTCACGGTTTTCGTCGCTGCGTACGTTGTTGTTGGGTTAACGAATACTGGAATTGATGCAAATAATAACCCACTACTGAATATAATCTGTGCGAATCCTTTTTTCATCTTTTTCTCCTTTTTTTGCATATATTTGCTAAATAAATACGTTTAACAATAGAAAAGTATAATGGAAACGCTTTAAAAAATCAGTAAAAATCGAATAGTCCTACTAAAATTGATAGTATAGACCTTTTAAACTATATCTTTATAAGTACATAAGTTTTACTAGTATAAGAAAAATTCCCCTTTCTCTCCCTTCTCATAAATAGTTCTATTTTCAATTCATCCCATAATCGCAGAAGATTGATGGCATTGCCTATGTGTTTTTTCTTACAGATTGGTACACTTTCGACAAATACTAACAAATTATATTGTTTCGGTTTCGACATCATTATGTGCCCGTGCTAATTCTTCTACTACTTTTATCTACTAAAATAGCGTGCTTTTATGCGACGTAATCATTTTTTACTATATCGATAGTATAAATAAGAAGAAACACGTGTATAATCTCGGAATTTTAGCATACAAAAAGCCTTGAAATACATTCGTATCAAGGCTTCACTGTCTTATTTCACATATTTTTGTGGAATGGGTACGAGTTTTTTCCCTTCCGCATACGACGCTAAATCGTATTGATCGAATTGTACGTTCAATCCTTTTTTCGTCCACACATATTGATGACCGGCAATCGTCGACTTATTGTCCGCAAATGGATAATGCGTTGGTCTACTTAAAATATAGTTTTTTGCATACGCTTTTCCAGCTTTATAGGCCGCTTCTGATTTGAAAGCATTTTTCAAAGAAAGCTGCTTGCCATTCAGCGTGTTGTAGCTCACCGATGTAGAATAGCCGTGCGCCCCACCTGTATATTCGTACACTTCACACGCAATGCTCACTTTTTTCTTCGTTTTATATGCTGTCGAACAATTTTGCGCAAAGACGTATGATTGATTTTTAGAAGCCGTTCCTCGCTTCACATCTGCTGCGTATTGTTTCAACAATTTTTGACGGTATGCGTAGTTTACTTTCGCATCTTGATACATTTTTGCATTCACTTTTTGATATGCCGTATTGTGAATAACCGCATATTGAATATCTTTTGTTTTGTACGTTTTGTACGTAATTTTCGGTGCTGTGGAAGTCGTTGCTGCCGATGTTGTCTGTGTCCCAATCGTTAATGCTGCCGCGCAACAAATAGCGGCTAAACCGTACCCTATTTTTTTCATTCTTCTCACTCCTTTGTATACTATTCCCCTTCCACAAGAAAAATCACCTATGCCGTTTGCAGCGTTGTCCGTAAAGAGCGTTGCTTTTCAAAATAAGCAAAGCCACTACACGCACTAATCGCAATCAAACAACCAACAACTTGCATCCACGTAATAGACTCTCCTAAAAAGACAAAGGCGAGCAGCGCTGTAAAAATCGCATCCAAATTAATAAAGACCCTCGCTGTCGTCGCTCCAACTTTTTCTACACAAATCGTCCAAAGTAACGTGCAGACGACTGTCGCAATGATACCTATATACAGAACACCGAGTAGTCCATGTATCGTCAAATGAAGTGCTCGTAAATCCCCAATGCTAAACGGTGCGAGTAAAATTACAAATTTTTTAGAAAATATCGCGACAGCACTGAAGCGGTCGATGCCGTAGTCTATCTGATATAAAAAAATAACGATGAAAAGAGAGCTTTCGCTACTTTTTTCATCGTTATTTTTATTAAGCTTTTCCTATTCACAACCGTCGACAGAACAGTTTGCGCCTTGCTCTCCTTGAATTTGTAAGCTTTGTTCCTTCGTCACATACGCTTTCGTTTGTTGGAGCGTTTCGACGAAAATTTTGAGTGGTTCGGCTCCTTTAATGCCGTATCGATTTTCGAATACGAAAAAAGGTACGCTCGTCACAGGAATTTGTTGTACGTCGTATCGATCTTGTGCGAGTTGCTCTTGAAATGCCGTCACGTCTTCTAAAACAGCTGCCGCTTCCTCTACAGGTAACCCGGTAGATGCTACGACGTCTAATAGTTCGGCATGGCTATTCGTATTTAAGCCTTGTGTAAAATAGCGATGGAACATTTCTTCTATAAACGCTGCTTCTTTGCCTTGCGTCTTCGCCCATTTCGCTAGACGATGGGCATTTTCTGTATTGCCAATTTGGACGCGGTCAAAAGCATACGTAAGTCCGACTTCCTTGGCATGTTCGGTAATTTCAGCTGCCGTCTCTTTTGAAAATTCCGTTTCGTAAAGTGGAATCGTTTTTTCTCGGTCCGCCTCCGGATTCAGTTGATACGATTTATACGTTATATGGACGTCGTCTTGCAAACCTAGCTGCTCGATCGCCATCGCTAATTTCCGCTTGCCAATATAGCAAAATGGACACGCAAAATCTGTAAACACTTCAATGTTCATACGTACACGCCCTCTCTTTGAATGGGTTCTATTTTAGCACATACCCAAAAAAGTGCCTATAAAAAGGAACGGTGATTTTTCACCGTCCCTCTTCATTTAGCCTTTCCACGAGAAGTTCGTCCACATACGTAACACTTTCTCGACAGGTCCTCTTGAGAAGCGACGTATATACCACTGACTCCATAAAAGTTGTAAGCTATAAACGACGAGGCCAAATAATAAGCCGAGTGTCACGCCCATCTTATCGTAGAAGCCGAGGCCATAACCATAAAAGACGAGCGTACAAATGACACTTTGCATTAAATAATTCGTCAGTGACAGTTTACCGACTGCGCCAAATCCATTTTTCAATAGCTCGGCCATTTTCGCATGATACCACCATGCAAATGCCCCGATATACCCGATTGATAAAATAGGTCCGCCGATTGTCGTGAAGAAGTCCGCATACTTCGTATCAAATTCTCCGAGTATTTTCAGTACGATGCCGACGACAATTAACGATGTCAACTTACGATAAATTGGCATTTCGCGCTCTGGTGATTCGAAAAATTTCAGCTTCGCACACGCCATCCCGAGTAAAAATAACGGCATATACATAATTAATACGCCGAGCATAACGACTAACTGTCTGAGGCTCAACTCGTCTGACACCGGCAACTCGTCTGAAGCGCGAAAATCTAACACTTCTGCATACGTACCAGTGCTATTTACCGTATGCTCCTCTATCAGATATGTATCTAATTTTTGCTCATCGTACAGCTCAATCGGCTGCCCGAAAACGAGCGCCCCAATGCCGATAAATAACACCCCTGCCCAAATGAATAACGTCTTCGGTTTACGATAGATGAAAAATAATAGGACGAATAAAAATCCGCCATAAAATGTTAAAATGTCGCCGTCCCAAATATATTTCGCATGCAAGCCACCGAGTACGAGCAGCCCAATGGCGCGACGAATTAGTACCCAGCGCGTTTTTTCTTGACGCTTTTTAATCGAATCGACTAATTTAATTAGTGAATACCCGAATAAAAATGTGAAAATCGGAATAAACGACGCCTCGATCAACACTTTCGTCACATAATAACCGCCGAGATCCCATTTCGCCAAGTTTTCTTTCATAAACTCTCTCCCAATCATGCCATACTGAAAAATTAGCAAATTGGCTACTAAAATGCCGAGTAAACTAAATCCTCTCAGCCCATCTATAACTTCTACTCTTTTTTTCACACGTGTTCCCCTTTTTATTTCGTATTTATACTACTTTTATTTTACAATAACTTTGTTTAAAAAAGGGTTAAAGAAACCTTAACGTTTACTTATCATTCTAAAAAATAACGTTCATAATTTTATTTGTTAAATACGTCATTTTAGGTTGCATCGCTTCATCATTAAATGTTTGAAGTCTGCTTTCCTTAAACAGTTGTTGTTTTTGTCAATTATAAAAATCAGTTCTTCTGTAGCTGGCACACATTATTAAATACGACAATGAAAAAAGCTAAGATCTGCCATACCGGCACATTTTGGCTTTTTCATTTAAGTTGTTTTTAAAGGGGATTGACTAAAATGAGAGAATCATATGATAAGATAGATTAAATTGGAATAGGAGGTAAAAAATGAAAAATTATATGTCTTCGTTGATTATTGGTTTCGCAATTATAATAGGTTTCACAATAGTAGGTGTATGTTTAATGTTTTCCTCTACTAATGAATCATCAAATGTAGGTAATGAAAACAACGAACATAGATATGAATTATTACCTGCAAACGAAAACAATATCATCATTTTTGATAAGGTTTCTGGAGAATATTGGACGAAATTTATTTCAAATAATGAAGGGCCAACAAACTGGGAAAAAGGCGACTCGCCAATAAAAATAACGATAAGTAGATTAGCACGCTAACCACCTTGCATAGTCGAGGTGGTTTTTATATTGCCCTCAATATCCCCACAGTTAAGTCGTTCATTTACGGTTGCGTATTGCACCCCTTGAATGCTTGCAAATCCCCCACAACATAAATCGTGCTTCCCGAATACTTTTTAGCAGTTTCATCACGTTCTTTTGGAAACTTCATCGCTTTAAATCATACCTTAATTTATCATTCTTCCGTCACGAGCAATCGCTCAAACGGATGCGCGCTTCGATTCGATAAAAAATCCCAGCATTCGCCGTCGAGCTGGATAATTAAGAAAAACATCGCATGCTCTACAGACGTAAAATCAATGACAGGTAGTTGTCGTTGCTGTGATGGATGGCTTGTCGTCGGCAAAGCGGTAGCTTCGGATGTGAGGATAACTGTTTCCCCATTATAAACGTCCCGAGCAATCACTTTGTATGCTTCTTTTAGCTGTGCACAATCTGTTATTTTTCGAACGACGTGCCATGTACCATCCACGATCCTTTTAGATGCTTCCGCTTTTGAAAGGTTTGGCTCATACTCGCACAAAATATGCGCATAAAGTGGAAAGACGTTTAGCTCCTTTAAAAAGGACTCACTCGTTTGTACGATTGTCGGATTATGATAACAATCCACATCCCACTCACAGCAAAACGCTACGAGCGCCGATTCCCCGTCACGCCGAACGACATATTCTTCCCCTTCTCCTGTCAATTCTCTGCGAACATTATAGTTCATGATGCACTTCACTCCTCTTTCTCTCTATGTTCTAGTATAAAATCATGCCGGTTCATATTCTATTCATATTGAGTAATTACACTGAGTACAATCAAAATGATTTGGAGGAATCACTTATGAAACTCGCAATAAAAGAAATGAAAAAAATAAAATGCGCTTTATGATTTTAGGATCCATCATCTTTCTCGTTAGCTTCCTAACACTTAGTATATCCGGACTCGCCAATGGACTTTCTCAAGACAACGCATCCCTCATTAAAGATTTACCAGAGGGCCATTTTTATTTAAGTGCGGATGCAGAAGAAACGTATAATTTGTCAAAAATTGACCCATCTATACAAAAAGATGTCTTAAAAAATCATGCGGATGCTACAGCACTCTCTATTCAAATGGGCTTTTTGCATAACGCAGAAGAGAAACAACTAAGCGCCGCATTCGTAACAACTTCTGATTCACCGCTCTTCCCAAAAGTACGACAAGGGGAAATCATCGTAGACAATTCATTTAAAGAAAAAGGGGTTAAAATCGGCGACCAACTTACGAATGATCAACTGAATCGTTCGTTAACAGTAAAAGGGTTCGTCGAAAAGAAAAAATTTAGCCATAGCCCTGTCGCCTTCGTCAATACACAAGATTACACACAGATGTACGGACAAAAAGAAATGCAAATGCTCTTCATCCCTGGCGATACAACAATTGCAAATAAAGACTTACAAACTTTTTCGAATAAAGCATTTTTAAAAGCCATTCCAAGCTACAGTGCCGAACAACTGTCTTTAACGATGATTATTTGGTTTTTAATACTTATTAGTGGTCTGTTATTCGCGATTTTCTTCTATATGATGAACGTGCAAAAAATCGGATTGTACGGCATTTTAAAAGCAATTGGAATAAAAATGACGTCATTATTTGCGATGATTTGGACACAAATGTTCGTTATTACAGCAATTGCCCTTCTACTGTCCGCACTCGGTAGCCAATTATTTAGTCTACTCGCACCCGATGGCATGCCGTACCACTTGCCAATTAACGTAATGACACAATTGAGCATCGTATTTTTCATCGTCGGCTTTATCGGCGCAACCCTTTCTGGGCTTCAAATTAAAAAAATCGATCCGCTACAAGCGATTCAAAAAGGAGATATGTAACATGACAGTATTTTCAGTAAACGACATTCGCAAAACATTTTCAAACGGTGAAGTCGAAGAGGAAATTTTAAAAGGTGTACATCTTTCTCTCCAAGAAGGTGAATTAACCGCTTTAATCGGTGCATCAGGTTCCGGAAAAAGTACGCTCCTTACGATTGCAGCAGGCTTACAAACTGCTACGAGCGGGAATATTTTATTCGACGGCCGCAATTTAAGTACACTGTCTGCAAATAAAGTACGCGATGTTCGGGCAACACAATTTGGCTTCGTCTTTCAATTTGCGCATCTCGTTCCTTTTTTAACGGTTGAAGAGCAACTTCTCTTAATGCTCGATGTAGCTGAAGTGAAGCAAAGCAAGAAAGAAAGAGCAGCAAACGTACAAAAACTATTACAACTCGTCGAGATGGATCACCGAAAAGATGCTTATCCAAGTACGCTCTCTGGCGGTGAGAAGCAACGTGTTGCCATTGCTCGTGCGCTCATTCATAAACCGAAAATATTATTTGCAGATGAGCCGACTGCTAGTTTAGATTCTAAAAAGTCAAAGCAAATTATCACACTGCTTCACAACTTGACGAAAACACTACATTTTTCTACACTAATTGTTACACATGATGAAGAAGTGTTGCCTTTCGTCGATCACGTCATAAAAATGCAAGATGGTGTCATTTTACCGACAAAAGACGACATGTACACAAAATAAGGTGGGTATAGCATGACAAAAATAGTAATTGTTGACGACGATCTTCACATTTTAAATTTAATCGCCATTCACTTAAAAGAAGCCGGGTATGAAACGGTTCAAGCGAAAGATGGTTTGGAAGCGTTAGACATTCTTTCAAAAGAAACATGTGATCTCGCTGTAGTCGACGTGATGATGCCTTTCATGGATGGCTTTGAATTAACGAAAATCATTCGAGAAAAATGGGACATCCCAATTATTTTATTAACGTCCAAAGGGCAAATTGAAGATAAAGAACGCGGCTTCCAGTCTGGAACGGATGATTATTTAGTAAAACCATTCGAGCCGAAAGAGTTATTATTCCGAATTCAAGCGATGCTGCGCCGTTTCGATCAACACGTTGACCATACAATCGTGCGCATAGGACATGTCACAATTAACAAAGAAAGTTATGAAATTCAAGTAGATAATCGGACAATTTTATTACCATTGAAAGAATTTGAACTTTTGTACTTTTTAGCTTCTCATCCGAAACAAGTTTTTTCGCGAAGTAGCTTAATTGAACAAATTTGGGGCCTTGATTACTTAGGAGATGAACGCACCGTTGATGTGCATGTGAAAAGAATCCGCGAACGATTTTCTAAATTGACGGACGATTTTCAAATTAAAACAGTACGCGGGATTGGTTATTCGTTGGAGGCGAATACTATATGAAGTCCCTTTATGTGAAGTTTATTTTCATTACGATTAGCATTATGATTTTTAGTAGTATTTGCAGCTTCGTCTTATCGAATATGTATTATCAACAAAAATTAAAGCCTGAAAATGATGCGAAAATCACGAAAATTGCGCTGGAGATGGCACAGTTTACAGAAAAGCACCCGAATATGAACTTAGATGATTATTTACACAATCTGTCTTCTATCGGTTACCAATTATTAATTGTCGATGAAGCGGGCAACGAACAATTTTTCGGTGCCCCCTTTCGTGAGAAAAAATTGCCTGACGCTGTGAAACAACAAGTACTTGCAGGCGAAACGTTCCATGGCATTCGAAATTTCCCGAATAAAACGTTCGTGACGGGCTTTTTTGCGAATGAATTAGACAACTCAATCGGTATTCCCTTGACGCATAAAGGACAAAAGTATGCGCTCTTTATCCGACCTGACATTAAACTCATGTTCAATGAAATGCACATCTTATTCGGTTGGTTACTTGTTCTCATGATTTTATTAAGCATTGTGATGGTCATCATTAGTACGAACTATTTAGTGAAACCGATTTCGAAACTTACAGCCGCTACGAAACGCCTAGCACGCGGAAACTTCGATGTCGAATTGGAAACGAAGGGAAAAGACGAAATTGGTGAGCTTTCTGACAGTTTTTTACGCATGGCACACCAACTCCAACGGGTGGAAGAAACGCGAAAAGAATTTATTTCCAACATTTCGCATGACATCCAGTCCCCGCTTTCTAACATAAAAGGCTATACGAACCTTTTAGAAAATACGTCGCTTCCTTTAGAAGAACGAAAAAACTACATTGCGATTATTAATAGTGAAATTAATCGATTAACCTCATTGACGAAGCAGCTTCTCCTACTCGCACGATTAGATCGCGATGAGACATTCATGGATGTAAAAAGCGTCCATGTCGGAGAACAACTCAAGCAACTCATTCGTAGCTATCAATGGCAAATCGCCGAAAAAGGGATTACCCTCGAATTGGCATTATCCGATGTAGCGATCGACGGGGACCCCTCTCTTTTAAATACGGTTTGGGACAATTTATTAAGCAATGCAATCAAATACAATAAAGAAAATGGGCATATCGAAATTACAGCCGAACATGAAGATTCCATGCTCACGATTACGTTTAAAGATACCGGCATCGGGCTAAACAGCCACGAAATCGACAAAATTTTTGACAACTTTTATCGTGTGGACTCCGCTCGTACGAGTACGGTTGCTGGCACGGGTTTAGGGCTATCCATTGTCGACTCCATCGTGCAACTGCATGACGGCCATATTTCAATTCAAAGTAAAGAAAACGAAGGCACGTCATTCACGATTGAACTGCCGATTTCAAACAATCACATACGCAAAAATTAAAAAAGAGACTGGGACAAAACACGTCATTTTCCTTTTTTAGCGTTCGCAACGAAAAACCGGAACCGCGCCACAGCGCGATTCCGGTTTTTCTTATGCTCATATGAGAGGTGATTTTTACACGTATGTCCCAGCCTCTTTTTGTCTATTCTCCCTCTATAAATCTTGAGAAAGACGAATCCTATCTCGACATACAATACCATTTTCGACAATGACTTCCACATAATGTTTCGTAAAGTAATCTCGGTCGACACGCGTTATTCTGAATCCACATTTTTGGTAAAGTGCCAACTGCCCAATACTCGAATTGCCGGTACAGACTTCGATTGTTTTGTAGCCTTTCTCTTTTGCTACTCGTATCGCATCCGTTACTAAACGCTTCCCGATACCGCTTCCTTGTTGCTGCTCTGCAACGGCTACGTTCATAAGTTCGATCGTTTCCGCTTTTGTCGGAAGCAATACGTAAACACCGATGATGTGCTTGCCTTTTTCCGCTATAAAGCAGTCACCTCGGTCAATATACGATGCAATCATTTCTTTTGATGGATCGGCTAATAACAATAGCGCATAGGGCGGTGTTTCTTCTGAATTTAACTTTCTAATTTCCATCAAAGTTCTCCTTTTCTACGCTTTCAAAGTATAAACTGAACCATCTTTATTGCGCTCCATAAAACCGTATTCAATGAGGTGTCGGCGTAATGAAACGAAATCCGCATGAACCGTTTTCAATATCGTATTCACTTCTTTTTCTGTATAAGCCTTCCCGACTTCAAAACGTGTCACAATGTGTTGTAAAAGAATCAATTTTTTCTTTTCTTTACTCGGTATGAGCGTGATTTCCCCATCAAGGTTCACTTCTTTTATCTATACAATTCTACACTACTTTTAATCGTTTAATATGATTTTTTCAAAAAGGATAAATAATCCATTTTATGGTACACTATGCGTACAAAATATGAAAAGAAAGTTAGAGGGCATGAATGAGCAATTATGAGTTTTTACTAGCAAAGCACGAATGTTTGGAAACCGAACGACTTTTTTTAAGACCGGTCAAAATGAAAGATGCAGCAGATGTATTTGAGTATACGTCAGATGAGGAAACGACACGCTTTCTTTATGAGCCACATACCGAGTTACAGCAAGCGGAAAAAATGATTGGCAATTATTTCATGAAAGAGCCACTCGGTAAATACGCACTCGTTGTAAAAGAAACAGGCAAGATGATTGGTGCCATCGAATTTCGTATAGATAGTTGGAATAAAAGCGGCGATTTAGGTTTCACACTCAATCGACATTTTTGGGGTAATGGCTATATGACAGAAGCGGGAAAAGCTGTCCTGCATATGGCATTTACGATTTTACAATTGGAACGTGTCCACGCAGCACATGACGTGAAAAATCCGATGTCTGGTAACGTGCTGCTTCGATTAGGTATGACAAGAGAAGGTACGCTACGCAAAAGTGAAATGATTCGTGGTACACTCGCGGATAGTGCGTACTATTCGATTTTGAAAGACGAATATAACTATTAAAAAAATCGCTAAATGTGGTCACGCACATTCAGCGATTTTTTTAATAATTAGATAGAAATCAAATAGGCTGTACGGCAGCTCGCTTAAAGAAAATCTCGTAATCCGGCAACTCTTTTTGTAATGCCTTCATAAGCATCTGCCCCGTCTCATTGTGCCGAGCGACGTCTTCATGCGCATTACTTTTCGGCGTTTCTGTATCCCAGTCCACCCACTCACCGTATGCATGCGCCCAGTCATAGAACGCTTCTTTCAAACTCGGTGAAATCTGGATTTCTGCTAAATCGAGATTGTATCCGCACACATCGCACCACAACGCATCTGCCCCGTAATCGCCCTCGATTTTTATTTCACGTAAGCTCGAACACGCACATAATTTCTCCATGTAAAAACCCCTTTTTCATCTATAATTTCTTTCTAATCTTTTTACCATATTTAACAACCAAATAATCAAAGTCATCTTCATAACCTTTATAATTAATCATCACTTCAGATAATTCAAGCAATAAATTTATAGGCCACTTTTCTGAAGGTACGTTATCCATTTTAACTAAAGTAGATTTACCGATTGAAACAGCCAATCTCTCAAATTTTTTCAGTTTTATTCCTTTCAAAGCTAATGTAATATACCATTCCATATCACATTCTTCTCTCGCAAACTGATAAAATCCATCAGCTATTTTAATAAATGATTTTCCTTTAGAAACATTTTTTTCGAATTCTTCTTTTGTATACAGATCTTCATCTTCATCTTCATCTTCAAAATCGACTTCTTCAGGCTCTTTTAATTTCTTTAAAAACAATTCAAATGTTTTCGCTACTTGTTTTGGTTTATTCTCTGCATCTTCTTCTATGTATACAACAGCTGGTTCATTTCCGACATCATTACGGTAATCAAAAGCTAGCCAATAATTCCCATCACCAGAAAAAATGACGAATCCTTTATCTAATTCCCATTCTTCGACAAGCTCAATTGATTCAATGATTCCATCTTCTAAATCAATGCCTCGAATATTCTCAATTTCAACTTCGCCATCAGGAACTCTGCCTGAATGAAGAATACGATAAGCTAAATCTCCACCATTATGTAATTTCATCAATTCTATATAAGAATCTGGTAATTTTACACCTAAATCCTTTTCAACCTTATTTAATTTTTCTAACGAAAAATCATCAAATTCAGCTTCACCATCAAAAATATATTCAAACATTTTATCATTCCTTATTTGTATTTTCACAATACCATTCTTACGTGACTTAACGTAAAAAATGGAAACAGCCGCTTTCTGTTTAAAATCCATTCCAATACATTTTTCACTTACGATTCAAGCAAACTCACCTATTTTATATTGCAAACGAGATAATCGAATATTTTCCTGTTTTCATCATTTCAATAAAATAATCGAGTTTATCAAATTGCGCATGTAATTCTTCTTTAGTGTACAAGTTGGCATCTTTACTTGGCTCAAAAGCGATTGGGTCTGTTGGCATTGCATTGACGAGTTCTCTATATTTTTCAATGCATTGGATAAAAGACGGCATAGATTTTTCCAACAATACGGTAGGTTTTAAATAATCTAATGTCGTATTGATTTCTTTGTAATCACTCTGTTCATCCGCTGCAAGAATTTTTAATAGGTAGTACTGATCTTTGTACGAGACTAAGTCATCCGGAAAACTCATCACTCTATTCCAGTCTACTCTTTTTTCGTACTTTCATGAAACATGTCTTCTGTCCAATCAGAAAGATCCGTCTCGAATTTCCCTATGTATTTCTGTATTTCTTCCAATGCTATATCTTCTACAAAAAAAGAATATTCGTATTCGTCTTCCCCTCCATATATCTCTCGAGATATAACTTTATATTCCTCTTCACTTTTATGCTCATATAAATATAGAAGATAATCGTCACCCATACCTATCATCTATTACATCGCCCCTTTTTTAAATCTGTTCCAATACATTTTCTTCTGATTTCAATTACTGACTCATCGTATAGTTTGTTATAAAAACCGATTCAACGAACGAAATAGCTTATTTTCAATAAATAATATTGAATACTTCAAAATAGCATAATATTACCATTTTAACATATAACAACAATTTTTTACGTTCTCTCAACCTTAACGACATAAATAAAAAAGAGCCATCATTTTGATGACTCTTTTTTCATTTTTTAATACATTCTAATTGATAAATGATTGCAAACAATCCACCAAGACCGAATCCAGCTAGCAATACTATACCGACGTCCTCAAATACAACGACTAAAAATAAAGTTAATAAAATACCTAGTACGAACAATGCCATGATTTTCAAAAATAAGAACCCCTCTACTATCAATATTATATTTCTGATAGTTTAATTTTACCAAATTTTCAAATTATGAAGTAGGGTTAATATTACTTTCTTTTTTGTATGAATGATGCTAATAAATATACAATTATAACAAAAACAATCATCCCGATAGTCTCAAAAATCGTATAATTTCTTATAAATTGCGTAAATACCCATACGAAAACACATAGAAAAACCATTACGATCATATCTTTCAAACCGATAGGCATTTTAAACATCCCCCTTTACGTCATCGCTATACTAATTAGGCTGCTTTTCATTCTCAACATAACAATCATCTGACTTATTTTCAGACAATTAATACCATTTTTTTATTTATACGCTAAGTATAATACATTTCCACTTTTTCTTGCGTACTTTCTTGAACTAGAAAAATTCGCATGAGGGACGTTTATTTGTATTTACTTGTATAAATTTTTCAAAAGAGGTTTCCTGAATTAGTCGTATGAAGGCGAAGAAATTCTGTCTGTATTCGTATCTATCACAAAATCAACTTCTATATCTTCTGAATAAAAGTGATGAACTCTACCAAAAATAGCAGGGAGCTTCCCTGTATCCAAGTCAACTCTTTTACTTGGAAATACATTTGTTTTGAACACTGTCTTCTCGTAAAGATTTCTTGGTTGAAATAGCCCTCCATTTACTAATCATACATATAGCGCCGATTTGGGAATTTGCAAATCACCTATAAATCATTAATAAATAACAGCATTGCTTTAGTGCATTACGCTTTCACTTGAATTTCCTCTTCTTTCAAAGAGTCAACGAGTTGTTCATGCAATGTCACATCCGTGTTCATAATTTCGCATCCTCGATCATCATAAACATGAAATATGCACCTGTACCTTTTTATTATTTTAATGAAGCTGCTGGATTAATTGTTTCTTTAACCCGTTCACTTTTACGATAGCACATCCAATGACCACTGTAATTCATAACTCCAAAAAGCCACGATTTCAAACTGAAATTCAATACGAAACAGAAGAACGCTATCGATAAATCACACACATAAAATTAAATTCATTTACATAATTTATAACACATACTACAATTTATTGAATTGGACTGCTACTGTTCCATAAAATAAACTATACTAGAATCAGAGTGAGTAAGATATAAAGACGAAATACTATACATTTTCATAAAGGAGTACACTACATAAAATGAAAACATTACATGCATGTGCAGTTTGCGGATTTGAAGGATTGGAAGAACCTCTATTTGTAGATGGCGAATATTTAAACACATTTGAAATATGCCCTTGTTGTGGGTTTGAATTTGGATTTAGTGAAGATCATGACGTCGTTCACGGTTTTATCACTATACCCGAAGAATTTTTAGAAGTTGCTTTTCAGTTGTATAGAAAGAAATGGATAGAGGCAGGTATGAAAATTTTTGATCCTGAAGCAATTCCTGAAAGTAAAAGAAAGCACGACGTTTTAAAATTTGACGTTCTAGTAAAACAACTGCAAAATTTAAAATTAGATTTATCTAATTTTGACATTAACGGTTTTGAAGACTTTGAATGATAATTAAAAGAGGCTGGGACATACGTGTAGAAATCATCTCTCATATGAGCATAAGAAAAACCGGAATCGTGCTGTGGCGCGGTTCCGGTTTTTCGTTGCGAACGCTAAAAAAGAAAAATGCCGTGTTTTGTCCCAGTCTCTTTTTTCTTGGATTAGCACATATATTCGGAAGAAAAATGAACGGTTGAAAACGAACTATTCATCATCCTCATAAAAACCGAATAATTTTTCTTCTTCACTTTCATAAAATCTACCAAGATTTTCAGTATCTCTTTTTGTTTCTAAAACGATTTCATATTTTCGTTCGTTCATCGTATTTGTCGTTTCTGTGAAGGCTACTACAGTCACTTGATCATGTTCGTATTCTTTCGTATACGCTTTGATTTCTTCCATCAAATCATTTAAATCTTCTACTGTACCTTCATTAACATCGAGTATGATTTCCGTTTTAACCTTTTCTATCATGTTTCCATCTCCTTCTTATTTTATTCATTACATACGGTAGTCTCATTCAGTTCAATGATGTAATATTTTAAAAATAAAAGCAACAAGCCTCTCACTCTAGTTTACGGAGTGCGGGGCTTGTTTGATTTTCTAAAAATAAAAAGCTTCCCCGGTTGAACGATTCGCTGCTTACATTTATAAGTAAACGACCGCCGTCCCCTCCTTCTTTCTCGTAATGAGAAAAGCCGATGTGCTAAACTAACCCTACAAACGTTACGGATAATCCCGTATAAAAGGAGAACAATTGTATGAAAATTATTGTATTTGGTGCAACGGGTGGTGTAGGTCAACAAGTTGTCACGCAAGCATTAGCAAAAGGAATCGAGGTCACGGCATTTGTACGTACCCCTTCTAAAATGAAAACAACAAATGCGTCGTTGCAAATCGTTCAAGGCGATGCTTTTAATAAAGAAGAAGTCGCTGCCGCAATCGCAGGTCATGATGCTGTCGTGTCATGCTTAGGTTCAAGTCAAGGTATGAAAAAATCAACGGAACTTGCAGAGATGACGAAAAATATTGTAGATGGCATGCAAACGCATCATATGAAACGCATTGTTTACGTCGCTTCTGCCGGAATTCATAAAGAAATTCCCGGAATGAGCGGGAAAATCGTTATGATGCTGCTTAAAAATGCGCTCATCGATCACCGCAATGCCGTTGATTATATTCAAGCAAATGAATTGAATTTCACGATTGCGAGACCGATGAGTTTAACGAATGATGCGTTCACAGGAACGTACAGAGAATCAAAAGAAACGGTTCCAGAAAAATCACGCTCGATTTCACGTGCCGATGTCGCACACTTTATCGTGAAAGCATTAAGCGATGCGCAATATGAATATGCTTCAATCGGGATTGCTTACTAAACGAACGAAAAGAGGTACATAAAATGGATCAAGAAACGTGGGAAGCGGTTCAAGAAGCGATTGATGAAGGACAAGAATTAAGTTTCGACTACAAAGGTGACGAATGGTGGATTAGTAGAGTCGATGAAGAAAAAAGTTTTTTATTAACGCGTTCTTCCGATAGCTATACACAATACTTTGCAACAGCTGAAGAACTTTACCAAAAAGGAAGCATCGACGGAAAACCTTTTATTGAACGAATTGAACAATTGGAATAAAAAGGTACGTCCAACGTTGGACGTGTCTTTTTTTGAAGTTAATTTCCATTTAAATAAAAAAATGATTTTTTATCCCAAAAACAATAAAACGATGTTATATTTATACTATTCATGCATATTTATTAAAATGACAAATGGGGTTTAACAATGAAAAAAATCGGTATGTATATCGGGATATGCACATTATTAGTAAGTGTTTACGGTTGTTCTTCATCAGATGACGCCACGACTTCTACTACATCTAAACATATGGTGGCGTATAATTCTTTAGATGAAAAAGAACAGTCTTTAACTATTTCACCTGCCAATTCGACTGTAGAAGAAATAAGTGTAAAAGATGTCCCTGAAAGTGAATTAGATGCATCTTATGATGGAAAAAAAGTTTATGTTGTAACGTTCTCTGACACAGCCAATTCAAAACATGGCGATTTAGTCGTTTACTTAGATGAAAATGGCAAAAAAGCGATCGGTAAAAGTTTTAAATAGCTACAATCAAAAGCCCCGACAAACATTGATTTGTCGGGGTTTTTGATGCATGTTTCAGCTTAAAATTTTGCAAATAGACTATTTCTAGCTTATGAATAAATTTTTTCTTCACATGAATCACAAAAAAAGGCACCATTCCTATTTCGCTTATAAAATTTATACTTTTTGATTTATTTTAGTTCCCCGATAAACCAAATTTCACTTTCATAGCGGTCTCCATCTTCATCAGTAATCACTTCTTTAAAACCTGATACTTGCAAATCATTAGGAATAGATAATTCCCATTCAGTTTGAATATTTCTATCCTCTGATAAATGAAGCCATTTTTGATATTCGTCGTTTCTGTTAAAGAAATCTTTAAAATGGGCGTCCCCTTTAAATATGATTATTTGTGAATCCGATAAATGAGGTAAATTAACTGCAACTACTATTCGATAATTTTCATTGTCATTTGGTTTCAAACTAATTAGATGTTCAGCTCTATCCAATAGTATTTGAATGCAGCATCGTTTGATTTTTATTGGTGTTTTGTCGGAATCTATAACATCTTGAGCAACTGGTAGGTGCAAATGCCAATAACCATTATAAAATTCTGTTGGGAACGCTAATGTATGTTCTTCAATACGCTCAATCATCTTGTTAAACTTCTGTTTAATTCCTCGAACTTTTTTCTCTCGCATAATAATTCTCCTCATTTTAATTACAATAACTTAAGGTTCTAAGTTCTTCATATGTTGTTTTGATAGAGAGCAAACAACGATGAATAATGACGCTATCCGTAATCGAACTTTTTTATTTCAAATCACGTAACCTTCATTTCTATCGGGTTGCTTTTTATTATGTCCAATTAAGACTTTCAAAATATAGTTTATAAAATGCCCTTTATCTTACATAAAACTATACACTATCACTAATTGTTATTATTTTGATAAAATTTTATTAAAAATAAAAATAGGAAAAATCCCCTATTACTATTCGTCTACGTTATAATTTAATTGTAGCATTTAAATCGTTTACATATCCAATTTAAACATATAAAGGGGAAGTATTTATGCCATTTAATAATGAACATATACCTGTAAAATCCACTCAAAAAATAATTCTATCCAATCATTTCGACGAACAAATTTCATTAGAGAAAATTCCAAACAATCAATTGGAGCAAAATAAAAAATTCAAAGAAGTATTCGTACCTGATCTATCTTTAGTTGGTGGTGCTATATCACAATCATTTTTACAAGTGTCTAATCAGGCAATGACTTTAGCTGAAATTGCAAAAAAAGCACCGAATGGTTTGTTTACTTCAACACATAGCCCAGAATTTTTGGCGAAATTTAAAAACGGTACATTCTCAACTATAGTTCGCGATGTAAACGGAAAAATAAAAGAACAAGCTGGATTTTCTCAAATCGATTTAACACTATCCGTAAATCCTGCTATGGTTCTTTCTGCAGGAATGCAAGCGATGGCAGCGATTTCCGGAACATATTATCTAAAAAAAATCGATTCTCAAATCGAAATGATTAACAACCGCCTTGAAGAACTCATTTCTCTTCATCATGATAAAAACATCGGTATACTAATGGCTACAAAAAAAGGGTTATCTGAGATTTCTAGTCGTGAGTACATAGATGTAGTTGACTTAAATGCAATTAGAAATTATAAAAAATCTGTTGATGAAGTGCATGAAGAATATATATATCGTCTACAAAGAATGAAAAAAGACTTTAATCTCACGAAAAAAGTTAAAATCGAAGAAGAAAAAATCGATGATATTGATTTTACAATTACGATTGCTTTCGAAGCGAACAAACTCTCATTACTTGCAGAACTCATCGAAATTAGTATTCGTTTAAAAATGACTGATCAAATGAATATTATTTCAAGCTTAACGAAACAATTAAAAATGAACTACGAAAATAGTTTCTATTATAATATCGAAAATAGAATTCAAGATGTTTTTTTGGATAAAATCAATGAAAATGCGGAAAGTCTTTTAACAAAAAATGAAAAACACAAGAAAGCGGTAAAAAATTTAAAAGAAACAAACTTTTTTAATAACCCTAAATATTTGATTGCAGAAGTTGGAGTAAAAACAGCTGTTGTTCTTAAACAAAAAAGTGATGTAGTCAAAATACAAAAAGAAATCGACTCAAAAGATAAAAAAATTAAAGCTATCTTAGAAAATGTTATGGAAAATCAAAAAAATCTTGAAATTGAAACAATGATAAAAGAACTGACTGAATTGCCTCATAAAGAACATGAATTACTTTTAGTTCCAAGTGATTCAAATCAACAACGCCTCTTTATACCATTTGCTGAGGAAGAATAAAAATATTAGCCCGTATCCAACTGGAAGCGGGCTTTTTTTATGGAAACGCGTAATTATTTTCAACTAATTATCAATTGCATCACTTTTCATTTATACTTAATATATATAATTACGGAAGTTTTTGGAGGATAAAAATGACAACAAAAGGTGAGCGCACAAAACAACATATATTACAGCAATCTTTACTTTTATTTAGTAAAAACTCATTTAAAAATGTAACGATGCGACAAATTGCTAAAGAAGCTAACGTTTCTCCCGCTTTAATTTATAAATATTTCCCTACTCAAGAAGAACTGTATTACGCTACGATGCAGACAGCAAGTCATGAGCTACTTGAAAAGCTTCAATCAAACGATACATTAGAAGATATTGTTGATGCGTATTTAGAACATATGCTTACGACAGAAGTTCTTTTTGAAATCATGGCATACTTTTCACTAGATCGCGATCAAGCAGAAAATGATTTGCCTATTTTAGATGAGGTGAATCAATTTTTGACTTTATTAGAGCCTAAAATTTCTAGTACACATGCTAAAATTGAAGCCCAATTACTATTTTCCACTTTAAATGGATTAATCATTTCTTATAAGAAAATTCCTCATCGCAATATAGAAACCAAGATTGAAGCTGTAAAAAAACTTGCACATTACTACGTCAGTCATTTAAAACAACGCATATAAAAGGTGATAGAGTAAACTCTATCACCTTTTTCATTATATTGAATCGGCTTTTACTAAATGTGTTTTTAAAATTTTTCCTATAGCATTTCTAGGTAGCTGTTCTAAAAATACAATTTCTTTCACACACTTATAACTAGCTAATCGCTCTTTATTAAACGCAATTAGTTCTTGCTCTGTCACTAATTGCCCTTCTTTCATAACAACGTACCCCCTTGGAATCTCGCCCCATTGCTCATTCGGCACACCAACAACAGCAATTTCCGCAACAGCTGGATGTTCGCCTAAAACGGCTTCTAATTCAGCAGAATAAATGTTTTCTCCTCCGCTAATAATCATATCTTTTAATCGATCGACGACATATAAAAAACCATCGCTATCAAAATAACCGACATCTCCTGTATAAAGTTCTTCATTTACAACGGCTTGTTGATAGCTTTCTTCGTTCTTATAATATCCAACAAACACTTGCGGTCCCGATAAAACAATCTCACCTACTACACCAGGTGCAACAGATTCCTTCGTGTCAATATCGACAACTCGAATCGTTGCTTGCATAACGGGTTTCCCCATCGAAGTGAATTTTTCTTTATGTTGCGATTCTTTCCAAAAAGATACGCCACCGGTAAATTCCGTTATACCATATACTTGTTGAATCGGTATACCTAACTGTCTAAATCCTAAAATTAATGGAGCTGGTACGGCAGATGCTCCACAAGAAATATTACGAATGCTCGAAATATCGGTCTTCACTGCAGGATATGTCTTTAACATAAATGCCAACATCGCTGGGACAGTCATCATTGTCGTAATTTGATGAACTTGAATGGCTTTCCATGCTTCTACTGGATGAAAATCTTCCATAAAAATCATCGTTGCCCCGACATGTATATTCGTTATTAGCGGCGCAAATCCTCCAATATGGAAAAATGGTGCGACCATTAGAAAACGATCTTGTTCCCACCAATCAATAGTATGACTTAAACCAATTGAAGCGGCTTGTAAATTAATATGAGAAAGTAGCGCCCCTTTCGGTTTTCCAGTAGTTCCCGAAGTGTACATCATTAAAATCGGTTCGTGATTTTTCGTTACATAAATAGGCTCTCTTGCTACTTCTTTATAAATTATTTGTAATTGTTGCGTGTGAAGTGCTTTAATCGACAATTGTTTAGCTACATCTACGAAAACCGTATCATGAATTAAAAGCACCATATCACTATGATTTATAATGTAGTTTAATTCAGGTATTTGAAGTCGATAATTTAACATTACGGTTATGACACCAATCTTTGATGCCCCAAAAAAGGCAGCAACTGCATGTTCATTATTTTTACAAAGTAGTCCAATCTTATCGCCTTCTTTTATTCCTTGCTGTAATAAGTAATCCGCAAAACTATTTGCTCGATCATTCATTTCTCTGAATGACAACTGTACATCATTATGAATAAATCCTATCTTTTCCCCTTGTAAATTAGCGCGACTTGCTAAAACTTGACCAATGTTCATATTCCTATCCCCTTTGTTTAGAAAATTGGTAAATCTTCGTATGGCTCTGTTACAAATTGTTGATATGAAACAAATAATTCTTCCCATAAAATTTCCCACCGTCTTGCGGCTCTTACATTTTCTTTATTTGGTAAATCCACTAAATTAATTTTAATAATCGACTGAATTTCTAACGTATATTGTTCAACTTCCTCTGAATCTAACTGCGGAAACATCTCTGTTAATAAGTCCTGTAACGAGAATTCTGATTTTAGTAAATCTCGATAAATTTGAGCTAATAATACATTACGTGGTCCTTCCCACAATTCATTTACCATGCTATCTCTAAATAATCTTGGTAAATCACTAAAATCTTCAATTGCGCCATTCCCACCAAATAAAGAAATAGCCAATCGCAATTTCTCTACAGTTTCTTTAGAAGCATAAATTTTTTGGAGTAAGATGAGTTCACGCAGCGCAAATGATTTTAAAGGTGTGCTTTCCTTTTTCTCATACAATGTATAAATGTGAAAAGCTGTTGCAACAGTACGCTTTGCCGCTTCTTCTAAATCTGCAATTTGTACTGCTGCCATTGGAAATTCACTAATTTTCCTTCCAAATACATCTCTAAAACTCGTATATAACTTAACTTCTCGGGCTGCACGCATTAAAAATGCTGCGCTTCCAAAACCAATATCAAGTCTAGATTTTGTCAAAACTAAGCTAACAGCGATAGCAACACCACGATTTTTCGGACCAATTTGATAAGCAACCGCTCCATTATATTCGATTTCTCCAGAAGGCAATTCAGTCGTACCTAACTTCCATTTCAAACGATTAATTTCATAATTATTTCTTTTTTCTTTCTGCCGATCTCCAGGCAACCATGATGGAACGATAAAAGCCGCTACTTGATTACTGTCTTCAATTCGTGCTGTTACGACCGCATAGTCTGAATGAACAGCTGAACAGAAAAACTTATGACCATATAGTCGATAATTCTCCCCATCTGGGACAGCTTTCAGTACATTCGCTGGAATATCAGAACCACCTTGCATTTCCGTCATATATTGTGCGCCGATACCAAAATCTCCAGCAATTCCTTCTTTCACATGATGATGAATCTCTTTTACTTCATCCGACACTTCGTCATAAAAAGCTTCAATTAAGGCAATCAATCCGTCTGTACATACTAATGGGCAAGAAATACCCGCTTCTCCATTTCCTTGCAATAAGAAACGCTTAATAATTCCTTCATATAAATGATTTTCATTTGAGAATATGCCCTCTTGAAAAACTTCATTTGATATTTGAACGGCCTCCTGTGGTCGTATAATTCGGTCGATTCGATGATTATATGCATCAAAATGTCGAATCTTTGGATGGTTTTCTGGTCGAGCATATTCACTAATAATCGGCCGCCACTTGTACGATACTTTTTCACTAAATTGCTGTAATGATGGTAAAAGCTTCGTAAAAGAATCTCCCATCATATTTTCTATCACTTTTTGAAGAAATGGATTCTCTATATCATTTAACAATGACCTCTGTTTCAAAAAATCATCAAAAGAATATTGTTCATTTTTCTGTACTTTAAACATATAATCATCTCCTTTATACAGAATTTAACATACAACAAGCGAAAAGTAAACATTGTTCACTTTTTGTTTTTAAATAGATTTCACAGAATATAAATAGACAATTAAAAACTCGTACCAATTTGCACCGTTACGAGCTCAATGTATAATTTCATTCCTCAACTGTTGAAACCTTTTAATACTCATCTTCTACTACTAAACTTCAAATCGCCCGCATCCAACTGGAAGCGGGCTTTTTTTATGGAAACTTCCACATCCAAAAAACGTCAAATTGTAAAAATTAGGATTTGGCGGTGTTCGTAATAGAACTCATTACAGAAAAACTCATTATGATTGCTTTGTTTATATTAATTATTCACTCGATTGAAACGCTCGCCTATGCGGTTCGTCTTGCAGGTGTGCGTGTACGTTTACTCGCTTCAGCATTATCTCTTTTTAACGTGATGGTCATGGTTTCAAGACTGTCCAATATGATGCAGCAACCATTTACCGGTAGTTTAGTCGATCAAGCGGCTGGTCAGCATACGCTTCACTTTGTCGAAAGTCAATTTCGATTCATTATTAGTGCCGCTTCCGTCGGTACACTACTTGGTATGCTGTGCTTACCTACGTTCATCGCCCTTTTTTCGAGAGCAATTGTTCATTTAGCAAAAGAGCGTGGTTCGATTCCTGCTTTAGTCAAAAAAGGCTTCAGCCCTGCCTATATTCGTAGAGGGTTGAAGCATATTCGAAGACCGAGTTTCTCTTATTTACGTGGGATTCGTATCAGTGATATTCCCGTTCAATTGTTTTTGATTAATATGGTTATTACTGGTGTTTATACGATTGGTGTTCTTTCCGCTTTATATGCGAGCCTACTCGTTCCGGAGTACAAAACGACTGCCATTATGGCTTCTGGACTCGTAAACGGCATTGCGACCATTTTACTGATTGTATTTATCGACCCTAAAATTTCGATTTTAGCAGATGATGTTCTCAATAAAAAAGGCAGTTACTTAGACTTAAAAAGAGCGTCTGTCATGATGATGACATCCCGCTTCTTAGGAACATTGTTTGCGCAACTTATTTTCGTTCCCGCAGCCTATTACATTGCATGGTTTGCTAAATTCATTGCGTAACATACGTAAAAAAAAAACAGCTTCATTGAGCTGTTTTTTTCATTTCTATTCCGCTACTAAACTTCGAATCGCCTGCATTACTGCTTGTTCATTCGCTTCTACTACTTTAGATGTGACAGCAGTAAAGGAAGATTCATGCCGATGTTAATCATTATTTCATTTTAATAGTGTAGCGATGCATCGCAGACGGAACACCTTCCATATCGAATATGCCGTCTACAATAAGACGCAGCACGCGGTATTCAATAAAATACGTTCCGATCTGTTGCGGTATATGCCCCATCACTTCGCCGATGACTCGCACACATTTGACAAATTCTCCTTGTTTGCTTTGCGTTTGAACCATTTCAATAATGTCGGCATCGTAATGATTTTCCGGTACGTGTATCACCGCATCATTTTCCCAAATGCGTAACACACCGTGTTGTTCACTAAGCTGTAGCCATTGTCGCTCAAAATCACGGCGTTCTTCCGTCGTCAATACGTGCAGATTTTGCGGTTGTACGTATAGTTCTTTTAGTTGCTCGGATGCCATTTCTCCCATATGACGGGTGTCGTCCCGCTGGAAATGTCGTGTGTACGCGGCATGACTATTTATGATTGTAATCGTATTCTCTTGTTCTTTTAGTACGTAAACAATGAAGCGCAGCGCTGTTTGCTCATGCGCATTGTCACCAAACCAAATGACGATGTTTTGGTCTTTGCGTATGTTTTGAAGTTTTTGTATAGAACGTTCGATCGTTTGTTCATATGCTAATAATGCCGCTTCCTCTAAGTTTAAATGCGTTCGCAGCCAGTCGTAGCGATTTTGCATGCCTTCTCGTGTATGCAGCTGCCAAATAGGTCCAATAGAAAATAAATCTGCCACGTTCAAAATCGTCTCTTTTTCCGTTACATTCAATGCCTGTAATGCTTGTTTCAAACTTCCCGCAGCCGCATCGCCGAAAACGATATGTACCGTATCGTGCTGCATCTGTTCATGATTTTTATGATCCGCTACGAGTGTTCGATACGTTTCTTGAACGTTCGAGAAAAAATGTTGCTCCGAATAATGCGCCTCTTCTTCCACCGTTCGCATATCCGAAAAAATTTGCTCAAGTAAAGACTTTGCTTCTCCCTCGTCCAACTCGTTCATGATTCGATTCATATCCGTCATCATCCATTCTCCTCACTTTTGTTGAACTCTTTTTTTCCACATACGTTTCACGTCAAAAAAGGCAAATGTACGACAAACTATAAAGCCTATGAATAACATGATTGCTAGTAATTTATGCTGTTCCCAACTCGTGATGAAGCCATACGCACAGCCGATTATGACGACAATCGCAAAATAATCGTTACGCCACCGCTCAAGTGTAGGCATCCCCATTTCCCTCACGCTCCCTTACCGCTCAAAATCTTCTATACCGATAAATAATCTTCCTTTAGTGTACCATCAACGGAAAAGCTTCGCCGTCCTCAGCATAAGTGTGCTATAGTACGGGTTAACGATGAAAGGAGGTCACGCTATGACGTATGACATCATTCTTTTTGATTTGGACGATACGTTGTTCGATTTTACGAAAGCGGAGCAACACGCTTTTTCTGAAGTGTTTCGCGCGCATGGATTACTCGCAAATTTAACGCAGTACGAAAAAAGCTATGAAAACATTAGCAGCGCGCTCTGGCAAGCACTTGAACAAGGCGACATCACCCTCACCAAATTAGGTTCAGAACGATTTAGACGGTTGTTTGCGCAACATGACCTAGACCTCGATGCTGTCGCATTCAATGAAGCGTATTTAACGTACCTCGGAAAGCAAACAGAACTCGTTGAAGGCGCTGAACGCGTCATTCATGCTTTGGCTCATAAACGACTGGCGATTATTACGAACGGCTATACGGACGTTCAAACAGCGCGCATCGCAAATTCTCCATTCAGTGACGCATTTGAACAACTCATCATTTCAGAAGCGATTGGCTTCCAAAAACCACATGCCGGCATTTTTGATGCAGCATTCACCCAATTACACATTACCGAAAAAGCCAACGTCCTCCTCGTTGGCGACTCTTTAACGTCCGACATACGAGGCGGCCATAACTACGGCATTGCGACATGTTGGTTCAATCCGTACGAAAAAGAAAACCACACATCCTTTACGCCGACGTATGAAGTGAGGAAGTTGGAAGATGTACTTGAGATTGTTGGATAGCGTAAGAACGTTAAACGAAGTTACATAAAAACTGCATAATTTTCAAACAAAAAAGGAGTAGCCTGAGCTACTCCTTTTTACTTATTTCACAGCTTTAAAATTTATTGTCCACAAGTTTAAAACCGTTATATTTGGCTTCAATTGAATTAGAAAAATCATATGGTGTAATCATTGCTGGTGTTGACCAAGTAATGTGATCAAAATTATTTTTAAATGTTACGGAATTCGTTTTAAATGTTTTGCCCGCTTTATAGTATGAATACCATACAAGTTGGCTACAATATGTTTTCTTTGTCCCTTTTAATGGTGCTTTTAAAGAATACGGAATTTTTTTACCTTTAAAATATTTTTTCGCATTATTTGCAGCTTTTTTTCCTAAATTTGCATTGTTAGGACGAACGACTTTTACTTTATTGCCATAACGTTTGTACCAATTTTTAATTGTCATTACTTTAGGGTATGGCTCACTTTTCCAACCAGATGTGTGCAAAACATGTTTAGAGTCAATCACGATTGCGCTATGTCCAGCAATTCCGACAAAACTAGTTTTATTCGTAACTAAAATGTCACCCGGCTTATGCGTTAATGCTTGAGCTTCCTTTGCATTATAAGAAATGCTAATTAATAATGCTGCACAAGCAAGAAAACATGTAAATACTATTTTTTTCATTTTAAAACCCCTTTACTATTTAATCTAAATGGTAAAGGGGTTTTAATTATTTGTGTATAGTTCCAAAATATCGAATACCTTATTTTTCTATAGTTTAAATTTTGTATTTTTATATACTTTTAAGTATATTTATTTATAAAGATTTGCATGTATACTTCTAATAAAGAGGTAAAAAATTAAAGTTACGTCTGACATTCTGCAACGAAGAAAAGTGTATAAATAAAGAATTTTTGGTATAAATTTGGTATTTTTTCAAAAAAATGATATTATTATGATATTAAAAAGAAAAGGAGACTGTTAAGTTGTTCAACAAAAAGAAAATAGTTGCATTAGGATTGGCTAGTTTGTTATTACTCGCTGGTTGTGGAAAAGATTCCGATACAAATGATAAAGAAACAAAAAGTAACGTAACGAGCAATCAAGCGTTCTCTGAAGAAAAGCCACTTAGAATCGGTGAAGATTTAAGTAAAAATAATAGAACTTGGTTCATCGTTGAAGTGGATGGGGATACAGGGGCCGTATCTAAAGATTCTTATATAAAAAATGTCTTAACCGTGAAAGACAAAAAAATACAAAATGTAGAAGCACATAAATTTTTAACTGAGGAAGAAGCACAACATCAATTATCTTATTATAAATTGAAAGACTTACGCGATTTTAAAAGTACCGATGCGTTTATTGAACAAAATATAAAAGATAACGAAAAAATTTGGAAACAAGAAATTGCGAAACACACGAAACCTTTCACTCAAACGCAAGAAAATATAGGGTACAACGATGAAGAATGGGCGGTATATGAAAAAGATGAGAAAAGAAAAAGAGAACTTTATAAAACCGTCAAATACTTACCTCCTCAATTTTTAAGATATAGGATATTCTTAGATACAGATGATAGTGGCAATAATGTAGCTCGTGAAGGAATCGCTATTCACGAAACGACGAATGAAATGCCCTCTGCAGAAACTGCCGATCAGCTCGAAAAATATATTAAAGAGTTGAATGAAGATGAAAGTGTCCACGATGATTATACGTCTTATACGCTCGCTGTTTTTAATGCCTTCGAAATATATGACGATGCCTACGCTGGTTATTATTTATACCGCTCTGGAGATTTAAAGGGCGCGTTAATAACGAAGACGGATAAAGACAATGTTGCGAAAATTGTAACAGGTTTAGACGATTTAGATTTAGAAGGTGCTATAATCGATCAAGATTGATTGTACGCACATGTATATAAAGTAAATTCCATCAAACGTACGTCACACTCTTTATGAAACAAGCGACAATCCATCATTGTCGCTTGTTTTATTTTTATGTAAACAAAAAAGCTACGTCCCATAACGTAGCTTTTTCCCTTATTGCACTTTCTTGCGTGTGAAGTAATAAGCCGTAATCCAAGACGTGATTGGAATGACGAGGACAACGCCGAGCCCTGAGCAGCAAATCGTAATGACTTCCCCGCTAAAAATTTTGGAATTGACGATGTCACCGAACGAATAGTGAAGGTCTTTGAACCAAATGAGGAGCGCTAAATAACTTCCGATGAATGCGAAGAATAGCGTATTCATACTCGTTCCGATAATGTCCCGACCGATGCTCATGCCGAAGCGGAATAATGCTTTGCGGTCGATTGTCGGTTGATGCGAATACATTTCTTGCATAGGCGACGAAATCGCAATCGCCGCATCTGTAATCGCCCCAATCGTACTCATAATAATGACGGAAATGGCGATTTTCATAAAATCGACGCCGACATAAAGTGAATAAGCGCCGAGTTCTTCCGTTTCTTCTTCGCCGAATCCTTGAATGAGCGCAAATTGCGAAATGAATGTAATGACCCCTACGAGAACGAGCGTTGATATAATGGAAGCGACGAACGCTGTTTGCGTTTTTTTATTGATTTTATTAATGAAAAATAAATTAATCCAGCTTATGACGATACACGCAATGAGCGTGACGACAATTGGATTAAGCGATGGAACGTTCATAAAAAATAATAAAACGATGACGACGATGAAATTTAAAAATAAGGCGATAAATGAGCGAATGCCTTTTTTACCACCAATGGCGAACATTAGTACAAATAAAATGAGCGCAAGAACGACGATTGCATTCATTTAACCACCTTCTTACTTTTCAAAATAAATAAAATGGTCACATATAAAGCGACAGGAATCGTCACGACAATGCCGATCCCACCTGCAAGTGCCCGGACAATTTCTAAAGATAAATTAATGGACAATGTATAACCGAATGCCCCCGCATTTTTGAAATACAAAATCAAAATCGGAATCGAGCCGCTAATATAAGCGAAAAATAAAATATTCGTCATCGTCCCCATAATGTCTTTGCCGATTTCGAGACCGGATTGTGTCAGTGCTTTGATCGAAATGGTCGGATGTTCCTCGTAAAGCGTTACTAATGACGAGGAAATTGTAATGGCGACGTCCATTACTGCGCCAAGTGCGCCTAAAAATAAGCCGGCAAAAAAGACCGTTTTATAGGGGCGCGTTAAAAATTGCAGCTCTTCATAATATAAACCTTGCTCATTCGTCAGCTTTAAGACGAGGAACGTAATCGCGAGTGAAACGGCGGTCCCGATGAGCGTCGCGATAATCGCCGCAGCGGTTTTTTTGTTGACGCCGTTGACGACGAGTAAAGAAAAAATAGTAAAAATTAAAATACATATACTGCATATGAATAAGAGAGATGCTTGCTCGTTTGCGATGTAGAGGTCGAGTGCGTATGATAAAATAAACGCATTCGTACAAAGCGTCACAATCGCAAAGACACCTTGCTTTTTACTGACGACAATTAACATGAGCAGCAGCATCCAAATGATGATTGCTAAATATTTATCACGCTTCACACCATCAATCGTTGCGCTCTGCGTACCGTCTTTTGCCTCTTTCATCGTGACGAACAGCTCTGTTCCTTTTTTCAATTCATAATCATTCGCCTGCGATGTCGAATACCCGTTTTCAGCGATGACTTCTTGCCCTTGATGTGCCCCATTTTTTAATGTGAGCGTAAGTTGCTGCGTGTATAACGTATCTTCATTTTCGTATTGATCGATTGTGTTTTCTTGATTGAGCGTCGTAACAGACGTCACTTCCCCAATCGTCTGTTCATACAATGCATGATTGTGAAAAACAAAATAAAGCGAGCTTACACAAAGAACGCCTAATAAGCTAAACCACATCATACGTTTTCGATTTATCATCATATTTTTACCTACCTGCATTCATTCATTAGAAAATTTTATTATAACAAACTTTCCCACACCGCTTCGCCGTCTTTATGACGAAAACATGGCGAGCCATTCCATAGACCTAAAAAACGAGGTGAACACGATGAAAACAATAGTATGTACAACGATCAAATGGATTGCTGCGCTTTATTCAATTGGCTATATTCTATTTGGGTATCCGAGCGACCCCTTTCTCATGCGCGCACTGAATAGCCTCATGTTTATCATTTTTTCGGTCACCTTGCTTATGTATGTAACGAAGCGGATCGAACGGTAGTGGTATCATTAAATAACGGCAAAAAAAGACTTAGGAAATCAAACTCTAGGGAGAGATGAATTTCATGAATGATAACATGAGAAAAAATAAAAACTTCTTATCGATGGAAGTACCGTTTAAATTTAATGAAAAACCACACCGCTTCTTTTTATATATTCCCCGACTTTCGATTTAATCATATATCAATATTCACTCCACTCTCAATGATTTGGATTTTATAGATTACACAATCTACTAGAATTCCTTATACATAGTCTAGATAATCAGCTATTATTTACACAATATTTAATTAAATTATTCTGATATGATAATAACTGAGGTGATGAAGTTGGACAGACACAATAAAATTGGACAGACGATCAAGTTTTTTAGGCAATTACATCATATGAATCAAGATACATTGGCTGTAGGTATATGTACGACATCTTATTTAAGTAGAATTGAAAATGGCTTAGTAGAGCCTAATGAAATCGTATATCAATTATTGTTTCAACGATTAGATTTGGATTTTACATCTTACTTTGAAAAAGATAGTCAACAAGAACAATTGATTGAACAAATTTATGAAAATTTACTGTCTAATGAAACAATCAATGAAAAAGAGTTAGAAACACTTCGATTGATTTATGAACAACGTACATCACCAAGTTTACAAATACAAGTAGATTTAGTGTATGGTCGTTACTTATTAAGCCAAGAATGTATAGAGGAAGCAGCTACCATTCTCGCTTCTTTAAATGATTCATTATTGCCGAGTGATTCAAGAGAATGGCAATTGTTTGTGGCAACTAAAACGTATTATGAGTTACTAATAGGCAATTATGATGCCATCTTAAATAGAGAGTTTCAGTCAAATAGTAAGTTTCATTTAGCTAAAAGTTCTACGTTCGAACAAGCAAACTATGCATACCATTTAGCATTTGCTAGTCATCGAGCGTATCAATTTTCACTTGCTAAACAATATATCGAAGAAGCCATTCAGTTATTCAAACATCGATATAAGCCACTTTTTCAAGTAAAGCTTTATTCGATGTATGGTGTGATATTAAATGCTTTAGGCCAGACAGACGGTGCATTGAAAGAATACCATGCAGCTATTGAACTATTAGAATATGTTCCTACGATTGCCACAGATAATCAGTGGTCGTCTATCTATAATAATATCGCGTTCACCTATGAATCAAATAAACAATTCGAGCGCGCAGTTCACTATTATGAAAAAGCATTAGCTTTCAAAAATGATATTCACACACGTATAAACTATACGCGTACGTTGTTATTTGGGGAGAAAAAAGAGTTATTTTCTAAAGAAATACACGAGCTTTCAAAAAAGCAATTTTCAGAAGGTACGCACCACCATATGCAATTTTTATTAATGAGAGCATTCGAAAAAATAGATACATTAGAATCCCTAGATACGTTTTATAAAATCGAAAAAACGGTATTTAACTATTTTTCAGAAGCTGAACATATCGAATTGATGTTGTCATATGGCCCTCTCGTTGCAAAAGTACATGAAGAAGCGAAACAATATAAACGCATGGGAGAACTGTATCAAATTTTATTTGAAACGAGCGAGAAAATGCGCCAAAGAATTTCCAACGGGCATCACGTATGAAATGGCCTAGACATTATGCGTATTTACTAATAGGTTTAGGTATATCCCAATTAGGTAACTGGGTGTACTTGATTGCTTTAAACGTCTTCATTTGGAATTTAACGCATTCCCCTGCAGCAGTAGCGATGCTTTTCGTTATTGGCCCTGTTATTCGCATCATTTGTAATTTTTTGTTGGTTCTTATATTGATCGTTGGAACAAAAAGAAAATCGTGATTGCCACAGACATAGTACGAGGCATCTTCGTTTGTCTCATGCCATTTATGGATCAACTATGGCTTATTTATGCTTTAGTTGGCGCAACGAATAGTGCAAGCACATTTTTTGGTCCAAGCAGCACGTACTTAATCACTGTGCATATACAAGAAGAGCATAAGCAGCGTTTTAATGCGCTTCATTCTACACTAAATTCTGGTTCATTTATGATTGGTCCAGCATTTGCAGGCATTCTTTTAGCAATCTTTCAGCCAGGCGTGGCGATGTGGCTGAATGGCGTAACTTTTTTTCTATGCGCTGTTCTATTAACTTTCCTTCCAAATGAAGCTAAGTTGCTTCATAGTAGCTATTCAAAAATAACATGGCGAACGATTAAGAAAGATTGGCAGAGTACCCTTGTTTACGCCAAAAAACTTCGTCTATTCACACAATTAATTATGCTGTATTCGATTGCGTTGATGATCGCGTTTGCTTTAGATTCACAGGAAATGACTTTTTTATTCACACATCTTCGTATTTCGGAAAGCTTATATGGCCTCACTGTCACCATCGCAGGTATCGGCGCTATTGTTGGAGGATTTTTAGCGACGGCTCTTACTAAGAAGTTGAGCAGTGTGTTTTACCTTAAAGTTGGATTTTTTTTACGATGCTTAGTTATTTAGGTTTTTATTTAGCCAATTCTTATAGTATAGCCGTCGTTTGTTTTGTCACGTTGGGCTTATTTATGGCTTTCAGTAATACAGGATTCGCAACACTTTATCAAACTACGATTCATCCAGATATGATGGGCCGATTTAGTAGTATGTTGAACGTAATACAAAGTCTTCTTCAAGTAATGTTTACACTGTTAATAGGATTTTTAGCAGAATGGTTCTCATTGCAATGGACAACAGTTATTTTCGCTAGTATCGCTGTAATCTTAGCGATTTTGCTTTCACTTATGCCACTAAAACCCAACAATCTACATCATTTTAAAAATCTGATTGAAGATGGAGGGACAAAATGATTTCATATAAAGCTACTTGTATTTTCTGCAAAAAGATTTTCAAATTTTAGAAGGAACGAACAAATATCGTATATTTAAACGAAATATGCGTGGCCAATATTCCTGTGATAATTGTGACCGTACAATTCAACATGAAGCCAAACGAGCTTTAATAGGTAAGTTTCAATAAGTAAAAAAATCTGAACATTCCGTTATATACTATGAATTAAATAGGAATGCATGGGAGTGACTACAGTGGAGAAAATAAATGCGAAAGAAGCAGCTTATACGTTTATTGAAAAATCTTTTCCTGATTGTCAAGGCGCTTTGTTGGCTGGAAGTGTGGTCAGAGGTGAAGCCACAGAAACATCTGACCTCGATATTGTCGTTTTTGATAACGCGCTATGCTCATCATATAGAGAATCTTTAATAGATTATGGATGGGCTATAGAGGTTTTTGTACATAATTTAACCTCTTATAAACAGTTTTTCGAAATGGATTGTAAACGTGCTATGCCCTCAATGCCCAAAATGGTTGCAGAAGGAATGATTCTAAAAGATGATGGGATCATTAACGCAATTAAAAAAGAAGCGATACAATTATTAACTAATGGTCCAGAAATTTGGACAGACACAATAATTAATACAAAGCGATATTTTATTACGGATGCCTTAGAAGATTTTATCGGTTGCGCTAATAGAGCGGAAGATATATTTATAGCCAATCATCTTGCAGAATTAATTAGTGAATTCTTTTTAAGAACGAACGGTCAATGGGTTGGATCATCAAAATGGGTCGTACGAGCATTAAAAAATTATGATGAAGTGTTCACAACTACTTTCGTAGAGGCCTTTGATACTTTTTATAAAACTGGCAACAAAGCTTTAGTGATCCAATTAGTTGATGATGTTTTGAAACCATTTGGAGGACGGTTATTTGAGGGATTTACTTTAGGAAAAGATTAATTAATTATTATGATTTAGAAAAATATATACGAAACAAATTAAAACAACGTTCTTGAATGAAAGTTGGGAATGTTAAATCAAATAGCTAGAACAACGGCTTATTTATCAAAATTTTGATTTTCTTTTGGAGGCTATTTGTTGCTTATAAAAACTATTTAAGAGGGGTTGTCGGTAGTTATGAGATGAAAAATAAAAAATTGTTATTATTTTAACAATCGTTTTTATTGTAGTGATTGCAATGTCTGAAGCATTTTCTCCAGCATCACACAGCTTACGAATTTGTCTTTTTTATCTGCATCTATTACAGATGGCTTCCGATTTTACCACGTTTTTTAGCAACTTTAAGACCGACTTCTGTACGCTTTTGGATAATGTCCCGTTCAAATTCTGCGAATACGGCGAGTATGCTCTTGTTTTGTTTACGTTTCTCTTTAACGTTGTAAATTCGCATTTTTCTGGCGGGACATCTATTAGTGAACCATCGTAATATAATAAAGGCTATAAAATGCATCCATTCATACGTCTTACTGATTGTTTTCATTAGTATCACAGATAATAAGATCTACACAAATGTAAAACCCACTTCAACCGAAGTGGGTTTTTATTAATCGACAAGGTCATCTAAATACAAACGTAATATATTTTTTAGCTCATTAATTGCTTTTCGCCAAAGATTTGTCCAATCTTCTTGTAATAAATAAGCACCTTCTGCACATAATAAAATATGCACATGCTGATTGTAAGAACCTGATTTTTATTTAAGGTTCCCTCGGTTGAATGCACAAAGCCAATTATATTTTTTGCTACTTTTTTGCACTTCATCAAACGATTAAAACCAATCGCTGCTTCAAAGCTTCACATTCCATAAATAAAGCATTCTTCTTTTACCTGCTACTATATTTATAAATTTAATCTTCGTCACAAATAGGAAGTTTTTTAAAAGGATGATGATCCCTATTCGAAATAAAATCCCAACAATCTCCATCAGCATGAATAATTAAATGAAAAATCGGTTCTAAAAAGGTATTAAAATTAAATTCAAATTTTAAACTGGACTTCATCGGATTAACCGAAAGAATGTCTTTTTCTGATGAGATTACAACCATTTGACCGTTTGTAGCGTCTGAATATGCATAAGGAAAGCACTCTATGAATTCTTCTAACGTTTTAATTAAACCGATTGTATATTCATATTCAAAATGCAGCGTATTAATAATTTTTGTAGTTGAATGGTCACTTGAAAAGTTAGTCCACGCAGATGCCACTACATGAATATAGATTGGGAAAAAATCTAATTTTTTTATATAGGAAAGAAGAAGTTCCAACATATTTTCCTCTGAATAACTATTATAATTTGGATAGACACCAAATTTGATTAATTCTTGTTCGTTCGGATTAATGATTTTATAGTCATTCGAACTGCTTAATATGTTGCTTAAATAAAATTCCATAATATCTCCTCACCACACGCTTAATTTATAATTGTTATCTTTTTAATATAGACATTCTACCATTTTTCATAGTGGATTCGATATAAGAAGTAGCAACAGTAAATGGGACAAAAAGACCGACATAATAGACAAAATAAAAAGCCGCCCCAAATGAACGTTTGAAGCGGCGTTAGATCATACTCATGGCAATGGATGCACGTGATTTCACCGGCTGCAGTTTACCCGGTCAACATCTTCCGCCAAAATCGCCAAATAGTCCATATCTTCGTACACATCGTCTTTTAAAAATTCCTGTCTATGACGGCCTTCATAACGCATGCCAGACTTCTCCATGACTTTTCTTGAAGCGGCATTTCGTACCATGCAGCGGCTATAAATACGATTTAACTGATGCTCTTTGAAGCCGTATTCGATGATTCGTTTACACGCTTCGGTCGCATAGCCTTTGCCCCATTCCGCCACATCAATGAAATAACCAACTTCCGCATTTCGATGGTTTTTAGACACGGCAACTAAGCCACAGTTGCCGATATAGCGGTCATCTTCCTTTAAAAACACCGCAAACTCATAAGCTGATCCATTTTCAAAACTATGCTTCAAATAATCAATCCAACTGTCCACGACATCACGCGGATATGGGTGTGGAATCATAATCATCGTGTCCGCAATTTCCTTATGCTTTACAACCTCATAAATCGCATCCGCAAAATTAGGCTCATACGGCTTTAATCGTAAGCGCTCTGTTTCTAAAATCATTAATCTCTCCCCCTTTTGATTATGCATTAGACTACCACAAAATGGTAAATGAAAGCAATCACGTTTTCGCGACAAAAAAACACTACCCCTAATAGAAGTAGTGTTTCCTACATTATTTTGCGTGTATTTTCCAGAAAGCTCGTATACAAAAAAAGCAGCGTGTGCTACTTTTTGTCGTTCGGCCATTACGCGTCCATTTCCTTCTGCATCTCTGTCCATCTCGCCTTATATTTGGCTTTCGGAATGCCATGATACTGCTCATAGCGGCACATACGACACGAACAACGGATTTTATTCTTGCTAAGCGTCCCCTTTATAGGCATATGCTCGGGCTCTCGTTGCCACACATATTTTAATATAAACCATTTTCGTTGAATCGTTCTTGCTCGTTGTTGACGCGTATACGCTCTCGTTCGTTTGTTCATTTGAAACCGCTCCCTTGAAAGAAAACCGAGCTTGCAAAGCATATCAAGGGTTTACATAGCACGCCCTACAAGCTCGGGGTTTTTCTATTCAAAGATTCAAATAGATTCATCGCTTCGCTTCCATTCTATAAAAAATTTGATTCATACATTTTTCTATTTTCTCAAAAAATCTCTGACAATGCGAATAAAATAAACGCCCGCCAATAGTAAAAATAAAGCAATAATAAAATAAGTCATACTCGTCCTATAATATCCATCAAATGATTGTAAAAAAATAAATAAGAAAGCAAATGATAAATAAATAGCTGCTGCGATATGTTTCATTGAAGCATTCCCCCAACTTCCTAAATGGTCGCTATATTCTTCCATCGATAACGAAACAGAAACCATCTCCTATTTTCATTATAAACAGTTCCATTATGGAATGAAAGCTTCGTGTTGGATGCTTTGTATGTCAATTTGACATATACTTACATTATGAGAACGGAAGTTTCTAAAGCTTCACAACAAACATCTTATAGCTCTCGCCTTCTTCTTCCATCGTTTCATAACTGTTTATTTGATAATGGCGTACGTCGATCACATCCGTTACATAAGAAGGTAAGTCCCGTTTTACATCCACCGAATTCAGCGGCTGTTCATACGGGAAATTATTTTCATTCGGATTAGGTGAATGGATAAATAACGCATCCATAGAAGAATCTTCAGGAGATAGTTCAATCCATAGTTGATATGGCTTATCCCAATTTTCCAATTCTTTATTAGCCTCATGAAATAGATTAAATAAAGCTTGTATGTGTTGCTTTCTTATTTTTATCGAATCATTTCCATAGCCACAAAAATCTATATGGGTATGCCAAAAATCAAACCAGCTGTCCGTACTAAAATCTAAATCGTAATTCTTTACATGTGCCTCTTCTTTTAGATTGCGAAAATAACGTCGTTTCCCTCTAAATTTTTTCATTCGTAAACTCCTTTTAACATAATATAGAACGCAACTTCGTAGTGTATGCCCACTCCTCAAATAACGCGTATTAAGTTATTCGTTCGTTTCTTTTTGTTGTAATTTCAAACAAAGATAACCTACTATATATTCTCTTGATGTCATTTCTTCAATATCTTGATTTTCAACTAATTCATCAAATGTCTCCCATAGATTGTTCCATAATGCTGTGTCGACAAATTCTTGATATGGATGTTTCATTTATAAAATTCTCCTTCGATCATCGTTTCTGAATTGGCTCCAAACGCCTTTACTATAATAAGTAAAACATACTTTATTTCCTTTTCATACGTCTGTATAAAGAACTTTCACGAACTAAAAAAACCACGAATCTCAGTTCATGGCTTTTTCGTATTGCAGATATCCATCTAAAGAAAAGATGCAGCGCTTATTTAAAACCTTGACCGACCACTTTTTTTCCATGTTCATCTAAGTAAACGACGAGATCTCCATGTTTTGCGTTAGCTGTATCCAAGAACGTCACAACATAAACTTTCTTGCCGTCATAAGATGCAGCTAATGTACTTTTCGGGGCATCTTTCACGCTTATTTTTTCTACAGTAGAATTTGAAGGTGAAATCGTCAAATCTTGTTCTTCTTCATCTAAAGCCTCATACGCAACCATCTGTTTAGATGTAGTAGAAGTCGTTTCATCATCTGATGAAGCACAACCGTAAACACCTAATATCATGACGAATAACGCAATAGACATACTCATTTTTTCATTATAAAACTCCATTCTTCGTTATTATAACTATTTATTATAGACTTTTCTTCATTCATTTGGTTCCCACGTTGATTTTAAAATAGGCAGATTTTCATTTAAAAAACGGCTTTCTGTACGCTACTAAAAATAAGCATAGTGAACATTTCGATTTTAGAACATTCATCTCTATTCGAATGCTTATCCCATTACGTAAAAAATAGCTCGTATCGTAGATTTTCATCAGAACCGGGGTAAACAAATACAGCTATGACTGTTTATTTCATAGCTGCTTTTATTTTTTCAGGTATCATGACTACTTCCGTTTTTAAGTCCAATGAGCCAAACGTTTCATCGATGCATTCATCCCAAAATGCTAAATGCTTTTTATCAATCCAGTGTTCAGAATGTTCTACGTCTTCCCCACCTTCGCCTTGAACGGAATACCAATATAAATATTCCTCCCCATTTAATACTTCTCTAAAAATCGTTTCAACATACATTTTTTCACCTTCAAGTGTGACTAAAACATCTTTCATATGGTCGTTCAAGAAGGCCAACCATTCATCTACTCGTTCCGATTTATTTTTTTTAACGCGATAGCGTGTTAATTCTACGTTCATGTGCCTACCTCCTCTATATTTTCAAAGTCTATTTCGAATGTTCATTCTAAAATAACCATTTCATCATTCGTACAATTTGACGTGGTAGAAAGAATATGATGTCAAACGCAAAATTAAATCGGTCATTCTTTTTATATTTATCATTTTGTTCTGCTTTATACATTCGCTTTATGCCCCCTTTTGTTCTTGCTAAACTTTATAAAACGGGATGATTGTATTTCAGTAACAAGCTTCTTACATAAAATAAATAATCCGTCCTATTTCGAATAAACCTTCTTAAACGTTTCGCAAACGACTAACAGATCGGGCGTGAAGTCTTTCTGATAGTCTTTTAATAACTCGCTAAAAAAGGCTTCATGTGCATCCCACCAAAATGAGTAATCGCCTTCTCCTTCTGCTAGAGCAAATTCTTCGGATACTTCATTCATCGGCATCACGTCAACGGATTGGATTTGAATAATAGCTACCGGCTCGTCCGCTCCGTTTAAAACAATATAATATTCCCCTACTTGCGGTAATGCTTCTTTTTCTAACTCATAAAAAATGTAGCCCGACGTCGTTGCGGTTTTCTTTCCTTCAACGACTAAATCTGCGAGCCAATCTGCTGAAGCTCCAAACTGAAAGGCTTCTCGATAATTCAGATGTTCTTGCTTCGTAGCTACACAAAACTCATCCCAAAACGGTTGAATCGTATTCATTTCCACTCACTCCTTTATGTACTGCCTACTCTAAAAAAAGACACCGTATACGCCGAATGCGACTAATACCGCACCGGAAACATAATTTACGCACTTAAAAAACGATTCCCTACTCGCTTCGCTAACAGACCGGCCATCTGGCTCAGTAATAACCATCAGAAAACCGAGCCTAAGAAGACACCAGCGACTAACAAAAGACCGGCGATCGACGATTCATTTTTCGCCATGTCAAGACTAGAAAAGATTGCGAGGAAGGAAAGAATCGTCACCGGATTCGTCATCGTTAATAAAAACGTGGACGCATACGCCTTGAAAACATTCCGCCCTTTTCCTTTTGCCTTTGCCGCTTCTTCAGACGGTTTCGAGAAAAAGATACGTATGCCCAACTAGCATAAAAACACACTGCCGATTACGTGCAGCCAAGACTGCTGGTCGATTAAAAAATTCGTCACAATCGTCAACCCAAGTCCCGCTACTAAACCGTAGAATGCGTCAGCTGTCGCCGCCCCCAGTCCCGAAACGAAACCAATCCATCTGCCGTATTCAAGCGTTCGTCGTATGCATAAAACCCCAATCGGCCCTACAGGTGCAGCGATGCTGAAGCCGATAATGAGACCTTTTACGAATATTTCCAAAGTCATAACACATCACTAGATTTTTCAAAGTATTCTGTTTTTTCATACTACCATACATATGCTGAAAGAAAACCCCGCTTTTGAATGAACAGCATAAAAAAACCGCCCCCAATAAGGAGCGGTTTGTTCATTTACTTAGTTATAGTATAAGTTATCAGTTGGATAAACGGGATCATTCGTTAAATCGATGCCGAGTTTTTTGAAGGTTTGTTCATTTTCCGAATTTAATAACACGGTAGAATGCGCTTGTGTATCTTTTAAGTTTGGTAATTGTTTGTAAGCTAAATCAGAAGTAGGGTTTGTTACCGCACTAATGGCTAAGGCGATCAGTACTTCATTCGCAGTTAATGTTGGGATCCGGCTGTTCAAGTCATCTGTTTTCAAACGTTGAATCGTTTGTAAAATGACTGGTGATAATAAATCGATTTCATCGGCAATGTTCGCTAATTTTTTCAATCCATTTAAAATCGCAGCTGCAGAAGCATCCATTAAATTGGTCGTTCTACCTGTAATCATATCACCGTTTAGCAATTCGATCGCAATGACAGCTTGTGTATTCGTGCTATCTGTGCTCGCTTCGATTGTTTTTGCGTAATTACGCGCTGGTAATACAGGGGCACGGTCTTCTTTTTTCAAATTAATTTCTTCTAAAATGACTTGCATACGACTGACGCTATCTTCGTCAGCAAGACCTTTTTTTGTAGTCGTTTTCCACACGGAAACTACGACGAATAATTTCTTGTTTCGCCGCTTCTTGAACGACTGCATCGTCTGTAATACCTGATTTTAAGCGGTTAACGCCCATATCCGTTGGTGAAAGATAAACAGACTCTTTGCCTGTGATTTTTTCAATAATACGTTTGATGACAGGGAAAGTTTCCATATCACGGTTGTAATTGACCGCTACTTTTCCGTACGCTTCATAATGATAGTTATCAATCATGTTCACGTCTTTCAAATCAATCGTAGCTGCTTCATACGCAATGTTGACTGGGTGTTTCAGTGGTAAGTTCCAAACAGGGAATGTTTCAAACTTCGCATAGCCGACTTTATTCCCTCGTTTATTCTCGTGGTACATTTGGTTAAGACATGTTGCCAATTTACCGCTAGATGGACCTGGTGCTGTTACGACAACGATTGATTTTGTTGTTTTAATGTAAGGATTTTTCGCAAAGCCATCCTCGCCCATAACCGCTTCCACATTTGTAGGATAGCCATCGATTGCGGTATGTGTGTAAACGTTAATGCCGCTTCTTTCAAGCTTCGTCATAAACACTTTAGCTGTTGGTTGACCTTGGTAACGCGTCACTAAAACACTGTTGACAGAAATGCCACGTGATCGGTATTCATCGATTAAACGCAATACATCTTGGTCATACGTGATACCGTAATCTTCACGAACTTTATTACGCTCGATGTCTCCAGCGTACACGCAAATAATGATTTCAGCATTATCTTTTAATGTATCCAATAATTTGATTTTCGCATCTTCATCAAATCCAGGTAAAACACGCTTAGCATGTTTATCCCCGATTAATTTTCCGCCAAATTCCAAGTAAAGTTTATCGTACTGCTCTACACGCTCTAGGATATAGGCAGATTGTTCTTGTAAATATTTGTCTGAATCAAAGCCAATTTTTTTCATTTACTTCCGCTCGCTTTCTACACGTAAAACTTTCTCTTAAACCGATAGATGAAAACACCTTAAGAGAGAACATTAATGAAACTACATTCTTTATTATTTTGAACCATTCAACATTGAAAATCAATAATTTTTGAACGTTGCAATCGAATAATCACTCATACGAATGACCGTTTCTTCTATTTATTTACATTGAAGCATATTGATAGGAAATTTATAGCGGAAATAGGGTTATACGACCTTGACTCCGTCAATAGCTTTTCGCTCCTTATGCTCACTTTAAGGTCAGCAAAGAACGCTGATTTTTCGTTCCGCTACTGCGAAAGCTATGTGTCAAACGCTCAGAATCGTTAGCGTGACTAAAACTCTTACATGCTCTTATACAATCTTATAGGCATAAAAAAAGAGACAGCATATATCTCTTTTTATCAACTATCTAATTCTTACTTTATTCAATAAAATTTTTATGATTTTAATCTCCTAAATCATATTCTAACTTCGAAAATTGATAACTTGTATCAAAATCAAGATTGATTAATTTGCCTAAATCATAACTTTTTTGTTTATAAATTTCTTTCATGAATTGTAAGAAAATATAACGACAAGCATACAACTCACTTATTGAATCCTTTTCTTCTCTTAAATCGTTATACTCAATTTCTTCATTAAGAGAATCATGTGTAATTGCTTCAAATTCTAAATTCGTATGCCACATAAAATCTAAAAAACTTTGTAACACCGTTTTTTTATACTCATCTAATGTAAAAGTAGCGAATACTTGGTTTTCATAACGAAATTCAACTAATTTTTTATGATACAAAACTACGATTTTATAATTATTCAGAATATTATAGTCTGTATAAAACAACAAATATTCATTTATTTCAATAGATTTCTCTTTTGGTAACAAACTTAAAACTAAATTAAACCAAAACACATATAATTCATCTACATCTGCATTAAAAGGCAAAGGTTTTCCATCTATACAAATAACTACTTTCCCTCTAGGATATCCAGAAGTTCGTCCAAACTCATAATTAAATACATCTACATCTTCCAAATGCGTCATTTCTATATAACCTGGATACTCTTGATCGACATCTAATTCTTCTTTTTCTGGTGGTATGTTAATGTACGATTTAATTTCTAATTTCATATTTTTACTCCTTATCGTTCTTACTATTTAACATAAAAAAGACGCTACCGATTGGCAACGTCATTTTTATTTGAGAAATAAGACAATGATGTCCTAAGTTTCACTCATTCTCTAACGCAATTCTTCGTCTAAAGGCGTAATATGTTCGTCCAGACTTTTACGCCATTGACGTTTCATTTCCGGACCGTATTTCAACGGTTTAGCATCGGGATGTACCGCTTTATATTGGTCAAATCGCTTACTGTCGATAATTCCGCCAATATTTGGAATGGGATCTGCGCCCAAAATGTACTGCATAGCGGATGTATGAAGCTGTTCTTCATCGACAAACCAATTTTTCGCAAATGCTGTAATGACTTCATTACGTGCCTTTGTGAAGAAACTCCGTTTAACGACAAAAATATCTTCATCCTCATCGATTTGTTTCGTATCAATTCCGTGTAAAATTTGACGATAAATGTCTTTCACGACATCAGATTTTTTCATCTTTTGAAGTGCCGTTTCAATTTCTTCACGAATGTCTGTATTGTTAGCAGAATACGTACCTAATAATTGGTCAATATATGCTGAATCAATGTCATAGAGATTGCTAACGCCATCACTATAAAATTCGATTTCAGAAAAACGATTCGTCGTATACGTTTCGGCTTTTTCATTTATGAGCGCACCTTTTACCGTATTGTAAGAGCCGACATACACTTCCAATGCTCTCGCTTGATCGGCTAATGCCGCTGATTGTTCAATGTCATTGTTGTATTCATCATAAGTAACGAGTGCTTCGTACGAATTGTTGAATTCTTGGAACGCTTTCACAAAGTCGATTTGATCTTCTAATGAAGAATGCTCATCGACATCTGTCGGTTCGGTCGCTACGTGTTTCAACGCACGGTATGCTTTTTTAAAGCGCTTCTTCGATTCCTCATACGTTGGATAAACTAAATTCGTTTCTTCTTGTTCATGTGAATACAATTTCGTCGCAGCCGCTACGTTTTCTTCCATTGTAAAAGGTTTTCTAAATGTGACGATTAACCCTTTTGTCTTTTCTGGATATGTGCGGTTTGTTCTGGAGAATGCTTGAATTAAATTCGCATAACTTAAATTACGATCAACAAATAATGTTTGAATCGTAGGCGCATCAAAGCCCGTTAATAAACGATCGACGACGATAACTAGGTCGACCTGCTTCCCGAATTGTTTGAACTCGGCTCGCTTACGTGCTAGGCGATTATTAATATCGCCATTGTACCGTTCGATATCTTCAATAGACCACGCTGTATGATAGTACTCATTGTAGTTTTGAATGATGTCTTTCATTTCGTCTTGATTATGATTCGCATCTTCTTCATTTTCTTGTAGAGAATACGTAATCGCAATACGTGGGAAGTCGGCATCTACGATCGTACGCCCATTTCGAATAGGACGGTCTTTAAATTCTTTCTCCATCCAATCCGGCTCTTTCGTCATCTCTTTAATCGCATGATAATAACGTTTCGCCATATCAATGGAACTCGTCGTTAAAATAGCAGACTTTTGCGGACGACCATTTTTAAAATCAAATTTCATATACGCATTGTCTGGACGGAAAATTTTATGCAGCACTTTTTGAATATGCTCATCCGTTTCATAAATCGTATTTTCAATATGAGATTCCTTTTCTAAAGGGTCCATTTGATCAATTTGTTCATTCGCCGCATTGCACGCCGCTAAATAAGCGTCTCCTGATAATTCGCTATCTTCTGTCGGCGCTAATTGATTGTAAATATAATTGTCTAAAGAAGTCGGTTCGATTGTAGATTCATGTTCTACTTGGAACCCTAATACAGCCCCGTCATCTAACGCATTTTTAATCGTATACGTATGTAACACTTCTCCGTACTGGTCGAACGTTGTGCGGGCTAACTTCCCTTTCGCTTGTTTCTTATTTTCTTCAAATATGGGTGTGCCGGTAAAGCCGAACCACGTAGAATTCGGGAAGAACTCTTTAATCGACTGCATCCCTTCTGCACTTAATGCTCGGTGACATTCATCGACGACGAAGACGATATGCTGACCTAATAGTTTTTCAAAACGATTCGTACCACTCGCTTCTTCTTGTTTTTTCGCATAACGCAGTGCCGCATCTAATTTTTGACGTGTTGTGACGATAACTGTACTAGAATTCGCATCTGCCAGCAAAATTTTGCTTAACTCTCTCGAACTTCCCGTACCGACGATTAAACTATTCGATTTCGCATTTCCGGATGAAATGCCCGTGTTGTATTCCGAAGCAAACTTCGTAAATTCACTCGTCGTTTGGCTGTCTAAATCTTTCCGGTCAATGAGCATAATCGTGCGGTCGACACCTGATTTACGTGCTAATAATTTCGTCGATACGAAACTCGTTAACGTTTTACCTGAACCGGTCGCATGCCAGACATACCCCGACTGATGTTTCGAAGCGGCTGTAAATAACGCCTCAATCGCATGAATTTGATACGGATGTAAGACCATTAACACTTTATTATCTTGGTCTTCGCTCACGATCGTATAATTCGCAATTAAACGATGCGCATCTGGAATGTTTAACACTTGCTTCACAAATTCATAAAGGTTATCGACTTTTCGGTTATTCGTCGTACGCCAGCTGAATAAAAATTTCTTATGCATATTTTTCGGCAAGGCATTCGCAAAATAACGTGTCGTCTGTTCATTGGAAATGACAAAGAGCTGTAGCGTAGAGAAAATATTATTACGGAACATCCCTTCCTCCGCATACTTTTTCACTTGGTTAAATGCTTGGTACACGCCGTCTTTTGCGGTAGCTTGCTTCAACTCAATTTGCACAATGGGCAAGCCATTAATTAAAAGCGTCACATCAAAACGACGATCCCGTGCATCCAACGTCGATTTTTGTTTCGCAATTTGGTGGACGACTTCATACGTTGAAATACCGCCCCCAATATCTTGATTCGAATATAAAATAACCGACAGAGAGCCAAGCGAACTATCTTCACGCTCAATCGTAATACGTGAAATGCCATTCTCCCCTTTGAGCCATTTTGCCGCTTCAAAAGGTGTTTTGGTTTTGGATAGTAATTCTGTTTTAATCTTATCGAATTCGTGGTCAGTGAGTGGATGTTCGCCAATTTCGGCTAAATTATTTTGCGTAATCTTTTGGCGTAAGTTATTCCAAAGTGCTTCTTCAGACTTTAAATCCGGACGATAATTCCACTGATTATGCCCCTCACCTAACACCTCAATTAATCGGCGTTCAATCTCTAACTCATCTGTATGTGTAATAGTAGCCATCTTTTCTCCCCCTCCCAATTTGAATTAATTAAACAAACATTTTCTGTAGAAAAGCCTTCTTCGTTTCTTTTAATGCATCCAGTTCTTGTTCGTGTAAGGCGATGGTGTCATCTAGTTGTTTGAAGAAAGAGCCGATTTTGGTTTGTTCTTCAATATTTGGCGAAGTGATTATCACATCAGCGATTATTTGTTTGTTTAGACCACCTCTTGTTCCATCCCCAGATGAAATCATTCGAAGTTCCTCATAACGTTTAACAAGATTTTGATAGACAAACTCATAATGTAAACTTTTATTCGGTTCAATTGCTGCAATAGATTGATTTGTAGTTATTGCAACATTATTTATCGCCACAGTCCCTCTGGTTTTACCTTGTCCAGCTAATGCTATCAAAATTGAATATGGTTTAACCCATCGTGCACTAGAATTCTTCAACCCTTCTAGTGAAATCATGTTATCTGTACTATCCAAACGGTGCTTATTTACTTCGCCTGATGACATCCAAGGAACTTCTTTTGGTTCCCAATAACTTGTAATAGAAGTTTTAGGGGTTCCTCCGGTTAAAATCTCAGAATGTTCACCTAATTTCCGTTCTTCCCACGCCCCACTAAACCCTGGGAACCTCAATTCAGGAACGGTTTCGCCTTCTTTTGGAAACATTTTTTGCAAGAACCCTTGTTTTGTTTGTTTTAAGATGTCGAGTTCTTGCTGCTGTAGGGCGATGGTGTCGTCTAGTTGTTTGAAGAAAGAACCGATTTGGGTTTGTTCTTCGAGGGAAGGTATGTGAACTTTTATTGATGATAAAGTAGAAAATTGAACTCTTTGTTTCTCAATCAAAGAACCTGTTGCATATAATTTATATTTTTTGATGGCATTTGCAGATATTAGCCAAGTTCCAAAATAACTATTGCTAAATCCTTCATTCATATTCATAGTAACGTAGTATCCCGAAACAGCAACACTTTTATTCAGACTATTAAATCCAACAGCTCCTATTGTAATGTTCATTGGATTGTAAACTATTTCTCCTGAATGAACTATTTTAAATTTGTCATTTTTTTTAACCAAAGCATCCCTATTATACCTATCAGTTTTAGGCGTTAACCCATTTTGGACTGTAACACTCCATAATTCTAAATTAGATTTACTAGGATTTACATATTCGACAGTTTGATTAAAAACCTCTCCTAATTTCCGTTCTTCCCATTCCCCACTAAACCCTTCAAACCTCACTTCTGGTATATTATTCGCCACGTTTAAACACCTCTAATGCGCCGTTGATCCACTCTTCATTTTCTTTATCGTATTGTAGGGAAGAAATCATATCGAAAAGGCTTGATTGTAGTGCTTCTTTTTCTTTGCGGATGCTTTGGATATTCGCACCAACTGCGGCCATATCCACTGGTTCTTCTTCTTCAAACGTATCGACATAGCGTGGAATGTTTAAGTTAAAATCATTTTCTTCAATTTCAGCAAATTCCGCAACATGGGCGTATTTCTCCACATTTTCGCGCGCTTTATACGTTTCTACTATCTTATTAATATGCTCATCCGTTAATTCATTTTGGTTTTTGCCTTTTTTGAAATCATTACTTGCATCAATAAATAACACGTCACGTGTCGTACGGTTTTTCTTCAAAATAATAACAGTCGTTGGAATCGATGTACCGAAAAATAAGTTCGCTGGTAAACCGATAATCGCATCAATACTACCGTCTTCTAATAATTTCTTACGAATGACGCCTTCCGCTGCACCGCGGAATAGCACACCATGTGGTAAAACAATCGCCATTGTGCCTGAATCTTTCAAATGATAGAAACCATGTAATAAAAAGGCGAAATCTGCTTTTGATTTCGGTGCTAATTTACCGTAACGGTTGAAACGAGAATCATCTAAAAATGTATCGTCTGCTGACCATTTCGCAGAGTACGGTGGATTCATTAATACCGCATCAAATGTATACGGTTCACTCGTTGGCCAGTCTTTGTTCAACGTATCCCCATTACGTAAATTCATATCTTCTTTATCGACACCGTGTAAAAGTAAATTCATTTTCGCTAAATTGAACGTTGTCGTATTTAATTCTTGCCCGTGATATTTCATGCTTTCTGGGTGGTTAATATAGTTTCTAACATTGAGCATTAATGACCCAGATCCCATCGTTGCATCAAATACGCTAAATAGCTTCTTCTCTTCTTGTCCAATGGCTACAATTCGTGCCATCATGACCGATACAGCGTGTGGTGTATAGAATTCACCCGCTTTTTTACCCGCTTCCGAAGCGAATTGGCTAATTAAGAACTCATAAGCGTCTCCGATGACATCTCCATTATGTCCAAGTACGTCGACATCATTTAATTTTTTCAACACTTCCGTAATCGTAATATTACGTTGTTGGTCATCTGAACCTAATTTTTTCGACTGTAAATCGACATCATCAAATAGCCCGTTGAACTGGTCAAATTTCGTTGAAAGGTCGATAAATGCTTTATTCAAATCATTTAATTGGAAAATATTTTGCTTCGCTTGATCTGTTAGGACATTGAATAAATAATTCGGCTCGATATCATAGCCTAATGTATCGATTAACGTTTCGATTAAATCGTCTTTAATGTCCGCATCCGCTAATAAATCGCGGTACAGTTGCACTTGCTTGTCTGGTGTATCAAATGCTTCGATTGATTCATCCGCTACCTCTACGACTTTTACGAGTAATTTATCTGATAAATACTTATAGAAGATTAGTCCTAGTAAGTAGTTCTTGTATTCTGATGCATCCATTTTACTGCGTAAGTTATCCGCAGCACTAAACAATTTTGTATGTAAATTATCCATGTTAAACCTCACTTATTGTTGTATTTCTTTAGGTGTTTGTTCTATTTATATAGAAGCTCACTCACTGATTAGTATATCATTTTTATGTCATTACGAATGTAAAATTACATATTTCATATGCCTCGTCCTATGAAAAAAGAGACTGGAACAAAACACGTCATTTTCCTTTTTTAGCGTTCGCAACGAAAAACCGGAACCACGCCACGATTCCGGTTTTTCTTATGCTCATATGAGAGATGATTTCTACACGTATGTCTCAGCCTCTCCTTCTTAATATCCTATAACGTCTTTTTTCACTTGTTCGATTATTTCAGAATCAATGCTATCAATAGCAAGCATATACACTTGATTCAACCGAGGATTAAATATCCCTAAATTTTCGATTTGATCAAATTCGGGGTGAATCGAATGAATTCCCATTAAGTAATACATCATTAATTGCAACGTATGTTTGTTCGTTGGCATATTTTTGGACACTTTAAAATCCCACAATGTATGTTCTGTTAAAAAGTCGCCATCCCCTGTACGAACCTTATCCGTATAACCTCCTTCAAACGTAAATCCATCTTTTACAACAGGACCATACTGTTCAAAAAAATGAATCCCACGATTGACCATAATTCTTATGTTGGAGATTGTTTCTTTATTAGGATTAATTTCTTCTACAGGTTTATAAGAATTTATACCGCCGCGATAAACTGTATCAAAACCTACCAACTTACACGTACTAATAATCGAATCATCATCTACACCTCGTATAGAGTCCAACAAGTCATTTGCTAAATCTAATTTTTGGATATTGTATGCTCCTTGCAGTGAAAATTCAAATACTTTTTGAATAGGCGTACCAGTCAAAAACCTTGTTAAATAATCGACCGCTATCCCGATTAAAGTGGCATGAACATTTTCATTTGGATATAGCTCCTGCATATCCGATAAATCCGTCACTGTAAATGCTTTAGGTTTAATGTAACCGCCTCTCGGTTGTTTAATTTCTTTAATTCGATTTGTCACAGATACCATCTAAAACGCCCCATTTCATTTTTTGTAAAACCTTTTACTCTATTACAGTCCTTTCAAATAACCATATTAAAAAAACAATGCATACACGCCAAACCCGAGCAAAATAAAGCCTGATATGTAATTAATGACGCGTAACGAACCGTCGCTGATGCGCTTCGCGAATATTCCGGCGATATTGCTAAGAAGTAGCCACCATAATGCTGAACCGACAAAGACGCCGATGACTAGAAGCAAGCCTTGTGACGTCGTATGATTCGTTGCCATTCCGAGTCCCGAAAAGATAGCAAGGAACGCTAAAATCGTGACCGGATTCGTAATTGTTAGTAAAAAAGTTGACGCGTAGGCTGTCAAAAGATTGCCATCTTTTGCTTTCGCTGCTGTTTGCGAAGATTTTGACGCAATGATGTTGATGCCTAAATAACATAAAAATAACCCGCCGATCCAATGTAGCCAATCTTGTTGACCGATTAAGAAATTCGTAACGATTGTCAACCCGAGCCCCGCTATGAAGCCATACAATGCATCGGCTGTCGCAGCCCCTAATCCCGAAACAAAGCCCATCCGTTTTCCATGTTCAAGCGTTCGGCGAATACATAAAATCCCGATTGGTCCTACTGGCGCAGCGATGCTGAAGCCGATAATGAGTCCTTTTATTAACATGTCCAAAAATCTGTCACCCCTGCCTATTCCCCCAAAAATTTAACGTGATTTATCGTCTTTTCATACTAGCACATATTCATAGCGTTCAAGAAAAACAGTGGGCTTATTTTTTAATACATTTTGTACTTTTAGTAATGAAATGAGGAGATAATTTGTATTTTAAAACCATTTATGGAACTTTTTACAAATATAAGCCGTTCCTCTATAATGCGAGCTATTAAAGGAGGAGAGAATTTGAAATTAGAAGAAATTGTTCGTATGTTACAACAAAACTTATTACTCGGACTTGTTGCGACAGCCATCATCTGTTTGATTCTTTTTTTATCGTATCGTTATATTTATGTAAGAAAATTTGCAAAAGGGCATCGAGTCTCTCGGAAAAAAATGTTCCTATTCACCCTACTCATACTCTACATCACCTCTGTTTGTGCACTAACTTTGTTAAGTCGAGGTGCCAATTATAACGGAATCGTTAATTTAGCCTTATTCAGTTCATACCGCGAAGCTTGGTACACATTCAGCTTGCGAAACTGGGAATACATTTACTTTAACATCCTCATGTTCGTTCCATTTGGAATTTTACTACCACTCCTATTTAAACGATTTACTTCCTTACCTTGGATGCTTCTCGCCGCAATTATATTTACCGGGTTCATTGAATCCATTCAGTACATAACAGGTACCGGCATCTTTGAATTGGACGACTTATTCAATAATTTATTAGGCGCATGCATCGGCTTCGGAATCGTCAAGGCTTGTATGAACAAACGCTGGTATACCCGACTTTTAGCTACACTTCCTTTGCTACTCGTCATCGTGCTATCAGCGGCTATGTTACTTTATTACGACCAAAAAGAATTTGGAAATTTAGCAAGCACCCCTGTTTCTAAAGCGCATATGAAAGAAGCCAACGTATCGACAGAAATTTCTTTTGATTCTACTTCACACGTTGCAAACGTCTACAAAGCTCCTCGATTAACGAAGGAAGAAGCCAAACAAAAAGCATATGCATTTTTTAAAGAAATGAATATTGATACATCCTCTATCGAAATTATTGATTATCAAAATGAAGCGCTTTACCGCTACAATGGTGAAGAGGCTTACTCAATTTATATCTACTATTTAGACGGTTCTTACAACACATATAACTATTCAGAATTAGAAGCATCCCTTATGGATACGACGGAAGAAACATTGCGCAGCGAATTGAAAAAAATGGCGATTACTATTCCAGAACAGGCTCAGTTCAAACGAATGGATAAAGGGCAATACAAATGGTTTCTCCATCAATTTGCGACGGATCATCAACTAATCGACGGCACATTAACACTTGATTATACGACCAACCATGCTATTCAGAGCATCGAAAATAACCTTATCTATTACGAAAAAGTAAAAGAAGTATCGATAAAGAGTGAAAAACAAGCTTATGATGAATTACAATCCGGTCAATTTAATGTATATGACCGCAACATCAAAGACTTACACGTGAAAAAAATCACGCTCGACTATGAACTTGATTCAAAAGGATTTTATCAACCTGTCTACGTTTTCAACGTCATTCTTAATGGAGAAAAAACGACGCTCACAATCGCAGCCATTGATTAATCCATGCATAAATTGTATAATTATACATATAAGTGATTCAATCTATACGATAATTAAAAACAAGGAATGTTCTCATGAAATTATTAAAAAATCATATATTAAAGTTCTCTTGCTTCTCTTATTTGCTTTAATCGGTCTATCATTTATTTTTTGGAAAGATGGCATACAAGCTGTAAAAGAAGTATCGATTTATATGATAATCGGCTGCTCTTTCATTCTCCTTTGCACATTTGTTAAAAAACGTTACGATTAACAATAAAAACGACATGCTCTAATAGGCATGTCGTTTTTTTGTCGAATGAGAAGAAAACCCCATTTATCTCAAAACTTACTACATGGTATAGTTGTACAAATAAAGTTTGGAGGGTCCTATGAAGAAAATACTTGTCATTTTATCAATCGGCATCTCATTTATTTTAGTTGGATGTAATCAAGCTAGTACAGAAGACGAGGGTAGTTCTGCAATGATCGTCATCGTTAATGACGCGGAATATAGCGGAACAGAAGATCCATTCGATGCATCGAAACCAATCGGAGAAAAATAAGTACCATCACAAAACAAACGAAGGCAACCGAGCTGCCTAAAGAAAATAATCAATCCAATTACTTCCCTGTCGAATCGACCATCTATTCCGTAAAAGGAACAGAAGATTATATAATCGTAGAAGACGATGAAAATAAAAAATGGCTTTTGCAAAAAGTGAGAGAGCTTGAGTAGTGTTTTAGTTATTAGGTTCTATCACATAAAAAACGACATGCCTTTGATTGGCATGTCGTTTTTGTTATGTTTCTTACATATAGGCAAAAAATTATAATTCTATTTCCATTTGATCTTCCCATTCGCCGGTCACTAGATTTAGCGCATCTTCTTCATCTAATATTCTAAAATAAATAGGTAAATTCAAAGTAATTTCAGCTTGATCAAAACATTTTTTGACCCAATTTCCATATTCTTTTATAGTAATTTCTTCTAAACCATTGTCACTATAAAATTCACTAAACATTTCTTCTTCTTTTTCATTAAAGTTTTTTGAATCTTCATCATAAAGAGCAAAATCAGTAAGTAATGTCACATTAAAAGTATAATCACTACCTTCAACTGGATGAACTGAATCAAACATATCTTCATTCGCTTCTAAAAAAAGATGAATATCATCTAAAGTAAAATATGCCCATGCTACTAAAACAGCCGCTTCTTCTGGAAATTGAACATGTTCTAAACCCTTAAAAGATTCAATCAACTCATTTGATTTTTTCTAAATTAAATCTAACCTCTTCTACATAGTTTTCTACACTAAACATTTTAAAAACCTCCGATTATATGAATGATACGGCAAATCTAAATAGCCTAAACGATCGAATATTATTTACATATGCCTATTCTCTTCTAATAATTCCTTAAGTTCTTTTACAGTCAGTACGTGCTGTGGATCTCGGTGAATCATACGATGACAGTTAGCACAAAGCGGTATAAGGTCGGTTTCGGGATGAACGAGTGTTTCTTTTGTAATATGAAGTGGTTTGATGTGGTGTACTTCAATAAAATTTCGTCCCCGTTCGCCGTATACTTTTTCAAAGTCGAAACCACATGCCTGACAAGTCGTGCCATGTATTTCAATAGCCCTTTTACGATTAGCGGCATTACGTTCATAGCGCTGACCATAATAGGTTTGTATTTTCCCTTCAATTCGACCACTTTCGATGGCAGCCGCTTGTAAATCATCTTCTACCGTTGGGCCGTCCCAAAGTTTTTGAAGAATCGTCGCATGTTCTTTACTAATTAAATAGTTTGTATTAACAGGATTTCTTAAAATCAATAGATTCGCTAATGGCTCATTCTCTAATAAATCGATTCGTTTAATACGAGGCGCTAAATCAACGTCCAACACATCTAAATCGATTGAGGCAAATTCGTCTCGCACCGTGTCTACTGTCCAATGAGCCGAACGATTGTCTGTTTGTTCGACAGTATACGGTTCCGAAACAACTATCGTTTTTGCAACAATTCCCCCAGTCCCTCGTTTGCCGCCATCCGAACGCCAAATATAAACGATGTCCCCGCTTTGTAACTGATTCACGAAATGTTTCTGACGTACAGACCACGTAATAATTTTTTCTTCTTTTAAATATGTATCTATATCGAAATGTTTTGGGTTCCCTTGAAAAATCCATGTTTGCATAAAACCTGACTCCCTTTTTAACAACAATGTATAAGATTCATTTTAAACTTCTCTAAAGTGAATTGAAAGACTTGAGAAAAGGACTATTCTTTCAATCAAAATAACTAGCCCACCTTTAAAAAATTTCAGTTTCAACCGTTGATTTGAAAAACGGTTTTATTTTGAATAACATACGAAAAAAGCAGCCCCCTCAGGCTGCTTTTTGAAAACGAATAAAAATGGCATTAAGCCACGTAATAAGTGGTACAAAAAAGAGTAACGTCATGATACCTAATTCACTATTTTTATGAAAGGCTTGTGCATTTATTGCATACAAAATGACCGAACTAATCGAGAAGAAAAGCGTATTGAATATAAATGCATATAAGATGAGCCAGTTGCTGCCTACTTTGTTTTTGCATATGCCGCATAGTACGCTAGATACGATCAGACCTGCTACTAAAATAAGCCAATAAACTATATTCAAAAATTCACCCCATCACAAAGTTTTTACTATAGACGTAACCCCCTCACTAAAATGTTCCCGAAACGTTATACGGCATACACTTTCTTAAATCGTTCGCAAACGACTAGCATACTCGGGGCAAATTGTTGACCGTATTCATTTAATAATTCACTAAAAAACTGCTCGTGTGCATCCCACCAAAATTGATAATCCCCTTCTCCTTCCGCTAATGCAAATTCCTCGGACACCTCGTTCATCGGCATTACTTCAACGGATTCAATTTGAATCACCGCAACAGGTACGTCCGCTCCATTTAAAATAATGTAATATTCTCCCGCTTGTGGCAAAGCTTCTTTTTCTAATTCATAAAATACATGGCCAGAAGTAGTCGCTGTTTTTTTCCTTCGACGACGAGATCCGCTAACCAATCCGCTGACGCCCCAAATTGAAAAGCATCTTTGTATTCCACACTTTCTTGCTGCGTTTCCACACAAAATTCATGCCAAAACTGCTGAATCATATCCATTTTTAAACACCTTCTTAATGAGATTATGTATCATCATTTAGTTAAAAAAATAGCTAGAATCTTATTGATTCTAGCTGTTTTTATTTTTCATCATGAATTCTTCATATTCTGCCCAAACGATGTACGCTAAACCGACTAATAATGCCAAAACACTGCATATATTTAAAGGTATGCCCACATACTCGGACATTTCACGAAATAAATTTTCGTCCCAACTAGATACACCTGAGCCAAAGACTGCCGCACTTATATATTTTGCTGAAATTAAAAAGGCAGCGATTGCTATGAAAGTAACACCTGCTCCACGTTTGTTCATTCTATTCCCCTCCCACATTTCACTTTTCTTGGACTGTATGACAAAAAATAACTTATTCAATTTATTTACATTAAGTATAACAGAAAAATCTCCATTTTTTCTATGCAAGCGGTAAACCCTTTCTCGAGTCTTACGATGCACTATATAAAATATTTTCCACATTTAAATGCACAACATTATTTCAAATCATTCATTATAATAGTATGATAAAAATATGATTATTCGCCTCTGTAGCTCTAGCAGGGAAGAGTGCCAGAAAACAATGTAGAACTGGATCGCAAGGTAACGGTTTCAGAACCACCGAAAAGCAAAAAAGCTGAGGCAGGTGAAATTCCTCGCCGGTGAAAGTCCGTAGGGAAGCGTGTTCCCCGTAGCCTATGCTTACGAAAGGAGTGCGGGTTCGAATCCCGTCAGAGGCATTCGTAAAAAAACGTACTACACTTCCTTATTTCAAACTAAAAAAATGACGCTTATTAGAAAGATGGATGATGATCATAATGGAGAAAAACAGATGTTTAATATGTGGATTTGATGGATTAGAAGAGCCTCCCTACTATGAGGATTATGCTGGAAGCAATGAAATATGTCATTGTTGTGGATTTGAGTTCGGTGTAGATGATTATGATTGTGATGAATTCAATCATGATCAATTGACAGACAAAGAAATTGTAGAGAAATCACATATTCTTTGGAGAAAAAAATGGATTGAAGAAGGGTTTAAATTATTTGTTCCTGAAAGTTTTCCGGATGGCATGAAAAATGGGGATTTTTTGAAACCAGAAGAAGCCGCTAAACAATTGAAAAATGTAGAATGACTATAGAAACAACAGCAAAAAGCGAATGATACAATGAAACTCATAAAATTGAGTTTCATTGTATCGTTCGCTTTATATTTACTAACAATTAATAAATTTTATTTACGAGCAAGCTTTTTGTTCAAAATAAGAGAGAATAAAATAGCAATAAATAAGATAGGCAGTGCGTAAATTTGTCCAACCAACAATTTCCAACTCATTGTATCGTAGCCTTCAGAAGCAGGCAGCATAAGCATTACAAGACAAACTACTACGTAAATCAAGACTGGAATAAGTATCTTCCTCAAGTTCAATCACCTCCAATTCGAAATGTATGAAGCCATCTAAACTTCATTTTATCTATACTTATACTATTCGATAAATTCTTTTATTATCCTTTCATTTGAAAAAATTGAATTTATTTTTTATGCCCCTTTTCAAACATCTCTCTATTTAATAATACGGATTGAATACACTTTTTTATTTCTATATTTTAAATTCACTTACTTTTCCTTTACGAGAAATGCCTATTCATCATTTGGAAACTGTAGAAAATTACTGTACTGTTACCATTCCAACCTTCAAAATCATCCTCACTCATACAAGCCATAAAAAGATGATACGATTCATAATCATTCGGCCAAAATGTATTTTTTGTATTGCCCTTTTCTAATGTTAAATTTATCGCATCTCGTAATTTTTCTAAACCCGTTCTATTCCCAACAATAATTACTCCTTCACTTTTCCCTGAAGGAGATAACTTATTAGTCAATAAACTTTCTTCAAAAAAAGCTCCAATAAACTACGTATGATAGTAAGATAAAGAATGCTACAAAAATCCCAAAATCAACATTTTAAGAGTATAATGAAAAGCAAAATATATGGATTGAAAAAAGATATAATTTTAATGTTTCTTAATCATTTATTGGAGGGATAAATATATATACTGTAGAAAATTATTTGAATACTATTAAATTAAATTTAGATAGAAAAACAAATGAATTGGTTAAAGGATTTGAAAATCTTAAAAAAGCATCTTTTTCTGAAGATACTGTAGTTTTGGTTCTGAGTACATCATTTTCTTTAGAAAGTGTTAATGTATTTTTATCAGCTAATGAAGATATGTTTAATCCAGTTGATTTGACTGATGGATATGTTGATAGTATAGAGTTACTTGGGGATTTTACACTATATAAAAAAACTGGTAATTTAAAAGAGCATGATAAATTTAGTGATTTTTATGAAAATAATGATTTAGAAAAAATAACGATAAATAAATATAGTATGTGGATTAAAGAATGTTTTGATTCTGCCAATTTAGATTTATCTATGCCTATTTATTTTGGTGTTTTAGATGAAGAATATGTTTTAAATTTGGTTACAGGTGAATGGGAAGATCCGATAGAAATAGAATTCTGATTCTAAAAAATAAATAAGGGTTTGTAAACTAAGACGATTAATCAAAAGGAGCGTGCTACTATGCCCTATCAACATCGAACATTTACACCCGAATTTAAACGGCAAATGGTGAAGGTTTATGAAAATGGAAAGTCTCGTGCAGCCATCGCTCGTGAGTATGATTCAACGCCAATAGTATTCAAATTACAGCCCTCATAATTTTTGTCCAATTTACTGTTGCCATTCCACAAATTGAAATGTACGAAATGAAAGATATTAAATAATCGTATTAAATGACTGTCTTATAAACCGCACTTATTTATGATATGCTTCTCCTTAACTGATGTTTGATGATTTTCAAGCTTTCACAAAGGTCCTATTACAACTGAAAAAGGAGGATCATTTTAATGATTACAACTGCAAAAATTACTGCTGCACCTATTTCAGGTTTATACACTGAAAAGATTTATGATGCACCTATTTCTACAAAAAACTGGACTTGGATAAAATTTGAGACAAACGAATATGAAACTTTTTACGGTCAATTCAAAGGTGCACCTTTACAAATCGCGCTCTCAAAACAGAATCCTTATTTTTATGTACTTACTGATTCACTTCTTTATGAGGTTAGTCGTGAAAATCCTTCCGACTATACCGCTTATGATCAGGATGACTTCTGGGGAACAATCACAAACTTAACGTTAACCCCATCAGGACAATTACTACTATCAACTTACTATGAATTACTTCAAGCAAATATGCCCCTCTTTAAAATCGAAGGTGATTTACTAGATACGCTTATCAAAATAATTCCCCCTGTTCAGATTGACGTTATTGAATTTAAAAATTGGCATAATGACCAATTACATATTCAAGCCAATTACCTTGGAACAAGTTACCCTGTCAATCTTTACTTTGATACAAACACTAATAAAATTTATGAAAAAAACGTTGAGCTTTTGGAATCAAAACCACTCAAATTCGGTAAGTACTGATAACACTTTTCTTGAGTGCTTTCATGAATCATATTACTAACTAAAAAAGCCACAAATCATTGATTTAACAATGATTTGTGGCTTTTTCGTATATTCCCTAACTTTGATTTGGGAACATTATTTTGTATGACATTGAATAAAAAATCAAGTATTATAAACTCTTAGCAATTTGAATAATTTCGTGAATAACAGAATCGACATCTTTATTATTTTTAATTACAAATAAATATTCTGCTTCATCATTTGATGGCTCTACAATATCTTCGTTTAAAGATTCTTTTTGCTGTTTGAGAAGTACTTCCTCAAAATTTGAATAAGAACCTCTAAATATATTTGTACTTCGTTGGCTTTGTTTGGCTCTATTTAGAAGAATCTCATCTGCTATATTAAAATTAACCAGAATACGAATAAATTTTTCAGAAGTAAATATTTCATCAAATAATTTTTTCTACTTTTAATACTTCGATTTGAATTACAAATAATGAGATGTAAATTTGTATTTTCAACGGCATAATCAACAATAAAACGTGTTAAAGAATTTTTAAGAATATTTGGACCTGTTTTTGGTAGTAGTTTCTCATAATGGGTATTTAGAAATTCAGCTTGGTTATCTTGGTCCATTACAAAAGAATTCTCTAAACGCTGTTCTAACAACTTTGCAAAAGTTGTTTTACCACTATGCGTTTTACCTACTGTCATAATCATTAACCTTTTCACTATTTCACCCCAACTTTAGATGTTTACAACATTATATAATATTTCATATTTTTACCATATGGTGTAAGATCGTTACCAAAGTGGCGTTTGGGAACGTTATTTGATTATTTAATGCATATTTAGTAAATGGTTTCATCGGTATTAAAGTAATTTAGACATATATAATTCATTTACATAAGAATCATTTATTTGTAGTGAATCTTTTTTGATACCTTCTATTTCAAAGCCCATTTTTTGTATAGATGAATGGCTTGTTCATTATTCTCAATTACCGTTAATTCCAATCGATGAATTTGCTCTTGTTTTGCCCAATTTGTGATGTATTCAAAAAAGTTTTGTCCCCACACCTTTTCCTCGACTATTCGAGTGGACCCCGATTGCAATGGAAGCACGATGAGATGTACGCGACAAATTTTCGCTTTTTATCATAAGATAACCTAAAATTTCTTCATTTTCTAAAGCAATAAAAAATCCAGATTTTGGTGCGTTGTTAATTGAATTTATAAATTTACTTAGTGATGCCTCCTCCATGCGTCTTTCACCAGGTGCAAATAACATGAAACCCGACTCTTCCGCATCTGTCATAACAGAAATTATTTTTAGTGCATCTTTGTCAATAGCATTTCTTACAAACATAAAATCCCTCCTTAAAAAATAAAAAAACTTCGTCTCAACAAAGAGACGAAGTTACATTCGCGGTACCACTCTAATTGATTAATTCAACATTAATCCACTTAAGCTATAACGGTAGCTGCCGTTTATACTTACTTTAGTTCAGCATAAATACTCATGGACGAGTTCAGAAATTTATTGACTGTTTTGCACCAACCAACAGCTCTCTATACAATAATTGTTCCCTACTACTTCCAATCATTGACTTATATATTGATTTAAATCATATTAAATTTAGAAAATTTTGTCAACATAAATTCCCAAAGCGAGATTTGGGAACATTCGTTGCGTATCATTGTAAATTCATATTTTTTACGGAACTACAATAATATTAGTCTGCATTTTTATAATAGATCAAATGGTCTGTCCACTCATTATTTTCGTATATAAAGCCTTTACGCATACATTCGAAGTCCATTCCTACACTTTCAATTAGTTTAATGGAAGGCGTATTATCAATATTTATATGGGCTTCAATTCGATGATAGTCCAATTGTTGAAATGCCATCTTAAGAGATACATTCACCGATTCTTTACCATAGCCATTTCGCCAATACTGATTATGAACTGTATAACCTATTCTTCCCCATTGAAAATCATCTCTCGCTAACGTTGAGAAATCTATCATACCTATATGATTTCCATCCAACTTATTGAATATACCGAAAATATAGGTATTGTCTGAAAGGGCTAATTCTTGATGTTTTTCAACTAAGCTATGAAACCACTCAAGCGTACATTTGCTCATATCTAATTTTCCTAAGTCGTGGCGATTTTGAGATGGAAAACGGTTTTCAAATCCGTTTAACCAAAATTCATAGTCTTCATTTATTAAAGGTCTTATAATTAATCGTTCTGTTTCGACTTTATATTCGAATTTTTTATTTTCCAAATTGATAGCTCCCTTTTTTGTATACTCTTATAATTTAATACCAAATATTTTTTAAATGTCATAAGACATCACACCTTCCAATTTAAATTCTGTATATTGTGAAAATTTTATCTATATAATATTACCATACATTATTTAACAAAACATTCCCAAACAGCGGTTTGGAAATCAAAATCACTCCAATTCGGTAAGTACCGATAACACTTTTTTATTGGGTATTTTCATGAATCACAACATTAACTAGAAAAGCCAGAAATCATTATTAAATCAATGATTTCTGGCTTTTTCGTATAGTCCCAAACTTTCATTTGGGAACGTTTATTGCATAATTTATGTATTAAAAAAATTCATATAATCCGTTTGCATAATAGTTATATATATGATTTTCGATTACGTTTTCACCGTAACCTTCAAAAAAGACAAGTTTATCTTTTTCATCTTGAAATGCATTTGGTTTAGGACGTATTGCTAATGCTAAATCAAATCTAGGATCACCGTATGTTGCGTTTCCCCAATCAATAATTCCAGAAATAATGCCATTCTGAACTAACACATTATCAATTGTAAAATCGCCATGAATTAAAGTTTGTCTCTCAATATGTAATGGGTGAGTAATAATTTTTTCTAATAGTTTTTTATCGCCGTCAACTTGGAAATTTTTAAAATTATATTCGGCTTGATATAACATTTGACTCAACCAATTTGTTTCATGTTTTAATGCTGGTGGACAAGATGTATGATGAATCTCAGAAAGGCATCTTCCAAAATTAAAAAGAATCTCTTCTCGTTTTTCCTTACTTTTTTCGTTAAATAATGCCGAACGTATTGTTTCCCCTTGTAGACATTCCATAAGTAACCATGATTCGCTCGTTTTTTTCTCAGTAAATATATGTACTTTGGGTACAGATATTTTAGTCTGTCTAACTAAAATATCCAAATTCGAATTTTCTTTTTTAACAAAGAACAATTGAATTCACCTTTTGTACGTTTTAAAACATACTTTTCTTCATTTGCTTCTAGGATTATGACATCTGATGTATAGCCTTGTCTTGGAAATTTAATTGAATCAATAGTGGTTAGAAAGCTTTTAATTTCTAAAGGTATTTCATTTAATTCAATAGGTTTCAAAAATTACACCCCCCTATAATCTGATTTATATACATAAAGCATAACATTCTCAAAGCGATGTTTGGGAAACAAAATCACTCTAATTCCGTAAGTGCCGATAACACCCCCTCTTTACACGAAACAACCAATCTTTTCCGTGATAAAAAAGCAGCCGATTTGGCTGCTTTTTTGATATAGAATATATATCGTAAAAAAATTATAATGTCGTAACTTTACAAAATGAAAAATTTGGAAAAATGGGTAGTAGAAATGAAATGATTATCAGCGATTTTTGCAAAAATTCATCACAAAACGTCGAGATGATTGTTACAAAGTTATAAAATAAGCGATTTTTATAACTTAGGTGCTCAATTTCTATACTAAAGAGTGAAAATGGGCGATTTTTATAACTTTAATATTTTTTATCAAACACTTACTATAATCGTCTAAAGAAAAAATCTTCATAAAACAACGAGTCTCGATAATGAAATTAAAGTCTACGAGGGTCTCGTTTTTTGAGATCTGGAACGGTTGTGTTCAACACTTCCGCAAGCTGTTGAAGTAATTCTTCAGTAATTTCATATTCACCAAACTCAATATCACCAATGGCTGTAGCTGGAAGATTTACTTTTTTCGCAAGTTCTTCTTCAGTCATATTTAATTGATCGCGTTTTTTAAAAACATTGTGAGCAATCGCATGCGTTTCAGCCTGTTCAAACCACAATCTTCTAAACGTAGGGTCTTTCATATTCTCTAAGATTAATTTATCCAAATCGTCCATTTTATCACCTCACCTTTATTTTATCATGTGTAACTATCTATTGATGAAAATCAGTTTAATCATAAAAAAAGCAGCCAAATCTAGGCTGCTTTTTTTTACACCCAGCACCTCAAAACGAATTAAAGCGAGACCTCTACGTACTTAATCCCCTAAATCGTATTTTAATTTTGAAGTATGATAACTTGTATCGACATCCAAATTTATTAATGCATCCAAGTCGTACGTTTTTTGCTTATATACTTCCTTCATATATTGTAAGAAAATAGAGCGACAAACATAGAGCTCGCTTGCATCTTCTCGTAACTCATCGTACTCAATTTCATCTCCTAATGAATCGTGGGTAATCGCTTCGAATTCTAAATTCGTGTGCCACATAAAATCAAGGAAGCCTTGCAGCACTGCTCGTCTATAGGCATCGAATGAAAATTCTCCTAGTATTTGCTTCGTATAGTGAAAGTCTTGTAAAATCCGGAAGAAGGTCACCGTTTTTTTATGATAAAATAGTTGAATCGTAAATGCGCCTCCATCCCCACCACCATCTGCGAAATAGGAAGATAAATACTTCTGCGTTTCAATTGATTTGTCCCTTAGCGAAATCGTGTGCAATAAATCATTCCAAAATCGATACAATTCACTCACTTCCGAAGCGATTGGAATCGGTTGTCCGTCGACTAAAAAGACGACTCGTCCTGCAGGATAACCTCCTGATCGTCCAAATTCATAATTAAATACATCCATATCTTTTAATTGCGTCATTTCCATATATCCGGGATACACATCGTCGACATCGAGTTCTTCTTTTTCAGGTGGAATTTGTATGTACGTTTTAATTTCCAGTTCCATCGCTATCCCTCTTTCCTAAAATCTGTTATCTTTATTCATTATATATAAAAAACCATCCTATTCCTAAAAATAGATGATTTATTATGTATATTTGTTTACATTTTTACTTATATACTTTATTACATAACGTTACATTCCAAACTATTAGGGTATTCTTTGACATACCCTTTTAAGGAGCTGATTTTATGAATGAACGACTACGCGACGCCCTTCGCTTCAGGGAACAAGGGCAGCTCGAACTGTCTAACACGCTTCTACTTGAACTCGTCCAAGCGTATCCCGAAGATGCATTCATCCATTACCAATGTGCATGGAGCTTTGATGTGTTAGGTGCGGAGGCACAAGCTGTACCGTACTATGAAAAAAGTATTTCGCTCGGTTTGCCTGATGAACATTTGGAAAATGCGTTCATCGGTTTAGGAAGTACGTACCGAACGCTCGGTGCATATGAGCAATCGAAAGCGACGTTTCTTCGTGGCATCGAAGCGTTTCCGCATAACAAGGCCATGCAAACATTTTATGCGCTCACTTTGTACAATCTCGATGAACATAAAGAAGCGATGCATCTCCTCCTGACGTGTTTGTTGGACACGACGACCGATGAGAATATTAAGCAATACAAACGGGCACTCACCTTTTATGCCGATCATTTAGACGATATTTTCCCATAATCAAAAAGCCGCCGGATACGATTCCAGCGGCTTTTGATTTTATAAAAATAAAGCGCCTACAACGAGCGAACTAATGATGACGAGTGCTGGATTTACTTTGAAGCGAACGAGCGCTAAGTATGAGCCGGCGACTAATAATACGGTCGGAAGCCATGACATCGCTTGAACGGATTCGATTAAAAATTTAATCGTTAATTGCAGCATTAACGCACCGATAATTGGCACGATAAACAGCGTCAATCGCTTCATGCGAAGGGATTCTTTATATTTCGCCAAAATGCTTAATAAGCCCATCATTAAAATCGACGGCAAAATCGTCGCAATGAGCGCATTGACCATGCCCATGACACCACCAATTCGGTAGCCTACGTAGCCTGCCATTTTCGCAACGAGTGGCCCTGGCAACGTATTTCCGATAGCCATAATTTCATAAAATTCCTCGTCCGTTAATGCTTTATGTTGCTCGACGAATTCCGTTTTCATCATTAAAACGGTCGTGTTGCCTCCACCAAATCCCGCAATACCTGCACGGAAAAAAGAGAGAAATAATTGTTTTTGATTCATTATTCGACTACTTTCTAGTGATCTATATTGTCGTACCGACTTAGTTTACAACAACGCCTGCTTCTTGAACGAATTTTGACATGCAACGCTCTTTTGCGAATATAAGTTACGCGGTTTCTGCTTTTTTTAATACGACGCTGCCTATGCCCCTTTTTTCAAAAAACGTAAATTTTCATTATTTTTCAGGAAATTATTGTATTTAACAGAATTTTCAACTATATTTATACTGTTAATACGAATCGAAGGAGTGTTATTTTTGAGAAAATCAAAGTTTACCGTTTCGCTTAGTGCTGCATTGCTTCTACTTTCAGCACCTCTTGCATCTGAATCAATCCAGGCGGAAGCGAAAGCAGCAAAAAAAGTTGTGGACAAGCAAGTACCGATTCAATTTTTAAGCATTAATGACTTACACGGCTACATTAATGGCAACAACAAAAAAGATGCCACTGGTGCACTAATTGGCGGTATGGACTCACTCGCTTATCACTTTGAGCAAGAAAAATCTGATTTTGCGAAAGCGAATAAGTTAAAATCAACTTCTTCTAATACCGTCGTATTACAAGCGGGCGATTTAGTCGGTGGCTCTCCAGCGATTTCTGGTTTACTACAAGACGAACCAGTTATGAACATCGTTAATGCGATGAACTTCTCTGTTGGCGCACTCGGAAATCACGAATTCGATGAAGGCATCGAAGAATACCAACGTTTATTAAAAGGTGGCAAACCGATTAAAAATGTGACACAAAACTATGATTTAGTAAAAGACTACAAATTTGCGGCGACAAAAATGGACGTTTTGTCTGCTAACATTAACGACAAATCAACACATAAGTTAATGAAAGGCTTTAAACCGTATGTCGTGAAAAATGTCGGTGGTGTAAAAGTAGCCTACATTGGCGTCGTAACACCGAGCATTAAAGATGTCGTTCTTGCACAACACACGAAAAATATTGAAATTGTCGACCCTGGTGTAGCTGTGGCAAAATATACGAAAGAACTTCGTAAAAAAGGCGTTAAAGCGATTACAGTCGTAGCACACGCTTCTGTATCCGTTGACCAAACAGCCAACTCATCAATCGATACACAATCTCAAACACGTCTAACAGGCGAAGTTATTGACATGCTAAAAACGGTCAATAAACTTGATCCTCAAAACTCAATCGACGTCGTTTTCGGTGGACATAATCACGCATACGCACAAAATACATACAAAAAAGTGCGCATCGTACAAGCATATAACTACGGACACGCTTACTCTGTCGTAAAAGGTAAATTAAGTACGAAAACACAAGATTTCGTTGCCACACCAACAGCGAAAATTAAGTACAACTATACATTACCGAAAGAAACGATCGTAACGAATAAAGTAGCGAAAAAAGTAAATACTATTATTACAGAAGCAGATGCGATTGTCGGAAAAGTAATGAACCAAAACATTGCGACGATGGACGTTGAAAGCTTATCAAAAACAGCTCCAACGAAAGTTCGTCCAACGGATAAGTACCCAATCGGCGGTTCACAAGTCGGTAACTTAGTGACAGATGCACAACTTGCTTCTGCACGTGAACTGGACCCAACAGTTGATTTCGCCTTCACAAACTCTGGCGGTGTCCGCTCTGATTTAAATGCCGTTCAAAATGGCGATACGCTTAACATCACACGTGGTGCTGCACAAGCGGTTCAACCGTTCGGCAACATGCTCAGCATCATCAACATTACAGGTGCGCAAGTGAAAGCCGCTATTAACGACCAATTCGTCGGTGGCTACGGTCTTGAAATGGCTGGCTTAAACTACACATTCAACGAAAATGGTGTCGTGGACGTATTCGTTAACGGCGAAAAAATCGATGAAACGAAAACATATAAAGCGGTTCTAAATGATTTCTTAAAAGGCGGCGGCGATAAATTCCCAACGTTTATTAATACGACAGTTGATCAATTTTTAGGTGTCGATACGGATATTTTCATTAACTACATCGAAAAAACAAACCATATCGAAAAATCTTCCGTTGAACAATTACGCTTAGAACGCGTACAATAATCTTTACTAAAAAGGACACTTCCAAACATAAAATTTGGAAGTGTCCTTTTTGTGATGGATACAAAATAAGTTTGTTCAGTATGAAAGAAATGACGGATGCTATTAGTTATAACGAACAATCGGTAAGTAATAATCCTTTTTCAAAAAAGGAAACCACCTTTCTCCAGTGCAATACTAGAAAAAGATGGTTTAATGCAAAATTTGACAGCGACTTCTAAGAAAATAGCATGCGTGGGAAGACCTCACAGTGAGCTTGCGAGCGAGGAGACTTCCGCCATACCCCAGAAAAGCGTCCGTCAAATTCAGCTAAAAAGAAGCGTGTTTTTTCACTTTCTTGAGTTACTTCCAAATAGTTTCCTTTTTATATGTAGCCATTTCCTTCCACAGAAATGTGCCTGTTATTAAAAACAATTCGTCATCGTTTCATTCACTACCAGCTTGCTTTTTTTACACCGGGAATTTGTCCGGCATGTGCCAATCGTCGAAACTCGATACGCGAAAGTCCAAACTTTCGCATCGTGCCTCTCGGTCTCCCCGTCACCGCACATCTTCTCGTCAAACGAGTCGGTGATGCATTTCGAGGCAATTTCTGTAATGCTTCATACGCATGTTCTTCCTTGTATTGCGCACGTAATGCCGCATAGTTTTCGACGATTTGCGCTCGCTGCTCATTACGAACAACTTTTGATTTTTTAGCCATATAGCACCTCACCTTCTACAAAGCGTAATCATTACGCTTTAAAAATACGTAAAATTTTTTTACTTCGTTTCTCTATGCACCGTCACCCAGTTCAATTTCTTACAATATTTTCGAAGTTCTAAACGCTCTGGATGTTGGCGTTTATTTTTCGTCGTTATATAATTTCGATCGCCTGTTTCCACACAAGCTAACGTAATATTCACACGCATCGTATCACCTCTCTTTTTTATAAATAGTAATCATTACTATTTAGATTATAAACATCTCCCCTTACGCTGTCAACACGTAACGTAAGAGAAAATAGTTTATGGCTGAAGAGGCTCCGTAATCGCTACTACTGGACCTGCTCGAAAAATTTTCATTAACATGCATGCCATTTGTTCGGGTGTTTCTCGTGTTTTTTTCAATAGCCATTGACGCAAGACGCCGATATTTGCCGACGCTAAATATGCCACAACGACGTCTAGCGGTACAGCGTCTTCGGCAGCCGGTACTTGTTTAAAATAACGCAGTAGCATTTGCTCGAATACACTTTGCATATTCGTAATAACCGTCGTTTGTTCGTTTGAATGTAGCAAAACTTCCATTAATGCATGTTCTTCTTCCATATACTGATAAATGCGTACGATTGTGTCGTATGTGAGTTGGCTGTCGAGCGGCTCGATACCGTTTACAGGTGTCCGTGCTTCAATCATTTGTCGTACTTTTTCAATAACTGCTTTTTCAAGCGTCGCTAACAAATGATGCGTATTTGCATAATGTTTATAAAACGTCGCACGATCCACATTCGCTGTATCTGCGATTTGTTGGACAGTAATCGTGTCGAACGGTTGATTTTTAACTAATTGAATGAATGCATCTTTTAAAGACGCACGCGTTTTTAAAATAAGTCGATCCATATTTCCACTCCTTGATACGGTGTTTATTACGTATATACTTGTCATACCTCATGAAGCGACTCATTAAACGACTTTCACTAATTATCATTCGCTTTCTATTAATGTATGCTACTATTTAGAAACAAAGGAGCGTATCAAAATGAACATGAGAGAAAAATTAGAAAATCATCAAGTCATCGTTTACGGCATCTCTATTGTGTTAGCTGTCGTTTACGGTCTTATCTTCCCTCACATAGCGATGAACTTTGACCAGTTACTGTCCGTCGTTATGGGTATTTTAATGTACGGCATGTTTTCACAAATCCCATTTACTTCCGTTAAAAAAGGGATGCTGAACCGCCGTTTCCTATGTGCATTACTCATTGCCAACTACATTGCGGTTCCGGTTGTCGTCTTTTTCCTAACGCATCTTTTTTCAATCGAATCCCATCTTTTATTAGGTGTCTGTCTCGTACTCCTTGCACCTTGCATCGACTACGTCATCGTCTTCACAGCGCTCGGAAAAGGCGATGCGAAACAAATGCTTCTCGCAACACCGCTTTTATTAGTTACGCAATTATTCGTACTTCCCTTTTACTTAACGCTCTTTTTAGGAAAAGAAGCCGCGTCACTGATCGACATGACACCTTTTATAAAGACGTTTCTTTTATTAATTGTCGTGCCACTCGTTGCGGCAATCTTTTTCCAATTACTCGCTCGACGACAACAAACTGCACAAAAATGGCTCGATTTATCCGCTTGGTTGCCCGTTCCTTTTATGGCTTTGACACTTTTCATTATCATTGCTTCCCAAATTCATTCGCTTCAAGCGTACAAAATGGAACTGCTACACGTACTACCGGTTTACATGTTATTTATGGTCATCATGCCCTTTGTATCCAAATGGATTGCTACACTATTTCGTTTGCCAATCCCACTCGGACGTGCCTTACTATTTAGTAGCTCGACGCGCAACTCGCTCGTCGTACTCCCTTTAGCCTTTGCTCTCCCCGCCCCATTCCAACTGCTCGTCGCTGCAGTCATCGTCACACAAACGATTGTCGAAATGATCGGGGAGTTACTCTACATTCGACTCGTACCAAATGTTTGGTTCAAAAATTCATAAAAAAACTGGGACATACTATCTCATAACGTAAATAAAAATGACGCTGTCGATTGGCAGCGTCATTTTTGGATGATAGTTAAGGGAGCGACTTTTGCGGAACCGTGCCCGCGAAAAGGGTCGTCCTGATATTGCAATCAGAACGACCCTTTCTATTTATTAATCAAGTTCAATCGTCACAATTTCTGAATCACTTCCGACACGCATCGGCATTCCCCACGTCCCAATACCAGACGAAACGACGACTTGTGGTCCATCTTTTTTCAATTGACCGTATCCATAGTCGATGTCAAAAACGAGCGAAGTAATGTAATTTCCCGGGAAAATTTGTCCTTTATGCGTATGCCCCGATACGATTAAATCAACATCTTCCCCGTATTCTTGTAAATGATTCGGTGTATGGTCCATCACGACGACAGGCAACGTATCATCTAAAGCATCTAATTTCGATTGAATCGAGTGACGTTCCAATTTACCAAAGCCACCAATCGGAGACGGGTCTAGTCTACCGGCTAATGCGAGACGTCCATCAATGACCGTCACCTCATCTTTCAATACGTGAATTTGACTCTCTTCCATAAAGGCAAGCATCTCATCAAACGTATCGCCCCCGTCATGATTGCCAAGTACCGCATAAACACCGTACGTCGCATCAATTTGTTGGAATGCTTTTTTAGCCGCTGCAACGTCGCGAATCGAATCAAAATCATCATTGAATAAGTCGCCAACGATGCAGACAACATCTGGATTTTGCGCATTCATACGCTCCACCATCTCCGTAAGGCGTCGCTCAGATTGTACTGCACCGAGATGTACATCGCTCACCATGACTATTTTCATGTCTGGTGATTTCACGCCCTCTTTCGTAATAATCGTATACGCTTTTTCTTGAATATTCATCGCATGAATCGAACCGTATAAGACGAAGCTACACGTCAAAACGACGACTGCTCCCCAAACACCAATCGTCACACCATTTGGAACACGTTTCGGCACGAGGCGCACGAGTTTCGCAAGCGCAACGAGTACGTCTGCCACGACGAAAAATAATAAAAAGTAAACGAAAATCCCCATCGCATACGCTCCGATGACTTTCAAAAAGTACGGTACGCTAAAGAACGACACGATAATCGAGACCGCACCGAGTAAAAATAAGCTATAAAAGATTCGTCGCTTCCCTTTCAAACGTGGGAAAAGTGCGACAAGCCCTGTCGTAAATCGTTTTGCTATGTATACGTGTAATAGTAAGAAAATCGCTATAAAAACAATCATCATGACGATCGTCCAAATACTATTCATTCAAACCCACTCCTTTTTTTCTGTATTCCCTCTTTCATAAAAATTTGACTCATTTTCAACTAATTTCCTATAGTACTTTTATATAAAATGTATGCAAAAATTTCATCAGACGCCACATGCCGCCTACACTTCTTCCTATTATATACACCTTTTATAGTTGTATCGTATAATCTTTCAACAATTGTAATCTACCCCTATGAAATATTTTTGAAAGGCGTATACTGAAACTAAAAAAATAGTAGGAGTCCATGTACACGATGACATTCGAAAAGAATCAATGGCAATTTTTAATTACTGCTTCGACGACGGCACAGGCGAAAAAAGTGCTACAACGGATCACGACACAAATTGGTCCACTTGAAATTGAAAAGATGCAACCTTATTGGAAGGAACCAACGCTTTTCGAAATTTTCGCCTCTGGTGAGACGAAAGAAACTGAAAAAGAAAAAGCGATTTTCGCTGCACTTCAGCAAGTGAACCAACTATCAAACAACGTCACATTAATCGGACCTGAACTGTTCGGTAAAGACAATTACCAAATCGAAGTTACGTGCAACACCGCTAAAATTGTCGGTCTTCACTCATTCAGATTGCATATGGATAACTTTTTATCTTAACAAAAAAATGCCCCGCTCTTTTTCAGTGCGAGGTATTTTTTTACGAACAAAAAAAGAACAAATGTTCCCCATTTATGATATACTTTTCATCAAGAGGTGATTTTATGACAATTCAACGATGTCAATGGTGTATGCACGATGAAGCATTGCAACATTATCATGACCATATTTGGGGACATGCGAAACAAACCGACGAAGCTCTATTTGAAGCACTCACATTCGAAGCGTTCCAATCCGGGTTAAAATGGGAGACGATTTACCGTAAACGAGAAGGATTTCGAGAAGCATTCGCTCAGTTTAATATCGAAGCCGTTTCACAGTTTACCGCTGAAAAGCAAGAGACGCTCCGTAACAATCCCGCAATCATTCGTCATCGCTTAAAAATCGCAGCAACCGTTTATAATGCGTCACAAATTGTTCGTATACAAGCTGAACACGGTAGCTTCCTCCATTATTTAGAAACACTGCCTGAATCTGAACGCATTCAAGCACTTAGCAAACAATTTAAATTTATCGGACCCATCTCAGCCGAAAGCTTTTTAATGGCTTGTGGCTATATACGCCCTCGCCACGAAGAAACTTGTTTTCTTTTTCCATACAAAAATGCCATCGTTTAATACATACGATGGCATTTTTAATCTGTGATTTGTACATCTTCATAAGCTGTAGAAGTTTGAAATTTATTTTCAACGTATGGACAAATTGCTTTAATTTTATAATGATGCGCTCTCGCATATTCTGCGGCAGCATCCAATAAGATTTCTCCATTATGATGTCCTTGTGACGAATGATCGACAAGTGTGCCGTAAATAATCATTCGCTGGTCTTGTAATCGCCAAATTATTTTACCAATCGAACCTTCTACAGCGTCACGTAAAGTAAACCCACGTTCATTCTCCATTAATTGCGTGTGCATACGTAACCCCCCTAGTACATGTTCTTTACCCGATTTACTTTAAAAATAAGCACATTTTTATAAAATTTTTTCATCGTCGCATTTCATTTTGACCGACACGTCCTTAAGCGTATAATAAGCAGTGGAAAACATCTTTTTTCGTCTGATGCTTTTTCAACAATCTTTTAAAATAAAGCGCTCTTTGCTTTATAAATCCAAATCTTTATTAATGCAATATTCTATATAGTTCGTAAGCGAACTATTTGTGGTATACTACTCGTTGAAAAGAGAGGAGAGATTTATATGCGTTTACAAGACAAAGTTATTTTAATTACAGGGGGTGCCGGTGGTATTGCGACTGGTATGGCTCTTGCGATGGCAAAAGAAGGTGCGATTTTAGCATTAGTTGATGTGAATGAAGAAGCTGGTAAAATCGTTGAAGAAAAAGTTCAACAATACTCACCAAAATCATCATTTTTCATCGGTAACTTACTAGACGTACCAAACTTACCTTCAATCGTTGAAAAAGTAGTCGAAAAATACGGTAAATTAGATGTGCTCGTAAATAATGCACATGCATCGAAACAAAAACCATTTGAAGAAATCACACAAGAAGATTTCGACCTATCATTCGGTACTGGTTTCTACCCAACATTTTACTTAATGAAAGCGGCATTGCCTTACTTAAAACAATCAGAAGGCTCTGTCATCAACTTCGCTTCTGGTGCTGGCTTAAATGGGCAACCGACACAAACAGCATACGCGGCAGCAAAAGAAGCCATTCGTGCCATTTCTCGCGTAGCAGCAAATGAATGGGGTAAATATAATATTAACATTAACCTTATTAGCCCGATCGCTAAAAGCCCTGGTGTAGAAAAATGGGCAGAAGCTTTCCCTGAAATGTATGAAGCAACATTAAAAACGATTCCTCTAGGTCGCTGGGGCGAACCAGAAGAAGATATCGGTCGTGTAGCGGTATTCTTAGCTTCTGATGACGCACGTTACATTACGGGTCAAACGATTATGGTAGATGGTGGTTCGATTCAATTGCGCTAGTCAAAAGGAGATCGCGATGGACAAACCTAAATTCCATGAACTCGTCAATATGGTTGAACAAGTTCACAACGGCAGTATCATTCGCTTTACGGAGCGATTCAATAAAAAAGTCGGCATTTCACTTATTGTCGTATTAAGTGAAATCCGTAAACTCGGTTCATGCCAAGCGTCCGAGCTTGCCAAAGCACTCGGTTATTCGAAAAGTAGCATGTCCGCTATTATGAAAAAACTATTCGCTGCTCATTATATTGAGCAAAAAATGGATTTACATGATCGCCGAAAAAACGTCATCATCATTACAGATGAAGGCAATGCCATTTTAGATGAAGCAGAAGTAATCGGACAAGAGTATTACGAAACGATGTACTCCGTTTTGACAGAAGATGAATTAATGCAGTATATTGAAATTCAAAAAAAACTGCTGAATCAAATTCAATCTTTCAAAAAATAAAAGAAAACGAACGTAATCATCCGATTATGTTCGTTTTTTTATTCCCGCATAGGTTTTAGCTTTCCCTCTTTCGTCTACTTAGTAAGTAACACATCTTTTTAGGAGGTGAACGTTTTGCACATACAACTTTCTAACGGAACACTCGTCACGTGTAACGATGCGTTCCTAACGATTGAGAAAAAGCAAGAACACCCCTCTTCTCAATCCGCGTTGACGCTCATTAGCCTATCCTCAATTACGGGGATGATTGTCGATACAGACTACGTATTTTTATGTGTAGAAGGCTTTCCACGACCGTATGATTTCAAACACGCAAACGTCGTCGCCATTAAACAAAATCCCTCTTGCATCGTCGGAAATGCCTATGAAATCATGGAGCTGTACAATCAAATAAAAGCTCGATTGTAAATAAAAAAAGCTCAAATAATTTGAGCTTTTTACATTTCTACTAGTATAGTATGTAAAAGTCCATATCATATTTCCCTTGAGATATCGTCAATTCAATCGTCCCGTAACTTTCTTCTTTGCCAAGCGTATACGTTTTATTGTTTTTCACTCTCTCTTCAAAAACGATTTCACCCTTCGCATCTTTCACCGTTACGACAGCTTTATTGAATAGGCTTAACCCTTCCACTTCAAACTGCATATCCTTTTCAATGTAAAACGGACGTACTTCTTTCTTCGGTTTACCGACAATCCATCCATCTAATGAATAAAAGTCGAGTGATGGTGTTTGATCATCCTCTAAAGTGTCTGAATGAGAATGAGAACTTTCCGCCACTGTCACTTTCTCTGCGTGCGCGGTGAAACGAATTGTGACGACAGCTGCAATCACAACAATCAAAAGAATCAGTGCTACTTTCTTCAAAAAATCCCCTTTTCATATTATAAATATTCAAACTACTCATCCTAAAATATCATACTTTATTTAATTTTTAGATGTTTTTTTGCTTGGATTATTAAAAAAATGACATAAAGCGCTCGTATTATACGATATTCCGTCCTTTTATTATCATTTGTCATACTTCTTTCTCAATTATATTTAAAATCCATATCGTATTATTTTTTTGTGGTAAAATGAAAAAATATAATAGATTTTTCTTATTAAAGGAAAATTTACAATAAGTACACCATTTTTAGGAGGAATTGCGTTGGATCTATATTTTATTAGACACGGCGAAACAGATTGGAATAAACATAAACGCTTACAAGGTCATCAAGACGTTCCTTTAAACGATAAAGGATTAGCACAGGCGAAAATGCTAGCCATTTATTTAAAAAAGAAAAATTGACCGTGTTATTTCAAGTCCCCTACAACGAGCGAAAACAACAGCCGATACGATTGCTGCTTCATTGCAACTCCCTGTCACCGTAGATCCTCTTTTAATTGAAAGAAGTTTCGGAGAAGCAGAAGGTATGACTTTTGAACAATATAGTACACGCTACCCGGATGGCAACTATCCTCAAATGGAAAAGAAATCAACTATCCAAGCCCGTTGTATTCAACTAATCGAAAGCTTTTCTACATATAAAGAAAAGAAAATGGTTATTGTTAGTCACGGAGAATTAATTAATCATATTTTAGATATTTTATCTCAAGGAACGATTAAAAACCAAAAACTAAATAATGGCAGCATTAGCCATATTAAATTAAAAAATGATCAGTGGAAAATTATTAGTTATAACCAATCCCCCGCTGACTTACTTCATGAACATATTGAAAATGAATGTGCAGAGAATACGTATTTTGATGAATTTGATTATTTACGTGAGAAATTCATTGACCCAAAACAAGCAAAAATGCATATTATCATTTCAAAAAATTTATACACGAAATCCTCTAAAAAATTAAATTCCAATATGGATTATTTTTATCAAAATTGTATCGTATATACGGTTTAGAAGATGCTTCTTACTTCCCACTGGCAAAAGATATGTTAACGAAATGTTTACACTATGCACAATCAATCAATGAACAAGAAGCAATCATTGAAACATATGTTGAACTCGGTGAACTGTATAAAAATATGAGAAACTATAACAATGCACTTAACTATTTTGCAGAAGCACTTGATCTAAGTACACAACATTATAAAGATAAAGTATATCAACAATTTGGTAAATGTTATTTAGAATGTGGCAATCTCAATCAAGCTGAAAACTATTTCTATCGTGCACTAGACATACGAAAAGAAACTGGAAACTTAGCTCAAATCAAAGAAACACAAAATGCTATAAACATGCTAAGTAAACAACTCGTTCAACAATAATACCGAGAAAGCTCACATGATTTGTGGGCTTTTTGTTTACTCATTTACAAGTAAACATGTATGCATTTAAACACATAAACATTTATACATGCATATAAAATAATTTGTTACACAATAAACAAAGAATACAACCACTAGGATATAGATATGTTAAGGCACTGTGGACCATTAACTACTATTCCATACACTCGGTATGTAGAGAGGTTGTTGTTGTTCAAATAATTGTTGCAATTGGATAGTGGCTTCATTTTGTTCGCAGTATGTTAGTTCTTCTATGCAAGCAGTATAAAATAAGTGTTTGTTATTTTTTTGGTGTAGTAGTAGTGTCATCATTTCTTTTAATACGAGTTGACGTGTTGAAAAACCCGTCATTGCTTGGCGTCCTTTACCGAACGTTTTGCAAATGATGGTGTGAGATTGTTTTATAAGTTTATTTAAAGAGCTTTTAGGAATACCGAGTTGTTTACATAGTGTACGTTGACTAAGCCAAACGTAGCCATCTTGACGGTCACTTTGCTCAATAAATTGAATAATGTCTTGTTCCCATTCTGTTAAATGGCTACGTGTACGATCTGCACGTTCTTTTTTATGTTTGTACCAGCCAATATACGTAATAGTGGCAGTCTCATTCGTATAAGCTTCTGTTAGTTGTTGAATGTATGTACGTTCTGGACCGTTGTAACGGCCGCTGTAAGCTGAATTGATGATCGTTGTGACTTCTTGCTTCGCTAAAGGCTCATAAAGACGCTCATTGTAGCGCTGAAGCAACTGTTCGGCATCTCCATAACTATATTTATCCGCATAGCAGCATAAAGCGAGCGTAAAGATCATATTGTTACGACCGAGTGTCCCCTTCGTTCCATGAACATTTTGCGTTGCTAAAAGTGCTTTAAACCATTTTTGATTCGTTAAACATTGTTTCCCTTGTACGACGTGTAGTTCTGGCTTATGTTCATCTTCAAAGCGTTCTGAAAAGTGAATCAAGCTCTCGATGCTATACGTTTGTTCTAAATCAAGCCACACTGTATTTTCTCGTGTGGGCATACGGAAAAAACCGAAATCATTGCAAAACAAATCAGCGCCGACTGATTGCAAACTTCTTTTCAGTGAGCGAGCGATTTTTTTTGCAACTTTCAAGCCGACACGTGCCTTATTCATATACATCGGAGACGTTAATAAAAAATATAATTGATAACCGCGCGTCGAACGTAAGAGCAACGTCGGTGTGCCGATCGAGTTGTCGAGACATGCGATTAAAATGTCTTGAGGAGAATAGTCTAGCGTATCAATATCTACGACGAACGCATTGATTTGCATTAACGCATGTTCTTCAAACCCTTTTACATATTCTTTATACCCATTCGTATAGCGGAATGTTGCGTATGGATTCGGCGTAATATGACTAAATTCAGAATAGCTTTCTAACAGCTGTTCCATCGACACGATAATTTTCCCTCGTACACCATAAGGCGTTTGCAAATCAGCTTTTTCTTTCACCGCAAACAATCCGCCTGATCTTATATTCACGGCATTCGCATATTTATTCGATTTTACGCTATGTTGGAATAGCTTATGCAAAAACATTTCTACGGGAAAAGACATCATTCTCCCTCCTCTCTCGGCTTTTTTGTTAGTATACGAGATAAAAAAGGTGCTATTTCATTCAGAAACAATTTTGAGATTGCTTCTAAACGCTGTTATATCAGTGGATAGAGCGATTTTTGAAAGAAGGATTCTTCGTCAAACTATGCAGCATACTACCGCTAAAATGAGATTGTGAGATTTAAATAAAATTTCATTTTGCTCTTTAAAGATTGATATAAAAGGATTTTGAGAAAAATGACGCGATTTTATTGGGTACATCCAACCGCTAAAATCAATTTATTGGGTAGATGCAACAGCACAATCTTTTTTCTTGAATAGGAATTTTTTAGGAGAATATAGTCATTTTCATGCGAAATAAGGTGATTTATCGGGTACATACTACAAAAAAATATTTTTCTCATACATTTGTTCGATGTACCCAATAAAATGAGATTTTTGAGAACGGTATATTAAGGTTCTTGCGACTCAAAAATGAATACAATTTAATTTATTGGGTACATACAACACAAAAAGTGAGATACATATTTAATTTTGAGATTCTTTATAAAAGCTTATATAACAGTATTTATAACCACCTTGAAATTTCATTATTGAGTAGATACAACCGCTAAAATGAGATTTTTATGTACGTATTGGGTAGATACAACCGCTATTTATTGGGTAGATGCATCAAAAATATGAGATTTTATAGAGTAAATAAAAAATGAAATGATTTATTGTGTACATAAGGCACAAAATTGATATTTATTAGATTCCTTGATTTAACAACGTTTCTCATCCTTTATATAGCAACAAATGGAAAAAAGTTTCCGTTATTATTTGATTACGAAAAAAATATCGGGTACATCCGACATTAAAATGAGATTTTTGGTGTTATGTGCACGATAATCGTGTAAGAAGTGATTTATCGGGTATATCGACACATTGGGTACGTCGGGCAAAAAAATGAGATTATAAGATTTTACGTGGAAGTTTTGATATACTTTTGTTAGATGAGATTGGAAGAAAGGTGTTGAGTCACCCAATGGATTATTCGGCGATGCTCGATAATATGTATTTAACGAAAGAATTACAAGCACTTGCGATTTGTGAAGCGGTACAACCTCTGTACATTAATGAATTTGAAGAAGTAGCTGAATGGACATCGGACGTTATGATGATGCAGCAGGACAAGGAGTATGTCCCTTCTGCTAGTTTCCAAAAGCTTTTAACATTCGTACAAATTATTATGCTCGACAATCGCGCATTCCGAAAAATTGATTTACGTGAAAAATTAGCTGACGAAACGCAGCGTAATTTATTAGATCAAGTGATGCGCCCTATTTTGCAAAAGGCAAAAAAAGCGGAAAAACCGAAGCAACCTGTCGTAAAAGAAAAAAACAAACGAAACCAAAAAAGAAAATAGAAGAACCAGTCATCGTTGAACCATTAGTAGAAGAGCCGAAGCAAGATGACACGGCGACGATCGACACGATCATTATTGAGAAAAAAGACATCGATGCTGATGACGCAGAACAAATGACACTGGAATTTAGTGACGTGGGCACGGAGCAAGTTATCGACGAAATTATGTCGAACGAATATTTAATTACGAATGCAAGTACGAGTTACCAAGTTCTGCGAGACCTCGTAACGAAAAAAGACTTTGAAGAGAATGAAGACGGGGATTTACAAAAGGAAATTTTAGTCGACGGTGTGAAGCAAGGAACAGCCGAAATTCGAACGGATGAAGAAATTCAACGACTTCCTGCTGATACGATTGAGAAGCAACGCATTTGGTTTTCTTTGCTAGAATCAACGAATTCAGCGTTAGATGAACTGTCGGCAGACTTATTCGACCTCATCGCGTTCTCTTGGATGAAGCAACCGAAAAATGAGTATGGCTACATTCACTTTGATAGTGACCAAGCATTGCGCTTAAAATTTGAAGATCCATATGCTAAATCATTCCGCGTTCGAGAAAAAGAACGTTTTGATATTATGCAGCGCGTGGCGACATTGTCGTCTGTTTGGATTGCGATGGACAACGACGACTTTATCGTCATCAATCCGGAGTCGGAAGACATTGACCGTGAAAACTATGAATTTGCTGATTTCCATCCGCTATTCCAAATCGGTTCAATCGAAATGGCATACGATAAAAAGACGAAAAAGGCGAAGGGGATTTATTCGGTAACGATTAAGCCGTCGCCATTAATTGATCGATTGCTTATTCATAACGATACGGCATTCGCTTATTTGGATTACAAGGTGTTTCAATACAACTACTATAAACATCGCCAGCATAAACGCCTCGTTCGCTATTTAAATGCCGAATGGAAAAACCGCCGCGATTCAGAAGCATCGACATTCACGGTAGAAAAACTAATTGATATTATGGATTTTGGTAAGGGGAGCGTGCACGGCAGCCGTTTGCGTGAAAGATTTGAACGTGTACTAGATGATTTATTATCAGATGATGTTATCAAATCGTGGACGTACACGACACCTTTTGATGAAAGTGAAACGACGAAACGATTATGGTACGTCAAAGTGTGGGAACAACTCGAAATCTCGATCACACCACCAGATCAGCTCATTATCGAAAACAAACGAATCGAAGAGTTACGTCTCGCATCCAAAGTAATCGACTTGCCACACAAAGAAGCTGAGCAAACACCGGAAGAGTTACAACTCACGATTATGGAAAAAGTTGCGTTCATTATCGAAGAACGTGAACTTACCATTAAAATGGCAGCAGCAGAAGCTGGCATTTCTTATAGCACGTTGCATCGTTATTTGAAAAACCCACCGAAAAAGATTTCAACGAAAAACCGTAAGCCACTCGAGGCGTATTGTGAAAAATGGTACCCACTTATTCAGATGGCACAAAATCAGTAAATATGTAAACAAATTTATTTGTAAGCGAAAGGGAGTCATGAAACAAAATATGGCTCTTTTTTTGTAAACATTAACATGTAATAATGTTTACAAATATACGAAAGGAGTAGAGAATATGACTGTATATTTACACCCACCTACGAAAGAGTGGGCGAAACAATTTGAACGACAAAAAGCATTACTCAAAAAACACTGTCCTTCTTTTATCGAAATCGAACATATTGGTAGTACGAGTATCGGAACGATTTATGCGAAACCAATTATTGATATAGGCACAGCAATCGAAAAAGGGACGACTTTATCTCCAGCTGACTACGATGCACTTCAAAAGATCGGGTACGTATTTCATCCACATGCTTCAACGAGAGATCGCTCTTTTTTTAAAAAAGAGTACGACCATCAAGTGGTTCATTTACACGTTATGGAACTGGGCGAGTCGGAGTGGCAAAGTAAATTACTCTTTCGAGACAAGTTAAGAAACAATGAACGACTTGCGAAACAATACGAGCAGCTAAAAATGAAGCTTGCCAAAGAGCATGATCGCCCAGCTTATACGGAAGCAAAAGGCCCCTTTATCGAGCAATGTTTAAAAAATAAGAAATATCGCAACATGTAAAAATGTTTACAAATAAACAACCATTCTAAAACGAACACTATATAATAGAAGAAACTCAAAATAATGAACTATAGAAAACGGTAAATGTGTTTACAAGTAAACGGATTACTACAATGAAAATCAGTTCGACTACGGCTTCTATGCGACGAGCAGCAGAAGTTTTTTCATGTGTTCAAAGAATGTGGGCTTGAACATTTTAGTATGTAAAATGTGAATAAGGGATAGTGGGAATATCAAACAAAAAGATCCGTAGTTTAGTTAGCGAATTAGAGATCGTTTCGGGCAAACGATTCACTCAGGAATAACGACTATATCAATAGAAGAAACTCAAAATAATGAGCTATAGAAATCTGTAAATATGTTTACAAGTAAACGGATTACTACAATGAAAATCAGTTCGACTACGGTTTCTATGCGACGAGCAGCAGAAGCTTTTTCATGTGCTCAAAGAATGTGGGCTTGAACATTTTAGTATGTAAAATGTGAATAAGGGGTAGGGGAAATATCGAGCAAAAAGATCCGTAGTTTAGTTAGCGAATTAGAGATCGTTTCGGGTAAACGATTCGCTCAGGAATAACGACTATATAGAATAACGACTATATAATAGAAGAAACTCAAAATAATGAACTATAGAAAACGGTAAATGTGTTTACAAGTAAACGAATTACTACAATGAAAATCAGTTCGACTACAGCTTCTATGCGATGAGCAGCAGAAGCTTTTTAAATAGGTACACCAAGTTATGGTGAAATGTTTTGATTACGTGATTGTTACTTAACGAAATATAGGAGTTATAAACGGATGCTCTCTTCCTAAAAAAATAGGTGTAAGTGTAAAACTGTTTACAAATAAACTTTTCTTTTTAAATTTGAAATAACAAATAATAAAGGAATTAATTGAATAGGCAGTAGTGCAATTACAAAATAAAAGATTTCGTTTCATTCGACTTAGCGAGAAGTATACGAGAATAGGACGATACGTATTTTACCTTGAATGAGGTATGTGAGATGGGAAGACGTTTCTCCAGTTTTATCGCTTGTTGCATAATGATCGTTGCAGCAAAGTTTATTTTACTAGAAAATAAATTGTAAAGATGTATATATGTAAACAAAAAAATGTAAACAACGAGTTTGTTTTCACTAATATAATTGTGCGGAAATGCATTTAAAGAATAAGTTTATATGTAAAAATGTAAACAAAAAGGACGTATAGTGAATCAAGCATCGGAACTGACCTAAAAATCTGAGACAACATAAAAAGAAAAAGACACTTTCAAAAGTATCAAATCTTTGGAAGTGTTTTTTGATGGAAAAAAATATTCATACGAAACAAAAATGAAAGTGATAAAGATGAAATGATGAACGTATGTGGAATTAAAAATGACAGTCAGCTTTATCAATGGGTGAAGTCGTATGAAAACAGGGAGTTACATCGTTTACAACAACCAATAGGTAAACAATATCGGATCGGAAAAGGAAAGTTTGAAGAAGAATTAATTGAAACGTTCCATGCCATGCCCCAGGAAAGCGTCCGTCACATTTGGCTTAAAAGAAGCATCTTTTTCACTGTTTCATTTTCGTAGGTCAGTTCCATCTATGCAAGTGAGATGTTTTTATGTAGCGATTCGTAAAATAAAGTAAATATATTTAATGTAAACAAGATAACATTTTTACAAAAGAAAAAGACTTTTTATAAGAAGTCTTCTTTCGTTATGGCATATATTTTTAAATCATGAAATTGTTCATCTACAAAAAGACTACTTCGTGCAACGCCTTCAAATTGCATACCGATCTTCTCCATGACGCGAGAAGAACCGATATTTTGTACGAGGCAACGAGCTGGAATTCTTTGCAAGGACATGTGATGAAAACCAAAATCGAGTAAGGCTTTTGCAGCTTCTGTGACGATTCCGTTCCCCCAATGAGATTTTGAAAGAACATAGCCAATTTCTGCACTGTGCTGTGCCACGTTCCATGATACGAAATCAATCGTTCCGATGAGTGTATTAGAATGCTTTTCTGTGATTCCCCAAGGAGCGAGTTTCCCTAAATCATACTGACTCAAAACAAATCTTAAATATGCTTTAGAATCTTCGACACTTTTATGTACAGGCCACGTCACATACTTTGCCACTTCTGGGTCTGAAGCATATGTAAATAAATCAGCGAGATCTGCTTCACGTAATTTTCGTAAAGTAAGATGTTCTGTTTCGAGCGTAGGGAGTTCCGTAAAAATGTCTTCAATGCCCATAAACAATCTCCTCTCGTACTAAATATTTTTATGATTATAGCATAAAAAAGCCAATAAATGGGTATTAAATCAAGTATATTTGTAAAAATGTAAACAAAAATCAATGAAATACGTATAAGAATGACATCGTTTTACATGCTACTCGCGATACAAAAAGCATACATACACTTTACTTCATCATTTGAGATGCGATACAAGTACAAATATTCATACAGCATGAAGTTACAAAATGACATCGTAAAATCTAAATGAAGCATTTTGTAGCGAGCTTGAGAGAGGTGACGGAATGCGACTAGAAAAAGCATCGATTCAATTTGTTTGAAACGAAATATTTTTGCCCCGAATACCTCGTATAGATCCGTTTTCTTCTTCCCCTTAATCGAAAGGATACTTTAGACGACAAGAAGGCTTTAGAAAGGTATTTGTTGTTAGTACTACGCTAGTTTCGGTATATAGAGCGCAGCATTTTAACTAGAAGAAAAACCTTCTCCCTCTCTTTTAATAGAAATAAAACGTATAAAATGTTTCATGTGAAACAGTCACATATTATTTGTAATCATGTAAACATATTTACTATTTTATTTGTTTATATATAACGTGAATTGTTGTATAATGAAGGTAATGAGAAAAGGGAGGGTTTTTTGTGACGAGAACCATTACATTTGCCAACTTTAAAGGTGGTACAGGAAAAACAACAAATGCTGTACTATTCGCTTATACGCTTGCAAGAAAAGGCTATCGCGTTTTGCTGATCGATAAAGATCCACAAGCAAATGCTACGACCTTTTTATTAAAAACGTATTTACAAGATCACGAAGAACCGCCGGCTTTTGACCGCTACATGTTAGATGGTGTAAAAGCAGGGAATTTAAAATCTACGATTGTTTCTATTCGTGAAAACTTAGACTTAATTCCGAATACACCAACATTCCATTTGTATCCAAAATTTTTACAAAAAAAATTCCCCGGCATGAGCATGCAAGCCGAGCGCGATCGTATTTTTTACTTCAATGAATTAATCGATCCGCTACGTGCAGATTATGATTTTATTTTAATTGATGTACCCCCAACGATTTCAGATATTACGGATGCAGCACTTGCCGCAACCGATTACGTATTACTCGTATTGCAAACGCAAGAATCATCGCTTGATGGGGCGGAAGTTTTCGTCAGCTATTTACAAGAATTGATTGATGACGGCAAAGCGAATTTAGACATTGTCGGAATACTGCCGGTTATTTTAAAAGCAGACTCTCGCGTAGAACAAGCGACGATGCAAAATGCAGAAGCTATTTTCGGGAAAGAAAACTTATTTGAAAATCACGTTAAAACAATGGAGCGTATTAAACGCTTTAGTTCGGTCGGTATTTCGAATGATGATCAGCACGATCATAAAGTTCATAATTTATACGATGCAATTATCCAAGAATTTATGGAGCGTATTGCAGAACTTGAGGAGGAATAACGATGGCAAAAAAATCATTACTGCGTCATGATAGCGCATTACCTAACCACTTACGTTACAACAAAGAAGAAGTAACGGACGAAATTCGTTCAGTTAAAGCAACACCACAAAAAGCAGCGATGCTACGTGTAGATGAGCATACGAAAATTAAAGTTTCGAACTTAGTTAAAGTGTGTGAGTTTAAAAGTGCGAATGAATTAATTAATGAAATGATTGAAACCTACATGGATTCACTTGATGATACGCAACGTGCAGACGTTGAAGTGATGAACCGTATTTTAAACAAGTAATTATGTTTACGTGTAAACAATACATAAAAGCCCTTAATCGAAACGATACTCGATTAAGGGCTTTTGTTTTCTAAGTAAAAAAGTTTACAAATAAACATGTTTATAACTTTCCGCACGTTACACAGCGACGATCTTCATCGCCTGCACCGTATAAGCGTAGTTCTTTTTCAATGCCACAGCTTTCACACGTACCGACTTTCATTTGTGGGAGAATTCCTTGTTTTGCAAGAGGAGCCCATTCGTTTACGTACATTTCATAACTCATACCGTAATCAATTAATACGAGTTTCCCTTTATTATTTAAGGCATAGTTGCTGCTATCGAAAATATCGACACATTGATACGTTTCTTTTAAAAATACAATCGCTTGGCGTAAATTATCTGTTACACGTGGATCAGATTCGAAATCGATGCTATACGTACCGAATGTTTTCGGTACAGGGCGAAAATACGGTTGTACACAGACTTCATCATCTACATAAAGAATAGGGGCTACATTTTCGTGCAGTCCTTGTTCGTACAGTGCCGCATAAGCTTTTGTTTCATAGTCACTTTGTTTTTTGCCAAGTTCATGCAAAAAAGTTTTGATGACAAACTGTCCGTGGCGATCGACTTTCCGTGTAGAACCAAGTCCGATAAATTGAGAAGATGATTTTTTCGTTAATTGTTGAAGCATGAGCCATCACTCCTTTAGTTTCATTTATTGAAACTATTATATAACAGTTGAAATTAAAAATAAAGTGTTATATAACGAAAAATAAAAGAAAATAGCGAATAAACGCGATAAAAAGACGTATTTCGAGATAAAAATGTTTATTAAGCGTATCGGATACGTATAGCTGTACTATTACAGAAAAAACTACCACTTCTATGTTCTATATTCCGAACAAAGAAGTGATAGTTTTTATTTTACGTATATTTGTAAACAAGTTTATTTGTTAATAAAATAACAAGTTATCATTTTTACTTATATACTACGTTTGCGATACATCATGTAACCATCGCGTGATAGTGTAGAATCATCTAAAATAAATGCACCGCGTTCTTCAGCTACACGCGGTTGCAGCTTACTATTCGTTAAGACTACTTGCGAGTTATTTTCTAAATAAAATTCGTTTGTCGCATGGTTTGCAAAGAGACTATTTGTAAACGTAAGTTGGCTATCTTTACAGTGAAGACCGTAATCACCACCATTTAAAAAGCGACAGTTTGAGCCGATGAGAACACTATTTGAAATATCGACTGTATGATTTTTATGGTCTAATGCTTCGACGTTTGATGCTGTAATGTTCGAGCGGTTTTGTAAAACGATCGCTTTGTCACCGGAAGTGAATGAGACATTCGTAAATTGACCAGTCGTCAGCGTCGCTTCAAACTGATTCGTTTTGTTATCGCTAAAAAGAACATCATTTAACGAAATGGAGCCACTTGCGCATTGAAGACCGACCGTTTTATTTTTAAAGAAGTTACTGTTTGCAATCGAGCTAGTTGAGCCATGAAGGTCAGCACCAGTCCCATTTCTTTCAAATTTAACGTGGTCTAAAGAAAGCGTACAATATTCACTCTTCAAGCCGTGTGCCGCATTTCTTGCTAAATAGCTGTCAGCTAACATTAAATGACCATTTTCTTGTGTCCAAATGGCTGCTTTTTGTGAGTGTTCAACACGGAATTGAGAGAGGGTAACGTTGCTATTGAAGCTATGCAAACCAACATTACCTCCATCAATTCGTACATTTTTACCGCTTAATTTACTGTAGTCGACCGTAATGTTTGTACCGGTATTATTTTGGAAGAAAACATTTAAAAAGCTACCGTGTGAGTCATCTTCAATATGAACGGCTGCTTGCTCAATATTCGTAAATAGCGTATTGCGTACTTCAAATTGACTCGTTTGGAAAAGAAGAGCAGGCGCTTCACTTTGTTGAATGGCAAACGTCAATTGATCCATGCTCGTTTGGCTTTCTGTAATCGAAACAGCGATGTGACCGCTTCGCTCAAATTGACAGTCGAGTAAATTTAAACGCGTATGGTCGATTGCTATAATATGAGATTCTTTTGCTAATGTAAAATGACTATGTTGGATCGTTGCTTCCACGCTGTTTTCGAGTTTTAACGTATTTGCAAACTCTGGTTGGAAGTGACATTCGTCGATATCGGTTTTGCCACCATTCACTGTAACAACGGTATCGTAGAACGAGGCAAATGTACAGTTTGTCAGCGTTAATGTTGAGTCTTGTTCACTTAAAATGCTACGATTTGCACCGTTATAAAAACGGCATGAGCGCAGCGTCGTTTGGCAATTTAATAAGTGAAGCTGCGGTTGCTCTTTATTCGTATGATGGTGGAATTTTGTTTGTTCAAAGTGTACGATGCTGTCGTTTGCAAAAATAGCACTTGCTTCGCCAAATGAAAATTCATTGTCTGTCGCATTAATTGTAGACAATTTTTCTAATATTAGTTGTGTTTGTTTCGTTTGTGTAAATGTATTATTCGTCAATGCACCATGACTGTTCGTAAGATGAAGATGTGTTTGAGCTTTTTGGAAGAAGTTATTTAATAATGTCGCATTCGCATCAATTAACGTCAGCTGTGTTTTGGCATGCTCATTGACGTGGCAACGATTCATTTCGATTGTGCTGCCCGTCGAATGAATCGCTTCGACACTTTGCTCTAAGCGAGTATTGACCATCGATAGTTTTCCTTGGTTTAAGGAAATATGACGTGAAAGCTGTTTCGTAAACGTACTATTAGAAACGGTAATAGTACAATTTTCTGCTGAAATGGCTTCATTATTTTCTTCAAATGTACAGTCCGTCAGTGTGATGTGGCTATCATTTGCTTTTAGATAGCTACTCGAAATTTTCGTATTATAGGCGAAAAAATTACAGTTCGTGAAATGGAGATGGCTGTCGACTGTTTGGATTGTGGCATTGTCAGGAATAGCTCTAAAACTACAATTAATGAAACGAACATTCGCTTCTTTGAATTCGATGTAACTTGAAAATTGAATGTTTTCGAAAATGACTTCGACTTCAGGAACGATCGCGACATCTTTTAAAAAGGTCACATTGCCATCGCCGACAATTGTCATCGAATGACGAATGACGAGTATTTCGTCGTATGCACCACTTTTTATTTGCACTTCGTCATTTTCTTTCGCTTTTTCAAGGGCATCATAAATAGATATGTACGCATCTTGTATTGGATTTTTGGATACGGGTAAAATTTGCATGAAAATGCCTCCTTTACGACTAAGTTAACGTGTATAAATGTAATGATGTTAACTAGTAAACATTTATACAAGTTTATTTTTTTACATATTAGGAAATAAGTATCGTGTTCCTACAACTATACCCATATTATACTATTTCAAAAAGTAAAATATAATAGATTATAATAAATCTGTTGCTATGTATGCAAAATTCGCGATTAATCGTGAAAATTCTGCTTTTTGAAAAAAATGGATAGTAGGAAACGGTTGTTTGATATGATTATTACATATTTTAGGAAAAATTGGATATTTAAACACTTTCTAAAATATACATTTCTTTAAGGAGGGTTTTACATGCGTTTAAATGACAAAGTAGCTATTATTACAGGTGCTGCCAATGGTATTGGGGAAGCAGCAGCGAAAAAATTTGTTGCTGAAGGAGCAAAAGTCATCGTCGCAGATTTTGATGAGGCGGGTGCGAAAGTAGCAGAAGAACTTGGGGATGCTGCTCGCTTTTTCAAAGTGAATGTGGGAGATGAAAAAAATGCACAAGAACTTGCACAGTTTGCGATTGATCAATTTGGGACGATTGATATTTTAGTAAACAACGCAGGGATTACGAGAGATGCGATGCTACAAAAAATGACGGGTGATCAATTTGATCAAGTAATTAACGTCAATTTAAAAGGCGTCTTCAACTGTACACAAGCTGTGTATCCAACATTAAAAGAGAAAAAATCAGGACGTATTATTAATACGTCATCTGTTAGTGGTATTTACGGCAATGTTGGACAAACGAATTATGCGGCATCGAAAGCGGCTGTCGTTGGCATGACAAAAACATGGGCGAAAGAATTCGGGCGTAACGGTGTCACTGTGAATGCGGTAGCGCCAGGTTTTATTAAAACGGCAATGGTTGCAGCGATGCCAGAAAAGATTATTGAACAAATGGAAAAAACGATTAGCTTACAATCACTAGGAAATGCTGAAGATATTGCCAATGCATATGCCTTCTTAGCTTCTGATGAAGCGAAATATATTACAGGCCACGTCTTGCACGTTGATGGCGGCATTATGATGTAAGTTTATATAAAAAGTAGATTGCTTCGGCAATCTACTTTTTTTGTGAAAATAAATGTTTGAAAAAAATAAAAATGGGCAAAAGAAAAATCAATAGAAGTGTCATGACAGCCAGCATAAATATTGAATGGAGGGATTTCTCATGTACGGTCAATTCGTTAAAAAATCGGCAATGTTTTATTTTTAGAAGTAGATGGACAGTCTGTTATTTGTAAAATAGAAGGATCAACTGAGGAAATGCTTCAAAGAATAGCGTTAGAAGGAATTGAAATTGCGCCAATTGAAAGACAATTAATAGGGCATCCACCACCTATTTTACAACAAGAACTTCTCGTATTGCCTGATGTGTATCAATAGTTTATTTGTTTAAATGATAACAAGTATAAATGTTTACAAATAAACAAAAAACACGGTTAAGGAGCATGCACTCTTTGGCCGTGTTTATTTTTTGAAAAATGATTTTACGCATAATAAAGCAATAAAGATTTTACAAAAATGCCTGCGATTGAGCAAACGAAAATGGCGATGGCAATATAGCCCGTACGCCAAAGGAAACGCATGCGTTCTTCGCTTTCTTCTAAAAGTTCTTGTTGCTGTTCTTCCGTCAATTCGTCAATAGACAACGCCGGTTGCTCGGCAAATAAATATGAAAATAAGCCAATCATGAAAAAAGCACTAATAAAGGCGATAATACCAAGAAGATACATAGTCGCACCTCCATCTTATTTATTGTAAAAATATGATTCCTTTAAACTATATTGTAAACGAAAAGGGCCCAAAACAAAACTGTTATTTGACTTATACACCTAGGGGTATTATGATGAGCGAAGATAAATGAAATGAGGAGGATGGACGTATATGGAATATGATGTGAAGGCGATGAACCGTTTGAAACGAATTGACGGTCAATTGCGCGGTGTACTAAGAATGATGGATGAAGGCAAAGATTGCAAAGATGTCATTACACAATTAAGTGCCATCCGTTCAGGTGTGGATCGGACGATTGGTGTCATTGTTGCAGATAATCTTGTCGAGTGTTTAAAAGAAAATGAAGGCAATGATGAAAAAATGAATGCAGTCGTTGAAGAAGCAATTAATTTAGTCGTCAAAAGTCGATAATATAAAATACGTAAAAAAGCTTCCTTCTTCTTTTTGAAGGAAGCTTTTTTTGTGCGTATTAATCGAGGCTTCAGCCAGTAGTGGGCGCTGCTTCAATAATAATTGATGTTTAATTTCAACAAATCGAATGAGTTTTAATTTGTAAACAAATTAACAAGTATAAATGTTTTCTTGTAAAATAATATACTTTTTTACAATGTACATACGAAAAACCTACGATGAACGATTCGTAAACTGTTCATCGTGGATTCTGTTTGTTAGAAATAATATTTGACGTCGAGAATAAATTCATAAATAAAATAGCAAGCAAAGCCGAAAAGTAAAATGCCAGTGATGATGGACGTCCATTTGATCATCGAGCGGTTCATTACTTTACGTGTGAGAGAAACGAGCGTTAATAAACCGATGTCATGTAATAAAATACCTGTTAAAATGCCGAGTGAGACAATTGAAAATTACGTTTCATTTGAACCAGAATAGGAATTCGCAAGAACCGTACCGAATACAGATACCCAAAAAACGAGATTGCCGGGAGATACAGCGACTAAAATGCCGTTTTTATACGTTGAGAAAAATGATTTGGACACTTTTTCGCCAGCTAACGTAATGTCATGGTCGGCATTTTTAATCGAATCGTACGCAAGCATGAATAAAAATACAGCGCCGATAATTCAAAGGGGCATTTGTACGTATGGTAATGCTAAATATTTCGCTAAGCCTAAATACAAAGCTGCGATGAGTATAATATCAATGGTCATAACACCAATGCCGACAGCCCAGCCGTGCATGAAGCCATTTTTTAAACCTTGTTTCGTCATTTCAACGGTAATGGCTCCTACTGGCATAGTAATAGCGAGACCAATCATGACGTACGCAAAATAAATACTCACCGAAAAACCTACTTTCATTTGTAAGAATAGTAATAATTATTAGTTTATATTAATTTTTATTCAATCTCAACACAATGTAAAGCAGTGGAATTCATATACAATACGCGATAAAAAAACATCTTCCGAAAGATTTTTTCGGAAGATGTGTTGTTTTATTTTGTTAGTTCGAATTCATAAAAGTAAATGTCGGTTGAGATTGAGGAAATCTTTATTAACCGTATACGTTCTTTTAAACTGAAGTAGTACCTCATACTATTATTTGCGATTTATGAGAAAGTAGTAAAAAATACAATGATAAAAAAACGTGTGAAAAGACGTAAAAATAATTTATTTTCAATGGATGGACGATATTGGATAGAAAAATCCTAATCATTTTAACACGTCGTATAAAGACGATAATAAGACGAAAAATGTCCCACATAAAATAGGCTTAAACGTTGATATAAAGCGAATGAAAAACATTGACAATATTTGTGACACTATGTAATATCAACTCTTGTAGCTCACTCATTACGCAACGTCTAAAATGATGACGTAAATAGTTGTAGTAAGTAGTTAGTATTCAATATTCAATATAAATAGAGGGGTTGATAAAATCATGCAGACAGCACAAAATCTGCCACAGACACAAATGATCGTTCGTTATCAGCACCCAAACAACGAAGTGTATTATGGCGTTGTAGAAGGCGATGAAATTAAGCAATTATCGAATGATTTCTCTGAAATTGCACAAGATAAATTAACATTTGATGGAACGACGGTGAAATACGAAAACGTTCATATTTTAGCACCCGTTATTCCGTCTAAAATTATTAACTTCGGTTGGACGTACGCAGCACATGCTGATGAGACGGGCGGCGAAGCGAATTTAAAAGAACCATTTTTATTTTTAAAACCAACGACATCCCTCGTTCCGAATGATGGGGATATCATATTACCACCGACGGATTTAACGAATCAAGTCGAACTTGAAGGTGAACTAGCGCTCGTAATCGGCAAGCGCGGTAAAAATATAAAAGAAGAAGATGCGATGGATTACGTGTATGGCTGTACGATTTTTAACGATGTCACAGCGCGTGATTTAACCGTTCGCGATCCACAATTTACACGTGCCAAAGGATTTGATACGTTCGGTCCACTCGGTCCTTGTATCGTAAAAGGTTTGGACCCGACAAATGTAAGAATCGTTACGACGTTAAATGGCGAAGTTGTACAAGATGGCAATACGAATCAAATGTCATTCTCGATGCCATTTTTAATTAGTTGGATCTCACAAGTGATGACGTTAGAACCTGGTGATATTTTAGCAACCGGTTCTCCTGCAGGTAGTTGCCCGATGAAATCAGGCGATACGGTCGTCGTTGAAATTGAGCATATCGGAAAGCTACGTAATTTTGTTAAATAATGAGCTTTACATGAGCATGTCTTTACCGGACATGCTTTTTTCTTTGGAACATCGTTTTTTTCAAGATTACTAGATAAGGAATTTTTGATAGAAGTATAGAAATGTTTTTGGAAGTGGATGCTTCGACTTTTGCGACACGAGTGCAAGCGAAAAAAATGAGATGAAGCCATGCCCGTAAATATAATTGGATGTAATGATTTATAATATAGAAAGTAGTTTTTTAGTAGGGAAAATTATGAATTTTTGAGAAAAAAGTTATTTTTTATATGTGATATTGTATAATCATTTTATAATTAGCATTTTTATCCAAATGAAAAGGGTGATAGCCAATGGAGATGAAAGAAGTGCATCAAGTGGAAGATGCTTTATCGGTTATTCGTCATGCATTTGAGCGCTATAGGTTCGATGAGCAGCCTTCTTCTGCTTTAAATGAAACCGTACAGTCGATTCAACTGGAACGCCGTAATGGTATGAAATTGTACGGGATTTGGGAGCAAAATGAGTGGCTCGGCGTCGTAAAATATGTGTCCCGTCATGATTTGATGTATTTTTCGAGATTGTCTGTATTGCCTGATCACCAAGGGAAAGGCGTTGCGACATCTCTTGTTCGCTTCATTGAGCGACAAGCAATTCGAGAAGGTTTGTCACGCTCACAATGCAGCGTACGGAAAAGGGAGACGAAAAATATTTGTCTCTATGCGAAGCTTGGTTACGTCGTTATAGATGAGTCGCGTGTTTTAAATGCAAATGGGCTTGAAATTGAGACGTTAACGATGGAAAAACAATTAGTAAAATAAAGTATACATAGTTTGATGTGTGCGAATATTGCTCGTTATCGTCGATTATTTCTCAGGAAATAATAGGGGGACGACAGTTATTTTTAAATGGATGTATAGGAGTGGAATGACTAGCATCTCATGATTTTTAGCAGTATACTAATAACGTAGCTCACGGATTAGCACTTTGTTTAACGTGACCGTAATATAAAATCGTTTTCTAATGCGTCTTGGAAAACAGTATGTGAGGAAAAAGTCGATTATTCGGTTTAAACTCTATTAAAAAAACGACCTTTTGCTTTGGCAAAAAGTCGTTTTTTTCGTATGCTTTATTTTTTAACGAGGTCGAGTCGCTTCATTAAATGGAATTGACGGAAGTCGAGTTTTGAAATGACGACGCCAAAGAGCATGAAGCTTGCACCAACATACGCTTGTGTTGAAAGGACTTCGTGTAAGAAAAGAAGTGAGAATAGCACCGTGAATACAGGTTCAAGCGAGAAAATTAACCCTGTTCGAATCGGTGTCGTATATTGTTGTGCGATCGTTTGTCCGATGAATCCGCACGCGCTACATAAAATGCCAAGTGCTAAAATAGCGAGCCACGATGATGTCGTTTGCGGAAGCTGTGGTGTTTCGAAAAGAAAAGAAAATACCGTCGCAAATACCGCTGTATAACCGAGCTGCCAAATGCCGAGTACGAGTGCATCCACTTTAGAAGCGACACGGTCTGTTACGAGTATGTAAATCGCATACAGTAGTGCTCCTAAAATGATGAGTAAGTCGCCCATATGGATTCCGAAACCGTGTGTCATCGTCATAAGACAAATGCCGACGAATGATAAAAAAACGCCGATTAAGACGTGTCGTTGCAATCTTTTTTTGTAAATAAGTGCGACGAGTAATGGAACGAATACGACAGCTAAACTAAATAAAAAGCCGGCATTCGATGCGGAAGTCGATTGTACACCAATCGTGACGACTGCGAGTGCCGCGAATAAAATGATACCGAGAAGCGCGCTATGTTTTAATACGAGCCACGTCGTTTTTCGCATACGTTTGTAAAAGACGAGTGACGCAAGTAGAAAGGCAATGCCGAAACGGAGGGCGATTAAATTGTACGCCCCCATGTCCGTTAAGCCGATTTTTATAAATAAATAAGAAGCACCCCAAAATAATGTGACGACGAGCATGATGAGATCGCCGCGTAGTTGCAAGTTCGAAGTCCCTATTTTCGATTCATGCATATGATCACCAACCCTTTTAAACGGAATTAAAATTAATTATAATGGGTAAAGATACATAAGAAAAATGAATGTTTTTAACGAAATACATGAAAAAAATTCACGTAAGGAGAAATGAACATGTCTCTAGCAAAATTTGAAATAATTCATGCAATTGTAGACGAAGGGAATTTTGCGAAAGCTGGCGAAAAGCTTGGTTTGACGCAATCTGCAGTGAGTCATGCGGTCGCTAGTTTGGAAAAAGAATACGGTTTTTCACTACTGACGAGAGGAAGAACGGGCATTCATTTGACGACGAATGGAGAACGTCTTCTCGGTTATATGACAGCGATGCTTAAATTGCAAAAAGAGTTACAGCAAGAAGTCGCAAACATTAATGGACTGCTCGTCGGTGAAGTGCGAATCGGAACGTTTTCGAGCGTATCGTCTCAGTGGCTGCCGGAGTTGCTGCAGCAATTTACTGAGCTGTATCCGGACATCGACATTCAGTTGTACGAAGGAGACTATGATGACATCGAAGCGTGGATTGCAACGGGCTATGTAGACTTTGGTTTCGTGTCATTGCCGACGTCGTATCAGTTTGACGTGATTCCGCTGAAAAAAGATCGCATGGTATGTTTCACAGAACAACATCACCCGTTTACAAAAAAAGAATCGGTGACGTGGGCGGACATTAAAGAGCAGCCGTTTATTCGTGCGAAAAAAGGGAGCGATAATGATTTGCGCCGCATTTTAAAAAAGCAGCAAGTTATTCCGAACGTTCGCTTTGAACTTGCGGATGACCAGGCGATTTTTTCGATGGTATCGCACGGCATGGGGATTAGCGTGTTGTCGGAACTTGCTTTGTACCGACTGCCTGAAAATATTCGTATCATTAAATTGGAACCCGAAGAGTACCGGACAATCGGAATTGCCGCTCAATCATTTAAGACAATCGCACCGGCAACGAAAAAGTTCATTGATTTTTTACGCGCATACGTTGCAAAAAAATAACAATCTGTTATGATAGACACAATTACAAGCAACCACAGGAGGGGCCGACTGAATCGGCTGAGATTGTGCATGAATGCACTGACTCTTTGAACCTGTAAGTTAGTACTTACGTAGGGATGTGGATAGAAACCGACTTCTAAGTGATGTCAGGCTCTGTCCTGATGTCACTTTTTTTTATTCTATTCTTTCTCTCGTTTCAAGAAGTACGTCTGCGTCTTTTCTGAAAGTTAGTGAAGACTGTAAAATCGACTAAAGGAAGAAGGAACGAAAGATGAGTTTTCAATGTATTCAACAGCGACAACCGCTCGTACTTTGTTTAACGAATAGCGTTGCCGCCAATTTCACAGCGAATGGGTTACTGGCAGTTGGCGCATCGCCGTTAATGTCAGAAGAAAAGCAAGAAATGGAAGAACTCGTGGCGATTGCTGATGCGGTGTTACTCAATATCGGTACGATTCACGAAGCAACGAAAGAAGCGATGCACGTAGCGGGACGTGCTGCGAATGAACGTAGTATTCCCGTCATTTTAGATCCGGTCGGAATCGGTGCATCTACGTATCGTTTACGTGCTGTCGAAGAACTTTTGCAAACGGTTCGCATTCAATGTATTCGTTGTAATGCAGGAGAGCTTGCGGTTCTCGCAGGGGAGCAGTGGGAGACGAAAGGTGTCGACAGTGGCAACGGGGAAATGGCGGTAGCGACGATTGCCCAAAAGGTAGCACAAACTTACGGGACCATCGTTTTCGTGACGGGTGCATCGGACATCGTGACAGATGGTACGTCCGTCATTGAAATACGAGGTGGCGACGCACGTATGACGAAAGTGACCGCAACAGGGTGTTTATTAAGTGCCCTAACAGCCGCTGTTTGTGCGACGGAAAATAATACGTTACAAGGACTAGCACAAATGGCGGAGCAATACAAAGCGGCAGCAACGCTTGCTTGTCAACAAGGCGGACAAGTCGGAACGATTCAATATGCCTTTTTAAATGCACTTCAACAAATGGCGGAGGAGGTCATCGTATGGAAATCGTAATGACCATTGCAGGAACAGATTCAGGTGGCGGAGCAGGTATTCAAGCCGATTTGAAAACATTTCAAGAGTTAAAGGTGTTCGGAACGTCTGTTGTAACGGCGGTTACCGCACAAAATACACAAGGTGTCGCAAGTATTCAAGCGATGACTCCTGACTTTGTGGCGAAACAAATGACGACGGTATTATCTGATTTACGCGTGGATGTCGTGAAAACAGGTATGTTATTTTCACCGGATATTATTGAAGCCGTCGCAACAACGCTTGCTGAAAATCCACTGCCGCTCGTTATTGACCCTGTCATGATTGCAAAAGGCGGTGCGACGTTACTTCAACAAGAAGCGGTTACGGCATTAAAGGATAAATTACTGCCATTAGCAACCGTCATTACACCGAATGTGCCGGAAGCTGAAATTTTAAGCGGTATAGCAATCGAATCGGAATCGGATCAACTAGAAGCGGCACATCGTTTACTACAATCGGGCGTTCAGTACGTCATTATGAAAGGCGGGCATATGGACGGAGACATGGCAGTTGATGCGGTATATAGTGCGACGGGCGAACGCTTTACCGTACGTAGCCCACGCATTGCGACGACGGAAACACACGGTACAGGCTGTACGTTTTCCGCCGCACTTACTGCCTTTTTAGCACGTGGCTTTACGATGAAAGAGGCGGTTACAGAAGCGAAGCGATTCGTTCATGCGGCGATTAGTCATCCGCTTCATATCGGACATGGACACGGGCCGACGAATCATTTTGCCTATAATGAATTAATCGCACGGCAGGAGGTCATTTGCAGTGAAGCGTAAACAACTGGCAGTTTATTTTATTATGGGATCGGAAAATGTGACAGAGAAAGAGCCTCTTGTATTGTTAGAAGAAGCGTTGCAAGGGGGCATTACGATGTTTCAATTCCGAGAAAAGGGCGAGCATGCAAGAAAAGGCGAAGCGTACGTACAATTTGCGAAAGCGTGCCAAGCGCTTTGTCAGCGATATGACGTTCCTTTTATCGTCAACGATGACGTAGCACTCGCTTTAAAAATTGGCGCAGACGGCATCCATATCGGGCAAGACGATGAAGCTGTTTTGGATGTGAAAAAACGAATCGGCTCGATGCTTCTTGGCGTGTCCACACATACGATGGACGATGTAGCCGAAGCGGTAGCGAACGGGGCAGACTACGTCGGGATCGGACCGATTTTTGCGACGACGTCAAAAGACGATGCGAAAGCACCTGCAGGTACGGATTTTCTACATCGTGTTGCGACAGCTTATCCGGCACTGCCGATTGTTGCAATTGGGGGGATTACAGAAGAAAATGCCGATCAAACGACTCGGGCAGGAGCAGACGGCGTGGCTGTCATTTCAACGATTTGCAGAAGTACAAACGTACGAGAAACGATTCAGCATTTGCAACGATAAATGAAAAAAGCTCAAGTAAATTGCTGATTTGCTCGTTTTTTAATCGTAAATTTTCGTTTATAAATTAATTATCTTATGTATAAATAGAAGTTTTGCAATTTGTATGTACACATTTACTTGAATTTATTTTTCATGATAAAATATGGAATGAAAGGCAGTGATTCTATGGATGGAAAACAACGTAAAGATGTTTATAGTGGGTTAAAGGTAGACATCGTCTTGAAAAAAGACCAACGTACAGGAAAGACAACGCAAGGAATCGTCAAAGATTTACTAACGAATAGCAGCAGTCATCCGCATGGAATTAAAGTGCGTTTAATAGATGGTCAAATCGGGCGTGTATGTAAAACATATCCAGAGAACTAACGAATCGAATACGTTAGCCTTTTAGTGAAATCCCGTTTATACGAATATGACACATATTTTAACGATTGCTGAAGCGGCATACCGGTGGCTCGTAACCGAAAACTTGATTAAAACGAGATGGCGTTTGAAAAATTCAAGTGAAGACAAATTAGATGCGTGACGCTATTTAGAATCAATTGGCTATATAAAATATTTTAAAGCATTTGAAAAACGGAATGCAAAAGCAGCACGTGAGACATGGCTCGGATTTTCAGAAGTGATGAAGTGATGGTTTGGTGATCCTATCCATGCATATGCAATTCGATCGATTTAAATGTGTAAAATGAAATTGTGTTTAGTAAATATTCTATTTGTAATCACATCAAATTAGTTAAAAAGAGCCTCATAATTTATTAGAACGACATGAACGGAAATGGGATAACGAAAAAGACATTGCATTAACTGAATGTGACAGATGCTAGATGTGTAGGGAAACCTGTCCCTAGTCGTCGATGATTTCTCATGAAAACCGCCTTCTTTCGGTGTGAAACTGGAAGAAGGCGGTTTCGTTTTTGTGTATGTTTTTTTATGGATCGCTATTTCTGTTTCTTTTTAATTTTAATAAATGTTCATGATGACATTTGTATAGGTGCGTGTAAGTTATATAGGGTGTTGTCTATTTTTGAGAACGAAAAAACACGCTCGTATAGGCCTGTCCCAATACGAGCGTGTTTTTTATTGGACATGTAAACTGTGTCACAATCGTTTATATGCTCTTTATTATGTTGTTTAATTCAACACAGAGAATGTCATTAGATAATAATTTTTTGTAGGGTATGAAATTATTGTTCTTGAAAGATGATTTCCATTTTTCAAATCATATTCATTTATTTCACCTCTATTTTTTTATCCATAATATATTGTGTAAAGATATACGCTTTTTCATCTTTAATCGTTATTTGTTCTGTCATTGTGTCTATTTTTTCTAACTCATTTTTCATTTCTTGATTAAGAGAAAATTTCATCGTAGATAATTTATTATTTTTATCCATTGAATAGGCTTGTTTAAAAGTATCCAGTACAATTAATTGATCATTTACCACAGCTAATGTATCCGGATTGAAATCTTTATCATTAATTGCAATTTTTTCTCAATTTCTAATGTTTTAGGATTTAATTGAATTAATCTTCCTGCATATTCATCAACGTCTGATTCATAATTTTCCGTAGCAGGAATAACCGTTGTTTTTGTAACAGCTACGTACAACTTTTTATTAAACATAATTATAGATTGGTTACTGGGCAATCCATTTTGTGTATATTCTTCTGATTTTAATTTCAATTTTTTAGAGTTTAATAACTTACCTGTTTTTAAATTGACTTGATGTACATATTCTATTGCATCAGGATCTGAAGTAGTAATATACGCTACATCATTATAAACATAAATGGATTGTGCAAAACCATTAGGAATTGTCATTATTTTTTTATCTTCAGGTGTTTTAGGATTCCAATAAACGAGCTGCTGATTTTTATTATAATCATTAGCAACATCATAAATTACATATTCTTCATTTGCATAGAGCGTAAAAGACTGGCCATCATTTTGTTTTTTTGCTTCAATGTTTTTAATTTCACCTGACGCTAAGTTCACTGAATAACGCTTATTAGAACTATTATTCACAAGATATGCTTCATTACCTTGTTGTTTGAAAGCGATTGGACTTGAAATGTCTAGTTCTTTACTTCGAGATAAATACACCCCCTCTTTGTTAATCACAAAAAATGAGCCCTTATTTTCTCTTGTATCATTCGCTTCCGAAAAAGCTAAAACATACTTCCCGTTTTTCACATTTAATACATCTTTTGCTGGGGGTAATTCTTCTTGATTTATATTTTCATCAGCAACATAATCAGATGCATACATTTTAAAAATAATAACACTTAAAACGATTAAAATAATGATAGAGAAAAACAATAATTTCTTTTTCATAACACTCTCCAATAACTAACTAATTATCACAGTATTATTTGATTTAACTAATTCAAGTGGTGTAACTACCATATCAAGTTTTATATAATCAATATTAATAGACTGTTCATACAAAGCTTTTGTTGGATTAATTTATTCGCTTGATTTAACTCTGTGTTCGCATCACCCATTAATTGAAGCAATCCTTTGATTTATTTTTAATAATTTTAACATAATATTCAGAAAAATATGATCGATGATACTAGTTACTTGCATTCTTTTTGAGGTAAACTCTCCTGTACTTTCTTAAACATTTGGACGATTATAACAGGAGACCTTGTTATCTTCCGTATTCTTATTCCATAAAGTTGAAAGATAAACGGTTCTAAACAGTGCTGTTGAAATGTTATTTTTGAGATTTATGGTTTTAAATGTTACTTGTAGTAAAATATAAAATACGAGGAATAATAAAAGGAGCGAAACTAATGGACCAAGAATATGATCTAGAAAAAGCAACATTTGAAACACTTATGCAACTTCTTGAAATTGGTCATGAAATTGAATTTATTTATAAAGATAAAGAATATTTTATTTCAAACTTTCAAGATGGTCGTTCATTAATAGTAGATTCAGAAGCATTATGTGATTATACACACGATCACAATAAATTTGTTCAAATGGCTAAAATTGATGGGATGACAATTGAAGAACTATTTAAAAATCATAGCGATGCAATCGAATTCGGGACGATTTATTAAAAAAGCAACTGTATTAAATCTATTCGTGGGTATGTTAATTGTTGCTTAAGCGAAAAAATTGTTGCGTTGAATGAAAAATAAAAGAGCTGCAAGGAGCAGGGTGTACTTACATAGCATGGTTACGATGCGTGCGAAAATCGAAAATCCCTGGCACAAAAAATGGCGGATCGTACCGATGTGCCATTTTTTTCAAATCGCTAAAAGCAATAAAAAATAACCATTTAAGGCTACTTTTTTCAGTGGAAAAGGTTGGCTACTTTGTGTAGATCAGTATTACCGATTGTTACGGAATTGGAATGATTTTGATACCCAAACATCGCTTTGGGAAGGTTTTGTGAGGGCCAATTTCTAAATTGTTTTAATATGACTATCTCGATTAAAATAGGGATTACAAATAGGGGATTCTTAGGAGGGGAAACAGTCTAATATGAATAATTGTCCATTATGTAATTTAGATTTGGAACCAACACAAACAGTAATTTTAAGTAACGAACATTGTATGTTTTTGCAATTAGAGCAAGCTCGTCAAAAGGGCGTTCAGCTTGAAGGGGCAGGCATAATTGTACCTAAAATACATAGAGAGACAACCTTTGATTTAACCTTGGAAGAATGGAATGCTACATATTCTCTTCTTCAAGATGTTAAAAAATATTTAGATAAGCATTATCAACCACAAGGATACAATCTCGGATGGAATTGTGGTGAAAAAGCAGGGCAACATATACCTCATGCACATTTTCACATTTTACCGAGATATGAAGATGAACCACTTGTCGGTAAGGGCATAAGATTTATGTTTAAGGATAAAGAAAACAACAGAAAGACTGCTAAATAACATCAAATAATTATACAAGCTTAATTAAATAACGTTCCTAAATGTGAAGTGACCCCTAAAAGGAATCCACAGACCTTTTCTAGAAATACTAACATATCAAATTAGGAGGGAAACTGAGACCTTTCTGAACTAATTTATTTCATTTTAGATTTTAATTTTTGATAATCTAAAATGAACGAAGGATAAGTACTTTCCTCACAAAATTTTAATTCATTATTAGCACAAAAACTTGCAAAAGATAAAAATTCCTTAGATACTTCCTTTAAATAGTCTTCTTTAGGAATACTAATCACTTTGTTTAAATTATAATTCAAAATACCAGATGAATCTTCTAATTGAATGTAAAATAAATTGTCTTTTTCTGAAATCTCAACACTAATTAGCGAATCTAAAAATGTGATTTTAAAAATACCATCCATTTCGTTAATCAATAAAGGAGTTATAATTGTTTGCCATGTAAACAATAAATCAGTTGTTTCAAAATCCTTGGTAAATATAACTTCCGAATTATAGGTCGCGGTAATACAACCTTCTAAATAATCCTGTTCATTATCTTCTAAAATCATTTGAGCAGCTTTCATAGCTAAAGGGTCGTTAATAGATAAGAATTTCTCTTTTTTTGATGTCAAATATCCTAAATTAGGAAGATGATTTGAGATATAACTTTTTATAATAAACATTTCATTCACCTCATTATACAGAATAAGCCGATTTTACGTACCCGTCTTTTCTAATATGGACTTTATACTTAATGCCATTTATTGTTTTATATATATCTACTGGTTTTCCTTTACTTAATTCAGTAATAATTTTAGTTTTATTTCTATTAATAACATTTGTTACAATATTTTTCACCTGATTTACGCTGAAATCTGGATCGAACATTGATTTACCACCTTTACCTGTCCAATAATTAGGGTGATGTCCTTGAAGCATATGTTGCATTTTTGCTTTGGTAAAATCGACCTTTTTCCTGCCGACGTTAGCTGTGAAATTAGTGAAATTTGCAGTAGCCGTTTTAGATGCATCTTTTGACTTTGCTAGGAAAGTTTTCTTTCCTCTCTTTAAAGCCGCTATTACTTTGAAATAGAATTAGAAAAGTTTATCAAGTATATCCCCATTCAAAGAAGCTAAAGTTTGCTTGCAGTCTTAGCTTCTAGAGCTACAGAAACGAATAATTTAAAATTTATTTATACATTTGAATACAAAAAAGGTTCCTAAATGACACTTAGGGGACTAAACAAAAAAGACGAAATATTCATTCGTATTATTTTAATATATCAACGTTAAGAAGGAGTGTATTATTATGTTAAAATTAGAACCATTTTCGGAAGCCGATTTTCACCAACTTATTAACTGGATACCTGATTCATCTTTTGCATTACAATGGGGAGGACCTGCGTTTACTTACCCATTAACTGTAGAGCAACTCGAACATTATTTGAAGGATGCTAATACAGTTAATGCTACAAAATATATATTTAAAGCTGTAAACGAATCGACCAATGAAGTGATTGGACATATTTCTCTTGGAAACGTTGACCGAATTAACGAATCTGCAAGAATCGGAAAAGTATTAATTGGACAATCAGAAAGTAGAGGAAATGGCTATGGTACGCAATTAATGTTAGCTGCCTTAACATTTGCATTTGAAGAACTTAAATTACACAAAGTTACGCTAGGTGTATTTGATTTTAATACTTCTGCCATTAAATGTTATGAAAAAGTTGGTTTCAAAAAAGAAGGTTTACTTAGAGATGCTAGAAAAATGGTGATGAATTTTGGAATTTAATTGAAATGGGAATCCTAGAAAGTGAATGGAAAGCTAAGTTTTAAATGTACATATTCATACATTAATAAAATAAATAACGTTCCCAAATCCGCGTTAGGGAATATCAAAAAAAGTCACGAATGATTGTTAAATCAATGATTCGTGGCTTTTCTAGTTACTATTGTGATACATGAAAGTACTTAAGAAAAAGTATTGTCGCCACTTTGTTTCCTCCATGAAACTTTAGGTATCTTTCACATCCTTACAGTATTTATGGTAAAATGGGATATATTGTATTTTTATTTGGAGGATTATACTGGAAAATAAAGATGTGGCTTATAAATTTAATGTTTACTATTCAACTGTATGTAGGCAAAATACGTTTGCTAGGCTATGCTGCTTTATTGGAGATTTTTTTAGGGATCGGCGATGTCACTTTCCTTTTAGTATATCCAGAAGTGTTTGTTATTTTGTTCGTAATAACAGTAGGCATGATTATGTGGAAGAAATTACGTCCCCATTTGACGCAAACGATTTTACAAAGACGAATGTTACTTACTCCCATTTTATTTATGTTTTCTTGTCTTATTTTTATGAATTACTATGTTTGGTTTCAACCATATTAAGTAGGAGGGATTTTTGATGAACATTACAAATAAAAAATGGAATATCGCCGAAATAAAAACGAGCTATTTTGTATTTTTTGGGGCCACAGCAGGTGCGATTGTTGGGCTAATTGCTTATGTGAATAATTGGTTATAATCATATTTATAACGTATACAAATCAAACGTTAATAACGTTCCTAAATCTGCGTTAGGGAATATCAAAAAAAGTCACGAATGATTGTTAACTCAATGATTCGTGACTTTTCTAGTTACTATTGTGATACATGAAAGAATTCAAGAAAAACCTTAATTTAAATTATCTTGGGTAAAAGAATCTTCTTTTTAAAGTTTCTAAGGGCACTAATTAACGAAAATGCATAGAGAATCCAAATTACATAATCAGTTGGGTTAATTCCATGTTGTGAACGACCCCCTAATAAATAAAAAATAACAACTGTTGCTACCAATATAGTAGGCACAGACACTTCGAAAATTAGTTTTGTTTTTTACTCATTTCCCATGAATCATTCGATCTTTTAGAAAAATATAACTTAGTATTAATAATACAATTAACACTGACGTTGGGATAAATAAATTTACATCTTCTTTAAAAAAGTCAAAATAAAGAATTAATAAAAAACAAAAAACTCAAAAATAAAGAGATTTTTTCCAAAATAACACTTCCTTTTTGTGTTATTATACCAAATAATGGATAATAAAAGCCATTACGTTTCATTAGTCGTCTTAAAAACGTTCTCTACAGCAGCTTAATGCATCATAACTCGATTTATTTTATCTCTAACTTTTTCAAAATAATGTTATTTTTCATGAAAGTACCTAAGAAAAAGTGTTGTCGGTATGTACGGAATTGGAGTGATTTTGTTTTCCAAACAGCACTTTGGGGACATTTTGCTTTTGATAAAATTAGTTAAAATATGTATATTTATTGAGTGAACGAAATAGCTAAAATAAAGATTATACACGCATTATTCTGAATAATGTGGAAATTTTTTATAAGAAATTTTAAATGAGGAGTATATTATGAGTTTATTTACAAACAAAAGTTTTATGTTTTTATTGACTACTCGTATATTTACGAATATAGCAGATAGCGTTTTCTATATAGTTACTATGTGGTATGTTGTAAATCATTTTCATTCTAGTTTTTATACGGGGCTGGTCGTTTTTTTATCACCCTTCCAGAAGTTTTACTAATATTCTTTGGACCGATAATTGATAGAAGTAATCCTAAAAAAATATTAATATATTCAACGGTATTTCAGTTATTTTTAATTTTTATCTTAATTAGTTTATTACAATTTGATTTGATGCATATATGGATATTGTTAATGATTATATTTATTTCTACTTCTTTAAGTGCTATTACATATCCCCTAGAAGAAACCATATTGCCTCAAATAGTAGACACTAAACATCTAATTACAGCAAATTCAGCTTTATCTATCTCTTATAAAGTTCTTGACTCACTTTTCAATGCATTATCAGGTATATTGATCACTACATTTACACTTATTCATCTTTATGAAATAAATTGGATATTATTTTTATTCCCTTTACTCACTGTTTGTTTTATGAAATTTTCATATAAAGGACAACAAAATTCAATTTATTCATTCAATGAATATAAAACAGATTTAATCGAAGGGTATCATGCGATTTCAAAATCAATTTTAAAAAAGTTATTGTTCCCACTAATTATTGTTAATTTCTTTGGTGCGGTTAACGCTGTAGCTTATCCATATTACGCAAAAACTTTCGAAAACGCTGCAGAGACATATGGATTTATTTTAGGAGCAATCGCTGTAGGTGGAATCATTGGTTCCTTTTCAGTAAACTTATTTCAAAAAATAAATATCGGAAAAATATTGATTTTTGGTTTTTTAATTAGGGGTATTATATGGTGTTTTTTACCATTTACAAACTCTATGATAGTTGCATTACTTTTATTTGTATTGACTTCTATATGTACGGGGATAACAAACATCATCTATTCAAGTCTTATCCAAACGTTAACACCAATTTCTCTCCTTGGGCGAGTAAACGCCACAGTTGATACAATCATTACTTTAGCAATGCCCATAGGTGCGTTATTCGGTGGATTTATATTGGGCTTTTTAAATATATATTTAGTTATTAGTTTCTATGGAATTATATCCATTTTGATTGGAATTATTTATTTTAAAGATAAACAAATTTTAAATTTAAAATCATTAGAACCGACTGAGAGCAATACTTAATCAATTGATTAAATATTGCTTCCCCATAGTTTGATCACTAATCAAATAGATATGTCCGAAATCTTTCTTCTCTTTTAAATAAGACTTTTATCCACATTTCAAGGCTTTTCATATATTGAATTTTATTATATTTATGAGATGATTCAACAAATTAGACGTTTTAATTTGCAGATAAGAAATACTCATTCTTTTGAATTTATTAGATGAAAGATTATTAAGTCCTTTTCCAAAACTATATTGTTTGCTTAAAGCGTTCTAATTCACCATTTTTATACCAACGGACCCATATTTCAACCTGTGTACTATATCGAATATTTAATTCCTCTAAAATTTGTTTCGTAGGAACACCAATTAATTTCATCTCTACTTCCTTCATTTTAATTTCATATGGATAACTTACACGTGTGCCCATAAAAAATACACCTCCAAAGAATAATAGGTATCTATACCCGAATTCTTTGAAGATGCTTTTTGGGTTTGTCTAACTCGAAGGAATCAGTACAAATATAAGCTAAGTCCTTTTTTAATCTTGAGATAAGTATGCCCATTTTTCCTTACTTATAGTAGGTATTTTATATTTTGATTCGACAAAATCCAACATTTTCTGAAAACCCGTTTCATCTTCTTCTAAGTCGTATACATTTTTTTGAACGTACTCTTTAATAATAAAATTTGTAGAAGAATTATTATTAACAAATTCACTAAAATAGTCTCTTAACAAGATAGAATCTTTTTTATCTAAAGCTTCATCATTAATTAAATAAATTCTATATACATTGAGGATTTCATCAAGATCTTCTTCATCCATAAAACATAAAGGGTCTAATTTTTTATCCTCTGTTGTATAAATAGCTTTTGTATCTTCTATTAAAGCATATGATAATATATTTTCATTTTTAGAAACGATAAAAATCTCCAAATCTCGCAACTTTAATACTCTTTTTAATGAAATCAAAAATATCATCCTATCCATATATAAATTTAGTCACGTAAATCCCTCGAATCCCCAATATGTAATTATAGATTAATATAAAAGTGTCTAAATAGAAAATTACATTTTTACATAATTCTATATAAATATAAAGACGATGTAACAGCAATTATCGAAATGATTTACGGAAAAATCATAAAGACATGATGCTTGAACACTCATTACGCGTGGTTGAAGTTTGTTTAGACGCACGCAAAAATAAAAAACTCGACCACATTAAATCAATGCGTGGTTATATTAATCATGCAATTGAAAAAGAATTAACAGCATACGTTGTGAGCCAACAAGAAAAACTTTTACCGAAAGTTTCACCAAGTACGCAACAAAAAATTCTCGAAATCTATGGAAATGCAGATGAAAAAATTATTTTATGCATCATAACTCGATTTATTTTATCTCTAACTTTTTCAAAATTAATTTCAAAATAATGTTATTTTTCATGAAAGCATCCAAGAAAAAGTGTTGTCGACACTTACGGAATCGGAGAAATTTTATTTTCCAACCCCCGCTTTAGTAACTATATTTTAAAAACTAAATATTCGCTCAGCTTTATGTATAATGTTAATATCCCACTATTAAGAAGGAGTATATTATTATGTTGAAATTAGAACCATTTTCGCAAGCTGATTTTCAGCAACTTATTAACTGGATACCGGATTCATCCTTTGCATTACAATGGGGAGGACCTGCGTTTACATATCCATTAACTTTAGAGCAACTTGAAAATTATCTGAAGGATGCTAATACAGATAATGCTTCAAAATATATATTTAAAGCCGTAGACGAATCGACTAATGAAGTGATTGGACATATTTCTCTTGGAAATGTTGACCGAATGAACGAATCTGCAAGAATTGGAAAAGTATTAATTGGACAATTGGAAAGTAGAGGAAATGGCTATGGTACGCAATTAATGTTAGCTGCCTTAACATTTGCATTTGAAGAGCTTAACTTACATAAAGTGACGCTAGGTGTATTTGATTTCAATACTGCTGCTATTAAATGCTATGAAAAAGTTGGTTTCAAAAAAGAAGGTTTACTTAGAGATGCTAGAAAAAATGGCAATGAATATTGGAATCTAATAGAGATGGGAATTCTAGAAAGTGAATGGAAAACTAAATCTTAAACGTACATATTCATACATTAATAAAATTAATAACGTTTCCAAATGACATTTAGGGAATCCTAGTAAATATAAAAGGTCTATCAGTAGACATGCTGATAGACCTTTTTCATGCTATTCAAAATAAAACAGGTCCTCAAATTTCATCTCTAAAGCGATACATAAAATTAAAGCTAGTTTCGCTGTAGGATTAAATTGACCCGTTTCAATGGAACTGATCGTATTTCTTGATACGCCAATCAGCTCAGCCAGTTCTCTCTGAGACATTTTCTTCACTTTCCGCGCATGGCGAATGTGATTTTTAAGTATTAATGCTTTTTTATCCACTTCAATCAACTCCATTTATAGCGTTTGGATAACGTACCAAACAATAAAACCAATGCAAATTGCTGCATTTAACACACCCATTAATAAAAAGTGTTTTGCTTTCGTTGCATGATAGCGGTAGAAACCACCAAATGCTAGAAAACTAAATAGCAGCGCAGTAACGTCACCAAATGGCACATCTTTGTACACTTGGTACACTATAATCAGCACAGCGAAAATTAACATACCGGAAAATGCTTTCGCATCTGTCGAATCATTTACATGATCTTTGCCCTCGTCTTGTCGTTCATTGCGGTATTTCTGTAACAATTCATCCCTTTGCATTTGTTCCATCCCCTTTTCGCCAAGTTTACTTGTCAAAAGCAATTTAACATATGCCAAGTTTACTTGTCAAATTGAAATGTATAAGAGATTCATGAGGGTACTTAAGAAAAAGTGTTATGTATATTCTTAAATATGACTTTGGAGTAAAAAAATCGGTACATTCCCAAAAATACTGACAATCTTTTTATTCCATCATATTAGAAAAAATGAAATTTGTTTTTGTATGTGCGAACGGTATTATTCCGTCAATAAAGGTTTCTGCTTCTTCGAATGTTTTAAAATTGGCTTTTAGCATAAAGCAAGCAGTTCCAGAGATTCGATAGCAAAAATCGATATTTTCAGAACTTTTTATATGTTTTTGAAATCATCATATCTTGTATTTGTAATCGTCGCTTCAATAATAGCACTAATAGGGTATCCATAATTTTTTTGATTTAGTTCGATTGTGTATTTTTTAATAATTTGCTTTTCCTCTAACTGTAAAACTCTTTCTTTTACTGCTGGGGAACTTAAATGTACACGTCTACCTAATTCACTCATTGATAATCTACTGTCATTGGTTAACTCTTTTATGATTTTTTCATCAGTTAAATCCATTTTTAAAAATACCTCCAATATTTAAAGTATACATATCTTAATGCTTTAAATATGGAATGTAAATGCGATTTTTTATTGATAAAATGAATAATCATAAAGGGAGGTAATGAAAGAATGACACCATTTCAACAATTATTAAATTTTGACACGACTATCCAATTTTTATGGGAAAAGATGAGCGAAGCACTTGAAAAAGATCATCATTTGTCTGCAAATCTGAAAGAAGAAGTGAGAAAAACCTTAGCGCAAGAGAATGGCTGCCTCTATTGCAAAGCGAAAGGTAAGCCAAATCCACGATTATACGATGAAAAAACAGCCGTGTGTACTGGATATGCAGAAGCTTTTCTCAAATCAAAAGGACAGACACCTCTCGTAGTTACAGAAGTTTTAAATGATTATCTAAAGAAAGAAGAAAGGGACGAATTATTAGCATTTATTTGTTTTATAACGGCTTCTCAATACCTTGGTGCTTTACAACAACTGCAACCAATTATTAGAAAATAACAGTATTTTATTAGATTTATATTTGATCGTAGATAATTTAGAAACTTTCAATGTTATCATTAAAATAAATTACAAAATAAGGAATAGGTAGGGGGACTTATCATGTTAGAAGGTGATTGGTTTACTGTTCAGCAAATAGACGAAAGTACATATGCAATTAGTGAATTAGGTCATTGGGAAAAAGTACATTCTTTTTTATTATTAGGCACAACAAAAGCTGCTCTTATAGATACAGGCTTAGGTATTGGTAACATGAAACGAATGACAGACCAGTTAACAACCTTACCGATTGATGTTATTACAACACATGTTCACTCAGACCATATTGGAAGTCATGGCGAATATACACGTATTTTTGTGCATGAGGATGAAGAATCTTGGTTAATTAATGGGATTGTCGGGTTGTCGTTAGAACAGATTAGAGCAAATACAGCAAGAGATATTACGATTCCCACGCCTAAAAGCTTTAACCCAGATACGTATATACCATTTACCGGAAAGCCTACCGGATTATTAAAAGATGGCGATGTCCTTGATTTGGGAAATCGAAAATTAATTGTTTATCATACGCCAGGTCATTCACCGGGACATATTTCTATATTTGATGAAACAAAAGGCTATTTATTTACGGGTGATTTATTATACGATGAAACCCCAGTCTATGCCTTTTATCCAACAACAAACCCGATAGATTTAGTCAATTCTTTAGAAAGAATCACAAAAATCCCTAATGTTACTATGATTTATGGTTCTCATAATTCATTAGGTATCAATCCTGATATTTTAAAAGAAGTTAAAGAAGCTGTAATCTACTTAAGAGAACATGATTTAGTGAAATTCGGTACGGGTATACACCCATTTAAGCGTTTTAGTGTACAGTTTTAGTTACACCTTATTTTAAAAGAGTGTATGCTGATGAATAAAATGAGCAATAGAAATCAAATAACGTTCCCAAATCAAAGGTAGAGATTAGCAAGAAATGGGCAGTATCGGTAGTTATGGAATTGGAGAGAGGTAGTTTCCTAAAAAGTGCTTTAGGAACTTTATATATTATGGCATAATTTTACATTTAGAAAGTTTGATTAAAAATTCTGCATTATTGATTGAAGAATTAAGGGCTATTAATAAGCCTAATGATTAACAGGGGGGATTTCATGCAAGAAACACTTGTATTTTTACATGGACTTGGTAGTACAAAAAATACTTTTAATGAATTAAAAGTATTTTTAGAAGGAGAAAAAATTGAAACATTTGATTTACCAGGGCATGGTGAATCAGACATGATAAATCAAATGTCTTTTGATAGTTTATGTGATTGGCTTAATCGTCAGATTGTTGAACCTAGCATCATTTTAGGACATTCTTTAGGCGCTATTATTTCATTAGCTTTTGCAGCAAAGTACCCTGGAAAAGTAAAAAAGCTTATTTTATTGGATGGGGGTTATTTGTATGCCAGAAATTTTAATGTTTCGTTGGAAGATGAAATAAAAGGCGCAATCCAATTCATCAAGGATCAAAAGTTTCCGTCTGCTCAAGCTGTTATAGAGTCTGAAAGAAGCGAAGTATCACGATGGTCAAATTTTTTAGAGGAAGCAACTTTAAAACGTTTCAAAAAAACATCAGATAATCAATACGAGTTAATCATTCAACCTGAGACAGCTAGTATTTATACGCAATTATCATACGATTTTCTAGTACCTACTTTATCCATACCCATCACTTTAATCGCTGCGAAAGAGCCAAAAGATTTAGAATCTATTCGCCAAAAAGCCATAAAAGATTTAAAAAATACGTTGCCTCAACTAAGCGTAAAGAGAATTGATACTTCTCATGATTTAATAGTGGAGGATCCTCAAAAAGTTGCAAATTTAATAAAAGAATCCATTTATATAAACACGTCCAAATGAAAGTTAGGGAATATCAAAAAAGTCATGAATGATTGTTAAATCAATGATTCGTGGCTTTTCTATTTAACAGGGTGATTCATGAAAGTACCTAAGAAAAAAGTGTTGTCGATACTTACGGAATCGGAGAAATTTTGTTTTCCAACCCCCGCTTTAGTAGCATTTCTTGAATTATAAGTAGTATGTTAATATGAAAATATTAGTAATTGTTATTCTAGGAGGGATAAATATGTTGAAAAAATATATGGGCTTCTTAGCATTGAGTTCTTTAGTTTTACTTTCAGGTTGTAATAATGCAGTTGATAGTAAGCCAAAATATGTTGAAAAAGAAAGTGACATTCTTGATAAGCATGGAGAGATAGAAAATAAAGAACGATTTGATCAATTTTTAAAAAATGTACAGCAAGGAAAAGAAGATACGATTAGAATCGTGCATTACACAAAAGAGGGAGATGCCATTCTTCATGATTACGAATTCAAAAATAAAATAATACATGTTACTCAAGATAACAGTCATGATAACTATGGTGATAAGGAAATTACTAAAACAACTTGTAAAAAAATTAAAGAAAATAAAGATAGCGGTAAAACAAGCTATACACTTATGGGTTGCACTTCACCAAAAGCTATCGATACAGAAGTATTAACGGTTGAATAAAGTTACTAAATACACCATTGGGGATGGGAACACTTTTCATTAAAGGGAGGCTTGTTTTATGGGAATATCTTTACATAAAGCTAATTTAGAAGATGCAGTGAAAATTCACGAAATGCAAATCAATTCTTTTATGCCGTTACTAGAAAAATATTAAGACGACGATACAAACCCCGCTAATGAGTCATTGGAAAGCGTGATTACTAGGTTAAATCAATCTTTTACAGATTATTATTTAATATACAGCTGGTGCCATTAGAATTGTAAAGCTAGGAAATAACTCGTATCGTGTCAGTCCTATATTTATCTTGCTAGAATATCAAGGGAAAGGCATCGCTCAAAAAGTTTTTGTTAGAATAGAACAACTATATCCTGATGCAGATTTATGGGAATTAGATACGATCATGCAAGAAGAAGGACTTTGTCATCTTTATGAAAAATTAGGTTATGAAAAAACAGGGGAGACTAAGAAAATAAGCGACAATCTAACAATAGTATTTTACGAAAAATCCCTTTCTAAATAATAAATAACTCCTTCAAATAACGTTCCTAAATAAAAGTTAGGGAACATCAAAAAAAGCCACGAATCGTTGAGTTAACATCGAAATAAATTCAAACAAGCATAAAGAGTTAGTGCAATAAGGATTTATAAAGCCATACGTAATCAATTCGAGGTGAATTAAATGGAAAAATATGAATTCATAAAAAAGAATAGTAAAATATCAAGATGAGTTAGCGTTTTTCCCAAACGTCACTCAAGAATTAATTGAAAAATTTGAAAAAGAATTACGTATCGAATTAAAAGGAAGTTATAAACAATTCCTTTTGGACTTTGGTTATGTATCATTCGGAGCATTAGAAATATTTGGAATACCCAATAAGAACATCTTACAACAAAATGAAGACTGTACGAATGCTTTAGCATGCACAATGGAAAGCAGAAAAGAAATAAATTTAAGCGAAAATTTAGTAGTCATCTACAATTTGGGGAACGGCGAACTGTATTGCTTAGATACGTCATATGAAATCCCAAAAGTTGTATCCATTTGGGATGAGATACCTGAAAAAGGGCAAGTTCCACCGATAACAGAAATAATAGCTGAATCGTTCGAACAGTTTTTAGAAGAAGTAGTAAATGAAGAAATAGAAGACTTTGAATCTGAGTAGCAACGTTTGTTTCCTACCGAAAAAAGGGCGGGATATACGTAAATGCGAGCCTTTAATAGAGAAGGGAATGTCGAATTTGACATCTCCTTCTTTATTTTTATGCGCAAATGACGATTCCTATATGGTGTATTTTCTTAAATGTGTCGCCATGAGTAAGAGAACCATTTTATTTTCACTTTCGATGAAGCTGCGTCCGCGAAACGTGTCAATCGAAACGAACAATAACAAACAAAAAAGAGAACTGACCTAATAAAATGAGACAAATAAAAACACCTTTCTCCAGTACAATACCGGAAAAAGATGGTTTAATAAGAATTTGACGGCGACTCCTAGGGGAAAAGCATGAGCAGAAGACCCCAGCAGTGAGCTTGCGAGCGAGGAGGCTTCTGCCATGCCCCAGGAAAGCGTCCGTCACATTCTGCTTAAAAGAAGTGTTTTTTTCATTGTCTCACTTTCGTGGGTCACTACCATCGGGAATGTCTTTTCTTATTTCTCTAAAATATGGCGAACTCGTGAAGTAGCGCATAGGGCCTTTTTCGCTTGTGTATGTGCAGTATTTTGCTTCGATGCATGACGTAGATTCCATGAGTTGAAGTCGCTTGAGCTATTGATATGTAAGGCACGACTCTTTTTTATTCTCTATGTAATGAACCATTTCTCGACAAAAAAGAAGGGGGATTTTTCTTCACATTTATTTTTACTACGGTCGTAAAAAGCGAAAAAAGTGTTAAAAGTAGCAAAAATGAATTGTTTACGCGTTTTTATCATTTTTGTATAATTTTGGTAAATGCTAGAGGAGGGGTGCGGATGAAAATTCGCAATCAAATCGAATTTGTCGTTTACGGGGAATATGGTTTATTTACAAATCCATTAATGAAAATGGGTGGAGAGAAGATGACGCTGCCCCTCCCGACATACAGTGCTTTAAAAGGAATTACGGAATCTATTTATTGGAAGCCATCGATTATTTGGTACATCGATGAAGTGCGTATTATGAATCCGATTGATACAGAACCGAAAGCGATTCGTCCAAGTGATTACGGACAGACGGGGAATACGCTCGCAACGTATATGTATTTACGCCGACCGTGTTACGAAGTGCGTGCACATTTTGAGTTTAATCGTCAACGACCGGATCTTTCGGCAGATTGGAACGAGGCGAAGCATCATCATATGGCGAGACGGGCTGTTCGAGCAGGGGGACGGCGGGACATTTTTTTAGGAACGAGAGAATGTCAGGCATACGTAGAAGCGTGTGTGTATGGTGCGCGGCAAGGGGCGTATGACGAAGAATCTCGTCAGTTTGCGACGATGCTTCACGGCATTACGTATCCAGACGAACAAAAACAAGGCTCGATGATGCAAGTGCGTCTTTGGCAGCCTGAAATGGTGAACGGGACGATTGTCTTTCCTCGACCAGAAGCGTGTACACACGTGCGTGACATTCGAGAATTTAAGCCGAAAACATTTGAAATCGGACGGAATATGCGAATGGATGAGGAGGAAGTCGAATGACATTTTTTCAATCTTTACTTCAAACGTATGAAGCAAATGCCGATCGGGTAGGGAAAGTAGAGCTAAAATACGTGCGAGGGCAAGCGATTCCATTCATGTTGTTACCGGTTTCGCATATGACACAGACGGCACATATCGAAGTACGTCTAACGTGTTCTGGTGAATGGATTACGGCGGTCGTACTTTCGAAAGTGAATACGGTCATTCCGTTTACGGAGCAGTCGGGCATGCGTGCAGGGAAGTCATTCATGCCTCATATGTTACACGATAAATTAATGTATGTTGCGGGTGACTATGATACGTACACGGGCGAAGCGAAAAAGGAAGGCTTTGATCGGTATATCGAGCAGCTTGCCAATTGGTGTCAACAGCCGGGTTGCCCACCCGAAGTTCAAGCGATTTATGCGTATGTGCAAAAGGCACGGCTCATCGAAGATTTAGTAGCAGAAAGTATTTTACACGTGGATGAACGTGGACACCTACTAAAAAAATGGTCGGGTGCGGACAAGCCACCAATCTTTCAACAACTAGTCGGGGAGCAATCGACCGCTTTCGTACGCTTTACTGTTGAAGGAAGACCGCCTGTTTGGGAAAATGAGGAGATGTTCAATAGTTACCGCGCGTATACGGACATGAACTTACAAGAACGAGGGCTTTGTTACGTAACGGGTGCATGGATGCCCGTCACGAAAAAGCATCCGAGTAAGCTTCGAAATGTAGGCGACCGTGCAAAATTGATTTCATGTAATGATCGTAGTGGCTTTACTTTTCGTGGTCGATTTTTAGAAGCAGAGCAAGTGGCAACGATGGGGTACGACGTTTCTCAAAAAGCGCATCATGCGCTGCAATGGCTCATCGAACGACAAGGGAAAATGATTGATGATCGCGTCTTTTTAACGTGGGGGGATACGGTCGGCGAGGTCGATACGGGCATCGAAAAGCGTCGACGTATTTTACGAGGAGAAGCGACCGAACAACTGGGTGCATCGTATATGGAACTACTTCGTACACGAGAAAATCGATGGTCGGAGCGACTGCATATGCTCGTGTTGGATGCGGCAACGCCGGGAAGGTTAGCTATTTTGTATGAGCGGACGTTTTCATTCAAAGCGTATTACGAGCAGCTTAGTAAATGGCATACGGAGTTGGCATGGCATCATACGTATTTTGACGCTGATTTACAAAAGAATGTGACATATGTGGGAGCACCGATGTTAGAAAGCATCGCGCAAGCAATCGATGCACCGAATCCACATATGCAATTCGTCAAATCGACGGTGCAGCGGCTACTTCCGTGTATGTTGGACGGACGGGCGATTCCGATTGACCTCGTCAAACAGGCGATTGCACGGGCATCGAACCCGAACGAACTGGAGCGATATGACTGGGAATGGGTGCTAGCTGTCGCCTGTTCATTCGTGAAATACGAGGCGAAGGCAGCCCAGGAATGTTATACGATGGATTTACAGCGATACAATACGGACCGCAGTTATTTGTACGGACGATTGCTCGCTTTGTCCGACTACGTTGAAAAAAAAGCCCGCCGCTTCTCAAGTGATTCACGTTTGACGAATGCGCTCCGTTTGATGGATGCGTTCAGGCGGAATCCGAAGCGGACGTGGCAGACGTTAGCCGTTCGGTTGCAACTTGATGCTGTCCGACTACAAAGCCGATTTGACGTATATGCGGTACAAATCAATGACATCATCGCCCTTTTTGAAGCAGATGATTTTAACGATGAGGCACTGACAGGGCTCTATTTACTCGGTTACTACAGTCAGCGCCAAAGCTTGTATAGGAAAAAAGTGAAAGCAGGTGATTCGGATGACATTTTTAACGAAAAAAATTGATTTTGCGGTCATTTTCACGGTGAATCAGGCGAACCCGAATGGGGATCCGTTAAATGGTAACCGTCCACGCCAAAATTTTGAAGGGTACGGTGAAGTGTCGGACGTCGCAATCAAACGAAAAATTCGCAACCGTGCGATGGATTTACAACAACCGATTTTCGTCCAACCGAAAGACAAAAATGTAGATGGCTTTAAAAGTTTACGCGAGCGTGCGAATGCAGTCGAGCAATTAGTAGAAGCTGAAAAAGAAAAAGATGACGTACTTTTCGCAAAGGTAGCATGTGCGACATGGTTTGACGTACGGGCATTCGGGCAGCTTTTTGCTTTTAGAGGAGGTACGCAAAAAGGAACGGGGGTGTCGGTCGGTATTCGCGGTCCGGTTTCCATTCACCCGGCTTTTAGTGTCGAACCGATTCATATTATTAGTACGCACATTACGAAAAGTACGAATTCGGAAACGAGCGAGCGAAAAGGGGCGGATACGATGGGCATGAAGCATCGTGTTGAACGAGGGGTGTACCGCTTTTTCGGAAGCATTAATCCGCAGTTAGCAGAGAAAACAGGATTTACGCCTGACGATGCGGAACAGTTTAAAGTGTTATTGCAATCTTTGTTTGAAAACGATGCTTCGTCAGCACGTCCGGACGGCTCGATGGAAGTCCAAAAAGTGCTCTGGTGGGAACATCCAACGAAACTTGGCACGTATAGTTCGGCAAAAGTGCATCGCTCCCTGCAATTAAAAGAAGCGAGCAATCGAGACGAACCGTTCGAACTCGTCGTAGAACCTTTAGAAGGCATCCAGTTGTCTATATATGAAGGAATGTAAAAGAATAAGTCGTGCGCCCCGGTGCGTGCGTGGATTGAAATATTTTGAAAAAGGTATGGAACGAAGGGTTTCCTAGGCTCTTCACACACGAGAAACTCGTTACTTTTGCATTTGCTAAAGTACGAGTTTTTTTGTCATATCCTTTCACAAATATTGTCATTTTTGTCGATAGCATAGTTAATTGTCTGAAATTTATGTATAATAAAAACAATTAAATATTTCGTGAGTGCTTTGTAAAAAAAGCTTCAAAAGGAATCAAGTGAAAATCTTGAACGGTCCGGCCACTGTAAAAATCGTGCGACGCTCTTATGCCACTGGGAAACTGGGAAGGCGAGCGTATGCGAGACGATTTAAGTCAGGAGACTTGCTTACGAAATGAGTGTAACGCGCCTTCTGGGACTAGGGCGAAGTTGTCGTATTTTTTTGTTGAATACATATTGTCATTTTAGTCCTGGCCTACTCGGTCAGGCTTTTTTTATTGCAAAGGGGTGCAAATTCAAACAATGAAACTAGTCAAACATCGACTTTTCTTGAAGGGAATGGCTTTATTTTTAATCGTCGGCCTACTCGGTTTTACGTTTTTCAATCAAACGGAAAAACAATATGCAAACGTTTTACTCGAGCCGTTGCAACCGACTTCTAGCGTGCCATTAGCGTATGCGTCCGTTAAAGGGACACCGATTGAAACGAAAGAAAAAATAGAAGGTAGTCCATCGAGGGAAACGAAAAAAACGAGTCAATCGGACCGTTCTTCGTCACGAGAAAAACAAGAGCGTCAGAAGAACACGCAGCAACAAGTAGACGAAACACAATCTTCTACATCACCGAATGTGGCACAAAAAGAAGTCACTTCTACGAAACCTTCGACGAAAGAGCAACAAAGCGTGGCAACGAAAGGAAAATCTTCTAAAAGCCAGCAGCGAAGTGCATCGGGTGAAGGAAAAGAAAGTAAAACGAAAAAATCAAATGCTTCCGATCAGACGAAAGGGGCGCAAGAGAAAGAAACATCGACGTCTAAAACGGTTGTAACAGGTAAACAAGATACGAATCCCTATTTCACAACGTCTATTCAAGACGGGGAAACGGTTACAAAGTCGACATATGGCTTTACGATTACGTATAAAAATAAAGCAGACGATGTAAGCCAAACGACCGTCATCGTCAACGATCTACCCGTTGCGGATTTTGATGGTAGCATCACGCTTCAACAAGGGGCGAATCGAATCGTCATTCAAGTAACCTACGGCGAAGGGGAAAAAGAAGAAGTCGTTGAGCGGCAGTATACCGTTTATTACGAAGAAAATAAACTCGTGATTCGTACGAATTTACAAGACGGATTGGAAACGACATCGAAACGAATCGAATTTGTAGCGAATGCGATGTTTAATGAAACGACGCATGCGGTGGACGTGTTACTCGACGGGGAAGAACTGGCACAAAACGACGAGCATACGTACGAAGCTTCTTTACAAGTAGGTATGAATGAGTTTACGATGCGTGCAACTTTAAATGGTGAAACAGTCGAGAAAAAATACCGTGTGACGTACGTGAAAAAACAGCAACGCATTAACTTTGAAACGGATTTGAAAAATGCACAAGTTTCGAATGCCGAACTTTTCTTCACGGCCGCTGCTTTTGCGGGAGATAAAGAACTCGAGATGAGTGCAACGCTCAATGATGAGCCGCTGGAAGAAGTGAATGGCACGTATTACGACTTGTTGCAAAATGGGAAGAACATCGTCGAATTATCTGCTACGCTCGACGGGGAAACCGAGCGTGAAACGTATACGATTTATTACACGGAACCTGAAGAAACGACGAATGAAACCGTCCCAGATGACAAAGACGGTCCGCAAATTGTGACCGATTTGAAAAATGGTCTTCAAATGCGCGGCTCGATTCGTAATTTGATGATTTGGGCGACGGATGCGAGTGGTAAAAAGCTACCAGCAAGCGGCGTTGCGGTGACAGTGAATGGCAAAGGGGCTCAAATGATTTGGGCGGATAGTGAAAAAATTAGTTATAAATTGAAATTAGAAGAAGGCAAAAATACCGTCACCGTAAAAGCGTGGGATGCGCAAGGACGAATCGCAACGAAAACGTATACGGTGTATGCGAAAAACGTCGATGAAGGCAAAGTGATCGGCACGGCTACGATTAGTGTAGAAGCGACAACCGTCGGACTCGGGAAGTTAATTCCAGAAACGAAAGTTGAGTTGCACGAAGGGGAAAGAGGCTCTTACGTCCTTGACCAATTGCTTCGCGAAAATGGCTTCACGTACAGAAATGATGGCACGCTGGACGGCGGTTTTTATTTGAAGAGTATTGCAAAAGAGAACATGAATGCGTCATTACGTGTGCCGAGTGATCTCGATAAAATCGTACAAAAACATGCCGAATACTACAATGCGAAGTCGTACACACCGAATTCATTAGGTGAATTTGATTTATCAAATGGTTCTGGTTGGATGTATAGCATTAACGGCGATTATCCGAATTACAGCATTGCCGATGCATACTTTTTAGATGGCGATGTCATTCGATTACGTTACACACTTTTTTACGGAAATGATATTAATGGGGGCGCTGCATTAGGAAATGGCAGCAATGAAGGGGATTCAGCGAACAATGAATGGAATAAAGAATGGTAAATGGTGGTGCTTATTTTTCGCATGTATACTATGCGTCGTCATGCGCGCACCGAACGTCTACGCTGAAACGCTTGATTCAGCGACGTTAAAAGAAAAATAACCGCAATCGTTAATTGGAAAAAAGAACAACAAAGCGTGCCGCAAGACGAACCGCTTTTATCAGAACCTTTTTTACGAGATGCCGGAACGAGCAGTGTAGACTGGTATCCGTTCGGTATGGGGCGTGTCGGCTATCCAGACGATTACGCATCTTACGTGGCCATCATGCGTCAAAAAGTGTCCGAACGCTATCAATTGCCTGGGAAATTAAGTGAAGCGAAGGCGACAGAATGGCATCGTATTTCACTTGCTTATTTAGCTTCAGGTGGCGATGCGACAGACGTTTCCGGACATAACTTAATTGCGGATGGTACGTATGATAGAGGGAAAACAGCAAACCTCGGTACACAAGGATTAAACGGTTTAATTTGGGCATTATTGACGCTCGATGCGCTCGATTATGACGTGCCGAAAAATGCTTTTGAACAACGCGCGGACATCATCGGTCGCATTGAAGCACTGCAACTGGAGAACGGTGGCTTTTCAATTGACCAAAAAGAAGCGGACGTCGATATGACCGCAATGGTTTTAACGGCACTAGCACCGTATTATAACGACGAAAAAACGTACGAACATCGCCTATTTAAAACGACGACTGTACGTGAGACGAGCGACCGTGCGCTGCAGTGGTTAAGTAAGCAACAGCAAGATACGGCCGATTTTATGAGCGGCGGCATTGCCAATTTAGAAAGTACGGCACAAGTGGCAGTGGCACTCACATCTTTACACATCGATATTGAAACAGACGCACGTTTCATCAAAAAAGGGCAGAACGTGTACGATGCGATGATTCGCTATGAACTACCGACGGGCGGCTTTATTCATGCGAAGACGTACAATGCGAGTAATCCGACTTCGAAACCAGACGAGGCGAATTCGATGGCGAGTGAACAAGCGTTGTATGCGCTCGTTGCCTTGTTGCGCCAAGAAGAAAAATTACGAACGTTGTACGATTTACGTCCGGAACAATCTGCGCAAACGAAAAAAGCGATTGCCGCTGCGACGACAAAAATCGAACAGCTTACGACAAATGAAAATACGTGGCAACAAGCGCTGCGTACGTATGAAAATGTTCCGCGTGAAGAACGTCGCTACGTCCGTAACTATGCGCAATTAGCCGATGTTGTGAAAAAGAAAAAAGGGACGCTGCCCGCAGATTTAACGGAAAATAATAAGCAGTCTATATGCATAAGTCCGATGCCGACGCTTTTCGAAACGAAATCGACCGGCGTTACGGAATTAACGGATGCGGATGCCAAAGCGGTCGCAGCTCTTTTAGCAAAAGAACCATCGACAGAGCAAGAAGTCGATGTAGCGAAGGCGCTCGATCGTTTCCAACGAGCGAAAAATGCAACGAACTATACGGACGAACAGCGTGCATTAACAAAACGACAAGCGGACATTGCCGATGTGAAAGAAGCGATTCAACAATTGAATGAGCGGATTTTACAACAGCTCTATCCTTTCGACGCATTAACGTTAAAAGATGCGGCACATGTCGACGAAATTATGGCGTCGTACGAAGCACTTCCTACGTACGACCAACACCAAATTATTAAATATGAAGATGTCGAAAAAGCGCAAACACAAATGAAAGCGTTACGTCAAAAACGGTACATCACTTACGGAGGAGTCGCGTTACTCGTCGTCGCCATTACGGGATGGATAGTATGGAAACGCCGCCAACGTAAAGAGGACAGCGTATGAAAAAGGATCTGTTAATCGGCGCTTTCATTTTACTCATTGCGTGTGTCCTCATTACTGGCACGAAATTTCAAACGGTGGAAGATTATTATGCGACGCATGCGGACGTCATTACGGAGAATGATGACGTCGTGACGTTATCGATTCAAGCGAAAGTACTCGCTGACAATCCTATGTTACTGAAACCGTCATTGCGAGCATACGTGCCGAAAGATGGGTGGATTTTGAAACCGAAAAATTACGTATTGCGAAGCGGAGATACGGCATTTGATATTTTGCAGCGAGCTACTCGGCAAGAACGTATTCAAATGGAGTACCAAGGTGCGAATGCCAATGTGTATAAAAGTGCGTACATTCAAGGAATCAATTACGTGTACGAGTTTTCAGCGGGTGAACAAAGTGGCTGGATGTATCGCGTAAATGGCGAATTCCCGAATGTCGGAGTTAGTAAATATACGTTGAAAAATAAAGATCGTATCGACATCATCTATACGACGAAACTCGGAAAAGATATAGGGGGAGAAGCAGAATGACGTTTCAAACGTATCATCCACTGACCGTCATTTTTTATTATAGTGCATGGCTCACGATGGCAGTGCTGACGAGACATCCACTCGTCGTGCTACTCGTGTTGTTGTTGACATGTATTCACTTTCGGATGCGGACACCACGAAAAGAAGCGAATGCGTTCATTTTGTATGACATTTGTGTCGTGTTACTCATCGTTATCGCAAGTGCTGCTTTCAAACATAACGGTGTGACGCCGCTCTTTTTTTGGAATGACCAAGCGGTGACGCAAGAAGTGCTCTTTTGGGCTGTGAGCGTCGGGTTACTTTACTGTGCCATTCATTTAATGTATGTGAATGCGGTGCATCATTTAGCGACGGATCGTTTTCTTTTTGCTTGTCGCCTATTATCGCCTGCGCTCAGTTTTTTCTTACGCAATGTTTGTATTTCGTACCGACATGCCAACAACGCTTGAAGGCGATGCACCGCGCACAAAAGTCGATTGGCTTTTATGCGACGGCGAGTTATGTCGATCGTCTACTCGGTTGGATGAAAGTGCTGTTTGAAAGTTTGACGTGGGCTTTCGAACGAAGCTTCCAAAAAAATGATGCGATGCGAGCGAGAGGATACCATCTGAAAGGGAAGACGGTATTTCAACTGTATCGCTTTCACGTACGAGATGGAGTTGTGATTGGTATGACCGTCGCCTGTATCGGTTTATTTTGTAGCCAATACGCGGGAACAGCCTTTGACTACTTCCCAGAAACGAAAGACGTTCATTTATCAGCAATCGCGGGATGGAGCGTGGCAATTTGTGGGCTTTTACCGATTGCGATTGATGTGAAGGAGAGATGGAAATGGCATTATTACAACTCGAAAATGTAACGGTTCAATTAGAGGGCATGGAGCGACTGAAAGCGGTGAATTTAACGATAGAGAAAGGTGCTTTCGTGACGATTTTTGGACCTTCTGGAGCAGGGAAATCGACTTTGCTTAAACAACTGAAGCCGACATTCTCGAACGGGGAGAGACAGGGGAATATTTATTTTCAAGGAACGGAACTAGCGCAGTTGTCTGAACGTGTGCAAGTAGAGGCAATTGGCTACGTCCACCAAATACCGGAAGAACAACTCGTCGTAGAAGACGTATGGCATGAACTCGCTTTCGGTTTAGAGAACACCGGACATTCAACGCATGAAATGAAAATGCGCATTGGGGAAATGGCACATTTTTTTGGTATTCAACATTGGTTCCATAAAAAAATATCGTCTCTTTCTGGAGGGGGGAAGCAACTTGTGAATTTAGCGTCGACACTCGTTCTACACCCGAATGTCTTAGTGCTAGACGAACCGACTGCCCAATTGGACCCGATTGCAGCGAAAGAATTAATCGAGCTACTCGGTCGTATCCATCGTGATTTAGGCATGACGATTATCATCGTAGAGCATCGATTAGAAGCGTTATTGCCGCATACGACGGACTTCGTTTTTATGCAAGACGGGGCCATCGTATTGGCGGATAAAAAAGAACGGTTTTTCCAACAATTTATGCAAGACGTGCCATCGTGGAAACGGTATTTACCAGCTGTTATTCAACTATCACAAGCAGTCGACGAAACGCGGCAACCCGCTTGGACGCTTCGGGAAGGTCAGGAACGTTTAGCACATTGTGTACCACTTTCTGCCCCAACGTATCCTACTGTACAACAACCGAATATGCCTATTTACGAAGCGAAGGACGTGTCTTTTCGTTATACGAAAGACGGGCAGGATGTGTTACGCAACGTCTCACTCGCTATTCAAAAAGGGGAAATAATGAGTGTGATTGGAAGTAACGGTGCAGGGAAATCGACGCTGTTGCAAGTGCTTGCACGACAAATTGCCCCGTATAAAGGCAAGTTGTTTTTTGAAGGGAATCGGTTGAAATGGTCGAAAAAAATCCAACACATACGATTCGATTGTTACCACAAGATCCGTTGCTCTTATTTTTAGAAAATACGGTACGTGCGGATTATGAAGCGTTTTGTAAACGACAAGGGATGACGAAAGAACAAATAGAAAGTCGGATAGATGAACTTGCCACGTCGTTACAACTTCATGCGTTACTCATGAGACATCCGGCTGATTTAAGCGGTGGTGAACGACAAAAAGTAGCACTCGGCAAGCTGTTGTTAGACCGTCCGACACTCTTATTGTTAGATGAACCGACGAAAGGGCTCGATCCGGTGTCGAAAGAAAGCTTACAAAAAATAGTGCAGCAGTTGCGAGAGGAAGGAATGACGATTGTACTCGTCACGCATGATTTGAATTTTGCAGCGAGCGTATCGGATCGTTGTGCGTTGTTTTTCGACGGGGAAGTATTGCCACCGAAGCGACCACACGTATTTTTCAAAAACAATCAATTTTATACGACAGCAGCGAATCAATTAGCGAAACCGTTTGAACCGTCGATTATTTTGACAGAACAATTAATACATAGCATAGAGCAGGGGGACGACAACGATGAATAGCAATGAATTAATAGTAGAAATGAACAAAGTCGTACGAGGGAAAGAAGCAGAAATTAAAAAAGTGTGGATGGCTATTTTAGCAGACGGTCATATTTTATTAGAAGATGCGCCAGGTGTCGGAAAAACGACGCTCGCTCTCGCATTTAGTAAAGCGATGCAGTTGTCATTTCAGCGAATTCAATTTACACCAGACGTGACGGCTTCGGACATTGTCGGCTTTAACTATTTTGATAAAAACAAAAATGATTTCGTTTTTCATGCAGGGGCCGTAATGGCGAATTTCGTACTCGGCGATGAAATCAATCGAACGTCTAGCCGTACGCAATCGGCATTGCTCGAAGCGATGGAAGAAGGTGCTGTGACCGTCGACGGACAAACGTATGCACTACCCGAACCATTCATCGTGATGGCGACGCAAAACCCGATTGGAAGTGCGGGCACACAGCCACTGCCACAAGCGCAACTAGACCGCTTCATGATTAAGCTATCGCTAGGCTATCCCGATTTTGAAAGCCAAGTCGCGTTATTGCGAGACCGTCAAACCGGTCATCCTTTAGAAGAAATGACAGCGGTTTTAGACGGTGAAGCACTTCAAAAAATGAAACGAGAAGTACGAGAAGTGCGCATTGTTGACGAATTGTTAGCTTATATTACACGTGTGACGATTGCGACACGTGAGCATGCATCTATTTTACAAGGCATTAGCCCACGTGGCGCCCTCGCTGTTTGTCAAATGGCAAAAGCCCATGCGTATTTAGCGAACCGATCATACGTCATACCAGAAGATGTGTTAGCCGTTTGGGAGCCGACGTGCTTGCATCGCCTTGTCGTCTCTTCGACGGCAGACCGCGCGACTATTTTTGCGGACGTCATTGCTTCTGTTCCGACACCTGATGAGCAATTGGCGTAAGGAGGAGAGACGATGAATAAGTGGATTTGGACGATTGTGACGGTTCTCCTCATTAGTATGACCGTTTGGGAGCCAACAAGCTTCTCGGTATTGTTACTTGGCATTTGGCTTCTTTGGAACGTCGTCGCTTCGTTATTGGCACGGTTCGTCACACGTCAATGGAACGTGCACATAGACGTGACAGAACGCGCTTTAAAAGGTTCGGCCCACGAGTTGAAATTAACGGTGACACAACGTGCGAAATGGCCTATTTTTCAAGGCGTACTCGACATTCGTGCCGAACATGTATTAAGTGGAGCGGTGATGAACGAGCACATTCCATTCTCCCTCGGTGCAAATGATGCGATGACAATTTCGTTACCCATCGATACGACGTATTGTGGTGCGTGGCGATTTGAGACGGCAGGCATTCGTGTCGCGACAGGCTTTCCTTTTTACGTTAAGCGCTACGCTGTACAAAAAGAGGCGACGATGCTCATCTGGCCAAAACCTTTTGCGATGGAGTTACTGTCGCCAAGTAGTGCCGACGACTTGTCAGCAGTGACGCTTCGCCAAAAAGTAACGACAAATGAAACGAATGAACGGTTAGGCTTACGACCGTATCGCATGGGGGATTCGATGAAGCAAATTCATTGGAAGCTTTCAGCGAAGCAAGACGAACTCGTCGTGGAAGAACAGTTAGAAGAAGAACAAGCAGCGGTGCAATTGTATGTAGAAAAAGCGACAAATGCGGCACAATACGATACGCTGCTTTCAGTTTTATTTGCATTGCTTGAAAGCTGCAAACAATCTGCAACGGCTGCGCATGTTTTCGTCAATGAGCGCGCGTACGAAGCGACACAATTGAATGACATCGCCTTTCAATTATTGACAGGACAGCAAACAGAAAAGCCTCGTGGTTCATACATCGCACTCGTCGCAAATGAACAAATACATGATTCGAATGCGACCATTTTACAATTGCGTAGCGCAGGAGAAGACTTTTCGACATACGAATTTACGGCGGAAAACGTTCAACAAAAATTGGCACGGATTGTGTTATAGGAGGGTTTCAAAGTGACTGGACAACGCAGATTTCAAACGACCGAAACCCTATTTATGCCACTGCTCGCTTCTTTATACGTCGTTGCTATGCTATTAGGCATACGTGACGCATGGCAACTGACGCGCATTCCTTTTTGGACGGTAGCCCTCATCCCCATTACCGTCTTTTTACTTTCATTTTTTAACTGGACACGCTTTCGTTTTTTTATGACGGGACCATCGTGTTATGTCTCGTCTCTTTACCGCTAACGATTCGCGGTATGACCGCTATATATAACGATATGGCAACGACGATTGGACGTGAAAAAGGCATGTATTTGCCCCAATTTGCGAAAGAAGGCTTTCTCTTACCGACGACGCTCTTTTTCTGCATCATTTGTGGCATCGTACTCGTCTATATCGGACAAAAAAGATGGCGTACTCCGTATGCGATTGGACTCGGTTTGTATGTTTTACTACCGCTTCTTTTCGGACTCACACCGTCTCTTTTTTACACCGTTTCTGTCGTCAGTTTCGCCGTTATTTTACTCGCAATGCCCCGTTATTGGACGATTAAATCGCTCATTTCGTGGGGAATTGCTCTCGGTTGTTTCGCCCTCGCGTTAAGTAGTGCCCGTTTCGTACCAAACATAGAAAGTCCGGTACAAGCGTACGTGAAAGAGCAGTGGCATACGTGGCAATACGGGGAAAATACGACCGATTTTTTAACGGATGGCGATTTGACAAAACTTGCTGAAGGAAAGACGAAAAAGCAAGTCGTTTTGTCCGTTATGATGGAGCAACCGACTGCTCTTTATTTACGCGGGTTCGTAGGGGCTCGTTATGAAAATAATCGTTGGCAAGCGCTGTCACATGAAGCGATATACGATGCGCAACCGTTATTAACGAGCTTGAAAAACGCATCACTCGACAGTAGTTTATTACTTAGTCAAGCGTATGCACAATCGGCACAATCGGAAAAGAGCGCCGTCCATATTTATATGAAAAACGGTACGACGGCACATCGTTTTACACCGTACGAACTCGCTTCTTCTCCTTCATCACCAGGCTTTTTAGATGATGGTCGGAACGAGCAAACGCTTCAATCGGAAACGGATCATTACACGTATATGATTGAACCGAAAGCGGTTGTTCACTATCCGATTACGAGTTTGGACGAGAAAGATGAACCGTATTTAGCCGCTGAAAATCATTACAACGTTTTTGCATATGCGCATTATACGAAATTATCCAAACGAGATGACATGCTACTTACAACACATATGGGCGCAGCACCGAAAACACGTACGACGTATGCGCAATCCATTAAAAAAGTACAATCTTTCTTATCGAAAGAGCTGCGTTACGATACGGAAACGAAGCAGCTACCAGCACATACAAACTTTTTACAATATACGTTGGAGCAGACGAAACGGGGTTACAGTCCGCATTATGCGACAATTGCGACGCTCGCTTTTCGTCATTTGGGCATTCCAGCACGTTATGTGGAAGGCTATACGGTAACGAATGAACTCGTCGATGCGAAGCAACCTCTTACAGAAATTAATGTGACGGGGAAAGAAGCACACGCTTGGACGGAAATTTATATGGATCAACTCGGTTGGGTTCCGGTAGAGGTCACACCAGGCTTTGCGAAAAAAATGCCCGAACTTGAAACGCCAAGTGCGAATACGATGCCAGAAGCGTCCGAAGCACCTTCGCAAGAAGCGACGAAAGCGCAAGGCGAACAAGCGGGAACGAATCAACATGTAACAGAGCCGAAACAAACAGTCGACCCCGCTCCTAAAAAAGAAAACGTACGCTTAGCTATTGGGTCTGGGGACTTCTCGCGTTCGTCGGCATTTTGCTCGTATGTACCGGCTACGTCTTGTGGAATCGCCGAACAATTCGCAAACTTCGCAAACAAATGCGTTCTGAAAATGAACAAATCGTTGCGATTTCGACGCTGCAACTTGTCGAATGGCAACTCCAACATATGAAACGTTGGCACAATCCACACAAATCGTTACACGCATTCGTAGACGAAGTAGAAGAACCGTACCGCGTACCGCTTCAGCAATTGTTGACGGCTTACCAAGCATCACGCTACGGAGCGGAAGTGGTAGATATGTTGCCAATATATGAAGAAATCCAAGAAATCATCGTAAGACCATACAATCGTCCTAAACGAATGTACTACTTTTTACGAGGGTGGTTATAAGTGATTTTTTACTAAATAGTATGTTCCATAAATATAGCTGAATGGCTTATTTACGCACGAAAATATTATATTTTTTGTAATTAATGTATAAATTTATCTCAATTTGTAAAAAAGATGATAAATTAAAAATTCTGATTATTTTACGTGAACATACTGTTATAATAAAAGTAATAAAAATCAATGATATACCAATTCAATAAGGTGCTATGTCGCATAGCTTAAAAAGGAATCAAGTGAAAATCTTGAACGGTCCAGCCACTGTAAGAAAGTTTATTTTTTCCGTAAGCCACTGGGAAACTGGGAAGGCGAAAAAATAACATACTTTCGAGTCAGGATACTTGCCTCATTGTTATGAACACCACCTTCTTGGATTGAGGTACGGGTTATTTCGCTGTAGGCTTTTTTGTGCAGGTAACGATGCGTCCATTTGTCCTAATCCTTGAGGGGGTTAGGGCTTTTTTTATTGGTTTGAATACAGACAAAGGGGATTACTTTATGAAAAAAATTCATTTTTACTCAAAGCAACAGTCGCATTAGGGGTCGCATTAAGCGCAGTACCATTCGCTGCACACGCACAAGCGTATGACCCGAACGAGGATTATAAACATTTGGACATTCAATTTTACGACGATGAAAAACCAGCAACAGGCTTTTACATTAATGCCGCATCGAACTACATTTTGGATACGGTAACGAACCCACAAGTAGGTTCTACTTCTGGAGAATGGTCAGTCATGGATTTAGCTAGGGGTGGCTATACCGGATTTGATTATGTGAATCGTTTAAATGAAAGCGACTTCAATGAGACGTATTTATCAAATTTATATGCTTATATCGAAAGTAAGGCGGGTGTACTTAGCACGACGAAATCAACCGAGTACTCTCGTGTGACGTTAGCACTGAGCGCATTAAACGAACAAGCCAATCCGGTAGGCGATACAGGGCTTTCGATTGTGGACCATTTAAATACATCATTTGCCTTCTCGAAAAAACAAGGTATTAACGGTCCGATTTGGGAACTGATCGCGTTAAATACGAAAGACTATAATTTTTCAAATGAGACAGGAGAAGGTGATTGGAATACGAAAGGGAAAATGCTCGACTTTATTTTGAACGCTGAAATTGAAGGTGGCGGTTGGTCCCTTTTCGGAGCAGCTGACCCCGATATTACAGGGATGGCATTGCAAGCACTTGCACCGTATTACAATCACTTATCGAAATATGAAGAAACAGGTGCAACCGTTACATACAAAGAATTTATGACGAAAATTGACCGTGCCGTTCAAAAACTAGCGACGATGCAAGGAGAGAATGGTGGGTATACGGCGTGGGGAAATACGAATGCAGAAAGTACAGCACAAGTGATCGTTGCTTTAACAGCTCTCGGTCAAGATCCGACCGCTACCCAACTTTCTTTACCGACGCTCGGAACGCATGTGGCGTTTAATGATGGGGTTGGTACACAAGACGGCGTGACAACGACGAATACGATAGAGGCCATCTTATCATTTTATGCAGCGGGTAGTGGACAAGCTGTCAATAGTGCTGGATTCCGCCATGTAACAACGGGGTATGACGGCGGTGGCGGCTCAGGTGTAGGCGTGAATGCAATGGCAACGGACCAAGTACTGTACGCATTAATTGCGTATGATCGTTATCAAAAAGGTGAAAATACGTTGTATGACATGACCGATGCACAAAGTACATACACAGCTAAATCGTATACAGTAACGTACGTTTTCAAAGACGGTACGACAAAACAAGTAAGCTATGCACCATACGCAGCAGTAGATTTACTTGATACGGCAGCAGCATGGGAAACTGCTGCAAAAACAAGTTATGCATCAACGGAAACGTTAGCGATGCCAGAGAAGAACATTACGTTGTACGAAAAATAAACGGACATAAAGGGGAGCAAAACAGATGTTTATGAAAAAGGGGAGCTACTTATTTTTAGCGAGTAGCATTTTAGCATCAACCGTCGTAACAGCAATTCCACCGTCGAATGGCATTGTAGCAAAGGCAGTAGTAAATAGCGAAAAAACAGAAAAATTGACGCTGAAAACGACGTTAGAAGATGGCTTAAAAACGAAAGCAAATAATTTATCATTTACGATTTGGGCAGAAAATGCAGCAGGTACTTCTGTTATTTATAATGGTACAACGGTTACGAATAACGGAAAGACCGTTGAGCATAATTCTTCACAATCTGACCAATCATCATTCCGATATAACATAAAGTTATCAGAAGGCGATAACGTTATTAAAGTAACTGTTAAAAACGGCACTGACATACTGGAAAAGGAATATACCGTAACGAAAGAAGCGAGTTTAGAAAATAAAATTGGCGATGTCGTATTTAGTATCGACACATTCGTATTAGGAAAAGGATACGTCGTTGAACCGATTCGTATTCCGATTACAACCGAAACGAAGTATGAAGATTTGTTAAAACAATTACATTATACGTTAGCTTACAAAACTTCCGGCCAACTTCTTTCAGGAGATTTTCCGAATTTAGCGGATGGCATTTCTACTTTACCGGAACCTATCGAAAAATTATTTAATAAAGGTGATCTCCCTGATTTAACCGATCTGGATTTATCAGACGGATTAGGGACCCTTTCTGACTGGGAATTAGATTTAGATACATTTGATTTATTTAATAGTGCTGGCTGGCGAATTACGCATAACAATGTCGCGATTCCAATCAGTTGGGGAGACGATACAGCCTTAGTTTATTTACAAGACCAAGATGTTATTCGAACACAATTTACGTTTTATAACGGAGCAGAGCTTTCTAGTTTTGAACAACTGACAGCTAACTTTTCCGCTGTTTCACGAGATGAAGCACTTCGCTCATTAGCATACATTAATAGTAGTGAAGAGAAATCTGAGTTGTTACAAGATGCTGATATTGCGACAGCGTATGAAGCACTTCAACATACGATTCAACAGTTCGGTATTGAACAAACTACTGTAGATGAGCGAGTAGCGGCTTTGAACGAAGCAGTTGTAGATTGGGCTACTGAAACGGATGAACGAGAAAACGCATATATGGATGATTTTACGAATGCGCAATTACAAATGATCGCGAGTCGTTTGGACGCCTTAGTCGAGCAACTTCCTTCATCCGATGATGCTACGTTGGTGAATTATGATGACGTGATAGCTTTAACAGAAAAAGTTGCACACTATCCAGAAAAAATTGTCTCAAAAATGAAGTATGCCAATCAATTGACGCAATTAAAAGTTTTTCTAGACGATCGTCTTTCCACGACTATTCAATCCATTATGACAAAAATTGATGCATTGCCAAGTAGTGATGAAATGACTGCAGAAACGAAAATCGCCTTAGATGATATTCAAAACGTATATAAAACGATACCAACATCACAAAGAGTACGAGTTACTAATTTTAATCAATATGAAGAGAGCGTAAAAGCATATACTCAATTTGAAAAAATCCAAGCAGTTGAAGCACAAATTGCGGCATTGCCGACAGTGGCGAATGTGCAATTGACGGATGAAGAAGCTATTCAAGCAGCACGCGCAGCGTTCCAAGCACTTGCGGCAGATGCACAGGCACGCGTTTCGAACGAAGCGGTATTGCAAAAAGTAGAAGAACAATTACTGACGTTAAAGGAATTAGCTGTCGGACAAACAGAAGCTGTCAAATCGATTACAAAAATCATTGATACGCTGCCGAAAGCAAGCACTATAACGCTCGCACATCAAACGCTTATTCAAACAACTTATGATGCGTTCGTCGCTTTAAGTGCTAGTGAGCAAAAAAATGTAGCCAACGCGTTTGATTTAATGGTAGCGAAAGCATTAATCGACGATTTGGTAGCGAGTGAAGTACGCAAAAAATCCGTAGAGGTTATGACGAAAATAGCAGCTTTACCAGCGATTTCATTGTTGGACGTAAGCGATGAACCGGCTTATGTACAAGCGCAATTTGCCTACGATGTTTTAACAGAAGCAGAGAAAAAAGCGGTAACGAACGCGGAAACATTACCGGAAATCGCCGCACAACTGGCCATCTTAAAACAAGACGTAACGACGGTTAAAACGATGATTGCGAATTTACCACTCGCTTCTCAAGTAAGTGAGACGAATCGTGAAGCAATCGAAAAAGCGCGTCGTGCGTACGAAAGTTTAACAGTAGCACAGAAAAAAATGGTGACGAATAGCGGGACGTTAGAAGCGGTCGAGTTGAAGCTTGCTGAAAATCAAACAGCCCGTGTACAACAAGTCGTAGAAACGATTCAGCGTTTACCAGTCGCTATTACAGTGTCACAAGAAAAAGCGATTGCGAATGCACGAGCGATGTACGATGCGCTAACGTTACCGAATCAAGTACTCGTAACGAATTATGCGACGTTACTTGATGCGGAAGCACAGCTTGATACGCTCATCCGAGCAGATGAAGAAGCCGCACGAAAAGTCGAAACACTTTTATATGAATTGCCATTTACGATTGTCGCAAGTGATGAAGCGACTGTCACACAAGCGCGTAAAGCGTACAATAAGTTAACCTTTGCACAACGTTTATACGTGACGAATGTGGAACTTTTAGAACAAGCGGAAGCGGCACTCGTTGCGCTAGCAGAGAAAGACGTTGCGGCAGCGCAAAAAGTAGTGAAAGCAATCGACGCATTACCGACGAAAGCAAAATTAAAACTGACGAATGCGACAGCTTTGAAAGCCGCACGTACGAAATATAGCGCATTGAAAACGACGCAAAAACAATATGTCGATAATTATGACGTGTTGTTGCAATTGGAAAAGCAAATGGTTCTTTTACAAAAACGTGATAAGGCACTTAAAGTGAAAGACATTGATATTGATATTCCGACGATTAAAAACACGACGAAAGTAATTCAAGGCTATGTGACACCAAAAGCAAAAGTCGTCGTTTACAAAGGAACAAAAAAATAAAAGCGGCAACGGTTGATTCAAAAGGATTTTATAAAGTGACGATTCCGGCTCAAAAAGCGAAAACGGTTTTATCATTCGTCATTTACAATGAATTAGGCAATCGCCTCGTAACGAAAAAAGTCACGGTGAAAGCGGCGAAAGTAAGTGCTGCCAAAACGGTGAAAGCAACGCCACAAAAAGTGACGGGCAAAGCGACAAAAAATACGAGTGTGTCGATTTACAAAGGAACGAAAAAAATAAGAACGACGAAAGTGACAACGAAGGGGACGTTTGCCGTATCTATTCCAAAGCAGAAAAAAGGAACGGTTTTAAAAATTATCGTTGCCGATACAGCGGGGAATAAAAGCACGGCGAAACGAATTCAAGTGAGATAAAGACCAAAAAAATTCGTATGAACATTCATACGAATTCTTTGCATATTACGAACAAATGGGGGAGTTTGACATGTACAAAATGAAAAGAGGGCAGCATTTATTTTTAGCGACGACGATGTTATTTTCAACGTTTGCGGCATCGACTGAGTGGACCGTACCAATGCAAGCATCTGCTGCAGAAGCGACGACGATTGACTTCAGAACGACGCTAAAAGACCGAACGACGAAAGCGGACCGCCTCACATTTGATGTGTGGGCGAATGACCGCGCAACGGGTATTCAAATTGCGAAAACCGAATTGAGCGTTACGCAAAATGGCAAACCGGTTGCGATTAATTGGCACGATTCTGAAAAGACGAGTTACACATTAAACTTACAACAAGGCAAAAATACGATTGTTATTGAAGTGAAAAATGGGGCAGATACGTTAACACGCACGTATACGATTACACAAGAAGCGGCAAAAGACGGGGAGACGATAGGGGATTTCGTCTATAGTTTAGAAACGTTCACGCTCGGAACGGGCTATTTAATCGAGCCGCAGCGAGTTGCGCTCATTAAAGGCTTAAATAGTGCCCAATTATTAGATGAAATGCTGACGAAAAATAAGTTTACGTATAAGCATACAGGAACGCTGGATTCGGGATTTTACTTAGCACATATTACGAAAGAAAAAAGCAAAGTAATTGAAAAATCAGCCGTTCACGTTCCGACTGTTATTAAAAAAGCAGGAACGTCGATGGGTATTCCGATTGACGAGCAAGATTTCGCAAATGAATCGTCTCTCGGAGAATTTGATTTTTCAAGAGGTTCTGGCTGGATGTATTCGGTGAACAATATTTTCCCGAACGTCGGCTTTGCGGATCACTTTTTACAAGATGAAGACGTCATGCGAACGCAATTTACACTTTTATACGGCTCAGATTTAGGCGGAGGAATGGTCGGAGAAAATGTCTTCGATTCTTTCTCGAAAGATGAAGCGACACGTGCGCTTGCCTACGTGAACAGTAGTGATGAGCGACAAGAAATTTTGCTCGATCCGGAAGTGAAAGAGGCGTACGACGAGTTGATGGAGGAAATTAAAGTCGTCAATCCGAAGCAAGCGACACTCGATTTAGCGACGGGGCAGCTAGACGGGGCAGTAATTGATTGGGCACAACAAACAGCGAGTCGAGAAGCGGCTTATACGGAAGATTATACGCCTGAACAAAAGCAATTTTTAGAAAATAAAGCGTCTTATGAAGCTCAAATTGCTGCACTTCCTGCCGTAAGTTCTATGACGACGGCTGATTTTGAAGCGTACCGTATTTTTAAAGAAAAATTAGATCGACAATTAGCACCGAACGAACAAAAATTATTAAGTAATTATACGAAGCTGAAGGCGATTGACGAACGTTACAACGAACTATCTGTCGACTTACCGATTACGCTCGCATTGCAAGAAAAAATCAAACAGCTCCCGAAACCAGATTACGTGCAACTAAAAGATGCGGAAACGATTGCGTCGATTCGTAAACAATACGATGCGCTGCAAGCAACGAGTAAAAAACTCGTTAAAAATTACGCGGTATTCGAAGCGGTAGAAGCACAGTTGAAAATTTTGCAAAGTCGACAATCGTTAATGAATGACATCGCTACATTGCCGGAAGCGACAACTATTTCAACGTGGGATCTTGAAAAAGACAAAGCGAAATACGACGCGTTAAACACAAAAGTGAATGCCCTCATTACGACGTTTGATGACATCGGATATGACTCGGATGCGTACGACCAAAATATATTTTCGGCGAAACAATATGACATTTTAAATTACGATAAACTTTTTGCGACAAAGACAGCTATCGTACAACTGGAAAATCGTTATACGGTCGACTTATACAAAAAAATTGCAGCACTGCACATTCCGCTGACGCAAGGAGATTCAAAAGTAGTCGGACGTGACCTACCCGACATTGTCGATAAAGTGAATACGGCGATGACGTACATTCAAAAAATTCCAGAAAGTCAAAAATCACTAGCAGATGAAATGCGTTTGTATGCATATGGACAAATGGACATCCCGAGCATTGAAAAAACGCATAAGGACATACATTCAGATGAATATAAAGCGGTGAAAAAATGGGAAACGACGATGAAGACGGCGAAAACGATGCAAGAGAAGCAAGCGGTCTTGGCGGAATTTCTCGCATTTTCAGATGAACAGTATGAATTCATTCAAAACATACGACAAGCCGAACCTCTTTTCATTGAAGTGTACAAATTACAATCAGTGGAACAACAACTGGCAACGCTACAAACGATGAAGGCAAAATTGGGGAAAGTACTTTATGATAAAACGATGGGGCTTCGCCACATATCGAATGTTTACACACAGTTTTACGATGTGACGATGCAACAGACGTTAACAGAAGAACAAGAGAAGACACTTGAAAAAGTAGACATCGCGAACATTGCGAGCTTACCTGTTATGAAAGTAGCACAATTAGTCGACATCCCCTTTTCATTTAAAGACGTCTTAAGTTATGAACGTGCGAGCGTATACGTGGACGAATTGTCAGATGCACAAAAAAATCATTTAACAGAATCGGCGAAAAAAATACTCGACACGTTTAATGCGAATAAATCTTCAATTGACGAACAATTAAAAGACTATTACGCAGGAAAGTATGAGTCACAGTCGTTACAATTTTTGCCGTATGAAAATATAACGCTACAACAAAGCGATGCAAGTAATCGCAAAAAAAATTACTTCCTATGGGATCTCGACACATTTGCGAAAGGGCCGGAAATTAACAAAGCATACAACGAAGCGGTGGAAAGGTATTATACTAATCCAATGTTTTCGTACATATACGGTAAACAAACGATTATATTTTCACCAATCGACCGTGTCGGCTTAAAAGGACTGGAAGATTCGAAGTTACAAGCAGTTTCCCAATATATGCAGCTTAGTACGTCTCTTCCATCACTCGATGCGTTGAAAAATGCAGACCGTGCGAAAGTAGCACAAACGATTGACGAAGCAGATATTGTCTTTAAAAAGATACGGAGCTTTGAAATGAAACGTGCATTGTTCGGTCATTCTTTCAAAATAGAGGTGACGAAACAACGATTAGCCAATTTGAAAGCAGCCGAAGTAGTAGAACAACAAATTACACAGCTCCCGTCGCTTGCTCATTTGAAACTTTCAGATGAAGAGGCGTATCAACGAGTGCAAACAGCTTATGAAGCGTTAACTGTACAACAACAGCAACTCGTAACGAATGGAGAACAGTTACAACAGTTAACGGACGTCTTTTCGAATATCGAAGCGATTCAACGCGTAGATGATGCGATTTCCTCTTTACGAGAAGCGGTGACACTCGAAGATGAGGAAAAAATTGTCGAAGCTCGAAAAGCGTATGATGCATTGCCAAAAGGGGCGCAAGCATTCGTGCAACAGACTGCCAAACTACAAGCAGCCGAAGCGCTTCTTCTACGCTTGAAAAATGTGAAAGCGGTGAATGTATTATTCGCGGCATTGCCACAAATAGAGGCACTCGTCGAAGCAGATCAAGTTCGTCTAAAACAAGCACGCACAGCATACGATGCACTTACTGAAGAAGAAAAACGCCAAGTCATTGGCTATGATAAATTACAGCAATTAGAGAAGGCACTTACACAACTTTCAGATGAGACGAAAGTCGTTCAAAATGTAAAAACGCTCATCGGGAATTTACCGACAGCAGCTTCTGTGAAATTGTCTGATAAACAAATGATTCAACAAGCAAGAAAAGCATACGATGCACTGACAGAAACACAGAAATTACGTGTTTCAAATTATGAGTCACTACGTCGTGCTGAGGTGAAACTGGCGGAGCTTTTAGTAAATGCACCAGAGGAAGAAGCACCACTTATTTCGTTTGAAAGTTCGGAAGAAGCACTCGCTGACTTCGCTAATAAAATTACGAAACTTCCAACGAGTGACCGTATTACTGTTGCGGACGGGGCTCAAATTAAAGCCCTTTATAAAGCGTTCAATCAACTGAGTACTGCACAACAACAATTGATTCCGAATCAGTTGGAATTAAAAGTTGCGGTTGCGACGTATGAGTCTCTTTTAGCGACAACTCAAATGGAGAAGGCAACGATTATTTCACGCCAAATTATGGCTCTACCATTGATTGGCACATTGGATTTAGGCGATGCTAATACGGTGACTGAAGTAAGACGAGGATTGACGAAACTAACAGCAGTCGAACAACAACTCGTGTCGAATGTTTCGACGTTAGAAGCAGCCGAAGCACGCCTTGTGACATTACAACAAGAAGTAATCGAAGTGAGCAAAGAAATCGCTGCGTTACCGATACCATCTCAACTAAGTCAAACAGATGCCGAGGCACTTGAAAAAGCGCGTGTTCATTATGAAGCATTAACAGCAGAACAGAAAAAACGTGTGATGAACGAATCGACGTTAAAACAATTAGAACAATTATTTGCAGCGGCACAGCAATCGAACGTGCAATACGTCATGCAAGCAATCCATCAATTGCCGACAACGGTCACATTTGCGCATGAAAAAACAATTCGAGCTGTTCGAGCGAGCGTCGAGGCCCTTTCATCGTCAGAAAGACAACAAGTGACAAATCTTTCTCGTCTAGTAGATGCTGAGGATCAACTGATCGCTCTTTCAGAAATCGATTCGAAACGTGCGGAAAGTGTGATCGCACAAATTCAACAGCTACCCATTATCGTTCAAAAAACGAATGCAGCTGCGGTTCAAGCGGCACGTCAAGCGTACAATCAATTGACGATTACACAACAATTGTTCGTCACGAATCGCGACGTTTTAGAACGTGCAGAAAATCGTCTCGTTACTCTGACAGCATTTGACCGAAGTAAAGCAGCAGTCGTCGTAGATTTAATCGACCGTCTTCCAATCGTTCGCTACGTTCGCGTGGACGATAAAAAGCAAATTACAGCAGCTCGTAGTGCGTACAAAGCGTTGACGAAAACGCAACAAACGTATGTGACGAATGTCGCACAGCTTCAAAAAGTGGAACAACAATTGAAAAAAGTAACGGCACAGGCGAATGCATTGAAAGTAGCAGATGTCGGGTTGACGGTTCCGAAAGTGTTTACGACGACCGCAACGATTTCCGGCAAAGTGAATTCAAAAGCAAAAGTCGTCATTTACAAAGGCAATCAAAAAATGAAGACGGCAACGGTTTCAAAAACGGGCACGTATAAAGCAACGGTTGCACGACAAAAAGTGGGTACGACATTAAAAGTTGTCGTATACAATGAACTCAACCAAAAGCTCGTTCAAAAAAGTGTGAACGTGCAAAAAGTGAAGATTAGTGCAGCAACCGTAGTGAAAGCTAAAACAAAATCTGTTCAAGGAAAAGCGGCAAAAAACAAAAAAGTATACGTCTTTAAAAATAATAAGCGTATTGCCACTGCTAAAACGACTTCCAAAGGGACGTTTACCGTAAAAACAACTTCTCAAAAAGTGGGAACCGTATTATCGGTCGTTGTCGTCGATGCTTTTGGAAATAAAAGTGTCGCTAAAAAAGTCGTCGTACGCGGGTAATAGGTTAGACGCAAAACAAATGAAAAAGGAGCATCTTTTATGAAAAAAATGACGCAGTGGATTGGTCTATTTTTTGCCCTCTTCCTTTTCAGTAGCACACTGGAGGCACAAGCAGCAGCTTTTGATCCGGAAGAAGGCTATCGGGATTTAGGCATCCGCTTTTACGAAGATCGCAAACCAGATGAAGGATTTTATATGAACGCAGCAGCACGTTATATTTTAGAAACGGTCAAAGAACCTTCTATGGGTTCTACGTACGGCGAATGGTCTGTCATGGATTTATTACGTGGGATGTATACCGGCTATGATTACGTTCAATACATTCCACCGACATACTTTACACAATACAAATCACGTATCGACAAATACGTGAAAGGCGTCAATTGCCAACTCGATGCGAGTAAGTCAACGGAATGGTCACGTCTCTCTTTAACGATGACTTCACTTGGCTATCCGCTGTCGAACATTAATGGCTGTAATTTCATCGACCAATTGTCGCAATCGTATGCTTTTTCGTATCGACAAGGTATTAACGGTCCTATTTGGGAACTCATTGCGATGGATACAGGCGATTACAACTTCTTGGCGAAACCGTCTGTTTATACAGCAGGTGATATTAATACGAAAGGTCGTTTGATCGACTACATTTTAGATCATGAAACGGAAGCAGGTGGGTGGACGCTTTTCGGTACGGAAGCGGACCCAGACATTACCGGGATGGCATTGCAAGCACTTGCACCGTATTATTTAAGCGAAAGTCGCTACACGGCAACGAAAGCGACGAAATCGTATACGGAATTTAAAAATACGTCGAGCGCGGTATTTTGACGTTAAGTAAAGTGCAATACGAAAATGGTGGCTACAACGCATGGGGCAATGTGAATGCTGAAAGTACGGTACAAGTTATCGTCGCCTTGACGGCATTAAACATTGACCCGAAAGCGAAGCAAGTCGCCCTTCCGACATTGAAAAAGACTGCTTCATTCAACCAACAAGGTGCAATGCGTGACGGGGTGTACACAGACAATATGGTCGATGCGCTGTTAACATTCTTCGCAGCCGGCAGTGGTTCATCACCTGAAGTAGGTGGCTTCAAACACGTGACCGCTGGATATGACGGCGGTGGGGGTTCTGGTAGTTCGGTCAATGCGATGGCAACCGACCAAGCGTTATACGGTCTAATCGCTTACGATCGCTTCGTACAACGAAAAAACCGTCTATACGATATGACCGACATGAAAAATGGTCAATACAAGTCGATGAAAGCGAAAACGTATACGGTCACATTCAAAAATGGTGATGCAACAGAAACCGCTACGTATGCACCGTATGCCATCATCAATTTAGCGACACCCTTTTCAAACGATGACGTCATCGCTTGGACGACGAATGATACAGGAACGCAAACGACACAATATACGACAAGTGAAAAACTCGTCATGCCAAAAGAAAATATTACATTATACGCAAAGACAGATGCCAAAACGTATCACATTACGTATGAATTAGACGGTGGAACGGTACAACAAGCACCGACGACATTCAAAGATATTGATAGTACCGCTCTTCCAACTGCAGCAAACGTTCAAAAAGCGGGTTATCAATTTGCCGGCTGGTATACGACAGCAGATTTTTCAACTAGTGCGGTGACCGTTATTCCGAAAAATACGACGTCGAATCAAACCTTTTATGCGAAGTGGGTCGCACAAGATGCGGTGAGTAAGGAACTAATGGACCTCATTCAACAACTGCCGACTCGTATTACGATGAAAGACATTGAATTCGTCAAAAATGCTCGAGCGATGTACAACTCGCTCACAACAGAAGAAAAAGCGACGATTTCGAATGTCGGGAAGTTGTTAGATGCGGAGCAACAAGTGATTATTCTTCAAAATACAACGAATACGGATGATCCCGAAAAAGTGACGAATGATGCGGTGAGCGTCGTATACATGATTCAACAATTACCGTTGACGGTCACATTACAAACGCAATCGGATATTGAAAAAGCACGTGCTGCTTACAATAGCTTATCGATTGCACAAAAAAGGCTCGTATCGAACTATGCGCTCCTCGTGCGAAGTGAGAAACAATATACCGCATTAACGGCAAAAGAAGTCGATGCGGCAGTAGCGAAACGCGTCGTGCAACAAATTGCCGGATTACCGGCAGTGAAAAATGTTAAATTAACGAGCAAGGAAGCAATTGCTTCTGCACGTGTTGCTTACGATACGATGCTTTTTAGTCAGCAAGAACTCGTGACGAATTACAATAAATTGCTACAAGCGGAATTACAACTTCAAAAATTAGAAGTAGCCAATCGTCTAACCGTCAATTCTGTGAAAAATACACATAAAGTTGTGACGGGACACACGACAGCTAATCAACTCGTTAAAGTGTACCGAGGAAAGACGCTTTTAGGCTCTAAAAAAGCCGGACCGACCGGCGATTATAAAGTATCAATTGCGAAACAAAAAGCCGATGTGACATTGAAAGTCGTCGCTGGTAAGTATTCTAAATCCGTTGTCGTCAAAACATCGAAAACGCTGAAAAAACCGACCGTTTCAGCGACGAAAGTGACGACCGTAACAGGGAAAAGTACGAAAGGCTATAAAGTGGAAGTATACAATGGCACGAAGCGAATCGGTACGGCTACGGTAAGCAAGAAAAATACGTTTACGGTAAAAATCGTGAAGCAGAAGAAAAAACAAAAATTAAAAATCCGTGTCATCGATTCCATGAACAATAAAAGTGGTTATAAAATGATTCAAGTAAAATAAAAAGAGACCGAGTAGCGATGCAAAAAGCTACTCGGTTTTTTCATAGCATTTATGTACAATGCCTTCTTAAAAAGAAGTTTTCTTTTGAAAACTACTGATATTTTTACACAAGTATCCTATACTACTATAAGAACTACGCATAAATATGATAGATATAGGGGTTATAAAAAGTGAAAACATATTGGAAATGGGGCGCATTCGTTTTAGCGATGGGCGTCTTAGCAGGTTGTACGGACGAAACGACGACGGAAGATACGACGTCGAAAGCAACACCCGTAACGACTGCGACAACAGAAAATACGACAGAACAAGCGTCCGAAGCGTCGAAATCATCAGAGCAACAAACGACGAAACAACAAACGACTGAACCAAAAGAAGAAGCAAAACAAGACACGACCGTCAAAACGGCTTCTCATACGAAAGATGCATTGAAAGGATATAAAAAAATAACGGTAGACGGTGGCGACCGTTCAGGAAGCCGCCAAGCGAAAGTCGTTGTAGACATCGGTTTTGGCGACCGTAAATACTGGGCATATACGAATGAATACGGACAACTCGTGCGCGTAACAGCTGCAAAAATCACACTGCAAAATGATAAAACGGAACCTGTTTTATCAACTGGACGCTATTACGCAGACGAAGCGAAAGTGCCAGGTGTCGAACGCTCAGACTTAGATGAAGGGCATGTCATTGCCGATTCTCTAGGTGGCGTATCGAATGCGTACAACATTACGCCACAAGATTCAACGCTTAACCGCCATGGTGACCAAGCGTATATGGAAAAAGCGATTCGTGATGCAGGCGGCGCAACGAATTTCGAAGCGATTATTACGTATCCGAACAAAACAACACAAATTCCGTCGAAATACAAATATACGTATACGATCCGAGGTCATCAAGTTGTCGATGAATTTGAAAATGGCAACCCAGATAAAACGAATGAATCACTCGGATTAACGAAGAAAAAAACAGAAGAAACGACGACAACGAAAGCGAAAGTACCGGCAACCGGCGACCTTTCAAAAGTCGATACGAATGGCAATGGCCAAGTGACGATTAAAGAAGCGAAAGAAGCGGGCTACAGCATGCCGATCACGCGTGATCACTGGTTGTATCAATACATGGACGATCGTGATGGCGACGGGACTGTCGGAGAATAAACTTTCATTATTTAACATAAAGAGGCTGGGACAAAACCCAGACAATAGAAAAGGTCAGCATGATTTTTAAATCATGCTGACCTTTTTATTTATTCAATCAATCTGTTCTTCGTTTTGGGCGACGCTTTTCGCGGGCACGGTTTCAACTCGACATCACTTTCTCTATTAAAGACTGGAATTTTTACTTATGTCCCAGCCTCTTTTGTCATGTAGAAATTTCAAATTTACTCAGGAATAGCAACGAGTGCATTGGGTACTAATTGCGTTTGAGATTCTAACAATTCTTTTGCGTGCTCTATACGGTTGGATGCAATGCGTTTACCTGTTTGTAGAACGATTTGGTCAAGATAGTACTGTCCTTCGTGGTCGTAATAAAAATAATAAATAAATTCATCATCCATATATAGTTGATGTTCTTGTGGATTTGAAAAATCATCATAACCATATAACGCATTCAAATTATATAATGTTTTTGCTTGATGTGTTTTTACATCGATTTGCTCAACATTTCCGTCAGCTTCAACAAAGTAGAGACGTTTATTTTGGAACGAACCCCCTTGGTGAATACCCATTTGGACAAGTAATTGGTTTTTATATGAGGCAATCTCATGCCGGTTGACGGTTTTATTTGCGATGTCATAATCGAGAATATCGTAGTGAATGGAATCCTCATCTTTGTCACTTGAGTAAGAAATAATTCCATACAAATGCTGTGCATCATAATACATATTTGAAAGGAGTGTAGGACTTTGTGTATCTGAGAACTTCATAATTTCACCAAGCGTTTGGGTTTGAAAAACATGCGTATCATCTAGTGTTGATTGGACGATTCGAAAATATTCGCTACCTGATTCGTCTGGTATGTAGTTAACGAGCGAATAAATCGTATCAAGACCATTGTCTGCTGTCGCTTGCACCCACTCCGGAATCGTTGTGCTGTTTACTTTTTGTGCATTGCCGTAACGAAGTGTAGATTCGTAACCTTTGCTTTTTGACTCAAGAATACCTGTATTGTTCATACTGTAAAAAGTTTGGTCTTTTGTTAAATAGCCTACACTCGTACCTGTATGTTCTTTTTGACTAAATGTTTGCTTTTGAATACCATCATCTGTCACGAATTGTAACGAATCGGAGTCTTCGAGCAGTAATGTTTTTTCCTGCGGTTCATAATAAAGCGTACCTAAATCTAACCCTTTCATACGATGAACCGAAGCTTGATGGTCTTTCGAAATGAAAAGTGCCCAACTTTCTCTTTCTTTTTGAGCGACGTCAATTGTTGTCGTGTAATAAACGACAGCTTCACTCGTTTGAATTAAATTTTTCATGTTGTCTTTTTTAGAAGTAAGAGACGGATCGACGAAACCTTTATCCGTATTTCGAGCAGTTGTCATATAAATGGTCAAGCTAATGGCTGCAATGATAAGCAGCGCGAGAGCCCATAATATGAATTTTTTCATTTTAAAACTCCTCGTTAAATAGTAGCAACTTTTTTCGTTAATTTCGAATCACGAATGTCACGTGGGTAAACACCTTTTCCTTTATCATTATCTAAATCAATGTGGGCTTTTAGTTTATAAGCTGACCAAATGAGTTTAGAACAGTTTTTATCTCCATAATGAGAAGTTGTACGATTGTTAAAGAAATTAGTAGAATATTTATCTTTGCCTACACGGCTATTTGCCCAGTTTGCTGCTGCATCCCGTTTTTTAGTAGAAACAGTTACCGATTTTAAGACGGCACCTTTATTATCTACCCGTCTTTTAGAAACGCTAATTCTGCGAACGCCTGAACCTGGTACAGATTCTACAATGGCTGTTTTTGAATAGAAAAGACCGACATGCCCGTGATTAGCTCCGTATGTACTAGAAGGTGTATAGAAAAAATGACCTTTTTTAATTTTTTTATTTAATTTTTTGGCATTTAAATAATGGCTTTTCTTTTCATTCGATGAATTGCCACCCATGATATGTGCGCTATTATTTAAATTAATACCGAGTTTTTTTGCTTCTGAAGCACCTTCGATAGAATCTTTTGATAATTCTACATATAATTCTTTATAAACAGTAGCGGTTGATTTTTTTCTTGTTTTGCAATTGTTTTTACACCCTTTTGAATGTCACTTAATTTTACTCCCGGAGCTAAGTTCTGTATTTTTTTGCATAGTCTACTGCAGATACGTCATGTTCTGCAAAACTAAGTCCTGTAAATAATACGGTTGAAGCTAATCCTAATTTTACATATTTAAAACTATGTTACTTCCTCATAAAAATTTGATAACAAAAATGTATCATAAAAAAGAAGAAATAAAATGTATTTTTACTATTAATTGTAAAATAAAACTTTTTACTTACGTGCATTTAGTGAAAAATAAGTGTGTAATTATACATTTTATCGTTATATTTTAGGGTATGTTTCTTTTTTGCGTCACGTATTTAGACTAAAAATAGTATAAATGATCATTCAGAATCGATTCTATGCAATTTTATAAAATTGAATTGCCGATCATTTAGACGCTATGGTGAATGGGCAGCTTTTCGTCCATAAATTTTTCTTAGAAATTTAATTTAAACAGAAAAAGAACGCATACGTTTTAGTATATAAAATAACACGTAGTTCCTTTACAATTAACAGAAAAGAAATAAAAATAAGGAATACTCGTATCATTTAATAGTCCAAGATATAAGCAACTCTTTTTTATTATCCAAAAAATGGTATAGTAATAAAAAAGGAGGAGATGGGTATGTGGAAACAGCAATTAATTGAAACGACGAGAGGCACTTTTGAAGTATTTGTAGCAGGGGAAGGCAAGCCACTATGCGTCACGCATTTATATAGCGAATTTGATGACCGTGGTAATTTATTTGCGAATGCGTTCGTACCGCATTACGAAACGTATCTCGTCAATTTACGAGGATGTGGTCAATCAGACGGTCCGACAGCACGCTATACATATGCAATGGATGAAACGGTGTTCGATTTAGAAGCAATTCGGGAAGCACTTGGCTTTCAACTGTGGACTTTTGCAGGGCATTCAACAGGTGGAATGCTGGCACTTGCGTATGCGACGCAATGTCCGAAGTCGCTCACACAAATTGTAGCGGGTGGGCTTTGTGCATCGAATGCGTACATGTACAATCCGAAAAGTATTTATTGTAAAGAAAATCCGAACAATGTAAGAATAAAAGAAATTCTCGCGATGCTCGCAGACCCTACGTCGTCTCGTGAAATGCGTCAAGCGGGTTCAAAAGAATGGGCACTCATGTCTTTATACGACGCTAAGAGCTACGAAAAACTGACGAGTCGTCCGAACAGTGGCAAAACCGTATCGAAACGACTCGATTATTTTTCATATGAAGAGCTGCCGACGTTCGATTTACGTCCACTGCTTCCTTCTGTACAGACGAAAGCCGCGATTTACGGAGGACGCTACGATGCACAGTGTCCTTATGAATATGCGGTAGAAGCCGCAACCCTCATGCCGAATGCCGTATTGACGACGTTTGAGAAAAGCAATCATAACCCATTCGTGGAAGAAGAAGAGGCGTTTTTACAATTTGTTGCGACGTTGTGAAAGGAGACATTTTGATGAAGAAAATAAAAAAGAAACGGCTGACCGGATTTCCTATACGCATTTTGATAATGATGCACGTAAGCTTTGTGTGTTACTGTCAGGAACGAATTATTTATATGACAAACCGCTCATGTATTATACGAATATGGTAATGTTGCAACAAGGGTACGATGTTGTACAAGTGAACTATGCGTATGAGGATTCTTTTTTTGAGCAACCAGTAGCGGGAATAGCTGCGAACATTTTGAAAGATGTGAAGTCTGTCATTGTTGACGTATGCCAAAGAGGGGCCTACGACGATATTTTATTCGTCGGAAAATCACTCGGTACGATACCGATGAGTTTTCATTTTAGTCAAAAACAAGCAATTCATCCGAAACTTATTATGCTGACACCGGTTTTACAAACCGATGATGTATATAAGAAACTGTTAGAAATTGAGAATGAACTGTTGCTCATTATTGGTGATGCAGATCCGCATTATGATGAACAAAAAGTAGCGACATTGAATGAAAAAGACAATGTAACCGTACTTGTGATTCCTAATGCAAACCATTCGTTAGACGTCGTGCCAAATGATATGGAACAATCGCTCGCTTCTTTAACGAAAGTCATGCAACGAATACGAGCGTTTATGTAATAAAAAGCCCCTCGTTCGAAATTTCGGACGGGGGTTATTTTTGCTATTTAGCGCTCAAATAAAAGAACGACGCTGTTTAAAGAAGTCGTATGGTCGTCTTGATTCATCGCTTCCGCATACGTCGAAACGAGGGCTTGAATCGCATGAGGGGCTTTCGTAAAGTCAGAGACGAGCTCATTCGCATACGCTTTTTCCCATTCCCCGTCTTGTAAATAATGCGCATCGACGATTTTTCGTTCGCGTAATGTAAAGTGTGCATCACGTGCAAATTGCTCGATTTGTGAGGCACTGAAGACGTGTTGAATATTGCCATCATTTTCGATGAAAGCAGAATATAAAGCTAAAATGGACACCGCATAGAAATGCCCTCGCTGTGCGATGTCATCTATTTGCATCGACCACTCGGCAAAATAAATTCGCTTCGTTAGCGCATTCATTTTTTGGAAGTAGGTAGCTAGTAGAGCAGCATCTTGGAAATACCATGAACAGTGGGACAATACGATCGCATCGATATGTACAGGCGACACCCAATCTAGAAAATCCGTATTTAACTGAAAGTCGATACGATCACCGAGTGAAGACGTTTGAATGCGTTTATGTGCTTGTGCGAGGGTGAACGGTGCACCGTAATCTCCATCTGCAATGTCTAGCGCAATGACGTGCCCGTTCGGACCGACTGCATCGGCAAGTGCGACCGTCGTATCGCCTTGTCCACAGCCGATTTCGAGGACGGTCATGCCAGGTTGAATAGCAAACGCTTCTACGAGTGAAAAGCGGTGTTGTAGTTGAATTTGTTGAATCGGATCGTCTTGAAATAAGCCGTACGTGTCGATAAATGATTGAACTTTTGTGTGCATACGCTAGTCTCCTTTGATTGTCCCTTGGTGAAAAACCATTTTCCATTGGCCATCGAACAATTGCCACGTAGAGCTACGAAGCGAGCGGATGCCGGTACGTTCATTTAAAATTTCATACGTCACGAGTGCCACTTCTTCTGTGAGCGGATGCAGCCGAAAGTGCGACAGTTGCATTTGTACTGTCCCTAAGTCGTAGTTTTGTGCTTCATCGACGTCTTCATACAAAAATTTTCCCGAACTGCCGATTTCAAAAAAAGAATCCGCTAAATACCGTTTTCGAAGTGCCGCATTTTGGCGCACATCGTCTCGTAGCAATTGTTCTTCTTGTGCTTGCAATAAATTAGCTAAATCCATTTAATCTCCTCCTAAAATAACAGCGATACTTTCTTTGAAAAATACCGAATACGAATAGTCTGGAAAATCTTTTATTTCATTTTGAACGTACAACATATCACGCTTCGCGGCTTCTTTTTTCCCGAGCTGCCAATAAGAACGGGCACGTGCTGTCAAGCCTAAAAAGATGAGCGATAAATCAATCGGATGCTTATTGAAATAAAAACTTTCAATGATTTCCTCGTACGCAGCCGCACTTTCCTCATAACGCTCTAAATGGAATAAAATATACGCTTCTATTGCAGAGGCGACATTCGTGACAACTTGCTTCACTTCGCCCGCTTCATCTTGTTTTTTGCATTGTTCTAAAATCGTATAACTCGTTTCAAAGTCACGATGAATGAACAGGGGAATGAACAGCTGCCAAAACAGCAATGCTTTTTCCGCCTGCTCGTCATCCGTCATTTGGAAGAACAGTGTTAGTTTCTTCAAATAACGTCGTGCTTGCGGTTCATTGTATTCGATAATTTCTTGCATGAATAAAAAGCGATAAAAAGCGTCGATTAAGTAATACATATTTTTTCTCTCGATAGTGCGAGTGCTTTTTCGGCGCAATGTTTCCAAGGGCGATCTTTCGTCATCGCAAGTGCAATCATCCGATAATAATAAAACTGGAGTTGCTTTTCGACGGATAGAAGCGTTTCGTACTGCTCGAAGTATGCCGCCGCATCGTCTGAATATTGAACGCCGAGCGTGTGGCTCTCGACTAAATACGCATAAATCATCAACGAAATGTAGCCATTCATTACATTGTCGTGCAAAGCCATTTGTTCATATTTTTTCAAAATCGCTTCGTATGCTGCCAAATCCATTTTTTTATCCGCAAAGCCGCGCATTTCTAAATACAGTTGCTCTAAGCGGAGTTCTTCGTAGCTACGCTGTTTCAAATCGGGCAAAATCGGTTCAAATAGCGTGAAAGCTTCGCTATAATCCGGTTGAAGTTGCCGATTTTGTTCGTCCCAAATACGTGTAATCTGTTTCAGCGTTTCACGTAATTTTTCTCGGTCCATCTCACCAATTAAATCCGACATCGGAACAGCAAGTCGCTTGGCAATGTATTGTAAGCTGTCGATAGAAGGTTTTGCTTTATCATTTTCAATTAAACTAAGCATCCCTTTCGTTAAGCGATCGCCAGCTAGGTCGCTTTGTGTCATTTTTTGTTGTTTGCGTAACGTTTTAATCGTTTCACCGATTGATGGCATATTTCCACCTCTTTCATCCGTATTTACTACTGTTTATTTTAATATAATTAACTTTTATTCGCAATTTTCAATCTAATTTGATGTAAAAAGTTAAATTTAATTAAACTTTTTGTTGAAAAAATAGTCTGAATATTATAAAATCAAATCAACTTATAAAAAGAGGTGACTGTTTTGGATGAATCAATGAAGTTGAAAAAGGCGACTTACAATTTATATGCCTTCTTAGTCGGGAAAGTCGTATCGTCACTCGGAGCGACCGTGTACGGTTTCGTCGTCAGTATGTATATTTTGCAACATACCGGCTCATCTTTATTTTTTGCGATTAACATTTTGATTAGTTTTTTACCGAGAATTATTACTTCCCCAATCGTCGGTGTACTGGCCGATCGCTATTCAAGAAAAAACTCGTCTTATTAGGTATGAGCATCGTTGTTGCGACGCTTTTACTCGTTGCGACGTATAGTTTTACGTTTGGCATGTCTGTCGTGCTACTTTATGTGACGACTCTTTTTTACCAAATTGGCAGCTCGATTACGAGCGTGTCATTTACCGCATCGGTTACGAATTTAATTGACGAAGACCGCATTCAAAAGGCGATGAGTTTCAACCAATTCGTCTTATCTTCTACCGCTATTTTAGGACCGATTCTCGGCGGTATTTTATTCGGTTTTGTTCCATTTCAATGGTTTTTCGTCGGCATGGCAATCATGCTTGCGGTTGATTTATGCATTAGTTCGACGATGCATTTCACGTTATATGAAAAACAATCAGACGTACAAGTTAACAAAAAAGATTCTGTTTGGAAAGGTGTGCGAGAAGGTTGGACATACGTTCAAAACAATTATTTGTTGAAAAAAGTGTTTTTCATGTCTTCTTGGATTAATTTATTTTTCACGTGTATCGGTGTAGGGGGCAGCTTCGTCATGTTACAAAAAATGTTTATCGCCCCGACGTCCATCGGCATTATTGAAGGGTTTGAAGCGGTCGGCATGCTTTCGATGGCATTGTTATTTTCGATGATAAAGCCTGTACGGAATCCTCTTCGAAATGCGAAGTGGAGCATCATTGCGATGGGATGTGTCCTTATCGCTTTCATCGTGCCGCTGCTCATTCCTTTTTCATCGCTCGGCACGATCATTTATTTATGTACGGTCATGGGGTTATTCGGTATTTTTGCGATGACGACGAATATGCCACTCGGCGTTTGGATGCAAAAAGAAATTGATGAGCATCAGCGCGGACGTGTTTTCGGCTTACTCGAAATGATGGCCATGATTATGATGCCTGTTGGAACAATCACATACGGTATTTTGTTTGATTACGTATCGGCGAGTGCGTTATTTATCGTGAGCGGCATCATCATCGTCTGTTTATCATTTTATTTATTGCCACAAAAAGTCGTGCATCAAGTTGACGAAGAGAAAGACGAAGAGTTGAACGCGACGAAAATCTAATCTGTTGTGATACACAACGATTTATTTCTTTTTAAAATGAATCAGCGTGCGAAAAAGGGGTGATTTTCAATAACTCCCGAACGATAGAGTATATTTTTTATGAAAATCTGCGTGATGCCGGCAATAAAAGCAATTATGTCTTTCTATAAGTAGTGAATGTTCGTAAAAAATGAAAGATACGATATGAACTGTACTATTTTTTGTGCGTATTTTAAAAAAATTGTACTAGTCTGTGTTTTATAAAAGTGTTTAAAAATAAAATACAGAGAAAAGATTGAAAAACCGCATGAATACAATGTTTTTAATGTGATTACATTCTTTGATTTTTACTATTAAAAAATTTTTTCTTAAAAAATAAAAAAAGAATGAAACTGTTTCACTTTTATGCTATAGTTTTAAAGTACAGATTTTATAAAAATCGCTTACTGAAATTGCCTTATTAATCACCCCAAATGATTGCTAAGGCAATTTCATTTTTTTATGAAGAAATGCATACGAAAAACCGCTCCTTTCAAAAGAGAAAGGGGCGGTTTTTTAGTTAAATTTTGATGTGAGCATCCAGCGTACGAGCGGTTTTTGCCATATCTTCATATAGAAGCCGATAATTTTACCGACGAGTACGGCAGCGATGAGCGTACCGAAACCGATCGACCCGAACGAATGAATCGTCACGAGACAAAGTACAGCAGCGACGAGGACGTTCAGTACGTCTCCTGTAATTTTGGCTTTGCTAAAGGCAAAGTGGAACGTATCGCTAATGACATATGTGAGCGCATCGTAAGGCATTAAAGGCATTTTCGCTGATAAGTAGCCGAGTAAGCCTAAGCCCATGACGAATAAACTAAGTATTAAGTAGACGATTCGCATCGTCATGGATTCTGGAACAGGCAAAATCGCTTGTGTAAGTGATAAAGTGACGTCTGTAAATAGACCAAATAAAATGGAAACGAGTAATTGGACTGTATACGAGCGTAATTTAAATGTTTTCGTTAAAATCCATTGCACGACAATAAAGACGAGATTGGCTAGTACGGTCGTTATGCCGATTGAGATGCTCGTTACGAGCGTCAAAGCATAGGCAAGCGAAGAAACGGGTGATACGCCGAGTCCTGCATAAATCGATAAACTAATACCAAGTGTCAAAATAAATAGGCCGAGGATGTAGACGAACAGTTGCTTGAGTGTCCGGTCATAATGTTTCAAAAAAAAGCCTCCTCTAGTTGATGCTTATATTAGTATACGATGAATGAGGCTTTTTGTGTTGATTGGCTACTCGGTTATTTTCGTAATTGTTTCATTAATTGTTTGCCACGCTGTTCAATCGCATCGTTCATTTTATCGATAATGCGTAAAATGTCTGGAACCGTTTTATGTTGAGGAAGACCCACTGTATGTAACGTATGTTCCTTCCAATATGTTTTTGGCGTAAAGCCGTCTTTTTTTACGTATGCATCGTAAGTGTATTTTTGTACGAATAATTGAAAGCCTTTTTTGCCGAGGAATGCTTCAAAATAAGCCATTGTGACATCCCAATAGTCATGTAAAGAGGCGTTTCGTCGCATGTTGAAGCCTTTTGGCACGACGGTAAAGTTGCCAATCGAGTGTGTAAGAGCAGCAAATTTTTGCACGGTCGGATGCAAATTGATTTCAGCGTAATGGGTAAAAACATCGTCTGAAAGAAGCCATTGTAAGCGTTCCACGTCGGTTAGTTTTCCGGCTGCGTCCCAATAGGTTGCATCGTATGCACGTAAGCAAAGGCGATAAATACGTCGAAAAGAGTTCATCGTATCCGGCTCAAATAAAGGATGTTTCGGATCGAGTTGCCAAAGCTTCTCGTATGCGGCGAGTGCGAGTGCTGTACGATCGCAGTCCGTACTTTTCCCTTCTGGGGATAAGCGATACCGTAAAAATTTTTTCACGGCATCGGTTTCATTGACGACGGTTTCATCTGAACTTTCATTTTTAAAATCATAAAAAGCGTGTTTCTTCTTACTAATCCATTCATTCCATTCCACGAGCGTTCCCTCCTTCAAAATTGTAAACATTACTTACTCTTTGTCCTTTTTTTCACTTCGTTAAACAAATAATAATTCTTGACTTCCATAGGTGAATATTTTATAGTAAGTTACGAAAAGTAATTAACTAACAAAAAATCAGGAGGATGCCTTATGACATCTAATTATCATACAAAACCAAATAACTACGTATCACACGTACAATTGAAAGTATCGAATTTACAACAATCGATTGCGTACTATACAGACGTAATCGGTTTCCAAGTATTGCAACAAACAGAAAAAGAAGCGTATTTTACAGCGGACGGCAAAACGAGCCTACTTTCTATTAATGAAATTGATGGAGCGACAAGTCAAAAAGGACATACAGGGTTATACCACTTTGCTTTATTATTACCGACACGTAAAGATCTAGGAAACTACGTGCAACATTTCATCGAACAACATATTAAAATCGGTGCAGGCGACCACGATGTGAGTGAAGCGCTATACTTGTACGATCCAGACGGGAATGGCATCGAAATTTATTACGATCGCCCGGATACAGAATGGAAATGGGATGCGGACAATCAAGTGTATATGACGACATTACAAGTTGATTTTGAATCCGTACTTAAAGAAGCGGACGGTCATTATAACGGACTTCCAGCCAATACGGTAATGGGACATATCCATTTATCTGTGAACAATTTAAGCGATACAGAAGCTTTTTATACAGACGTATTAAATTACAATGTCGTGACACGCTACGGCAAACAAGCGCTGTTTTTATCAACTGGTAAATACCATCACCATATCGGTACGAATACGTGGAATAGCGAAGGCGCAACAGCACTTCCAAGCGAAGCAGTTGGCTTACGCTCTTACACAGTCGTGTTAGCAGACGATACAGAAGCGGAAAAAGTGAAAGCAAGTTTACGTGCATCTAACTACGTAGTAGAAATGTTTGACGCTGCACCGACATTCGGTGGTAAACAAGCTTTTTCAACGCTTGACCCGAACGGCATCCGTATTTTATTTACGACAGAAGGTTAATTGATTTAAAAGAGGCACCCTTGCCCAATAAAGAGAAAAAGAGGACGAATTCATGGATTTTACACAACTCGCACAAGCCCGTCATTCAGCGAATAACTTTGACCCGGACATGCACATAACAGAACGACAATTGAAAGTTATTTTTGATACGGTGAAACTTGCACCGTCTGCTTTCAATTTGCAACCAGCAACGTTCCAAGTCGTGATGAACGACCAACAGAAAAAAGACGCTTTGCAACGTGCATCAGGTGGGCAGTACAAAGTGGGAGCTGCTTCTGCAGTCGTTGTCGTAACGACGAATACAGAAGCGTATAAAGAAACAGCTAGACTGAATGCAGGTGCTGTCATGCTCGGCATTATGTCAGAACAAGAACTAGATGATATGGTCGCAACGACGGCTCATTATTATGAAGACCAAGGACAAGCATTCCAACAATTTGACGCTGTACGAAATGCGTCTTTATTTGCGATGCAATTTATGCTCGCTGCTAAAAATGAAGGATGGGATACGTGTCCAGTCAGTTATGATGATGCGATTGTACGCGAAACATTACAGCTTGCCCCGACAGAACAGGTCGTCTTTATGCTCGTATTAGGGAAAGAAAAAACGACGCATCCGCGCATGCGTGGATACCGTAAACCGTTCAGTGAAATGGTAAAAATTTATTAATTGTAGCTCGACCGCTTCCATTACATGAGAGGCGGTCTTTTTTTAGTAGGAGAAAAGACTTTGTCATACAATTCGTCTATTTTTCTATACAGTATTTGGAATATTCTTCACAATTCGGTATAGTTAAGGAGAAGAGTACATAGGAGGGGAAAAAATATGGCACTCACGCTACAAAATGTGACGAAAAAATATAAAGATTTCACAGCTGTCGACAATTTAAGCTTTTCGATTCAAGCAGGAGAGATTTTTGGCTTAATTGGACAAAATGGTGCGGGTAAAACGACGACGTTCCGTATGATTTTAAATTTACAGCAGACGACAGACGGGACGATTCAGTGGAACGATCAATCAATTGATGCACTAAATCGTGATTTACTCGGCTATTTACCAGAAGAACGTGGCATTTATCCGAAGATGAAAGTGGAAGAGCAACTGTATTTCTTCGGCGAACTTCGCGGCAAGACGAAAAAACAACTCAAGCCAAAAGTGGACTATTGGTTAGAACGTTTTGATTTACTAGAGAAGCGTAAAGCGAAAGCGGAAACGTTATCGAAAGGGAATCAACAAAAAGTGCAATTGATTGCAAGTTTCATTCATGAACCGGATTTTTTAATTTTAGATGAACCGTTCAGTGGCTTAGATCCAGTAAACCGTGATTTATTAATGAGCGCGATTATGGACCTTCGCGATGAAGGGATGACGATTTTATTTTCGAGTCACCAAATGGACAATGTAGAAGAACTATGCGACCGTCTGTGCATTTTGAAAAAAGGACAATCGCTTTTCTCAGGAGACTTACAACAATTAAAAGAACAGTACGGCAAAATTAATTTACGTGTACGTACAGCAAAAACGATTCCAGAATTGCAGCAATTAGAAGGCGTAGAAAAAGTTATCGTGACGAAAGACGGATACACACTTCGCCTTCAAGATGAAAGCTTCGGACCGGCACTATTTGAAACATTAAGTAGCGGTGCGTATATGGAAAAATTCAGCATGGATTATTTATCGCTCGATGAAATCTTTAAATTAAAAGTAGGTGCTACTCATGAATAAAACGTGGTTACTATTAAAGCAAAATTATTTGCAAAAAGTGCAAGCAAAATCTTTTATTGCGATGACCATTTTATACATTGCGATTATTTTAGTAGCTCTTAACTGGAGTTCTATTACATCATTCTTTTCTAGCGATGACGACGTACGTATAGCCGTTATTGACGAAACGAAAGTGGTCGGTGATAGCTTCCCGATGGACGGCGAAATTAGCTACATGCCATCTCTTATGAGTGAAGCAGAAGCGAAGAAAAACGTTAAAAGTGGAGCGTATGATGGGGCACTCTTTTTAAAAGATCATAACGGCAAATTACAAGCAACGCTTATGACGGAAGAACCGTTATCGTTAAATCATCAACAATCTCTTGAAGCGCTCGTAGATTCAACGAGTAAAGTGTACCGTATTCAACAGTTAAACTTATCTTCAAAAGAAGCGGAGTCTATTTTAACAGCGTCTACGCCGATTAAAGAAGTATCGCTTCAAGCGACTTCTTCTAAAACGACAGAAGATAAAATGGCAGGCGTCGGCATTTCATATGCGATCGGCTTTTTAATTTATTTATTCGTCATTACGTACGCTTCCATGATTACGACAGATATCGCCTCTGAAAAAGGCTCACGTGTATTAGAAGTACTCATGGCATCCGTTCGTCCGAATCAACATTTATTCGCTAAAATTGTGAGCGTCATTCTCGTTGGATGTACGCAAATCATTTTATTAATTGCGGTCGCATACGTGGCCATTAATATGAAGGGCGGCGAATTACAAGCGACGATTCAAGACATCCTTTCAGCATTTTCACCGAGCTATTTCTGGTTCGTAGGAGCATTCGTCATTTTAACGTTGCTACTATACGTAACACTCGGCGCTTTCCTCGGCTCACTCGTTTCGAAAGTAGAGGAAGCAGGACAAGCAGCAATGCCTTTAACGTTCATGATGATGGCTGGGTTTTTCACGCTCATTTATGGGATGACGAATCCAGATACGGCACTCGTGAAAGTATTATCATACGTGCCATTTACGTCAGGGATGTTAATGCCACTTCGCTACAGTGCGACAGATTTAAGCGTTAGCGGTGTGTGGATTTCACTCGCTATTTTACTCGTGACGCTTCTTATCGTTTTCTATGCGACGGTTTCGATGTATCGCCGAAGCGTGTTAACGTACAGCACAGGTGGATTAATCGAGAAATTTAAAAACGTGATGAAATTTACAACGTAAGTATGAAAAAATCAGATGGAACTGAGCGAACTATTTGAGACAATATAAAAGAGACACTTTCAAAGGCATCAAATCTTTGAAAGTGTTTTTTGATGGAAAAAAATTCATACAAAAAATAAAAGTGATTGAGAGAGAGTTCTTGGAGAGAGCTTGCGAGCGAAGAGGATTCTGTCATGTATTAGGAAAGCGTCCGTCAAATTCCACTGAAAAGAAGTGTCTTTTTCACCGTGAACCTATTTAGAGGGACGTGCTTTTTTGTAGTTGTTTCGATGCGCTCGTAACGCACTATTATCATAGTGAAAATCCTAATTAAAAACATATTGTGACAATTTATTAAAAATATTCAAATAATTTAAAAAATGTTCATAGGACATTTTATTGTCATGTTCAAAATATGGTAGACTGAATTTAATTAAGACTATAGATTCATTTTTACTAATTTAAATAAGTCTTTAGAAATACTTCAAGGAGGCAAAAAGATGCAACAAGTCGAAACAGACAATTTTGAACATCGTCCGATTTATCGTGCAAAAAAAGGCGATATTCTTTATGAAGATATTCGAAAAGATGGCAAAGTATTGATGCGCAGTGGGCAAATGTTGAACGAGCGAATGATTACAATTTTAAAGAAACGACAAATAAAATCAATTTGTGTAGAAGTAAAAAAAGATAGCGTCCTCCTATTGAACGATATGACATGGAATGGAATTGAACTAAAGCCGATTCGTGACGGCTTTTTTCAGCGTGTGTTTGCGAATAGTAAAGAAAGTCGTTATGGAACGGTTTTGAAAACAGAAATTGAGCGAACGTTTATTAAAAATTTATTTATGGAGTTTATGCAACGAAAAAAATTGCGAGAACATTATTTATTACTAGAAGATTTTGATGCGTATAGTTTTTCTCATGCGATCGACGTTTTTACATTGGCGACGTTGTTTGCACGAAGTGAAGGGCTTCAAAATTTGAACCGTTTTGCGATTGGCTATTTATTTTACGATATCGGGAAGTTGGATACGAACGTCCAGCTGCTTCAAAAAAGGGACAAGTTGACGAACATCGAATTTGAAATTATTCAACGTCATACATTTCACGGCAAAAAATATTTTCAAGAAATGGATATCGGACATTTATCCGAATTTGCAGAGCATCATCATGAGCATTTTGACGGTACGGGTTACCCACACGGCTTGAAAGGGGACGATTTGCCGAAATCAATTCAAATCTTGCATCTCGTTGACGTCTATTCGGCGATGACGATGGAGCGGACGTACCGCCGAGCAATTACGGCGGCGGAAGCGTTCCGAAAAATGTATGCGATGGCAGATGAATTCAATGAAGCGCTTTTGCATCGTTTCATTGAATTTATCGGGATTTATCCGGAAAATGCAGAAGTACTTCTTTCAAACGGAGAAGAAGTAATTATTCAATCTGTTAGCCCATTTGAACCGTTAAATCCAATGTTGAAACAAGCATCTGGCAAGTTCGTTTCTTTACATGAAACGGATGCAACGATCGTTAAAATGCGTCGATACGAAGTAGAAGTACCGAAAGAACTGTATGCGACGCTATCAGATCAAGTCGTGCGCGGGGAAGTACAGGCAGCGATGGCAAGCTATAAGAACTTATTACGGCATTATGGCTCGGAAGATTGGTGTACGCAAATTATTATTCCGCTTTATCAAATGATGAATGTGTTGAAGAAAATCAACTGTATCACACCGAAAGCGTATGACGTGGCGACAGAAATTATTAGTGACATGACGAATGACGTATGGCAGCGACTGCTTGCAGACCCTCATTCGAAGCCAATTACGGCGATTTTTATGCGACGACATGATGATTTTACGATGATTGGTAAGCTGTTTGAGTGCTTGTTGTATTCAAATAAAATGCATGCGGTCATCGTAGAATCACCTGAGCAGTTACGAGCGTACGATTTATTCGACCATATTATTTGTGTAGGCGATTACGACGACGTGTTTAAAAAGCGTCAAGACGTCAACTATGCGATGAATGAAGACCAGTTAGCGATGCTCATTGAACGATTGGCTGGCAAACACGTTTACGAATATACGTTAACCGATTTATTACAGCCATTTTCGATTGAGTCACATCGCTAGAAGATGCACTTTTTTTACTGAAACGTTATAATTTAGTAAAAGGTGGGATGCATAGTGAAAGCAATTATTTTTGATGTAGATGGGACGATTATCGATACGGAAAGCGTGCAATTAAAAGCGTTGCAACAAGTGGCGAAGCAAAGAGGACTTCATTATTCGATGGACGATTTGCGCATCGTTTTCGGCTTGCCTGGTCGCATCGGTTTAGAGCGTCTTGGTATTGAAGATGTAGAACAGACGTTAGCCGATTGGGAAGAAGCCATTGAAGCATTTCAAGATGAAATGACTCTTTTCGACCGTATACAAGAATTAATTGAAATGTTGCATACGCAAGGGTACGCGCTCGGCATCGTGACGTCGAAAACGAAAAAACAATTTGATACAGAAGTTGTGCCATTCGGGATACATATTTATTTTGATGCGATTGTCGTAGCGGATGATACAGAGAAGCATAAGCCCCATCCAGATCCACTACAACATTGTATGGCTCAGTTAAACGTAGAGCCGAGTGACACGTTGTACATTGGAGACTCTATTTTTGATTACGAATGCGCCCTTGCAGCGAAAGCCTCTTTCGGTGTCGCAAAATGGGGAGCGACACAGGCGAATCAAATGGTGGAAGCGACGTATCATTTTGAAACAGCTGCAGACGTTATGAAACAATTTGATAAAGAAGCATAGAACGATAAAAGCCCTGGAATCTATTGATTTCAAGGGCTTTTCTTTATAATAATTCTTCACTTGTAGGAAGTTGATCGTACGTCTTAATTTTTTTAAGGAGTGTTGTGGCATCCATTTCAAGACCTTGACAAAGCGTTAAAAGAACGAAGCTCGGAGGAGACGGTTTCGACAGTTGGTCAACCATCGCCTCAAGCAATGCATAGTCTTGTTTCGCTGCATCTTTTCGAAGCAATTCGATTTCTTCTACAATTTCAAGTAAGGCAAGTTGTTGTTCATTTAATTCTTGTAAAAATAACGTTTCTTTCGTATTAATCATCCGCATCGCAATCATATCCGCATACTCCGTCAGCATTTTACTCGCTTTACGTGTAGGCATAGTTACTTTTTTACGTGTGTAATAAATGACGAGCGTCTGCATCATACTATAAAAAAGTGCTGAAATTTCAAAGCAATAAACGAGTGGTACAGTAGGTCGACATGCTTGGTAGCGGTGCGCAAAGAAGCGAATAATGTCGCGTTCTTTTTCAAACATGAACGAACGCAATTCATCATGAGGACTTTGGCGAACAGCACGATTTAATTCATATAAATGATAGCGGTCAAGCAACTCTAAATAGCATTCGACTTGTCGTTCAAAAGAATGGATATCTTTTTCATCATCCCCGACAATAACAGCTTCTAAACTAGAAAAAATATCATTGAATTTTTCTTCGATAATTAATTGCAAGCAAGCATCTTTCGATTCGAAGTATTTATAAAATGTTCCTTTCGAAATCGATGCAGCATCTAAAATATCTTGCAATGACGTATCGACGATGCCTTGTGTAATAAATAAATTATGTGCGCGATGGGCAATTTTTCGTTTCTTTTGTTCCATATTCATCCTCCGTGCATTGGGCTTCTACTAGTATAGCATTGATAATCGTTATTAGTTGGCAAAAAAATAAACTTCTCTAGCACAATACGATGTATATTTCACGAAAAGGGGAATAGCATAAAAAGACAGGACGAAGGAGAGGATTTTGATGAATAGCGATTATCAATTTACTGTAGCGGATACGGATTTGGACCAAAACAATCATATGAATCACGTGCAATACATTTATTATTTGGAGCAAGCACGAAAAAAATGGTACGCAGAAGTTGGGTTAGACGCGAAAACATTAGCATCACGCAATATCGGAACAGTCGTCGTACGTTTAGAAACCGATTTTATAAAAGAAGCACATTACGGGGCAATGCTTCGAATTGAAACGACATTAGAGAAAGTAGGGACGAAAAGTTTTACGTTTAATCAAATCATTTTGAATGAAGCAGGCGAGAAAATAACGAATGCGACGGTCGTTAACGTCGTATTAGACGAAACACTTAGAAAAGCGATTCCTGTCGTAGAAGAAATCGCCGTATTTAAAAAAAATCTTTCATTCAAGACAAATTAATTGAGTTTTAATTGAGAATCGATAATAATGAGAGAGGATATCAATTGACTCGTACGAAGCGACAAATTGGTGCATATAAGGTGAAAGAAGGAATAAAAAAGTGATTTCAACACAAACGAATTTAGAAAAAATTATGCAAGAACGTAAATCCGTTCGAAAATATAAAGAAAACGTAGAAATTCCAAAAGAAAAATTACGTTATTTAATCGAGCAAGCAACATCTGCTCCATCATCTAGCAATATGCAACCTTGGCGTTTCCTCATTATTACAGACCAAAAAGAAAAAGAAGCGTTGTTACCAATCGCCTTCAATCAAGAACAAATCGCTACATCATCTGCAGTTATTGCCGTTTTAGGTGATTTAAACATGTTTGAAAAAGCTGAAGAAATTTACAATGCCAATGCAGCACTAGGTTTCATGCCACAACAAGTAGCAGACAATATGGCTGCGAACTCTCGTAAATTGTACGGCAATATGCCAAAAGAAAAATTAAAAGAAGTGATTCAGTTTGATGCGGGCTTAATTACGATGCAAATTATGCTACTTGCACGTGATATGGGTTACGATACCGTGCCAATGGGCGGATTTGATCGCCAAAAATTCGCAGAACATATGGGACTTAGTGACAACGAATACGCTGTACTACTTTTACCGATTGGTGAAGCGGCACAAGAAGCGTATGGGACATCTCGCTTAGCAGTCGACGACATTTTACGTTTCAAATAATAGACGAAAGAACGTGCAAAAAGTATAGGTCTTTTTATGCACGTTCTTTTTTTATTTGCATCGTTTGTATTAGCTAAATGGAGTGAATAAAATGAAAAATAATAAATTACATTTATTAGAAGAAAAACAATTCATTATCTGTTAGAATGGAAAAAAAGATTGAAGGAGGGCCACTATGTCAATTATTTTAGTCGATGACAATAAAGTGAACTTATTCGTGTTAGAAAAAATATTGAAAAGTGTTAATTATCCCGAAGCAATCTTCTTACAATCAGCTCATGAATTGTATGATTACTTACATATTTTTGATCAAGCTGCGTCTGCGCAATCTGTAGACTTAATTTTATTAGATATTATGATGCCTGAAATTGATGGGATAGAAGCATGTAAAAAAATTCGTCAAGACGACCGTTATAAAAACACGCAAATTATTTTTACGACGGCTCTTGACGATAAGAAAAAACTTGCTGAAGCATTAGCAGCAGGCGGAAATGATTATGTCACGAAACCAATTAATCGCACAGAATTAATTGCGCGAATTGACGTCGCTTTGCGTCTAAAAAAAGAACTTGATTGGCATGCGCAACACGAGAAAAATATTGAAGCAGAATTGAAACTTGCAACACAAGTCCAACGAAGCTTATTAAGTAAACCTGTAGAAGATGAAAAAATACGTATTCAAGTCAATTATGAACCAACGTCTAATTTGGCGGGCGATATGTATTATTGGAATAAAATCGACGACCATCGTTATGCGGTCATGCTTTTTGATATGATGGGGCACGGTATTCCAGCGGCACTCGTTTGTATGTACATTTCTTCGGTATTAAGAGAAAGTGTTGATACGATTGTAGAGCCGACAGAAGTAATGCAAGAACTCAATCGTTATATGACGTTGCTGCATAACGATTTAGAGAAAGTACCCTATTATTTTACGGCAATTTATATGTTGATCGATATGAAAGAAAAGACGATTCAATATGTGAATGCGGGTCATCCGAGTGGCTATGCTTGCTTGGACGGCGAACAGTTAGAGAAATTAGAACATAATAGTTGTGCAATCGGCTTCTTTGCAGATGCTCCGATGAAAGCACATACGATTTCGTACAAAGAAAGTGTACAAATTATTGGCTTTACAGATGGCGTACTCGAAGCGATGCATGAAGACGAGATTGTGGCAGAAAGTCGAATGGCAGAGCTGGCAAAACAACACTGGGCATCACCGAAAGCATTATTGAATGACGCGATTCCACCGAATCATCCGTCGCAAAAAGATGATATGTGTGTCATGCTCGTTTCAATTGACAATAAACAATAAAAAGAAT
>NZ_HE611066.1:84693-135293 GCF_000285595.1 Kurthia senegalensis | reverse complement strand
ATTTTTAGGAGGAATGACTAATGAACGTACAAGAAGTGATGCAACAGCTGGAACAAGTAGCAACAGAAAGAACGAAAAAATATACGTATCGAATGGGGCAAAAGAGCCGGTATTTGGTGTTGCGACAAGTGCGATGAAACCGTTATTTAAAAAAATAAAACTAAATCAGCCTTTAGCCGAACAATTGTATGCAACAGGGAATTACGATGCGATGTATTTTGCAGGAATGATTGCGGAACCGCTCATCATGACGGCAGAAGATTTTGATCGCTGGATGGAAACAGCGTATTTTTACATGCTATCGGATTATGTTGTCGCTGTTACATTAGCCGAATCACCACTTGCTGAACAAATCGCCACAAGCTGGATCGCTACGGGAGACGAGTTGAAGATGTCTGCAGGGTGGAGCTGTTATTGTTGGTTACTCGGAAATCAAAAAGATGCCTTTTTTACTAAAGACGTATTATATCAAATGATTGAAACGGTTCGAGATACGGTTCATGAGCAACCTGAGCGAACACAAATCGCGATGATTCAATTTTTGAAAGCGGTCGCAATCTCCTATGAACCATTACATAAAGAAGCGACGGACATGGCGTTGCAATTAGGTGATATAAAACGAGAGCGAGTAGGGAAGAAACCACTCGTGTTAAATGCATATCCTGAAATTGAAAAAGCGATTGAAAAAGGACGCATTGGCTTTAAGCGCAAGCACGTTCGTTGTTAATAAAAACTTAAGGAATAACGTTTTTTGGAAAAGACGGCGAACTCAAAATTGCTTACAAAAAACCCACCTTTTTTCAGGAATAGCCTGAGAAAAGGTGGGTTTTGTTTCGTTAACGACGAATCAAACGTTTACACATTTTTTTGGAAAATGTGTTCATGAGCATAATCATTTAGGAAGCGGTGACTTTTTGCGGAAAAGGTCATCGTTTCTTTATTACCTAATGCGAGAAAGCCCCCGTTTTGTAAACTATCAAAAAATAGTTGATGTACTTTCGTTTGAAGCGCAGGGTTAAAATAAATTAAGACATTTCGGCAAAAGATAATGTGAAATTCATTAAACGATTGGTCCGTTACGAGATTATGCTGTGCAAAATGAATACGCTGTAACAATGCTGGCTTAATGTAAGCAAAGGAATCGTCTGTATCGTAATAATCTGAAAAAGAATTTGTTCCGCCAGATGCTAAATAATTTCGCGTATACATTTGCATTTTATGAAGTGGGAATCGAGCAATGGTCGCTTTGTGCAAGATTTTTTCGTTAATATCTGTCGCAAAAATTGTTGCGCGATCTAGCATGCCAAGTTCGTGCAATAAAATTGCCATTGAAAATACTTCTTCCCCTGTGGAACAGCCAGCGTGCCAAATTTTAATAGATGGCAAATTCGTAAATTGTGGCAAAATAAATTCGCGTAAACATTTGAAGAAACTAGGGTCCCGAAACATTTCGGTAACGTGGATCGTAAAGTCGTCCATTAATTGTTTTCGCATTTGTTCATCATGAATGATAGCGTTTGTTAGCATCGTGATGGATGAAAACTGTTCAATCATTTTACGGTTCTGAATGCGCCTCGTAATAGAGGCAGAACTATATTCACGGAAATCGTAAGATGTAAGTTGGTAAACCGCTTCTAGCAATAGCTTAACTTCTAATTGCTCGAGTTCTTCCATGAATGATTTTCCTCCTTCTGCGATAGCCATACACGCAGTACAGATAAGAGTTGATTAATATCAAATGGCTTACTTAAGTAGTCAGATGCTCCAGCAGCGATGCATTTTTCCCGATCGGATTTCATCGCTTTTGCAGTCAGAGCAATAATCGGTACTTCTAACTCGAGGCTGTTGCGAATAATACGCATCGTATCGAAGCCATCAAGTTCGGGCATCATAATGTCCATTAAGACGATATCGACTTCAGGATGATCTGTTAAGTAATCGATACATTCAAATCCATTTTCTACATACGCGATCTGGAATTGATGTTGGTGTAATACTTTTTCAAGTGAATAAATGTTTCGTTGATCATCATCGACGATTAAAATATGTTTGTCGACGAATAGAGAAGCTTCGGCTGCTTCTTCTGTTATTTCTGCAGGAGGAACAGTTTCTGATACTTCCTCAACTGCTGAAGTTTTTTCAGTGTCATTTGATTTTAAGCCGTTCGGTAAGTTCGGTAGGGCGAGGGTAAATGTACTTCCCTCACCTTCTGTACTTGTGACGTCAATCGTGCCACCTAGAAGTGTTGAAAATTCTCGACAAATCGCAAGACCTAAACCGGTACCACCGTATTTACGAACAGTTGCACCATCCGCTTGGCGGAAGCTTTCAAAAATATGTTGTTGCTTATCTTCTGAAATACCGATGCCCGTATCTTTAATATCAAATTGTACCCAATCATCTGTTAGTTGTTCTTGTTCGTGGTTTGGATGTAATTTCTTGATTTGGACGTTGACTTCGCCTTCTTTCGTGAATTTAAAGGCATTAGATAGAAGGTTTTTCAAGATTTGTTGGAGACGCATCGCATCGGTAAAGAACGTATCTGGCACATCGTCGTCTAATTTAACGTGGAAGGCCACATTATTCTCATTTCCGAAGTGGCTAAAGTTCGCTTCAAGTTGAGAAGGGAATGTTTGGAGATGGACATCTTCAAATATTAAGTCGACTTTACCTGCTTCAATTTTAGATAAATCTAAAATGTCACTAATCAAATCTAATAAGTCTTTACCCGATTGATGGATAATTGACGCATATTCTATATCTTCATCTGTTAAATTTGCATTCGGATTTTCAGACATCATTTCAGATAAAATTAAAATACTGTTTAGTGGTGTTCTTAGCTCATGAGACATGTTCGCAAGGAATTCTGATTTGTATTTAGAGCTTTGCATGAGTTCAGCCGTACTTTTCTCAAGGCTTTCTTTTGCTGCTTCGAGTTCGAGCGTTTTTTCTTCGGCATCGACGGTGCGCAGTTCGAGTTCTGTATTAACTTTTTTAAGTTGTGTCGTTTGTTTTTGTAATTCATCCGATTGGGTTTGCAATTGCTCAGATTGCGCTTGTAGTTGCTCGGATTGCGCTTGTAATTCTTCGGTCATCGCACGTGATTCGTTTAATAATTGAACGATTTCCATACGGCGTAAGACGCTATTAATACTTGAGCCGAATTGTTCGGTTAATTGTTCCATTAACTGAATTTGCAATTCTGAGAAGCGTTGAATCGTACCAAGCTCTAGTATCGCAATCGTTTGGTTTTCAAATAAAATCGGCACGATATAAATTTCGCGAGGTGTCAATTCACCAAGCCCAGTTGAAAGCATTCGAAAGTCTTGCATATCTTTTAAATGAATCGGCTTTCGATCGAGTGCACATTGACCAATCACGCCTTCTCCGAGTAGGAATGAGTCGCGCCCGAGGTCCGATGCTGTATTAGCAAACACACTTTGTTTCGTATACGCCATTTTTGCGCTTGATTGTTCGTCTAATACGTAAAAAGCACCGTAGGACGATTGGGTAATTTTTGCGATATTCGTTAAAAATACGTTAGATAGTTGGCGGATAGATGAAATTCCTTGGTAATCGAGAACAATTTTAGACGTATTCGATTGTAGCCATTCACGGTGGTCGATCTCGTCGAGCAATTCATTCGTCGCAACGGCTAGTTCACCTAATTCATCTTTCGTCAATTTTGGAATACGTGTTTTTAAAGAGCCTTCATTACGTGAAATATGTTTGATGGCATTCGTCGTATATTTAATCGTTTTAATAATAGAACGAGAAATGAAGCTTGAGACGAGCGTAGCGATAATCGAGCAAGAAAATAAGAAAATAATTAAAAACCAAATGATGTTTGTATTTCGATTATCGAGTTTTTTCATTTCGTCTTTTAAATAATTTGCTTCACCATCTTGTAGTTCCGTAAATGTCTGCGTAATAATTTCGATTTCAGATTGTCCTTGATCTTGCGTGTAAAAGTTTTGAATTCCTTTTTCATCGCCTTCTGTTTTCAAGCGAATAGTTGGTTCTGCTGCCTCTTTAATCCAACTTTGTAAATGGCGATCAATAGCATCAAGTCGTTCTTTTTGAATCGATTGGGTTGAAAAGTTTTTCTTCAATTGCGTCAAGTCATCTTCCCATGTTTTGACGGCTTCGTTGTATGGTTCAAGATAGTCTTTATCACCTGTAATAATATAACCACGCTGAGAGCGATTCATGTTTAGAACAGATTTTTCTAGATTACTCGTCAAGTTTTGAACTTTTGTTTCTTGTGTCAAAAGAGCGTTGCGAGCTGTTTGCAACGTACTAATTTGATTCATTAAAAACATGACGGCTATTAACAAGCAAGCAATTAACAATACATAACCTGCTGTAATTTTTAGGCGAATGGAGTTTTTCATTCAATTCAACCCCTTTCTTTGAATTTACTTATAATTACCATTATACGGTAGAGTGTCCTCCTTAATAAAGAGAAAGGAAGAAAAAATGGAGATTAAATACAAAAAAACCTCCAACGAATTTGTTGGAGGTTCGGAAATAAATTATTTTAAAACTAAGTCGTACGTATTCATTTCTTTTAAACCGGTTTGTTGAAGACCGGTTTTCGTATACGCTACGCGAACAGTTGCAACGAGTTTACCGTGACGATCTTCCACATTGATCCACATAGAATCCGGTTTCGTATTTGCTTTTAATGCTTTCTTTTGCAGTTCGTCTGCAATGTTCGTAACGGCATCTTTCGTGTCTGCATTTGTTTCAACTGTAAATTGTTGCATTCCACGAACGACTGTATCTTTCATCGTTTCGTATCCTTCATCTGCATTCGCACCACATGCGGCTAATACGAGTGCAGACGACATTGCGAACGTCATTAATAATTTTTTCATACCGATTCACCCTCATTTCATCACTTCATTATAGCACCAAATAGTTTCAATCGTGATGGGGGAAGTGTCAAATTCCGTAACTTATTGGCGTACGACCGGTTTTTTACCTTCTGCATATTGAATATGCCAAGAAAAGGCTTCTGCTAAAATATGTGGTGTTTGCGCATTGTTCGTTTGTTGTACGGCACGGTTATAATAATCCCACAGCGCTTCGCGGAAATCGGGATGCGCGCAATGATCAATGATTTTTGCGACACGCTCTTTCGGTGCAAGTCCACGTAGGTCAGCGACACCTTGTTCGGTAATGATGACATCGACATCATGTTCTGTATGATCGTGATGCGATACCATTGGTACGATGGAAGAAACCGTCCCATTTTTCGCCGACGATTTCGTGACGAAAATACCGATGCGTGCGTTTCGAGCATAGTCTCCAGAACCACCAATGCCGTTCATAATATGCGTGCCGAACACGTGCGTTGAGTTGACGTTCCCGTACAAATCAACTTCAAGTGCTGTATTGATTGCAACAAGTCCGAGTCGACGAATAAGTTCTGGATGGTTTGAAATTTCTTGTGGACGCAAAATAATGTGATCCGCATAGCGACTAAAATCTTCATACACTTTTTTGCGCATACTTTTCACTTAATGTTAATGCCGTACCAGAGGCGATTTTAACTTTCCCTGCGTCGATTAAATCAAATACAGCATCTTGTAGTACTTCCGAATACAGCTCTAAATCGGTTAAATCCGATTTTAAAAATCCGTTTAATACGGCATTTGAGACCGAGCCAACACCGGATTGAATAATTGGGAATTCCGTCACGCGACCACTCGCTACTTCCTCTTTTAAAAAGTCGATGAGGTAGTTTGCCATTACTTCTGTTTCTGCATCCGGCTCTACGATGAGTGCAGGCGCATCTACTAGCTCCGAATGTACAATACCGGCAATTTTGTTTAAGTCTACGCGAATGCCACGTTCTCCGATACGATCTGCTGCATCGCATAGAGGAATCGGTTGGCGCTTTCCTTGTGTATCAGGTACGTAAATATCATGTATGCCTTCGAGTTGAGGCTGTTTCGTATTTAATTCAATAATGATTTTTTTTGCATATTGTGCATAAATCGGCCCGTTTCCAACGGAATTTGTTGGAATAATGAGACCGTCCTCTGTAATAGCAGACGCTTCAATAATTGCAAAGTCAAACGGACCGATAACGCCGTTTCGAATTTGTTCGGCATTATGCGATAAGTGCATATCCGTATACAGTACGAGACCACTATTAATGGCTTGACGCATACTACGCTCGGCTTGATACGGTGCACGTTTTCGAATAATACCAGCTTCTACCATGTATTGGTCGACTTCTGGTCCGAGAGAAGCGCCTGTATAGACGTCTACTTGGAACGATTCAGTTTTAGATTTTTCAACGAGTGCAAGAGGAACAACTTTTGCATCACTTGAGCGTCCGAAGCCGCTCATACCGAGTACCATGCCATCCTTTATCCAACTTGCAGCTTCTTGTGCGGTTACTATACGATTGTGTAATTCTGGTCGTTTGATGCGATCGATCATAAGTGTTTCCTCCTAGTGCTTACGCGAAGTAAGTTTCTTTATTCGTAAAAAGGCCAACGTATGTGTGCATCTAAGATGTTACGTATAAGTATACCGTTTAAGTAAAATAATTCCAAAAGTTAATATCTATGATTATCATAGCGAAAAACTATCATTACTAAGTAAAAGAATGGACATTTTATCTTTTAATTCGATTCCTTTCGTGCTTAAAAAGCGTTCTAGAAGCGGCAAAAACTGCTTAACAGAAAATGATAAAGTTTCTTTTTTAGGCAAAACTAAAACGACTTCCTTCCGTTTTTGAATCGATAAAGTTCGCGCCTCGATATAAGGTGTTTGCAGTTGCGCATAAAGAGATTTCATCATAATGCCACTTCCTAAACGCTGCTCAATAAAATGAAGCATAGAAAGGGGATTATTCATCTCGAGCGTTGGTTGCACGTAGCAATTCGCTTTTTTGCTCAATGCTTGAAGCCATTTTCGGCTCGGATGTTCTTCGGGAAATAAAACGAGTGGTTCGTCTTTGAAATCGTGTAACGTTAAGCTCGGTTGTTGTAATAACGGATGACTGCGATGCGTAACGAATAATAGTTCTTCATCGTAGAGCGGGATTTCAATTTGTTGGCTATTAATTTTATGATTTTCTTCATAAGAGAAGCCAATATCAATTTCTCCACGCTCGAACATCGCACTCATCTTTTGGCGACACGCGATAATTTGGGCTTTCGCATTCGGGAATTGTTCAATGTAGTGAAGAATACAAAGTGATAATAAATCATAAACAGCACCAGCAGGTACGCCGATTCGTAACGTTTCTTGATCGGTATTTTCCAACTCCTGGAGCTGTTCTTTCGTCTGCTCAAGCGTTGAAAAAATTTGAATGCATTGGTCATATAAAATTGTTCCGGCTTTGGAAAGTGTAATTTTCTTTCCGATGCGGTTGAATAGTAAAACACCGACTGTTTGTTCGAGCACTTTAATTTGTTGACTCAACGTCGGTTGCGAAATATGTAAACGAACGGCTGCTCGTGTAAAATGTAATTCTTCTGAAAGGACCATAAAGTATTCTAGTTGTCGTAATTCCATAAATGCCTCCTAAAACATGTCGATAAATGCTCGTGTAGCATACGATAAATATCGATTTTTTTTGTAATCATGGCGATTTCCCAAAGATACGGTGTGTCTACGTCGATTTCGACCATTTTGACGTTCGGATTGTGCTGCTTCGCATAAATCGCTCGCGGCAAAATAGAAATGCCCATGTTAATGGCAATCAATTCAATCATTAAATCCCATTGACTCGATTCATAAGCGACACGAGGGCGGAATCCATGGTCTTGGCAAATACGAAACACCGCATCGTGCAACGTAAAAGTATTGTTAAATAAAATAAATTTTTCATCTTTCAACTCGGATAAATTAATTTTTTTACGATGAGCGAGTGGATGACTTGTCGATAAGAAAATCATAAATAAATCGTTAAAATGAGGTTTCACGTTCACATTCGTCTCGGCAAAAGGAACGACGGTAAATCCGATGTCAATTTGTTCTTCTTCCACTAAAGACAAAATATCTTTTGCCCCTTTTTCAACGAGGCGTAAATTTACTTCCGGGAAATGCGAATGAAATTGTTGAGCCATCGTCGCAAAAATTAACATGCCGATAACAGGAGGGATGCCGAGTACAATCTCTCCTTTTTGTACGTGCTGCAGTTCATCGAGTAAAACAGGCAAATCTTTGAGCGGCTTTAGCGATTGTTTCCCTTGGTCGAGAAACACGCGCCCTGCATCCGTTAATTCTAAACGACGCGTCGTTCGATTCAAGAGCGTGACGTTTAATTCATCTTCGAGTTGTTTAACGACTTTGCTAACGTATGGCTGTGTAACGAACATCTTTTCCGCTGCTTTCGTATAACTACCATATTCAGCAACGGCGATAAAAAGCTCAATAGCGCGTAAATCCATGACATGACCTCCTTATTTATAACTAATAGATATGAAAATTATGATTATAATGAATTTTACTAATAATTATAGAGAATGTAAAATTTAGTCAATGATTAGGGGGGATAAATATGACGAATGTGGTCATCGTACAAGCAGTCCGTACAGCAATTGGGAACTTTAACGGAGCTTTTCAACAAACAGCTGCGACCGATTTAGGGGCGATTGTCGTAAAAGAAGTGTTGAACAGAGCGGGTGTCTCACCGAATGAAGTAGATGAAGTCATTTTAGGAAACGTATTACAAGCAGGTCTTGGGCAAGGTCCTGCACGTCAAAGTGCGGTTCAAGCGGGACTACCATTTGAAGTACCGGCAACGACAATTAATAAATTATGTGGTTCAGGTTTAAAATCTGTTCATCTTGCGGCGCAGTCGATTCAACTTGGGGAAGCGGATATCATCGTAGCTGGTGGTATGGAAAATATGACGCGCGCACCATATTTATTAAACAATGCACGACAAGGATACCGAATGGGAGACGGGCAACTTGTCGATAGTATGATTCAAGATGGTTTAACTTGTGCTTTCAACAATTATCATATGGGGATTACAGCAGAAAACTTAGCTGAAAAATATGCGATTACACGTGAAGAACAAGATGCCTTTGCGGCAGCGAGTCAACAAAAAGCTGAAGCAGCACAAGCGGCAGGGCGCTTCCAAGAGGAAATCGTTCCTGTGGAAATTAAAACGAGAAAAGAAACGATTACGGTTGACCGTGATGAATTCCCTCGTGCAGGTGTGACGGCCGAAAAACTAGCTAAAATGAAACCAGCATTTAAAAAAGAAGGAACGGTTACAGCGGCGAATGCTTCAGGCATTAACGACGGCGCAGCAGCCCTTCTTTTAATGTCAGAAGAAAAAGCACAACAACTAGGACTTCAACCGATTGCACGCATCGTTAGCAATGCAGTAGCGGGCGTCGATCCAGCAATTATGGGAATTGGACCTGTACCTGCAACACAAAAAGCGTTGCAACGTGCAGGACTCACAATTGAGGATATCGATTTGATCGAAGCGAACGAAGCATTTGCGGCACAATCACTTGCGGTTGCGAAAGAAATTGGTTGGGATTTAGACAAAGTGAATGTCAATGGTGGGGCCATTGCATTAGGTCATCCAATCGGTGCGAGCGGCGCACGTATTTTAGTAACGTTAGTACATGAAATGCAAAAACGTGATGACGTAAAATACGGATTAGCGACATTATGTGTCGGCGGAGGTCAAGGCGTTTCAACAATCGTTGAAAAGCTGTAAAGCAGGGGGACTAATAAAAGGAAGATAGGTATTTCGCTAATGCGGGATGCCTATTTTTTATTTGAGATAGTAACGTATACGGAAAGTTTTTCTTGACGTATGTCGAATTTTTTTGTTAAGATACTTCGAGTAGACCAGTCGTTATAATTTTTAAAAGGAGGACGTTTTCGTGAAAGACAATACTACGCGGCAACATTTATTAGACGTTGCGTCTAAACTTTTTCATTCTCAGGGCTATCAAGCGACAGGGCTTAATCAAATATTAAAAGAATCGGGTACGCCAAAAGGTTCTTTATATCATTATTTTCCTAACGGGAAAGACCAACTCGTATTAGAAGTAGTCGAATCTTCTTCACTTCGTTTACTAGAAGATATGAGTGGGCATTTACAAAGCGATGCTAATCCGGTCATAGCAATCCAAAATTATTTAGATCGTATGATAGAACGTTTCGCAAACTTAGAAACACCAGATGGTTTAACGATGCCACCATTTTCACTCATTTCGTTAGAATCGGCATTTGCGAATGAAACGATTCGTGAAGCTTGTCAAAATAACTATGTGAAAATCGAACAGTTAATTTATAACAAGTTAATCGCTTCGGCCATTCCGGAAAACAAAGCATCTAACTTGGCAATGACACTTTGTGCTTCGATTGAAGGTATTTTGATGCTTTCGATTACGAGTAAATCGAATAAGCCAATTGAAAAACTGAAAAATACAATTCCAGCTTTCTTCCAATAGAAGAAAGTCATTGTTTTTTAAATAAATTATATAGACCGGTCTAAAATATTTATGTCAGGCATATTAGATGCCTTTTCTTTTTGAGCATAAATAATAGCATTAGGTCTAATCAAGGGAGTAAACATGACTACAGAAACAATTCGTAATCCAAAACCAATGGTCGTTATGCTGATGATTGCAGCGTTCGTCGGATTATTTGGAGAAACAGCTATGAACATGGCTATGACAGAAGTGATGACTGATTTTAATATTAGTGCATCGACTGCTCAATGGCTAACGACCGGATACTTACTCGTATTAGGAATTTTAGTACCGGTATCCGCTTCTATTATTCAATGGATTTCAACGAGAAATATTATTACAATTGCTTTTATTTTCTCTGTTGTCGGCTCAATTATTGGCGCATTAGCTCCTACATTTAGCGTCCTTTTACTTGCACGTATTATTCAAGCAATCGGGACAGGTCTTATTTTACCGTTAATGATTAACGTTATTTTAATCGTCGTTCCTATTACAAAACGTGGTGCTGCAATGGGTCTTATGGGGATGTTAATTACGCTAGCACCAGCAATCGGACCCACATTAGCAGGTTTCATTATTGATATCGCAAGCTGGCATTATATTTTCTGGGTGAGCGTCGTGCTATTCATCATCGTTTATACGATCTTTATGGCGAAAGTGTACAACGTATCTGAATTAACGAAACCGAAAATCGATCTTCTGTCGATTCTTTTATCGACAATTGGATTTGGTGGACTCGTTTACGGTTTAAGTTCATTAGCAGAAGCAACGACTTTATCAACAACGTTACTAATCGCAGGAATCGTCGCTTTAATTTTATTCGTATGGCGTCAATTCGCTACGAAAGAACCGATGTTGAACTTACGCGTATTTAAATACCGCAACTTCACATTAGGCTCCATTTTACTATTTTTAGCATTCGGCTTAATTTTAGCGATGGCGATTTTAATTCCAATGTATTTAAAAGGCTCTTTATTACTTTCTGCAACGAGTGCAGGACTTGCGATGCTTGTAGGGAATTTATTAAATGCCATTTTAGCACCAGTTGTCGGCAATACGTTCGATAAAGTAGGACCGAAATTCTACTTAACATTCGGTTTCTTATTTTTCAGTATCGCAACCGGCTTACTTTATTTCTTCACGACCGATGCAACACCAGTTTGGTTTATCGTCGTCGTGTATATTATTTTCTTCATCGGAGCATCTACGATTATTATGCCTGCTCAAACGAACTCATTAAATGAATTACCACGTCACTTATATGCACACGGTTCAGCTGTATTAAATACGTTCCAACAAGTTGCCAGTGCAGCAGGTACGTCATTAACGATCGTTTTATTAACGGCTGGTCAAACGAATTATGCACAAAATCATCCGAATGCTTCCATGGAAACATTGTTAGCAGGTGGCGCACAACATACGTTCTTCTGGTTCTTCGTTGTTGCATTAGTAGGTCTTGTCATTGCGTTATTCGTGAAACGCCCAAACATCCCACAAAAGTAAATTAGATGAATAAAAAGCGGTGAAATCGAATTGATTTCATCGTTTTTTCGACTTAATAATCTTTTTTTATAATAAATAGCGAATATATATTCACAAGATCGTTGAAATTGAGTATGATGAGTATCAGAAATAAGAGAGAAGGCGATCGATTGAGTAAGTATAAAGGAGAACTATTCATGCTCATTACTGCTTTAGTATGGGGAAGCGGTTTTATCGGCATGGCGGTAGGATTAGAACATTGGACGGTTCTCCAATTAATGGCATTTCGTTTTACGCTCGCAACGATTTTAATTTGTTTAATTTTTCATAAAAAATTGAAGTACATATCGAAATCGGTATTGTGGAAAGGGGCCGTATTAGGAACGATTTTATTCGCAGGATTTACGGTCCAAACGTACGGTCTAGCGTATACGACCGTGTCTAAAAATGCCTTTTTGACGGCGATTAATGTTTTAATTGTGCCGGTTATTGCGTACGTTATTTATAAACGAAAATTTGATCGTTATGAAATCGTAGCCGCTTGTATGGCAATTGTCGGCATCGGATTTTTATCATTAACGAATGATTTTACGATGAATTTCGGAGATGTTTTATCGATTGCTTGTGCCATTTTATTTGCATTCGATATTTTTTACACGAATGTATTCGTTAAAACAGAAGATGCACTTGCCTTAACGATTGTGCAACTAGCGACAGCTTCCGTACTCGGATTGCTCGGCGTTTTCACTTTAGGAGAAATCCCAACGACTGTGACAGCAACAGGAATCGGCATTATTTTTTATTTAGCTATTTTTTGCACGTGCGTTGCCTACGTATGTCAAAATATCGGCATGCAATATGCCAATCCGACAAAATCAGCGATCATTTTGTCGATGGAGTCGTTATTCGGAACGATTTTCTCGGTCATTATTTTGCATGAATTATTAACGGGACGTATGATTTTCGGCTGTTTCTTAATTTTAATGGCCGTTATTTTCGCTGAAGTGAAACCGAAATTTAAATGGTCAAGACGAATGGATAAACTGCAATCGTAAACAACGAATGATTATTGGAATAAAATACATGCAAAAAAGACAATCACGGATCATTACCTTTTGGAACTGATCTAATAAAATGAGACAAATAAAAACACCTTTCGTGAAAGAATCAGGTATAGAAACCTATTCTTACTAAACGGAGGTGTTTTTCTGTTGAGACAAAAGTTAGCTATCCAGCGGAAATGAAAATGAAGGCGATTGAAATGAGACTAGCTAATATGCCAGTTAAATAATATCGTGTCGGAAAGGAAGTGATTCAACAAGCGGTTAAAAAAGATATTATTATGAGCATGTCCGGCAAAGTCATGCCTTCTGATCACGCCATTATTGAAACGTTCCATATTAGCTTAAAGTGTGAAACATTTTATCTTGATAAATGGCGTTGTCATTCAAAGCGTTCAAGCATATATCAACTATTATAATCATACTTAAATGTTGGCAAAGTTAAACCACCTTTCTCCAGTACAATATTAGAAAAAGATGGTTCAATAAGAATTTGATGGCGACTCCTAAGGGAAAAGCATGAGCGGAAGACCCCGCAGCAGGAGACTTCAGCCATGCCTCAGGAAAGCGCCTGTCACATTTGGCTTAAAAGAAGTATCTTTGTCACTGTCTCATTTTTGTATGATGATTGCTAGTTTTCAATATAGGCACGTGCTTCTTTAATACGCTTTTTATCTTCATACATACGGGCATCACAAATTTTATAAAGTTCATCGTAATTGGTTCCGTCTTTTCCTGTATAAGCAATGCCGAAGCTCGGTATAATTTCGATATCGATATGATCTTGAATAAAATGATGCTCTTTGAATTTTTGACGGACGATATCGATTGCCTGAGCGAAAATCGTGCTATTCGACGTCACTTCGTAAAACATAATAAATTCATCTCCACCGAGTCGCGCAAGCGTGTACGGCTGTGGTAAATATTTTTCGAAAGATTGGGCAGTGAAGCAAAGTACTTGGTCGCCGACTTGATGTCCATATGTATCGTTAATTGCTTTGAAAAAGTTCAGGTCACATAAAATCAGTGCTCCTTGTACATTTTTTGGGATCGAACGCAGTGCACGCGGTACCATTTGCTCAAAATACGTTCGGTTATGTAAGCCTGTTAGCGTATCGTGAAAAGCGAAATATTCATTGCGTCTATGGTTCGCAAAATCTTTCGTTAAATCATGAATCATACAGTAGTAGAAATCTTTTTCAGCGATGCGTACTTTAGATCCATCGATGAGAATATAGCGATGTGAGTCGTCTTTCGTTTCATCGATATATTCTACTTTATAGCCTTTTACATTCCCTTCGCGGTCTAGTTGATCGAATAAATTTTGAAAGACGGTTTTATTTGACTGTGCAAAATCAAAGTACGTCATAAAATTATTTTCCAGTTTAATATGGTAAAAGTGAGCCGCGGCTGCATTCAACTCAATGATTTTTGTATGCGCATCTAAATAAACAATCGGTGTAGGGGAAGACTCCATTAATAAAGCATAACGTTTCACTAGCGTCGGAAGGAAATCCAATTTAATGATAAGCCACGCATACAATAGTCCCGTTAATAAAATAGCAAATAAGCCGGGAGTCGGTGGCATGAAATAATTATACCCTTTTAAAATACCGACATAATACAGAGCGACGATTAGTAAAATGCCACTCGTTCCAATGAAAGAAGAGCGAAAGAATGAACGATATTGTGTCGTTTTGGAATGTTTGTAGCCGATGACAAACATTCCAAAACTAATCACATACAGAATAACAATACATAAGACGTTAAATGGTACGACACGTTGTTCATCTCTGAAATGCCAACCATCAACGATTGTGTAAGGCGTATAACCGATAACGTATGTTTCGTAACAACTATAGGCAAGCGTCAGAAGTGGAAACAAATAAATGATAGACGAAATAGCAGGAAAGCGAAGTTTTGCAATAGGTTTTACGAGTTCATATACGATTTGAAAGAGAAATACGAATGCTATATTCATACATGTTATGACGAGAAACATATGAATCGTATGAGAATATTCAATTGGCAATAAAATCCGAATGAAATCAAATAAATAAGCGATTCCACCGAAGAAAGCAAAGGCACCAATGAATCGAGAAATTTTATAAGCGAATGACTTGGCGAGTGTGAACGCTAAAAGCATAAATAAGCTAATCATCGGTAGTAAAAAGGCGAATATACAACGTAAAACAAAATTAAAGTCAAAGTCCATCAAATCCACTCCTATAAAAATAGAAAAATTAATACTTTTTACTTATTTTAACACAATAATAGTGAAAATATAACTATTAAATAAGGATGCTTTTTAGAATGGGAATTTAATAAAATTCAATTTATTATGGAGTGGACGGATTCAATTTGAAAGAGAAGAATATTTTTAAAACTAAAATCATAGCAAATCTATCATTTTTCGTAAATGTGTTTAAAAATAAACGAATAAACTTGTTTACATATTTACTTTTAGCCTTAATGAAGGAGCGTATTTTTCGTAAAAAGTAATTTAATACCGAAGCCGACTAGTACAAGTCCTGTTACACGTTCCATCCACAGTTGAACCGTTGGCGAAAGCAACCAATTGCGGATCACTTGTAGGAAGTATACGTATAAGAAAAACCAAATGATGGAAAGGGTGGCATATGTGATGCCCATGAATAAAAATTGCCACGCTGCATGTTCAGATGAGGTGACGAATTGCGGTAGGAACGTTAAGAAAAAGACAGCTACTTTTGGGTTCAAAACATTAGATAGAAGTCCCTCTAAGAATGGTGATTGGTATCGACTTTTCATTTGAGTCGCGAGTTGCGGTTGTTGTTTTTTTGAAAAAAGTGCTTTGATGCCTAAATAAATTAAATAAAAAGCACCGACAAACTTTAAAAGCGTGAAGCCGATAGACGATTGAAGAATGAGTGCAGAAAGTCCAACCGTTGCGAGAAGCGTATGGCAGAGAGAACCACAAGCAATGCCAATAGCAAGCATAATACCCGTTTTTCCACCTTCTGCAATCGTCCTTTTCGTAATAAGTGCTGTATCAATTCCGGGGCTCATGACGACGAATAATGTTAACAAAATAAAAGACAGCATCCCGTTCCACCTTCTTTTGCGTATTTTCTCTATTATGCAAAAAAGGAATCGGTGCTGTCAAAAAATGACTATTTAATCGTTTGTTCAATCGTTTGAGCCATCAGTACATAGCCTTCTTCATTCGGATGAATGCCATCATTACTCATGAAGTCTTGGAAATGATCTGTTTCGATAAATGCTTTGCGCACGTCAATGAGTAAGAGATGAAGTTCTTCACTTAATTGTACGATGGCATCGTTGTATTGTTTATGCCAAAAATCAATGCCACCTACTTTGCAAATCCATTTACTAATCGATTGATCAAATAGATTTTCTAAATACTCATAATATTTAACGGGATCTAGGGGCGGTGGGGTAACGAGCACAAGTTTAGAGCCTATGTTCGTTAGGCGGTCGTAAAGTGTGCGAATGTTTTGTTTGAAATCTTGCATACGAACGGTCGGTTGATGCACATCGTCGGGGGCATTGGCGACTTCTTGCCAATTGAACACACAATCGTTTCCACCAATTTCAAGTAGTGTTACGTCTGGATGTTCTGCGACAACGTCTTTGTCAAAGCGTTGTAATAAAGAAGAGGAATTATCGTTGAATACACCTTTATTGACAATTTCATCGTTTGGTCGAGCTGCTTGTAAATGTTTTGGATACGTTTGTTTGACGATGCGTAGACGGTTACCTTGTAGCGTTACACCTCTTGTAATACTATCTCCGAAGCATAAAATTTTCATTGATGGAACCAGCTTTCTATCGTGTATTAAGTATTCATAGTATATCGATAAAATAAAAACATGCCTATTTACAAATGTCACATAATAAATTCGCTGTTTTTTTGTATTTAAAAGTAAAAATGTTATAAAATAGAAAATATGAAGATGGGGGGAGAAGAAATGAATAAATTGTATTGCCGTGCATTCCAGAAAAGCTTTTATCTCGTATCCAAAGTGATGCCGTATCGACAACCTGAACGAATTGAAGGGGCCAATTGTTTAGATTTATTGCCAGCACGCATTAAAAAAGATGGACTTGAAACGGTGTTGTTAGTAACCGATCCAGGGCTCGTATCATTTGGATACATACAACCTTTCGTTGAGAAATGTGAAGCGGCAGATTTACGTGTCGTCGTATACGACCAAACGGTTCCGAATCCGACGATTACGAATATTGAAGAAGCAAAAGCGTTATATGACGGGCATCAATGTCAAGGCATTATTGCTTTCGGCGGTGGGTCACCGATGGACTGTGCAAAAGGGGTAGCAGCACTCGTTGCGAAGCCAGGCAAGACAATTCCACAGCTAAAAGGTGTCATGAAAATTAGAAAAGAAATGCCCCCATTTTATGCGATTCCAACAACGGCCGGCACGGGGAGTGAAGCGACGGTAGCTGCTGTCGTGACGAATAGTGAAACGCATGAAAAATATGCGTTGATGGACCCGGTGCTCATTCCACACGTAGCCGTATTAGATCCGATGTTAACGGTGAAATTACCGCCGTTCGTAACGGCAACGACGGGAATGGATGCTTTAACACACGCTGTCGAAGCGTATATCGGAAAAAGTAATACGAAAGAAACGATTGAAGCGAGTAGAAAAGCCGTGAAAATCATTTTTAACGATTTGTACGAGGCGTATACGAATCCGACGAACGTAGAAGCACGTGCAAATATGCAAGAAGCTTCGTACCTTGCAGGGTTTGCTTTTACACGTGCCTTTGTCGGAAATGTTCATGCTATCGCCCATACGTTAGGTGGGTTTTATCAAGTACCACACGGACTGGCGAATGCGGTGTTACTCCCGTATGTATTAGACTTTTACGGAGAAACAGTATACGAATCTCTTGCGGAATTAGCAGACCTCGTTCATTTAACAGAAGGCTCACAGTCGAACAAACAAAAAGCCGAGGCATTTATTGCGGCGATTCGCCAAATGAACGAGCAAATGGCGATTCCGACGAAATTAGAAGGCATCGTCAACCGTGATATTCCGGAAATGGTGAAAAGGGCATTAAAAGAAGCGAATCCATTGTATCCGGTTCCTAAAATTATGAATGCATCTGAAATGCATTACATTTATCAAATGGTGAAAGCCGACTAAGCTTGATGGATTGTGAATAAACATAAAAGAGGACGTCGTTACGTAACGACGTCCTCTTTTGTATGTGATTAGATGGAAGGAATTCCGTCTAATTTTACGCGTAAGTTTTGTTTTGCTGCTTCGTATTGCTGTGCTAAGTCGGCAACGAAATCTTTCGTCGGTTGTACTTGTTTAATAGCACCGATGCCTTGTCCGCTCCCCCAAATATCTTTCCAAGCTTTCGCACCACTTTCGCTAAAGGACATTTGAGATGGGTCACTTTGTGCTAAGTTTTGTGGATCTAAGCCAGCTTGTTCAATCGACGGTTTTAAATAGTTTCCGTGAATGCCGGTGAATAAGTTGCTGTAGACGATATCATCTGCACTGCTTGAGACGATCATATCTTTGTAGCCGTCTACCGCATTCGCTTCTTCCGTCGCAATAAACGGAGAGCCGATGTAGGCAAAGTCTGCACCCATCGCTTGTGCCGCTAAAATAGATGAACCAGTCGCAATCGAGCCAGAAAGTGCGAGTGGACCGTCAAACCATTCTCTAATTTCTTGAACGAGAGCGAATGGGCTAAGTGTACCTGCATGACCACCGGCACCAGCTGCAACGGCGATTAAACCGTCCGCGCCTTTTGAAATGGCTTTTTTCGCAAAAAAGTTATTAATGACGTCGTGTAAGACGATGCCGCCATAACTATGTGCCGCTTCAAACACTTCTTCTCTTGCGCCAAGCGACGTAATAATAATCGGTACTTTGTATTTCACGCAAAGTGCCATATCGTGTTCGAGACGGTCATTCGTTGGATGGACGATTTGATTAATTGCAAACGGAGCCGCCGGGCGTTCTGGATTTTGTGCATTGTATGCGGCTAATTCTTCTGTAATTTCAATAAGCCATTGTTCCAACAACTCTTTCGGACGTGCATTTAACGCGGGCATAGAACCGACGATGCCGGCTTTACATTGTTCAATCACGAGCTTAGGTGTACTAATAATGAACATCGGTGAAGCGATGACTGGTAAACGTAAATGTTGAATCGTATGCATGGAAAAAACCTCCTAAATTAATCGTTTTATTGACTATAAACGATGCATTCATCTAAACCTATAGACAAACTGTAGGAATTTTTACAAATTATTTAGACGAATTGTGGAAGTGGAACAATTTAATAGCGAAAAATAAAGAAAAGCGCGTTTCAGCTTGATTCAATTGGACGTGTAGCAACTGCTCGATTTTCTCTAGGCGATAAAGCAACGTACTTCGATGAATAAAGAGGGCATTCGCCGTTTCCGAAGCGTTGCCATTATGACGTAAATACGTATCGAGTGTATGAAATAAAGCATTATTTTGTGCGAGTAACGGTCCAATTGTATTCGTTAAATAAGCGTCAATCAGCGCCTCATTTTGAATTTCAAATAATAGTGGTTCGATGCGCTGCACGTCATAAAAATGTAAGCCTTTTTCCGCTGTATGGAGAGCGGATTTTAATAAAATATAATGCGTGTGGTAACTGTCAACGTCCTGAATAGGTTGACTTACGAAACACGTCTTCGCCCCGTATGACGTCGCGACATTGAATAGCGGTTCGAACGAATACGAAGCGGGACATAAAAGACAAAGATGCTGCTCGACTGTAGCAAAGAGAACGTCGTGTTCAAACGGTTTGAGCTGTTTGAGTAGTTGTCGATCAGACGCTTCATACGATAGGATTGCGAGACGATGTGGCATGTCGAGTGAGACGTGTAGTAAATTGGCACGCGCTTGTAGTTGTTGTACGTTTTGTTTCGGTAAAAATAACTGCTCAAAAAATTGTGTTTTTTCTTTTTGTTGTACGTCAAAAGCCATTTTTTGTTTCATAAATTGAATCGATACGATGTTTTTAATCACTTCAATCGCAATCGTCGTAAAATGCGACGTTTGTGGTTGATGAATAAACGCAATATAGCCATAGACATCTAGTCCTACACGAACGTCCCAAATGTTTTTTTGAGCCGCTTTCGTGGAAAAATCAAGTGAAACTCCCTCGTCTTCACGGAGTATGACGGACGTCAAAGGTTTATAAAATTGATCTAAAATAATGACGGACGTTTGAAAAATAGCACTTACTTTTTTCGCGATACCTAAAAAATCATTCGTTAACATCGATTCAGCGAGTAGTTGTTGTTGTAATTGAAGTAATTGTTCGAGTTGCTCTTTTTCATTTTTTTCTTGATGATAGAGCATCGATACTTCTAAATCTTTGCCGAATTCATTAAAGACGATGCCCATATCTGGGATGAGTTCAATTGCTTTGTAATAGCCAATGAGGCAAAAGCCGAATTGTTCCGCGCTAAAGTGAAGTGGTACGGTAAACCACGTAGCGAATGCTGTATTTTTCACATACGTTGCAAACGTACAAAGTTGTTCGTCGTCTAAGTGCGTCACGATTTTTTCCGTATATACTTTTGAACAGCTTGCGAGAGGCATCGGAAAATGTGCTAATAAATCAGCTGCCTCACCGCTATGAGCTTTCACGTCGTACTGTCCGCCATCTGATAAAACGATCATCGCAAAATCAATCGGCAATTGTTCTCGGCACCGGTCGACAATGAGCTGATACGCATCTTGTACGTGTCGAAGTTCGACGACTTGCCTGGATGCGAGTCGGAGTTGTTGTTCGACTTTTTTTACGAGTTGAGCTGTTTCCATACACCGTCACCACCTTGTTTTTTGTTCATTATAAAATAGAAAAGTTTTACAAAGCGAGAAAAAACTATGTAAAAGTCATTTTACAATTTCATTTGAAATTAGTTCGACATATGTGATACAGTATAAATTAATTACATATGCGTTGATTTGGAGGAGCCTGTCACAAAGGGATTTTTATGCCCATTTGTGACAGGCTCCTTTTTGCGTATTTCCCATTAAAGAGGGTATTCGATTAAAAAGGAGGCATCGGTATGCAATTGTTTATTTTATTTCTTCCATTTCTTTTTGCACTATTTCTCCCATTGATTAAAAAGTGGGGCAAAGGACATCTCGGGTACTACGTGATCCCGATTCCTATCATACTGACCGTTTATTACAGTTCCTTCATCGGAAAAGAAACACAGTATGAGTCGATTTCTTGGATTTCGGCTTTACAAGTAAAATTTGATTCGCAACTCGATGGACTCAGTTTGTTGTTCTCATTACTCATTAGCGGTATCGGGATTTTCGTTTTATTTTATTCGATTTTTTATTTGAATAAAAAAGAGCGCCTACATCAATTTTACATGTACTTACTTATGTTCATGACAGGGATGCTTGGCGTCGTGCAAGCAGATTCGGTCATTAGTTTATACGTTTTCTGGGAAGTGACGTCTTTCGCTTCATTTCTACTCATTGGCTATTACTATGAAGATCGTATTTCAAAAGACGGTGCTTTTAAATCGTTAATGATTACGATTTTTGGCGGCTTAATGATGCTCGGGGGCTTTTTAATTTTAAGCAATGTGACTGGTACGATGTCCATTCGCGAAATGACGGCACAAGCTGCTCAAATAGAACAATCGAGCCTTTTCTACGTAGCACTCGTCCTCATTTTACTCGGTGCTTTTACGAAATCGGCACAAGTTCCATTTTACATATGGTTGCCTGATGCGATGGCAGCACCGACACCGGTCAGTGCGTACTTGCATTCAGCGACGATGGTGAAAGCGGGTATTTATGTCGTTGCACGCTTCACACCGATTTTTGCGGCGACTGCTGTGTGGGGCAATGTCATTGCAATCGTAGGGGTTGTGACGCTTTGCTGGGGTTCGTTCTTTGCTGTGAAGCAAAAAGACTTAAAAGGCATTTTAGCTTTCTCAACGGTGAGCCAGCTCGGCATGATTATGTCTATGCTCGGCGTTGCAGCGCTCGTTTCGTATACGAATGACACGTCTACTTTTTATCAATTTGCTGCTTTCGCTGCTTTGTTCCATTTAGTGAATCACGCGACGTTTAAAGGAGCCCTGTTTATGATGGCGGGTATTATAGACCACGAAACAGGGACACGCGACATTCGAAAGCTCGGAGGACTGCTATCCGTTATGCCGGTTAGCTTTACGGTGACGATGCTCGGTACGTTGTCGATGGCAGGCGTACCGCCATTCAATGGGTTCCTTTCAAAAGAGCTATTTTTCATGACGATGTGGCAATCAAAAGAAGCATTGCCACTTGGCACGCTCGTTTTTGCAGCTATTTGGCTCGCAAGTATTTTCACGTTTATGTATAGTTTGTATTTCGTTTGTGGAACATTTTTAGGAAAAAGGCATACGTTGCCGAAACGACCACACGAAGCACCTATTGGCTTATTAGTAGCGCCTATCGTACTGCTAATAATCGGATTAATCATCGTTTTCCGTCCGAATGTCGTTGCCGATTTGCTCATTAAACGAGCGGTCGTTTCAATTCAACCGACATTGTTCGAATCAGCTTCGGACGTCGGAGTGCATGTGTCTTTATGGCATGGCTTTTCTGCTGAATTTTTATGGACACTCGGCGTCATCGTACTCGGTATTTTAGGTGTCTTAACACTTAAAAAATGGCAACCAATGTACGAGAAATGGCCTGAAAAATGGACGCTTAATACGCTGTTTAATCAAGTGATCTCTATCGGCGATGCATCGTTCACAAAATGGAGTCGTCACGTCATGACAGGGAAATCCCGTCAATACTTTACGTTTATGTTAGGAATGGTCAGTATGTTACTGCTGTTCGTTTTGTGGAAAAAAGGAGCATTCGCTTTTTCATGGGAAGGAGCTTCGACGATTCATATCATCGATGGACTACTCGTCGTAACGCTCGTTGCGGGGACGATTATCGTTTTGAAGGCGACGACACGAATGACGGCAATTATCGCGCTTGGCGTCGTCGGATATTGTGTTGCACTGTTCTTCGTTCGCTTCCAAGCGCCCGATTTAGCACTGACACAATTAGTCATTGAAACGGTGTCCGTTGCGTTGTTTTTACTCGTATTTAGAAATTTACCGAAGAAAATAAAAGAAGAGCAAAAGCAAAAAGGCAAATGGCTACGCCTTCTCGTTTCGGCGAGTGTCGGGCTGACCGTTATGTTATTTGCGATGGCAGCTTACTCACAAAAGTTATTGCCGACAATTAGTTCATACTACAAAGAAACGGTGTTAAAAGAAGCGGGTGGCGGGAACATCGTCAACGTTATTTTAGTCGATTACCGAGGATTTGATACGCTGTTTGAAATTACGGTGTTAGCGATTGCTGGACTGGCAATCCTCGGTTTACTTCGCTCGAAAAAACGGAAAGGAGATGCACGAGATGAATCAAAATAACGTCATATTAAATACGTTAACGTACGTAGTGTTTTTCATGATTTTTCTTTTCTCCATTCATATTTTCTTAGCGGGTCACTTTGCACCGGGCGGGGGATTCGTAGGAGGATTGTTAATGGCGAGTGGCTTATTACTTCTTTACGTCACGTTTGATTTAGAAACGGTTCGAAAAATGTTGCCAATCAACTACTCAATTCTCGTTGCAATTGGACTCTTATTCGCCCTCGGTACGGCAAGCATCGGACTTGTTGCGGGTGATGCCTTTTTTACACATTATTTTAATCATTTTCAACTGCCTCTTTTAGGAGATAGTGAATTGCATACGGCGATGCTCTTTGATACGGGTGTTTACCTCGTTGTCGTCGGTGTGACGATGATGATTATAGAAAGTATAGGAGGAGATCAGTAATGGAATTTGTCATGTGTGCAGTTATCGGTTTTCTCTTTTTTGCTGCGGTTTATTTAATGCTTTCACGCAACGTATTACGCATTATTTTAGGAACGGCGATTTTAAGTCACGGAGCACATTTACTCATTTTAACGATGGGGGGACTCGGTGGAGAGAAACCGCCTGTATTACAAGACGGTGTGAAGAATGCGATGATGGCAGATCCATTACCGCAAGCGCTTATTTTAACCGCTATCGTCATTAGTTTCGGCGTGACCGCTTTACTACTCGTCATTGGATACCGTACGTATCAAACGGCGAAAACAGATAAAATAGACGATTTAAAGGAGGATGAATTCCATGAATAGTGCCGTATTTCCAATCATCGTTCCACTCTTTTTCGCTATTTTACTCATGTTTGCACCGACGCAGCGTGTGTACCAAAAAATCGTTGCGACAATTGGTATTTTGAGCACGTTAAGTATGAGCGTTTTCGTTTTACAAAAAGTACATACGGACGGGGCACAAGTCGTGACGTTCGGCAGTTGGCAAGCGCCTTTCGGTATTACGATGGTGGCAGATAGCATATCGACTTTATTCGTCACCGCCGCTTCGCTCGTCACGTTGTTCATTATTTGGTATAGCTTTACGGCTATCGACCGAGAGCGTGAGGGGAATTACTATTATGCGGTCGTATTGCTCATGCTCGTCGGTGTGAACGGAGCCTTTACGACAGGTGATTTATTTAACCTTTTCGTCTTTTTTGAAGTGTTTTTAATGGCATCTTATTTATTAAGCGTGCTTGGCGGAACGAAACAACAATTAAAAGAATCACTCAAATATATGTTCATTAACGTATTTGCTTCTGCACTTTTCGTCATTGGTGTTGCCATGTTGTATGCAGTCGTCGGAACGTTGAATATGGCAGACATTAGCGTACGTGTGACGCAGCTTGAACAACCAGCAATCGTTACGGCCATATCGGTCGTATTGTTCATTGTCTTCGCTTTTAAAGCGGCATTGTTTCCATTTTTCTTTTGGCTTCCGAGCGCATATAGCGCACCACCGATTCCGATTATGGCTTTGTTTGGCGCATTGTTAACGAAAGTCGGCGTTTATAGCATTTTACGTACGTACACATTGCTATTTCCACTCGATACGACATTTACGCACACATTATTAATGATACTCGGTATAGCGACGATGGTCGTCGGCTGTATAGGCGCACTCGCATCGTGGAACGTCGTGAAAATAATTATTTACAACATTTTCATTGCGGTCGGGTTACTCATTTATAGCATAAGCTTGTTTAATGAAGAAAGCTTTGCGGGGATGCTGTACTATACGGTGCACGACATGCTCATTAAAGCCGCTTTATTTTTATTAGTGGGGTTACTCGTTTACGTGACAGGAACGCAACAACTTCGTCAAATGGGTGGGATTTTAACACGCTATCCGACATTTGCATGGACGTTTTTCATCGCCATTCTTTGTATAGCAGGCATTCCACCATTTAGTGGATTTATCGGCAAAATGCTCATCGTCAAAGGGGGCTTTGCTTCCGGTCATATAGCCGGCTCCATTTGGGTATTATTTTCAAGTTTGATTGTTCTTTGGAGTATGATTCGTATTTTCATATACGCTTTTTGGAGCAAAGAAGGACGATTTGAAACCGTACCGAAACCGACCTACGTAAAAATGCTCGTACCTACCGTGACACTCGTCGCTCTTTGCGTTGCATACGGTATTTTCTCTAGCGTCGTTTGGCCTTACGTACAAGACGGTGCCAAATTATTAATGGACCCGACACTCTACAGTCAGTTCGTATTGAAAGGGGTGAAGTAAATGGCACTGCAATGGTTATTAAATATGCTCATTGCGCTTGTTTGGATGTTTTTAGCGAATACGTTTTCTCCACAAACGTTTATCGTCGGCTATTTATTAGGGTTGTTCATGATTTGGATGATGCGCTCGATGTTTAAACAACGTTTTTACATGTATACAGTGTGGGCGATTCTCAAACTCATCGGCTTATTTTGCGTCGAGTTGTGGAAGGCAAATATCGACGTTGTCGGTCATGCACTACGTCCGAAAATAACGATGGAACCCGCTTTTTTCGCTTATCCGACTAAACTTCAATCAGACTGGGAAATTACGTTGTTGAGCTGTTTAATTACATTAACACCTGGAACGATTGTCGTCAGCGTATCCGAAGATCAGCAAACGCTCTATATTCATGCGATTGATTTAGAGGACGTCGATGAAGTCATTGAATCGATTCAGCAAAGTTTTGAAAAAGCGATTATGGAGGTGACGAGAACATGATTTTTGGCGTGATGATTATTTGTAGCATCGTGATTGGCATTTCATTGTTGTTACTCGTGCTACGTTTATTAAAAGGACCGACGACGATTGACCGCGTCATTGCACTCGATGCGATTGGCGTGTCATTAATCGGATTAATCGGTATTTTTTCAATCATTGTGGATACGGCTTTTTACGTAGAAATCATTTTATTGTTAGCAGTACTCTCTTTTATCGGGACGATTTCGTTTGCGAAGTTTTTAGAGAAAGGAAAGATTATAGATGATTCTTCTAAAAAGTAGCCTCATTTGTTTGTTTATGATTGTCGGAACGTTTTTCATTTTGATGGCAGCCATCGGTATTTATCGTTTTCCCGATGCATATACACGCGCGCATGCAGCGTCTAAAAGTTCGACGCTCGGCATTTTATTTTTATTAATTGCGGTATTTTTATACTTCCTCTTCATGGAGCATTCTTACAATGCTCGTATTCTTTTAGGCATTGCTTTCTTATTTTTAACGGCACCGATTGGCGGGCATTTATTAACGCGTGCTGCTTATTTTTCGGGTGTTCAACCGTCGGAGCGAACGAAGCGAGATGAGTTGAAACCTATTTACGAACAAATGAAAAAAGAACAACGAAAAAACAGGTCTTCGTAAAGAAGACCTGTTTTTATGTACATTATTTATTTTTCGCAAGCATAGCCGTCTTGATCGCGGTCCATTTTTGCTTCATACGCTTTATGCGACTTTGGTACGCCATTTGGATACACTTTTCGCAGTTCCGTACAGTTTTTAAATGTGCTCGTTTTGGAAGAAGTTGTTTTCTTCGTTGTTGTTTTTTTCGTTGTTGTTTTTTTCACGTTCGCTTTTTTCTTCGCATTGAAGCCAGCTGTCGTGACATATCCTGATTTTGACCAAATACGCAGTTTTTCTTTTTTCGCTTTCGATTGTGCGACTAAATATTTTGCTTTATTTGTCGTGTTTGGTGAGTAAATGTAGGCGACACGCGCGTAGCCTTTACGAACGAGTTGTAAGTTTAAATCTTTTCCGTCGACGTAGACATATGCCAATTTACGACCGTATTTGTCGCCTTTAAAGCCATTTTTATCGAAATCTAATTGGATTTTCTTTGCATTTTTTAGTTTTGCTTTCGTATAGTTACTCGCTTCTTTCCCGAAAGGTTGTACGCCTTTTGATGGGTGTACGGTTTCAGGGGTATCGACTAAAAGGAAGCGAACTTTGATCGTTTTTCCTTTATAAATGAAAGAAGCGGTATCTCCATCAGTCGTTTTTGCAAGTTTCACAGTATGCAGTGTTTTTGCTTGTGCGGTCGTTGTTGTTGTAGAAGTTGAAGGAGCGGCTGCATAGCTTGTTAAAAAAGAGAAGCCGAGCAGTGCTGCAAACGCTACATTACGTAATTTTTTCAATTATAATCCACCTTTATTGTCTATAATAAATAGATTTTATCGAAATATGAGGTGGATTTCGCATACTATAAGACCTAAATTTGTTTCATTTTTATAAAATAGACTTATTTTTATTGAATAACGAAAGAATAATCATGTATGAATAGGATTTATTTCATGTGTATACGGGAATAAAAGGAAAAAATGTATAGGAGGGATACCGAATGGGAGAGACGTTGCACTTATCGAAATTATTACTCATTCTCATTACATTTGCCTTTGCTTTTTTCATTCTTATTAATGAAGCTTTTCAATTATTACCGCTACAATTTGGCGTGATGACGCTACTTTTCATCGTTTTGGCGATTGAAGAATGGCGGTTTAAAGGAAATATCGTCAATGCCGTCACGATTGGAGCAGGACTTATTTTCGTCATTGCGTTTGGTATTTTTAAAGGATTTTTGTAAGTATTTACATGTTTCGTACGTATAAATAACGTAAAAGATTGAAATTGGCTAAAGTTTTCTGAATTAATCTTGTTTTTTAAGTTTTATATTGCTATTATTATGACTAATTATTTACGAACGGATTGTTTGTAGCATAATCAATTTCATAATTTCATAGTAGGAGTGTAACTTAATGGACAAGAAAGTACCTTTTTCAACCTATGCCATTATCGGAACGATGCTTTTCGGTATGTTTTTTGGTGCGGGTAATTTAATTTTCCCTATTCAAATGGGGCAACTTGCAGGAACGAATTTTTGGCCAGCATTAATCGGCTTCTTAGTAACAGCGATCGGTTTACCTTTCTTAGGGATTTTAGCGATTGGGTTATCAGGAAGTAATGGGTTACGCGACCTTGCGAGCCGTGTACATCCGATTTTCGGTGTCGTTTTTGCGATGGCGCTCTATTTAACAATCGGTCCATTCTTTGCGATTCCTCGTACGGCTACCGTACCGTTTGTCGTTGGATTTGAACCTTTTATTTCACCAGAGCATAGTCAGCTTTGGTTAGTATTATTTAGTTTCATCTTTTTCTTCATCGTTTTTTATTTTTCATTAAATCCAGCGAAAATTATGGACTATATCGGGAAATATTTAACGCCAGCATTTTTAATTTTTTTATTTGTCCTTATTTGTGTCAGCATATTTTCACCGATGGGGTCATTCGTCAAACCGAGCTTAACGTATGTCAATGAGGCGTTCATGACCGGGTTTAAAGAAGGATACAATACGATGGACGCATTAGCATCTCTTGCATTCGGGATTATCGTGATCCATTCGATTAAACGTTTAGGTATTACCGATAAGAAGTCAATTGCGAACGTAACGTGGAAAGCAGGTATTTTCGCTATTATTTTAATGGGAATCATTTACGGACTCATTACGTATATGGGTGCTTCTAGCGTGAGCGCAATTGGTACGTTTGAAAACGGCGGACAAATTTTTGCTGCAGTCGCAGAACATTACTTCGGTTCGTACGGTGCGATTTTATTAGCGATTATTATCGTGCTTGCTTGTTTGAAAACGAGCATCGGTTTAATTACAGCGTGTAGTGAATTTTTCCATGAAGTGTTCCCGAAAGTCGGTTATAAAACATTCGTTACAATTTTATGTATCGTGTCATTCGCCATTGCGAACGTCGGCTTATCGAATATTATTAAATTTGCCGTACCTGTACTGATGTTCTTATATCCGCTTGCGATCGTGTTAATCGTTTTAGGTTTAACGTCACCATTGTTTAAACATAAACAAAGTGTCTACATGACGGCGATGATTTTCACATTTTGTGTAAGTATTTTTGATGGATATGCAGCATTAATTGGCAATGTGCCTGCTCTAACGTGGCAACCACTCGTATCCGTTCTTAATTTTTATAAAGACGTCTTACCGTTTTATAGCTTAGGGTTAGGCTGGCTCGTTCCAGCGATTGTCGGTATGGTGATCGGCTTATGTATCCCGGGTAAAAAGAAAGCGATGTAACGTCATTGCTAAAATAAAACCCCTTCCGAAAATTGGAAGGGGTTTTTGCTATTTATTTAATTGTTGTTCCCACTCTTCGCGCAAGATGCCCATTCGAATGGAATCATAATAAATCCCTTCGTATAAACGAACTTTTCGAATACGTGCTTCCATTTGCATACCTAATTTTTGTCCGACGCGAATCATGCGCTGGTTGCCTGACCATGTCGTGTAGCCGACACGGACGAGGGGAAGTGTTTGGAATAAGTGGTCCATCCATAGACGAAAGGCAATTGTGCCCATTCCTTTTCCCCAATTTTCGGCTTCATTTAAACAAATGCCCATTTCAAGCCAATTGGAATCGCGATGTTCCCAGTAATAGCTTACCGTGCCGACTAAGCGACCATCTAAATCAATCGCATAGCGATCTTCTACGCGAACCCAGCGCTCTTTTTCTTTTAAAAAGGCATCGTATGTTTTGGCGTAATGCGGATAGTAAGGGGCATCCCATTTTTTCCATTCGGGATTTTCATCTTTATAAATAAGCTCCCACAGTTTCGGTAAATCTTTTTCTTCAATTGGGCGAATCGTAATCGGTTGTTGTTTCATAGAGTTCATCTCCATCATTGTATGTATGCATTTATTGTACTATAGTTAGAATTTTCAGTAAACAAACACAAAAAAAGAACTATTAAGCGGGGCGCTTAATAGTCAAAAAAGAGAAGAATATGAAAAGTACATATATACTATTGCCACATTATTAGATTGTTAAACCTATTGTATGAAAAATTAATTTTCTTCTTTTGATGATAAAAGTTGTTCGATGCGTTCGTTGTATGTCGCATGCAATTGGTTAATTTCTTGTTGGTGTTGACGTGTCATCGCAACGAGTTCATTGTTTTTCAACGCTTGTTGCTCCATTTTAACGTATTGTAAATCTTTTGCATGACGCTCTTCAATGGCAGCGAGTTGCTGTTCTAAGTCATGATTTAATTGATATGCTTTTTGAGCTTCTTTATCCGCTTCTTTTAAGCGTTGTTGGACGTTCGCTTGCAGTTTATCGTACTCTTTTTTCAATTCGGCAAAATCATTTCTCATACTGTTTGAAGCAGCGATGTCATTTTCCAGTTGAGTGATTTTATCGCTATAGCTTTTGATTAATGCTTGTTTGTCACCCATCGTATCGGCAATTTCTTTATTTTGAGCTTCAAGTTGAGCAATTTCATCATTAAGTGCATCGTATTCCGCATGAACAGATTGTACTTCTGTTTCTTTTTCTTGAAGTTGTTTTTGTAAGTTTGCAATCGTGACATCTTTTTGTTTCACTAAATCGGTTGAATCTGAAATCGCTTGATCGCGTAAATAACGAGAGCGTTCCATCATATTCGCAACGAGCGTATAAATACGTTGTGTATGATGTTCGAGTTCGTTTAAATCGGTCGTAAACTCGGTCGTATGTTCTTTCATTTGTTGCACTTGATAAAGTGCGACAGCTTTTTCGAGCCATTCTTTTGCTGAAAAGCCACTTTCTTCAATGATTTTTTTTGTTTTTTCGTGCATTTCTTCTGTAATTTTAAAGCCCATTGTTTTATCAGCCATGAAATTTCTCCTTCGTTAACTATCCTTGCAGCAGGGAAGTTAACACGTAATCTTTTGTTAACTTTAGTGTAGCACATTTCGAAATGAAGGAAAAAGAACATTGCATAAAATAAAAAAACCCTAAAACTTAGATTTTACTCTAACTTTTAGGGCATAACACCGGACCGACTTTTTTGACGCTTAAGCTAAATTCATTTTTAAGCGTTCTAAGAAAACAGGGTCGGAGATGACGCGTGCTTCAAAGTTTGCAACGCTCAATGATAATTTCATATGTTCTTGAGGTGTTAAATTCGTAGCGAAAAAGGCAAGTTCTGTTTTCGTACTTGCCGCATCTGTCGCGTACAAAATCGTTGAAACGGAGCGATTCGTGCCGGCTGCTATGAGCCCACCTGTCGCAATTGCTTTTTTAAGTTCAGGTGTACGAAGTGTATCGGCAAAAAGAGCGTCCATCGTTTTAAGTACGTCTTCACTGAAAAAGGCACGGTTGTTTAATTTTTTCAACAGCGAAACGTATTCACGTGTCGTTGCTTTCGGTAGACGGTCTTGCCACCATTTTTCGACAGCGTATTTACTAGCAGTCGTTTTAGCAGAAGAAGCAGGCTCAGTTTCAGCTAACTCTTTATGCACGGCAAATGCTTTTTTACGATAATCGATAATCGACAGTTTATTCATCTCCGTATCGTTTAACGTATATTTTTCGGGGATGTATAGTGCACTAGATGTTGGATAAAGTAAATCATGCTTCGTTAATTGTAGTTTTTTCAACATCGCTTGGATGGCATCTATGCCAAGATAGTGCATTAAAAATTCCATGTTGGCATTCGAATTATGTTCAATCATCCCTTTCGCAATTTCGTGAAGCGGAACTTCTTTATGGAAGTGCGCACGGCGTATTTCATTTAACCAATCTTTATGCAAATCGAGTTCAAGGCGGGGTACGTGATAACGATTGATTTCTTTCAATGAAATCATCGTGTCTTGTTGAATCGTGCCGTCCGCTACTTGTTGTGCGTAAGCGAGTGCAACGATCGTACTCGGGATGTTCGCTACGGGAAGGGGCATTTGTCCGTTTACTTCAACGACTGTACGACCTCCTTGGCTTAAAGTTAAGGCAACATTCCCTTTTTTTGCATTGTTTTTTGTGAAATCCATTACCGATTCAGGTGTTAACATTTTCTTTTGGCTTAACATCATTAAACCCATCAATGCGAACATGACAAGTAATACGATTCCTCCTATAAGTAATAACATGACTCAGCAGTCACTCCTTTTTATCTATTCCTTCTTATTATAACGTGATTCAACGTCACAATGCATAAAAAGCCTCCGTAGATCATTGAACAATTCGTGACAGAAAAATTCTTCATACAAAAAACGTTTCATACGTAGAATTCGCATGAAACGTTTTAGAAATTAAGCAGCGTTTTTTTTCGTTACAACGTTTTTAAGCCAAATAACGATGAACGAAACGATGGTGATGCCGATTAAGACATTCGTGTTGTGGTTCATAAAAGAATTGTCGAAGAAAAGAAGTTCTTTCAATCCTTCAATTAAAAATTTCATCGGTAACCACGGTAAAATGTATGCACTATAAAAATGCGGAACCATTTCGGGTACGACTTGAATAAGTGGTAGACCGAAGAAAATAAGCAAGGCGAATAGCACAGCACTTGGGAGCTTCAACCATTTAATTGTCGCTAACATCATGTAACAAAATGCTGTGACAGCGAGGCTTACGAATAGCGCGATTTGTAAAAATGAATCAAATTCATAACCTAAAATCCACGTTGTAAACCACGTAATAATAAAGCCAGCAAATAAACCATAAACGATTGGAATGAGTGATTGAATCGCTTGGAACTTGCGCATTGTGCGTGTTTCAGCAAATGAACGCTTACTTAAAGCGAGGTATAGCATCGCAGCACCGAGTAGGCTACCGACCCATACAGGCGTAAATAAAGCCGTTGGGGTGCTCGTTAATTTACCCGCGGCATTTACTTTTAGTAATTCCGTCGTGACAGGTTGTGCTAAAATCGCAATGGATTTCGGTTGAACGAGTGAAATCATCGTTGGTAACGTTTTGAATGTATTTTCTGCTTGAGGAGCAGCGGCAGCCGGTAGCATTTGTAACATACTTTCAAGTTGCGTTGCGACTTGTTTGCTTGCTGCATCTGTTTCTTGTTGCAATTTGACAGCGATTTGTGCGCTAAGTGTCGTATTTAGTTGCGTGCTGATTTTTTCGAGAATCGTTTGAATAGACGTCGCAAGTGCGGGATTTGCTCCTTCATTGATGTAAAGCTGTAACGTACTTTGTGTCGGTGCATCGGTTTGAAGTGACGCTAGTTGTTTTGAGAATGCTTTCGGAATGACGATCCCACCGTACGTTTCACGCTCATTCATAGCAGCCTTCATTTCTTTTACAGAATCATATTCAATAAAATGAATTGTTGTAGGCTCATTTTTTTCAATTGTTTCAGTAATGTCGCACCAACTTCTCCTGCATCTTCATTAACGAGTGCGATTGGTAAATTTTTTGGCTCCATTTTAGCCGTTGGAATTTGCGCTGTTAAAAATAATAAGGCAATCGCGAACAACGCGATAAATGGAATGAGAAAGAATTTGTTTTTTTCCATAATAATCTCCCTTCAACACGAAGTCGATTACTCAACATTGTGTTGTTTAATTAATATCGTTATTATAGTAGTAATACGAGTTTCTGACGATATGCAATGTTTGCTCATTTGTTCGTTACTCAACAAAAATGATGAAATTGTTTAGAAAGAGGGATTCGATGGATCGTAGAAAAAGGAAAACACGACTAGCGATTCAACAAGCTGTTGCGCAACTAATAACGGAAAAAGGATTTGAAAGCATGACGATTTTAGATATTACGGAGCGGGCAGACATTAATCGCGGGACATTTTATTTACATTTCGTAGATAAATACGATATGCTCGATCAATTTGAGGAGGAGCTCGTGACGAAAATTAAACAAGCTGTACTCGAACATTTAGCATATGACGCATCAGCAGAAGATTTAATCATCACGCGTTATCCAACACTCGTGAACGTATTGCAATGTATTTCAGACGAAAAGCAAATTTTAGAAATTTTATTCCAGACGAAAGGGATTTTATCATTGCAAACACAAATGAAAGACGTTTTCTTACAATTATTTCAAATGGACGTATTACGCGATATGGAAACGATTTCTACAAAAGTATCGCCAGATTTCTTTGTGACAATTTTGACGTCTAATTTACTAGGCTTTGCGCAGTACTTTTTAGTGAGTGATGAAGAGATGAATCCGGAAAAATTAGCGAAAACAATGCTAAATGTACTAATTAATGGTCCAGCACGAGTAGGTGGTTTATTAAAGGGTAATATGATTAATGTAGATGAGATTATTGCGCAATACGATATGAAAAAATAATAATCCGATAAAATGGAGGGGATAAAATGAAGAAATTCCTTCGTTACGTATTCATTTTAATTCCATTTCTAAGTGCGAGTGTCGCATACGATACGTCGTATCCAAAAGCTTCAGCGAAATCGTATAAATCATATAAATCACCACGATTTTCAAATGAGCATACGCGCGGTGGTTTTTATAAAAAAAGATACACTAAAAAATTATCGAACGGCTTCGTTATTCAAAATGGTAAAAGTAGTTCATTTTATGAATACCCTGATTTATACGTGCGTAGTGCAAAAGGAAAACTGCTCTATAAAGATCGTCGCATTGTCAAAGTGTATACAGGAGAACTTCGGTATGCGGTGAATTCAAAAGGTTACTTACATATTGTTTATGTAGATAATCAATCGCGAGCACGGGCGAAAGTGACAGCAGTCTCGATTGCACCGAGTGGGAAAACCCGCAAACGTGTATCGTATGTAAAAGGGAATGTGACGAAAAATAGTAAGTTTACGTTTGAAACGACGACTCGATTTGTCGTCCAAACGAAAGGAAGTAAACGAATTATCCGATTTAAACAACCGAATATTTCTATTGAATCGTGAATTGTGTTAGTTTTCATACAATTCACGATTTTTTGTTTCATATCCTAGTAAAAAACTATGAATAGAAGTAAAATAAGTGGTACATAAAGGAGTGGGGAAAATGAGTAAAGTATATATTTTACATGAAAACGATGAATGGACTATTCACTTAGAGAAACGTTTGCAACAACTGGATGTACCATACGAAACGTGGCATTTAGCAGAGGGGCACATCGATTTGTCACAAGAGCCACCAGAAGGCATTTTCTACAACCGTATGAGTGCTTCATCCCATACACGTAATCATCGATTTGCACCAGAATACGCAGCGGCTGTCATTGATTGGTTGGAAAGTTATGGACGTACGGTATTTAACGGCAGTCGCGCACTTAGTTATGAAGTGAGCAAAGTAAAACAATATACGCGTTTAGTCCGTTACGGAATAAATACACCTAAAACAGCTGTAGCGGTTGGGAAAGAACAACTTATTGAAGCAGCAAAACAATTTGGTATCACACCATTTATTACGAAGCATAATCGTGCCGGAAAAGGACTTGGTGTTCAACTTTTCCATTCAATCGAAGCATTGACACAGTATGTAGAAGGTCCTGATTTTGAAGAGCCGGTGGATGGTATTACGCTGATTCAACAATATATCGAATCACCAGCGCATTTTATTACACGAGCTGAGTTCATTGGAGGGAAATTCGTCTATGCTGTGCGAGTCGACACGTCAGAAGGCTTTGAATTATGTCCTGCAGACGCTTGCCAAATCGGCGATCAATTTTGTCCAGTCGGGGAACAACCTGCTATGAAGTTTGAAATTTTACCGATGCCAAAACCCGATTTAATTCCGAAATTTGAAGCGTTTTTAGCCGGAAGCGGAATTGATGTCGCAGGCATTGAATTCATTATGGATGCAGACGGTCATGCATATGCATATGATGTGAACACGAATACGAATTACAATGCAGATGCAGAAAAAGCATACGGCACATATGGTATGTTAGAACTCGCTACATTTTTAAAAAAGGCATTAAATAAATAGTATGAAAAGAAAGTATCTGTTACGTCGTAGAAAGGTATATGACGTAACAGATGCTTTTTTATTGTTTGAGCCAAAGACGTATAACAATGGAGAGTTCGGGAGTACTAATCGATTTGAGTAGTTTAGAGAAGCGGGAAATGTTAAAGCGGACGCAATCATGCTGAAGCGTCTCTTCATAGTTCGTACATACGAAAGAAGTGAGTGTTGAACATATTTCAAAGCATCGACTAAAACGATCGTGACGAATGCTAGTGAAATTAGTTAAAGAACCGATGGAACGACTCTTTTAAAAGTACGTAATAAAAGTTTATTGAGGAAATCTATTGACGTCTATTAAATCACGTGATAATATATCTTTAAACAAAGATAAATTAATTAAAGATATTCAAGGAGGAACTATATAATGAAAAACTTAAAAGGTATGCACCACGTAACAGCTATTACGAGCAACGCAGAAAAAAACTATGAATTCTTTACTTACGTATTAGGTATGCGTTTAGTGAAAAAAACAGTCAATCAAGATGATATCCAAACGTATCACTTATTCTTCGCAGATGATGAAGGGAACGCTGGAACAGATATGACATTCTTCGACTTCCCAGGCATTCCAAAAGGAACACACGGTACGAACGAAATTTACAAAACATCATTCCGTGTCCCAACAGACGCAGCATTAGAATATTGGGAAAAACGTTTCACTCGTTTAGGTATTACACATTCAAAAATCGAAAAACAATTTGATGTGAACGTATTATCATTTTCAGATTTCGATGATCAACAATATCAACTCGTATCAGATGAAACGAACACAGGTAGAGAATCTGGTAAACCTTGGGCGAAAGGTCCAGTACCAAATGAGTTTGCCATTACTGGATTAGGTCCTGTCGTCGTACGTATTTCAGATATCGAATACTTCTCTGCTGTTTTAGTAGAGGCAATGGGTTACACTAAAATCGCACAAGAAGACGCACTTTACTTATTCGAAGTAGGAGAAGGCGGAAATGGTGCACGTGTAATCGTAGAACATAACACAGAGCTTCCACAAGGCATGCAAGGCTTCGGTACAGTGCATCACGCAGCATTTTGTGTTCGTGATAAAGAAGAGTTATTACAATGGCAACAACGCCTTGAAACAATCGGTTTCCGTACATCAGGTTATGTAGACCGTTTCTTCTTCGAATCATTATATGTTCGCGTAGCAAACGGTGTATTATTCGAATTTGCAACAGAAGGTCCTGGTTTCCAAGGTGACGAACCGTACGAAACATTAGGCGAAAAATTATCATTACCACCATTCTTTGAAAATGAACGTGAAAAAATCGAAGGCTTAGTTCGCCCAATCAATACAGTACGTAGCACAATTAATTTCGAAAAAGAATACGAATAAAAAGAGTCGTTTTTAATACATCGCTTCGTTTGAGAAAATCAAACGAAGCGATTTTTTTGTTCTATGAGGGGGTTGTAAGCATCGTCGCTACTGTACTTTTTCACATCATCTTCAAACGACTCCGAAAGAGTTGTCACATTGAACGTAAAAAGCACAATGGCATCGCTTCATGTAGACTTCCATTGCCGGTCGCGATACATGTATAGAAATATGAACTACTTGTTGCGAATGCAGCTACCGATGAAATAATTGATCGTTTACCGAACCGAGAGGAATCAACGATTAAAATATGAAGTTAGTGTACGTGTAAGTTATTTCACAAAGGATGCGGACGCTTGCTGGAAAACGAATAAATAGAAAAGGTGAGATGAAACCATACTTGTATTAGTCCGATGTCATTGTTTGCAATAAAAAGTTAAAAGTCGAAAATAATCTAATCCGTATGCTTTACACGTGTCTGAAGCGTTTACCGTAATGAATAGAGAAATGCTTTGCATTGACAAAAGACAATGTTTAAAAGCGACTGAAACGAAAAAACACTTCTAAAGATATAAAATCTTTAGAAGTGTTTTTGTATAGGCTTAAACGCTATTATTCGTCTGTTTTTGTTGAAGTTTGTACTTCATCAGCATTTTCATTCGTATAATCATAATCTGCTGGATTTACTTTCGTATAGCCTTTAGGTGTGTAGAAGCGGAGAAGGTCACTGTTAACAATTTCATCTGAAATTTGCAGTTTCTCATCTACTTCTTTTTCAATTTTAGAACCTAATTCAGATTCTTCTAGAACTTCACCTGTTTTACTGTTATAAAACTTACCGTTTACAGAGGAAACAGTAGGGCTCATAAAGTCTCCGTTACGGAATGGCACGATTTGTTTATGTTGTGATGAAAGTAAGTCTGTACCGAGTTGTACGTATTTCTTCGTATCGACACCTAATAGGTGAAGAATGGTTGGTAACATATCTGTTTGACCACCGTACGTATGATTAATGCCGCCTTCCATACCTGGAACGTGAATCATAAGAGGAACACGTTGTAGGTTGGCACTTTCGAATGAATTGACTTCTTTGCCAATAATTTTAGACATCGCCGTATTGTGGTTCGTTGAGATACCGTAGTGATCGCCGTATAATACGATCATCGTATGATCGTAAAGACCATCTTTTTTCAGTTGTTGGAACAATTGTTTAACTGATTCATCTAAATAACGAGCTGTTTGGAAGTAATCATCGACACTAGCATCACCAGTCGTTTCTTTATCGATTGTCGTTAAATCTTGATCCATTTTATAAGGGAAGTGGTTCCCTACAGTAATTAATTTCGTATAGAATGGTTGTTTTAAATCTTTCAACATTGAATCAGATTGTTTGAAGAACGGTTTATCGAGTAAACCATATTCAGCCATATCTTTTGAATTAGACGTATCATAGTAACTTGCATCATAGAAGTTGTCGTATCCGAAAGATTTGTAAATTGTATTACGGTTCCAGAACGTACCGTTATTACCGTGGAATACAGCAGATGTGTAGCCATAGTCTTTTAAAATACTAGGCGCGGCTTGGTACGTATTTTGTGCTTTCGTAATGAAAGCAGAACCTTGTGGTAAACCGAAAAGTGAGTTTTCTAACATGAACTCAGCATCTGACGTTTTCCCTTGACCAGTTTGGTGGAAGAAGTTATCAAAGTACTGTGTATTTTGATTTTTCGTTAATGAGTTTAAGAAAGGTGTGACTTCTTCACCGTTAATTTTATAGTTTAATAAGAACGTTTGGAATGATTCTAAGTGAATGTAAACGACGTTCATATTTTTAGCAACACCAAAGTATTCTTTATTAGGTTCTGCATAATTCGTACGTGTGTAATTTAACACTTTCGAAATGTCATCACTATTTGCAAGTGCACGTTGTGATGACGCGTGTGCTGTTTCAAATGAATCGTAGAATGTGTAGTTGTACATACCTAAGTATTTCACGATGTACGTACGGTCAAATCCACGTGTTAGAAGCTGAGGGCGATCGGCTTCTGCAAGCGCTAAGTTTAAGAAAGAAATAGCAAGTGCAGCAATTAAGACGATTGAGCCACGACGGCGACCAACTTTTGCATTTTGTTCGAATAATTGTTTTTTAAATACACGTAATCCAATTAAGAAGAAAACATCGACAAAGAATAAAATGTCATATGGTTTAAGGAGAGATAGTACACTACCGCCTAAATCACCGAAGTTTTGTGTTTGGAAAAGCGTTGGTAACGTAATAAAGTCACTAAAGAAGCGATAGTATACAGCATTCGCATAAAGTAAAATCGAAAGCAATGTATAAATAACAATTAGCGCTGTAAATTTACGTTTTCCTTTTTTAAATAGGAAGCTGATGCTCAATAAAATCATCATCGTTCCAAGTGGATTAATAAATAGTAAGAAGTTTTGTAGGAAGCCTTTTGCTCCTAAAGAAAACTGTGTGATTTCAACGATGTATGTTTTAATCCAAAGCATACATACGGCCAGTAAAAAAATGTAGAAGAAATTAATCTTTCTAGATTTTTTTGGTTTAAAGGTAAGTCCATTGTTACACCTTCTTTTAGGTATTTTCAGTTAAGTATAATTTTTCATTCGTTCATTCGTTTAAGTATCTAGAAATGCCATGAAACAAAAACTAGGACGTTACTAAAATAACAAAGGTTGCCACTACTATGCAATAAAAAAGTTTTATGAAAATAATCTGAAAATTATTTTATGTTTAAAAAACAATTAGTTTAGTTTTGTAAAGTATATCTCATAAAAAGACGTTAGTTAAAATATACCCTCTTAATTGAAAAATATGCCTTATTCATAAGGAAAGTGCATAGATAATCCGATTTTTTATTGAAAAATAGTCATTTTTAGGAGCAAATTGCACTTCCGTTCATCTTTTTTATTAAATGTGACATAAAAAGGAATTTTTAAAACATCTTTTCGATTTATTAAATAGTTTTGTTTGTCGGTCTTTTTTGAAATCGTTTACAGCATAAAAGGAATATATGTTCACTAAATAATAAAAGAGGCAGCCATCGCTACCTCTTTTATTATTTAGTGAAATTAGTATAACTCGCCAGTCTATATAAAGAAATCCAAATAAGTTTATAACACATCGTAAGAAAGACAAACAGGTGTGCCTTCATCATCGACGATTTTCGCTTTAATGTTGAAAATCTCTTGCAAATGTTTTGGCGTCATAAATTCGGCAGGTGTGCCGGTCATCATGATTTTGCCTTCTTTCATTGCAATAATCGTATCTGAAAAGCGCGCAGCTTGATTAATTTCATGTAATACCATAACGATCGTACAACCATGTTTTTCGTTAATGTCTTTGACAATTTTTAATACTTCCATTTGATGGGCCATATCTAAGTAAGTTGTCGGTTCATCTAATAGTAGAATGTCCGTTTTTTGAGCGAGTGCCATCGCGAGCCATACACGCTGTCTTTGACCACCAGATAGTTGAGAAATTTCACGATCAGCAAATTCGAGTGTTTTCGTTACGTCCATTGCCCAATGAATGCTTTCAACGTCTTCTTTTGTTAATTTATTAACGTTTTTACGGTGTGGGTAACGACCGTATGAAATGAGTTCTTCTACTTTTAGCTGCGCTGGAGCAGAGGGACTTTGAGCTAAGATGGCAATTCTTTTCGCAATGTCTTTTGACGACATTTTTTGCATATCTTGCTCTTGCAAGTACACTTTTCCTTCGTCTTTTTTCAAAATACGGCCAATTGTTTTTAATAAGGTGGATTTCCCACAGCCGTTTGAACCGACAATCGTCGTAATTTTGCCGTATTCAATTTGACCATTTAACGCGTTAAATATTTGGTGTTGGTCGTAACCAGCAGATAAGTTTTCAATTTTAAATGCGAGTGTCATATGTGTACCTCCTTAACGTGCTTTAATGAGTAAGTATAAGAAATAAGGAATGCCGATAATCGAAACGACTACACCGACAGCTAATTCAGATGGGGCAAAAATTGTTTTAGCGATAAAGTCTGAGATAAGCAATAGGGCTGCACCGATTAATGCACTAAATGGCACGACGTATTTATGGTGTACGCCAACTAATTGGCGGGCGATATGTGGTGCCATTAGTCCGATGAAGCCGATGCTTCCTGATACAGATACGCAAGCACTCACGATCCCGACGCTCGCTAATAACAATTTAATTTTTTCTTTTTCAATAGAAATACCGAGACTTATAATCGTACTTTCTTCTAATTGGAAGTAATCGAGTAAATGTTTCTTACGATAAATGTAAAGGCCTAGTAGTACGACCCACGGAAGCATCGCAATGATGAACGCCCAGTTTGCATTGTAAATCGTACCCGTTTGCCAAAGTGCAGCCATTTCGAAATCTCTTTCACTCATTTTAAGTGTAATGTAGAGAGCGAGTGCGCCGAATCCTGTATTAATTGCAATACCAGTTAATAGAAGGCGCTCTACGTCAAGGCGACCATTTTTATAGGCGAATACGAAAATAATTGCCGCAGCAAGGACGCCACCGACGAGACCAAAAATAGGCATCATCATAATGTTTAGAAGTTGTGAACCGTCTGCACGAGACGCATTGAATTGGAAAAATAACATGAAAAATGAAACAGCCGCACCAGCACCGGCGTTAATCCCTAAAATACCAGGATCGGCTAAATCATTTTTCGTAATCCCTTGCAATACGCTACCGGCAATGGCAAGACCAATCCCGACGAGCAGCGCAATAATAATACGTGGAAGACGGAATTCAAAAATAACGAGTTCAAATTTGGGATTGCTTTCGAGACCAAAAATCGTTTTGAGTACTTCTGGAACGGTCATATCAAACATACCGTTCGTAATATGTACGTAAAAAGCGACGAAAATAATCGCGATAATGAATAACGCTTTGAGCCAAATATTTTTTTCGGTTTAAGCATTCGAAGAACCTCCCTTTGTACGAATTAAGTATAGGAAGAATGGGATCCCGATAAAGGCAGTTACGACACCGATTGGCGTTTCGAATGGAAAATTCAAATAGCGGCTAATGAGGTCACAAGCACTTAAGAACACTGCGCCGACAGCTAATGAACAAGGAATGATGAATCGATAGTCGACACCGACTAACATACGTACGATATGTGGAATGATTAATCCGACAAAGGCAATTTTTCCGACGAGTGCGACGGACGTACCTGTTAGTAAAACGACGGCGAGCATGGCTAAAATACGTGTCGTTTGTGTTTTTTGACCGAGTCCTGTCGCAATGTCTTCACCGAGAGAAGAAATCGTAATGGCACGAGCACAACCGAGTGCCATGAATAATCCAATTAAACCGAATGGTAGGGCGATTAATAGAAGTTGCATGTCGACCGTTTGGATTTTCGTATTGTACCAAGAAGCAATCGTTTGCGATACTTGGAAGTACATCGCAATCGCTGTCGCAACACTACTTAAAAAATGTCCCGATGACCGTCCCGATAATGGCGAGTCGAACAGGGGAAAGCCCGTTTCGAACGAGTGCGCCGAAACCGAACACTAAACCTGCACCGATTGCAGAACCAATAATAGATAAAATAATCATTTGAACGTTTGGTAGACCTGGAATGAAGACGACCGCAATCGTAATAACGAAAGCCGAGCCATCATTAACTCCCATTAAAGAAGGGGACGCAAGATAGTTTCGTGTAATCCCTTGCATGACCGCTCCGGCAACAGCTAAAAAGGCACCGACACAGACGATTGCAAGCGCTCGTGGAATTCGATTGGCACGAATAATTTGATGGTCCGCGTTCGCTTTATCAAAATGTGCAATCGCATCCCAAACCGTCTGGAGCGGAATGTCCTTCGTTCCGAACATGATGGACACAGCGACAATCGCGAAAAGTAGAAAAGGGGTTGCGATTAAAATCAGTGCCGACCGTTTAGATGATTTCATAATAGTTACCTCGTTTTCTAAACAGAAGAAGAGTTGAGCCATTGAAATAAGAAACAATTCGCTCTTATTCAAAGTGCCCAACTCTACTTTAGTTTGTTAACTTATTTTAAAAGTGTATTTTGTACAACTTCTAAGAATTTTGTTTTAGACCATGCTGTACCACCTTCAGCAAGACCAGGAACTTCGTTTGCGAATACGTGATTATCTTTAGCAGCTGTAAGTGATTTGAATACAGCATCTTTTTGTAAATCTTCTAAAGCTGTTTTCGTTTTAGGATTTTCAGCTTCGTCGAATTCTAAGTAGATGTAATCAGGGTTCACATCAGAAAGAGATTCTAAAGAAATTTCAGCTTGTGCTTTAGCGGCTGTTACGACTTTAGGTGCTTTTAAGCCAAGTTCTGTGTATAAAACTGGGTTGAAGTATACGTTTTCAGGATATACGTACATAACGCCACCGCGAATACGAATCATTAAGACGGATTTGTCTTTTAAGTCGCTACTTTGTACTTCTTCTTTTACAGAAGCGATATCTTTTTCGTATTTCGTAATGATTTCTTCTGCTTTATCTTCTTTGCCGCCGATTTGAGCTAGAGCGCGTAAGTTGTCTTTCCAATTATCAGAGAAGTGAGAGTAAGGAATTGTTGGAGCCATTTTGTTCATTTTAGCTACAACGTCTTCTGCCCATTTATCTGTACCGACGATTACATCTGGATCAAGTGATAAGATTTTTTCATTGTTAGGAGCCATTTTGTCGCCGACTAATTCAGCGCCATCAAGACCTTCTTGTAAGTATGCTGGAATTGCACCGCCGACTTCTAATACGCCGACAGGTTTAATGCCAAGAGCAACTGAATCTTCCATTGCTTCCATACCAGCTGCTACGATATTGTTTGCTGGATTTGCAATTTTATAGTCATTGCCTAAGTATGTAACGGTCATTTCTTTCGTGCTTTCAGAAGAAGCTTCTGTTTTCGCATCGTTTGATTTGCCTTCGTCATTTGATGAAGTACCACAAGCTGCTAAAGAAAGTGCGAATAGTGCAGCGGCACCCATTTTAAAATATTTATTCATGTATTTTCCCTCCGATTTTTAAATGAAATTCATTCTCAACTACGATTACTATACTATCACTCGATGCATAAGAGATGAATGGAAATTTCCTTCTTCAAAAATGGATTATTTTTTGGTAAATAATTGAAAATAGAATGTTTATCGTTTAAAAAAAAAGCTTTTAAATAAAAATCCATATAAAAATATGGATTTTTATCCTATTCATATATGGATAACCATTATTTTTCTGAATAAAAAGTGTAAAAAGTAAATTGGAATTGTATGATAATACATAGTAATGTATACATAAATGAGAAGAAAGTAGGAGGATTTATGGAGAAATGTATCGAGAAATACTCTAAACAGACGGACTATACATATGAAATTCGCATATTTGTCCCTGATAAGCCAGCACCCGAAGAAGGGTTCCCGATCATTTATTTATTAGATGGTGGTTGGTATTTTGATCTTGCGAAAAGCGTCGTGCGCATGCAAAGTCGTAATAAATTAAAAACGAACGTACATGAAGCAATCGTTGTCGGAATTGGACATAGCGAAGAAACGGTCCGTACGAGACGCTTTTTGGATTTTACAGCGCATGCGGAGCAGTACATCTTCCCTGAAAGAACGAATGGGAAGCATATGTCGAATATGCCTTACGGTGGTGCCGAACAATTTGAGCGCTTTTTAACGACCGAGCTGAAACCGTGGATTGAAGGGCAATTTGCGGTGAATGAAAAAGAACAATCGCTCTTCGGTCATTCATTGGCAGGCTATTATGCGCTTTGGACGTATTTCCACCGTACGGAAACGTTCCAGCACTATATGGCGATTAGTCCTTCCGTTTGGTGGAATGATTTTGAACTAATGAAAGAGCAACGAACTGCTGTTGGGAATCCGACATTGATAATAGCTGTTGGGGAAAGGGAGTCATTTATGGTAGAAGAAGCTCGTGCTTTTTTTGAACAGCTACGAGATCCACGCGCAACGTTTTATGTCGTACCGAATGAAAATCACGCATCGGTCGTACCTACTGTAATGAGCCGAGCATTTCGAACATGTTTTAATCAATAATGATAATCATTTTCATTGACGACTTCATTTTTTACCGATACACTAGTATAAGTTAAAAAATGAAATGTATTCAAAATGCATGCGTTACTGAAATGAATGACGAAAACAAACGTTCGTACCGCGCATTTTTGCGTGGTATTTTTTTATAGGAGGGGAATTATGGCTATTCAAACAAATGACCTAATCGAATATTTTGCGACATCTACAATCGAATACCGTAATGCATTCCAAGCGACACAAAGAGCGAATAAATTAGATATTAATCGAAAAACAGCGTTTCAAATGTGTGGTTTTATTATTCCATTGCAAGGGACGGCTCGTTTTTCATTAAACGGTGTGCCGTATCATATGGATGAGCAAACGATTTTACATGCTGGTAAAAATATGGATATTAAAATAAAAACGTACGATGAAGATTGGACGTATGCGGTGTTGCATTACGAAACGATGCAGTTAGAAGAGAAGTTTAAACATTTCGAGCATGAGCATTTTGCAATTGAATTAGACAATATGCAACCGATTTTAACGAAAGTGGAACAGCTTCTTTTAAAAAACTTAAGTCCCGATCATTTCTCACAGTTTGAATTGAAAGTGATATTTATGAATATTTTACAAGAAATTGTGAATAGCGCGCGAAATAGTGAGTATGATTTTACGCTACAACAAGTTTCTAAAGTAATTAATTACATGCATGCCCACTATGAAGAAAACATTTCCATTAGTGAGCTGGCGGAAATTTTCCACATTGATTCGAGACGAATTGCGTCCTTATTTGAAAAAATAACGGGGATGACACCGGTACACTATTTAATGAAATATCGTGTTTCAAAAGCGAAAGATTTATTGAAAGTAACGGATTTGCCCATTTCTGAAATTGCGGAAGCGGTCGGGTATCAAGATCATTTTTATTTTAGTCGCGTGTTCAAAAAAACGACCGCGCAGTCACCGAGTGCTTATCGAAAAGAAAATGCGCGCTAAATACATACGACGTGAAGTTAGAACAGTCGATCGTGCATTTTAAACGAGCTGTGCTTGTAAAAAACGTCACTTAAACGAAGAATATTATACGTGTATATAGGAAAGAGTCGTCATGAGTTTCACCTTGTGACGGCTCTTTTTCCTTTTTTCGCATGAGCGATGAACTTTGTGTAAATGCCTTGTTAAGAATTTATTAAATTCAGCGTATTTTCTCCTATTCAGACGTATTTTCTTCTATACTAATCCGTAAGAAGAAAGATTCTACTTAAAGGAGATGAAGTGGATGTTGCTATTAAACACAGCAAGCTTTATTTTAGGGATGCTCGCATTAGTACTGCCCGTTTTATTCTTTTTTAAAGGGAAAGAGTCAGAGGGACAGTTAACTATTTTTTTAAGTATGGGGACGTGTATGTTAGCAATTTGTACGCAAGTCGGTTACTTATTATTTTTAATTAACGTAAGAGATTGGAAACAAATTATTGAAAGTAGTCCCGTCATCTTTACATTCAGCGTATTTTTAGTCGTGATGACGACGTTACTGAATTTACGATACGTCATTCGAAAACCCCGCTTCAAATTAGAAGTAAAAGAAAATCATTAACATAAATGAACGGATGAAACCATCTTGCGACCGCTAGGCAAGATGGTTTTTATAATGCAAAAAAACACGTCCATAAGAAGGACGTGTTTAAACGCTTTGTTCGTTTATTTCGTTAAAAGTGCAGCCGTTTCTGTCATCGAAATACGAGCTTCTGATGCAGCATCGAAGAAATGGACTTTGTTCATATTAATAGCAAGAGAAAGTGATTGTCCTGCTTGAACGTCTCTGTTCGCATCGATTTTTGCAATAAATGTTTTGCCATTTAATTGTGAGTACAGCATGATTTCTGCGCCGAGTAGTTCGGCAACGTCTGCTTTCACATGAACGACTGGTGATGTAGTCGTTGTAGCATCTAGCACTTCGTTGAAATCTTCAGGACGAATGCCGATTGTCACTTCTTTATTCACATAGCCTTGTTGTTTTAATGCCGCCATTTTTTCATTTGGAATGGCAAGGTCGATGTCGCCTACTTGGATGAATCCTTCACGTAGCGTACCGGTGAAGAAGTTCATTGCAGGAGAGCCGATAAAGCCTGCTACAAAAACGTTTACAGGGAATTCATACACTTCTTTCGGCGTTCCAACTTGTTGGATGACACCGTCTTTCATTACGACTAAACGTGTTGCCATCGTCATCGCTTCCGTTTGGTCATGCGTGACATAAATCGTCGTCGTTTGTAGGCGTTGATGTAATTTAATAATTTCTGCACGCATTTGTACACGTAATTTTGCATCTAAATTTGATAATGGTTCATCCATTAAAAATACTTTCGCATCTCGTACGATTGCACGACCGAGTGCCACACGTTGGCGTTGACCACCAGAAAGGGCTTTTGGTTTACGGCTTAAATACTCCTCTAATCCTAAAATACGTGCGGCTTCTTCTACACGCTCTTTCATTTCAGGCTTCGGCACTTTACGTAATTTCAAACTAAATGCCATGTTATCAAACACGGACATATGCGGGTAAAGTGCGTAGTTTTGGAATACCATGGCGATGTCACGATCTTTTGAAGGAACGTCATTCATACGCTTGCCATCAATGAGGAAATCCCCTTCCGAAATGTCCTCTAATCCAGCAATCATACGAAGTGTCGTTGATTTACCACAACCAGATGGTCCGACAAAAACGATAAATTCCTTATCTTCAATATGTAAGTTGAAGTCGGTAACAGCCGTCACCTTTTTATCGTAAATTTTATAAATATGATCTAATTTTAACTCTGCCAATTGAATCATCTCCTTCGTGTTTATGTATGGTTCATAGTGTATAAAATTATCTTATTTTGTGTAAATCGTATGGATTCATAAGATGAGTCGTATACATCTTGAATAGATTTAAAATGATTTGTTAATCATTGTATGTTGAAATAGCCATAAATCCAAATCTCGTTTAGACGTAAGCATTATTGAATGTGTACTAGTACATTGGTAATTAGGGTCTCTCCTTCACATGATTCTAGATTAAGTAAAATAAAATAGAAAGCAAATCGATTTATCATCATTTTTATCTGCGTATTATTTGAAAAGAATAACGCTAGTTACTTCAAATAGGAAGACGTATAATGGAAGAATAATTTAAAAGAATGTAGGGAAAAACATGGCACTATTTTTTGAATCATTACAACAATTTCAAAGGAGCGGTGGATTAAAGCAAACGACGATTACACCGAAGCAATTACTTCCAGCTATCGTCAGTCATATGCAGCGAGGCGATCGGAAGTTCTCATTGTACGTGAACGGACGTATGCCGAAACCATTGAGTGACTTATTACAAGATGCTTTTGACGTATCGCATCTACAACTTCCATTTCACACGCAACATTGTGGGAGACAGCATAGTAAGTATGTAAGCGTGACGAAAAATCGCATTAAAGTTGATTTTACATTAAATTATCGCATGACGCGTCCGCAACATCAGTGGGTGACAGAAGAAATCAAGCAAATTTTACAGCAACTTATTACGAAAGATATGACAACGCTTGAAAAAATCGTAGCGGTACATGATTATATCGTTCGAAACCATCAGTACGAAATGAATACGACCGGTTCGCCTTTTACGGTGTATACGTTTATGCATGAGAAACAGGGTGTCTGTATGGCTTATGCGTTATTGTTTGAAAAAATGATGGAGAGCTTAGACATTCCATGTTATTACGTTGTCGGAAAGGCAGACGGAGAAAGTGATCTCGGACATGCATGGAATATGGTAGAGCTAGACGGAGAATGGTATCATATCGACGCAACGTGGAATGACTTAGGTTCAAAACTGCCGAATCATGAAATTCGCTACCGTTATTTTTTACGTTCGGATGCGTTTATGAAGCGCGATCATCACTGGAATCCGGAGCATTATCCACAATGTTTAAGCGAAACGTACAAAGGATTGTCGAACGTATATGATGTGACGTTTAGTAATGGCAAGTTGTATTTTCCACATCCAAAAACAGCACATTTAATTGAGATGGACCTTGCAACACGTCGTACGAATACGCTGTTAGAAGAAAAAGTGCAATTTTGTACGATGCAAGAGGGGCAGCTGTATTTTAGTCATTACGGCAAAAAAGGGTATTTGTATACGTATTCGCCAGCGAGCAAGACGTTTTCGTGTGTGGAAGAGCGTCAAGTGACGAGTGTGAAGAAGACGCTTCACCAACTAGTTATTCAATTTAAGGACGGCGACCCGATGACATTGGACAGTCAGATAAAACCGATTGAAGTCGAAGAAGTCGAAGCGGAGGAAGTTCAATTAACGGGATTTGCGATGAGTTTATTCGGAAGTTATAAAGGAAAGCCACAACCTGTCCGCTTCGTAAGTGAAGATGGTATTGAAATTTTAATAGAAGAACCATTTAAGCAGCTAAGTATCGACTTTTTATGCTTTGAACAACTAACGGTTTCAATTACCGCAAATAAAAAACCACTTCATGCGAAAATCCCTGTGAAAGTGAAAATTCCAGCTACACTCGTAGAAGGAAAAGTAAATCATATTCAAACGACGACAGAAAATGGTTTCGTGTTATTTGAGATGATTCAAGATATTTAATTAAACAACTGTAGCATAAAAAACGCATCTGACAATCGGATGCGTTTTTTATTGTCGAAAAAGATAGGCATTCAAGAGAAAAAATGAATGATCGCTTTTTTAGTAGTGTCGCTTATACAAAAATAGGTGAAGAATGTTAGTTAGATGTTCTGTTAGTAATTATGGAAAGGAATCATTATTTAAAGAATGGTTGTCATAGGTAGCCGCTTACTTGAAAATTTTATTACGATGCAAGATGATTTCATGAAGAAGCCCCTTTTATCTCATTTGTGGAATCACGCTATTAACAAAAAGATATGAATTAATTCGTGTTTTTTTGTGTATAATGGATATAAATAA
>NZ_HE611066.1:28166-84198 GCF_000285595.1 Kurthia senegalensis | reverse complement strand
GCGATTGTGAAATGGCTACTGGAAAGTGGAATGGATATCGATGAAGAATCCTTCCCTTATAAAGATACAGCCATCGTATCAGCTGCAGAAAAAGGACATTATGAGATGGTGCGCTATTTATTACAACAGGGGGCAACGATAAATTTTGAGTCCCCTCATCCCTATAAGGATGTCCTATTCAGTGCCATTCTTTCTGGAAATAAAGAGGTCGTTCAACTATTAATCGACCATGGTGTGGACACAACAATTCGTTATTTTGAACGAAAAGATGCTGAGCTGATGGCGAAAGAACAAAATCAAACGGAAATTTTAGCGCTCATTCAGGCCCATAATGCGACTTTACCAGACGATCATGTGCCGCGTACAACGCCTAAGGAAGTCTACGATGAAGAGGAAGACTATGAAGATGAGGAAGACTATGAAGATGAATACGAAGAACCATCTAGTCATGCGGTCATTCGTGCGGCTTTCGAAGAGATGTACGGTCCGATTCAAACGACCTATTATCAAAACTTCCCGTCTGAGGTACCCATTCAGACTCATATTATTGCCCCATCAACCAAACATCCGTATTATGTTTTATTTACAACAGGGATGAGTGACCGCGCGGTTGGCTATAACCTGTTATATGTGGAAAATATGATGAAAGTGCCGGCAGATTGGCTCGACGGGGATGTAGACTGGACAGACCGAGAAAAAATATGGCCGATTAATTGGTTAGTTAAATTAGCGTGTATTCCGCATGATGAAAGCGTTCAGCCGAATCGAGGGGTCATCGTCCCCAATAAAGGGGATTTAGCAGACCCGTACGGCATTGAAACCCATTTAAGTTGTATGTTAATTTCAGCGCCTACCGATTCAGATATTCAACACTTGCAAGTAGAAGGCGAAGACATCCGCATCGATGAACTGATACCGGTATATAAAGCCGAATGGCAGTATGCGGAAGCAAATGGTTATGCAGCCTTACAGGAAAAATTAGCAGCTTCAAAAGTACAGGAAGTCATTGATTTTCAACGACCTGCCGTTGTGGAGAAGCCGGTAGACGATGGGCAGCCTAATTCAAAAGTGGTGGCAAAGATAAAGAAAGCAGTAATAAATGCGGATAAAGTACGGGAGAATTTCGAAAAAGAGTATGGGCCGATTGCCATTCAAATGTCAAATTTATTAGAAGTAGAAAATCCGACGCTTACGATTACAGGAAACATTATTTATCCAACGAAAAAACATCCATATTATGTTGTTTTCACATTAGGTGTTAGTAATCATCTCCCGCCAAATGTGACGCACAATAGATCGTATGAAATGATGATGAAATTGCCTTTAGACTGGGTCGCTTCTGAAGAAGAATGGACACTTCCTGAAAAAAACTGGCCTCTACGCATGATGGCGGAATTTGGATATAGCGTACGTGAAAACATGCAGGATATTTATCGTTATACAACGTTTCCTATTGAAGGGAACGCATTAAAGATTTTATCGAATCACACAAAAATGACCCATTTATTAGCAAGAGAACCAAATGAACTTTCTATTTCTGGTACAGTTGTAGAAAAAGTTTTAATTGTAGCACATCAACTTATCCCCATTTATGAATCTGAAATGGATTATGCGGAAGGGGTTTATGCAGCTGATGTACTACGGTTGTTAGAAAAACAACAGGCAGATCATGTATTAGTGGTGAATCGACCACCGTCTATTTAAAAAAGAGGCGAAGAAAATTACGTTTCTTTTTGTATTAGTAGAGCAATTACATAGAGAAGATAAAAGGGGATTTAGAACGATGATATTCAATCAATTTGACTGGTCCGAAGTAAAAGAACCCGCAACACCGCAAGAAATTAAACAAGCAGAAGAAGAATTACAAGTGAAACTGCCAGCAGATTTCCTTGATGAAGCAATCCCTTATTTTGGCGCCTATTTGGAGCAAAATGTTACGTGGGATGGACTTTCTTTTTCACAGTTATTAACGATTCCTTCAAAGGATGCACCTTATATAGCAACATTTAAAGTAGCGAAAGATAATTATGTAGAACAAGGAAGAATGCCAACAGAATTAGTCCCTTTTGCTGCAACACCTGGTGGTGACTATTTCTGTTTTGATTACGTAGACGGTCCTGAAAATCCAACCGTGGCCTATTGGACGCATGACGGTTCCGATTCGATTGAAAATTTAATGGAGGATGACGGCCTGACGGAAGAGGAGGCTGTTGCTCATTTACGTGAGCACTCAACAAGCTATTTAGCGGCAAACTTTACAGAGTTTGCGAAAGATTTAATTACTTATGAGGAATATGAAGCACTCGAAAAGGCCGAATCAGAGGCAAGAAGAAAAGCTGAAGAAGAGAGAAAGGCGGCTTATGCGGCGTTACTTCGTACGAGTGAGCCAGGTTTTGAAAAGCTTCTTCCAGAACCGGTAGAGTATGAAGATGGGCATCCTGTTTTTGAGGGGAATAATTTATACTTTACCGCAACACTGCCCGAAGAACTCTATTTAGGCGAAAGCGATGTGCAGCTCGAAGAATGTTTCCGTCAACTCAAGGAAGCACTCGAAACAGGAGCGATACCTGCCTCCCGCTTTACACCGATGCAGCTACAGGATTTAGCGGCGGGTGCGCCGAAGCTAAAAGGTTTAGTTTGGCATCATCACAAAGAACCGGGGAAAATGCAGTTAGTCAATGCCTATGCGCATCTAGTAGTACACACTGGAGGTCGTTCGACGTGGGCACATGATCCTGACCCAACCAAATATAGGGTGGATCGCTCAGACATTGAGCAAACAGGCATTTATCGAACGGAGGAAAAAGATGCCTTAGAAGGCCTACGTGAGGTTGAACGTCAGTTAGAGGTCCGCTTTCCTAAGGATTTTATTCAATTCTTCCGTACAATCAACGGGGGCCGTTTTGAGCACCAACATTTTTTAAGTGTCGGCATCGAACTCTTTGTGGGCGATTTACTATCCTTTAATCCAGCAAGCGCGGATTATGTATTGGACTATGTGAAACGGATGGGCGACCATATGCCGGCGCCATTTGTGCCGTTTGCCTGTGATCCTTTTGGGAACCTATTTGGTCTTATTTATGCAAGGGAAAGTAAAAATGCTTTACCGGTAGGTGTGGCTTATTGGTTGCATGAAGGGGCATCGCCATTTAAACCATTAGCTGTACGATTAGGGAAAAGCTATGATGAGACAGCAAAAATTGTCTTTGAAAAACACACACGGTTGTGTTCTATCACCTTTACCTCGTTTGTAGAAAAACTTTATTAACAAAAAGACACGGAGAAATAAGTGTTTTTTTTGTGTATAATGTGGATAAATAACAAATAAATACCATTTCTTTCGTGAGAAAAACAAATTGGGGGCCTACATATGCAAGAAAATAAAACAGAAGAAAATTTAACCGTAAAAGTAAATAAAGCCATTAGAAATGGAGACCTAGCAACATTACAACAACTATACAATCAAAATGAAGAGATCTTTCATGCCTATACACCGGTTGGAACGGTTTTACATTTAGCAGCTGAGTATAATCAATCAGCTATTGTGAAATGGCTCATAGAAATGGGCATGGACATTGATATAGAAGATAAAAATTATGGCCATACACCGATAAGAAATGCAATATCAGAAGGGCATGTAGATTTGTTTAAAGAAATGTTCCAATTAGGTGCCAAGATTTATTTTGAAAATCCAAAACATCCTCACCAAGACCCATTATTCGGGGCTATTCTGGCAGGAAGTAAAGAGATGGCGCAATTATTAATCGACCATGGCGCAGATACGACGATTCTATATTTTGAACGAAAAGATGCCGAGTTGATGGCGAAAGAACAAAATCAAACGGAAATTTTAGCGCTCATTCAGGCCCATAATGCGACTTTACCAGACGATCATGTACCTCGTACAACGCCTAAAGAAGTCTACGATGAAGAGGAAGACTATGAAGATGAGGAAGAGGATTATGAAGAGGAAGAAGAATACGAAGAACCATCTAGTCATGCGGTCATTCGTGCGGCGTTCGAAGAGATGTACGGTCCGATTCAAACGACCTATTATCAAAACTTCCCGTCTGAGGTACCGATTCAGGCGCATATTATTGCCCCATCAACCAAACATCCGTATTATGTTTTATTTACAACAGGGATGAGTGATCGTGCCGTTGGGTATAACCTGTTATATGTGGAAAATATGATGAAAGTGCCGGCAGGTTGGCTCGACGGGGATGTAGACTGGACAGACCGAGAAAAAATATGGCCGATTAATTGGTTAGTTAAATTAGCGTGTATTCCGCATGATGAAAGCGTTCAGCCGAATCGAGGGGTCATCGTTCCGAATAAAGGGGAGTTAGTTCACCCGTATGGCATTGAAACCCATTTAAGTTGTATGTTGATTTCGACCCCTACTGATTCAGACATCCAACGCCTGTCTATAGAAGGCGAAGACATTCGCATCGATGAACTGGTACCGATATATAAAGCGGAGTGGCAGTATGCGGAAGCAAATGGCTATGCTGCTTTACAAGAAAAATTAACAGCGGCACAAGTACAGGAAGTGATTGATTTTCAACGTCCTTCCGTTGTGGATATGTCCGCAAGCGAAGTACCATCTAAACCAATTAAAAAACTTAAGAAACTGTCTAATTCGGAAACAATACGTCAGACATTTGAAAAAGAATATGGACCAATTGCGTTACAATTTACCGGTTTATTAGAAGAAAGCGACCCGGCTATTCAAATTAGTGGAAATATCATTTATCCAACGAAAAAACATCCGTATTATGTTGTTTGCACACTTGGTGTTAGTAATGATTTATCTATAAAAGAGCCCCATACACATGTTATCAGGGTAAACGAAATGATGATGAAACTACCACTTAATTGGGTCGCTTCTGAAGAGGAATGGACACTTCCTGAGAAAAATTGGCCGCTGCGTCTAATGGCGGAATATGGGTATCATGTTCGAAAAAATGAATTGAAAGTTAAGTCCTATACAACATTCCCAGTAGAAGGACAAGTAGCAGCAATTCTTTCCGAATATACAGAAATGGACCATCTTTTAGCTAGGAAGCCGAGGGAAAAGGATGTTTCTGGTGAAGTGAATGAAATGTTTTTTATCTCAATTAATCAACTCATTCCGATTTATGAATCAGAAATGAATTATGCGGAAGGGATTTATGGTGTGGATTTGATTCACTGCTTAGAAAAACAACAGGCAGATAATGTATTAGTTGTGAATCGACCACCATCTATTTAAAGAAGACACGGAGAAACCCGTGTTTTTTTGTGTATAATGGAGATAAATGACAAATATCTATTGAAAATAAAGAGGGACACAATGAAAAATAATCATAATAACGATTCAGAATTAGTTATTACAAAACAAATTTATGCCGCCATAATAGAAGGTAATGTAGAGGAAGTTAAAACACTAATTAAAGGAAATCCAGCGCACCTTTATGAAGACGTGGTTACAGGTAGCTGGTTACATTTGGCAGTGAGAGAAAATCAATTAGAAATAGTAAAATGGTTAATAGATTTTGGATTAGATGTTAATGTGGCAAATAAAAATCGTGGAGGCACAGCATTATCGATTGCTGCTCAAGAAGGACATTATGAGATGGTCAAGTATCTTCTTAAACGTGGGGCTAATGTGAATTTTGAACCGCCTCATCCCTATAAGGATGTCCTATTCAGTGCCATTCTTTCTGGAAATAAAGAGGTTGTCCAACTATTAATCGATCATGGTGTGGATACGACAATTCGCTATTTTGAACGAAAAGATGCCGAGTTGATGGCGAAAGAACAAAATCAAACGGAAATTTTAGCGCTCATTCAGGCCCATAATGCGACCTTACCAGAGGATCATGTGCCGCGTACAACGCCTAAAGAAGAAGACGAGGGTGATGGCTATGAAGAGGAGGACCAATATGAAGAGGAAAAACCGGCAAGTCATGCGGTCATTCGTGCAGCGTTTGAAGAGGTGTATGGTCCTGTTCAAATGACCTATCGTGAAAGATTTCCTTCGGAAGTGCCAATTGAAGCGCATATTATTGCCCCGTCAACAGCCTATCCCTACTATGTATTATTTACAACGGGTATGAGTGATAAAGCACTAGGTTACAATTTGTTATATGTGGAAAATATGATGAAAGTGCCGGCAAATTGGCTTGACGGCGGGGCAGATTGGTCAGATAAAGAAAAAATATGGCCACTTAATTGGTTGGTCGAATTAGCGAACATCCCTCATAATGAAAACGTTCACCCCGAACGTGGGGTCATCGTCCCTAATAAAGGTGAGTTAGTTCACCCATATGGCATTGAAACCCATTTAAGTTGTATGTTGATTTCGACCCCTACTGTTTTGGACATCCAACGTCTGCCTATAGAAGGGAAAGAAATTCGTATCGATGAACTGATACCGGTATATAAAGCCGAATGGCAGTATGCGGAAGCAAATGGCTATGCCGCCTTACAGGAAAAGTTAACAGCGGCACAAGTACAGGAAGTGATTGATTTTCAACGTCCTTCCGTTGTGGATATGTCCGCAAGTGAGGTACCATCTAAACCAATTAAAAAACTTAAGAAACTGTCTAATTCGGAAACAATACGTCAAACATTTGAAAAAGAATATGGACCAATTGCGTTACAATTTACCGATTTATTAGAAGAAAGCGACCCGGCTATTCAAATTAGTGGGAATATCATTTATCCAACGAAAAAACATCCGTATTATGTTTTAGTGACATTAGGTGTGAGTAACGGTATCTCCCTTCTTATAACGAACAATGATGCATATGAAATGTTAATGAAATTACCACTTGATTGGGTCGCTTCTGAGGAGGAATGGACACTTCCTGAGAAAAATTGGCCGTTACGTTTAATGATGGAGTTTGGATATCATGTTCGGAAAAATATCATTGAAATTGATAGCTATTCAACGTTCCCAGTAGAAGGGAAAACAGCAACAATTCTTTCCGAATATACAGAAATGGACCATCTTTTAGCTAGAGGTTTGAAGGAATCTAGTATTTCTGCCACTTGGACTGGAGATTGTTTAGTAGGAATAAGACATCTTATTCCGATTTATAAATCAGAAATGGATTATGCAGAAGGTATTTATGGAGCTGATTTACTACGATTGTTAGAAAAACAACAGGCAGATAATGTATTAGTTGTGAATCGACCACCATCTATTTAAAGAAGACACGGAGAAATCCGTGTTTTTTTGTGTATAATGGAGATAAATGACAAATATCTATTGAAAATAAAGAGGGACACAATGAAAAATAATAATAACGATTCAGAATTAGTTATTACAAAACAAATTTATGCCGCCATAATAGAAGGTAATGCAGAGGAAGTTAAAACACTAATTAAAGAAAATCCAGCGCATCTTTATGAAGATGTGGTTACAGGTAGCTGGTTACATTTGGCAGTGAGAGAAAATCAATTAGAAATAGTAAAATGGTTAATAGATTTTGGATTAGATGTTAATGTGGCAAATAAAAATCGTGGAGGCACAGCATTATCGATTGCTGCTCAAGAAGGACATTATGAGATGGTCAAGTATCTTCTTAAACGTGGGGCTAATGTGAATTTTGAACCGCCTCATCCCTATAAGGATGTCCTATTCAGTGCCATTCTTTCTGGAAGTAAAGAGGTTGTCCAACTATTAATCGACCATGGTGTGGACACAACAATTCGCTATTTTGAACGAAAAGATGCCGAGTTGATGGCGAAAGAACAAAATCAAACGGAGATTCTGGCGCTCATTCAGGCCCATAATGCGACTTTGCCAGACGATCATGTGCCGCGTACAACGCCTAAAGAGGAAGACGAGGATGATGGCTATGAAGAGGAGGACCAATATGTAGAGGAACCCGAGGAGCCGGCAAGTCATGACGTAATTCGAGCGGCTTTTGAAGAAGTGTATGGACCCATTCAAACGACCTATCGTCACAAATACCCTTCTCAATTGTTTGTACAAGTGCACATCATTGCGCCATCAACTGCCTATCCTTATTATGTTTTATTTACAACGGGCATGAGTGACTATGCCATTGGGTACAACCTGTTATATGTGGAAAATATGATGAAAGTGCCGGCAGATTGGCTTGACGGCGAGGCAGACTGGTCAGATAAAGATAAAAAATGGCCTATTAATTGGTTGATTAAATTAGCAAATATCCCACATGCTGAAAAAAACCAACCTGAGCGAGGGGACATCGTCTCTAATAACGACGGCTTAGCTACCGTCTATGACATCGAAACCCATTTAAGCGGTATGTTGATTTCGGCTCCTACTGATTCGGACATCCAACGTCTGCCTATAGAAGGGAAAGAGATTCGCATCGATGAACTGGTGCCGGTATACAAAGCCGAATGGCAGTATGCAGAAGTAAATGGAAATGAAGCATTACAGGAAAAACTAGCTGCGGCACAAGTACAGGAAGTGATTGATTTTCAACGTCCTGCGGTTGTGGATATGTCCGCAAGTGAGGGACCATCTAAATCAATTAAAAAACCTAAAAAAACTGTCTAATTCGGAAACAATACGCCAACGATTTGAAACAGAGTATGGACCGATTGCATTTCAAATTACGGACTTAACCGTAGAAAGTAATCCTTCCATTCCAATTAGTGGAAATATCATTTATCCAACAAAGAAACATCCGTATTATGTTGTTTTCACGCTCGGTGTCAGCGATAATGTGTCTACAAAAGAGTCCACTACTTATTCGACTAAAGTAGTGGAAATGATGATGAAACTACCACTTAATTGGGTCGCTTCTGAAGAGGAATGGACACTTCCTGAAAAAAATTGGCCACTCCGTCTAATGGCAGAACTAGGGTATCACGTTCGGAAAAATTCATTGAAACTAGATGTGTATACAACATTTCCGGTAGAAGGGGAAATAGCGGCAATTCTTTCTGAGTATACAAACATGACGCATCTTTTAGCCAGACCTCCAATAGAAAATGATGTTTCTGCTGCATCGAATGAAAGATTCTTTATTGTCACTAATCAGCTTATACCAATTTATGAATCAGAGATGGATTATGCGGAAGGGATTTATGGTGTGGATCTTATTGATTACTTAGAAAAACAACAGGCAGATAATGTATTAGTTGTGAATCGACCACCATCTGTCTAAAAAAGACACGGAAAAATACATATTTTTTGTATATAATGGAGATAAATGACAAATACATACAAAAAAAGAAGATGGAAAGGATTTTTAGATAATGATATTCAATCAATTTGACTGGTCAGAAATAAAAGAACCTGCAACACCGCAAGAAATTAAACAAGCAGAAGAGGAACTACAAGTGAAACTGCCAGCAGATTTCCTTGATGAAGCAATCCCTTATTTTGGCGCCTATTTGGAGCAAAATGTTACGTGGGATGGACTTTCTTTTTCACAGTTATTAACGATTCCTTCAAAGGATGCACCTTATATAGCAACATTTAAAGTAGCGAAAGATAATTATGTAGAACAAGGACGTATGCCAGAGGAATTAGTGCCTTTCGCCGCAACACCTGGTGGCGATTATTTCTGTTTTGATTACGTGGAAGGACCTGAAAATCCAACCGTGGCCTATTGGACGCATGACGGTTCCGATTCGATTGAAAATTTAATGGAGGGTGACGGCCTGACGGAAGAGGAGGCTATTGCCCATTTACGTGAGCACTCAACAAGCTATTTAGCAGAAACCTTCACAGAGTTTGCGAAAGATTTAATTACCTACGAGGAATATGAAGCGCTCGAAAAGGCCGAATCAGAGGCAAGAAGAAAAGCTGAAGAAGAGAGAAAAGCGGCTTATGCGGCGTTACTTCGTACGAGTGAGCCAGGTTTTGAAAAACTTCTGCCCGAAGAACCGGTAGAGTATGAGAATCAGCACCCTGCCTTTAAGGGGAATAATTTATACTTTACCGCAACACTACCCGAAGAACTCTATTTAGGCGAAAGCGATGTACAGCTCGAAGAATGTTTTCGTCAACTCAAGGAAGCACTCGAAACAGGAGCGATACCTGCTTCCCGCTTTACACCGATGCAGCTACAGGATTTAGCGGCGGGTGCACCGAAGCTAAAAGGTTTAGTTTGGCATCATCATAAAGAACCTGGGAAAATGCAGTTAGTCAATGCCTATGCGCATTTAATAAGACACACAGGAGGCCGTTCGACGTGGGCGCATGATCCTAACCCGACCACATATACGATTGATCACTCAGGTATTGAGCAAACAGGCATTTATCGAACGGAAGAAAAAGATGCCTTAGAAGGTCTGCGCGAGGTTGAACGCCAATTAGAAGTCCGCTTCCCGAAAGATTTTATCCAATTCTTCCGTACAATCAACGGAGGCCGTTTTGATCACCAACACTTTTTAAGTGTCGGCATTGAACTCTTTGTAGGGGATTTACTATCCTTTAATCCAGCAAGTGCGGATTATGTGTTGGACTATGTGAAACGGATGGGCGATCGTATGCCGGCGCCATTTGTGCCGTTTGCTTGTGATCCCTTTGGCAATTTATTTGGTTTCATTTATCCAACTGGAAGTAAAAATAGCTTGCCAGTAGGTGTTACTTATTGGTTGCACGAAGGGGCATCGCCATTTAAACCATTAGCCGTGCGATTAGGGAAGAGCTATGAAGAAACAGCAAAAATTGTCTTTGAAAAACAAACACGTTTCTGTGCTTTTACCTTTACTGCATTTGTGGAACAACTTTATTAACAAATTCCGTCTATCAATTACATTTTAACTTTTGCTGTTTTATTTCCATTGTTAAAAAAATCGCGCTACTTTAGAAATTAAAGTAGCGCGATTTTAAGTTATTATTCAATTGAGTAAATAGTTTTTATGGAGTTCGTGTTGTTTTCGTAGAAATTGTCTCCAACTCTGCAATATGGCTTCTTAGTTGATGGATTGTACTAGAAGACTTAAGCAGCTCCAAATAGTTTTAAAATATTAATAATATCGACGATACCAAAGTTTGAACTGCGAAACGGCATTTTTTTGTCTCCCTATTTTACATTACGCATATGCATAATGATGGTACATATATCGGCGTTTGAAACAATCTTTGAGAGTCTAGGAATTTCATTTCTATTCTTCGTGAGAAATTGTATACTAGTTATAATAAAATATTATGGAACTGCAGTTAGGAGGGACCAAAATGGAGTACACGCTATCATTGCCACCATTTCAAATGAAAGATTTTCTCGATATGAACGAAGAAGAAGCGAAACAATTTTTTGATTGGTATGTTTCAGAAATACCGAATCGCATGCACATGCTTTACGAAGTAGCGAATCACCAAGTGTCGCTAGATTATACGAGAGGCTCTTTAATGCCACTTTTCCAATGGTATTTGGACCAGATTGAATTACATGAACTGTCAGAGTCGGACATTGCACTTATATTAGACAGTATTCGAGATGTTTCTGAAACAATATTTGATGAAGAAAAAGAATTACTGCTTGAAAATCCATATGAGGTTTCTGCTGATAATATTGATTTAGCTATGGACATTGCTATTTATTATGCGCAAACAATCATTCATCATTTTCCCGAAGTAAGATGGACGTATTTTACGTCGCCTCGCAATCATAGCGATTTGAATGAGCCTGTCTTATATTATAAATTTGGAGAAATTGAATATTTACGAAATCCGCGTCAATTGTTGCTCGTTCTACTTGAGGATATTAAAGATCAAAGTATCGAAGAGACGACATTGATGGAAATATTTGATATCGATTCCAAAGTAATTGAAAATATTTAATTAGCATAAAAAAGGCTGGAGTAGTAATAAGTTTCAGTCTTTTTTTCACGCATACATACAAAAAGAGTAGCATCTCGTTTCAGATGCTACTCTTTTTTATTGGCTATATTTTAAAGTAAAACGACACTTTTCATAACGAATAAGTAAACGCTGATCACGATGACGAACCCAATTAGTGTTGTGGCATAGACAGGTATTTTGCGAATTAAGAATGACATTAAGAATACACAAATGGCAACTGTTGCAAGAGATAAAAATCCGACAGCAGCACCAGAAAAGGCAAAGCTTAATATCGTGTCTCCTCCAACAGAAATACCTCCGTGAAGCCATTCAAAAACAGGCGAAATCATAGAATCTGTTAATTCATGGATAGGCGGTTGTTGCTGTGTGAAAATAGCTGTCACAATTAAAATACAAATTAAGAAAATACTTTCAGCACGTACCCAAGGGAATGGGTTGAATATATAATCTCTCTTAAGTAAAAATCGACCGATCACACTGTTGGCGAACGCTAAAAAGACAATTGGAATTAAGAAGAGATGTTTAATAAATAACCCTTGACCGTATGAAGTAATCCAAGAAGCGACATAACCGGGGATCAGAACGCCCATTAGTAATAAACCACTAATCATAATGACGAATAAACAAACGGCTGCTAAAATCGTAAACCATTTTAAGAAAGCGAGCCAATTTTTATCATTTTTTGAGAAGAAACTAACGACAAACAAAGTGCCGACCCAAGCAGACATAGCGAGTGTATGAATGAAGTCGTTAATAATTCCCGTTGTAAATTGGATAGAAGCTGTGTGCCTTGACCATGCCAGTGTTGCGATAATCAATGTCAAAATGAGTATGCTATAACGAGGGAAATTCCCTTTCGCTATGACTAAAATGAGCATGACTGAAAAGGCAACTGTCGCAATCCATGAAAGTCCAACTGTCGTCGATGTGATTGTTAGCATCGATGCTTGCCAAAAACCGAGGCGATTTTCTAAATGAATGATGACATCGAAGACTGGTATGAAAGCAGCGATGGGCAATAAGATTGCTGCAATGAGTAACGCTTTTTTCGGAACAGCTATGTCAGGACGAGCAGATGTGGGAACGCTTTTTAAAATAAAAGTTCCCATTAAAAACATTAAACAGACGTATAAAATAGCTTGTGAAAAGGCGAGCATTATTTTTTCCTAAATAGGAAGAACATGCCGGCAGCAATCAAAATAATAATCCCACCGAATACGCTAATCAACATGCCCGTTGAAGGACTTGTTACGTCTTCACTAGTGTCTTTCTTTGGCGTTTCTTTTACTTGTTCTTGTTTTTCAGTTTGTTTCTCTGCTGTTTTTTCTTCTGTCGTCGTTTTCACTTCTTCTGGTGCATTAACGGTGAAGCTATAATTACCTTCTAATGGATGTCCGTCTCCACTAATAACGTCCCAATCGACGGTATATTCATTATTTTCTAGCGGTTCTTCAAAAGTCGCCGTTAATTTTTCTTTGTTAATATCGATTTTTTCGATGGCTACTTTCTTTCCATCTTTTTCAGTAACTTCTATTGAACTACCTTTTTCAATTTTCCCTGCAAAAGATAAAGAAATCTCATCGAGTTGTGTCGTCACCGTTTCGCCGTCTTTCGGTGATGAGCTACTCATTTCAGAGTGTGCAAAAGCAGGTGTTCCCATTGTAGTTAACAAAGCTGCGAGTGCAGCAGCAGAAATAAAACGTTTCATAATAACTAATCGACTCCTTTAATGACTATATAATCCACTATCTATTGTACAAGAAAAGTATGATTAAGTTGTGAAGAATATTTCACATATTGCGTTCAAAATAAAAAAATAAATTATCTTTCAAAAAAAGGTTTATTTATATAAATACGGGGAACGATATAAGTAATAATGATGCAATCGCGTTTGTGCAAGACAAAGATTTTCAATTTTTGTTCGTAAGAAATACTAGCGCAAGTCGAGACTGTACTCAAATCTCGAGTTTAGAACGATTCACACAAGTTGCGGGACTTAACCACCACGTATATTTGTGTAAGCTTTTCAAGAAACATGAAAAAAGATTGACGCAACAAGATTTATTTAAAGATGTTTAATTTTTATTGCATCATTAGATGATTCACGAGAGCCGGCGCATTTGTCGGCTCTTTTTATTTTTTATATAGAAAAAATATTTCACAAAAGGGGTTGTGTAAAGAAAAAATAATTCATATAATAGATGTAATGAAAGTGCTTACAATTTTCAAAATAAATATGGAGGTGTAGTAATGGACATCTATCTACTTATCATTACGATCTTGTCGATTGCTTTAGTTGTCGTTGGTGTTTCGGTATTCAAGTGGCATGCATTTATTAGTTTACTAATGGCAAGTTTATTTTTAGCAATTTTTTCAGGTATGAATTTCACAAAAATCGTCGGTGCTTATGAGACAGGGGTAGGCGGCCAGTTAGGTCACTTAGTCGGTATTTTAGCTTTAGGTACTATTTTAGGTAAATTATTAGCAGAATCTGGCGCAGGTCTTCAAATCGCTAACTTCTTCATTAAAGTATTCGGTGAGAAAAAATTACCGTGGGCGATGTTTGCATCAGGTTTCATTATCGGTATTCCGGTATTCTTCGAAGTCGGTATTTTAATTTTATTACCATTAATTATTTCAATCCAACAATCTACGAAGAAAAACATTTTACTTATTGGTTTACCAGCAATTGCCGGTTTATCAATCGTTCATGGACTAGTACCTCCACATCCAGGTGCAGTAACAGCAATCCAAATTTATGGAGCTGACTTAGGACAAGTATTAATTTATTCATTAATTATCGCGGTTCCTTCTGGTATTATTGGTGGTCCACTATTTGCAAAATGGGTTGCAAAACGTGTGAAACCTGAAGGCGAGCCAGAATTATTACACGCTTCAAATGAAAAATTTGAAGATGATGCGCCCGTTATTACAACACCGAGCGTATTCGTTTCATTCTTCGCCATCTTATTACCCGTTCTTTTAATGGTTTTAGGAACACTAGCAAAACAAATTACGAAAAATGTAACAGGCCAAGAAGTATTAACGTTTATCGGTTCTCCATTAATTGCGTTACTAATCGGTGTATTTTACGCAACATACGTACTCGGTTATATGCGTGGACGTAGCCGTAAAACAATCAAAAAATTTGTGGAAGAATGTTTATTACCAGTCGGTTCAATTGCATTAATCGTTGGTGCAGGTTCAGGCTTCAAACAAATTTTAATCGATTCAGGTGTTGGTACGATGATCGGGGATATGGCACAAAATATGTCACTATCACCGTTAATCCTTGCATTCTTCATTGCAGGTTTAATTCGTGTCGCAACGGGTTCAGCAACCGTTGCTTTAACGACAGCAGCAGGTATTATTGCGCCAATCGTTGAAACAATGAGTGGTGTTAACCTTGAGTTACTCGTAATCGTAACAGGTGCAGGTTCATTAATGTTCTCTCACGTCAACGATGCAGGTTTCTGGATGGTTAAAGAATATTTAGGCTTATCTATTAAAGAAACATTTAAAACGTGGACAGCATTGGAAACAATTTTATCATTCACTGCCTTCGCTTTCGCTTTAATTTTAAATGCATTTTTATAATCAATAGAAAGAAGGCTGCCCAATATGTATTGGACAGCCCTCTGCTGTTTTTACATTATGTTCGCGTTTTTGCAATCGCTTTTCGTAAGTGATCGAGCGCGTCTTGACTAGAATCTTTATGTTTGATCATCACATTGACGAACAATGCATCAATAAGGCTTAGTTGTGCAATACGTGACGAGAGTGCTTCTGAACGGTATTCCGTTTCTTCAGAAGTCGTCAACAACGTAATCGTTGAGCGTTGTCCGATTGGTGATTTTGGAAAAGCCGTAATCGCAATAGATTGAGCGCCCGATTCTTCAGCCGTCTTTAAAATATTGAGTGTGTCACGGTTTGAACCAGAATGAGAAATGAGGATGGCGACGTCACGCTTTGTCATTTGAGAAGCAGCCATCAGTTGGAAGTGGGAGTCAATGAAAGCGAAACATTTGGCACCCGTTCTCATAAATTTATGGTAAGCATCCATTGCGATGACAGCGGATCCGCCTGTACCGAAGAAGTAAATATTTTCGGCTTCACATAACAGGTCAACTGCCGCTTCCATATCACGTGCTTTTACGAGTGATATTGTGTTTTCTAACGTTTGAATGTTTGACTTAAAGATTTTAGTTGTCACGGTATGTGCATCATCATCTTCATTGATTTCATCATAAATAGGTGGTGCAGGTTTCGTAATATCAGCGGCAAGTGAGATTTTCATTTCTTGGAATCCACCGAAGCCAATCCGTTTACAAAAACGGAAGACTGTCGCATCTGCAATTTGTAATTCACTTGCAATTTCACTGATTGTCGCATGAATAATTTTCTTTGGATTTTCTAAAACATAATCTGCAATCAGCTTTTCTTTTTCGCTAAGACGAGAATAGTTTGATTGGATTGTTCTCATAGTAGATTGGGGCATAAATGAGACTCCTTTAGTTTGAATTGTTAAGTATAGTATAACATTTTCGGCGTAAGAACGAAGATGACAACCCACAAAAGAAAGTAGGAATTAAAATGGAAATTGGTTTAATCGGATTAGGAAAAATGGGCTTTAACTTAGGTTTGAATTTATTAAAACACAATCACGGTGTAAATGCATTCGATATTAATGCAGACGCTGTAGCAAACTTTAACACACAAGGTGGTAAAGCTTTCACATCAATCGAAGAAGTAATCAATGCATTACCAAAACCACGTGTCGTATGGTTAATGGTTCCAGCAGGTGATATTACGAAAGCAACTGTTGCACAAGTTGCACCTTTACTGGAAGCAGGCGATATTTTAATCGATGGTGGGAACTCTCACTACAAAGAATCAACTCGCTTCGCAGCAGAATTAAAAGAACAAGGCATTCACTTCATGGACGTTGGTACAAGCGGCGGTACAGAAGGCGCATTAAACGGTGCGTGCATGATGATCGGTGGCGACGAAGAAGCATTCAGCCACATCCAACCATTCATCCAAGACATTTGTGTTGAAAATGGTTACGTATACGCTGGTAAAGCGGGTAGCGGTCACTTCTTAAAAATGATTCATAACGGAATCGAATACGGTATGATGCAATCAATCGCTGAAGGTTTCGAAGTATTAGAGAAGAGCCCATTCGATTTCAATTACGAACAAGTAGCACAAGTATGGAATAATGGTTCAGTTATTCGTTCTTGGTTAATGGAATTAACACAAAACGCTTTCTCTAAAGATGCTAATCTTGACGGAATCCGTGGTGTAATGAACTCTTCTGGTGAAGGTAAATGGACAGTAGAAACAGCTCTTGAATTACAAGCGCCAGTTCCTGTAACAACATTAGCTTTAATGATGCGTTACCGTTCTCAAGAAGACGATACATTCACTGGTAAAGTCGTTGCTGCATTACGTAACGAATTTGGTGGACACGTAGTCGTTAAAAAATAATTGCATATAATGAAGAAATAGACGTGGATAAAACGCTCGTCTAATAAAAAGAGTCGCCATGATTAATATCTGGCGACTCTTTTTGAATAAGTAGAGAAAAAAATTGAGATCAAATTAGTATGAGTGCATGAAAGAAATGATACGCGTCTGTAAAATGATTTCTAGTGACATAGGGTCTTAAGCAACTAATCTAAACCGTTGCTGCATGAATTCCTTTTTTTGATCATGTGCATAGCCTCTATCCTTGCAATAATTCGTTTGGCCGCTCGTAGGGACTTCAATCCAAGCATCCGGCGCATCCGTTTTTTTATAAAGCGATGATCCCGCTCTACGATATTGTTAAGATATTTAATTTACCTTAGTTGGATTCCTTCCGATATTCCCTTTTGAATCAACGGACAATATGAGATCATCTTTCTCGAATACACTATTTAAAGAGGTAGTTCAACAAGAATTTGACGGCGACTCCTAGTGGAAAAGCATGAGCTGAAGACTCTGGAGTGAGCTTACGAGCGAGATGGCTTCAGCTATGCCACAGGAAAGCATCCGTCTAATTCTGTTAAAATTTTGTATGAAAAGATGAAAAAAGCCGTCGTGGATTTGAAACCACGACGGCTTTTCTTATTTAACTGTGTAAGACAGTCAACAACGATTATTTTTTAACCCATTTATTTTGGAAGTCGACGATTGAACCGTACTCTTCATTAAACATACGAGATAGACGAATGAAAATCGGTGTTAACTCATTGTAGATTTTTGTATTTTCAGCGATTGGTTCATGGTGATGTGTACCACCGACCCATTCAGAAACAATTGAGAAATCTTCAATTTCACCAATCGCATAGCGACCTAATACAATGGCACCTAAGCAAGAACTTTCGTAGCTTTCAGGAACTGTTACCGGTTGGTTGAAAATATCAGCCATCATTTGACGCCACAGTTCTGATTTTGCGAAACCGCCTGTTGCTTGGATTTTTTGTGGAATACCGATTAATTCTTCAAGCGCAAGAAGAACGGTATATAAGTTGAAAATGACACCTTCTAATACGGCACGAATCATATGCTCACGTTTATGATGTAAGCCTAAGCCGAAAAATGAACCGCGAGCATTCGCATTCCAAAGTGGCGCACGTTCACCAGCTAAGTATGGGTGGAATAGTAAACCTTCCGCACCAGGCATGACGCGTTCAGCAATTTTCGTTAGCACTTCGTAAGGATCTATACCTAAACGTTTTGCTGTTTCGACTTCTGAAGAAGCTAATTCATCACGTACCCAGCGGAATGTCATACCCCCGTTGTTAACAGGCCCGCCAATTACCCAATGTTTGTCCGTTAAGACGTAACAGAAAATACGACCTTTTGGATCAGTAATTGGTTTGTCAGAGACGGTACGAATCGCACCACTCGTACCAATTGTTACAGCAACGACACCTGGGTCAATCGCATTGACACCAAGATTAGAAAGTACGCCATCATTTGCGCCGATTACGAAACGAATATCTTTCGGCAAGCCGATTTTTTCAGCCATGCTCGGTAAAATATTTGTGACGATCGTTGTCGTCGGAGCTAATGCACTTAATTGATCTTTACGAATACCTGCTACTGCAAGTGCTTCGTCATCCCAGTCAGTCGTTTTTAAATTGAATAAACCGGTTGCAGAAGCAATGGAGTGGTCTACGATATATTGATTGAATAGTTTATAAAATACATATTCTTTAATACCGATAAATTTCTTCGTTGCATTGAAAATTTCAGGTTTTTCATGACGTAACCACGTAATTTTGCTTAGTGGTGACATCGGGTGGATCGGCGTACCTGTACGCATGTAAATCTCTTGTCCATTCCAGTCATTTTTAATTTTTTCTGCGTATTTTGTTGCGCGACTATCAGCCCAAGTAATGCTATTTGTTAGTGGATTATTTTGTGCATCCATGGCGATTAAGCTATGCATAGCTGCACTGAAAGAAACAAATTGTAAACTTGAAACATCATAATTATTTAAATTGATTACGTTCTTTAACGTTTTCACTACGGCTTTAAAAATTTCCTCTGGATCTTGTTCTGCCACAGATGGCGTTGGACTCAATAAAGGGTAGCCAAAGCTTGCATCATTTAATACTTTTCCGTTTTCATCAAATAATAAAGCTTTCGTACAAGTCGTACCAATATCAACACCTATATAGGTTTTCATACAATTCACTCCTAAAAATATTTCACAATTAAAATCAAAAAAAGAAATAATTTTTCATATATATCTATTCTACTCAATTTAAGCAAATTATGAAAGTGTTTTCATTCGTAAAAACATACATTTTTATACAACTTTCTGTGTTCTATTACATAAATTGCCTAATGTTCAACACATTAAACGTCCGATTTGAAAAGAATAAGTCCAATATTAATACAAAAAAATGAGAAGAAATACGATTTTTTTTCATTTTTTATAAAAAATGACCATTTCATTACTTTATGACTATATTAAAAATATAAATTTATAATTTTAGTGTGATATGAGACTAAAGAACAATAAGATATAATGAAAACTATTGACTTTTAAGGAGGTTTAATAAAAAAGATGCATAAACGAATAGCACCCATTTTATCGATCGTATTAATTTTGAATATGATCTTTAGTTTTTCTAGTTTGCAATTCCAAGCTAGTGCTGCAGAAGACACGTTAAGCGACTTAACAAACTTTGAATTAACTTTCCAAGATAAAGATTATCAACCTAAAGATAAAGTTACTTCGATTACGGATATTATTAAAGCTAGCTATGACTTTGATTTTGGGAATCTAGATGCGGATCGTACGATTACATTTGATTTACCAGAACAAGTTCAAACGATTACAACCTACAAAGATGAAGAAATTTACGAAGGTACGAAAAAAGTAGGGAAATTTACGTTATCGAAAGATGGCAAAGTTACATTAACTGCTTATAAAGGTAAAACGTAAAAATTCATTTTGAAGCAGAATCAACAATGAAACCTGGAGCACCAATTGAAGAAGGTACAACAGAAATTGTGTACGGTTCACAAGCCGCAGATTTAGTCGTTGATTTTGAAAAAGGTGCTGAAATCACGAAACAAGCGAAAGCATCTCAAGACGGTGAAACATTTACGTGGACGATTGATGTCAATACGTCTTTATCAAAATTAACGAATGCTATGGTGACAGATGCCATTCCAGCTGGATTAAAAGTGACGGATGTGCAAGTCAACGAATTAGTAATGAAATTAAATGCAGCAGGTTCATTAAATAGTGAACTCGGTGCGAAAGTAACACCCGATGTGACGACTGCGGATCATAACGTAACTGTTGCACTGGGTAACACATCAAAAGCGTACCGTATCGTCATTACGACAGCACGCGAAAACAAAACGATCGCCGCTACATATACGAACGTTGCAAAACTTTCATCAAACGAGCAATCATACGATTCAAATAAAGCAACAGCTACGTACAAAGCAACAGTTGATGTAGCGAAAAAAGGTAAGATGAATGAAGCCGGAAATCAAGTAGCCTATGATGTTACGTTTGATACAAAAGGCAATACATTACCTGTAGGTAGTACGATTGTGGATAGTTTAGGTACGAACACAATTTATGATAAAACATTTAAATTTAATGCATTAAGCAATCAAGATTTCTCTATTTATAAAGTGACAGATGGTATAGAAACACTTGTACCATCTTCAGATTATGAAGTCGTTGTTGCGAACGGTGCGAAAAAAATTGATTCAACGATTAAATTTAAGAAAGAAATTGAAGGTAAATACGTTGTGAAATACAATGTAGGTTTCTCACCGAATGCGAATCAAATTATGACGGTCGCAAACGGGGTCAAATTTACGAACAATGCAACATTGAAAGTTCCTGTAGATGGTACACTCCAAGATTTCGGGAAAACATCTCATGCAGTAGACTTTACGAGCAAAATCGCAAACACTTACAAATCATTACGCGAAACGAACTATGAAACGAAAACAAATAAATACGTCATCGTCGTGACAGTACCAGAAGACGGTCACCAATATTCAGTGAAAGATATGGTTCCGACAGATGGTAGTTTATATGATTTCAAGTTAGAAAGTATCGTATCATCAAAAGATAAAAACTATGAAAATTCATCAGCAATTAAACAAGATGGTTCAACAATTAATTTTGACTTATTTAAAGGAGATGCAACAACACCAGCTGGTACGTATACAATTACGTATACGATGAAATTTGATGCAGATAAGAGTAAATCAAAAAATATTAGTAACAACTACTTAGTTTATAAAGATGGTGTACAAAATATAGAATTACTTGGTGTTGGTCATAATTTATCAAGTAATAAACTCGCCGTAAATAATGGTTTTAAAACAGGGACGCTTCGTTACAATAGCGAAGGGAACTACGAAGGTAAAGATTACCAAGTAGGAATCAACTACAATTTACACGATTTAACAGGCGCCATTGTTACGGATACGTTAAAAGGTAGTCAAACGTATGTAAAAGATTCATTTAAACTTTACAAATGGACGATTGCTAAAGAAGCAAATAACACAGCAAATATTACTGAAATAACAGACGTTAATTGGGAAGAGGCACTCGTATTTAGTAACGAGCTGCATAAATTCACGATTGATATGGATAAATTATTACCAGAAGGCGCTAGTAAAACAGGGGCTTACCAAATTGCTTACCAATCTAAATTTGATGACCAAATTACTTCATCAGATTTAGGTAATGGCATTCAAACAACATATGCAAAATCAGCTTCTGATGGCATGGTTGAGAATGGCAAAGTGGTAACGGATACGAGCACCGTTCCTTACGCAGGTAACTACGTAACGAAATCAAGTGCTCAAGAAGGACGTCTAGCACACTGGAACGTTCAAATTAACGGAACACAATCTAAATTATCAGATGTAAAAATCAAAGATGAATTGTCAACAGGACATAGCATCATTGATACGAGCTTCAAATTATACAAAGCACAAGTGAAAGACGGCAAGTTACAAACAGTTGGCGAACCACTTGAATTAAACAAAGATTATACAGTAGACGTTAAAAACAACGGCTTTACACTCGCATTTGCGAAAGCAATTGATTCTGCTTACGTATTAACATACGATTCATACATTACAGCAAAATCAGGTCAAGCAATTACGAATAAAGTAAGCATTGATTCTGCTGATCCAATGAGCACGAACACATCTACTTCTTCTTCTATTAAAGTATCAAATGCTGGCGGTAGTGGTTCTAGCGGTGCTGACATCGAAACAGGTTCACTTGAAGTGAAAAAAGTCGATGCAACAGATGACGACAACGTACTTGTCGGTGCAACATTTGAACTTTCTTACACAGATAAAGAAGCGAACGTAACAATTAAACAATTAGCGACAACAGATGAAAAAGGGATTGCTACATTTAAAGATATTCCTTATTCAAAATATGTCACAGATGCAGGCATTACAATTAAAGAAACTGCTGCACCAGAAGGTTATGTATTAAACGATCAAGCAATTAAAGTGGATGTTTCAAAAGCGACACAAACAGTCACGATTGAAAATACACCGAAAACATTACCAATCGGCAGCATTCAAATTCAAAAAGTCGCAAAAGATCATGCTGATCAAGCATTAGCAGGCGCAACATTTGCATTACAAACAACAGACGGTAAAGCCGTTACAGATGCAGAAGGAAATGAATTAACGGCGACTACGAATGCAGAAGGTCGTGCAGTTATTCAAGACGTTCCTTTCGGCAACTACGTATTAGTAGAAACAAAAGCACCAAAAGGATATGAGTTACCAACTGGAGATGCTGCGAAAACAGCTGTTTCTGTGAAAAAAGATAAAACGACAAACACGTATATGGGCGTTGTTAAGATTGAAAACACACAAAAACCACTTGGGGAAGTAACGATTACGAAACAAGATGCAGACTCTGAAAAAGTGTTAGCAGGCGCGACATTCCACATTACGAATGAAGATGGATTCGATGCGACAGCAACGACAGATGAAGCAGGTTTACTTCACTTCACTTCATTAGTTGAAGGTGACTATACAGTTCAAGAAACTGCTGCACCAGAAGGCTATGTATTGAATGACAAACCATTTACAGTCACAGTAGAAGCGGGTCAAACGACTTCAAAAGTGATTAAAAATAATAAACAAACCGGTATGTTAATCGTGAAGAAAGTCGATGGACACAATAGTGATGCATTAGCGAATGCGACATTTAAAATTGTTGGTCCAAATGATGAAGTGTATACAGAAGTATCGAATGCAAAAGGTGAAATCACTTTAGCAAACGCACCAATCGGTACGTATACAATTCAAGAAATTGTTGCACCAGAAGGCTATGAATTAAATAGTAAAGTGTTTACAGTAGAAGTTACAACGGACAGCACGACAACACAAGTTGTAACGAACCAAAAAGAAACACCAAAAACCGGTACGTTAAAACTCCATAAAATCGATGGTGAAACGAATGAGCCACTTGCAGGCGCAGAGTTCACGATCACAGGTAAAGACTTTAAAAAAGTCGCTACTTCAGATGAAAATGGATTAATTGACGTAACAGAACTGCCAATTGGTACGTATACAATTGAAGAAACAAAAGCACCAGAAGGTTATTATTTAGCAAAACAATCATTCCAAGCAGTCATTACACCAGCAGGTATTTATGAGCAAACGGTTTTAAATACGAAGAAACCAGTCGTAGTAGAAGCACCTAAAGTTGGGAATCTTCTTATTCATAAAACAGATGCAGCAACTGAACAATCATTAGCTGGTGCAGAGTTCAAAATTACAGGTCCGAACGGTTATGAAGTAACGAAAGTAACGAATAACGCCGGATATATCGAATTAACAGACTTACCAATTGGCGATTACACTGTTCAAGAAACAAAAGCGCCAGCAGGTTATGATTTAAATGATACAGAAGAAGCGGTAACGATTAATGATCAAACGACATTTACATTAACGGTTCAAAATGAAAAAACAATTCCTCAAGTAGGATCACTTCTGATTCATAAAGTAAGCGATACAGAAGAATCTCTTGCAGGTGCAGAATTCAAAATTACAGGTCCGAACGATTATGAAGTAACGAAAGTAACGAATAACGCCGGCTACATCGAATTAACAGACTTACCAGCAGGCGAATATGTCGTGAAAGAAACGAAGGCGCCAGCAGGTTACGTTTTAACAGATGTAGAATATACAGTGAACGTAACGGTACAAGGTACATTCACACAAACAATCGTCAATGCGAAAGAGCAACCAAAAGTTGGTCAATTAACATTGAAAAAAGTCGATGCAACGACAGAAGAAGCATTAAAAGATGCGACATTTACAGTTGTTGGACCAAATGACTTTAAACAAGAAGTAACGACAAATGCGAACGGAATGATCACATTAAAAGATTTAGTTCCTGGAACATACACAATTCAAGAAACGAAAGCACCAAATGGCTACGTACTTGAAACAACATCATATGATGTAGACGTCGTTGCGAATGAAACAGTAAATCAAACGATTAAAAACGAGAAACAAACAGCGACAGTGACATTGAAAAAAGTTGATGCGATTACGAATGATGCATTGAAAGGTGCAGTATTTAACTTATTCGCAAAAGATGGCACACTCGTGAAACAAAATCTTGTAACGGATCAAAATGGTGAGATTGTTGTAGAAAAATTACAAAATGGTCATTATCAATTTGTTGAAGTAAAAGCGCCAAATGGGTATACATTAGATGATGCGCCACTTAGCTTCACAATGGAAGGTAGCGATGTTAGCGTTGAATTCGGTAATACGAAAGTGAACGAATCCACACCACCGACACCAGATCAACCAAAAGAAGATGATTCAACATCAGTAACACCGGACAAACCGAAAGAAGACGGTTCAACAACGGGAACACCGGACAAACCGAAAGAAAATAGTTCGACAACGACTGGTACGAATAAACCGTCAGAAAGCACAACGACGACAACACCGACTAGTCCATCAACACCAAACGAACAAATTGTTACAACGAATAACGATTCAACGAACAAAGGTGCAACATTACCACAAACAGGTGATAATACATCAATGTTTACTTGGATTGGCGTAATCATTCTTATTGCTGCACTTGTAATCTTTGCCGTAGCACGTAGAAAACGTAAATAAAATCATTTGAATTTTTCGTCCTTCCTCTTAATGAGTGAAGGGCGTTTTTTATTGGAAAAATCGTAGTCAAATAAAAAAAGCTGTCGTGATTAACGTTTGAAACAACATAAAAAAGACACTTCCAAAGGTATAAAATCTTTGGAAGTGTTTTTTTGATAAATAAAGTGAAACGACCGTTCACCGATTCAGTACCGGAAAAAGATCGTTCAACCTCACTTTCGTAGGTTAGTTCCTCACGACAGTTCTTTATACGTATTGTTCTTTATTTTGGAGACGCTTCTAAAGGGTGTCTTAAATCCTAAACAAGCTTATGACATCCGAACAGACTTGTTCTTCAGCATAGTTATAATTTATTTAAAAATTGTAACAGTGCTTCGTTGAATTCATCTGCATGCGTAGCTGTTAGACCGTGCGGAGCATTAGCGATTAATTGTAATTCGGCATTTTTAATTTGTTCGTGTGCTAATTTACCACTCACTTCGAAAGGCACAATATTGTCGGCATCTCCGTGAATAACGAGCGTTGGAATATCGAATTTTTTTAAATCTTCACGGAAATCTGTCCGTCCGAATGCAGCGATACAATCAATGGTTCCTTTCGGAGACGCGAATGAAGCAATTTCAACACTGTAACGTCTAAATGCTTCACTAACGAGCCCTTGTGTTTCACCTGCAGCATAAAAGTTTTTCGAGAATTCTTCTAAAAAGGCAATACGGTCTTTACGTATGCCTTCTTGCATACCGATGACATCGGCATCTTCCATCCCACCTTCTGGGTGGTCCGTATTTTTAAATAAATACGGGGTTACAGCTCCTGCAAGAACAGCTCCAGAAAGACGTGATGTTCCATATTGTCCAATGTATCGAGCAACTTCACCACCACCCATTGAAAATCCAACGAGTGTCACATCGTGCAAATCTAAATAGTTAATCAAAATGTTTAAGTCGGCAGCAAACGTATTGTATTCATAGCCATTCCAAACTTTAGATGATTCTCCGAAACCTCGACGATCATACGTAATGACACGATATCCCGCTTCCACTAAAGCGGGTACTTGGGCTTCCCAAGAACGTCCACTTAATGGCCAACCGTGTATGAGGACAATCGGTTTTCCTTCGCCAACATCTTCAAAATATAATTGAATGGGTGCGCCGTTTTCAGTACCTACAGTAATCTTACTCAATGAAATCCCTCCCGTTGTATGAATCAATAAGTGATGAATGTAAGCATTACGTTACAAACGTCTTATTTCCTCAATTATAAGACGTATACGACTTTATTTTCAAATTATTCGAACAATAAAAAAGAAATTACTTATGGGGAGTAATTTCTCTTTTTTCGTTTATATGGGTGGAATTGTTTATGACGGAAAATGTGTATTAGTTACGAACGGCTTCATTCATACCGACCCAGTTCAATGCTTGGATTGCTCGATCGTAATAGTCGACATTCGTTCCTAAATAGTTTTCATAAAAGCGTGAGCGTTTAACGAAGAGATGGCAATCAATTTCTTCGGTAAAACCGATTCCTCCATGAATTTGGATATTTTGTGCAGCAATTTCGATAAATGCTTCTGTAGCAAAGATTCGAGCACTATATACGGCTTCACTGCAATCTTCCGAATGCGTCTCAATTGCCCAGTTTGCATAGTAAGAAAGGGAGCGTGCTGTTTCAAGTTGTAGCTTCATATCAGCAAGGCGATGTTTAATCGCTTGGTAGCGCCCAATCGGTTGTCCGAACTGTTCACGGATGTTAGCATACTCACTTGCAGTGTGTACGATTTGCTCCATTGCACCGACAATAACAGATGAAAGGGAAGCGTTATACGTCAATAAACTTTCTGTTAAAACAGCGAATCCATCTTCATTTAGAGCGATTAGTTGCTCAGCTTCTACGACAACTTGTGATAATGTAACTTCACTTAATTTCCGCGTTTCATCAAAGTTTTCTTGTGCTCGAACGGTCACACCTTGTGCATCGAGGGGAACGAGTGCAAGCGTGACACGTTGTTCGTTTCGGAATGGGATGAGCATATGTGTCGCAAGTTCACAATCCGGCACTTGTGTTTTAATACCATTTAAAAGGAGTGCACCGTTATGGGCGGTAGCCGCAAGTTGAATTCCTTTTTCCGCATAACTATTGCCTGGTTCTAACCAAGCGACTGTTGCACGAATTTCTTGATTCGCAATTTTTGTTAAATACGTTTGTTTTTGGTCTTCTGTGCCGTATTTTTTTAGAAGGGGAACGACGATTGCACTCGTCTCTAAATAAACACCGGGCATTAAGACGCGACCGTATTCTTCAAAAATAGGTACGAGATCAAGCTGACCAAGTCCCATGCCATCAAAGTCTTCGGGAATGTTTAATTGTGTACAGCCAAGCTCATCTAAACCAGCAATCACTTTTTTCGTATTTACTACTTCCTGCGCAATATAATCGCGAGCAATTTTCGTTTGTTCGTGATCGACTAAATATTTACGTACAAATTTACGGAATAACTCTTGATCTTCACTTAATGAAAAGTCCATTTCATTCGCCTCCTCGTATTATCTTCCTGCGTCTTTTGGTAAGCCTAAAATACGTTCCGCAATCGTATTGCGTTGGATTTCGCTCGTACCGCCACCAATTGTTTGACCGAATGAGTATAAGTAATTTGTTTGCCAGTAGTTGCTACCGCTTACGGCATCTTCTTTCCAAAGCAAACCGTTATGTCCTTGAAGTGAAATGGCTTCAGAGAACAACTCTTTCGTTACTTCACTGACGAATAATTTATCCATCGAACCTTCTACGCCGGGATGACCGACTTTTAATTGCTTCGTTAAGTTACGGTAGTAGTTAAGTAGGGATCCACGTTGTTTCATGTACAACTGGAATAAGCGTTTACGCACATCTGCTTTGGCGATGAGCGGTTCACCATCTTCTGTCGTATTTTGCATGAGGGATACGAGTTCGCTGAATTGTTGTTCAAGCGAGAACACTTGAGCTCCAATTCCTGTACGTTCGTGCATTAGAAGTGCAATCGTTACACGCCAACCATCGTCTAATTGACCGATGATTTCGGTATCGTATGCAACGGCATCATTTAAATACACTTCGTTAAAATCATGTTCACCGTTCATTTGAATAATTGGACGAACTTCAACACCGGGTTGATTCATATCGAGTAGGAAACACGTAATACCGTGATGTTTCTTTTCGCCTTTACTCGTACGTGCGACTAAGAAGCATCGGTCTGCAAAGTGAGCAAAACTCGTCCAAATTTTTTGACCATTGATGATCCACTTGTCACCTTGTTTTACAGCCGTCGTTTGAACAGCTGCTAAATCAGAACCTGCATTCGGTTCCGAGTATCCTTGACACCATACTTCTTCACCCGATAAAATTTTCGGAATGTATTTTTGCTGTTGTTCCGTCGTTCCAATTTGCATTAACGTAGGACCGACCATATGAAGACCGACATAGTTCACAAGAGGTGGCGCTTTTACGCGAACCATTTCTTGGTGATAAATAATTTCTTCCATTAATGTCGCATCACGACCACCGTGCTTTTCAGGCCATGCAATGGCTGCCCAACGTGAATCAGATAATGTTTTTTGCCAAGCGCGTAGGAAAACACCTAGTTCTTCTTCATCTTCTGGTAGTTGTTGACTCTCTAACCAACCTTCAGGTAAGTTTTGTTCTAACCAACTGCGTAGTTCTTGACGAAAAGCTTCTTCTTTCACTGTATAAGAGAAATCCATTATTCCACCTGCTTTCTATGCTAATTCCCATTGAGGGATTGCGCGTTCATCATTTATTTTTTCCCATACCATTTTGACAGATGTTCCGATGTCTACTTGGTCTGGTGTCGCATTTAAAATATTGGCAATAATTTTCACTTCGGGGATATGTGCAAGTTCAACGACTGCAATTACTAAAGGCAAATCTTCTTCAAATCCGGGTAAAAATGGGCGATAAGATACGACGTATGAGTAAACAGTTCCTTCTATAGAAGAGCCTTGGTTTTCCCATACGACATTTTCGCTCCCACAGTGTGCACAAGCGGGACCAGGAGGATGTGCATAATGACCACAGTCTGTACATTTTTGTAAGTTTAATTCATGTTGATCAGCAGCATCCCAATAAGGTGCATTATCAATCGTTTTTAACGGAATTGGTTTAGCGTATTGAACTTTTGTTTCTTCAGTCATTAGAAATCTCCTCCTATTTGCGAATAATCATAGCGCCAGCTAAGTCTGGGCCAGCCCATCCTGTACAAATTCCAATCTCATGGTTTTTCACTTGTCGGTCGGTTCCTTCGTATTCACCGCGAACTTGACGAACAATTTCTAACACGTTATTCATACCGTGTGTATAGCCTTCTGATAGCATCCCACCAGCCGTATTCGTAGGGAGTTTACCACCCATTTTCAAATTACCAGCTGCAACGAAATCACCGACTTCTCCTTTAGGAGCCAGTCCATATGCTTCAAGCTGGCGTAGCACGACCCAGCTGAAACAGTCATAAATAGAAGCGACGTTAATATCTGCTGGCGTTACACCAGCTGCTTCGTACAATGGCTTCGCAACGTAATCTGAAGCGACTTCATCGACATTTTTCCAGTAATGGGCATGCGATACAGATTGACGTGCAGCCATTCCCATAATGATTGCCGGTGTTGATTTACAATCTTTTGCACGTTCAGCAGATGTCACGATAATGGCATTTGCTTCGTCTGATTCTAAGCAAAAATCATGTTTCGTGAAAGGTGAGCTCAAGTGCGCTGTTTGTAAATAATCTTCCATTGTTAACGGCTTTCCGTAGAAGAAAGCATTTGGGTTACGCTGTGCATGCTCATAAAAACTTGTACAAACGTGACCAAGATGTTCTTGTGTTAAGCCATTCATTTTCATATGGCGTGTCGCAAATAAACCGAACCATTGAGAAGGGCTTGCGGCACCGTAAGGGATAATGAAGCTTCCGCCTTCGAAAGCAGATTGTAGAAGATCGCTACTCCAACCGCCACCACCCATGCGGACACCCGAGCGACCATTCATCGAACGGTAAATTAAGACGGTCTTCGCTTGACCTGTCTCGATTAATCCAATCGCATCTGCGATTAAAAGTTCTGTACTACTACCGCCACCCATAATTTCTTTTACATACTGTGGGCGAACGCCAAGGTATGTTGCAACTTGGTGAGGGGAGCAAGAATCATGCTCTGAATAGCTCATGAAACAGTCGATATCTTTCGCCTCAAGACCGGCATCTGCTAGTGCTGCGCGAGATGCTTGTAGCGCAAGATGAAGCGGAGTCGTACCTGAATTTTTTGAACGTTTACTTTCGCCAACACCTACGATGGCATATTTATCTCGAATTGCATTCATATACAAACACTCCTTTAAAATTGTAAAATCGCTTCGCCAGAACCGACGATTTCTTCGGGACCTTTTTCGGCATATAACGTTAAGATTGCATGATGTTTGCCATCTTTTTCAAATAGTTCTTTAATGACACCGCGACATGTAATCGTATCTTTTGCGAAAGTCATTGCACCGAAACGCATTCGGAAATCTTGAACAATCGCAATATCTCCTGCGAGATGTTCGACATATTCGGCAAGGAAGCCCATGATCAACATGCCATGTGCGACTACGCCTGAAAGACCGATTTTTTGTGCGAATGAGTCGTCGGTATGCAATGGATTAAAATCACCAGAAGCACCAGCGTACTTTACGAGCTGCACTTTTGAAACAGGTGCTTTCGTATAAGCGGGAAGTACTTGGCCGATTGATAGTGTTGCTTGTTCTAACATAGGGAATCCTCCTTAAGTAGCTAATGGGCGATAAATAATGTTCGTTCTGCTCGTAACGACGTGGGCACCTTCTGCATCATGCATGACCGTATCCATTACGATGAACTCCATTGAGCCATTTTTTCCTGCTTTTTCGTATACGTCTGTTACTTGTTGCGTACAGTGGAGAATATCGCCGGGGCGAATCATTCTCGTATAAATGAATTGCTGTTCGCCGTGCAACATTCGTCTGTAGTCTAAATCTAATTGAAGCGCTTCCCCTTCATCGGGCATAACCGCGATCGGGAAAGTAAGCGGTGCGATACACGTTCCATGAATCGTCTTTTTCGCATAGCTTTCATCTGTATACAGGGGGTTCGCGTCACCAATTGCTTGTGCGAACTGACGAATATGACGTGCATCTACTTGAAATGTATAAGGTGTGCCGGTTAAACCGACTAAATGACCAAGTTCCATAAATTAACCTCCCGTCGTTTGACGCGTTGAACTTTTTTCTTTGACGACAAGCATGGCATCTGCTGCAATAATCCCTTTTTCGTACACCATCAACGGATTAATGTCGAGTTCTTGAATGTCGTCTTTATAATCCATAATGAGTTTCGAAACTTTCAACATGACATCGATAATGGCCTCTGTGTCGAGCGGTGATTTGCCACGAGAACCGTGTAAGATTGCTTTGCCTCGTAATTCTTCAATCGCTTCTAGTACGTCTAGTCGAGAAAGAGGAGCTACTTTGAATGCAACATCTTGGAACACTTCGACGAAAATACCGCCGAGTCCCGCCATAATAACAGGGCCGAATGTCGGATCTGTATGTGCACCAATAATAACTTCTACACCTTCTGCTAACATTTGTTGTACAGAAACACCTGCAATGCGTGCATCTGGTTTATAGTTTTTCGCATTTTGAAGTACTTCTTCATAAGCTTGTCGTACTTCTTCAGGATTCGTTAAATTTAAGCGAATCGCATCCGCTTCTGTTTTATGTGGAATATCTTTCGAATCGATTTTTAATACGACTGGATAGCCGATATATTCTGCATATTTTTCCGCTTCTTCCACTGAGTTTGCGATAAAGCGTGTCGTCGTTGGAATACCATATCGTGTTAACACTTCACTTGCTTCCGCTTCACTTAATGTTGAGCCGGGTACGAGTAAATCATCTAGCGGCTGCGTCGGGAATACGGCCTCTTCAGCGGGAAGCGTACGTTGCCATTTTTGATAATGCTCACTATGTTGTACGAGCATCGTTAACGCACGAACAGGATTCAAACTACCCGGTACGACAGGAATGCCATTTTCTACAAGGGTTTGCGTCGCTCTTGGATACGTAAATTCATTCAATGGGAACGGGAAGAGTGCGACAAATTTATCACTATTTTGTACGATGTCGATAAACTCACGAAGTTGTTCAGAATTTTCATCCCATGCGTAAGGGAAGTCTGTAAAAATAATGTTGTCGACTTCTGGATCTTCGACTAAAGCTTTCATCGGCGTTAAATAAAATTCAGGGTTCGATACCGAAGCGGCTGCTGTTAAGTCAATTGGATTCGTTACACTCGCATAACTCGGTAAATCTTGTTGAATTTTTTGTTGTGTCGCTTCACTTAATTCTAAAATGTTTAAGCCGAAGCTTTCACAACGGTCGGCTTCGTTAATACCGCGACCACCTGAAGACGTAATGATGACCGTATTTTTACCTTTTGGCATTCTTTCAGGATCAAATAGTTTAGCGAAGGCGATAATATCATCAAAGTCCGTCGCACGAAGAATGCCGTATTGTTTGAAGAAAGCATCATAAATTTTATCCGAGCCAGCAAGTGAGCCTGTATGAGAAGCGGCTGCACGACTACCAGCTGAACTTTTACCTGTTTTCATAAAGAGCATCGGTTTATTTTTCTCTAACGCTTGTAACGCTAGATTTTTTAATTTTTCAGGATTTTTAGCGCCTTCTAAGTAGCCACTAATTACGTTCGTTTGTGGATCATGCACCATGTATTCAACGAAATCTTCTAAGTTGGATTCCATTTCGTTGCCTGTACTGACGAAATAGTTAAAGTTGACGCCTTGCTGTGCAGCTGCCATATACGTAAGTACACCGAATGCGCCACTTTGTGATACGTAGCCAACACCTTTTTTGCCGTTCAGTGGAACAGATAAAAATGAAGGTGAGAACGTACCAATCATGCCGTTACTCGTATTAACTAAACCAACGCAGTTTGGACCAACGATACGAATACCGTATTCTTTAGCAAGTTGACCAAGTTCTTCTTGTAGCAATTCGCCTTCTTCTCCAGCTTCTGAAAAACCAGAGGCGAAAATGATCGCTGATTTAACACCTTTTTCTGCACAAGCGTGTAAGCCTTCTCGAATTTGGTCTAGCCCTAAACAGAAAATAACGAGATCTACTTCACTAGGAACGTCAGCGAGTGTTGGATAACTTGTTCGACCTACGATTTCTTTCGCAGTAGGGTGAATCGGGAAAATATCACCTGCAAATTTCCCGTCTATTAATGCTTGCAACTGTAAGTAACCAATTTTGTGTGGCTTCTCTGATGCCCCTAAAATAGCAACTGATTTTGGGTTAAACAATGGCTCTAACGATTCGTAATTGAATTTGTTTGTCATGCCTTTCCCTCCATTTCTTTAAAACAGATGCATAATCTGTATGTTCAGTATAAGTGCTTCCACATTTGTGGAAGAAAATTAACAAAACCTAAACTTATAAACTAATAACATAGTTAATAGAAGAAATAGCATGTTAAAACGTAGCAAGGGCAACGATTTGAAAATAAATAAAAAATTTTATGTACAGTGTAACCACGACATATCGTTTAAGTAGTCACGACCACAAATGATGTAAGCGCTTTCTAGTAGAAAATAAAAGAAGCGGGGGTCCATATAGACCTCCGCTTCCGTTATTTTTGCTCCATCCAAGCAATCAGTGTCTTCTTCAACTTACTAGACGGTGTTGCTTGCTGTCTTTCTAATTTACTTACGTATGCGGCTGAGATGTTTAATTGCTCACCTGCTTGAAGTAACGTTAAGTTTCTCATTTTTCGAATAGATGCTAACTGACGAGCGAAGTGTTCTTTTTCTTTCGCCGTCATCGGTGTCGTTTTTTCAAAATAGATTGATACGTTTCTAAAATTGCGCTAGGTGGCTCGATAACGACGGATGTACTGACCCAGTAGCGTCCCCAATGCTTACCAGTCGCTAAATTTTCATCCCAATTCGTGTAATGCCAATCTGCGATAATGCCATCTTCTTGCAATTGATCGAGCGCTTTTTCGAATCGTTCTTTCGTTCGAGATGGCGTCCTCTCTTGCAATGATTCTCCGAGTGCATCGAGTAAGGTTTGGATTTTATTTGGCTGCAAATACGTCCCTTGTGAAGCTTGCGTTCGCCAGCGCCAACTTAAATAGCGCGTTAATTGCTTTTCCCAGCGATGACGATATGCATGATATTTCAATGCGTGTAAATGGAGGAGTGCGAGCTGTCGATGTGTACCAGTTAAGAAAGGCACGAACAGTTGACCAATTCGACAATAAATCGGCTCATCGTAACGCATTTTTTTAAATTGGCATGCTTCACCATCTTTCGTTTCGAATGCCAAAATACGTTCACCCTTCACTTTTCCTTCAAGGGAGACGGTTATGCTTTGCAATGTGTGCAATGCATGAAACATTTGTTCTTTTTGTTTACGATCGTAGCCACCTCGACGACCAACACCGCTTAGCTTCGGCTTTAAGTCTCGCATCATTAATAAATCGGTAATATGAATTTCAATAAAATCATGCGGATTTTTCGTGCGATGTAAAAAAAGAGCACATAGACTATCGAGTGTATCGACATCGTTAATCGATAATTGCTCAAAAATATGTGCTGCTTCCTGTTCATCGAGTGAAAGAGGAATGATTTCAATACGACCAGCCGTTTTCCCTTTCGTAAACGTACGAGTCGGCCATTGCTCGAATGTAAAGTTCTTTTGGTAAATAGATTCACGAATAATTTGATAGACGATGTTATTCATCACATACATATGACCGGGAACAGTCGTTAATTGGCCAAATTCTTTTATGCCGAGTGGTTTGATGGTGACTGGATCGTCTTGTATGTATGATTGTAAATCGGCATCTAGTAAGTCAATTACCTTTTCGAGCCATTTATTAACATAGCGCTCAACGTAATGTACAATTTTTTGAACGAATTGAGGCATATTGGAAACGTTTTCAGAAAGGAATTGAAAAAAGAGTGTATTTAACTGTGTAGGTTGCAAGGATTTGACGTGCTGAATACCGTAGTTCACAATAATTTCTTCTAAAACAAATTCTAAAATGAGTTGGCGATACCAACTGTTGAATTCATCCCACGTTTCACGTTGACCGATAAATGTTTTTTCAAGGAGCAGTTTTTTCGTCACGTGCAAAGATTTGTCGAGAAGTGTTTGTTTCGACAATAAAGCGATCGCTGCATCACCTTTTTGTTCCACAACATAAAAAATAATAGATTGTGCCATTTTTTCGACGATTCGGTTACGGGCACGCATGCGGAGTTGCATAAACAATGCCTCATTTTCTTTGTAGGAAGCGTCGCTTAGCACAAATATTTGAGACGTATGGAATACCGCTTCATTGTCTAAGTAAATAACGGTATCTTGCTCACGGTATTGATCGAATAATGCCGTGTAATTGTTCGGTTGTTGATTTGTTTCAAACATAAATACTAAATAAAAAGGGTCAATTACTTTTTGAAGCTGCTTAATTTCTTGTTGTAAAATCGCATATGGATTTTGACTCCAGACGTTGTCATTTTCATGCATATTGATCACCTCATCCCACTTACTATATTCGCTGAAAAGGTGAAAAAAACCTCCTAAAGAACGAAAAAAACGAATTTTAGAGAAAATTATTTTACCCTTTTCTACCAATGGTTTGACAATTGTTTCCTCCTTTCTTGTAAAAGTTTAGACTTGTTAAATTTTGTATACCCCGATATAATTCAGCTTACAAATTCTGAAGGAGTGATTTGATGACAACGGTAACGACAGAAAGAATTCAAGAAATCTTCACGAAACAAGTAAATCATCAGTGGGAAATGAGAAAAACGACGGCGGCAGAAAGAAGTGCCAAATTGCTTCGTTTGAAAGACGTGTTACTACAAAACTTAGAGGCACTTGTAGCGGCTAACTTAGAAGACCGTTTACATCCTAAAATGACCGCGGAACACCAAGTGTATCCCATCATCGAAGTTATTGATTATGTCGTTGAAAACTTAGAAGAGTGGATGAAACCGGAACTTGTTGCGAAACCGAAAGACGGTAAAGCAGCGTATATTTTACACGAATCACTCGGTACGGTGTGCGTGTTCGGTACGTGGAATTCACCGATGTCTGTTACACTACACCCACTTGTGGAAGCGCTTGCAGCGGGGAACTGTGTCGTCATTAAACCGAGTGAGTTTAATCCGGCATACAATGTCGTACTCCAAAAAATTATCGAGGACGTATTTGAGGAACAAGAAGTGGCACTCGTACAAGGGGAAGCGGACGTTTCAGAAGCATTACTGAAACTACCGTTCAATCATTTCTTCTTCACAGGAAGCCCACGCGTCGGGAAAATTGTTATGAGAGAAGCGGCGAATCACTTGTCTTCTGTTACGTTAGAACTTGGTGGGAAATCACCGGTCATTCTTGATGAGGGATATGATATGGCACTTGCTGCGCAATCACTCGTATTCGGAAAAATATTAATGGGCGGTCAATTTTGTATTTGCCCAGACTATATTTTCGTCCACGACCAAGATGCCGAAACTTTTGCAGGAGCATACAAACAAGTGACACAAGGTATGCTGTATGACGAAGGTCAATTACGTACAGCAGAGCGTAGCCATGTTGTAAATGTACAACATTTCAATCGCTTAAAAGGTCTCGTAGACGATGCATTGCAAAAAGGTGCTACATTACTAAGTGGCGGTACATTTGATGAGGACAACTTATTAATCGAACCGACATTACTTGGCGATGTAACGGAAGAAATGACGATTGCACACGAAGAAATCTTCGGTCCTGTTACGTACATTAAGACGTATCAAAAGCTAGACGAAGTGACGTCGTATATCCAACAACGTCCGAAACCACTTGCTTTGTACATTTTTAGTCAGGAAGAAGCCGTACAACAGCAGCTACTAACGGAAACATCGTCAGGTGGTGTGACGATCAATGGCATTATTCAACACAACACGTATCTTGAATTGCCATTTGGTGGTGTCAATAACTCAGGACATGGAAGCTTCCACGGCATTCATGGCTTCAAAGCATTATCACATGCGCGTGCTGTTTTTGAAGTAATGTAGTGAATCGATTTAAAAGGAATAGCCTTTGCTATTCCTTTTTTTGATTGTTACAAAACGAAAACCCGCCAATCTAATATAAATAGATTGGCGGGTTTTTATGAAAATAGGTTAAGCGACTCTTTTCACTTTACGACCGTGTAAGAAATAATACATAACGATTGTAATGACGACAAGAACAGCCATGATTTCGTACATACCACGGTATCCAACGCTCGGTAGGATTGAACCAATGAAAATAGGACCTACACCGATACCGGCATCCATCGCAATATAGAATGTTGATGTCGCAAGGCCGATACGGTGATGCGGTGCTAAGTTCACGACAGCGACTTGGCTACAAGAAATCATATTCCCGAAGCCTAATGCGATCAAGGCACTGGCGATTAAAAGCATCGCACTACCGTATGACTGGCTTAAACAAAATAGTCCGATTGTGAATAAAATAAGAGTTGGGTAAATAATAATATTTTCACCACGACGGTCTAATAATTTCCCTGTCAGTGGACGTGAACCGAGTAAAAATACGGCATAAACGATAAAGAAAACACTCGCTGCTAAGCCGGCTGTTGTTTCAGATGCATTGAATTGTTCGATGGCATAAAGTGTCATCGTAGTCATTAGTAAGTAGAACGTTAAAAAGATTAAAAATGCCGTTAGCGTAATAATAATAAAATCCTTCGTCCAAAGTTTGGCTCTGGTGGTCATGCTAGTTTAAGTCAACTCCATTAATGTTATTCATTATTTTTTGTAAGGTGCGGAATGTTGCCTCCAGATCTTCTTCAGAAATGTCGTGAAACATATTTTTTTCAAACGTGCGCTTCGCCTGTTGAATTTCTTTTTGGATCGACGTAGCGTGTTTGCTTAACACAATACGACGCTCGCGACTATCGTTAGAAGGAGCATGTTCAACGAAATCATTTTTCTCCAAGTGCTTCACGGCGCGCGTCACCGATGATTTTTCAATGCTTAAATATTTGGCAATCTCAACAAGGGACACGGAACCTTCTGTTTTCAATAAATATTCGGTAACAGCGAGCTGTGCTTGTGTCAGCTGAAATGAATCCATGCGATGATTTAAATCTTTCGTCATCGTACGAGACGTTTGAAATAATTGATGAACTAAATCGTTTAATGGGACCAAATGATCTTCCTCCTTAAAAATTAGTTGCATATGCAACTATATAGAACGACGTTTAGAAAGCCAATAAGCGTTTTACAGTTGCGCAACAAATCGTTGCTCGAATAATGTACACTATTTCGTTTATTTGTTTATAAATATACAAGTTTACAAAATGCATAAAAAAACACTTCCTCTACGCTGAGGAAGTGTTTTCGTCATGAAGAGATGACGTATTTTTTCGTAATTGTAAATGTAATGAAGAAGTAAATAAAATAAATGGGGAGTGTCGTTGAGACAATAGTCATTGAAAGAATCGAGTTGTTTAACACTTTTTTCATTAAGCTTGCTAAAATGCGGCTTTCATTTTTTGTAAGCGTCACTGACTTTCCATGATAGTGGACGCTTAAATTCACCAAATTCAATGTCAGCTCCCGAACGACCTTCGTATTATTCAATTTCCGCGCAAGTAGCCAATCAATACGCGCTAATAAAATCGTCGAATTGTACGGTTTATGAATATAATCATCTGCCCCAACACGAAACCCAATTAACTCATCCTCCGCCGAGTCTCTTGCTGTCAAAAAGATAATCGGAACATCCGATGTTTCGCGTAGTTTATTTGCAATCTCAAAGCCACTTTCACCAGGTAAATTCACATCTAATAAAGCTAAGTCACATGGCAATTCCTACACTGGCTCGTATCCATGAATTTTCAATAGAAACTGCAGCTCATTCAAAATCGGCTTATCATCTTCTATTAAGGAGATTTTTTAAAAAAAAGGATGTGACTAACATGGGGCAGCATACATTTAATAAAGATGACCTCGCTGAAAATTTGAAGAACCTTCGGACATACTGTAGGTTTAAAACATTGGAAGTGGCAGACTTTTTAAATTTAACGTCATCTGCATACGGTTACTATGAAACAGGAAGATCCACAACCTTTTTAGAAAAACTCATAAAGCTTGCTATACTGTATGGAGTAGCTGTTGAGGATTTGATGCGGAAACCTAGTGAACTCATGGAGAATATTGTGCGAGAGTTGAATTTGACGGAGGAGCAATTGTTACTTTTTAAGCTTATCTTGAATAATTAAAATTCCACCTAACAAAAGTAGAAGTTTCTACTTTTGTTAGGTGGAAAAATTTATTTAAAAGAATTAGATTGCTTTAATCAATCATTTTAAGTAGGTTTTAAAGTCAATTATAGTGCGTGATTTAAGATATTTTATGAAGTGACAAAATTCAACCGCAGTAACAGATTCAAAGCATTTACTTGTAAATTACATAAATAAAATAATGATATTAATTGGGTAATAGATTACCTTTCCTTTTTAAAAAACAATGAAAAGGATATGAATCTATGGACTTTTCAGTTAAATCAAATATGGAATGGTGTTCATCCATATTTTCAAGCAGATACTTATGTAGGCATTATGCAATTTTCCAATGAAAAATTAGTGCTTTCAAACAAGTGCATTCAAAATGATCATACATTAGTTTCTATAGATTATATTAATAAGTATAAAAATTCCATTTACAATGCTAAAATAGAATTTAATATTTCATCTTCCTACCAAAAATACATAGTTATAAAATTTTTAGAAATTTAGTTTTTGGAGGTTATCTAGTCGTAAATCAAAGCGAATTGGAGGAGATACGAGTGTAAATTTAACTACCTTTTAAATTTTTTACAAAAGAAAGGGTAGTGAAGATGAAAAAATCGTTTCATTTTTTATGGATTAGTCAATTATTTGCAAACTTAGGTGATGTTTTTTATATAGTAGGGTTAATTTCTATTTTATATCAGGCAAGTGAATCGCCATTTTATATGGCATTATTGCCTTTTTTAAACATGGCGGGTCGCATGATTAGTAGTAGTCTGACCCCTCTACTAGTTAATCAGTATCGTTTAAAGTCGTTACTTGTTATTTCTCAGGGTCTTAAGACAGCGTTACTATTGATTTTAGCAGTTGGTTCACTTTATACACTGTCAGTATACTTTATGTTTATCATCATTTTTGCTGTAGCATTTTTAGATGGGTTTGCACAACCTGCTAGTAATGCGCTTATTCCTCGAATCGTCGATAAACCACAACTTCTACGTGCGAATAGTATTCTCTCAATGATTAATGAATCGACGAAGCTTGGAGGGTGGGCACTTGGTGGAATACTTGTTGCAGCAACGAATGGAGAAATCATTATTTGGATTACATTCATACTTTTTATACTCTCTACAGTGTGTTTATTATTTATACTTGATCCTACGCCGTTTGAAAGAACAACGAATATTCCTAAAAAACAACAGTTAACAGAAGGATTTCGGATGATTTGGCATAATTCTTCTTTCCGTACAATTCATGTCATGATTGTTTTTGAATCTATCGCAGGTGTTGTATGGGTTGCGGCAATTATGTATCTTTTCGTTGCGGATGTACTGCAAGTATCCGAAGCATGGTGGGGTTATATTAATACGACATTCTTTGTAGGATTATTAATTGGTGGATTTATTTGTACTACATTTCAAAAAGTGCTTGAAAAAAAGCTGAAAAGTATGGTGTTGTTTTCTTCAATGGGTGTTGCTGTTGTCATGTTAGCGTTTGGATTGAATCAAGTGGCACTATTAGCACTACTTTTAAGTCTACTTTTTGGCGTGTTTGAACAGATAAAAGGTATTCTGCTTGGGACATGGCTCCAATTAAAAGCAACAGATGAACAACTTATAAAAATATATAGTGCGCAAGGTGTGTTAAATTCTCTACTATTTGGCTTATCAACATTATTTTCAGGGGCATTAGCAAATATTTTTTCTGTACAATGGCTTTTCATAGGATCAGGGGTCTTATTGCTTCTGTCTGCAATTTATTTTAGTTTGGTACAAAAAAGATTTGCTTAATTAAGTGAAATACATCAACAAATACCTATAAAATGTAATACTTTTGAAAAAGTGGTGATTCAAGTGGAAAAGCTATTAATACAATTACAAAAATTAGGCGTTCATTCTATCAAAAACAATAAGTCAATCATGTTAGAAGTTTTAAAATATAATAAAAGCCATGTAATGGAAATCGATAGGTTGTTAAATGAACTAATAAATGAAATGCAAAATAGTACGTGGAATAAAATTCTACTAGAATGTCCAAGGCAATTATTAAATAATTTAAGATATACGAAAACAAACATGAACATTACAGGGGAACGAGTAGTTTATACAATGGAACTGCTAGACTCTGACGATTTTTCTGTACCGAAATTTGAAGTATGGCCAATCAACCAAGAGAATTCGATTCGATTATTGTCTGAAGTGTTGCAAGTTACGTTGAACCATGCAGAAGTCTTTTTGCAGCAAATGAAAGAAGAACTGCCAGATCAAGCAGAAAAAATGTTTACCGTATACAAAGTGAATACTATTCCAGTGGGTATTGTGTTACCCCATATAGAACCATTGACAAACAACGAAGGCAGACTATTTTGGATAGGCATTCATCCTAATTATTTAGGAAAAGGGTTTGGGAAAGATTTGCATGCAATCGGATTGTATCGATTAAAAAAGGATTTTCATGCGGAGTGTTATGTAGGTATTACACAAATTGATAACTGTGCGATGCGGAAAATTATGCAAAGTAATGGCTGTGTAGAAAGTGAGCATATTTTAGCCTCTTTAGAGTATGTTCACGATAGTACGCTTAAAAAAAGTGATTGTATGGATATCTAAATTAATTATAATCAGTGTTTTTGAAAATAAAAGGTTGACAATATTTAGAAAGTTCGTTAAGTTTATATCTAATTTCAATTTTAAAAAGCAATGACAAGGATATGAATCGTTTAAGAGAAGGTCAAAAGAGAGGGAAATCACCGGCTGAAAGTTTCCTGATTGGACTATTCGATTTACTCCCTTTGAGCTGTGCTAGGAAACTAGCAACGTGTACAGGCGTTATCTGTATCAATGAGCTACTGGTCACTTAACAGTAGGAATTTGGGTGGAACCACGGGTATACAAGCATGTATTCGTCCCTTTACGGGATGAGTATATGCTTTTTTTATTTACCAAAAAAACGAAAAGGAGAGGTAGTATGTCAAATCAAGAAGTAACAATTCAATTTCCAAATGGCGAAGAGAAGCGCTTTGTCAAAGGTGTTACGCTAACCGAAATTGCCAAGTCAATTAGTCCAAGCTTAGCGAAAAAATCAATTGCGGGAAGTGTAAATACGACGACAACCGATTTGACACGACCAATTCTCGTGGACGCTGAAATTTCGCTGTATGATGCTTCATCAAAAGAAGGCTTAGAGGTACTTCGCCACTCGGCAGCCCACCTACTTGCACAGGCGGTCAAACGTTTATATACTGATGCAAAATTCGGGGTTGGGCCGGTGATTGAAAATGGCTTTTATTACGATATCGAAATGAATCATACACTTGTACCAGAAGATTTGCAGGCAATTGAACGAGAAATGAAGAAAATTGCGAGTGAAAACCATTTAGTTGTGCGAAAGGAAGTAACGCGCGAAGAAGCAGCACAAATTTTTGCACAGGACCATTTAAAGCTCGAACTACTTGAAGCCATTCCAGAGGGTGAGCTTGTCACAGTTTACGAGCAGGGTGAGTTTGTCGACTTATGTAGAGGACCACATGTACCATCGACGAATAAATTACAACACTTTAAGCTAATGAATATTTCAGGTGCTTACTGGCGTGGTGATAGCAATAATCAAATGTTGCAACGCATTTATGGTGTAGCCTTTGCAACAAAAGAGGATTTGCAGGATTATTTCGTATTCCTTGAAGAAGCTGAAAAGCGTAATCACCGTAAGCTTGGAAAAGAGCTAGAGCTGTTCATGTTCTCAGAGGAAGCGCCAGGCATGCCGTTTTATTTAGCAAATGGTCAAATTATTCGTAATGAACTGGAAAGCTTTTTACGACATTTACAAACAGCGTATGACTACAAAGAAGTGCGTACACCATTGATGATGAATCAACGTCTGTGGGAGCAATCAGGACACTGGCAGCATTACAAAGAAAACATGTACTTCACACAAGTAGATGAACAAAAGTTTGCGTTAAAGCCGATGAACTGCCCAGGACATATGCTCATTTATAAAAACGACTTACATTCATATCGTGACCTGCCAATTCGTATGGCTGAGTTCGGTCAAGTGCATCGTCATGAGTTTAGTGGGGCATTAAATGGCTTGTTACGTGTACGTACATTTTGTCAGGATGACGCCCATATTTTCGTCACACCTGCGCAAATTGAGGATGAAATTACATTAGCTTTGCAAATTATTGACCATGTATATAAGGTCTTTGGCTTTGAATATGACATTGAGCTATCAACTCGTCCAGAGGATTATATGGGTGAACTCGCATTATGGGATCAGGCAGAGCAAGCACTTGAAAATGTATTAAATCGTTTAGGTTTCCCTTATAAGATTAATGAAGGTGACGGCGCGTTTTATGGTCCGAAAATTGATATTCATATTAAGGATGCAATTAAACGTAGCCACCAATGTGCAACTGTGCAATTAGATTTCCAGCTACCAGAGAAATTTGATTTAACATATATCAACGAAGACAATGAAAAAGTACGTCCTGTTGTCATTCACCGAGCTGTATTTGGTTCGATTGATCGTTTCTTAGGCATTTTAATTGAGCATTTTGGTGGTGTTTTCCCGTTATGGCTTGCACCAAAACAAGTGCAACTCATTGGTGTTTCCACTGTGCATCAAGATTATGTGAATGAAGTAAAAGAGGCTTTGCGTAAGGAAGGTATTCGCGTCGTAGTAGATGAACGAAATGAAAAATTAGGGCGAAAAATCCGAGATGCCCAGCTGCAAAAGGTCCCATATATCCTTGTGCTAGGGGATGAGGAAGTCAATACGCAATCGGTGTCTGTTCGAACTTTTGGACAAGACGGATTAGAAAAAATAGCTATTGCTACATTTATTCAACAAATTAAACAAGAAATTAATCAGAAAAAACTGCCGACATCAATTAATCTATAAGTATTACCTGAATTGTTTAGTATCGCTTCTTAAAATAAAATGATATAGATGAAAAACAGCTCATTCCTATGCTAATTGGAATGAGCTGTTTGCTTAGACGATACCACATTATTTTCTCGTCCTGATAGAACAATATTTGTTGATGGTGTACCGTAAGGCATGGCCGCATCAATAAATTCCTCTAATTTTTCAATGGATGATGTAGCAATTTTCACGATATAACTAATTTCGCCAGCAACACGATAACATGACAATACATCTGGATGGCTATAACAAAACTCTGCAAGCTTTTTACAATTGGAGGATTTAAACAACACGATTGCTACGATGCTACGATCAAGCTGAGATAAATCAAATTCAGTGCGATAGCCTTTAATAACGTGCTGTTCTTCAAGTTTTTTAATACGTTCAGCTACTGCTGGAGCCGATAAATGTACATGTCCAGCCAATTCTTTCGTCGTCATTTTTGCATTCTTTTCAATCTGCTGTAAAATTTGATAATCAATTGAATCCATTTCTTCGCCTTCTTCTAAAAAGTAAATAAAGGAATTTTCCGTTGAATAAAAAGGATTATTAGATAAATACCTTTTTTAAAATATATAGAAAAGTGCTTCATTCGTCTACACTTTATGTAAAGAAATTAGGAGGTAGTGGAAATGAAAAAAATACTGTTGTTGTTAGCGAATGGATTTGAAGCATATGAGGCGAGCGCATTTACCGATGTACTTGGTTGGAATCAGCTTGAAGGAGATGGTTCAACAGTTGTTGTGACAGCTGGTTTACATAAGGAGTTAAAGGCTACTTGGAATTTCTGTGTGACACCGGAAAAATTATTGATGGATGTAAATTTAGATGAATTTGATGCGCTTGCGATTCCAGGAGGCTTTGAAGAGGCAGACTTTTATGACGATGCCTTTAGTGAACAATTTGGAATGGTGATTCGTCATTTTAATGACCAACATAAGCCGATTGCATCGATTTGTGTTGCGGCACTTGCAGTTGCTCATAGTGGTGTATTAAAAGAGCGACGCGCAACAACATACAATCACCCTACAAGTAAGCGCCTCGCACAACTTGCAACATATGGTATAAACATTAGTAAAGAGCGTATTGTAGTGGATGATAATATTATTACGTCAGCTAATCCAAGTACAGCGATGGAAGTCGCTTTTACATTATTAGAAATGTTAACTTCACCGTATAATACGGCAAAAGTGAAAGATTTGATGGGTTATTGAATATTATTTATCTATTAAGTAAATCAATACGTAAAAGTGAACAACCATTGAAAACTAGTCATTATAGGGCTCAATGGTTGTTTTATTTATTTTACCTCTGAAAAAATAAAATTTGTTTTCGTAGAAGCAAGCGGTAATAATTGATCAATAAACTGCTCAGCATCTTCAAAGTTCGCAAAATGTGCTTTTACGATAAAGCAAGCATCGCCGGCAATGCGATAGCAAAAATCGATATTTTGTAAAACTGTAATATGCTCCTTAAATTCTGTGTAGCGATTATTTTTGATTGTCGCTTCAATAATAGCTGCGATTGGATAGCCAATATTTTTATGATAGGACACAGTCATTTATTAATGAAGTAGATAATGTTTATATTTTTATTGACGAAGTAATATTTGATGATGATGGAGCTGGAGAAATTGCGGATATAGTCACTATAAAAGTAAATGAAAAAGCTAGAAAAATTCAATTTCATTTTTATCATTGTAAATATTCTAGTGAAGCTCAACCGGGGGCACGTGTATCAGATTTGTATGAAGTTTGTGGACAAACAGAGAAATCTATTATGTGGAATGATAATGCGATTGAACTCATTCAAAGGATGATTGAAAGGGAGAAAGTCAGAGTAAAAGATTATAGTGATACAAGGTTTGAAAAAGGCGATTTAGAAACATTATATACAGTAAAAAAGATGGTTAGATCGGGATTTGAAACAAATTTAGAGATTTCAATTGTTCAACCAGGGGTTTCCGTTTCAAAAATGACTAGTTCGATGAAGCAAGTGATATTAGCAACAGACACTTATTTAAAAGAGATATATGGAATTCCATTATCTTGTTATTTTAGTCATTAATAAACGCTGATCTTGTGAAGGGTGTGTAGTAATGTTTAACCCATTTAAAACTAAGCCCTATAATATTGATTTATTCTTTGAAAAATTAGAGAAAAAGCAATATGAAAGTATCAATCAAGAGGAATTCAAAGAGATTGTAATGGAAATCAACAATATATTCAATGGTAGTGATGATTCAATTGAACAGTTGAGCAAACAGGAATTAATCCAGCGATTGGATCATTTATCAAGGGGGATGGCTCATTGCCATTTAAATAAGCAAACTAAGCATTATATCTTCAGCAATTTATATAAACTAAAAGAAGGCATTAGTTCAGAATCTCGGCGAAGCTTATTTATTGATAATTTGATGGTAATTGAAGATGAACTGAGCATTGAGAGTATCTATGTGGAATTTCGTTTTGGCAGTATAAATGAGCGACCTTATTTATTAATGAAACATTCTTACGGTAATAATAGCATCATGAACTTAACAGAAAAAGTACTATCAACAATTGAATATGAATACTTGAAACTAAAGTATTCAAGACCAAATTTGCCAATCAACTTCAGTTTTCTTCTCTGGAATATCTTGAACTTGAACTCGCCATTATGTTCATTGGTTTAATCATATTCGTATTCATGGAATATTAGGGTATTTAACGCCAATGGCATTCAAATTACAGCTCTCATAATTTTTGTCCAATTTACTGTTGCCATTCCACAGTTATTTGAACAACATATGTAAATATTTTAAGGATACTTAAAAGTGAAAAAAATGAGTTTTAAGAATAAGATAGATAGAAGGAATTAATTAAGTACCAAGCATTATGGTGTTTGGTACTTTTATTTTATCTAAATATTCTAACAACTAACCCCTATCCTCATCGAATTATGTCATAATGTAATAAGGTAAACTAGATGATTATTCAGAGGGAAGAGGAGTGGTAGTATGGTAGTGTTTCCGAAGCCGGATGTGGAGCAGTTTTTACGTACGTTTTCTGTGCGTGATTTTGCGGTGAGTCCGGATGAGTCGCAGCTTGTTTTTAGTACGAATTTGAGTGGGAAATCCAATGTGTGGGCGATGAACTTTCCAAGTCATTTCCCTGTACAGCTGACGTTTAATGATCAAGATTGTGCGGGATTGATGTATGAGCCGAATGGGCAGTTTATTTTAGCGGGTTTTGACGAAGATGGGGATGAGAATACGCAATATTATGCGTTTCCACCTCAAGGGGGCACGCTTGCGAATGTCGTGTATGAAGCGGGGACACGTAATATGAGCCCACATCTTTCAAAGGACGGGGCACGTTTGTATTATAGTTCTTCTAAAGGCAACCCACAATTTATGAATACGTATGTACAGCAAATAGAAACGGGTGAGCAGCATCTACTACTAGAGGGGAAAGAGGCATTGACGGCGATTGAAGCGGTGAGTCCGAATGAAGAGACGCTACTTTATGTGAAGTTTTATGCGAATACGTACTCTCTTTTATATGCGAAGCAAGGGGATACGCATATTCGAATGACGCCTGATACAGATGAGCAGCATACCGTAGATAGTCCTGTATTTGTAGGGGAAGAACTCGTCTATTTCTTAACGAATTATGATGCGGACTTTACTTATTTAGCGTCATTTGATTTACGTACGAAAGCCTTTCAAAAAGTGAAGGCACTCGAAAAACAAAACTTCAACGTATTAAAATATGATGAAGTGAATGATTGTTTGTATATTGTATCGGAGCAAGGTGTAGAGGAGCGGCTATACACGTTTGACCTCAAGACGGAAGAACTGCTTTCGATGCCGGCACCGTGTAGCATTTTCCTTAAACTCGTTGTAGCGAAGACAGGAACACTTTATGCGTTAGGTGGTAGTGCGACGAAAGCGTTTAACATTTTCAAGTTAGAAGATGGTCAATGGGTTCGCCTAACGAATTATCAAGTACCGGGAATTGCGGAAGAAGCGTTAGTAGAACCGGACGTTGTGACGTATGAGTCATTCGATGGTTTACCGATTGAAGCATTATTTTTCAAAGCGAAAGAAGAAAATGCGAACGGTAAAATTATTTTTTGGCCACACGGAGGACCACAAGCATCTGAACAAAAATTTTTCCGTGCGGCTTTCCAATTTTTCTTATACAATGGCTATCATATTTTTGCGCCAAACTTCCGTGGTTCTACAGGGTACGGACTTGCTTTTTCGAAAATGGTGGAAGGGGACTGGGGACATGGACCGCGTCTTGATAATGTAGCGGGATTGGATTGGCTCATTGCGGAAGGGTATGCGAATAAAGGAGACATTTTCTTAATGGGTGGCAGCTACGGCGGCTATATGGCACTTCTTCTACACGGTCGCCATGCCGACTATTTCAAAGCGGTCGTCGATATTTTTGGTCCGTGTGATTTATTTTCGTTCTATCATTCTGTACCAGAAGATTGGAAACCGATTATGAATCAATGGGTAGGCGATCCGGTGAAAGATCGTGATAAATTTATCGAAGATTCACCGATTACGCACATTGCGGGTATGACGAAGCCAATGTTTGTCGTACAAGGAGCAAATGATCCACGCGTCGTCCAAGCGGAGTCCGATAAAATCGTTGCCTCATTAAAAGAAAAAGGCCGCGATGTTTCTTATTTACTTCTACCAGACGAAGGACATGGCTTCTCGAAAAAAGAAAACGAAATTGCCGTATATCGTCAAATTTTAGCATTCTTTAACCGGTTTCAATAATGAAATACTAAGCAAATCAAAAGAGCCTTCATGATTTCAAAATTATGAAGGCTCTTTTCGCATTACGACTTATTTTAATGAGATAAAGGCATATATAACGAAGAATAACACCATCATCACTAAAATAAAGAAGTTAGAAATAAATGTCGCTTGAATAAAGATCATCGCGATGAAACAAGCTAATAGTAACCCAAGAATGACAAAGTGGATTTTTTGCAGTTTCGTATGCGTATAGCGATACGCTTGGAAGACGACGATTGTCGCAACGACATACGTTGCCATCGAAACAAAAATGAACGTTAAAATAAACGGTATGTCCATTTTTTCTTCAAATAATAAACGAATTGAAATCGTTAGCATACTAATCGCAATCAAAATGAATAAATGACCGTAAATAATCAATTGACCGGTTGATTTAATCGCTTTGTTGACTTTGATGTCCAAGTTGTCAAAGTATTGCCAACCCATTGAAATAATTAAGATGAAGAACAGGGCACCGTATAAAATATTATGCCAGTCTCCAGGGTGTGGTTGGATAATAATGATTGTGCCGACAAGCATCTCACCGAATAAAATCGTCGTAAATTGGCTAAAACGCTCAATTAAATGTTCTGTATCAACAGGGCTATTTTTCAAATGCTTACGCCCGAATAGCGGTATGATAATATCGACCGCAATCCCTGCGTATAAAATAACGTAGCGCCACGTATCGTCGAAAAAGATTGAGCAGAAAGAAATGATAATACCAACCCAAAAATATTTTCCTAAATACGAGGCAACGTCTTTTTTCGCACCCGTTTCAAGTTTTGCGGCTAACATGTATTGAAGGGCTGTTAATACACGAAGACCTAAGTACCCGATAACGAATGGTAAGAAGTATGAGTCGAAGTCTGTTGATAAACTCGCAATCATCACGAGGGCAAAGATCATTTGCAAAATCATAAACAACCGATGATGTAAGCCATCTTCACCGAAGCGGTTCGTAAATAACGTTTGACCGACCCAGCTCCACCAAATTGGAATAAAGATTAAAATGAATTTAAAAATATACGTGAACGGAATTTCGCCATCCTCTACATGAATTAGTACCCCTGTAACGGTTGCGATCGCAGCAACGAATAATAAATCCGAGAACAGTTCTAACCATGTTACTTTTTTGCTTTCCATAAAACGCCTCCTAGCTTATTCAAATAGTATAGAGGTTTGAAAAGATACTGTAAATAAAGAAAGACAGCGTGCAAAGCTGCACGCTGTCTTTCTATTATATGAGATGGTAATTAGAATTTGATTTTGTATGTTACCGGTTTTTTATATTTAATCTCTTGTCCGGCAACAGTAGCACCGTACAATTTATATCCACGTACATAAGCTGTGCCACCTTTTTTATTTTTATTTAATTTATAAGAGAAATTTTTATATTTGTAGCCAATTGGGAAAGAGACACCTGTTTGAACACTTGATGCTTTAACTTTTTTAACAATTCCTTTACTATTACGTGTTACTTTAACAGTAGAAGTGATTTTTGAAACACCTGTATGTTCAACATATTTATATGATTTTGTTGTAGTTTTCGCTTTCGCTTTCGCCTGAGCCGTAATTGTTTGAGCCGTATTATTAGATTGCAAAGGTGCTGTCGCAAGTAATGATGTACTTAATGCGATTGTTGAAAGTGCTGCTACTAATTGTTTTTTCATGTTGAAAACCCCTTTTGGAATAATTTATTTTTTACAAAATGTATATTAACACATTAAAAAGCATTTTTATTAATACATATTTAAAAAATACCATTTATACTATAAAATACTTTTTTGTATTGATTTTTAGTACCTAGTATAAGATTATTCAATATATTCATATTGAATAATTATTCCTAAATAGTCAAAATAACGTATTTTTATAACTTTTTAATAGAAAATAATTATAAAAAATGAATACATAGGTGAGATACTGATTTTTTTTGAATAAAATTAGTATCTGTTATCATATGAAAAAAATTAGAGAATATGTGATCTTATTATTTTTTTATGCAATGCGAAGAATTTTTTGTTTCCAAATTTTCTTATTATTTTATGTAAGGTTTTACATGGTCGATTGTTTTAAATATGGCTGAAATATTAGAATGCCTTTTATTTATTCTAAAACAATAAGAAATCAAGCATCTCTATATTGCTTCCTCTTTTTACATTATAAAAACGGGGAGATTTACAATGCCTTTTTATTATTTACAATATTTGCTTTTTCGCGTAATGTCGTATTATCGGAATTAGCGAAAAATACATTATATCTATAATTTTAATTACATGAAAATAAAAAGATAACCTTATAAAACTTAGTTAACTTATCATTATTTATATGGTTTACTTAAGTTATCTTTTAAACCTAAGCAAATACTTGTCGTTTCAAGGTGTAAGAATACATACTAATTATTCTAATAGACAGCGTAAGTGCGTTTTCGAGATGTTTTTGCTATACGGTATATTTTTTCGAGTGATTGTTTGAAAAAACATGTTTTTCGCTAAACAGGGAATGAATGACTAAAAGGAGGTTGGCATATGTCTGTCTATAAACAATTACTGGGTGAAGATTTTAATAAACTTCACCCAATGCTACAGCATCGTTACGATACAGTTCCAGGTGAAGCTTTTCGCGCTAAGGGAATTATGAAAACTATTAAACACGGTAGTCCCCTTTTATTTCCTTTTTATCAAGCCGCGCCACTCATGGACTTTTTGTTTCCGGAGCAAGGGACTGATATACCTTTCGATATGATTCATTCATGCATAGATCAAGGTGAAAAAACTTATGATATTGAATGGTCACGCAATTTTTATTTTCCTGAGAAAAAGCGTACGTTCAATTCAACGACACGTATCGATTTAAAAACAAAACATGCATATGATTTGCTTGGGAAACCTGCAATGATGCACTCTAATTTATTATTAGATGTCACAAAAGAAGGACGTCTTATTACACGTACGAATGCGCAGCACTTATTTGGCATTATCCCCCTACCTTCTTTCTTTAAAGGAAAGGCAATTGTAGAAGATGGATTTGACGATGCACGAGGTGTTTATACGGTCCATGCGACGGTTTATAATGATATTTTGGGTACAATTATGATGTATGCGGGTGAATTTCAAGAATTAACTACATGAATTTAGCTAGATGTTTTAGTTGAAATGATGGAAGAATTTTAAACACAAAAAAACACGGATTTCTCCGTGTCTTTTTGTGTTAATAGAGTAGTTCTACAAAATCGTTAAAGGTAAAGGCACAAAAACGTGTTTGTTTTTCAAAAACAATTTTTGCTACCTCGTCATGACTTTTCCCTAATCGTACAGCTAATGGTTTAAATGGCGATGCCCCTTCGTGCAACCAATAAACCACACCTACTGGTAAAGTATTTTTACTTTCTCTTGTATAAATAAGACCAAATAGGTTCCCAAAGGGGTCACAGGCAAACGGCACAAATGGCGCCGGCATACGGTCACCCATCCGTTTGACATAGTCCAATACATAATCCGCACTTGCTGGATTAAAGGACAGTAAATCCCCTACAAAAAGCTCAATACCCCCACTTAAAAAATGTTGGTGCTCAAAACGACCCCCATTGATTGTGCGGAAGAATTGAATAAAATCTTTTGGAAATCGAACTTCTAACTGACGTTCAACCTCACGCAGACCCTCTAAAGCATCTTTTTCCTCCGTCCGGTAAATACCTGTTTGCTCAATGTCTGAGCGATCCACCCTATATTTGGTTGGGTCAGGATCATACGCCCATGTCGAGCGGCCTCCAATATGTCTTACTAAATGCGCATAGGCATTGACTAACTGCATTTTCCCCGGTTCTTCATGATGATGCCAAACTAAACCTTTTAGCTTCGGCGCACCCGCCGCTAAATCTTGTAGCTGCATCGGTGTAAAGCGGGAAGCAGATAGTGCTCCTGTTTCCAGTGCTTCCTTGAGTTGACGGAAACATTCTTCGAGCTGCACATCGCTTTCGCCTAAATAGAGTTCTTCGGGCAGTGTTGCGGTAAAGTATAAATTATTTCCCTCAAAAACAGGATAACCATCCTCATACTCTACTCGCTCTGGAAGAAGTTTTTCAAAACCTGGCTCACTCGTACGAAGTAACGCCGCATAAGCCGCCTTTCGTTCTGCTTCTGCTTTTTGTCGCGCCTCTGATTCGGCCTTTTCGAGCGCTTCATATTCCTCGTAGCTAATTAAATCTTTTGCAAACTCTGTAAAGTTTGCCGCTAAATAGCTTGTTGAGTGCTCACGTAAATGAGCAACAGCCTCCTCTTCTGTCAGGCCGTCATCCTCCATTAAATTTTCAATCGAATCGGAACCGTCATGCGTCCAATGGGCCACGGTTGGATTTTCAGGACCGTCTACGTAATCAAAACAGAAATAATCGCCACCAGGTGTTGCAGCAAAAGGCACTAATTCCTCTGGCATACGTCCTTGTTCTACAAATGTTTCTTTCGCCGTTGATAACGTATCTAGCGCAAAATTATTCAGAGTAATCGTCAATAACTGACCAAAAGAAAGACCTTGCCAACTAATATCCTCATCTAAGTAGGCGCCAAAATAAGGCGTCGCCTCTTCGAGAAAATCTAATGGTAGTTTCACTTGCAATTTCTCTTCCATTTTTTTATTTCTTGCGGTGTTGCAGGTTCTTTTACTTCGGACCAGTCAAATTGATTGAATATCATCATCTAAAAATCCTTTCCATCTTCTTTTTTTGGTATGTATTTGTCATTTATCTCCATTATATACAAAAAACATGTATTTTTCCGTGTCTTTTTTAGACAGATGGTGGTCGATTTTGTACGAATATATGCTCAGCATGCTGCTTTTCTAAGCAGTGAATCAAATCTAGACCATAAATTCCTTCGGCATAATCCATCTCTGACTCATAAATCGGGATAAGTTGATGAAGTATAACCAAAAATTCTTCATTTACAGTGGTAGAAACGAACCGTTCACTCGGTCCTCTTGATAGTAAATGCGTCATTTTTGTGTATTCGAAAAGGATTTCTTTTGTTTTCCCTTCTACAGGAAATGTTGTATTCCCATCATATTTTAAGAAGTTTTTATGCACATGATATCCAAATTCCGCCATCATACGTAAAGGCCAGTTTTTTTCTGGAAGTGTCCATTCTTCTTCAGAAGCGACCCAATTAAGTGGTAGTTTCATCATCATTTCATACGCTTCATTGTGTGTCACATTAGGAGGAATATTATTACTAACACCCAGTGTGAAAACAACATAATATGGATGTTTTTTCGTTGGATAAATGATATTTCCACTAATTTGGATCAACGGGTCATTTTCTACCGTCAAGTCTGTCAGTTGGAGCGCAATCGGTCCATATTCTTTTTCAAATTGTTGACGAACTTTCTCTGAATTAGAAACTGTTCTAATTGGTTTAGGCTGTCCATCTTCTACTGGCTTCTCCACAACGGCAGGTCGTTGAAAATCAATCACTTCCTGTACTTTTGAAGCTGCTAATTTTTCTTGTAAAGCCGTATAGCCATTTGCTTCCGCATACTGCCATTCGGCTTTATATACCGGTACCAGTTCATCGATGCGAATGTCTTCGCCTTCTACTTGCAAGTGTTGAATATCCGAATCGGTAGGCGCTGAAATCAACATACAACTTAAATGGGTTTCAATGCCGTACGGGTCTGCTAAATCCCCTTTATTCGGGACGATGACCCCTCGATTCGGCTGAACGCTTTCATCATGCGGAATACATGCTAATTTAACTAACCAATTAATCGGCCATATTTTTTCTCGGTCTGTCCAGTCTACATCCCCGTCGAGCCAATCTGCCGGCACTTTCATCATATTTTCCACATATAACAAATCATACCCAACGGCACGATCACTCATCCCTGTTGTAAATAAAACATAATACGGATGTTTGATTGATGGGGCGATAATATGCGCTTGAATCGGGACTTCAGACGGGAAGTTTTGATAATAGGTCGTTTGAATGGGTCCATACATCTCTTCGAACGCCGCACGAATGACCGCATGACTAGATGGTTCTTCGTATTCTTCTTCATAATCCTCGTCCTCATCATAGTCTTCCTCTTCATCGTAGACTTCCTTAGGCGTTGTACGCGGTACATGATCGTCTGGTAAAGTCGCATTATGGGCCTGAATGAGCGCTAAAATTTCCGTTTGATTTTGTTCTTTCGCCATCACCTCGGCATCTTTTCGTTCAAAATATAGAATCGTCGTGTCTGCGCCATGGTCGATTAATAGTTGAACGACTTCTTTGTTTCCAGATCGAATAGCACCGAATAATACATCCTTATAAGGATGAGGCGGCTCAAAATTTAGCGTTGCCCCCTGTTGTAATAAATAGCGCACCATCTCATAATGTCCTTCTGCCGCAGCTGATTTTATCGCTGTATATTTATAAGGAAAAGCTTGTTCATCGATATCCATTCCACTTTCTAGAAGCCATTTCACAATCGC
>NZ_HE611066.1:13649-27393 GCF_000285595.1 Kurthia senegalensis | reverse complement strand
TCATTTATCTCCATTATACACAAAAAAACACGGATTTCTCCGTGTTTTTCTGATTATTCATAATAATAATCGCTTATTTCGGCTTGTTATTTTTCATATTCGTTACGTTTTCGGCTTTTTAAATACGAACCAACTAATGAAGAGTGTCATTACACCATTAAAACCGAATGTGATAAATGGGAGTATGGAAGGCATAAGCGTGCGCATAACTTCTGGAAGTTCAATGTCACGTTGCCATGAAAGACTAACGATGATAACGACGATAATAACTTGGATAGAAATACCACCAAGACGATAAAATCGATTTTTAATTAATAGAGAGTCGTCTTTCTGTTCCATACTTGCAGCAGCATAGTAATCCCCGTTTAAATTAGCAGCAAGCATTGTATGGAAAAAGCCAAATCCGATAGAAACGACCGTTATTAACGGAGAATATACTAACCCCCAACTACATAATAAGACGATGAATAGTAGCGTGTTTCGAGGTATTTTTATAGGTACAACAAAGGATAAGATGACACCGATAATGTACGGTATGTAGACGACATGAAGCGTTGATTCAGACGTCAACCAATGCTGAAATACTGTTGTCATAAAGAAAAAGGCAACGAGTAAACCATCTGCATAACTATAAAGGTGTAATTGAGTAGAGAAAGATTGAACCGAATGCCATGAATACCACATAATGATGCAAGTGATGATAAATAATACGATTAAAATAATGCTTGAAAAATAAGTTTGCCATTCGACCGTACGCCCAAGTTTGACGATAAATAACATAGCACTTAATACAACAAATGCCAGGATGCCTATGTATCGTTGGAATGGACGTTGATTTGAAATAATTTCGTCCGCATTTTTAACAGGTAAAAATAATAAGAAAAAGAACGCAAGACCGATCCATAAAAAGACGAATGAAAACTGCTTACTTGATATAGCTGGAACTAAAACAACTAACCAGAGGCAAGCGAGAGCAGCTGACCAAAGCATTTGTTTCTTTTTGGAACCTGTTCGTCTTTTTAAAATGGTCATATATGTCGGTAATAAAACGCTGCAACATAAACCTAATAAAATGGCTGCCGCATTAAGCGCAAGCGGATATTTAGGAGAAATAATTCCAAGGAAACAACCGACTATAGCACAAAGAACGAGCCATTTAAACAATTTAGCTGGTCTTATTTTGGGGAAGCTGTACCAAAAAAAACCGCCTGTGTATTTAGATGTGTAAAAAATAAGTAATGGCAATAGACCAAAAAGCGGTTGTACTGTATGCGCACCGATGATTAGAAAAATAGCATAAATAATATAGACGATAATATTCATAAATGCGTAAGCATAGTACATAAAAATCCTCCTTCTAATGGTGGAACACTTCTATACTAGAGGGGCTTAGTAAAATTTTGAGGAATACGTATTTCAATTTTTAATGAAGTAATCAAAGTCCCTCTGTCATATGAAGTAAGGTGATATGTCCCCTTTTTCACTCTACCCTATTTAATCCAATTAGAACCATTTAAATCTAAAAATAACATTAAATAGGATATTATAATGAACAGTACGAAAATTTATTGAAATGCTCTTAAAACGACAAGCAATGACAAATTTAAATAATCCGATACGAGTGGAGATATTTCAGTATATAATGATTAATGCATACAATCCCCCTATTATGATGGATATATAATTTAGGGAAAAGTTTCTTCATATTTAGTCGACAAAGAAAAAACGGACAGCACATAATTGTGCTGTCCGTTTTTTAATAGGTTATGTTATTTATTTTTACGTTCTTGCATGTATTCTGCAGCGGCAGTAAATACGATGTCTGAGTGCGAGTTGACGGCTGTTTCACATGAGTCTTGAACGACACCGATGATGAAGCCGGCAGCGACAACTTGCATGGCAATTTCACTAGGAATACCGAATAAACTACAAGCGAGTGGGATAAGTAAGAGAGAGCCACCTGCGATACCTGATGCACCTGCGGCAGAAATCGATGAAACGATTGCGAGTACAATCGCTGTTGGAATATCAACGGATATGTCCAATGTGTTAGCTGCAGCTAATGATAAAATCGTAATCGTAACGGCAGCACCGGCTGTATTGACAGCTGCGCCAAGTGGAATTGATACGGCATACGTATCTTTATTCAATCCTAGCTTTCTACATAATTCTAAATTGACTGGAATATTGGCAGCTGAGCTTCTTGTAAAGAAAGCTGTTACACCTGATTCACGTAGGCTTATAAAAATAAGTGGATATGGATTGCGGTGTGTTGTAACGAAGACAATCAATGGGTTCATAACGAGTGTCACAAATAGCATACAACTTACTAATACGATCAGTAGCTGACCATATTCTTTTAAAGAGGCAATTCCTGTCGTTGCGACAGCTGTATAAACAATCCCCATAATCCCAAATGGAGCTAAATCAATGACCCATTTCACGACTTTCGATACGATGTCGGATGCGGACTGGATCACTGACTTCATTTGGTCATTTGCCGATTTAGCTGCGACACCAATGACAAGTGCCCACGCTAAAATCCCAATATAATTTCCTTCTGTTAAAGCTGTAATTGGATTTGAAACGATGTTGTTCAATAAATTTGTGATGACTTCTGAAATGCCACCAGGTGCTGATACAGCTTGTTGATTTCCTTCTTTTAAATGTAATGTTGAAGGGAATAAAAAGCTGAAAATAACAGCTGATGCGGCTGCGCCGACTGTTCCGACAGCATAAAAACCGATAATTGTTTTCATATTTGTTTTCTTACCTTTTTCATGCATAGCAATTGCTGTAATAACGAGTATGAAAACTAAGTAAGGTGCAATAGATTTCAGTGCACTTACGAATAAAGTTCCTAATAATGTAATCCAAGAAAGCTGATCGCCGAATGCGACCGCTAATAAAATCCCGATAATTAATCCGACAATAATGCGCTTAACTAAGCTCATTTTTTGCCATTTCCAAAAAAATGATTTCAACATATTTCCCTCGACTTTCCTAACACGAACGTTGTTTCTTAACTGTACATAAGATAGCATGCATTTGCTTTTTTCTACATAATTTTTGCATTTACAGAGCATAATACGTGAAATATGAGAAAATTAAGGACATAGAATGACTTCTTAGAGAGAACAACTGTATTTTTGGTGTGTACAAAAAGGGCTTTTATTACTATTTCAATTTTACTGCAATAAAAAAACTGCCATGTTTTTAAAATCATGACAGCCTTTTGCTTATAGCTTCCTTACGATTCGGTTGGTTTTAAATAAATGATTTTCGTTGCAACTTCTTTTATAAAATTTTCATCATGTTCTACGAAGAGTAAAGTTGGATGAAATGTATGGCATAACGCTTTTAATTGTTCGTGGTTATACACATCTAAATAATTCAATGGTTCATCCCATAAATAGCATTCCGCTTCTTCACATAAAGACTTCGCAAATGCGACTTTTTTCCGCTGTCCACTACTCATGTTTTCAATCGGAATTTGAAAAATATCACGTTCAAAGCCGAAAATCCGCAACTGATTTAAAAATAAGCTAAAATCGATTCCTGTATGTTCAATATAGTGTTGAAGCGTTCCTTTTTGTTGCAAAATCTGTGGTAAATAACTCATCGAAAGATTTTTCGGTATGAGCATCTCACCTGTTATTTCTCCTTCAAATGAACCGTTATATAAACAGTTGAGTAAAGTAGACTTTCCGCTTCCATTTGGACCTACGAGTGCGACACGTTCTCCCTGAAATACATCAAAAGTTAACGGCGCAAAAAGCGGTGTGCCGTCTAATGACAATGTAACTTCTTTGAATCGCATAACAGGGTTTCTATGAGACGTAATCGGATACATTGAAAGTGCTTTGACACGCTCTACGTTGTTTAACATAGCTTCTTTTTCTTCTATTTGAGATTGGACACGTGTTTCAATCGCTTTTGCTCGTTTATTCATCCGCTTCGCTATCGCATTTCCGAATGGATCATTTCCAGAAGGTTTCTCCTTCTCGTCTGCCCAATTCCTTTTCTCTTTGGCTGTTTGCTTTAACCGCCCAATTTCAGCACTTAACGCTTTGTTTTGCTCGATTTCGACTTGATCTCTCAATGCTTTTTCGTGTCGATATACGGACAATGTACTGTTGTACACATAAAGTTGTTGTCTTTCGATTGCGACAATATGATCGGTCACTTGTTCTAAAAAGTGGTCATCGTGACTTACGACAATATAGCCTGTTTTTTGTTGTAAATAATGTGCAACCATTTTTCTTCCATCTAAATCAAGATGGTTCGTTGGTTCGTCTAAAAGTAAAAAACGCTCTTTTTCACTAAATAGAATAGCTAAGCGGATTTTAGTTTGTTCTCCTCCAGAGAGGCGTTCGTACGGTTGCCAAAGGAGTGCCGGGTCTACATGTAGAAGACGTAACTCTTTCTCCACTTTCCAACGTTCTGCAGGCATACTTTCGGTTAAAGCATCAAAAGCAAGAAGCGTTGGATCGGTGACACGTTGAGGGAAATACATGAAAGGAGTCGCTGTTTGGATTGTCCCTTCATGGGGAGAGAGTTCATTTAATAGTAATTTTAAAAAAGTTGTCTTGCCTCTCCCGTTACGTGCTACTAAACCGAGACGCCAGCTTTCATCAATATGGAGTGTGCTATTTTTGAATAACGGTTCTTCCAATTGATCGTAAGAAAAACTAATATTTTGTATCGTGATGGTCATAAAGTTTCCTCCTCTGTTCTTATGAGAAATAGTCATTTATGCATCCACAAAAAAATCCTTCTGAAAGTCAGAAGGATTGCCCGTTCATTAATACGTAAATAGCTAAATAAGCTATGAAAGTATGTTGAGAAGACAGACGAATCCTATTTTCGTGAAAATGCATATACATTTCGCGGCAAATAGAATTACTTAATCATCTTTTCAACATCCTTTCGTTACAATTTCATCTAGTATAGGTGATAATCGTTAATTTATCAAATAAAATGATAGGAATAGTTCAATAGGCTTTAGTTGTACGTGACGTATAAATATAAAATACTAAATAGTCTAAAAATTCTTTCTTTTTATTAATATCATTAGTATACTTACGACTGAAAGAAACTATCATATTTCAACTAGGAGGATGGATTAATGGGTAATTTAGTTAAGTGGACACTTGCTACAGCAATGGCTTCTTCTGCTTTTGGATTAACGTATGCGGCAGCGCCAAATGCTAGTGTGACGCAAGCACAAGCGGCATCTGTATACTATGCGCAAGCAAATCATATTAATATTCGTTCAAGTGCAAGTACGAAATCGAAAGTAGTTGGGCAGTATAAAAAGAATAGTAAAGTTACGGTCATTAAAAGTTACAATTCTAAATGGTATCAAGTTTCATACAAAGGGGTTAAGCGCTATGTGTATAAATCCTACGTGAAAAAAACACCTGTAGCACTCGCTAATGGTATCGTGAAAACAGGTGGACCGGTCTTATACATTCGTGCAGGTGCAAGTACGAAATATAAAGCAATCGGCAGCTATAAAAATGGGCAAATTATCGCTATTACAAATTATCAAAATCCAAAATGGTATCAAGTCGTGTACAAAGGAAAAATTGGGTACGTTTCTTCTCAATACATCCAAGGACCATTTGACGCATTATAAAAAATGAAATAACGAGTAGTTATTATGAAGAAAGCAGTCACGATTTTAAAATCGTGACTGCTTTTTTATCAATTATTGAGGCATGATTGTTTTATATTCTTCCCCATCGGTAGTCGTGTAGAGGCGTTCTCCCACTTTTGTGAACGTTATCTCAAAGTTTGGATCCCCTGTTACGACATACGTATCGTCTTGCTTTTTAACGTGTACATTTGTAATCGTATACGACTCGTTTTTTCTTCTTTAAGTTTTTTCGCATCAACGTTTGGCGTTAAGGTATTTGTGGACGACCGTATTTTCAGCAGATCTTGTTGGAAATGAAATTGATTATTAGAATTTTCTAAGCTTACTAAGATTTGTTCCTCAAAAGGATTCGCTGTTTTTTCTGTTGAGTGTCCACAAGCACTTAAAAGACCTATAGAAATAAGTAAAAGGATTTTTTCATTTGTTAGGTGCCTCCCTATCTTTTAATGTAAACGCGTATGTTTTATGCGCTGTCGTTATTTGAATTTCGTTATTTGATTGCCATGAAATTTTTTCTATGTGAGAGAATGTTTGGTCAATAGAGGGTGCATTTAACTGCCGATTTTGTTTGAAAAAATAAATTGATTCTCCTTGTTCTGTTTGAAAAGTAACAGCTGTTAATGTGGCATCTGGAGACGTGCTTTCCATCCTAACTGTTCCTTTTCCTAACATCACGATTTTGGCATAGCGGCTATAGTCGACGACAACTGCTGTTTCACAAAACGGTGTACTACAATTTGCTGTAACGAAAAGACCATGAAATTTTTTTGCTTTCGTGTAGTAAAGTTTCGATTCTTTTTCAGGTGTTAGAATGTTTGTCAGCATCTGATAAGCAGTTGGTGATATGGTAAGTGCGCGTTTTGTATGTTGTTCAATTAAAACGTTGATCTCAATAGGTTGAGGATTGGCTTGTTTAACATGGGGCTTTGTAGAAATAGAGAAAATAAACAAAATAATACAACCTATTGCGATAAAGGAAAGGAAAGGCCATTTCATCAAGAAAAATCGTTTCTTTCTTGATTGTTGCATGTGATGTAAAACATTGTTTTTACCTTTTTTTCAGAATCTGTTCGATTGCCTATATGTTGACGTAATTGTTGTTCAATTTCATTCATGGAATAATACCTCCCATTCTTGTCGGTTAATTTTTTCACGTAATAAATTTTTCGCTTTTAAAAACCGATTATGAACTGTACTCGTTGGAACGTTTAAAAGAGTTGAAATACTTGTGAAAGAATGATGTTCGTAAAAATGTAAAATAATAAGTTCACGATATTTAACTGGTAGACTGAGTACGGCTTCGACAATTTCAGAACGCTCTTCCTGTTCAATAACAGGATTTTTCATGTGCATCACTTGAGGAAAAAAATTTGTTAATGTTATCGTTCGATAGCGCCACGATTTCAAGTAGTCTTTTGATCGATTAATCGTCATACGTGTTAAATATGTTTCAAGTGATGCATCGCCCTTGAACTGACTTTCTGTTTCAAAGTATTTAATAAAGACATCTTGAACGATATCTTCTGCGCTATGCCAGTCTTTTACATACAAATAACTGAGATGTAGTAGTTTTTTCGAGTACGTATTTAAACAATCATGCCACTTTTGTTCTTCTAACATCAGCAATCTGCTCCTTCCTTATACATTAGACGACCGTCATTTAAAAAAATCCCATTTTTTATGTAAATGTTAAAAAGCATGTCATAAAGACATGCTTTTTTTTAGTTCATAATTTTATTTAATATAAAAGCATAGCTAGATGCGCTATCTCTTAAATGATCAATTCTTCCGGAAGAACCGAAGTGACCCGCGCCCATATTCGTTTTCATTACAATCGTATGATCGTCTGTTTTATACTCTCTCAAACGCGCTACCCATTTAGCTGGTTCAAAGTAACCGACACGAGGATCGTTTAAGCCAGTTGTAATGTACAAATGAGGATAACTTTTTCGTTCTACATTATCATACGGGCTATACGATTTCATATAGAAGTAGTCCGCTTCTTTTTTAGGATTGCCCCACTCATCCCATTCTAATGTCGTCAATGGAATCGTTTCATCTAACATCGTCGTCACGACATCTACAAAGGGAACTGCTGGAGCAATCACATTAAATAAATTGCCTGCCATATTCGCTACGGCACCTACGAGTAGTCCACCTGCACTTCCTCCACGAGCTGCTAGTTGAGGTGTTGTCGTATAATCTTCCTCAATTAAAAATGTCGCAACGTCGATAAAGTCTGTGAATGTATTTCGTTTGAATTGCATTTTTCCATCTTCGTACCAATGACGCCCCATCTCTCCGCCACCACGTATTTGAGCCGTTACAAAAATGATGCCTCGGTCTAAAAGTGGCAAGCGATATGCTGAGAAGAACGGATCACTTTCCGCACCGTAAGAACCGTAACCATCTAAAATAAGGGGTGCTGGTCCGTTGTCGAGTGCCCCTTTTTTGTAATGCATCATTAACGGAATTTTCGTTCCATCTTGTGCTGTCGCCCATAATTGGCGTTGGACGAAGCTTGTCGCGTCGTAATCGCCACTCACTTGATTTGTTTGTAAAATCGTTTGTTCCATCGTTTCTAGTGAAAGAGCAATTGTCGTTCTCGGTGTGACATATGATTCGTATTGCAGAAGTAATTCATCTGTATCGAAAGCTTGTCCTCCGCGAATACTCACGGCATATACATCTTCTGCCCATTCAAATGGATGTAATTGTCCTTCTTCATAACGCCAAATTTGTTGTAATCCATTTTCGCGTCCAGTAAAGAGCAGTTGTTTTTCAAAAGGATATATTTCTTGAATATAACGTGTATCGTCGTATGGAATAAATGGTTTTCTTTGTGAAAAGTTCGTTAACGGACTCATCTCAATTTTAAAATTCAATGCGCCTTCATTCGTTAAAATTAAAAGATGGTCTTCCCACTGCTCTACTGAATACAAAATACCTTCTTTTCGTTTTGCAACGAGCTTAGGATCATTTAAGGGGAAGCGGACGTCGATTAAGTGCACTTCAGCAGTCGTTGTAGAGCTTGACGTAACCGTAATAAAATTGCCACTAACTGTTTGATCAATCATTAAAACGAATGTTTCATCCTTTTCTTCAAATAGCAGCGTATCTTCTGTCGTACCCATTTCATGACGCCATAGTTGATAAGGACGCTGCATATCATCAATCGTTACATAAAACATATATTCACCGTCCAAACTCCACTCCATACTGCCATATAAATAAACGTTTTCTAAACGATCAGCTAATGTTTTATTAGCGTTGATTTGCTTAAATAACATCGTATTCCGGTCCGAACCGTCTAAGTTTTCTAAATAGGCAACGACATCTTGGCTCGGGCTTATACGAAAGTCTGTTACCATATAATAGTCTTTTCCTTTAGCTAGTTCATTAACATCTAAATATACTTCTTCTTCCGCTTCTTGTAGTTGTGAACGACTAGCCGCCATTTTTCGTGCATAAACTGGATAGTCTTTGTCTTTAAAATGGCGTGTATAGTAATAGAAATCATCTTTTTTCATAGGCACATTACTTTCTTCTTCCGGTATACGTGCTACCATTTCCGCTAACAAGGCATCTCTTTCAGGAATAAGTGGGGCCATAATGCTATCATAGTAGGCATTTTCATCTTCTAAATAAGCTATTACTTCTGGATTCTCTTTTTCGTTTAACCAATAATAATCATCCTGTCTCACATCGTTATGAATACGATGTTCATGTGCTTTTTTCTGTGCTTTTGGTGGTAGCATATCCGTTCCTCATTTCCAAAAAATTGATATTTTTATTTATTTTATCATTTTATCGTGAAATAAGGGTATAGAAATACAAATTAAGAAGGGGGTCGTTAAGTAACTATGAGTATTCAAAAAGAAGCAATGGATGCCTACACGTATTTCTTCCCACTCGTGTTTAATGTGCAACAAATTAAAAAGTATGCGAAAATCGGCGTAAATGGAGACAATGGCGTAGGGTTTAATGCATTTAGCCATGCGACACATCTTGACACTAATCAAATAATAAAACCACCTTTACGTCAGCTATATACTGAGTAAGGGTGGTTTGTTTTTATTGTTGAATGCCCTTTCTCACGAGGACATCCGCCACAGTTTTATATAAAATGTGGCAATCTAGTTGAAACGTTTGATGTTGTACATAAAATGCATCAAAATGGACCTTTTCTTCATCAGTAATGAAATCACGACCGTTAATTTGTGCATAGCCAGTTAACCCCGGTTTAACTGTATGCACATGATGCGCATCTCTCTGTTGAATTAAGTTAAATTGATTGTAAAGAGCGGGTCTAGGTCCTACAAAAGACATTTCGCCTTTTAAAATATTAAACAACTGTGGTAGTTCATCAAGACTTGTCATTCGTAAAAACCGACCACTCTTCGTAATGAAACGTTCTGGATCTTGTAATTGATCCGTTGCGACATTTGGTGTTTCAGTGACCATCGTTCGAAACTTGTAAATTTCGAAGTATTGATCGTATTGACCTTTCCGTTTCTGTTTAAAAAAGACAGGGCCTTTAGAATCCAATTTAATCCATATAGAAATGGCGAGTAATGGGATGGCTAAGACACATAATAAAATGAGTGTGAATAGTAAATCAAAGCAGCGTTTCATTTTACAACTTCCACCCCTTCTTTATGTGCAATCAAATGATATACTTCCATTTGGCGAGCTAACACTTTTTCTTCATCATACAACTTCAAAAAGCGTTGTCTCCCTGATTGCCCCATTTGTGTCATTTCTTCAGGATGTACTAGTGCCCATGCCATTTTTTCATAGAGAGCATCACTACTTTGAGGTTCACAAAGTAACCCTGTTTGTTCGTGAATGACTTCTTCTCTACATCCTCGGATATTCGTCGTAATAACAGGTAGTTCCATCGCCATCGCTTCAATGATTGAACGAGGCATACCTTCTCTATAAGAAGGTAATACAAAGCAATCCGAAGCGGCTAACAGTTGCGGAATATCTTCTCGCAGCCCTAAATAATGAATGTTATGTTGCTGCGCAGGTAACGAAGATTGTTCTCGGTCTCCTTTTACGTGATCTCCAACGATGAGTAACGTCGCTCGTTCACCCGTACTTCGAGTGAATGCTTCTAGTAGCTCTTCAATGCCTTTTTCTTTTACGAGACGTCCGACAAAAATAAATACGTATGCGTCGTCCGCAATTTGAAGTTGCTGCCGGATTGTTTCTCGTTCATATCTCATTGGAGAAAACTTTGTTGCATCTACTCCATTTTGAATATGGACGAGTCGTTTAGGTGGCAAAAATTGAGCTTCCAGGGCCAACTTGAAATCTTCTTCGCTTTGGAAAAAAATATAGTCGGTTGCTAATTTAGACGTCATTTTTTCAATGAAATACGTTAATTGATACGTTTTACGCGGCATATTTTCATGAAAGTAAAATCCGTGCGCTGTATAGATAATCGTTGGAACGCCTGCTATTTTTGCTGCAATTCGTGTAAGAACACTTGCGACAGGCGTATGTGTGTGTACGACATCGTATTGTTCTTTTTTGAATAAACGAACGAGTTGCTTAATCGCTTTGAAGTGATTCATTGACACCATTTTTCGTTCAAAATCAATCGGATGAAGTGTTTCCGATGAATTTTCGGTTGAACAAGCAACATGCACCTCATGACCATTAGAACGTAGGCATTCAATAAGTGGACCTAAAAATTTTTCAACTGTAAAATCAACAGCTGTTACTTGTAAAATTTTCATGAAATCTGCCTCACTTTCTTAATGTAACACGTGCGACGAGTATAGCCATCGCTTCTGTGTCATCTTGCATGCCTTGATCTACCCAGCCAAAAATAACACCGATCATCGCTTGTACGATGTATTTATCGTAATTAACCGTTGGAATCTGAAATAAATTAGGCGACTGATTTTTTTTGTAAAACGAAATATAGTCTTTTTCTAAAATGCCCTCTAATTGTTGTGTCACCGCTCTACTACTTTTAATGCCTAAAAAATCGTTCGTAAGTTGCTTTTCTTTTTTCATAAAATTAAACATTTGAACGAGGGGTGGAAACGGTCGTTCAATATAATCGTTTATTTGACGATGAATGAATTGTAATTCGGTTACTTTTTGTAAAATCGTTTCAATCGTATAAAAATAATTTCTTTGAAGTTGTGCATAGAGTGCTTGTTTATTTTTATAGTAGAAATAAAAGGAAGCACGTTTCAGATTTGCGCCATCCGTTATTTCTTGAATAGAAATATCATCCAATGTTTTCGTCTTTAATAAATTTTTCAAGGATTCTTCTAAAAGAACTGAAGCACTCACTTGTTCTATTTTGCGAACCGACATCCTTTTCCCCTCCTATCTTTCAACTGTCCAAAGGTCTTTCGGTTGATCGTTTAAGTTGTCATAAACAATTTTGAAAGGACCTTTGCCAGCAGCTGTAAATGAAATTGTTCCTTTTACAGTTTTGTTAGCTTTGATTGTCTCACTTAAATTGTTTTGTGGTGAAATAGTAAGCTCTTTACCATCAGCATTAGAAACATTTAATACGAATGCATCGAATAACGTCGCTTTTTTATTTTGGTTTGTTACTTTTAAATGAAGCGTTAACACGTCATCTTTAACAGATGTTTTTTGTAATTCTAATTTAAAACCGTCGACAACAATCGGCTTATACGTCTCGTCAATTTCTCCTTTAACAATTTCTGATTTCGTCTCTTCCTTAGGCTTATCCTCTACTTTCGTATCTTCTTTATTGCTACAAGCAGAAACGACAAGTGTTGCCATGATGAGTAATAAAATCGTTGAAGTTTTTTTCCACATTATGATCATCCCTTTAGTTTAATTTGTTATGAAAGAAGAAAGGTTATGACATAAAAGGCAGCGCCCTGCTTTACGCGTAAAATGAAAATCATTTTACTTATGCCATAACCTAAGAACTTACGTTTTTACTGCTTTTTTATTTATTCAACTACTTGTGTTGCAGAGCCCTCGATCGATGTTTGCGCATTACGAACGGTTACTTCATCGCCTGCCCCTAAAATTTTCTTCGTTGTACCATCTGCTTCATAAACATATTTTCTCTCGATTGAGAATGCACCATCTGTCACGTCATATGTGCCAAGTGCTTTCCCATTGACAATTAATTGAACTTTCGTTACTTCTTTGTCAGTCGTCCCAGTAATCTTGAACGTTTTTGTATCGATATTTGCAATCGCAAGAGGTGTTGCACCAGCTTCTTCCACTACTTTTTCAGCGAAAATTGTTGTTTTTGGTTTGTCATCATCAACAGCTGTCACTTTTACCACATCGCCTGCACCGATTAATTTACGTTCTGTTTTCGTTGCATCCGTGTAAACGTATTTCGTAGAGAAGCTAAACGTGCCATCTGTGCCGACTGTACCATCAACTAGATCTACACCATTCACATTTAAGCGTACTTTCTTAACATCAGGTCCAGCTGTACCTGAGATTGTTGCCGCATTACCTGGTTTAACTGTTACATCATCTAATGTAACTAAATAGTCCTTCCCTGCTACAACTGTATTCCCTGCTGTTACATTTGAGTTTTTACCAGGTCCGTAGTATACGACTTGAATTTCATCGCCTTCACCTAATAATTTTTTGTTGCCATCTTTATCATATACATATTTCTTATCAAAACTATACGTACCATCTGCAGCAACAGTAGCCGTATTTAAATCACGACCATTGACGATTAATTTTACTTTTGTCGTTCCTTTTGGTGCTGTACCTGTAATGATTGATTCATATTGTGTCATTGGATTTACTGTAATAGCGCCACTTACTAACGGTGTTGTAACATTTGATGAAGATGAACCGTTATCATTTGTCGCTGTTACTGTAAGTTCTGCTTCTGGTCCGACCGTACCTGGTACATTAATTGTGAAATCACCATTTCCATCAGAAGTACCTGAACCTACTTTGTTCCCGTCTTTATCGTAAATCGTAACATCTGTATTTGGATCCGTTTTACCTGTTACTTCATAACCATCAACCGGATTACCCTCTGCTGCTAAGTCTGATGGTGCTGCTGGTGCAACTACTGGATCAGCTGGAGTTTTCGTA
>NZ_HE611066.1:0-13629 GCF_000285595.1 Kurthia senegalensis | reverse complement strand
AGGCTTTTTATCTTTTTTCGGTCCATACCAATGTTCCATCGCAACGTTTGAAATAATCCAATAACGTTTTTTATTTTCCGGATGCTCAAAAAACTTCACAAGTTTTTCATCGACATAGGCAGCAATAAATGCTTCGTCTTGCAATTTTTTATTCAACTTATACTTCGAAATATCCCAATAATAAATGGCTTCAGCAATTGTCATGTAACGATCAATTCCCACATTAATTCGCTCCTTTATCAAGTTGTAAATTGTTGCGTAGTTCAGCAGTAATCGTATCGACTTCATCAAGATCTAATTTATAATAATAAATGCCTTCTATTTTTCGTTTGTTCCTTTTTGGAACGTATGTTTACTGAATTGAATTTGTTGTACAGGATATGATTTTGACATCGTATACAACTCGTCTAATTTGACATTCGTTTGTACATTATGACCTAAAATCGCCATTAAACTATCTAAGCTTTTTAACGTATCGAAAGAAGGCAGTTTTTTTGCGAGTGCTTGAATTACTTCTTGTTGACGTTGTTGTCTTCCGAGATCACCTTGAGGATCATTTTTTCTCATACGAATATAAGATAACGCTTCTGTACCAGATAAAGAAATGTTTCCCTCCTCAAATTTGATACCATTTGCCTCAAAAGCAAATGCATTATTAACGGTAATTCCATCGACTACATCAATAATAGAAACGAGCCCTTCCATATTCAACGAAACGACAAAATCGATTGGAATACTTAAAAGCTGCTCGACTGTTTTTGCAGATGTTTCAATACTACCTTTTGCATACGCATGGTTTATTTTATCAAGACCATTTGTCCCAGCGATTGGAACGTAACTATCTCTCGGAATACTTAATAAATTTCCTTTTCTTTTTTCTGGGTTCATTGTCATAACGACAATTGTATCACTTCGTCCTTTATCATTTTCACGTTCATCGATACCGAGTAATAAAACTGAAATAGGTTTTTCTGAGTTAATTAAGTCCTTTTTTGAAGAATCTCGTAAATTACTAGAGTAATCGACCTGGGTTTTCGAAAAATTTTTATCAAAAGTGGAGAATTTGCTATAGGTATATGAACCTGCTATTACGGCTAAAAATAAAATTGAAAGCAAAATAACGATAACTTTCGTTCTATTATTACCCGTTCGCTTTCGTTTACTTCGTTGCATTTTTCAGCCTCTTTTCTGGTTTTTTAGTTATTAGTTCCATTGAAATCTGAAAATGGTTATAGTAGTTATAACGCCTATAATTACCATTTATATTAATATATATCCAAAATATAATAAAAGTCTATTATTTTATTAGGAGGAGACGTTCAATTGGAGAATAAGCAATTTAGTTTAATTGAAATATTTACATCGTTAAAAAGGGGTATACCACTCTTGTTTTTAATGACATTTTTCGGAATTACCGTTGCTGCTATGTTGACATTTTTGTATTTTAAACCCCAATACGAAGCCACGACTCAGTTATTAATTAATCGAGCGCAAACGAGCGAACAAACGAATGCTTATCAAGAAACACAAACCGATTTACAATTAATGAATACGTACACAGCAATCGCTAAAAGCGATGTCATTTTAGAAGCGGTCATTGATAAATTGGACTTACCGATGGATACGAAAGAATTAAAAAATCACTCGTTATTTCAAGTGAGGAAAATTCAAAAGTGATGAATATATCTGTTCGCAATGAAGATCCAGTCGTTGTCACACAGATGGCTAACACTTTAGCCGATGTATTTATCCAAAAAATCCCTTCTCTTTTAGCAGTTGAAAACGTTCAAATTTTATCAAAATCAGAATTACAAAAAAATTTAAAACCGGTATCACCGAACGTTCCATTAAACTTTATAATTGGAGCTATTTTAGGCTTTATTTTTGGAATTTTCATAATATTCATTAAACAATTTGTAGATCAACGATTTAAAACAGAAAAAGAAGTAGAAGATTTCCTACAGCTTCCGGTATTAGGAACGATTCATAAAATGAAGCAAAAATAAATGTTAATAGGAGGGTTCGATATGAAGCAAAAAACAGTAGCTAGAAAACTAATTGTAAAAGAAGAACCACATTCGATTATCTCTGAACAATATCGTGTTTTACGTACGAATATTAAATTTTCTAGTGCAAAAAAAATGAAATCATTCGTTGTCACGTCTGCTATTCAAGGAGAAGGAAAATCAACGACTGCAGCAAACTTAGCGCAATTGTTTGCGGAAGAAAAACAAAACGTGTTGTTTATTGATGCAGATTTACGTAAACCGACTGTTCATTTTACATTTAATTTGCAAAATACAATCGGCTTTTCTTTAGCTTTATCACATCAAAAGGCAATTGAGGAATGTATTCAAAAAACAGATGACCCATATTTAGACGTCATGACAAGTGGTCCCATTCCCCCGAATCCTTCTGAACTACTCGGGTCAGAGCGATTGAATGAAATTAAACAACAGCTAGAAGAGCAATATGATTGGATTATTTTTGATACATCGCCTTTATTAGCTGTTACCGATACGCAATTGTTAGCGAACCGTGTGGATGGGGTTGTGTTAGTCGTAGACATGAATAAAACCCACAAAAAAATGGTGAAGAAAGCGCAAAATTTAATTGAAAATGCGGAAGGGAAAATTTTAGGTGTCGTACTAAACAACGTTGCCAGCTCAAATATGAACTATTATAGTTCTAAATATTATGGCAGCTACGTACAGAAATGAGGTATTTATAATGATTGATACGCACAGTCATGTTTTATACGGATTGGATGATGGGGCAAAAACAGCCGAAGAATCGATGCAGATTCTTCAAGCGTATTACACGCAAGGGGTTCATCACATTATTACGACGAGCCATGCACATAAAGGAAAGTGGCATGTGCCTTGCACCGAAATTAATCGTGTAATTAATCATTTAAGTGCGGAATTGAAATGCGCAAATATTCCTATCACGTTACATACCGGCCACGAAATTACGATTTTTGAATCACTCGTTGCACAATTAGAAGCAAAACAATTGTACACGTTAGCGAATAGCCGATATGTGTTAGTAGAGCTACCTTCTACATTCATCCCGCATTTCACGTTAGATGTTTTTCAGGAATTATTTCAACATGGTTACGTCCCAATTATTGCACATCCGGAGAGGAATCAAGTGTTTATGGATGATCCGAATCGATTAGAAGACTTTATACGCCTCGGTGTATTTACGCAAATAACGACGGGTTCGATTGTCGGCTCATACGGTCAAGATGTGAAGCATTGTGCATGGGATTTACTAGATCGACAATTAATTCATTTAATTGGAAGTGATGTACATGATTCAACGAAGCGGATGATTTATTTTGAAGAGGCAAAAAATTTATTGCATAAAAAGAAAAAAGAAGACTATTTCCATTTTTTTAAAACAAAATAATGAACGCTTATTCGAAAATGAACAACTTATTGCGCTCGAACCGACCGTACCAAAAAAGAAAAAGTGGTGGCATATTTTATAGAAAGGAGGGAATTTAATTGCTACGAAAAATTTCTTGGACATTTTCCGCAAATGTTATAAGTGCGGCTGTGAAATGGTTATTGTTAGTAGCAATCGCCCAAATTTTAACCCCTACTGATGTCGGTGATTATGCACTCGCTTTAGCGATTGCATCACCGATTACTCTTTTTGCGAATATGAAGCTACGCTCGCTTTATGTGACGAGTGAGGAAGATGATTTTCATTCTTTCGCTATCGTGCGTAACGTTGCTTTTCTTTTCAGTTTGCTCGTTCTAATCGGCTTTTGTTTTTTTTACGAAGAATGGATGATTGTGTTGCTCGTCGGTATTAGTAAACTATTAGATTGTACGAGCGATTTACTTTATGCTGTTCCACATAAAGAACAAAAAATGAAAAAGATTGCGCTACTGATCGTGTATAAGCAAGTCGGCACTATTATTTTATTTGTGAGTTTATTACTTGTGACAGAGCATCTTGCTTGGTCTTTATTCGGTACGGTCGTATTTCAACTAGGCTATTTGTTAGTCGAGAGAAAAGTTTGTCTATACACGTTTCAGCAACGCTTTTCTTCTCAGCGTGTCCGTCTGATTTTAACACTAGGTATTCCACTAGGAATCACACAGTTAATAGTTTCTTTTAATAGTTTTTTACCGCGCTATGGATTGGCTTATTTCGCAACAGCGACAGAAGTCGGTTATTTTTCAGCTGTATCGTATGTAACGGTGATCGTAAACATCGTCATGGGAGCTGTTGCACAAAACTATATTCATCCGTTGAAAGAGCAATTTTTAAAAGGCCGTAAAAGCCAATTACGTAAAATTCTTTACGTTGACCTTTTTAAAATTGCATTTATCCTTTCAATCAGTTTATTAATTGGTGTCATTTTATTCGGGGAATTCTTTTTAACACTTGTATATGGAGCGTCTTATGCAGCGTACAACCCATTACTCATTTTGTTAATCGGTTGTATTTTTTTCAATTGTCTTAATTGGAATATTGATACGGCCTTCATGGCTTTCGGGTTCGTTAAAAGTCAACTACCACTCACGATTTTTGCAACTATTTTAAGTATCCCGATCACATTTATACTTATTTCTACTTACAGCTTATGGGGAGCGGGGATTGCGATGGTGACGAATAGTTTGATTTTATATGCCTGTAAAGATATTTTCCTTAGAATCGTATTTAAAAAAGACGTATTAAAAGCATCTCGAACGAAGGTGATAAAATGAAGTTTATATTTTTCTTGTTAACGGCTGTTTCTATTATAATTGTCGGTTGCTACTCTACCGTATATACGAATATCCATACGAAAATGGACGGATATGAGGATCTTTATTTACTGCCTTTAGTATATACGGTTTTATTTTTATGTATTTTAGGACCGCTTCTCTTTTATCGTTTTAATACATTTTTAATGAGTTTCGTACTTGTAACATTTTTACGTTATGTCGTGCTGCCATTTTTTATCGCGAAAAGTCAGTGGTATTTAGGACGCTCGGTCGTTAACCCTATGTCCGTATCATTTGATGTAGCGATTCATCTAATGCTGTGGGAATTAATTTGTTGTTGTGTTCTTATTCTTCTTTTATTTTTATGGAAAAGAAAAAGTAAACCGGGCGTATCCTCAGCAATTCAACTACCAAAATCGATGGATATGTATGTGTTATTCCTTATTTTTGCTGTGGCATTTCTCTTTATCTCACCGCAAGTGATTCATAGTTTTGCTTTTATATCACCTGGGGAGAATTTATTAGATATCGGAGAAGGCAACTTTTTAACGAGCATTGCGCAATATGTGTTAATTACGGCTAAGTATTTTTTATTCGTCATGGCAATGATTGTGATTTACCGACGTTATCAGCGACAAGAACGAAAGCTATGGGTCATTTTAAGTTTCGGTATCGTCCTTCTGAATATTTCTATTATTTATGGGGATAACCGAGCAGATTTTTTAATTGGGGCGATTGCCAGTTTGTATTTATTTTACCGTTTATATTTAAAACGCGCTGTTCCATATATCGTTTTTTTAGTCGGGATTATTACACTTGTTCTTCTGAACATTACGTCGTATCGAAATATGACGATGATTACGAGTGAAGAAAATCGAGCGATGCAGTGGGCTGACTTGCTACAAATTTATGCAGGTGGACCATATAACGTGGCGATTGCGACCGAATTGCCGTACTATTTCCCTCAAAGTGCGACATTCGCTAACTTTATTTATGATTTATTCCGTCCGATGATGGGCTTCAATTTACTGTTTAAAAACTTAGAAGGATTTGAGTTTAGTAATTATTTATACAATTTCCGTATTTTCTTTACAGATCAAGCATCACAAATTATGCCGATGATTGGACAAGGTTATTTTTACAGTAATTTTATTTTATCGCCATTTTTAAGTTGTAGTTTTATTTTAATTGCCTATTTGTTTATCCGATTAATGAACCGATCGAATCGTATTGAATTGATTTTTTCTTAACAATTCCTATTACGCGTCTCGGCTTTATGATGGGACAAAATGCAGGTATTCTTTTAAATGATATTTCATTCACATTATTACTAAGTGTCTGTGTTTATTTTGCGAATGAACATATCGTTTGGAAAAGAAGGGATGAATAACGATGGTTCATAAATTAGCTTATATTTACGATTTGAAAATGCCATTTGATGGCACCTCTTTTTATTCTAAAAATTTTCCGAATGCGACGTGGGAGAAATACGAAAGTTTTGCGGAAGAAATTCATATTTTTCCGTATAAACAAGAAGTAGAACAAACGAATTTAAATAAAGTAACACATCCACAAGTTCATTTTCATCCGCTGCCTTTTCCGACGACGAAAAGTTTGTATCGACATTTACAAAAAGTACGGTCATACTGCAGAGAATTAGTAAAAGCATATGATTATTTTGTCATTCGACTTCCTTCTCATCTTGGTCTATTTGTCGGATACGAATGCATAAGGCAAAGTAAACCTTATTTAATAGAAACTGTTGGGAATGCATTTGAAGCCTTTTATTATCATGGGAATCTGTTATATAAAATCGCAGCACCCATTTTAGATCGACGCATGAAACATGTGATTCGCCATGCGAAGACAGCTATTTATGTAACGAATAATTATTTACAGCGCTGTTACCCGAGTGAAAATACGTTTGAAGTTTCGAATGCGACGATTCAATTACAGCAAAAAGTATCGCGTACAAATACGATTACGTTAGGGATGATAGGCTCCTTAAATGTAGATTTTAAAGGTCATCAAACACTTTATGAAGCACTAAAGCTACTAGATGATCAAGGATATGCTTTCACTGTGCGTCTATTAGGCGAAGGTCAATATAAAAATGAGCTTTCTTATCGACAGATCGACGTGATCCACGATGGTCTTTTAAACAAAGAAGCACTTCAAAAATGGTATGAACAGTTAACAATCTACGTACAACCGAGTATTACAGAAGCGAATAGCCGAAGTATTATTGAAGCGATGAGCTTTGGCATACCTGTTGTAGGCAGTACAGCGGGCGGAACACCAGAATTAATCGAAGAGGATTTGCTATTTCCTGTCAGAGATGCACAACAATTCATGGAAAAAATCCGATTGTTATTAGATGATTCTCAAAAATGGGAACAGGCAGCGCAACGAAATCATGATTTTGCTACAAAATACTTACCTAAAAACGTAGAAAAGGCTCGAAAAGAAGCATTTGATCATTACATGAATTAAATAGAGAAAAACATAAAACCTTGCTATTGCAAGGTTTTTTCACGTCTTCACGACTTTTTGTTATGTTGAAATAATGAAAAAAATGGATTGCAAAAAGAACAAAAAAATTAGTATAAAAAGACTGTTAGAAAAAATGAAATGTTGATTATTTTTAAGAATATCTCGCCTTTCATATTTTTTCAAGATTTTAAAAAATGGTATTTATCGTTCCGTTTCACACAGGTCTCAGATAAACCATATAATACACTTTTAAACTCCTTCTAAACGAATAATTATAAGACATAAAAATAGATGCTAATGAATTATGAAATATGAAGCATTTCCTTTATTGAGAAAAAAGTAGTTCTTAGTATCTAAAAAACTATACGTTAAATTAAAAAAATGGTTTAAATAAAGAAGTCCCTTATTTTTTTATTTTTTCAAAAAAAATTTATTAAACATCAAAAAAAGATTATAAATCACAAAAATCATAAGGTATAAAGTCCTTATTCTAAAAAAGAATAGGGAACAAAAATCATTAAATATACGATTAAATCGAATGAAAATTAAAAAATAATATAAATAGCGGTTAAAAAGGGTAACCGAAATAATTGTTACAGAAACGTAAAGTTAGCATAAACGTCTATGTGACAACGATTTTAAAAAATAAAAAGTTAAATCTATTTCTATATTAATATATATACGCTATTTTCGTTTATTTTTGTCATGTTTTTGATATATAACTGTAGTAGGAAAAACAAATCATACATCTAAACAAATCAACGAGGTGAGTGAATGACTATCCAAAAGATGAAATGGAAGTTTATGATTTTAGATTGTTCCATCCTTTTACTCTTATTTTACGTATCCTTTATTTTTCAATAGGACCATCAGCAATAAACGGATCCACATATGTATTTAGCGCACTCAGTATTCTTTCTTTTTGCGCAACAAGTTATGCGTTGCGCTTTTATCAACTTCAAATAGAGTCTTTAACGAATGAACGTCTCTTAGTCTCTGCAACTGTACTCACAGTCATTGCTTTCGGCACGTTGGCTCTGTATCAATTGAGTATGTTGACGTGCATGAGTGCATTATTATTTACTGGATACTTATTGAGTTCTCGTATCGCCTACCAATTTTTAAAGAAACACGCAAGAGAGTCTAAAAAGTTTTCTGCAAGTGAGGTAACGCATGTTCGTCTCTTAATTATTGGCGCAGGGCAAGCCGGTATACACATGGCAGAGCGATTGAAACAAAATCCTCAATACAAAATTGTCGGGTTTTTAGACGATGACTATAAAAAAATCGGCTTACACGTAAATGACATTCCTATTCTAGGAGAAATTAGTTTATTAAAAAGCATTGTTAAGAAAGTAGATGCTTCTCAAATATTAATTGCCATTCCTTCTTTACAAAAAGAACGTCTTTCTCGACTCGTTGAGAAATGTTTACAAACGAATATTAAAACACAAGTGATGCCATCAGTAGATGACATCGTTAACGGAACACTCGCTATTAATAAAGTGAGAGATATTAAAATTGAAGATTTACTCGGTCGTGAAGAAGTAGAGGTCGATACGAAGTTATTGAATGAAACGCTTCAAGGCAAAAGGGTACTCGTAACAGGTGCGGGTGGTTCAATCGGTTCTGAAATTTGCAGACAAGTTATTCAATCGAATCCGGCTTGCTTAATTCTACTCGGGCACGGTGAAAATTCGATTTACGAAATTGCACAGCAATTGTCGAAGTTAACGACGATTCCGCTAGTTAAAGTAATTGGGGATATTCGAGATCGCGATGCAATGAACGAGATTATGCATAAGTACCAGCCGCACATCGTCTACCATGCAGCCGCACACAAACACGTACCACTCATGGAAGACAATCCTGCAGAAAGCATTAAAAATAATATTTTTGGCACAAAAAATGTGGCACAAGCAGCAAAAAATGCAAAAGTGGAGCGTTTCGTCATGATTTCGAGCGACAAAGCCGTTGATCCCCCTAATATTATGGGCGCAACGAAGCGAGTTGCCGAGTTAATTATTCAACAACTATCTAAAAATAGCGTCACAAAATTCGCTGTCGTACGATTCGGAAATGTTCTCGGATCACGAGGTTCTGTCATTCCGCTCTTCCAAAAACAAATTCAAAAAGGCGGACCGATTACATTAACAGATGCACGTATGACACGCTATTTCATGACAATTCCAGAAGCGGCTCGCCTCGTTTTACAAGCTTCTTCTTTATCAAAAGGTGGAGAAGTTTTTATCTTAGATATGGGCGAACCTGTAAAAATTAGTGATCTAGCTAAAAACTTAATTCGTTTATCAGGCTTATCATTGCAACAAATTGAAATTATCGAAACAGGTATTCGTCCCGGTGAGAAATTACATGAAGTACTACTCGGAGAACATGAACGTCTTCAAACAAAAGTGTTTAATAAAATTTTTATTGGACAAACGACCAGTTGTTCGGATGAGCAACTACATGATTTCTTAACGACGATTTTATATGCTCCAGAATTTGAAATAAAAGATCGTTTAATAAAATTTGCTAACCATCACGTACAACAAGAGGAGGAGTATAAATGGAAATTCTCGTAACGGGCTGCGCAGGCTTTATCGGATCACATTTAACGAAAAAATTACTTCAAGACGGGCATCAAGTCATAGGGGTCGATAGTTTAAGTGACTATTATGACGTGTCGTTGAAAAAAGATCGTTTAAAACAACTCGTGCATCCACAATTTATCTTTGTACAAAATGATGTGTCGAACGAACAACAAATGAAGAAATTATTCGAAGATCACGCATTTGATCGCGTAATTCATTTAGCTGCACAGGCAGGTGTGCGTTATAGTATTGACCATCCAGAAAGCTACATTCAAGCGAATATACTAGGCTATTTCACGTTACTAGAATGTTGTCGCCATCATCACATCGCCCATTTCTTATATGCTTCTTCTAGCTCTGTTTACGGAGGGAATAAACATTATCCATTTTCTGAAGAAGATCATGTGGACCATCCAATGAGCTTATATGCAGCAACAAAGAAAAGTAATGAACTGTTTGCCCATTCATATAGTAGCTTATATAAATTGCCAACAACCGGTCTGCGCTTCTTTACAGTTTACGGACCTTGGGGGAGACCAGATATGGCTTTATTTAAGTTTGCTAAAAATATTCTGAATAATCAGTCTATAGACGTGTACAACTACGGAGAGATGCTAAGAGACTTTACGTACGTAGAAGATATCGTAGAAGGGATTACACGTTTAATGGATCAAATACCGCAAGAAAATGAAGCATGGTACGAAGAAGGCTGCCACACTTCTGAAAGTTTCGCTCCGTATCGTGTCGTTAATATCGGACGAAACCAACCTGTTAAGTTGTTGGATTTCATTGAAACACTTGAAAAAGAACTCGGTAAGAAGGCAGAGAAAAACTTTATGCCATTGCAAAAAGGGGATGTACCGAATACATTCTCTAATACCGAAAACTTACAAAAACTCGTTGGCTTTATTCCGGAAACATCTATTGAAGAAGGTATTCATCAATTCGTTCAATGGTACAAAGAATATTATCAAATAGAGGAGGCTCTTTATGAACAACACTAAAATTGGTGTCGTCGGACTTGGCTATGTAGGATTACCTGTTGCCGTATCTTTTTCAAAAAAATATGATGTCGTTGGTTTTGACATTAATGAAGAACGTATTAGCGAATTGCGTTTAGGTATTGATCGTACGAATGAAGTATCACCAGAAAAATTGGTCTTAAACAAAATACAGTTTACGAGTGATGCTACAAAATTAAGTGATTGTCATTTCATTATTATCGCTGTACCAACACCAATTGATGAACGAAATAAACCGAACTTAACACCTATTTTAGCTGCCTCTCAAACCGTTGCGAATATTTTACGACCAGGGACGATTGTCGTATATGAATCAACCGTTTACCCAGGCTTAACGGAAGAAGAATGTATTCCTGTATTAGAACGTTTCTCAAAACTCGTTGCAGGAAGAGATTTCTTTGTTGGGTATTCACCTGAGCGTATCAATCCCGGTGATCCGCATCATAAATTTGAAACGATTCAAAAAGTTGTGGCAGGACAAACCGAAGAAATTACAGAAATGCTCGCTGTACTTTATGGAAGTGTCGTGACAGCAGGTGTACATAAAGCACCTTCTATTCAAGTAGCTGAGGCGGCAAAAGTAATTGAAAATACGCAAAGAGATGTCAATATCGCATTGATGAATGAACTAGCACTTTTATTTAATGAATTAAATATTAATACGGCAGATGTTTTAAAAGCCGCCAATACAAAATGGAACTTCCTAGACTTTAAACCCGGCCTCGTCGGTGGGCATTGCATCGGCGTAGATCCTTATTATTTAACGACGAAAGCTGAACAAGTCGGATATGTACCGAACATTATTTTATCGAGTAGAAAGTTAAATGATAGCATGCCAGATTATATCGCAGAGCGCATCGTCAAACAGCTTATAGCGAATAATAAAAAATTAAATGAAGCGGTCGTAACTGTACTCGGTGTGACATTTAAAGAAGATGTACCAGATATTCGAAACTCAAAAACAATTTTACTCATTGAAAAACTGCAACAATACGGGATTCACGTCCAAGTGCAAGATCCATTTGCTTACGAAGAAGAACTTTTTGTTCATTACGGTGTGACATTAACACCTTCCGTTACCTTGAAGCAAGCAGATGCCGTTATCGTTGCTGTTGCACATAAGCAATTTATTGAACACTCATGGGAAGGCATTCAGCCGATGTTAAAAGACAACACAAGTTTCGTTGTCGACATTAAAGGTTGTTTAGATAAAAGTAAAAAACCATCACTCGTGACGCATTGGAATTTATAATCGTCACACATTAAAGGAGGTGCTTGCTTAGAGTTGAGCCATGTTTAGTAAGTTTATTTGAAGTCACCCACTAATATTTCAAAAAACAGAAAGAAGGTTTTTAAATGTCGAAGAAAAATTATTCAAAATGGACGAAAAGTGCTGCTGCTTCAATGCTAGCATTTTCGCTAGTTGCAACACCTTATGCTATTTCATTTGGAGATCAAGGTGCAAATGTATCACAAAAAAGTGCAAGTGCAGCCGTACTAGATATTGAACTACTAAGCAACATGACATTAACAAATGATTCTGGGACTACAGCTTCAAATCGTTTTCAACTAAACCCAGATGGTACACAAAATGTGAACTTCACAGTCTCAGGGACATCTCTTGCGCAAGCTTCAACCATTACTAGTGGTAAAAAACAAGTTGTTCTAGGTGTTCCTACAGAACTACAAGGCCTTGTACAACCAAATGGCAACGCACAAATCGACTCGTCTATTACACTTCGTATTAATGAAGTACCACTTGTAGCACCAGTTCTTGACGCAACAGATGCTGTAATAGGTGCCGTAACTAAAGTGATTTCTGCAACTCCAGGTATTTCGATTAACATAGGCGAAGTGTATGACAAATTAGATGCATTAAATAACATAGGAGAGGCGGGGCAAGGAAAATTTACAGCACCTTTATCAATTAATGCAGATGGTTCTGTAATATCTGCACCAATCGATGACGGCTTAGGCTTAATTTTAGCGCAAAATTTAAATGATGCGTTAACGGATTTAAATAATGCGGTTCAAGCATTAACTGCGACAGGCTCAGGTGCAGCTTCTAATCTTGCTGCAGCAGCACTAAACACGACGTTAATTCCACTTAAAGCAACAGTTTCAGCAGCTGTTTCAACATTAAAAACTACTATTTCATTAGGTGGTGCAATTGTTAATCAGTTAGCCGATGCGGCTGTCTTAGGGGATACAGAAATTATTGTCCCTACTAAAGTGACAGGCCCAGCTGCGTATTTAAATACGAACCCAACACTTGATGCCGGATTTGTAGGATCAGTTGTAAAAGGGAATGTTATCACGCTTGATTTATTCAAATCTTCTGATGGTAAGAGCACTGTTTATTATCAAGGAAACCCGGATGATTTCGCTGTTCCAGCAACACCGACAGACGTAGCAACGGCAGGTAACTCTACAGACGGCTACGAAGTAACAGGTAAAGCTGAAGCAAATTCAGATGTGACTGTCTATGATAAAGATGGGAACAAAGTCGGAACAGGGAAAGCGGATGCGAACGGTAACTTCACCATTTCAGTACCAGGTTCAGTCGGAACAGAAGTTGACTTAACAGTAACAGCAACGAATGCAAATGGTGAAAGTGATCCAGCCTCAACGAAAACTCCAGCCGATCCAATCGTTATCCCAGCAGCACCAACAGACGTAACAACGACTGGTAACTCAACAGACGGTTACGAAGTAGTTGGTAAAGCTGAACCAGGCGCAACCGTCAATGTATACGATAAAGACGGCAATAAAGTCGGAACAGGTACAGCGGAC
>NZ_HE611065.1:403706-435210 GCF_000285595.1 Kurthia senegalensis | reverse complement strand
AACAGTAAACCTGAAGAATAATTTATTCTTCAGGTTTTTTTGTGCGTTTATCTTATTGCATCTGACGTTACGTCAACCTTTATAATGAACTTAATGTGAAGGGGGAGATTAGTTTGTATACGATTACGGACATAACGAAATGCGCGAATGTTTCTGCACGAACATTGCGTTATTATGATGAAATCAATTTGTTAAAACCAACAACATATAATGCGTTAGGTTATCGTTTATACGATCAAGCAACATTAGAAAAATTACATCGTATTTTATTGTACAAACAATTTGGATTTTCTTTAAAAATGATTCAAAAAGTAATCGATGAAGATCATTTGTTAAAAAAAGAACTATTATATCAACAAGAACAAGTAGAAAAAGAAGTAGAGAAACTTCGTGTTCTACAAAAAAATATAACGTTAAAATTAAAAGAATTGGATGGGGTGTATGAAATGACAGAACAAGAACGCTTTGAGTTATTTAAACAAGAACGTATTGAAAAAAATGACAAGCAGTTTGGTAAGGAACTGAGAGAGAAATACAGTGCTGTACAAATTGATAGAAGTAATGAAAAAATATTAAAAAGTACGAAATTGGATTTTGAAAATCAAGAAGCTGTTGAAAAACATTTGTTTGATTTGTTAGAGATGGCGAAAAAACAAGGAATTGAAGGGGAAATCGGAAAGGAAATTGTACGTGCACACAAAGAGTGGCTTATGTACAGTTGGACTACGTATAACACATCGATGCATCGTTCAGTAGCACTTATGTACATGACAGATGAGCGCTTTAAATCCTATTATGAAAAACATGGAGAAGGGTTTGCAATGATTTTATACGAGGCGATTGAAGGCTATGTAGAACGTATTTAGTTAGAATGAAATTCGAAGAGAAAAATGGTAGCTTTGATGAAAATCACAGCTGCCGTTTTTCATCTTGGCGCACAACATAATGGTCAAATGTTGTTCTAGAGTTTGTTATAATAAAGAAGCTATTTATTTAATGAAAAGGTGGAATTGAAATGCCAAAAGCGATTGATTTACATTGTGATGTTTTGTACCAACTATCAACTCGTCAACAACCAACTAACTTCGCAACAGATGTGACGTTACAAGCAGGGCTTCCGCAATTAAAGCAAGGAAATATAAAGGCGCAAGTATTTGCTATTTTTGTCGATGAGTCAATTCCACAAAGAGAACGATATATGGAAGCGATTCGTCAAATTGAATTGTTTCAAACACAAGTGTTAGCGCAACCAGAAATGATTCATATTACAGATTGGGCACAGCTCGATACTTTAGAAGAGGATCAAATTGGTGCGATTTTAAGTTTAGAAGGCTGTGATGCTATTGATGGTAGCTTGCATAAGCTTCAAACATTTTTAGATGCGGGTGTTAAATTAGTCGGTTTAACGTGGAACTATGCGAATGCTGTAGCTCATGGTGCACAAGAAGATCCGACACAAGGACTAACGGCATTTGGAAGAGAAGTCGTATCCTATTTAAATGAGCGACAAATTATTATGGATGTTTCGCATTTGAATGAGCAAAGCTTTTGGGACGTATTACCACTTGCGAAGCATATTGTTGCGAGTCATTCGAATGCACGTGCAATATGTGATCATGTGAGAAATTTAACAGATGCGCAAGCAAAAGCGCTAATTGAGGCGGGTGGGCACATTCACCTCGTGTACAACCCACCGTTTATTGAACGAGACCGTACGGATGATGTTTCAATTGATTCACTCGTTATGCATTATCGTCATTTTGTAAATTTAGTCGGTGTGGATCATCTCGGATTAGGTTCTGATTTTGATGGAATTGAACATACCGTATTAGAATTACAAAATAGTGGACAGACGCCGAAACTTCTTGAAAAATTACAGGTAGTTTTTTCAGAAGAGGATGTTGCAAAAATTGCAGCGAGTAATTTTGAACGATTTGTTCGTGCTATTTAAAACAACGCAGTTTTTTAATGAAAAAAGGGCAATTGTGTGCCGAATAGTACAGAAAGTTGTATGATAGTAGAGGATAATTTAGTTTTTACGAATAGATTTTCACGTTGAGAATCTATTGACGGAGGGAATTTTTATGAAACAACAGTTGTCGATAACGAACGGCGACCATGCAATCGATTGTCAGGCAGAGCTATCTTTTTACACAGAAACTGTAAAAGTAGATAGTTTGTCACCTCGTGCTTTATTTGAAGCAGGGGCGGAGCATTTTAGTGGTAAACGATTTTTTTGGCAAAATCGAGAAAAGACATTTACATTAGTTGGACTCGGTCATGCATATACTGTTGCCACAAATGCAGATGATGCAAGATACGAGCAAGTAGAACGAGCATGGCAACATGTTTTGAAAAATACAGATGTGACGCAAATGCAACAACAACCAATTTTATTCGGTAGTTTTACATTTGATCCGAAGAAGACGAAAGCAGCAGAATGGTCTGCTTTTCCAGAAGGCTTTTTCGCTTTAGCAACACACCAATTAGTCATTCGTAATGAACAAATTTTTATGAGTACATTTTATGTAAGCGACGCACCAATTACGCCAGAACAACGAGAAAAGTTATGTAAAGAACGGGATGAATTATTACATAGCGCACAAGTAAACGGTGTGTCTAGTTTCGCGAAACCGACGATTGAATCGACTGTAGAACGCCATAAAGAAGCGTATTTACAATCGATTGCAAATGTCACAGATCGCATTAAAAAACAAGAGGCGGATAAAGTCGTTATTGCACGTTCTCTCGCTTTAACATTTGAACAACCGATTACGTCAGACTTGTTGCTCGCTCAAATTATGAATGAACAACAAGAAAGTTATTTGTTTGTTTTTGAACGAGGAGAAGATTTCTTCTTTGGTGCTTCACCAGAACGACTCGTTATGGTAAAAGATAATGATGCGTATTCTTCTTGTGTGGCAGGGTCTATTAAACGTGGTACGACGAAAACGCAAGATGATGCGTACGGCAATGAACTATTGAATGATGCGAAAAACTTACAAGAGCATCAATACGTAGTAGATATGATTCGCCAATCTTTTGAAGAAAACTGTGAAATGTATCAATTACCGAATGGACCACAGCTTTTAAAAATTCGTGATATTCAACATCTTTTCACACCGATTGAAGGGCAGTTGAAAAAAGAAGCGAATATTTTACACATGGTTCAAAATTTACATCCGACACCAGCACTTGGTGGCGCTCCTCGGAAAGATGCTCTTGAAATTATCAGAGACTATGAACCGACGGATCGCGGCGTATATGCAGCGCCAATTGGCTGGATGAATGCAACAGGTGATGGAGAATTTGCAGTGGCAATTCGCTCTGCTTTAGTACATGATCAACGAGCGTATTTATATGCTGGCGGCGGAATCGTCGCGGATTCTGTACCGCAAAGTGAGTATGAGGAAACACTCGTAAAATTCCGTCCGATGTTAAGAGCTTTTGGAGGCAATTTACATGACGAATAAAGAAATTTTATCGAATTATGTGTATACGATTGTTGCTTCGTTATATGAAGCGGGTGTGAAAAAAGTAGTCGTTAGCCCAGGTTCGCGTTCTACGCCACTTGCTTACGGCTTTGCTTCAACGAAAGAGTTTGAATTGTATCGACAAGTAGATGAGCGCTCTGCTGCTTTCTTAGCTTTAGGATTAGCGAAAGAAAGCTGTGAGCCTGTCGTGTTAGTCTGTACATCAGGTACGGCAGCAGCAAACTACTTACCAGCAATTGTGGAAGCGTATTATGCGCGTATTCCATTAATCGTCTTAACAGCAGACCGACCACATGAGTTACGTGAAGTCGGCGCACCACAAGCGATTGCGCAACCTGCTTTATACGGACATCATGTGAAATGGGCGCTGGACTTGCCTATTCCAGATGATGCCAAGACAACATTGCCTTTTATTGAACGTCATGTTGCACGAGCAGTTTCTGTCGCAACTGCGGCTCCATTTGGACCTGTACAATTGAACGTACCATTCCGTGAACCATTATTGATTGATTTTGAAAATTCGTTACCGCAACGTCAATTCCAACGTCATTTCGGGAAAGACAATCGCCCTGTACAAGAGGCTTTGTTCTTTTTAGAAGATGTTGTAAATGATACGGAGCGAGGATTTTTAATTATCGGGGAAAATAATCAAAACATCGATACGGCACAACTTTGGCAATTTATTCGTCAAATGAAGTGGCCGACGCTCGTGGAAAGTTTATCGCATTTACGTACGAACGTTCCAGAAGATTGCCTTCCTTATATAGTGGACCAATACGATGCTATTTTGAAAAATGATGCTTTCAAAAAACAAATGGTACCGCAAACCGTTATTCGTATCGGAGCACAACCTGTATCGAAACCGCTTATGCAGTTTTTAACAGCTGTAAAGCCAGCACACTATATTGTCGTAGATGAAGATCCGAAGTTCCGTGACTCTTTACACGTATCGACGGCACACATTGAAGCGACAGCGGGTAAATGGTTAAATGAACTGCGCATTACTTGTGGGAAAAATGAGGCGTATACAGCGATGTGGCAACGTGCAAATGAAATTGCAACAAAGCATACAGAACGCTATATCGTAGAGCGTGAAGATGAAGGCGCACTAGCTGGGACGTTGTTTAATGCATTGCCAGAACATAGTGATTTAGTTGCGAGTAGTAGTATGCCGATTCGTGATGTCGATACGTTTTTCAATAAAACAGCAAAAGACATTCGTGTATTTTGTAATCGAGGAACGAATGGCATCGATGGCGTTGTTTCAACCGCATTTGGTTTACAGTATGCTTCGAAACGCGATACGTATTTACTAATTGGAGATTTATCATTTTTACATGATTCAAATGGCTTGATTGCGAGTCGTTATCAAGCGAGTGATTTAACAATCGTCGTGATGAATAACGATGGTGGCGGTATTTTCTCTTACTTAGCACAATCGACCGTTGAAGCCCATTATGAACAATTGTTTGGTACGCCAACCGCGCTGAAGTTCGAACAACTAGCAGCGATGTACGATGCAGAATATGCATGTGTAGAAACGAAAGCAGCATTGACTGACACACTTTCTGTACCGAAGAAAAAAGCAATTCGTATAATTGAAGTAATGACAAATCGTGAGCAAAATGTCGTGGAACATCGCGCATTATGGCAAGCGATTAATGAGGAGCTTGATACGTTATGGCAAGCGTAATAACAACGATTTCTGGCTTGGATTTGCACTATGAAGTGTTTCATCCGAAAGCTGAAAAAACAGTCGTATTTTTACACGGTTTTACAGGAAGTACGAAAACGTGGCAACACGTCATTGAACGTATGCCTGAAAACATTCGTATTTTTGCAATTGATTTAATCGGGCATGGGTTAACAGCAAGTCCTAAAAATGTTTCTTCTTACACGATGGAGGCACAAGTTGACTTGTTAGAAGCTTTTTTTGAACAAAGACAGCTAGGGAACTTTCATTTAGTCGGCTATTCAATGGGAGGACGCACAGCATTAGCATACGCATTAGCGCATCCAGAACGTATTGATCGACTATTTTTAGAAAGTGCTTCACCTGGTTTAGAAAATGAATTAGATCGTGAAAAAGAAAAGCGAGTGATAATTATTTAGCGGAACGTTTACTTAATGAGGGGATTCGAGAATTCATCGATTATTGGCAACAAATTCCACTCTTTGCGACGCAATCTCGTTTATCCGATGCGATGAAGGCAGAAATTCGTGCAGAACGTCTTGCACAAAATGAACTTGGTCTAGCTAACAGCTTACGTGGTATGGGGACTGGCGCACAGCGTTCATACTGGGATTCATTAACAGCTTTCGCACGTCCTGTCATTTTACTGACAGGGGAACTAGACCAAAAATTCTATCGTAAAGCAGAACAGATGAAGGAACAGTTCCAAAATTGCTCGCACATCGTCATAAATGGCTGTGGTCATGCAATTCATGTGGAAAATCCTGAAGTTTTTGTTACAATGATAGAGAAACAATTTTAATTTATTAGGAGGACTTTTCAATGACTCGTGAATGGGTAACTGAACATGTCTACGAAGATATCAAATATGAATCTTACAACGGCATCGCAAAAATTACAATTAATCGTCCTGAAGTGCGTAATGCATTCCGTCCAAAAACAACAGCGGAAATGATTGACGCATTTTCTCGCGCGCGTGACGATTCAAAAATCGGCGCAATCATCTTAACAGGTGAAGGCGAAAAAGCTTTCTGCTCAGGCGGAGACCAAAAAGTACGCGGTAACGGTGGTTACGTAGGTGAAGATAATATTCCTCGTCTAAATGTACTAGATTTACAAACATTAATCCGTAAAACACCAAAACCAGTCATCGCAATGGTAGCTGGTTATGCAATTGGTGGCGGACACGTATTACACATCGTATGTGATTTAACGATCGCAGCTGACAACGCTCGTTTCGGTCAAACTGGCCCACGCGTTGGTTCATTCGATGGTGGTTACGGTGCAGGCTACTTAGCACGTATTGTAGGTCACAAAAAAGCACGTGAAATCTGGTTCTTATGCCGTCAATACGATGCACAAGAAGCACTTGATATGGGCTTAGTTAATACAGTCGTTCCTTACGAACAACTTGAAGATGAAACGGTGAAATGGTGTGAAGAAATTCTTACACTATCACCAATGGCACTTCGTATGCTTAAAGGTGCATTTAATGCAGATTCAGACGGTCTTGCAGGTCTTCAACAACTTGCCGGTGACGCTACACTTCTTTACTATACTTCAGATGAAGCAAAAGAAGGTCGCGACGCTTTCAAAGAAAAACGTACACCAGACTTCGGTCAATTCCCACGTTTCCCATAAGAGGGAGATGTTTAGCACGAGTGATTTTTCGCTCGTGCTTTTTTTATACAGAAAAACAAACAAAAGTTTATACATAAAACAATTGTAATAGTAAATCATTCCCATTAAACTAAAGTGGAATAAAGAGGTGAGAGAAATGAAGGAACGAGAATTAAAGTTATTACAAATGATTCGCCATAATCCATATTTGTCTCAACAAGAAATGGCAGAAGCGTTGCACATTTCACGTCCGACACTCGCAAATATTATTTCGAGTTTAATTCGAGAAGGACGAATCGTTGGGAGAGCGTACGTACTTCCGGAAGAAAATAGCATCGTGGCAATCGGTGGAGCAAATGTCGACCGAAAATATCATGTGCAAGGAGCGGTAGCACTTGGTACGTCGAATCCGGTTTCAGCTACGCATAGTATTGGTGGGGTCGCGCGAAACATTGCGGAGAATTTAGGACGACTAGAGCATGACGTACAACTTGTGACAACTGCGGGGAAAGATACAGATTGGCAATGGGTTTATGAAGCATCTAAAGCGTACATGAACTTACAAAATGTCGAGCAACTAGAACATTGTGCGACAGGCTCATACACAGCAATTGTAGACGATGAAGGGGAACTCGTACTCGCGGCTGCGAATATGGACGTATATGATGCTTTACTACCGCAAGTTATTCAACGAAATGAAAGCGCATTCTTAAATGCTTCATGCATTATTGTCGATTTAAATTGTCCGAAAGAAACAGTCCAATATTTGCAACAATTTGTGATTGATCGATCGATTCCTTTCGTTGTCGTTCCGGTTTCTGGACCGAAAATGAATCGCCTTCCAAGTACGTTAAAAGGGGTCACGTGGTTTATTTGTAATCGTGAAGAAGCAGAAATTTTAACGAATATATCATTAGAAACACCACTTGATTTTGAACGTGCACTGCAAGCTTTACGAGAAAAAGGTGCTGAAAACATTGTCATTACGGCTGGAGCTAAAGGGGTTTATGGTCGTAGGAAAAATGAAAAGCCTATCTTTTTACAAAGCCTACACGTTGACCACGTGCAAGACGTTACAGGAGCGGGGGATGCTTTTGTCGCGGCTGTTATACATATGTGGTTAGCAGATGCTACGTTTGAGAGAGCACTTCAAGCCGGATTAATGAATGCGAAAAAAACATTAGAATCAACAAATACGGTACGTAAAGAATTGACGAAGAAACAACTTAAAATTGAACTGGAGGAAATATAAATGAAAAACTATTTATCATATTCAAAAGAAGTGCAAGAAGGATTAGAAAAAGGGTTGCCAATTGTAGCATTAGAATCGACGATTATTTCGCACGGAATGCCTTATCCACAAAATGTAGAAACAGCACGAGAAGTGGAACAAATTTTACGTGATGCAGGTTGCGTTCCAGCGACAATTGCGTTAATTGATGGTCAAATTAAAATTGGTTTATCAGATGAAGAATTAGAAATGTTCGGTCAAGCGAAAGATGTCGCAAAAGCATCTCGCCGTGATATGGCATACTTATTAGCAACGAAAAAAATCGGTGCGACAACGGTTGCTGCAACGATGATTGCTGCAGAACTTGCAGGCATTGAATTGTTCGTAACAGGTGGAATCGGCGGCGTTCACCGCGGTGCGGAAACGACGATGGACATTTCTGCAGATTTAGAAGAGTTATCAAAAACAAAAGTAGGGGTCGTTTGTGCAGGTGCTAAATCAATTTTAGATATCGGTTTAACGTTGGAATACCTCGAAACGAAAGGTGTACCCGTAATCGGATTCGGCACAGATGAGCTACCAGCCTTTTACACACGTCAATCAGGTTTCGATGTAAACTTTAAATTAGATACACCAGAAGAAGTCGCAAAAGTATTACGTGCGAAATGGAACTTAAATTTAGAGGGCGGTGCAGTTATCGCAAATCCGATTCCTGAAGAAGATGCATTAGATCATGATTTCATTACGAACATTATTGAAAAAGCATTGAAAGAAGCAGAAGAAAAAGGCATTCACGGAAAACAAGTGACACCATTCTTACTCGGTAAAGTGAAAGAGTTAACAGATGGTACAAGTCTTGTAGCCAATATTGCATTAGTGAAAAATAATGCGAAAGTCGGCGCGCAAATTGCGAAAGCTTTACACGCTGCAAAATAAATTGTTTACGTAAAAGGTGTTGCGACTAGCAGAGTCGCAGCACCTTTTTTGCGTACGAATATGATAAAATAAAAGTTCAAGAATGATTAGAGAAGGTGACGATGTGATACCGAACTGGATATTACAACGAGCGATGACTAGTCCGAAGCGAACAGCACTTCGTTTCGAAGGGGAATCGTGGACATATGAACAATTACAGACGATGAGTGAAAAGAAAGCGAAACAATTAATAGCACTCGACATACAGCCAGGAAGTCGTGTAGCGATTTATGCATCGAGTACACCAGCTATCATTTGGATGATGGCAGCTTGCATGCAATTACGCTGTGAAATGGTGTTATTAAATTTACGCTTATCTAAAGCAGAAGTAGCTTATCAAATGACCGATGCGGCAGTAGAAGCCGTATTAGTGGAGGATGAATTGCTACAACGATTACCTGATACGGACGTTGCTGTACATACGTTTAGCACAATTGAACGTATGACACCGCAACACGCAACATTTGAGAAAGAATGGCAAGAAGACCAAACGGTAACGATTATGTACACGTCGGGTACAACGGGGTTTCCAAAAGGTGTGCGCCAAACGGTTAAAAATCACGTATGTGTTGCGACGTCTTCATTATACAATACAGGACTTGTCGAACAGGATAGTTGGATTTGTACCGTTCCGTTATTTCACATTAGCGGTTTTTCGATGTTTGTGAAATGTTTATTACACGGCGTACGCTTAGATTTATATCGCAAATTTGATGAAGAAGCGGTATGTGATCAACTAATAGAAGGCTCGGCTGTACGTATGTCAGTCGTCGCCGTTACGCTACAACGCATTTTAAGCGAACTTGAAAAAAGAGGACAACGTGTATCACCGAAGTTTTTAACGATGCTTGTAGGTGGCGGTCCTGTACCTGAAAGTTATTTGAAGCGTGCGATTGATTGTGGCATTCAAATTTCTCAAACGTATGGTATGACAGAAACATCTTCTCAAACGGTTACATTAGCGAGTGAAGATGCTCTTCGTAAACTTGGCTCTGCTGGAAAGCCGCTCTTTTTCAATCAATTACGAATTGATGGAGCACAACAACCGCGTGAAATTGGTGAGATTTGTATTAAAAGTGATCAAGTAACACCTGGGTATGTTGGTCGATTTGAAGGGAAGTCTAGTACGGTCGAAGGATGGCTACATACGGGAGACCTCGGCTACGTAGATGAAGAAGGATATTTATTCGTCGTAGATAGACGTTCGGATTTAATCATTTCAGGTGGCGAAAACATTTATCCTGCCGAAATTGAAAATGTATTGGCGAGTCATGCAGGCATTCAAGAAGTCGGAGTGTGTGGTGTGACATCTGATGAGTGGGGGCAAGTACCTGCCGCTTTCATCGTGCCAAAAGAAACAATTGATTGTGAAGAAGTGAAACAATTTTGTGCAGAGCGTCTTGCACGATACAAAGTGCCGAAACATTTTTATATCGTTGAAAAGCTGCCACGTAATGGCTCTAAAAAGTTAATGCGTCGTAAATTGAACGATTTATTATAAGATGAAAAACCAGCGTGATCTCGAAATCACGCTGGTTTTTTTGTGAAATTAATCGTGGTCAATCCAGTTTTGTAAAAATGGAATGAACGTACGAGAAGCAGGTGACAAGCTTTTAATTTCAGTTTTTGAAGCGACACCAATTGTACGTACACAGTTGTCGTCAATCGGTCTGCAATCGATTTCATTTACGTGATCTTGAATGAGCAGTTCAGAAAGTAACGTAATTCCGAGACCACGTTTAACCATTGCGATAATGGCTTCGTCTCCACGGATTTGGTACGTAACGTTCGGATGAACACGCGCTGCTTTCAAAATAGCTTGTGCATCTTTATGCGTATCGTCATACGGCATAATGCACGATTCTTTTTCAAATGAATGAATGTCGACGGTTTCTTGCTTAGCTAGTGCGTGTCCTTTTGGAAGAATAGCTAACATGCGGTCGTCTTTTAACGGTAAGAAATGATAATCGTCCGTCGGTTGAATCGTACCAATCGCAAAATCAATGCTACTTGCTTCTAGCCACTCATGAATTTCGCGGGAGTTCCCTTCGAAAAGTTGGATGGCGATTTTCGGATATTTTTCATGGAATAATTTTAATACTTCAGGCATCCAGTGAACGCAAACAGATGCATATGCTCCAATCCGCACTGTACCAACGTCCAGACCGTGAATTGCATGAACGGCTTCAGATAAATGTTCGTAGCGTACGACGATATCTTCCATAATCGGTAGTAGTTGTGTACCGTTATCGGTCGGTTGTACGCCGCTTTTACTTCGAATTAAAAGAGCAAAACCGTAATCTTCTTCTAAGCTATGAATCATATGACTAATGCTCGGTTGTGTATAGTCTAAAGCCTCGGCAGCTCTCGTTAAGCTACCATATTTTACAGCGGCAATATATGCTTTTAATTTTAATATACTCAAAAAGGTCACCTTACTTATAAGTTTTTTGTATAGATAGCATTGAATAAATTCAATTTACTAATATTAAAAATATCACTACAATTAGAATGAATCAAGCAATATTTCTTATAAAAATACGGTGATTTCAAACAAATGGAACTGGGTAGGAATAAATGTTCTGAAGTAGCACATATGTGACGAAAAACTTTCGATTTGAAATCAGAAATAGAATACTAAAAGGTGGAACATAAAAAATGATGGGGTATGTTATTCAATTTATAATCGGTGGTACGGTTATGCTATTGGCATCAATGTTAAGTCATTCAAAATATTTATTTCTATCGGGTGTTATCACATTGCTACCAATTTTAACGTTGATGAATTTAAATTTACAAGTACATAATATGTCGCAAGAAACATTTCATTTAACACAAAAAAATGGTATTTTAGGTGCGATCGGTATGATTGTATTGATGGTGTGTATTTATTATTTATCTGGATTTATGAAACCTGTTCAAGCTGTTTTAATCGGTGTCGGTGTATATGTGGCCTATATGATTGTTTCGAAAGCAGTATTCGCCGTATAAAAGTCATCTATTATAAAAAGCATTATGAAAAGAGCCGTTATGATTTTTAAATCGTAACGGCTCTTTCTATTAGACGAGTGTTTTATTTTAGTCTCTTTCTTTGTTTACGCTCATATACGTACGCATTGCACGTGTCACCGTTTTAAATAAATATTTTTTCGGCTGAGCCATTGATTGAGAAGTAGACGTATCGTCATCGACAATCGCATGCAATTCGGTGAAATAAGGGCGCAGTAAAAGCGCATCTTCAATTAAAGCACTAATGAGCATCGTCGGAACACCGTGAGCGCTTGCTCTTTTTTGAATGCCGAATGGTGCTTTTCCGGATAGTGTTTGAGCATCTGATTTTCCTTCGCCTGTTATAACGAGGTCTGCTTGTGCTAAAAAATATTCAAAACGAATGGCATCGAGTACGACGTCAATGCCTGATTTTAAAGTAGCGGGGAAGAACGCTAAAAACGCACCCCCGAGTCCTCCAGCAGCACCAGCCCCTTTAGCGTAGTGTAGAGACAGACGCCCACTTTCTTCAATGATGTTAGCAAAATGGATGAGTGCATCATCAAGAAGGCGGACGATGTTGTCGTTTGCCCCTTTTTTGAGGACCGAAAATAAAACTCGCCCCGTTCGGACCGATGAAAGGATGTTCGACGTCACAAGCAATCGTAAACGTACATTGATGAATGCGTGGATCGAAATGGCTGTCATCTATTGTAGTGAGAAGCGGAAGCTCATGAGGGAATGTAATTTCCTTCTTATCAGCCGTCAAAAAACGCATTCCTAAAGCACGTAACATACCGAGACCACCATCATTCGTTGCGCTACCACCGATGCCGATTAAGAACTGTCGTTTTCCGAGTTCTAGCCCGTGACGAATAAGTTCACCTGTTCCAAAAGTCGTCGCAAGAAGTGGGTTTCTTTCCGTTTCTTTTAAAAGGGGTAAGCCAGACGCTTTCGCCATTTCAATGACGACAGTTTGTTCGTCACCTAGTAGACCGAAGCACGTTTCAATCGGGCGATGAAGTGGATCTTGAACAGTTCTATATATGAACGTTCCTCTCGTTGTGTCGATGAGTGATTCCAATGTACCTTCACCACCATCAGCAACGGGGAGTAGATGTAATTCGGTGTTCGGATCAATGGAATGAATAGCTTCTGCCATCGTTTGTGCCACTTCACGAGCTGTTAAAGAACCTTTAAAGGAATCTGGACTAAGGATGATTTTCATACAATGTCACCTCTCATCTCGAAAATAATTGATTAGAAAACCCCTCGAAAAATAAATTCGAGGGGTTTTTATAGGAATAAGAAAGCTTATTTAAAAGCTTGAGCGGCTTTTACTGCTTTTTTCCAACCACTGTATAAATGATCACGGTTTTCTTCTTCCATGTTCGGCGTAAATTGGTGGTCTAAATTCCAATATTTTGAGATTTCATCTGTTGAATTCCAATAGCCAACTGCTAAACCAGCTAAGTAAGCTGCGCCAAGAGCTGTCGTTTCATTAATGACTGGGCGGTCTACAGGAACGTTTAATAAGTCTGATTGGAATTGCATTAGGAAGTCATTCGCAACAGCACCACCGTCAACGCGTAGTTTAGCTAATGGAATGTTGGCATCTGCTTCCATCGCATCTAAAACGTCTTTCGTTTGGTAAGCTAAAGATTCTAGCGTCGCACGAACGAAATGTTCTTTTGATGTACCACGTGTTAAACCGAATACCGCACCGCGTACGTCAGAATCCCAATACGGTGTACCGAGACCGACGAAAGCAGGAACGACATAAACACCATCGGTTGAGTCTACACGCTTTGCATACGCTTCTGAATCTTTTGCATTGCGGAACATACGTAGTCCATCACGCAACCACTGAATCGCAGAGCCTGCTACGAAAATACTTCCTTCTAGGGCATATGTAACTTTGCCATCTAAGCCCCAAGCGAGTGTTGTTAAAAGACCGTTGTTTGATTTTACGGCTTTTTCACCTGTGTTCATTAACATGAAGCAACCCGTGCCGTACGTATTTTTCACCATACCTTCTTCGAAACAAGCTTGTCCAAATAAGGCAGCTTGTTGGTCTCCAGCAGCACCAGCGATTGGAATTTCTTGTCCGAAGAATGTTGTCGTGCTCGTATGACCGTATACTTCAGAAGAAGGGCGAACTTCAGGAAGCATAGAAGCAGGAACAGTAAGAATTTCTAATAATTCCTCGTCCCATTTTAAATCATGGATGTTGTACATAAGCGTACGTGAAGCGTTTGAGTAGTCTGTTACGTGAACAGCACCTGCAGTTAATTTCCAAATTAACCACGTATCGATTGTACCGAAAAGTAAATTGCCAGCTTCCGCTTTTTCACGTGCGCCTTCCACGTTATCTAAAATCCATTTTACTTTTGTTCCTGAGAAATAGGCATCGATTAGTAAGCCTGTTTTGTCTCGGAACGTATCATTGTAACCGTTTTCTTTCAATTCATCACAAATGTCTGATGTTTGACGAGATTGCCATACGATTGCATTGTAGACAGGCTTACCTGTTGTTTTATCCCAAACGACTGTCGTTTCACGTTGGTTCGTGATCCCGATACCAGCAATTTGTGAAGCTGAAATATGTTTGTCTGATAAAACAGTTGCGATACAAGATAAAATAGAAGACCAAATTTCTTCTGCATTATGTTCTACCCAACCAGATTCAGGGAAGTATTGAGGGAATTCTTGTTGATACGTATGAAAAATTTTCCCGTCATGGTCAAATAAAATAGCACGTGAGCTCGTTGTACCTTGGTCTAAAGCTAAAATATATTTTTGTTCTGTCATATCAATTACCTCCGAAAGTATGAATTAGTCTTCTTCTGTAATATTTTTTGCAGTCGCTTGTGCACCGATGAAAATAAGGAGCACGATGACAGCGAAAATCCAAAATGCGATAGATGATTCGCCTAAGAAAAATTGTTTGTAAAATAATGCGCCGAATACACCACCGATAATTGGACCGACGATAGGAACCCATGCATAAGACCAACCAGAAGGACCTTTACCTGGAATTGGTAAGAATGCATGCGCAATACGTGGACCAAGGTCACGAGCAGGGTTGATGGCATATCCAGTAGGACCACCAAGTGCCATCCCGATAACAATAATTAACATACCGACTAAAAATGGATTTAAACCGTCTGTGATTGTATTGCCACCAAGTGCTAAAATACCGAGAACAAGTGCGAACGTACCGACTAATTCAGCAAGTAAGTTAGAGAATGGATGTTTAATAGCAGGAGATGTAGAGAACACGGCTAGTTTGGCGTCTTGATCTTTCGTGCCTTTCCAATGTGGTAAGTAAACGAAATAAACGAGTACAGCACCTAAAATAGCACCGATTAGTTGAGCTAAAATGTACATTGGTACGTCTGCCCAAGGGAAATTACCAATTGCAGCTAAACCGATTGTAAGTGCTGGATTTAAATGCGCACCACTAATGCCACCTACAGCGTAAGCCGCCATGGCAACTGCTAAACCCCAAGCAATTGTAATGACAACCCAACCGCCACCTAGACCTTTCGATTTGTGTAATGAAACGCCGGCTACGACGCCACCACCGAATAAAATCAGAATCATCGTTCCGACTAACTCAGCTGTAAAAGTTGACATATTAAGTTCCCCCTTTGTAATTGTTACGTAAAAAGGAAAAGGAGCACACATTTAAACGAACTGTAAAAAACCAGCCATGCATAAATGTGAGCCCCGACACCTTATCACGTACATATGAACTTACCTACATTTTAGAGAAGAAAACATACATCGTCAACTTATTTCTTGAAATTATCCCATAATTCTTTATTTGAGGTAGTAACCGCCACCGCTCCGGCTGAGAGCGCTTCCACTACATTTGCTCGTTCACGAATTAAACCACCTGTTATAACAGGGATTTTTGTATGATTATAAACTTCTTCAATCATGGAAGGGATAATGCCAGGTAAAAGTTCAATATAATCGGGATTGGCTTTTTCTATGAGTGAATAACTTTTTTCTAATGCAATTGTATCGATTAAAAAGACACGTTGTATAGCGACAATGCCGCGAGATTTGGCTTTGATAAGAATGTTAGAACGTGTCGAAATAATACCTGCAGGACGAATATCATTACATAAAAAATCAGCTGCGAAGTTATCGGTTTTTAACCCATGAATTAAATCGGCATGAATAATTAATTTCTTTCCTCTTCGCTCTGCTTCTCTTTTTAAAGAGATGAGGTGACTAATATGAACTTCTAACAAAACGATGTATTCAAAAGGGCTCGTTAATACGTGATCAAATTGTTTCACTGTACGAGCCGCAGGAATAATTTGTTGGTTATCAAAATGCATCAAATCGCTCACTTTCTATTTGTGAAAAAAGCTGCCCTTTCTCATAAGGACAGCTTCTTTGTTTCTTTCTATTATAGCTTATTGTGCAGTCGTTGCACGTGTGATTTCTTTCGTTAAATCCGCTTCGTAGCGTGTACGTTGTTCTGATGACCAAGCGAAAACTTTTGCCATTTCATCCAAAACAGCTTCTTTATAGTCGATGACTTGTTGAATGTTGAAAAATAGATTGCCTGTACGGCGAATCATAAAATCATTCGGATGTACGACCATTTCATGTTGTATTGCATATTGTAGCTGTCCATATAAGCCTTGTGGAAGAGTAGGATGAGGTACTTTTGCATAGCTGAATACCATATCGACATTCGCACCGTATAAATGTGCAAGGTGACGTGCTTCGGCTTCTTCTAATCCGATGTTCATACCCATTTGTGTACGTTGTTCAATGAAATATTCTAAATTCGCAGAGCCACCAACATCGCCACCTGAAATCGGAATATGTTTTGTTTGGCACGGTTTAGCTGAAATATTATATTGTGTTTGCAATTGCTTTGCAATCGCATCTAAGACGTTTTCAGCCATTTTACGATAGCCAGTTAATTTCCCACCCGCAATCGTAATTAAACCGCTCGGAGATTCCCACGTTTCGTCTTTACGAGAAATTTCCGATGGGTTTTTACCTTCTTCATGAATCAACGGGCGGACACCTGCCCAGCTCGATTCGATGTCTGCATCCGTTACTTGTACAGAAGGGAACATGTAGTGAATGGCTTTCATAATATAATCACGATCTTCTTGTTTAATGTCCATGTCACGTTGGTCGCCTTCATAAAACGTGTCCGTTGTGCCGACGTACGTTTTGCCATTACGGGGAATCGCAAACACCATACGTCCGTCAGGTGTATCGAAGTATACGGCTTGATGAAGAGGGAATTTCGATTCGTCGAACACGATGTGTACACCTTTTGAAAGAATTAAATGTTTCCCGTTCACATGCCCATCAATTGAGCGAACATCGTCTACCCACGGACCGGCAGCGTTGATTACTTTTTTCGCTCGTACAGGGAATGTGCTTTGTGTTACGAGGTCTTTCGCTACGATGCCATTTATTTGTTTGTCATTCGTATACGTAAAGTCTTCTGCTTTTGCATAGTTAAGAAGAACAGCTCCTTTTTCAATGGCAGCTTTTGCGACCTCAATCGTTAAACGAGCATCGTCTGTACGATATTCTACGTAAACGCCACCACCGAGTAAGCCATCTGTTTTAACAAGTGGTTCTTTTTGTTGCGTTTCAAGAGCTGATAGCATCGAACGACGTTCAGAACGTTTAACGCCTGCTAAGAAGTCGTATGTGCGAAGTCCAATATTCGTTGAGTATTTGCCAAACGTACCCCCTTTATGGAAAGGAAGAAGCATCCAAACGGGTGTCGTAACGTGTGGTCCATTTTCATAAACGACCGCGCGTTCTTTCCCAAGCTCAGCAACTTCTTTTATTTCAAATTGTTTTAAGTAACGCAAGCCACCATGAACTAATTTTGTCGAACGGCTAGATGTTCCTGCAGCAAAGTCTTGCATTTCAACTAGTGCGACAGATAAGCCACGAGAAATCGCATCGAGGGCAATTCCACAGCCTGTAATCCCACCACCGATGACGAGTAAATCAAATGATTGATTTTGAAGTTGATCGATTGTTTGTGTACGTTTTAAAGCAGATGCAGTTGTGCGCATGTATAATTCCTCCTATAGGCATGAAAAAAAGAGACCATTAAAAGCATATGCACGGCGCATACGTTTCTAATGGTCTCTCAATCACTCAAACCGATTTATTAACTTGTCCTTATTGTATAGAAAAGAAACAGAAAATTCAAGTAAGAAGTCTTTTATTTTAGAACGGTTTCAAATGTTTTTAAATTATCTTCCATAATAGAGAAGTAATCACGTTTTGCAGCGATGTCTTCTTTCGTTAAAACGCTTAAGTTATTCACAGTCATCTCTTTTGCACCGATATCATTTTGGATAACCGTAGCAAGTTTAGATGATACGTTTTGCTCGAATAAAATGTATTGAATGTCATCTTTTTTCGCTTGTGTTACGATGGCAGCTAATTGTTTTTGTGTCGGTTCATCTTGTGAGTTTAATCCGGCAACGGAAACTTGTTTTAAACCGTAAGTTCCAGCGATATAGCCGAATGATGCATGTGAAACGTAAAATTCTTTTTGTTTCGCAGCAGTAGCCATTTCTTTATACTCGTTATCTAGATTTTTTAGTTTTGTTACGAGTTTTTTGTAGTTTGCTTCGTAGTCTGCTTTATGTTTCGGATTTTTTTCTACGAGTGAATCTTTAATTGACAGTGCTAAATCTTGACTAATAACAGGTGAAAGCCATACGTGAGGGTCGATATTGCCGTGATGATGCTCATCTTCTTCCTCATGGTCATGTTCTTCTTCTTGTGTTGCTGTACTAACGTGGAATTTTTCTTCATCGATGTTTTTAGTCGTTTCAACTAATGTTACGTCTTCTGTTTGCAATGTTTTTTTCGCATTGTCGACGAAACCTTCAAGACCTAAGCCAATGTAGAAAAATAAGTCGCTATCTGCTAGTTTCATCATGTCTTTTTGTGTCGGGTCGAACGTATGCTCATTCGTTCCAGGTGGGTAAATGCTATTTACAACGACGTGTTCGCCACCGATTTGTTCTGTGAAATATTGAAGCGGATATACAGTCGTATAAACATTTACTTGCTCACTTGATGCTTTTTTAGTCGTATTATTTCCACAAGCAGCTAAGACAATCGCTGTAACGGCTATGAGGAATAATGGGAGAATTTTTTTCATATGGAAAGTCACCTCTATAAGTACGTGTAATTTTTAAATAGTAATGATTACGATTTGTTTTTAATAACAAAGAATACTATACCGTATTCATTACGATTTGGCAACTGCAAAATAAAAAACCATCGAATTATTTCTTTTTCGATGGCCATTCTAGTGGAACAGGGTCGTAGCCGCCTTTACAAAGCGGCTGACAACGTAAAATACGTTTAATCGTTAAATAGCCACCTTTGAAAGCACCATACCTTTCAACAGCTTCAATGCCGTAATTCGAACAAGTTGGATGAAAGCGACAACTTGGAGGGGATAGGGGCGAGATGACTTTTTGATAAAAACGAATAAGGCGAATTGCGAGTTTCTTCATATTAAAACGCTTCTCTCTTTTCTTAATAAGCAAAGTATATCAAAAAAAATTCAGATTGCCTCGTGCAATGCATCAAAATTCACTAAAGAAGACGATACTACTATTAGAGGAGGCGAAGAGATGGACATTCAATCAATTATGTCGAGTCAATTGATAGAGTTACAACAAACGGTGCAGTTGAGCGTTATGAATCAAGCGATGAATATGCAAACGTCTGCTGTAGCAGAGCTGATGGAGCAAATGCCACAACAAAACGTTTCGCTCGATCCGAACGTCGGACAGCGCGTAGATTTTTCTATTTAATACGATACAGATAGGAGCTTGGAGTGATTGTTGCTTCAAGCTCTTTTTTATAGGTCGTTTTCAATGGAACGTTTTCTATTAAATATTCGTCCTTCTTTATTATGAGTTCTTTAACGACAGTTGATGAATGGTACGAACTTTTGTACACTTATGAATACGAAGGAGTGTGAATGTTATGTTTTCATATACAGATTTGCACGGTAATGGAGTAGAACTTTCATTTAAGAAAAATGCTTTTGCTTTAACACCATCTCATGTGCTCGTATTAGCAAAAATGAATGGGAAATGGCTTTTAACGAAGCATCGTGTAAGAGGATTGGAATTCCCAGGTGGGAAACAAGAAGAAAATGAAACGTTAGAACAAGCAGCAGAACGAGAAGTAATGGAAGAAACAGGTGCGACTATTGAAGATATTCGCTGGTTTGCAACGTACGTCGTTCAGCAAAAACCTGCATTCGGAAAAGCGGTCTTTTTAGCAAATGTAACAAAGGTCGAAGAAAGAGAATGGATGGAAACAGAAGGCGCGGTCTTTTTAACAGACGATGAATTGATGAGTTGCGAGATGTTGAGCTTTCACATGAAAGATGTTGGTATGCAAAAAATACTTGAGAAGGTACGTGAACGTGAAGATCAATGGTCATATTGAGCAAAGTAGACCGTATCCGTCACCGAATCCGACTGTTTCTTTAACTGAAATTACATATTGGTCGGAATCGGTTCTCGTCAAAGGCTTGCTCGCTATCCCGAATAAAGAAACGACAGATGGCTTGTTATATTTAAGAGGGGGCATTCAAGGTGTCGGAATGGTCAGACCGGCACGGATTGCTGAAATTGCGAGTGAAGGAATGGTCGTATTTGCCCCTTATTACCGAGGAAACCGTGGTGGACAAGGCAAAGATGAATTTGTCGGAGTTGACCGCTATGATGCTGTAAATGGTGTCGACGTCTTAAAGCAATTCGTGAATGGCTCACTTCACGTATTTGCGTTTTCAAGAGGGGGCATTATGGCCTTATGGACAGGGATTTTACGTCAGGATATTACTTCGATTGTGACATGGGGCGGCGTATCTGACCTTTTATTAACGTATGAAGAGCGAGTTGATATGCGCCGTATGATGAAGCGGGTAATTGGTTCGCCTCAAAAGTATCCAGTCGTTTATGAAAAGCGGACACCCCTTAATCGTATAGGAGAAATCACATGCCCCGTTTGCATTATTCATGGAATGAAAGACGACAATGTATCGTTTGAGCATGCGACGAGATTAGTTGATGCGTTAGAAAGAGAGCAGAAACGATATGTAACGTGGTTTTACGAGACGTATACACATTACTTTCCGATGAAAATGAATCATGAAGTTGTGCAAAGAGCATGTGCATGGATGAAAAATCAAACGTAATACACAAAAAAGCATTCCAGATGGAATGCTTTTTTTTATTGCATCAATGTTGTAATCGATGCGTTACGTATAAATAGCGTTTACATGTTGTGACGAATACGTAAGGAAGCGTAGCTTGCCATTTTTTATAACGTAATGATAAGCGTTGGCGTATAGCCTTTTTACCGACTTGGGGTAGCTTCAATCGCTGTAAATTGCAATTGATTAGCACTCGTCGGGTTATGTTCTACGATTGTTTCATAATACGTATATGAGAACACGAAAAAGTACGAACAAAATAACAGTCATTTCATTCAATTATTCAAGTAACGAAGTCTCCTCTAAAATCAGTGTACTTATAATACGCTTTACGTACTGAAGAAGTTTCATTTTACGAGTAAATAAAAAAGAAGCATTCAATTTGAATGCTTCTTTTTATAAGATGACGATATCGATTAGTAATCGTTCGTCAGATTAAACGCGAGGGGCACCATTTTGCATAATGCCTTCAGCGACTGTACCGAATTTTTTAAAGTTTTCGTGGAACATACCTGCAAGTTTTGTAGCAGTTGCATCGTATTGTTCTTTGTTTTCCCAAACGTTACGTGGGTCAAGAATTTCAGAAGGAACGCCTTCGATTTCAGTTGGAATTTGTAGACCGAAGAATGCATCTTCTTTTTTGAATGCATTGTCTAATTTTCCATCGATTGCTGCGCGAACCATCGTACGTGTGTAAGAAAGTTTCATACGGCTACCTTCACCGTATTGACCACCAGACCAGCCAGTGTTTACTAAAAATACGTTCGCTTCATGTTCGTCAATTTTTTGACCTAACATTTCAGCGTATTTTGTTGCGTGTAATGGCATAAATGGAGCACCGAAGCAAGTAGAGAATGCCGGTTCAGGTTCTACAACACCACGTTCTGTACCAGGAATTTTAGAAGTGAACCCTGATAAGAAATGATACATCGCTTGATCTTTCGTTAATTTTGAAATGGGAGGTAATACGCCGAAAGCATCTGCTGTTAAGAAAATGATTGTTTTTGGATGACCTGCCACAGAAGGATCGACGATGTTGTCGATGTTTTGGATTGGGTAAGCTACACGTGTGTTTTGTGTATATTGTGCATCATCGTAATTTGGAATACGTGTCGCTTCATCTACGACAACGTTTTCAAGTACTGTACCAAATTGGATGGCATTATAAATTTCAGGCTCTTTTTCAGCTGATAAGTTTAATGTTTTCGCATAGCAACCGCCTTCGATGTTGAATACACCGTTGTCTGACCAACCGTGCTCGTCATCACCGATTAATTTACGGTCTGCATCAGCAGATAATGTCGTTTTACCTGTACCAGATAAACCGAAGAATAAAGCAACGTCGCCTTCTTCGCCAACGTTTGCAGAACAGTGCATTGGAAGAATGCCTTGTTGAGGTAATAAGTAGTTCATAATACCAAAGATTGATTTTTTCATTTCGCCAGCGTATTCAGTTCCGCCGATTAAAACGATTTTCTTTTCAAGTGATACGATAATGAATGTTTCAGATTTTGTACCATCAATAGCAGGATCTGCTTTAAATGTTGGTGCAGAAACGATTGTGAAGTCAGCAATATGATTTGCAAGTTCTTCTTGTGTAGGACGAATGAACAGTTGGTGTGCAAATAAGTTGTGCCAAGCGTATTCGTTAACGACTTTGATTGCTAAACGTGATTGTTCGTCAGCACCAGCGAAACCGTTGAATACGAATACTTCATCTTTTTGTTTTAAATAATTCACGACTTTTGTATACAATGAATCAAAAACTTTTGAAGAAATCGATTGGTTTACTTTGCCCCAGTCGATTTGATTTTTAGAACATTCTTCGTCAACGAAAAATTTGTCGCGAGGTGAACGACCTGTATATTTACCAGTTAATGCACGTACAGCACCATCGGCAGTTAAAGTTGCTTCGCCACGAGAAGTAGCTTTTTCAACTAATTGTGCAACAGACAATTGATCCTTAATATTATTTCCAGCTAAAAGTTCAGCTAATTCATTCGCAGTTTCTACTGAGTTCATGTTTCGTACCATCCTTTTTGTATTTTTTATGAGTAAGCCCTATAGGCTAAGTGTTTAATTTATTATGGAATTAGTATAACACATTAAAAACAATAGTCTATACTAATAAGCGATTTTTTAAAATTTTATTTGAATATGACAAAAACGTTAACAATCAGAAAATAATGCGCTCAAATAGAAAATATGTTACATCATATTTATTTTATTTACCCGATAATTAGTATGTTTAAATTCAATTTTGCTGTAAAATTAAGAAAATTTATTAGGTTATACTCATCTATAAAAAACTTGAATTAGCGATTATAATAAGCCGTTTAGAAATTAAGTGGAAAGATGATAAAAAGTTGACTTTCTCGTATGAATCTATTAACATTGACAAATGAACGGATACTCTTATCCCGAGCTGGTGGAGGGTCAGGCCCTGTGAAACCCGGCAACCTGCATGTGAATTCACGACATGCGTTGGTGCCAATCTGATGCAAGGATTTTCCTTGAACGATAAGAGTGAAAGGTGCTTACGAAATCATCCCTTTCCTCATATACACTATGAGAAAAGGGTTTTTTTTATGAATCGATTGTCATTGCAATCGCCAATCTCGGCACTTTCTATAATACTCGTGTAAAAGCAGCTTAGGCTGGCTTGGCATTTAATAGGAGTTTCTTCTATATAAATGCAACACGGATAATGAGTACCGTATCTAAACAGAACTCGTATAGGAGGAAACAATACAATGGCTCAACGTCGACTATTTACATCAGAAAGTGTTACGGAAGGACACCCAGATAAAATTTGTGACCAAATTTCAGATGCAATCTTAGATGCTGTTTTAGCAAAAGATCCGAATGCTCGTGTAGCATGTGAAACGACTGTTACAACTGGTTTAGTTTTAGTAACAGGTGAATTAACAACTTCTACTTATGTAGACATGAAAGGAATCGTACGCGATACGGTAGCACAAATCGGCTACACTCGTGGTAAATACGGTTTCGATGCAGAGAACTTAGCAGTGTTAGTTGCTGTAGGTGAACAATCTCCTGATATCGCTCAAGGTGTTGACCAAGCATTAGAAGCTCGTGAAGGTTCTATGACAGATGAAGAAATCGAAGCAATTGGTGCTGGTGACCAAGGTTTAATGTTTGGTTACGCATGTAACGAAACACCAGAACTTATGCCATTACCTATTTCTTTAGCACATAAATTAGCTCGTCGCTTAACAGAAGTTCGTAAATCAGGTTTACTTTCATACTTACGTCCAGATGGTAAAACACAAGTTACTGTAGAATATGATGAAAATCAACATGCTGTACGCGTCGATACAATCGTTATTTCTACACAACATGATGAAGAAGTTACTTTAGACCAAATCAAAGCAGACTTACAAGAGCATGTTATTAAACCAGTCGTACCAGCGGAATTATTAAATGATGATACAAAATACTTCATTAACCCAACAGGTCGCTTCGTAATCGGTGGACCAAAAGGGGATGCCGGTCTTACAGGTCGTAAAATCATCGTAGATACTTACGGTGGTTATGCACGTCACGGTGGTGGTGCTTTCTCTGGTAAAGATGCAACAAAAGTTGACCGCTCTGGTGCATACGCAGCACGTTACGTAGCGAAAAATATCGTAGCAGCTGGTCTTGCAGAACGTGCAGAAGTTCAACTTGCTTATGCAATTGGTGTTGCACAACCTGTATCGATTGCGATTGATACGTTTGAAACAGGTAAAGTATCAGAAGCAGAATTAGTAGAAGCTGTACGTGAATTATTCGACTTACGCCCAGCAGGCATTATTAAAATGCTTGATCTACGTCGTCCAATTTATAAACAAACAGCTGCCTACGGTCACTTCGGTCGTACAGACTTAAATGTTCCTTGGGAAGATACGAATAAAGCAGAACAATTAAAAGCAAAATTCAACGCATAACACGTATATGTTTTGAAATGAAAGCCATCCTCTAATAGGATGGCTTTTTTATATGTCTATTTCCACGTAACGTATTCCATTCATTTCAGAATCGTGAACATTTCATTTGATTGATTCGATAAACCTAATGAGATGAGTTGTTTTTAGGTTAAAAAGTATTGTATATTTAACATAATGTTGCTTATTTTACTTCGTAATTATTTGTTAATGAGATATTAGTAGAAATATTTACGTGATGAGTTCGATAGTAGTAATACAAAATCTACGCAGTACGTATAAAGAATGGATGATGTTTAATGGAAGTTCTATCTACTGAACAACAACAAGTTTACTTTCAAATGGCAGAACAGCTAGAGTATGAAGGTGACTTAGAATCTGCAGAAGAGATTTATACGCTCGTTATGTCGAGTGCTTTTGATGTACAAGATTTTCCTCTTTATATTGAAAATGCGCTTAGAATTATGTCAATCGATGTAGAACTTAGAAAGTACGACGATGCATACAGTTTGACGGAAATCGTTAAAGATTCGATTGAACAGTACGCTTCTAAAGAACAAATGATTATTTTCGAAAATATTCGTTTAAGTGTTAGACATCACCTTCAACTAGAAGGGGTCATCGCACCGTATGAAAGACTTTTACAAAGTGCCTATGCGAGTGAAAGTATTCAACAAATCATTAATGTAGGTAATAATTTAATGGATTGCTATTTAGAAAAAGGCTATGTAGAAGATGCCATCGTTTTGATTGAAAGCATGAAGTATTACGTAGAGGATTCAGATCAATTAAAAGATTCTATGGGGGCTTTTTCATATTGGATTAACTTTTATAATGTTTATTTGGATTATGAAAATGTTGAGAAAATGCATGAAGCGTTATTGAACATAGAACAACTAACTATATTAGAGAGAATGCCACGACTGATTTACCGCTATTGGGCAGCGAAAGCTTTTTATGCACTGATGACGGATTCGTATGAGGTTGCTAAATATTATTTCCAAAAAGCGTATCATTCAAATGAACATAAACATTTACTTATTCCGATGTTAGAAAAATGGTTGCAACTTATTCAAGAGCGACAACTTATGCAAGATGTTATTTATTTTCAAACGTTATTAATTGAAGCGTTGAAAAATAAAGTAATGAAAGAAGATAATGTCCATCGTGGACGTATGATTGCACAAATGTCGAATGTTGCATTGGAGAGGAAAATGCATATTGACCGATTAACAGGTGTGAAAAATCGAACGTATTATGAAGAACTATTAGATAAAAAATGGCACGTTACACAGTATACATTCGCTATTTTTGATATCGATCGATTTAAATCGGTGAACGATAATTACGGGCATTTAGTCGGGGATCAGGCGATTAAATGGTTAGCTTCTATTGCGAATGAATGGAAACCATTTCCGGACATAGATGTCGTACGATATGGGGGCGATGAGTTTATTATTATGTCACCACATCCTGTTGAACGAATGATTGATGCGTTAGAAAGTTTGAGAGAATATGTTATGAATCAATATTTTTTGATTCGTGACACAGGGGAGAAAATTAAACTGACAATTAGTATCGGGGCTTGTTATGCTACGGACGAAGCAGCGACGATGGAAGAATTATTTAAGCAAGCGGATGTCGCTTTGTACGAGGCGAAGAGAAGTGGTCGAAATCAATTGTTAAGTTATTCTTATAAAAAAGAACCGTCAAAATCTGAATGATTTTGACGGTTCTTTTTATAATTATTTTTGTTCGCCTAAGTTGAATGAAGTAAATGTTTCAGCGATTTTTTCGAAAGCAAGTTCTTCGTCAGAACCGTTTACGTTAATTGTTACGTCAGAACCAGCAGGAACGCCTAAAGACATAACGCCTAAAATTGATTTTAAGTTAACGTCTTTTTCACCGAATACAAGTGATACGTCTGATTGGAATTTTGAAGCCGCTTTTACTAGTTCAGCAGCTGGGCGTGCGTGTAAACCTTCTGGTGCAGTAATTGTAAATTGTTTTGAAATCATATTAAATTTCCTCCTTGATTATAAATGAATGTTTTTGAAAGATAGTGACTGTTTGTGATTGATTTTACTGTAAAAACAAGGTAAAATCAACAAAAAGAGCGGTTAAACGCAGAAAATAGGTGATAAGATGCTCGTTTCAGAACGACAGACACTCATTTTACAACTATTGAATGAACAAAATTCGATGAGTGTGCAGCAATTGATGGATGCAACGAATTCATCTGAATCGACAATTCGACGAGATTTGACTGAACTTGAACGTTTAAGAAAGCTAGAGCGCATTCATGGCGGCGCAACACTACGTGATTTATCAGCGACAGAAAAGACATACGATGAAAAATCGGTTGAGCAATTAAATGAAAAACAAAAAATTGCGGCGTATGCGGCTTCGCTCGTACAAGACGGTGATTGCATTTTCTTAGATGCTGGCACGACAGCTTATCAAATGATTCCTCATTTAGCGAATAAACAAATCATTGTCGTTACAAACAGTTTGACACATTTATCACTGCTGCATCAATTCGCAGTGAAAACCTATGTAATTGGTGGTCTTTTAAAGAATAACACACAAGCCTTCATAGGTGCTAATGCTACGATGGCATTAAAGCAATATCATTTTGATAAATGTTTTCTCGGTGTGAATGGCTTTGACGAATTAGCGGGTTATACGACGGCAGACCCAGAAGAAGCTTCTGTGAAAGCACAAGCTATAAAACAATCTGATCGAGCGTATGCGTTAGCGGATTTTTCTAAGTATAAAATTCTGAAATTTTCAAAAATAGCATCGATCGAAGAAGCGGTTGTTATTACGGATGGTCCTGAGCAACTGTTGCATCGACTGTTCGAAAAAACGGAGGTAGTTTGCCTATGATTTACACGATTACATTTGCACCATCTATTGATTACGTAACGTACGTTGATACATTTCATGTAGGGGCATTGAATAGAGCAAAAGAAGTACGCTATTTTGCAGGTGGTAAAGGTATTAATATTTCCAGATTATTAAAGCGCTTTCAGTGTGATACGGTAGCACTTGGATTTGTCGGAGGCTTTAGTGGCAATTACGTGAAAGATTGTTTGGCAGAAGAAGACGTCGCACAATCGTTTATATCAATTGCAACACCGACACGAATTAATGTGAAGTTGAAAGCAAAAGAGGAAACCGAGTTGAACGGCCCGTCACCGAAATTAACAGTTTCTGAGCTGAACGAATTGAAACAACAACTTCAAGAAAAATTAGTAGAAGGAGATTGGCTCATTATTTCGGGTTCTATTCCATCGACGGTGGACGAAACTTTCTTTGAATTCATCACGCAACTATGCGAGCAAAGAAAGGTCAAATGGGTTTTAGATACGTCAGGAACGGCCTTAGCATCGTACATACGATATAAGCCGACATTAGTGAAACCGAATGAGCATGAATTAGCCGAACTTGTCGGTGAAAAAATAACGACGTTTGAGCAAATCGTACAAGCGGCGAAAAAATTAGTAGCACAGGGAATTCGTTTTGTCGTCGTATCGCTCGGTAGTAAAGGCGCTGTTTGTGTAACGGAAACAAATGTCATTCGAGCAGAATCACCGAAAGGCGTTGCGGTTAATACGGTGGGGGCAGGGGACTCTGTCGTCGCGGCAATGACTGCAAAACTAGTAGAAGGAACTTCGCTCATAGAAGCTTTCCGTTATGGGGTTGCAGCAGGAAGTGCGACAGCATTTAGTGAAGATTTATGTCATGGAGAAGAAGTAGAAGCGTTAGTATCACAAGTAATCCTACACGAAGGGGTGTAACAGATGAACGTCACACAATTATTAACGAATAACACGATTTTATTAGATGTAGAAGCAGCAAACAAAGAAACGAGTTTATCCATCGTTGCAGCAAAATTAAAGGAAGCGGGAAAAATTAAAGATGAGAAAGCGTACGTGGAAGCGTTACTCGTACGAGAAAGTCAAGGTTCTACGGGGGTAGGGGGAGGCATTGCGATTCCGCATGCGAAAACAGCTTCCGTTATAGAACCAGCAATTGGTTTTGCGCGATTTAATACACCTGTAGCGTATGATGCGTTAGACGACGAACCGATTGATTTAATGTTTATGATTGCAGCTCCAGATGGGGCGAATAATTTACATTTAGAAGCACTCTCACGACTTGCGACGTACTTAATGGATGAGCAATTTACAGCACGTTTAAGAACAGCTACTTCTATAGAAGAAGTGATTCAAATTGTTGATGCGAAAGAAGCGGAAGAAGCACGACCGAAAACAGATACGCTTGAAAATACGGCAGCGAAAGTGAAGATTTTAGCGGTTACCGCTTGTCCGACAGGTATTGCCCATACGTATATGGCAGCAGAGAAGCTTGAGGAAGTAGCGAGAGAAAAAGGCTATGCAATCAAAGTGGAAACGAACGGATCGAGTGGTGTTAAAAATGAACTAACAGCTGAAGAAATTGAAGCGGCAGACGCGATTATTGTAGCAGCGGATACGAAAGTTGCGATGGCACGTTTTAATGGGAAGCGCGTCATTCAAGTTCCAGTAAGTAAAGCGATTTATCATACGGATGATTTATTGGAAAAAGCAACTGATCAAAATGGACCTATATATAATAGTACAAACACGAATACGGAGATGGAAAAAAATGTGTCTCAAGGAATCGGCTCACAAATTTATAAGCATTTAATGAATGGTGTTTCAAATATGCTTCCATTCGTCGTCGGTGGGGGGATTTTAATTGCTTTATCTTTCTTTTGGGGTATTCATTCCGCAGATCCATCGAGTTCACAATACAATGAATTTGCGTACATGTTAAAAACGATTGGTGGCGGGAATGCCTTTTACTTAATGGTTCCTGTACTTGCTGGTTTTATTGCGATGAGTATTGCAGATCGACCAGGTTTTGCGCCAGGTATGGTCGGAGGTTTGTTGGCGATTACGGTAACGAATGAAGCAGGGGCGAATTCAGGATTTTTAGGCGGCTTACTAGCTGGTTTCTTAGCAGGTTATATCGTACAAGGATTGAAAGTAGTATTTGCTAAATTACCGAAGTCACTTGAAGGAATTAAACCGATTTTACTGTATCCGTTGTTCGGAATTGGTTTGGTTGGGCTTGTGATGATGTTAGTGAATCCACAACTTACGAAACTGTATACAGCGTTTTCTGATTTATTAAATTCTTTAAATGGTTCTAATATTATTATTTTAGGTATTGTTTTAGCAGCGATGATGGCATTTGATTTAGGTGGACCGCTAAACAAGGCTGCTTATACGTTCGGTGTAGCGATGTTAGACACAGGAAATCATTACATTATGGCAGCTGTTATGGCAGGTGGCATGGTTCCACCACTAGGCGTTGCAGTTGCGACAACATTGTTTAAAAATAAATTTACGAAGCAAGAACGCGATGCTGGCAAGACGAGTTATGTGTTAGGCGCAAGTTTTATTTCCGAAGGAGCGATTCCATTTGCTGCATCGGATCCACTGCGCATGATTCCATCATTTATGATTGGTGCGGCAGTGACGGGGGCATTAACGATGGCTTTCCATATCGGGCTTCCTGTTCCACACGGTGGTGTTTTCGTTATCGGATTAATCGATGGCGGACTGAAACAAGCGCTCCTTTATATTGTCGCTATTTTAGTCGGAACATTCGTTTCTGCTTTACTAATTGGTTTATTAAAAAAACAAAAAGTGAATACAATATAAAACAGGAGATCTTCTCGTTTTGAGAAGATCTTTTAGAGTGAATTTTCAGAAAGTTATTGTCTTATAATAATGCAAAAATGCTAGAATTATGGTATAACAGCTAATAAATAGTATTTTTTGCGAAAATTATGGCGATTTTCACAATTTGAATACTAAAGGTAACTTAACCGAAAGGGGGCGGTTCCGTATAAAAATTCAAGTGATTGCAGTTTTTTGCTAAATTTAGTAAAAAAATAGAGTTTTAAGTTTCATAAAAATCATTTTAAAAAAACCATTTCAATAAGGTGTACACAGAACGTTCAAAAATAATCAAAGAAAATGTGAAAAAATCAAGTTTCCTATTCTTTTAGTGTCTTGTAAGGTTTATAATTCAAAATGAATTGTAAAGGAAGGTTGATTCACTTCTACGTGAATGGTTTGTGAGCTTGGGTTTCCTAATTCTTTAAGTTTAAAGTACATAAAATCGGATTCGTGTTTTTTTACGAAACTGCAATTATAAAAGAATCTGGTTTACTTTGAATGATAGAGATGGGACACAAATGCAATCATCCCGCACATTCACACATATTTTTTG
>NZ_HE611065.1:373709-403463 GCF_000285595.1 Kurthia senegalensis | reverse complement strand
GCAATCATCCCGCACATTCACACATATTTTTTGTTCTTCACAATTAAATATCGGGGGAAACACTTCAATATCCAATCAACATTCTAGAAGTAGAATTAGTTGTTTTAGAAGGGAGTACAACATGAGAAAAAAAGTACTAATCTTACCGATTGTTATGGCGTTTATGGCTCTAGTTTTATCTGGCTGTGAACCATTGATGGTATTTGATCCGAAAGGTCCGAACGCTCGTACACTTTCGAATACTATCTTAATTTCGATCGCTACAATGATAATCATTCTTTTAGCTGTTTACATTATCCTTGCTGTTGTATTAACAAAATACCGTGCAAGCAAATTACCAGCTGATTACGAACCACCTCACGAGGAAGGTAACCGTAAATTAGAATTTCTTTGGACTGCAATTCCAATCGTCATTGTTGCATTCTTAGCTGTCGTAACAATTTGGTCATTAGAAAAGGTTGAACAACCACAAACTGAAGGTTATGCAAACAAAACACCTTTAGTAATTTATGCATCATCATCAGAATGGAAATGGCACTTCAGTTATCCTGAAGAAGGAATTGAAACAGTTAACTACGTAAACATTCCTACAGACCGTCCTATCGAATTCCGTTTGTATTCTTACGGTATGATGACAAGTTTCTGGGTTCCACAATTAGCGGGACAAAAATATGCAATGAGTGACATGGTAACAAAAATTCACTTAGCTGCAGAAGAAGAGGGCGAATACTTCGGCCGTAACAGTTTATTTAACGGTCCTGGATTCGAAGCTCAACAATTCGAAGTACAAGCTATGAAACAAGCAGACTACGACGAATGGGTTCAAGATGTTCAATCTTCAGAACCAAAACTTACAGAAGAAAAATTCAACGAATTACTTAACGCTGCCCACGTTGGCCGCGAAAGTTTCTCTTCTACTCACTTATCATTCAGTCCAGCACCAGCATCACATGCTGATATGATGAAAGCTGAAACTTATAACAAAGCGAAAGCAGATCAAACTGGTAACGGTAGCCTTCATATTCACCGTCAACAAGGTCACCCAGCTGAATAATAATATCTTCTAAAAAGTAGAAGCAAGAAAGGAGTCACACTAAATTGATGAGTTTTGACGCAATCGTTGCACCGCTAAAAGAACCTATGGTATTCGGTACCTTCATTGGTATCGTAGTAGCTTCATTAGCTGTTGTAATCGGTTTAACTTACTTCAAAAAATGGGGTTGGTTATATCGTGAATGGCTAACTACAGTTGACCATAAACGTATCGGTGTAATGTACATTTTTGTTGCTTTAATTATGCTATTCCGTGGTGGCGTAGACGCATTACTAATGCGTGCACAAACCGCTATTCCGGAAAATGGTTTATTAAACTCTGAACACTATAACGAAATCTTCACAACGCACGGTCTATTAATGATCTTATTCGTTGCGATGCCATTCGTTATCGGTCTTATGAACGTTGCGATTCCACTACAAATTGGTGCTCGTGACGTAGCATTCCCACGCTTAAATTTACTAAGCTTCTGGTTAACAGTAGCTGGTGTAATCTTACTTAACATTTCGTTTATTTTTGGTGGATCACCAAACGCAGGTTGGACAGGTTACTTCCCACTTGCAGGTCCTGAGTACAACCCAGGTGTTGGTAATAACTACTACGCTTGGTCAATCCAAATTTCAGGTTTCGGTACGTTAATGACAGGTATTAACTTCATTACGACGATCATGAAAATGCGTGCACCTGGTATGACGCTTATGAGAATGCCAATGTTTACTTGGTCAATCTTAATTACAAGCTTAATCATCACTTGTGCGTTCCCAGTAATCACTGTTGCAATGGCTATGATGACTTTAGACCGTCAAATGGGTACTAAATTCTTCGCTATGAGCGACGGTGGTATGGATATGCTTTATGCGAACTTATTCTGGGTATGGGGTCACCCTGAGGTTTACATCGTAATCCTTCCAGCATTCGGGGTCTTCTCTGAAGTTATCTCTACGTTCTCACGTAAAAACTTATTCGGTTATGGCTCAATGGTAGCTGCGATGGTAGTTATCTCTGTACTAGCATTCTTAGTATGGGCCCACCATTTCTACACAATGGGTCACGGCGTATTAACAAATGGTGTATTCTCAATTACTACAATGTTAATCGCTGTACCAACAGGTGTTAAGATCTTTAACTGGTTGCTTACAATGCGACACGGTAAAATTTCATTCACAACACCAATGCTTTACGCATTAGGCTTTATTCCAATCTTCACTATCGGTGGGGTTACTGGTGTAATGCTAGCAATGGCAAGTGCTGACTATCAATATCACAATACTTTATTCTTAGTTGCCCACTTCCACTATGTATTAATTCCTGGTACGGTATTCGCATTACTTGCGGGTTACCACTACTGGTGGCCAATTATTTGGGGCTTCCGTCTTAACGAAAAACTTGGTAAAGCAGCGTTCTGGACTTGTGCAGTATCATTCAATGTAACGTTCTTCCCAATGTTTATTCTTGGTTTAGATGGTTATGCTCGTCGTATGTACACTTACTCAGCATCAACTGGTTATGGTCCATTATCAATGGTATCATTCGTAGGTGCTTTAGGTATGGCTGTTACATTCTTATTAATTGGTTACAACATTTACTATTCATTCCGTCACGCACCACGCAACGAAGGTTCGGATCCATGGGATGCACGTTCACTTGAATGGTGTGTACACAACCCAGTTCCTGCTTACAACTTCTCAGTTATTCCAACAGTTTCTCAACTTGATGAATTTTGGTTTGCTAAGAAAGAAGGACGTAACCTTCAAGCTGGTGAAATTAAAGATATCCATATGCCAAACAACTCTCAAACTGCCTTCTGGCAAGGTATTGTCATGACATTATGGGCATTCTTCTTCGTTTGGGGAGAATGGATTCCAGCTGCTATTTGTTTAGTGATTACATTTGTATTCATGGCTCACCGTTCATTCCAAAAAGATGATGGTTACCACTTACATGCAGCTGAAATCGAAGAAACAGAACGCCTTTATGATTCAAATGGCGGATTGCGAGGTGCTAAATAATGTCTCATAACACAGACCATACTCAACCATTAGAATATTCTACAGAGCAAAACCGTCTGAATATTTACGGGTTCTGGATTTTCCTAGGCGCTGAGATCGTGTTGTTCGCTACATTATTCACAGTTTACTTCACGTTACAAGATCGTACAGGTTCAGGTCCTACTGGTGCAGAAATTTTCGAATTAACACCAGTTTTAATTGAAACATTCTTACTTCTAACAAGTTCATTCTTAATCGGTTTAGGTGTTCATGCAATGCGTCTTGGTCGTAAAAAACCAATGATCGTATTTTACATCTTGACATTGATTTTAGGTTTAGGCTTCTTAGTAGTTGAAATTGATGAATTCTTCACATACGTTCATGATGGCGCTACAATTCAAACAAGTGCATTCGTATCATCATTAATGACAACAATCGGTACTCACGGAGCCCACGTAACATTCGGTTTATTCTGGGGTGCTTCAATCATCATCCAAATTGCTCGTCGTGGAATTAACGCTCGTACAGCGAATAAAGCGTTTATCTTCTCACTATACTGGCATTTCCTTGATGTTGTATGGATCTTCATCTTCAGCTTTATTTACTTGAAAGGATTGATGTAATATGGCAGAATTGTTCCCTAAAGAACACGTCGTTGGATTCGTTGGATCTCTTATTCTAACAATCGCTGCACTGTCCGTTGTGTGGTTTGACGTATCAATGGTAGTTGGTATGATTATTCTGCTTGTTACAGCATTGATTCAAGCAGCTGTCCAATTAATGTTATTCATGCACATCGGTGAAACAGACGATAAAGTTGATATTTGGGTTGCGACATTATTCGCATTCGGTATCGGTATTATTACAATTATCGGTTCACTATTATGTATGATCTGGGGTTACTAATCCCGTAAAAGTTTAGTTCCCTCGAAAAAAGGTTGCAAGCATATGCTTGCAACCTTTTTTATCGTTATTTTATTTAGAAATGGGTGTTTGTTGGACCGATTTATAATAGCGCCCTTTTTCTTGATATTCACTCAAAATACGTGCCATATCTGCTCGATCTTCATCGTTTAACTCACGTACGACTTTAGCAGGTCTACCGAAAGCGAGTGTGTTCGGTGGGATAATTTTACCTTGTGTTACGAGACTACCTGCACCGATGAATGCGCCTTCGCCAATTTCTGCACCGTCTAATACGATAGAAGCCATGCCTACGAGAGCACCTTTTTTCACGTGACAACTATGCAACGTTACTTGGTGACCAATCGTTACATCATCTTCTAAAATGAGCGGATACGCAGGGCTCTGATGTAAACAACTTAAATCTTGAACGTTTACACGTTCGCCAATCATTGTTGGCGATACGTCGCCTCGAATGACCGTATTGAAAAAAATAGAAGAATCTTTGCCAATTGTGACATCGCCTGTAATGACAACACCATCTGCTAAAAATACAGATGAATCAATTGTCGGTTTTTTATCTTTGAAAGGGTAAAGCATGATCAATCTCCTCATTTCTTAAAAAGTTATAGTTATCGTATCAAAGTATGTAGGTTATTGGAACAGTTATTGTCTTATATGCGTTACAATAGAAAGAGCAAAAAGAGGGGGCGAATGACAATGTGGAAATGGGAGGCAGATGGCCAACCGAAAGGGATTGCGGTAATCGTACATAATGCGTACGAAAACCATAGACGCTACGCATGGTTAATTGAAGAATTGCGTTCTAGAGGTTTTCATGTAATTACAGGTGATTTGCCAGGGCATGGAGAAGAGAGCAAACATCGCAAAGCACATGATGAACCGATTAAAGAATATGAAAAATATATGAAGCGCATGATGGAAACGGCTTTTGAGTATAATTTGCCTGTATTTTTATTTGGACACGGTATGGGTGCTACATTTGCGTTATACGGTGTAATGAAGTACGGTTACGAAGTTGCTGGGCTTATTTTAACTTCGACATGGTTTCAACTCGTACATCAACCATCACGTGTAACGAATGCGTTACCAGGTTTTAGTAAAGTTGCGGGGTCCTTAAAAATTAGACATGATGTGACGTTTAAACAGCTAACACGTAACTATGATGCCTATTTAGAAATGAAAGACGATCCAACGTATAATTCTACAGTAACAGTGCGTTGGTACAATGAACTGCACCATTTTATGAAAGCTTTGCAACAATCAACGCAAAAATTGCCAAACGTCCCTGTTTTAATGATGAACGGTGGAAATGATAAAGTAGTAGATGTGACGTATGCGAAGAAATGGCTCTTAAAACAAGAATTATCAGCATTTACATATAAGGAATGGAAAGGATGCCACCACGACTTATATTTAGAACCTGAGCGAGATATTATTTTCTCGTATGTAGAAAGTTTCTTGTTGAATGAATTGAAATCTATTGGTTATATCGTTAATTAAACGAACGATTAATTATATTTAATTAAAAATGTTCGTTTTTTACGAATTCTTCTTTTTTTGAAGAATTCGTATTTTTTATTTTAAACAAATATGTTTGTTTCCTATAAAAACACACGGTGCAAAACGTGGTATTTTATGGATATGATATAAAGTTTTTTAAGGAGAACAATTTTAGTTTTTTACAAAAAATACAAAGAACATTGATATATCAACGTTTTATTTTATTGAAAAATAATAAATGTATTTTTACAGAGTACAAAAAATAGAACAATAGTATGTTTTTATCGTTGGAATGTTTTTCTTGGTGGAACCTCTTTATTTTAGTTCGTTTGTTTCTTATAATGAATATATTGTTATAGCGAAAGATTATTTTAGTATATTTAGTAAAAGACGAACGCAACTAGAAGGGACGAACAACATGGAAGTCATTCAAAAAATTTATGATTTACTTTGGGGACCGTGGATGATTTACGGCATAATGATTGTCGGTTTAATTTTCACGATTGCTACGAAAGGTGTACAAGTACGATTTCTCAAAGATATGTTTGGACAAATATTCACCGGCAAGAAATCTGAAGCCGGTGTTTCATCATTCCAAGCGATGTCGATGGCACTCTCAGGTCGTATCGGAACAGGGAATATTGCAGGAACAGCGACAGCGATTGCTTTCGGTGGTCCAGGGGCAATCTTTTGGATGTGGGCTATTGCTTTCATCGGTTCTGCAACAGCTTACGTAGAATCTACTTTGGCACAAATTTATAAAGAAGAACGAAATGGTGTATATCGTGGTGGTCCAGCTTATTACATACATAAGTTTACAGGGAAACGTTGGTTAGGAATGATTTTTGCTGTTGCAGCATTGATTGCCATGTCATTTTTACAACCGACTGTTCAAGCCAATGCGATTGCAGATGCGATGAATAATGCATTTGCTATTCCGCATTGGGTGTCAGGTTTAGGTGTTTGTTTAATTTTAGGGTTGATTATCGTTGGTGGCGTGAAGAGAATCGCCAATGCAGCATCGGTCATCGTTCCGTTTATGGCAGCGGCATATATTCTCGTTGCAGCCATTATTATTATTTTGAATATTGATCAAGTCCCAGCCATATTCGGCCTAATCTTACGAAGTGCGTTTGGAGTTGATACGATGTTCGGTGGGATAATTGGTGCAGCAATCGCTTGGGGTGTGAAACGTGGTATTTATGCAAATGAAGCCGGACAAGGTACAGGTGCCCATCCTGCCGCAGCAGCAGAAGTATCTCATCCAGTGAAACAAGGTTTAGTACAAGCGGCGAGCGTATACATTGATACGTTTTTAGTTTGTACGGCAACGGCGTTTATGGTGCTATTTACAGGCATGTATAACGTACAAGAAGACGATGGAAAAGGGAAATTTATCGTTGAGAATATTCCAGGTATCGAAGCGGGTACAGCCTTTACACAAAAGGCGGTCGACGCCGCATTTCCAATTGATGGTTTCGGTACGATTTTCGTCGCACTTGCGTTGTTCTTCTTTGCTTTTACAACGACGATGGCTTACTACTATATTGCAGAAACGAACGTCGCATATATTTTTGATGGCAAACGTCAAAAAATCGCAATTCGTATCGTGCAGGTAATCATTTTAATAGCGACTTATTTCGGTGCCGTACGTCCATCTGAATCAGCGTGGACATTAGGGGATATCGGTCTAGGCATTATGGTGTGGGTTAACGTCATTTCATTATTATTCTTAGTGAAACCTGCATTAATTGCTTTGAAAGATTTTGAACAACAAAAAAAAGCAGGGAAAGATCCTGTTTTTAATCCAGAAAAACTAGGTATTAAAAATGCCGATTTTTGGATGAAATCGAAAAAATAGTACGTAATTTAAACGGATTAATTCCTTTAATTGGTTAAAGGGATTAGTTCGTTTTTTATATTGTTTACGGATAAGTGAAATTTGTTGCAAAAAGCAAAAAATTAAAATATAGTATTTCTATAGGAATTCAATTGACTGACGAGTCAGTTAGGGGATAAACGATGGATAATCAAAAAATAACGAAGGAACAACGAAAAGAACAACTTGTTAACATTGCACTTGAAATGTTTGGAACGGTTGGTTATACGAAAACAAAAGTGTCCGATATCGTTTCAAAAGCCGACGTTTCGCAAGGAACTTTTTATTGGTATTTCAAAAGTAAGTTAGAAATTGCTTCATATATATTAGAACGGGGAAATGAACAAATACTACAACGTATTGCGATTGGATATCGGGACGAAAAAGTGCCGGTATCGACATCGGTTCAATCTTCTACTAAATTATTTGAGTCTCTTTTTCGTTTTGCAGAAGAGAACCGTTTTTTGATGATGTTATTGTTTAAAGGTGTGCATACAGAACCGAAGTTACAACAACAAGTATTAGCGATTAAAAAAAATATGGAACGTGCATTTGCACACAATATTGAGCAAGCGCAAAAATTCCATATGGTTGCAGAAAATAAAACGCCTGCAATTCAAGCGATTTTCATTATGAGTTTAATGGAAGGCGTGCTAATCAGGTGGTTGGAACGAGATGAAACATTGCATGACAAATCGTTAAGTGAACTAGTGGAAAATACGGTTCACTTTGAGTTCTTTGGAATCTTTGGAGTATAAACTAGGAGGAATTATCGTTATGAAAAAAGCAGGTATTTTTGCGTCACTTGTTGCCGCATCAGCATTAGTATTAGGAGCTTGTGGGTCGTCAAGTGATAAAAGCGCGGACGACAACGTATTAAAACAAGTTCAAAAAGATGGCGAAATTACAGTCGGAATCATGGGCACATATGCACCATATAACTACATGGACAAAAATAAAGAATACACAGGTTTCGACGTTGACATTGCGAAAGAAGTTGCGAAACGTTTGGACGTAAAAGCGAAATTTGTAGCACAAGATTTTTCTGGTTTAATTCCAGGACTTCAAAAAGGTAAATTTGATATGCTCGTTAGCCAAGTAACGATTACAGACGAACGTAAAAAACAAATTGATTTTACAGAACCATACATTACAAACGAAGTAAAAGCAATCGTTAAAGATGACAATACGACAATTAAAACAGTAGAAGATTTTAAAGGTAAAAAATCGGTGTCGGCCTTGGTACAAATGATGAAACATACCTACGTACAGAGTTAATGAAACAAGTAGGCGATTTTAAAATTAATACGTACGATGATGTTATTACGACATTAAAAGATTTAAATGCAGGTCGTATTGATGCGACTGTGAACAACGTTTTTGCCCTTCAACCAGTCATTGAAGAAAATGGTTACAAAATTAAAGCAGTTGGTGAAGCTTTAAAATCAGATAAAGCAGCGATTGCCGTTGAAAAAGGTCAATCAGATTTAGTAAAAGCACTAGATGATGCATTAAATGATATGGAAAAAGACGGCACATATACGAAAATTTATAAAAAATGGTTTAACGAAGAACCACAAGAAGAATATACAAAATAGTAAAGTAGGGACTAACTGTGCAACTAATATTGGATAACTGGCAATTTTTATTGCAAGGTGCATATTACACGTTAATGATTACAATTATTTCGATGTTTTTCGGCTTAATTTTAGGACTTTTAATTGCGATTTTACGCGTTAAAGGAAATAGCGTCGGACGAAATATTGCACGATTTTACGTATCGATTATTCGAGGTACGCCACCGCTCGTGCAAATTTTCATCGTGTATTACGGACTAAGTGATTTTGGATTACAACTAGAGCCAATTCCGGCTGCATGTATCGCTTTAAGCATTAATATTGCGGCATACGTAGCGGAGGCTTTCCGTGGGGCATTGCAATCTGTACCGAAAGGTCAAATGGAAGCGGCACTCGCTTCTGGTATGACAGAAGGACAAGCGATGCGACGTATCGTCATTCCACAAGCTTTCCGTTATGCGATTCCACCGATTGGGAATACGTTCGTTGGGATGTTGAAAGAAACATCCCTCGTGTCGGCTATCGCCGTAACAGAATTAATGCGAGCAGCCCAATTGTTAGTTGCTCAGTATTATACGTACTTACCGTTCTATTTAGCAATCGCTGTGATGTACTGGGTGATGAGTATGTTCTTTACATTTATTTTAGGGAAAATCGAGAAGAAATTATCGGTTTATTAAGGAGCAATGAAGATGATTACAGTAGAACATTTAGCGAAAAGCTTCGGCGATCATGAAGTGCTACACGATATTTCGATAACGATTCCTGCGCACGAAGTCGTGGCAGTAATTGGACCTTCAGGCTCGGGTAAAAGTACCTTTTTAAGATGTTTGAATGGTTTAGAACAATTAACGAGCGGAAAAATTACGGTGAACAATCATACACTCGATGCCGATATGAAAAAGCGACAAATGCAACAAGCAATTTTCGCAATTCGTCAACATACGGGTATGGTTTTCCAACAGTTTAATTTATACCCTCATAAAACGGTCATAGAAAATGTTATGGAATCTTTACTTGTCGTGAAAGAAATGAAAAAAGTCGACGCTGAAAAACGTGCGAAAGCATTGCTTGAAAAAGTAGGCTTGTTAGAAAAAATCGATGCTTATCCATCGCATTTATCAGGTGGTCAACAACAGCGTGTTGCGATTGCGAGAGCACTTGCGATGGAACCGGCTTTAATGTTATTTGACGAACCGACATCTGCCCTCGATCCAGAGCTCGTTGGAGATGTATTGAACGTAATGAAAAACTTAGCTGAAGATGGCATGACGATGGTTATCGTCACACATGAAATGAACTTTGCGCGAGATGTGGCAGATCGAATTTTATTTATGGCAGATGGCAAAATTATCGAAGATGCGAAAAATCCGAAGCAGTTTTTTGAAGCGCCGGAAACAGCGCGTGCACAACAATTTATTCAAAAAGTAAATGAATTTTAGGAGTGTTATTCATGCAAATTAAAGCGAATTGGACAGGCGGGAGAGCATTTACAGCCGTTGGTGATACAGGTTTCCCAATGACGATGGATGCGACTTCTAACTACGGTGGAGATTCTTCTGCACCGACACCTACAGAAATGTTATTGAGTGCTTTAGCAGGCTGCATCGGTATTGACGTAACGATGATTTTAAAACCTCATTTAGACAAAATTGAAAAATTAGAAATCATCGTAGACGGCGAACGTCGAGAAGAATTACCGAAATCGTTTACGACAGCACATATTACTTTTCACGTAGATGGTGACATCGCAGCGAAAAAAGTATGGCGAGCGATTAAATTAGGAGAAGAGAAATATTGTGCCGTATCAGCATCATTACGTACGGAAATTACACATTCTCTTATTTTAAACGGTGAGGAAGTTTCGGAAGATTAAACGATACAAAAAAGGAGGAAATGCATACGTGCATTTCCTCCTTTTTTTATGTTCGACTGCCGTTTATGAAACGGTATACGGTTTTACTTTTTCAAGCGCAATAATGAATGGTGGGTCATTTTTTTGGTTTAAAAAGTCGTAACGTAACACGTGGACTTGTTTTTGAGGTAGTTGTTCGACGAAGTGGAGTACCGCATCACGTTCTTCTTTACCACCTTCATGTCCATGATAGACGACGAGTACGATGATGCCATTTATTTTAAGACGTACTAACAATTGATTGATGGCGTCAATCGTCGTTTGACCGTGCGTTGTAACAGTATGGTCTGCACCTGGAAGGTAGCCAAGATTAAAAATGGCACCACCAATCGGTTCTTCGACATACTGTTTAACTTTTTCGTGTCCGTCTAAAATTAATGTCGTACGTTCAAAAAGTTCATGTTCTTTTAAACGAGCAGCTGTCGCATCGAGTGCTTGTTGTTGCACGTCGAATGCAAATACATGACCAGTATCGCCAACGAGTTTGGCTAAATACAATGTGTCATGCCCGTTTCCAGCTGTGGCATCCACAGCTACATCTCCAAAATCAATCGATTGTCTTAACAATGTTTTCGCGTAGTCTAATACGCGTTCGAGCTTCATTTTGTTGTCACGTCTTCTTTCTTATATAATTTCCCTTGCCAGCTATCACGTCGTTTTAGCTCAGCATCAATTCCATTTAGTACTTCCCATTTGTTTACAGACCACATTGGACCGACCATTAAATCAATCGGACCGTCACCTGTAATACGTTGTACGACCATTTCAGGTGGAATTAATTCAAGCTGGTCTGCTACGAGTTGGATGTACGCATCTTTCTCCATTAATTCAAGTTGCCCTTTTTCGTATTGTTTTACGAGAGGTGTCCCTTTTAATAAATGAAGTAAGTGGATTTTAATCGCTTGTACGTCCAGTTGACCTGCAACGCGAGCCGTTTCTAGCATCATATCGTAATCTTCAAGTGGAAGACCGTTAATAATATGTGTGCAGACGCGAATACCGTGTTTGCGAAGTTTTTCAACGCCTTCAACGTACGTTTGGAAGTCATGCGCGCGGTTAATTAAATTAGCTGTGCGTTCATGAATCGTTTGTAAACCAAGTTCGACCCATAAATACGTACGTTCATTTAATTCGGCTAAATATTCTACGACGTCGTCTGGTAAACAGTCTGGACGCGTTGCAATACTAAGACCCATAACACCTTCACAAGCAAGTGCTGCTTCGAATTTTTCTTTTAAAACAGGAAGTGGTGCATGTGTATTCGTATACGCTTGGAAATAGGCCATCGTTTTACCATTTTTCCATTTATGTTGCATACGTTCTTTAATCATTTCAAATTGTACTGGAATGGGATCAACACGATCACCTGCAAAGTCACCAGAGCCTGCTGCTGAACAAAAAGTACAGCCACCGAATGCAACTGTACCATCACGGTTTGGACAATCAAAACCTGCGTCTAATGCGACTTTATAAACTTTACAGCCAAATTCATCGCGTAAATAGCGATTCCATGTATAATAACGTTTTCCGTCAGATGGAAACGGAAATTCAGTTGGATTTGTTTCTGTCATTTCTCAATTCACTCCTCAACAATTCATTGTAACATGATGAAACGGGCTAGACGATATTTTTTTACTCAGCCGAAAGTATGAGTTTGTTTTCACTTATTGTCAATTTAGGTCATCGTCTGATACGATGACAAAAGAATTAAAAATAGAGGAGGTATCATATGCCAAAAAGTGTATGGCTTCTAATTATAGGGATGGTCGTAAATACAGTCGGAAACTCTTTTTTATGGCCACTCAACACAATATATATGCACAATCATTTAGGACAATCGCTAACGGTAGCGGGGATTGTTTTAATGACGAACTCAGGGGCGGCGATTTTCGGAAATTTACTTGGCGGTCATTTATTTGACCGTATTGGAGGATATAAGACGATATTGCTTGGCACGATTTTAACGATCATCGGGTTACTCGCTTTGACTTTTTGGCATAGCTGGTATCCATACGTCATCTTGTTGACGTTTATCGGATTTAGCGGAGGGATGATTTTCCCTTGTATGTTCGCAATGGTCGGAAGTGCTTGGCCAGAAGGGGGACGAAAAGCATTCAATGCGATTTATTTAGCTCAAAATTTAGGTGTTGCGTTTGGACCGGCATTGGCTGGGATTGTAGCGGGTTTTAGTTTTGATTATATTTTCGCCGCAAACTTTATTATGTACATCGTCTTCTTATTATTCGTTTTGAAATACAAAAAGATTCCTCAAGGAAGTGCTGTTGCACCGACGAATGTTATGAGTGAGCGAGGGAAGTCGTCAGACCGTGCCACGCTAACGGCACTTTGCATATTAGGAATCGGCTTTTTACTCGGTTGGGCGGTGTATTCACAATGGACGACGACGATTTCGACGTATACGCAAGAAGTTGGGGTTTCGCTTCAACAATATAGTTTACTTTGGATGATTAATGGTTTCTTAATCGTCCTCGGACAACCTATCATTTCGCCAATTGTGAAAAGGGTAGGCAATCGTTATCAGCTGTTAATGGTGGCAGGTGTCGTTATTTTCATCGTGTCATTTATCGTTCTAAGTTTTGCGGAGAGCTTCCATGCATTCATTTTAGCGATGGTTATTTTAACGTTCGGGGAAATGTTCGTTTGGCCAACTGTTCCGACGGTTGTCAGTGCTTTTTCACCGCCTGGAAGAGATGGGTTCTATCAAGGGTTGATTAATAGTTTTAGTACGACAGGACGTATGATTGGTCCGTTGATGGGTGGGGTATTAGCCGATCAGTTAGGAATGCATTTTACGTTTTACGTATTGATTGGTATTTTAGCGATTTCTATTATTCCATATTTACTTTACCAAGTCCCTTTAAGAAAACAAAAGATATAAAAACATCTCAATGTCTTGTCAATAATCTTGAATTCAAGTACAATGAGGAAAATATGATATGACTGTGAAAAGGAATAGTACGCTTTTGATTGCTTAAAGAGAGCTAGTGGTTGGTGCAAACTAGTACATGAACAAGCTGAACTCGCCTTGGAGTCACATTGGTGAACGTAAATTAACCAAAGTCGTCTAGTCCGCGTTATGGATTCAAGTTGAGTGTTTACACTAATTTGGGTGGTACCGCGGTGGCGTTTATGCTGTCGTCCCTATGTTTTTTTAGGGGCGGCAGCTTTTTTACGTTTAAAATATTAAAGGAGGCAATTACTTTGAGTTTCAACCATAAAGAAATTGAAAAGAAATGGCAAAAAGTTTGGGACGAACAACAAACGTTCAAAACGACAAATGATCCAGAAAAACCAAAATTCTACGCATTAGATATGTTCCCGTATCCATCAGGTGCAGGTCTTCACGTAGGACACCCTGAAGGTTACACAGCGACAGATATTCTTTCTCGCTTCAAACGCATGCAAGGATACAACGTTCTTCACCCAATAGGTTGGGATGCATTCGGTCTTCCAGCAGAACAATATGCACTTGATACAGGGAATGACCCAGCAGAATTTACACTTAAAAATATTGCGACATTCAAACGTCAAATTCAAGAACTTGGTTTCAGCTATGATTGGGACCGCGAAATTAATACGACAGACCCTTCATACTACAAATGGACGCAATGGATTTTCATTCAGTTGTACAAAAAAGGTTTAGCTTACATTGATGAAGTAGCAGTAAACTGGTGTCCAGCTCTAGGAACAGTACTTGCGAATGAAGAAGTCATCGATGGTAAATCAGAACGTGGCGGTCACCCAGTAGAACGCCGTCCAATGAAACAATGGATGCTTAAAATTACAGCGTATGCGGATCGTTTAATTGACGATTTAGAAGATGTGGATTGGCCAGAAAATATTAAAGATATGCAACGTCACTGGATCGGTCGTTCTGAAGGTGCTGAAGTAGACTTCACTGTGAAATCTACTGGCGATCAATTTACTGTATTCACGACACGCCCAGATACGTTATTCGGTGCTACTTACACAGTACTTGCACCAGAACATGACTTAGTTAAAAAAATTACGACACCTGAACAAAAAGATGCCGTTGACGCTTACTTAAACGAAGTGAAAATGAAATCAGACTTAGAACGTACAGATCTTGCGAAAACAAAATCGGGTGTGTTCACAGGTGCTTATGCAGTGAACCCAATTAACGGCAAAGAAGTGCCTATTTGGATTGCTGATTACGTACTATCAACATACGGTACAGGCGCGATTATGGCTGTTCCTGCACATGACGAACGTGATTATGAATTTGCGAAAAAATTTGAGTTACCAATCGTACCTGTTCTTGAAGGCGGCAACGTAGAAGAAGCTGCATTCACAGAAGATGGTACGCACATTAACTCAGAATTTTTAGATGGTCTCGGTAAACAAGAAGCTATCACAAAAGCAATCGCTTGGTTAGAAGAAAATAAAGTCGGCGAGAAAAAAGTTTCTTATCGCTTACGTGACTGGTTATTCTCTCGTCAACGTTACTGGGGCGAACCAATTCCAGTTATTCACTGGGAAGATGGTTCAATCACAACTGTTCCAGAAGATCAATTACCACTTGAACTTCCGAAAACAGATGATATCCGTCCTTCAGGTACAGGGGAATCACCACTTGCAAACATCGCTGAGTGGGTAAACGTAGTAGACCCCGAAACAGGTATGAAAGGTCGCCGTGAAACGAATACAATGCCACAATGGGCAGGTTCATCTTGGTACTTCTTACGCTATATCGATCCACACAATACAGAAGCCATCGCAGATCCAGAACTTCTAAAACGCTGGTTACCAGTAGATATTTACATTGGTGGTCAAGAACACGCTGTTCTTCACTTATTGTATGCACGTTTCTGGCATAAAGTGTTATTCGATTTAGGTGTTGTACCTACGAAAGAACCGTTCCAAAAATTATTCAACCAAGGGATGATCCTTGGTGAAGGGAACGAAAAAATGTCGAAATCAAAAGGGAATGTTGTAAACCCTGATGATATTATCGAATCACATGGTGCAGATACACTTCGTTTATACGAAATGTTCATGGGACCTTTAGAAGCATCTATTCCTTGGTCAGAAAACGGTTTAGACGGCGCACGTCGTTTCTTAGACCGCGTATTCCGTTTATTCGTAGACGAAACAACGGGCGAATTATCTTCTAAAATCCAAGATTCTTCAGATACAACGTTAGAAAAAGTGTATAACCAAACGGTTCAAAAAGTAACAGACAACAACGAACATATTCGTTTCAATACGTCTATTTCTCAAATGATGGTATTCATCAACGATTGCTATAAAGCAGACGTTGTACCAACAGCTTACGCTGAAGGTTTTGTGAAAATGCTTTCTCCAATCGCACCTCACTTAGCAGAAGAACTTTGGACAAAACTTGGTCACACAGAAACTATTTCATATGCTGCTTGGCCAACATTTGACGCTTCAAAATTAGTAGACGATGAAGTAGAAATCGTCGTTCAAATTAACGGTAAAGTTCGTGCGAAATTAATGGTTTCAAAAGATACTAGCCGTGAAGAATTACAAGAACTAGCACTTGCTGATGCGCATGTTCAAGCGCAAATTGAAGGTAAAGACGTGAAAAAAGTAATCGCCGTTCCAGGTAAACTTGTGAACATCGTTGCTAAATAACGTTAAAAATAAAAAAGAATCGTCTACAGATGGCAACATCTTAGACGGTTCTTTTTTACGTGTAAAAGAAAATGAAACTATTTGAGCCTATTTACGTATAGTAGAGAGAACAAAATAGGATCAATGATGATATAGGAGAGAGATAAATGGATTCACAATTTGCGAAAGTGTTACGTTTTTTTAGTTTGCTTTGGGTTATTACAGCAGTTGGCTTATTTATCGGTATATTTATTCCACAAGCTCTTATTATGCCGATTTCAATCGCTACGATTGTTATTTTAGTAATCTTTATGTTTAGTCGAACAGCACGTAAAATGAGTAAATGGCTTTCAGGCTTATTTGCATTGTTAACAGGAATTACGCTTTACAGTTTAATTAATTTTTATATAGGTGAACTCGGCGGTGGATTCGTCTTGATCGTATTTGGAACGACTGCTGTTATTTTTGTCGTAACGGGCTTGATTGGGTACAATACGAAGACGAATTTATCAAATTGGTGGAAATTTTTATTAATCGGCTTAATCGGTGTAATTGTCTTTTCGCTTATTTCTATTTTCGTAGGATTTAGTGATCTTGTAATGGTGATTGCAAGTGCGTTTGGCGTTCTTTTATTTGTTGGGTATACGATTTATGATATGAACCAAATTCGCCATCAATCGATTTCAGACGAGGAAGTACCGCTCGTTGCGCTTAATTTATATTTAGATTTCGTGAACTTATTCCGCGAGTTGCTAAGCCTCATTTATCATTTAAAAAATCTTTTGTCAGGTCGATAAATAAGTATATGCGTATGTGAATTTATTCATGAGGAGAGGCTGTCATGTATTCGATGATGCAACGAATTAAACAGTTATACGATGAAGGTTACTATGAAGAAGTATATGAGCAGTTGTTAAATGTTTCTTTTCACACATTGCAAAATGAGGAACGAACATTGTATTGTCGTGTTCTTATCGGGGTGCAAATTCATTTAGAAAAACAAATTGATGAAGAAATTTTTTTATATTATGAGCGTTTAGTGCAAGGAGAGACAGATGACTTGCAACAAGCGATTTTTGAAAATATAAAAGGCTTAAAAAGAATTTTAGAAGGAAACTTTGAATCGGCTGTTGAACAATTTTCAGCAATCATCGCAGCAGATCGACGTATTTTAGAAAAACGTCCAACATTGTATGCGACAGCTTTAGGGAATTGCATATATGCGCTTATTAGTATGAAACAATACCGTAGAGCAATTTTATTGTATAACTCGATTGATGATGCCAATATGATGTATTTATTAAAAGAAGCACCGCGTACGTATTTTCACGTGCATGAAAATTTATTGGATGCGTATATTGCATTAAAGCAGTGGCAGACGGGAATGATGATTGCAGAAACGATTCTCTCTTTACCAGAGCTTGCGCAACATCCTCGTTATTATGCAATTCTTCTAATGGCGACTGGTTATATTTATGCGAAAGTAGATCGTGAAAGAGCGAAAGAACTTTGTTTAGAAGCGGCTGTATATTTTGATTTTACGAAAAGAAGACATGATTATGATTTAGCGTACACACGTTTAATGGAAGTATTAGAAGCATACGGTGATAAAAAATTGATTCGTCAGTATGAATCAATTCGAATAAAAGTATAAAAGCGAAATCCGTTAAGGATTCCGCTTTTTTTGTATACGTGAATTTACTCTGTCACAGGGATGTATAAAACAAGTTGATCCCCTTTTTTTAATTCATTCGACTTCAAATGATTCCACTGACGAATGAGTGTCGGTTCGATGGCGTACGTAGCAGCGACATCTTCCACATTATCGAAAAAGCCCACTTCGATTGTTTTTTTGTAGCGACCGTATCGTACGCATCTAAATGATATTGAGCGATTAACGCATTTAATTTTTTTTCATAGCTCGAATCGGTTGCGTACGTACCGGTTAAAGCGTTTGTCGCTTCTAAATACGTACGTGCGTTTGTTTTGAATGCTTCTTTATAAATAGTCGGATCCCAAGAAGTTCCTTTTGCGAGAAGATTTGCGTAGTCGTCCATCGATGCTTCGTAGCTAGGGTATTTTCTGAAGTCGGCTTTCACCGTCGTCATATTCCCTTTGCCATCATCTTCTTGTGTATCAAATTGAACGGATTTATTTTCGTATTGACCTTTAATACCGTATAAGTTGAAATTAGGGGAACTTCCGAGTCCACTCGTGCCAAAATGACTTTCTAAAGAGGCTTGTGCGATCATAACGGATGCATATAAATCGTGATTTGCAGCTACTTCTCGAGCTGTTTCACCGATTGTGCCGAGGAATTCCTCCCGTGCTTGATCTTTTGCAGATGGGGCAGAGAGTGACGTTTTTTCAGCTTCGAATAATTGATAAACACCAATTACAGCACCGATTCCGATGATGAAAAAGGCGATAGCGATGCCTATGATCCAATTGAGTCGTTTGCTTTTCTTCTTCATTGAGTGAAAATCTTCCTTTCGTACAAGCCTAATCAATAATAGGAGACGTTCTATTCACCAGAAAAGTTCGCAGCGTTATCGCCAGCAATATGGCCTGTAACGAGCGCAGATGTAATGTTGTACCCACCTGTATAACCGTGAATGTCTAATATTTCACCACAGAAATAAAGTCCTAGTTTTTTCTTCGATGCCATTGTTTTTGGTTCAACTTCTTTTACAGAAACCCCTCCGCCTGTAACGAATGCTTTCGCAAGTGGTTGTGTGCCATTTACTTTCATTTCAAAGCTCGTTATCTCTTTTGCTAGTTGACGTGCGAGTTCATTTGATAAATCTGCACCTGTAGACGCTTCATCGATTGTTGCTTGTTGCATAAGGAACAATAACCAACGTTCTGGAACGATTCCTTTCCATGCGTTTTTCAACGCTTTTTTCGGATCGTCTTTCGCTTTTTTCATTAACAGTTGAAAAGCAGATTCCGCATTGTAATCAGGAAGAGCATTAATCCGCATTGTAACAGCTTTCCCATCATTTTTCTTCATTTCTTTCACGACGAATTGGCTGCAACGTAAAACAGCTGGACCACTTAAACCGAAGTGTGTGAAAAGCATATCCATCTTATGCGTAATGATCGCTTTGCCGTTCTTTTTCAATACAGAAACTTCTGCATCTCGAAGTGCTAAACCTTGCAACTCTTTTGAGCGAATAAACGTCTCATTAGATAACAAAGGAACTTCCGTCGGATATAAGTCTGTAACCGTATGACCAGCGCGTTCAGCCCAAGGGTAACCGTCACCAGTAGAACCGGTTTGAGGGACAGCTTTACCACCTACTGCAACAACGACAGCTTTTGCTTGAATTTCATCTCCTGATTGTAAGCGAACACCGACGATTTTTTCCTCTGTCATTAACAGTTTGGCCACAGGTGTTTCTTTTCGTACGTCTACGCCCAAACGTTCTAATTCGTGAATAAGCGCGTCTACAACGTCTTGCGCACGATTGGAAACAGGGAACATACGTCCGTGGTCTTCTTCTTTCAGACCGACGCCTAAACCTTCAAAAAAGGCAATAATATCTTCATTGTTATAAACGGTGAAAGGACTATATAAAAAGCGTCCGTTTCCCGGAATATGTTTTACAATTTCATCGACGGGCAGACGATTTGTTACGTTACAACGTCCTCCTCCAGAAATGGCTAATTTTTGACCGAGTTTTTTTCCTTTTTCGAGTAGTAATACTTTTTTATTGTTCATACCAGCGGCGATGGCTGCCATTAAGCCTGAAGGGCCGCCGCCAATTACGATTACATCATAGTTCATAACGTGTGCTCACTTTCTTTTTTGAAATTTCGTTTCAATTAATTATACATGAAGTGAAGAAACTATTTGAGTAATTGACGTTCGAGTTGTAAACTAAAATTTAGTTGTTTTTATTTTTTGAAAAGAATGGAAGGGTTATATGTCATCATTTATGAAAGGGACGGCCATTTTGACAATCGGTATGTTTTTGTCAAAAGTTTTAGGCCTCATTTACGTGTTCCCGTTCTATGCCATTATCGGTGAAAAAAATGTAGCGCTTTATTCTTACGGTTTTATCCCCTATTCGATTATGTTATCGATTGCAATCTCAGGTGCGCCAGTAGCTGTATCTAAATTCGTATCGAAATACAATAGTCGAGGGGATTATGCGTCAGGTCGTAAGTTAATGCGCTCGGGTGCACTGATCATGATTCTATCGGGAGTCGTTTGTTTCGCTGTACTTTATTTATTAGCAGATCCAATTGCAGGACTCGTTATTAAAGACGATGAACAAATTTTTACGACAGATCAAATAGCAGGCGTTATTCGTTGGGTTAGTTTTGCATTACTTGTCGTACCATTTATGAGTTTAACACGTGGATTCTTCCAAGGTTACGGTCATATGACACCGACAGCAGTTTCTCAACTGATTGAACAAATTGTTCGAATTATCGTCGTGTTAGTCGGCGCCTTTATTTTAATGAAAGTTTTCTCTGGAACAGCTCAGACAGCCATTTCCTTTGCATTATTTGCTTCATTTATCGGAGCAATTGGTGGATTAGTCGTTATGTGGTATTACTGGAAACGATACAAACCAGAGTTTGATTTGAAATTAGAAGAAAGCGTTGCTTCAACTGATTTTTCTTACACAAAAATATATAAAGAAGTATTAACGTATTCAATTCCGTACGTATTTGTTGGGATTGCCTCAACATTGTTCCAATTAATCGATATGCTTACATTTAATACAGCGATGGCTGAAATTGGATTAGCAAAAGTATCCGATTTATATTTAAGTATGTTGAATTTCACGACACAAAAAATCGTGATGATTCCGGTTATGCTTGCAACGGGATTCTCAATGGCACTCGTACCAGCCATTACGAGATTTTATACACAGCGTAAGCACGGTGAAGTAATTGAAACGATGGATAAGACATTCCAAATCTTGTTGTTCGTTACATTACCAGCTGTGATTGGTATTTCTGTATTATCTTATGAAATTTATGCCTTTTTATATTCAGCAAGCGATATGGGCTCACAAGTGTTAGCACATTATGCACCTGTTGCGATTTTATTTGCTTTATTCTCTGTAACAGCTGCGCTATTACAAGGGATCGATCATCAAAAATGGATTATTTTCAGCTTATTAGTCGGTATTTTAATTAAATTATCGATTAACATTCCGATGATTGAGGCGTTCGAAGCAGACGGGGCGATTATAGCAACGGCAATTGGTTACATCGTAACAATCGGTATTAATATCGGAGTGATTGTGAAAGTATTACATTATAAACCGAATCGCCTTCTTCGTCGCATCGTCGTAATCGTCGTATTAACAGCGATTATGGCTGTGGTCGTTTTTGTAGCAGAATGGTTATTAGGCTTCGTTTTACCGAACCGTTCAAACCGTTGGATTGCGATGATTTACTTATTCATTTGTGGTGGTATTGGGGTTGCAGTGTATGGATACTTATCATTAAAACTAGGCATCGCTCAAAAATTACTCGGTTCACGTTTTGAAAAAATAGCTCGAAAATTACACATTAAACCGATTGTAGGAGAATAATATGCGATTAGATAAATTATTAGCAAATATGGGCTTCGGTTCTCGTAAAGAAGTGAAGACTTTAATTAAACAAAAAGGGGTTACCGTTGATGGTGTCGTCGTGAAAGACGTCGGTCAAAAAGTGGACCCGGATGAACAAATTGTTATGGTGTTTGGAGAGCGTGTCGTATATGAGCCGTTCGTTTATTTATTAATGAATAAGCCTGCAGGTGTCATTTCGGCAACGGAAGACAATCATGACCAAACGGTAATTGATTTATTAGAACCGTTCCACCAACATTTTGAGCCATTTCCAGTTGGACGTTTAGATAAAGATACAGAAGGGTTATTACTCATTACGAATGATGGGCAATTAACGCATAATTTATTAGCACCTAAAAAACACGTCTCAAAACTGTATTACGCTCAAATCGATGGAGAAGTGACAGAAGCGCATATTCCTCAATTTGAAGCGGGTGTTGTCATTGATGATGGCTATCAAACGAAACCAGCAAAATTAACGATTTTACGTAGTGGTGACACGTCTGAAATTGAGTTGGAAATTACAGAAGGTAAATTCCATCAAGTGAAGCGTATGTTTGAAGCTATCGGAACGAAAGTGACGTATTTAAAACGTCTTCAAATGGGCCCGTTAACGCTAGGTGACGAATTACCACTTGGACAATATCGTGAATTAACTGCGGAAGAGTTAGACGCATTAAAAGAACATCACGGAGTATAAGTAAGAGGGGAAGCAATGATTCGTCATTGCTTTTTTATTGGACAAAATAAAAAAGGCACATCTTTTAAGATGTGCCTTCATTTGAGCAATCGCTCATAAAGAAGTCCTACCGAAAGGACGGTGTTTTCAGTTTGGGCAAAAATAATGACCAAGCGACGCAGCATGGTCATTATTTTCAACTTTTTAAGTTGTTCAGGAGAAGGATACCATCAGCATGTTTTAGTATTCTTAAGGTTATTCTCTTCTCATTCAACGAAAAGGTGTGAGAAACGCTCGTTGAACTTTCTAAGATGTCATTTTCACTTTTTTACGCGTCGTTGTCCATTTACCTCTACTTGGACTTTCAACTAAGTCATTGTAGGCTAACACATTCAAATCCCTTTGAATGGTGCGAGGAGTGATGCCAAATTCATCGACTAAATCTTGCGTAGTAACAGTGCCATTTTCATGGATGTACATATACACATCTTTAATGCGAGTAAGCATCCGATCAGTTGTTGGTTTCATAAGGTGAACCACTCCTTCATCTTTATTCTCAAGACTAGCGGACGATATTTTGAAGTTACATAGGCTACATTTGTCGCCTTAGACATCCCCTTTTCTTTCCGTAGTGGTCAGACTTGTTTTCTGACAATTACATTATAGCGGATTCTCATAAAATGTTCCATATATTTACCTGAAAAAAGTGAAGAAAATTGAAAATTACTCGTATAGAAAACGAACATTTATAATTCATGTATTATAAATGTTCGTTTTCTATAATTTTGCTAGATGTTGAAATGAGCGAAGGTGTAAAATAAGAGTATCTATTTAGAGGAGGTTTTTTTCATGAATTGGTTACAAATGGCAGAACAACGCCGAGAGGAAATGGTCAAAGATTTACAAACGTTAGTCCGTATTAATAGCGTATTAGATGAGGCGACGATGACAGAAGAAGTGCCATACGGAGACGGTCCTTTAGAAGCACTTAATTGGATGTTAGAACAAGGGAAAAAAGAACAAATGCACGTCGTGAATTTAGCGAATAAAGTAGGCTATGTTGAAATGGGACAAGGAGACGAAATGGTCGGTATCCTTTGTCACGTAGACGTTGTACCAGCAGGAAGCGACTGGGTTCATGAACCATTCGGTGCAGAAATTGAAGATGGTAAATTGTACGGTCGTGGTTCAATTGATGATAAAGGACCTACGATGGCTGCTTGGCTTGCAATGAAGATGGTCAAAGATGCGGGTATTCAGTTAGATCGCCGCGTTCGTTTAATCGTTGGTTCAGACGAAGAAACAGGATTCCGCTGTGTGACACATTATATGGAAAATGATGAAGTGCCTACACTTGGTTTTGCACCGGATGCAGAGTTTCCAATTATTAATGCAGAAAAAGGAATTGCTGAACTGACATTCCGTCAACAATCGATTAAAGACAATCACGAACAATTACGTAAATTCAATGCAGGACATCGAATCAATATGGTGCCGGATTTTGCTGAGGCAGAATTAGTAGATGTACAACCAAATACGGTAGAACAATTCCAAGCGTATTTAGCAAAAAACCAATTAGAAGGGCAAGTAGATATCCAAGGTGAGCGTCTTGTTTTAAGTGTAAAAGGTGTTTCAGCACATGCGATGGAGCCTAATAACGGAACGAATGCGGCATTAAAACTTGCACAATTTTTAGAGGCGATTGTCACGACAGAAACATCGAAACAATTTATCAAATTTTTAACAGCATCATTCGGTCAAGAAACGAGAGGACATGCGCTTGGTTTAGCTTTCACAGATGACATCTCGGGCGATACGACGTTGAATGCAGGTGTAGTAAAATTTGAGGCAGGGCGCATCGGAGAAATTCGTGTATCGATGCGTTATTCTGTATCGTATGCATTCGATGAAATGATTGAAAAAGGTCGTTTGAACGTCCAAAAAGAAGGTTTCGAAATCGTCATTGATGATGACTCAAAACCACATTACGTAGCACCTGAAGAAGAATTGATTCAAAAATTATCTGCTGTATATGAAAGAAATACAGGAGAGAAAACAGAATTGATTGCAATGGGTGGCGGTACGTACGCACGTGAAATGCCAAACGGTGTTGCTTTCGGTATGTTGTTCCCTGGAGAGCCAGAACTTGCGCATCAACATGATGAGTATGTTGTCATCGACAATATGGTGAAAGCGGCTGCGATTTATGCGGATGCAATTGTAGAACTTGCGACGAAAAACTAAACGATTTGTTTACTAGTAGCCCATATTTTATGAGATTATTAACTAATTCACAGTAAATTTTGAATTTTTAACATTTTTGTAGCATAATATAAGACACATATTGTTAATAGAAGGAAGTGTAGAATGTATGGCACATATTTGGGTGAACGACGTATTAATGAATAGAGCAGAAGCATCTATCGATCCAGAAGACCGTGGCTATCAATTTGGCGATGGTGTGTATGAAGTCGTTAAAGTATATGAAGGTAATTTATTCGAGATGGAAGCACATATTGACCGTTTTTATCGTTCAGCAGATGAATTACGTATCGTCATACCGTATACGAAAGATGTGTTACACAAAATGGTGTATGACATCGTAGAAGCAGATCAGTTACAAACGGGACATGTGTACATGCAAATTACACGTGGTGTGGCGCCTCGCCAACATTACTTCCCAGATGAAGCATCTGCTACATTTACAGCGTATACACAAGTGAGTGAACGTCCTTACGAAAATTTTGAACGTGGTATTAAAGCATTATTACATGAAGACATTCGTTGGCTTCGTTGTGATATTAAAAGCCTTAACTTACTCGGGGCGGTTTTAGCGAAGCAAGCTGCTCACGAAGCGAACTGCGATGAAGCGATTTTACATCGTGGAGACGTCGTGACAGAAGGCTCTTCTTCAAATGTATACGGCATTAAAGATGGTGTAATGTATACACATCCTGCAAATAATTTCATCTTAAATGGTATTACACGTCAAGTCGTATTACGCTGTGCAGAAGAAATTCAGTTGCCAGTCGTAGAAGAAGCGATGACAGTTGAACAATTGCTTGCGATGGATGAAGTGATTTACACATCCACAGGTGCAGAAGTAACACCAATCGTTCAAATCAATGAGCAATTAATTCATAAAGGTGTAAGAGGCGAATGGACGAAGAAACTTCAAGAAGTTTTTGAGTCAAAAGTACAAGCGGCTATTACAATTTAAGTTTATTCTCCGATATACTTACTATGATAAAGCGAAGGGACCTGTCCCTAAAGTAAGAACTTATGATTGTTCATAAGCACTGCTTTAGACAGGTCTTTTTGCTTGGAAATGTACGATGGAGGGATTTTATTGGCGCAGTTAATTAAATTGCAAGACTATATTTCGCGCTATCAAGTTGATTTGAAGCGATATCCGACACAATTTATTCGCCTGAAGCAAGTACAATGGGAACGAATGAAAGATGAGTGGCATACGCAAGAAGAACAATCGATGGCAATGGAAACGGTGGAAGCAGAAGAAAAAATAAAAAAACCTTCTTTCTTTAAACGATTGTTTCATTTACGTAAAACAGAAATTTGGAGCAATCCGTGGGAACGAGAAAATGAGAAGATGAATTTTTCGAATAGTAAAGAAGCGTCTGACGAAATTCCGGAAGAAACGAGTACGTTAAATTTTAATCCGACGATGTTGTATAGACCGGATTCGGAATTTGAATTGAAGCGTATGTATGTTGATCAATTATTTCATTTTCAATTGAAGTGGGCGAGTTCCACTTTAAGGGAAAAATCGTATATCGATCCGAAATACCAACGAGATGTATGGCTAAGACAAGTCGTACAAAAGTTACCGGATACGTATTTTGTTTTGTATGATCCGATTTTGAAATTAAAAAAAGCACCTATTGAAGTAGGGGTTGTCATTTTGACACCGACAGATTGTTATGTCATTCAAAAAGTAGAAGCAGAAGATATGGCGGCTTTTACAGGGAATAGTAAAGATCGTTTTTGGTTGAAAAAATTTGGTGAGCATGAAAAGAAAATTTTAAATCCGTTGACAAGTTTATATCGTATGGAAAAAGTAGTCGAACAAATTATGGAAGAAGCGAATGCGAAAATGAAAATTCATCGTGTCTTGCTTTCCCAAACAGGTTATATTGATTATCCAGGTTCTATTTATGACGTTTCATTAATCGATCGTCGAAATATAGAGGACTGGTTTAATCATTTAAAAGGGAATGCCTCACCGATGAAACATTTGCAGTTTAAAGCGGCAGAAGCTTTATTGACGAATTCTCAAACGACTTCCTATAATCGTTCAGACTGGTATAAAGCAACGAATGAATTAGAGGAGAAAGAGTAGTGGAATTACACATTATTTTAAATGATCATGCGGGTAATGGACGTGCGAGTAAAAAATATGCCGAGCTGCAAAGAGCATTAAAAACGTCGTATACACTGCATCGTACTTCTCATCCGAAACATGCGACAGAACTCGTTTCAGCATTAGCGAAAAAGCACACACATTGTTTATGTGTCATCTTAGGTGGTGATGGAACGATACACGAAGCGATTCAATCAGCAATCTATGGAGACATTGTTATTGGTGCGATGAATGCAGGGTCTGGAAATGACTTTGGTAGAGGATTCCCCATTTTTCAAAATGCGGCAGAAATTGATGCTTATGTTGAAAATCCGCTCGTGGAACGACGAGATGCGGGTCTTGTAAAGGGAGAAGATTTTCATACATATTTTATGAACAATGCGGGATTTGGCATCGACGCAGAAATTACGAATCGTGTGAATCATTCAAAATTAAAAAAACAATTGAATCGTTTTGGATTAGGAAAGTTAGCGTATGTTTTCATTATGATTGACGAATTGCTTCACTTTCAACCGTTTCGTTTACAAATAGAACGGGACGGAAAAAGGCAACAATTTGACCGTGTTTGGGTAGCAGCTTTTAGTAACCAACCGTACATTGGTGGCGGAATGAAACTCGCACCTTTTGCAAACACAGCAGACGGAAAAATTGAATTGACGATTGTCCATGGCGTTTCGCGTTGGATGTTATTATTCGTTTTCGGTACGATATTTCCTGGGAAACATATCGCATTTAAACGTTTCGTGAAACAACAGAGTGTTCAATCCATTGAAATAACACTCGATACACCAACGATTGGTCATGCAGATGGAGAATTCATCGGTAAAAGACAAGGGAATATCCAAGCAGAAACAATCGCATCTAGTTGGCAAGTTGCACAGAAGAAACTTGACTAAATGAATGATTTCAACAATAATTAAACGTTGAATAGGTAACATTTATAGAAATGAGGAAATTACGTTGAGATTACGCAACAAACCTTGGGCAGAAGACTATTTAAATGAACACCAAGATTTAGTCGTGCCAAACCCAGAAGATTATAAAGGTCGCTGGAATGAACTTTTCGGAAATGACAACCCAGTTCATATTGAAGTGGGAACAGGTAAAGGTCAATTTATTACAGGAATGGCGAAAGCTAATCCGGATATTAACTATATCGGTATCGAATTATTTGATAGTGTCATCGTAATCGCTGCGAAAAAAGCAGTAGATGCAGGACAACCGAGTAATTTACGCCTTTTAAATGTAAATGGTGATAAATTAGAAGAATACTTTGCAAAAGGTGACGTATCACGCGTTTACTTAAACTTCTCTGATCCATGGCCTAAAAAACGCCATGCGAAACGTCGTTTAACACACGCAAACTTCTTATGTTTATACGAAAACGTATTAATCGATGAAGGTGAAATTCACTTCAAAACAGATAATCGTGGATTATTTGAATTTTCATTAATGAGTTTAACGGATTACGGTATGCAATTGAAACTCGTATCATTAGACTTACACAATGATGATGTAGAAGATAATATCATGACAGAATACGAAGAGAAATTCTCTTCTAAAGGTCAACCGATTTATCGTTTAGAAGCGAAATACGTTTTAACAGACGAATCAAAATAATACGTACGATTGCAAAAAAAAGCCATGATTATAATCATGGCTTTTTCTTTTTGTACATTTATTTTAAGATGGTTATAAAGTGGTGTATATGTAAATATATTCTACTTTAAACGAAATATGATACGATTAACGTGTAATTTAAGCGAAGGGGGAATAAGGATGGATACGTTTCAATTTCATGATATGCGATTTACTTGGTTAGATGGGGGCATGACGACTTTAGATGGTGGTGCGATGTTTGGTGTCGTTCCGAAGCCACTTTGGTCTAGAAAATATGAAGTGAATGAAAATAATCAAATTCCGTTACCGACACATCCTATTTTAGTGCAATATGGCGATACGAATTATTTAGTCGACAGTGGAATTGGTAGTGGAAAGTTGAATGATAAACAAAAAAGAAATTATGGGGTTTCGAGAGAATCTCATATTGAAGAAAGCTTAGCACAATTGAATATGACAACAAATGATATTGACGTTATTTTAATGAGTCATTTGCATTTTGACCATGCGAGTGGTTTGACGAAATATGAAGGGGAGAAGCTCGTATCTGTATTTCCTAATGCGACGATTTACGTATCAGACATAGAATGGAACGAAATGCGTCATCCGAATATACGCTCGAAAAATACGTATTGGAAAGAAAATTGGGAACCGATTGTAGAGCAAGTGAAGCCATTTACAGATGCGCTAGACGTCGTACCGGGCATTCGTATGGAACATACAGGTGGTCATAGCGATGGGCATGCGATTATTCGTTTTGAACAACAAGGTGAAACGGTTATTCATATGGGAGACATTATGGCAACGCATGCACATCAAAATCCACTATGGGTTATGGCGTACGATGATTACCCAATGACGTCTGTTTTTGCGAAAGAAAAGTTAATGAAAGAAATTTTGCAAAATGGCTATTACGTTAGTTTTTATCATGATCACTTTAAACGAATTATTAAGTGGGATGAGACAGGAAAAGAGATTTTAGAAGAAGTTGTTGTAAATACGAAAGCATATGAATAATAAAGTGAGTACCAAAAAA
>NZ_HE611065.1:368236-373328 GCF_000285595.1 Kurthia senegalensis | reverse complement strand
TAGGATTTCGAGTTTTTTTGATGGGTGGTTGAATGATTCAACCATCTATAAAAACAAAATTAAATACGAACTAAATCAACGATTGTGCCACTTTTTGCATCAGCAGCGAATTCGAAGTTTACAGCTTCGCCATCTTCTACGCGAGAGATGCCGCCTTTGTAAACAGGGATTGTAATGTTTTCTTTTTTAAATGATTCCGGTTGCATGTAAATCCAAGAACCGTCAATCGTACCGTCTTTTTTGAATTCGTTTTTAATATCCTCTAAAACAGCATTCGGATTTTTGTTTGGATTTACTCGTGTTGATGTCTCTTTCACTACGTAAGCTACTGCTACGCCAGTAACTACGCCAACTAAAAAGTCACATAATTTCATTAGTTTTCCCCCTTCAATTAACTCTAAATACAGTGTATCACACGATAAAAAATAAGTGTAACGAGAAACTAAGGTGAATTTCAAAAGTAAATGAGAAAAATTTCAGAATTATCACGATTATCGAAATAATAAAGTGGTAATTTAAGGCTTAAATCGCTACAATAAATAGTGAAAAGAAAAGGGAGGAATTTCCGTTGAATCAACAAACATTAGAAATGTTTAAAACATTAACTGAATTACCGGGTGCTCCTGGCAATGAACACGCAGTGCGTGCATACATGCGCTCACAATTAGAACCATATGCAGATGAAATTATTCAAGATAATTTAGGCGGTATTTTTGGCGTCAAACACGGCGAAAAAGATGCACCGAAAATTTTAGTTGCAGGGCATATGGATGAAGTAGCTTTTATGGTGACACAAATTACAGATAACGGGATGGTTCGTTTTCAAACACTAGGCGGTTGGTCAAATCAAGTGATGTTGGCACAGCGCGTCGATGTGTATACGACGAATGGTCCAATTCCAGGTGTGATTGCATCTGTGCCACCGCACTTACTATCTGCAGAACAACGCAATAAACCGATGGAAATTAAAAATATGTTAATTGATATAGGTGCTGACAGTCGTGATGAAGCGATTCAAATGGGCGTTCTTCCAGGGCAATCGATTATTCCAACGAGCAAGTTCACTGTGATGGCAAATCCGAAAAAAGTGATGGCAAAAGCATGGGATAACCGTTACGGTTGTGGTTTAGCACTAGAATTAATGAAAGAAGTACACAAAGATAAGTTGCCAAACACATTGTATGCTGGTGCGAATGTGATGGAAGAAGTTGGACTTCGCGGTGCGAAAGTTTCAGCTAATATGATTAAACCTGATTTATTCTTTGCATTAGATGCAAGTCCTGCAAATGATACGACAGGTGATAAAAATCAATTTGGTCAATTAGGAAATGGTCCGTTACTACGTATTTTTGACCGTACAATGGTGACGCATAAAGGGATGCGCGAATTTATTTTAGATACAGCAGAAACGAATAATATTCCGTATCAATATTTCGTATCACCAGGCGGTACAGATGCAGGGAATGTGCATATTTCAAATGATGGTGTACCAAGTTCTGTTATCGGTATTTGTTCTCGTTACATTCATTCTCACGCATCGATTGTCAATTTAGATGATATTGATGCAGCGAAAGAATTAATCGTAGCGCTCGTACGTGCAGCTGATGCATCGACGGTCCAAACGATTTTAAGTAAATAAATGAGTGTATAAGGCGTTTCTGAAGATACATCTTTAGAAACGTCTTTTTTTATTGAGCCGGGACGTCTACAATAAAAAAGAATCGTATGACGAAAAGGAGTGGCACGTATGAAAATAGCAATTGGCACGACAAACCGTGCAAAAGTCGCGGCAGTGACAACAGCTGCAACGATGTACATAAAAGAAGAACTGATCGTTGAACCAATCGGTGTTGCTTCAGGTGTATCTGACCAGCCGATGTCCGATGAAGAGACGAAAAAAGGGGCAGTGAATCGTGCTAAAGCAGCACTCGTCGCAACAAACGCCGACATTGCCTTCGGATTAGAAGGCGGCGTTAAACGAGTAGAGGATACGATGTATTTATGTAATTGGGCAGCTATTGTTTCGAAAGAAGGACGCATTTATACAGCAGCCGGTGCGCAAATCCCGTTGCCAGAAGAAATTGCTAATGAACTAGAAAACGGACGCGAATTAGGACCTGTGATGGACGTGTATGCGAAGCAACAAAATACGCGAGAGCATTCTGGAGCAATCGGTGTATTCACAAATGGATTAGTTGATCGTCAACAAATGTTTGAGCATATTTTAACGCTTTTAATCGGACAATATACGTATTGGAAAAATCGCTAGGCACTTTCTTTGAAAGGAGTGTCCGAGATGTTTACACTAGTATGTAGTGAATAGATACAAATGATAGGGGAATAGATGATGGAAACTTTACAATCCGTAGCACATTTTGAACAATTAAAAAACGAAGGAAAAGTGATTTTCGTATTTTCTGCAAATTGGTGTCCAGATTGTCGCTTTATCGATCCTTTCATGCCAGAAGTGGAAGAGAAATTTAAAGAAATCACGTTCGTATACGTGGATCGCGATCAATTTATCGACATTTGTGTTGAAAATGATATTTTTGGAATTCCAAGCTTTTTAGCTTTCAATAAAGGAACAGAAACAGGTCGCTTCGTATCAAAAGACCGTAAAACACAACAAGAAATTGAAAATTTTGTAGCACAACAATAAGAAAAGGAATGATGACGTGAAAGCACAACAACTCATCACGGTTTTAAAGGAACGTTTAGGTGAACAAACGTATACGTGGAATATCGATGAAAAAACAAATAAATTAAGAATTGAACATAAGGCATTGCAAACGGGGCTCGATTTACAAGTCGGTGATACGCTCGCAAAATATGAAGAGCGTGGCGAAAAAGCAATCGATGAAGTCGTTTATACGATTGACGAAACATTTAAATCGATGGAACAAGAGAAAAAAGGGTTTGCAGGACAAACAACGATTTATCCTGTCATTCGCTCAGGTTCGTTTCCGAAGCAGTCAAAAGAGGGGTATACATTCATTACGACACCACATACAGCGGAAACAACGATTTTTTATGCACTCGATTTAGGGAGAACGTATCGTTTAATTGACGAGCATATGTTAAAATTACTCGGTATGGATGAAACGGAAGTGAAGGAAACAGCTCGTTTCACCGTGAAGCAATTATCTACTCCGCTGAAAAAAGATGTCGTGGCGGATAATACGTTTTATTTTGTGAATGCGAATGATGGATACGATGCAAGCCGCATTTTAAATGAGGGCTTCATGAAAGATATCGCTTCTAAAATAAAAGGAGAGATGACAGTTTCTCTTCCTCACCAAGACGTTATGATTATTGGGGATATTCAAAATGCGACAGGATATGATGTCCTTGCGCAAATGACGATGTACTTTTTCTCTGTCGGAACGGTACCAATCACATCGTTATCATTTATGTATGAAAATGGGAAGCTTGAGCCAATCTTTATTATGGCGAAAAGTGGAAATAAAAAGGAGCAAGACAAATAATGATCGTATCTTATAACAAACCATTCGTAGGCGATACTTTACTCGTTCAATTAACGTCAGAACCTGTCGTTACAGTAGAACTTGAACGCCACGAAGATTTAGTATTAATTAAAGAACAAGCTACTCAAGAAGTAAAAGCATTCAATTTTTTCAATGCATCAAACTATTTAAATGTAGAAGGATTCATGGGGAATGTAGAATTAACAGAAGCGTTCGTTGAACAATTAAAAGCAGCAATCGCTAAAACAGGTGCGACAGTGGACTTAGACGTTGATTTAACACCTAAATTTGTTGTTGGACAAGTGTTAGAAATGGCAGACCACCCAGATGCAGATAAATTACACATTTGTAAAGTGCAAGTAGATGAAGAAGCACCTCTTCAAATCGTTTGTGGTGCACCGAATGTAGCAGAAGGTCAAAAAGTAGTCGTAGCGAAAATTGGTGCAGTTATGCCTTCAGGTACAGTAATTGAACCATCTAAATTACGTGGTGTAGAATCATTTGGTATGCTTTGTTCAGCACGTGAATTAGAAATTCCAAATGCACCACAAGTACGTGGTATTTTAGTGTTAAATGATACAATGGAAGTTGGAGCACCTTTCCACGCATAATACGTAACTCAAAAAAACGATGAAAGGATTCCTTTCATCGTTTTTTTAGTAGAATCGCAAATTTATCGCGTGATGCGCACGTTTTCTTACGTCCCTTTTTGGGAATATCATGAAAAGTATAGATAAAACATAGAAGGATAATTGCGCGACCTTCTTTCTTACTGATAAAATGAAGAAGATTATATTGGAAATGAGTGATAATTATGGGTTTCTTAAAAAAGATATTTCAAAGAAACGATGAAGAGGAAGAAGTGTATTACGAACAACCAAGCGAACAGTTTACGGATTCTGATACGTATGAAGAACCAGTGAAACAGGAAAAAGAAAAGAAATTTCAATTTCCATTAATTGAGGATGAAATCCAACCGCAATCCCAACCTACTGTTGAAAAAGTATTTGATGTACAACAGACAGAAAATCCGATTTTCCAAGACAGTCCTGTTGATTTGCGCTCAAATACATATGAAAAAAAGCCATCGAATTATTCACCGTTTGGAAATGCGCCGAACGGTTTGATTCAAACAGTTCCACGTGTAAGTCGTGATCGCTACAATCCATTTACAGATACTGGGGTTGCGTCTGAACCGAGAGAAACAAGAATTCGCAGAGCAGAAGTGAACGGACGATCGCATGTACCGAAAAAACAAGAGCGACCACTTTTAAGAAAAGCGATGGAAGAACGTCAAGCGCAGCATGAGGCAAAACAACTTGTTAAAAAAGAAGTGAAGAAGGCACATTATACAGCTCCAGAAACATCATCTGATGCGATTATTCCTAAGAAACGATTCGAGCCGATGGAAGTACCTTCACCGATTTATGGATTCCAAAAACCACCGAAGCGACCTATTGTCACACCACAATATGTAGAATCCCAACGTGAATTTATTCGCTCTAAAAAAGGCATTTTCACAAATAAAGATACGACGTCATTACAAGAAGAATTGTCTTTAGCAGAATTAAAACAAGTTGAAGAAGTAGCTCCAATCGAAGAAACAA
>NZ_HE611065.1:282354-367687 GCF_000285595.1 Kurthia senegalensis | reverse complement strand
TGGAAGCGACAGAACAAGTCGACGTCGAAGAAGTTGAAGAAGTAACACCAATCGAAGAAGTGATAACTTCTGATGAAACGGTTTCTATTAAAGAGCCGACGACTATTGAAGGGTTTATGGCACAAGGTTTATCGAAAGAAGAAGCAGAATTCCGTGTGTTGGCAAATAGCATATTGAAAGAAAAAGTACGTCCTTTTAATGTGGAACTATTGCCTTCTGAAAAGAAAAAATTACAACAGCAAAAAAATGCAGAAGCGTTAACGAAGTTATTCCCAACTTCTCCAATGCGTCCTGTTATAACGGTTAACTCTTATCGTAAGCCGTCTACAAGTCAAGCTGAACAGGTGCATTCCCCCAAAAGCGTAACAGATGAAGTATCTTCTTTTATTACGCCTGAAGCTCAACAAGAGGATGCGATTGACATTGTTGACCGTGTAGAACTTGTAGAAGAACAACCGCATGCCGTATTAGAGCAACATGAAGAAGTCCTTTATGAGGCAGAATTTACACAACCGTTTTACGAAGAAGAAAGTGTCGTTGAAGTAGAGTCAGCTTCAGAAGGGGAGGCATTTCATGAAGTTGTACAAACGGCGGTAGAACATGAGATGACGGAACAGCAAGCTGTTATTAATCAAACGACAGCTATCGCATTAGAAGAACGTCCTGAAGTAGTAGAAGATATAAATAATTTAAAAGGACAAGCACCATCCCAGGAGGCATTAGATCTTGTTTTTAACAGTGAACCAGAACGCCGTATTGAACCGAATGTAGAACATGCCCTTAGCTATTTAGAACCGCCAGTAGCGCAGCGTGAAGATTTCGAATGGATGGATGCGCAAGCAGAAAGACTCGTAAGAGCATTGAATGATTTTCAAATAGAAGCGGAAATTGAAGGTGTTACACAAGGCCCGACTGTTACACAGTTTCAATTGAAAGTCGGACATGGTGTTAAATTAAACAAAATTACGAACTTATCAGATAATCTTAAATTAGAGTTGGCAGCGCGTGACATTCGAATTGAAGCACCGATTCCAGGGAAAAGTTTAATCGGTATTGAAATTCCAAATGAAAAGACGCGACCTGTGCGACTATCTGAAATTACAGAAACAGAGCATTATAAAGAAGCGGAGTCGCCACTAGAAGTAGCGCTTGGGTTAGGGTTAACAGGAGATGCTGTAACTTTTGACTTAGCTAAAATGCCTCATGGATTGATTGCCGGTTCGACAGGTAGTGGGAAATCAGTCTGTATTAACTCGATTCTCATTAGCTTATTGTTGAAAACGAGCCCACAAGATGTAAAATTAATGTTAATTGATCCGAAGATGGTTGAGTTAGCCGTTTATGAAGATATTCCTCATTTAGTCAGTCCAGTTATAACGGATGTGAAAGCAGCAACGGCTGCACTTAAATGGGCAGTTGAAGAAATGGAACGTCGTTATACACTATTCCATGAACTTCGTGTTCGTCACATTTCTCGCTACAATGAAATGATGGAACATAAACGTGCGTTTGCTCAAAAGATGCCGTATTTAGTCATCGTGATTGATGAACTGGCAGACTTAATGATGCAAGCACCACAAGATGTAGAAGACGCAATTTGTCGTATTACACAAAAAGCGCGTGCCTGTGGAATTCATTTAGTCGTTGCGACACAACGTCCTTCTGTTGACGTCATTACCGGATTAATTAAATCAAACATTCCAACTCGAATCGCATTTGCGGTTGCATCTAATATTGATTCACGTACGATTTTAGATACACAAGGTGCAGAAAGATTACTCGGAAAAGGAGACATGCTTTATTTAGCGAATGGCTCTAATAACCCGGTAAGACTTCAAGGTACTTTTGTGACGGATGAAGAAATTGAAGATGTGACAGATTACGTTCGATCACTCGGCGCACCTAATTATTTATTTGCGCCAGAGGAACTCGTAAAGAAAGCTGATTTGAATGAAAAGCAAGATGAATTATTTGAAGCGGTATGCCGTCATATCGTAGAGAGCGATGGCGCTTCGACATCACAATTGCAACGTCACTTTAGCATTGGGTACAACCGAGCAGCCCGTTTAATGGATACATTAGAAGAGATGGGATACATTTCTGAAGCGCGTGGTTCTAAGCAACGCGACGTCTTTTTAACGGAAACAGATTTGTTTGAGATGTTCGGTTAGTTGTATAAAAAATGAAAATAACGCATATTGAAAAACGTTTTATTCTTAAATTGATTGATTCGTGCTATAATGTAAAATGTTTTGAACGATGTTATATAGCAGGGGCGTGAGTGAAAGCCCTCCACTAAGAAGGAAAGTACTCATACAACTCACAACTTTTTCGAACGAGAGGGGTTGCTTGCACTTGCAAGAAGCGACCTTTACAAAGGCCAGCAGTTCATTAATTGAAGGAAAAGGATACTTTTCCGGGAGGTTTCAATAAAAAATGACATTATATCACTTTACAGGAATTAAAGGATCTGGCATGAGTTCATTAGCTCAAATTTTATTTGACTCAGGTGAACAAGTTCAAGGTTCTGATATTGAAAAACACTTCTTCACAGAAGATCCATTGCGCGCACGCGGTATTACGATTTTCCCGTTTGATGCAGAAAATATTCAAGCAGGTATGACAGTGATTGCAGGGAATGCATTCCCTGATGAACATCCTGAATTAGTTCGCGCTCGCGAAATAGGCGTAGAAGTTATACGCTACCATACGTTTTTAGGTGAATACTTAGAAAAATATACGTCTGTTGCGATTACAGGTGCACACGGTAAAACATCAACTACAGGCTTGATGGCACATGTGTTAGCTGGTAATGAACCAACTTCTTATTTAATTGGAGATGGTACAGGTGGTGGCGCTAAAGATGCTCAAAATTTCGTTATGGAAGCATGCGAATACCGTCGTCACTTTTTAGCATATCACCCAGATTATGCAATTATGACGAATATCGATTTCGACCATCCAGACTATTATTCTGATATGGAAGATGTTTTCTCTGCATTCCAAGAAATGGCACTACAAGTTAAAAAAGCAATCATTGCATGGGGTGATGATGAAAACTTACAACGCATTCAAGCAAATGTACCAGTCGTTTATTACGGCTTCGGTGCAGACAATGATTTTGAGGCACGTAACGTTCAAAAAACAACAGATGGTACAACATTTGATGTTTTCGTCCGCAATGAATTTTATAATACATTTACGATTCCAATGTTTGGGGACCACAACGTTTTAAACACACTTGCTGTGATTTCTTTATGCCACTACGAAGGAATCTCACCAGAAATTGTTCAAGCACGCTTACACACTTATGGTGGCGTAAAACGTCGCTTCACAGTGACAACAATCGGTGACAAAGTATTAGTTGATGACTATGCTCATCACCCAACAGAAATTAAAGCAACGATTCAATCAGCACGTCAAAAATATCCTGACCGTGAATTGTTAGCCGTATTCCAACCGCATACGTTCTCACGTACACAAGCATTTTTGAAAGAGTTTGCGGACGCGTTAAACTTAGCAGATTGCATTTACTTATGTGATATTTTCGGTTCTGCTCGTGAAAAAGAAGGGAATTTAACGATTAATGACTTAGCTGATTTAGTAAAAGAACACCATATTTTACGTATGGACAACTTAGCTGAATTACAAAAACATGAAAATGCTGTTTTCTTATTCATGGGTGCTGGAGATATTACGAAGTATCAAGCAGCCTTTGAAGAAATGTTGCAAAAATAATGAAAAACAAAAGCCTCTTCTAACGAAGAGGCTTTTTTATTTTAATAGCATACTTTTTTAGTGGCAGAAAATGCAAAAAATTTGTAGAATGAAGGAAGAAGCATGTTTATTTCACACGTAATTGTGGAAAAAAATGTTTATAAAGAGGAGGGATTTTTTGTGATTATTATTTTATATATCGCAGCAGTCATTTTTGCCGTAGCAGTATTAGTATTATGTATCTCACTAGCTGTTACTTTGAAAGCGTTAAACCCTACGTTAAAAGGTATTTCAAAAACAATGGAAGGAATCGAAGGACAGATGCAAGGCATCACGCATGAGACGACATTGTTACTTGAAAAAACAAATGCTCTAGCAGAAGATGTGCAAGGAAAATCAGCACAGCTTAATTCATTAGTAAGTGCTGTAAAAGGGTTCGGTGATTCCGTTTCAGGATTAAACAATTCAGTTCAATCTGTTACATCTTCTATTCACAATAATGTTGCTAAAAACAGTGACCAAATTGCACAAGTTGTTCAATGGAGCAGTGCAATTATGGGTATTCGTAGTAAAATTAAAGAAGAAAAACGTTCGAATGTAATCGTAGATGAGCCAATTGCGAACAAAGAGAAAAAATCATTTTTCAAACGCACTAAATAAAAAGGGGGACGCTTAACATGTCAGCAGAAAAACCAAACTACAATGAAGTAAAACATCAATTACAAATCGAACAATCATATTTACCAAAACCTTACGAAAAGAAAGGCTCGGATGAAATATATGATAATTCAAGCAGTGTAAATGGCAAAGACTTTGTCATTGGCGCATTTGTAGGTGGCGTTCTTGGAGCTGCTGCCGCGTTATTGCTTGCTCCGAAAGCTGGGAAAGATTTACGTTCAGACGTCGTTTCACAAGTGAACGGTCTTAAAATTAAAAGCGCAGATTACTCTTCAACTGTAAAAGAAAAAGCGACAGATTTGACGCAAAAAGTACAAGAACAATCGTCAAACCTCGTTGAAAAAGCAAAATCATTAAAATCACAAACGTTCACACCACCAACAGATGATGGAACCGTATCATCTGAAGGAGAAGAACCTTTTGATGTGATGGAAACGATTGACTTAACGATTGCAGAAATTGAAGCAGAAGAAGCAAAGCTTGCGGCAGAAAAAGCACAAGCGAGTGAACCGAAAGCTTAGGTTGAACTGTAAATAAAAAGAGGAAGCGATTTATTCGCTTCCTCTTTTTTGTTATGCTGGGATGAGTTCAATCGTTAGTTGATCGCCACCGAAAATCGGTGCGTCAAATGCGACCGGTTGTTGGTTTTTCAATATTTGGAACGTCCCTTTAAAATCGCTCGGGATTTGCCAGTTTGAAAAACGAAATACATCTTGGTACGTCCAAGGATCTTGGGCAAGAGCAATAAATTGAATGTGGTCGCCTGACTGAATGACTGCATCGAGTGTAGCTATTTGTCGATTTACGAGTACGTCGACAATCGGTTTTTGCAGTGTCAATGATTCGCCTTGGAAGGTAATTTCAATTTGATTGTTTAATGGCATATGCAATTGATGAGCTAAAAAACGGACAGTTGCTCGTTGTGGAGGTTTAATAGCTAGTGCATCCCCATTTTGAATCGGGTAATGTTTTTTCGCAGGTAGTCCGTTTAAAAGAAGCTCATTAGATAAAGAAGAAAATTGCATTGGCTTTTGATCGACGATAATTGAAAAAGGTGTAACGCTTTGTAAAATCGATTCTTTTTTTAATGCGACGAGTGCATCTTCAATCGTTTCAATCGAGCTATATACGATCGTATCCCCATTTTGAAGCAGATGCGTCATCGTTTGTATCGGTTGTCCATTTAGGTGGACAGAAGGGTGTAGCGTTACGGTGTCATCTAATAAACGAATCGTTTTAGGTTTCGGCAAATCAATGAGTTCTTCAATCGTTGCTTTTGCAGGTAACCCGTTCAATCCTTCAGACAATGTAACGACATCTCCATCTTGAATAGGATGCTTCATAGAAACGGTTTCACCGTTGACGATAATTGTCGTCGGACTTCCGTGACTGCCAGGAATGACGATTCGTTGTCCGTTGACGTTAATCGTTAAATCTTTACCAGGTTTTCCGTACAATTTTTTTGCTTGAACATTTGCGGCAAGCAGCGCATCGGCAACCGTCATTTCTTTAACTTCAAACAGTCGGACAACTTGATTGTTGACGGTAACGGTTACGTAGTGGATCGGTGTATGTTCAGCAGCAATAGCAATCCCAATCGGTGTAACGAGTTCAGGAGCGTGTACGAACGTCGTTTGTTTGACTAAAGAAGGAATTGCATCGACTCCTCGAACGGCTACGCGGTTTGTAGGCAATTGTAAGTGCTCTGCAAGCTCTTTCTCAAGATGAGGAGTTAAACTACCTCCGCCAACTAATAGCACCGCTTTTGGGGGCTTATCGCTATTTAAACGAAGAAGCTCCGTTGCAATTTGCTGTGCAAGATGTTGAATGGCAGGTAATACCCCATCAATGATTTCTGTACTTGGAACGTCTTGTTCGAATCCTAAAATATTTTCGATTGCGACGGTATCTTGTGTGAGCAATTGTCTTTTGATTTGTTCGGCAACAGGGAAGTCGAGTAAGTAATTATCGCTAAGTGCTTCTGTAATTTCGTCCCCAGCAGTAGGAACCATGCCGTAAGCAACGACGGTACGATCATTTGTAATGGCGATGTCCGATGTTCCTGCACCAATATCGACGAGTGCGACATTTAAACGACGCATCGTACTTGGGATGAGCGCATTAATTGCCGCAATCGGTTCTAAAGTGAGGCCGTCTAATTTTAAATTCGCACGTTTTAAAGAAGCAATCAAAGATTCAACGACGACACGAGGTAGGAAAGTAGCGATAACCTCGATTTTGACTTCTGTTCCTTGCTGGTCAATTAAGCTTCCGATTTCTTGGTCATCAATATAATAATGGAGAACCGAATAACCGACACAATAATAATGCGATGCATCTTTTCCGTCTTGGTCGTTGACGAGTTTTTGTTGCGCTTCTTGTACGGCGGCAAGTTCTAGTCGATGAATGTCATCGTCTGTAATCGCCGCCCGATTTTTAATGTCTAGTAACATCGTACCCGTTTCAGTTTTTAATGAACGACCGGCAGCCGCAACACTTACGTGGGTAAGTGGACCGTGTTTTTCTTCTAATGCAGCTTTAATATGTTGAATCACTTCTGCAACGTGCAGTACATTATGTATTTGACCATCAACCATCGCACGTTCTTTATGTTCTTCTACTAATAAATCGACAATTTCATATTGCGTGTCATTCGCGTGTTGTAAAATAACACCGACAACAGAGCGAGTCCCAATATCTAAAGCAAAAATTTTATCCATCATTTACGCAAACATCCTCTCCAATATTCAGAAAATTACTTATTTTTAAACTATAGTGCTTTTGCACGTTGAAGCGTTAAAGAAAAAATGCGTGACATTTTCAAAGTAATTGATTATACTGTTTGTATTATTAAAAAATGTAACACACATTTCAGTTTGCTTAAAGTATCTGATGATGTGGAGGAGAGGGGAAAACGGTTATGAGTCATCAAAATCTAGACAACCTACGTGACCGCGTAGACGAATTAAACCTTGAAATTTTACGTTTAATCAATGAACGTGCAGAGGTAGTAGAACAAATAGGTCAAGTCAAAGAGAAACAAGGTGTAAACCGATTTGATCCTTTACGAGAACGCCACATGCTAGACTTAATTAAAGAAAACAACAAAGGCCCGCTAACAGCAGGCACAGTAAATCATATTTTCAAAGAAATTTTCAAAACAGCATTAAAATTACAAGAAAATAATCAAAAGAAAAAATTATTAGTTTCACGTAAGAGCAAGCCAGAAGATACGATTGTTAATGTGAACGGTGAACCAATTGGTGAAGGCTTGCCTTCATTCGTCTTCGGTCCGTGTGCTGTAGAGTCTTACGAGCAAACAGAAGCTGTTGCAGCGGCTGTTGCAGGGAAAGGCTTAAAATTAATGCGTGGTGGTGCATACAAACCTCGTACGTCTCCATACGATTTCCAAGGTCTAGGTTTAGATGGCCTCAAAATCTTAAAAGAAGTAGGTCAAAAACACGGTCTTGGAATTATTTCAGAAATCGTGACACCATCTCATATTGAAGAAGCATTAGATTATGTTGATGTTATTCAAATTGGTGCACGTAACATGCAAAACTTTGAATTATTAAAAGCAGCAGGTGAAACGAATAAACCCGTTCTTCTAAAACGTGGTTTAGCTGCAACAATCGATGAATTCATTCATGCAGCAGAATACATTATGTCTAAAGGGAATAGCCAAATTATTCTTTGCGAACGTGGTATTCGTACGTATGAAAAAGCGACACGTAATACACTTGATATTTCAGCGGTTCCAATTTTAAAACAAGAAACGCATTTACCTGTATTCGTTGACGTTGTTCACTCTACAGGTCGTCGTGATTTATTATTACCTTGTGCAAAAGCAGCGATTGCGATTGGCGCAGATGGCGTTATGGCAGAAGTGCACCCAGATCCGGCTGTAGCACTTTCTGATTCACAACAACAAATGGATATTCCAACATTTGATAAGTTCTACGATGCTCTACAAGTGTTCATGAAACAGTATGAATTAAAAGCATAAACTTTATATTTTAGGAGAGTGGCGGTTCATTTCGATGAATCGTCATTTTTCTTATGTTGAAAACCGCTTTCATAATGGTTTATTATAAGTATATATGAGTTTAAAGGAGGGTCATTTTGTGACCGTAACTATTTATGATGTAGCACGCGAAGCAAGTGTTTCAATGGCAACCGTTTCTCGTGTTGTCAACGGGAATCCGAATGTTAAGCCAGCGACCCGCAAAAAAGTGTTAGACGTTATTGAACGTTTAGAATATCGTCCAAATGCTGTTGCGCGAGGTTTAGCAAGTAAGAAAACGACAACTGTCGGTGTTATTATTCCAGATATCTCAAATATCTTTTATGCAGAACTTGCACGAGGTATTGAAGATATTGCTACAATGTACCGTTACAATATTATTTTATCGAACTCGGATTTAAATGAAGATAAAGAATTGTCTTTACTTGATACGATGTACGGTAAACAAGTGGATGGTATTGTTATGATGACAGAATGCGTCAGCAATGTATTAGCGAGCAAGATGAGCCATTCACCAGTACCAATCGTATTAGCGGGCTCAATTGATGAAAAAGCGCATCTGCCTGCTGTAAACATTGATTATGAAGAAGCAACGTACGAAGCGGTTAAGCAATTAATCGAAAATGGCAATAAACGTATTGCGTTCATTTCAGGTTCGTTTAAAGCGACGATTAATAAAAAGTATAAATACCAAGGGTACGTTCGCGCATTAGAAGAAGCGAATATTGCTATTGATGAAGCGCTTATTTTTGATGATGTATTAACGTATGACCAAGGAATTCAAGTGTACAATCACGTATCAAAATTAACAGAACCTGCAACAGCTTATTTTGTTGGTAGCGATGAGCCAGCGATTGGTGTCATTCATGCAGCGCAAGATGATGATAAAGAAGTACCGACGGACATTGAAGTGTGTAGCTTTGAAAACTCAAAACTAGCGCGTATGGTTCGCCCGCAACTTTCTTCAGTCGTTTTACCACTATACGACATTGGTGCTGTATCTATGCGTTTATTAACGAAAATCATGAATAAAGAAAATGTGGAAGAATCGCAAGTATTGCTACCACATCGCATGGAAATACGTGCTTCAACGAAGTAAATGATAGACGAAAAAGAGGAATGTCTCATTGAGACATTCCTCTTTTTTTTATAATGAATTATGACGTAATGTATGTAGTGCTTTCTCGAGCGTTTGTTTATTTTTTTCAGTAATTTCTTTTTTACGCGGAATGGGTGTAAATAAAGGATCGGGATCATCCCAGTTTGGCATGAGGGTTACGGGTGATTCTCTTTGCCACTGCTCGAGCCACTGTTTTGGAATAGGCCCATGTGGTTGTTTGAAATTACTCATCTCCGTCCAAATGTATGACCATGCACGAGGAACGACACGCCAAATATCATAACCACCGCCACCAACTGCAATCCAACGTCCTTCGCAATATTCATGTGCTAATTCGTGTGCAACACGTGGGATTTCTTGATAAATTCGCATCGTACATGATAAGTGTGTGAGCGGGTCAAAGTGATGAGCGTCAGCGCCATTTTGCGTTAAAATAACGTCCGGTTTAAAGTCATGCACAATTTCACGCAAGGCCGTTTCATAGACGTCTAAAAAAGAATCATCTTCGGTAAAGGCATCAATCGGTATGTTAAACGAAGTACCGTACGCATCACCCGTTCCACGCTCTGTAATAGACCCTGTACCGGGAAATAAGTAACGACCTGTTTCATGAATGGAAAAAGTACAAGCATTCGGGTCATCGTAAAAAGTAAATTGAACGCCGTCACCGTGATGGGCATCGGTATCTACGTATAAGACGCGTGCATTGTATTTTTTTTGCATGTATTTAATCGCTACGGAACTATCGTTATAAATACAAAATCCAGATGCTTTATTTTTAAAGCCATGATGCAATCCACCGCCGAGATTGACGGCATGTTGAGATTTGCCTTGCATGACGTAGTCACAGGCCGTTAGTGTAGCACCTACGATCGATGCACTCGCTTCGTGCATATTTGGAAAAATAGGTGTGTCTTCTGTTCCAATTCCATACGGTTCACCTTCTTCAACTGTAGCGTAGCCATGACCTGCACGACGAACGATGTCAATGTAAGTACGGTCAAACACGAGTGCTAATTCTTCATCTGTTGCTATACGTGGTGCAACGATTTGTTCTGGAGAAAGGGCACCGATTGCTTCTAAAAGCGTCATCGTTAACTGAAGCCGTTTTTGATTGAAAGGATGTTCATCTGAAAACTTATATGTTAGTTGGTCTGGAGAATAGACGAATACTGCGTCTGTCATCGTATTTAGATGTTTGGCCATAGTAGTTCGAAACCCTCCTTCCGTAAATCTTCAATAATTAGTTGTGGACTAATGCTTTTAATACGCAATGAAACAATTTTTTTAAGTGAATCTTTCGTGTCTGGATATACGAGTAAACTCATAATGCTTGCACGATGTGTGGCACAAATTGCTGTTACTCTATGCAGAGTACCTACTTGGTCGGGCACTTTTAGTTCAATTTGAGAACTCGGTTTATGGGCACCCGTTAATTCGATATACGTGTATAAAATATCTGTGCCGGTTAAAATGCCAACGAGTTGTCCCTCAGATACGATCGGCAAGCAACTTATTTTTTCCTCGAAAAAAAGTAATGCCATTTCTTCTACAAAATCAAGAGGATGAGCGACCATGACATCGGTCACCATAAATTCTTCAATGAAACGATTGTTTAGCGCATGGCGTTGCTCGGTCAATAGAGAAGAAGGGAGTGCGCATTTTAAATCATGTTCACTAATTAATCCGACGAGTTCAAGTGTCTCTGTGACGATTGGAATGTGTCGAATATTTTTTGTGCGCATTAGTTCTTCTGCTTCTCGCAACGTATTGTCTGGACGTAATGTATGAACATCTTGAATCATTAAATTTTCCACAAGCATAGAGAAAGCCTCCTACATTATGAATTATGGTAACGATTGTAAAATCGAATACGGTCAAACGCATCGATACTTTGTTGTGAGACACGGCTACCAATTCGAGCCATTAAGCAGTTTGCTGGATGCGAAGCAATTTCAGGGTCATCTGTCGTATATTCAATTAACCCACCTGCATTCATCATTTTTTCCATCATTTTTCGATAATCCCAAACGGTGAGTCCTGTATTTTTTAAATCCCAATGCCAATAATATTCAGTCGTAATGACGATGAAGTCTTCCATCGCATCATCGCTCATCGCTTGTCGTACGAGCGCTTTACCGACACCGGCACCACGCACGTCTGAAATGACTTCAATAGCACCAAGCTCAATGAGTTCTTCCATTTTAGCTTCGGACCAACGTTCGAGTGGGTCGGGATATAAAATCGTAACATAACCAACGATGAGTTGATCTAATCGTGCTACGAGAATGCGTCCTTCTGGGAACTGCGAAATTTTTAGTAAAGCATCGTATTGTTGTTCGGCAGGTCGAAAAGCTTTTAATCCTTCGTGTAATGAAAGGGGGAGAAGCGCTTCATAAGACATAGGACCTTCTATCGTGAGCGTGCCTATGCGACTTTCTAGTAATTGCGAAGAAAATACTTTCTTATGGTTCACAAATGTACCTCCTTTGTTTAATCAATATGTCCATTTTATTATACAGGAAAAATTTAGAAAAAAATAATTTGAACGAAAAATAAATCACATAAACGAGAATTTTTTGACTGATTTATGAAAAGTGAAAATAAAAAACTCGAAGCTTATTTTGCTTCGAGTTTTTTTGGTGTGCTATACAGTAGAGAAAGTTATTCACCACTAGATGGTGTAGTTGTCGTACTTGTATCTGTAGAACTGTTAGAACTAGAATTCGTTGAGCCGGCTCCAGTTGAGTTTGTTGAGCCCGAGTTTGTCGAACTTGAACTAGTAGAATCCGTATTTGTCGAACCCGCTCCAGTCGTATTCGAATTAGTAGTACTTGAGTTCTGCGTACTTGTCGAATTCGAGTTGCTAGAACTTGATGTGTTTGAGTTGCTAGTGCTTGGACTCGTATAACTTGAAGAACTTGAACTTGTAGAGTTCGAACTTGTTGAGTTATAGCTAGAAGAACTTGATGTACTTGAAGAGCGCGTATTCGGTGTGCCCGTCGTTGTAGGTGTCGTTACTTCCGGTTCTTTTTTAGGTCCTTTTAATGCTTCCACGCTGCCACCAAATGGTTGCAGAATTTGGTATGGTGTGTAAGATTTTAATGAAATGAGTGAGTTCACTAAATCTGTCGTACACGCTTCGCCTTGAATCGTACACGTTGAGCGACTTACGACAGAGGTAGGACGGCTAAACGTTTTACCACCGGCTGTTGCTAACTCAGGGTTCGTATCGTAAATAGAGTTCATTACTTGACCCCATAGGCGATTTAAACGTTTCGAAGGTTTACCGTAGTAACCTTCACCGTAGCTTAGTGTTGTTGGTTGGTCATAGCCTAACCACATGCCAAGTGAAATATCTTTGTTGTATCCCATAAACCAAACATCGTTGTATTTTTGAGTCGTTCCGGTTTTGGCTGCAAAGTCTGCACTGAATTTAAGTGTTGATTTTGCTACTTGACCTGTCCCTGATTTCAATACGTCTCGTAACATGTCTGATACGATATAAGCTGTTTCAGGAGAATATACTTTTTTCGATTTTGCTTTATGTTTATAAATGGTTTTACCGTCGTTATCAACGATTTTCGTAATCATATAAGCGTCGACGAATTTACCTTCATTGGCGAATGTCGCAAATGCATTCGTGTTCTCTTCAAGTGTAGCACCGTATTGAAGACCACCGAGTGCAGCGGAATATGTCGTACGGTCCGTATCTGTAATGTGTGAGAAGCCCATTTTGTCTAAGTAGTTGATCGGATTGTTGTTAAAGTTTAGACCATAGACACGTACAGCTGGTAAGTTTAACGAGTTTTTCAATGCATCACGAGCTGTTACGAGGCCTTTCGGTGTAGCACCCTCATAGTTTTCAAGAGGTTTCGATGTAGACCAACCGTGCGTCGTTACTTCTACGTCAGGTACCATACTACCGGCACTAATGATGCCGTTATCAATAGCTGGGCCGTAAACGAGTAATGGTTTAATTGTGGAACCATTTTGTCGAACCGATTTCGTTGCGTGGTTTAGTTCTTCTAAATTGAAATCACGACCACCGATGAAACTTAAAATTTTACCGGTTTTATTTTCAATCGCAATCCCACCAACTTGGACAGGTGCTTCGACTGTTTTCGCTTCGCCTGTTTCTGAATCGGTCGTTTGACGAGAAAGTGTCATCCCGTATCCACTGAAGTTTTTCGCTGTTTTATTCATCGCATCGTACATTGATTTATCAATTGTTGAATAAATTTTGTATCCTTTTGTACGTAATTCACGGTCAGCTAAAATTTCATATTTTTCACGTAAACGTTTTTCATTATCAATTCGTTTACCTTCGATTCCATCACGTTTCGCGATGATTTTCGCCATGATTGTTTTTGCTTGCCCTTCTATCTCATACGTTACGTAAGGGTATTTTTCAGTTGCTTTTGCTTCTTTTGAACGGAAGTCTTTTTTTATGTTGTACTTGATTGCTTTTTGGTATTGCTTATTCGTAATTTTTCCTGTTTCTTTCATACGATATAAAACAGTTTTCATACGATTAATGCCGATTTTTAATTGTTTATCGTCTTTCAATTCACCAGTACGTGTGAACGGTGTATAAGTGAAAGGCGATTGGGGAATACCTGCGATATATGCTGCTTGAGCTAGATTCAATTTATTTGCTTTTACATTGAAAATACCTTCAGCTGCTGTTGCAACCCCGGCGATATTCGTTCCGCTCGAGTTACGACCGTACGGAATAACGTTTAAGTATGCTTCCAAAATTTCATCTTTTGTCATGAAGTGTTCTAAACGCATCGCTAATAGTAATTCTTTTGCTTTACGTTCGTAAGATACTTCATTCGTTAAAATTTGGTTTTTAATTAATTGCTGTGTCAACGTTGATCCACCCGTTTGTGAATCAGAATTAGATACATCTTGTAAAAGTCCGCGTAACACAGCTTTCGGTACAATACCGGTATGCTCGTAGAAATATTCATCTTCTGTTGCAATAACCGCATCGATCAATTGAGGGGAAACTTCTTTTAATGTCGTTTCTGTACGCTCAAGATCCGTACGCATTTTACCTAAGTATTTTTTGTCGGCAAAATAAAGCTTACTCGTTTCTTCATAGTTATGAACTGCAGTTGTCATTTCTTTGCTTGTCGTAAGCTTTTCTTCTTTTACAAGTGAAGCGAAATAACCAGCACCGATAGAACCGACAAAAATAATTCCGATGAACGCTATTAAAGCGAGTAAGATGAGTAGGTTTTTGAGCACGCTTGATGTGATTCGGAAGTAGCGTGTCCATCTTTTTTCAGATAACTCATCGATACGAGCATCGAATTTTTCGATCCACTGTTTAAATTTGTTCACTTATGTGACGTTTCTAAAAGTTCACGTATGGTGATGTTGCTACTTTTAGAACGCCTTCCTCCTTTATACTCCAAATGAAGGGACTATGTTATGGCAACAATTTAACGTAGTTTTCAATGAATTTTTTAAGGTTCAATCCACTGTGTATGAATACATACACATATTACCCTAATCAATGATGAATATGCCAATTTATAGCATTTTTCAGTTTGATTTTGGAAATCAAAATCTCGTATATTATACCATAATTGAATTCCAATATTGACATTTGGATTATTTCAAACGATAATTACGTATATATTATTCGAACGGCGAAGAATGCGCAGTAGTAAATCAGATTCCCTGCTTAGAGAGCTAACGGTTGGTGAAAGTTAGTCATAGTCGATTTATGAAATACACATTCGGAGGGAGACGTAGCGCTGCGATAAAGCGAACGAAGCGGGAGATTTTAATAGTCTCCAAGCCGGGTGGTACCGCGTTATACGTCCCTAACGTCCCTGCATCAATGTGAATTCATTGTTGGCAGGGACGTTTTTTTATACAAAACGGTATTTAATAGGAGGAATAATGATGGCAAATGCATTAGTAGAAGATTTAAAATGGCGTGGGCTTTTATACCAACAAACAGATGAAGAAGGTATGGAAAAATTATTAAATGAAGAGAAAGTTTCTTTATACGTAGGTGTCGATCCAACAGCAGATTCAATGCATATCGGACATATTGTCCCGATGTTAACACTTCGTCGTTTCCAACAAGCGGGTCACCAACCGATTCTTTTAGTCGGTGGCGCAACGGGTATGATCGGGGATCCATCAGGTCGCTCATCAGAACGTAATTTATTAACAGCAGATCAAATTCAACACAATGTGGATTGTATTAAAGGTCAACTTGGTCGCATCTTTGATTTCTCAAATGAAACAAATGGTGCACAACTTGTCAATAACTACGATTGGTTCGGCAACATGTCGACAATCGAATTTTTACGCGACTTCGGTAAATTAATTAACATTAACTACATGTTAGGGAAAGATACGATTTCTTCCCGTTTAGAAACAGGCTTATCTTTCACTGAATTTACGTACACATTAATTCAAGGTATGGATTTTAACCACTTATACGATCACCACAACGTACGCATTCAAGTAGGCGGTTCGGATCAATGGGGTAACATTACGACAGGTCTTGAAATTATTCGTAAAACACATGAAGAAGAAACGAAAGCATTCGGTATTACGATTCCATTAGTAACGAAATCAGACGGTACGAAGTTTGGTAAAACAGCAGGTGGTGCAGTATGGTTAGACGCTGAGAAAACATCTCCATACGAGTTCTACCAATTTTGGTTAAACACAGCGGATTCAGACGTTGTAAAATACTTGAAAATCTTCACATTCTTATCTCGTGAAGAAATCGAAGCATTAGAAGCGAAAGTAGAAGCAGAAGCTCATTTGCGTGAAGCTCAAAAAACATTAGCTTCTGAAATGACAAAATTAATCCACGGTGAACAAGGATTAGAACAAGCACTTAAAATTACAGCTGCTCTTTTCTCAGGTGAGTTAAAAGCATTATCAGTAGAAGAAATGAAAGTCGCATTCTCAGGCGTGCCTTCAGTTGAAGTAGCGAAAAAAGATGCGAACATCGTAGATTTATTAGTCGAAGCGAAAATTTCTTCATCAAAACGCCAAGCACGTGAAGATGTAACGAACGGGGCCATTTCTGTGAATGGTGAAAAAGTGAAAGAACTAGAGTACACAATCGATGCAAAAGATCGCTTAGAAGATGCTTTCACGATTATCCGTCGTGGTAAGAAAAAATACTTCATGGTGAAATTTGCTTAAAAAATTAAATTAAAAGAATTAAATGAAAGATGTTTAATTGGAGAATTCTTCAATTAAACATCTTTTTTTGTGTCTAAATTATGAAAATTTCTATTTTAAACGATAAAATTACTTTTAAATAACGATAAATTCTATTTAATGAAATTATTTTTTGTTTTTTATTTTACTAAAATAAAAAAATAACGTATAAATAAAAAAGTAGATCAGTTTTAATATATATGAATATAACAAAAATTTCCTTTAACATTTTTGACTTATTTTTACAATACTTGAAAATATAATTAAAAAATAAAATAATAAAGTATAGGCTATTTTTAAGGGATTTAAATAGTCTCGTCTATGATTTAAGCAGAGGGTTGGTGAGTAGATGATCGAATTTAACAATGTAAATAAGTTTTATGGAGATTTTCAAGTGTTAAAAAATATTGAATTGAAAATTGAAAAAGGTGAAGTAGTCGTTATTGTCGGTCCATCTGGTTCGGGAAAGAGTACGCTACTAAGATGTATGAATAAGTTAGAAAGTATCACAACCGGTGTTTTGACGGTGAATGATTTAGTTCTAAGCGATAAAAAGACCGATGTTAACAAACTTCGTCGACATATTGGAATGGTATTTCAACATTTTAATTTATATCCTCACAAGACGGTGTTGGATAATATTACATTAGCACCGATGAAGGCACTTAAACAATCTAAAGAAAAAGCGCAACAAACGGCGAGAATGTATTTAGAAAAAGTAGGGATTCCAGATAAAGCAGATGCATTTCCTGCACAACTTTCAGGTGGTCAACAACAGCGTGTGGCTATTGCTAGAGGATTAGCTATGCACCCAGACGTTATGCTATTTGATGAGCCAACATCGGCACTCGATCCAGAAATGATAGGGGAAGTGCTAGATGTAATGAAGTCCCTTGCAAAAGAAGGTATGACGATGGTCGTCGTTACACACGAAATGGGCTTTGCTCGTGAAGTAGCGGATCGAATTATTTTCATAGACAAAGGTCAAATTTTAGAAGATACAAATCCAGAAGCTTTCTTTAAAGAACCAAAAGAAGACCGAGCCAAATTATTCTTAAGTAGGATTTTGAATCATTAATAAATTACGTAGGGGGTTTTATAAGATGAAAAAGAAAAATTTGTGGTTTGCATTATTGACGATGATTTTAGCTGCTGTTGTACTAGGTGCATGTGGTAGTGAGGATAAGGAAAAAGAAAAAGACAGCGGTAAAAATGCATTAGATACAGTGAAAAAGCAAGACAAAATCGTTTGGGGTGTAAAAAATGATACTCGTTTATTCGGTTTGAAAAATCCAACAACAGGCGATATTGAAGGATTCGACATCGATATGGCAAAAGCATTGACAAAAGAAATTTTAGGCGATGAATCAAAAGCCGAATTTAAAGAAGTAACTTCAAAAACACGTATTCCTTTATTACAAAAAGGTGATATTAACGCTATTATCGCGACGATGACAATTACGGAAGAACGTAAAAAAGAAGTAGATTTCTCAGACGTTTATTTTGAAGCGGGTCAATCTCTTTTAGTAAAAAAAGGTTCTTCGATTAAATCAATTGATGATATTAAAAAAGGAACGAAAGTTTTAGCTGTGAAAGGATCTACTTCAGCAGTTAATATTCGTGAAAAAGCACCTGAGGCAACTGTTTTAGAATTTGAAAATTACGCAGAAGCATTTACAGCATTGAAATCTGGCCAAGGGGATACATTAACGACAGATAATGCGATTTTATATGGTATGGCGGATGAAGATAGCAATTATGAAGTTGTTGGGGATACATTCACAGATGAGCCATACGGTATAGCAGTGAAGAAAGATAGTCCAGAATTTATTGCCGAGATTAATAAAGCGTTGAAAACGTTAAAAGATAATGGCACTTACGATGAAATTTATAAAAAATGGATTAAAGAATAGTTCAATTGCTAGGAAGGGCGGCGAAGTTACTTGCTGCCTTTTCATTCTTTATGAAGGGAAATGAGGGGATCAATCTAATGCTAGATTTTAGTATTTTAACGGAAAACTGGGATGCCTATTTAACAGGTTTCAAACAAACGCTTCTCGTGAGTTTATTAGCATTAGTAGGGAGCTTTGCTCTCGGCACATTTTTAGCCATTTTACAAATTGCTCCGATTAAAGTGTGCAATTGGATTGGTACGGCGTATGTAGAGTTTTTCCGGAATATTCCGTTGCTAATTATTGCTTTCTTCTTATATACAGCATTACCTACTTTGAAAATTCAACTAGACGGTTTTCAAGCAGGAACGTTAGCGCTCATTATTTATACGGCTGCCTTTATTGCAGATGCAATTCGAGCAGGTATTTTAGCTGTGCATAAAGGGCAATCTGAAGCGGCACGTTCATCAGGGTTAACATATATTCAAACGATGTGGTACGTCGTATTGCCACAAGCTATTAAAATTGTTATTCCTCCATTAGGAAATCAGTTTATTAATTTAGTGAAAAACTCATCTATTTTAACGATTTTAGCAGCAGGGGAACTTATGTATCAAGCAGACTTAATTTCTTCTCGTACATTTGTAACTTTTGAAGTGTATATATTCGTTGCGTTGTTTTATTTAGTCATTACGATTCCGCTAAGTTCCGCTGTACGCTATTTGGAACAACGTTTAGCGAGAACGTCATAAGGAGGTTAAAGTATGGATATCGCAGGAGCATTAACCGCCGATCATATTAAATTTTTATTCAAAGGATTTTTAGTTACGTTAGAAGTGGCTGCAATTGCTATTGTTTTAAGTTTTATTATCGCCGTCGTTATCGGAACCATTCGTTATATGAAGATTCCAGTACTGTCTCAAATTTTAGGGGCAATCGTCGAGATTATTCGTAACTTACCATTATTACTCATCATCTTCTTCACATTTTTTGCATTACCGGAAGTCGGTATACAGATGACGATTATGGGAGCAGCTATTACTGCTTTAACCGTTTTTGAAGCCGCAATGATTTCAGAAATTGTTCGAAGTGGTTTGAATTCTGTTGAAAAAGGTCAAATTGAAGCAGGTCGTTCAAGTGGATTAAATTATATTCAAACGCTATGGCATATCGTATTACCTCAAGGGTTGCGCAGAATGGTTCCACCAATGGTTAGTCAATTCATTTCTTTATTGAAAGATACATCTTTAGCTGTTGTTATTGCACTTCCAGAGTTAATGCATAATGCACAAGTAATTAATGCGCAAAATGTAAATTATATTATTCCAGTTTTCGTATTTGTTGCCTTAATGTATTGGATAGTGAACTTCACATTATCGAAAGTAGCGAAGCGTTTAGAATTAAAAGTGACTTAGACTTAATACTAAAAACGTCCTTTGAATAATTGATTCAGAGGACGTTTCTTGTTTTCATCTGTTGATACGTAAGTTATGATATGAAAGGAGGAGAGATCTATTATGAAAACAATGACAGCAGAACAATTACAAAAAATGCAAGAAGCGAGAGAAACACTTACCGTCATTGATGTGAGAGAAGATTATGAAGTACAGCACGGAATGATTCCAGGTGCAGTACATATTCCGTTAGGTGATTTAGAATACCGTATTTCAGAATTGGATGAAAGAAAGCCGTATGCACTTATTTGCAAAGCGGGCGTTCGAAGTGAAATGGCAGCACGTTATTTAGAAAGCGTAGGCTTTGACGTGACGAATATTACAGATGGTATGTATGGCTGGGGCGGCGAATGTACGATTCCTACGAAAGACGCGTAAGGGAAACGACTTATTTTGCATTAAATGTAGGAGAAAATAGTTTAATCTTGTAGAATATTGAAAATGTTGTAGAAACTTCTCTTTATTCATGTAAAAATAGAAGTATCGTGAAAAAAGGAGACGTTTATATGAATTTTGATTTATTTAAAATTGCATGGAAAAGCCCAAAAGAAGCTGTTCAATTTATTTTAAAAAATAAATTTTCAGCATATTGGCTCGTATTATTTTTAGCAGGATTCGGTAATGTGCTTTTTGGTGGGTACGATTTGAATGAATATGTGAATCCTTGGTTGGTCCTAATCGGCGTGGTCGTATTAGCAATCCCAACTGTAATCATAGGAAGTTTCTTTGCTTCTCTTTTCGTACATTTTATTGCGAAATGGTTCTTTGGTGGACAAGGAACACTGATTCAAATGACAAAAGGGATGTATATTACATTTTTACCATTTATTATTTTATTGCCATTTGCAATCATTCAATTTATTTGGGACTTTGCCGGTGACATGCCAACAGCAGTTAATTTGATTTTCGCGTTAATTGCATTAGCCATTTCAATCGTATCACTCGTATTAGAAGTGATTGCAATTGCTACTGTTGAAAATATTTCAATCGGACGTGCAGTTGGTACATTCATTATACAATTTATCATTTTAATTATTCTTATTTTTATGATTGCATTTATTGTGACAGCAATCGGATTAGTTTTCTTCGGTTCATTTGAATAAGAAAAAGACCGCATCTTTTTTTAAAGATGTGGTCTTTTTTATAAATACATATAAAAAAACAGGCTGCATAGCAACCTGTTTTTTCGAAAACGCTACTAGCGAGAGTAGTACTCTACGATGTACGCTTCGTTGATTTCAGCAGATAATTCAGAACGTTCTGGTAAACGTACGAATGTACCTTCTTTTTTGTCAGCGTCGAAAGTTACGTATTCAGGAATGAATGAGTTAACTTCGATAGCTTCATTTACAGCTGTAAGGTTAAGAGATTTTTCACGAAGAGAAATCACTTGGCCTGGTTTAACGCTGTAAGATGGGATATCAACGCGTTTACCATCAACAGTTACGTGGCCGTGGTTTACTAATTGGCGAGCTGCACGACGAGTGCGAGCTAAACCTAAACGGTAAACTAAGTTGTCAAGGCGAGTTTCAAGTAAGATCATGAAGTTTTCACCGTGTACACCTTGTTGTTTGCCAGCTTTAACGAATAAGTTGTGGAATTGACGTTCAGTCATACCATACATGTGGCGTAATTTTTGTTTTTCTTGTAATTGTAGACCATACTCAGACATTTTTTTACGTTGAGTTGGACCGTGTTGACCTGGAGCGTATGGGCGTTTTTCGATTTCTTTACCAGTACCGCTTAAAGAAATGCCTAAACGACGAGATAGTTTCCAAGATGGACCTGTATAACGAGACATTTAAAGTCCCTCCTAATTGATTTTTATTTGGTATAAAACAAAAATCAGTTGTATTTAGCGTAACGACCATTTTGCTTTCATGTATGTTCGTTCATGCAGCCGACGAATTACTTATACACCTTCTAGATGAACTAGAGGAGCAAACTGAATAGCTAGGCCATACAACCGCTGCGTTCATTTTACACAAAGACTATTGTACGTGACAGATGAATTGAATGTCAAGCAATAATAACAATCTATCGTTTAAAAAAGAAAATGCGTATAAAAAAATCCTCTTGAAGTTTTCAAGAGGACGTATTTTAATTTATAAAAATTTCTCAAGCGTACGAGCGAACAATTCAATGCCGACACGATCCGTTTCGCTGAAACGATCTTTCGTTGGGCTATCGATATCGAGTACACCGTACAACTGACCGTCTTTTTGAAGTGGAACGACGATTTCTGCATTCGTTGCACCGTCACAAGCGATATGTCCTGGGAAAGCATGAACATCTGCTACGAGCTGTGTTTCCATTGTTTGTGCAGCAGTACCGCAAACACCACGACCGATTGCGATATGTACGCAAGCAGGTAACCCTTGGAATGGGCCTAATAATAATTCTTCATTTTTATATAAATAGAAACCACACCAGTTTACATCTGATAAAAATTGATTTAGTAAAGAAGAAGCGTTACTTAAAATCGCTAACTCGTCTGTTTCACCTGTCATTAATGCGTCTAATTGTTTTGATAATAATGTGTATTTGCTGGCTAAATCGCCTTCGTAAGTAGTTTGTTCGAACATAAAAAAATCTCCTTATTTCATAATATCGTCATAGTAGTTGTGTAAATCACTTGCCTGGTGAGCATCTGAACCGAATACAAGAGGGATCTGTAGTTCTTTCGCTAACGTAATGTAAGACACTGGAGGATAGCTTTCTAAACAATATTTTTTAGAAAGACCTGCACTATTTACGTCGAGTTCATAGCCTTTTTTTGCAATCAGTCGTAAAACGGTTTGAACTTGTGTATCATCATTGATCGTTTCTTTATGGGCTAATTGGAATTTATGAATGAGTGTCGGATGTCCGATTCGCTTCGGTTTCGCCATGCCAAGGTCAGCTTGAATCGATTGAATGATCGTATCATAATATAATTGATAGACAGCTTCAACAGAACCGACTTGTTTAGCGAATGCGATAAACACTTCATCTGAGAAGTCGATACACGTATATGTACCATTATATTTTAAAAAGTGGACCGATAAAATAGCATCGTCTAATAAATGACCATATTTTTTTAAAAATGCGGTCGTTTGTATTTCGTATCCTTCAATGTAGTCGAGTTCGATCCCGATTCGTATTCGAATTTGATTATGATATTTTCGTTGCAATTGTTTCAGTTCATTGACGTATGTTTCAAATTCGTGAATTGTCATAAAGCTATCTCGCTCAGGAGTAGGATCTAGGAATCCCTCTGGTGCGGGGGCATGTTCGGTGAAAGAAATGTCAGTGAAACCCGATGCAATCGCCTTTTCTATGTATTGTTCAAATGAATCTTTCGTGCCGTGAGGGCAGTATGGTGAGTGGATGTGGCCGTCTCGTTTCAATGTGATTCCTCCCGTTTATTGGAAAAATGATGAAAATATGTAGAAAACGCTCTAAAAATAAATGAAAACATGGTACTATTAGAAATAATATAGCATAAGAAAACTATCTAGTACTAGGACAAGGGGGCTTACGATGATCAAATACATTATACCAATCATCATCGTATTAATTGTAATTGTAGCAGTCGTCTTTGTTTTTCGTAACAAGCATAAGGCAGAGATGGAACGACTGCAACAACTTCGAAATGAATTGCATAAGAAACGCGTGCAAGAGGAACTAGCAAAAGTAAAAGTATTAAACATGAACGGTCAAACAGAAGAACTGTTTGAAAGTTGGAAAAATAGTTGGAATCAAATTAACGATCATGAGTTTCCTAAAATCGATGAATTATTAGAAGAAGGAAATGAAAAGGTAAGTAAATTCCAATTTAGTCGTGTAACGAGTATAGAACAAGAAATTGATTCACGTATACGAGAAAGTAATGAAACGATTGATAAAATTTTAGAAGAACTTGAACATTTATTAGCAAGTGAAAAACAAAGTACCATTGAAATCGAACAACTCCAAGAACAACATCGTACATCTCGTAAAACGTTATTAGCACATCAATATTCATTTGGTGATGCAGCAAACCCTCTTGAAGAACGATTAGAACAATTTAATCCACAGTTCGAAGAGTTTAAGCAGTTAACGGAATCTGGCGATTACTTAAAGGCGAGAGAAATCGTTGAACACTTAAACGAAGAAGGACAACAAATATTTAAATTAATCTCGACAATCCCTGGATTGCTACGTGAAATTCAAAAACAAATTCCTTCTGATTTACAAGAATTACGTATCGGTCATAATGAAATGGAAGATACGGGATTTTACTTGAAGCATTTAGAAGTAACTGAGTGGATTCAACACACAGAAGAAGAGTTACAAGAATTGAAAAAACAAATTGCACAGTTGAATGTGACACAAGCAGAATTACGTGTACAAGAAATTCGAGAAGATATCGAACATTTCTTCGATGCACTTGAAGCGGAGTTCACGTCTAAGCAATTTGTTGATGAACATGTTAAAGAAATTGGTAGTCGCCTGAATGAAGTGCTTGAAAGTACAGTTGAAACAGCTGATGAAGCGGCCATCGTTCGTAAAAGTTATCATTTAGATGATAATGAAGCGGCAATTCCAGTAAATTGTAAACAAGAACTGCTTAGCATTAAACAACGTTACGAAGCGCTCGTACAAGAGCTTGAATTGCATCAAGCGGCGTATTCAATGATTGAGAAAGAATTGAAAGAGACGCGTAATGATGTTGAACGTATTTTTGAAGAGCAAGATCGTTTTGCAGATCGCTTGCAAAGTTTACGCATTGACGAAAATAGTGCAACGCAGCAGTTAAAAACATTACAAATGAACTTACGTGATACAGAGAGACGCTTACATAAGGCTAACATTCCAGGCGTTCCAGATAGTATTGAAACACGATTGTCAGAAGCGGCGGAACAGTTGTTTATTGTTGAAAACAATTTAAAAGAAGTTCCGTTGAATATGCCAACTGTTTTTGAATCTGTGAAATCGGCTGAAGTGGCAGTAGGCGAAAGTACGAAGCACGTAGACAGTATGATTGAAGATGTGAAGTTAGTTGAACTACTTATTCAATACGGTAATCGCTATCGTCATACGAAGCCAGGTATGGATGAAAATTTAGGTTTAGCAGAAGATGCGTTCATTAATATGCGTTATAGTAAAGCACTTGAAATTGCTGCGAAAGCGGTAGAAGAAGCAGAACCAGGCGCATTAAAAAAAATGGAAGACATCGTGAATGAAACGTTAAAAGTAAAATAATGAATGGAAACAACAGTTAGCAAGTTTTAACTGTTGTTTTTTAATGCTAAGAAATAGTAGGATTAAGAAGTTATTGTTAGCACTATTTCGTGATTTTATAGAAATGACTGATAAAGCAACATATTTGTTATATAATAAATTTTTAGAAAAAACTTATGTTTTTGTAAGGAAAGAAGGAATCGATACAATGATTTATCTTGATCATAGCGCAACGACAAAACCGAATGCGCAAGTGATGAATGCATTTGTACAGGCGAATGAACGTTATTATGCAAACCCCGCTTCTCTTCATGAAATGGGTGTAGAAGTGAACCGTTTGTTAGGTCGCTCTCGTGAACAAATTGCAGGGATTTTAAATACAGAACCAGAACATGTTGTTTTTACTTCTGGTGGTTCAGAATCAAACAATTTTTTAATTAAAGGTCTTGCTCGTGCGAATACGCATCGTGGGAAACAAATTCTCGTATCAAGCATTGAACATGCTTCTGTATTAGAAACAGCAAAAGCACTTGAAACGGAAGGCTTTACAGTAGATTATGTGAAAGTTGATCGCCAAGGTGTCGTTGATTTAGACGACTTAAAAGCAAAATTACTAAAACGAGAAACAGTCGTTGTAAGCATTATGCATGTCAACAATGAAATGGGGGCTATTCAACCCGTTCAACAAATCGCTCAAATTATTCGTGAAAATAGTCGCGCATTTTATCATGCGGATTGTGTACAAAGTTTTGGAAAATTACCTGTTCAATTTAACGGTGAATTAGGTCCAGATGCTTTATCAATTAGTGGGCATAAAATTAATGGCTTAAAAGGAACAGGAATCGCAGCACTTCGTAAACGTACGACAATTGAGCCGATTATTCATGGTGGTGGTCAAGAGATGGGGCTACGAAGCGGTACAGTAGCTGTACCACAAGACGTAGCAATTGCTAAAGCAGCACGTCTAGCTATCCAAAATGAAGCGACAAACGTGGCACATTATACGAAATGGCGTAACGATCTTCATGCATTTTTAGAACCATTCGAAGACGTCTACGTATTGTCTTCAAACGAAGGTGCGCCGCATATCGTATCATGTTCAATCAAAGGCATTAAAGGTGAAGTGATCGTGAATGCGATGCAACGAGCTGGCGTGATCGTATCGACATCTAGTGCTTGTCATTCAAAAGACAATCAAATTAGCCATGTCGTACAAGCGGTAGGTGTTCCGGACGAATATGCACGTGGTGTCATTCGTATGAGCTTTGGTGAAGGGCTAACAGATGCAGATATTACAACGTTCAAACAAGCATTTGAACAAGTGTTGAAACAAGTAAGAGGAGAGATTAAATTACATGAAATGGCATGAGATTTTAGTACGATATGGTGAAATTACGACGAAAGGCCGTAACCGTAATCAATTTATTCATCGTTTACGTGACAATATACGTCACACATTTAAAGATTTAGAGAACATGAAAGTACGTATGGAACGTGATCGTATGTATTTAAGCAGTACTTCTGATGAAGAAATGGAACAAATAATCGAGCGTTTACGCGAAGTATTCGGTGTACAAAGTTATAGCCCCGTTGCAGAATGTCCAACTGATTTAGATGCAATGAAAGCATTAGCGAAAGAAATCGTTCAAACACTTGATTATGAAGGAAAAACGTTTAAAGTTAATGTGAAACGTTCATATAAAGATTTCCCATTAGAAACGTATGAACTAAACCGTGAAGTAGCTGCTTACGTATTAAGCGAATTACCAGGTATGCAAGTTCAAATGAAAAACCCTGAAATTGAATTACGCATCGAAGTTCGTCAAGAAGCGACGTATATGATGGTTGAAGTGATTCAAGGAGCAGCAGGTCTACCTGTTGGTTCAAATGGCAAAGCATTATTATTACTTTCAGGCGGAATTGATAGTCCAGTAGCTGCTTACTTAATGATGAAACGTGGCGTTACAGTCGAAGCTATTCACTTCTTTAGCCCACCATTTACGAGTGACCAATCACTAGGAAAAGTAAAAGAATTGTGCCAAATCATTAGCAAATTTGGTGGGAAAGTTCGTCTACACGTTATTCCATTTACGGAAATTCAGCAAACGATTCAACAAGCTGTTCCGAAAAACGTAACGATGACGACGACACGTCGCTTAATGATGCAAGTTTCAGACATCGTACGTGAAGAAGTGAAAGCGAAAGCGCTCGTAACAGGCGAAAACTTAGGGCAAGTTGCTTCTCAAACTTTAGACAGTTTAGCTGCTATTAATGCCGTGACAACGACACCTATTTTACGTCCATTAATTACGTATGATAAATTAGAAATTATCGATATCGCACAAAAAATTGGTACGTATGAAACGTCAATCGTACCGTTTGAAGATTGCTGTACGGTATTTACACCAGCAAATCCAAAAACAAAACCACGTACAGATAAGATCGAGTATTATGAAAGCTTTACAGATTTCGACGAAATGATTGAACGTGCTGTTCGTAATCGTGAAGTGCATAACTTCCCTCAAGTAGAAGTGGTAAACGACTTCGAAGACTTATTATAACAATTCATGAAACCTCTGTTTGCTCATAAATTGTGAGTAAACAGAGGTTTTTTGTCGTTTTTTGAAGATTTTCGTTAAAAAATAAAAAACATGACAATTGTTAGTACCAAGTAATAATAATTAGTGTTAATATTTAGCTATATAAAAATGGATGTTCAATTGAGGAGGAATTCAAATGGATCAAAAACAATTGATCGCACCACCAATTTACAACTTAGCGACGGAAATTAGACGTTTTGCGGATCAAACGAATCGTACAGCACTTATTTATGAAGATGAACAAGGAACGAAACAAACGATTGGTTACGATGAACTTGTGAAGCGTTCAAATAAAGTATCACATGCTCTACAATCATTAGGACTTAAACAAGGGGATATTATTCTCGTAATGGTACCGCGCTTAATTCAAGCGTATACGATTTATTTAGGTGCTATTCAAGCAGGGATTACGGTCATTCCAAGTTCGGAAATGCTACGTGCAAAAGATATTGATTACCGAATTGTACATAGTCATGCAAAAGCAGTTGTCGCCTATGCACCACTCGTAGACGAATTTGAAAAAGCAGCGCACGGACATACCGTGCAAAAATTAGCAATCGGAGACGCAGACGGTTGGCTTAATATTTCTACGTTAACGGACGGTTTTTCAGATGAATTTGATGTCGTTCAAACGAAAGCGAACGATATGGCATTTTTATCTTATACGAGTGGAACGACGGGAAATCCTAAAGCAGCTGTGCATACGCATTCATGGGCGTATGCACATTTACGTACCGCATCAAAAAATTGGCTAGGTGCAGAAGAAGGAAAACTCGTTTGGGCTACGGCAAGTCCTGGTTGGCAAAAATGGATTTGGAGTCCATTCTTATCTATTCTCGGTACAGGAGCAATCGGCTTCGTGTATAACGGCCATTTTGAACCGAAAAAATATTTACAACTTCTACAAGATTACAAAGTGGAAGCGCTTTGCTGTACGCCGACAGAATACCGTATTATGTCAAAAACGGAGCAATTAGAAACGTATGATTTAAGCAACTTACGCAGTGCTGTGTCTGCCGGAGAACCATTAAATATTGAAGTCGTGAATACGTTTAAGCGCGCATTTGATTTACTCGTGAGAGACGGTTACGGACAAACGGAAAATACATTACTTGTCGGTACGTTATTAGGGATGGAATCTCGTCCAGGCTCAATGGGGAAACCGACGCCAGGAAACCGCGTAGAAATCGTAGATGAAGAAGGTAATGTGTGTGCGGATGGCGTTGTTGGTAATATTGCTGTGCATCGTTCAACACCTGCTTTGTTTAAAGAATACTTCGAAGATCCTGAAAGAACAGCGCAACAATTTATTGGTGAGTATTATATTACTGGAGACCGTGCTAGACGTGATGAGGATGGGTATTTCTGGTTTGAAGGTCGTCGTGACGATATTATTATTAGCTCAGGCTATACGATCGGACCGTTCGAAGTGGAAGATGCCCTTGTGAAGCATCCGGCAGTAGAAGAATGTGCTGTCGTTGCAAGTCCACATGAATTACGTGGAACGATCGTTAAAGCATTTATCGTGTTAAAAGACCGAACACGTGTAGAAGATCCAACTTTTATAAAAGAACTTCAAAATTTCGTTAAAAATAATACAGCACCGTACAAATATCCGCGTGCGATTGAGTTTGTAGAAGACTTACCGAAAACAATATCTGGTAAAATTCGTCGCATCGAATTAAGAGAAGCGGAATATATGAAATAGTGAAGAAGAGCTGAGATTTTTCTCGGCTCTTTTTTTGTTACGTCGAATGACGTATTTACAATTCATAAATTATCTTTATATAATGAACTATTCGATGTTTGAAGGAGATGTACGATGCAAAATCAACAAAAGGGCGTCATCGCAGCACTCGGAGCTTATTGCATGTGGGGATTATTCCCACTTTATTGGCAAGGGTTAGCCGCTGTTGATAGCCAAGAAATTTTAGCGAGTCGCGTTATTTGGAGCTTTCTATTAACGTTATTATTTGTCGTTGTAATTCGTAAAGGAAACGAATTATTAAAAGATGTCAAAGCGCTCTGGCAACGAAAGAGCGATTTTTGGAAGCTTACGGTAGCTGCCTATTTAGTTACATTGAATTGGTATTTATACATTTGGGCTGTGAACCATCATCACATTATTGAAACGAGCTTAGGATATTATTTAAATCCGATTATTTCTATTTTACTCGGCATTATTTTCTTAAAAGAACGATTATCGAAAGCACAAATTGTCGCAGTAGGCATCGCGATTTTAGGCGTTGCGATGATGATTGTGAATTATGGAACGGTTCCATGGATTGCGCTAGGATTGGCGTTCTCATTCGGTATTTATGGCTTACTGAAAAAAAGCATCCATTTAGATGCGACACGAGGGTTAGTTATTGAAACGGCATTCGTTTTACCGATTGCACTTATTTATTACATCTATTTAGCTGTTGAAGGAAAAATGGCATTTGGTATGGTAGACTTGAAAACGACCATGTTATTAATTGGTGCAGGAGCGGTTACGTCGATTCCACTTATTTTATTTGCGATTGGCGCACAAAACATTCCGCTTTATTTAGTAGGCTTTATTCAATACGTATCGCCGACAATTGCACTTTTACTCGGTGTTTTCGTCTTCCATGAATCGTTCGGTAAAATTGAATTTTTATCATTCGGTCTCATTTGGATTGCGATTATTATATTTTCAGTGACAACGATTTTAGATGTAAGGAAACATCATCATAACTAAATAAGTTGGAAGGGGTTTTTTAATGAATACGAAAAGATGGATTGCTGTAGCAATCGCCGCATTTTTATTTTTCGTTTCGATTGGGTTTAGCGCATTGTCGTTACTACTATCGAAAAATGTATCAGAGCAAGTAACGTCGATGTTTGATGACCCAGAAGAAGATTATTTGACCGAAACAGTTAAACAATCCGGGTCATCTTCAAAACGAATTGCACTTCTAACAGTAGATGGGACAATTCAAGATACAGGGGAAGGTTCTTTATTTCTTCAGAAACGTACAACCATCAAGCATTTATGAAGCAACTAGATGCTGTAGAAAAGATAAAAGCGTAAAGGTGTCGTATTAAACGTCAATTCACCAGGTGGTGGCGTTGTAGAATCGAAACAAATTTATGAGAAAATAAAAGAAATTCAACAAAAACGAAGCATACCTATTTACGTATCAATGGGATCGATGGCTGCTTCTGGTGGTTATTATATTTCAGCACCTGCAGATAAGATTTTTGCAGATGAAGAAACGATTACAGGGTCAATCGGTGTCATTATGCAAGGTGTGAATTATAGTAAATTAGCTAAAAAATATGGCATTGAATTTGAAACGATTAAAACCGGACCGTATAAAGATATTATGAGTGGTACGCGTGAGGCGACTGATGGCGACCGTGAAATTTTACAAACGATGGTAGACGAATCGTATGCGCGTTTCGTTAACGTCATTGTAGATGGTCGTGACTTATCAAAAGCAGACGTGAAAAAATTAGCAGATGGTCGTATTTACAGTGGATCACAAGCGAAGAAAAATGGTTTAGTTGATGAATTGGGGTATGAAAGTGACACAATTGCTGCGCTGAAAAAAGACTATCAACTAAAAGATGCAGAAGTGTTTGAATACGACGGCTCTGATAGCTGGGCTTCTTTATTTACAGCGAAAGCAAGTTCATTCTTAACATCTGGTTCAGCAGATGCACACGTCATTTCAACTATTTTGAAAAACTATAATAGCGCACCTCGTATGATGTACTTATACGGGGAAGAGTAGGGGGCGTTCATAGTGATTGAGCAACCAATTGAGCAACCAATTGAGCAACCAATTGAGCAACCAATTGAAAAAACATTTACGAGAAAGAATGCCGGCTTTTGGATTCGCTTTTTTGCTTATAGTGTTGACGTTTTATTAATTTGGGCTGTATGTAAATTACTCATCGTTGGAAGTGTATTCCGTCTTATCGGAGTAGACCACCCGATGTTTTGGATTTTCAGCTTGAAGGCATTAGCGGGGAGCTTGTTATTTTATGCCTATTTCGTTTTGATGACGAAGTGGCTGGGGCAAACACTCGGCAAAATGATTTTTGGTCTACGTGTCGTTTCAGATAAGCAAGAGCATTTAACGTGGACGACTGTGCTTATTCGCGAATGGATCGGTCGCTACATTTCTGTGACAATTAAACTGTTATATTTTGTTGTAGCATTTACACCGAAGCATCAAGCGATTCACGATTTGTTGGCAGATACACGCGTAGTTTATGAAAATAGCTACGAAACGACAGAAATTCACCAAAACACGTGGCAACAAGAAGTGAAACAGTTGCAACAACAAGGTGAAGTTTAGTAAAATTGGGATAGAATATTTAGGAGGCGTTGTGAATATGGTACAAGTAACATTCGGAAATCAACCTGTCACTTTAGTAGGGAAAGAATTATCAGTAGGAGACCAAGCACCAGATTTTAAAGTGCTTGATAATGCTCGTTCTGAAAAAACATTAGCAGACTTTAAAGGTCAAAAGCTATTAATTAGCGTTGTTCCTTCATTAGATACGGGTGTTTGTGATGCACAAACACGTCGTTTCAATGAAGCTGCTAGCGAACTTGGTGAAGGTTATAAAGTATTAACTATTTCTATGGATTTACCATTCGCACAAAAACGTTGGTGCGGTAACGCAGGTGTTGAAAACGTAGAAACGTTATCAGATCACTATGCAGCATCTTTCGGTGAAGCATACGGCGTTCTTATGCAAGAACATCGCTTATTGGCTCGCTCAATCTTCGTTGTAAACGAAGCAGGCGAAGTAACATATGTTGAATACGTATCAGAAGGTACAAACCACCCAGATTACGAAAAAGCATTAGAAGCTTTAAAAGCACTTTAATAGAGTACTTAGTATAGAAAGAGATGTCCTCTTCAAATTGGTGGGGACATCTTTTTCACGTTCAAAGGAGAAAATAGTTCAAATGGAAAAAATAGAACAATTATTTACATTTATCGATGGTGAAGCGGGACGTTTTGTGGAATCAGAAAATGTGACGTATTTAGATGGCGTTTTAGAAGCGTTAAACAATTGGATTAGTGGAGAGAAAATTCCAGAAGGTGAATGGGACCGCAATGACATTCGTAAAGGAATTCAATTAGCCCTTTTAAAAGGAATGCGTGAAAGCGCGCAAGTTAATCATCAAATGACACCAGATTCTTTAGGATTAATTGTTGGGTATTTGGTTGATCAATTTTTTGAAGATACATTGGCTGAAAATAAAACGATTACGATGTTAGATCCAGCAATCGGAACAGGGAACTTACTATTAACCGTAATGAATTTAATTGGCGATAAAATAACCGGTGCGGGTGTTGAAATGGACGATTTATTAATTCAAATCGCTGCCGTTTCAGCAGATTTGCAACAACAACCTGTGGCGCTTTATCATCAAAATGCATTAATGCCTTTATTAATTGATCCGGTAGATGCCGTTGTTTGTGACGTGCCAGTTGGATATTATCCAGATGAAGAGTATGCGAATAAACATTATGAAATTCATGCTGAAGAAGGAATGACGTATGCGCATCACCTGTTCATTGAAAAAGCGATGAATCAATTACGCGAAGGTGGCTACGGTTTCTTCTTAGTGCCGAGCAATATTTTTGAATCAGAACAAGCACGTCATCTATTCGCTTATGTAAAAGCAAATACGTGGATTCAAGCAGTCATTCAATTACCGAGCAACTTATTTAAAAAACAACAACTATCAAAAAGTATTTTCGTCTTACAGAAAAAAGGTGAAAATGTTAAACCTGTAAAAGACGTATTACTTGCGAAAGTGCCGACGTTATCAAATCCAGACGCACTTGAACAATTTTTTTGCACGTGTTCGTAAGTGGAAAAAAGAAGAAGGTAAATAAGGACGACGCAAAAAAAGGACTGCCTAAGCAGTCCTTTTTTTATATGCACCGAATCCACTCGGTGCAGTAGCTTAAATTTTTAGTTATTATTCAGCGTGTTCGCCAGGAGTACGTACAACTAATACGTCACATTTGGCAGAACGTACGATGTTGGCAGATACTGAACCAATTAAGAAACGTTCCACTGCATTAAGACCTGTTGCACCACAAACGATTAAGTCTGCTTCAGTCTTTTTAGAAACTTCACGCGTAATCATTGTTTTTGGAGAACCGTACTCAATTAATGATTCTGCCACAACGCCTTCTTTTTCAGCAGCAGCTTTGTATTCTGCTAATTTTTCTTCTGCAAATTCTTTTGCACGTTCTTGAATTGAACGGTCATATGCTTCGATTGCTGCGAATGAACGCGTATCGATAATGTTGACTAAATGTAATTTTGCTTCATTACGTTTCGCCACTTCCACCGCTTTTTCAAATGCGAATTTCGCTTCTTCAGAACCATCTACTGCTACGACAATATTATTATAAGTTGACATAACTAAAACCCTCCCTATATGTTATATCCACATTATACCATATCAGAAAGCTGGAAAGGTATAACAAAAATTTCCATATAAATGAGCGTTCAGTGAACAAATACGAACTTCAAATTATGTAGAAATAGTGAATTATCGCTTGAATTGTTGAAAAAAATAGCGTAAAAGTGTAATGAAGTTATTTTGAAATAATTGGTTAAAAAGGATTTAATTTTCCTTTTTATTTGTTACAATGAGGATGTACAAAAAAATGCAAACGCTTTCTTTTTTAAGGCGTAGGAGGTTTGACGGAAATGAAAATCGGCGTACCAAAAGAAGTAAAAAATAATGAAAATCGTGTAGCAATTACCCCAGCAGGAGTAGTGCATTTAAACTCCTTTGGACATGACGTATTTATTGAAACATCGGCTGGAATCGGTTCAGGATTTACAGATGAAGAGTTTGTATTAGCTGGCGCAACGATTGTTCAATCTCCGAAGGAAGCATGGGATGCGGAACTCGTATTAAAAGTAAAAGAACCGATTGCGGAAGAGTACGGTTACTTTAAAGAAAATCTAGTGTTATTTACGTATTTACATTTGGCGCCAGAGCCGGAGTTAACGAAAGCATTAATCGAATCAAAAGTGACAGCAATTGCTTATGAAACCGTTCAAGAGAAAGATGGTTCATTGCCACTGTTAACACCGATGAGTGAAGTAGCAGGAAGAATGGCGACGCAAATTGGCGCACGTTATTTAGAAAAAATTAACGGTGGCAAAGGGATTTTATTAAGTGGTGTTCCAGGCGTTGACCGTGGGAAAGTAACGATCATTGGTGGTGGACAAGCTGGCGAAAACGCGGCAAAAATTGCGGTCGGTATGGGTGCAAAAGTGACGATTTTAGACATTAATCCATCTCGTTTAAGAGAGCTAGACCTTATTTTTGGGGATCGTATTCAAACGTTAACGTCAAATCCATTTAATATTGCTAAATCGGTAGCGGAAGCAGATCTTGTTATTGGTGCAGTACTTATTCCGGGAGCGAAAGCCCCAACACTCGTTACAGAAGAAATGGTTGCAGCGATGTCACCAGGTTCTGTCATCGTAGACATTGCGATTGACCAAGGTGGGATTTTTGCGACGACGGATCGTGTAACGACTCATGATGCGCCGACTTATGAGAAACATGGCGTTGTCCATTATGCGGTCGCAAATATGCCGGGAGCTGTTCCACGTACAGCAACGATTGCATTGACGGATAATACGATTCCATATGCGGTACAAATCGCTAATAAAGGATACGAAAAAGCGTTGCAACAAAATGAAGCATTGAAAAAAGGCCTTAATACAGCGAATGGGTACGTTACATTTGAAGCGGTCGCAGAAGCGTTAGGTTATGATTACATTTCAGCGGACGTCGTATTGAATCATTAAAATAAAAATAAAAAAAGAGGGAAGTATAGCGAGAATAAATCGCATACTTTCCTCTTTTTTGTTAGTAGATGGAAAACGTTTCTTAATTATTTAGGTTCAATAATTTGAAGTTCTTTAGGGAATGAAGTTAATACTTCTACACCATCAGCTGTAACGTAAACATCATCTTCGATACGTACGCCGGCTGCATCGCCTTTGTAAATACCTGGTTCGATTGTGAAGACCATGCCTTCTACAACTTTTGTTTCGTTAGAGCCGTGCATAGAAGGTTCTTCGTGCACGCTAATACCTAAACCGTGACCCATACGGTGTGTGTAGTACTCACCATAACCTGCATCAACGATTACTTGACGAGATGTTGCATCTAAATCCATTGCGCGAACGCCTGGTTTAACAGCTTGAATGGCTGCTTCATTAGAAGCGCGTACTGTTTCGTAAATTTTAACTTGTTCTTCCGTACGTGGTTTGCCAAATGCGACTGTACGTGTAATGTCTGAACAGTATCCTTCGTAAATAACACCAAGGTCAAATAATACTAAATCACCTTTTTGAATTTTCGTATTACCTGGTGTACCGTGTGGAGAAGCGGCATTTAAACCAGTTAGTACCATCGTGTCAAATGACATGTAGTAACCTTTTTTCAGTACAGCAGCTTCAATTGCTGATAATACTTCGATTTCTGTTTTACCTTCAGCTAATTCATCACAACCAACTTGAATGGCGAAATCTGCAAGTTTTGCAGCTTCACGCATTTTTTGAAGTTCGTCAGCTGATTTTACTAAACGCATTTGTGCGATTGTATCATCAAGTGCTGTAATGTTAACGCCTTCGAATAAAGATTCGATTTTTTCTAGACGGTCGACAGTGACGTGTTTTTTCTCGATTGCTAAAGTTTGAACGGCTCCTTTTTCTAAAGAAGCATTTTTTTAAAATTTCCCACGCGTCTTCTTGGTCATCATGGCCAACGATTGAGAAGTTCCAACCTGCAGCTTTTGCGTCAGGTACTTCCATTTTAGGGCAGATCATTAAAGGTGTCGTATTTTTAAACACCATGATACCTAATAAACGTTCATGTGGATCGCTTTCAAAACCAGATAAGTAAAAGACGTTGTCTGGTGTTGTAATAAATGCAGCGTCAATGTTTTGTTGTTGTAAATAAGTTTGAATCATTTCTACTTTAGTAGCCAATGAAAAAACCTCCTATTATAAAATATTGAGTTGACCTCACACATAAATGGGTATATCTAAAAAAGACGTTAGTTGTCAAAACCTTTATGTAGCTTTAAGATGCTCAAACATAGTGTACCAAAAAATATTGTTTTGAATAACGTGAAAGGCGTATTTTAAGGTGTGGATCTACAAAAAGAAGTGACATAGCATTAAAAAATAGAGTAGAAAAATGCAGTTTCCATCATGATTTATGAAAGGAATCGTCTATTTATTAGAGATGGAGAACATGTGTTTTCAATCCCTTTAGCATAAGACTATAACAGCTCGTTCAATTAATTACGCTCTTTTTGACAATTATATTATATAAGTAAGAAAGAATTATGGTACACTTAGTTAAGAAGAAAGACGTTGGAAATTAGGTGATTTTTTTGGTTACAAAACATGAGAAAATTATTCAATACATTGAATCTTTACCTGTAGGTGATAAAATTTCGGTTCGCCAAATTGCGAAAGATATGTCCGTTAGTGAAGGTACAGCATATCGCGCCATCAAAGAAGCGGAAAATAGACGCCTCGTTAGTACGATTGAGCGAGTAGGTACGATTCGTATTGAGAAAAAGAAAAAAGAAAATATTGAGCGATTAACGCTTGCAGAAATTGTGAATATTGTAGACGGGCAAGTTTTAGGTGGTAAGAGCGGTTTATACAAAACGTTAACGAAATTTGTAATCGGTGCAATGAAGATGGACGATATGATGCGCTATACGGATGCGGGTAGTTTATTAATCGTCGGAAACCGTAGTGATACACATGAAGCGGCATTGCGTGCAGGTGCAGCTGTATTAATTACAGGGGGTTTCGATGCAACAGATGAAACGAAAGCATTAGCGGATGAACTAGAATTACCGATTATTTCATCAAGTTACGATACGTTTACGGTCGCAACGATGATTAACCGTGCGATTTATGACCAATTAATTAAAAAAGAAATTTTATTAATTGAAGACATTGTCGTGCCAATTCAAGATACATCGTATTTACGTAGCACAGCGACGGTTGCTGATTTTAATTCGTTAAATTCTCAAACGACGCACGGTGGATATCCAGTAGTAGACAAACAACAAAAAATTGTAGGAATTGTGACGTCAAAAGATGTGATTGGCAAACAAGAAGAAGAGTCAATTGATCGTTTAATGACACGAAATCCGATTACTGTAACGATGAAAACGAGCGTTGCAACAGCAGGGCATCGTATGATTTGGGAAGGAATTGACCTTCTACCAGTTGCCGACGAGCACGGAGAACTACAAGGTGTTGTTAGCCGTCAAGACGTGTTAAAAGCCATTCAAATGGCACAGCGTCAACCTCAACACGGTGAAACAATCGATGATCTTGTAAAAAATGAAATCAAAATGTCGGATGATTATACAGATACGGTCGTTGATTTTACAGTCACACCTCAAATGACCAATCAATTCGGTGCGATTTCGAATGGTGCGTTTACAACGGTATTAGTTGAAGCGGGCGCACAAGCATTGAAAAAACAAAACGCGGCGAAAGCGTCGTTGAAAATATGACCGTTTACTTTATGAAACCTGTTCAAATGGAGAAAAGTGTTCGCGTCGTACCACGTATTTTAAACTTGAGTCGTAAGTTTGTGAAAATGGATTTTGAAGCATTTTCAGAAGATGTACTCGTTTGTAAAGCGATGATTACGTTCCAATTGTTAGAACGATAATCGAACGAAAAAGTAGACAAAATCGGAATTTCGATTTTGTCTACTTTTTTAATGGCACAATATGCTTTACACTAGAAAGAAAAGATTAGTTGGGAGACTTGCCAGATGAAACGACAAATTATCGATACGATTGAAAAATATAATACGATTATCGTACACCGACACGTTAGACCAGATGAAGATGCTTATGGTTCACAGCTAGGTCTTGCAACACTTTTACGTACGAATTATCCGGATAAAGTCGTCTATACGACAGGAAAACATAGCGCGCCACTAGATTATTTAGGGAAGCCGGACGAAATAGAAGATGCGCAATTCGAAGGGGCTCTCGTAATCGTAACCGATACAGCAAATACCGATCGCATCGATGATCAAAGATATGACCGCGGTGCCTACGTTATTAAAATTGATCATCATCCGAATGAAGATCCTTATGGCGACCTTCGTTGGGTACAAACGAGTGCAAGTTCTTGTTCTGAAATGATTTTCGAATTAGCAAAAACAGCTAATTGGCAATTGAATGAACAGTCTGCGCGCTTTTTATTCGCAGGAATCGTCGGCGATACAGGACGCTTTCAATATCCGAGCACGACAGAAGTAACATTTAATACAGTTGCAGAATTAATTAAATACGGTTTTGACCGTCCTTCATTGTTTAACGGCATGTATGAAGTGTCACAAAATGTTCTTCACTTACAAGGATACATTTATCAAAACTTCCAAATGGACGAAAATGGTGCGGCCTCAATTAAGTTAACGAAAGAAACGCTCCAACAATTCGGTGTCACAGTAGAAGAAACGAATAATCTCGTACCGATTTTAGGTAGTGCCAAAGGAATTGTTGCTTGGGCAATGTTCGTAGAAGAAGAAAATCAAATCCGTGTGCGTCTACGCTCAAAAGGACCAATCATTAATACGATTGCGAAGCAATTTAATGGCGGTGGACATCCTGTTGCGGCAGGAGCTACTGTTTATTCATGGGAAGAAGCGGATGAACTGATTCAAGTGATTCAAAAATTATGTAAAGACAACTAGAAAAGAGGTTGATGCGGATGTCAGTTGTTTATTCACAAGTCGTCACAGCCGCTGATTTGTTACAAAGTACAATTCGTATCGATGAATTGATTCAAAAAATGAACGAACAACATGTCGAAGTGGCAGCAATTACCAACAGTAAAATGTATGGCGTGCTGCCTTTTTGGCATCGTTTAAAAGAAGCTGGAAAACAGCCTGTAATCGGATTGACTGTAGACATTCAAATGGGCGATGTACGTCGGCAAGTAGTGTTATATAGCAAAACGGAAACGGGTTATTCACATATTATGAAAGTTTCTTCGGCAAGTTCGTTAAAAGAAGATGGCGTTCTGCCACTTCGCTGGCTAGAAGGATACCGAGAAGGGTTACGGATTTTGATTCCACTATCACATACTTCTTGGGAAGACCTTTCAGAAGAACATGTAAGGGTGCTACGAGACTTATTTGAAGAAGATTGTATCGTTGGGGTTGAAAGGCCTGCAGGACAGCCTTGTGCGAATGAACGAGCTGTCGTGCGATTGTGTGAAACATTACAAATTCCGATTGGTATGACGCAACGGTACACTTTTTTAGAAGAAGAAGATTGGCAAGCGTACGAAGTAGCACGTGCCATCGACCGGGGTGAGAAGTTATCTGACCGAGAACAGTCGGTGGAAACGAAACATCAATACGTGCATACAACAGAAGAAATTGAGCGTTTTTATGAAGATCAAGTAGAGTGGCTCGACACGATGGCATCTTTTTTAACGGCTTGTCAGTTCGATATGCCACCTGTTCATTTTCATATGCCAAAATTCCCTGTGAAAGACGGCATGACAGCGGGGGAGATGCTGCGCCAACAAACGACCGCTTTCTTGCAACGTCAATTTTCAGGAAATGTACCGCCCCCTTATAAAGAAAGGCTGGATAAGGAATTAGGAATTATCGAGCAAATGGGCTATTCCGATTATTTTTTAATTGTCGCTGATTATATTGAATACGCACGACAACAAGGGATTTTAACAGGTCCGGGACGTGGCTCGTCAGCGAGTTCCCTCGTTGCATTTGCTATGCGTATTACGACAGTCGATCCACTACAATACGGGTTATTATTCGAACGGTTCTTAAATCCAGAACGTGTTACATTACCGGATATTGATGTCGACTTTGCAGACCATCGTCGACAAGAAGTGATTCAATACGTCGCAGAAAAATACGGTGCGCATTACGTTTCTCAAATTATTACATTCGGAACGTTGTCTGCGAAAGCTGTGTTGCGAGATGTTGGCAGAACATACGGGTTAACGATGCAACAGCTTTCAGACGTATCAAAACTCATTCCGTCGAAGCAAGGGGTAACGTTACGAGATGCATTGCAATTGCCTGATGGATTAGCAGCTTGGCAACATGCGCATCCTAAACATGATGAGATTATTCGAATTGCTTTAAAACTAGAAGGTTTGTCTCGAAATGCTTCTACGCACGCTGCGGGTGTTGTTTTATCACCGACGCCACTCGTTGAAACGATTCCAATCGAAAAAGGTCATGACGGAATGTATTTAACGCAATGGCCGATGCAAGAAGTTGAACAAATGGGTTTATTGAAAATGGATTTTTTAGGCCTTCGAAATTTAACGACACTTGAAATGATCCGTAATATGATTTATGCAGACCTCGGGAAAATGCTTAAATTCGAAAAGATTCCGTTTCATGATGAAAATACGTTTGCTCTTTTAAGAAGAGGTGATACGCTCGGTGTATTCCAACTAGAATCAACGGGTATGCAAGAAGCACTTCGTGAAATTGCACCGACCGTTTTTTCGGATTTGATTGCGATTAATGCACTATATCGTCCGGGCCCAATGGCATTTATTCCGGTGTATGCGAGACGAAAACACGGTCAAGAACCTATCGAAATGCCACATGAGGCATTACGTGATATTTTAGAGGAAACGTATGGCGTTATCGTATATCAAGAACAAATTTTACAAATCGCCGCTAAATTTGCCGGCTTCTCAATGGGGGAAGCGGATTTATTACGAAGAGCGGTTAGTAAAAAGAAAAAAGAAACATTAGATCAAGAACGGACACATTTTGTCGGTGGAGCGCGTAAGCAAGGCTATGATGAACAAACAGCGAATCACATTTATGATTTGATCGTACGATTCGCCGATTATGGATTCCCCAAATCCCATTCGGCAGCGTACAGTGTAATCACGTATCAACTCGCGTATTTAAAAGCCAATTTTGCCCCTTATTTTTATGCAGCTACGCTATCTTCTGTTTTAGGAGATAGTAAAAAAATGCGTACGATTATGCAAGAAATGAAACGAAATAACGTACACATCTTACCGCCATCTATTACGAAAAGTGGACGAGGATTCCGCGTTGAAAATGGGCAAGTACGATTTGCGCTTGGGGCGATTAAAGGTGTACCGACTCCATTTTTAGAAGAGTTGAAACGGATGCGTAATAACGGAGAAGGAAAATGGACGAATCTCTATACGATGATGACGTATTTCCCTTCTGCTTTATTAAAAGAATCTACTTTTGAGCCGCTGATTAAAGCGGGTGCATTTGATGAATTTGGGAAAGATCGAAGTGTATTACTTGCTTCTTTAAAGGGTGCACTTACACAAGGGTCTCTTCAAAATGATCTCGTTTCAGGAGCGGGAGATTTAAATGATTTTGCTTTATTTGGGACGCCGAAATATGCGAAAGCTGAACCGATGTCAGAACGTGAAAAATTAGCTTTAGAAAAAGAAGTGCTCGGGTTATATTTATCTCCACATCCTATTGCAACTTTGAAAAAGGAACACAATTTACACGTACTGCCGATTAGTCGAATTCCACAATGTCGGGCAGGGGAATTCGTGGAGATTGTTGGGAATGTTCTTTCTAAAAAGCAAATTAGGACGAAGAAAGGGGAACCAATGGCATTTTTACAACTAGAAGATGAAGATGGTCACGTAGATGCAACGTTATTTCCTCGAACGTATAACCAAGTCATAAGTTGGTTAAAGGAAGATCAAAATTTAATCGTTAAAGGAAAAATAGAAGTACGAAACGGTAAGCCACAAGTCATTGTGAAGGAGTTACGACAAATCATAGAAACAGAATTTAATAGTAAGTCATAAAAAACTGTGTGTAAAACACAGTTTTTTTATCTTTTTTACTTTACGAATCGTTTGAAATTATGTATGCTAATGAAAAGTGGTCAGACCACTTTTGTTAGCTTTTTGCTAAGGAGAGAGGTTTATGTCAACAAATCAACCGAAATCAAAGGTGTTTATAGAAATTGTGAATGACTTGCAACAAATCATACAAGATGAGGGAATAAAACCAGGTGGTAAATTACCTTCAGAACGTATGTTAGCGGAACGACTAGAAGTAGGACGTTCTTCTGTGCGAGAAGCATTACGGAGTATGGAGTTACTCGGGCTTATTCAAACGAAGCATGGTGGAGGTACGTATTTATCGGATTATCGAAACCATCAACTCGTACAAATGCTTGCAAAATTTATATTGCCAGCTGAAGGGGATTTGGATCACGTTATTGAAACACAGCAAATATTTGAACGGGATGCCATTTGTGCTGTTGCCGTTGAGGACCAGTTACGCAAGCTCCCGGTTTGGGAAAGTTTATTACATAAAGTAATAACAGGTGAAGGTATTGAACGAGAAGATTTGGTACGAGAATTAATCGTGACATCTAACAATCGACTCGTATTAAAAATTTGGATGCTTTTAAATCAATTTGCGGATCGCCCGTATGAAGGTCGTTCTTCCAATGCGGAGCAACTATCGTTAGAGAAATTTTTAAGCAACTTACGGATGGGAAATCCAACTGCTGCTTTGGCAGCGTATGAACAGTGGTTGGAAACCTTTTAAAGGAGCCATGAAACAATGAGTATTCGAGATATTTTTAATAAAAAAAATAAAAAGAAAAAACACTTTGTTATGAAGCACGAGGATTTACGTCATCAACAAGATGTGGTGAAATGTGAAAAATGTCAACACGTTATGTTGAAAGCAGAACTTAATAATGAATTAGGCGTTTGTCCGAAATGTCATTTCCATCATAAAATGACGGCTTATGACCGCGTGGCTATTACGTTAGATGAAGGGTCATTTGAAGCGATGGATGAATCAATTCAAACGTTGAATCCTCTTAACTTCCCCGGTTATACGGATAAAGTATTAGCCGACCAAAAGAAAACGAATTTAACAGAAGCGGTACTAACAGGTACTGGTTTATTAGAAGGTCGAAAAGTAGTCGTAGCGATTATGGATGCACATTTCCGTATGGGATCAATGGGTTCAGTCGTTGGGGAAAAAATTACACGTGCCATTGAAAAAGCAACGGAACTGCGTGTACCATTTATTATTTTCACAGCAAGTGGTGGCGCTCGTATGCAAGAAGGCGTTATTTCACTTATGCAAATGGCGAAGACGAGTGTAGCTTTAGAACGACATGCTTCGAAAGGGTTATTGTTTATTTCGGTTATGACACATCCGACGACAGGCGGTGTTTCGGCAAGTTTTGCTTCTGTAGGCGACTATAATATTGCTGAACCACAAGCACTTATCGGCTTTGCGGGACGTCGAGTGATCGAACAAACCGTACGGGAAAAATTACCGGATGATTTTCAAACCGCTGAATTTTTATTAGATCACGGTCAATTAGATGCAATTGTGGAGCGTACGAAAATGCGCCAAACATTAGCGACAATTGTGAAGTTACATGATGGAGGGGTGCAACATGTCTAAACGATTACCTTTTGAAAAACCACTCGTAGATCTTCGTATGAAAATTGAAGAGTTAAAAAAATTAACGACGACGGAAAATTTAGATTTCACAGAAGAAATTAGTACGTTAGAAAGCCGTCTCGCACAATTAGAAGTAGACGTCTATACGAACTTAAAACCGTGGGATCGCGTACAAATTGCCCGTTTAGCAGAACGTCCAACAACGCTTGATTACGTTTCATATATATTTGATGATTTTATCGAGTTACACGGCGACCGTCATTTTGGGGATGATGCCGCAATCGTTTCAGGTATTGCTTCTTTTGAAGGACAACCTGTTACAATCATTGGTCATCAACGTGGTCGTGATACGAAAGAGAATGTGTTACGTAATTTCGGTATGCCTCATCCAGAAGGGTATCGAAAAGCGTTACGTCTAATGAAACAAGCCGAAAAATTTAATCGTCCAATTATTTGCTTTATCGATACGAAAGGTGCTTATCCAGGTGGAGAAGCGGAAAAACGTGGTCAAAGCGAAGCGATTGCACGTAATTTAGTCGAGATGGCAGGCTTAAAAGTACCTGTGATTAGTGTCGTAATTGGCGAAGGCGGTAGTGGTGGGGCATTAGCACTTGGCGTAGCGAATCATTTGCATATGCTTTCAAATTCTACTTTCTCTGTTATTTCACCGGAAGGCGCGGCATCTATTCTTTGGAAAGATGCGACGAAAGCACAACAAGCAGCGGAAGCGATGCGTATTACCGCTCCAGATTTATTAGAAATGAATATTATTGATTCTATTATTGAAGAGTTGCTCGGTGGGGCTCAAAAAGACCCAGAGCAACAAGCGAAACGATTAAAAGCTACACTCGTTCAATCTCTTGCTGAATTAAACGATTTATCTGTCGAACAATTGATTGAGCAACGGTATGAAAAGTATCGTAAAATTGGTGTTTTCGCACAATAATCGTTTCCAAATCGAGAAAAAATCGTTATGATAGAAAATAGAAAGAGATGTTAGACTTCTTTCAACGGATGCATGTAATAGTTGATAAGAACGTTGTAAGCTTTCAACGTCTCATAGCATTAGGCTGAATGGTAAAGATTTACTACCGTTCAGCCAATCTTTGTTTAGTTGGCGAACAGGAGGTTTAAGCATGAAAAAGATTGGTGTTTTAACGAGTGGTGGCGACGCCCCTGGTATGAATGCTGCTGTACGTGCTGTTGTACGTAAAGCGATTTATCATGATTTAGAAGTTGTAGGTGTTCATCAAGGATATCAAGGTTTGATTGAAGGGAAGTTTCGTTCGCTTGAACTAGGAGATGTCGGTGACATTATTCAACGTGGGGGAACGATGCTGCATTCAGCACGCTGTTTAGAGTTTAAAGAAGAATCAGGTCAACAAAAAGCAATCGATCAAATGAAACGAGAAGGTATCGAAGGACTTGTTATCATTGGTGGTGATGGTTCTTATCGAGGCGCACTTGCTTTAACTGAAAAGGGATTCCCTGCAGTAGGAATCCCAGGTACGATCGATAATGATATTCGCGGTACAGATTATACGATTGGGTTTGATACGGCATCAAATACGGTTATCGAAGCAATCGATAAAATTCGTGATACGGCGACATCTCATGATCGCACATTCATTATAGAAGTAATGGGACGAGATGCAGGTGATATCGCACTTTGGACAGGCCTTGCTGGCGGTGCAGAGACGATTGTTATTCCTGAGGAAACTTTTAATTTAGATGAAATTGTTTACCGTTTACAACGAGGCAAAGAACGTGGTAAAAAACATAGTATTATCGTTGTAGCAGAAGGTGTAATGTCTGGTACGGAATTAAAAGTGGAGTTAGGTAAACGAGGAATTGATACGCATGTATCCGTACTGGGACATATGCAAAGAGGTGGGTCACCAACTGTACGAGACCGTGTCTTAGCTAGTATGATGGGCGCACATGCGGTAGAATTGTTAATGCAAGATATTGGTGGACGTGCTATTGGCATCCGAAACAAATCAGTTGTCGATTACAGCTTCAGTGAAGTGTTTGAAAGCGTCCACGTGTTAGACGAAGCGATGTATAAGTTATCAAAAGAATTATCTATCTAATTAATATGGGAGTGTGCAACGAATGAGAAAAACAAAAATTGTATGTACGATTGGGCCAGCTAGTGAATCCCACGAAACGTTAGTTAAATTAATTGAATCGGGTATGAATGTTGCTCGTTTAAACTTTTCACACGGTTCTCATGAAGAACACGCTGTTCGTATCGAAGCGATTCGTAAAGCAGCGAAAGAAACAGGGAAAATCGTCGGCATTTTGCTTGATACGAAAGGTCCTGAAATCCGTACGCACAATATGGAAAACGATGCGATTGATTTAGTAACAGGTCAAAAAATCGATATTTCGATGACGGAAGTTCTTGGAACGACAGAAGTCTTTTCAATTACGTATGAAAAATTAATTGAAGACGTTGAAGAAGGTTCAGTTATTTTATTAGATGACGGTTTGATTGAATTACACGTTACAGGTAAAGAAACAGACAAAGGATTAATTCATACGGTTGTAGAAAATGCGGGTACATTGAAAAATAAAAAAGGTGTAAACGTCCCTGGTGTATCTGTACAACTTCCAGGTATTACAGAAAAAGATGCTTCTGATATTGAATTCGGTATCGAACAAGGGGTCGATTTTATTGCGGCTTCATTCGTGCGCCGTGCGTCAGACGTATTAGAAATTCGTCAACTACTTGAAAACCATCATGCAGAAATTCGCATCATTCCAAAAATCGAAAACCAAGAGGGCGTCGATAATATCAATGAAATTTTACAAGTTTCAGATGGATTAATGGTCGCTCGTGGTGATTTAGGTGTTGAAATTCCAGCTGAAGAAGTGCCAGTCGTACAAAAAAATTTAATTCATAAATGTAATAAATTGGGGAAACCAGTTATTACAGCTACTCAAATGTTAGATTCTATGCAACGCAATCCTCGTCCAACTCGTGCAGAAGCAAGTGATGTAGCGAATGCTATTTTAGATGGTACGGATGCTATTATGCTTTCAGGTGAAACAGCTGCTGGCTTGTATCCGGTAGAAGCAGTTCAAACAATGCATAAAATTGCTTCTCGTATTGAGGACACATTAAATCATAAAGAAATCGTTCGTGCACGTAGTAAACAACAAGGTGTTACGATGACAGAAGCGATTGCACAATCTGTTGCTTACACATCATTAAACTTACAAGTTTCAGCTATTTTAGCTCCTACTGAAAGTGGTGCAACGGCACGTGCGATTGCTAAATATCGCCCAGGAGTACCAGTCGTTGCTGTTACTTCTTCAGAAGTTACGAGTCGTCAACTAACACTTGTTTGGGGTGTGAATCCGATTACGGCACCGAAAGTAACAGCGACAGATGAAGTACTAGAACTTGCTGTACAAAAAGCATTGGAAAGTAATTGTGTTAAGTACGGTGATTTAGTTGTCATTACAGCCGGCGTACCAGTAGGGGAAGCGGGTACGACAAACTTAATGAAAGTACATGTCATTGGTGATATGTTGACGAAAGGTCAAGGAATCGGTCGAGCAGCTACGAACGGTCAAGCGCTAGTCGTGAAAAATGCAGAAGAAGCATTAGCAACAGATGCGACAGGTCGTATTATTGTAACAGTGGGCTCAGATCGTGACATGATGCCAGCAGTCGAAAAATGTGCAGGCCTTATTACAGAAGAAGGCGGTCTAACATCTCATGCAGCAGTTGTCGGTTTATCTTTAGGAATTCCGGTAATTGTTGGGGTGAAAGATGCAACGAAATTAATTGAACAAGGTCAAGAAATTTCAATGGATGCGACATCCGGGGTTATTTATTACGGTTATTCAAGCATTCTATAAGAAGTGAAATATTATATAAAAAAAGCGAATTCCGATTTCGATTGGGAATTCGCTTTTGGTTTCTTTTTATGCGAAATAGTTTAGTTGTAAGAGAATTAATAAGTTATATCGAGCGAAAAGTTTAACATACTAGCAAATTATTTCTTTTATTAGAAGTCTGACCTTCTCAACTGAAATGATAAATAAAATCCAAAAAAAGTAAGTAAATGAGATAATTATGAAAAATGAAATAAAAAGTCTTGTTGAAATTGTGGAAATTTTGTATTTAATGTTTTTTATTTTCTATTAAAAACGTAGTTCTTATTAAATGAATGCTTTTAATTCACAAAGCCGTCAAAATTGATTATAATAATTCATGTAAGCGATTTACTTATAGAATCATATAATTTTTTGGGGTGATGAATTTCTCTAAAATGGGAAATTTATTACAAATACTTATGATATGAATAGGAGCGATATTACTATGGCATCAACAAAAGGTTTAGAAGGTATCGTAGCAGCAGAAACAAAAGTAAGCTCAATTATCGATGACAAATTAACTTATGTAGGTTACTCTATCGACGATTTAGCAGAAAACGCATCATTTGAAGAAGTGGTATTCTTACTTTGGAACACTCGTCTTCCAAATGCTCAAGAATTAGCAGAATTAAAACAACAATTAGCAGATAACATGGAAATTCCAGCTGCAATCGTTGAATTATTCAAATCAATGCCACTTGATCAAGTGCATCCAATGGCTGCTCTACGTACAGCAATCTCAATGTTAGGAACTTTCGATGACGAAGCAGACGTTATGGAAGAAAAAGCTAACTACCGTAAAGCAATCCGTCTACAAGCTAAAATTGGTACAGTTGTTACTACTTTTGCTCGTGTACGTAATGGTCAAGAACCTATTGCACCTAAAAAAGAACTTAGCTACGCAGCTAACTTCTTATATATGCTAAAAGGTACTGAACCAGAAGCAATCGAAATCGAAGCTTTCAACAAAGCTTTAGTTCTTCATGCTGACCACGAATTAAATGCATCTACATTCACTGCACGTGTATGTGTAGCTACTTTATCTGATATTTACTCAGGTATTACTGCTGCAATCGGCGCATTAAAAGGTCCTTTACACGGTGGCGCAAACGAACAAGTTATGAAAATGTTATCTGAAATTGGTTCAGTAGACAACGTTGAATCTTACATTCAAAATAAATTAGACAACAAAGTTAAAATCATGGGATTCGGCCACCGCGTATACCGTTCTGGTGACCCTCGTGCCCCACACTTACGTAAAATGTCTGAAAAACTTACTAAATTAACTGGTAAACCAGAACTTTACGATATGTCAGTTAAAATTCATGATATGATTTGGGAACAAAAACACTTACCAGCTAACGTTGATTTCTTCTCAGCATCAGTTTACGATTCATTAGGAATCGAACATGATTTATTCACACCAGTATTCGCAGTATCACGTACTGCTGGTTGGTCTGCACACATTTTAGAACAATATGCAAACAACCGTTTAATCCGTCCACGTGCTGAGTACGTAGGACCTGCTGGTTTACAAAAATACGTTGCAGTTGAAGAACGCTAATAACTGAGCGAATTCCCGCTTAAATACGAAATGCTTCAACAGCAACTGTATGATATAATGTTAGTATCATTGGGCTTGGTTCTATATGAATCAAGCCTATGAGTATGATTATTAGGAGGCGCAAATTTACATGGCAAAAATTACTATGGAAAACAATGGTGTGTTAAACGTACCAAATAATGCAACAATCCCATTCATCATCGGTGACGGTATCGGTCCTGATATCTGGAACGCAGCTTCACGCGTAATCGACGCAGCTGTTAAAAAAGCTTACAATGGTGAAAAATCAATTGAATGGTTAGAAGTTTTAGCTGGTCAAAAAGCATTCGATCAAACTGGCGAATGGTTACCACAAGAAACTTTAGACAAAATCAATGAATACCTTATCGCAATCAAAGGTCCTCTTACAACTCCAATCGGTGGCGGTATCCGTTCATTAAACGTAGCATTACGTCAAACTCTTGATCTTTATGTATGTTTACGTCCTGTACGTCACTTCGAAGGCGTACCGTCTCCAGTTAAAAAAACCTGAAGATGTAGACATGGTTATCTTCCGTGAAAACACTGAAGATATCTACGCTGGTATCGAATACAAAGCCGGTTCAGACGAACAAAAGAAATTATTAAACTTCTTACAAACTGAACTAGGTGTTAACAAAATCCGTTTCCCAGAAACTTCAGGTTTAGGTATTAAACCAGTTTCTAAAGAAGGTACAGAACGTCTAGTACGCGCTGCTATCAACTATGCAATCGATAACAACAAACCAACTGTTACTTTAGTACACAAAGGTAACATCATGAAATTCACTGAAGGTGGATTCAAACAATGGGGTTACGATTTAGCTGCTAACGAATTCGGCGATAAAGTATTCACTTGGGCTCAATACGATGCAATCGTTGAAGCTGAAGGTAAAGAAGCTGCTGATAAAGCACAAGCTGAAGCAATTGAAGCAGGCAAAATCTTAGTTAAAGATTCTATCGCTGATATCTTCTTACAACAAATCTTAACTCGTCCTAAAGAGTTCGATGTAGTTGCTACAATGAACTTAAACGGTGACTATATCTCTGATGCATTAGCTGCACAAGTTGGTGGTATTGGTATCGCACCAGGCGCTAACATTAACTATGTAACTGGTCACGCTATCTTTGAAGCTACTCACGGTACTGCTCCAAAATATGCTGGTCAAGATAAAGTAAACCCATCATCAGTATTACTTTCAGGCGTATTAATGCTTGAACATTTAGGCTGGCAAGAAGCAGCTGACGCAATCACTGCATCAGTTGAAAAAACAATTGCTTCTAAAGTTGTAACTTACGACTTTGCTCGTCTAATGGATGGCGCTACTGAAGTTAAATGTTCTGAGTTCGCTGACGAATTAATCAAAAACCTTTAATTTCTAATATAAAAGAGATGGAGCATTGCTCCATCTCTTTTTTTATTGCTATTTTATACTGCTTTTACGTTTTTACGTGAGGGCAGTTTTTTAATTAGAAATGATAAATTCGACTTCTTGCGTTGTTTCATGAAAGTTTCTCGATTTTTCGAGCGATTATTGCTACTATTAACATAAGTAGCATGAAGGAGGAGATCCTGTGCAAGTCGGAAAAAACAGTCGAACAGGCAAAACCTTTGAAGAAATAGACGTTGGGGATTCAATTCAAATAACGGAAAAGATTGAAGACCGTCAATTGCTTCTTTATTTAGGGTTAACGAATGATAATAATCCATTATTTATTCAACATGATTACGCGAAACAAACAGAATTTGAAAGACCAATCGTACCGACAATTATGCTCTCTGGAATGGTGACATCAACCGTTTCGAAATATTTACCTGGTGCAGGTTCTCATATTCGGGAATTGACATTACAATTTCCTTCTGTCGTTCATCATTATGAAACGATACATATCGTTTTACGTGTTATTGATAAACGAGAATCGATTCACGGTGTAACGATTCATGTAGAAGGGCGCAATCTTTCTACAGATGAACTCGTTATTTCGGGAACAGTTATTGCTATACCACCTAAATGAGTGAATTTGAGATGGGGGTTTCAAATGAACATTTATGGAGGGAAAAAAGATGTCAAATAAAATTTTAGTTATAGAAGATGAAGTGTCGATTTCAACGTTATTACAATACAATTTAAAACAAGCTGGTTTTGAAGTGTTGCAAGCATATGATGGGCAAGAAGGATTAGACGTAGCGATTACTGAAAAGCCGAATTTAATTATGCTTGATTTGATGTTGCCAAAATTAGATGGTATGGAAGTTTGTAAAGAACTACGTATTCAAAAAATCGATATTCCGATTATTATGCTAACAGCAAAAGACGACGAATTTGATAAAGTACTCGGATTAGAACTAGGTGCAGATGATTATATGACGAAGCCTTTTAGCCCAAGAGAAGTCGTTGCGCGTGTGAAAGCTGTATTACGTCGTGCGAAAACGTTAGAAAAAGCATCTGACCAAGATGGAGAGAAAATTTATCATATTGGTGATTTAGTCGTTTATCCAGATCGTTTTGAAGCAATGTTTGAAAATAAAGTACTCGAATTTACACCGAAAGAATTTGAACTACTCGTCTACTTATTAGAAAATAAAAATCGTGTACTGACACGCGATCAACTTTTAAGTGCTGTATGGCATTATGATTTTGCAGGAGATACGCGTATTGTGGACGTTCATATTAGTCATCTACGTGATCAAATAGAAGAGAATAGTCGTAAACCGAAATTTATTAAAACGATTCGTGGTTTAGGGTATAAATTTGAGGAGCCAAAAGTGTAATGAAGTCGATGCGTATTCGTTTATTGACGACTTTTGGTATTTTATATGCGACGGTGTTAGCGAGTCTAGCTTTTGTCGTCGGGCAGCTTTTACCTATTTATACGACGACACAATTTGAAAAGAAAATAAATCAACAACTAGAAGCGATGATTCAAGGAAATGAATTGAATGACGCTGGAAAAGAGCAATTAACGAAGTTGATTGAAAAAATGGACGTGTCGTCAGAGCTGACGTTTTATTTTTGGGTTGTTTATATTGGTATTTTTATTACGTCTTGGCTTATTTTACTGTTCGTCACAGATCGCATTTTACATAATGTGACGTCTTCTGTAGACCATGTGACGCATACGGCGCTTGAATTAGCGAAAGGGAATTATAGAGCGAGGGCATTCGAATCGAATGACGTATCGACGATTTCTTTAAGCAGTTCAGTAAATGTGCTTGCGCGTAATTTACAAGAAATGATTGTGACGCGTGAAATTGAACAAGAACGATTAAAAACGTTAATTGAAAATATGGGCAGCGCATTAATTATGATTGGGCGAGAAGGCGATATTTCTATCGTTAACAAAGTGTTTCTCGATTTATTTGAAAAAGATGCGGCGACTGTTTCAGCACAATTATTTCGAGATTTAGGGTTACCTAATGAACTTGAAGAATTTGTTGATTATGTTTTTATGACAGAAGAATCGTATCGTAAGCAAATTCAATTATCTTTTGATCATCAAGTTCATCACGTTGAAGTGTACGGGGCGCCAGTTATTGGCGAACATGGTCATTGGTTAGGTGTCGTAATCGTTATGCATGACATTACGGAGTTGAAAAAATTAGAGCAAGTACGTAAAGACTTTGTAGCGAACGTATCACATGAATTAAGAACGCCGATTACGTCTATTAAAGGTTTTTCTGAAACGTTATTAGATGGTGCTTATAAAGAAGAAGATACACTTCTAACGTTTTTAGAAATTATGAACAAAGAGAGCAATCGTATTCAAATGTTAGTAAATGAATTACTCGAACTGTCGAAACTCGAAAAACATGGGTTCCAATTAGACGTATTACCGACGAAATTAAATGATTTAGTGACGCAAGCTCGTGAAATGTCTTCACAAAAATTAGAAGAAAAACAAATGCAACTTCGTATTGAAGCATCGTCCGAAGTGATCGTATTAGGAGATGCCAATCGTTTAATGCAAGTCATTGTGAACTTATTGTTTAATGCAATCAATTATTCGCCAGAAGGAACGACAGTAACGCTCGCTTTGTCTGAAACAGATAAGTACGGGGTGCTTGAAGTGCGAGACGAAGGGATTGGTCTTGCGAAAGAAGAAATTCCACGTGTGTTTGAACGGTTTTACCGTGTAGACCGTGCGCGTAGTAGAAATTCAGGAGGTACTGGATTAGGACTCGCAATCGTGAAGCATTTAATCGAAATTCATCACGGCAAAATTCAAGTGGAAAGTGAAGTAGGCATCGGAACGACGATGCGTGTTTTACTTCCTAAAAAAGAAGCTTAACAATACATTTACAATTCCTTTATATGCGCTTTAAAGAAGCATGGTATCGTATTCGTATACCCCTATTTCAAATCCTTATTTCGAATGTAAAAAACGTTTGAACCGCTAGAAGTTGTGTTTCTAGCGGTCTTTTTTTATGCCTTCATGGTAAAATAATAAAGATATAAGAAAGAGGTGCGAATCGATGACAAAAGAAAAATTACTATTATTAGACGGAAATAGCTTAGCATATCGAGCGTTTTTTGCTTTGCCATTATTAACGAACGATCAAGGGATTCACACGAATGCAGTGTACGGATTTACGACGATGCTACAAAAAATCTTAGCAGAAGAACAGCCGACGCATATTTTAGTGGCATTTGATGCAGGGAAAACGACGTTCCGCCATAGCACATACAGCGAGTATAAAGGTGGACGCCAAAAAACACCACCTGAATTATCGGAACAATTTCCGTATTTACGTAAACTGTTAGATGCATACAATATGCAACGCTACGAGCTAGAAATGTACGAAGCGGATGATATTATCGGAACGCTTAGTAAAGAAGCAGATGCCAAAAATCTACAAACGATTATCGTATCAGGCGATAAAGATTTAACGCAACTAGCTTCAGACAATACGACGGTGTATATTACACGTAAAGGTATGACGGATATTGAAAAATATACGCCGCAACATGTTTTTGAAAAGTATTCATTAACACCATTACAAATTATCGATATGAAAGGGTTAATGGGCGACTCTTCAGATAATATCCCAGGTGTACCAGGTGTTGGAGAGAAGACGGCTATTAAATTGTTAACACAATTTGAATCAGTCGAAAATGTCTTCCAACATGTCGATGATGTGAAGGGGGCCAAGCTACAAGAAAAACTGCGTGCGAATGAAGAACAGGCGAAGATGAGTAAAGAACTTGCAACGATTAATCGCCAAGCGCCAATCGATGTGAAAATAGAAAATTTAGCATGGACAGAACCTGAAGCAGATGCATTGTTTGCATTGTGGCGTGAACTATCATTTAAGTCATTGATTGAGAAAAGTGACCTACAAGTAGCGGAGGCAGAGCAAGAAGTGGCTTTAGATGTGCAAATTGTAACGGAATTTCCTGAAGTAACGACACCGATGGCAGTACATGCGGAATTAGATAACGAACATTATCATGACTGTGATTTATTGGGGATTAGTTTGACGGACAATAAGACACATTATTTTATGAAAATGGAAGATGCGATGAAATCAACAACACTTCAAACGTATTTACAAGATGAGCAAATTGAAAAATACGTATTTGATGTAAAAGCACAAAAAGCTGCTTTACAACGCTATGGACTAACACTTAACGGTGTGACGTCAGATTTAATGCTTGCGGCATATATTGATGAACCTGCACAAAGTTTAGATGATCCGAGTGATGTTGTGAAACAATATGGCTATACGAGTTTAGTGGTAGCAGAGCGTGTCTTCGGGAAAGGGGCAAAACGCCAAATTCCACCTATTGAAGAACTTGCGCAATACGTCGCACAAAAAGCTGTCGCGATTTTTGAGACGACATCTCAAGTAGAAGCTGCATTAAAAGAAAAAGAACAATTTGATTTATACAAAGATATTGAATTACCACTTGCTTTCATTTTATGTGAAATGGAAAGCACCGGTGTGTCAGTAAATGAACAACGTCTCGTTGAAATGGGAACAGAACTTACTTCGAAATTAGAGGCGATTGAACAAAAAATTTATCAATTAGCAGGAACGGAATTTAATATTAATTCTCCGAAGCAGTTAGGTGTCGTGCTATTTGAAAAACTAAAATTACCGATCGTTAAAAAGACGAAGACAGGGTATTCGACAGCTGCTGACGTGCTAGAAAAATTACAACCTGAACATGAAGTGATTGATTATATTTTAGCGTTCCGTCAGTTAGGAAAGTTAAAATCAACGTATATTGACGGTCTATTAAAAGTTGTTCATCCGGATAATCATAAAATTCATACGCGCTATCAACAAGCATTAACGGCAACAGGGCGTTTAAGCTCAGTAGATCCTAATTTACAAAATATTCCTGTGCGTTTAGAAGAAGGTAGAAAGATTCGTCAAGCGTTCATTCCGAGTCAAAAAGGTTGGAAACTATTCTCTGCCGATTACTCTCAAATTGAATTGCGCGTGTTAGCACATATGGCAAATGAAAAAAATCTAATTGATGCGTTCCGACACGATCTTGATATTCATACGAAAACAGCAATGGATGTTTTTGGTGTAGAAAAAGAATCGGTGACGCCGAACATGCGACGTCAAGCGAAAGCCGTTAACTTCGGTATCGTTTACGGTATTAGTGATTATGGATTGTCTCAAAACTTAGGGATTACACGTAAAGAGGCAGCGGACTTTATTGAACGTTATTTTGAAAGTTTTCCTGGTGTAAAAGACTATATGACAAACATCGTAGCAGAGGCGAAGAAAGCAGGCTACGTTACGACATTATTAAATCGTCGTCGCTATTTACCAGATTTAAATAGCCGTAATTTTAACGTGCGTAGTTTTGCAGAAAGAACAGCGATGAATACACCGATTCAAGGATCGGCAGCGGATATTATTAAACTAGCGATGATTCAAATGAATCGTGCATTGAAAGAACAAGGCTTACGTTCAAAAATGTTATTACAAGTACACGATGAACTGATCTTCGAAGTGCCACCGGAAGAAGTGACAACAATGCAACAACTCGTACCGAAAGTAATGGAGAGTGCGCTTGAATTAAGCGTACCTTTAAAAGCGGATGCAGCAATAGGTGATACGTGGTACGAAGCGAAATAAGGAAGTGACGGAATGCCAGAATTACCAGAAGTAGAAGGCGTTGTACGAATGTTAAAACCTCAAGTGGAAGGTAAAACAATCCAACGCGTAATCGTTTCAAATACGATTCAACAATCAAAAGAAGCAGGCAAGGAATGCATTATTAAAGGGTTACAAACAAATGCATTTATCGAACAAGTGACGGGAATGAAGATTGAGCGAATCGAGCGTCATGCGAAGTATATTTTCTTTACAGTCATTAAAGATAATAAAAAGCAATTACTCGTCAATCATTTAGGAATGTCAGGTGCTTGGTTTTATGTGAAACATCCGGATGATGTTACCGAAGCAAAATTCCACCGTCATATGCACGTGCAATTACAATTAGGGGAAGATGAGTGGCTAATTTATGCCGACATTCGTCGATTTGGCGAATTACGCTTATTAAATAATCAAACAGAATACCCACCACTTCTTTTGATGGCACCAGAGCCGTTTGCACAAGAAGCTTTGCCGTATTTTTTAGAAAAATGTGCTTTGAAAAAATATCAAAATAAGGCGATTAAAGCGGTTATAATGGATGGACATATTGTGAGTGGTTGCGGGAATATTTATGCGACCGAAGCGTTGTTCAAACAAAAAATATCTCCTGGACGAAAAGTGTCCCAATTAAGCAAGCAACAACTGATACAACTATTTGAAGAAATTGTTGCAGTACTAACAGAAAGTATCGCATTTGGGGGTTCTTCTATTTCCGATTATCGAAATATTAATGGGGAAGCAGGGAGTATGCAAACCCGTTTACAAATGTATGGGATGAAAAAATGCCCAATGTGTCATACTAATACAGAACAAGAAATTATCGCAGGTAGAAATTCATTTTACTGTCCGAATTGTCAAAAGTAGGGGGAGTTTAATTTGATTATTGGATTAACAGGAAGTATTGCAAGCGGGAAAAGTACCGTAGCAAAAATGCTTGAAAAATTACAATTACCGATTGTAGATGCCGATCAAGTGGCACGCATCGTCGTAGAGCCAGGAACGGAAACATTGCAACAAATTGCGCAAGCATTCGGAGAAGAAATCATCTTACCAGACGGTCAAATGGATCGTAAAAAAGTAGGGGATTTGATTTTTCATGACCCGAAAAAAGAAAGCAATTGAATGATATTATTCATCCAGCTATTCGAAAAGAAATGTTGAGACAACGCGATGAATACCTTAGTAACGGGGCTTTAAACGTCGTGATGGACATTCCTTTGTTGTTTGAAAGTCAGCTGCAACACTTCGTTGATCGGATATTAGTCGTATCCGTTACAGAAGAAAATCAGCTCACTCGATTAATGGAGCGAAATCAATTATCTTTTGAAGAGGCAAAAGCGAGAATTAGTTCGCAATTGCCGATTTCGGTAAAAGAAAAAGGTGCAGATGCAGTCATTTATAACAATACAGATTTAGCGTCTACTGAAAGACAATTACACCATATTTTAAAAGAGTGGGGCGTAGAACAAGAGCTATAAAAAGCTCTTGTTTTTTTATATAAAAATAGTCAGAAAATAAAATCTTTTTCATTTTGATGGAAAAAAGGTTTTACTTTTGAGTAAATGTGCTATACTAATTGCAAATAAGATGATTGATTAAAAACAACTCACTTTTAGGAGGATTTATATAATGACAGTTTCAATAGCGATTAATGGATTTGGCCGAATCGGTCGTATGGTTTTTAGAAAGGCGATGCAAGAAGATTTGAACATTGTGGCTATTAATGCAAGCTACCCTGCGACAACTTTAGCTCACTTAATTAAATACGACACAACTCATGGTCGTTTTGACGGTACTGTAGAAACAGGAGAAGATTTCTTAGTCGTAAATGGTAAGCGCATACAATTAGTTGCGGAACGTAATCCAATCGCGCTTCCTTGGAAAGATTTAAATGTTGATATCGTCATTGAAGCAACGGGTAAATTTAACGAACGTTCAAAAGCGGCGCAACATTTAGAAGCGGGTGCTAAAAAAGTTATTTTAACAGCACCAGGTAAAAATGAAGATATTACGATCGTCATGGGCGTTAACGATGAACAACTTGATTTATCAAAACATGACGTTATTTCGAATGCTTCATGTACGACAAACTGTTTAGCACCAGTTGCAAAAGTGTTAAACGATACATTTGGCATCGACAATGGCTTAATGACAACGGTGCATTCTTATACGAATGATCAAAAAAATATTGATAATCCACACAAAGATTTACGTCGTGCACGTTCATGTGCAGAGTCAATTATTCCAACTTCAACAGGTGCTGCGAAAGCATTAACACTCGTATTACCAGAATTAAAAGGAAAACTTCACGGTATGGCACTTCGCGTACCAACACCAAACGTATCATTAGTAGACTTAGTTGTAGATTTAAATGAATCTGTAACGGCTGAACAAGTGAATGCAGCGTTCATCGAAGCTTCAAAAGGTAGCTTAAAAGGCATTTTAGATTTCACAATGGAACCACTTGTTTCAAGTGACTTCAATACGAACCCAGCTTCTGCGACGATCGATGGATTAACAACGATGGTAATGGGCGATAAAAAAGTGAAAGTTTTAGCGTGGTACGATAACGAATGGGGTTATTCTTCTCGCGTAGTAGATTTAACGAAAAAAGTCATTGCTAATTTAACAGCAGTTAACGCATAATTGTTTCAAATGACACATAGAAGTGTTAGAAAAAAGCACGGTAGAAGCTTCTACCGTGCTTTTCGTTTGTGTAGAAATAGGTATTCTGAAGCTTTTGACTATTTTCTAGAGGAAAAACGGAGTAGATTCGATTTTACCGTCCATTTTTTGATATAATGTATTAACTATAAAGTAAGTTGCAGGAGAGTAGAAAATTATGAGATGTCCAGCGTGTCAATATAATGGAACGAAAGTAATTGATAGCCGTCCAGTAGACGATAATAAAGCGATTCGTCGCCGTCGCGAATGCGAATCATGCAATTATCGCTTTACGACATTTGAAAAAGTGGAGGAAATGCCATTAGTCGTCGTGAAGAAAGACGGTTCTCGTGAAGAATTTAGTCATGAAAAAGTGTTACGTGGATTAATTCGTGCTTGCGAAAAACGTCCCGTACCACTTTCAGAACTAGAAACACTCGTATTTAATATTGAGAAAGAATTGCGTAGACAGGGCAACGGAGAAGTACGTTCTGAAGATGTAGGTGAGATGGTTATGGAACGTCTTGCAGAAATCGATGAAGTTTCATACGTTCGATTTGCGTCTGTTTATCGTCAGTTCAAAGATATTAATGTATTTTTAGAAGAAATGCATGAGTTGTTAGAAAATCAAAAACGAACACAATTGAAAGATTCGGATCAAGAGTAAGTGCAAGTGAAGGAGGTTGGATTACGTTGGTAAATTTATATAGAGAGTTGCAACCGGTTGACCGACTGTCAATTCGTATTCCCTTTCCACTATCAAGTTATGAACGCAAAATGATTACACTTTTATATCAACCACTAATTGGACCAGATGCTGTGAGTCTTTATTTTATGTTATGGGCTGAAGGGGAAGATATGGAAGCAGCAAATTTATCGCACTATCATTTGATGAATGCACTTGATATGCCGATTGCTAAAATTTTTGAATCTCGTATTGCACTTGAAGCGATTGGATTGTTACGAAGCTGGCGTAGAGAAGAAGACGCTATGCGTTATTTTATATATGATGTGTTACCGCCACTTGAGGCAAAATTATTTTTTGATGACCCGATTTTATCGATGTTTTTGTATAGCAAAATTGGGGAGCATGCGTATCGTGCCTTGCGCCAACGTTTCATGGTGAAAGGGTCGACAACAGAAGGGTATACTGACGTCTCACGTACGTTTATGGACGTGTATCAACCTGTACAACAACATATGCCACCGAATGATTTGCAAATGAAACTGTCCGTCGAAAAACCGAAAGACATTCCATTTGATGCACAAGGCTTTGATTTTGACGCATTAAGAAAAGGGCTGTCCGAACAATTGATTCCGACGTCTATTTTGACGACGGAAGTGAAACAACTCGTTGCGAAACTTGCGTTTTTATATCGATTATCACCGAAAGATATGCAGCAAATTTTAATGATGTCATTAGATGAAACGATGCATGTTTCTGAAAAGAAACTTAAAAAATCAGCCTCTAATTTTTATAAAATGGTCACATCAAAAGAACCGCCATCATTGGAGAAATTCGTAAAGGTAGAAAAGAACAAAGAACGACCTTCAACGGAAAAACAAATGACGAAGCGAGACGAATTGATTACGTGGTTTAATGAATCATCACCGATTGACGTATTAACGAGTGTTGCAGATGGCAATGTGCCGTTTCCGAAAGATTTAGAACTTGCGGAAGATCTCGTTCTGCATTACGGGATGTCTGCACCAGTCGTTAACGTATTACTTCATTACGTTTATTTACGAAATGAAGGGAAATTAAATCGAAAGTATGTAGAGTCGATTGCGAGTCATTGGCGTAATACCGGTGTAAAAACAGCCGAAGCGGCGATGGAACTTGCGAAAGAGTTTGAACATCGAAGCACGCAACCACAAAGCAAAAAAATTGTGGCGACAGAAGAGATGCATGAACAGTTCAAACTACTCAAAGCAGCGGCTGGTACGTTTTATTTACTTGATCATTTAAAAGATCCCGCCTATACAGAACCACAATTACAAACGCTTGTAGTCGAACTAATGCAACAAACCGAACCGCTCGAATTTTTACAAATATTAAATGATGGGAAAGAACCGTTTACTTCTGTTGTACGTGTTGTAGAAGAATTCCAGCAACATTACGAATATACGAATGAATTAATGAATGCTTTGGCACATTATGCTCATTTTACAGGCTCGTTAAATAAAGGGTTTTTAGAAGCAATCGCTGGAAGTTGGCGTAAAGAAATGGTTGAAGATGCAAAAACTGCGCTTCAATTCAGTATGAATTATCAACAATCTAAAGGAAAAAAATATTCTAAAACAGCTTACAATAAACCGCAAGTTGATGAATCAAAATTGCCTTCGTGGTATAAAGAAGGGGTTCACAAACAACATCAAGAGACGGAAGAAAAAGAAGCTGACCCTTCTTTAGAAGAAGAACGTCAAAAATTATTAGCACGTTTAGGGTATAAAAAGGGGTAGGTGAATGTCGTGGAACCAATAAAAAATCAAATAAAAAAAGACGCGGGATTCGAGCAACGTCTGAATGCGTTGCAACAAACCGTTTTGTCTGATACAGAAATCCAACAATTTATTAAAGATGAAAAAGTGACGCAATCTATGGTCGACAGAGGCATCGGGAAATTGTTTGAATATACGACACAACAACATGATTGTAGTAAATGTGAATCGGTTGCAACGTGTAAAAATCCAATTCACGGTCTCGTACCACAACTCATCGTAGAGCGAGATAATATCGATATTCAATACGTGCCATGTGAGACGAAACGTGTAGAGGAAGCACGTCGTAAAACAGCCTCTATGATTGCGAGTATGTTTATTCCGAAAGATGTATTGAAAGCAGATATGAGCACATTGAAAACGAACAATCGAGAACGCATGGAAATCATGGTACAGGCAACGAACTTCATTGAGCAAGTGCGTCAAAACCCGACGGATTTACCGACGAAAGGTTTTTACTTACATGGTAGTTTTGGTGTAGGAAAAACATTTTTACTTGCAGCAATCGCAAATGAACTAGCGAAGATGGAAGTGCGCTCTATTCTCGTTTACGTACCCGAATTTTTACGTGAATTGAAAAGTGCAATCGGGGATCAAACGTTAGAAGAAAAACTAGACTTCGTTAAAAGAGCACCTGTTTTAATGCTCGATGATTTAGGTGCTGAGACGTTAACGATTTGGACGCGTGATGAAATACTCGGTACGATTTTTCACTACCGTATGGCAGAAGGGTTACCGACGTTTATTTCATCAAATATGAATTATAAAGAATTAGCACATCATTTTTCTAAAACGAAAGATGATCGCGAACTCGATATTATTAAATCAGAGCGTATTATGCAACGTATTCGAACGTTGACGATACCGATTGATATGACGGGAACAAATTTTAGAGATTTCCAAGAAGATTAGTCGTAGATACTTGAAAATCTAGGATTTTCGTTATATAATTTGTTTCATAAAATAAGTAAATGCAACGAAAAGGACAACAATGATTTGTACGACTTTCAGAGAGAGAAGTAAAGGTGCGAGCTTCTTAGTACGGCAGATGATTTACCACCTTGGAGCAGCGGCAGTGAAATCATAGTAATTGTCGACGGTAACGGCCCGTTAGCCGATCGAAAGCTTCGTCTTTGTCTTACTACGCCCGTAGTCTGTACATGGAAGGAAGAAGGGTGGAACCACGAATATACAACTTCGTCCCTTTGCGGACGGGGTTTTTTTATGAAAAAATCTCCAACGTGGCCCATAGCTTTCGATAAACAAAAAAGGAGAGAAAACAACATGGCAGAAATGATTAACTTAACTTTCCCAGACGGTTCTGTAAAAGAATTTGAAGCTGGAATCACAACAGATGCAGTAGCGGCAGCAATTAGCCCAGGACTTCGTAAAAAAGCGTTAGTAGGGAAATTCAACGGAGAATTAGTTGATACGAAAACACCTTTAAACGAAGATGGAACAATTGCTATTTTAACGCAACAAGATGCAGAGTCATTAGACGTTATGCGTCACTCAACTGCGCATCTTTTAGCACAAGCGTTAAAACGCATTTACCCTGGAATTAAACTAGGCATCGGACCAACAATTGAAAATGGTTTCTATTATGATGTAGATTCAGATACACCGATTACAACGGAAGATTTCCCTGCAATCGAAAAAGAAATGAAACGCATCGTAGCAGAAAATTTAGAAATCGTTCGTCATGATGTGTCTCGTGAAGAAGCACAAGCGAAATTCAAAGAAATTGACGATGAATATAAATTAGAACTTTTAGAAGCAATTCCAGAAGATGAACAAGTTTCAATTTACGAACAAGGCGAATTTTTCGATCTTTGCCGTGGTATTCACGTACCATCAACAGGTAAAATTAAAGAATTCAAATTATTATCAGTTGCAGGTGCATACTGGCGCGGGAATTCTGATAATAAAATGTTACAACGTGTATACGGTACAGCTTTCTTCGATAAGAAAGAATTAAAAGCACACTTACAAATGCTTGAAGAAGCAAAAGAGCGTGACCACCGTAAACTAGGGAAAGAATTAGAAATCTTCACTACGAGCAAATTGGTCGGTCAAGGGTTACCACTTTGGTTACCAAACGGTGCGACAATTCGCCGTACGATTGAACGTTATATCGTAGACAAAGAATTATCACTTGGGTACAAACATGTTTACACACCAATCATGGGTTCAAAAGATTTATACGTAACTTCTGGTCACTGGGACCATTATCAAGAAGATATGTTCCCACCGATGGAAATGGATAACGAAACACTTGTTTTACGTCCAATGAACTGTCCTCACCACATGATGGTATACAAATCAGCAATGCGTTCTTACCGTGACTTACCACTTCGTATCGCAGAACTTGGTATGATGCACCGTTATGAAATGTCAGGTGCTGTATCTGGTCTTCAACGTGTACGAGGAATGACTTTAAACGATGCTCACCTTTTCGTACGTCCTGATCAAATTAAAGAAGAATTCAAAAAAGTAGTTGAATTAATTTTAGCTGTTTACAAAGATTTCGACTTAAATGATTACGAATTCCGTCTATCTTACCGTGACCCTCAAGATACTGAAAAATATTTTGACGATGACGATATGTGGGAAAAAGCACAAAGCATGCTAAAAGAAGCAATGGATGATCTTGGCTTAGATTACTATGAAGCAGACGGTGAAGCGGCATTCTACGGTCCTAAACTAGACGTTCAAGTAAAAACAGCAATCGGTAAACAAGAAACACTTTCAACAGTTCAACTTGACTTCTTATTACCACAACGTTTCGATTTAGGTTATGTAGGTAAAGATGGTGAATTACATCGTCCAGTCGTCATCCACCGTGGTGTCGTTTCAACAATGGAACGTTTCGTAGCCTTCTTAACAGAAGAATACAAAGGTGCATACCCAACTTGGTTAGCTCCTGTTCAAGTACAAGTGATTCCTGTATCAAACGAAGTTCACTTCGATTATGCAAAACAAATTGAAGAAAAACTACAAGCAGCAGGCATTCGTGTTGAAATGGATTACCGTGAAGAAAAATTAGGATACAAAATCCGTGAAGCACAAATGAAAAAAATCCCTTACATGTTAGTGTTAGGTGATAAAGAAATGGAATCAAATAGTGTAAACGTACGTAAATACGGCTCTAAAGATTCTGAAACAATTGATTTCGATACATTCTTAGAAAAATTAGTAGCAGAAGCGACTAAATAAGATAGAAATATTTTTGAAATAAGAGGCTGGGATATAAGTAACCAGTTTTTAATAGAGAAGGGGATGTCAAATTTGACATCCCCTTCTTTATTTTTATGCACAAATTAGGGATTTTTCTTTTTTCTATAAGGAATTTTTGATAGAAGTATATGAGCGTTGTTTGAAGTGAATGTTGTGATTTCCGCAGGAGAAGCGCGAGCTAAATTTCCATTTTTTCGCTCTTTCTCTTTCGCAAAAAAATTCGATGAAGCTGTACCTGCGAAAAGTGTCAATCAAAATGGAGAACAATGGTTGCCAAGCATACAAAAAAGACATGCACGATTTTATTTTAAACATACATGTCTTTTCTTGTTAACTAGGGTTTTGTCTTAGCATCTAAAAACGAGCGATTTGGACTAAAATGTAACAAATAATACAAAAATATGTTTTTTATAAATAAAAAGCATAAAAATAACAAAAAAGAGGTACATATAAAAAGTACGACCCAATTTAGAAAGAAAGAAGGAATTAGATGAAGAGTCCGAATCGTAAACGTTTTTTTATAGGAGCCGCTATTTTTTGTGCCGCATTAGTCGGGTTCCATCCAACAGCAAAGGCAGATAATCAGTCCGAATTTATCCGTACATACGCGACATCTGCCCAAACACTTGCGAATCAAATGAACTTATATCCATCCGTTATGATTGCTCAAATGGCTTTAGAAAGTCGCTACGGTACGAGTGGTTTAACTCAAAGTGCGAATAATTTGTTCGGTGTGAAAGGGACGTATGGAGGCAATAGCATTGCGTTGAAAACACAAGAACAAAAAGGGGAGAAGCTCATTACGATTACCGATCATTTTCGAGTGTATCCATCTTATTGGGCATCGATGGTTGATTATTCGATGATTATGCAACAACGTCATTTTAGTGGGGCGTGGGTATCGAACACGACAAGTTATCAACAGGCAACGAAAGCGTTACAAGGCGTATACGCAACAGATGCTAATTACAATAAAAAATTAAATACGATTATTCAACAATACAATTTAACACGTTATGATCGTCAGCCAATCGTTAAAAAAATATCAAATGTAGCAAATGGTCACGTAGCGACAAAACAAGCAACGTATCACCGCGTACAAACTGGTGAAACGCTTTCATACATTGCGCTTAAATATGGTGTGCCTGAGCAAAAAATTGCACAGCGAAACAATTTAAGCGATACGAATCATTTATTGATTGGAAAAAGATTAACGATTTATTAAGAAATGCAGTTGACAATGATTTGTATACATGATAGGATATTAGAGGTTAAAGAATACAATAGTTTGAGGTTGAAGAAGAGGCTGCCCGCTTCTCACCTAGTATCATCTCTTTTAATCTTTTAAAAGAGTATGGTCGGGTTATGAAAACAAATCGCACATGCATTTCGCATGAACATATATATTGCGGGCGGACATTTCGACTATGTCCGCCTTTTTTTGTGGACATCGGAATACCGACCGATTTTTCGGGCAATCGAGCCCAAACAACTGTATTCGCGACACTACTTGGAGGTGGATTATCATTAGCAAAGACATGTATGTAAACGAAGGTATTCGAGCTCGTGAACTTCGTCTTATTGACCAAAACGGTGAACAGCTTGGAGTTAAATCACGTATCGACGCTTTGAAGATTGCAGAACGTGCAAACTTGGACCTAGTCCTTGTGGCTCCACAAGCTAAGCCACCTGTTGCTAGAATTATGGACCATGGTAAGTTTAAATTCGAACAACAAAAGAAAGATCGCGAAGTACGTAAAAACCAAAAAGTAATCGTTCTGAAAGAAGTGCGCTTAAGCCCAACAATTGACGAACATGATTACCAAACGAAATTACGTAACGGGATTAAATTCCTTGAAAAAGGAGACAAAGTTAAAGCGTCTATTCGCTTTAAAGGTCGTGCAATTACGCACAAAGAAATTGGTCAACGTGTTTTAGACCGTTTCGCTGAAGACTGTAAAGAAGTAGCAACCGTTGAACAACGTGCGAAAATGGAAGGTCGCAGCATGTTCTTAGTGTTACAACCTAAGAACGAAAAAAATAACTTTTAGTTGAACAAGCTTAGGAGGAATTCGAAATGCCAAAAATGAAAACTCACCGTGGCGCTGCTAAACGTTTCAAAAAAACAGGTAGCGGTAAATTAAAATTTGACCGTGCTTACGGCAGTCACTTATTCGCAAACAAATCTACAAAACAAAAACGTCACCTACGTAAAGCTGGTATCGTATCAGCAGGCGACTACAAACGCATCAAATCTTTATTAGCTTATAAATAATTATTAGATCGTTACAAAAAACATAAAAAAATACAGATTATTCATCTACATAAAGATGGATAGCAGGAGGTAATTAGTATGCCACGCGTAAAAGGCGGTACAGTAACACGCGCTCGTCGCAAAAGAGTATTAAAATTAGCTAAAGGTTACTTTGGTTCTAAACATACATTATACAAAGTAGCTAACCAAGCAGTAATGAAGTCAGGTCAATATGCATACCGTGACCGTCGTCAAAAGAAACGTAACTTCCGTAAATTATGGATCACTCGTATCAATGCTGCTGCACGCATGAACGGTTTATCTTACAGCCGTTTAATGCACGGTTTAAAACTTGCTAACATCGATGTTAACCGTAAAATGTTAGCTGAATTAGCAGTTTCAGATTTCGCTGCATTCACACAATTAGCTGACGCTGCAAAAGCTGCATTAGCAAAATAATTAGAAGCACCGATGCTTCTTCAAAGACTCAATCTTAGGATTGGGTCTTTTTTCGTTTTATAATAGTTATTCAGATATTCAAACAATACTAGCTTTCCACAGACCTCACTCAAGTGATTGCACAAAAAACGAAGAGCTAAAAAAGACAATCCCTTTATGTTTAGTTCACACTAAGAGATTGTCTTTCTTATAATTATGGCTGATTAAATAACAAAGCGGCAATTTCGTCCTTAGAATGAAGGAAATCACTCAATGCGTATTCATCTAAAATTGAAATATATGCATGAAGCGCTTTATTTAACGCTCCTTTTAAACTACATACAGGGGAAATGACACAGCCAACTGATTCAGGGTTGAAGCAATCAACTAAGTAAAAGTCTTCCTCTGTTTGCCGTACGACTTGACCGATTATAATATCTTCAGGTTGCATTGCTAGGCGAATACCGCCTCCACGACCACGGATCGTTTCAATATAACCCATTTTTCCAAGCTCATGTGTTACTTTCATTAAGTGATTTTTAGAAATCCCGTAAGCATCGGAAATTTCTTTAATCGTCGATAGCTCCTCAGGTTTCTTTGCACCTAAAAATAAAAGAACACGCAATGAATAATCGGTATACAATGTGAGTCTCACCTGATTCACCACCTATTCCTTTTTAGTATAACAGAGCAATGAAAAAGTGTCTTGTTTTAAAAGATGTATTTAAAATGTGTCTTTTCTGTTAAAGATGTATTTTATATATTGCTTTAAAGGAATGACGGGCGTATATTTAAGGTGTTAAAAGAAGAGAGGACGTGTTCAACATGTTATCACAAGAAACAATGAACGTTATTAAATCTACTGCTCCTGTATTAGAAGTACACGGTGTAACTATTACCAAAACTTTTTATAAAAACTTATTTGCAGCTCATCCTGAATTATTAAATATTTTTAATCATACGAACCAAGAAAAAGGTCGTCAACAAACAGCTTTGGCTAACACAGTATATGCTGCTGCGGTACACATTGAAAATTTAGAAGCTATTTTACCAGTCGTACATCAAATTGGTCAAAAACACCGTTCTTTAGGTATTTTACCTGAGCATTATCCAATCGTTGGTCAATTTTTATTAGCTGCAATTAAAGAAGTATTAGGGGATGCAGCGACAGAAGAAATTTTAAGTGCATGGGGAGAAGCATACGGCGTCATTGCAGATGCATTCATCCAAACTGAAGAAGTGTTATACAAAGAAGCTGAAAGTAAAGAAGGCGGCTACCGTGGCTTTAAACCATTTAAAGTAACGAAAAAAGTCGTAGAAAATGATATGATGACATCATTTTATTTAGTACCAGCTGATGGTTCCACAGTACCAAGTTATTTACCAGGTCAATACATTTCAGTTCAAGTAAACATTCCAGGACATCCTTATACGCATAATCGCCAATACTCATTATCTCAAGCGTATAATGGAGAAGCGTATCGTATTACAGTGAAAGCTGAAAAAGATTGTAAACCAGCAGGTATCGTATCAAACTACTTACATGCAAACTTAAATGTTGAAGATGAACTAATGGTATCTGTACCAGCAGGTGACTTCGTTTACAATACGGCAAGTGGTACACCGGTTACATTTTTAGCGGCAGGTGTTGGCGCAACCCCATTAGTACCGATGTTCCAAACAGCAGCAAAAGAAAATGAAGCAAAAGTAAAATTCATTCATAGTGCATCACATATTCCATTGCACCCATTTGAACGTGAATTATTAGGCATCGCATTCCCTAGCAAAAATGCAACGTACGTACCGGTTACGACGGCATCAACAGGGCACATCGACCAAGCATTTTTAGAAAAACAAGTAGATTTATCAGGCGAAGTGTACGTTTGTGGTCCAGTCGCATTCATGGAATCAATGATTAAACAATTAACAAATCTAGGTGTTTCAAGAGATCGTATTCACTTCGAATTTTTCGGCCCAGCTATGGCAATCTAGTCTTTGTATAAAGAGCAACACTTTCAAAGCGTAGTAGTACGCTTTGAAAGTGTTTTTTTATGCGAACATAGATAAAAAGAAACGAATCATTTTATTACGTAGGGATAAAATGATAAAAATAAAATATTTTTAGTAAATAATTTTTCTGTTTTTTAATAAAAACACATAAAAATAGTAAAAATCTTTTGTAATAAAATTGTAATCATTTTTTCGGCGACGAACGAAGAAATAGATGATAGTCTAGTAGTATTAAACAACTGAAATCTAGAGCGATTTTCATAGAGAAGAGGAATAAAAAATGGGTAAAGTGAAGTATTTTGTCTTTTGCTTAATTGTTGCGGCGGTAATGTTTCTAAACGTTAGTCCGGCACTAGCAATGACAAATGCGAATGACGATCGATATGTAAACACGGCAAAACCAGAAAGTACAGTGCCTTGGGAATATAGTACAGACGGTGAAGTAATTCGGGCACAAACGATGGCGACGTCTTCTAAAATTGCGGACATTTCCAAATGGCAAGGGAAAATCAATTGGAAAAAAGCTTCAAAAGCGTTAGATCTAGTCGTTATTCGTACACAATACGGCACGAGCACAGAAGATTATATGCATAAAAGCTATGAAAAAAGTGCAATTAAATATAAAGTACCATTTGGCGTATATTCATACGTACAAGCGAGTACCCCTGCAAATGCAAGAAAAGAAGCACGCGCTTTTTATAAAAGAGCTTCTAAAAGTACGAAATTTTACGTGTTAGACGTGGAAGAATTTACGAATAAAAAACCGTACTCGATGCGTAAAGTTATTGAAGCATACGTAGACGAACTCGAAAAACATACGGACAAAAAAATCGGTCTTTACGTAGCCAATCATTTATATACGAAATTAAACTTAAAAATGAGCGATTTTGATTTTGTATGGATTCCACGCTATAGCTCTAAAAAACCGACGCATAAATACCATTTATGGCAATATACGAGTAAAGGGAGAGTACCGGGGATTAATGGGGATGTCGATTTAAATCGTCTCGCTCCTGGTGTGAAACTAGATCACTTTACGAATCATAAAGTGAAAACGATTAAAACAGCGAATAAAGTCAAAGTAAATAAATCAGTGTATTATACGACGAATCCAAAGCGTGTTGTAACGAAAGTAAACATGAAGATGTACAAAAAGTCTTCATTAACAGGTGCAAGTGGTACGTTGAAAAAAGGGACAATTGTGACCGTTCGTAAAATCGTCAATAATAAAGTACCACGCCTTTTATTAACGAATGGAAAGTACGTTACAGCAAATAAAAAATACGTACTGAAAGTGAATAATTCGATTCGTATAAATGACTACTATTTAGAAAAAGACCAAGTAAAAGCGATTGTATTAAAAACGAATACGTATCAATACAATACGCCTTCTTTTACGATGAAAACACGTAGTAAAGCGATGAAGAAAAATACGATGTATCAAGTGAAATCAGTAGCTTATACACCAGGTGGTACACCCATTTTGCGATTGACGAATGGAAAATATGTAACCGCAAAAAAATCAATCGTACAAAAAGTGTATAGCGCTAATATCGCGAAAGATTATTATATGCCCACAGATCAAGTAAAGCACATCGTTTTGAAAAAAGAAGCGGACAGTTATCGTTCGCCTAATTTTACCGATACGACACGTAGTTCGGTGAAGTTACCTCATATTGTCGAACGTGTTTCTAAAGTCGAATATGCGGCAAATGGGATACCACGTCTTAAGTTAGCAGATGGTAAATATATTTCAGCGAATAAAAAAATGGTATTGAAATTATCCGCAAATATTGACGATTATTATACGTCTTTACCGACGCAAATTATTTCAATGAAAAGCTTAGTCGTTTATGATCAAGAACAATTTAATGATGAGACGGGCCAATACGTATTACAAGAAAATATGACGATTCCAGCTGTGAAAATTATTTTTTCCAATGACGGAACGACGAAATTTATGTTAGATGATGGGAATTATGTAACGGCTGAAAAAGCAGCTTATTATGAGTAGAGAAATAGCTAGCATGGGAATTTATAGTCGTACATACGTATCTTACTATTTTTTGAATACAAGCCTTTTTCTTTTACATATTATTCGGTACGATGAATAAGAATAGGAGTGAGGTACGTGCAAGTATTTAAAGTTGAAAAAATTCAAGAAGATGCGATTTTACCGTTTAAAGCACATGCGAGTGACGCAGGATTCGATCTTTTTGCGAGTGAAGAAGTTGTTATTCCTTCTGGAGAATCAAGAGGAGTTGCGACAGGTATTCGTATGGAATTACCTGAATGGACAGAAGCTCAAGTACGCCCAAGAAGCGGTTTAGCATTGAAACATAGCATTACTGTTTTAAATTCACCAGGTACGATTGATGCAGGCTATCGTGGTGAAGTGAAAGTGATTTTAATTAATCACGGGAAAGAAAATTTCATCGTAGAAAAAGGAATGAAAATGGCACAAATGGTCATTGCGCCGGTTTTGCAAATTCGTATGGAAGAAGCAGCTGTCAATTTGAATTCAGATCGTAGTGAAGCTGGCTTCGGTTCAAGCGGTAAATTTTAATAAACAAAGGGGATGTCGAATTTGATATCCCTTTTTTATTTGACGCAGTCATTTAAAAAATAATGCAAATATTCTTATTTTTATGACGTCATCTCATGTAAATTTCGGTTTTCGTAGTATAATAAAAAGGAAAAGTAAAACATGATGGAGGGTACGGAAATGACACAACAATTAGATGAAACATTGATGATGTTAAAACAATTAACAGATGCGCGTGCAATCGCGGGGAACGAAAAAGAATCACGTGACGTAATGATCGAACATATGACACCTTATGCGGATGAAATACAACAAGATAATCTAGGTGCAGTCATTGCAAAAAAAGTAGGGGATGCAAATGGTCCTAAAATTATGATTGCAGGTCATTTAGATGAAGTTGGTTTCATGGTAACACAAATCACAGATAAAGGATTTGTGAAATTCCAAACAGTTGGCGGCTGGTGGGGTCAAGTGATGCTCGCACAACGCGTTCAAATCGTTACATCTAAAGGAGAAACAATTGTCGGCGTAATCGGTTCGAAACCACCTCATATTTTATCGAAAGCACAACGTGAAAAAACGTATGAAATTAAAGATATGTTTATTGACATCGGTGCAACGTCTAAAGAAGAAGTGGCAGAGTGGGGCATACGCCCAGGCGATATGGTCGCACCATATTTTGAATTTACAGTGATGAAAAATGAAAAACATTTACTTGCGAAAGCTTGGGATAACCGTATTGGTTGTGCGATTGCGATTGAAGTATTAAAACAATTAAAAAATACAGAGCATCCGAATACCGTGTATAGTTGTGGTGTCGTTCAAGAAGAAGTTGGGTTACGTGGTGCTAAAACAGCAGCACATAAAATTAATCCTGATATCGGCTTCGCGGTAGACGTCGGTATTGCAGGGGATACACCTGGAATTTCGAAACAAGAAGCAGCGAGTGAAATCGGAAAAGGGCCACAAATCATCGTTTATGATGGCTCGATGGTCGGTCATAAAGGAATGCGCGATTTAGTCGTGCAAACAGCAGAAGAAAACGCTATTCCGTATCAGTATGAAGCGATTCCGGGTGGTGGAACAGACGCAGGTTCTATCCATTTAACGATGAACGGTGTACCATCTATTTCAATCGGAATTGCCACACGTTATATTCATTCACACGCAGGTATTTTACACCGTGATGACTTTGAAAATACGGTGAAACTAGTCGTAGAAGTGATTAAAAAATTAGATGCGGAAACGGTTCAACATATTAAGTTTGATTAAGTAATAGATTGTATGTAAAGGTATTGTGAAGAAATTTCACGATACCTTTTTTGTTCTTTACACATTTTGAATGCATAAAATCCAATAAAGTGTATATTCTATTGGATGATATATAGGGAATGATAATTTTTTGAAATAAAAATAATCAAAATTCCTTTATATAAAGCGTTTCTAAATAAAAACCTATGTAAATTCAGATAATTTCATAAAAACATAAAAATACATTTGACTTTATAAATATACAGATGTATGATGAATATATAAAGTTAAACGTTGAGGAGCGATGGCATATGAAATTACTAGAAGAGATCGAATTACAACCTGTTCATTCATTAAAAGGAAAGCACTTATTATCATTAGTCGATTATACGAGTGAAGAAATTCAACAACTCGTTGATCTAGCAATTAAAATGAAAATTGTAACGAAAGAAACGGGTTCACCAAAATTGTTAGAAGGTAAAACGTTAGCGATGATTTTCGAAAAGAACTCAACTCGTACACGTGTTTCTTTTGAAGTCGGTATGCACCAATTAGGTGGTAAAGGCATGTACATGAATGCTCGCGACTTACAAATTGGACGTGGCGAAACGGTTCACGATACAGCACTTGTATTATCAGGCTATGTCGATGGGATTATGATTCGTGCGAACGAACATACGATGGTAGAAGAACTAGCACAGTATTCAAAAGTTCCAGTCATCAATGGATTAACAGACGTTTCACATCCGTGCCAAGCGTTAGCAGATCTTGAAACAATTGCAGAAGTAAAAGGTTCATTTAATGGATTAAAAGTCGCGTATATCGGTGATGGGAACAATGTGGCACATTCACTCGTTGCAGCATGTGCACACGTAGGAATGGATTCAGTCATCGCTGCACCGAAAGGCTATAAACCAGATGAAGCGGTCATCTCAAAAGTACAAGCGATTGCTGCGAAAAATGGTTGTACAGTAACGGTGACAGAAGACCCAATCGAAGCAGTAAAAGATGCAGACGTTATTTATTCAGACGTTTGGACATCGATGGGACAAGAAGAAGAAGCCACAAAACGTTTGAAAGATTTTGAAGGCTATCAAATCAATGAAGCACTCGTTGCACATGCAAAAGCAGACTACATGTTCTTACACTGTTTACCAGCGCATCGTGAAGAAGAAGTAACGGCTGCTGTAATTGATGATCCAGAACATTCATTTATTTTCCATCAAGCTGAAAATCGTATGCATGCTCAAAAAGCTGTACTCGTATCACTTTTAGCAGATTAACACGATTTGAACGTAGTGAAATTCATTAAGTTTTGCCAGAGAGCAAGCATGAACAACGCGTAATAGGGACGTTCACTGAGTCGTACACCACAGAGGGGGAAGAAAACTCAGCCGCTATTATACCGGACCAACTTGGCAGAGGACAAGTTGGTCCATTTTTTTATGCGTTTAAGTAGAATGATCCAACAGAGGCTACACATACTAAGCGTTGAAAATAACCGTTTTTCTCTACAATGAAAGAAAGAACGGAGGAATATTCGTGTTAGGTTTTATTTATTTATTAGTAGCACTTGCATTTATGAAATTGACGCATGATACGTGGAAATGGACAGCAGCAGATGACCAAGATGCTAAGCAAGCCATTCATAATGGGCGCTCATCTTTCATTGCAGTTTTAATGACTACTTTACAGTTCATGAAGTTAGATACACGTCGTAAAGTAATGATGAGTGTCTTTGCTATCGTCTGTATCGTGTTTTTTGTGTTATTCTTTCAAAATTTCGGCAAATAATCGCAAAACCATCCTTGAAAAAGGATGGTTTTTTGTTTGTAAAAGTATTGACTAAAAAAAAGTTCGGTGCTTACTGAATATTGGAAGAAAACAGCTTATAAAACTCCGAAAAAATAGAAAAATAAGCTTTCAAATGCTTATTTTTCTATTTTTAATTGAAAATGATAATTATTTTCAATTAGGTATTTACGAAGTGAAAAAAGACTTGCTAAACTGTTAGTAACTTACATACCAAAGGAGATTTAAACATGTACAAAAAATTATTAGCAGCACCTTTAGCATTAGCATTATCACTTTCAGCGGTAGCACCAACAATGGTTCACGCAGAAGAAGTAGGTGTTACGGCAACAGAAAATCAAGTAACTTCTGAAAAAGTTAATTTCGATTTATTATACAAAGATGCAGTAACGACTAAATTTGATTCGTATTTCGGACAAGAAGATGCTTTAAAAGTAGCATCAATTAATGTTGTAGAAGGCAAATTCGTCGTGAAAATGGAAATTGCTAAATTACTTACAACGTTTGAAGTAGACGGTGTCCAAGCGAAAGTGTTAGCAGAAGAAGCATCTTCTACAGATCGCCAAGTTGTTCAATTTACACTGAATCATTCGTTAAATCAAAATGCAAAATTATTACTAGGTTACACAGTAGGTGGTTATAACGGAAAACATGAAATGGAATTAGATTTCACACCGGGTTATACACCCGTGAAACCAATGATTACATTTGCAAACTTACCAACGAGTGGTTATGATACACAATTCACAAATGTAAGTTATAAATTAACTGAAAAAGGTTATCAAGTCGTATTAAACGTTTCAAATATTACGAATTTATTTAAAGTGAATGAGGATGAAGTAGAAGTAAAACAAGATCAAGTAGGAAATAAATATGTTGAATTCTTTGTAGAAGATATTCAATCTGCCATTCATTTCACACATAGTTATGCAGCTGGATCTTATTCAGCAAGCTATGCGTATACAATGGATTTAACACCATCGATGGAAGAAGTAAAAGCAGTCATCGTGAAAGCTGTAGCGAACTTATCATATACAACAGCTGATAAAATTACAGACGCGAAAACGTACGCAGCAGCAGTTAAAGAAGCTGGTTATGTGACGAGTGCAAAATCTTATAAAGTAGACGATGTAGCAGTAGCGGATATTGATTATACAAATTACGATGCACAAATGGCAGCAATTACAGCATACAAACAAAACGTAGTAAAGGCTGTATCCAAAGCATTAGCAGGTTTCACATTTACAAAAGCTAATTCAATTAATACGAAAGCACAATTAGCAAAAGCTAAACAACAAGTGACAGCAGCTCAAGCAGCAATCACAGCAGCAACAGCAGTAGGTTTCACAACAGCTGAAGTAGAAGCACTTGAAGGTTATACGAACATTGCTTTACAACAAGCAGTCATTGATGCAGGCGTAAAACAAATTCAAACGAAACGTACGTTAAAAGTGACGACAACGAATGCAAAAGGTGCAGCGGATACAGTAAAAGTAACAGGCGTTAAAAAAGGCGATACAGTTCGTCTATACAATGCAAAAGGCAAAGTGATGACGAAAGCGACAGCAACGTCAACAGCCGTAACGTTCAAAAAAGTAAATCTTGGCAAAGCAGCTGGTAAAGTAACGGTAACTGCTCAAGTAGTAGAACAGAAAGAATCAGCTAAAAAAGCAGCAACATTCAAAAAAGAAGCTGTCTCAGCAATGATTAAATCTTCATCTGTAACAGTGAAAAACAATAAAATTAAATCAGATGTCATTACGGTGAAAAACACAGTTAAAGGCGAAGTGATTTACGTATACAATGCAAAAGGTAAGCAAATTAAAAAAGTAACAGCGACAGGCAAAACGACGACAATTAAAATTTCACAACTAGGTAAAAAAGCAGGTTATGTGAAAATTGCGCGTGTACAAGCTGGCAAACATGTTAGTGCTAAAACAACAGTTAAATTTTCAAAAGAAAAATAAACATTAAACAACGAAAAGGAGCCGATTCATATGAAGAAAATTTTAGGACTTACATTAGCAACAGGGCTTGCTTTCTCAGCGATTGCACCTGTGAGTATGTTAAATGATGTACAAGTCGCAAAAGCGGCGACAATTCAAGATGGTACGTATCAAGTACAAGTTGCACCGTACTATAATGGAGTAATTTCTTCTAATACACAAAATAATATGAGTCCAACAGCCATTTATACGAAAAAAGGAACGGTTGAAACGGTCGTTATTACGTTACTAAGTGCATCGGCGTATAAAGACGTTTATGATGGAGCAGGTAAACGAGTAGAAATGGTGCAAAATGGTGATAAAGCGACGATCACATTCACAGGGACAGACATTATCGAAAAAGGGCTTAATGTGACGTACCATATTGTCGTACCAGAAATTAATTATGATCATTCATATGATATGGTTTTAAAATTTGATGCGGCATCTTTCGTTTCAACAGCTGCACCTAAAACCGTTCGTACGTTAAAAACGACAGTGAAAAACAATGTTAGAGCGAAGGATTCTGTGAAAGTAACGGGCGTGAAAAAAGGAGATACGGTACGCCTATATAAAGGTTCAACTGTTCTTTCTAAAAAAGTAGCGACGTCAACGGCGGTTACGTTCAGCGTGTCACAACTCGGTAAAAAAGCTGGGAAAGTGAAAGTGACGGCACAAGCGAAAGCAGAAGTTGAGTCAAAAGCTCAAACGTTCGCATACAAAGCAGAAGCCATTGCAGCAAGAGTAGCGGCAAAAAATATTCAAGTAACGAATAAAAAAGGGTCTAAAAATGATGTAACAGTCGTAAAAGGCATTAAAAAAGGAGATACGGTACGTGTTTACGATTACTTAGGGAATTTGATCGGTAAAGGCGTAGCTAAAAAATCGAGCGTATCGATTAAAACGAGAGATTTAAGTAAAAAAGGCGGCAATGTATACGTTACAAGAAGCCAAAAAGGTAAAAATCCGAGTGCTAAAGTAAAAAAAGCATACAAAGCAGAAAAATAATTAAAAAAGAAGAGCATTGTGAAGGCGAGAAGCTATGGACAATGCTCTTTTTTTGTTACACTTTAATTGTGAGAATATTAAGAAAAGAGGTCGTGTGTAGTATGAAAGCAGTTTACGTACAAACGAAACAAATAAAAATCGGAGAGCGTCCTAAACCGAGCGTGAAAGCTGGCGACGTATTACTTCATATAAAAGCAGCAGGATTAAATCGTAGAGACTTATATACACCGAATCGATTAGATGAAAAAGCAGAACCACTTATTTTAGGAAGTGATGCATCTGGAATCATTGAGGCAGTTGGGGAAGGCGTTACACACGTCGCAGTTGGAGATGAAGTAATTATTAATCCGTCGCTTCGTTGGTATGAACAAAGTGATGTTCCACCAGACGATTTTGAAATTTTAAGCTTACCGGATGATGGGACATTTGCAGAATACTTAGCCATTTCAGCAGAGCAAGTGGAGAAGAAACCTTCTTATTTAAACTTTGTAGAGGCGGCGACGCTCGGTATAGCTCCATTAACAGGGTATCGCGCACTCATAACAAAAGGGAATATCCAAGCTGGTCAAACAGTTTTTATTCCAGGTGCGGGTAGTGGTGTTGCAACGTTTATGATTCAATTTGCGAAGAAAAAAGGTGCACGTGTCATCGTCTCTTCTCGTTCGGCAGCGAAGCGACAAGCTTCTCTCGCAATTGGTGCGGACCGTGCTGTTGCAAATGAAGAAGACTGGAGCGAAGTATTGAAAGACGAGAAAATAGACGTCGTTATTGAAAGCGTCGGGCGTGCAACATTTAATCGTTCGCTCGCTGTTTTGAAAAAAGGTGGCACCATTGTCGTGTTCGGTGCAACGACAGAAGACTTTGTCGAAATCGATTTACGTACGTTCTTTTACGCCCAACAAAGCATGCTAGGAACGACTTTAGGGAATCGCGAAGAGTTCCGAGAAATGCTTCAATTTATGCAACAACATGAAATTTATCCCGTTATCGATCGGACGTTCCAATTAGATGAAGCGGAAGAAGCATTGCAATTACTCGAAAAAAATCAGCAATTTGGTAAAATTGTATTTGAGATACAAGAGTAGGAGGTTTCGCAATGACAATACGAATGCTTGCGATTGATGTGGATGGTACGCTCGTTTCTTCAGAAGGAAATGTTTCTGCATATACGAGAGATGTCATTCACCGAGCGGTAAATGAAGGGATACATGCGGTCATTACGACGGGAAGAAGTCGTTATTTTTTACATCGAGTGAAAGAACAGCTCGAGCTAAATGAACCGTTTATTTGTAATAACGGTGCCGAAATTTGGTTAAATAATCAAACGTTATTCATGCGTAATGCTTTGACAATCGAAAAAGCAAATGAAATTATGAACGTGTTGAACGAACATGACGTTCACCACATTTGGGGAAATAGTATCGAAGGCGATTTCAAACCGAGTGATTTTGAAAAACCAATCGAAATCGCACCGATGAAAATTGGTGCATGGTTTCATAATAAAGAAACATTGACTGCTGTTCGAAAGCAACTTGGCACGATTAAAGGGTTATCAATTACGAGTTCAGCAGAGCTAAACTTGGAAGTGATGGTGGCAGGAACGACAAAAGCGGAGGGCTTAAAAAAGTTAGCGGCTAACTTAGACGTTTCGATGGAAGAAATTATGTGTTTCGGAGATAGCTACAATGATGTTGAAATGTTTAAACATTGCGGAGTCGCCGTAGCGATGGGAAATGCGAATGACGAAGTGAAACAATTAGCGACGCATATGACAGCGACGAATGATGAAGATGGCGTTGCAAAAGCGATTGAAAAATATATTTTAGACGATTTTAAGTAAAGCGTGTAAGCGTACGAATGGAAGTATATTTTTATGAGCATGTTAAAGGGACCGATGTATGATTCGGTCTTTTTTTCGTGTATACTACAAGGAGTATTCTATTAAAGGCGGTAACGAAATGAAATATATTGAATCAAATCAAAATGCACTCGTAAAATATTGGAAAAAACTTGCGACAACACGTAAAGAACGTGACAAATCAGGTGAATTCTTAGTAGAAGGCTATCACTTAGTAGAGGAAGCATTGAAACATACGGAAGTTCAACATCTTATTATTTCAGAAGGCACAGAAATTCCAGCCTCTTGGAACTTAGATGATATTTTCTTAATTGAAGTGTCTGAACCGATTGCAAAAGAATTAGCTGAAACAGAACATACGCAAGGGATTTTTGCGCAATGTAAACAAAAAGAAGCAGATGAATCAGCAAAAGCTTCTTGGACGAAATTGTTATTAATCGATGCTGTACAAGATCCAGGTAATGTAGGAACAATGATTCGTACAGCAGACGCAGCGGGCTTTGATGCTGTCGTATTAGGAAAAGGTTCAGCAGACCCATACAATCCTAAAACAGTACGTGCAACACAAGGCTCTATTTTCCACATTCCAGTATTACGTGGCGACTTACTTGATATGATTGATGAATTAAAAGATCTTGGTGTAACGGTATACGGTACAGCATTAGAAGATTCAATCATCTATTCAGAAGTAGAAAAAGCAAATAAATGTGCGCTCGTTATGGGGAATGAAGGAAGCGGCTTATCAAAAGAAGTGTTAGCACAAACAGATGTGAATTTATTAATTCCGATTAAAGGGCAAGCAGAATCTTTAAATGTTGCGGTCGCAGCAGGCGTTTTAATGTACTCATTCGTTTAAAAGAACAGCCGTTTGAGCGGTTGAAACATTTTATAAAATAGCGTATGATAAAGGCATATAAACGAAAAAGCAAAGACCGAGAAGAGTAGTTGTGAAACGTGCGTCAAAGGGAATGGAAGCCGTAGACTGAGAGCCTCCAACGTAACGACATGATGAAGTTCACCTCGCGAGCTGCATTACAGAAAAGTAATGCCGGGTAATAGACCGTTATTTATTTCTAAGTGATTGCGAAAGCAATAACTAGGGTGGTACCGCGAATTCAAACTTCGTCCCTTTTTGGGGCGGAGTTTTTTTATTTTTATAATAAAAGATCGCTACATACCATAAAAAGCATTTAAATAAGAAGACAATGCATTTTTTCAATGATGCTCGTCTGAAAATCCATGTAATTCATGGTCAATAGTTGGAAGGAGGAACAACAATGCAAGAACAATTAGCGCAATTAAAAGCAGAAGTATTAGAAAAAATTGCTGCATCGGAAACGTTAAAACAATTAAATGATGTCCGTGTTGCATATTTAGGTAAAAAAGGTCCGATTACGGATTTATTAAAAGGAATGGGGAAACTTCCTCAAGAAGAACGTCCAAAAATGGGTGCGTTAGTCAATGAAACACGTGCACAAGTACAACAAGTACTAGATGCACGTAAAGAACAATTAGAAGCAGCTGCATTAGATGCACAATTAGCTTCTGAAACAATCGATGTAACATTACCAGGTCGTACGGTGAAAGTAGGGAATCATCACCCACTAACACGTATTATTGAAGAAATCGAAGACTTATTCATCGGTATGGGGTACGAAGTTGTGGAAGGTCCAGAAGTAGAAAAAGATTATTACAACTTTGAGGCACTTAACTTACCAAAAGGTCACCCAGCACGTGATATGCAAGATACATTTTATATTTCAGAAGAAATTTTAATGCGTACACATACATCTCCTGTACAAGCACGTACAATGGAAAAAGCGGAAGGTAAACCAATTAAAATTATTTGCCCAGGTAAAGTATTCCGTCGTGATAATGATGATGCAACACACTCACACCAATTCAACCAAATCGAAGGTTTAGTTGTAGGCGAAGACATCGCAATGAGTGACTTAAAAGGAACATTAGACATTTTTGCGAAAAAAATGTTCGGTGACGAACGTGAAATTCGTTTACGTCCAAGCTACTTCCCATTCACAGAACCATCTGTAGAAATGGATATTTCTTGTTTCAAATGTGGCGGCGAAGGCTGTAACGTATGTAAAGGAACAGGTTGGATCGAAATTTTAGGCGCAGGTATGGTTCACCCGAACGTACTTGAAATGGCTGGATACGATTCTAAAAAAGTAACAGGTTTTGCTTTCGGTATGGGACCAGAACGTATCGCAATGTTGAAATACGGTGTGGATGATATTCGTCACTTCTATACAAATGACGTGCGTTTCTTAGAACAATTCCACCGCGCAGAAGATTAAGAGGAGGACGAAAAAATGTTAGTATCATTAAAATGGTTATCTCAATACGTTGATATCGATGGTTTAGAACCAGAAGAATTAGCAGAAAAAATTACACGCTCTGGGATTGAAGTAGAAGCGGTTAATCACTTATCAAAAGGTTTAAAAAAATTACAAGTGGGTCAAATTAAAGAAGCGGTACCGCATCCTGATTCAGACCACTTAAATATTTGCCAAGTAGACTTCGGTGAAGAAGAACTATCACAAATTGTTTGTGGTGCACCGAATGTTGAAGTTGGTCAAAAAATCGTAGCTGTTCGTCCGAACGGTTATGTTGGCGGCAAAAAAATTAAAAAAGGGAAACTTCGTGGCACAGTTTCAATGGGCATGATTTGTTCATTACAAGAACTTGGCGTAGACAGTAAAGTAGTACCAAAAGCATATGCAGACGGTATTTATGTCGTTTCAGATGATGTTCCTGTCGGTTCAGATGCAATTGAAGTGTTAGGTTTAGATGATGTAGTACTAGAACTAGGTCTTACACCAAACCGTGCAGATGCACTTTCAATGCTAGGTGTTGCGTATGAAGTAGCAGCTATTTTAGAACGCGATATTAAACTTCCAGAAACAGCACATCCTACAACAAATGAAAAAGCGTCAGATTTCATTAAAGTAGCGGTTGAAGCAACGGATGTTAATCCAATGTACACAGCGAAAGTCGTAAAAAATGTGAAGATTGCTGAATCACCACTTTGGTTACAACAACGCTTAATGATGTCTGGAATCCGTCCATTAAACAACGTAGTCGATATTACGAACTACATTCTTCTTGAATACGGACAACCACTTCATGCTTTTGACTACGATAAATTAGCAACAGGTGAAATTGTCGTTCGTCTTGCTAAAGAAGGCGAGAAGATTACGACATTAGACGAAAAAGAACGTACGTTAAAAGCATCTAACTTAGTTATTACAAACGGTAAAGACCCAGTAGCAGTAGCTGGTGTTATGGGTGGCTATGATTCAGAAGTAACAGCTGAAACAACAACAGTTGTCATTGAATCAGCTTACTTCGATGGATTATCTGTACGTTATACGTCAAAAGATCTTGGTTTACGTAGTGAAGCGTCTGCTCGTTACGAAAAAGGAATCGATCCAAACCGCGTGATGCCAGCAGCTGAACGTGCTGCACAATTAATGGCAGAACTTGCTGGTGGAGACGTATTAGAAGGAATCGTGACAGTGGATGAATTAGATAAAGAACCAGCACGCGTTGTCGTTTCTCCTGATTTCATCAACAATCGCTTAGGTATGAAAATTTCATTAAATGAAATGGTAACAATTCTTCAACGTTTACGCTTTGATGTAGAACCAGCGAATGGTCTTTTAATTATTGATGCACCTACTCGCCGTCAAGACATTAAAATTGAAGAAGATATCGTAGAAGAAATTGCTCGTTTATACGGCTATGATGAAATTCCAAAAACATTCCCTGTTGGTCCCGTTACGCCAGGTCGTTTAACACGCAATCAACAAATTCGTCGTACGATTCGTCGTCAATTACAAGATGCTGGTTTATATCAAGCATTGACATATTCATTAACTTCAGATGAATTGGCACAAAAATACGCATTGAAAACAGCGCCAACAACTCGTTTATTAATGCCAATGAGTGAAGAACATAGTACATTACGTCAGTCTTTACTTCCACATTTAATTGAATCTGTCGTTTATAACGTATCTCGTCAAGCAGATGCTGCGACGTTATACGAAATCGGTTCTGTCTTCTTAGGTCAAACAGAAGAAGGATTACCACTTGAAGAAGAGCACGTAGCACTTGCTATGACAGGTAAATGGATTGACAATGCTTGGCAAGGCGAGCATAAAACAGTCGATTTCTACGTACTAAAAGGTATTGTTGAATCATTATTCAATACATTAAGCATTTCAGAACGTATTTCATACGTAGCTGGTAAAGTAGACGGTTTACATCCAGGTCGTACGGCTGATATTCTTTTAGACGGTGAACGTATTGGCTTTGTCGGTCAATTACATCCTCAAGAACAAAAAGATTTAGGCTTAAAAGATACATTTGTTGCCGAAATTAACTTAGCGCAAGTATTTGCTGCTGAAGTAGAATCACTTCAATACGTAGCGGTACCACGTTTCCCATCAATTTCTCGTGATATTGCACTCGTTGTCGATCGTTTAACAACAGCCTCTTCATTAGAAGAAGTAATTACAGCAGCTGGTGGTAAATTACTAAAAGACGTGCGTGTATTCGACGTTTATGAAGGTGAGCATATGGAAGAAGGCAAAAAATCAATTGCATTCAGTCTAACTTACTTCGATCCAGAACGTACGTTAACAGATGAAGACGTAACGGCTGTACATGGTCAAGTCGTTGCTGCATTACAAGAAAATGGTGCAGTTTTACGTTAGTTTCTAAATT
>NZ_HE611065.1:123811-282123 GCF_000285595.1 Kurthia senegalensis | reverse complement strand
AAGCAAAACATCTTTTGATGCTTTGCTTTTTTTATGCTAAAATGCATGTAAAATGTAAATAAAAGTTAAAAGTAATAATAATTGTAATGTAAAAACCGCTTTTCTATTAACAACTTTATAAAAATAGAATTATTTCACAATTCAAAATTTTATTGTTCTAAATATATAGACAATTTAGAAATTTATGTTATATTAATAAACAATATAACATTTTGGTTAACGAAATATTTTATTTTCGGACTATTTTTGAAATGGTTGTAAGAAAGGGGCCAATTGGATGACGACAGCAAAACCATTGTTAACAATCAATCATCTTTTTACGAGTTTCAGAATTAAAGATACATATTATGATGCGATTGATGATGTTAACTTAACAGTAAATGAAAACGAAGTACTCGCAATAGTAGGGGAATCGGGTTGTGGGAAAAGTACATTGGCTACATCGATCGTTGGATTGCATCCGGAAGGGAACACGAAAGTAATTGGCGAAATTTTATATCAAAATGAAAATTTAGTAAATTACTCGGAAGCAAAATTAAATAAAATTCGAGGAAACGACATCGGATTTATTTTCCAAGATCCCTTATCTGCATTGAATCCATTAATGAGAATTGGCGATCAAATAGAAGAAGGCTTAGTATTCCATACGAAACTGGAAAAAGAAGAGAGAAAAGAACGCGTACATAATTTATTAGATCAAGTAGGGATTATTAATCCTGAACGTGTAGCAAGACAGTTCCCTCATCAACTTTCAGGTGGGATGCGTCAACGTGTCATGATTGCGATTGCAATCGCATGTAAACCGAGAGTCATTATTGCGGATGAGCCAACAACAGCTTTAGACGTAACGATTCAAGCACAAATTTTAGACTTACTTTTAGAATTACAACAAGAAACGAATGCGGGCATTTTATTAATTACGCATGACTTAGGTGTTGTAGCAGAAGTCGCGACACGCGTTGCTGTTATGTATGCGGGGCAAGTCGTTGAAGTCGCAACGGTTGAAGAATTATTCAGCAATCCAAAACATCCTTATACGCGTTCTTTGTTGAACTCCATTCCACAAACGGAACGAGATCATGATCGATTGCAAGTCATTAAAGGGATGGTTCCTACGTTAACGAAAATGCCAAGAGTGGGCTGTCGATTTGCGGCACGTATTCCTTGGATTCAAGCAGAAGAGCATGAAGCAGAACCTCAAATGCACGAAGTTGCACCAGGACATTTCGTGAGATGTACTTGTTGGCAGAACTTCCACTTTGAAGAAGAAAAGGGAGGTTTTGAACTATGAGTTTCATGCAAATTAAAGATTTACATGTCCATTACCCGATACGTGGTGGCTTTTTCAATACAGTAGTTGATCACGTTTATGCAGTAGACGGTGTCTCGATGGAATTTGAAAAAGGAAAACGTACGGTTTAGTAGGGGAATCAGGTTCTGGGAAATCGACGACCGGAAAAGCGATTATCGGACTTGAAAAAGTGACATCTGGCAGCATTATTTATGAAGGTGAAGATGTTACGAACCAACGACGTAAAAGAAATAGTGCGTATAACCGTGACATTCAAATGATTTTCCAAGATAGTCATTCGGCAATGAATCCACGTAAACGCGTGCAAGATATTATTGCAGAGCCGATTCGAAACTTTTTAAACTTATCACCACAAGAAGAGAAAAAACGCATTATTGAATTGTTAGAAATCGTCGGCATGTCAGAAGAAGCGTTAGTGAAATATCCACATGAATTCTCAGGTGGTCAGAAACAACGTTTAGGCATTGCACGTGCGGTAGCTTGTAATCCAAAAATGATCATTGCAGACGAACCTGTATCAGCTTTGGATTTATCTGTTCAAGCACAAGTTTTAAACTTTATGAAGGATATTCAAACAGAGTATGGATTAAGCTATTTATTTATTTCACATGATTTAGGCGTCGTTCGACATATGTGTGATGACATATCAATTATGTATAAAGGGCGTTTTGTTGAAGCGGGGACGAAGGCAGATATTTTTGACGACCCACGCCACATTTATACGAATCGTTTATTGTCAGCCATTCCGAATATCGAACCAGAAACACGATTAGAAAGAAAAATACAACGACAACAAGTGGAAGCTTTGTACAAAGCAGATTCGCATAAGTATTACGATGAAGAAGGCAAAGTATATCCACTGAAAGAGCTATCAGCAACACATCGTGTAGCAATGATGGGGAACGAGAAGGGGGACGCATAATATGTGGAAAACAGTCGTTCGAAGATTTCTAATTATGATTCCACAGCTTTTTGTGTTAAGTCTTTTAATATTTATTTTAGCTAAAATGATGCCAGGTGATCCTTTTACAGGTTTAATTACACCTGATACGGATCCAAATCGTATTGAAGAGCTTCGAGAATTAGCGGGGCTCAACGATCCATGGTACATACAGTATATGCATTGGATTGCGAACATTTTCCAAGGTGATTTTGGTGATAGTTATACGTTTAAAGTAAGTGTCGCGTCTCTAATTGGGGATCGTGGTATGAATACACTTTGGTTATCACTAGTAAGTGTTATTTTAACGTATTTAATTGCGATTCCACTCGGTGTAATTGCGGGGCGTTACCAAAATACACTTCGTGATAAATCAATTGTATTGTATAGCTTCATTAGTTATGCGATTCCAACATTCGTATTGGCACTTATTTTCCTTTATATTTTCGGCTATCAATTGCAATGGTTCCCAACTTCCGGAACGGTCGATGTTAGTCATGATAAAGATTCCTGGGGCTATTTCTGGAGCAAAGTATATCATTTAATCTTACCAGCAGTAACGTATGCATTTCTTGCTACGACAGGTATTATTCAATATTTACGCTCAGAAATTATCGATTCACAAACACAAGATTATGTAAAAACAGCACGTAGTAAAGGGATTCCAATGAAAAAAGTGTACACACGTCACATTTTCCGTAACTCTTTATTACCGATTGCAGCATTTTTAGGATTCTCGATTACAGGTATCCTTGGTGGTTCTGTATTCATCGAAACAATTTTCGGTTTCCCTGGTATGGGACAATTGTTCATTCAATCAATTTCAGCGCGTGACTACAGTGTCATTACAACACTCATTATGTTATACGGGTTCCTTGCACTGTTAGGTAGTCTTTTATCCGACATTATTTTAAGTATTGTCGATCCGCGTATCCGTATTGAATAACAACTAATCGAAAAAGAAGAGGTGAATAACATGGAACAACAATTTAATGATCAGCAGCTGCAGCAAGAAGTTGAAAGTACACCTGCTACAGGCTTCCGCGTTATTTGGCGGGAGTTCAAAAAAGATAAATTAGCGATGGCTTCTTTAATTATCGTCGCTTTAATTATATTAGGTTCAATCATTTGGTCATTTTTCATCGACCAAGAGAAATTAATGGAAATTAGCTTATTAGATGAATTTGCGAAACCTGGTGAAAATGGTTTCCTTCTTGGTGCAGACCAAGGGGGGAGTGATATTCTCGGTCAATTAATTGTAGGGGCGAAAAATTCGATTATTATCGCCATTGCAATTACAATTATTACGGGTGCTTTAGGAATTGCTGTAGGGATTATTTGTGGTTACTACGGAGGAATTGTCGACAATTTCTTCATGCGTCTAATCGATTTCATTATTACATTACCATCAACAATGATCATCATCGTTTTCGTGACGATCATTCCAAAATATAATGTTTGGTCCTTTATATTAATTATGAGTGCTTTCATGTGGGTGGGGACAGCACGACTCGTGCGAAGTAAGGCGTTGTCTGAAAGCCGACGTGATTATGTAAGTGCTTCTAAAACGATGGGCACGAGTAATTTCGCAATTATGTTCAAAGGCATTATGCCAAACTTGAGCTCTTTATTAATTGTTGAAATGACATTGAATTTTGCCGGTAATGTCGGCATTGAAACAGGGTTAACATTTTTAGGTTTCGGTTTACCAGATTCAACACCGAGCTTAGGAACACTTGTCAGCTTTGCGAATAATCAAACCGTTATTGCGGAGAAGTGGTGGGTATGGTTACCAGCATCATTATTAATTTTAATTTTGATGCTTGGCATAAATTATGTTGGACAAGCATTGCGACGTTCAGCAGATGCTAAACAAAGACTAGGGTAACATAAGGAGGAATATGGATGAAGAAAAAGAATTGGCTAATGCTACTTCTAGTAGGGATCATCACACTTGTTTTAGCTGCTTGCGGCGGTGGAGATGATAAGAAAGAGAGTAGTAAAGAAAAAGTAGACACAAACGCACTTCCAGACACAGCAACAAATAAGGATGAAGCAATCAAAGGCGGCACGTTAAAAGTCGGCTTAGTATCAGATTCTCCATTCCAAGGGATCTTCAACTGGGAACTATATGAAGATGCTTACGATTCAGAAATTATGGCTTACGCATCAAACTCAATCTTCGATACGAAAGAAGATTTCTTGATTTCTGACAAAGGTTTAGCGAAATTAGATGTAGATGAAGATGCGAAAAAAGCAACAATCACAATCCAAAAAGACGTTAAATGGTCAGACGGCGAACCATTCACAATCGACGACGTTATTTTCCCTTATTATATTATCGCAGATAAAGATTACACAGGTGTACGTTACGATGCAGACTTACAAAACATCGTAGGTGCTGTTGAGTATCACGATGGTAAAGCAGACGATATTTCTGGTATTAAAAAAATCGACGATCACACGGCTGAAATCACATTCAAAAAAATCTCACCAGCAATCTACTCTGGCGGTGATGGTCTTTGGGGCTATGCAGAACCAAAACACCAATTAAAAGATATTAAAATTAAAGATTTAGTTAAATCTGATGAAGTACGTAAAAACCCAGTTACTTTAGGTGCTTTCGTAATTGATAAAATCGTTAACGGTGAATCAGTTCAATTTAAAGCAAACGAAAATTACTGGAAAGGCCAACCGAAACTTGATAAAGTTGTTTTAGAAGTTGTTCCATCATCTTCTGCAGCTGCATCAATGAAAGCTGGTAAATATGACATTTTAACAAGCTATCCTGCAAATGCTTACGGGGATATTAAAGAACTTAAAAATACGCAAATCCTAGGTCGCCCTGAATTATCTTACTCTTACCTTGGTTTCAAAGAAGGTAAATACGATACGAAAAAAGGCGAAGTTGTAGTAGATGAAAATGCAAAAATGAGCGATCAAAAAGTACGTCAAGCAGTTGCTTATGCAATGAATATTGAAGAAGTAACAGATGCTTACTATGATGGTTTACGTGAGCGTGCGAATTCATTAATTCCACCAGTATTCTCAACTTATTATGATTCAAAACTTAAAGGGTATAACTATGATTTAGATAAAGCAAAATCTCTTCTTGAAGAAGCAGGTTATAAAGATACAAACAATGACGGTTACGTCGAAGATCCAGACGGTAAAGAATTCACAATTAAATTAGCAGCAATGTCTGGTTCAGACAAAGATGAAAAAATTGTACAATTCTACATCCAAAACTGGAAAGCTGCTGGCTTAAAAGTTGAATTAACAACAGGTCGTACAATCGAATTCAACAGCTTCTACGATAAAGTACAAGCTGATGATAAAGATATCGATATGTTCATGGCTGCATGGGGTACAGGTACAAACCCATCTCCATCAGGTTTATATTCTAAAACAGCACAATTCAACTTCAGCCGTTACACAACACCTGAACTTGAAACATTATTAAGCAACATCGATTCTAAAGAAGCGTTAGATTCAGACTACCGTGCTGAAGCATTCACAAAATGGCAAGAATACATGAGCGAGCAAGCTGTAACAGTACCAATGTACTTCCGTACAGAAATCGTTCCTGTAAACAACCGTGTGAAAGGCTATGACATTAAATATGTTGATGGCGCTGAATTACAAAACCTTGAATTAACAGCTGACGCACCAGTTAAATAAGTTTTACTTTTAAGAACCTCTCCTAAATTTAGGGGAGGTTTTTTCATGATTGAAAAAGAAAAAGCCCTCGAGTGTCGAGGGCTTTTTTCTATGTCATGTATTAAATCATACGCTTTTTAGAAGCGATGCGAGACGCTTTCGTCGTATTAGCGAAATGCCATTTCGTTACGGACTGTAATACGTCTTCACCTTGTGAAAGTAAAATGTTTGCTGCAATTTCATCTACTTTATGACCGGCACCTTTCGGTAGTTCAATACCGAGTTTTGAACTAAGTTGGTCCATGCCACTTAAAAAGGCAAAACGAGCAATAATAGAAGCGGTCGCCACGGCTACGTGTAGCTGCTCTGCTTTCGTTGAAAAGAGGACATTTTCTCGAACGATTATTTTTTCTTCTTGAATATGACGATAATACGTATCGCGTTCTTCAAACTGATCAATTAAAATATAGTCCGGTTTTGTTGGTTCCATTTTCGTTAATACATGTTTGATTGCTTGGTTATGAAGTAATGCTTTAATTTTACCTTGAGACCAGCCTTGATTTTTCACTTTATTGTATTTGTCGTTATGTAATGTTAAGACACTATACACGACGTTTTCCATTAAAATAGGAGCGATTTCACGCATTTTGGCATCGGTTAGCATTTTCGAATCTTTTACGCCGAGTTGTTGAACTAAATCGATTTTATTAGCAGGAATAAAAACAGCAGCGACCGTCATTGGGCCGAAATAATCGCCTGTACCTGTTTCATCTGAACCGATGACACTCATTTTAGCGAAATCTGCGGGTAATGGATCTCCTTTTGTTGCAACTTTAGGTGTGACAACGACGTCATCAAAACGTGCAGCCTCTTGTTCGGCTTCTGTTCCTTGAAACATCACTTTACCTGATTTGTAAGACGTTACAACAGCGTGTGCTGTCTTTGCCATAAAGATAGCACCAGGAGCATTCGTTGGTACAGCAACTCCCTCATAATACGCGTGAACTTTTTGTTGTTCCTCAGTTGATAACTTTAATACGATTGTAGACATTTTTTGTAGTCCTTTCTGTAGTAGATTATTCACATAAAGAAGTGTTTCATGGTATTATTAATCATAGGATTTAAAAGGAGGGAATGACATTGACAGAACATAATTTGAATCGCACATCTGTGAAAATTTATGGGCAACTTTATCAAATGGTCGGTGTGGAATCTGTAGCGCATATGAAAGATGTTGCCGTTATTGTAGATGAACAAATGCAAACGATTCGTAAAGCAAACCCTTCTTTAGATACGACCAAGTTAGCCGTGTTAACAGCTGTAAATGCTGTGAATGATGCAGTTAAGTTAGCTGCTAAATTGGAGAAATTAGAACGACAACTTCAAAAATCAAAGGATGACGTGAATGATTGATTTAATCATTATAATAATTTTAATTGCTGGTATTTTTACTGGCGTCGGTCGAGGAGTACTTTATCAACTCGTTAATTTAGCAGGTCTCGTTGTGAGTGTCGTCATTGCATCGCTAGGTTATAAAGCATTAGCAGAGCAATTCGTTCTCCTCGTTCCGTATCCAACAATTAGTGATGCGACGTCGATGAAGTTTGGAATGGAAGGTGCAGATTTAATGCAAACCTTCTATAACATGTTAGCATTCGTGCTGATTTTCTTCGTCGTGAAGTTTCTATTCAAACTGATTGCATCCTTGTTTAACTTCGTACAATACATACCGGTATTAGGAGCCTTCAACCGTTTCTTAGGTGGTATTTTAGGTTTAGTACAAGTATATATCATGCTATTTTTCATTCTTTACATTGTAGCATTGATTCCAGTAGAGCGAGTGCAACAATTTGTAGATAACTCTATTTTAACAAATTTAATACTCAAATATACACCACTCATTTCGACAATGTTCCAACATTTGTGGTTCGTTTATGTGAAATAATTATGAAAAGCGGGCGTCTACGATTGTGGACGTCCCTTTTTTGTGAAAGGGCGATTGATTATGAATAAAAAGAAAATCATTCAAACATTAGAAACGATAGCGACATATTTAGAATTAAAAGGAGAAAACCCATTTAAAATTTCTGCATTTCGTAAAGCAGCTGCTGCACTTGAAAATGATCCGAGAAGCATCGAAGAAATGGATGATGTGACGAAAATTAAAGGAATCGGTAAAGGGACAGCAGCCGTTATTCATGATTTACTTGAAACGGGTGTTTCGACAGATTTACAATCATTAAAAGAAGAAATTCCTGTAGGACTTCCATTACTATTGAAAATTCCAGGTCTTGGTGGCAAAAAAATTGCGAAGTTATACCAAGAGCTCGGAGTAGATTCTGCAGAAAGTTTAAAAGAAGCATGTGAGTCAGGGAAAGTCGGTGAACTGGCAGGATTCGGTAAGAAGACAGTCGAAAAATTATTAAAAGAGCTTGAAACGTTTGGGCAACGTTCAGAGCGTCATCCGATTTGGCAGCTAGAAGAAAATGTGAAGGATATCAACCGTGTGCTAGAAAAAATTGATGAAATTGATCGTTTTTCTGTTGCGGGATCATTCCGTCGTGTGACAGAAACGAGCAAAGATGTCGACTTTATCATTGCATCTTCAGAGCCTCTTGTCGTGAAAGAGCAACTAATGGAGAAAATGAATTATTCAGAAGTCATTGCGGCAGGTGATACGAAAATCTCATTCGTATTACAAGGCGATGACCCAGCGAATGTTGATTTTCGTATCGTAACAGATGCTGAATATCCAACAGCTTTGCATCATTTTACAGGATCAAAAGAGCATAATGTTCGCATGCGCCAACTTGCGAAAGAACGTAATGAAAAAATTAGTGAATATGGGGTAGAACAAGCGGATGGCTCAGTTCTTACGTTTGAAACGGAAAAGGCATTTTTCGAACATTTCGATTTGCCATTCATTCCACCGACGCTACGTGCAGGACATGCAGAATTTGAACGTCATAGTGAAATTGACGATCTCGTACAACTATCGGATATTCAATCAGACTTGCATATGCATACGACGTGGTCTGATGGAGCGCATACCGTACAAGAAATGGGCGAAGCATTAATTGACCGCGGGTATCATTATGCAGTCATTACCGACCATTCACAATATTTAAAAGTAGCGAATGGTTTAACACCTGAGCGATTAGAACAACAAAAAGAAGAAATTTTAGCATTCAACCATACGCATAAAGATTTCCATTTATTAAGAGGAACGGAGATGGACATTTTACCAGACGGTTCACTTGATTTTGACGATGTCGTTATGGAAGGCTTAGACTTCGTTATTGCGTCAATTCACTCAAGTTTCTCTCAACCGCAAGAGAAAATTATGGAAAGATTGCACAATGCACTGAAAAATCCACACGTAGATATGATTGCACATCCAACAGGTCGAGTCATTCATCAACGTGACGGCTACAATCCAAATATGGCACAACTTATCCAATGGGCGAAAGAATATGGTAAAATTTTAGAGTTGAATGCAAATCCATATCGCCTTGATTTATGTGTGGAACATTTAGAGATGGCGGCAGCTGCTGGTGTGCCAGTGGCGATTAATACAGATGCACATGCAATTGAACAATTACGCTATATGGATATCGGAACGAAATATGCTCAAAAAGCATGGCTTCATAAAGATATGATTGTGAACACATGGGACTTAGATCGTTTCCTTGCGTTTATAAACAAAGAAAAATAGCGGACAACATAGATGAAGGAGGTGTTTTGAATGATCGCACAACGCGCATTGAAAACACTAGAATTTGATAAAGTACGAGAACAAGTCGCTAAATATGCAACTTGTTCTTTAGGACAAGAAGGATTAGAAAAATTAGCACCTGCTACGACATTAGAAGAAGTACAAAGTTTATTAGAAGAAATGGATGAAGGGTTATCTATTTTACGCATTAAAGGGTCGGTACCGATGGGTGGGATTTTTGATATACGTCCACACGCTCGTCGTGCACAAATCGGTGGGATTTTAAGCCCGAAAGAATTAATGGAAATTTCAAGTACGATTCGTGCTAGTCGTATTTTCCGTGAATTCATTGAAGTCATCGAAGCGGACAATGAAATTGAGATTCCTTTATTCATTGCAAAAAAAGAAGAATTGCCTATTTTAACCGGCTTACAACATGAGATTAATAGTTGTATTGACGATAATGCAAAAGTGATGGATTCAGCGAGCCAAGCATTGCGTGGCATTCGTACGCAATTACGTACACAAGAAGGACGCGTACGTGATCGTTTAGCGAGTTTAACGAGAGGTAGTGCGGCAGCTAAAATGTTGTCGGATTCGATTATTACATTACGAAACGATCGTTTTGTTATTCCAGTAAAAGCTGAATATCGTAGTCATTATGGTGGTGTGATTCATGACCAATCCGCATCAGGCCAAACGCTTTACATCGAACCAGATGCAGTCGTACAAGCGAATAATGAAATTCAAAACTTAAAAGTAAAAGAAAAAGCAGAAATTGATCGCATTTTATTAGAACTATCAAGCAAAGTACAAGAAGTCGCACATAGTTTATTCGTACTCGTTCAAATTTTAGCTGCGATTGACGTCGTCTTAGCAAAAGCAAAATACGGTCAAGCGAATAAATGTACGATGCCTATTATGAACGACCGTGGCTATATGAAATTAACGAAAGCACGCCATCCACTACTTGACGCAGAAACAGCTGTTGCGAATGATATCGAATTTGGAGATGACATTACGACGATCGTTGTTACAGGTCCTAATACAGGTGGTAAAACCGTCTCATTAAAAACGATTGGCTTATGCACATTAATGGCACAAGCAGGTTTACCAATTCCAGCATTGGACGGTTCGGAACTGTCTGTATTCACGCAACTATTTGCGGATATTGGGGATGAGCAGTCGATTGAACAAAGTTTATCTACGTTCTCTAGTCACATGGTGAACATCGTAGAGATTTTGAAACAATTCGACGACCGTTCCCTCGTTCTTTTCGATGAGTTAGGTGCAGGGACAGACCCGCAAGAAGGTGCCGCATTAGCGATTTCTATTTTAGATGAAGTGCACGGACGCGGGGCACGTGTTATGGCGACGACCCATTATCCAGAATTAAAAGCATACGGATACAATCGACCAGGTGTTATTAACGCAAGTATGGAGTTCAATGTGGATACGTTGAGCCCGACATATCGTTTATTAATTGGTGTACCAGGTCGCTCGAACGCTTTTGAAATTTCAAAACGATTAGGCTTACCAGAACATATTATCGAAGCTTCAAAAGCCTTTACCGGAACGGAAACGCATGAAGTTGAGTCAATGATTGCTTCACTTGAAACATCTCGTTTAGAAGCGGAAAAAGATGCAGAAGAAACTGCCCGTCTTTTAGAAGAAGCGAATGAGTTACGTGCAGATCTTGATGCGCAAATGGCAGAATACGAAGCGAAGAAAGAAACGTTAGAAAACAAGGCAAAAGAGAAAGCACGTAAAATTGTCGAAGAAGCGAAGCGAGAAGCGGAAGAAGTAATTGACGAGTTGCACAAAATGCAACATCGTGCGAATAAAGCAGTTAAAGAACATGAAATTATCGATGCTCGAAAACGATTGGAAGGTGCTGCGCCAGCACAAGAAAATCGTATTTTGAAAAAACAACGCCAACAAAATGCGCGTGCTAAGCAACTCCGAGTTGGAGATGAAGTGAAAGTGCTAAGTTATGGTCAACGTGGTACATTGATTGACCGAGATAAAACCGGTGATTGGGTCGTTCAAATCGGTATTTTAAAAATGAAATTACCAGAAGATGATTTACAATATATCAAACCTGAAAAAACGAAAGATACGGTGAGCGTTTCGACCGTAAGAAATCGTAGCCAAGCAGTAAAACTTGAACTAGATTTACGTGGTGAGCGTTATGAAGATGCGATGCATCGCACAGAAAAATATTTAGACGATGCATTACTATCTAATTATCACCAAGTATCAATTATTCACGGTAAAGGAACAGGTGCTTTACGTGAAGGCATTCAACAATTATTAAAACGCCATCCTCGTGTAAAAGGCTATCATTTTGGTAGTGCAAGCGAAGGCGGGTACGGTGTTACCATCGTTGAATTTAAATAATGTGTAAGGGGGAACGTGATGGATTCTTTTTGGCACTATCCAATCGTCGAAATGACGGGTTATTATACGGTCGTTATTTTATGTTTAATCGTGTCGATGGCTTTATTTGAAGTCGTGACAAAGTACAATAACTGGCAACAAATTAAAGCAGGAAATGTAGCGGTCTCTTTAGCGACAGGCGGTAAAATTTTAGGAATCTGTAACGTATTTCGTTATTCGATTGAAAGTCATTCTACATTACTTACGACAATCGGCTGGGGAATGTTTGGATTTGTCTTATTAATCCTTGCTTACTTTCTTTTTGAATTTGTGACGCCAACGATTGATGTGGACAAGGAAATTGCGAAAGATAACCGAGCAGTCGGTTTTATTTCCTTTACAATTTCTGTCGGTCTGTCATTTGTTATTGGTGCAAACATTCCATAACGAACATCTCCTTTTTCTAAAAATCTCGAAATCGATATCGGTTTCGAGATTTTTTATGTCTTCATTTAAATGAACCTTTATCAGGAGATGATAAAACGATTAAATTCTATTAAAAAACATTTTTTTCTCGAAAAAACGTAATAATTATAATAAATGATTGAAAGGGAAGCATCCATTCGTTATACTGAAAGTAAGTTTTTAACAATTTATGACAAAGGGGTGGCGCAAGTGACGGAAAAAATTTGGTTGAAAAATTATCCGGAGCAAATGGCAACTTCACTGCAGTATCGTGAAATTCCTTTGCAACAATATTTAACTGAAGTAGCCGATCGAACACCGGACAATGTGGCGATTCATTTTATGGGGAAAGATATTCGCTTCAAAGAGTTACGAGAGTATGCGTATAAATTTGCTAATTACTTAAAAGATTTAGGGTTACAAAAAGGGGACCGAGTAGCGATTATGTTACCGAACACACCGCAAGCAGTAATTAGCTTCTTCGGTGCGATGTATGCAGGATGTACCGTCGTGATGACAAATCCATTGTATACAGAAAGAGAAGTTGCGTATCAGTTAAAAGATTCAGGGGCAAAACTGATTGTGACATTGGATATTTTATATCCACGTATTATGAAAGTTTGGAAAGATACGGATTTACAAAATATTGTCGTGACAGGCATTAAAGATTTCTTGCCGTTCCCGAAAAATCTCGTATATCCGTTCATACAGAAAAAAGAATACGGTTTCAAAGTAGCAGTGAAGCACGGAGGGAATACACATCTATTCCCCGAAATATTACGTGTCGCTTCTGCTACCGCTCTTCCGAAAGATCCGGAATTCGATTTTTACAATGATCTCGTATTATTACAATACACAGGCGGAACGACAGGATTCCCGAAAGGCGTTATGTTAACGCATCGAAACATCGTGTCGAACGTTCAGTCATGCGAGTTATGGACGACGGATTATCATATTCCAGAAGAGGAGCGCGAACCGGATGTCGTGATGGGTGTGTTGCCGTTTTTCCACGTATATGGGATGACGACTGTTCTTACGTTAAGCGTTATGATGGGGTTCAAAATGTTACTCGTACCGAAGTTTGATGCGACCGAAATGTTGAAAACAATCGACAAGCATCATCCGACGTTGTTCCCAGGTGCACCGACAATTTATATTGGCATTTTAAATCATCCAGATTTAGAAAAATATGATTTGTCATCTATCAAAGCATGTATTAGTGGTTCAGCACCGTTACCAGTAGAAATTCAAGATCGTTTTGAAGCGGTGACAGGTGGCAAGCTTGTAGAAGGATATGGTTTAACCGAGTCTTCACCTGTAACACATAGTAACTTCTTATTTGAAGATACGCGTGTGAAAGGATCTATAGGGGTACCGTGGCCAGATACAGATGCAGCAATTATGGACGTTTCAACGATGACAGAATTAGCTATCGGAGAAGTTGGAGAATTGTGCGTTAAAGGACCACAAGTTATGAAGGGATACTGGAATCGACCGGAAGAAACGGAGCAAACGCTACGCGATGGCTGGTTGTTAACAGGTGATATGGGTTATATGGACGAGAATGGCTATTTCTTCGTCGTCGACCGGAAGAAAGATATTATTATTGCGGGTGGCTACAATATTTATCCACGAGAAGTAGAAGAAGTATTGTATGAACATGAAGCGATACAAGAATGTGTCGTTGTTGGCGTACCAGACCCATATCGAGGGGAAACGGTTAAAGCATTTATCGTGTTAAAAGAAGGGGCAACAGCTACGAACGATGAGCTGAATACGTACTGTCGAAAAAATTTAGCTCCGTATAAAGTACCACGTATATATGAGTTTAGAGAAGAGTTACCGAAGACAGCTGTCGGTAAAATTTTACGCCGTCAATTAGTCGATGAAGAAAAAGCGAAACAAAGTGGTAACCTCGCTTGACAAAATAGATCGTGAACATTTATCATAAAGATGTGAATGAATAACCATTCATTTTTCGGATATGGTGGTGATATAAAGTGAAGAAAGACAAGCCGAAGTATAAGCAAATAATTGATGCTGCAGTGATTGTCATTGCAGAAAACGGCTATCATCAGGCACAAGTTTCGAAGATTGCGAAGCAAGCTGGCGTTGCCGATGGCACAATTTATTTATACTTCAAAAATAAAGAGGATATTTTAATCTCCGTTTTTGAAGAAAAAATGGCAGTATTTAAAGAGCGACTGTCACGCATATTGAGTGCAGATCACACCGCTTCTGAAAAACTGTTACTGATGATTGAAAGTCACTTTAAAGTTCAAACGGATAACAAACATCTTGGAATCGTTACGCAGCTAGAATTACGTCAATCTAATAAAGAAGTTCGCACACAAATTAACGACATTTTAAAAGGCTATTTGATGATGATTGATCAAATTCTTTTAGAAGGCGTTGAAAGTGGGGAATTCAAAAAGGATATGGACATTCGTTTGGCGAGACAATGTATTTTTGGTTCTATCGATGAAATTACAACTTCATGGGTGATGAAAGATCAGAAATTCGATTTACTCGCTATTGCACCTAACGTTTATGAACTGTTACTGAATGGTATTAAGTCATAGTATTCAACGAAGCTTCGGCTTCGTTGTTACATATTAGGAGGGAAAGCGAATGAGCTTACTACAACTAACGAGAGATGGGCACGTTTCAATTGTTACGATTGAAAAACCGCCTGCAAACGCTTTGAATTATTCGCTCATCGTGGAACTTAATGAAGTGTTTGAGGCACTTGAAAAAGATGCGGATACACGTGTTGTTCTTATTAAAGGAGAAGGACGTTTCTTCTCAGCAGGAGCAGACATCAAAGAGTTTACACAAGTGAAAACGCTCGATGACATGCATGAGAGAACCATGTCTGTGCATAAAATTTTCAGAAAAATTGAAACATTCGAGAAACCTGTCGTTGCTGCCATTCATGGTGCAGCGCTAGGTGGAGGTTTGGAATTAGCCATGAGCTGCCATATCCGATATGTCGCAACAAATGCAAAACTTGGCTTACCTGAATTAAACCTTGGCCTTATCCCTGGATACGGCGGTACACAGCGCTTACCACACCACGTAGGGCTTGCGAAAGCAGCAGAAATGATGTTTACGAGCGAGCCTTTAACGGGTGAGGAAGCAGTGCAATGGGGACTTGCAAATGCGCATTACCCAGAAGAAGAAATTTTTGAACGAGCGATGGCTCAAGCTCAAAAAATGGCTGCAAAGAGTCCACTCGCTTTGAAAGCTGCAATTGACCTATTACGTTTAGGCGATGCGCCGAATCTAAAAGAAACGTTGGAATCAGAAGCAAAACAATTTGCTCAATGTTTCCAAACGGAAGACGCAAAAGAAGGCATTACAGCGTTCATAGAAAAGCGCAAGCCAGTGTTTAAGGGGCAATAATACACATAGGGAGGTTTACGATTATGAACATCTTTGTATTAGTAAAAAGAACTTTTGATACGGAAGAAAAAATCGTTATTAACGGAGGAGCTATTCAAGAAGATGGGGCAGAATTCATCATCAACCCATACGATGAATACGCAATCGAAGAAGCGATTAAAATTCGCGATGAAGCAGGCGGCGAAGTAACAGTTATTACAATTGGAAATGAAGATTCTGAGAAACAGTTGCGTACAGCACTTGCAATGGGTGCAGATAAAGCCGTTCTAATTAATGCTGAAGAAGATTTAGATGATTTAGACCAATATACAATCTCTGCTATTTTAGCAGAATACTTAAAAGATAAAGAAGCTGATTTGATCTTAGGCGGTAACGTTGCAATCGATGGTGGTTCAGGTCAAGTAGCACCACGTTTAGCTGAACTTTTAGGTATTAACTATGTGACGACCATTACTTCTCTTGAAGTATCAGGTAATCAAGCGAAAATTGTGCGCGACATTGAAGGGGATTCAGAAGAAATCGAATCAGCATTACCTTTATTAGTAACAGCACAACAAGGATTAAACGAACCAAGATATCCATCACTTCAAGGGATTATGAAAGCGAAGAAAAAACCGCTTGAAGAACTTGAATTAGATGATTTAGACATCGATGAAGACGATGTAGAACCGAAAACAAAAGTTGTGGAAATTTTCCTTCCACCGACGAAAGCAGCAGGACGTGTTCTTGAAGGCGATCTTTCAGTACAAGTGAAAGAACTCGTATCATTATTACATTCTGAAGCGAAAGTAATTTAATCACACTGAGCATACAAATTGATGGGAGGAATTCCAAATGTCAAAAAAAGTAGTTGTTTTAGCAGAAGCACGAGAAGGCGCATTACGTAACGTATCATTCGAAGCAATCGCAGCAGGTAAAACGATTTCTGGCGGCGGTGAAGTAGTCGCAGCATTATTTGGCCAATCAGTAGATGGCTTAGCAGGTGAATTATTCGCACATGGTGCAGATCGCGTCATTACAGTAGAACACCCGCATCTACAACATTATACTTCTGATGGTTTCGGTCAAGCACTTGCAGCAGTAATCGATCAAGAAGGTCCTGAGGCAATTGTTTTCGGCCATACAGCTCTTGGGAAAGATTTATCACCGAAAGTCGCAGCTAAATTAGAAGCTGGCTTAATTTCAGATGTAACAAAAATTGAAGGTGAAGGCGATAGCGCTCAATTCATTCGTCCAATTTACTCTGGTAAAGCATTTGAAAAAGTAGAATCACAAAGCTCACCATTACTCGTATCTGTTCGTCCGAACAATATTACACCACTTGAAGCGGATGCTTCAAAAACAGGTGCCGCAGAAAGTTTAGCCGTAGACATTACGAACTTACGCACAATCGTGAAAAATGTCGTTCGTAAGTCAACAGAAGGCGTCGATTTATCAGAAGCGAAAGTAATCGTCTCTGGTGGTCGTGGCGTGAAAGGTTCTGAAGGCTTTGAGCCATTAAAAGAACTAGCGAATCTTCTTGGCGGCGCAGTCGGTGCATCACGTGGTGCATGTGACGCAGAATATTGTGATTACTCACTACAAATCGGTCAAACAGGTAAAGTTGTTACACCAGACTTATATATCGCAGTCGGTATTTCAGGCGCTATCCAGCATTTAGCTGGTATGTCTAACTCAAAAGTAATCGTAGCAATCAATAAAGACCCAGAAGCGAATATTTTCAACGTTGCAGACTACGGTATCGTTGGCGATTTATTTGAAGTAATGCCACTTTTAATTGAAGAAGTAAAAGCATTAAAAGTAAACGCATAAAAAATAACTGCGCAAGTGAAAATTTTCATTTGCGTAGTTTTTTATTTTTGCTTATTTTATCTTAATTTCAAGCAAAATAGTCGCTAGGGCTAAAGAAATATGCTACACTTTCGGTAATGAAATACGAGGAGGCAATATTATTATGGCAATTAAACATGCATCAGATGCATCATTCAAAGAAGATATCGCAGAAGGATTAGTATTAGTAGACTTTTGGGCTACTTGGTGTGGACCATGTAAAATGATCGCGCCAGTTCTTGAAGAACTAGCACCTGAAATCGAAGGAAAAGCAGAAATCGTAAAAGTAGACGTTGACCAAAACCAACAAACTGCTTCAGAATACGGTATTATGTCAATTCCAACTTTAGTATTATTCAAAGATGGCGAACTAGTAGACAAAGTAGTTGGCTACCAACCGAAAGAAGCATTAGTTGCTTTCGTTGAAAAAAACGCATAATTTAAACGCGTAAGCGTCTTAATTTGATAAACGGAGGTGATTGCGCCTGTTTTTTACAGTTATTGTGAAGGCATGTGCGACACTTCCGTTTTTTTGTATAGAGGTGAAAAAATGAATGATTTATTAAAACAAAAACTGGCCATTTTACCTGACCAACCAGGCTGTTATTTAATGAAAGATCGCCAAGGTACGGTTATTTACGTCGGGAAGGCAAAAGTATTGAAAAATCGTGTGCGGTCGTATTTTACAGGGTCACACAATACGAAAACGGAACGTCTCGTAAGTGAAATTGTTGATTTTGAATACATTATCACGTCTTCAAATAAAGAAGCATTTTTACTCGAATTAAATTTAATTAAACGATATGATCCAAAATACAATATTATGTTGAAAGACGATAAGACGTATCCATATTTGAAAATTACGAATGAAAAAGCACCGCGCTTACTTATTGCACGTAAAGTACGAAAAGATAAAAGTAAATATTTTGGTCCGTACCCAAATGGCTATGCGGCTGCGGAAACGAAGAAATTACTCGATCGTCTATATCCTTTACGTAAATGCGATCCGATGCCGAACCGGGTTTGTTTGTATTATCATATTGGACAATGTTTAGCTCCTTGTGTAAAAGACATTCCGAAAGGGACGTACGATGAGATGATTCAAGAAATGACACAGTTTTTAAAAGGTGGTCATGATGACGTTAAAATTCAACTGACCGACAAAATGCTCGCAGCTTCTGAAAAATTGGATTTTGAACGGGCGAAAGAGTATCGAGATCAAATTGCGCACATCGAAAAAGTTGTAGAACACCAAAAAATTATGTTGAATGATTTTACAGATCGAGACATATTCGGCTATGCAGTAGATAAAGGGTGGATTTGTGTACAAGTGTTTTTCGTACGCCAAGGGAAGCTCATTGAAAGAGAAGTGTCTTTATTCCCAACATATGGACAGCCGGAAGAAGAAGTACTTACGTTCATTGCACGCTTTTACGAAGCAGGTCATCTTTTACCGAAAGAAGTGCTCGTTTCTTCTGAAATTGATACGGACTTATTACAATCAGCGATTACGATTCCTGTATTGAAGCCTCAAAAAGGGAAAAAGAAAGAATTGTTGGACCTTGCAATTAAAAATGCTCAAAATGCGATTGATGAGAAGTTTAAATTAATCGAAAGACAAGAGGAGCGAACGATTGGTGCAATCGACCAACTTGGCGAAGCGTTAGCAATTGAAACGCCTTTGCGTATTGAGGCGTTTGATAACTCGCACATATTTGGTGCGGATACGGTCTCAGCCATGGTCGTATTTGAAGATGGTAAACCGAACAAAAAAGAATACCGTAAATTTAAAATTCAAACAGCGAAAGCGCACGATGACTATGGTGCGATGAAAGAAGTCGTTCGTCGTCGTTATACGCGCGTATTAAAAGAACATTTGCCACTGCCAGACTTAATCGTAACGGATGGTGGGAAAGGGCAAATGGAAATTGTTCGGGAAGTGTTGGAAGATGAATTAGGACTAGACATTCCAATCGTCGGGCTGGCGAAAGATCAAAAACATAAAACGGCGAATTTATTATATGGTATGCCACCAGAAATTGTACCGCTTAAACGGAATAGTGAAGCGTTTTATTTATTACAACGCATTCAAGACGAAGTCCATCGATTTGCGATTACGTTCCATAGACAGTTGCATCAAAAAAATGCGATTACGTCTGTTTTAGATGATATACCAGGTGTAGGACCTAAAAGGAAACAACAATTACTTCGTCATTTCGGAACGATAAAAAAATTAAGGAAGCGAATAGCGAGCAATTAAAAGAAGCTGGTATACCTGAAAAACTGGCTAGTACGATAATTGCGTATTTTCTGAAAAAGTAATTGTTTTTTTGAAAATGCTATGGTATCTTTAATGCACCAACATAAATCACTACTAATCACAGTGATGATAGAGGCGCGGAACTCAAATAGTACCCATTTGGAAGCTGGAATAGAGCTGACGAAAAATGGAGAAAGGGGAGGCCGCCGAAATGGTTAATAATCTATTCATTATTAACTGTTGGTTCTACATTTAAGAAATGTAGAATTGTCAGAGCGAAAGGCTTTGGAGGGCTATCACACATGAATGTTCGAACGATGAACTTACATGCTAAAGGCGGCCCACTTATGGTCGCCTTTTTTTAATGCATCATGTGACTGCCCAACATATTCTAGTATGTAGGGAGAGAAATGAATGACAACAATTGTTATGAAATTTGGTGGTACGTCCGTAGCGACAACGGAAAGAATTCAACTCGTCGCAAAAAAAATCGAGAAGCAAGTACTCGCAGGTAATCAAATCGTCGTTGTCGTTTCTGCTATGGGGAAAGCGACAGATGATCTCGTGGCGATGGCAGAACAAATTTCTAGCGTTCCTTCTAAGCGTGAAATGGACGTCTTATTGACGACAGGTGAACAAGTGACAATTTCGCTTTTAACGATGGCTTTACACAACTTATCGATTGATGCACAATCTTTTACAGGGTGGCAAGCAGGTATTTTAACAGAGAGTGTGCCGAGTAATGCACGGATTGAAGCGGTGAATACGGAAGCAATTGAAGGTGCATTGCAACATAATCGTGTTGCGGTCGTTGCTGGTTTCCAAGGAATTGACGAAGAGGGGAATATTACGACGCTAGGGCGTGGTGGTTCAGATACGACGGCTGTTGCGATTGCGACGGCATTAAAAGCTTCTCTTTGTGAAATTTATACGGATGTAGACGGTGTTTATACGAGCGATCCTCGTCACGTCAAACAAGCGCGTAAGTTACAAGAGATTACGTACGATGAAATGTTAGAATTAGCTAATCTAGGCGCCGGGGTACTACATCCGAGAAGCGTCGAGTTTGCTAAAAATCATCAAATGCCGATGACGGTTCGCTCAAGTTATGAAGATGTAGAAGGAACGCTTTTGAAGGAGGAAGTTACGATGGAAAAAAACTTAGTTGTGCGAGGGATTGCATTTGAAAAAAATATCGTGAGAATGACGGTACATTACAATGATAATTATTTAGGAACGTTAGCAAACATATTTACGACGCTTGCTAAAAAATCATATTAATGTCGATATTATCGTGCAGTCGATTACAGAACAACAGCATCCAGCGGTTTCATTCTCTGTCAAAGCAGATCAATTAGAAGAAACGCTTCAAGTGTTAGAAGAAAATCAACAAACGCTTGGATACTCTTACGTAGAACATGAAGCGAGTTTAGCGAAAGTTTCAATTGTTGGTTCAGGGATGATTTCAAACCCCGGCGTTGCAGCGAAAATGTTTGATCGCCTATATCGAGAAGGTATTGGTGTGAAAATGGTGAGCACGTCTGAGATTAAAGTATCCGTCGTTACGAACGTAGAAGATATGTTGAAAGCAGCGAATGCACTGCACGATGAGTTTGATTTAGCGAAAGAACATGTTTTACAATAATTAAATGAAAATGGATGAAAAACAGTAGTTCCTTCTATTATATATTGAAAATATTGAAAATTTTTTCATCTTCATTTTCATTGCTAGTAAAAGTTTCTGAAAACAATTGAAAGAATTCGATAAAAAAAGAGCACCTCTTCAAATGACGAGAGATGCTCTTTTTCATCGTTGCAAAGTATTAAGCAACCGGGTCTTTTAAATCCCATTTTACGTGTAAAGAAATTTGATTCTTTTTCGTTTGTTTTTCTTCTGAACATTCTGTTAGGAAACCATTCATTTGTTGATATTGCTGTGCTAAAAAACCAGCTTCCAAACGGAAACAACGTTGCGTGATATGTAATAAGTTTTCAGATCCTGTTAATGCATAAAAGGCTTGGTCTTTAGCATCTTTTTCTAAAATGAGTGTCCCCCAACTTGCATCTTCAAAAAATTGAACTACTTCTTCTAAGTTAGAAGCAGGGAATTTTCGTGCAAGTTCTTTACCTGCCCAATATAAAATTTCATGTTCATTTTTTCCTAGAACGGAAGATAAGAGATGATCTCGGACGATTTCATATCCGAATGCGGTGACGACTTGTGGCATTTTTTGAGTCATAGAACCACTTCTTTCTAAAAATTTGTCTATTTTTTGAATAATAAAGTAAAATATTAGCTGAAACAGCTAATCATACTGAATTACAGCGATTCGAACATAGTTATTATGTGTCGAAAATGTGCAGGTTTCCTTGACGCTCTATAGTTATGAGAGTACAATGAACTTGTCATAATATTGTACCATGATAAAGCGTGTAGTAAAACCATGCATTGTACCTAAGCATGGTTAATATTCATATGCACAGCTTTAAGTACTAAGGGGGGTAACAGTCTTGGCGAAAGAACAAGAGTTTTACTGGCGTCGATTACATTCACTACTTGGTTTAATTCCAATAGGTCTGTTCTTAACGGTGCACTTATTTATTAACTTTTCTGCAACAAAAGGTGCAGAAACATTTAACAAATTTTCTGAAGGAATGGAAAGCCTGCCTTTCCTAGGAATTATTGAATGGGTTGTTATTTACATTCCATTACTATTCCACGCAATTTATGGTGTATATATTGCATTCACTGCAAAACCAAACTTAAACCGTTTTGGTACTACACGTAACTGGTTCTTCGTATTACAACGTTTCACAGGTATTTTCCTAGTGATCTTTATCGCTTGGCACATTTGGCAAACACGTTTGCAAAAAACGATTGCCGATGCAACAATCGATTACAATTTAATGTCAGACGTAGTAACTAGCACTGGTATGCTAATTTTCTACATCGTTGGTATTATTGCAGCAACATTCCACTTATCTAACGGCCTATGGTCATTCTTAGTAAGCTGGGGTATTACACAATCTCCAAAATCTCAAAAAGTTGTAACTTGGATTACAATGATTATCTTTGTATTGTTATCTGTAGTAGGCGTAATGGCGATTTTAGCTTTTAGAGGCTAATAATAATACGCTAACTACTATCTGAACGAGGAGTGAAAAAAAACATGGCGAAAAGCAAACTTTTAGTCGTTGGTGGCGGTCTTGCCGGCCTTATGACTACAATGAAAGCTGCTGAAATGGGCACTGAAGTAGAATTATTCTCATTAGTTCCAGTTAAGCGTTCACACTCTGTATGTGCGCAAGGCGGAATGAACGGTGCCGTTAACACGAAAGGTGAAGGTGACTCACCTTGGATCCACTTTGATGATACTGTATACGGCGGGGACTTCTTAGCGAACCAACCACCAGTAAAAGCAATGTGTGAAGCAGCACCTGGTATTATCCACTTATTAGATCGTATGGGCGTAATGTTCAACCGTACTCCAGAAGGTCTTTTAGATTTCCGTCGTTTCGGCGGTACAATGCATCACCGTACAGCATTCGCTGGTGCAACTACTGGTCAACAACTTCTATATGCACTTGATGAACAAGTACGTAAATGGGAAGTTGAAGGTTTAGTAACAAAATTCGAAGGCTGGGAATTCCTAGGCTTAGTTATTGATGAAGATGGTGTATGTAAAGGGATCAAAGCTCAAAACCTTTCAACTCATGAAATCCGTGCATTCCGTGGTGACGCTGTTGTTATGGCAACTGGTGGCCCTGGTATCATCTTCGGTAAATCTACAAACTCAATGATCAACACTGGTTCTGCAGCGTCTATCGTATACCAACAAGGTGCTAAATACGGTAACGGTGAAATGATCCAAATTCACCCAACAGCAATCCCTGGCGATGATAAATTACGTCTAATGTCAGAATCTGCTCGTGGTGAAGGTGGCCGTATTTGGACATACAAAGACGGTAAACCTTGGTACTTCCTAGAAGAAAAATATCCTGCGTACGGTAACCTAGTTCCTCGTGACGTAGCAACTCGTGAAATCTTCGACGTTTGTATCAACCAAAAACTTGGTATTAACGGTGAAAACGTCGTCTACCTAGATCTTTCTCATAAAGATCCACACGAACTTGATGTTAAACTTGGTGGTATCATCGAGATTTATCAAAAATTCGTTGGTGACGATCCACACAAAGTACCAATGAAAATCTTCCCAGCCGTTCACTATTCAATGGGTGGACTATGGGTAGATTACGAACAACAAACATCAATCCCTGGCTGTTTCGCTGCAGGTGAATGTGATTACTCTCAACACGGTGGTAACCGTCTTGGTGCTAACTCATTACTTTCTGCTATTTACGGTGGTACAGTTGCTGGTCCTAACGCAGTGAAATACATTAAAGGTTTAGACAAACACGTTGAAGACCTTCCATCTAAAATGTATGATGAAGCTGTTCGTGAAGAACAAGCTAAATGGGATGAAGTTCTTAAAATGGATAGCGGTAATGAAAATGCTTACCTTCTACACAAAGAACTTGGTGAAATCATGACTAAAAACGTAACAGTTGTACGTTACAATAAAGACTTACAACATACGTTAGACAAATTAGCTGAATTCAAAGAACGTTGGAACAACATCAACATCAATGACACAGCTAAATGGTCTAACCAAGGTGTTCAATTTACACGTCAATTACGTAATATGTTCGCATTAGCAAACGTTATTACGAAAGGGGCATTATTACGTAATGAATCTCGTGGTGCACACTACAAACCAGATTTCCCAGAACGTGATGATGAGAACTTCTTAAAAACTACAATTGCAAAATTCACTCCGTCATTCGAACCAGAAATCACTTACGAAGCAGTTGATTGCTCTATGATCAAACCTCGTAAACGTGACTATACAGGAGGTGCACACTAATCATGGCAGATCAAAAACAATCGTTGTTAAAATCAAACGTCAAGATGGTCCAGATGCAACTCCACGTTGGGAAGAATTCGAAGTACCATACCGTCCAAATATGAACGTTATCTCTGTTCTTATGAAAGTTCGTGAAAATCCAGTAACTCGTGATGGTAAAAAAACTACTCCAGTAGCATGGAACATGAACTGTTTAGAAGAAGTTTGTGGCGCATGTTCAATGGTAATCAACGGTCGTCCACGTCAATCATGTTCAGCTCTTGTTGATCAATTGACTCAACCATTATCATTAGAACCAATGAGCACGTTCCCAATCGTACGTGACTTGCAAGTCGATCGTTCTCGCATGTTCGATTCACTTAAAAAAGTTAAAGCATGGGTTCCAATCGATGGTTCTTACGATTTAGGTGAAGGTCCACGTTTACCAGAACGTAAACGTGAATGGGCTTACGAATTATCTAAATGTATGACTTGTGGTGTTTGCTTAGAGTCTTGCCCTAACGTAAATGATCACTCTTCATTCATGGGTCCAGCTCCTTTATCTCAAGCTCGTCTATTTAATACACACCCAACTGGTGCAATGATTAAAGACGAACGCTTAAATGCAATTATGGGAGACGGCGGTCTTGCTAACTGCGGTAACTCTCAAAACTGTGTTCAAGCTTGTCCAAAAGGTATTCCTTTGACAACTTCTATTGCTTCACTTAACCGTGCTGCAACAGTTCAAATGTTCAAAAACTTCTTCGGTTCTGACCATATGGTCGACTAGTCGTTTCGAACGCTTTAACAGCCTATCTTTGGATAGGCTGTTTTTTTATTGTAGTAAAATAATGCATTTTCGAGTAGATATTGGTATTATTATAAAATGAACGACTATTCATAAAATGGAGGGGTTACAATGATTCCTAGTTATATTGGTAATGTAGAAGAATGGTTAAAAGGATTTCATTATTTTGAGAAGATTAATGTTCGTTTTTCAGAAACAGATTTATTTGGGCACGTAAACAATACGGTTGTTTTCGTTTATTTTGAACAAGTTCGAACGAATTATATGATTGCGAACAATTTGATGGAGCAGGAAGTAGAACCAGGCATCGTCGGCATTCCAGTAATGGCGAATTTACATTGTGATTATATACAACAAGCGTATTTTAATGATGAGTTGGAAGTAGGCTGTAAAGTTGCTCGAGTAGGACGCTCTTCTGTTGATATGCATTATGTCGTATTACGCAAAGGTGAAATATGCTTTACAGGAACGAGTACAGCCGTACAAATGAATAAGGAAACAGGAAAATCACTCCCATTTTCAGAAAAGCAATTACAATCGTTACAAATCCCGGTTAATTAATATAGAAATAGCTTGCTAATTGCTATATTTGAAGTCAAAATAAGGGGTATACAGATTTATGGGAGTGAATTGGATGCCACAAGATGATTTGACTGCAAGTATTGATGCAATTGAAAAAGATTTACGACATATTGCCGGTATTATTAAACAAAAAGGCCGCGAAATTTTGAGTAATTACACAATAACGCCACCACAATTTATTGCGCTTCAATGGTTAGATGAGCTTGGGGACATGACAATTGGTGAACTTTCGAATAAAATGTATTTAGCGTTTAGTACGACTACTGATTTAATTGATCGTATGGAGCAAAAGGATTTAGTCATTCGCGAACGAGATACGAAAGATCGTCGCGTCGTACGTGTCCAATTGCTTGAAAAAGGCGAGAAGATTATTAAAGAAGTAGTTGAACAGAGACAACGCTATTTAAAAGATGTCGTCGATGATTTTGGACACGAAGATATTTTGGCTTTATCAAAATATTTATCAAAGATGCATCAAGAAATGAAATAGGAATGAGGCGGTTAGCGTGAATGCTCCAATCGGAGTGATTGATTCAGGTGTTGGTGGTTTAACCGTTGTAAAAGAAATGCTTCACTATTTACCAAATGAAGAAATTTATTATATCGGTGATACAGCACGTTGCCCATACGGACCAAGAACGCCACAAGAAGTCGTGAAATTTACATGGCAAATGGCGGATAAACTAGTCGAGATGGGTATTAAAATGCTCGTAATTGCTTGTAATACAGCGACTTGCGTAGCTCTTGAAAGTTTGCAAAAGCATAGCAAAATCCCCGTAATTGGCGTGATTAATGCAGGTGCACAAGCAGCGATAAAAGCGACGGAAACGCATGATATTGCAGTGATTGCAACGGCAGGAACGGTAAAAAGCGCAGCTTATGAAAATGCGATTGCTTCTCTTTACTCATCAAGCAACATTACTTCTTTAGCATGTCCACCACTCGTACCATTAGTGGAGAGTGGCGAATATATGGGAGATTTTGCTTTTGATTTAGTGAAGACATCTTTGCAACCATTGAAAAAAGCGCGATTTGATACGTTAATTTTAGGCTGTACACACTATCCTATCATTAAAGATTTAATCCAAAAAGCTGTGGGGGAACAGGTACATATCGTATCATCTGCTACTGAAACAGCAAAACAAACATTAGAAATTTTAAAATTCCAAGGCATTGAGCGTACAGCAAAAGAGTCACCCCATCACAAATTTTTTGCGACAGGTTCACTTCCAATCTTTAAAGAGATTGCGACGAACTGGTTGCCATTAGAACAAGTAGATGCGGCTCGTGTTACGCTAAAATAAATGGTCTCGAATCTATTAAAATGATCATGAAAGAGCTGTGGCTTGCGATAATCGTAACCTCAGCTCTTTTTTTAGGAGGAACTAATTTGAAACAAGTAGTTATTGCAACGAAGAATAAAGGAAAAGCACGTGATTTTGAAGCGATTTTTGGTCCACTAGGATATGAAGTGAAAACGTTGTTTGATGTAGCACCATCCATGGATATCGAAGAAACAGGCACAACGTTTGAAGAAAATGCGACATTGAAAGCAGAAGCACTTGCACAAGACTTACAACAACTCGTGATTGCAGATGATAGTGGTTTAATGGTAGATGCTTTGAACGGAGAACCGGGTGTGTATTCAGCACGTTATGCAGGTGATCACGATGATGAAGCGAATATGGATAAAGTATTAGCTAATCTTGCTAACACGCCGGACGACGAGCGTACAGCACGTTTTACATGCTGTTTAGCGATTACAGGACCAAATTTTAAAACGATGACGGTAAAAGGTTACTGTGAAGGTCGAATTTTACGCGAACGTCGTGGAGAAAATGGTTTCGGATACGATCCAATCTTCTACGTTCCTGAATTAGGTAAAACACTTGCCGAATTAACGGCAGAAGAAAAAGGGGCTATTTCTCACCGAGGCAATGCATTACGTCTTTTAACAGAAAAATTAGAAGGTCAATTATAAGAAACGAGGCGATCTAATTATGAAAATTGTCGTATTGAGTGATACGCATGGAGATGGCACGATTATTCCACAAGTTATTGCTGCACATCCAGATGCAGATGCTTATTTTCATTGTGGAGATAGTGAACTTCCTTATGAAGATGAGCAAATACGAGCATGCATTCGTGTAAGAGGGAATTGCGATGCAGATGTCACGTACCCGACGGAAGAAGTGAAAGTTTTAGGGCAACGAACCATTTGGATGACGCACGGGCATTTATTCCGCGTGAAATCGACGTTAACGCCTCTAGCCTTTCGCGCGCAAGAAGTTGGCGCTGATATTGTGCTTTTCGGGCACTCACACGTCTTAGGTGCAGAACTAGTAGATCATGTACTATTTGTGAACCCAGGAAGCTTACGTTTGCCGAGAGGACGCAAAGAAAAAACGTATGCGGTCATCGAATCAGAAGGTACATCGTATACGATCCGATTTTTAGATGAACAACATCAATTAGTCGTCGAAACAAAAATTTAAATTCTATATTAAAAAAACATATTGACGTTATAAAAAACCTTTTGTATAATAAATAGTGTCGTAAGAGATTACGTCACTATAACGTCTCAGTAGCTCAGCTGGATAGAGCAACGCCCTTCTAAGGCGTCGGTCGGGGGTTCGAATCCCTCCTGGGACATCAAGGTTTAACAAAAAACACTTCAAATTCTTAGTGATAAGAGTTTGGGGTGTTTTTTGTTTTGCTATTACTTACGGTATACTAAAAGTAGCATAGTAATGGAGTGAATTTTATTTTTACATTTTATACGTTATTTTTAATCGGTATGTTATTATTTGTTGGTACGATCATATACACTATTTTTTGTATAAAAGACCGATCTATTTCGATTTTATCTAGTTTAAAAACAGGTTTATTTTTTATAGTAGGTATCGTTCTTTTATGGATGACGGTTCCGGATTTGAAAGCCATCGTATTCAAAGATTTCGTTGAGGTGAATGGTAGCTGCACGATTGACCAAAATAGCGGGAGACGCCATTCGGAACCAGTCGTGACGATCGTTGAATTGAATGAATCTTTTACTTTTCGAAATAAACCTGAACTGAGGGCATATGGTCCGGCAGTCGTATATGATTGCACGTTGAAAGTGACGAAAGATCATGCATTCGGTATCGCATATGAAATTTACGATAAGAAAACGAAGAAGTTGCTCGAAAAGGGTCAGTAAAAGTATGTAATTTCGGAGACATCTTTTTTTCTTTCTTTCGTTTTTAAAGAAGACAGTATATGATATTAAAGGAGAACGTTATATAAAGTAGGTGAATTACGTGGGAAAATATCAATTAGATACGAAAGGCCAAGTTGCTGTAACGAAGTTTCATGAGAAGCAAAAGCCAGCCCAATTCGATAAAAAGCAGCAGATTGAAAAAATAAAAGCTGCCTATTTGAAAAAGAAACAACAAAAAGAACAAAAATAATTATGTTAGAGAAGGCGACCGCCTTCTCTTTTTTTATGCGTGTAGAGATACTATTTCCTGGAAAATAAATTGGGATGTGAGTATGTATTTTTAAAATAATGGGTAAAAGATGACAGGAGGTGCTTAGTATGAAAATTGATGTTCAAAAAGTGCAAGAAACGAGACGTTCATTAAGAGAGCATGTGATGGAAACCATTTTACATGAATTTGATGTGGAGAGAATGGAATTGTCTCGTGAAAGTCGCCAGTCGAAATATGAGAAAATGGCAGAAAGTCCTTATCGTTTCTTTCGAGGTAGTGCGTATTTATTTTACTATGACGTATCAAAATTCCCGGAGTTGTATGATCGAACGACGACACAGCCTATTTGGATCCAAGGAGATATGCATATGGATAACTTCGGATGTTTCCAAAATGAAGTCGGTGACATCGTCTACGATGCAAATGATTTTGATGAAGGCTATGTAGGTTCTTACATGTACGACCTCGTACGCATGGCGGTTAGTATTGCACTGTATACAGATGCTGAACAAGTGGAAGAAAAGCAGCAAGTCGCGTTAATTGAACATTTTTTATACACATATTATGCACAAATCGATCGTTTCGCAACAGGAAAAGAAAATCCGGTCACAATGTCTTATACAGCCAAAAATACGAAAAAACCGATTAAAAAAATATTAAAAAAATTAGAAAGAAAGAAACAAGAACAATTCGTAACCGATTTAACGTATATCGATAGCGATGGACACCTTGTTTTTAACGAAAGTGATGAAATTAAGGTGTTACATGGAGCGCAAGAACAAGCGGTGCGCCGTGTAATAGAAGCATATGTTCAAACGATTTTCATGGACAAGAAAGTCACTTATAAAATTGGTCAAATTGCTTTGAAATTTGGATCCGGAACTGCGTCTATTGGGTTGGAACGATATTATATTTTAGTGGAAGGTGTACAGGATGCGAGTGGCACGAGAACATTGGTTTTAGAAATGAAAGAAGCAAGACCACCTGTTCCAGCTTATTTTTTACCGTACAACGAGCCGTTTTGGGAATTGTATGCACATCAAGGACAACGTGTCGTAGCGACACAAAAAGCGATGCATCACTTAGAAGATCCATATTTAGGCTATACGACAATTGGAACGAAAGAATATTACATTCGAGAACGTTCACCTTTTAAAAAGAAAGTGAAGCCGAAGCAATTGAAAACGGTGAAGGATTATGAAAAGACACTTGAAGTCATGGCGAAAGTTGCCGCAAAAATTCATGCTCGTGCAGAAGTCTTGACGACAACGACATATACGCATAGTGAACAAGAAATTATGAAAGCAATGAAAAATGCAGAGCGTTTTACAAGGACGATTAGTAGAATAGCTTTTTTATACAAACAACAAGTGAAAGTTGATTTTGAGATTTTTCAAAAGCTGATTCAGCGTTTACATTGAAGAAGGAAGAGAGAATGTTTTTCTGTTTCTCTCTTTTTTTATGATAAAATAAAAGTAACTACATATGTGTGAGAAGATGGTGCTTACGAGAGTAAGCTTAAAAGGGAAGTTTGGTGAAAATCCAACGCTGTCCCGCAACTGTAAGTAGGAGTCTTTTATAACGATGTCACTGATTATTCGGGAAGGCATAAAAGACGATGAATACGAGCCAGGAGACCTGCCATACTTTAGTACACACCAAATACCTACGTGGAGATAGGTGGTGTTTTGTGCGATTTAGAAAAGTCTGAAGGCAATAAGGTTTCTTCGTTTTACTTTTCAAGAACCCTTTTTTAGTTGCGTTAAAATCAGGCGGTTACGAAATTATTTTCGTTTATTTGAATTTGCATAAAATCGAACGCTATTTCTCTAAAGGGAATGGCGTTTTTTTATTTGGCTATGTATCAAAGGAGGAAAAAAGATGAATACAGATTTTGTTGAACAACTGTGGGCACTTATTATGAACAATCAAGTTTCTTTACAATTTAACAGTTTATATGAAATGAAAAAGGCACTAGAAGAACAATATCCGAATGATGCAACAGCGATTGCACAAGCATATCAAACGGTGCAACGTGAGTTAGTAGGCGCATAATGAAATGTAGAAGTAAATAAAAAGAACGTGCATGAGCTGCGCGTTCTTTTTAATTTGTATTAAAGTGATTTAATAGTAGAAATATTTGCGTAACGTTCTAAAAGGTCGAGTTGTCCTTTACGATTTGCACGGCGAATTAAAAACTTAGCAACGGCACGTTGAATACCGATTGGAATACCTGCAATCCACGTGTTTTGCAAATATAAAATGGCTGCTAAATGAGCGCTATTAATCGGTGTTCCTTTTTCGTCTGTATAACCATCGTCCATTAAACCGTAGTGAATGCGAACAGCCGATTCAAAATCACATGCTGGTGTTAAGTCAACGCGGAATGTGACCGGTTCGTCTGAAGTATTTGTAAAACGGTGGTTCTGATTTAATTCCACTGTAGCGGATTGACCAGCTGTTAATGTAAACGTTTCTTTTTGAATCGTTACTTCTAACGTTCCAGAAACGACGGTAAATGTTTCACGATATTGATCATGCTTATGTAATGGTGGGCCATCTCCGATCGGAGGTAACGTTACTTCTATTAAAGAATGTTCAACGCTACTTTCTAAAAATGTGATTTGTTCACCTGTAAATCGGTGTTTTGCGATAGAATTTGTCATTAAATAACTCCTTTTTAAATTTAAGTCTTAATTCCTATGATAAAGGAACTAAAATAGCTTTGCAAATATAAATGAATTTCTTTACAATTTTTATAAGGAGATGAAACCATGATTCAAACAGAATTGTATACGATGTGCTTAGTCGTAAAAGATGGAAAAGTATTATTGCTTAATCGGCCAGAAAAAAGAGGATTTCCTGGTTATGTTGGAGCTGGTGGGAAGGTAGAGTTTCCGGAAAGTATGTCGGAAGCGGCGATTCGAGAAGTGTATGAAGAAACCGGATTACGTGTTACGAACATACAGTTCAAAGGGATTGATGGATATTCCGATACGAAAAATAATTATCGATACACCGTTTATAATTATGTGGCAACACAATTCGAAGGAACTTTATTAGAAAATCCACCAGAAGGAAGTTTGCATTGGGTTGCGATCGAAGACGTGATGAAATTACCGATGCAAGACTGGTTTAGAAGGAGATTTCCATTATTTTTTGAAGCAGGTACATTTGAAATACATGAACAATGGGACGACGAGCAGCAACTAATGGAACATACGCGTATATATCGTTTATAAAGTGTTTTGATCGCTTTTTTGATGTGAAATTTAGAGAGATACGAACATTCTGACGCCGTTACATCTTTTTTTATTTCTTTTAATAGAGAAGTTTTTCAGACAGGTGTATACTTCTTAATGAGGTTTCGAACCGTTCAATCTTCAAAATACTCTTTCACTTTTTCCGAATGTTTTTCTTATTAATATATGGTAAGATTGTAGTGAGATTTGTTAATGACAATTTATCATCGTATGTCCATGAAGGGCTTACTTTATTAGTGAGAATATTCTGAACAGGAAGTGTCCGAAGTAAGTAGTTATTTTTCAATGAATGACTATGAATGTATGATGACGATTGTTCTTGTGGGACAAGCTACTATTCATAAATTGTAAATTAACAGAAATAGTTATTGTAAAGGAGAATTGGATATGTCAGAACAGACTACTCAATCACAATCTGTAAGTAAAGAACAACAAGACGTACTTGACCAATTATTAAACCCGGAAGTACAACAATCACTAACAACTTTAGTGAATGAACTTCCAAAATTAACAGAAATGATGACAACACTTACGAAAGCGTATGATGTTGCCCAAAGCTTAGCAACAGATAAAGTTTTCAAAAACGATATGGTAAGCGCAACGACTGAAATCGTTGGACCTGTTGTTAAATCAGCAAAAGGTCTTGCTGCGACAGCAATCGAAGCAAAAGATCGTGCAGCGGTTAGCCACGAACAAGTAGGCGTTTTCGGTTTATTAAAAATGTTAAAAGATCCACAAGTTCAAGGAACATTACGTTTCGTGAACGCATTTTTAGAAGTAAGCAAAGAAAACAAAGAACACTAATCATTCAAACACTGAGTATCATGGAGGTTTAAATAATGAAAAAAATCGTCATTTTAGGTGCAGGTTACGGCGGCGTCCTTTCTGCTTTAACTGTACGTCAATATGTTAATGCGAACGAAGCGGAAGTAACGGTTGTTAACCAATTCCCAACACATCAAATCATTACAGAATTACACCGCCTAGCAGGTGGTACAATTTCTGAAAAAGCGGTAGCGTTTGACTTAGGAAAATTATTCCGCGGCAAAAACGTAAACTTAAAAATTGCGAAAGTTGATTCATTCGACGTGAACGCAAAAGCAGTGAAATTAGACAATGGTGAAACATTATCATACGACGCATTAGTTGTCGGTCTAGGTTCTAAAACAGGTTACTTCGGTATCCCAGGACTTGAAGAAAATTCATTCGTTTTAAAATCAGTGGAAGATGCGAACAACTTACGCAACCACATTATTTCTAAAATTGAATCATACGCAAAAACAGGCGATAAAGCCGATGCAACCATCGTTATCGGTGGTGGTGGTTTAACAGGTGTCGAACTTGTTGGTGAAATCATCGACAACATGCCGAAAATCGCTGCAAAATACGGCGTAAAAGCAGAAGAATTAGACGTGAAATTAGTGGAAGCAGGCCCTCGTATTTTACCTGTATTACCACAAACATTAATTGAACGTGCGACAAAATCTCTTGCGGATCGTGGCGTAGAATTTTTAACAGGTCTTCCTGTAACAGGCGTTGAAGGTAACGTCGTATCATTAAAAGATGGTCAAAAAATTACGGCAAACACAATCGTTTGGACAGGTGGCGTAGCCCAATATCCAATCGTTGAACAAGCTGGCTTAGTTTGTAACCGCGGAAAAGCAGTCGTAAACGACTTCTTACAATCAGACTCACACCCAGACGTATTCGTCGTAGGGGATGCAGCAGCTGCATACGCACCAGGCGCAAACAAAGAAACAGATCGTCCATACCCACCAACAGCACAAAACGCATGGCAAATGGGTGAATTAGTTGGATACAACTTATTCGCTTATTTAAATGGCAAAGACATGAAAGCTTTCGCACCTGTTAACTCAGGTACATTAGCGTCATTAGGTCGTAAAGACGGCGTGGCAACAGTAGGTGGCAACAATACAGAACTAAAAGGATTAACCGCTTCATTAATGAAAGAAGCATCAAATATCCGTTACTTATCACATATTAAAGCACTTTACGGTTTAGCTTACTAAGCCGAAAATATGGTGATTACTAACGTACAATACAATATAGTTGCACGATAAAAGAAGGTATGATTTTATTCATACCTTCTTTTTATGTGTAGAAACAGTTTTTTATTAAGTATGGACAAAGTGGTGTATATAAAGTCCTTTTCTTTAAAAAGTTACTATCCTTTTATTCCTAATTATTTTTCTTTTTTTATAAATGTAATCAAAAAGTAATGTAACTTTTTCCATATTTACCTCTATAATTAAAAGTACAATTACTAAGGAGAGCAAATAAATGAATAGTTATTTAAAAAAATCGTCGCGGGGACATTTGCTTCCTTCCTCATGATTAGTCCGATGTTGGAAGTAGATGCAATAGCGACAACGAAGAAGTCTGCAGATGTGTTAAATCCAGTCGCAGCCGTAAAAATGAATAAGTTATTAAAATCGACAAATGTGCAAACAGCTGTTAGTGTACGAGATGCTAAAACGGGAAAAATATTGTATTCGTACAACCCAACAAAAATGATGTCAACAGCTTCTAATATGAAACTTTTAACAGCTGCAGCATCATTAAAAACTTTAGGTGAGAACTATCGTTTCACGACGAAATTACATACAACCGGTACAATTACGAAGACCGGTACTTTAAATGGAGACGTTTATTTACAAGGACAAGGGGATCCAACGTTTCATAAAGCAGATTTAACGATTTTCGCAAAACAGTTAAAAGCAAAAGGAATAAAAAAAATTAACGGAACCATTTACGGTGATGGCACGTGGTTTGATAAAAAATATTTAGCACCGGGAATTAATAAAGCAGATTCCCTTACTTACTACGGGGCGCCTGTTTCAGCATTATCGATTTCACCGAATGGCGACTATGATACAGGGGTTGTCGTTACGTACGCAACAGGTACGACAGTAGGAAAAAACCGAAAGTGACATTTAGTGCAAAAGGGCATTTGCAAGTTGTGAACCAAGCGGTAACAACAAAAAAAGGCTCTTCATCTAGACTATCTATTTCAAGAACATATGGTACGAATAAAATTGTCGTGAAAGGAACTGTAGCAGCGGGTAAGACTGTTTCGAAATGGTTATCTGTAGACGATCCGACGAAACATACGATGACGGTTTTCACAGATGAAATTAAAAAACAAGGAATCAAATTAAGTAACACTACTTATAAATTAAAAGCGACACCGAAAAAAGCGACGCTCGTAAAACAAGATTATTCACCGAAGTTATCGGAGATTTTAATTCCATTTATGAAATTGAGCAATAATGGAATTGCGGATACATTGACGAAAACAATGGGACAAAAAATGTATAAGACGGGTACGAACGCAGCAGGTGTGAAAGCAATACGCCGCTATGCGAATACGAAAAAAATTGCGGCTACTAAATGGACGTTTATTGATGGCTCAGGTTTATCGAGTCAAGACAAAGTAACGACGTCGACGATGACGAAATTTTTGTATGATGTACAAAAAGATACGTATTATAAATCGTATTTAACGAGCTTGCCAGTTGGTGGGAACTCAGCGCGTATGGTCGGCGGTTCTTTACGACATCGCTTCACATCGACTACTTTGAAAAATCGCGTCCAAGCAAAAACAGGTTCTATTAATGGCGTTCGTACGCTGAGTGGTTATGTGAAACAAAAAGATGGAGATCGAGTCATTATTTCAATCTTAACATCGAATACGAATACGACATCAACGATTGATTCGCTCGTTAAGACGATTATTAATGAAAAATAAGGAAATGTGGATGGTGTATTTCAATACTCTATCCACATTTTTTCGTTATTAATTACCATTTTATCCTTTTATTTACTAATATCAAATAGTTGATATATTTCCTAATTGTAAAATTTTTATACTATTACAAAAGGGAGTGGAACGATGAAAAAGATAAAATTATTGGCGATGAGTACATTATTAACGAGTGCGCTGTTCGCTTCAACGACAATTGACGCAAGTGCAGCAACAATTAATGCAGCTGGGAAGAAAAAGCTAACTGTATTAGCTAAACAAGCAGGTTCTGAAGGTATTGCGGTTCGTGATGCAAAAACTGGAAAAATGCTTTTCAGTTACAACAGCAACAAATTGTATACGCCCGCATCGAATATGAAAATTTTAACGGCAACTGCTGCGCTTAGTACACTTGGCGAAGAGTATCGTTTTACGACGACAATTAAGACGACAGGGAAGTTAAGTAAAAGCGGTACATTGGACGGGAACGTTTACTTAGTAGGCGAAGGAGATCCAAGTTTACAAAAGAAACATTTAAAGAAAATGGCGAAAAAATTAAAAAATCAAGGCATTAAAAAAGTAAAGGGCAACGTGTATGGTGATGATACGTGGTTTGATCGTAACTATTATGCGCCAGGTATATTGAAAATTGACAAACCTTATTACTACGGAGCGAAAGTATCTGCTTTAACGTTAGCACCTAATGACAATTACGGAACGGGGACAATGTATAGCGGCAGTCGACGTATACCTATTGGCAATCCGACAAGTTATACGTTAGCGGCCTTCGTTGCGGCATTAAAAGCAGAAGGAATTAAACTTTCTAAAAACACATATAAAGTGAAAGAAACACCGAAAACAGCAAAAGTAGCAGTTGAAAATCGTTCACCGAAGTTGTCTCAAATTATTTATCCTTTTATGAAATATAGCGATAATGCGATAGCTGATGTTCTCGTTAAGACGATGAGTCGTTCAATATATGAGAAAAAAGGAACGAATGCGAACGGTGTTCTTGTGATGAAGTCGTATGCTAAAGAAAACAAAGTAGACTCAAAAAAATGGAAGTTTGAAGATGGTTCAGGTATGTCACATAATAATAAAGTGACTGCTTCGCAACTATCTAAATATTTGTATCAAGAAACGAAAAAAGATTACTATAAAACGTTTTATAACAGCTTACCTGTAGGCGGTAAATCAGGGCTGACGGGTGGTACGTTAAATGGTCGTTTGAAATCTGTGAGTGGACGTGTTCATGCGAAAACAGGAACACTCGACAAAGGCGTCAATACACTGAGCGGTTATGTGACGAAAAGTGATGGAGAAAAAGTCGTCGTTAGCGTCTTAACGAAAGGGAGTTCTCGTTCAGCGATTGATGAAATTTACCGAACGATCGTAAAAAATTAATGTCAGAAGAAAAACCTCGCGTACGTATACGTGAGGTTTTTCTATTTCTACAAATTGTGGCACAATAAAAAATAAAATGTGTATACTTATTTATAAGGAATAAATTAAGTATGAATGAGGGATTGATTGTCATGAAATGTCTAATCGTAATGCAAGGAGAAACATATGAGGATGAACGGAAGCGCTCCGTTCTTGAAGCACCTACTTTAGATCGGGCGGGTGCAAAATATTTTTCTTGGGAAAAGATGAAAGACCTTCGACAAGGAGATGTTGTGTTTCACTACGTCAAAGGATGGATTCAAGCTGTAAGTGTCGTAACGAAAGAAACGGAAGTCGTCGAGTCGATGACCGTCCCGATGTATCGTGCTGAAGCAGCGTATACAGACTTAGATCGACCGCTATTAATCAGTCAGATTTTTGATGAGTTGGAGCCGCTTTTACCTGAGAAATATTCGCCATTTCAAAAAGATGGTAGTGGCAACGGGGGGTACTTATTCCCAATTCATACAGAACTCGCATTGCGACTCATTCATCATTTATTACAAGACGTCCAAGATTTATTAATTCAGCCTACTTTATTAGAAGAAACGAGTAATTTGACAGTATCATTACTTGCGCGTCTAACGGGGTGGAAACAGCAACTTGAATATCAGAATGAAGCGTTTTTAAAAGAGCGTCGTGTACAAATGATTGAACATCAAAAACAATGTGCGGTTTGCCACCTTTCATATGAAGCTTTATTACGTGCACCATTTTTGAAAATGCCTGAAAAGGGAACGGAAGTTGAGCGTACGTCTGAGTATAATGGCATCGTACTTTGTCACAACCATAGTACTTTATTCGAAAAAGGCTTGATTACAGTTAACCGAAAAGGGCAATTACTCGTTTCAGAAAAAATTATGGACTATCAATTTGCACTAGAATTGTATGAAGGACAGTCCATTGCGATACAAAAACAACAGAAAAAATATTTACAATGGCATGCGACACATATTTTTAAAAATAAGTAAGCACGCTTAAAAGGAGCATGGTCACATGACGGAAAAAAAACCGCAACAAAAGCAAAATGTCATTATGTTTCCAGGAACGATTGACCGTTTGAAAAGTCAGGCACATACGTATGCAGAAACGTATCAATACGATTTAGCTGTTGAGGCATTTGAAGAAGTACTTCGCTATGAAGAAGGAGAAGAGCAAATGCTCAGTGCATACGCTTTTTCTTTATTTGAAATTCGGAGATTTGCAGATGCACGAGCGGTTTGCGAACAACTTTTTCAAATGGGAACGGACCTTTATATAGAAGTAATGGAATTGTATTTATCTACGTGTATGGAACTAAGAGAGTTTCAGCACGTGGAAGAAATCATTTCGCAATTAATGACTGAAAACGTTATTCCTCCTCAAGCGATGGAACAATTTGAACATATTCGTGCTTTGAATGGACGCATTGCAGAAACAGCTGCACGAAAAGAACAACAAGCGTATGTAGAAGAAACGATTCAATCAGAAGATTATTTGCTCGATGCATTTTTTGAACAAAGTTTATGGAAGCAAATGCAATTGCTTCGCACGTTGCAACAAGCAAATGTAAGACCGTTTGCGACGAAATTAAAAAAATTATTGAAGCGGAAGAAGTCCATCCGATGATTCAATCGGTGGCGCTTTATATACTCGTTGAACAAGAAATTTCTATAGAAGTAAAAGTAACGAAATTTGGACATTCTCAACAGTTTAATGCACAAAAATTAGTACTTCCTGAACAAATGGACATCGTTAATCAAGTGATGGCACGAACGGAAGAAACCTTACAACAAGAAGTTTCGGCATATGACATGGTACAATACTTAATAGCGCGTCACATACTCGTTACGTACCCTTACGCTTGGTTTGATTATGAAGCGGAAGATGTTGCAGAAGGCTATGTAGATTACGTTCATCAAATGTTTGGACACGTTCAAGAAACGGATTATGATTTGATGAACTTTCTTTCAGAACTTGAAAAATTTTCAGAGTTGCCAGAAGCATGAAAATGAGTTGAAACTAGACGGAACTATGATATACTAAAACAGTTATCAAAGTAGCGCGAAGACACATAATAAAGCTCTTTGAATTTAATTTTGGAGGTATGACACATGTCAGCAAAATGGGAAAAACAAGAAGGTAACAACGGTTTATTAACAATCGAAGTTCCTGCTGAAGAAGTAAATGCAGCATTAGATGCAGCATTCAAAAAAGTAGTAAAACAAATTAACGTACCAGGTTTCCGTAAAGGTAAAATGCCTCGTCACTTATTTGAAAAAAAATTTGGCGTGGAATCTTTATACCAAGATGCTTTTGATATTTTAATCAACAGCAACTACCCTAAAGCAATCGATGAAACTGGTATTTCTCCAGTAGATCAACCAGAAATCGACTTCGCTCCAGATGCACTAGGTAAAAACAAACCTTTCACTTTCACAGCGAAAGTTGTTGTTATTCCAGAAGTACAACTAGGCGATTACAAAGGTTTAGAAGTAACAAAAGAAACTACTGAAGTAACAGATGCAGAAGTAGAAGAAATCATTGCTGAAAACCAAAAACGTCTTGCTGAACTAGTAGTTAAAGAAGACGGTGCTGTTGAAAACGGTGATACTGCTGTAATCGACTTCGAAGGCTTCCAAGATGGCGTAGCATTCGATGGTGGTAAAGGTGACGATTACGCTCTTGAAATCGGTTCTGGTTCATTCATCCCAGGTTTCGAAGAACAATTAATCGGTGCTAAATCTGGCGAAGAAAAAGAAGTAGAAATTACTTTCCCAGAAGAATACCACGCTGCTGAATTAGCTGGTAAACCTGCAGTATTCAAAGTGACTGTTAAAGAAATCAAAGCGAAAGAACTTCCAGAATTAAATGACGATTTAGCTTCAGAAATCGACAGCGAAGTTGACACTTTAGATGCTTTACGCGCTAAACTAAAAGAAACTACTGCTAAACAAAAAGAAGAAGCTGCAGAAGGTAAATTACGTGACGATTTAGTAGAAAAAGCTGCTGCTAACGCTACAATCGAACTTCCTGAAGCTATGGTTGAAACTGAATTAAACCGTATGTTACAAGAATTTAACCAACAACTTTCTATGCAAGGTTTAAACCTTGAATTATACTTCCAATTAACAAATACTGATGAAGCTGCATTCAAAGCTGAACGTAAAGAAGAAGCTGACCAACGTGTACGCGTATCATTAGTATTAGATGCAATTGCTGAAGCAGAAGGTATTGAAGCTTCTGAAGAAGACGTAAATGCTGAATTAGCTAAAATGGCTGAACAATTCAAAATGACTACTGACCAAATTTTAGCAGCTCTTGGTGGTACTTCAATCATCACTCATGATGTTAAAGTACAAAAAACTGTTGAATTCTTAGTTGAAAACGCTAAAATCGCTTAATTTTTCTTCTAATTCAAATGGATTAGTTTGATCAATAAGTAACAAAATGAAACAAGGTACGGTTTTCTCCGTACCTTGTTTTGTCATACATAGAGCTATTGATACGTTATAGTTGCGAAACGTACTATTATCTTGTAACATTGGCTTGAATAGGGGTGAAGTAATTGTTTAAATTTAATGATGAGACAGGCAATTTAAAATGTTCTTTCTGTGGTAAACCACAAGAACAAGTTCGTAAACTTGTGGCAGGTCCTGGTGTATATATTTGTGATGAATGTATCGACCTTTGCTCCGAAATTGTCGTTGAAGAACTTGGTACAGAAGAATCAGTTGAGGTTAAAGAAATTCCGAAACCTCAAGAAATCCGTTCGATTTTAGACGGTTACGTAATCGGTCAAGATCGTGCTAAAAAAGCCCTTTCTGTTGCAGTATACAATCACTACAAACGTGTGAATTCAAATAGTAAAATTGATGATGTAGAGCTTTCAAAATCAAATATTGTTTTAATCGGACCTACAGGTAGCGGTAAAACATTATTAGCTCAAACGCTAGCTCGTATTATCGATGTACCATTTGCCATTGCAGATGCGACTTCTTTAACAGAAGCCGGTTATGTAGGGGAAGACGTTGAAAATATTTTATTAAAATTAATCCAAGCAGCGGATTACGATATTGAACGTGCCCAAAAAGGGATTATTTATATTGATGAAATTGATAAAGTAGCACGCAAATCTGAAAATCCATCAATTACGAGAGATGTTTCAGGCGAAGGTGTACAACAAGCTTTATTAAAAATTCTTGAAGGAACGACTGCAAGTGTTCCTCCTCAAGGTGGACGTAAACACCCACATCAAGAATTTTTACAAATCGATACGACAAACATTTTATTCATCGTCGGTGGTGCATTTGATGGTATCGAACAAATTATTAAACGTCGTTTAGGTTCTAAAGTGATTGGCTTCGGTTCAGAACAGAAGAAAGTAGAAGATCAAAACTTTATGAAGCATTTAATTCCAGAAGATTTATTAAAATTCGGTTTAATTCCAGAATTTATTGGTCGCTTGCCAGTATTGGCTAGCCTGGAACGTCTCGATGAAGATGCACTTGTACAAATTTTAACAGAACCTAAAAACTCGCTAACGAAACAATATGAAAAAATGTTGGAACTCGATGGCGTTGAATTAGTGTTTGAAAAAGATGCGTTATTTGAAATTGCGAAAGAAGCAATTGAACGTAAAACAGGTGCTCGTGGACTTCGTTCAATTATTGAAGATACGATGTTAGACGTTATGTTTGAATTACCTTCTCGTGGAGACGTAGTGAAATGCATCATTACGAAAGAAACGTTGCAAGATCAAGCGCGTCCAACGTTAGTTCTTGAAGATGGAACTGAAGTTCAAGGCGATGCAAAAACTTCAGCTTAATGAAATGTAATGCTGGCTTCGATTGTGTCATATTGTACCAGTCGAAGCCATTTTTTTATGTCATTTTTCAACTGTAAAAAATAATGGAGGTGAGTTGGCATGGCGACAAATCAACATATACCGATGATTCCTTTAAGAGGACTAATCGTTTATCCAAAACAATCGATACATATTGATGTTGGGCGACAACGATCAATGGCAGCTGTCGATGAAGTAATGGAAACTGACCAACTTTTATATTTAGTAACACAAAAGCAAGCAGCGACAGAACAACCGAGTAGAGAAGATTTTTACGAAACAGGTGTCATAGCGAAAGTGACACAACTCGTTAAATTACCGAACAATACATTCCGACTCGTTGTAGAAGGCGTGTACCGAGCAAAACATACAGAAATTATCGAATCGAAAGACGTCACATACGTAAATGTAGAAACGTTTGATGAACAATCAGGTGATCCGATTATGACGGAAAGTATGGCACGTATGATTACCGATCAATTTACACGTTACGTTAAAGTGGCAGGACGTATTCCACTAGATGTGATTGATACAGCAAATGAACTAGAATCAGCTTCAGAACTTGTAGACTTCATTGCGAGTCAATTGCCATTTAAAATGCGTACGAAACAGCTGTTTTTACAGACATTTGATATGAATGAACGATTAGAATTAATGCTTACTCATTTAAAAGAAGAGCAAGAAATTTTAATTATGGAAAAACGAATCGGCGGTAAAGTAAAACGTGCGATGGAAAAAACGCAAAAAGATTTTTATTTACGTGAGCAAATGAAAGCTATTCAACAAGAGCTTGGTGACAAAGATGGGAAGCAAAAAGATAGCGAATTGTTACGTGAAAAAATCGAAGCGGCTCATATGCCAGAGTCAACGAAAGCGTTGGCATTAAAAGAATTACAACGCTATGAAGCAATCCCTGTTCAAGCGGCGGAAAGCAGTGTAATCCGAAATTATTTAGATTGGATTGTTAGCATTCCTTGGTCAAACGCGACGGTTGATCGTCATAATTTGAAAAAGGCGGAGCAAATTTTAAATAAAGATCATGAAGGTCTTGAAAAAGTAAAAGAACGTATTTTAGAATTCCTAGCAGTTCAACAACTAAAAGGGGAACTAAAAGGACCGATTTTATGTTTAGTAGGACCTCCAGGTGTTGGTAAAACGTCTCTTGCACAGTCGATTGCCAAATCACTGAATCGTGAATTCGTACGTATGTCACTCGGTGGTGTGCGTGATGAATCAGAAATTCGTGGACATAGAAGAACGTATGTCGGCGCAATGCCAGGTCGTATTATCCAAGGGATGAAAAAAGCAGGAACGATTAATCCGGTCTTTTTACTAGATGAAATCGATAAAATGGCGAATGATTTTAGAGGAGATCCTTCAGCAGCGATGCTTGAAGTGCTAGATCCAGAACAAAATGGTACGTTTAGTGACCATTTCATTGAAGAACCGTATAATTTATCAGATGTATTATTCGTTGCGACAGCCAATGATTTAGGTGGTATTCCAGGGCCGCTACGTGATCGTATGGAAATTATTCAACTTTCGGGCTATACAGAAATGGAGAAAATAGCGATTGCTAAAAATCATTTACTCCCTCAACAAATTGAAGCGCACGGTTTAACGAAATCACAGTTGCAAGTACGTAGTGATGTATTGGAACAATGTGTTCGTTACTATACGCGAGAAGCGGGTGTTCGTGGATTAAATCGTTTGATGGCATCTCTTTGCCGTAAAGCAGCAGGTAAAATTGTGCGAGATGACCAGAAAAAAGTAATAATTACGACAAAAAATATTGATCAGTTTTTAGGGAAAAAGAAATTTAGTTACGGTCAAGCGAATGCTGAAAATATTGTCGGTGTTGCGACAGGATTGGCATACACGACAGCTGGTGGCGATACGTTACAAATTGAAGTATCGGTACTACCGGGGAATGGTAAAATCCAATTAACGGGTCAATTAGGCGATGTGATGAAAGAATCTGCACAAACAGCACTTTCATACGTTCGTTCAAAACAACAAACGTACGGTGTCACTGAAAATTATTTTGAGAAACACGATGTGCACATTCACGTACCAGAAGGAGCCGTTCCGAAAGATGGTCCTTCTGCAGGAGTGACGATGGTAACTGCATTAACTTCTGCTATAATAAATAAGGCAATTCGGAAAGAAGTCGGAATGACAGGCGAGGTAACGTTACGTGGCCGCGTATTGCCAATTGGTGGCTTGAAAGAAAAATCATTAAGTGCGCATCGTGCGGGCTTAACGACGATTATTATTCCGAAAGAAAATGAACGTGATTTAGAAGATATTCCAGAAACTGTTCGTGAACAGTTGACTTTCCATCCGGTAAGTCATGTGGAAGAAGTGCTTCAAATTGCATTAGATGGAGGCAACAAATAAATGAAAGTCCATAATGTAGACATGATTATGAGTGCGGTAAAACCAGAACAATATCCAGAAGAGGGGTATCCTGAGTTTGCACTTGCTGGTCGTTCAAATGTTGGTAAATCATCATTTATCAATCGTATGATTGGACGTAAAGCTTTGGCGCGTATTTCTGCAAAACCAGGGAAAACACAAACGCTAAACTTCTACAAAATCGAAGAGCAATTGTTCTTCGTTGACGTACCAGGTTACGGGTATGCAAAAGTTTCAAAAAAAGAACGTGAAGCATGGGGGAAAATGATTGAAACGTATTTAGTGGCACGTCGCCAACTAAAAGCAGTTATTCAAATTATTGATTTACGCCATGAACCGTCCGATGAAGATTGCATGATGTATGATTTTTTAAAACATTACAATATCCCAACAATTTTAATCGCAACGAAAGCAGATAAAGTTAAAAAAGGGAAATGGGACCACCATTTGAAAATTATTCGAAATGTATTAGACAAAGACCCGAACGATCCAATCATTTTATTCTCTTCTGAAACAGGTAAAGGGTTCGATGAAGCATGGGCTGAAATCGAAAAATATTTAGTTGTAGACGAAGAAGAAATAACAACGGAAGAACTTTAATGAGAAAAGCTACAAGCATCTATGAATGTTTGTAGCTTTTTTTGTGACAAAGTTTAGACAAAATCTTAAATTCAAGGCAACAACATTGAAATCTCATCAAGAACGTTGTAAACTGTAATTTGTAATCATTCTAAAGTAGATAATCGTTCAATTGAGCAGTCACGTATTCAGAAAAATTGAAGCGGAACGATATGCTATAATAAAGAAGTTAATTTGAACGTGAGAGGTGTCTTATTCATGCATACCCTAGTTGTAGGCTTGAACTATAAAACAGCTCCTGTCGAAATCCGTGAAAAATTTTCGTTTGCTGATGGTACATTAGCGGATGCGATGAGAGCATTACAAGGTCAAAAAAGCATTTTAGAAAATGTTATTATTTCTACTTGTAATCGAACAGAAATTTATGCAGTTGTAGACCAAGTACATACTGGTCGTTATTATATTAAACAGTTTTTATCAACGTGGTTCCATATGCCAGTAGAGTCATTTGAAGCACATTTATTTATTCGTGAAGATGATACGTCAATGGATCATCTTTTTAAAGTGACTGCTGGAATCGACTCAATGGTTTTAGGTGAAACACAAATTTTAGGACAAGTAAAAGGAAGCTTCCTTGAAGCACAAGCAATTGGTACGACAGGTACGATTTTTAATCATGTATTTAAACAGAGCATTACGTTTGCGAAAAAAGTACACGATGAAACGAGCATTGGTGAAAATGCCGTATCGGTATCGTATGCAGCCGTAGAGTTAGCTAAAAAAATATTCGGTTCATTAAGCCACAAACATATCGCCATTTTAGGTGCAGGTAAGATGGGCGAGCTTGCGATGGAAAATTTATATGGCAGTGGTGTTGGAAAAGTGACGGTCGTTAACCGTACATTTGAAAAAGCTCAATCCCTTGCTTCGAAATTCCATGGCGAAGCGAAAGCGATGAATGAATTACAATGCACATTGTTAGAGGCAGATATTTTAATTACTTCTACAGGTGCAACAGATTATGTTATCGACTATGAACTAATGGAATTTGTAGACGGCATGCGTCACGGAAAACCATTATTCATGGTAGATATTGCAGTGCCACGTGATATTGATCCACGTGTAGGCGATTTAGAAAATGTTTTCTTATACGATATTGATGATTTACACGGCATCGTAGAAGCGAATTTAGCAGAACGTGAACGTGCGGCTGATGAAATTAAAACGATGATTCATAGTGAATTAACGAATATTGATGACTGGATTAACACATTAGGTGTTGTACCTGTTATTTCGGCATTACGCGCAAAAGCGAATGTAATTCAACAAGAAACGATGAAAAGTATTGAAAATAAAATGCCTGATTTAACGGATCGTGAACGCAAAGTGTTGAGCAAACATACGAAATCAATCGTTAATCAGTTGTTAAAAGAACCAATCTTACAAGCGAAAGAGCTTGCAGGAGAGAAAAACGCGAAAGAACAATTAGCGTTATTTGAACGTATTTTCGGTATCGAAGAAGCAGTTGAAGTGGAAAAAGAAAAGCATCAATTAGCGGAAAAACAACGTCGTGAAAAAGTGGCTATGGAACAATCGGATTTACTCGCTAATTAAATATTTTTCATGAGCGTTTTCGCGTCTATATGTTAAACTAATAGATGCGGGAGCGCTTTTTTAAAGCACTCATATGAGTATTTAATACGAAAACGAGGAGACAAATATGACGGATTTAACGATGACGAGGCTACACGAAGTAATGGTCGTTATTTATGCCATTAGCCTTGTCTTTTATTTCATCGACTATTTGCGCAAAAATCAAAAATTGTATCGATTTGCCTTTTGGGGTGTTTCAATTGTTTGGATTATGCAATCGCTTTTTTTAGTGCTCTATATTGTACAAACACATCGATTTCCGATTTTAACGATTTTTGAGGGGATTTATTTTTATGCGTGGTTGCTCATCGCTATTTCGATAGCAATGCACTGCATTTTTAAATTAGATTTACCTGTTATTTTAATGAATATCATCGCTTTTTGCTTGATTGTTATTCACACATTTGCACCGGCACAAATGGACGCAACACCTCTTGGAGATAATCTTATTTCCGAGTTGTTAATGTTCCATGTCGTATTTGCAATTTTATCGTACGGCGGTTTTGCAATCGTTTTTGTATTTGCGATGCTCTATATCTTTTTGTATAGCTTACTAAAACGTAAAAAATGGCAGCCGAATCAATTTGCGCGTTTACCGTCGCTTTCTCAAACAGAGCAAGGGATGATTTACGCACTTTATGCGGGTGTACCTTTGTTAGGGATTAGTTTGATTTTAGGAATGATGTGGGCGTACGTCGCGTTAGGAAACTTTCCTTTAGCAGACGTTAAAATTATTGGGTCGCTTATTTCTATGTTGATTTATTCATGTATTATTTATAAAAACCGAAAAGGAAAACTGTACGGAACGAAATTTGCTTGGGCGACGATTTATGCCTTTTTAATCGTCTTAATTAATTTCTTCTTAGGTAGCCGTTTTTCAGCTTTCCATTTTTGGTATTAAGAGAGGTTGGATTTTATGCGTAAAATTATTGTTGGTTCAAGAAGAAGTAAATTAGCTTTAACACAAACGAATTGGTTTATAGACCAAATGAAACAAGCAGGAGCGCCTTTTGAGTTTGAAGTGAAAGAAATCGTCACAAAAGGGGATAAAATCTTAGACGTTCAATTGTCTAAAGTAGGCGGTAAAGGTTTATTCGTCAAAGAAATTGAACAAGCATTGTACGACAAAGAAATCGACTTTGCGGTACACAGTATGAAAGACATGCCAGCTGTATTACCAAAAGGTTTAGTTATCGGTTGTATTCCGAAACGTGAAGATCCACGTGATGCATTTATTTCAAAAGGTCATGTGAAATTTGCAGACCTTCCACAAGGTGCTGTAGTCGGTACATCAAGTTTACGTCGCAGTGCCCAACTATTAAAAGTGCGCCCAGATTTAACAATTAAATGGATTCGTGGGAACGTTGATACACGATTAAATAAATTAGAAACAGAAGATTATGATGCGATTATTTTAGCAGCAGCAGGATTACGTCGTCTCGGTTGGTCTGAAGATGTTGTGACAGAGTTTTTACCAGTTGACCTTTGTATGCCAGCTGTTGCGCAAGGTTCTTTAGGAATTGAATGCCGTGAAGATGATGCAGAACTGTTAGAACAATTAAAAAAATTAACAGACCGTGCGACTTGGGAAACTGCACATGCAGAACGTGCTTTCCTTGCAGCGATGGACGGTGGTTGCCAAGTGCCAATTGCTGGATATGCAACGTATGTGAATGATGAAATTCATTTTACAGGTTTAGTAGCAGCACCAGATGCTTCTGAGTTTTATGAAGAAACAGCGGTTTCTAAAAATGCACAAGAAGCTGGTCAAGCAGTAGCGAAAATTTTAACAGAACAAGGTGCTTACGAATTGATTGAACGTGTAAAGGCTGAGCAAAATGCCGAGTAAACGTTCTCTAGTTGGAGAACAAATTGTATTGACGGGAACGAAAATGCCTGCAGCCGTTCGCGAGCAGATCGAGTCTTTCGGTGGAGAAGCCATCCATTTGCCTCTCATCGAAGTCGTGGAGCATACGAAGGAAGATGCAACGAAACTTCCGGAAAGTATGGATGCAGATTGGCTCATTTTTACGAGTCAATCAGCTGTGCAATTTTTAAAACTAAAAATGATTCGCTACGGATACACCGCTGAAAATTGGCACGGAAAAGTAGCAGCTGTCGGAGAAAAAACGGCGCAACAATTAAAACAATTAGGATTTCAAATTGATTTTGTGCCGACGATTTATAGTGCGGACGTTTTCATTCAAGAATTTCAAATAGAAAAAGATCAAAAATGTACGTTTTTCAGAGGGAATTTAGCAAAATCAACAATCCCAGATGGCCTCAACTGTTTCGTAGAGTGCTATACTGTGTATGACACGATTCAAACGGCTAAACATATGCCTCAAATGAATGAATTGTTATCGGATCGAGTGACAATTGTGTTTGCGAGTCCATCCGCTGTCGCTGTTTTTGAACAACATAAAGCGGAGAAAGTTTACAATGTAGCAGCAATCGGTCATATTACGAGAGATGCTTTGGAAGCTTATGGAGAACAACAAATTGTCATGCCTGCGACGTATACATTGTCAGCAGTCATTGAAGAACTCGTGAAATAGAAAGGAACGAAGTAAACATGTCACAATTAACTTTTAAACGCCACCGTCGCTTACGTCAAAATGCAACGATGCGCAATATGGTACGCGAAACAAAACTTAGCAAAGATGATTTCATCTATCCGATTTTCGTAATGGACGGAGAAAATATTAAAAGAGAAGTCTCTTCTATGCCAGGAGTATTCCAATTTTCATTAGATCGTCTAGGTGAAGAAATGGATGAAGTCGTACAATTAGGCATTCCAGCTGTTATTTTATTCGGCTTACCAGCAGAAAAAGATGAAGTTGGTTCACAAGCATATCACGATCACGGTATTGTACAAGAAGCGACACGCTTCATTAAAAAGAACTATCCGAACGTATTAGTCGTTGCGGATACATGTTTATGCGAATTCACTTCACACGGTCACTGTGGTGTCGTTTCAGAAGATGAACGAATTTTAAATGACCCATCACTTGATTTATTAGCAAAAACGGCTGTATCTCAAGCAGAAGCGGGCGCAGATATTATTGCACCATCTAACATGATGGACGGTTTCGTTACGGCGATTCGTCAAGGGTTAGATGCGGCAGGTTATGAAGATGTACCAATTATGTCTTATGCCGTGAAATATGCGTCTGCTTATTACGGTCCATTCCGCGACGCTGCAGATGGTGCACCACAATTTGGTGATCGTAAAACGTATCAAATGGACCCAGCCAATCGTATGGAAGCGATGCGAGAAGCAACATCTGATATCGAAGAAGGAGCCGATTTCTTAATCGTTAAACCGGCATTAGCTTATTTAGATATCGTACGTGACGTACGTAACAATTATGATGTGCCCGTTGTTGCTTATAACGTTTCAGGTGAATATGCGATGGTGAAAGCTGCCGCATTAAACGGTTGGATCGATGAGAAGCAAGTCGTTTTAGAAACATTATTAGGCATGAAACGTGCAGGTGCGGATTTAATTATTACGTATCATGCAAAAGATGCCATTCGTTTTATGGAGGGGAACTAACGATGACACGTTCATTTGAAAAATCAAAAGCAGTTTTTGAAGAAGCTGTAAACTTAATGCCAGGTGGCGTTAACTCACCTGTACGTGCTTTTAAAGCCGTAAATCAAGCGCCAATCGTTATGGACCACGGTAAAGGAGCTATCATTACCGATATTGATGGCAATGATTATATTGACTACGTTCTTTCTTGGGGTCCCCTTATTTTAGGACACACAGAACCGAATGTCGTGAAAGCCATTCAAAAAGTTGCTGCGCAAGGTACGAGCTTTGGTGCTTCTACTGCAGTGGAAAATGAATTAGCGAAAGAAGTTATTTCACGTGTTCCATCTGTAGAAATGATTCGTATGACAAGCTCTGGTACAGAAGCGACATTGTCTGCTATTCGTTTAGCTCGTGGTTTCACAGGTCGCGACAAAATCTTGAAATTTGAAGGTTCTTATCACGGACATAGTGATTCATTATTAATTAAAGCTGGTTCAGGTGTTGCAACACTCGGTCTTCCAGATAGCCCTGGGGTTCCAATGGGGATCGCACAAAACACGTTAACAGTGCCATACAATGATTTAGAAGCAGTTAAAACAGCTTTTGAACATTATGGTGAAGATATTGCTGCAATTATCGTAGAACCTGTTGCAGGGAATATGGGATGCGTGCCACCGCTTCCAGGATTTTTACAAGGTTTACGTGATATAACGACAAAAGCCGGTACATTACTTATTTTTGATGAAGTAATGACAGGATTCCGTGTAGGATACCATTCCGCACAAGGGTACTACAACGTAACACCAGATTTAACTTGTCTCGGTAAAGTAATCGGTGGCGGTCTTCCAGTAGGTGCTTTCGGTGGTCGCCGTGACATTATGGAACAAGTTGCGCCAGCAGGTCCTGTATACCAAGCGGGTACATTATCAGGTAATCCAGTTGCGATGACAGCCGGTTTAGAAACGATTAAACGTTTAACACCTGCTTCATATGAATACTTCGAAAAATTAGGAGACCGTTTAGAAAATGGTTTCCGCGAAGCAGCTGAAACGTACAACATTCCACATACGGTAAACCGTGCAGGTTCAATGATTGGCTATTTCTTAACGAATGAACATGTCATTAACTTTGATACAGCGAAAACGGCTGATTTAGATTTATTTGCGGAATATTACGGTTTGATGGCACAAGAAGGTATTTTCTTACCGCCATCACAATTTGAAGGTGTGTTTATGTCTACAGCACATACAGAACAACATATCGATCAAACGGTTGCTGCTTTCCAAAAAGTATTTAAACAATTACGTCGTTAATAAAAATAAAGAGGCTGGGACAAAACCCTAGTCAATAAGAAAAGACATGCATGATTTGATTCAAATCGTGCATGTCTTTTTTGTGTGCTAGGTGGCCGACAATTTCTGCGGGCACGGCTTCATCTCATTTTTTCGTCCCCTCGCGAAAAAATGGATATGCTGCTCGTGCTGTTTCTGCAGAAGTCATGGCCATCTTCGAACAAGCTTTATATACTTTTATCAAAAATCCTTTATGGAAAAAAGGGCAATTCTTGTTGGAATTTACGTATTCTACTACTAAGTTTTAAATGAAATAGGCTTCGTATTCATGGCAACAAACTTAAAAAATACGCAATACGTGAACGGTCATTCTTCATTTGTGCATGAAAATAAAGAAAGGGATGTTGAATTTGACATTCCCTTCTTTATGAAAGGTTGAAATTTTACTTATATCTCAGCCTCATTTTAGTTTTATACTATTTTGTTGTAGTGTTCGAAATATATGATTTCTTACTTATAGAATCTTTTTTTGTACGTTCCTCATTCTTCATATCTCTTTATATGTTACGCAATGCGTACGTGTGTCACTAAAAGGAATCTCTTAATTCGATAATTGTGCCTTCTGGAGCGACAACTTTTGCCAAATGACTGTCTTCAACTTCATACAATACATTCCCATCTTTTTTTGCAAAAGGAATACCGAGTATTTGTAAGCGACCGACTTCTTTTTCTAAATCTTCAATGTAAATACAGAAGTGAACGGGACCAGCAGAATGCTTCGAATAATCGCGAAGTAATTCACCTGCTTTAGCTGTTTGCAACTCGATGTAGAAATGATCCATTTTCAACCAACTGTTATAGCTGCGAGAATGAAAGCCTTGCGTTTCCTTTGCAAGCGTGAAACCGAGCGTCTCATAAAAGTTTTTAGATGCTGCATAATCGTTTGTTTGAATGCAGACATGGTGTATAAATCGTTTCATAATACATCACTCCTTAAACTCAACATAACAGAAACACTTGAAAAAGGGAAATATATTTGTTAAAATTGGTAGCAAATAAAAAAGTATGCGTTGAGAGGGAGGAGTAGAACACTCCTACTTGTTAGAGAGGGAACGGTTGGTGCAAGTTCCTCAAGTAGATGTTCGAAGGTAGCCCTGGAGCAGTTTTTGTGAACTCATAGTAGCAAAGACCGGTATCGAACCGTTATTTCGTATAAAGTTGTCAGCTTTTCTAGCTGGAACTAAGGTGGTACCGCGGAGTTCTCTCGTCCTTAGATATAGGATGTTGGGGATTTTTTTTATGCTCAATTTTAGAGGAGGTAATTACAATGACAGAACAAAAAGACATTTCAATGCCAACGAAATATGATCCGAATGCCATTGAAGAAGGTCGTTATGACTGGTGGCTAAAAGGGGATTTCTTCAAAGCACAACCTGAAAGCGGAAAAGAACCTTATTCAATCGTTATTCCACCGCCAAATGTAACAGGTAAATTACATTTAGGACACGCTTGGGATACGACATTACAAGATATTTTAATTCGTATGAAACGCATGCAAGGATATGATGCGCTTTGGTTACCAGGTATGGACCATGCCGGTATTGCAACGCAAGCAAAAGTAGAAGCTAAATTACGTGAACAAGGTGTATCTCGTTATGACCTTGGTCGTGAAAAATTCTTAGAGAAAACATGGGAATGGAAAGAAGAATACGCTTCGACAATCCGTGAACAATGGTCTAAATTAGGTTTAGCACTTGATTATTCTCGTGAACGTTTCACATTAGATGATGGTTTATCAGAAGCGGTTAAAGAAGTATTCGTTAAATTATACGAAAAAGACTTAATTTATCGTGGCGAACGTATTATTAACTGGGATCCAGCAGCTCAAACAGCATTATCAGATATCGAAGTGATTTACAAAGATGTTCAAGGTGCTTTCTACCACATGGAATATCAAATTAAAGATAGCGATGAAAAAGTTGAAATCGCTACAACTCGTCCTGAAACAATGCTAGGTGACTCTGGGATTGCAGTTAATCCTAAAGATGAACGTTATGCACATTTAGTAGGGAAAACAGCTATTTTACCAATCGTAGGTCGTGAACTACCAATCGTAGCAGATGACTACGTTGATATGGACTTCGGTACAGGTGTTGTTAAAATGACACCAGCACATGACCCGAATGACTTTGAAGTTGGTAACCGCCATGGTTTAGAACGTATTATGGTTATGAACGGCGACGGTACGATGAATGAAAAAGCAGGGAAATACGCAGGTATGGACCGTTTTGAATGTCGTAAACAAATCGTTGAGGACTTAAAAGAACTTGGCGTTTTAATTAAAGTGGTCGATCACTTACACTCAGTAGGTCACTCTGAACGTACAGGAGTTGTAATTGAACCGTACCTTTCTAAACAATGGTTCGTTAAAATGGAACCACTTGCGAAAGAAGCATTAGCTCTTCAAGAAAAAGAAAACGAAAAAGTAAACTTCGTACCAGCTCGTTTTGAAAATACGTATACACGTTGGATGGAAAACGTACATGATTGGTGTATTTCTCGTCAATTATGGTGGGGTCATCAAATTCCAGCTTGGTACAACAACGAAACAGGTGAAATTTACGTAGGTAAAGAAGCACCAGCTGATGAAGAAAATTGGACACGCGACCAAGACGTATTAGATACATGGTTCTCAAGTGCGCTGTGGCCATTCTCTACAATGGGTTGGCCTGATGGGGATGCAGAAGACTTCAAACGCTACTTCCCAACAGGTGCACTCGTAACAGGTTATGATATTATTTTCTTCTGGGTTTCTCGTATGATTTTCCAATCAATCGAATTCACAGGCGAACGTCCATTCCAAGACGTATTAATTCACGGTTTAGTTCGTGACGGCGAAGGACGCAAAATGTCTAAATCACTTGGGAACGGCGTAGATCCTATGGACGTTATTAAAGACTACGGTGCAGATTCACTTCGTTTCTTCTTAGCTACAGGTTCTTCACCTGGTCAAGATTTACGTTATACAACTGAAAAAGTTGAAGCAATCTGGAACTTCTCAAATAAAATTTGGAATGCCTCACGTTTCGCTTTAATGAATATGGAAGGCATGACATATGAAGAAATCGATTTAACAGGTGAAAAATCACTTGCAGATAAATGGATTTTAACTCGCTTAAATGAAACGATCGCTAAAGTAACGGAACTTGCAGATAAATATGAGTTCGGTGAAGTAGGACGTTATTTAAATAATTTCATCTGGGATGATTTCTGTTCTTGGTACATCGAAATGGCGAAATTACCATTATACGGTGAAGATGAAGCAGCGAAGAAAATGACACGTTCTGTATTAGCTTACGTATTAGACCAAACGATGCGTCTATTACACCCATTAATGCCGTTTATTACAGAAGAAATTTGGCAACACCTTCCACACGAAGGCGAATCTATTACAGTTGCAGCGTGGCCAACAGTTCGTGAAGATCTTCACTTCGAAGAAGAAGCGAAAAACATGCAATTGTTGATGGATATTATCCATGCTGTTCGTAACATTCGTGCTGAAGTAAATACACCAATGAGCAAACAAGTACCGATGTTTATTTCTGCTAAAACAGATGCTGAAAAAGCGGTTCTTGAAGCGAATAAATCATATATCGAAAAATTCTGTAACCCAGAAACATTAACGATTGGCTTAAACGTTGCACCAGAAGGTAAAACGATGTCAGCAGTCGTATCAGGTGCAGAACTATTCTTACCATTAAAAGGTTTAATTAATATTGAAGATGAAATTACACGTCTTGAAAAAGAATTAGACAAATGGACGAAAGAAGTTAAACGTGTTCAAGGTAAATTGAGCAACGAAAAATTCGTAACAAGTGCTCCAGAAGCCGTTGTTGCGAAAGAACGTGAAAAAGAAGCGGATTACCTTGAAAAACAAGGAACGGTTCAAAAACGTATCGCAGAATTAAAAGAAATGTAATCTTATTCAAAGCATGTGAAGTCCGTTAGGATTTCGCATGCTTTTTATTTTATACGTTTGAATAATACTGTATTGTTCGTGCTAAAAAAGTAGGAGGAATGAATAAAAGACAGAAAAACAAAAAATTTACACTGTTCCATAATTATCGTATGATTGTAACTGTCTTATTTTATATTTGGAGGAGTTTTATGCAATACGCAAATAAATGGGCGTTACTGCCTTTTCTTATTTTTATCGTTCTATTTATTGGGACAGGTATCATTAGCGGTGACTTCACTGCAATGCCGTTGAACGTTGCTGTTTTAATTGCTTGCTTCTTTGCTTTTTTAATGAATCGTAAAGAAACACTTGCGAATAAAGTAGAAGTTTTCACGAAAGGTGCAGGGAATTCAAATGTCATGTTAATGGTCGTGATTTTCGTATTAGCTGGAGCCTTTTCAAACGTTGCGAAAGGAATGGGTGCTGTCGATTCGACTGTTAATATGGGCTTGTCATTCGTGCCACCGAGCTTATTAATTGTCGGTTTATTCATCATTGGGTGCTTTATTTCTTTATCAATGGGAACATCAATGGGGACAGTCGTTGCGCTAGCTCCAATTGGTGTCGGTATTGCACAAAGTACAGATATTCCAATGGCACTTGCGATGGCAACGGTCGTTGGGGGTGCGATGTTCGGGGATAATTTATCAATTATTTCAGATACGACCATCGCAGCAGTTCGAACGCAAGGAACAGAAATGCGTGATAAGTTTAAAGTGAACTTTTTCATCGTGTTACCAGCAGCTATTTTAACAGCGATTATTTTATACGTATTAACGATGAATGGAAGCGCAGATGCCCTGAAAGCGGGAGAGTACTCTCTTATTGAAGTATTACCATACTTAGTCGTTTTAATTACAGCACTTGCAGGGTTGAACGTCATGCTCGTTCTCATCATCGGTATCGTGCTCTCTGGTGTCATCGGTTTAATGAATGGCTCTTACACATTCCTAAGCTTTATTAAAGCAATTGGCGAAGGAATGATTAGTATGGAAGATATCGCAATTATCGCAGTATTAATTAGTGGGTTAGTAGCGCTTATTCAATATAACGGGGGGCTGCAATATTTACTCGAAGCGATTACGAGACGCGTGAAGACGAAAAAAGGCGCAGAGGCAGGTATTGCGTCACTCGTATCAGTTATCGATATTGCGACAGTGAACAATACGATTGCGATTTTAATGGCAGGTCCATTAGCGAAAACGATTGCGGATGAATATGAAGTAGATAAACGCAAGTCAGCGAGTTTACTCGATATTTTCGCCAGCGTTTGGCAAGGATTATTACCGTATTCACCTCAATTATTAGCTGCGGCTGGTATTGCAGGTATTTCAACAGTTGGTATGTGGCAAGCGTATTCCATTTATCCAATCTTAATGGGTGTTATGGCAGTCATTGCGATTGTAATCGGTTATCCAAAACTGAAAAAATAATTAGAAAAAAGAGGCTGGAACGTCATAGACGTTTCAGCCTCTTTTTTTAGACACTTTTTATAATATGTTGCCACAACTGTTGCGGAAGTGTCGCATCGTATAAATCATAAAAAGAACGTGCACCAACAGGGTCTTCCATTTCGTTAAAAAGAAGGTCCTCGTCATTGATGTGTAAGAAATCGATGCCAATATAGTCGCTCTTTAGTGCACGTTGTATTTTTTTAAGCATTGCGACTTGTTGTGCCGTTAACGAAAATTTTTCAATAGACCCTCCAAGTGTGTAATTTGAACGGAAGTCATGTGCAGCGCCAATTCTTTTGACAGCACCAATGATTTCATCTCCAATCATCCAAACACGTACGTCTGTCGCATTCGTTTCGATGTACGGTTCAATAAGACTCATCGGAACTTTTTTTAAGATAGCGTTGCACTTCTTCTAACGTATGACATTTTTTGTACGTCGAGGCCACCGTGTCCGTCAATTGATTTGACGACAACTGGGAAGTCGGTCTCACTTAAACGCTCGAACGGAATTTCTGGCACGGTTGGAATGCCGAGCAGTGTCGTAAACTGAAGCGCTTTTCGTTTGTCATTAGCGATTTCATTGACGGTACTGCGATTAATGACACGTATATGCCCTTCTAATTGACGAGAAAGGCTTGTATGTCGAGTGCGGTTCCAGAAAAAGAGCCCGTCTACATAATCGTCTGCACGTAGGGAAGGGCTATCGATAATTAGCTGAAGGTCGACGTCATATGTGCGACCTTCTCGTTGTAGTTGATCAATGAAAAGGTGGTTTTTTACGGCATCTTCTTCGCTATAGAGTAGATAAGCCTTTTGCATAGTCTGCCTCCAATGTCGATAAAATATACGAAACGAAACGATCGCCTACGTTGATGCCTGTTACGTTGTAAATGTTACGAATATGACTTGCTGCGTTTACTTCGCAAACAATCGGTTCTTCATTTGGACCGAACAGTAAGTCGACACCTGCAAAGGTTGCACCGACTGCTTTTGCAGCGCGTAAGGCAATCGTTTTTTGAGCTTCTGTTAATTGAATTGATTCAGCTTTCCCGCCGTTCGTAATATTCGCACGGAAATCCGTTTCGGAATGACGATACATAGCCGCTACGACTTCATTCCCAATCGTATTAACACGAATATCTCGTCCGCGACTCGATTCGATGAATTGTTGGAAGACGAAATCAACGCCGCGTAGTTCATTTACTTTGGCAAAAAATTGTTGCTCAGTTTCGATTAAATACACTTTCATACCGAAAGAGCCATGTCCTTCTTTTATAATGAGTGGAAGACCGAGTAAGTCGAGTACTTTTTCAAAATAACCACTGTTTTCAATTGTAAAGCGTGGATAGACTTTCGGTGCAACAATCGTTTGTGGCATCGGAACATTCGCTTTTGCGAGTTGAATGTATTGTTTCGCTTTGTTGTCGCACGTTTCGATTACTTCAGGGTCATTAAAAATAGGAATGCCCTGATTTTTTAAATACGTTGCGAGTAAAATATCTTTATCTAAAAAAATGACGAAAGTAGGGCGTACGTCGAGTGGAATCTGAAGTATCATCGGAATTTCATAATTTTTTAAAATAGTCGGTATGACATCGTGATGACGGCAAGCTTCTGCCATAAGGCGTGCTTGATCTAAAAATTTATCATCGACGAGGCTACCGTTGTAAATAATCCAACAAGTGTTTGACACGTTAAAGCCCCCAATGTTAAATGGTATAATAAAGCTAGTTTAGCATGAAAAAATTGAAAAGAATAGAGAAGGTGACGAACATTGATACCAGGATTTGATTTGTATAAAGAACAATTTCAAGTAATGAGTAGTGATGTAATAAAACCCGGTTTAACCGCTATAGAACAAGCGATGGACAAATTAACGCATCCAGAGTTGGACGTGCCCGTCGTTCACGTAGCAGGAACGAATGGTAAAGGCTCGACGATTGCGATGCTTGAAAGTATTTGTCGTACGCACGGCTTAAAAACGCTGACATTTACATCGCCATGTATTGAAGATGTTCATGATCAAATAAAAGTGAATAATGAACCGCTTCAACCTTTTCAAATGAATGAAATTTTTACCGTTTTGAAAAAAGCGGAAGTGAGTGGAGAGCTGACGGACTTTGAATTGTTGACGGCTGCCGCATTCGTTGCTTGTCGATTGTATAAACCCGATATTGCAATTATCGAAGCGGGTCTTGGTGGGCGTTTTGACAGTACGAATGTCGTGCAACCGATCGTTTCAATTATTCCGAGTATCGCACTGGAACATACGAATTTTTTAGGTGATACAATCGAAAAAATCGCTTGGCATAAAGCGGGTATTTTAAAACGAGGTGCTACAGGTGTCATCGGTCCCTTACAAGAAGAAGCAATGAACGTCATAACAGAACAAGCGGAACGAGTAGGCACGAGGTTAAAAGTAGATGGACTCGATTTTGATGTGTTACCAGGGGAAAATTACGTACAAGGCATGTTGGAAATAACCGATCTTCATCGTCTATTAAAAGGACAGCATCAAATGCATAATATGGGATTAGCAATTACTGCTTTTATCGAAGTGGCGAGTAAAATTCCACTAACATTACAAGTGCCGCTCGTTCGCCAAGGTATTGCGAAAGCAACGATTCCAGGGCGCTTTGAGCAAATTAGCCACAACGTCTTTTTAGATGGAGCACATAACCCCGCAAGTGCCAAAATGTTAAAAGAAACGATGAAACAACAATTTCAAGATGCGCCGATTCATATTGTGATGGGCATATTAAAAGATAAAGATATCGATGGTGTTTTAGCAGAACTAGAAGAAGTTTGCGACGACTTTATTTTTGTGGAAGTCGACCGTGAGCAACATCGATTAATGCCGGCAGAGGAATTGATGCAACGTTCAAAAGCGACACATAAGAAAGTTGCGGAGAATGCACTTCAAGCAGTCGTAGAAAAAAGAAAAGAACCTGGATTTGTCATAATGACAGGTTCTTTGTACTTATTAGCACAATGGCGTCATGAATTGTTAGAAGCGTTTAAAGGGCAATAAATAAAAAACTCGGAATCCGATCGGACTCCGAGTTTTTATTTTTAAGAGGCTGTTTCGATTGCATCCCATTTTGTAAGTTGTAAAGGGGTATCGAATTTCTCCACTGCGAGTGGAATCGGGACAGCTTCATCTGGTGTTGAAAAAATAAGCGTTGCACGGTCGAGTAAAACATTTTTCGCAATCATTGCACCGTGGAATACGACATCATTTTTTAAGACAATCGTTGCTTTCGGGGCCAAAATTAATTGGCTGAACGTATTTTCGCCCCCTGTAAAGGTTAGCTTGTCTGCACCGGTAATAATGTTTCCTTTAAAGCCACCGTCACCAGGTAGTGTAAGGTCTGCTGATTTCACGTATAGAAGACCTGGTGATGTGAAGTTTGAATCGAATTCGATTGGTTGTTTGCCATCGATATACGTTTCAATAGAAGCGGAATCTGAAACAATCTGTCCGGCTGTATCCGTGTAATTTTTAATGAATAGTTTTAATGTGCCAGAGCCTTTAACGGTTAATGTTGCACCGTTTAATAAACTAAGTGAATCAACACGTACGACTTGATCACCGTCTCCAATATCGATTGTAGCATTAATGCCATCTATAATAATCGTAGAAAAATGCACTTCTGATTCACTAAATCGGTAAGGTTTAGTTGTAGTAAACGCACTTTCTGTCTTGCTGTCCATCGTTAAAGCACCATCTTGTACGTAGTAAACTTTTAGTGGTTCAAGTTCTTCGTCTGTTTTTTTCACTTTACGAATCGTACCGTCTTCTTCTTCGACTTCTTTATAAAGATCTTCTTTTGGAATTGGTAAGTATTGTTCATCTTCTGTAATAGGAAGAGCGTCGAATGTTTCCACATCTTTAGAAGGGAACGTCGGTAAATACGTGTTAAATGATTGCGCATTTCTCATTTTTAGTGGAGATGCATCTGTATTTCCATCGTTGTAACACGTATCGTAGTAACCGTTCGTATCTTGTAAGTATTGGCAACTAGAGGCATCAATTTGAATATCTTTCGTATGTGTCGAAGCGACATTGCCTACGATTTTTGAACCGTTTTTAGCAACGACTTGTTCCGTTGCGTGGATGGCATATTGATAATTGTAAATTTTATTCGTTTTCGTAACGGGTACTTTTAATTCTAACTGAAATTTTTGCGAAACGGTCGTTTCGTATTTCCCGACAGTTGCTGTCGTTTGAAGTTTATAGGATTCGTCTTTGTTTTGAGAAAGCAATGTCGTCGTAGAAGGTGCATTCCCTCTTACGATATTGTAGTCAGTTGATGTCTGTTCTTTCCCGATGAATGGTCGTAACAATTGATGGGCACGCGCATAAAAAACAGCATCTACTTCAAAACCTTTTTGGTCCGTAGAAGAGAGTTGGTTGTAGCGTGCTATCGTCTCATCGTACGCTTGTTTGATGACTTCATCGTATTGTTGTTTCGCCGTTTCTAGTCCGGCTTTTGCAATCATTTTAGATGATGTTTGTTCGGATTGGATTTTCTTTGCTTGATCTTTTGCATTCGTTTGTTCTATGGCTGCAAATGCTACAGCACATATGAGCAGTACGAGGGCAAATAAACTTAGAAAAATGGTCATTTTTTTATTTTTCAACAACTAGTATTCCCCCCATTTCGTCGAAAGGTGATGCTTTCCATGTTGTACGTGTTTCAAGTGTTGTGAGTAGGTTTTGTTCGTTTATTTTCGTTTTTGTGCCATTGTAAATTGATAGAACCGTTTTAGAAAAATGGTCAGTCGTTTTAGAAGGTTGTACGGAGAACACGTACGTTAAGTCGTTTGCTGTATCATGTTTAATGAATTGTTTGTTTTCTTTTTTCGTATACCCGAGTTGATGAAAAGCTTCTATATTGTTTGCAGTTAAATAATCTGCACTTAATGTAGCAAGTTGTGTGATTTCATGTTGTCCTTTTTCGGATGCAACTGCGGCTTGTGATACGAGATTGTTTTGTGCTTGAATTTCCGCGTGATGATGGCGGAAAAGCGCAATTGTGGCAATCGTTAAAATAATAAGGATTAACATTTGATTCAATCGTTTATTTGACATACATAGACCTTCTTTCCTAGTTGAAACGTAACGCTTTAATCATAAGCGTTTTTCCAAAGATTCTCAATGTGTAATACGTAAAATCAAATCGTTTTTTTATACATTATTTTTATTTATAACATATAAATCGTAACCATTGTGAAATATACGGTTGTCACGTTTAGAAATTAGAAGTATTATCAAAAATAGTTCCTTTAAAATAAAGTGGAAAAGATTCATTAAATATTTGAAAAAATGTCTTTTCGTTTGTATTATGGGGTAAGGGATATAATTAGAAAGTCGCAAGTAGAGAGGGGTTTTTTCGATGGATCAACAAGAAACAACACAACGATCTGATAAGCCAAAATCAAAAAGAAATGGTGCGGTATTATTTGCATCATTTATCGCCGCTATTATTATTCTGTTTTTCGGTATCAATTACATTCTTGTACATAATGATATTAAAGATGCGGATAAGCAAAGTGAAAATTTATCAGAACAAATTAGTTTATTAACGACAAATGTAGAAAAGCAACAGCGTTTACCTGAAAATATTTTGAAAGAGGCAACCGCTTTTGCGAAAGAGGAGCGTTTACAAGTAACGCCTGTTTTTGATGTTCTTCTAAAAGAAGCAACGGATGATGCGGCGTTAACAGGTATTACTTTTAATGAATCAGGTCTTCAAATTAAAATGAATTTCTCTACACTACAAGATGCGACAGCTTATGAAAAAGCATTAGTCAAAAATAAAGATATTTTTGAAAATGTAAAAATGGATAAAGTAGCCGCTTATACACCAGTATCTGAAGATGAATTAGCATCTAAACCAGATATTGCAACGACTGCTCGCTATCAAGCTGTTTACAATGTAACGCTTAATAAAGTGCAACTGCAAAAAGCACAACAGAAAGCGGGGAAACAATAATGGCAGAAAAAACGAAAAAATCTAAGCCAATTACGTACGTACTGATCATTATTGCCGCGATTGCTATTTCATACGTGCTATACGTGTATTTATTGAATCCCCAAATGGATAAACGTGCAGCATTAGAAGAAAAAGTAGCGACACAACGTGATGAAGTACAAAGCTTACAAGTGAAAAAAGCGGCGTTGACAAAAACAACGACGAATAAAAATGCTACGAAATCAGCAGCGAATATGACGGAAATGGCAGCGCAAGTGCCGGATGGTATTCATTTAGATACGCTTACGGATGATTTACAAGCAGCTGAATCTTCAAGCTCAACACAAATTACAAACTTTATTTTCAATGCGTACGATGCACAAAGTAAAGTAGATACGACGATGACACCGATGACCGCTTTAACAGAAGCTGAAGAAAAAGGAAGTTATGCAGCAGATGCAACGCCAGTTTCTGATATTCCAAAAGGGACATTACCGAAATATACACATTTAGTAACAGTACAATTAGCTGTCAATGCGTATACGGAAGAAGATATTCGCAACTTTATTGGACAATTAGAACAAGCACCGCGTATGTACATCGTTGAAAAAGTGAAATTTGAAGCACCAGATGCTTCGGATTCAACAGCAAATGATGTCGTTGCAGCTAAAATTCAAGTAACAGCAATGTATTATGAAGCGCCAGTCGTAACCGAAACAAAAGCAACGAACGAGTCGAATAAAAAAGCAGACGATACGTCAAAATAAGACGTGTCGTTATGCATGTAGTAAAAGGAGTATGTGTTTTAACGCATACTCCTTTTTTTCGTGGCATAAATGACGTAATTGGCATAAATACGCGTTCTTTTAGAATGAATATTGTTTTTTGCGCTGTTTTTCGTAGAGAACGTCTTTTTTGGGCTGTTTGTTGGAATGATAGACAATTTGTAGTATAGAGGAAAGGAGGGTGTTTATGATTTATTTAATTAATCCACAACTTTTTAGTACGACAGTTATAGAGAGGATTACATCGAAATATGAACGTATTCATGGGCAAATTGCCTTTTTAGATTTATGGCCAAATGAAAAATTTAACGATGCGATTCACCAACTCGTCCAATTAATGCCAAGGCATGAAAAGCACAATATAGGTATTTCGATTACGTCTAAAACTGTGTGTAAGCCCAAAGGTCTATTCGTTCGAGTGTTCCTCGCTATTTGGTACTATAAAAAAATTGAAACATTAGAATTATATTTCCGTATAGGAAATAAAGAAAAAATATTGCAAAATATATTAATGTAAGGAAACCTTTTTCGTTGAATTTTAGTTATAATATAATTGAAGAATCATCCTCATTCATTATGATTGATGGCGTTCACGATTTATATGGTGTTGTAAAACATACCGAAAAGTATTTGCGTAAAATGCTAGGACAGAAGGTGGTTCTACGATGATGCAATCGATTCAAGCTTTAGAGCAACCGAGGGAGAGATTGTGCCAAGTAGGAGCGCGTCAACTGAGCAATCAAGAATTACTGGCGATTCTTTTGCGAACTGGTGTCAAAGAGCAGTCTGCTACGCAGTTAGCTTCGCAATTGTTAAACAAGTTTTCTCACGTTACAGAGATAAAAGATGCTGTGATCGAAGAACTCACGCAAGTAAATGGTATTGGGAAAGTAAAGGCAATTGAACTGCTTGCCGCACTTGAATTTGGTCGACGTGTATACGATCGACAAGTGCAAAATTTGACGACGATCCGGTCACCAGAAGATGCAGCCGATTTTTTAATGAGTGATTTATCGTCGTTAAAGCAAGAACATTTCGTCGTCCTGTATTTGAATGTTAAAAATCAAATTATTCATAGACAAACGGTTTTCATCGGGAGTTTGACGGCTAGTATTGTCCACCCTCGTGAAATTTTTCGAGAGGCGGTCAAACGTTCAACAGCTTCTATCATTTGTGCGCATAATCATCCATCTGGCAACCCTTCACCGAGTCCCGAAGATATTGAGGTTACGAAACGAATCAAAAAGGCCGGACATATACTCGGAATTGAACTTTTAGATCACGTCATTATTGGTGACGAGCAATTTATTAGTTTAAAAGAGAAAGGTTTTATGTAAGTACTGTAAATTTCTAAGTTTTTTCGTTATAATGAAACGTATGATTTTAAGACAGCTAGTTAAAAGTAACAGCTTCAGAGAAAGGAAGAGCAAATAGTGTTTGGATTAGGCGGGAAAGATGTCGGTATTGACCTCGGCACAGCGAATACATTGGTATTTATTAAAGGGAAGGGGATCGTTTTACGAGAACCTTCAGTAGTAGCAAAAAATACACAAACAGGTAGCATTGTAGCAGTCGGTAATGACGCTAAAAATATGATTGGTCGTACACCAGGATCAATCGTAGCAATTCGTCCAATGAAAGATGGCGTAATTGCAGATTTTGATATTACAACAACGATGATTAGTTATTATTTAAAAGAGGCAATGAAAGCTTCTGGTAGTAACTTTAAAAAACCAAACGTTATGATTTGTGTACCATACGGTATTACTTCAGTTGAGAAACGTGCAGTAATTGATGCAGCTCGTCAAGCAGGTGCAAAAGATGCGTTCACAATCGAAGAACCATTTGCAGCAGCAATCGGCGCAAATTTACCAGTTTGGGAACCAACTGGCTCTATGGTCGTTGATATAGGTGGCGGTACGACAGAAGTCGCTGTCATTTCATTAGGCGGTATCGTTACGAGTGAATCTGTACGCGTAGCAGGTGATGCAATGGACCACGCAATCATTTCATATATCCGCAAACAATATAACTTAACAATCGGTGAACGTACTGCAGAAGCGATTAAAATGGAAATCGGTTCTGCTTCTACAGAAGGATCTCCAGAAGAAAAAATGGAAATCCGCGGTCGTGATTTAGTAACAGGTTTACCAAAAACAATTGAAATTTCTTCAGTTGAAGTTGTAGAAGCTTTACGTGAATCAATCCTTGCAATCATTGCAGGTGTTAAGAAAACATTAGAACAAACTCCTCCAGAACTTTCTGCAGACGTTATGGAACGCGGAATCGTGCTTACAGGCGGTGGTGCATTACTTAAGAACTTAGATAAAGTAATTAGTGATGAAACAAATATGCCTGTATTTATTGCTGAAACACCGTTAGACTGCGTAGCTATGGGTACGGGTATGGCATTAGACAATATCGACCTAGTGAAAAGCAACTCTACAAAATAGGAGGCTTAAGCAATGCCACAATTTATGAACAGAAAAAAATTTATTTTTCTAATTATCGGTTTCGTCGTAGTCGTGGCATTAATCAGTTTATCCTTAAGTGATCGACAAAAAACATCTTTACCAGAAAAAAATCGTGAAAGATACCGTTGGTTTTGCACAATCTATTGTTGCAAAGCCAACGAACTATGTTACGGGATTTATTAAAGATATTGATGCCATGGTGAATACGTATGAAGAAAATAAACGTTTAAAAGAACGTTTAGAGGAATTCGGTACGTTGAAAGCAGAAGTAACTGAACTGAATGTGGAAAATGAACGTTTGTTAAAACTTGTGAAGAAAAAAGATGACTTACGTAAATATGACCCGATTCAAGCGAATGTTATTGCGCGAAACCCAGATCAATGGGAAGAAAAGCTGATTTTAAATCAAGGCTCAAATGATGGTGTGAAAGTGAATATGGCCGTATTGACAGCGCAAGGCTTAGTAGGGAAAATTGTGCAAACGACACCAAAAACAGCTGAAGTAGAGTTATTATCGACGAATAATACGAACTACCGTGTGTCTGCGACTATTGCAAATAAGAAAAAGAAACGAATGGCTTAATCGAAGGATACGATCGTAAAAACGGTTTACTTATTATGAAACGTATTGATTCTGAACTGTCTGTTAAAAAAGGGGATAAAGTAACGACTTCTGGTTTAGGTGGCATTTTCCCTAAAGGTATTTTAATCGGGGAAGTAACAAAAGTAGAAACGGATGACTACGGTTTGACGAAATCTGCTTACATTAAACCAGCTGCGGACTTTACGATGCTAGATCATGTCATCATTGCAAAACGTAGCTCAGTTTCGGTTGATGGCTCAGACGGCGCCTCTACGAATAAGACAGTAGGAGATGAAAAATAGATGACGCGTTTCCTCATACCAATCGTTGCGATTGCTTTATTCTTTGCTGAAACAACATTTTCTCTTTTTTCACCTATTGAGATGCAAAATCAAGTTATTTACTTAGTGCCACGTTTTTTAATTTTATTTTTGATTTTCTTTGCCATTTATTACGATCGTAAAAAAGCGATGATTTATGGATTGATTTTCGGATTGTTAAATGACATTATTTACATCGATATTATTGGTCTCTATACGGTTTTATACCCTGTAATTTGTTTTATTGCTGGTTCTACTGTAAAATATATACACCAACATCTAGTTGTTACTTCGACAGTAGCGCTACTCTTAATTGCGGTATTAGAAGTTGTTATGTATAGCTTCTTTGTACTTATCGGAGTTATTACGGATGTTACATTCACTGAATTTTTAAATACACGCTTACTACCAACGATGATTGCGAATGTCATTTTCGTTGTATTGCTAGGCTGGGTGTTTAAATATTTATTTGAATACCGTTCATTCGAAAAAGCGAACAGATCGATTTTATAATCTGAAAATGAGGTGTATAGTTTGGCAACGAAGCAACTAGTGACAATCAAAGGGACAAAAGAAGGCCTCGTATTGAAATTGGATGACCAATGTGGTTATGAAGATTTGCTAGAGGCTTTGCAGTCAACAAAAGTAGTTCCGCAGCATAAAGAAGCAGATCATTTAGATATCCAAATTCATTTAGGAAATCGCTATTGTACACACGAAAAATTAAAGAAATTGTTGAGTGTTGTAGAAGAAACTCAACAAGTAACCGTTTCAAAAATCAAGAGCGATGTTTTAACAGTTGAGGAAAGTAATCAACGTGTGTTGAAACATCAATCTTCTACATATATCGGTATTGTCCGTTCAGGACAAGTACTGAAAATAGAAGGTGACGTTGTCATCATAGGTGATATTAACCCAAATGGGAAAGTTGAAGCTACGGGAAGTATTTATGTGTTAGGACGTGTTAAAGGTGTTGTTCAAGCCGGTAAAGGTGGCAATCGAGAAGCTGTTATTATCGCATCTTGGTTGGAAGCAACGCATTTAATGATTGATGATGTACTTGAAATCATGACGAATGAAACGACAATCCTTTCTGAAAGACCAGAAATGGAATGTGCTTATTTACATGATAATGGACATATTGTAATCGATCGCCTACAAAACTTACGAAGTATTAGACCGAATTTGGCAACGATAAAAGGAGGAAGCTAATGTGGGGGAAGCTATTGTAATCACTTCTGGTAAAGGAGGAGTTGGTAAAACAACAACTTCTGCAAATTTAGGTACTGCATTGGCACTTCAAGGAAAAAAAGTGTGCTTAGTCGATACAGATATCGGTTTACGTAACCTAGATGTTATTTTAGGTTTAGAAAACCGAATTATTTACGATTTAGTAGACGTCGTTGAAGGACGCTGTAAAGTGCATCAGGCACTCGTGAAAGACAAACGCTTTGATGAACTATTATTCCTATTGCCAGCAGCACAGACTTCCGATAAAACAGCAGTGACACCGCAACAGATGAAAGTTTTGATTGAAGACTTAAAAGAGGAGTTCGATTTTATTTTAATCGACTGCCCAGCAGGGATTGAACAAGGGTATAAAAACGCAGTAGCAGGTGCAGACCGTGCGATTGTCGTGACGACTCCAGAAATTTCAGCGGTGCGCGATGCTGACCGTATCATTGGTTTGTTAGAGCAAGAAAGTATTGAACCACCTAAATTGATTATTAACCGTATACGTCCAGATATGATGGACCGTGGTGAAACATTAGATGTTAACGAAATTACGACGCATTTGTCGATTGAACTATTAGGGATTATTCCGGATGACGAACATGTCATTAGTTCTTCTAATAAAGGAGAACCTATTGTCATGGACCCAACGAGTATTGCTTCGAAAGCGTATCGTAATATCGTACGACGTGTGTTAGGTGAATCTGTTCCATTGATGACGCTAGAAAGAGAAAAACCTAGTTTCTTCTCTAAATTGAAATCAATGTTTAAAAAGTAAAAGAATCGTTTTCAAGAACTTTATCGTTTTTGAAAACGATTTTTTTCATTAGAATTATGAGAATATTTTGCAACTAAAGTTATTTTGCAATTATTCTTGACGCTCTAATGCTCGTATGATATGATTTGTAACGTTATGTAGCACCCGTGCTACAACCGCTCTGAACTAGTTTTAAAGTGTTTTTTTCGAAGAACCACTAGCTTGAAGGCGAGTCTGAGTCTATTAAGGAGGTGCAGTTATGTACGCAATTATCGAAACTGGTGGTAAACAAATCAAAGTTGAAGCTGGCCAAGAAATCTACGTTGAAAAAATCAACGCTGAAGCTGGTGAAGTGGTAACTTTCGACAAAGTTCTTTTCGTTGGTGGTGAAGCTGTTAAAGTTGGTGCTCCATTCGTGGAAGGCGCTACTGTTACAGCTAAAGTTGAAAAACAAGGTCGTCAAAAGAAAGTGACAATTTTCAAACTTAAAGCTAAAAAGAACTATCGTCGTAAACAAGGTCACCGTCAACCATACACTAAATTAGTTGTTGAAGCTATCAACGCTTAATTTACGAGGTGATATTATGATTACTGTAGAAATTCAGTCCACTGAAGATCGCAAGTCATATGGCTTTGAAATTTCAGGTCATGCCTATTCAGGCGATCCTGGTAGAGATTTAGTTTGCGCTGGTGCATCTGCCATTGCCTTTGGTACGGTCAATGCAATCAACTCAATCTTACAAATCACACCCGGAATCGAGCAAGGTGAAGAAGGCGGATTTTTATCTGTCGTTATTGATCCTTCCGATCTTGATTCTGAAACCGATGCAAAACTGCAAATTATTCTTCAAACGATGGTAACTCAAGTGTATACGATGGTTGCTAGTTACGGAGAATTTATCGAATTAAAATATAAGATGGTTTAGGAGGTGGAACATATGTTACTAGTATCTTTAGATTTACAGTTCTTCTCATCTAAAAAAGGTGTAGGTTCTACTAAAAACGGTCGTGACTCTCAGTCAAAACGCTTAGGCGCTAAACGTGCTGATGGTCAATTCGCTAAAGCTGGTATGATTATTTACCGTCAACGCGGTACTAAAATCTATCCTGGTGAAAACGTTGGTCGCGGTGGTGACGATACTTTATTCGCAAAAGTTAATGGCGTCGTAAAATTCGAACGTCTTGGCCGCGATAAAAAGAAAGTTAGCGTTTATCCTGTAGCTCAAGAAGCTTAATTTAAGAGCAAAAGGACTGCACGAGTTGCAGTCCTTTTTTTGTGAAAGAAATCGGCTCTCGCGAAATTCGCAGAGTCGTTCTTTTTTTATTGAAATAAAATAAATTCAATGCAATACATTTCATAACGCATAAATGAAAGAAAATTGGTATACTAATAGTTATGAACATCTCATCAAAAGGAGCGTGTAGTTGTGACAGAACGACGAATAACGGTTAATGAGGTGTTGCGGTTCATGCATCACGATATGATGAACCAGCTACAACTTGTCAAAATAAATTTAGATTTAAATCGAATTGAAGACGTTGAGGAAGCTGTCCAAAAAATGGCGACTCATTCTCAAAACTTTTTTAATATAAATAGATTATGTATTCCACAGACAACTGAATGGCTCCATACAGTTGCCTGGCGTTATCCAGCGCTTCAAGTAAGCGTGACATGTACGATTGAGGATGTAGCAAAACTAGAATGGGACGAGCCTCTGGAACATTTGTTGGAACAAAGCGTTCAACAAATTGTAGAAGGTATTGATCCGTTAGTAGAACAACGACTTTCGTTAAATGTTTTTTCAAGTAAAACAGATTTTGAAATTACGTTTGATTATGAAGGGAGTTCGTCAGCGACTCCGAATTTAGAGCTGACAAATGCAGAGTTACTTTTGGAAGATGAATCATTTTCTCAAAGTAATTGGCATTATTGTATTTATGCCCATAAGGAGGGAATTTAAACAATGTTTGTTGACCACGTAAAAGTATACGTCAAAGGTGGCGACGGCGGTGATGGTATGGTTGCTTTCCGTCGTGAAAAATTTATTCCGAACGGTGGACCAGCCGGCGGTGATGGTGGTAAAGGTGGCGACCTAGTCTTTAAAGTAGACGAAGGTCTTCGTACGTTAATGGATTTCCGTTTCAAACGTCACTTCAAAGCCCAATCAGGTGAAAATGGTATGAGCAAAAACGCGCACGGTCGCGGTGCAAAACCATACGTTGTGCCAGTACCACCAGGTACGGTCGTAACGGATGCTGAAACAGGTCGTGTTATTGCCGATTTAGTTGAAAATGGCCAAGAAGCAATTATTGCTAGAGGAGGTCGTGGAGGTCGCGGTAACTCTCGTTTCGCAACTCCTGCGAACCCAGCGCCAGAATTATCTGAAAAAGGCGAGCCAGGACAAGAGCTAGATGTTATATTAGAATTGAAAGTTTTAGCAGATGTTGGTTTAGTTGGTTTTCCAAGTGTAGGGAAATCTACATTATTATCAGTCGTATCATCTGCAAAACCGAAGATTGGTGCTTACCACTTCACAACAATTGTTCCAAATTTAGGAATGGTTCAAGTAGATGAAGGTAAATCATTCGCAATGGCAGATTTACCGGGTCTAATTGAAGGGGCTGCACAAGGTGTCGGTTTAGGTCACCAATTCTTACGTCATATCGAGCGTACACGTGTTATCGTGCACGTTATTGATATGAGTGGTATGGAAGGTCGCGATCCTTACGAAGACTACTTAACAATCAATAAAGAATTAGAAGAATACAATTTACGTTTAACTGAACGTCCTCAAATTGTTGTAGCAAACAAAATGGATATGCCAAATGCAGAAGAAAATTTAGCAGAATTCCGTACGAAAATTGGTGAAGACGTGAAAGTATTCCCAATTTCAGCTATTTCTCGTCAAGGTTTACAAGAAGTATTGTATGAAATAAATACATTGCTAGATGTAACACCAGAATTTTTACTTCATGATGTAGAAGAAGAAACAGACGCAACGGTATTGTATAAACATGAAATCAAAGGTCCTGACTTCGTCGTTTCCCGTGATGAAGATGGTACGTTCGTATTAAGTGGAGATACGATTGAGCGTCTATTCAAGATGACAGACTTTAGTCGTGAAGAGTCTGTACGTCGTTTCTCTCGTCAGATGCGCGGTATGGGTGTTGACGAAGAACTTCGTAAAAATGGAATCGAAAATGGCGATGTCGTACGTATCTTAAAATTTGAATTTGAATTCGTCGAATAGTTATTCGTGATAGGGGGGAAAAACATGAAAAATGTAGCGGATCAACGTTACTTTTTAGTCCGTGAAGATGTATTGACGGATGCCATGCAAAAAACATTACAAGCAAAACACTTGTTACAAACTGGAGCAGTGTCTTCAATTTGGGATGCTGTAAAAGAAGTCGATTTATCTCGAAGCGCTTTTTATAAGTATCGAGATGCTGTTTTCCCCTTCCATTCAATTGTACAAGAACGCATTTTGACGGTGTTTTTACAATTGGAAGATCGCAAAGGAACGTTAGCGCGCTTACTTTCAACAGTGACGGAAACGCACTGTAATGTGTTAACGATTCATCAAACGATTCCAATTCAAGGAAGAGCGAATGTCACGTTATCTCTTGATGTAACGGCGATGGACGTTGAATTAGATGAATTGCTGCAACATCTAAAAAAATTAGATTTTGTAGAATCAGCTGAGGTTATTAGTTCAGGAGCGTTATAGTAGAGGGGAGCTTTTTAAGTGGCAGAAAAAGAGTGGGAAAATAGGGTAGCTTATTTAGGGCCAGAAGGAACATTTACACATCTGGCTACGAAACAAATGTTTCAAAAAGATTGGCTCGTGCCAATTAAGACCATTCCAGAGTGTATAGAGGCGGTTTCAGAAGGACAGGTAGATTTAGCTGTCGTACCTATCGAAAATGCGTTAGAAGGCATCGTACCGCTTACGATTGATTATTTATATCATGAGGCAAACTTGTTTGTGGCAGCTGAATTGTCGATTCCTATTGCACAAAATTTGATGGTGCATCCATCTCAATCAGCGAATTGGGAAAACATCCAGCACATTTATTCACATTCACATGCGCTTGCTCAATGTCATAAATATTTACATTATCGTTTCCGTGGTATACCACAAGAACCTAAATCTTCAACAGCAGCTGCAGCACAGTACGTTTCCGAACGTCCTGATGAATGCATTGCATCGATTGCAAATGAAGCAGCAGCTGAGCAATACGGGTTGACGATTGTGGAACGCAACATACATGATTTCCATTTTAACCATACGCGCTTCTTCGTTTTATCAAAAAGTAATTTACGAATTGAAAAACGAGAAGTAAATCAAATAAAAACGACCTTTATGGTGAAGTTACCGAACGATGATCCGGGTGCGCTTCATCAACTATTATCTGTTTTTGCTTGGAGAAAACTCAATTTAAGTAAAATTGAATCGAGACCATTGAAGACAGGGTTAGGCGACTATTTTTTCGTCGTAGACATTTTAGAAGATGAAAGAGCTCCCATGATGCAAGGTGCGCTTGAAGAATTGCATGCACTCGGTTGTTCTGTCAAATCACTCGGCAGTTATTATATATTTGATCAAGCATAAAAAGCTCAAAAGCCTCCTGAAACAATTGTTTCGGGAGGCTTTTTTTATAGTAATCATAATGTTGTTTAAGCGTCTTCTTTCGGTAAAAATCCGTTGAGTTGTAACGTTTGAATAGCGCGATTTAATTTCTCTTCGGAGTCAGCTACTAACGTGTGTAAATGAGCCCCTTCTGTCAAAGAAAGAAGGGGACTAGCTGCCGTTGCTTGCATTTTCTTTATAAATTGTTGCACATCATATCGGTTTGACACCATAATCGAAGCGGTCAAATCTCCGTAAACAGGATGAACGATTGTCACATCTTTCACCGAGACGCCAGCATCTACTAATAACTGAAGTTCTTCTTCTGTACGTTCTTCTGTATGATGACTTGCTACTTGTTTTTCAAAATAAATATCTTTTTCAGCTTGTAAATACATATAGCCTTGGCTCGTTGCAATAATCGGCTCGTTACGTGCTTTCAATAAAGCCATATCGTTGACGATGACTTGTCGCGAAACATTTGTTTGCTTCGCTAAATCGGTACCTGTAATGGCTTGTTGTGTGTTTTTAAGAAGGTCCGTTAAAAAAGCGCGACGTTCTTCCCCTAATAATTTTTTCATCCAATCACCTCAAAATGCGTTTCATACATGTTCCTACATAGTTTACCATGTAAAATCAATTCTGTTCGTTTAAAAACTGATTAACGAAACAACTTATGATAAAATGAGAATATGTGTTTGTATGCTTTGCGTGTACGAATAAACGATTACAACGCAAGCTGGAAGTGAGGATGAATCATGTACGATTACATAAAAGGGCAAGTTACACGTATTACACCTGAATATATTGTCGTAGAACAAGCGGGCATTGGATATCAATTGAATACACCGAATCCATATGCTTTTCAGTTGAGCAATGAAATAGTTCAAGTGTTTACACATTTACAAGTGCGTGAAGACGCACATCAATTGTTTGGATTTGTTTCTTTGGAACAACGAGAATTGTTCAGAAAGTTAATCCAAGTATCAGGAATCGGACCTAAAGGGGCGTTAGCAATCGTCGGCAGTGGGACACCGAATGATGTCGTTGCCGCGATTGAGCAGGAAGACGAGAAATTCTTAGTGAAATTCCCAGGTGTCGGTAAAAAAACAGCACGTCAAATGATTCTCGATTTAAAAGGGAAGCTGGATCAATTTTTGGAAAATATCGAGCTGCGTAGTGCAGAAGATGAATTACCATTGTTCGGCGTCAATCCATTTAAACATGAGTTAGAAGAAGCGAAGTTAGCACTAGGTGCACTTGGTTATTCTGAAAAAGAATTAGAAAAAATTACGCCGATTTTAGAAGACGATGAACGTTTAACGACGACGGAAGCTTATATGAAACAGGCATTAAAATTATTGCTGAAACAACAATAGAAAGGAGGGCGTACGATGGAAGATGAACGTGTCGTAACAAGTAATGCAACAGAATTTGATGAATCTTTTGAATTGTCGTTACGTCCGCAAAATTTAGCACAATATATCGGGCAACATAAAGTGAAGAAAAATTTGAAAATCTTTATTGAAGCGGCAAAGCTTCGTGAAGAATCACTCGATCATGTGTTGTTATACGGTCCACCAGGGCTCGGTAAAACGACACTTGCAGCGGTCATTGCGAATGAGATGGGGGTCAATATTAAAATGACAAGTGGCCCAGCAATTGAGAGACCAGGTGATTTAGCTGCCATTTTAAGTAGCCTAGAACCTGGAGACGTGTTATTTATTGATGAAATTCATCGCTTACCACGTGCCATTGAAGAAGTTCTTTATCCGGCGATGGAAGATTTTTGTTTAGATATTGTCGTTGGTAAAGGTCCGACAGCACGTTCTGTCCGCCTAGATTTACCACCATTTACATTAGTTGGGGCGACAACGCGCTCTGGAGCATTATCTGCTCCACTTCGAGACCGTTTTGGTGTATTATTACGGTTGGACTATTATGATGAGCAGTCTCTAGCTGAAATTGTGATGCGTAGTGCAACGCTGTTTGATGTGGCAATCGACCTTCCTGCTTCAATGGAGTTAGCACGCCGTTCTCGTGGGACACCACGAATTGCGAACCGTCTTTTAAAACGAGTGCGTGACTATGCACAAGTTTTGGGTGACGGAGATATTACGATGTCATTGTCTAAAACAGCATTAGAGCTATTACAAGTAGATCCTCTTGGTTTAGACCATATTGACCGAAAGCTGATGGAAACGATGATTGAACGCTTCCGAGGGGGTCCTGTCGGTTTAGATACGATTGCAGCAAGTATTGGGGAAGAATCGATGACGATTGAAGATGTGTACGAACCGTATTTGATGCAAATCGGTTTTGTTCAGCGAACACCTAGAGGACGCATGGCAACAGCTTTGGCCTACGCGCATTTTGGATACAGCTACCCATCAGAAAATTAAGGAAAAGAAGGAAATAAAAAATGAAATTAGAAGATTTTGATTACTATTTACCAGAAGAATTAATTGCACAAGTACCTTTAGAAAATCGTGCGGCAAGCCGTTTAATGGTACTTGATAAAGATACAGGTGTGATAGAACATCACCATTTCCCACATATCGTAGACGAATTAGAAAAAGGCGACTGCTTAATTTTAAACGATACACGTGTATTACCTGCACGTTTAATCGGTGAAAAAGAAGAAACAGGCGCGCACATTGAAGTGTTACTAATTAAACAAAATTCAGACGATGAATGGGAAACGTTAGTAAAACCAGCGAAACGTATTAAAGTTGGTACGACTGTTACATTCGGTAAAGGATTACTAACAGCGACATGTACAGGTGAAATGGATCACGGTGGTCGTACGTTTAAATTTAATTACGAAGGTATTTTCATTGAAATTCTTGAAAAATTAGGTACGATGCCACTACCTCCATACATTCATGAAAAACTAGATGACCAAGAACGTTATCAAACAGTTTATTCTAAAGAATTAGGCTCTGCAGCAGCACCAACAGCAGGTTTACATTTTACAGAAGAAATCTTAGATCAAATTCGTGCAAAAGGTGTTGAAGTAGCATTCGTTACATTACACGTTGGTATCGGTACTTTCCGTCCAGTAAGCACAGATAATATCGAAGAACATGATATGCATGCAGAGTTTTACAATTTACCAGAAGGCACAGCGAAAGTAATTAACGATACGAAAGCGAATGGCGGTCGTGTCATTGCAGTCGGTACAACATCGACACGTACGTTAGAAACAGTTGCGCAAAACAATGACGGTAAAATTATTCCTGAATCTGGTTGGTCAAAAATCTTCATTTATCCAGGTTTTGAATACAAAGCAATTGACGGTATGGTAACAAACTTCCACTTACCAAAATCTTCATTAGTTATGATGATTAGTGCTTTGGCAGGTCGCGAGCACGTTCTAAACGCATATAAAAATGCGGTAGAAAATAAATATCGTTTCTTCAGTTTCGGAGATGCAATGTTCATTCGTCCAAAAAAGAAAGGAATTTAATCAATGTCTCAACAACAACCACCAATTCGTTATGAATTAATTAAAACATGTAAACAAACAGGAGCTCGTTTAGGAATTGTTCATACACCTCACGGCTCTTTTGAAACACCAGCATTTATGCCAGTAGGAACACAAGCAACCGTGAAAACAATGGCACCAGAAGAAATTAAAGCAATGGGTGCGAATATAATCTTATCAAATACGTATCATTTATGGTTACGTCCAGGTCATGAAATTGTTAAGCAAGCAGGTGGCTTACACAAATTTATGAACTGGGACGGTGCTATTCTTACCGATTCAGGTGGCTTCCAAGTATTTTCACTTTCAGATATGCGTAAAATCACAGAAGAAGGCGTTCATTTCCGTAACCACTTAAACGGGTCAAAAATGTTCTTAAGCCCTGAAAAAGCAATGGAAATTCAAAATGCTTTAGGCGCAGATATTATGATGGCGTTTGATGAATGTCCACCATTCCCTGCAACATACGAATACATGAAAGCATCTGTTGAACGTACGACACGCTGGGCTGCTCGTTGTAAAGAAGCACATGCTCGTTCAGATGAACAAGGTTTATTCGGTATTATTCAAGGGGGAGAATACGAAGATTTACGTAAACAATCTGCAAAAGATTTAGTTGCAATGGACTTCCCTGGATATGCAATCGGTGGTCTTTCAGTTGGTGAACCTAAAGATATTATGAACCGTATGCTTGAATATACAACACCTTTAATGCCAGCAGACAAACCACGTTATTTAATGGGTGTCGGTTCTCCAGACTCATTAATCGACGGCTCTATTCGTGGGATTGATATGTTTGACTGCGTACTACCAACACGTATTGCGCGTAACGGTACATGTATGACAAGTCAAGGTCGTGTCGTTGTGAAAAATGCGAAATATAAAGAGGACTTTACACCACTTGATCCAGAATGTGATTGTTACACATGTAAAAACTATACGAAAGCGTACATTCGACACTTAATTAAAGCGGATGAAACATTCGGTATTCGTTTAACATCTACGCACAATTTACACTTCTTACAAAACTTAATGCGTCAAGTACGTCAAGCGATTCGCGAAGACCGTCTAGGCGATTTCAAAGAAGAATTTTTCGAAAAATACGGTTTCAACAAACCGAATGCAAAAAACTTCTAAATCTAGTATAATAGTATGTTGATAGAGAGAAAGGGGGATATGAATAAATGGGTACTTTAACTAATCTTTTACCGATGATTATTATCATTGCTTTGATGTATTTACTATTAATCCGTCCAAGTCAAAAACAACGTAAAAAACAACAAGAAATGCAAAATAACATTTCTCGTGGAAATACAGTTGTAACAATTGGTGGTTTACACGGTACGGTTGATGCAATCGACGATCAAACAGTCGTATTAACAGTAGAGGATGGTGCAAAAGTTCGTTTCGAACGTGCAGCAATCCAACGTGTTGTAGAACTTGATACAACAAAAAAAGCATAATTCACATCGTCATACGACATATGTTTATGCATAAAAAGGAGTTGCGTTTAGACGCAACTCCTTTTTTCATGGAAAAGAAAGCAGAAAAGTGTGTGTTTTGAATTATACGTGTAAAAAATCTTGTTTTTTAAGGCATATTTTTTTCAAATATATAGAAAAAACACCATTTTCCAAAATTGAATGATATAATTTTATTGGATATAACCCCTTCAAGTTGGAAGGAAAAGAAATTCTAAAATAAGGAGTTGATTTGACAGGCAATACGTAGTGTTTCATAATTGGCTTAATTGAATAAGTATGACGTGAGGTCATGAGCTTCATTACATATTCATTCACTCTTTGAGGAGGATTTTTAGATGAAATTAAGAAGTCGTATCGTTGCTTTCTTACTGATCATCGTCGCATTATTTGCTGCGATGGGCACAACGGTCAATGGAGTCTTAAAAGACATCAACCTAGGTCTTGACCTACAAGGTGGCTTTGAAGTTCTATATCAAGTAAAACCATTGAAAGCTGATGGGGTAGTAACGGAAGAAGATGTGAAGGCAACAGCAGATGCCATTTCAAGACGTGTTAACGTATTAGGTGTATCTGAGCCAAGCATCCAAATTGAAGGAAAAGACCGTATACGTGTGCAATTAGCAGGTGTTAAAAACCAAGACCAAGCACGTGACGTATTATCAAACCAAGCGAACTTAACGTTCCGTGACGTAGATAATAAGCTTTTACTAGACGGGAAAGACCTCGTTCAAGGTGGGGCGAAAGCAGGTTTTGATCAAAATAACAGTCCAATGGTATCGTTGAAACTGAAAGATTCAGAGAAGTTTGCAAAAATCACCTCTGAACTGTCACAACGTCCTGAAGGTGAAAATTTATTAGTCATTTGGTTAGACTATGCTAAAGGAGATTCGTACGTAGAAGAAGCTAAAAAAGAAAAACCTGCGTACGCTTCTGCAGCAAGAGTATCTGAAACATTAAATACGAGTGACGTTCAAATTACAGGGAACTTCACCGTACAAGAAACGAAAGACTTAGCCGGTATTTTAAATGCAGGGGCATTACCAGCGAAACTCGTTGAATTGTACTCAACTTCTGTTGGGGCACAATTCGGGGATGATGCATTAAAAGCAACCGTATTTGCAAGTTTAATCGGTGTAGCATTAATCTTCATCTTCATGTTAGTCGTTTATCGTTTACCAGGTTTAATTGCAAACCTTACATTAGTCGTGTTTACATTTATCGTGTTATGGATCTTCGGTATGATTCATGCCGTTCTGACACTTCCAGGTATTGCAGCACTCGTGCTCGGGATCGGGATGGCTGTCGATGCGAACATTTTAATGTACGAGCGAATAAAAGAAGAATTACGCGTTGGTAAGTCTACGAAAGCAGCCTTCCAAGCAGGTTCTAAATCTTCATTCACTGCCATTTTTGATGCGAATATTACGACGCTTTTAGCAGCCGCAGTACTGTTCTATTTCGGTACGAGTAGCGTAAAAGGGTTCGCGACAACGTTAATCATTAGTATCGTCGTGACATTTGTAACTGCTGTATGGGGTACACGTATTTTATTAGGACTACTCGTGAAATCAGGCTATTTAGACAATAAACCTTGGTTGTTCGGTGTTAATAAAAAACGTGTTCATAAATTATCAGAAGGCGTTGATACGCTAGATTTGAAAACAAAATTCGACCGTGTCGATTTTGTACACAATCGTCGTAAATTCTTTACGATTTCAATCGTCTTGATTTTAGCCGGTATGATTATTCTAGGAATTTTCAAACTGAATTTAGGCGTCGACTTCACAAGTGGTTCACGTGTCGAAGTTCAAACGTCTCAAACGTTAAAATCCGATGAAGTTGAAAAAGTAATGACTGCAGAAGGTTTAACACCAAAAGATATTTCAATCGCTGGTGATAAGTCACAAACTGCTGTGCTTCGTTTCACACAGGACTTCTCCAAAGACGAAGTGAAACAATTTAAAGCACATATGCAAGATGAGTACGGGAAAGATACAGAAGTGGCAATTAGTTCTGTTTCTCCAACGATTGGTAAAGAGTTAGCGGCAAATGCGATTAAAGCATTATTGTATGCGGCACTTGGTATTATTATTTACGTAGCTGTTCGCTTTGAATGGCGCATGGGTGTTGCGACAATCGTTGCCTTGTTACATGATGTTTTCTTCATGGTTGCCATTTTCAGCTTATTCCGTATTGAAGTAGACATTACATTTATCGCAGCAGTACTGACGATTGTCGGTTATTCTATTAATGATACGATTGTAACGTTTGACCGGATTCGTGAAAACTTACATCGTATCGGGGTGATCCGAACATCAGAAGAACTTGCACATATTGTAAATAAATCGTTACGTCAAACGCTCGGTCGTTCAGTGAACACGGTTGCCACTGTATTAGTCGTTGTTATTGCATTGATGATCTTCGGCGCAACATCAATCCAAACGTTCGCACTTGCTTTATTGATCGGTTTAATTACAGGTGTGTACTCTTCAATTTACATTGCGGCTCAAATTTGGTACGTATTCAAAGTACGCCAAATGAAGAAACAAGATGGTAAATTAGATGTAGGTAAAAAAGAAAGTAAATGGGGTTCTGACGAGCCGATGGTTTAACCGGTATTACGATTCCCATAAATAAAAAGCAGGCATTCAAAAGAATGCCTGCTTTTTTGTGCTGAAAACAATAAATCAGTTGTTCGCGGATGTTGAAACATGAATTTGTAATACAAATGATACATAGAAGTCATTAGAGATGCTAGTTAATATGGTACAATATTTTCAATTCAAGCGTAATCGTGGATGAACATTTTACATAGACAGGAGAACGAAACGATGAACTGGAAAAAATGGGCGTGTGCCCTCGTTGCAACGTTTACAATAAGTGCTGTAGCACCTCAACTAGCACAAGCAGCGGATTATGATGATGTATTTATCGTATATAAATCAGAGGCAGGTAAGCAATTAATTGAAAAAAATGCAACGCGAATCGTAAAAGATTTTGACGTGCTTCAAACTGTTGAAGGTGCTTTTACGAAACAAGCGTTACAAATATTAAAACAATCACCTGAAATTCAATCGATTCAAAAAAAATCACTTCGTCTGAGTCCGGCAAGTACAGACTCTCATACACTGACGAATATGAAAAATCCTACGTGGAATATTGAACGTTTAAGTATTCAAAAATTATGGCAAAATCAACTGACAGGTAAGGGAATCAAAGTAGCAATGATTGATACCGGTGTCAAAAATTTAACGATGTTTCAAAATGTGAAAAAATTATCATTCGTAGCAGATGACTTAACTACAGCAACGGACGAAAGTAATCCAGAAGATGTTGAAAATCATGGAACGCGTGTCGCAAGTGTTATTTCAACAGCACCTAAAGCGGTTCAATTTTATTCAAATCCAAACAGTACTAGTTCAACGAAGCTGTCTTATACGTATTCAGGAATTGCGCCGAACGTAGAATTGTATAGTTTGAAAGTGACAGAGCCAGGGCTAGGGGCAGAATTATCGAATATTGCTTCAGCGATTGAGTGGTCGATTGCAAATAAAATCGATGTGTTAAATATTTCGTTAGGCGTTTCATTATCGGCCAGTGATTTACAAACGAATGGTGCAGGCGCTACGTTAAAAAATGCGATTGCTAAAGCGACGAAAGCTGGAATTACGATTGTCTCTGCTACAGGGAATGATAGTAAAAATGGAATTTTAGCGCCCGTTTTATATCCCGCTGCATTTGATAATGTTATTGCCGTTGGCGCAACAGATAACATGAACAACGTTTCTAGTTTTTCAAATGGAGGTAAAGCCATTGATGTCGTCGCACCGGGTGAAAATATTCCAGCTATTGGTCTAGAAGGCGCAATCGTTCGAAGTAGTGGGACATCTTTTGCATCGCCAGAAATAGCAGGGGTCATCGCACTATTAAAAGAAAAATTCCCGACGTATACACCGAAGCAATTGAAGGAAGTGCTTCTTGCAAATACAGTCGATTATGGTGCGAAAGGGTTCGACAATTCGTACGGCAATGGATTCGTTAATTTTGCATCATTCGATCCGAAAAAAGTGACGGTTTCACAAGACACAAGTAAAGTAGTGACACCTAATATGCCTGCTTCAAGCTTACCGACAGCTTCTACATCGAAAAAAGTAAAAGTTCAAAGTGATGCACAAAAATACGTTTCGAGTCATCAAGTGACGATTACGAAATGGATTACGACGTTGCAAAAAGGAAAGTCGCTTAATTTCATGACGCAATTCGCTCCACTCTATTCGGTCTATTATGAATTAGCTTCTCCAGAGAAAAAATTTATTACGAATTACCGTAAAAAAATCAAAGCGGTTTCGATTTCAAGCGCTGTTAAATCATCGAAATTAAAAGCGACAAATTTAACGCAGATGAAAAAGAAAAAATATACGAAGTTGACGTTTACAACGGCAATCAAACCGTCAACTGTGAAAACGTCTAATGTAAAAGTGTTTAAAGCTGGTAAAGCGGTTTCGGGTGTAACGCTTAAAAAAGATAAAAAAGGAAAATGGGTTCAAGTTAAGATGAAAAACACGTTGACGAAAGGACATTACGTCATCGTCATAAACAATGCGTCATTGAAAACGACGAAAAATAAAAAAGTAACGACACCTTTCGTCGTTCGATTTGTAGTGAAATAATTCATTTTAATTGAATAAAATAAATAAGCCTTCTTTTCATCTGCTCGGTGAAAAGAAGGCTTATTTTTGTTAGACGTTACTTTTAAAAAAATGAAAGCAACGTAAAAAATGCCAAATGATACACATTGTCATAATAGGTACGTAAAAAATACGCTATTTCTTTCGGATACCATTTTGCACGTATTGGATTTCTTTTTTATGCTTATAGAAAAGGGAGTGGATAGATGATTTTTGTCGTTAGTTTTATAGGAGCGGTCGTCGCTTCATTTTGTTGTGTAGTCGGAGAACGCTACATTTTAAACGAGTCTTTTTTGGCAGGGCGCTCGCGGTGTAATTATTGCCGTAAAAACGTACGATTAATCGATTTAATTCCCGTCATATCGTATGCTTTGTTGCGCGGGAAAAGTCACTGTTGTAGAAAAAAGATTCCGACAGATTACGTTTGTATCGAACTACTCGTAAGTGTTTCGTGGGCGATTGCCTATGCGAAGTGGGGCATTAGTACAGAAAGTATAGGATACGCGGTATTAACATGCTTGCTAAGCATTATTACTATCACCGATTTACGAGCGATGATTATTCCGAATAAAATATTAGGCTGCTTCTTTCTGTTTTTCGTTCTGTTCTACTGGAGTACGAATCAATTGTCCATTGGGCGCTTCGTCGATAGCTTGTTTATGTTTTTATTCTTTTTATGTATCGTATTTTTTCAAAAAGAAGGTATCGGAGGAGGCGATATAAAATTATTCATTTTATTAACGTTTATTCTCGGTTTATATGAAGGGATGCTGATTTTATTATTTTCATGTATGTTCGCTTTAATCATCGGATTGCTCATGAAAAAAAGGCGAGGACAACCTTTTATTTTTGGACCGATGATTGCCTTCGTCACCGTAGGGAGCACTTTATGTGAAATGGTTCTTGTAAAGACTATTTTTCCTTTTTGGTTCTTGTAATCTTTTTGAATGAACTGTCCGAAAAATGTCGGTATAATAAAGACATGAAGGAGTGACAGCATGGGCATTAAAAAGAAGTGGCAGTTTCATAACCCTGATGAAGCAGCTGTTGCATCTATTGCAACAGCAGTCGGGTTATCAACGTTAGCTGCTAAAATATTAGTATCACGTGGTTATGATACGCCAGAAAAAGCAGAACAATTTTTAAAAGTGGATGATTCGGTCATCCATGACCCGTATTTATTACACGATATGGAAGGCGCAATTGCACGGATAAAATGCGCAATTGAAGAGCAACAGCATATCGTCGTATACGGAGACTATGATGCAGGTGCGACACGTTTTTAAGTGAAAAGCTTAAACACTATGAAACTATAGGAGAACTAATTTCTCGATTAGCAAAATGAGAGCGTAACGACTCGAAGTGCTAACTTTAAACTCCGACATGCGTCCGCGTATGAAGCTCGGTAAAGTCGGCAAAATCATTCCGAAATGAATCGAAAGAGGATCTATTCCTTGAATGAGATATGCCGGAAGTCCATAAAATAGTGACGGTTAGAATGTGCTTTGCACTGACGAATCTTCGAATGTACAGGTCTATACATAGTCGTCGTAGAAATGCGATTTTGGTTTGAACCAAAGTATGTGTGGTGGAGTAAAATTCTCGCGTTATGAAACACCATCGCTCGTTATAGGCGAGTGCAAGCATACAGGCCTATAGAAGAAACCTACTGCTATATGCAAGGATAGAGAAATTGGAACGTGGGAAGCGTTCGCTGTTTTGACAGTTCAGCATATAAATCGCGGTGGCGTAATAAAGCTGATTCACGAACGTGAAAGTGGAGCCATGGTACAAGTGATGTAGCTAATACCTACGGATGGAAGGGCTCTAGTCGGAAGAAATTTCGATGGAACGCCGAGTGAGGTGAAAGTCTCACGCTCGGTGTGAAGTGGGGGAAAAGCTGGCGGGTTACTAAAAGCTTACCTATCACTATATGGCATTACAAGTTCTACGATTATGAAAACAGTGTTACAAGATTTAGGCGCACTCGTCGAACATATTATTCCGAATCGTTTTGAGCATGGATACGGGCCAAATGAGCAGTTGTTTAGAGAAATTGCTGCATCTGGTTGTGAATTGCTTATTACGGTCGATAATGGGATTGCAGGAAATGGACCGATTGATGTGATTCGATCTCTCGGTGTAGATGTCATCGTGACAGATCACCACGAAGCGGCGGCGGAATTACCGAATGCGAACTTTATTATTCACCCACGTCATCCCGAAGGTCATTATCCATTCGGTGAATTAGCAGGATGTGGTGTCGCATTTAAAGTTGCGCAAGCTTTATACGAAAAAGTACCTGAACAATTGTTTGATGTCGTGGCAATCGGTACGATTGCGGATTTAGTTCCGCTCGTAGACGAAAACCGTTATTTCGTCATTAAAGGTTTACAACGTATGCGTCAGCGTCCGAGAAAGGCAATTCAAGCACTTGCGACCGTATCAGGAACAGAATTGAATCAAATCGATGAACAAACGATTGGTTTTGGATTTGGCCCCCGTTTAAATGCACTCGGTAGACTAGGAGATGCTGCACCGGGTGTCGATTTCTTAATGGAAGAAGATACGACAGAAGCGATGCGAATGGCGACGTTTTTAAATGAACGTAACAAAGAACGTCAAGACTTAGTCGCTTCAATTACAGAGCAAGCGATTGAAATGGTTGAAAATGATGCAGAAATAGGCGATTCAAAAGTGTTAATCGTCGCAGGAGAAGGTTGGAATGCGGGTGTTGTCGGCATCGTTGCTTCTCGCCTCGTCGAAAAATACTACCGTCCGACAATCGTTTTAGCGACAGATGCATCGACGGGTCTTGCAAAAGGTTCGGCACGTAGCATTGAGCATTTTAATATGTATGCGGAGTTAGACGTCAATCGCGATATACTCGTTGCATTCGGTGGGCATCCAATGGCAGCAGGGATGACGTTGAAGATGGATGATGTGAAAGAACTTCGTCAACGCTTACACAAACAAGCGCTTGAACATATGACAGAAGAAGATTTTATTCCCGTATTACAAATTGATATTCCGTTAGACGTTACAGAAATTGACGTAGAGTCATTAGAAGATTTACGTAAACTTGCTCCGTTCGGTATGCAATTTGAAAAGCCGTTATACGGGTTAGAAAATGTTCAAATTAAAACGATGCGAAAAATTGGTGCGAATGAAGATCATTTGAAAATGGAAATCGGGAAAGACGGTCATTACATTGATACGATTGGTTTCCATAAAGGCTATTTAGCTGATGAGCTGACGCAAGGCATTGATATTTCTTTTGCAGGAGACATCGAAATTAATGAATGGAATGGACGTAAAAAACCACAATTCAAGTTGGACGATGTGCATACGGACGCTTGGCAATTATTCGATTTACGTGGCGGACATAAAATTTCACAATGGTTGACTAAAATTCCATTAGAAGAAACGGCATTTATTGCGTTTAGAAAAGAAACGGTTAGTCATTTCGCTAGTGTAATTTCAGAAGAAATTATCGTATTTGATTCGAACGATGCGCAGACAACAGATAAAAAATTCGTCGTTTTATTGGATTTGCCACAAAATGTTCAACAATTAGAACAGCTTTTACGTGCAAAAGAATTGGAAAGAATTTATGCGCATTTTTACGTTTCTGACTCTCATTTGTTTGATGGAATGCCTACGAGAGAACAGTTTATATGGTACTATTCATTCTTGCGTCAACAAAGAGAATTCCCATTAAATCAAAACTTAAACCAATTAGCTAAACATAAAGGTTGGAGTAGAGCGATGTTAATTTTTATGTCGCAGGTGTTTTTTGAACTCGAATTTGTTACAATAGAGAACGGACTTGCTAAAATTGTAGATCATCCGCCGAAACGTGAACTGACGTCGGCAAAAATTTACGAAGAACGCATGCAACAACTTGCGTTGGAAAAAACGCTTTTGTATGCACCATATAAAGATTTAAGACAGTGGTTTGATGTAAGAATACATCAAGCAGTTTCTGAGGAGGAACAAAGATAATGGATTTAAAAAAATACGTATCTGTCGTGGAAAACTGGCCTAAAGAAGGCATTTCATTTAAAGATATTACGACAATCATGGACAACGGTCCTGCTTATAAATACGCGACAGACCAAATCGTAGAATACGCTAAAAAAGTAAATGCTGAAGTAATCGTAGGACCTGAAGCTCGTGGCTTCATCACAGGTTGCCCTGTAGCATACGCTTTAGAAATCGGTTTTGCACCTGTTCGTAAACCAGGTAAATTACCTCGCGAAGTCATTTCAGCTGATTACGGTTTGGAATACGGTAAAGATACATTAACAATGCACAAAGATGCGATCAAACCAGGACAAAAAGTATTAATCGTCGACGATTTACTAGCGACTGGCGGTACAGTAAACGCAACAATCCAACTAATTGAAGAATTAGGCGGAGAAGTAGTAGGTTGTGCTTTCTTAATCGAATTAACGGAATTACACGGCCGCGATAAAATCGAAGGCTATGACGTATTCACTTTAATGGAATACTAAAATTCAAAGTAGCGAATGATTCGCTTCACTTTGTGAAAAACCCTCTTTTCTTTTAAGATGAGAGGGTTTTTCTTATAATCCAGTTCATTTTAAGAAGAAACAGACTATTTATATGAATTAAACTTTACAAAGTAATCACTTTTTTTATAAAATGATTGTTATATCTAAACGGAAAATTTACGAATAGGGTGGGCTCAATTATGGCGAAGGATCAAGTGATGACAGTTGAAGAAGTATTCGACATACTTTCTTCATATATGAATGACGAGCACGTGGCTTTTGTGCAACGTGCTTATGAATTAGCAAGAGATGCACATAAGGAGCAGTTCCGCAGTTCTGGAGAGCCGTATATCGTGCACCCGATACAAGTAGCAGGGATTTTAGCAGAATTACAAATGGACCCGGAAACGGTGTCTGCAGGCTTTTTACATGATGTAGTTGAGGATACGTCCGTAACGAGAGAAGATTTAGTCGAGCAGTTCGGAGAAGAAGTAGCAATGCTCGTCGATGGCGTAACGAAACTCGGTAAAATTAAATATAAATCTAAAAAAGAACAACAAGCCGAAAACCATCGTAAAATGTTTGTCGCCATGGCACAAGACATTCGTGTTATTTTAATTAAATTAGCAGACCGCTTGCACAATATGCGTACATTAAAACATTTACCAGTTGAAAAACAACGCCGTATTTCAAAAGAAACATTGGAAATTTTCGCCCCTCTTGCTCATCGTCTAGGGATTTCAGCAATTAAATGGGAGTTGGAAGATACTGCGCTACGTTATTTAAATCCACAACAATATTATCGCATCGTGAATTTGATGAAGCGCAAACGTACAGAACGTGAAGCGTATCTTCAAAATGTGATGGACGAAATTACAGAGCAATTAGACGACGTATCAATTCCAGCGGATCTTTCAGGTAGACCGAAACATATTTATAGTATTTACAATAAAATGCAGTCACAACATAAACAATTCAATGAAATTTACGATTTATTAGCGGTGCGTGTCATCGTTGATAGCATTAAAGATTGTTATGCGGTACTTGGTATTGTGCATACGCTTTGGAAACCAATGCCAGGACGTTTTAAAGATTATATTGCGATGCCAAAACAAAACTTATATCAATCTCTTCATACGACGGTGATTGGCCCTTACGGAGATCCATTAGAAGTACAAATTCGTACGAAGAGCATGCACAATATTGCGGAATTCGGGGTTGCGGCGCATTGGGCATATAAAGAAGGTAAATCAGCTGTAACAGAAAATACAGATATCGACAGTAAGCTAACGTGGTTCCGTGAAATTTTAGAATTTCAAAATGAATCAAATGATGCGGAAGAATTCATGGAGTCATTGAAGTTTGATTTGTTCTCGGATATGGTTTACGTATTTTCTCCGAAAGGCGACGTATTAGAATTGCCTGCAGGTTCTGTGCCGATTGACTTTGCTTATCGCGTTCACTCGGAAATTGGTAATCGTACGATTGGAGCACGTGTCAACGGCAAGATGGTTCCACTCGATACACCGCTTGAAACAGGCGATATCGTAGAAGTAATTACGTCTAAACAATCGTTTGGACCGAGCAGAGACTGGCTAAGTATTGCACAGTCCTCCCAAGCGAAACATAAAATTAAACAATTTTTCAAAAAACAAGCGCGTGAAGATAATGTAAATAAAGGGCGCGAAATGATTGAAAAAGAAATTGAAGAACAAGGTTACAATCGCGAGGAAGTGTTAACGCAAGAAAACTTCAAACGTGCGTGTGAAAAATTCAATTACACGTCGTCGGAAGATTTAATTGCTGCTGTTGGGTTTAACGGTATGACGGCTTTACAAGTCGTTAATCGATTAGCAGAAAAAATTCGTAAAGAGCGCGACTCACAAGAAGCGCTTGAGAAAATTGCAAAAGGTATGGAAAAACCTGAAAATACGAAACCGACAGAAACGGGCGTTGTCGTAAGAGGATTAGAAAACTTACTCATTCGTCTATCTCGTTGTTGCCGTCCTGTACCAGGCGATGAAATTGTCGGGTTTATTACGAAAGGTCGTGGTGTTTCAGTCCACAGAGCAGATTGTCCAAATGTGCAGTCTTCAGACGAGAAAGAACGTCTGATTGATGTGGAGTGGAGCTTCGCCGAAAATGATCAAAAACTGTACGCTGTGGACATTGAAGTGACAGGATATGATCGCTCAGGCTTAATTACCGAAGTTATGCAAGTCATTAATGAAACGAAAACGCAAATTAACGCAGTTAATGGTCGTGCTGATCGCGATAAAATTGCAACGGTGCATTTAACATTGCAAATTAAAAATATTCAACATTTATATAAAGTCGTTGATCGTATTAAACAAATATCAGACATTTATTCAGTTCAACGTGTAAACAATTAAGGAGACGATATTCTTGAGAGTAGTATTGCAAAGAAGTGGCGCTGCATCCGTAAAAGTAGACGGTCAAATTACAGGAGCCATTGAAAAAGGATATGTGCTATTAGTAGGCATTACGCATGAGGATACGAAAGAAGATGCGGATTACATTGCTTCGAAAATTGCGAAAACACGTATTTGGGAAGATGAGGAAGGAAAGATGAATATCGCTATCCATGAACATGGTGGAGCGATTTTATCAATTTCTCAGTTTACATTGTATGCGAATACGAAAAAAGGCAATCGTCCAAGTTTCACTGCAGCATCGCGTCCAGATCATTCTGAACCGTTATGGGAATACTTTAATGAAGCACTTCGCCAAGAGGGCTTAGAAGTCCAAACAGGCGTATTTGGAGCGATGATGGACGTTTCGTTAGTGAATGATGGCCCGGTTACAATTATATTCGATTCAAAAGAAAAATAAGCATGAAAAAAGAAGCAGGATGTCAATGCGTCCATGCTTCTTTTTTATGTTATGAAATGATTATTTTTTATAATATTCGATGAGTCCGTTTACAACACCTTCAGCCACTGTTTGACGGTAGGTGTCTGTATTGATACGAGAAAGTTCTTTTGCGTTAGAAACGAAACCAAGTTCAATTAAAGTAGCAAACACTGTATTCTCACGTAAAACCATAACATTTTGATGTTTAGGGCCACGATCTTTAACGTTCGGGTATTTTTGATTAACGGCTTTCATAATGTTCTTTTGAATGACTGTAGCGAATTTTTTTGATGACGTTTGGTAATATAAAGCTTCTAATCCTTCAGCGCTAGACGAAGCGGAATTGTAATGAATACTAATGAACGCATTCGCACCTACTTTGGCAGATGATGCGGCACGTGCAGCTAAATCTTTCGTTTTATTCGAATTTAGTGCAGCGGTCGTTGAACGTGTCATCGATACAGTACCACCGACGTCTTCAATTGCTTTTTGAATCGCTTTTGCAGAAGCGAGTGTAAGTTCTGCTTCTGTCACTTTTTTGCCTTTTAAATCTTTACCGATTGCACCAGGGTCTGTACCACCATGTCCAGCGTCGAGTACGATTTTATAGCCTGCTAGAACATTATCGATTGGATCAGAAACTTGAATCGGTTTTTTTGTCGTTACGACAGTTGAACTTGTGTTTAATGAAATCCAACCTTTTTGAGTTTTACTGAATTGGATTTCTGCCCAGTTGTTGTTTGACGTACGTAAGATAACGGCAGTAAATTTTTCATTAATACTACCTAATTTAGGAGCTCCTGTATTCGGCAAACGACGTACGTTCATTAATTCATTAACAGTGACGTATTGAATTTTTGTCGTTGCTTTTGCTGTATAATTATATGAAGTAGTTGATTTGAAGCCATATGCATCATCTCCGCTAATCCAACCTGTTTTTTATTGTACGTAACGTATAACCAACCGTTTGCGGCTACTTTTTTAACAGTCAACTTCGCACCGTAAGGAACGGTAATGCCTGACTTCACACCACTTGGAGAAGCGGTTTTTCGCATCGTAAGACCTGTTGATTCAGTTACGTAAAAGTAAGTTTTTTTCGCGGGAGCAGTTGCAGTAACAGTTTTCACAGCTTTTAAATATTTTTTGTTGACCCACCCGATTTTTTGATGTATTATAACGGATTTGCCACCATGAACCAGATGCTTTAACTTTCGTTACGACAGTATTTTTTTTCAATGTCGACACCTTTGCAGTAGAAGCACTTGGTCCAATTCGTACATTTAAGGACGCCGTTGTTTTATATGTAGCTGTTGCGGCATGAGAAGTACGAGGGTTTGTCATTAAAATGCCTGATACGATTAACATAAGAGCAAGTAATGACAAAAATAAATTTTTTGTATTTTTTTGCATATACAATCCTCCTTTATTACATTGTATCGACATTAATTACTAAAAAGCTAGTCTTTTTAAGATTTGTTACATGTTTGTTACGTTCAACTAGAAAGAATCGTATAACATTAAAACATTGACATTGCCATCATTTCTGATTATCATATGAATTAATCTGATATTATTAACGAACACCAGTGACCGAGCAAGTAATTTATACGACAGTATCTTTCTAGAGAGTAGGAATCGTGGCTGAAAGTTCCTCCATCGATACGTATAAATGAAGAACACTCGTGAGGTTTTTCTCTGAAAGGCTCGTAGCTTATTAGGAGAAAACGGAATCGGCCGTTATCCGATTAAGAGAGGACTATAGTTTATAGTCAACTAGGGTGGAACCGCGGAAGCTGTCATATACGAGCTGTCGTCCCTTGCATTTTTGCAAGGGATGGCGGCCTTTTTTATTTGTAAAAGTTTTCCGTCCCTTCTCTAAAAAAGGTAATTCAGTATTTGTTGAAAGGAGCATACACATGACGTTTAAAGTACCAAGAGGAACACAAGATATCCTGCCTGAACAATCAGCCAAATGGCAAAAAGTAGAGGAAATCATTCGTCATCTATGCCATACGTATCGTTACGAAGAATTACGTACGCCAATGTTTGAGTCTACAGAATTATTCCAACGTGGTGTTGGTGATACGACAGATATCGTTCAAAAAGAAATGTACACATTTGAAGATCGCGGAGGTCGTTCATTAACTTTACGCCCTGAAGGAACAGCCGGTGCTGTTCGTTCGTATGTAGAACATAAAATGTACGGTTTACCAGACCAACCTGTGAAGCTTTCATACATCGGACCAATGTTCCGTTATGAACGCCAACAAGCAGGTCGTTACCGTCAATTCGTACAATTTGGTGTAGAAGCAATTGGTAGTAAAGATCCGGCTATTGATGCAGAAGTGATTTCTTTAGCGATGAACGTATATAAAGCAGTAGGTTTAACAGATTTGAAATTAGTCATTAATTCATTAGGGGACAAAGAAGTACGTGAGGCACACCGTGCAGCACTGATTCAACATTTTGAACCACATATTCATGAATTTTGCTCGGACTGTCAAAATCGTTTAGAAAAAAATCCATTACGTATTTTGGACTGTAAAGTTGATCGTGAAAATCCATTAATGGAAACAGCCCCTTCTTTAACAGATTTCTTAAATGAAGAGTCGGCTACTTATTTTGAACGTGTGAAACATTATTTAGACGTATTAGGTATTGAATATGAAGTAGATCCAAACTTAGTTCGTGGTCTTGATTATTACAACCATACAGCATTTGAAATTATGAGCACGTCAAAAGGGTTCGGTTCTATTACGACACTTTGTGGTGGCGGTCGTTACCACGGTCTCGTTCAAGAAGTCGGCGGTCCTGATATGGCGGGTATCGGTTTTGCGATGAGTATCGAACGTTTATTACTTGCACTTGAAGCAGAAGGTAAAGCGTTAGAAACAGATAATGCACTTGACGTATTTATCGTGTCAATGGACGATGCAGCAAAAGAAAAAGCAGTTGAACTTGCAAGCTCATTCCGTGCGAAGGGGATTGCGACAGAGATTGATTACGCGAGTCGTAAAATGAAAGCGCAAATGAAAGCAGCAGACCGTCAAGGTGCTCAATGGGTACTTGTTTTAGGTGAACAAGAACTATCTGAAAATGCAGCCGCTGTGAAAAATATGGAATCAGGTACACAAGAGAAAGTACCTTTCCATGACTTAGTAAATTATTTACAAACACATTAATTGGAGGAATTACAATGGCAACACGTACACATGATTGTGGAGTATTACGCGCTGAAAATGTTGGCGAGCGCGTCGTTTTAAAAGGTTGGGTTCAATATCGTCGTGACTTCGGTGGTTTAATTTTCATCGATTTACGTGACCGTACAGGTTTAACACAAGTCGTATTCACACCAGAAAATTCTCAAGAAGCATTAGATCTTGCAGATTCATTCCGTAGCGAATACGTAATCGAAGTTGAAGGGGAAGTACGCGCACGTACAACAGATATGATTAACCCGAACTTAGATACAGGTATGATTGAAGTGTACGTTGATAAAGTAACATTAATCAACAGTGCAAAAACACCTCCTTTCCAAATTGAAGACCGTATTCAAGTAAACGAAGATTTACGTTTGAAATACCGTTACTTAGACTTACGTCGTCCAGTTATGTACAAAACGTTTAAATTACGTTCAGACGTAACGAAAGTCGTACGTAACTTCTTACAAGATGAAGGTTTCTTAGAAGTAGAAACACCAATTCTTACAAAATCAACTCCAGAAGGGGCACGTGACTATTTAGTACCATCTCGTGTACACGAAGGTGAATTTTACGCTCTTCCACAATCACCACAATTGTTCAAACAATTATTAATGGTGTCTGGTTTCGAACGTTACTTCCAAATCGCTCGTTGTTTCCGTGATGAAGATTTACGTGCAGATCGTCAACCTGAATTCACTCAAATCGATATGGAAATGAGCTTCTTAGATCAAGAACAAATTCTTGATATTAACGAACGCTTAATCCAAAAAGTAATGAAAGAAGTAAAAGGTATCGACGTTCCACGTCCATTCCAACGTATGAAATACGAAGAAGCAATGTCTCGTTACGGTTCAGATAAACCAGACGTACGTTTCGATTTAGAATTAATCGAGCTTTCAGACGTTGTAGACGGCTGTGGCTTCAAAGTATTTGCTCAAACTGTTGCAGATGGCAAACAAGTTAAAGGTTTAAACATCAAAGGCGCAAACGACAAATACTCTCGTAAAGATTTAGATGAATTAACAAAATTCGTTGGTCGTTACGGTGCGAAAGGTTTAGCTTGGATTAAAGTAACTGAAGAAGGCTTAACTGGCCCAATCGGTAAGTTCTTCCAAGATGAATACGGCGAAAAATTAGTCGAACGTATGCAAGCAAAACCAGGCGATACATTAGTATTCGTTGCAGATAAACCATCTGTTGTTGCCGATGCTCTTGGTGCATTACGTAAAAAATTAGGGAAAGATTTAGGTTTAATTGACGAGTCTAAATTTGCTTTCTTATGGATTACTGATTGGCCATTACTTGAATATGATGAAGAAGCGGGTCGTTACTCTGCAGCCCATCACCCATTCACTCGTCCATTCGATGAAGATTTAGAATTAATGGAAACAGATCCTGGTAAAGTTCGCGCTCAAGCGTACGATATCGTTCTTAACGGTTACGAACTAGGTGGCGGTTCATTACGTATTTATGAAAAAGATTTACAAGAAAAAATGTTCAAAGCACTTGGTTTCACACAAGAACAAGCGCAAGAACAATTTGGTTTCTTAATGGATGCCTTTGAATACGGCGTTCCGCCACACGGTGGTTTAGCATTCGGTCTTGACCGTTTCATCATGTTACTTTCTGGTCGCGATAACTTACGTGACACAATCGCATTCCCTAAAACAGCTTCAGCAAGCTGCTTATTAACGGATGCACCATCAGACGTTGCAACTGCACAACTTGACGACTTACACATTCGTGTTAAAACAATGGCAGACGAAGATTAATTTTTCGTTGAGTTATGTTTAAAAGAGGATGGGACAATTTGTTACATCGCTCAAATAAAAATGACGCTATCAGCTGATAGCGTCATTTTTATTTTGCTGTTTTTTCGAAAAGGACCATGTCGTAAACAATATGATTTTAAGTTGATGACTTCTTTTTAACAAAAAGGACGGGTGTAATAGCAAATAGCTTGTATAAACGATTAAATATTTGCACTATTCAACTAATTGTGATAGGATGTATCCAATAACAAATCCTGCGGTGTACGACAGCTGCAATCAGTTTTGACCGAACATATTTTATTTTTGAGATTTTGCTCATATACAGTTTTGGAAATCATGCCTGTCTAGGTGGGACTTTTGAAGAAACTATGAGGGCAAATAACTGCTTAACGCGGGCTCAAAACGATGTGAAAACTGACGGCACAACGGGATTTGTTTTTTTGTATTTTAAAAAGGGTAAAGAACGACCAAACATGTTTGGTCGTTCTTTTTTTATTAATTATATGGGGGTGTAGACGTGCCGAATCAGAAGGAGCAAGTGAAAAAATTTCGCCAGTTGAATTTCATTTTGTTACAGAAAAGCAACGATTTGTATTTCAGTTTTTAGAAAGTAAACAAAATGAAGATAGTCGCGAAGACGTGATGTCATGGATGACGCCCGAATTAATTGAGTCATTGGAAGAGAAAATTGAAGAATCGACAGTGAAGCGTTTAGCGGAAGATAGTTATTATTTTTTGTACGATAAACGATTATGGGCACAATATTTGATTGCACAAATGAAACAAGCGTCCTCACCCAAATTAAAAAAGATGCTGTATTCTTGGCAACACCCGAATTTTTTCTTTGGTGAGATTATAGAAATCCAAGAAAAATATGTCGTTTTACAACATGCTTGGACGAAAGAGAAAGTGCATGTGCTCGATTTTTCTGCAAGCGAGGAGCATATTGGTCAAGACGTCGTACTATTATTAATTAAAGGGCTCGAAGAAGGTATTTATTATTCCTTAAGCTTAGCTCTAATTTTAAATAAATCTAACAATGCGCTATTTGATTTTTGGAAAATTGCATTTGATACGTCGGAAGAACAAATGTATGGACAATTTTTTACGAATCAAATTGCACTATGTTGGCAACTGTTAAGTGATTTATCATCTGAATCAGTGCGGCTTTCTGATGATGCAAAGCAATTGTTGTTAATGTTAGACGCCTCACTCGTTCAATTAGATCAAAAAAGTGATCCACTCTTTTTGTTTTTTCATCATTATTTGAAGGCAAAAAAACATTTAAAATCTGAAAAAAAATTATCTGTCATTGCAGGTATTTTACATTTTGGTATGAAATTTACGTTTATTCCACGTGTGATGCTTGTAAAAGAATTAGCGGAGCTTTGTGGTATATCGATGACAACCTTGTATAAATACAGTCGAGAATTTGAACAGTATTATCGTTTTGAATTTAAAGATTGGCGTTTATTAGAAGATGAAAAGAGGCTTTATTTTGCGGGAACCGATGCTACGGTGAGGGAACGGGAAGAATGGGCATTTCAACGCCTTTGTGAGGAGCGACATATATTTGACGAACTCGGTAAAAAAAGAATACGTCATGAAATCGGCACGCAACCATTCGTTCCGAAACGTTCTAATGATTTAGCGCAACATCTTTCATTTGAAGCATACCAACAAACGTATGAAAAAGATCGTGTGGAATTTGCGGATGCGGCGTATCGATACAATCCAGTTTGTTTAGATGCTCTACTTTTATTAAGTGATTATAACCGTGAATTTATGACAGAAGCATTACATCTCGTGAAAAAAGAACGGGATTTAGCTATTGTGAATCGTGTTTATTTTAAAGCGGCTGCATTAGCATTTGATGCGCGGAAGATGGACGATTCATTTGATGCACTCGTACATGTGACACGGTGGACAGAAGATGAACCGTATTTACGGTTAGCAGTTTTACTTGCGATGAATGAAAAATTTGCGGTAAAAAATATTTAGAATCTTTGCCGGACAATGCGATTACGAAATGGTTCCAATGGGCAATTGATGAAAGTGATGAAAACTATCACCGGGCAATGCTTAGCAATGTGTTTGTCGACAAATATATCGCACAAAGAGCCGAACCGCTTAGTTACCCGAGACATTGCTTTTATACAGAAGGATGCCCAATCCAAGGGAAATACATTTATTTATTGCTCTATCCATTTTTAAAAGAAAAATTTCAAGTAGATGAATACGAATAATCGAAGCAATCTATTTTGATAATGAAATATGTATTTTTATTGTACTTATGACGTAAGGCAGACAAGTAATAAAGTATGAAAAAAATTAGAAAAAGTAATGTTCGGTTCGAATAAGGGGAACGGTTATTTGATAAAGAGAAAGTTGCGATAAATGGAGGGGGATAATTCCTCTAATACATAGTAACTTACTTGCTTTTTTGAGCCGTTTTGTTTATATTTTGAAAGACGTCTACTTTAATTAGTAGTGATTTTAAAACATAACGGAGTGAATGACATGTTACATCAATTTTCACGAAATGAATTAGCAGTTGGTCGAGAAGGAATCGACTTATTAAAAAATAAAACCGTAGCGATTTTAGGCATAGGTGGCGTAGGTTCTTTCGCTGCTGAAGCCATCGCACGCACAGGTGTAGGTCGTATTATTTTAGTTGATAAAGATGATGTCGATATTACGAATATTAACCGCCAATTAGTTGCCTACATGTCAACAATCGGAAAATCAAAATCAGCTGTGATGAAAGAACGTATCGCAGATATTAATCCTGATTGCGAAGTAATCGATTTACACATGTTTTACACAGAAGAAACGTATGAAGAATTTTTCAGCTATGAACCAGACTATGTGATTGATGCAAGTGATACGGTGATTTATAAAATTCATATTATGAAAGAGTGCTTGAAACGCGGTATTAAAATTATTTCAAGCATGGGCGCAGCGAATAAAATGGATCCGACACGTTTCCAAATCGCTGATATTTCTAAAACGTACATGGATCCATTGGCGAAAGTCATTCGTGTGAAATTACGTAAAGAAGGTATTAAAAAAGGTATTCCGGTGATTTTCTCTGACGAAAGTCCAATCGTTATTCGTCCAGATGTTGCGGAAACAGTTGGGAAACCGAACGCAGAAATTCGTAAAGCGAAAATGCCTCCTTCATCAAATGCATTTGTTCCATCATCTGTTGGATTAATTGCAGCGAGCTGGGTTATTCGCGATATTTTAAGTGATATTCAAATTAATCGCGTACAAGGATAATACGTATAAGAAAAGAACGAATGGATTTTAAAAATCCATTCGTTCTTTTTAATTGGTTGGAAATTCACTTTTATTTTCTTTGAAAACGCTTTATTATTGGTATAGACAAGTAGACCAGAGGAGGGAAGTAATGATTAATAAACAATCGCATGTACCGGTTTATGCACAAATTGAAGAACAACTGAAAACACAAATTTCAGAACAAAAATATCCCGTCGGTACGATGATTCCTTCTGAAAGAGAGCTCGCAACGCAATATAAAGTGAGTCGCATGACTGTGAGACAAGCTTTAGCAGAATTAGTGAAAGATGGGCTATTAAGGAGAGAAAAAGGGAAAGGAACGTTTGTCGCAAACCCTAAATTAGAGCAACCTTTAAATGGGTTAACGAGTTTTACGGAAGATATGCGTTCTAGAGGACTTGAGCCGAGTAGTCAAATCGTTGTTTTTGAAAAGAAAAAAGCGCCCTTTGACGTGCGAAAAGATTTGATGCTTGAAGAAGGGGAATTCGTTTACTACATCATTCGTGTTCGAAATGCGGACGGTGAACCGATGGCTGTCGAACGAACGTATTTGCCCGTACATTTATTTCCGCGGTTAGATATGACAGCGTTAGAAAGTTCGCTATATAGTTTTATTGAAAAGCAGTATCCTTATCAAATTGGCAATGCCATTCAACAAATGGAAGCAGCACGAATTAATAAAGAAGATGCGACGTTTTTGAACGTTCGACCGGATGCAGTTTCGTTACTCATTAAACGAACGAGTTATTTAAAAGATGGACGTCCTTTTGAAAGTGTACATAGTGCGTATCGAGCTGATCGATATAAATTTATTAGCGAAATTAAGAGGTGATTGAGATGAACGACTATTTTTTGCAAGTAAATCAGATTATGCACGACGTTGAAAAAGAAGAAAGAGAGACGATTAATCGAGTAGCAGAGAAAATCGCGCAAAAAATAAAAAAGGGCGGCGTAATTCAACTTTTTGGTTGTGGACATTCGGCTTTACTTGCGCAAGAAATATTTTATCGTGCAGGAGGCATTGTTCCTGCAAAACCGATTTTAATTGAGCCATTAATGCTGCATACGGGTGCACAGTCGTCTGCGAAATTTGAAAAGCAAATTGATTACATTCCACAATATCATCGACAAGCTTTTCAATTCGAACCGAATGATGTATTCATCGTCATTTCGACTTCAGCGAGAAATCCGGCACCAATTGATGCAGCGTTACTTGCGAAAGGACAAGATATTTATACGATTAGTTTACAATCTTTGCAGTATGTAGAGCTTAAAAGCAATCACCCTTCTCAGAAGCGCTTAGAGCAAATTGTTGATGATGTACTAAATAATCATATACCGATTGGCGATGGGGTCATTCAAAAGGGGACAGATTTATTTGGCCCCGCTTCGACGGTCATTGGTGCATATGTGCTACAAAGTTTATTAGTAGAAGTGTTGAATTTATTGCCGCAGCCTTTACCTGTTTTTTCGAGTAATAATGTGACGACACGTAACGAGAATGATGAATGGATTGAAAAATACCGTCATCGTATTTCATTTTAAATAAAAAAGACAAAGTTACTTTTTTAGCAACGGAATGGACCTAAAAATCTGAGATAACGTAAAAAGAAAAAGACACTTTCAAAGATATAAAATCTTTGGAAGTGTCTTTTTGTAATAAAAACAAGTATATTCAACGAAACAAAAATGAAAGCACTTGAGAGAAAATTGGCATAAGTATCAGTGAATGAACGTATGCAGGATGAAGAATGAGCATCAAATTGATCGATGGGTAAAGTGTTATGAAAACGGAGAAGTATATCGTTTATAACAATCAATCGAAACCATTATAGAAATGTTTTATGTTGAAGGACTTTTTAGTACAAACGTTCAAACTTATATCAACTACTATCATCGTACGCAAATTTGGACAAAGTAAACCACCTTTCACCGCTTCAATATCGGAAAAAGATGGTTCAATAATAATGTGGTAGCGGCTCCTAAAGAGAAAGTAGGAGCGAGGAGGCTTCCACTATGCCCCGGGAAAGCGTCTGTCAAATTTGGCTTAAAAAGAAGTGTCTTTTTTATTTTGTCTTTTGATTTTTGAGGGCGTGTAAATGCTCGTGTATGCTAGCCAGTCGTTTCTCTTGTCCTGCAATAACAGGTTTGTAGAATGTTTCATCTTTCACGTTATCTGGTAAATATTGTTGGTTAACCCAACCACCGAATGTACCGATTGGTGTATTATGCGGGTACTCATACCCTTCAACGCCAAGCGTCTTCGCTCCTGCGTAGTGGGCATCGCGTAAATGCATCGGAATGTCACCGGTTTGAGTTGTGTGGATTTTTTCAATTGCACGGTCAATTGCTGAAATCGCGGAATTAGATTTTTCACTTAAACACATTTCAATAACCGCGTGAGCGAGTGGAATGCGTGCTTCTGGTAAACCAAGTCGTTCGGCTGCTTGTACGGCTGCGAGTACGTGTGCTCCTACTTCAGGTACAGCTAAACCGATATCTTCAAAGGACATGACGAGTAGCCGTCTGTTAACTGCTACGAGGTCACCATTTTCAAGACACATTGCTAAATAATAAAGTGCAGCATCGACGTCTGAACCACGTACAGATTTTTGAAGGGCGGACAATAAATTGTAAAATTGATCGCCTTTTTTATCGCCATAGACACCGATTCTTTCTGCGAGTTGTGCAATCGTTTCATCTTTAAAAAGTGTTTTGCCATCTTCTTCATCACTCGCATAAAAAACAGATTCTAAAAGAGTCAGTGCTTTTCGTCCGTCACCATTTGAAGCGAGTGCTATTTGATGAATTTGTGATTCTGTAATTATAATCTGTTCACGACCTAATCCACGTTTCGTATCGTGAAGCGCCTTCGTTAAAAGTGTTTCGACGTCATGAATCGTCAATCGTTTCAATTGCTTAATTTCCCCACAGCGCGAGCGAATCGCAGGATTCACTGCATGAAATGGGTTTTCTGTCGTCGCGCCAATTAAAATGATTTTACCGCTTTCGACATGTGGAAGTAGCGTATCTTGTTGGAGTTTATTGAAGCGGTGAATTTCGTCAAGGAACAGTAAAATTTGCCCTTGGAAATTTGCTTCTTCGATTAAGTTTTCAATGTCTTTTTTACCCGCACTCGTGGCATTTAATGCAGCGAAAGGTAAATCAGCACTTCCAGCAATCGCATAAGCAAGCGACGTTTTACCAATACCGGGTTCTCCATATAATAAAATGGATGGCACGTGTTTTTTTGAATCATTTTATAAAGCGTTGTATGCGGGCCAATCAAATCAGAATGGCCGACAATTTCTTCTATTTTTGTCGGACGCATACGATAGGCTAAAGGTTGAGCAGCCAATGAGATTCCCCCTTTTTTGAATCGATTTATCATAACATTCATCATAGTCCAAAACCGAGTAGATTGGAAGGAAATATGATATACTAAGACGATAACAGTAAATTAATAGAGGTGTCCAAATGAAAATTTCAACTAAAGGTCGTTACGGATTGACAATTATGATTGAACTAGCGAAACAATACGGACAAGGTCCAATCCCTTTGCGTCAAATCGCATCTGAAAATCATCTTTCTGAAGCGTATTTAGAACAACTTGTCTCCCCGTTGCGTAATTCGGGGCTAGTGAAAAGTGTACGAGGGGCTTATGGTGGCTATATGCTATCGAAGCCACCACACTTGATTTCTGCAGCAGATGTTATTAAAGTGCTAGAGGGACCAATTCAACCTGTTGAAGGGATTGAAAATGAAGCACCCCCACAACGTGAACTTTGGATTCGCGTACGCGATGCCGTAAAAGATGTATTAGATAGCACAAATTTAGAAGATTTGGCTAAATATACAGAATCCGCATCAAGCGATAATTACATGTTTTATATTTAGGAAACAAAGACAGTGAAAGCTATACGATTAAAGGAGATTTTTTGAATGACAGAAATTTATCTAGACCATGCGGCAACGTCTCCTATGCATCCGGAAGTAATTCAAGCGATGACAGACGTTATGACGACTGTATACGGCAATCCATCATCTATTCACGGTATCGGTCGTCACGCAAGAAAGTATTTAGATGAAGCACGTGCGTTAATCGCTCACTCAATCGGAGCGAAAGACCATGAAATCGTGTTGACGAGCGGTGGATCAGAAGCAGATAATTTAGCTGTTTTTGGAACGGCTTATGCTCGCAAGGAAGAAGGGCGTCATATTATTACGACACAAGTGGAGCATCATGCGATTTTACGTGCATGTGAACGTCTTGAAAAACAAGGTTTTGATGTGACGTATCTTCCTGTGAACAAAAATGGTATGATAGCTATCGATGATTTGAAACGAGCGCTTCGCGAAGATACAATTCTTGTGTCGATTATGTATGGAAATAATGAAGTCGGTACGAAACAACCGATTAAAGAAATCGGGGCACTACTTAAAGATCACCGTGCAACGTTTCATACAGATGCTGTTCAAGCTTTCGGTTTAGAAAAAATCGATGTTGATGACTTAGGCGTTGATTTACTTTCTACTTCGGCCCATAAATTAAATGGTCCTAGAGGAATGGGCTTCTTATATGAACGTATCGGAACGAAAGTCCAACCGCTTATTGTCGGTGGTGATCAAGAACGTAAACGTCGCGCAAGCACAGAAAATGTTCCTGCAGTTGTAGGCTTTGCGAAGGCTGTTGAAATTGCACAAAATTCAATGGAGCAAAAAGCTTCTGAATTCGCAAGTTACCGTCAAATCATCTTACAAAAATTAGATGACCATCAAATTACATACCATACAAATGGGGATGCCCTTCACGCATTACCTCACGTGCTAAATATTAGCTTCGATGGTATGGATGTTGAATCTTTCTTAGTAAACTTAGATATCGATCAAGTTGCAGCATCAAGCGGTTCTGCTTGTACAGCTGGTACGTTAGATCCATCTCACGTACTCGTCGCAATGTATGGCAAACAAGCGCCAGAACTACGCAATTCGATTCGATTTAGCTTTGGTTACGGGTTAGACTCAGCGCAAATCGAGCGTGCCGCAGAGAAAATTGTTTCGATTGTGACACGTTTAACGAAATAACGAGAAAAGGTGAAGTAAAACAATGACAAACGTAGTAAAAGATCCATCACAAACCCGTGTAGTAGTCGGTATGTCCGGCGGCGTTGACTCTTCAGTAACAGCGCAAATTTTAAAAGAGCAAGGATATGACGTCATCGGTATTTTTATGAAAAACTGGGATGATACAGACGAAAATGGCGTATGTACAGCGACTGAAGATTATGAAGACGTTATTAAAGTATGTAACCAAATTGGTATTCCATACTATGCGGTAAACTTTGAAAAACAATATTGGGATAAAGTATTCACATACTTCCTTGAAGAATATAAAGCAGGTCGTACACCGAACCCGGACGTTATGTGTAATAAAGAAATTAAATTCAAAGCATTTCTTGAACATGCCCTACGTTTAGGTGCGGACTATGTTGCGACAGGTCACTATGCACGAATCGGTTACGATGAAAACGGTGAACGCGTTATGTTACGTGGGGTCGATGATAACAAAGACCAAACGTATTTCTTGAATCAATTATCACCTGAACAATTGGAGCATGTTATGTTCCCAATTGGTGAAATTGTGAAACCACGTGTACGTGAAATTGCAGCTGAAGCGAACTTAGCGACAGCGAAAAAGAAAGACTCAACAGGTATTTGCTTCATTGGTGAACGTAATTTCAAAGAATTTTTAAGCCAATATTTACCTGCACAACCTGGTAATATGGAAACATTTGAAGGAAAAGTAATGGGGAAACATGACGGTTTAATGTACTATACATTAGGTCAACGTCACGGTCTTGGCATTGGCGGAGATGGTGAACCATGGTTCGTCGTAGGGAAAGATTTAGACCGTAACGTTTTGTTAGTAGGTCAAGGTTTCCACAATGATAAATTGTATTCAACGAGCTTAAAAGCTGTGAAAACAAACTTCTCAACAAATCGTTTATTGCCACAAAAATTTGAATGTACAGCGAAATTCCGCTACCGTCAAACAGATGTACCTGTAACGGTTGAACTCATTGGTGATGACCAATGGAATGTTACATTCTCAGAACCAACACGTGCGATTACGCCTGGACAATCTGTCGTATTATACGATGGGGAAATTTGCCTTGGTGGGGCAACAATCGACGAAGTGTTCAAAGACGGTAAAAAATTAACTTACGTAGGATAATAGAGGTGTCATAATTGAATTACAATGAAGAAGGCATCAAAGCGATGCAAGAAGAACGCTTTGAGGACGCAGTAAAAGCGTTCACACAAGCAATCGAAGAAAATCCAACAGAAACAGTTGGATATATTAACTTCGGGAACTTACTAGCAGCGATGAGTGATACAGAACGTGCAGAACGTTTCTTCCAAAAAGCGATTTCATTAGATGAAAATGCAGCGACAGCATACTACGGTTTAGCGAGTCTGTATTACAATAATGAACGTTTTGAAGAAGCGATGAAATTGTACGAACGTGCGATTCGTGCAGGGATTGAGGGAGCAGATGCCTACTACATGATGGCGAAGTCATTTGAACATGCAGGCAATATGAAATTAGCGCTTCCATACATGCAACGCGCAGCAGAACTTGCACCAAAAGATGTGCAAATTCGTTTAGCAAATGCTATTTTAATGTGTTCATTAGAAATGTTTGATTTTGCGAAACCGGAATTAGAAGCGGTTTTAGCTTTAGATGAAAACAATGCAGACGCTTACTACAACTTAGGAGTTTTATACGCTGTTTCAACAGAAGACGTCGAAACAGCGAAATCTCATTTATTAAAAGCACTTGAAATTGCTCCCGAGTTTGATCAAGCAAAATATATTTACGATATGCTTATGCAACGTAAAGACTAATAGGAGGTGACAGTGTTGACTGAAAATTTATCACTTTTTGCGGATGAACCGTTATTTGTGGTGGGTCGACCTGTCGTCTCCATTTTTCATAATACGGATAATTTATTTTCGATTATTAAGTTGAAAATTCAGGAGACGAATACGGAATATAAAGAAAAAGAAATTATCGTTGCGGGTCACTTTCCGAAAGTAGACGAGGAAGCGATGTATCGTTTCCAAGGGCATTTAAAGCAACATCCGAAGTATGGTCTTCAATTTCAAGCGGATTCTTTTGAAAAAGAACTACCGACGACGGAAGTAGGGGTCGTTCAATATTTATCGAGTGATTTATTCCCGGGGATCGGACAAAAAACGGCGGAAATAATTGTTCAAAAATTAGGCGGCGACGCCATTAAGAAAATTATTGAACAACCGGATGCTTTAGACGTTATTCCGCGATTAAGTACGGAGAAAAAAGATATTTTAAGAGATGTTCTCCAAAAAAATCTAGGGATGGATCGTATTCTCATTCGTTTAGGTGAGTGGGGATTTGGACCTCAAATAGCGGTAAAGATTTATCAAAAATATGAGCAAAAAACGATTCAAATATTGCAAGAAAATCCTTATCGTTTAATTGAAGATATTTCAGGGATTGGTTTCGGCCGAGCAGATGATTTAGGTGCGCAACTTCAAATTACAGGAGATAATCCGGGACGAATTAAAGCAGCGATTTTGCATTTGATTCAACAAGTTGCTTTGTCGGATGGTCATGTGTATGTTGAAGCGGAAGACGTCATTGTCGATGCGAAAAAGCTACTGGAAAATAGTCAACCGTGTACGATTTCAATCGATGCTATTTCAAATGCGATAATCGAACTAGGGAGAGACGGGAAAATTTGTGGGGAAGCGAAGCGACTTTACATGCCGTCACTTTACTATTCAGAAGTAGGTATTGCAGAGCGACTTACGGAATTTTTAGGTCGAAATGATGAACAGTCAGCTTTTCCAAAATCGGAAATCCGTAAATGGATTGGCGATGTAGAAGAACGATTAGGTGTCGTCTATGCAGAGCCTCAGGTGAATGCTATTGAAACAGCGATTAATAGTGCGACGATGATTTTAACAGGTGGTCCCGGTACAGGGAAAACGACGGTTATTCGCGGACTTGTTGACGTGTATGCAGAACTTCATGGACTGTCATTAGATGTGAAAACATACGATAAAGATGAACCGTTTCCAATCGTTTTAGCTGCACCGACTGGACGTGCGGCGAAACGTTTAAGTGAATCAACAGGCCTGCCAGCGCAAACGATTCACCGTTTGTTAGGATTCACAGGGCAAGAAGATCCTGATGAAGAAATGGAACGAGAACTCGTAGGGAAATTAATTATTATCGATGAAATGTCGATGGTCGATACGTGGCTTGCATATCAATTGCTAAAAGCGTTACCAGAAGATTGTCAAATCGTGTTCGTTGGAGACCAAGATCAATTGCCACCAGTCGGTCCCGGGCAAGTGTTGAAAGATATGCTCGATTCAAACGTCATTCCAACGGTAGAGCTTGGACAAGTGTATCGTCAGGCGAGTGGGTCATCTATTGTAGAGCTGGCACATCAACTAAAAAATAATGAATTTCCGAAAGATTTAATTGCGAAAACAGGCGACCGTTCTTTCATTCAAGCGAATGCGAGTCAAATTCCGACGGTCGTTGCTCAAATTATTCAAAGTGCGTTAAAAAAAGACTTCTCGATTCATGACGTCCAAGTGCTTGCACCGATGTATAGAGGAGACGCTGGAATTGATAATTTGAATAAAGTGATTCAAGAACTTGTGAACCCAAAGAAAAATGCAAAGACGAAAGAGATGGCATTTGGCGATACGATTTATCGTATAGGGGATAAAGTGCTACAACTCGTTAACCAACCGCAGAGCAACGTGTTTAATGGCGATATGGGACAAGTTATTGCGATTTTTAGAGCGAAAGAGACGACGGACAATGTCGATCAATTAATTGTTTCTTTCGACGGAAATGAAGTAACATATACGCGAGGAGATTTAAATCAATTAACACTCGCTTATTGTTGCTCTATTCATAAATCACAAGGTAGTGAATTTCCGATGGTCATTATGCCAATCGTGCGAAATTATTATAAAATGCTACGTAAAAATTTATTGTATACAGGGTTAACACGCGCAAAAAACTTTTTAATTTTATGTGGCGAGCCAGATATGTTCGTAAAAGGCATTCAAAATGTAGCAGACGTAACGCGTAGGACGACACTCGTTGATCGATTAAAAGGAGTCGTCGTAACGGAAGTTGTACAAGATGAACGAGATTATTCAACCGACAATTCCGAAAAAAGACTGACGATGGAACTAATTGATACGATTGATCCGATGATTGGTATGAATGAAGTGACACCGTATGATTTTTTATCGTAAATGCCGATAAGCCTTTGATTGACACTGCTCTTCCTTTTTCTTATAATCATCTATAGAATAGATGAAAACGATGACGGAAAGAGTACGATTGTAACGCATAGTAAAGAAAGAGATTCCGAGGCTGAAAGAATCTTCTAGGTCGTTCGATGGGAAAGCTAATCCGGAGTGCAGTTAATACCTGCCGTTCACTACGTTACAGTGCTAAGAGATGTAGATTCGTCTACATGAATTAGGGTGGTACCACGAAAACGTATGCAAAGTTCTCGTCCCTTTTTATAGGGATGGGGACTTTTTTGTTTTCTCTAAAGTGATCGTTCAACATCATAATCTAGGAGGAATAGATAAAATGAAAGCAGCTGAAATTCGCCGTAAATACATCGAGTTTTTTGTAGAAAAAAATCACAAACAAGAACCTAGTATGCCACTTGTTCCAATTAATGATAACTCCCTACTTTGGATCAACTCAGGTGTTGCAACATTGAAAAAATATTTTGATGGATCCGTTATTCCAGATAATCCACGTATTACGAACGCACAAAAAGCGATTCGTACGAACGATATCGAAAATGTGGGTAAAACAGCACGTCACCATACATTTTTTGAAATGCTAGGAAACTTCTCAATTGGAGACTACTTCAAAAAAGAAGCGATTCACTATGCATGGGAATTCTTAACAGATCCAAAATGGATGGGCTTTGACGGAGAAAAATTATCGATTACGATTCATCCAGAAGACGTAGAAGCATACAACATTTGGAAAGATGAAATCGGTATTCCAGAAGAACGCTTAATTCGTTTAGAAGGAAACTTCTGGGACATCGGTGAAGGTCCATCAGGTCCAAACTCTGAAATTTTCTATGACCGTGGTGAAGAATACGGGAATGATCCGACAGATCCAGAATTGTATACAGGTGGCGAAAACGAACGTTATCTTGAAATTTGGAACTTAGTATTCTCTCAATTCAACCATAATCCTGATGGTACGTACACACCACTTCCAAAACAAAATATTGATACAGGTATGGGTCTTGAACGTATGGCTTCTGTTGTACAAGACGTTCCAACAAACTATGATACAGATTTATTCATGCCAATCATTGAAAAAATTGAAGAGTTTGCAAATCGTAAATACAAACGCCCTGGTGAAGTAGATTTATCAGAAATCTTTGATTCAGAAGAAGATATTAATACGCCATTCAAAGTAATCGCTGACCATATTCGTACGGTAGCCTTTGCAATCGGTGACGGTGCGCTTCCGTCAAATGAAGGTCGCGGCTACGTATTACGTCGTTTATTGCGTCGTGCGGTTCGTTATGCGAAACAAATAGGAATCGAAAAACCATTCATGTTTGAATTAGTACCAACAGTCGGTGCTGTTATGCAAGACTTCTATCCAGAAGTAGCTGAAAAAGAAGCATTCATCATGAAAGTCGTTAAAAACGAAGAAGTTCGTTTCCATGAAACATTAGATGGCGGTCTTTCTATTTTCAATGAAGTCGTTGAAGCTCAAAAAGCAAAAGGTGAAACAGTTATTCCAGGTGTAGATGCATTCCGTCTATATGATACGTACGGTTTCCCAGTAGAGTTAACAGAAGAATATGCAGCGGAAGTAAACATGACTGTAGACGGTGTTGGTTTCGAAAAAGAAATGGAAGCACAACGTGAACGCGCACGTGCTGCACGTCAAGATGTGGATTCTATGCATGTCCAATCAGAAGTACTTGCGAACTTAACACAAGCTTCAGAATTCATCGGGTACGATCAATTAGAAGTAACGACAACAGTTGAAGCGATGGTTGTGAATGGTCAAGAAGTGACAGTCGCTTCAGAAGGCGACGAAGTACTTGTTATTTTAGCGCAAACACCTTTCTATGCAGAAATGGGTGGACAAGTTGCAGACCACGGTACGATTTCAAACGAAGCGTTTACAGCGTCTGTAAAAGACGTGAAAAAAGCGCCGAATGGTCAACCGTTACACACAATCATCGTAGAAAGCGGTGAGTTAACATTACACGCAGAAGTAAATGCGACAGTAGATCGTGAAGAACGTAATTTAACGGTAAAAAACCATACAGCAACTCACTTAATGCAATCAGCACTTAAACACGTATTAGGCGATCACGTTAACCAAGCAGGTTCATACGTTGGTCCAGACCGTCTACGTTTTGACTTCTCACACTTCGGTGCTGTAACGAAAGAAGAATTAGAAAAAATCGAAGCAGAAGTAAATGCGAAAATTTGGGACGATATTGAAGTAATCATCGAAGAAATGCCAATTGCAGATGCGAAAGCGATGGGCGCAATGGCATTATTCGGCGAGAAATATGGCGACGTTGTACGCGTTGTCCAAGTATCAGATTACTCAATTGAACTTTGTGGTGGTATTCACGTAAAACGTTCTTCAGAAATTGGTTTATTCAAAATTGTTTCAGAAGGCGGAATCGGTGCCGGTACACGTCGTATCGAAGCAGTAACAGGTAAAGAAGCATTCCTTGCAGTGAAAGAAGAACAACATATTCTTGAAGCAACAGCAGCATTGTTAAAAGCGAATCCAAAAGATGTAACGATGCGTGTTGAAAATCTTCAACATGAATTAAAAGAACAACAACGTGAAAACGAATCATTATCAGCGAAAATGGCTGCTGCTCAAGCGGGTGACATTTTAAAAGATGCACAAGAAATTAATGGCGTAACAGTTCTTGCAACGAAAGTCGAAGCGAAAGATAATGGTCAACTTCGTCAATTAATGGATGATTTAAAAGCGAAGATGAACAATGCAGTCATCGTTTTAGGCGCAGTAGCAGGCGATAAAGTAATGCTTTGTGCAGGTGTAACGAAAGATATCGCAGGCGGTAACTACCACGCGGGTAACATCGTGAAGTCTGTAGCAGAGCAATGTGGCGGTAAAGGCGGCGGTCGTCCAGATATGGCAATGGCCGGTGCAAAAGACGCTTCTAAATTAGATGCAGCACTACAATCTGTATATGAAGCAGTGAAATCATTTTAATTAACGACTCACTTCCGTTATAATTTAAGTTAGCAATAACTATGAACAATAAAAGGGGTGCTTTGCATGAGCAAGTTTGATGAAACGATGAAATTTAATTTTTCGGAAGAATCTATGGAAAAGGAAGTACAAGATACGTTACTTTCTGTGCATGCAGCACTAGAAGAAAAAGGCTACAATCCGGTCAATCAAATCGTCGGTTATTTATTATCTGGTGACCCAGCTTATATTCCTCGTCATCAAGATGCACGAGCTAAAATGCGCAAGTTAGAGCGAGACGAGATTGTGGAGGAACTAGTGAAGTTTTATATTAAAAAGAATAATGAGGCATAAACAATGAGAGTAATGGGGCTAGATGTCGGTTCAAAAACAGTCGGTGTTGCCGTAAGCGATGCGTTAGGGTGGACAGGACAAGGAATTGAAACGATTAAAATTAATGAAGAAGAAGGCGAATTAGGATTAGACCGTTTAGAAGAACTCGTTAAACAATACGGTGTAACTGAATTTGTCGTCGGTTTCCCAAAAAACATGAACAACACAGTCGGTCCACGTGGAGAAGCGTCGATTGCCTATAAAGAACAATTAGAAGAGCGTTTTGGACTCCCTGTTACGTTATGGGATGAACGTTTAACGACAATGGCTGCAGAACGCGTCTTAATTGAAGCAGATGTACGTCGTAAAGATCGTAAGAAAGTAATCGACAAAATGGCTGCAGTAATGATTTTACAAGGCTATTTAGATCGAAAATCATTTTAGAGGTGAAGAACATGGAAGAGAATCAAACATTTTTAATCGTAGATGAAGAAGGACAAGAACATCAAGCGGTCATCGTATACAAAGTAGAAGAAACAGATGATGGGAACCATTTCGGTAAATCATACATTTTCTACTATATCGAAGACGAATCAGATGATGAGGACGTACGTGTATACGCAGCATCAATCGACGAAGACGCTCTTGAAGGTGAACTTGGCGATATCGAGACACCGGAAGAACAAGAATACATCGAAGATATTTTTAACAACTTAGAAGAAAATACAGAAGAAGACTAGGAGACTACGCATGACTGAAGAATTAAACAACGACAACGTAGCTTCAACAGAAGAACCTTTCAAAATCATCACACTAGTTGATGAAGAAGGTAATGAAAATCTTTACGAACAACTTTCTCTTATTACAAAAGAAGCAAAAGGTAACAAATTCGGTAAAACGTATGCGTTATATGCGGCTGTTGGATATGAAGAAGATGAAAAAGGTAAAACAGATATTATTCCAGTCATTTTAACAGACGACGGCGAACTTGATTTAATCGAAACGACTGCTGAATGGAAATTTATCGAAAAAATGATTGAAGAACAATCTAAAGATTAGAGGCGACGAAAGCATGAGCGAATTAGAACGTTTATACATCCATAACGATGAAAATCAAGAGATTGAACTAGTCGTTGTGAAACGCTTTGAAGCAAACGATAAAAAATACATTATCTTTTATGCGACAAATGATGAAGCAGTAGGTAATGAAATTCAAGCAGCGACACTTGTACCAACAGAAACAGGTGGCGAAGCGTTTGGCGATATTCAAACACAAGAAGAAATGGATTTAATTAATGACGTATTAAATGACTTAGTCGAATCAGGTGAATTTCAACCTGAAGAAGGACAAGGTCACGACCATGATCATGAGCATCATGACCATGAACATTTAATCGCAACAGATGAAGATGGCAATGAAATTGTTTTTGCAATCGAACGTCGATTAGAAATTAATGGTAAACAATACGTTGTGTATTACGACGAAAATGCAGATCAACCACAAATGGAAGCAGCACAATTAGTCGATACAGAAGATGGTCAAGAAATGTTCCCAGTAGAATCAGAAGGTGAATGGGCACTAATTGATCAAGCACTTAGAGATTCAGCAGAATAGGAGCGATTCACATGTCAGAACACCAACATAATCACGAACATTTAGTAGCGGTTGATGAAAATGGAAACGAAATCGTATTTGCCGTATTACAACGTTTTGAAGCAAACGATAAACGCTTTGTTCTTTTTGCAGAAGAAAAAGAAGGCGGTTCTGAAGTACAAGCAGCCGTTATCGTTGAAGATGCAGAAGGTAATGAAGAATTAGAACCTGTTACAGACGAAGCGGACCAAGAAGCGGTTAATGCGATTCTTGAAAAACTTGCAAATGAAGCAGATGACGAAGATGAAGCGTATATTACGGTTGAAGACGCGAATGGGAATGAAATTACATTCACAGTCGTTGCGAAATTCTCAATCGGCGACAAAAACTACGTAGCATTTGTAGACGAAAATGAAGAACAACCTGAACTTCAAGTGGCGACACTTACTGAAAATGGAAGTGGCGAACAAGGGTTAGCTCCTGTAGAAACAGAAGAAGAATTCGTGAAAGTACAAGAAGTATTAAACGAAATTTTAAGCGAAGAACAATAAAAAAAGAGGTGGCCTCATGGCACAAGATTTTCACGGTGTAACATTTGTCGAATATGACGAAGACGGGACGGAAACGGTTTACCGTATTTTATCTCGCGTCGAACCGACTAATAGCGAAAAAACCTATTTAGTATTTTGTGAAGATGTTGAAGATGAAAATGCTGAAGTTCAAATTGAAGCAGCAGAAGTATTACCGACAGACGATGGTGCAGAAGCATTGTATGAAATTGAAACAGAAGAAGAATGGGATATGCTTGAAGAGGTTATCCAAACAATTATGAGCATGTAAAAAAGTGAGTGGGATGCTTGTCATTCCACTCATTTTTTGTGAAAATAAATAGGACAATGTATAATTGTTTTTAGAATAGGAGGGGAATTTGTGGACAGTCAATTGCCTGAAAAACAAATTAAAAAATTACAGCAACAAAAAGACGAAAAGAAAATCGTTCGAAAAATTGTGTTGCTTATTGCAGGGATTTTAGTTGCCCTATTTGTAATCGTTGGGATTAGCGGTTATTTTTATGTGAAGAGCGCGATCCAACCTGTAGATGAAGATTCTAAAAAAACGGTCAAAATTGAAGTGCCAATTGGATCGTCAATTGATTCGATTGCAGATAAATTAGAAGTGAGTGGCATTATTAAAAACGCTCGAATCTTTAAGTATTATACGAAATTCAATAATGGTTCCGGTTTCCAAGCAGGTACATATAAGTTATCACCTTCTATGACACCAGATGAAATTATTAAAAGTTTGAAAACAGGTAAAGTGTATCGTACACCAGAGTTTACGTTAACGATTCCTGAAGGATTAACACTTGATCAAATCGGTGACCAAGTGGCGAAAAATACGAAGTATAGCTCGAAAGAATTTATGAAACTCGTAACGAGCGACACTTTCGTGAAGAAAATGCAAAAAGCGTATCCAAGTACGGTCGGTAAAGCAGTCAATGATAAAGATATCCGTTATAAACTAGAAGGCTATTTATATCCATCGACGTATTCATTCTATGAAAAAGAACCATCTCTTGAAACGATTGCGACGGATATGGTGAAACAAACGAATGCCGTTGTGGAACAATACGCTTCTTTACTGAAAGAAAAAGATATGAGTGTTCACGAATTTTTAACATTTGCATCATTACTTGAAAGAGAAGCGACGGCTAGTACGGATCGTGAAACGATTGCGAGTGTATTTTACAACCGCCTTGAACAAGGGATGCCGTTACAAACCGATCCGACGGTTTTATATTCATTAGGTGAGCACAAAAATCGTGTTCTTTATTCAGATTTAAAAGTAGATAGCCCATACAATACGTATATCCATAAAGGCTTACCACCAGGTCCGATTGCGAATGCAGGAATTGAATCTCTACGTGCAGCAATCGACCCAGCAACGACGAAATACTTATACTTCGTTGCAGATAAAGACGGTAAAAACCATTTTGCTGAAACGTATGCGGAACATCAAAAAAATGTAGCAAAATACATTAAATAGAAATTCAAAAACAGCGGAAGAAATCACTTCTGCTGTTTTTTTATACACTTTGTGAAATGTGCGTGTCTACTCGCTTTTTACTATCATTTATGATAGGATAAAGTGTATTTTGTATATACGTAAGGAGATAGTAAATGTGAATATTTCAGATGCCTATACGAATTCTTTTATTTCAGTTCGAAATGATTTATTGCTCGAAATGGAGCAATACGCAGAAGAAAATTATGTGCCGATTATGCAATTACCGGCCATTGAAACATTGCTTCAAATGTTACGCATTCAACAGCCACAGCAAATATTAGAAGTCGGAAGTGCCATTGGTTATTCTGCTATTCGCATGGCTGAAGCAGTACCTACGTGTCAAATCGTTACGATTGAACGTGACGAGGCACGTATTGCGAATGCGAAAGATTTTATTGCACGTTCTGCCGTAGCGAATCAAATTGAACTAGTAGAAGGTGACGCGTTAGAAGTTACTATTCCAGTAGTGGAAGATGGCTTTGACGCCGTCTTTATCGACGCAGCAAAAGGGCAATATCAAAAATTCTTCGACCGATACAGCCCATTAGTAAAACGAGGCGGCATTTTATACATTGATAATATGTATATGCATGGTTTGTCAGACTTGGATATGAAAGATGTACCGAGAAGAAAAAGAACAATGATTCGTAACTTGCACCACTTCGCAGAATGGGTTATTCAAAATGATGATTACCAATCAACATTTTTCCCAATCGGTGATGGGTTGCTTGTTTGTATAAAGAAGTAAGAGGTGACGAGTAGATGAAAAAACCTGAATTACTCGTAACGCCAAAATCAGTCAATCACATTAAAGCTTTATTAGAAGCGGGTGCAGATGCATTTGTAATTGGTGAACAACAATTTGGCTTACGTTTAGCGGGCGAATTTTCAATTGAAGATGTAAAAGAAGCAACGACATTGATTCATGCTGCAGGCAAAAAAGTATATGTAGCGATGAACGCCATTTTTCATAATGACCGTGTACCCGGATTAGCGCCATATATGATGGCATTAGAAAAAATCGGTGTAGACGCGATTTATTATGGGGATCCAGCCGTTGTGATGACGAAGCGTGAAACGGGTTCTAAAATACCACTCCACTGGGATGCTGAAACGATTGCAACAAATTGGTTCCAAGTAAATTATTGGGGCAAACGAGGCGCAACACGTGCGTATTTAGCTCGTGAACTTGGTATAGAAGAAATCGTTGAGATTAAAGAAAATGCCGATGTCGAAATTGAAGTACAAGTACACGGTATGACATGTATGTTCCAATCAAAACGCCCATTATTAGGAAACTATTTCTTATATCAAGACAAAGCGATGGAAATCGAAAATCGTAAAGATGCACGCAATATGTATTTACACGACAAAGAGCGTAACAACAAATATCCAATTTATGAAGATTTAAATGGCACACATATTTATTCACCAGCAGATATGTGTATCATAGATGAATTGGAAGAACTTTTCGAAGCGAATGTTGATGTGTTCCGTATTGAAGGTGTACTACAAGAAGAAGCGTACGTCGTGACAGTCGTTGAACAATATCGCAAAGCGATTGATACGTTTTTTGAAGATGAAGATGCTTATTTTGATATGAAAGAGCAACTTGTAAAAGCAATCGAAGATGTACAACCTGCGCTTCGTCCGCTTGATACAGGATTCTTCTTTAAAGAAACAGTTTACTAGGAGGTACGAACAAACGTGGCAATTATTGAAATGAATGATCGTATTAGCAGCATTGTCGATGGCAAACGTGTTATTACGAAAAAACCTGAGTTGCTAGCACCTGCTGGTAACTTAGAAAAATTAAAAATTGCGGTACATTACGGTGCAGATGCGGTATTTATTGGCGGCCAAGAATTTGGCTTACGCTCAAATGCTGGTAATTTTTCTATTGAAGAAATGCATGAAGGTGTCGAATTTGCGGCAGCGTACGGTGCAAAAATTTATGTTACGACGAATATTTTTGCCCACAATGATAATATGGATGGACTAGAAGACTACTTAGTAGCGCTTGAAGGTGCTGGTGTTACAGGGATTATCGTCGCCGATCCATTAATTATTGAAACGTGTAAAGTCGTTGCACCTAAATTAGAAATTCATTTATCGACACAACAATCTCTTTCAAACTGGAAAGCCGTTCAGTATTGGAAAGACGAAGGATTACACCGTGTTGTTTTAGCACGTGAAACAGGTGCTGAAGAAATTAAATTGATGAAAGAAAATGTCGACATCGAAATTGAGTCATTCGTACACGGCGCAATGTGTATTGCTTATTCGGGTCGATGTGTTCTTTCAAACCATATGACTGCTCGTGATTCAAATCGCGGCGGTTGTTGCCAATCATGTCGATGGGATTATGATTTATATGCGGTAGAAGATGGGGAAGAAAAACCTCTTTTCACCGAAGATGATGATGCATTTGCGATGAGTCCGAAAGACTTAAACTTAATTGAATCGATTCCGAAAATTATTGAATTAGGAATTGATTCATTAAAAATAGAAGGTCGTATGAAATCAATCCACTACATTGCGACAGTTGTGACAGTGTATCGTAAAGTGATAGACGCTTACTGCGCAGACCCAGAAAATTTTGTCATTCGGAAAGAATGGGTAGAAGAGTTAGCGAAATGTGCTAATCGTGAAACGGCTTCTTCTTTCTTTGAAGGAGAGCCTAGCTATGAACAACAAATGTTTGGTACACATAGTAAACAAACAACGTATGACTTTTGTGGTATGGTCGTTGAATATGACGAAGCCACACAAATGGTTACATTGCAACAACGTAATTACTTTAAGCCAGGGGACGAAGTAGAATTCTTCGGCCCGAACATGGAGAATTTTACGGTCGTTGTAGAAGAAATTTTTGATGAAAAAGGTAACAGCTTAGATGCCGCACGCCACCCACTAGAAATCGTGCGCTTTAAATGTGCACAAAAAGTAAGCCCATATGATATGATGCGTAAGGAGATGCGATAAAATGGCGAAACGTCGACCAGTAGTAATCGGTATTGCAGGAGGTTCAGGTTCAGGTAAAACAAGTGTGACTCATGCAATTTTAGATGTCTTTAAAGACCATTCTGTCGTTGTAATTGAACAAGATTATTATTATAAAGATCAAAGTCACTTAGAATTTGAACAACGTCTTGAAACGAATTACGACCATCCAGATGCTTTTGATAATGAATTATTAGCACAAGATATTGAAAAATTATTAAAACGCGAACCGATTGAAAAGCCAGTGTATGATTATGCCCTACATACACGTGCAAAAGAAACCGTTCACATTGAACCACAAGATGTTATTATCATTGAAGGTATTTTAGTATTAGCAGATGAAAAATTACGTAACTTAATGGATATGAAATTATTTGTCGATACAGACGCGGATTTACGTATTATTCGCCGTATTTTACGTGACATTAACGAACGTGGACGTTCAATGGAATCAGTTATTGAACAGTACTTATCAGTCGTTCGTCCGATGCACAATCAATTCATCGAACCGACGAAACGTAGCGCAGATATTATTATCCCAGAAGGTGGAGAAAATGTCGTTGCGATTGATTTAATGGTTACAAAAATTAAAACTATTCTTGAATCTAACAACATTGTGTAATATGATAGATACTGAAAATGTATTTTAACAACAACTATGTCGCTTACTCGTATAAAGTGAGCGACATAGTATTTTTATTACGCTTACTCGTAATTAAGGAGTGACTTACATGTCAGCAGAGAAACAATACCCAATGACTGCAGAGGGTAAAGAAAAATTAGAAAATGAATTACATGATTTAATCACAGTAAAACGTCCAGAAGTTGTGGAACGTATTAAAATCGCTCGTGGTTACGGTGATCTTTCAGAGAACTCAGAGTACGACGCTGCAAAAGACGAACAAGGCTTTGTAGAAGGACGTATTAAATTAGTGGAAACAATGATTCGTAATGCAATCATTATTGAAGAAGGTTCAGTAGATTCAGATATCGTAACAATTGGTTGCACCGTTACTTTTGAAGAAGACGGTGAAGCTGAAACGTATCAAATCGTAGGTTCTGCCGAAGCAGATCCATTCGAAGGTCGTATTTCAAACGATTCTCCAATTGCGAAAGGTATTATCGGACACAAAGTAGGTGAAACAGTTAAAATCGTTACTCCTGGTGGCGAATTCAACGTTAAAATTATCGAAGTAAAATAGTTCGATTGTTGAAAGCGACAGGCAACTTTAGCCTGTCGCTTTTCGTTTTGTTATTGAAATGTTTCGGTATTGTAATGTAGAAGGAACGCAGTGAAATTCAAATATATGCTATGATAAACATATGAGGTGATCAATATGGAACAACCACCACAAAGACGAAGAAGATACAATCCAGACCGAGAAAAGACGCCGAAAAAGAAATCGGATAAAATGTTAAATGGATTAATTGCAATCGTCAGTATATTAATTTTAATTGTAGGATATAACGTATTAACGTATGAAGGTTCTTCAAAAAACATAAAAGAAGAAGCGAAAGTGACACAAAAAGCTGAGAAAACGGAAGCGCAAAAAGAAGTGGACGAAAAGGCAAAGCAAGAGGCTGAAAAGAAAGCTGACTTGAAGAAAGACATTACCGAACGTTCAACAGTTCGTAGAGTAGACGTAGCGGATGAAAATGTAGAAATGGCTATTGTCGATGATGCATGGAAGCCGCTACAAACTGAACAAACAGAAGCAATTGGAGAAGATCACATTTCGCAATACGATGGCTCTTCGCTTGATTGGAAAGAGAAAGTGACAGAACTTGCGACTGTTTCGAATATTCCAGAAGAAGAGATGCGTATTATTCGTGTGAAAAATGGCGGATCTAATCAAAAAACAATCGGTGTCGTGACGTCTGCAGATAGTACGAAAATGTACCGAATTTATTTGGAATGGGTTCCAAATAAAGGGTGGACGACGACACAATTAGACGTTTTAAAAACATTGAACGGAACGTATTAGTTCATGAAAAGAACCGCTTGTTGCTTGACGATAAGCGGTTCTTTTGTATATCGTAAAGAGGATACAATTTGAAAGGTGGAAATATTCCATGAAAATCGCAATAATTGGCGCAATGGAAGAAGAAGTAGAACTTCTCCGCGCTACGTTAGAAAACGCTACATCTGAAACAATCGCAAATAGTGAGTACACACAAGGTACGTACGAAGGCAAAGACGTTATTTTATTAAAATCAGGAATTGGTAAAGTAAATGCCGCGATGTCTACGACGATTTTACTTGAAAAATACCAACCGGATTTTGTCATTAATACAGGTTCTGCTGGTGGTTACGATGAAAATCTAGAAGTTGGAGCAATCGTTATTTCTGATGAAGTACGTCATCACGATGTGGATGCAACTATTTTCGGATATGAAATGGGTCAAGTACCTCAAATGCCAGCTGGCTTTAAAGCGGATGCACACTTAATGCAAGTGGCGGAAGAAGCTGTGAAAGCTATTGGTGAACACCAAGCAGCGACAGGTTTAATTACGACAGGTGATTCATTTATGAATGATCCTGTTCGCGTTGAAAAAGTACGTAGTTACTTCCCAACGATGAAAGCAGTAGAAATGGAAGCCGCAGCAGTTGCACAAGTATGTTACCAATTCGGTACACCATTTGTTGTCATCCGTGCGTTATCTGATATTGCTGGAAAACAATCAAATATTAGTTTTGATGAATTTTTACCGATTGCCGCGAAACATTCGACACAAGTCGTATTGAAAGCAATTGAAAAACTTTAATATAATCGAAAAAAAAGACCTCCTTGAATCGCTTAGCGAAACGAGGAGGACTTTTTTGATATAAGATGTTTTAAAGCATCGTAGCTACACTTTTTTTAGTTTAAATGAACTAATCATTGCCAGACCCATAAAGAAAAATAGCCCGATATAAAATTGGGTATTAATAAATGGAATGGCAAAGTAAGAAACGGTTAAAATAACACCTGCAGCTGTAATTGGAAGACCGCTAAAATAACCATCTGATTCGGTAATGTTAAACCGTGCTAAACGAAAAGCACCACAAACCATATAAAATACGGTAATGATGGCACCAATTGAACCGTACTCGCTTAAAACAGCACCGTGAATTAAAAGTGCTGGTGCAACGCCGAAAGAAATAACATCACTCATCGAATCGAGTTGTTTTCCTAGTTCGGACTCTTGGTTGAATTTACGTGCAACCTTGCCGTCGTAACGGTCTAAAAGTGCCGCGATAAAAATATATAAAATGGCATGACTATAAGCTTGGCTAAATGTCGCAATGACAGATGCGCAACCGAAAGAAATATTTCCAAGAGTAATGATGTTCGCTAAGTGGGATTTTGTTTTCCGAATCGTAGCTTCGATCTGTTGGAGTATAAACATTTGTGACGCTCCTTAAATTTATTACTTGATTTCAAAAGCTGTTCATATACAATGAATAGAGCCCAAGGGGGAATGCATCGTGTGGAAAAGATTTTTTTATCAAAAAACGATTGAACTAACAAATAATAGAACAACTTCGAAATTACTTCAACTGTTCGCAACGAGCAAGTTGAGTAAACATTGTATATCGTCTTATTCTAAATTGTATCATATAGATACGAAAGACGTCGTTGGACCTATGAATCAATTTCAGTCACTTCAACAATTTTTTACGAGAAAATTAAAAGAAGAAGCACGTCCGATCGATAGAAGAGAACAAGTCATTACGAGCCCAGTGGACGGGAAAATCGAGTCGTTCGGAGAGGTCACTGCACAAAGTCATTACGTCGTTAAGGGGAAAGATTATTCGCTACTAGACGTATTCGGACAGCCAGACATTGCAGACTCGTATGTTGGTGGACAATACATCGTATTTTACTTAAGTCCATCTAATTATCACCGCGTACATAGCCCAGTGGATGGTCAATTGCTACGCCAATATTTTTTAGGCGGAAAATCGTATCCAGTCAATCAAATCGGATTGACGTACGGAAAAAAACCGCTGTCACATAATTATCGATGCGTAACAGAACTGCAAACAGAATGTGGGAAAATGGCTGTTGTTAAAGTAGGGGCCATGTTTGTGAATTCTATTCAATTGACAGAAAAGAAACAGCAGTGGACAAAAGGACACGAAGTCGGGTTGTTTGAGTTTGGCTCGACAGTCATGGTTTTTTTTGAAAAAGGAAAAACAAGCTTTACACAAAACGTCCAAAAAGATGCGATTATACGAGTGGGAGAAGCATTCACGTATATGGTATAATCTTTAGAGTAGCTTGTTGACTAACGAAAAATTGATAAAATGAGGGAAATTATAGTGTATAAACGATTTATGCCAAAGGAGTTTGTTCATACAGTCTTTGAAATTACACCTGAAAAATTGCATGCATTAGGCATTAAAGGGATTATTACAGACTTAGATAATACATTAGTAGAGTGGGATCGAGCAGATGCAACACCTGAACTTGCTGCCTGGATGGAAGAAATGGTCCAAGCAGGTATTAAAGTGTTGATCGTGTCGAATAATAAAGAGCCGCGTGTAAAACATTTTGCAGAGCCGCTTAATATTCCGTACATTTTCCAAGCGCGTAAACCACTTGCAAAATCATTTAAACGTGGGTTACACGTTTTAGGATTGCCTGCAGAAGAAGTTATGATGCTAGGAGATCAAATGTTAACAGACATGCTCGGAGCAAATGCGCTTCACATGCACACGATCTTAATTAAACCGGTTGCACAATCAGACGGTTTTGCAACGAAATTAAATCGTAAAATCGAACGCCGCGTATTTAATTATTTACGCAAAAAAGGTATTGAAACATGGAGGGAACAATAAATTATGAATGAAATGCCACATTGTATTGGCTGCGGTACACAAATTCAAACAGAGGATCCAAAAGCACCGGGGTTTGCACCTGCTTCTGCTTTAGAAAAAGAAGAGATAATTTGCAAACGCTGTTTCCGTTTGAAAAATTATAACGAATTACAACCAGTGTCGTTAACAGACGACGACTTTTTACGTATTTTAAATGGTCTTGGAACGCAAAAAGGCTTAATCGTAAAAATCGTCGATATTTTTGATTTCACAGGTAGCTGGTTACCAGGGTTACACCGTTTTGTTGGCAATAACCCTGTATTATTAATCGCAAACAAAGTCGATTTATTACCGAAATCAATTAATCCGAAAAAAGTAATTAACTGGATTCGTCAAGAAGCGAAACAACTTGGTTTGAAACCAGTTGACGTATTACTCGTTTCAGCGCATAAAGGAAACGGCATCGAAGAAGCGATGGAAAAAATCGAAGAATATCGTCGCGGAGAAGACGTCTACGTTGTTGGATGTACGAACGTTGGGAAATCAACATTTATTAACCGTATTATTAAACAAGCGACGGGACAAGGAGATGTTATCACAACGTCTTACTTCCCTGGAACGACATTAGATATGATTGAAATTCCTTTAGACGATGAAAAAGCGATTTACGATACACCAGGGATTATTAATCATCACCAAATGGCGCATCACATCGATGCAAAAGAGTTAAAATATATTATGCCTAAAAAAGAAATCAAACCAAAAACATTCCAATTGAATGCAGAGCAAACACTTTTCATTGGTGCTTTAGCACGTTTTGATTTCATTCAAGGGCATCGTTCAAACTTCACGGTACACATTGCGAATGATTTAAACATTCACCGTACGAAGTTAGAAAATGCGGATGAGCTGTATGAAACGCATAAAGGTGAACTTTTAGCACCACCTACGAAAGAATTTATTGACCAACTGCCACCGCTCGTTCGTCATGAATTTTCAATTAAAGAAGATAAAATTGATATCGTCTATTCAGGTTTAGGTTGGATTACGGTACAAAATGCAAATGTTGTCGTTGCAGCTTATGCTCCAGAAGGTGTAGAAGTAACGATTCGTCCGTCACTTATTTAGGGGGAAATGCTCGTGAAAAAATGGTATGCAGTAATTGGAGATCCAATTGAACATTCGATGTCACCATTCATGCATAATTTATGGATGACGTCAGAAGGACGAGATGCCACGTATATTCCATTACACGTCTCACGTGAGTCACTACGCGCATCTTTTGAAGGAATGAAAGTACTCGGGTGTAGTGGTTTTAACGTTACAATCCCACATAAAGAAGCGATTATTCCTTTATTAGATGAAGTAGATGCCCTAGCTGAGAAGATGGGTGCGGTCAATACGGTCGTTCGTCAAGCGGATGGTAAATACAAGGGCTACAATACAGATGGTTTAGGATTTGTCCGTTCATTAGAAGATGTTGTCGGCACGTCACATAAACAAGAAAAAGTGCTCGTGTTAGGTGCTGGTGGTGCTTCACGAGGGATTTGTTTCGCTCTTTGGCAAGAAGGTTACCGAGACATAACAATTGCGAATCGTACGGTTGAAAAGGCACGTGCCATTTGTTTGGAAATGGATCCAAGTGTGAAAGCATGTTCCTTACAACAAGCTTCCGATGAATTAGGCGCATATGGTATTGTCATTCAAACGACATCTGCAGGATTAAATCATAGTCAATTTGCTTTACCAATTTCATTAGAACATTTAGCAAACACTGCAATTGTTGCCGATATTGTGTATAATCCATTAATGACACCATTTTTAGAACAGTCACAAAAACAAGGAGCGACAGTCGTTACAGGCTTAGGGATGTTTATTCACCAAGGTGCATTAGCCTATGAGCATTGGACGACGGTTTATCCAGATGCAAAAGTTGTTAAGCAATCATTGCTTGAACAATTAGGAGGAAATTAATTCATGTTAACAGGTAAGCAAAAAAGATTTTTACGTGCAGAAGCACATCATTTAGACCCGATTTTCCAAGTAGGTAAAGGCGGCGTAAGCGAAATGCAATGTCGTCAAATTGAGAAAGCTTTAGCAGTACGCGAATTAATTAAAGTGCGTATTTTAGATAACTGTGAATTCGATAAAAAAACAGTTGCTGAACAATTAGCAGAAGGTACAGATGCAGAATTAGTACAATTAATTGGTTTGACAGTTGTTTTATATAAAGAAGCGAAAAAACGCGACGACCGTAGAATTGAATTACCAAGAGCTTAATTAAGGGTGATGACTGTGAGAAGAGTTGGTTTGTTCGGAGGGACGTTTAATCCACCGCATGTCGCTCATTTATTAATGGCGAATGAGGTGGCAGAAACATTACAATTGGACGAAGTACGATTTATGCCAAATGCGGTTCCTCCACATAAAATAAAAGAAGGCGATGCAACAGCGATGCAACGTTTAGAAATGACGCGTCTCGCTATTGCGAACAATGTAAAATTTGTATTAGAGCCTTTTGAAATTGAGCGTGGAGGTGTGTCGTATTCGTATGAAACGATGCAACAGCTGACAAAAAGAGAACCAGATGTACAATTTTACTTTATTATCGGAGGCGATAGTATAGCGGAATTGCATACGTGGTATCACATTGAAGAGTTAGTGAAACTCGTGCGATTTGTCGGTGTAGGACGCCCTGGCTATGTCGGTAAGTCGATTTATGACGTTGAAATTGTAGAAGCCCCTTTGATGGATCTTTCTTCTACGCTCATTCGCGAGCGTCTCAAAAAAGGGACGACCGTTAAATATTTACTGCCAGAAGCAGTGGAACAATATATTCGAGAGGAAGGATTATATGGAACGCGCTCGTTTACTTGAAGCGATGAAACCCCGTATGCCTGAAAAACGTTATATTCACACAATTGGCGTAACAGACACAGCAATGACGCTTGCCGAAAAATTCGGTCAAGACGTTCAAAAAGCAGAAGTAGCTGCTATTTTACACGATTCTTGCAAATATGCAGACAAGGATTGGATGAAACAAACGATTATTGAACAAAAAATGGATCCGACATTATTGGCTTATCACCATGAATTATGGCATGGGCCAGTAGGTGCGTACGTAGCAGAAACGGAATTTGGTATTACCGATTTGGATATGCTAAATGCTATTCGCTTTCATACGACAGGACGTATCGGAATGAGCGACTTAGAAAAAGTAGTGTACATTGCGGATATGATTGAACCAAATCGTAAATTCCCTGGTGTAGACGAACTAAGAGAAGCAGCGAAATCGATGTCTCTAGAAGACTTAATGATTACGTGTCTTTCTCATTCGATTCAATTTTTAATGTCGAAACATCAACCTGTATTTCCGGATTCATTTAATTGTTACAATGATTTATTGTTAAAAAAGAAAGGGAATTTATAATGACTCAAACACTTTTAGATACAGTATTTAAAGCAGTAGACGATAAACGCGCAGAAGATATCGTCGTATTAAACATGGAAGGTATTTCTTTACTTTCTGATTACTTCGTAATTTGTTCAGGTGGTTCTGAACGTCAAGTGCAAGCAATCGCACGTGAAGTAAAAGAACAAGCTGAAAAAGCAGGACATGACGTAAAACGTATGGAAGGTTTTGATGCAGGTCGTTGGGTACTAGTTGATGCTGGCGATGTTGTAACACATGTTTTCCATAAAGATGAACGTAGTTATTACAATTTAGAACGTTTATGGGGCGATGCACCAGAAACGTTTGTAGCAGTTGAGTCAGATGGCGAGTAGTTATGGTCGCTTTGCAGAAGTGTACGATGCATTAATGACGGACATTCCGTATGATGCGTATGTTGAATGGGTTCAGAAGAATGCTCCTGCGAAACAAAATCGTAAATTGTTAGACATCGGATGTGGTACCGGTACGATGGCAATCGCTTTTGCAAAAAACGGTTATGACGTAAGTGGACTTGATTTATCAGAAGAGATGTTAATGGTCGCAAGTGAGCGTAGCTACGAAGAAGATGTTCAAATTTTCTTCGTTTGCCAATCGATGGACGAGTTAGATGGTTTCGAACAATTAGATGTTGTGACGATTCCGATTGATTCGTTAAATTACGTACGTGAGCAGCAAGCTGTTCAACAAACATTTGAAAGAATTTATGCCGCTTTAAAAGAAGGCGGACATTTATTTTTTGATGTTCATTCATTGTTTAAAATGGATGAAATCTTCTTAGATAGTCCATTTACGTACGATGATGAAGAAATTACGTACTTATGGGAAACAGAACCGGGGGAAGCACCTCATTCTGTTCATCATGATATGTTATTTTATGTCCAACAAGAAAATGGTTTATTTGAACGCTTTGAAGAACAACATTATCAACGTACGTATGCAATTGAAACGTATATGATGATGTTGCAACGAGCAGGTTTTGAAGAGATTACGATTACAGCGGACTTCACAGATGAAGCGCCATCGCTTGATTCAGAACGTATTTTCTTTCACTGCGTAAAATAAATTGTAAAATAATGTAAAATACAGTATAGTGGAATTAGCTTCTTATGAATGCCTCGAGAAAGGTGTGTGAAGCTAATTCCTTTTTTGATGCAATATAAAAAATATTTTCTTCTAGGCGTCCTAATTGTAGGTGCTATTTTCTTCTACTTTTTTTCCTCGAATGAATCGAAAAACGATACACTTTCCAATGTTCAACCACTACAAAATTTGGCAGACGAAACGACGAATGCCACTGCTACGAATCAACCGACACAATCCAATACGAATACAATAAGTGCAACGACGCCATCTGCGACCTTAGTTGTTGATGTGAAGGGTGCTGTTAAAAAGCCAGGTATTTATGAATTATCGCCTGAAGATCGTGTATACGACGCAATAATGGCTTCTGGTGGCTATAAAGAGCAAGCGGATAGTAAAATGATTAATCATGCCGAGAAGTTGAAAGATGAAATGGTCATTTACGTTCCGAAAAAAGGCGAGAAAATGGAAGGTAGTATTGTGAATGCAATACCTTCGGCAGCGCAATCGAATGAAAATGCTGTCTCGTCGGAGCAGGCGCTCATTAATATTAATGTGGCAGATTCAGCAGCGCTACAAACAATCAGTGGTATTGGACCTGCAAAAGCAGAAGCCATCATTCAATTCCGAACGGAAAATGGTCCGTTTCAATCGATTGATGATTTAAAGAAAATTAGTGGATTCGGAGAGAAGACCGTTGAACGATTAAAACCTCTTGTGACGATAAATTAGTCTGACTTCTCGACAGTTTATTGAGTTTATCGCATGTGAGCGATAAACTAATAGTATTCAATTGATAGGAGGCGTTCATATGGAGCGTATTACGTGGGACCAATTTTTCATGGCACAAAGCCATCTACTTGCGATTCGAAGTACGTGTACGAGATTGTCTGTCGGAGCGACAATCGTTCGCGACAAACGAATTATCGCCGGAGGATACAATGGATCGATTTCAGGTGACGATCATTGTATCGATAAAGGATGTTATGTCGTAGATAATCATTGTGTTCGTACCGTTCATGCAGAAACGAATGCGCTATTACAATGTGCGAAGTACGGTACGCCGACGAATGGCGCGGATTTATACGTTACGCATTTCCCTTGTTTACCGTGTACGAAGTCGATTATTCAAGCGGGTATTCAAAACTTATACTATGCGACAGATTATAAAAATAATGAGTACGCAATCGAGTTGTTACGACAAGCGGGCGTAAACGTATTACACGTACCGTTTGATGAACGAAAAATTGACTTTTTAAGTGATGAAAAGTTACAACTTTACGTACAATTAATCAACGAACTGCGAGAGAAAGGCGCGACACCAGAAGAATTGGCACCGTATGAACAGAAGGTGACCGAACTATTTGGCAAAACGACTTTAAAAACGAATTAATTTATATTGCTTTGGCTATATTAGGTGCAACGCTTGCTGCATTCATGTGGCCAAAGCTTTTTTTTATTTTTCTACTTGTGTATACGATTTATTTGTATTGGCGAAGAAATAGTATGCTTTTTATAGGCATAGTAGTTTTTAGTGCTACGCTATTTTTTTGCACGCACAACATAAAATGGATACGTTACCGACAACGTTGCCTGAGACGATTGAAGTAACGTTCCAAGATAGCTATAAAGTGAAGGGGCAATACGTGCGTGGATTCGTAAAAATGAAAGATGGTCTAAACGTGTATGTGACGTACAAGTTGTCCTCTGAAGAAGAGAAGAAGCGTATGGAGTCGAGCAGTTTAGTCGGTATGAAAGCAACGCTAACGGGACAACTTACACTGCCAGACGCACCACTTCATCGCTTTCAGTTTTCAATGGCATCTTATTTAAAAAGCCAAGGAGCGGTCGGTGTTTATGAAATCGACAAACTCGTATTTACGAGCGTGGATTCATCAATGAAGATGCGCTTAGGCCAATATCGTTTTTCATTACTTCAAAAAATTGACGAGACGTTTCCGGCATCACTAGCTGGGGAGGCGAAAGCGTTATTGTTCGGTGACCAAGAGGATTTAGATCAAAATACGAAACGTACGTATCAAATTTTAGGTATTACGCATTTATTTGCGATTTCGGGATTGCACGTCGCCTTATTAGGAGGTTTATTTTATCAATTGCTCCTCTTTTGTCGTGTGCGTTTACACGTCGCAGCTGTGCTTTTATTAATCGCATTGCCTATTTATGCGGTATTGGCAGGTGGAGCGCCTTCTGTGTGGCGTTCTGTTATGATGACGGTGATTGTGTTGCTCATTCAAATGAGAAGTGAAAAATTGACGGCGAGTGATGCGATTAGTATTTCCTTCATCGTATTCGTTTGGTTGCAACCTTTCTCCATTTTTCAAGTAGGATTTCAATTGTCCTATTTAGCGACATGTGCGCTCATTTTTTCTTCGAATATTTTAGTGACGAGTCATTGGTTGAAAAATGGATTCTTAATTACGTTCGTTTGCCAATTGCTCGTCTATCCTTTACTTTTGTATCATTTTTATGAAATTAGCCTCTCTTCCTTCCTCGTGAATATTTTCCTCGTACCACTTTTTTCATTCGTGATCTTACCAATCAACGTATTCTTCTTTCTAAATGCGTTTCTCCTTTCACCTATTAATACATTTCTTTTCCCATTGTATGAGAAACTACGAATGAGTCTTTCTACGCTACTTGTCACGATAGCAGATTTACCTTATCAATTGTGGCAGCCTGGTAGACCGAGTATGTTATTTTTAGTCGTCATGTTTATAACGGTTATTTGGATGTTTGTTTTCATTGAAAAACGGTATTACGTGTGGGCTACGCTCATGATTGTCTTACCGGTAGTAGCGTTTTCATTCATTCCGAAGTTTCACGATGATTTACGCATTACGTATTTAAGTGTTGGGCAAGGAGACAGTACGATTATCGAATTGCCGAGTCGCGAGCAAGTAATAGTCGTCGACGTTGGTGGGATTTTACGTTTTGATGGGGACGCTTGGAAGACGAATTCTACGAAATATGAAGTAGGAAGGCAAGTTGTCGTCCCGTATTTAAAAGGGAAGGGTCTTACGACGATTGATCAACTTATTTTGACCCATGCGGATGCAGATCATGCAGAAGGGGCAGAGGAAGTACTTCAAGAGTTGAACGTTCGAGCAATTTATGTGACGCCTAGTTGTATGACGAAGCCTGTTATGCAAGATTTATGGAAGGAAGCAAGGCAACAGCATATTCCTATTTATGAAATAATGGCAGGAACGTCTTTTGTAATCGGGGACGTGCAATTTGATTATTTGTGGCCATATGACCGTATATACGAAGGAAATAATGATTCACTCGTATTGAAAATAGCACGAGGGAACTTTTCAACGCTTCTTACAGGTGATTTAGAAGAGACAGGTGAAAAAGAATTACTTCAAAAATCATCCGTTTCAACGACGATTCTTTCTCCAGGGCATCATGGGTCTAAAACGTCGAGTTCAGCAGATTTTTTACGTGCGACGAATCCACAACTCGCTATTTTTTCAACGGGGCTTAATAACCGTTACGGACATCCTGCACGAGAAGTTTTGGAACGATTTCAATCGGCTCATATAAAAACGTTAAATACAGCAGAAGATGGAACGATAGAAGTCGTTGTGAATAAAAATTGGTCGTATGAAATACATCGATAAAAAATCGTGGCATACCACGGTTTTTTTTATTTTTCTTTCGTTAAATTCCTATTATTGACGCCTTTTTTATTGAACTGAGTTCGTGTATACTAGAAATCGTTATTAGTACGAGGAGGAAAATCATAATGTTTCAAAAGTTATGGAAAGAAATCGAAAAAGGCCAAATTGCTCCCGTATATGTTATTGCAGGTCAAGAATCATATTTTGTCGACGAGACAGTGAAGCGAATGAAAGCAAAATTATCGGAAATCGAAGAAATTGATACGATGACGTTTGATTTAGAAGAAACGCTCGTTGATGAAGTAATTGATGAAGCGGATACGATTCCTTTCTTTTCAGATAAAAAATTAGTCATTGCTAAAAATTGTACGTTTTTAAAAGCGACAGAAAAGGGAAAAGAAAAATTAAACCACGATTTCAAAAAATTGGAGAAATTTTTACAGCACCCTTCGGATACAGCTGTTACGATTTTTATCGCACCGTTTGAAAAATTAGATGAGCGAAAAAAAGTAACGAAAATGATGAAAGAACACGGTACGTACTTATATGCAGAAACACCAAAAGAACGCGACTTAGCCGTTTGGGTGAAGCATGAGATGGCAAATCGTCAAGCAATCATTTTAGATGAAGGTATTGAACGTTTAATGGATTTAGTAGGAGCTAATATGTTGCATCTTCAAAGTGAAATGGACAAACTCGCTTTGTACGTAGCCAATTCTACTCAATCAATCGATGGCGTACTCGTAGAAGAAATGGTTGCTAAAACGCTAGAGCAAGATGTTTTTAAATTACTAAATGCATACATCCAAGGTGACAAAAACACAGCGTTGATGATGTATCATGATTTATTACGTCAAAAAGAAGAACCGATTGCACTCGTTGCTTTAATTTCTTCTCAAGTACGTCTCATGTCTAACGTGTATTATTTACTATCGAAAGGGTATCACCCACAGCAAATTTCGAAACAATTAAAAGTGAATCCATATCGTGTAAAACGAATTGTTGAAGATCGTGGTTCGATTACAGAACAACAGTTGTTAGACGCTTTATACGGATTAGGTGAAGTGGACTTACAATTAAAAACGATGAGCGGCAATCGAGAACGCTTTTTAGAATTCTTTTTAATGAAGCCAATTGGTTATCGTTTCAAATAAGGAGAGGTTTTTATGAAGGCTTACCAAAAGTGGTTAATAGGCATAGGGTTGTTTGTATTTGTTAGTGTAGCAAGTGTCGTCTACGTACACTTTTACAAAACACCCTACGCTAAACAGAGAGCGACGATTTCTTTGGAGTCTTATTTAATGAAAACGTATCCGTTTGAGTACTACGAAGTGAAAAATGGGGCTTACGATTATAAAAAGAATGTATATTCTTTTACAGTCGTGAGTAATGAAAATCGAAGAAACCCTGTTCAGATGAACGTACGCGCAGAGAACGACTATGCCGTGTTGAATGATGCGATTCAGACGTTAAAAGAGGATAAGGATACTTCAAAACGCTTACAAGAGCAAGCAGATACATATGTATCGAAACAACTAGCAGAAGACCTCTCTAACGTATTGGCCGTTTCAACGACGATTGTCGTCATGAAATCTGATATTTCGAACACACTAAAATGGGAACCTGATTTTCAAGCGATTGAAGTACCAAAAGGTATTCAATATAAAATTGATCTCGATGCAACATCCTATACGAATGAACAAATGTATGATAACGTAAAAACCATTTACGAGCGTTTTAACACTTTAGGTATTCATACGAATCGTTTACAAATTATAGGGAATCAATTTGTAGATGGACAAAAAGTAGAAACGTTCGTCACGACAATTGTCGGAAATCAATTTCCGACAATGAAGGACATTTCGTATCAATTAAATGAATAATGGGAAAGCGATCTATGATGTAGGTCGCTTTTTTTTGATAATAAAAAACACGATCGAACGATGTTGTTCGGTCGTGTTCGGAAAAGAACGTAAAAAAAGGAGTTCGAGTAATCGAACTCCTTCTTACATTCTATATGAAATAGAATTAAGCTTTTTTCATTAAACGAGCTTTTGTACGAGCAGCAGCGTTTTTGTGGATTAAGCCTTTTGAAGCAGCTTTATCTACAGATTTAACAGCAGCAGAAAGTAATTCAGCAGCGTTTTCATCTTTAGCAACTAAAGCAGTTTCAGCTTTTTTGATTGCTGTACGCATTGCAGATTTAACTTGTACGTTAGCAACGTTAGCTTTTTCAGCAGTTTTAACACGTTTGATAGCAGATTTGATGTTTGGCATGAAATTCACCTCCTAAAATAAATCGAGATGAGAAATTCTCAACTTGTGCTTGTATCTAATACAACAAGCATTATTATAGCAAAGCTCATTGGCGAAAAGCAAGAGAGAAATGCAAAGAATATTTACTTGACAGAAAAAACTTGTCTTTTCATACGTTTTTTTTGTGAAATGAGTGTAATATTGCCAATGTAGTATCTTGACTGATATAATTCTAGTAGTTTAATTAGGAGTGGAAAATAATGAATCGACAAGAATTATTAGATAGACAATCTCGAATTCGTAATTTCTCTATCATCGCGCACATCGACCATGGTAAATCGACACTTGCCGATCGTATTCTAGAGAAAACAGAAGCGCTTGCTTCTCGTGAAATGAAAAACCAATTATTAGATTCAATGGATTTAGAACGTGAACGAGGTATTACGATTAAATTAAATGCCGTTCAATTGAATTATAAAGCGAAAGACGGCGAAACGTATACGATGCATTTAATCGATACACCAGGACACGTCGATTTTACTTATGAAGTATCTCGTAGTTTAGCAGCATGTGAAGGTGCTGTTTTAGTAGTAGATGCGGCACAAGGGATTGAAGCGCAAACGCTTGCCAACGTTTATTTAGCTTTAGACAATGATTTAGAAATTTTACCAGTAATCAATAAAATTGATTTGCCATCTGCTGACCCTGAGCGTGTACGTCAAGAAGTGGAAGATGTTATCGGATTAGATGCATCAGAAGCTGTTTTGGCATCTGCAAAAGCTGGAATTGGTATCGAAGAAATTTTAGAACAAATTGTAGAAAAAGTACCTGCACCTGTAGGAGATCCAGAAGCACCGCTACAAGCACTAATTTTTGACTCTGTATACGATGCTTATCGTGGGGTTATTATTTCAATCCGTATTGTGGAAGGAATGGTAAAACCGGGAGATAAAATTAAAATGATGGCAACGGGTGCCGAATTTGAAGTAATCGAAGTCGGTGTACATACGCCGAAAATGGAAAAACGTGATTTCCTAACAGTCGGAGACGTAGGATATTTAACTGCTTCGATTAAAAATGTAGGGGATACACGTGTTGGGGATACAGTAACCTCGTTACCAAACGCAGCAGAGGAGCCTTTAGACGGTTATCGTCGTTTGAATCCAATGGTTTACTGTGGTTTATACCCAATCGACACAGCGAAATACAATGATCTACGTGAAGCGCTTGAAAAGCTTGAGCTGAATGATTCATCACTTCAATATGAACCAGAAACGTCTCAAGCATTAGGTTTCGGTTTCCGTTGCGGATTTTTAGGCTTACTACACATGGAAATTATTCAAGAGCGTATTGAACGTGAATTTAACATTGATTTAATTACGACAGCACCGTCTGTAATTTATCACGTTGATATGACGGATGGTGAAGAAATTCAAGTAGCGAACCCATCTGAAATGCCAGATCCTCAAAAAATTCAACAAATTTCAGAACCATACGTAAAAGCGACTATTATGGTTCCGAATGATTACGTTGGAACGGTTATGGAACTTTGTCAACGTAAGCGTGGTAACTTCTTAACGATGGATTATATCGATACGACACGTGTAAGTATTTTCTATGAAATGCCGTTATCAGAAATCGTATACGATTTCTTTGACCAATTAAAATCTTCTACGAAAGGGTATGCATCATTTGATTATGAAATGGTCGGATACCAACCTTCGAAACTTGTGAAGATGGATATTTTATTAAATAGTGAACAAGTCGATGCACTAAGCTTTATCGTTCACCGTGATTTTGCATATGAGCGTGGTAAAGTAATCGTTGATAAACTTCGTGAATTAATTCCTCGTCAACAATTTGAAGTGCCAATTCAAGCAGCAATCGGTACGAAAATTGTTGCACGTTCAACGATTAAAGCGATGCGTAAAAACGTATTAGCTAAATGTTACGGTGGGGATATTTCTCGTAAACGTAAACTTCTTGAAAAACAAAAAGAAGGTAAAAAACGTATGAAACAAGTCGGTTCTGTAGAAGTACCACAAGAAGCTTTTATGGCTGTTTTGAAAATGGATGACGATCAACCGAAAAAATAAATAATAAGTAAAAAGACCGAGCAGCCTATTGCTCGGTCTTTTTTGATTTCTTGAAAAAGGGGTATGTATTTTTTATAGGTGCTGTAAAGAATGAATTGTATTAAAAAATAAAAAAATAGCGGTATTATTTTCTTTTTGCAACATTTCAATTAAAAATAATTATAAAAAGGTTCTAAATACCTTTTATATATTTTTTTGGAAAAATAGTATGTGAGAAAAGAATTATGAATGTAGACAATTTTTTTAAAATTGGATTACTTGCAAAACGATAGACTCTAAAATTAGGCTTTTGAAAATAAAAATATGATTTAAAATGTTATTTTAATATGCACATAGTGGAAAAATACTATTCATCTCAAAAAATGTTACTTTAGACATTTTCTGTTTACTATAAAGAGATAGACCATTCGGTTTGTCGTTTCTATAAAATCAACGTATACTATTGAGTATAAAGTTATGTACAATAAAACAATGTTTTGATATGATTAAGTTAACACTATCTGGGTAGTGTTTAAGTAAGAGAGGTGATTTGCATGTTGACGAATGAGGAAAAATCAATCGAGGAATTAATTTTAACAGTTGAAAATCGTCTTTGTCAGTTTGAAGAAAATGTTTCATGCATGCAAAGACGGATTTCTGAATTTAAAACAATTCAAAAACAATTTCATGAGAAATGTAACGAAAACTGGGTTCAACAAGTCGGATAAGTATCGTTTGTTGGATGTTCAATATAGACAATGTTTTAAAAAGTGGGCGCAATCGAAAAATAGATTGCGTCCATTTTTTTGCGTTAAAAGTAAAATAGTATAGTTATTGTATGAAATGAGATACACTAGAACAGGAATTAACGGTAGAAAGTAGGGATCATAGATGGTACGAGGAATTTATATTCACATCCCATTTTGTCATCAGATTTGTAATTATTGTGATTTTAATAAAGTGTTTTTTAAAAATCAACCAGTAGATGAATATATAGAAGCAATCGGGCAAGAAATGCGCCTTGTGACGGAAAAGTATCCAGAAGCATTTCAAAAAATTGAAACGGTCTTTTTAGGTGGAGGCACCCCGACTTCTTTATCAGCGGGACAACTCGAGAATTTATTACGTTATATACGACAATACATTCCACTTGATCAAGTTGTCGAATTTTCATCAGAAGCGAACCCGGACGAACTGACGCGTGAAAAGCTAGAAGTGTTGTACAAATACGGCGTCAATCGCTTGAGTATTGGCGTACAATCGTTTGATCAAGAAATCTTGAAGAAATTAGGAAGAACGCATTCAAATGAACACGTATTTGAAACGATTCAAGCAGCGAGAGAAGTAGGATTTACGAATATTAGTATTGATTTAATGTATGGTCTACCAGGTCAAACGATTGAACAGTGGCAGCATACATTAGATGAAGCATTCAAATTAAATCTTCCACATTTTTCGGCGTATTCTTTAATTGTCGAACCGAAAACCATTTTTTATAATTTAATGAACAAAGGAAAGTTACAACTTCCGGGGGAAGATTTGGAAGCGGAAATGTATGAGATGTTAATGCAACAAATGGAATCGAATGGACTCATGCAATATGAAATTAGTAATTTTGCAAAACGAGGGCTAGAATCGGTTCATAATTGTATTTATTGGGAGAACGATGAATACGCAGGTTTCGGTGCGGGGGCAAGTGGTTATTTAAATGGTGTTCGGTATACGAACTTAGGACCATTAAAAAAATACATGGCAGCAGTCGAACAAGGAAACTTGCCATTGCTCGATCGACATGAAGTTCCGCTGAAAGAAAAAGTTGAAGAAGAAATGTTTTTAGGTTTACGTAAAATTGAAGGAGTTTCCATTACGCATTTTAAAGAAAAGTTCAATGTGGAATTAGACAAACTATTTGCAAAGCAACTTCAGCTATTAGTTGAAGAGCAACTTCTTTTAATAGAAGGAGACAGTATAAAATTAACGTATAAAGGTCGTTTTGTTGGTAATGAAGTGTTCCAACAATTTTTATTAGATTAAAGAAGCATATGCGTTGACATAAAAAGCAACTTTCGCTATATTAAATATAGTGTTAGCACTCACTAAAGACGAGTGCTAAAAAAAGAGGTGATGATCATGTTAACAAATCGACAACTCCAAATATTGCGAGTGATCGTTGACGACTTTATCTCTTCAGGGCAACCAGTTGGTTCGCGACAAATCGCGAAAAAAGACGAAGTTGCATTTAGTTCAGCGACGATTCGTAATGAAATGGCTGACCTAGAAGAATTAGGTTATATTGAGAAAACGCATAGTTCTTCCGGGCGCGTGCCATCTGAAAAAGGATATAGATTTTACGTAGATCATTTGTTGAAACCTCAAGTTATGACGAACCAAGAAATCGCCTCCATTCGTTCCATCTTTCGAGATGATTTAATGGAGAATGAGCAAATGATTCGCGAATCCGCTAATATCCTGTCTGAACTAACGACGTATACGTCTGTTATTCTGGGACCTGATGTTCATTTGCATAAAGTGAAACGATTCCAAATCGTTCCTTTATCGTCAACGCAAGCAGTAGCCATTATCGTAACGAATAATGGGCATGTTGAAAATCGTGTCTTTACGTTGCCAGAAGGGTATGACTTACGTAGAATAGAAAAAAATCGTCAATATACTAAATGATCGACTAGTCGGTCGTTCTCTTGAGGAAATACCTTTCCGCGTTGATGCGGAAATTCGTAAATTGATCCAAGAGCATGTCGGGCAATATGGGGCATTTATTTCAAGTTTATTTGGTAGCATTTCTGCACAAGACGATGGACGTATTTACTATGGTGGTAAAACGAATATGTTAAATCAACCAGAGTTTCACGACATTAATAAAGTGCGTATGTTACTTGATATTATGGAAAAGAAACCCCAAGTTCAAACATTGTTCCAAGCAAATTCTAATGAAGGAATCCAAATTAAAATTGGTTCGGAAAATAATTTATTAGCTATTGAAGACTGTAGTATTATTACGGCATCATTTAACGCAGGAAATAACCAGCATGGCTCGATTGCTATTATCGGCCCCAAACGGATGGATTATCAACGAGTAATTACATTGCTCGACTTTATGAGTGGCGATTTAAGTCGACTATTATCAAATAATATGTAAGCCGACATCTTGAAGGAGGATGACCAGTGACTGAAAAAAATGAACAACAAGAAAAAGTTACAGAAGAAACAGTAGAAGAAACAGTAGAACAAGCGACAGAAACAGCAGAACAAGTGACAGAAACAGTTGAAGAAGTCGTAGAAGAAACAGAAGTGAATTCGGAATCGGTTGAAGAACAACCAGTAGACCCCATTGCCGAATTAGAAGCGAAACTAGCAACAGAAGAGGAACGTTATTTACGCCTTCGTGCTGATTTTGACAATATGAAGCGTCGCAGTCAACTTGACCGTGAATCACAAGCAAAATTCCGCGCGCAATCACTTTTAACGGATCTACTTCCTGTACTTGATAACTTTGAACGTGCATTATCAGTGGAAGCAACATCTGAAGAGGCGTTAAGCATGAAAAAAGGAATCGATATGGTTTACCGTTCTTTAGTAGCCGCAACAGAAAAAGAAGGCTTGCAAGTGATTGCGACTGAAGGCGAAGTATTCGATCCGAACATTCATCAAGCTGTTATGCAAGAATCTGATTCAGAAAAAGAATCTGGTATCGTGCTTCAAGAACTTCAAAAAGGTTATCAATTAAAAGATCGCGTTCTTCGCCCAGCAATGGTCAAAGTAAACGAATAGGATCTTTACTATATAGTAAAATTTAAATAAATTGTAGAAAGCGTCTAATAGACGTTTAAATATTAGGAGGAAATTGAATATGTCTAAAATTATTGGTATTGACTTAGGTACAACAAACTCATGTGTAGCAGTATTAGAAGGCGGCGAACCAGTCGTAATCGCAAACAAAGAAGGCGCACGTACAACACCTTCAGTTGTTGCATTTAAAAATGGCGAACGTCAAGTAGGGGAAGTAGCAAAACGTCAATCAATTACAAACCCTAATACAATTATTTCTATTAAACGCCACATGGGTACAGATTATAAAGTACAAGTGGAAGATAAAGAGTATACACCTCAAGAAGTATCAGCAATGATTCTTACACACTTAAAAGAATATGCTGAAGACTACTTAGGTGAAAAAGTAACAAAAGCAGTTATTACAGTTCCTGCTTACTTCAATGATGCACAACGTCAAGCAACAAAAGACGCTGGTAAAATTGCAGGTCTTGAAGTAGAACGTATTATTAACGAACCAACAGCTGCAGCATTAGCTTACGGTTTAGAAAAACAAGACGTAGACCAAAAAGTATTAGTATTTGACCTTGGTGGCGGTACATTCGACGTTTCAGTTCTTGAATTAGGCGATGGCGTATTTGAAGTATTAGCTACTGCTGGTGATAACCGTCTTGGTGGCGATGACTTTGACCAAGCAATCATCGATTACTTAGTAGCTGAATTCAAAAAAGAAAATGGCGTAGATCTTGCAAAAGATAAAATGGCATTACAACGTTTGAAAGATGCTGCTGAAAAAGCGAAAAAAGAACTTTCAGGTGTTTCATCTACACAAGTTTCACTTCCATTCATCACAGCAGGTGCTGAAGGTCCTCTACACTTAGAAGTATCTTTATCTCGCGCTAAATTTAATGAACTAACTGCTGATTTAGTAGAACGTACAATGATTCCAACTCGCCAAGCACTTAAAGACGCTGGTCTTTCTGCTTCAGAAATCGACCAAGTTATTTTAGTTGGTGGTTCAACTCGTATTCCTGCAGTTCAAGAAGCAGTACAAAAAGCAACAGGTAAAGAACCTCATAAAGGTGTAAATCCTGATGAAGTAGTAGCTTTAGGTGCTGCAGTTCAAGGTGGCGTACTTACAGGGGATGTAAAAGATGTCGTATTACTTGATGTAACTCCACTATCTCTAGGTATTGAAACAATGGGTGGCGTGTTCACTAAATTAATCGATCGTAACACAACAATCCCAACATCTAAATCTCAAGTATTCTCAACAGCTGCAGACAATCAACCTGCTGTAGACATTCACGTATTACAAGGTGAACGTTCAATGGCTGCTGATAACAAAACATTAGGTCGTTTCCAATTATCTGATATTCCTGCTGCACCACGTGGTATTCCACAAATCGAAGTAACTTTCGACATCGATAAAAATGGTATCGTAAGTGTAACAGCGAAAGACTTAGGTACTCAAAAACAACAAAACATTACAATCCAATCAGATTCTGGTTTATCAGAAGAAGATATCGAACGTATGGTTCAAGAAGCAGAAGCAAATGCAGAAGCAGATAAAAAACGTAAAGAAGAAGCGGACTTACGTAACGAAGCAGATCAACTTGTATTCCAAACAGACAAAACATTAGCTGACCTTGGTGAACAAGTGACTGAAGATGAGAAAAAACCTGTTTTAGAAGCAAAAGAAGAGTTAGCAAAAGCAATTGAAGCTGGCGAATTAGAAGCAATTAAAGCTGCAAAAGAAAAATTAGAAGGTTTATTACAACCACTAGTTATGAAAGTTTACGAACAAGCTGCTGCCGCTCAACAAGCTGCACAAGGTGAAGCTGGCGCAGGACAAGGTAAAAAAGAAGATGACGGTGTCGTTGACGCTGACTTCACTGAAGTAGACGACGATAAAAAATAACTGTCTTTGAATGTAACTGACAACTAAATAAACATTTAGTACAAGTCCAGTCGCATGAAAAGAGGGACTGTCCCTAAAGTGCCAATCTGAAATTTTGAAGCTGGGACGATGAATGTTTCCATACATTCGTTCATCGTTGCTGCTCAGAGTAACAATGGTTGTGACTTATTGGGCAGTCCCTTTTTCTATATGTTAGGAATGGGCAAAACATGATACAATACTATTTATGTGAAATAGAGCGGAGTTGAAAGATATAATGGAAAAACGTGATTATTATGAAGTGTTAGGAGTAGAGAAGTCAGCTACTCAAGCAGAAATAAAAAAAGCATACCGTAAACTTTCAAAACAATATCACCCAGATATTAATAAAGAAGCCGGTGCGGATGAAAAATTTAAAGAAATTGCAGAAGCATATGAAGTGTTAAGCGATGAACAAAAACGCGCACAATACGATCAATATGGTCATGCAGGTGCACAGCAAGGTTTCGGTGGAGGCGGTTTTGGTGGCTTCGGCGGAGGCGGCGACTTCGGTGGCTTTGAAGACATCTTTAGTTCATTCTTCGGTGGTGGAGGCGGCGGTCGACGTCGTGATCCGAATGCACCACGTAAAGGTGCCGATTTAGAGCAAACAATTATTATCGCTTTTGAAGATGCTGTGTTCGGTGTCGAGAAAGAATTAGAACTTGTGCGTGACGAAACGTGCGAAACGTGTCACGGTTCAGGTGCGAAACCAGGAACGTCTAAAGATACATGTGGCAACTGTCACGGTGCAGGTCAAGTGAATGAAACAATCAATACACCACTTGGTCAAATGAGTAGCCGTCGCACTTGTAAAGTATGTGGTGGTACAGGTTCTGTTATTAAAGATAAATGTGATACTTGCCACGGTGCAGGTACGACGAAAAAACGTAAAAAAATCAAAGTGTCTATTCCAGCAGGGATTGATAACGGCCAAACTATTCGCGTTTCAGGTAAAGGTGAAGCCGGCTTAAATGGCGGTCCTTACGGCGATTTATATGTGACAGTTCGCGTACGCCAAAGCGATAAATTTGAACGTGATGGCGATGATATTTATTACGAACTACCTACGACGTTTGCACAAGCGGCGCTTGGCGATGAAATTGAAGTACCGACTGTTCACGGGAAAGTGAAGATGAAAATTCCAGCAGGTACACAATCAGGAGATCGTTTCCGTCTACGCGGTAAAGGGGTTAAAAATGTTCAAGGTTATGGACAAGGAGACCAACATATTATCGTAAAAGTGATTACACCGAAAAAATTAAATGCTAAACAAAAAGAATTACTGCGTGAATTTGCGGAGATTTCTGGGGACATTCCAGAAGAACAAGGTAGCTCATTATTCGATAAAATTAAACGCAAAATTAATGATTTAAAAGACTAATTTAGGAGTTGATTGCAAGTGAAGTGGTCAGAGTTATCCGTTCACACGACAGAAGAAGCGGTAGACGCTATTTCGAATATTTTACATGAAGCAGGTGCAAGTGGGGTAGTTATTGAAGACTCCCAAGATTTTGATAAACAACGTGAAGACGTTTATGGCGAAATATATGCACTTGACCGAGAAGATTTTCCAAATGATGGCGTGATTTTGAAAGCATACTTACCTGTTTCAAGTTTTTTAGTCGAAAATGTTGAGGAAATTAAACTTGCAATCAATAATCTTGCGAAATTTGATATTCAACTCGGTGAAAATAAAGTAACAATTTCAGAGGTAGATGAACAAGATTGGTCTACAGCTTGGAAACAATATTATCACCCAGTGAAAATTTCAAATCGCTTTACAATCGTACCAACATGGGAGAATTATGAACCTGTTGAGAGCGATGAATTAATGATTGAACTAGATCCAGGTATGGCATTTGGTACAGGGACGCATCCTACGACAGTTATGAGCTTACAAGCGTTAGAAAAATACGTAAAAGCTGATATGACTGTGACGGATGTTGGGACTGGTTCAGGCGTATTAGCAATTGCATCAGCAATGCTCGGCGCTAAACATGTTCATGCACTAGATTTAGATCCAATTGCGGTGAAATCAGCAATTGAAAATATTGAATTAAATCATATTTCAGGCATTGATGTCGTGGAAGGCGATTTACTAGATACAGTAAAAGAACCAGCGGACATCGTTGTTGCGAATATTTTAGCCGAAATTATTATGACCTTTACAGACGATGCCTTTAAGGTCGTTAAAAATGGTGGTCTTTTCATTACATCGGGCATTATCGAAACGAAAAAAGAAGATGTGAAACAATCATTGACGAATGCGGGCTTCGTGATTGAAGAAGTAATGATGATGGAAGACTGGGTGACGCTGGTTTCTCGTAAACCGGTGTAACGTATGCAAAGATATTTTTTAAACGATGCATTTCAAAATGGAAAAGCCCGTTTAACGGGTGATGATGCCCGTCATATTTCCAGAGTGATGCGTATGCGTGAAGGCGAACAATTAATCGTCGTAGAGCAAGAAAAAGAAGCACATATTTGTGAAATACACGCATTCGAAGAACAAGATGTGCTCGTGAAGCAAACAGGGAAGACGATTCCATCGCCAGAACTTCCGATTCAAGTAACGATTGCTTGTGGATTGCCAAAAGGTGATAAACTAGATTTAATCGTTCAAAAAGGAACGGAACTAGGCATGCATAGTATGATTCCTTTTGATGCAGCCCGTTCTATCGTGAAGTGGGATGCGAAAAAAGGTGCTAAAAAGACCGAAAGATTACAAAAGATTGCTAAAGAAGCTGCAGAACAATCTCATCGAACACACATACCAGTTATCTCATCAGCTATTTCCTTTGCACAATTAGTACAATCTTGTGCACAATACGATGTCGTATTCGTAGCAGATGAAGAGGATGCTAAAATTGCTGAGAGAACGAGATTGGTCGATAAGTTGAAAAAAACAGTGGATTGTCAATCGATGCTAGTCATCTTTGGTCCCGAGGGCGGTATTGATCGAGTAGAGGCAGAAAAATTGCGTGAAGCGGGTGCTATTACAACGTCGCTAGGTCCACGTATTTTACGTGCTGAAACAGCACCTCTCTATATGCTAGCTGCTATTTCGTACGAGTTTGAATAATGTAAAAAAGGATTTCATTTAATTATGAAATCCTTTTTTATTGGACCTTATCGATGTATATAAGACGTATGAACGGATAAAATTCCCTTTTTTATGCATAAAATAATGAATTACGTTATACTTTCAAGTAAGGAGTGGGTGCATAATGAAGAAAATTCCAATCGTTTTAGTCGTTTGCAGTGTACTGTTTCCACTTCTCTTCGTTCTTTTTTCTACAGAACAAACGAAAGAAGCGATTAGCCAGTTGAAACAACCAGCTGTTGAGACAAAAGAAGAAGTAGTAGTGATACCGAAAAAAGTAAATCAGCCATCGAAAAAGCCTGAACAACTAGAACGACTTGAAAAACCTTCGCACAAACAAAAGAAACAAAAAGTAATGCAAAGGAAACCGATAATTATTTTAGATCCAGGGCATCAAAAAAATGCTGATTTAACGAAAGAAAACATTTCTCCAAAATCAGACAAACAGCGTGCTAAGCAACTTCCAAGTGCAATCGGAATAAATACGAAGAAAAAAGAATCGATTGTGACGTTGCAGTTTGCAAAAAGATTACAAAAGGAACTTGAAAAAAAAGGCTATGAAGTCGTTTTGACGAGAACGAAACAAGACGTCCAGCTTTCGAACAAAGAGAGAGCTTTAGTAGCTAATGAAAAGCAGGCGACGTATGTGATGACGCTTCATGCAGATGCTAGTGAATCTACTCGACGTGGTTTTTACGTAGCTACTCCAGCGAAGCAAGCGGTCACACTAAAGAAATATAAAGAGAGTGAAAAGTTAGCAGTAGGTGTATTGCGTGCTGTCTCGAAAGAAGATCGTGTTTTTGAAAAGGGGATCTTTTACCGCAACGAGAATACAGTTTTTAATTGGTCTACAGCACCGTCCATCTCGATTCAGTTAGGCTTCTTATCTAATGTAAAAGATGATAAAAAAATGTCGAATGCGATTTATTTGAATGAACTAGCAAAATGGATTGCAAAAGGTGTGCCGAAAGCAAAGTGATAAATAAATTGTAAAAGTCAAAGGCGAGGTTCAGATCCTCGTCTTTTTTAATGCGTAGACAAAACAATTTTGCTTTAACTTTATTTTGCTTCATGCTATGCTTGAAAAAGGTACGTACATCTTATAATTTAAAGGAGTTTTTTTCATGACAGAAAATTATGCATCATACATCGATCACACTTTATTGAAACCAGAAGCAACGAAAGACCAAATTGTTGCACTTTGTGCAGAAGCGAAACAATACGGTTTTGCTTCTGTTTGCGTGAACCCAACATGGATTGAAACAGCAGCTAAAGAATTGGATGGTGCAGTTTCAAAAGTTTGTACGGTAATTGGTTTCCCATTAGGGGCTTCAACTACTGCAGTGAAAGCATTTGAAACGAAAGATGCGATTGAAAAAGGCGCTGGGGAAATTGATATGGTTATTAATATCGGTGCGCTTAAAGAAAAAGACTATGAAACGGTTTTAAATGACATGAAAGCAGTCGTTCAAGCAGCAAATGGAACGCTTGTAAAAGTTATTATCGAAACATGTTTATTAACAGATGAAGAGAAAGTAAAAGCATGTGAATTAGCTGTGGAAGCAGGTCTAGATTACGTGAAAACTTCTACTGGATTTTCAACAGGTGGAGCGACGCCAGAAGACGTGGCTTTAATGCGTAAAACAGTAGGTGCAGACTTAGGTGTTAAAGCATCTGGTGGTGTTCGCTCTGTAGAAGATTTAAAAGCAATGATCGCAGCAGGAGCGACTAGAATCGGCGCTAGTTCAGGTGTGAAAATTATGCAAGGTTTAAGCGCAGATTCAGACTATTAATACGGTTAAATATTATTTCAATATAAATTTTATGAAACTATTGACCTCGAAAGTTTTTTAATATATACTAATTTAGTACACGACGATATGAATATATTCATGTTGTGTTGATGTGTGTTCGGAGGGAGGGGAAAGAGATGACAAAAACTGTCGTTAGAAAAAACGAATCGATTGAAGATGCTCTTCGTCGCTTCAAACGTACTGTTTCTAAAAGCGGTACTATTCAAGAGGTCAGAAAACGCGAATTTTATGAAAAACCAAGCGTAAAACGCAAAAAGAAATCAGAAGCTGCTCGTAAACGTAAGTGGTAATTTCCATTCCTAGACAATCCCTACGTTCATAAACACGCACTATCATGATTCAATAAAATTGCAGTAAGACCTGAAGAATTTATTCTTCAGGTCTTTTTATTTATGTAAAAGGACAATTTACTATTGTTCGGTGAAGGTGGTTTTAATTATGTAACCGTTCATAGAATATGGTTAAATAAAGAAGAGGTGGTTACGATGTCAATTGTGTTCACAGTAGTACAATTACTAATTATGAGTTTATTTGTTTATATAATAAGTGGAAGATTACTTGGAACGAAATTGAATTTTTTCAAACGTTTCTTTTCAACTGTTATGAGTGTCGCACTCACAACAGTTGTTATGTGGTATTCCTATTTTAGACATAGCAATTACTTAGAACGAGATGTCGTTCATCAGTTTCTAGATACGAGTACAGTTATTTGGTTTGGCAGTATGCTTTTTATTGCGATGTTATTTTATTTGATTTTCGAATTGTTTGACCCGAAACAACAAAGTGATTTTTCTGAAAATAGCGATAATTTTTTCGTAAGAGCAAGAAGCAATTATTATCGAAATCGCCGTTTTGCACAAGTTTTTCGTATCGCGTTTAAACAAGGAATCGGGAAAGCATTACAATACAAACGTTCTTTCGAAAATGATCGGTACATCGCAATTATTTTACGAAATATTATGGAAGATGCAGGTGGTATTTTCGTTAAGTTCGGACAAGTTTTGTCTACGAGAACGGATATTTTACCAACAGTTTTCATTGAGGAATTTTCGAAACTTCAACAAAATGTTAAACCGATGCCGGTAGAAGAAGTAGAGAAAATTTTGAAATACCAATTAGATGATCAACTACCGAACATATTCCAATATTTTAATGAACAACCGCTTGCTGCTGGTTCGATTGGGCAAGTACACCGCGCACAACTGAAAGAAAATGGTGAAGAAGTCGTCGTGAAAATATTACGGTCAGAAGTGACGCGCGTTATGAATAAAGATTTAGATATTTTAATTCATTTTTCCGCTTGGTTAGAAGAGGAGTCCGCATGGGCTGAAAATTTAGGATTTCACCAATTAGCTGTTGGTTTCGCACGAAGTTTACGAGAAGAAATTAATTTTGATATTGAACGTCAAAATATGCAACAAATTGCGAATGCGTTAGAAGGTCAGAACGAACAAATTCGCATTCCAAAAGTGTATGCGGAATATAGCAATCGTCATATTTTAGTGATGGAGTATATTCAAGGTGTGCCGATTACACAAGCCGACCATTTAATTGAACAACGGAACGGACAGATGGAAGACGTACTCTCTAAAGTGTATAGAGCGTTTTTAGAGCAATTACTCGTTGCAGGGGTATTTCATGCAGACCCGCATCCAGGAAACGTTTATATCGCTGAAAAAGACGGACAACCAGTCTTTTTAGACTTTGGGGCGGTCGGTCGATTAGGAACGATTCAAAATCAAGGATTGCGCACATTGCTTATCGGGATTGCAACGAATGATGCGAAAATTATGACGCTCGGACTTGAAAATTTAGTAACGGACGGTGAGTTGAAAGAACGTGCGAAATTAGAACAAGAACTGAGTCAACTATTAATTAGCATTCAATTCGTTTCTAAAATTTCGACAGAACAACTCGTCCAACGTTTATTTGAAATTATGCGTGCACATGAATTGAAGTTATATCCGATGGTAAGTGTTGCTTTAAGAGCGCTCATTACAATGGACGGTACGCTTAGTTCAATCAATCCACAATTTGATATTTTCAATGAAGCGAAACGTTTTTCTGTTGAACATAAAAAAGAACTTATCCCGACAGCATCCGCCGAAAATCTAAAAACGACTGTCGCACAAGAAGTTGCTTTATTGCTTCCACAAATTAGAGATTTGCCACGTCGAGCAGAGCGCGTGATTCAACATTTTGAAAAAGGCGAGATGCGCGTTAAAATGGACGTTTTATCGGATAAAAAAACTACGACGTTCATAAACCATTGGGCATCTCTTTTCATATTGCTCGTCGTCGCGGTCACTTTTGGTTTTATTTCGGTTGCGCTACTTGCAATTGGGCAATATATGACGAGTCCGTATGCGGTGTATTTAAATACAGGTGCTTATGTCGGTTTATTTTTAAGTTCTGTCATACTCATTCGTTTATCCGTACAAGCATTAAAATATTCAAAAAGAATTGAGTAATTTTGAAACTTTCAGTCAATTCATCCGTATAAGTAGTATGAGGGCGTGAGAAAGGGGGAAAGTAGATGAGAAAATTAAGTGTTCTTATTGTGGCAATGTTGGTCGTATATGGCTGTATGCAAATGAATTTTTTTGACAAAGTTGAACCGACGCAAATGATTATAACGATTCTTCTTTGTATTGCAAGTATGTCTTTCGTATACGTATTTTTTTCTGCTTCGATCATTGTCCCCCTTTCTATACACTTATTAGCCATTTTAGCTGTCTATAGTATTTATTTTTTTGGTGGAAGTTTGACTTTCCTAGCCGTTATAATAGGATTAGCAGGTTTTCTTTGCATAGCCTTAGAAATAGTCGTTCCTGGTGGCATACTTGGGATTATTGGATTTGCTGCATTGTTAAGTAGCTTACTAATGGTCGCTCCCTCTTTCATGGGAATGCTCTATTCAATTTTAATTGCATTAGGCGTGGCGATTACAGGGATGGTGATTATGTTGAAATTTTTCAGTAAGAAGCTAAACGTCTTTAATAAGATGGTTTTATCTGATTCAACCGATACGGAAAGCGGCTACGTATCAAATGTGAACCGGACAGAGCTATTAGGGAAAGTCGCTGTTACGGCTACACCTTTAAGACCTTCAGGTACAGCAATGTATGAAGGAGAGCGTTTAGATGTCGTTTCGGAAGGAGCTTTTATTCCGAACAATACAGAAGTAGAAATTATTGAAGTAGAAGGCGTACGAATTGTCGTACGACCAAAACAAGCTTAGAGGAGTGAATGATATGTTATCAGTTCCATTGATTATCGGTATTGTTATTTTATTTATTGTACTGGCTATTATTTTCACTTTTGTTCCCGTTGCATTGTGGATTTCTGCACTTGCAGCAGGCGTAAAAGTAAGTATTTTCACATTAATTGGTATGCGCTTACGTCGTGTTATTCCATCACGTGTTGTGAATCCATTGATTAAAGCACATAAAGCAGGTATTCCTGTAACGATTAACCAACTTGAAAGTCATTATCTTGCAGGGGGGAATGTAGACCGTGTCGTAAACGCATTAATTGCCGCACACCGCGCAAATATTGACTTAACATTTGAACGTTGTGCAGCGATTGACCTTGCAGGACGTGACGTATTAGAAGCGGTACAAATGTCTGTTAATCCAAAAGTAATTGAAACACCATTTATTTCAGGTGTTGCGATGAACGGGATTGAAGTAAAAGCGAAAGCACGTATTACAGTACGTGCGAACATCGACCGTTTAGTTGGTGGTGCAGGTGAAGAAACGATTATCGCACGTGTTGGTGAAGGGATTGTCTCAACAATCGGTAGTGCTAAACATCATACAGAAGTGTTAGAAAACCCAGATATGATTTCTCAAACGGTTTTATCAAAAGGGTTAGATTCTGGTACAGCATTCGAAATTTTATCTATTGATATCGCGGACGTTGATATCGGTAAAAATATCGGTGCTGAATTGCAAATTGAACAAGCGGAAGCAGATAAAAATATTGCACAAGCGAAAGCGGAAGAACGTCGTGCGATGGCTGTAGCGAACGAGCAAGAAATGGTTGCAAAAGTACAAGAAATGAAAGCAAAAGTAGTAGAAGCAGAAGCAGAAGTACCACTTGCGCTTGCAGAAGCATTCAAAAAAGGAAACATAGGTGTTATGGATTATATGAATTATCAAAATATTCAAGCCGATACATCTATGCGTGATTCTTTAAGTAAGGTAGATCCACCACATAACGAAAAGTAAAGGGGGTCTAACTGATGACGAGTTTAATTATATTCATTATTATCTCATTACTTAGTTACTTTTTTTCTGCCGATCGAAAGAAAGACAAAAAAACGTCTACGAAACCATTACCAAAAACACCTTCTAAAGGGATTGGGGACGTATTTGGCGAGTTAAAGAAAAAATTAGAACAAACTGAGCGAGAACTTCAACAACCTACACCGACTGTGCAAAAACAAAAGCGTGTTGTGGAACAACGAGTTGAAGAGAAAAAAGAACAGCTCGTTGCTGTTGAAAAACAAGATATGCAAACGAGAAGAAATGAGCACGTAAGCAAAAAAGTGGAACGAGAACAAGCAGCGGCTCCTATGCGCGCGCGCCATCCATTATTCACGAACTCGGATGACGTACGACGTGCGGTTTTAGTAGCAGAAATTTTAGGTCCACCGAAAGCAAAAAGAAAGTAATGAAGAAAGAAACCGGGAAATAATGTCTCATAACGTAAAAAATGACGCTGCCAATCGGCAGCGTCATTTTTTTTATCCGTTTTTTCAAAAGTAGAGAATCTGCAAATTTATTCGGTACTATCTTAAGTTTATAAACATTAATGCTTGACCTATTTTTTAACGTTCACTTTTCCTTAAACAGAAAAGTGTGTGAAACCTAAAATAGCTTCACTTGCTTCAAGTTGAGTAGAGATTTTTTGAATCCAAAGGTAAAATCATTTGATTCATAGTATACATTTTAAACAGAGAAAGTCTCCTTTGATTAGTTTCGTATAATAATTTTATTTTATCAAAAGGAACCTTTTTATTTATTTAAAATGAGTTTATTCCAAGTGAATGGCGCGATTTCTTTTGGAACTGCATGAGTGGAACATCCATTTTTTTCGTATTTTACGAAAAAAATAAGATGGAGCCGTGCCCATGAAAAGCGTCGCCAAAAACAAAGAACAATATAAGTGCACATATGAAAAAAAGGTTTTGACGGAGCCTCTTTTTGTTTTTACATACAATGCTTTGCACGGACGGAACGTAAATGCTAAAGTAAAGTTAACAAATAGTGGAATTACTTTTAGATTGAGGGGAATAGTGATGACAGAACAGCAACCGATGCAACTTACATTCAAAGATCCAAATGAAGCGATTATGTTACTAGGGAATAACGATGGAAATTTAAAATTGATTGAAGCTGCTTTTCAAGTTCAAATGATTACGAGAGGCGACAGTATTGTCGTTGTAGGGACAGAAGAACAGTCTCAAAAAGCGACAGCTCTAATTGATCAATTACTCCGTGTTATTCGTAAAAATATACAAATTAATCAGCGCGATGTCGTATCTGCTATTGAATTATCGAAGAAAAATCAAATAGAGTATTTCGCAGAACTATATAATGAAGCGATTGCACATACGGCGAAAGGGCGTGCGATTCGTGCAAAAACGATCGGACAACGCCATTATATTCGTGCGATTCAAAAGCACGACTTAGTTTTTGGGATTGGGCCAGCAGGGACAGGGAAGACATATTTAGCAGTCGTGATGGCGGTACAAGCGTTAAAAAATGCACAAGTGAAACGAATTATTTTGACACGTCCCGCTGTAGAGGCTGGAGAATCACTCGGTTTTTTACCGGGAGATTTAAAAGAGAAAGTAGACCCTTATTTACGTCCTCTTTACGATGCGCTTCATGATGTATTAGGATTAGAGCAAACGACACGTCTCATCGACCGAGGGACGATTGAAATTGCGCCTCTTGCATATATGCGTGGGCGTACGCTTGATGATGCTTTCGTTATTTTAGATGAAGCTCAAAATACGACGAAAGCTCAAATGAAGATGTTTTTAACACGCCTTGGTTTTGGTTCGAAAATGATTATTACGGGAGATAAAACGCAAATTGATTTACCAAAAGGGGTACCGTCAGGCTTAACGAATGCCGAGTATCGGTTGAAAGATATTGCCGATATTTCATTCCAATGGTTAGAAGCGGGAGACATTGTTCGACATCCATTAGTTGCTCAAATTATTAATGCATACGAGGAACCAATCGATTAAACAGTTTTGAATGGAGGAAATGAATATGACAGCAATCATTCAAAAAATGTTACGCATGTTACCATTTTCAATTTGGTTACTCATTATACTGCTCGTTGCGGGAGTATTACAATATGGCATGATGCTAAACAATGTGCAAGAGCGACAATACAATGTCAAGTTGTTTCAAGTTTCGCCTGAGACGATTCGATCTGTCAAAACGGTAGAAGATAGTGAAAAGACGAAACAAGAGCAACAAGAAGCAGCTAATTCAGTAGCTTCTGTTTATACATACTCGGAAGAAATGAGTAAGAACCAAGCGTCCATTGTTCGCTCTATTTATGATTATGTGCAAGATGCGAAGCAAATTGAGGCGGAGAGCGATAGTAAAAAAGCAAAAAAAGAACGCTTTGCCGCGCTGAAAAAATCATTAGCAAATGATGAGAAAATTGTCGACTTAAGCGATGATGATTTGAATATATTGTTACAAGCGAATGTGAAAGAGTTAAATTATGCACGGGATACGATCGTCGAGAAAGTAACGACGATTTTAGATGAACCTGTCATAGAATCGGAAGTTGCGGAAGAAAGAGAATCAATTGGAAACGCAATTCGTACGAGTTATTCTTTTCCTGAAAGTTTGAAAAACGTAAGTATTCGAATTGCTCGTTCTGCGATCGTTCCGAATAAATTACTCGATCAAGAAGCAACGAAAGCAAAAAGAAAAGAAGCGGAACTTGCTGTAACACCGACTCGTATTTTACAAGGTCAAATTATCGTTCAAGAAGGAGAAGTTATTGACCGAGATGTTTATCGTCAATTAGAAGTGACAGGTATGCTATCTTCTCATCAATCTAAAAAACCACTTCTCGGTTTAGTCGTTCTTGTCGTAATTGAAATGTTGTTTTTATACGTATTATTTATTCAGAAAAAAGATCGCCCGTCTAAATTGAAAATGCGAGATTTACTCATTTCGACGGGCGTCTATATCGCGATGATCGGCATGATGGAATTATTGTCTGTCGTTGACCATGAATTTGATTTACTCATCGGCTTTTTATTCCCAGCGGCACTCGCAGCGATGCTACTACGAACGCTCGTTAATGAGCGGACTGCAGTGGCAATTACGGTTTTATTAGGGCTATCAAGTGGTATTATTTTTCAAGAAGGGTACTCAACTGTCTTGCAAATGGAAATCGCTCTGTACGTTATTTTGAGTGGTCTTAGTGCGATTTATTTCGTGCGCTTTGCAAATAACCGTTCAAAAATTATGCAAACGAGTTCGATCGTTGCACTTATTAATTGTTTGTTCATTTTATTTTATTTATTGATGACACAGTCCGATTATACGTGGAGAGAACTCATGTTTTATTTCGTGGCAGCGATTATTTCAGCGATGTTGTCAGGTGTGTTAACACTCGGCTTACTTCCGTTCATTGAGACGTTATTCGGTATTTTGACAAGTTTTAAACTCATTGAATTATCGAATCCGAATCATCCGTTACTGAAGAAAATTTTAATGGAAGCACCAGGGACGTATCATCATAGTGTGATGGTTGCAAATTTAGCAGAAGCAGCATGTGAGGAAGTAGGCGCTGATGGATTACTTGCGAGAGTCGGATGCTATTATCATGATATTGGAAAGACGAAACACCCTGGATTTTTCGTTGAAAACCAAACAAATGGCTTAAATCCGCACGACCATTTGCCACCAGAGAAATCTCGCGATATAATTATTGCTCATGCAGAAGATGGTGCGCGTATTTTAGAGAAGTACAAAATGCCGAAAGAAATCGTTGATGTAGCACGTCAACATCACGGAACGACGTCGGTGAAGTTTTTCTATTATAAAGCTAAACAGCAAGATGCTTCGGTCGTTGAAGAAGATTATCGATACAAAGGTCCGAAGCCACAAACGAAAGAAATTGCTATTATTAATGTAGCAGATAGTGTGGAAGCAGCCGTTCGGTCGATGAAGGAACCAACACCGGAAAAAATAAAAAATTTAGTACACGCCATTGCGCAAGATAAGTTACAAGATGGGCAGTTTAATGAATGTGATTTGACGATTCGTGAATTGCATATTATTGAACGTGTATTTTGTGAAACATTGAATGGAACATTTCATTCACGTATTGAATATCCAGAGCCAAACGAATAAGACTTATGGATTGCTTAGGAGGCACCTATGTTAACGATTGATTTTTTAGATGAAACAGGAAAAGTAACAGAAAAAGATTTAGAACTTGTAGAAGGTTTATTACAACACGCTGCAAAAGTGGAAGAAGTAGAAGATGGCACGGAGCTATCCGTTACGTTTGTAACGAATGAAGCGATTCACCAAATTAACAAAGAATACCGTCATAAAGATGCACCAACAGATGTTATTTCTTTCGCGTTAGAAGAGCTTGGTGAAGGCGAGACAGCGATTGTTGCAGACGATATGCCACGCATTTTAGGCGATGTAATTATTTCAATTGACCGTACACGTGAACAAGCAGAACAATTTGGTCACTCGTTTGAACGTGAACTCGGCTTTTTAGCGATTCATGGGTTACTACACGTTCTAGGTTATGATCATATGGTCCCTGAAGATGAAAAAATCATGTTTGGTAAACAAGATGAAATTTTAGAATCATACGGCTTGTCACGCGACATGAATGAACGTCACTAAATTTATCCGTTCGTTCCGCTATGCACTAAGCGGAATGAGACAAGCGACAGCAGAACAAAATTTCCGTGTAGATATCATCGCGGCAATTGTCGTTCTAGTTGTTAGTTTTTTAACGAAATTATCACTGCTTGAATGGGTGATTATTATTATGCTTATTGCAGGAATGCTTGCGCTTGAAATGATGAACAGTGCAGTAGAAAGAGTTGTTGACCTCGTCACATCGGACTACCATCCATTAGCAAAAGCAGCGAAGGATATAGCAGCAGGCGCAGTATTTATTTATGCGATTGCGGCTGTGGTCATCGCATGTTTCATTTTTTTACCAAAATGGTTATAACGGAGGAAATTATTCATGTCACAATTTAAATCAGGCTTTATTTCAATTATTGGCCGACCAAATGTAGGAAAATCTACATTTTTAAATCGCGTAATCGGACAAAAAATTGCTATTATGTCTGACAAACCACAAACAACTCGAAACAAAGTACAAGGTGTTTTAACGATGGACGATTCACAAATGATCTTTATCGATACACCAGGGATTCACAAACCGAAACATAAATTAGGTGAATTCATGTCAAAAGTTTCAAAAAATGCGCTACGTGAAGTTGATGCGATTATGTTTATGGTGAATGCACAACAAAAATTAGGCGCTGGTGATGAATATGTCATCGAAATGTTAAAAGGATCGAAAACACCTGTATTTTTAATCATTAACAAAATCGATACGATTCACCCAGAAGAAATTTTAAAAATTGTGGACCAATATAAAGAGAAATACGATTTTGCTGAAATCGTCCCTATTTCTGCTCTACAAGGGAATAACGTAGATAACTTATTAAACACTCTGAAAAAATATTTACCAGAAGGTCCACAATACTATCCAGCAGATCAAGTAACGGATCACCCAGAACGTTTCATCATTTCTGAATTGATTCGTGAAAAAGCATTACATTTAACACGCGATGAAGTGCCACACTCAATTGCAGTCGAAATTGAAAAAATTCGTCGTGATGAAGAAACAGATAAAGTGCGTGTAATGGCATCAATCATCGTAGAACGTGATTCTCAAAAAGGGATCGTAATCGGTAAACGTGGTGCGATGTTGAAAGAAATTGGTACACGTGCACGTAAAGATATAGAAAACTTATTAGGTTCTAAAGTGTATTTAGAACTTTGGGTAAAAGTGCAAAAAGATTGGCGTGACCGCTCTTCTCAATTACGAGACTACGGTTACCGTGATGACGAATATTAATCGGTAAGGGAAGTGTGACAATTGCTGAATAAATGGGAAGGCATTGTCTTGAAAACGAGACCTTATGGTGAATCGAATAAAGTCGTGATTCTTTTGACGAGAGAAGCGGGGAAAGTTGCTGCGATGGCTAGAGGAGCGAAAAAGCCTTCTAGTCGATTAGCAGGTATATGCCAGCCTTTTATGCACGGTATTTTTATCGTCCATCATGGACGAGGTATGGGTACGCTGCAACAAGGGGAAGCGATGGAATCTATGCGCCATGTGATGACGGATATTGAAGCGACGGCTTACGCAAGTTATATCGTCGAAATCGTCGATCGTCTCGTTGAACAAGATCAACCGGATTCATACGCATTTGATGTTTTATCACAAGCACTTCATGCGATAGAAGAAGGATATGACCCAGAAGCGATTTCACTTTTTGTAGAATGGAAAATGCTACCGTACACAGGTGTTCAACCGATTTTACATCAATGTGCTTCTTGTGGCGCAACGGACGGAGAGTTTGCTTTCTCGTTCTCACAAGGAGGCTTTTTGTGCCATCGTTGTTTTCATCAAGATGCATATATTATTCGTTTAACACCAACACAGCTAAAATTAATTCGCATGTTTTATTTAATGCCAATTGACCAGCTAGGTGAACTGACACTGAAAAAAGAAACGAAAAAATTCATTAAGAATATCGTTTCGACGATCTACGAAGAACAAACAGGGATGCGTTTTAAATCGAAGAAATTTATTGAACAGCTAGAGCGTACCCCTCTATTGTTTTCAAAAGATAAAAAAAAAGGAGT
>NZ_HE611065.1:86195-123421 GCF_000285595.1 Kurthia senegalensis | reverse complement strand
CTTTTTTTATCGGGACAATCGAGTTGTTCGACATTTTTATAACTCATAGAATCCCAAAAAATATTTGCGCTGACGATTTTTTATCGTAAGGGAATGCATCGTTGCGAATATGAATATTATGTTCATTTAAGAGCGATGTTTGTAGTTGATGAATTTGTTTTTTTGTAAATGGTTTGTGAGATGTATAACTAAATACGTTTTCAACACGTAAATGTAACATATCTGGTGCGACGCTTGAAATAACAGTCGCTTCTTTAACTTTTAACGTAATATCAAATTGTCCATTTGAAACGACGAGTAATTCGTCGACTTCTCCAGGATTTTCTATGGCGTCTTCAAATAACACGACGATATTTGCAGACGTATAGTAGCGTGATAACGTTGGATGTGGCGTGGATTCCACAACAATCATCCTTTCTTAGTGAATACTTAAAGTACAGTATAGAGGTTTTTAAATAGAAAATCGATTAAAATGGTCATTCAGAGTGAAATAGTTGACTTTCAAAACTTACTACAATATAGTAAGTTACGAAAAGTAACAACATAAAATGATATAGAAATGAGAGACACGCCATGGATATGACACAAACAAACTTACAAATGATCAAAGAAAAAATGACTTTTGTGCCACTAGATCAATTGAACAAACTATGCATCGTAGGTCCTGTGAAATTGCCGATCAAACAAGGTAATTTTGAAGCGACATTCAATTGGTACTGCTGGACAAAAGTATCGACACAGTGGACGAAAGAACAAGTGGTAGACCATTTAAACACAATGAACTTAGCGTTCGGTCAACAATCATCTGTACTCGTGTACGGAGACTTTGAAAAGACAGAAGATGCACTCGTACGTATGCACAGTATTTGTCATACAGGTGATATTTTCGGTAGTCAGCGTTGTGATTGTGGATACCAGTTGCATGAATCGATGAAAATGATTGTCGATCACGGTGCAGGGGCTATTTTCTATGTAGCAGACCACGAAGGACGCGGTATTGGCTTGTTTTCAAAATCAATGGCGTATTTATTACAACAAGAAGGACTAGATACGGTCGAAGCGAACCATGCGCTTGGCTTTGAAGATGATATACGTTCATATGAAGAACCACTTAAAGTGTTAGAACAATTACGTAAAAAACCAGTGACGCTTATTACGAACAATCCTAAAAAATTAGCAGCACTTGAACAACACGGTTTATCGACACACGGTCACGTGCCTTTATGGGGCGGTGAAACGGATACGAATCATCGTTATTTAGAAACGAAACGTGAAAAATCAGGTCATATTCGATAAATTGTTTAGGGGGCTTCACAATGATAAAAACTGATGAATATTACATGCAACTCGCTTTAGACTTAGCGGTGAGTGCGAAGGGGAATACGAATCCGAACCCGATGGTCGGGGCTGTCATCGTTCAAAACGGTGTAATTGTCGGAACAGGTCTACATCGCAAAGCAGGTGAGCCACATGCGGAAGTACATGCGTTTCGTATGGCAGGTGAGCATGCGAAAGGTGCAACGTTATACGTTACACTTGAACCGTGTTCACATTATGGGAAAACACCACCTTGTGCGAATCTAGTGAAAGAATCGGGTGTAAAACGCGTCGTTATTGCGATGGAAGATCCGAATCCAAGCGTAGCTGGTCGAGGAGTCAAATTACTTCGCGATGCAGGTATTGAAGTAGAAGTAGGTATTTTAGAAGCGCAAGCATATAAATTAAACGAGCGATTCATTCATAATATGTTAACGAGCCGTCCATTTGTTGTGAGTAAATACGCGATGACAGCAGATGGGAAAATTGCGGTATCAAATGGAGATTCTCGTTGGGTGACAGGTGATGATGCACGCGAAGATGTTCATGAATATCGTCATGAAATGGATGGTATTTTAGTCGGGATTGGGACGGTGTTAGCCGACGATCCATCATTAACGACGAGACTCGTGTCGAAAGAAGGTAAAAATCCGATTCGTATTATTTTAGATCGTCAATTGCGTACGCCGTTGCATGCAAAAGTAGCGCAGACGGCAGATGCGAAAACGATTATTGTGACGGCTGAAGATGCGGCAATTGAAAAAGCACAAGCGTTGCAAGCGCAAGGTGTAGAAATTTTACGCGTAGCGACAACAGAAGGACAATTACATTTAGAAGAAATGCTAGATGCTCTTTATACGAGAGGTATTACAGATATTTTAGTTGAGGGTGGGGCAGCAGTTCATGCATCATTTTTCCGCCAACACCTCGTACAGAAAGTATTGATTTACATGGCACCTAAAATTATCGGAGGAGCCCATAGCTTATCTCCTGTAAGCGGTCCAGACGTGGAAGCGATGTCTGCAGCACTTGAATTTGAATACGACGCTGTAGATGTGATTGGAAACGATTTAAGAATCGTCGCGTACCCGAAAAAATAGGAGGCTTTATCGTGAAAAGAATGACTGATGTATGTATTGTCGGAGCAGGACCTGCTGGGGCAATGCTTGCATTTTTACTCGTTCGCAAAGGATTGGATGTTACGTTACTTGAAAGTAGTAAAACACTCGGAAAAGCGTTCAGAGGCGAACATATTAATGAACATGGTGAAGCGTTACTTAAACGCTACGGATTGTTTGGAAATCTAGATGATTCGATGATGCTTCCGATGAAGAAACTTGAAAATTGGAAAGATGGCATATGTTACGAAACAATTAAACCAGATCCTGCTATTGGTCACTTAGGCATTCATGTGCCACAGCGCCATTTACTAGCTGCTATTTTAAAACCCATTCAGCACAATCCAAACTTTCATTTATGTGTAGAAACGAAAATGATTCGTTTAGAAGGACAGACTGTTTATGCACGTCATGAAGGGGTTGAAGTGGCAATTGAAAGTAAATTAGTCGTCGGCGCAGATGGACGATACTCAACCGTACGTAAATGCGCTAATATCGGGTATAAAACGTGGACACACGGTTATGATTTATTGTGGGCACGTATTGAAAAGCCAAAAGACTGGGAACCGATGATTCATATGGCATTAGTCGACGGGAAACAGTTGGCATTATTTACGCAAGCAGAAAATCGAATTCAGATTGGTTGGAATATTGATAAAGGAAGTTTTCCAAGTTTACGGAAGACGGATTTTAGTCAATTTATTCAGCGACTAATTGATGCATTTCCAGTATTGGAGACGCAAATTCATCAGTCGATTCAGTCGTGGAAAGATTTTGTGCTGTTGGATGTACATAGTTCTTATGCGGATGTATGGGGAAGAGATGGTGTTGTATTATTAGGTGATGCAGCACATACGATGGCGCCAACAGGTGCTTTCGGTTTGAATAGTGCGTTAATTGATGCGGAATATTTAGCGACATTGCTAGAGGAAGATGGTTCAATTGATAACGAAGCTATTGCCCAGTTTGAAAGACAGCGTGCAGATCGAATTCATGCACTACAAAAACAACAATTAGAAGAAGAACAACATTTCGCTTTGCAATTTGAAGTGTAGTGGAGGGGAATATTATGCGATTTGGATTCGATATAGACGATACGTTAATTGATTTACGTCGACATGCTTTTCACTTATACAATGCCTATTTTCAAACGACGTTAACAGAAGAAGTATTTGAAAATATTCAGCGTGTGGAAATTCATGAACCGTTTGGTTTAACGGATGCAGAAGGGTACGAGATGTGGAAAAGTCAGCTCGAAAAAATTTATTTCACAAATTGTCCGATTTTTGAAGGGGCAAAAGAAATGTTACAGCAACTAGTGCAAGAAGGCCACGAAGTGTTTTACATTACAGCACGTCCGAAAGAATATTGTGAAGCTTCTCGTGAATGGATGGAAAAACAAGGATTTCCAGTAGCGGAGGGGCATTTTTTTTGCGGCATGGCAGATGATGAAAAAATCGCGACGATCCAATCGTTGCAGTTAGATGCTTACGTAGATGACAAACCGACCGTTTTACGTACGTTGTCAAACGTTGCGACAAAAGCGATTATTCGAGATCAACCATATAATAAAGATGAGAATTGGACGCGTTTAACGAGCTGGTTACAGTTTAACGAGCTGGTTACAGTTTAAAGAGATGATTTAGTTAGGATAGAAAACGCATAGATTGATAAAAGTCTATGCGTTTTTGCGTATGAAAAAAGAAGGGATGCTCAAGCATCCCTTCTTTTCGTTTGTTGGTCTTTATAGAGGAATCATAGTTGGTCCAAAACTGTGATTGCGTCGTACATATAATAAAATTTTACGTCATGAAATTCAAGCGTTTTGACGTGAATGTTCAGGAAATGAACAAAAAACACATTTTATTCGTCTCGATTAGAATTGTAAGTGTTTCGCAATATATGCTTGTACTTCTGTAATTGGCATACGTACTTGTTCCATAGAATCACGGTGACGAACAGTAACTTGACCATCTTCTTTAGAATCAAAATCATATGTGATACAGAATGGTGTACCGATTTCATCTTGACGACGGTAACGTTTACCGATTGATTGCGATTCGTCGTAATCTACTGGGAAAGCTTTACGCAATTCAGCCCAAACACCGTGTGCTTCTTCTGATAATTTTTTAGATAATGGAAGAACAGCTGCTTTGAATGGGGCAAGCGCTGGGTGGAAGCGAAGAACTTTACGAGAATCGCCGCCTTCTAATTCTTCTTCATCGTAAGCATCACATAAGAAAGCAAGTGTTACACGGTCAGCACCTAATGAAGGTTCGATACAATAAGGTACGTAGCGTTCATTCGATACAGGATCAATGTAAGTAAAATCTTCACCAGAATGTTCCATGTGGCGTTTAAGGTCGAAGTCTGTACGAGAAGCTACACCCCAAAGTTCACCCCAACCGAATGGGAAGCGGAATTCGATGTCTGTTGTAGCATTTGAGTAGTGAGAAAGTTCTTCTTCACCGTGGTCACGTAAACGCATAGAATCTTCGTGCATGTTTAAGTTTAATAACCAGTTTTTACAAAATTCTTTCCAGTAAGCGTGCCATTCTAATTCAGTTCCTGGTTTACAGAAAAATTCAAGTTCCATTTGTTCGAATTCACGTGTACGGAAGGTAAAGTTCCCTGGTGTGATTTCGTTACGGAAAGATTTACCTACTTGACCGATACCGAATGGTGTACGTAAACGCATAGAACGTTGTACATTTTTAAAGTTTACGAAAATACCTTGTGCTGTTTCAGGACGTAAGAAGATTTCATTTGTAGAGTCTTCTGTTACACCTTGGAACGTTTTGAACATTAAGTTGAATTGGCGAATATCTGTGAAGTCATTGGCACCACAATCTGGGCAGTGGACGTCTAGTTCAACCATTTTTTCTTTCATTTGTTCAAAAGTCATACCGTCGACAACGATTTCATTGCCTGTTTTTTCAAGTGAAGCATCTTCAATTAATTTATCTGCACGGTGGCGAGATTTACAAGATTTACAATCGATCATTGGGTCGTTGAAGTTTCCTACGTGACCTGATGCTACCCAAGTTTTAGGGTTCATTAAAATTGCTGCATCTAAACCAACATTGTATTCAGATTCTTGGATGAATTTTGCCCACCATGCTTTTTTCACGTTGTTTTTTAATTCAACGCCTAGGGGACCGTAATCCCACGTGTTTGCTAAACCACCATAAATGTCTGAGCCTGGGAAGACAAAGCCACGGTGTTTTGCTAAACTAACTACATTTTCCATTGTTTTTTCTGCCATTTGAAAAACCTCCAGTAAAAAGAATAAAAGCACCCGTCCCCGGGCAACTTTTTGCCCGGGGACGAGTGCTCAATATGCGCCCGCGGTTCCACCCCGATTGATTTTCTCTATTATATAGAAGAAAATCCACTTTCTAACTGTTAGCTCCTGAGTGCCCTTTTCGTATGTTGTGTAGTCTCTCACTGTCACTACTCGCTTATTGGCACATACTACTTATTTCTCAATCATCGCCTTATATCGTTTGAAACATTGTACCATGCAATAGTTTTCTTCGCAATATCGAATGAAATAGTATATACTTATTAAGAATAAAGTATATAACATTTGGGGCGGTGAGCATGATCGAACTGAATAAACGTCAAGAAGAAATAGTGGAAATTGTTAAGGGCAATGGTCCTATTACAGGGGAACAAATTGCGGAACGACTTTCCTTAACGAGAGCGACGTTGCGTCCAGACCTTGCAATCTTAACGATGGCGGGTTTTTTAGATGCGCGTCCACGTGTCGGCTATTTTTATTCTGGTAAACAGACAGGGCAAGCAGTAATGGAAAGTATGACAAATATGAAAGTGAAAGATTTTCAATCGATTCCGATTGTCGTCGGTGAAAACATATCTGTCTACGATGCAATTTGCCAAATGTTCCTAGAGGATGTTGGAACGTTATTTGTCGTAGATAAAAACTCATACTTAACAGGCGTTTTATCTCGTAAAGATTTGTTGAGAACAGCAATTGGAAGTCAAGATTTAAATCATATTCCCGTACATATTATTATGACGAGAATGCCTAATATTGCCTATTGTTTCAAAACGGATGGGTTAATTCAAGCGGCAAATAAATTGATTGAAAGACAGATTGATGCTTTACCGGTTGTCATTGAACATACAGACGGTTTAGAAGTAATTGGCCGTTTAACAAAAACGAATATTACGCGAGCATTTTTATCACTCGCTGAAAATCATGATTTGTGAGGTGACATCATTTTATGGAAAAAATTACGGTATTTATTATATCTGACTCAGTCGGAGAAACAGGGGAACTTGTTGCGAAAGCAGCTATTAGCCAATTCCGACCTGGCATGCAAGATGTTGCTTTACAAAGATTCCCCCATGTTGAAAATCAAGAACAATTAAATGAAATCATTCAGCTTGCTGTTGAGCAAAAAGCGATGATTATGTATACATTAGTAAAAGAAGAAATGCGTTCATTTATGGACGAAACATGTCTACAAAAGAATGTATTGAAAGTTGATTTAATGGGTCCGACGATGGATATGTTTTCAAAAGCTCTTCAAATCGAACCGATTGAAGAAGCGGGTTTAGTACGCAAACTAGATGACGATTATTTCAAAAAAATTGAAGCAATCGAGTTTGCTGTTAAATATGATGATGGACGAGATCCGAGAGGCTTATTAAAAGCAGATATCGTTTTAGTCGGTATTTCTCGTACGTCTAAAACGCCATTGTCTCAATTTTTAGCGCATAAACGCTTGAAAGTGGCGAACGTCCCACTCGTACCAGAAGTCGAACCACCAGAGGAACTATTTTTAGTTCCACCGGAAAAATGTTTCGGACTTGTGATTTCGCCTGATAAATTAAATCACATTCGAAAAGAACGATTAATTGCGTTAGGTTTAAGTGACAATGCGAGCTATGCAAAAGTAGAACGAATCGATGAAGAAATTAAACATTTCCACAATATCGTTGAACGAATCGGGTGTCCTATAATTGACGTAACGAATAAAGCGGTCGAAGAGACGGCCAACGATATTTTACATCGTTTAAAATAAACTTTCAGTCCCTCATATAGTTGGGGGATTTTTTAGTTCGAGTACGTAAAAACAATATAGCAAAATGGTTCGCCATGTTTTATAATAAAGAATTGTGGTAAAAATAAAATAAAAGTATGATTAAGGGATTTATTTTTTGAAAAAAGAAGGACTTTTCCTCTTTTGTATCGAATAAAGAGTAAGAGAAAGTAAATAAAGATGGTGATAGTATGGCACAAAGAATTCCAGAAGAGACGATTGAACAAATTCGTTCACAGTCGGATATCGTAGACGTCATTGGTGAATACATGCAATTGACGAAGCGCGGACGCAACTATTTCGGCTTATGCCCATTTCATGGTGAACAAACACCATCTTTTTCCGTTTCAGTAGATAAACAAATTTTTCACTGTTTTGGATGTGGCGCAGGAGGAAATGCCATTACTTTTTTAATGGATATTGACAATCTTTCCTTTCAAGAAGCTGTTGCAAAACTAGGTGAAAAAGCAGGTATTGAAGTAGATGTAGCAGAACATCAACACCATCATCATGTAGTAGAAAATGTAAGTCCTGCAGAACAAAAAATGTTAGAAGCACATGCGTTTTGTGGTGAGTATTACAAACATTTATTACTGAATACAGAAGATGGGGAACAGGCACTTCAGTATTTAGAAAATCGTGGCTTTACGAGAGAAATGATCGAGGCATATGGCATCGGTTATGCATTACCTAATTGGGATTCATTAACGACGTTACTTAGTCGTAAAGGTTTCGATTTGGAAATGATGGCAGAGGCTGGTCTTATTATTCGTAAAGAAGATGGAACAGGCTATTTTGATCGATTTAGGCATCGTGTGATGTTTCCGATTCGTGATGAAACTTCGAAAATCATCGCTTTTTCGGGTCGAATTATTGACCAATCCGGTGAAAATGCTAAGTATATGAATAGCCCAGAATCGCCTATTTTTCATAAAGGGAAAGTGCTTTACAATTTAGACCAGGCAAGACCGGTCATTCGTAAAAAACGGAAAATTGTGTTGTTTGAAGGGTTTATGGACGTTCTGAGTGCGAAGAAGGCCGAGGTTCATAACGGTGTTGCATCGATGGGAACAGCATTAACAATTGAACAAATCCAAAAATTAAAACGTTTATCAAATGAAATTATTATTTGTTACGATGGGGATAATGCAGGATGGGAAGCGGCAAAAAGAGCCGCAGACTTACTGAAAGCAGAAAAATTCTCAATTGAAGTAGCACTCTTACCAAATGGGTTAGATCCAGACGATTATATACGTCAATTTGGAGCACAGCTGTTTCAAGATAAAATTATCGGGGAACCACTTGATTTAACGAGTTTCATGTTAACGTACTCTAAACGACATAAAAATTTTCAATATGCGACAGATATTGAACAATATATAGAGGAAGCGATTAGCTATATTGCTGTAGACGCTTCTATCGTAAAACGTGAGTTATACATGAAACAGTTAGCACAAGAAACAGGCGTGTCTGAAGAAACATTAGCTGTACAGTTACGTCATAAAGCACAGCAACAACAAAGCAGACAATCTACAGAGCCTCAAAACGTGGCTGTTCAGATGCCTAAAATGACACGGAAGTTAACGGCGATTGACCGGGCAGAGCGATTAATTTTAGCGATGATGCTCGACAATCGTGATCGCGTATATGCTTTTCAACAAGAGGAAGAGCAAATTCCATTTGTGAGAGAAGAGTATAAAGCAATTTTTAACGAATTAGTTGATTTTTATGAGCAACATGAACAAGCTGACTTTCATCGATTTGCAGAAGGGTTGGAAGATCGTAACTTACGTAAAATCATTATGGAAGCCGCGCTCGTTGATCGAGATCCAGACCATGCTGAAGAAGAATGGTCAGATTGTATACGCCAAGTAGATAAATATAAAATTCAACAACTAATTGCACAACGCAAACAAGAATTAAAAGAAGCAGAGAAATCACATGATTTCATTCGTACGCTCAAAATTTCGCAAGAAGTAATTGAGCTAACGAGATCTTTAGCGTATTTGTAGCTAAAGATGTTATGAAGGAGGAATACACCTAATGGCAGAAAAGTCGAAACGTACAACAAAAAGCAAAGTAAAACCTAAAGTAGAACATGAACATACTTTAGAGGAAATGAAAAAAAGCTTGCTTGAAGCAGGTAAAAAAAATGGTGAATTAACATACGCAGAAATTGCAGATAAATTGCAAACGTATGAAATGGAAGCGGATCAAGTAGAAGAATTTATCGATAAACTTGAAGCAAACAATATTGAGTTAAATGGGGATAAAGATTCCGATTTAGAACCACTGTTAAAAGAAGCAGAAGAAACGTTTGACTTGAATGATTTAAGCGTGCCACCAGGTGTTAAAATCAATGATCCCGTTCGTATGTATTTAAAAGAAATCGGTCGTGTTGATTTACTTTCTGCTGAACAAGAAATTTCACTTGCAGAACGTATTGAAAAAGGCGACGATGAAGCACGTAAACGTTTAGCAGAAGCGAACTTACGTCTAGTAGTTAGTATTGCAAAACGTTATGTCGGTCGCGGTATGTTATTCCTTGATTTAATTCAAGAAGGGAATATGGGTTTAATTAAAGCGGTAGAAAAATTTGACTACCGTAAAGGGTTCAAATTTTCAACATATGCAACGTGGTGGATTCGTCAAGCAATCACACGTGCGATTGCTGACCAAGCACGTACAATTCGTATCCCAGTACACATGGTTGAAACGATTAATAAATTAATTCGTGTACAACGACAATTACTACAAGATTTAGGTCGCGAACCGACTCCAGAAGAAATCGGAGAAGAAATGGACCTAACTCCTGAAAAAGTACGCGAAATCTTAAAAATCGCACAAGAACCTGTGTCATTAGAAACACCAATCGGTGAAGAAGACGATTCACATTTAGGCGATTTCATCGAAGATTCAGAAGCACAATCACCAGCAGACCATGCAGCATATGAGCTGTTAAAAGAACAACTTGAAGATGTGTTAGATACATTAACAGACCGTGAAGAAAACGTATTACGTTTACGCTTTGGTTTAGATGATGGTCGTACACGTACGTTAGAAGAAGTAGGGAAAGTATTCGGTGTAACACGTGAGCGTATTCGTCAAATTGAAGCGAAAGCACTTCGTAAATTACGTCACCCTTCTCGTAGTAAACGTCTAAAAGACTTCTTAGAATAAGCTACTCTTTTTTAATAAAATAGTTATTTGACCTCATAATCTATAGGATTGTGAGGTTTTTTGATAGTATATGACTGATGAAGCATTTCTAATAATTCTTTTGGTGTAAAAAATAAATGGGTTATATGAAACTATATACCTTTTATTCCCTATATCATGTACAATATGGATACAGATGGGAGATGGATGTCGTGCAACAAGAGAAAAAGGCATTTTAATTAAAGAAATTACGTTTTGGAAGATGAACAAATTGTTGCCAGAACATTACTGTGATTTTTTACTTACGTTGTATACTGGAGGGGATGAAGTTCATACAGAGTCGAATGAAGAACGTGCACGTGTACACATTCTTCCGAAAGACTGGATTTTTTCATTATTAGGTGCAATTTTCGCTATTCTAATGATTGTCGCGATGTATGTGTTAAGTACGAAATACATGTTCATACCTATTTTGTTAAGTGTAGCAGCGATTATTGGCATATTGTATGTGGCGTTTCGAAAAACGACAGGACAAACGATGCGAGCAATTACGTATGCAGTGGCAGCATTGCTATTACTAGCTGTTTCTGTTCGTTTGACAATGTTACTTGCAGAAGGAAATGATTTAGCGTTGTATAGCGTACTTATTGCGAACTGTGTCTTATGGCTCGTAACAGGAACGAAAATGAAACTGTTATTTTTCACGATTTCAGGCTACTTAGGTTTAGTCGTCATTATTTTATTTGGTTTTTTCTTATAAAAGCGAAGAAACTTCAATTGGTGCAACAATTGAATGGGAATCGTTCGGTATGTGTAGACGCATTGTGAAGGATGCGTCTTTTTTTATGACATAAAACCGATGTCTTTCTCGTCTTTTTTCTATGAAAATACGTCATTTTTCGATACAATAATTGAGAAGGGAGGGCACATCGTTTATGAATGCCCAAAAATTATCAAAACGTTTAGCAACTGTCGCTGCTTATGTTCCACAAAATGCAGTCGTTGCAGACATTGGTTCAGACCATGCTTATTTACCTTGTTACTTAGTGAAACGAGGTCATGTACAAAAAGCCATCGCAGGAGAAGTCGTCAAAGGTCCATACGAATCTGCCTGTCATGAAGTACAAAAAGAATTATTACAAAGTCAAATTACCGTTCGTTTAGCAAATGGTTTATTAGCAATTGAAAAAGAAGATGGCGTCACAGCTATTACAATTGCTGGAATGGGCGGTCCTTTGATCGCATCGATTTTAAATGCTGCCCCTGAAAGATTAGCGGGTGTAGAGCGTTTAATTTTACAACCGAATATTCATGCCATCGCTATTCGAGAATGGGCGGTTGCTAATAACTTTGCCATTATAGATGAGACGATTATCGAAGAAGACGGCAAAATATACGAAATTCTCGTATTAGAACGCGGTCATCAACCATTGAATGAGATGGAATTGTTAGTCGGTCCGAAATTGATGCTTGAGAAAAATGACGTGTTCGTTAAAAAATGGACACATGAAATGAAACAATGGCATCATGTGTTAGAACATATGGAAAAAGCAGAACAAACGACAGAAATTATACAAAAGAAACAACAGCTTCAACAAAAAATTGACGCTGTTAAGGAGTTGTTCATATAAATATGAAGCAAACAAATGGTCAACAAATCATTCAGATTTTTGAAAGTTGGTCTCCGAAAAAAATAGCTGCAATGGATGGGGATCCGATTGGTTTAGCAGTCGGTACGTTGAATAAACCGGTATCGAAAGTTCTCGTAACGTTAGACGTGACGATGGAGGTTGTACAAGAAGCAATCGCAAAGCAATGTGAATTAATTATTGCACATCATCCACCTATTTTCCGCAAATTAGCCAACTTACGTACTGATACACCACAAGGAAAGCTTTTTGAAACATTAATTAAACACGATATTGCCGTGTATGCAGCGCATACGAATTTAGATGTAGCCGATGGCGGCGTAAATGATTTATTAGCAGATGCTTTGAAGTTGCAACAATGTGAAGTACTCGTACCGAGCTATTTTGAAGCACTTTATAAACTCGCTGTATACGTACCGAAAAGTCATGCAGATGCATTACGTCAAGCTTTGGCCGGGGCCGGCGCGGGACAGTTAGGAAATTATGATAATTGTAGCTTTACAACAGAAGGTGTCGGACGTTTTAAAGCGCTAGAGCAAGCGAATCCTCATAGTGGAAAAATCGGCCGCTTACATATGGAAGCGGAAGAAAAAGTAGAAGTAGTTGTCCCAGAATCAAGTAAAAACAAAGTGCTTCGTAGTATGCACCAAACACATCCATACGAAGAAGTAGCATTTGATTTGTTTTTACTTGATACACCTGCCAAAACGATGGGGCTCGGTAGAATCGGGAAGTTAGAACAACCGATGACATTGAAACAATTTGCAGAGCATGTGAAAGAAAATTTCCACGTACCTGCAGTTCGTGTCGTGGGCGATTTGACAGATGAAGTACGAAAAGTAGCTGTACTCGGCGGGGATGGAAATAAATACATCCAATCTGCGAAACGAGCAGGAGCAGATGTTTACGTAACGGGCGACCTTTATTTTCACGTTGCGCAAGATGCTGAAGCGATTGGACTACATGTTGTAGATCCAGGTCATCATGTTGAAAGTGTGATGAAAAAAGGCGTCGCAGAAAAAATGGTGACTTTATGTGAAGAACAACGTCTCGCTGTAGAGTTTATGCCGTCTACACTTTCTACAGAACCATTTCAATTTCTTTAATTAAAAAAAGGAAGCCTTGTATTTAAAGGCTTCCTTTTTGGTTCTTTTATGATCGATTTTAATATGGTTCAATACGATCGACTGGTTTTGGTTCTTTAATTTTCGGTAAAATTTTACTTAATGTAACTGTACGTTCAATAATATGTGTAGCAGGGTCATTCTCTTCGTACTGCTCTAAAAATTTAATCACTTCTTTAACGATAGGTGTTGGTGTAGAAGCACCAGCCGTTACAGCAACAGTTTCAATACCTTGCAACCAGTCTAATTGTAGCTCTGATAAATCAGAAATACGATAAGACGTCGTACCTGCGATTTCTTCTGATACTTGTGTTAAACGATTTGAATTATTACTACGTGGATCCCCAACAACGATTAGTAAATCTGCTTCACCAGCTTGATTTGCGACAGCTTCTTGTCGTACTTGCGTTGCAAGACAAATTTCTTCGTGTACTTGAATCGTTGGATATTTCAATTTTAATGTTTCCATTAAGCTCACAACGTCCCATTGACTCATCGTCGTTTGGTTTGTCACGAGTAATTTATCGTTTGTTAAATGAAGCTCTTCAATATCCGCTACATTTTGAACGAGGTGAACGTGTTCAGGTGCGACGCCGATTGCGCCTTCTGGTTCAGGGTGATTTTTTTACCGATATAAATAATATCGTAGCCTTCTTTTGTTTTTTCAGCGATTAAATCATGTGTCACTGTCACATCGGGGCACGTTGCATCGATGGACACTAATCCTTTTTGACGCGCTAGTTCGCGAACTTCTGGTGAAACACCGTGTGCGGTAAAAATAACCGTACCACTTTCAACTTTTTGTAATATTTCCATGCGGTTCGGTCCATCTAAAGTAATGATACCATCTTCTTCAAAGGCATCTGTTACGTGTTTGTTATGAACGATCATCCCTAAAATGAAAATTGGTCTAGGTAATGTTTTGTCGAGTGCTGCGTTACGAGCGATGACCATCGCATCAACGACACCGTAGCAGTATCCACGCGGGGTAATTTTTTTAACTTGCATATATAAGAAACTCCTTTCGAATTGGGAGAAATCATACTTTTTTCTAACCCATTCTTCTTTTCTATTATATCGAACGTTTTTACGTTATACAAAGTTTTCGAAAATAAGATTTTATTGACGAAAATCAAAGAAAAAATAGAGAATACACAAATGGATAATACAATCAAATCATGTTACAATGAAGGAATGAAGTAAGGAGTGACGAAATGTCAAAGTACACAGATTATCAATTCAAGCCATTTTTGCGTGAAGCTATTGCAAAATTAGGTTTCACAGAACCAACACCGATTCAAAAAGAAATGATTCCTTTAATTTTAAAAGGTAAAAGTGCAATCGGACAGGCGCATACAGGTACAGGGAAAACACATAGTTTCTTAATCCCAATCGTACAACGTATCGTAGAAACAAAACAAGAAGTACAAGCTGTTGTAACAGCACCAACTCGTGAATTAGCAACTCAAATTCATGCGGAACTAACAAAATTAGTAGAAGGTACAGAAATCCAAACGAAATTATTCATTGGTGGTACAGATAAACAACGCTCAATCGATAAACTAAAAACACAACCTCAAATCGTCGTAGGTACGCCAGGACGTATTCGTGATTTAGTGAACGAGCAAGCGTTGCTTGTGCATACAGTATCTATGCTCGTAGTAGATGAAGCCGATTTAGCATTCGACTTAGGTTTCATTGAAGAAATCGACCAATTTGCTGGTCAAATGCCTGACGACTTAGAAATGTACGTATTCTCTGCGACTGTGCCAGAAAGTTTACAACCTTTCTTACGCAAATATATGACGGCGCCAATTCATATTGAAATGAATGACAAACGTCCTGTTGCAGAAAACTTGGATTTTTATTTAATTCCAACACGTTCTAAATCGAAAAATGAAAAATTAGTAGAGATTGTGAAAGCAATTAATCCGTATTTAGCGATTATTTTCGTGAATACACGTAAACAAGCTGATTACGTTGCGAACTACTTATCACATAACGGCGTTAAAGCCGGACGTATTCACGGTGATTTAACACCTCGTGAACGTAAAAAAATGATGAAACAAGTACGCGACCTTGAATACCAATATATCGTTGCAACAGATTTAGCTGCACGTGGTATTGATATTCCGGGCGTATCTCACGTCATCAACTATGAACTACCTACAGATTTAGAATTCTTCGTTCACCGTGTCGGTCGTACAGCTCGTGCCGGTAATAAAGGTTTAGCTATTACTATTTTTGAACCTTCAGAAGAAGCTCGTATTGTAGAAGTAGAAAAATTCGGTATTACCTTCCAACCTAAAGATATTAAAAATGGTGAGATTGTTAATATGAAAGAACGTCATTTACGTGAGAAACGTGAACGTAAAGAGAACGAAATCGATCGTATTGCGAAATCTAAAGTTCGTAAACCGAAAAAAGTAAAACCAGGTTACAAACGTAATATGCGTTGGGAAATGGATAAAGTGAAAAAAGCGGAACGTCGTAAACGTCGCCGCCAACGCTAATCTTTGAACAACAAAAAAGGTTTTTTCATTATGAAAAAACCTTTTTTTATGAGGAGGAATTTTTATGTTAATCGGATCACACGTATCTATGAGTGGGAAAGAGATGCTTTTAGGTTCTAGTAAAGAAGCAGCTTCATACAATGCAACGACGATGATGGTATACACAGGTGCACCACAAAACACGCGTCGAAAAGATATTTCAGAATTAAACATTGCAAAAGGTCAATTCCATATGGAAGAACACGGTATTGAAAATTTAGTCGTACATGCCCCGTACATTATTAATTTAGCAAACACGACAAAACCTTCTGTGTTCGAATTAGGCGTAGAATTTTTGCAAAAAGAGATTGAACGTTCAGCAGCATTAGGCGCTAAACAAATCGTCCTACATCCAGGTGCGCACGTAGGTGCAGGTGCTGAAGTAGGGATTCAACGTATTATTGAAGGATTAAATGAAGTGCTAACGGTTGATGCACCTGTTCAAATTGCATTAGAAACAATGGCTGGTAAAGGGTCAGAATGTGGTCGTACATTTGAAGAGTTAGCGGCTATTTTTGACGGTGTGCATAATAATGATCGTTTATCTGTTTGCTTTGATACGTGTCATACGCATGATGCAGGATACGATATCGTAACAGATTTAGACGGTGTTCTTGCAGAATTTGAACATTATATCGGCTTGAAAAACATTAAAGTCCTTCATATTAACGATAGTAAAAATGAACGTGGGGCTCATAAGGACCGTCACGAAAATATTGGCTTTGGTCATATTGGTTTTGACGCACTTCATCAAATCGTTCATCACGAAGCATTTGAAAACGTGCCGAAAATTTTAGAAACTCCATGGGTTGGGGAAGATAAAAAAATAAAAAAGCACCTTATTTATACGAAATTGAAATGCTTCGTACAGGCATATTTAAAAAAGAATTAATTGATGCGCTAAGAGGCTAGTCTATTTTGAAAAAAACTCGAAGTCCTATAGGATTTCGAGTTTTTTTATTGGATTTCTTCTATTATAAATCAGCGTACGTACAACTTTTTATAAGACAAGAAGTTTTACTTTACAATAGTCTAAATGTCCGTTATACTAAATCTTTGTAAATCGTAATGATTCTGAATTAGAAAGAAGCGAAGTATATGAGTAAGCAACCCTTGATCGAGTTGCAAAATATTTCATTTCAATATGAACAAACAAAAGTATTGAAAGACCTCTCCATGTCGGTTGAGCAAGGCGACTATATCGCGCTGCTCGGACCGAATGGCTCAGGGAAATCAACACTTCTTAAAATAATATTAGGGCTCTTAAAGCCAACAGAAGGAAAAATTCGACTTTTCGGAGAAACGGCTTCTAAATTTAAAAATAGAGAATGGATTGGTTACGTTTCTCAAAAATCAAATGCATTTAACGGTGGATTCCCAGCGACAGTAAAAGAAGTCGTTGCGAGTGGCTTAACGAAAAAGCTCGGGTTGTTCAAACGCCGTGCAGCAAATCAAGAACAGTTGATTGATGAAGCGCTTGAAGCGGTAGATATGCGCTCCTTTAAAAATCGCAATATCGGAGAATTATCGGGTGGACAACAACAACGTGTTTTCATTGCAAGAGCATTGATTTCTAAACCGAAAATGCTTATTTTAGATGAACCAACAGTCGGCATTGACCGAGAAAATGTTGCGATCTTTTACGCGCTAATGGAAAAACTAAATCGTGAACTTCATATGACACTCATTCTCGTGACACATGATTTAAATGTCATTGAAAAAGATATTACGAAAGTAGCGTGTCTCAATGGGAAAATACATTACTTCGGCTCGAAAGAAGGGTACGAAGCGTTAACGAAAGAAGAAATAAGCACATGGTATAGTTATTCTGTGCAACAGGAGGGAACGAGATGATTTCTTCCATTTTCCAATATGATTTTTTACAAAATGCCTTTTTATCAGGTATGGTAATAGGTTTATTAGCACCACTTCTTGGCGTGTTTATCGTCGTACGAAGATTATCTCTCATTGCAGATGCGTTGAGCCATGTGACGCTTGCAGGGATTGCAGGTAGCTTATATTTATCACAGACGTTCGTTGGACTTGCGACGTTGAATCCACTTTATTTAGGAATTGGTTCAGCGGTTCTCGGATCGGTACTTATTGAAAAGTTACGCGTCGTGTACAAACACTTTTCAGAGCTTGCGATTCCGATTATTATGTCTGCGGGATTAGGATTAAGTGCTATTTTTATTTCACTAGCACAAGGGTTTTCAACGGATTTATTTAGTTATTTATTCGGCTCTGTCTCAGCAGTGAGCCGCCAAGATTTATGGATTGTTATAGGCATCGCCTTGATCGTTTGTTTATTTATATTTGCTTTTTATAAAGAGCTATTCGTGTCTTCTTTTGACGGAGATTACGCACGAGCAAGTGGGTTGAAAACGAAGCATATTCAAATGCTCTTTATGATTATTACAGCACTTGTTATTGCAGCGAGTATGCGTATCGTCGGCATTTTACTCGTATCGTCTTTAATTACGTTGCCAGTTGCTGCTGCGATGAGAGTAGCGAAAAGTTTTAAACATATGGTGATTTATTCTATGGTATTCGGTGAAATATCCGTTATTGTTGGACTTGTAAGTGCGTTTTATTTAGATTTAGCACCAGGCGGTACGATTGTCATAACGTCCATTATTATTTTATTAGTTGTCATGTTAATCAATAAGTTGAAAACGTCTAAAGTGAGCTAGAAAAATTGGAAGGAGTAACGGAAAATGAATGTATCAAAAGCATGGGATATTTTGAAAGACCAAGGATTTAAAAAGACAGATAAACGCGAGCAAATATTAGAGATGTTTGCAGATAGCGAAAAGTATTTAACTGCGCGAGACCTTTTAGATGTAATGAAAAAAGATTATCCAGGAATGAGCTATGATACGATTTACCGTAACTTATCAACGTTTGTTTCTATCGGTATTTTAGAAGAAACAGAGCTTTCTGGTGAAAGACATTTTCGGATGCATTGTGAAACTGAACATCATCATCACCATTTTATTTGTATGGAATGTGGCAATATTACAGAAATTCATTTATGCCCGATGGATTTTTTACAACAACAACTACCAGGATATGAAATAGAAGGACATAAATTCGAAATTTACGGAAAATGTCCGAACTGTCAATAATAAAAGATTTGAAAAACCTTGAAACCAACCGGTTTCAAGGTTTTTTATAGACGTAGAAATGAATTATTGTTTTGAAGCGTATACAAGTTAAATTTTGTTAGAAAATGCAATTTATTTGCAATATAAAGGTCTAAAGAACTAATTTTGGAGACGCGTAGGTTAGAAAAGTCTGAAAAATTTACTCGAAATAAGAGGTTCGTTCTAGAAGGGGACTTTGACAAATAAGAGGTACTTAACTCATAATTTAAGTATAAGTTAAATGATTCTAAATAACCTTTTAATAAAAAATAATATAAAAATAAAAGTCCTTGTTTTATAAGGTTAATAATTACAAAGGAGTGTAAGTGACATGAAAAAACGAAAATGGCTCGTAAGTACAGCAGCTTGCTTTATGTTATGGAGTAGCTCGATTACGACGTCGGCATTTGCAAAAACTGTCACTACCGAACAACAATTAATTAAAGAAGTTCAAAGGTCTATGGTGAATTTAAATTCAAATTACTCCATTACGTATACGGGTAAGAAAATTGATTTTAATGCAGTGATTAACAAAGCGATTCAAACAGAGGGGACTGTTTTAAGTACGCTTAGCAGCTACGGTTATTCGGCTTCTAGCGTAGCGAATAGCAATACGACAAACTTAACGTATCAATTTAAATATTATACGACGAAAAATAAAAATGCTCGTGCAACAAAATTATTAGATGCCGAAGTAGCAAAAATCAAAAAAACATATAAAACGGATGTGGACCGCATAAAAGCAGTGAATGATTATATCGTGTTAAACACTCGTTACGGTGGATTAACGACGGATCGTTATAGTATGTACGGCGTTGCACTGAATAAACAAGCCGTTTGTCAAGGATACGCAAGCACAGCCTACTATATGTTAAAAAAATTAGGTTTCCAGACGTACTACGTTACGGGAAATGCAAATGGATTACGACATGCTTGGAATAAAGTAAAAGTGGACGGTTCTTGGTACAATTTAGACGTTACGTGGAACGATCCTGTACCGAATATTGCAAATCAAGTGTCATACAAATACTTTTTATTAAGTGACAAAATGTTGAATCGTGACCATCAAGCAGATAAAGGGATAAATTATCCGAAAGCAACGAATACGAAATTTGATTTTCTTAAAAATACGTCTTCTTTAACGCAAAATGGGACGACTTTATATTATGCGAATGATTCAGATCACCAATATTTGTATTCATTTAATATGAAAACGAATAAGCATAAACGTATTGCGAAAACGCGTGTTCAATACATTCAATATTATAAAGGGAAAATTTACTTCAGTAACTATTCGAACAATGGGTACTTAGCAAATATATCATCTACCGGGAAATCGATAAAAGTTATCGTGAAAAAACCTGTTAGTAAATTATTTTTAAAGAAAAATGTTTTGTATTATCATATGTCAGGAAAAACAGTGAAAAAAGTATTGTAAATTTTTCATTTAATAAAAACATCGTCAAAAGAGATTCAGATCTCCTTTGACGATGTTTTTTGTTAGAGAAATTAATAAAAATCCCTCTTACTACATACGCAGTAAGAGGGATTCATGTATGTGAGAATGGAAGTGAATTAAATTCCAAATTCTTTGGCTACCCAACGTTCAGCTTGTTGCCAGTTTTGGACTCGAATAATGTCTTTTGGCAACGCTTGCTGATTGTAAGGTGCATCAAACAGAACGACTGGAATTTTTAATTCTTCATGAAGCTGTAACGCATTTTCAAGTTTATCTTCAAAAAATAAATCAACGAGATGTTCTTTAGCTGAGATGACTTTACTCGCATTACCGACAATATTTAATGAATCTATTGGTAGTTGTGTATGTGAAAACCAATTTTTTTGTCACTTCTAGAGAATTATTTTGTCGAGCTGTTATATAGTTAAGCATAGCATTAGGATACCATTTTTTTAACGTTTGCATAGCATTTTTTTGCAGTGGGGGATTTTTGTACATTTCAATTTCTATGTTCGTAAACCAATTTGAAAATTGATCTTTTTCAATAGGAAGCACATTTAATAAATTGTAATCTGTAAAATCCGCAAGTGTGACATTCATGTTGAAATAAGAATTAATGTAAGGAATCATAAATTCTTGGGTCGTTACCGTCCCATCAATATCGATGCCGAAGCTATATTTTTTATCCATTGAATGCCTCCTTAAAACTATTGTCGAGCTGCTTTTTCGGCTGCTTGTTTTGCGTAGTATTGTTCTGCTAAAATATCGATTTCTTTTTTCAGTTCTTCAACCATTGTTTCTTCAGGTACTTTACGAACTGTTTTACCGTGACGGAATAATAAACCTTCTCCACGTGCACCAGCAATACCGATATCAGCTTCACGTGCTTCACCAGGGCCGTTTACTGCACAACCGAGTACAGAAACTTTAATTGGTGCTTTAATTGTTTGTAAGTAGTCTTCTACTTCATTTGCGATTGAAATTAAATCAATTTCAATACGACCACAAGTAGGGCAAGAAATTAATGTTGGGATGTTTGATGCAAGACCAAATGTTTTTAATAATTCGCGCGCTACTTTAATTTCTTCTACAGGATCTGCTGATAATGAAATACGAAGTGTATTCCCGATGCCTTTTGATAAAATGGCACCTAAACCAGCAGCTGATTTAATTGTACCTGAGAAAAGCGTACCTGATTCAGTAATCCCTAAGTGTAGAGGATAGTCAAAAGCACGTGCAGCTTTTTCATATGCTTCGATTGCTAAGTTTACGTCTGAAGCTTTCATAGACACGATAATATCGTGGAAATCAAGATCTTCTAAAATTTTGATGTGATGGAGTGCAGATTCGACCATACCGTCCGCAGTAGGGTATCCATACTTCTCTAAAATTTTACGTTCAAGTGAACCAGCATTTACGCCGATACGAATTGGAACGCCTTTCGCTTTTGCTGCATTCACGACAGCTTCTACTTTTTCTTTACGACCGATATTTCCCGGATTAATACGGATTTTATCAACGCCGGCATCAATTGCTTTTAAAGCTAATTTGTAGTCAAAGTGAATATCCGCAACTAAAGGAATATGGATTTGTTTTTTGATATCTGCTAAAGCGTTCGCTGCGCGCTCATCTGGACAAGCGACACGAACGATTTGACAACCTGCTTCTTCTAAACGAAGAATTTCAGCAACGGTTGCTTCAACATCGTGTGTTTTTGTGGTAGTCATACTTTGAATGATGACTTCGTTATTACCACCGATAGTAAGATCTCCAACACGAACTGGGCGTGTTTTCGTACGGTGTGTGATTTCATTCATGAAAACTCTCTCCTTCATAGGCTTTTTGCCTTCACTATTCCCTATTTTAACAGTGTTTTTCTAGAAATGACAATAAAGAAACATTTCCTTTATAAAAACAGTTTGAATGAGCATATTTTTGACGTAATATATCCGCTATAAAAACTTCTATGACTGCCTTTTCTAACGGTAGGACGCCAATCATTGAGAGGAGGTTGCCGTTTAGTGTGAAAGCATTGTAAAGATTACGGACAAAACGTTTACAGGCTGTTTACATTTGGTCATAATGAACGCAACGGCTATTTTGAAAGGAGTTCTACTACATGAATATCGAATGGCAACAACATGTGTTGCAATTCATAGGTGGTTTAGGCTTTTTCTTGTTTTCTTTGAAGTATATGAGTCAAGGGTTACAAAATTGGGCAGGGGAGCAACTGAGAATCGCACTGCACCGCATGACCGCAAATCCGATTATTAGTGTCGGAATCGGTATGCTTCTCGCAATCATGTTGCAATCGAGCACCGCAACGATTATTTTGACGATTGGACTCGTAAATGCAGGGTATATGACGCTGAAACAATCGATCGGCATTATTTTAGGTGCGAATGTTGGGACGACATTGACGGCTTTTTTATTAGGCGTTTCAGTAGGAGATTATATGTATGTCCTAGTCGCGCTCGGTGCTTTTTTAATTTATTTTGTTAAAAGGCAATTGGGGCAACATGTCGGTCAGTTTTTGTTCGGGTTAGGTGGGATGTATATCGGGCTTCATTGGATTACGACGGCTTTTTTACCGATTGTGAACAATGCTGATTTTCTTGCTTTAGGAGAACGTCTGAGTGACATGCCTTTTACAGGTGTATTACTTGGGGCACTCATAACGGCGCTCGTTCAATCGAGCAGTGCTACGGTAGGTATTTTACAAGGATTGTACGGAGAAGGTGGTATGGCATTACAAGCGGCTTTGCCGATTTTATACGGTGAAAATATCGGGACAACGCTGACGGTTATTTTAGCTTCTTTAGCGATGTCTTTATCTGCTAAGCGAGCAGCTATTTCACATTTATTCGTTAATTTATTCGGAACAGTCCTTTTTTCAATTGGGATCGGGTGGTTTATCGCATATTTACAATGGGTTCAGCAAACTGCAGGATTGGAGCCTAAAATGACGATTGCAGTTGCACATGGGACATTTAACGTTGTGACGACACTTCTTTTAACTCCGTTTGTTAGTTGGATTGTTTGGATTGTGACAAAATGTGTGCCAGGTAAGGAAGTTCATCCGATTGAACACGGTGTGACGCATTTAGAAAAACATTTGATTGATACAGCACCTATTATTGCTATCGGTCAAGCGAAAGAAGAAACGGTACATATGGCAAAGGTGTGCTTACAAGGATTTCAATTAATGCGTGCGTACGTTAATACAAACCAAAAGAAATATAGAAATCAAGCAGTTGAAATCGAGCATATATTAGACCAAAAAGATCAAATGATTACGAATTACTTACTATTAGTTGCTACACATCAATTATCTAAAATGGAATCGTCAAGACAACATACATTATTAAAAACGATACGAGATTTGGAACGTATGGGCGATCATATGGAAAATATTATTGAATTGTACGATGACCTACTTTGGCAACGAAGTCAGTTTAGCATAGCTGCTTTTGAGGAATTAAATTATATGTTTCATATTACGGAACAAGCGATTGAAAAAATGGTGCAATTTATTGACACCGGCAATTATCAACTTGTTTCAGAAGTTTTCTTATTAGAAGAACAAATCGATGAGCTAGAACGTGCAAATCGAAAAAAACATATTCATCGTTTGAATAAAGGCATTTGTTCCGCACATGCAGGGATTATTTTCACAGAAATGATGAGTAATCTAGAACGTATGACAGACCATTGTGTCAATGTAACGAAAGCGAATATGTATCGTTAGGAGGGGATTTTTATCGTTACGCTTATTTGGATCATTATTTGGGTATTGTTTATTGCGGCATTTATCGGATTGATTTATCCGATTATTCCATCGGTCTTTTGTGTATTTGTTGGCTTTCTAATATACGGTTTTTATTTTGGATTCGACCATTTCCATTGGTGGTTCTGGGTCATTCAAATTTTATTTATGATTTTACTATTCGGAGCGGATACGCTTTCGAATTGGGTTGGCGTGAAAAAATTTGGTGGAACGAACGCAGGGATTTGGGGAAGTACAATCGGTCTCTTAATCGGCCCGTTCGTTATTCCGGTTATCGGTATTATTTTAGGACCTTTTATTGGAGCTGTATTAGCGGAATGGATCGTCTCGAGGAAAGGATTCGTAGAAAGTTGTAAAATTGGGATTGGGTCATTAGTTGGCTTCCTTACGTCGATTGTGACGAAGGGAATTGTACAACTCGTTATGATTATTTACTTTTTTATTCACATTTAAGCCGAGAATGTCACTAGGAATTCAGTCGAAAGACTGATTTATTGAAATTTACGTGATTTTATTTGAACAAACCGTGACTTTTTGATAACCTAAGAGTGTAAAAAATAAACTTTGATTTTCCTAAGGAGGAACTTTTATTATGGCTTTTGAATTACCAAACTTACCATACGCGTTTGACGCACTAGAACCACATATTGATGCTCGTACAATGGAAATCCACCATGACAAGCACCACAACACTTATGTACAAGGTTTAAATGCTGCATTAGAAGGCAAATCAGAATTCGACGGTAAAACTGTTGAAGAAATTATCGCGAACTTAGATGCTGTTCCTGAAGATGTACGTACTGCTGTACGTAACAACGGTGGCGGTCACGCAAACCACTCATTATTCTGGACATTACTTACTGCTGACGGTAAAGGCGCTCCAGAAGGTGAATTAGCTGCTGCAATCGATGCTAAATTCGGTTCATTCGATGCTTTCAAAGAACAATTCGCTAACGCTGCTAAAACTCGCTTCGGTTCTGGCTGGGCTTGGTTATCAGTAGTAAACGGTGAATTAGAAATCTCTTCTACTGCAAACCAAGATTCTCCAATCATGGAAGGTAAAACACCAATCTTAGGTTTAGACGTATGGGAACATGCATACTACTTAAATTATCAAAACGTACGCCCTAACTACATCGCTGCATTCTGGAACGTTGTAAACTGGGATAAAGTAGCAGAATTATACGCTGCTGCAAAATAATCCATTTATAATGGAACAAAGCACGCATTCTTCTCGTCATGAAGATGCGTGCTTTTTTAGTGGACAAAAAATGGCGAGAAGCGTTGAACTTCCGATGTTTTTTAACACGAAAAATGATATACTACTAATTGTGAATTGAGCAGAAGGGGGGCAATTTGATGCGACGCAAACAAAAAGCGAAACAACAACGTGCAACAAGTGCTAAAGCAAGACTACGCGCCAGTCTTTCATTTCGTATGAATGTTCTTTTCTTCTCGATTTTTGTCTTATTTTCAATTTTAATTTTACGCCTCGGTTATATGCAAATCGTTAAAGGCGAAGATTATGTAAAAGAATTGAAAAAAACAGAGGAAGTTAAAGTAAATACAAGTGTTCCTCGAGGTAGAATTTATGATCGAAATGGTAAAGTATTAGTTGATAATGAAGCAAAAAATGCGATTACGTATACAAAATACTCTACGACGACACAAGATGAAATGATCGAAACAGCGACGAAATTATCGAAGCTCATTAAAATGGATACGTCCAAATTAACAGAACGCGATAAAAAAGACTATTGGATCAAATTGCATCCGGAAGAAGCAAAAGCGAAAGTTTCGAAGGAAGAACAACAAAAAATTAGTGCTGCCGGCGGTGAAACGTCTGAAATGCAAGCGCAAATTGATAAGTTAACACGTGATCGAATTACAGAGAAAGAATTAAACACGTTAACGAAATCACAATTAAAAGTGTTAGCTGTGTATAGCAAAATGCTAGCAGGTTATAACTTATCGCCTCAAATTATTAAAAGTGATGGCGTGACAGAAGCAGAATTTGCGACAGTTTCTGAACGCTTAAATGAAATGCCAGGTGTGACGACAACGACAGACTGGGCACGTAAGAAAAAATCAGATTTATCGATTTTAGGTAAAACGACAACGCCTTCTGAAGGGATTCCGGCGGATAAATTACAATATTATTTAGCACGTGATTATTCACGAAATGACCGCGTAGGGAAAAGTTATTTAGAAATGCAATATGAAGATTTACTACAAGGGCAAAAAGCTGTAGTAAGTTCTGAAACAAATTCTAAAGGACAAGTCGTAGATACGAAAACGGTAACGGAAGGGAAAGCAGGAAAAGATTTAGTCATTTCGATTGACTCAGACCTTCAAAAAGCGACGGATAAAATTGTTAAAAAACATTTATTAGAAGCGAAAGCATCTGGCGCTTCAAGTTTGCTTGACCGTGCCTTTCTCGTTATGATGGACCCAAATACGGGTGAAGTTCTTTCGATGACAGGTAAAAAATTAGAATATGATGATAACGGCAAAATGAATGTAACTGATTATTCAATTGGGGCATTTACGACATCTTATGAAGTAGGTTCTGTTGAAAAGCCAGCAACGTTATTAACAGCGTATAGCTATGATGCGATTACACCAGGACAAGTGATCGTCGATGCTCCGATGAAATTAGGTGGCATTACGAAATCATCTCTATTTAATAAAACAGGTTCCGTTGCAATTAACGACTTAACTGCATTAGAACGATCATCAAACGTTTACATGTTTAAAACAGCATTAAAAGTGGCAGGTATTACGTACGGAAATCAAGGGATTGCGGGCATTACAGCAGCTGACTTCCAAAAAATGCGTAATGGCTATGCACAGTTCGGTTTAGGCGTGGAAACAGGGATTGATTTACCAGGTGAATTTACGGGTGTTAAAGGTCCTGAAACGCTTCCAGGTAAATACCTCGATTTAGCAATTGGTCAGTACGATACGTTTACACCATTGCAATTAGCACAATACGTGTCAACGATTGCGAACGGTGGAGATCGAATTGCACCGCATATTTTAAAGGAAGTGCATGAACCGTCTACAGATGGTAAAACACTCGGACGACTTGATAAAGAAATTGAGCCGACCGTGTTAAATCATTTAAACAATACGCAAGCAGAAATTGATCACGTAAAAGAAGGTATGTATCGCGTGTACTATGGTAATAATGGTACAGCGAAAAAATATTTTGCGGATTCTAAATACAAGGCAGCTGGTAAAACAGGAACAGCCGAAGTAATTTATTACGGACCGAAGAAAGAGCGTTATGGTACGTATTCAATTACCGTTTCTCACATTGGTTTTGCTCCAAAAGATAATCCAGAAGTAGCGTACGCGGTCATCATGCCGTGGATGTCTACAACGGCAGAACACTCTACGCCGAACAATGAAATTGCGCGTGAAGCAGTCGATAAGTTTTTCGAGCTGAAGAAAAAAGAAACGAAAAAACAAAAACAAACGGTCGGAGATACAATCGAGCGTTAATGTTTGGAAAAGCCTAGAGCATTTGCTCTAGGCTTTTTTGTTTACAATTCCTTAACATGTTCTCTATATTTCCTTACATTGTCTTTATATGCCTCTAACAAATGCCCTTTATAGTTAAGTATGTAAAGAACATGACAACAATTCGGTAGGGGGAACAATGATGAAAAAATGGCAGTACGTAATGATGACTTCGGTAGTAGGTTCAGCGCTTTTGTTAGGAGCATGTGGGAATGATAATGCAGCAAAAGATTCTTCATCTTCATCATCGTCGAGTTCGACATCTTCAAGTGAAAAACTAGAAGGTAAAATTGCAGGCGATGGATCTTCAACGGTATCACCTATTATGGAAGGAATTGTTGAAGAATATGCAGCAACGCAACCGAACGTTCAAGTATCTGTCGGGGTTTCAGGAACTGGTGGCGGCTTTGAAAAATTCATTAACGGCGAAACTGATTTCTCTAATGCTTCTCGTCCAGTGAAAGAGGAAGAAGCAGAGAAGCTGAAAGAAAAAGGAATTGATTATACGCAATTTGAAATCGCATACGACGGCATTTCAATCGTTGTAAATAAAAATAATGACTGGATTGAAGACATTACAACAAAACAGTTAGAAGAAATTTGGTTAGATAATGGCAAAAAGAAAAAATGGTCTGATATTAATAAAGACTGGCCAAACGAAGAAATTAAGTTCTACTCACCAGGTACAGATTCTGGAACGTACGATTACTTCGTTAACGATGTATTGGAAGAAAAACAATTAGATAAATCTGCGACACTGTCTGAGGATGATAACGTACTCGTTAAAGGAGTTGAAGCAGATAAAAATGCGATTGGTTTCTTCGGATTTGCTTACTATCTTGCTAATAAAGATAAATTGAAAATCGTTAAAATTAACGGGGTTGAGCCGACGCATGACACGATTCAATCAGGAGAGTATACACCGCTATCTCGTCCACTATTCGTTTATGCAAAAAATAAATCATTAGAAGAACCAGCGATGTATGATTTTATGAGCTACACACTCAAACATGCAGGAGAAATGGCTGAAAGTGTTGGTTACGTCAAATCACCAGATGATGTATATAAAAAGATCAAGCAGCACTTGAAAATTTAAAAGTAATAGAACTGCATAACAGCAAATAAACGGTTTGCGTATGCAACCGTTTATTTGCTGTTGAAGGAGGGACTACTGAGTGGCGAATAAAACATCCATTGATGTACAACAATTAATTGCACAAAAGAGAAATAAAAAATTAAAAAAATATACGGAAAAGGTTGTTCCCATCATTTTGCTTATTACGGCTGTCGTCTCGGTTTTGACGACGATTGGAATCGTCTTTACATTAATATTTGAAACGTTTGAGTTTTTCAAACGCGTCAGTATATGGGAGTATGTGACAGGTACGGAATGGCTTCCATTTGCAGGAGATCCTTCTTATGGCGTACTACCACTCATTGCGGGTACATTGAAAGTAACAGCCATTGCGGTCGTAGTAGCTGTTCCACTTGGATTAGGGATTGCGATTTACTTAAGCCAGTTTGCATCAGATAACGTACGACGTATTACGAAACCGATACTTGAAGTACTCGCAGGGATTCCGACGATTGTTTACGGTTTCTTCGCACTGACATTCGTTACACCGATGCTTCAAAAAGTATTTCCTTCGCTTGAGCTATTTAATGCATTGAGTCCAGGGATTATTATCGGCATTATGATTTTACCGACGATTGCTTCTCTTTCTGAGGATGCAATGTCTAGCGTGCCGAATACGATCCGTGAAGGAGCACTCGGTCTCGGATCAACGAAATTCGAAGTGGCACTTAAAATCGTGTTACCAGCAGCGTTATCAGGCGTATTAGCATCGATTGTTCTCGGTATGTCTCGTGCGATTGGAGAAACGATGATTGTGTCACTTGCCGGTGGCTCGACACCACTGTTTAATTTAGATGTCACGACATCTTTACAAACAATGACGGCTTATATTGTACAAGTATCGAGTGGAGATGCAGGGTATGGAACGACAATTTACTATTCGATTTATGCCGTCGGTTTCACATTATTCCTCTTCACGCTTATTATGAATTTAATGGCAAGTTGGGTGTCTAAGAAGTTTAGGGAGGAATATTAATGGCATATATTAATCATGAAACGGTCGCGAAAAAATTATCTGTTCGTCGATTAAAAAACAATTTATGGAAAAATGTCTTTTTACTCGCTTTATTACTTGCACTCGCGGCATTAGTCATATTAGGTTACCGTATGATTTCCCAAGGAACAGCTTATTTAAATTGGGAATTCCTTCAAAATTTTTCTTCACGCTTTCCTGAAAAAGCCGGTGTTCATGCTGCTTTAATTGGTTCGATTGCGATGCTTGCGATCGTCGCACCCGTTTCGTTATTTTTAGGCGTAGGGGCAGCCATTTATTTAGAGGAATATGCAAAGAAAAATAAATTTACACAGTTTATTCAGATGAACATTTCGAACTTAGCTGGTGTGCCATCAATCGTATTCGGCTTACTTGGATTAACGATCTTTGTACGTATGCTCGGCATGGGAAAAAGTATTTTAGCAGCTGGATTAACGATGAGTTTACTCATTCTTCCGGTCGTCATCGTCGCGGCACAAGAAGCGATTCGCGCTGTACCAGATCATCTTCGTGAAGCGTCATTCGGTATGGGGGCAACGAAGTGGCAAACGATTTATAAAGTCGTCTTACCGAGTGCGATACCAGGTATTTTAACGGGGGGGATCTTAGCACTTTCTCGTGCAATTGGTGAAACGGCACCACTTGTCGTTATTGGGATACCGGTCATCGTACAATTTTTACCGACGGGTATTTTAAGCGAGTTTACGGCATTGCCGATGCTGATCTTCGATTGGGCTAAACGACCACAAGAAGAATTTCAATACGTAGCAGCAGCGGGCATTTTAGTATTAATGATTTTGCTTATTTTTATGAACAGTATTGCCGTTTGGATTCGAAATAAATTCCAAAAACGTTATTAGGGGGACGAACTAATGGTACGAGCATTCGATGAAGTGATAGAAATGAATAAAGAAAAAGATGTACAAGTGATTTCACAGCAACAAGCAAAGTCGGTATTTGAAACGACTCGTTTGAATTTATGGTACGGCGAAACACATGCGTTGAAAGATATCCATTTAACGATTAGTGAAAATGAAGTGACAGCGATTATTGGGCCATCTGGATGTGGGAAATCAACGTATTTAAAAACGTTGAACCGCATGGTAGAGCTCGTTCCTTCCGTTCGAACTTCTGGTGAAATAAAGTACCGGGACGAAAATATTTTATCGAAGCATTATCAAGTAGAACATTTGCGTACGAAAGTCGGTATGGTGTTCCAAAAACCAAATCCTTTTCCAAAATCAATTTACGATAATATTGCGTATGGCCCTAGAATCCACGGTATTCGTAATAAAAAAATATTAGATCAAATTGTCGAAAAGTCATTAAGAGATGCGGCAATTTGGGATGAAGTAAAAGACCGTTTGCATGAAAATGCATACGGGTTATCGGGTGGACAACAGCAACGTATTTGTATCGCACGTTGTTTAGCAATCGAACCGGATGTGATCTTAATGGATGAGCCGACATCAGCGCTTGATCCGATTTCGACGTTGAAAGTGGAAGAGTTAATCCAACAATTAAAAGCTAATTATTCGATTGTGATCGTGACGCACAACATGCAACAAGCAGCGCGTATTTCAGATAAAACCGCCTTTTTCTTAAATGGAGAAGTAGTAGAATTTGATGTGACGAATAAAATTTTTACAAATCCTCATGACAAACGTACAGAAGATTACGTTTCAGGCAGATTCGGATAAGAGGTGTTGACGATGAGAGAAAAATACGAGCAGCAATTACAAGACGTACAACAACGCTTAATTCAATTGTGTGAACTGTCTATTCATGCATTTGATAAATCTTTAGGGCTACTGCAATCTCAAGATATTTCAAAAGCGTGGATTATTATAGAACAAGATCGCTTTATTAATCGATTAGAACAACAAATTCAAGATGATGTGCAAATGATTATGACGAAGCAACAGCCCGTTGCAACTGACTTGCGACGTCTGTTAGTCATTATTCGAGCTGCAAGTGAAATGGAACGAATTGGAGACTATGCGGTTAGCATAGCGAAAGAAACGATTCGAATCGGTGAAAATCAAATCGTGTATGATTTGCAACAACTGATGGTTATGCGAACACTCGCAGTAGACATGTTGCAAAAAATGTTGCAAGCATTTAGTGAAGAAAATTTAATTGAAGCGAAAGAAATTGCTACGCTTGATGATGAAATTGATCAACTGTACGGAGATGTGCTTTCGGGGTTCGAGCAGGAGCGAACATGGCATGAAATGCATGCAGCACAACTACAATCATTATCATTTATTTGTAAATATGTCGAGCGAGCAGCAGATCATGCAACGAATTTGGCAGAAGCATTATTTTATTTAGTACAAGGAAAACGTTACGATTTCGACTAATTCAAAAAAGCTTAGAAATGGCAATCGTTCTAAGCTTTTTCCGTGAGTGTTTAATTTTTAGGTGGTGTCGTCAAAATGTTGAGCAGTTGATCGTAGCTACTATCTTTGTCGATAATAAACGTACCATTTTGCATTTTATTCGACATATCCTTTTTCACAATAAATGTTTCGAAATCTTTTGCATCGGAAATAATCCCTGCTTTTTCAAGCGTTTTCGTAATTTCACTTGATCCCATACCTGCCTCAACATGGAGTTTATATGTATTTTTACTGTTTGCATCATCAGATTTCTCAGCGGGCTTCGTATGATTTGAAGATTTTGATTCTTCTGATGAAGTTGCTTCATCTGTCGTATTTGTATCGACTTTTTTGGCAGGTAGTGCCTTTTCTTCTGTTTGAATAAAAGCTTGTAGTTTGGCATTTTCTTTTTTGAGTTCAGTAAGTTGCGTTTTTGCTTTTTGTAATTCGGCTTCTTCTTTTGAAGGCTGCGTATAGTCAACGATTACGAAGCTTGCTCCCGCTAAAAAAAGACCAGCTCCAAATGCTGCGAGTGCTTTCATTATACGCGACCTCCTGTTACGATGATTTGTTCAATTTGAGAAGGTGTAAGCGACGAACGCTCGGCGATTTGTGCGACGTTATATCCTTGTGTGTGCAAAGCGAGTACTTGGCTTACTAAAATTTGATGTACGCCTTTTGAAGAAGGTTGAGTAGCAGATCTTTTTGGAAGGGGTGCTTCGAGCATCAATTCTTCTTCAACGATTTTTAAACGTCGTTTGAGTTGGGACGTTTCTTTGAAAATGGTCGTAGATAGTTGTTCTAAATCGTCAGATGTCTTTTTCTTTCTTTCGATGACGATTGAAAGAAGGATAACACTAATTCCTACAATCATTAAAATGATGGCTATATTCAATTTTTTCACCTCGTTTTAAAATATTACAATCATGGACGTAATGCATTCATTGTAACATAAAAAAATCAAAAAAAATGTAGATTTTATTGCTATATATGATATAATGGGCTAGTCGTATAAATCATGCTCACTAAAAAATAAATAATGAGTGGGAGGGATATCAATGCGCGTTAATATTACATTAGCTTGCACAGAATGTGGTGAACGTAACTACATTTCTAAGAAAAACAAACGTAACAATCCAGAACGTTTAGAATTAAAAAAATACTGCTCTCGTGATAACAAAATGACACTTCACCGTGAAACTAAGTAATCACGCTTATTGCCAGCCTCTTATGAGACTGGCTTTTTCTATATGTAGGAGGGATTCATCATGGAGAAGAAAGCACTTCGCACTGCTGTGCAAGAACAATTGAAACAGCTCACGTATAAACAATATGATGTTTTTTCGAATGAAATCCAGCAACAATTTTTGTCTTCTTCTTTCGTTCGAGAGGCGAACGTCATCGGTATGACGATTTCGATGTTTCCAGAAGTGGAAACACGCTCTTTAATTGAACAATTATGGGCACTTGGAAAAAGCGTCGCTGTGCCGAAATGTCGTCCTGCGACGAGCGAAATGGACTTTTACATAATTCATTCATTTGAACAGCTAGAAACCGTGTATATGAATTTATTAGAACCTATTCCACAAGAGGCGACTTATGTGGAGCCAACAGCGATTGATTTAGTCGTCGTTCCAGGTATCGTGTATGATCAAACGGGTTATCGCATTGGATATGGTGGCGGTTATTATGATCGTTTTTTACCTTTGTGTCATGCGAAAACGATTTCCTTTTGTTTTGAACAACAGATTGTTGCAAAAGTGCCTAAAAATTCGTATGATTATCCTATAGATGGATTGCTTACAGAGCGAAGATTCATTCCGTGTAAGCAAATTCGAAAGGAAGAAAACTATGGCTAAACGTGTGACCGATGTCGGTCAAATTGAAACAATTGCGGACGTTCAACAATATTTGAAACGTTTCGGAACATTTATTTATACGAAAAATCGTATCGGAGATTTGCATTTAATGGAAGCGGATATGCGTGCTTTGTATGAAGCGGGTATTTTAGACGTACGAGAGTATCAAAAATCTCGTCATATTTTAATAAGCGAAGAAGTTCGTTTACAAAAAGAAGGCTATACGAAATAACCTCAATGACCTTTCATTGGGGTTATTTTTCAATTTATTTTACATAAACAGGTATTAGTTGAGACTTTCAACGAAAAAGATTACGATAATGAATGGTAATTCAGAGACATCCAAGAATAAAGTAGGGAGATGTTTGGAATGCAAAATGGGAAATGGCCAAGACATTCTATTTTAATCATAGCGATTGTCGCTACGTGGTTACAAACATACATCACTTATAAGACGAGTTTCGATTTGGAACTAGATAACTTTTTACAACAATTTATTTTATTTATTAATCCATTCGCATTTTTATTATTTTTCTATGGTTTATCGCTCTTTTTTAAAAAGGCAAAAACGCGTAATGGTTATCTTGTTAGTTTGAAAGTGCTTCTTTCGATTGTGTTGTACGGGAATGTTTTATTTTATCGTTTTTATAGTGATTTCATTACGATTCCGGTGTTGTTTCAAACGAACAATTTCGGTGATTTAGGAAATTCTATTACGACGTTAATTAACGTAACAGATCTTTTTTATTTTACAGATTTAATCATTTTACTTGCGGCAATCAAATGGGTGCCGAATGCGAAACAATCGTTTCCTATTCGTCCTAAAATGCGTCAATTGTATTTTGTTTTAAGTTGTGCGGTTTTATTTTTCAATTTAGGATTAGCTGAAACGGAACGCCCACAATTACTAACGGGGAGCTTTGATCGGGAAGTGTTAGTGAAAAATATGGGCACGTACAACTATCATTTGTATGATGCGTACGTCCAATCAAAATCAAGTGCACAACATGCATTTGCAGATGGCAGCGAATTAAGTGACGTTCGGAAATATACGAAAGAGCATCAAGCAAAGCCAACACCGGAACTTTTCGGGTTAGCCAAAGGTAAAAATGTCATTATTATTTCGGTTGAATCGACACAAAATTTTGTGATTCATCGCAAAGTGAATGGTCAAACGATTACGCCATTTTTAAATGACTTAACGACCGATGAAGATACGCTTTATTTCAATCATTTTTATCATCAAACAGGTCTCGGTAAAACAGCAGATGCGGAATTTATCGTTGAAAATTCTATTTACGGTGTGAATAGGGGGGCTGTGTTCTTTACGAATCCGAGCAATACGTTCCAAACGATGGCAGAACATTTTAATGAAGAGGGTTACTCGACAAATGTGCTACACGCTAATGACAAATCATTTTGGAACAGAGATGTCGTGTATGAGGCTTTTCACATTCAAAAATTTTACGATGTTGCATCATATAATGTAACAGACAGTAATTCGGTTAACTGGGGACTGAAAGACGTACCGTTTATGAATCAGTCTGTCGATATTATGAAGCAGTTGAAGCAACCATTTTATGCACGAATGCTAACGCTTTCTAACCATTTCCCATTCGTTTCAGATGAACGGGATCAATACATTAGCGCTTATCATTCGGGTGATCAAACGGTCGATCGGTACTTCCAGACGGTTCGTTATACGGATGAAGCGATTAAAGAGCTTTTTGCGAAGTTAAAAAAGAAGGATTGTATGACAACTCTGTCATTATTATGTACGGAGATCATTATGGTATTTCAGAAAACCATAATAAAGCGATGGCGGAGTATTTCAATAAGGAAGTCATTACGTCGTATGATGCTGCGACACTTCAAGAAGTGCCTTTCTTTATTCACGTTCCGCATTCAAATATTAAACAAAAGGTTGCTGAATTCGTAGGAGAGAATGTGACGAATGAAGTATCAGGCGAACTTGATATTCGTCCGACTGTACTGCATTTATTCGGAATAGATACATCAAATGATATCCAATTTGGAACGGACTTATTATCCGATGAACACGATAACTTAATAGTGTTTAGAGATGGCCGTTTTATTACAGAAAAGTATGTTTACGCTGGAGAAAGATGTTATACGAGAACGACTGGTGTAGAAGTAGAAACAGACCGATGTGCACCGCTGAAACAACGGGCACAAGAGAAACTGATGATGTCTGATAAAGTTATTAATGGCGATTTATTACGATTTTATAATAATGAGACTGGGCAAATGAAAAAATAAGAGGTGATGATTATGTATAGTATTCGAAGTTATGTAGTAGGGTTGGCACAAGAAAATTGTTATTTCATTTCAAATATGAAAAAAGAAACGTTAATTATTGATCCAGGAGATCAAGGGATGGCACTCGTGAAAGAATTGCGAAAAAATCATTTAAAACCATTGGCGATTTTATTAACGCATACGCATTTTGATCACATCGGCGGAATTGAGGATATTCGCAGTCAGTTTGACATTCCTGTATACGTACACGAAAAAGAACAGCATTGGTTACAAAAACCAGCGTTAAATGGTTCTGCTAAATATCAAGAAATCCCTAATATTATCGTTGAAAAAGCGGATGAAATTATTCAAAAAGAAGGTTCGTATGCTATTGGTGATTTTACGTTTGATGTGCTATATACGCCGGGGCATTCACCTGGTAGTATAACGTTTTCTTTTAAAGACGAAGGATTTGCAATTGTGGGGGATACACTTTTTGAAGGAAGTATTGGTCGAACAGATCTTATAGAAGGAAGTGAGAAGGTTTTATTGCAAGCGATTAAACAAAAAATCTTCTCGCTAGACGAAAAAACGATTATTTACCCTGGGCATGGAAATTCGACGACCGTTGAAAAAGAACGTGCGACGAATCCATTCTTGAGAAATATATAAAAAAATGCGTGCTTTCAT
>NZ_HE611065.1:71999-85929 GCF_000285595.1 Kurthia senegalensis | reverse complement strand
ATATATTGTGTCTGAAATTAAATGAAAAAAAGCAAAAAAAAAGAGGCGATGGATGCCTCTTACTTGGAAGATATGTGCAAATATCTTCACTAGGGGATGTATTCTCACCATAAAATGGGAGGGATAAAGTTAAGCTACGAATAATATTATATGGCTATATAAACACTGTGTCAATAGTGTTTATTAAAAAGAAAAAAGATCTGTGTATCTTTTTTCTTTTTAAATTAGTCGATTCCGACGTGGTATGAACAAAATTGGCAATCGTGTACCATGCTCTCTACTTGTACGAAATCTTTTACATCGAATAATACGTCGAATTGACCTTTTAAAAAAGCTTCGTGCAAAATACAAATAAAATCGCTATTTTTTCGATACCATTGTGGAAAGGACAGTTGTAAACGGTGAATTTTAATGTACGTCCTTTGCTCGTCTCTTTTACGATCGGTACGTAACCAACGAGTGCTGCTGTTTCTGTGATTAAGTCGATTTTTGATGCTAATGACATAGCAAAAACATTTTGTTGACGTATTTTTAACATATGTTGAATAGACTCTCTTCCTTTTCGATGACAAACTTTTTTACCGATTTCAATCGCTTGGTCACCACATTCTTGCATGATTTCTAATAACCAGTCCATAAGTTGACGATCATCTCGGTAAGGGAAAGTTAACACAACACCGTCTTCTGTTGATTTATAAATGCGACCTGGGCGTCCGCCTTTTCCTGTTTTTTCAAACTCAGCAATTAAAATGCCAATTTCAGTTAATTTTTTTAAGTGTAGACGTGCAACATTTGGATGAATATGAAACTCATCTGCAATTTCTTGCACCGAATAGGAACGTTTATTTTTTACGATATATTGATAAATCGAATAACGTGTTTCGTCGGCGAGTGTGCTCGTAATTTTTAATGGATCAATCATAATTGCACCTCCGTAATAGTACTTATATTATAGAACAACGGTTTATAATAAACAGTAAAATTTGTAAATAGACATAAAAATGTTGGTAATTGTAAATTATATTCAAGGAAAGTAGTGGGAATGTACAAAATATAGTTACAAAGTTAGGCTTCTTACGAAGATGTAGGAAGCCATTTTATTTTTTGAAAAGACTTTGTATACTTGCTTTAATCTTCATGAAGAAAGGAGAATTTAAATGGAGCAAACCGTACCGATTGAACAACAAGTTGAAGCATTATTAAAAAAAGCAAAACAATTTCATGCGAGCGATATTTTATTCGTGCCGAACCATGAGCAGTATCAACTGTATTTCAGAAAGTTTCATCGTCTATTCGAAGTAGAGGACGTATCTTTTGAACGTGCAGATCGCTTTTTTTCTCATTTGAAATTTCAAGCAGCACTTGATATAGGAGATCAAAGAAAGCCACAAAGTGGCGCTTTTAGTTCTGTCATAGATGATGAGAAAGTAGCATTTCGTATTTCAACATTGCCCTCAGCATTTTCGAAGGAAAGCTTAATTGTTCGTATGATGTATTATCACGAGTCTAAAAAGATTGATGATTTACCAGTTTTTGAACAAAGCGCTCAAACACTTTTGCAGTTAATTGAAAATCGACAAGGGCTTATTTTATTAACAGGTGCCACGGGAAGTGGGAAGTCCACAACGCTTTATTCACTCGTCCAACATTGTGCAAAAGAGGGGAATAAGCAAGTCATCTCGTTAGAAGATCCCGTGGAACACCCACAGTCAAATTTATTACAAGTTCAAGTGAATGAACGTGCAGGGGTGACATATGAAACCGGCTTAAAAGCAATTTTAAGGCATTCTCCAGATGTTTTAATGATAGGTGAAATTCGAGATCGAAAGACCGCTGAAATTGCTGTGGAAGCTGCGTTAACTGGTCATCTCGTGTTGAGTACGATTCATGCAAAGGATACGCTTGGTTGTATTTACAGATTGTTAGATTTAGGTATTCAAAAATCGGATTTACAACAGACGTTATTGTCGATTGTGGCACAAAAGCTCGTTCCGGTTCAACGGATGAAGCAAGTGGAAGTTCGTGCGCTATACGAGTTTTTTGCAGCAAGAACAAATCGAATGGATTTTAGAGGAGGATGCCAAACATTTATCGAGCGATTTTCCAACGTTAGCAAATCAATATGAATTAGGGGTGAAAACAGGTGCTATCCTCGATTCAACAAACATACAACGCGTTTCTTTTGAACTTAGAAAAGAAAAAGCGCATCCGACAACCTGAACAATTTTTAGAAAAATGCAGTGTACTATTAAATGAAGGTTATAGTTTTTATGATGCCATGCATATGCTTGCCCCACATCATATGAAAAATGAACAAGAAAGTCTGGCACACGTAGAACACCAATTAAAAGAAGGGAATTCGATGACTTCTTTATTCGATTATTTTGGTGTACCAACGAACTATTTACTTATGTTGCAAATTGCAGAGAAAAGAGGGGCATTTGCACATACATTACAATCGGTTTCGACGCAAATAAAACGTCATACGGCGAATAAAAAGCAACTGTTTAAATTACTTTCGTATCCGGTTACACTCTTTTTCCTTCTCGCGTTTCTTCTCGTCGGTTTCCGTCAATATTTTTTACCCCAAATGACTGTCATGTTTCATACGACGAGCAATGAAAAAACGTGGATTGAACTCAGTCTATCTAAAATTTTTCTTCACATCCCCGATTTTTTCCTCGCCATTTGTATCCTTCTTCTAATTGGTGTCATTTTATTACTTTCTATCGTATTGAAAAAAGAAGTAGGAAAACAACTTCAAATTATGCAACGAATCCCCGTTTTGAACCACTTTTTTAAAATTACATTAACGAAACAATTGGCAGATGAATTAGGCACCTTATTAGTGAGTGGGTTATCAATTCAAGAATGTTTAAAAATGTTAGAGAAACAAACGTATCAACCGTACGTTAGTTTTATCGTGTCGAGACTGCTTAAAAAAATTGTACAAGGAGAGCTATTATCGCAAGCAGTGAAAACAGAAGTATTTTTACAAAAAGAATTTCATAGTTACGTATTTCATGGAGAAAAGGGAGGGAATTTAGGTCGAGAATTATTAATTTACGGTGAATTTTTAGCCGAAAAACAACAAACGCTGATTCAAAAATGTATGCGAATTGTCCAACCGGCATTTTTCTTAATTATTGCTGTGTGTATTTTAGGAGCTTATTTGGCGATTTTATTACCGATGTATCAAATGATGGATTTTGTTTAGGAGGAATGAGATGAAAAATCAAAAAGGTTTTACATTAGTCGAAATGTTGATCGTGCTATTTATTATTGCGGTTTTGATTATTATTATCATACCGAACGTAACGAAGCATTTTAGTACGGTAGATGAAAAAGGTTGTACGGCTTACGTGAAAATGATTCAAGGGCAAGTAGAAGCATACAAAGTAGAATTAGGAACGTATCCATCGAACCTCGATGATTTAAAAAGAGCAGGCTATTTAAAAGAAGGGGTAAATGAGAAAGCTTGCGGAGGCAAGGTAATTAAAATACAAGACGGAGAAGTTTTGAATCCTTGATGAAGTCAGAAAAAGGCTTCACACTTATTGAAATGCTACTCGTATTAATGATGACGATGATTATTTTTATTTTTATGGTGTCATCTATTTATGAGAAGTGGCAATATCACTTAGCTCTTTTATATTTAGAACAGTTAAAAGTAGAAGCGATGGAAGCCCAAAGTTTGAGAGAAAGTCCATTAGGAGATGATGTGCTTTATTGCACGATTATTATTACGATCGACAATGAAGGAAACAGCATTTGGGATGTCAGAAAGAAAATGGTGTACGATCGCCGTGCGACTGTTAAAAGGATTGAAATGCCCAAAAATGTTCGTTTTAGCAAAGGAACGAGTAGTATGCATCTCGGTTTTAATAATGAAGGATTTAATAAAGGGATACAAAAATTGGAATTTTATATAGGGAAAGATAAATACATTATGACTAATTTTTTCAGGGAAGGTGTTATTAAATTTTACAAAAAATCATAAAAAATGAGAAAGGCGCTTCTGTAGCAGAGGCGTTTTTTAGTATCTTTGTTATTTTGCTCGTATTTGGACAATTTTTTCCGACAGCAGTTTACTCCATTATTAATTTGAAAGATCATCATGAACGAATTGAAGCGTATCGAGTAGCGAATATCATTCTCACTAGAAAATTGAATGGAGAAAATATAAGCCGGGGTCAAATGCATTATAATCACACGTTATTTGACTGGGAAAGTACAGAAGAAAGGACGTGCATATATTATCAAAATCGTAATGAACAAGAGGAGGAAATTTGTATTACGTTGTAAATGTCAAAGAGGTTTTACCTTTTTGGAGTCACTATTGCAACTTGTCGTTTTTATGCTATTGATTATTTTTTTAATTTATTTATGCCACTTGCCCATCAGTTTACGACGTATTTTCGAGCAGAACATTTACGTTGGGAATTTTTTATTACAGATTTAACGAATGAATTTGAAAATGTCGAGAATATGTCTATTACGAGAGAAAATCGATTAGTGTACGATTTACATGAAAAGAGAGGCAGTTATAGAACGTATACAGTTCGAAATAGTATGAATTTCACGGAAGTATTTAGAACTGTTCCAGGAGTCGGTGGATACGTTTTGTTACTAGATCGCACGAAGCTTATGACTTTTGAAAAAGAAGGAGAAGAAGTTGTGATTGATTGTGAATTTCAAAAAGGGACGAAGCAATATGAAACACGTATTGTACGAGATACACGAATACGACCGAAGGAGGAAGTAGATGAAACTAATTCGAGCGAAGAAGACTTGGGGGATTTGGAGGAGCGTGAAGAAGAATGAACGTGGTTCGCTTTTTATTACCTCGATTATATTGTGGGTAATGGCATTTAATTTTTTTACGATTTGGACGCTTACGTGGGTTTCTTATTCAAAGTCTCTGCTTTATGTAGAACAGAGGGAAGAACAACGGATTAAGGAGAAAATGCGTGAATACAATGAACAACAGGAGCAACAAGCTTCCGAATCGAAAGTAGTAAAACAATGAAATCGATAGATTCCGAAGAATATCGTTGGAATCCCTATTTTTTCATGCTACTATTAATAAAAAAACGTTAAGTAGCATTTTTGTTGTTTGTCGTCTTAAGAAGGTGAAAATGTGCGTAAAATTTATTTAGTCGGTTTTATGGGGTCTGGAAAAAGTGCCATTGGTAGAAGATTGAGTTTTTATTTGAAGTTACCTTATTATGATATGGATACGGAAATTGTTCGCAGACAAAAGAAAACGATTCCAGAAATTTTCGAACAAGATGGAGAAGCGGCTTTTCGAGAAATTGAAACAGCATTTTTAAATGAATTTCGAGATGAGTTTTGCATTATTGCTACGGGTGGTGGCGCAGCGATGAATCCACATAATAGGGCTATTATGAGAGAGTCGGGACTCGTATTATTTTTAGATGCTACTTTTCCAGATATTTGGAAAAGAATTCATAAAGATAAAAATAGACCGATTGTTCAACAATCAACAAAAGAACAATTAGAAGCGTTATATCATGAAAGAAGAAAGTATTACAAACAATGTTCGCATATTTCTGTACGAACGGAAGACCGTACGTTACGTCAAATTGTCGAATATTGTGGTTTTCAAGTGAATCGTCTAAAAGGCGAATGATTTTTTGTTTTTAAGTTTTAAATATTCGTATTTAAAATATTAATACGAATTATATTGCAAGAACGTTTGAGTAATGTTAGGATATAGACAGAAATCCTGTTATAGTACATTATTTATATTGGTAGCGGATGAAAGTATGGGGAGAGAACACGAAATCGTGTCGCCGAAGGAGCAAGTAGGAAACTATGAATCTCTCAGGCAAAAAGACTCATACCGGACGCAACTCTGGAGAGAGCTACTGCGGGTAGCCACCCAAGATGACAGCCAGTTTCTGGTCAAACTTTCAGGTGCATGGACAGAGAAATCCTTTTTAACAAAGGGGTTTCTCTGTTTTTTATTGAAAACAAGGAGGGGTTTATGTGTCAGAATTAAAACGTACGCCGTTATTTGAATCGTATGCGAAATTTGGCGGTAAAACAATTGATTTCGGTGGATGGGAATTACCAGTTCAGTTTAGCTCGATTAAGGAAGAACATGCGGCAGTTCGTGAGGCAGCAGGTTTATTCGATGTTTCACATATGGGTGAAGTATATATTGAAGGTTCAGAAAGTTTGGATTTTTTACAAAAACTTTTGACGAATGATGTATCGAAAGTAGCAATCAATCAAACACAATATACGACAATGTGTTATGAAAATGCAGGTGTTGTAGACGATTTATTAACGTATCGCTTAGATGAGCAAAAATATTTACTCGTAATTAATGCGGCGAATATTGAAAAAGATGTCGCGTGGATGGAAGAGCAAGCAAAAGCATTTTCTGACGTTGTCGTGACAAATGTTTCGGATCAATTTGGACAATTAGCGATCCAAGGACCGAAAGCGATTGAGGCGCTTCAACAATTAACGGACTATCAGCTATTAGATGTGAAGCCATTCCACTTAGCTCAAAATGTGACGATTGCAGGCTATAGCACGCTTATTTCTCGTACAGGTTATACAGGTGAAGATGGCTTTGAAATTTACGGTTCACCGGAAACAATCGTATCGCTTTGGGATGCTATTTTAACTTCTGGAGAAGTAGTTCCTTGTGGTCTAGGTTCACGAGATACGCTTCGTTTTGAAGCTTGCTTACCTTTATACGGTCAAGAATTATCAAAGGATATTTCGCCTTTAGAAGCAGGGATTAACTTCGTCGTAAAACTAGGGAAAGAAATGGACTTTAACGGTAAAGCGACACTTGCAGCACAAAAAGAAAATGGTGTGCCACGTAAGTTGATTGGGATTGAAATGATTGACAAAGGTGTACCACGCCATGGTTACAAAGTGTTTAAAGGTGATGAAGAAATTGGTGAAGTGACAACAGGAACACAATTACCAAGTTCGAAAAGAAATGTTGGTTTAGCACTTATCAAAACGGAATATGCACAATTAGATGAAATACTTGAAATTGAAATTCGTAACCGCCGCTTGCAAGTGAAAACAGTGGCGACACCTTTTTATAAACGTCAAAAATAAACTTACTAAGAGAGAGGTTTTTTCCTATGAAGCATCGGTACTTACCAATGACTGAGCAAGACCAAAAAGAAATGTTAGAGACGATTGGCGTTTCTTCCGTTGATGAATTATTTGCAGACATCCCTGAACGTGTACGTTTCCAAGGGGAGTACAATATTAAACCAGCAAAAACAGAATCAGCATTGCTTAAAGAACTTTCGGGCTTAGCGAAGAAAAATGCTAACACGGACGAATATGCATCATTTTTAGGAGCAGGCGTTTATGATCACTACAAACCAGTTGTCGTCGATCACGTCATTTCACGTTCAGAATTTTATACAGCATACACACCGTACCAACCGGAAATCTCTCAAGGGGAATTACAAGCAATTTTTGAGTTCCAAACGATGATTGCTGAACTGACAGGTATGGATTTAGCTAATTCATCAATGTACGACGGTGGCACAGCTTTAGCAGAAGCGGGTATGTTAGCTGCTGGGGCTACGCGTAAAACGAAGATTTTAGTATCTGAAGCAGTTCATCCGATTGCAAAAGATGTTGTGAAAACATATGCATATGGTCAATCAATTGAAGTGGTAGAAGTGAAGGCGACAAATGGTGTTACGGATTTGGTGGAATTAGAAGCGCTAATTGATGACAATACAGCTGCGGTTATGGTGCAATATCCGAACTTCTACGGTCAACTAGAAAACGTCGCAAAAGTATCTGAGCTTATCCATGCGGTGAAAGGATTATCCATCGTATCATCAAATCCATTAGCGCTTGCTTCTATTACCCCTCCAGGCAAAATGGGTGCAGATATTACGGTTGGAGATGCGCAACCATTCGGTATTCCAGAAAGTTTCGGCGGACCACATTGTGGTTACTTTGCTACAACGAAAAAATTAATGCGTAAAGTACCGGGTCGTCTCGTTGGTGAAACAGTGGACGAAGAAGGTCGTCGAGGATACGTATTAACGTTACAAGCGCGTGAACAACATATTCGTCGTGAAAAAGCGACGTCTAATATTTGTTCGAACCAGGCACTAAATGCCTTAGCAGCTTCTGTTGCGATGACGGCACTTGGCAAGCAAGGGATTCGTGAAATGGCGACACAAAACATTGTGAAAACGCATTATGCAAAACAACAATTTGAAGCGGCTGGTTTTACAGTCGTATTCGATGGGGCACATTTCAATGAAATCGTTGTAGATGTGAAAGTAAATGTAACAGCATTGAATAAGCAATTAGTAGCGCAAGGCTTTATCGGTGGTTTTGATTTAGGTCGCGTAGAAGACAAACTTCAAAATCATACGTTAGTTTGTGTGACAGAACAACGTACAAAAGAAGAAATTGATGCGTTTGTACAAGCGACAGCTGCTCAAGTAGCAGAGATGGAGGCCCACCATGCATAAAGACAATCAACCACTCGTATTTGAATTATCTCGTGAAGGCCGTGTAGGTCATAGCGTACCGGTTTTAGACGTTCCAGAAGTAGACTTAGCAAATATTTTACCGGCACAATTTATTCGTGAAGAAGCGGCGGAATTACCAGAACTAGCAGAGCTTGATATTATGCGCCACTATACAGCGCTATCTCGTCGTAATCACGGCGTGGATTCAGGTTTCTATCCGTTAGGTTCTTGTACAATGAAATACAATCCGAAAATGAATGAAACAGCGGCACGTATGCCAGGTTTTGCAAATATCCACCCATTACAAGATGAAGATACTGTTCAAGGTGCATTAGAATTAATGTATGACTTACAAGAGCATTTAATTGAAATTACAGGGATGGACGAAGTAACGTTACAACCAGCAGCAGGAGCTCACGGTGAATGGACAGCGCTTATGATGATTCGCGCCTTCCATGAAGCGAATGGCGACACGCAACGTACGAAAGTATTAGTTCCAGATTCTGCGCACGGTACGAACCCAGCTTCTGCAGCCGTAGCAGGGTTTGATACGGTAACGATTGCGACAGCTGAAAATGGTCTTGTTGACTTAGAAGATCTTCGCACGAAAGTAGGCGAAGATACAGCGGCATTGATGTTAACGAATCCGAATACACTCGGTTTATTTGAAGAAGATATTTTAGAAATCGCGGACATCGTGCATAGTGTCGGTGGTAAAGTGTATTATGATGGTGCAAACTTAAATGCGGTTATGTCAAAAGCGCGCCCTGGTGATATGGGCTTTGACTGTGTACACTTAAACTTACACAAAACATTTACAGGTCCTCACGGTGGCGGTGGTCCTGGTTCAGGTCCTGTCGGTGTAAAAGCAGACTTAATTCCATTCTTACCGAAACCTGTATTAGTGAAAACAGAAGAAGGTACATTCCACTTCGATTATGACCGTCCAAAAACGATTGGTCGCGTTAAACCTTACTACGGAAACTTCGGTATTAACGTACGTGCCTACACGTACATTCGCACAATGGGGCCAGATGGTCTAAAAGCTGTAACAGAAAATGCTGTTATTAATGCGAACTATATGATGCGTCGTCTACAACCATTTTATGAGTTGCCGTACGATCGTCACTGTAAGCATGAATTCGTATTATCTGGTAGTCGCCAGAAAAAATTAGGTGTCCGTACGTTGGATATTGCGAAACGTCTGTTAGACTTTGGCTACCATCCACCAACTACGTACTTCCCATTAAATGTTGAAGAAGGTTTAATGATTGAACCAACAGAAACGGAAGCGAAAGAAACACTTGATGCTTTCTGTGATGCGATGATTCAAATTGCGAAAGAAGCGGAAGAAAATCCTGAAATCGTACAAGAAGCACCGCATACGACAGTTATTAAACGTCTAGATGAAACGTTAGCTGCTCGTAAACCCGTATTAAAATACGAAAAAGCATAATAAGATGAAACCCTTAAAACTTTAAAGTTTTAAGGGTTTTTATATGTTTTTGATCGTATTTCGTAGGAATCAGTACGTATTATCGAAAGAATGACAGAAAATAACGATTTCTGAAACAATTTAGGTGAAAAGTGGGTATTAGTAATAATACAGGGATGCATCGTGCAAAAGATGGAGAAAGGAGAGGATCTAGTGAAAGTAGCGATAATTGGTAGTAGCACAGAAAATTTTGTTGCGGCCATTTTACTTATTCGACAAGGATTTGAAGTATCTATTTACGAAAAGAAAAAGGCAAGTACTGGTAAGTTAGAAACGTTTCAAGTAAACGGATATAATTTTGAATTTGGTCCCGTTATGGTTACCTCTCCTAAAATAATTCAACAGTTTTTTTATGCGATTGAAAGAGAAATGGATACGTATTTTGAACTTTTTCAAATTCGTCATCATACGAAAAATATTTCCCAAAAAGAAGAAGCATTTTATTTGTCGAGCGATTATCAATTTATGCACAAACAATTGGAGCGAATTGACCCGATTGGAGCAAAAAACTACGATGACTTTTTAGCTGAAATTAAAAAGATGAAGTATGCCATGAATGATTTACTTAAGATTCCGCCTCTTTCAACGTGGCGACAATTACTGTCACCTCCTGCAAGAAGTGCTTACTTAGCTTTAAAACCATTTGAAACGTTAGATAAGTTCGTTCGAAAATATTTTACGAACGAGTTTGTCATTGCTTCTTTTTCTCGCTATGCGACATATAACGGCATTTCACCCGATCAATGTCCTGCCTTTCTTATTACACAAGCATATGATGAACTTGTGGACGGTGTGTATTACGCAAAAGGTGGTAATGTGAAAATTCGTCACGCCTTGCATCAAATAGCATTAGAAGAAGGTGTTAGGTATTATACTGAAAAAGAAGTGACAAAAATTCATATTAAAGAAAATCATGTACATGGTGTTTGTTTAAATGATGATATTAGCTTAGAGGCGGACGTCGTTGTAATGAATATTGCAGATTTTAAACAACAGAAAAATTTAATACGAGAAGTACAGTCAGAAGCACCTGAATCTTTAGTTAATACAGGGACGGCGGCAGCGTATGTGCTGTTCGTCGGATTGAAATCACATACAGAAATCTATCATCATCAAATTTTGTATTCACAAAACATTAAACAAGAATTTGAAATGATTCAACAAGGGAAAGTCCCAATCGATCCGACCGTGTACATTTACAATCCTTCTTACAGTGAACAACAACGCTTTTCTAAAGGGGATGCACTCCTCTTATTTACGAATATGCCGTATACGACAAATGAAAAAAAGTTAAGTAAAATGAAACGTGCTATATACGATAAGCTTGAGAAAGCAGGTTTATCAATCGAAAAAGACGTAGTCGTAGAACAGCGTTGGACACCAGAAAATTTAACACATCGCTTTGATTTATACCGACAAGGCGGTGCGATGAGAAAGATGACGCAACTTATTTTAAATCCACTACTAAAAGAATATCCATTTGATGGCTTGTATTTTACGGGCATGCAACCTTACCCCGCTTCAAGTATTGCCTCTTCTTTGCGAAATGGAGAAATTGTTGCAGAACGTATTATTCAAGCGTACAAATAAAAAAGACTTGTCCGGAGACAAGTCTTTTTGTTATTTAGATGTTTTTGTATGACCAGACCAGTTTTTAAAACCGCCATCTAGTGCGTATAGCTTTGTGTAACCTTTCTTTTTCAAGAAAAGGGCTGCACGTGAACTACGCCCACCATTTTCACAGTATAAGTAGACAGGAATGTCTTGACGTAATTCTTTATAACGACTACGAAGTAACGTTGTAGGAAGGTTACGTGCACCTAAAATGTGTAAAGAATCGAATTCGCTTTTTTCGCGAACGTCAATAAGTTGAGCTTTACGGTAACCTGCTTTGAAATCTTCTTCAGAAAGCATTGTTACTGCTTTTTTCGAGCGTCTTGCTGTAATAAGTGCCATTGCGACAACGATTACAACGATAATTAAAACTATCCAATACCAAGCCAATGTGATGACCCCTTTCTATATTCTCTTATATTATAAAAGAATGGTTGGAGTTCGTCCACAGAGTTTGATAAAATGAACGCGGTAACGTAAAAAAAGGAGGAAGAGAAATGGCGATAACTTGGTATTTCATCAATTCAGGAGCGTGTAGTCCGAGCTACAATATGGCATTAGACGAGGCATTGCTTCACTGGCATAGTAATGGGGAGATGCCTCCTGTCATTCGTTTTTACGAATGGAACCCAGCAACATTATCTATCGGTTATTTTCAAAAAGCGCATCGCGACGTCGATTTTGATCAATTACATAAGCATAACGTAGGGTTTGTTCGAAGACCGACAGGGGGACGTGCTGTTTTACATGAGCATGAATTAACGTATAGCATCGTCGTAAGTGAGAGCTATCCTAATATGCCAAAGACGGTAACGGAAGCGTATCGTGTACTAAGTGAAGGCTTATTAAATGGCTTTATTAATTTAGGGTTAGATGCTTATTTCTCTGTACCACAAACCGAAGCGGAAAAATTAGCGTTGCAAAAACCGAAATCGGCTGTTTGTTTTGACGCACCTTCTTGGTATGAACTCGTAGTAGAAGGTAGAAAAATAGCAGGTAGTGCGCAAACGAGACAAGAAGGTGTTATTTTACAACATGGTTCTTTATTAATTGATTTAGATCAAGAAAAATTATTATCGATTTTTAAATTTAAAGATGAAGCAGCGCGTGAAAAAATGCGTCAAAATTTACCGTTGAAAACGGTCGCAATGAATGATTTAGGAAAAGGGACATTTACGACAACAGATTGTGTGAAGGCATTTAAACGGGGATTTGAAGAAGCACTTGAAATTAATTTACAACCGTATACGCTGACAGATGAACAACGACAATTCGTTGAACAGCTAGCACAAACAAAATATGAATCAGACGAATGGAATTTTAAAAAATAAAAAGGGGTGACAACGTGAAAATACTATGGGATTTTGATGGAACTCTTTTTGATACGTATCCGGTATACGTTAAGACGTTATTCGATGTCGTCCCGCGTTTGAGTACGTTGTTTTCTAAAGAACAGGCGATGCGAGCGATGAAAGTTTCTTTTTCACATGGCTTTCAAGCACTCGGTATATCACCTACTGAAGAACGCGCTTATCGAGAGAAAATCATCCACTTACCGCCAGAGCACTTTCTTCCTTTTGCTGGTGTAGAAGAAGTGTTGAAGCGTGCAGAGTTGAATGTCATTATGTCGCATAAAGAACGAGTAGTGATTGAAGCGGTCTTACAACAATACGGCTTCCAGCACTATTTTAAAGAAATTGTGACGCCTGAAATGGGATTTCCACGAAAACCGGATGCGGCCTCTTATGCGTATTTAAACGACCGTTATGCGCTTGATTTAGCGATTGGGGACCGTGAATTAGATTTGGTTCCGGCGAAAGCAATTGGCTTGAAAACGGTGATGTTTCAAGGAGACTGTGCGTCGGCAGATTATTCGTTACGTACGTACGAGGAATTTGAAACGCACGTTAAACCATTTTAATATTCAGTGATTTTTGTTATGCTTTTTACGGAGGATTGTTTACGATGAATATAAATAAATTAGCGTGTTATTTTTTACCAGCATTTGCGATGCTAGCGATTGCTATTTTAGCAAAAGAAGGGTTACTTGGAGATACGACAGAGGCAAATGCTGAATATGTCATATTCGGCTTGTACTTATTGTTTCCTATTCTTTTCTTATACCAAGGATTTGCTTGTTCACTGAAACGATATCCATGGATTCATGCGGTCATTATTTCTGTGTTAGCATTCGTTGCGATGGTCTTGCTATTGAAGTTAGAATCTTTCGTTTATACGTATATCTTGTATTATTTAGTAGCATTTATTATTGGATACGTACTGACAGCTGTTATACGCAAAGCAAGAACAAAATAAA
>NZ_HE611065.1:17033-71677 GCF_000285595.1 Kurthia senegalensis | reverse complement strand
AGGATTTCGAGTTTTTTATTTTTTTATCCTTGATCTGTATGAAGTGTTTCGATTAATTGTGGGTTTTCTTCGACTTCGCGTAGCTTATTGAAAGACGCAATCGCAATTTCGACTTGGTCGTCTGAAGGTTCTTTCGTCGTTAAAAGTTGTAACCATAATCCGGGATAACCTAAAAAACGAAGGAATGGAATATGGCGACAAGCGTTTGTTGCTTGTAACACTTCAAAAGAGACGCCTAATACGACAGGAATTAATAAAATCCGGTCAACGATTCGCAACCAAAAAGGATCTGTAGGAACGAAAAAGTAAATAATCATGCCGACAAATACAGTAAATAAAATAAAACTTGAACCGCAACGATAGTGCAAGCGAGACTGCTTTTGAACATTTTCAACCGTTAGCGGTAAATTATTTTCAAAGCAATTGATGACTTTATGCTCCGAACCGTGATATTGGAACGTTCGCTTAATAAGCGGTGTTAATGACACGAAATAAATATAGCCGAGTAATAATATAAGTTTGATGCCACTCTCAAGTAACACTTGAGCAACATGACCTGGAAAAACAGAATGGAATGCTTGCGCAATAAATACAGGAATTAAGGTGAAAACAAATTTGGCGAATAAGAATGAAAGTACGCCAATTGCTGCGACACCAAGCCACATTTGCAATTTACTACTTTTTTCTTGTTCTTGTTCGACTACTTCTTCACCGGGTGTTACGTCGTATCGATCGCTTGAAAACTGCAAATGTTTAGAACCGTTCGCAGAAGATTCAATGATTGCTACAATCCCTCTAATGAATGGAATTTTTTTCAGACGCTGCAGGCTTTTCATTTGTTTACGTTCAGCATAATAGTAATCTACGGTTCCGTCGTTGCGACGAATAGCCGAGACCGTATGTTTGCCGCCGCCCATCATGACGCCTTCAACGAGCGCTTGTCCGCCATAAATTGGCGTTTTTGATTGACTCATTTTTACACCACTCTCATCTATGTAAGTTCAACAAATTCATTGTACTAAAAAAAAGGTTTTTTCACTACAAAAAGACGTCTGAAATGCTTCAAGTTCCGAAATAATATGCTAAAATGTAAGAATAAACTGAAAAAGGGGTGTTCACAATGAAAATTCTCTGTTTAAATGGACCGAATTTGAACCGACTCGGTAAAAGAGAACCAGAAATTTACGGTTATGAGACATTGGAACATATCGAAGCACAATTACAACACGTAGCAAAACAATTTGATTCGACTGTTAGTATGAAACAATCGAATACAGAAGGGCAATTAATCGATTGGATCTACGAGGCAGAGGATCAAGGTATTGATGCAATCATTTTTAATCCAGGAGCTTATACACATACGAGTATTGCGTTAAGAGATTGCATAGCAGGAATTGAAACGCCTGTCGTGGAAGTACATATTTCGAATGTTCATAAGCGCGAAGCATTTCGCCATCATTCGTATTTAGCACCTGTTTGTGTAGGGCAAATAACCGGGTTAGGAACATTTGGCTATGAAGCAGCGCTAAGAATGTTTTTACAATCAAACTAAAAGGGGCTTTTATTAAATGAAATTACAACAATTACGTGCACAATTTAGTGAACATCAAATCGATGCGATGTTAGTAACGAATCCGATTAACGTATCTTATTTAAGCGGTTTTACAGGGGATGATAGTTACATTTTAGTGACGAAAGATGAAGCAATCTTTTTGACAGATGCGCGCTATACAGAACAAGTCAAACATGAAACGGAAGGTTTTCGTCTCGTAGAACGTAAATCAACGCTGTTAGAAGAAGTCGTTCGAGAAGTGAAAGAAACGAATGTTCAATCGGTTGGATTTGAAAAAGAATACGTTACTTTTGCAACATATCAGCTATTTGAAAAATATATTGATGCAAAAATGATTGGTACTGCTGGGATGATTGAAAAATTACGCTTGATTAAGACTCCAGAAGAGATTAAGATAATAAAGGTCGCTTGTGGTATTGTGGACCAAACTTTTGACTACATTCTTTCGTTCATTAAACCAGGTATGACAGAACTTCAAGTTTCGAATGAAATGGAACACTATATGCGCAAATTAGGTGCGAAAAGTTCTTCTTTTGATACGATTGTCGCATCAGGTTGGCGTTCAGCATTGCCACATGGCACAGCAACTGATAAAATAATAGAAAAAGGTGACATTGTCACTTTAGACTTTGGGGCCCTTTATAACGGCTATATTTCTGATACAACACGTACAATTGCTGTCGGGGAGCCTTCAGATCAGCTGAAGGAAATTTACGACATTGTTTTAAATGCGCAAATCCTCGGCGTTGATGCTCTTAAACCAGGTATGACTGGGAAAGAGGCAGATGCAGTAACACGCGATTATATTACGAAACACGGTTATGGAGAGGCTTTTGGTCATTCAACTGGTCACGGGATTGGTCGTGAAGTACATGAAGCTCCAGGGTTATCTCATCGTTCTTCGACGGTGTTACAACCAGGGATGTGTGTGACTTGCGAACCAGGTATTTATATTCCAGGAGTAGGTGGCGTTCGTATTGAAGACGACGTTTTAATTACCGAAACAGGTCACGAAGTACTTACTCGTTCCAAAAAAGACTTAATTATCTTATAAAAAGATAAATTGGAGGAAACTTAGTAATGATTTCAGTAAACGATTTTAAAACAGGCTTAACAATTTTAGTAGATGGCGATTTATACCGCGTTATCGAATTCCAACACGTAAAACCCGGTAAAGGTGCTGCATTCGTACGTTCTAAATTACGTAACTTACGTAACGGCAACGTTGCAGAAAAAACATTCCGTGCTGGTGAAAAAGTTGAAAAAGCACAAATCGACAACCGTAAAATGCAATATTTATATGCTTCTGGTGATGTTCACGCATTCATGGATATGGAATCTTATGAACAAATTGAACTTACAGAAGATCAATTAGAAAAAGAATTGAAATATCTTCTTGAAAACATGGAAGTTTATATTATGAGTTTTGAAGGTGAAATTCTTGGTATTGATTTACCAAATACAGTTGAACTAGTAGTTACTGCAACAGAACCAGGTATTAAAGGTGATACAGCTACAGGAGGTTCTAAACCAGCTACACTTGAAACAGGTTTAATTGTAAACGTACCATTCTTCGTAAATGAAGGCGACAAATTAATTATTAATACAGCGGATGGTTCATACGTTTCACGTGCTTAATTTCTATAACCTCTCTTCGGGAGAGGTTATTTTTTAAAGAAAAATTAGTACCAGATTATAAACTCTGATTATATTAATTGGGTACTAAAAACTGTGGTAGTACAGTTAGATAACTATAAAGTTGTTGTATGAATGATAACGATTTCATTTATATTTAAATAAAGATAAATGAAAAATTAAAAAATTCTACTAATAAAAATTGTTAGTTTCGACATAAAAATTGTCGGTAATATACTGTTTTATCTAAATTGCGTGAAAATGTTACAATTTTCCGAAAAAGAAGGTAAAATAGGTTTTGTATTATAATACACAGACGTTAGGGGAGTAATGTTATGTTAAAAATTCAAGAAATTCGCGAGATTATCAAATTAATCGATTCATCATCAATTGATGAGTTCACGTTCAATGAAGATGGTACAAAATTAAAACTTAAAAAAATGCAGGTCAAGTTGTAGTGACTGATGCTCCAAAAGCAATCACTCAAGCAATCGCACCAACAGTAGCACCGAAAGCGGAAGTTGCCGAAGTTCCAAAAGCAGCGCCAGCTCCAAAAGTGGAAGCGGCACCAGCACCAGCACCGAAAGCAGCTGCTACACAAGATGCGAATTTACATAAAATCGTATCTCCAATGGTTGGTACTTTTTATCAATCTCCAGACCCTGAATCACCAGCTTTTGTAAAAGTTGGCGATAAAGTTAGCGAAGAATCAGTAGTATGTATCGTTGAAGCGATGAAATTATTCAACGAAATCGAAGCTGAAGTAACAGGTGAAATCGTAGAAATCCTTGTCAAAGATGGCGAGTTAGTTGAATACGGTCAACCTCTATTCCTAGTTAAAGAAGCGTAAGGGGGATTACGACGATGAAAAAAGTATTAATTGCCAATCGTGGTGAAATTGCAGTACGTATTATCCGTGCTTGTAAAGAATTAGGTCTTGAATCTGTCGCTGTTTATTCAGAAGCAGATAAAGAAGCATTACACGTACAATTAGCTGATGAAGCGTATTGCATCGGTTCAAAATTATCAAAAGATAGTTATTTACGAATTGATCGATTAATTACTGTGGCGCAAAAAGTTGGTGCAGATGGGATTCACCCAGGATACGGTTTCTTAGCAGAAAACGTTGATTTTGCAATCGCTTGTGAAGAAGCAGGAATTACATTCATCGGTCCAAAATCTGACTCAATCAAAGTAATGGGTATCAAAGATGTTGCTCGTGATACGATGGCGAAAGCTAACGTTCCACTCGTTCCTGGTACTGGTATCGTTCCGGATATTGAAACAGGGAAAGAATGGGCAGCAAAAATTGGATACCCAGTTATTATAAAAGCAACAGCAGGCGGTGGTGGTAAAGGAATCCGCGTCGCACGTACAGAAGAAGATCTAGTGAAAGGTATTGAGATTACACAAAAAGAAGCAGCAGCAGCTTTCGGTAATCCAGGGGTGTACCTTGAGAAATTCATTGAATATTTCCGCCACTGTGAAATTCAAGTACTAGCCGACAACTATGGCAACACGATTCATTTAGGTGAACGTGATTGTACCGTACAACGCCGTATGCAAAAATTAGTAGAAGAAGCGCCTTCTCCAGCATTGTCTGAAGAACGTCGTAAAGAAATGGGTGAGGCGGCTGTTAAAGCAGCTTTAGCTTGTGACTATCGTGGAGCTGGTACTTGTGAATTCATTTATGATTACCAAGAAGATCGTTTCTACTTCATGGAAATGAATACACGTATTCAAGTTGAGCACCCAGTGACAGAAGCAATTACAGGAATTGATTTAGTTGAATGGCAACTAAGAATTGCATCTGGCGAAAAATTAGTGTATAAACAAGAAGATGTGAAAGTGAATGGTTGGGCGATTGAATGCCGTATTAACGCAGAAAACCCATACAAAAACTTTATGCCTTCTGCGGGGAAAGTAGACACGTATTTAACGCCAGGTGGTAATGGAGTTCGTATTGATTCAGCGATGTATGCTGGCTATACAATTCCACCTTATTACGATTCGATGGTTGCAAAACTAATCGTCCATGCAGATACGCGTGAAAAAGCGATTGCAAAAATGCATCGTGCGCTAGGTGAATTTGCTGTAGAGGGTCCTGGTATTCAAACAACAATTCCTTTCCATGAAAAATTAATGGAGAACGAAGTATTCAAATCTGGGAAATTCAACACGAAGTTCTTAGAAGAAAATGACGTTCTGAACTCATAGAAGAAGGAAGGGGCATTAATATGGCTGAACAAGTTGTGAAATCATTACCTCAAAATACACCAGAAGGTAAAGAAGAACTAGGCAGTATTGAAGTTGCACCAGAAGTGATTGAAGTCATTGCAGGAATCGCAACAACTGAAGTAGAAGGAATTTTCGGTACACGCGGAAGTTTTGCTTCAGGTGTCGCAGAAAAATTTGGTAAGAAGGTACACGGTAAAGGGATTAAGACGGAGTGGACACCAGAAGGTTTAGTCGTCGATGTTTATTGTGTCATTCAATATGGTGCTCAAGTAGCAAAAGTTGCAGCAAAAGTACAACGCCAAATCCGCGAAGCAATTAGCAACATGACAGCGTTAACGACGAAAGAAGTTAACGTGCATATTACTGGTATTCAATTCGAGCAAGAGCAACAAAAAGCTGAATAACTTATGCCCAGTAAAAGGGTGAATGTGACTTGTCACATTCACCCTTTTTATATTGTGTAGGACGTAAATTTGCAAAACTTCTGTTCTACACTGCACATACAGCTTTATTTGTGATAATATATTGCTATATGTAAACTAATGAAACACTGTACAATTTTGTTGATTTTGCAGTAGAATGCTTCATTTTAGCGAATTGCTAAAAATGAAAACAAATTGTAGTAGTATAAAGGAGAACGAATAAAATGAAGCGACGTGAAGCGCGTGAAAAAGCAGTACAAACTTTATTCCAATTAGAAGGTACTGAATTATCAATTGAAGAAGCAATGGACTACACACTGGACGAAGGGGATTCAAATGCCTTTTTCGAAAAACTAGTACGTGGTACGATTGAAAATCAAGAAGCGATCGACGCTTCGATTGCTACAAACTTAGAAAACTGGTCTTTAGGCCGCTTAGCTAAAGTAGACCGTACGATTTTACGTTTAGCAGTATTCGAATTGCAATTCATGCCTGAGACACCTCAAAATGTCGTGATCAATGAAGCAATCGAATTATCAAAAACATTCGGTGACGATCAATCAAGTAAATTCGTTAACGGTGTTCTTTCTAAATATACAGCCTAATTTATCATCATGATAGTATCGCATTTTTTGCGTTTCTATATATAAATTGAATTTGGGAGTGTTTTTCACATGTCAGGTAAACTAATTAACGGTAAAGAAATTGGTCAGACGATTCGTCAATCAATTCAGCTAGAAGTGAATGCATTAAAAGAAAAAGGTATTACACCCGGTTTAGCAGTTATTTTAGTAGGCGATGATCCAGCTTCACAAAAATATGTATCTAATAAGCAAAAATCATGTGCTCAATTAGGCATTTACTCAGAATTGATTAAATTACCTTCTGATACGACGGAAGACGTATTATTAAATCATATTGAAGCGTTGAACAAAAATGATGCGATTGATGGCATTCTAGTTCAATTACCACTTCCAAAACATATTCAAGAAGACGCAGTCATTGCGAAGATCTCACCATTGAAAGATGTCGATGGCTTCCATCCGATTAGCGTAGGTAAAATGTTGCTTGGTCAAGAAACATTTTTACCATGTACGCCACATGGCGTGATGAAACTTTTACAACACAGTGGTGTTGAAACGAGTGGGAAACATGCAGTTGTTGTAGGGCGCAGTCATATCGTTGGTGTTCCAATGGGACAATTACTTTTGCAAAGTGATGCAACAGTTACATATTGTCATTCCAAAACAAAAGATTTAGCAGCGATTACGAAACAAGCAGACATTTTAGTCGTGGCAACTGGTCGCGCGAAAATGATTAAAAAAGAACATGTAAAAGAGGGAGCCGTTGTCATCGATGTCGGAATGGATTTAGATGAAAATGGTAAACTTTGCGGAGATGTCGATTTTGAAGATGTATTAGACAAAGTATCAGCAATTACACCAGTGCCAGGGGGCGTTGGTCCGATGACGATTACGATGCTTTTAGTGAATACAGTACAATCTGCAAAACGAAAGCTTTCATAAGACAAAGTGTTCTCTTTACGATAAAATAAATACAAACACAAAAGGGGCTGTCCCTATAGTTTATGCGAATAAACTTGTGGACACCTCTTTTTTTAATGAGGAGGGTGTAAATCGATGGATGATAATTATTTAACGGTCGAGGCACTCACAAAATATATTAAACGAAAGTTTGATGCCGATCCGTATTTGAAAAAAGTGTATGTTAAAGGGGAACTATCGAATGTAAAGCATCATAGTTCAGGACATATTTACTTCACATTAAAAGATGATAAAGCACAAATAAAAGGCATTATGTATGCACGACAAGCAGCAAAATTAAAATTTTCAGCTGAAAATGGCATGAACGTTTTGATTGAGTGTGATGTGAACGTGTTTGAAAAAAGTGGCAGTTATCAACTATATGCATCAAAAATTGAACCGGACGGATTAGGAAGTCTTTTTCTTGCGTATGAACAATTGAAAGAAACGTTACAAAAAGAAGGATTGTTTGATGCGCGTTTTAAACAACCTCTCGTCCCTTTCCCTCAAATGATTGGTGTTATTACAGCGACAACTGGTGCAGCAGTCCGAGATATTTGTACGACGATTAAGCGACATTATCCGATTGCGAACATTAAAATATTCCCAACACTCGTGCAAGGAGCTAATGCTGCACCGAGCATTGTACAATCGATTCGACAAGCGAATGCACTCGGACAAATTGATACATTAATTGTTGGGCGTGGTGGCGGTTCGATTGAAGATTTGTGGGCTTTTAATGAAGAAAGCGTTGCGAGAGCTATTTTTGAAAGTCGTATTCCAATTATTAGTGCTGTAGGACATGAAACCGATACGACGATTGCAGACTTTGTCGCTGATTTTAGAGCACCAACACCAACAGGAGCAGCGAAGATGGCTGTACCAGATGTTGTTGAGTTAAAACAGCGTGTACAATCGAATGATGTGCGTATGTTACAAGCGACAAAGCGTTTATTAGATCAGCGTAAAAATCGCTTAGAAAAAGCGTTATCTTCTTATACAATGGTGTATCCAGAGCGTATGTATCGCCCATTTGAAGAGCAATTGAGTCGATTAGAGCAGCGGTTAGAAGATGCAACTTCAAGAAGTATGACGGACCGTATACGAGATTTCCAATCGTTACAAAACCGATTACGTAATCAAATGCCGATGCGTAAACTAGCGTTGGAGCAACAAAGACAAAAACATGCGACGTATCAACTTCAAATGAATATGCAACGTATGCTTTCTAAAAAAAGACAACAGTTTCAAACGAATATTCGTACATTAAATGCACTAAATCCACTTTCTGTCATGGAACGTGGCTTCAGCATCGTATATAATAATAAAGACGATGTCGTAATGTCCGTACAACAAGTTGCGACAGAAGAGCAAATAACAATTCAAGTTGTAGATGGTCAAATTGATGCGACCGTACTTCGTACGAAATAAGGAAGGTGAATAAAATGGCAACAAAAAAACAATCTTTTGAGCAGTCGATGACAGAGTTAGAAGGAATCGTTCAAAAATTAGAGCAAGGTGATGCTTCTTTAGAAGAAGCTATTACGCTTTATCAAAAGGGGATGGTTTTATCAAAAAACTGCCATGAGCAACTGGAAAAAGCAGAACAACAACTCGTAACTGTTGTGAATGAAGATGGCTCAGAACAACCTTTTAAAACGGATGGAGAGAAGTAAAATGACACAATTAAAACCTTTTATGGCAGAACAAATGCCAAAAATTGAAGATGTAATGTTGACACTTGTTGAGTCAATTCAAGCACCAGAAATTTTAAAAGAGGCGATGAGCTATTCACTTAAAGCAGGCGGTAAACGTGTTCGTCCGTTATTCGTACTTGCTGTAATGGATCACTTAGCAGAAATCACAGAAGAAGCGTATATCGTTGGCGCGGCAGTAGAGATGATTCATACATATTCTCTTATTCACGACGACCTTCCAAGTATGGACAATGATGATTACCGTCGTGGGAAGTTAACGAATCATAAAGTATTCGGCGAAGCGTATGCGACGTTAGCGGGTGACGCTTTAAATACATTGCCATTTGGTATAATTGCACGTATGCAAAATGTAACAGCTGAACAAAAAGTTGCGTTAGTGCAATTGTTAAGTGAAACAGCTGGAGCAGAAGGAATGGTAGGAGGACAAATTTTAGATATCGAAGGCGAAACGAAACAACTAACGATTGATGAATTAGTTCATGTTCATGTCAATAAAACAGGTGCCATTTTACGTTTTAGTATTGAAGCGGGTGCTATTTTAGCGAATGCAACGGAAGAGCAGTTAGCCATTTTACGTGATTATGCGTATCATATCGGGCTTGCATTCCAAATTAAAGATGATATTTTAGACATTGAAGGTACGACCGAACAACTAGGGAAAACAGCTGGTAAAGATGTAGCGAGTGATAAGAGTACGTATCCAGCACTTCTTACGTTAGAAGGAGCGAAAGAAAAATTAACGATGCATTATGATGCATCGTTAGAAGCTCTTTCAAAATTACCGAGCGAAAAAACGTTATTGGAACAATTAGCGACATATATCGTTAAACGTAATAAATAATTGTTTTTCGTTTGTGTCTCGTTTAATGATTGGTATAATGTAAACTAGCTAACTGTTAATTGCTACGTTCATTTGGATTTATTTCAATATCGAAATGTATATTTTCCACTTTCGAAGGGTAAAGACAAGCATTAACTCATTTTAAGTAGATGTGAATCAGAAATAATTGACAGAAATTATTATTATATAAAGGTGTGTGATGGCGGTGGATTTAAACAACATATCTAGTCCATCCTTTTTAAAGCAACTCAACAAAAAAGAATTGGAACAATTAAGTGAAGAAATTCGTACGTTTTTAATTGAGAAATGTTCTATTACGGGTGGTCATATTGGACCGAACTTAGGAGTTGTGGAATTAACGATTGCTCTACATCGCGCATTTAATAGCCCAGAAGACAAACTATTATTTGATGTAGGTCACCAAGCGTATGTGCATAAAATTTTAACAGGACGAGCTTCTCAATTTGATACGTTGCGTCAGTATAAAGGTTTATGTGGATTTCCGAAAAGAATTGAATCTGAACATGATGTGTGGGAAACAGGTCATAGTTCAACATCACTGTCAGCAGCTATGGGAATGGCTGCTGCACGTGACGTACAAAAGAAAAATAATTATGTTATTCCTGTTATTGGGGATGGTGCTTTAACAGGTGGTATGGCGATGGAAGCATTGAATCATATCGGGCATGAGAAAACGAATATGATCGTTATTTTAAACGATAATGAAATGTCAATCGCACCAAATGTAGGTGCCATTCATAATATTTTAGGCCGTTTACGTACAGCTCCTCCGTATCATAAAGCGAAAGACGATGTTGAAAGCTTCTTGAAAAAAATCCCTGCTATCGGCGGGAAAATTGCAGGTGCTGCTGAACGTGTGAAAGACAGCTTAAAATATTTAGTTATGTCAGGTATGTTCTTTGAAGAAATGGGCTTCACGTATTTTGGACCGATTGATGGGCATGACTTAGACGTCTTAGAAAAAACACTCGCTACTGCAAAAAATACAGATGGCCCAGTCATCATTCACGTATTAACGAAAAAAGGAAAAGGATATACACCTGCTGAAACGGATACTGTCGGTACTTGGCACGGAACAGGCCCTTATAAAATGGAGACAGGTGAGTTTCCTAAATCGAAAAACCAAGCACCAGGTTGGTCTAAATTAGTTGCTGATACCGTGACGAAAATTGCTCGTGAAGACGAGAAAGTCGTGACGATTACACCAGCGATGCCAGTCGGTTCTAAATTAACGGGTTTTGCAGAGGAGTTTCCTGAGCGTTTCTTCGATGTCGGTATTGCTGAACAGCATGCAACAACGATGGCTGCAGGGATGGCTGCAGATGGTTGCAAACCATTCTTATCTATTTATTCGACTTTCTTACAACGTGCATACGATCAAATGTTACACGATATTAGTCGTCAAAATTTAAATGTATTTGTCGGTATTGACCGTGCAGGTTTAGTCGGAGCAGATGGTGAAACGCACCAAGGTGTATTTGATATTGCCTTTCTACGTTCTATGCCAAACATGACGATTATGATGCCAAAAGATGAGAATGAAGGGCAACATATGGTGAAAACGGCACTTAGCTACGAAAACGGTCCAATTGCGATGCGTTATCCGAGAGGAAATGGATTAGGTGTACCGATGGATGAAACGCTTCATACGATTGAAATTGGTACGTGGGAAGCTCTTCGCGAAGGCTCAGATGCGACGATTTTAACGTTCGGAACGACGATTCCAATGGCAGAACAAGCTGCTGAGAAATTAGCTCAAAATGGCATTCAAACAGAAATTGTAAATGCACGATTTATTAAACCATTAGATGAAAATATGCTTCATGCAATTTTTAAATCAGGAAAACCTATTTTAACGATTGAAGAAGCTGTTTTACAAGGTGGATTTGGTAGTGCGGTTCTTGAATTTGCGAATGATCATGGCTATTCAACAGCACATGTGAAACGTATGGGTATTCCAGATGAATTCATTGAACACGGCAGTGTTGATTTACTGTTAAGAGATATTCATATGACGACTGAACAAGTTGTAGAAGATGTTACGACTTTAGTTGAAAATAATAAACAGCAAGCGGGTCTAAAATCATAATGACAGAAAAAGTATCAAAAGAACGCGCAGACGTGTTACTCGTCCAATCCGGTTTATGTGAAACACGTGAGCGTGCAAAACGTACGATTATGGCAGGCATTGTGTTTGCGAACGACGTACGTGTCGATAAACCAGGTGAGAAATTATTACGTGATGTCGAGTTACGTATTAAAGGACAGCAAATTCCTTACGTTAGTCGTGGGGGATTGAAATTAGAAAAAGCACTTAAAAACTTTGACGTATCCGTAGAAGGCAAATTAATGCTAGATATTGGTTCTTCAACAGGTGGTTTTACAGACTGCGCTCTGCAAAACGGTGCAAAACATTGTTACGCACTCGATGTAGGTTCTAATCAACTTGCGTGGAAACTTCGTTCAGATGAACGAGTGACGGTAATGGAGAAAACAAATTTCCGTTACGTAACAGCACCAGATTTAGAAGAAGGGCTACCAGAATTTGCTACAATCGACGTATCCTTCATTTCTTTAGAATTAATTTTACCTGTTCTTAAAACGTTACTCGTTCCAGGCGGAGATGTGATTGCACTCGTTAAACCACAATTTGAAGCTGGAAAAGAAAAAGTTGGGAAAAAAGGTGTCGTTCGAGATGCAAAAGTGCATCTTGAAGTACTTGAAAAAATTGCTGCATTTGCGATGGAAATAGGTTTTGTATTAAAACAAGCGTCGTATTCACCAATTACTGGTGGAGAAGGAAATATTGAATTTTTATATCACTTACACAATCCATTACCAGATGAAGAACCGTCAAAAGAAATTGACTTAAAAGCGATCGTTCAAGAAGCCCATAACCAATTAAAATAACACGGGATGCCTTGTTACAAGGCCCGTGTTTTTTCTTGTTAATTTCTGAAAATGATGGTACTTTAAAAATAGAAAGCATAATTATGCATAGAGGTGAAAGAACTTGAATAAAAGTCAAAGACATATTCGCATTCGCGATTTAATAGCAAACAAAGATATTGAAACACAAGATGAATTAGTAGATTTATTAAAAGAAGCAGGTTTTAACGTTACACAAGCAACGATTTCTCGTGATATTAAAGAATTGCATTTAATTAAAGTTCCATTGCAAGATGGTCGTTACAAATACAGCTTGCCAGCAGACCAACGTTTTAATCCATTACAAAAACTGCATAGAGCATTAGCGGATTCATTCGTATCAATTGACGGTGCAAGTCACTTTTTAGTAATGAAAACTTTACCAGGTAATGCGAATGCAATCGGTTCTTTATTAGACCACTTAGAGTGGACAGAAATATTAGGAACGATTTGCGGTGATGATACGATTTTAATTTTATGTCGCGAAGAACAAGACCGCGATGAACTGAAAGATCGTTTAATAAAAATGTTGTAATAGAGACTGAGGTGAATCGGGTTGTTAAAGGAATTATCGATACGTAATTTTGCAATTATTGAATCCCTTACTGTCGCATTTCAAAATGGTTTAACCGTTTTAACAGGTGAGACAGGGGCAGGTAAATCCATCATAATTGATGCTGTGCAGCTATTAGCTGGTGGACGTGGTTCGCAAGAATTCATTCGTCACGGAGCTAAAAAAGCGGAGTTAGAAGGTTTATATACGGTTCCGGAAGGGCATCCTGTATTTGCTAAATGTGAGGATCTCGGCATAGATGTTGAAGAAGGTACGATTATTTTAAAAAGAGATTTGAATGATAGTGGTAAAAGTGTTTGCCGTGTGAATGGAAAATTAATGACATTATCTCAAATGCGTGAAATTGGTGCGTTGCTTATTGATATTCATGGGCAACATGAGTCTCAAGAATTAATGGATGATAAATCTCATATTCATTTATTAGATCAATTTGCTGGAGAAAAACTGTCTATCGAAATGCGCCGTTATCATGAGAAATATGTACAATTTCGTCAATTGAAAAGAGAAATTGCTGCATTTGCAGTAGGGGAACAACAAATTGCACAGCGTATTGATTTGTATCAATTTCAACTCGAAGAAATTAATGCCTGCCAATTGAGAGCGACAGAAGAAGATGAACTAACAGAAGAACGTTTACGATTAATGAATTTCAATAAAATTTTTGAAGGTGCTAGTTCAGCTCATGAAGCAATTATCCGAGAAGGGAACGGATTAGACTATATCGGACAAGCGATGACCTCATTACAACATATTATTGATGTAGACGAGGCATTTAAAGAATATGCTGAGACCGTTTCTAATGCTTTTTACATGCTACAAGAAGCAGGATTTGGCATTAAAAATATTTTAGATGATTTGGAATTTGATCCCGAACGTTTGAATGAAGTGGAACAACGTTTACAATTGATTCAAAATATGAAACGTAAGTACGGTACGTCTATTCAAGAAATATTAGATTATCGTGATAAGATTGATAGCGAATTACAACAACTTTTAAATCATGATGAGAATATGCAGCAGCAAGAACAGCAACTCGTTGATTTAGAACGACAGCTCGTGAAGCAAACCTCACGCTTAACTGAAATTCGAAAAGATGTAGCAGATAAATTATCTACCGCCATTATGGTGCAATTAAAAGAATTGTATATGGAAAAAGCGCAATTTGTCGTTCATTTTGAAAAGCTTCCAGCAGGTAGCTTTGATGAGAACGGAGCGGATTCAATTGTCTTCTACATTTCAACGAATGTGGGGGAACCACCGAAACCGTTAACGAAAATTGCATCTGGTGGTGAGATGTCACGCGTCATGTTAGCATTAAAGACGATGTTTTCAACGACAATGGGCATTACATCTATTATTTTTGATGAAGTAGATACAGGCGTAAGTGGACGCGTTGCACAGGCGATTGCGGACAAAATTGCGGCGATTTCTGTCCATTCACAAGTGCTATGTATTTCACATTTACCACAAGTTGCTGCGATGGCAGATCACCATTATCATATTCAAAAAGAAGAACAAGGACAACGAACATTTACGTCTCTTCAAGAGATTACAGGCAACGCACGTATTGACGAGCTTAGTCGCATGATGTCTGGTCCTGAAATTACAGAAAAAACATTTTTTACATGCGAAAGAACTCGTTGAAATAGCAGATGAGCGAAAGAAAACATTTTAAAAATATAGTTCAATATATGTTTTTTGAGAAGTTACATATTAATTTTGTAACTTTTTTTTATTTATAAGTAAAAAAACACTAAATATGCTTTAAGGGGAATTCCTTTTTACATAAAAAAGTTATACGCTTTTTAAGAATGGTAAGAAATAGGATGTTCATATTATCGAATCTTTGTTACAATTAGACCGAGATGCAAGCACAGTAAATTTAGCGGCACTGGGGGATTATATAATGAGTACGATAAAGGTTGCAATTGCTGATGATAATAAAGAATTAGTGAGGGCACTTGAAAACCATTTATCAAAAAATCCTCAAATTGAGGTTATTCAAACGGTATCAAATGGTAGACAATGTCTAGAAATGCTACAACAACAAGTACCTGACATCTTAGTGTTAGATGTCATTATGCCGCACTTAGATGGATTAGCTGTATTAGAAGAAATCCATAGTAATGAAGCGTACAAAAAAGTTAAGGTCATTATGTTAACAGCATTTGGTCAAGAAGACGTGATGAAGCAAGCAGGTGACTTAGGAGCATCATACTTTATGCTTAAACCTTTTGAAATGGCTCGTTTAGAAGCGAAAATTGTTCAATGCGGTCAACAGTATATTCGTCCTGCTATTCAACAAACGAAAGTCGTTCAAGGATCAGGGATTTTACAAGGAATGCAACCAGCAGATTTAGATCATAAACATTTAGATTTGCAAGTTACGAACTTAGTAAAAGAAATTGGTGTGCCAGCACATATTAAAGGTTATGGATACTTACGTGAAGCAATTCAAATGGTATATTTGGATGTGGATTTACTAAGTAGTGTAACGAAAGTGTTGTACCCTGAAATTGCTAAAAAGTTTGAAACGACGCCATCGCGTGTGGAACGTGCAATCCGCCATGCGATTGAGCTTGCTTGGAATCGTGGTAATTATGAATCGATTGCCGATTTATTCGGCTATTCTTCACATCATATGAAACAAAAACCAACAAATTCGGAATTTATTGCCATGGTGGCAGATAAATTACGTGTCGAGATGATGAGTTAGTGTCAGCTTATTTTATAAAATAATTAGTGAATCTTGTGCAAATCACTAAATAAGTTTCTTTTTATGCGTTAAGTAAACGGATGAAAAGAAGCTTTTTTATTTTAAAAAGTAAGCATTTACTTTCTTAATATATTAAGTTCTATCATTTTCAAATGTATTGAAAACTAATAGGAGAAATGCCGATATAATGAATAAGGCTTATAAAAATAAAATAGAAATGGGAAAATTGAAAACATATGTATATTTTTGGTGTGAAAATATACATATGTAGTATAAAATTATATATAGGAAAAACTAAATAGAAATGTAAAAAATTAATGTGTAGTACATAGGATTTAAGTAGATAAAAAATTGTGAGGGGGAAACTTACAATGGAGATATACAATAACGAGTATTTTAAGCTATATGAAGAAAATGATAAAGTGTTCCTAGACGTATATAAAGAAGGATTTTCATTAAAAGATTTTGATGAGATTATTAAACAAAAAAATCGAATTAAATTAACGAGTTTTCAAGCGTTACGTGCAGCGCTTGAACGAGAAAACAGTCAGCATGTAGAAATTGGTATTTGGTTACCAGTGCTCGTGTTAAGTGTATCCAAAGACGGGATGTTAGCATCGTTGCAAATTAATGATGAACAGGACGATTTAATTCAAAATGAAGAACAACTAAATCGTCAAATTTCCGTCATTGCGAACCAAATGGGCTTACGTTGTGAATTGAAAAAAGTGACGATTCAAGATGCTATGACAGAGAAAAAAATTGTTGTAGGAGAAGGGATTCAACCTGAAAAAGGGAAGGATGCGGAAATTTTATATTTTAAAAATCCGATAAAAAAACCTGTCATTCGGGAAGATGGGCGTGCGGATTATTTTGATATGAATTTTATTTGTGAAATTGAAAAAGATCAATGGCTCGGAGAAAAAATACCAGCTACAGAAGGTGAAAGTGGACTGAATGTGTTCGGAGAAGTTGTTTCGTCGGTGGCAGGAAAGGATGCTAAGTTAAAATACGATCCAAAATCGATTTATGAGTCGGTGGAATCAGGTCATACGGTGCTTAGAGCGAAGTATAATGGGGTATTAGATGCTTCGAATGGAGTTATTCAGTTGTTGCAACATTTGACCATTAATGGAGACGTCGGTGTAGAGACCGGCAATATTGATTTTAAAGGCTCTATTTTAATTAAAGGAACCGTTTGTCCTGGGTTTAGCGTTCGTGCACTAGGTGATCTTTCCATTGAAGGGACAACAGGTGTGACGGGGGCTGAATTTATTGAATCACTTACGGGAGATATTAATATTCGTGGTGGTGTGTTCGGAAATGGCACAATGGTTGTTCGTGCAGGAAAAAATATTTATGCGAAACATGCGAATGACGTCACATTTGAAGCGATGGAAGATATTTATGTTAGTAATTATGCGATGGGTTCAAAATTGTATGCGAAAAATATTTATTTAGATGAGCATAAAGGGAAAGTGATTGGCGGCGAGGCAGAAGTGACGCAATGTATAAAAGTAGCTTACGCTGGTAATGCTCATGAGCGTATGACGAAGCTGTCCGTAATCGTTCCAGATAAAGGTGAACGAATGGCAGAAGCGAGAGCGATTGCGGTAGAGTCCGAGGAATTAAAAAAAGAGTTTAAAAAACAAGAAGTATATGTTGCACAATTGGAGCCATTTGCTGATAAAATGAATCAAGACCAACGTATTGCATTTGAAAATTCGAAGCAACAATTATCGACGTTGAAAAAACGAATCTTACATTTAGATGAACGCATTCAGATGATTTTACTTAGCATTCGTCAAGTAGGAAAAGAAGAAATTGCAATTATGAAACAAGCGTATCCAGGAACCGTTCTTCGAATCGGTAAACATTCAACGATGCTTCGAAAACAAACATGTGGTCGATTTAAAGTTGAAGGTGGGGAATTGAATGTCTAACTTAGCGATTTACGCACATCGAGGTGTTTTAACGAATGCACCAGAAAATTCAATGCGTGCTTTTGAAGATGCGATGAAAGAAGGCGCAACAGGAATAGAATTTGATTTGCAATTGACGAGAGACAAAGTAGCGATTGTGACACATGATTTAAATGTAGAACGATTAACGAAAAAAGATGCATTATTAACGGATTTAACATTTAATCAAGTGCGGAAATTAAAAGTGAAGCAGCCTAAACAAAAAGCGGTAAATTTACTTAGTTTTGACACGTTATTAAAATGGCTCGTAAAAGAAAACATTCCGGTAAATATCGAATTAAAAGAATCATTTATTGGCGATGTTGCTTCCATTGAATCAGTCGTGAAAAAATGTGAGTTGTTATCATCTGTACATATTTCATCGTTTCATGATGAAATTTTACGTGTCGTTAAATGGATCAATCCAACGCTTGAAACGGCATTTATTCCGACGAAGAAATTCGATTGGCAAACGCTCGGAACTTTGGACCATATTGATGTGATTCATGCGAATAAAAATTACTATTTCAAGCAAATGTATTGGGATGAACTTAAAAAAGCGAATAAAAAAATTCGCTATTATAACGTACTCGGAACAGAAGAAGATTTGCAGCAAGTACCGCAAGAAATTATCGGCTGGATTACCGATTTTCCAAAACGAGTGGCCGAAAAACAACGAGGGTAACCTCGTTGTTTTTTTATTTTTTAATCACATATACGATAAATCTTTATTTTTCTGAAAATTTTAAATGAAAGCGGTAACATTTTTATTCGCTTATTTAATACGTATTTTTCTACAAAAAACGAATATATAATGAGTTTTGAATGAAAAGTTATTTTAATAGTAGACATTTTCATAGTTGTTAGAATTTTTATACTTTTAAGCGTCAAAAAGTTTGTGTAAAATAAGTTTTAGAATCACTGAAGGGGGGAAGCGTCTACGCGACCGTATGACAAACTTAAAAGAAGTAACATTTGAACAGCCTTCTTACGATCAATGGCAAGAAGCTGCTGTAAAACAATTAAAGGGGAAACCGTTTGAATCGCTTTTAACGAAAACGATTGAAGGGATTACTTTACAGCCTTTATATACAGAGGAAAAATTATTAGAAGCATTAGATGGAAAATTGGAGGAACAAGTTTCAACAGTACGTGCATTAAAAGCAGATGGTGACTTTGGGGTAGCACAACAAGCTTTTGGTTCTTCAATTGAAGAATTTGTAGCACAGACAAATGATGCTTTCGACCGTGGCGCACAATTCGTAACGGTTGGAAAAGTTGCTTTTGATTGGGATGACCATGCACTTCACCAGTTAGCACAATTAATTGACGAGTATCAAAAAGTCGTACTGTATGTAGACGATGAGACTATATTAACTGTATTTAATTACATTCAAAATAAAGAAATTGAAGGATTTATCATTTCAGAACAACCGACGATGTTACCTGAATATAAATATGTGCGTACACTCAATGCGCATACTGAAAAGCATCACTATGCAGGAGCGAATGCGACACAAGAATTGGCGATTGCATTAGCACAAGCTGCTGAACTTAGCGGCGATGATTTTACACAATTTGAAAACCGATTTTTCGCATCTTTTGCAATCGATACACAGTTTTTCATGGAAATTGCAAAAATTCGTGCCTTCCGCGTTCTTTGGAAAGCTTTTGCACAAGCATACGGGGTAGAACAACCGAAGCCTGTACAAATCGTAACGGAAACATCGTTGCGTACGTTTTCAAAATTAGACGCATACGTGAATTTATTACGTGCTGGGAATGAAGCGTTTTCAGCAGTAATTGGTGGAGCAGATGTCGTAACCGTCCATCCACATAATGTACTGACAGGTCCGACGAATCAGTCCATCCGTATTGCACGTAATGCAGCACTCGTAATTAAAGAAGAGTCTCACGTAACGAAAGTATTAGATCCAGCAGGTGGTTCTTACTTCATAGAATCTTTAACGCATGATTTAGTGAAAAATGCGTGGGCATACTTTTTAGAAATTCAAGCAGCAGGTGGTTATACAGCTGCACGAGAAAAAATTGCATCAGACGTAAATGAAGTTTGGATGAAACGCTTAAAAGACGTTGAAACACGTAAATCGGTTTTAGTTGGCACGAACAATTTCGCAGATGCGACTGAGGAAGTAGTAGCAGGTGATTTTATAAATGTGAATCGTTTAGCGAAACCTTTTGAAAAATTACGTCAAGATTATAAAGAAAACCCAGTGAAAGTGGCTGTTTTAGCATACGGAGAATTAAAGAAAATTAAACCGCGTACGGATTTCGTAACTGGCATTTTTGCGACGGCAGGTGTTATTGCGGAAGTGACAGAACCATTCACAGACGTGGAAGCTGCAAAAGCCTTTTTAGAGACAACAGATGCACAAGTGGTCGTATTCTCTGGTGTAGATGAGGATGTTGAAAATGTCTTACCTCAAATTGCGTCCTCTAAACAAGCACGTACGATTTTAGACGTTGCGGGTAAGTTTGATAGCATTGTAGGTGTAGACGGTGCGTTGTATGCAGGGATGAACATTTATGAAAAGCTTGAAGGTATTCAAGAAAGTCTTAAGGAGGTCCAACGATGAGTGTAAATTTCCAAACGATTGATATTGAAGATGTACTGAAAAAAGAAAGTTATGAGCAAAAGGAAGAAACGTTTTTAACGAATGAAGATATCGAAGTGAAGCACGTCTATACGAAACAAGATACAGAAGGCTTAAATCACTTACAAGACGTTGCGGGGATTACACCGAATACACGTGGACCGTATCCGACGATGTACGTAGGTCGTCCTTGGACGATTCGTCAATATGCTGGTTTCTCAACAGCTGAAGAATCAAATGCTTTTTATCGTCGTAACCTTGCGATGGGGCAGAAAGGGTTATCTGTCGCTTTTGACCTTGCTACTCACCGAGGCTATGATTCGGATCATCCGCGTGTAACAGGAGATGTTGGGAAAGCAGGCGTAGCGATTGATTCAGTAGAAGATACGAAAATTCTTTTCGCAGGAATCCCACTTGACCAAATGTCTGTATCAATGACGATGAATGGGGCTGTACTGCCGGTACTTGCTTTTTACATCGTAACAGCTGAAGAGCAGGGCGTTTCGCCAGATAAATTATCTGGGACGATTCAAAACGATATTTTAAAAGAGTACATGGTACGTAATACGTACATTTATCCACCAGAAATGTCGATGAAAATTATTGCAGATATTTTTGAATATACGTCAAAATTCATGCCAAAATTTAACTCGATTTCTATTTCGGGTTATCACATTCAAGAAGCAGGGGCAACGAATGATATCGAATTAGGCTATACGTTAGCAGATGGTTTAGAATACGTACGTACCGGTTTAAAAGCGGGCATTGATATCGACAAATTTGCACCACGTCTTTCATTCTTCTGGGCGATTGGTATGAACTACTACATGGAAATTGCTAAAATGCGTGCAGCACGTCGTATTTGGGCACAATTAATGAGTCAATTCAATCCGAAAAATTCGAAAACACAATCTCTTCGTACACACTCACAAACGTCTGGTTGGTCATTAACAGAACAAGATCCATTTAACAATGTGACGCGTACATTAATCGAAGCGAATGCGGCAACGATGGGACATACGCAATCATTGCATACGAATGCATTGGATGAAGCGATTGCGCTTCCAACAGACTTCTCGGCACGTATTGCACGTAATACACAGCTATTTTTGCAAAATGAGACGGGGATGACAAAAACAATTGATCCATGGGGCGGTTCATATTACGTTGAGAAATTAACGGACGAGCTAACGAAAGCTGCTTGGGAGTTAATCGATGAAGTAGAAAGCTTAGAAGGTATGGCGAAAGCGATTGAAACAGGACTTCCAAAAATGAAAGTCGAAGAAGCAGCTGCAAAACGCCAAGCGAAAATTGATTCGAATGCGGAAACAATTATCGGTGTGAATAAATACCGTTTAACAGAAGAAGAGCCGATTGAAATTTTAGACATCGATAATACGTTAGTACGTCAATCACAAATTGATCGTATTAATAAAATGAAAGACGAGCGTGACGAAGCAGAAGTGCAAAAACATTTAGCTCGTTTAACAAAAGCAGCACAAACAGGGAAAGAAAACTTATTAGCGGTAGCTGTTGATGCGGCACGTGCTCGTGCAACACTTGGTGAAATTTCAGATGCGATTGAAGAAATTTCAGGACGTCATAAAGCAGTTATTCGCTCAATTAGTGGGGTGTACGCTACGAACTATTCAGATCAAGATGCTATTGTAGAAGTAAAACAAATGACGGAAGAGTTTTTAGAAGCGGAAGGTCGTCGTCCACGTATTTTAGTGGCGAAAATGGGACAAGATGGGCATGACCGCGGGGCGAAAGTTGTAGCGACCGCTTATGCAGACTTCGGATTCGATGTCGATATTTCACCTCTTTTCATGACACCAGAAGAGACAGCGATTATGGCAGTTGAAAATGATGTGCATGTCGTAGGAGTATCGTCATTAGCAGCAGGGCATAAAACGCTCGTGCCAGAACTCATTGCAGAGCTTAAAAAATTAGGTCGTGAAGACATTATTGTCATTGTTGGTGGTGTCGTTCCAGCACAAGATTATGAGTACTTATATGAATGTGGTGCGAAAGCAATTTTCGGTCCTGGTACAGTATTGCCAATCGCTTCACAAAAAATTATTGAATTAATTTATGAACAACTCGGTTACGAGGAAGCGTAATGAGTGAACATAAATCGGCACTTTTCGTTCAACCAGGAGTTGCAGCTAACCATGATGGGATGCAATCAACGAAACGCCGAAAATTTGTTAAAAAGAAAAAACAACAACTCGATTATGAAGCAGCCGTTGCGGACATATTGCAAGGGGATAAAATTCGTTTAGCGAAGGCAATCACGCTTTTAGAAAGTGCCAATCGTGAACATAAAGTACTTGGACAAGAACTGTTGAAGCGGTTATTGCCTCATACGGGAAAGAGCATACGAATTGGCATTACGGGTGTGCCAGGTGCTGGGAAAAGTACGTTCATCGAAACGTTCGGTAAAATGCTTTGTGACCAAGGTCATAAAGTCGCTGTACTTGCGATTGACCCGTCCTCTAGCATTACAGGCGGCAGTATTTTAGGTGATAAAACGCGTATGGAAGAACTGTCTCGAGAAAAAAATGCTTTTATTCGTCCGAGTCCATCGGCTGGGACGCTCGGTGGTGTTCATCGCAAAACACGAGAAACGATGCTTCTTTGTGAAGCAGCAGGCTATGATGTGATTTTGATTGAAACAGTAGGTGTTGGTCAAAGCGAAACAGCTGTGAGAAATATGGTTGATTTCTTCTTGTTACTCGTTTTAACTGGTGCGGGTGATGAGCTGCAAGGGATGAAAAAGGGCATTATGGAATTAGCGGATGCGATTTTAGTTCATAAAGCAGACGGTGAAAATTTACGTAATGCTAAAAAAACAGCGATGGAATATCGCCAAATTCTACATTTACTTCAACCAGCAACACCCGGCTGGACGACGAAAACACTCTTTGCATCGTCGTATGATAAAACAGGCTTTGAATTTATATTTGATACGATTCGTGAATTTAAACGTCAAGGTCTTGAAAATCACGTTTGGAATGAGCGTCGCAACTTACAAACGACCGAATGGTTTAGAACGATGATTTTAGACCATCTCGTCGATGATTTTTACAATAAACCAGGGAATAAACAAACAGTCGCTTCTCTTGAACAAGATATTTTAAACGGTTCTTTAACTGTAGCGCAAGGTATTGAACAACTATTCGCTCGTACAAAAGACGAATAATCAATGAAAAAAGGCTAGGGAAACACTAGCCAAATAAAAAGGGGCGTCATGATTTTAACATCATGACGCCCCTTTTTTCATATGCGCACTTGTAGGGTTCTTCGTTTTTGGCGACGCTTTTCTCGGCGTTCATCAAGATTTACCTATCTGTTTCGTTCATTGTGTATGAAAGTCTTAGAAAGTATAAATCGCAAAATAGATAACTCAAAATCCTACGTATAACAAAAGCTTTCAGAATCAGAAAGCAAGTATCAATGGATAATAAAAATGACGCTGCCAATAAGGCAACGTCATTTTTATTTACGTTATGAGCCAGTATGTCCCAAGTACTCTTTCGTTCTTTATTGAATAGGAACCCAAATTTCGATATGTTCTAAATCGTGACCGAGATATTTCTCGAAGCTAATACCTGGACGATGCGTATATTGCTGATCGCCAAATAATGTTTGGAAAGCGGGTTCAATTTCGTTTAGTTGGTGGATTGTACCGACGAGAAATCGTCCACTAGGAATCGGAATAGCAACAGATTTTACTGCTTCGGGCATATTCTCTTCTTTTACCCCTGCGAGGTAATTAATGCCGTCGCCATCGGCAAAGGAAATGCAAACACCGTATAATACATCGGTATTGACTTCATAATCTTCTAGTACATTAGCTAGTTCAGACCATTGTTCTGAAATGTCTGATACTTTTCCTTCAAATACGTTCAAACCACGAATAACTACGTCTGGAATTACTTCGACACGCGTTTGCATTTTGATCATCCTCTCCATTCATTACATAGGTAGCAGCTACCTTATCCAACATTATAAAACATTTCAAATAACATTACGAATAAAAAAGTGACAATTTAGAAAATACAGAAAAAACTTTATAGATAAGGATTTCACGTGATAAAATAAGCATATAGTAAACGATGGAGGGGAAGTCCATGAAACAATTTTTCGAAAGGAATCGCTACGCATTTGCACAAGTTTGTTTTGTCATGGCAATTGTTCTGTTAATCGGTACAATTGTTAGTTATTCTGTTTATGGATTTCAAAATCATTTAGTTATCGTATTGCTCCTTACTATGAGCAGTTTTCTTGTCGGTAAATATCATTACGGTCGTTTTATGACAAGTATGTAAAACCCGAGTAAGAACCTTTGAAAACTATCACATACACTGTTATAGTAAGAAAGAGATATTGAAAGGGGCAATTTACAATGGCAATGGAATATGATTTATTATACCAATCAATGGTGAATCAATGTCGTTCGGAACTAACTGAAAATGGTTACGAACAATTAACAACAGCAGAGGAAGTTGAAGATGCGGTAAAACGTACAGGTACAACTTTATTCATGATAAACTCAGTATGTGGTTGTGCAGGCGGTATTGCACGTCCAGCAGCCGTTTATTCATTAAACTATCCAAAACGCCCAGATCATGTCGTAACCGTGTTTGCGGGTCAAGATAAAGAAGCGACAGCAATGGCACGTATGTTCTTCGGTGAAGATCATATCCCATCTTCTCCATCATTCGTTTTAATGAATAATGGGAAAGCAATCGCTGAAATTCCTCGTCATGAAATCGAAGGTCACGATCCAGTAAGTGTCGTAACAAAATTACAAGGATACTTCGAAGATTACTGCGACGAAATTTAACTATCGAAGAAAGCGCGTTTTGAACGCGCTTTCTTTCTGTTTATTTATAAAAGAAAAGAGAGGCGTCTAGAATGAAAAAATTCAGAATTGGGTTCCGTACAGTGAAAACAGCGGTAGGCGTCGCTTTAGCAATATGGATCGCTAGTTTATTGCATTTAGACTATTATACAAGTGCAGGTATATTAACGATTTTGAGCATTCAAACGACGAAAAGAAAATCCATTCATGCGATTTATACGAGAATTGTTGCCTCTTTTGCGGTTCTTATTTTAAGTTATTTATTTTTCACATTTCTCGGCTATAACCCGATTATTCTTTGTTTATTAATTCTCGTGCTATTACCGATTTTAGTTGCGTTGAAAGTAACACCTGGATTCGTCTCTTCTTCTGTTATTTTATTGCATATTTTCAATGAACAAAATTTTACGTTAGTATTGTTAGAAAATGAGTTACTAATTATGTTGATTGGCTTTGGTATCGGCTTCTTAGTAAATATGCAAATGCCAGACATTGAAAAAGAATTAAATGCATACCGTATTGATATTGAAGAAGCGTACAGTAAAATATTTGCAGAAGTAGCAAAATATTTACGTGAAGGAGATACGAATTGGAACGGCAGTGAATTACTCGATGCACAACAAGCTGTGAATAAAGGAAAAGCACTTGCTTACCAAGACGTTGAAAATCATATTACGCGGAAAGAAAATTTATTTTATCGCTATTTTGATATAAGAGAACAGCAGTTAGAAATTATTGAACGTATTTTACCTGAAATTACGAATTTGCCGACGATTGTTAAACAAGCACATATTATCGCTGATTTTTTAGAAGATTTATCAGAACATGTACATTCAGGGAATACGGCAGTTAAATTCCGTGGGAAATTGGCGCAAGTAAAAAAAGAATTTAAAGATTTACCTTTACCTAAAACACATGAACAATTTGTTGCGATGGCATCTTTGTATCAGTTTATTGAAGAAATGGATCAATATTTATCTATTAAGCAAACGTTTAAAGGATTAACGATTAAAAAAGGAAAACCTGTATTTGGTGAAGAGTAAAACAAAAAGGTGTTTCGAATGTATTCGAAACACCTTTTTATGTTGACTATAAAATGACGGCTAAACCCATAACGACTGTTGATAATACCATAAGGACAGCCATCGTAATAACGATGATACGTTGTACTTTTTTATTTCCCATTATGTGCACTCCTTCGTTCTCATTAGGAACAGTGTATCAAAATACAGGCGACAGTGTAAAGCGTGTGATAAAGTCACGATTGAAAAAAATAAGTAGACTGGATTGAGAGAAAAAAGCTTCACCTCAATAAAAAAGCGTTATAGTACAGTAGCAATAACTGAAAATTTGCACATATATTGTTTTCTACGGGAGAATCGGTTAGTAATCTAGTGCATAAAAAACAAAAAATGCTCTTTTTTACGGAAAAACTAGATTTTTTTTAGAAATACTTTAACATAAGAGTATACATTTGTACGATTTGAAATTTTCTGCAAAATCGATAAATGATTGCCGTAGAAAATTAAAAATTATTCCGTTACAATTGTGTTATACAACAAAGGAGTTGGGGACTCGTGGAGAATGTAGATCACATTGGAATCGCTGTCAATAATCTTGATGAACGCGTTTCGTACTATACTGATGTGTTAGGCATGAAATTGTTGAATATTGAAGAGGTGGAGTCTGAACAAGTGAAAGTCGCTTTTCTAGATGGGGGCAATACGCACATAGAATTGTTGGAACCGCTTTCAGAAACATCGGCTATTCATAGCTATCTTCAAAAACGTGGTGAAGGAATTCATCACATCGCATTAAAAGTCAAAGGAATCGAAGCGGAAATGGAAAGAATGCGTGCAGAAGGTGCACGACTTCTTTCTGAACAACCGAAAATCGGTGCTGGTGGCGCAAAAGTAGTGTTTATACACCCGAAATCATCTTTCGGTGTTCTTTATGAATTAGTAGATCGAGGCTAAAGAAAAGGGGCAATCAGTAACTATGGATATGTATGATAAAATTAATGAATTATATGATAAAAAACGTAAAATCGAAATGGGTGGCGGTGACGCTCGTATCGAAAAGCAACATGCAAAAGGAAAATTAACGGCACGTGAACGTATTGATTTATTATTAGATGAAGGGACATTCGTTGAAATCAACCCATTCGTTCAACATCGTACAGTAGACTTCGGCATGCAAGGTGTAGAAGGTTCTGCAGATGGTGTCGTAACAGGATACGGCAAAGTAAATGGCCGTCCAGTTTATTTATTTTCTCAAGACTTTACTGTTTTCGGTGGCGCACTTGGTGAAATGCATGCGAATAAAATTGCGAACGTTATGGACTTAGCAGCGAAAAATGGGGCACCGTTTATCGGCATTAACGATTCAGGTGGTGCGCGTATTCAAGAAGGTGTTCTTTCACTAGATGGATACGGCAAAGTATTTTACCGAAATTCTGTTTTCTCAGGTGTTATTCCACAAATTTCGGTTATTATGGGACCGTGTGCTGGTGGTGCGGTTTATTCACCAGCCATTACCGATTTTATTTTAATGGTCGATAAAACATCACAAATGTTCATTACCGGTCCAAAAGTAATCGAGACGGTAACAGGTGAAAAAATTTCTGCTGAAGGTTTAGGTGGCTCAAAAGTACATAACGCTGTGAGTGGGAATGCGCATTTCCGTGCACCAGGTGAACAAGAAGCCATTGATCAAATTAAACAATTGTTAAGCTATTTACCACAAAATAATAAAGAGAAAGCACCGCGTATTGCTTTTGACGAAAAAGATCATGAACGTCCAGAATTATTAGACATCGTGCCAATCGATCAAACGAAGGCATATGACGTTCGTAAAGTAATCGAACAAGTGGCGGATCCAGATTCATTTATGGAAGTTCAAAAAGAATTTGCTAAAAATATCGTCGTTGGATTTGCACGTATCGACGGTGAATCAGTCGGTCTCGTATGTAATCAACCGAAAGTTCTTGCCGGCGGTTTAGATATTGATTCATCTGATAAACTGGCTCGTTTTGTTCGTACGTGTGATGCGTACAACGTACCTATTATTACGTTTGAAGACGTATCTGGATTCTTCCCAGGTGTTAAACAAGAACACGGCGGAATTATTCGCCACGGTGCGAAAATTCTTTATGCATATTCCGAAGCAACGGTACCGAAAATTACGGTTATTCTTCGTAAAGCATACGGTGGTGCTTATGTAGCATTGAATTCAAAAGCAATCGGTGCAGATATGGTATTCGCTTGGCCGAATGCTGAAATTGCCGTTATGGGTGCAGCAGGTGCAGCGAATATTATTCACGCAAGTGAAATTGCAAAATCAACAGAACCAGAAGCATTACGCGCACAAAAAATTGAAGAATACAAAGAAAAATTTGCGAATCCATATGTTGCAGCAAGCTACGGTTTAGTAGATGACGTAATTGACCCACGTGATACACGTATTAAACTAATGCAATCGTTAGAAATGCTTCGCAATAAACAAGAATCACGTCCAGATAAAAAACACGGAAATATTCCGTTATAAGTTTTCAAACTACCGGACGGCAAAAGGAATTTCCTTTTGCCGTCTTTTTTACTAGGAGGAGAGAACATGCAGATTGTAGAAATGTTAAAAATGCGAAAAAAACTGTTTTTTGAAAGTCCGTATGTGGAACAAGTGCCAAAAACATTTCGATTTGATGAACAGCTTATTGATGAGGCAGAAGAAAGGCTGAAACGCTTTGCACCGTACATTGCGAAAGTATTTGAGCGTACGAAGGAGCTGGATGGATTAATCGAATCACCGATTACATTTTATGAACCGAATCACGTCTATATTAAACGAGATGATCAACTGCCGATTAGCGGTTCGATTAAAGCAAGAGGAGGTATTTATGAAGTGCTTGTCATTGCAGAAATGATTGCAAAGCAGCAACCAGAATTTACGCATGTGACAAACTATGAAGCATTTCATCAACCATTTTGGAAGGAACTTTTCGGAGAGTATACGATTGTCGTTGGTTCTACTGGTAATTTAGGCTTATCAATTGGCGTCATTGGTGCCGCATTAGGCTTCCAAGTCGTCGTCCACATGTCCCACGATGCAAAAGTATGGAAAAAGCAGTTGCTAAAAAAACATGGTGTAACGGTCATCGAACATGTAGGAGACTATAGTAAGGCAGTAGCACAAGGACGTGAAGAAGCTCGTGCGACAGCAACGTCATATTTCATTGATGATGAAAATTCAAAGTGGTTATTTAGCGGATATGCGGTCGCAGCGAGGAGGCTTGTCGGACAACTTCCTAAACGACCGACGGTGATAAATCCGTTAGTCGTCTACATACCTTGTGGTGTTGGCGGTGGACCTGGTGGCGTTATTTATGGCTTGAAAAAATGTTTTGGGGAAGCGGTGAAATGCGTCATCGTTGAACCAATCGATTCCCCGTGTATGTTTCTAGGAATCGTTTCGCGTCAATACGATCAAATCGAAGTAGCCGACATTGGCTTGACGAATCGAACGGTAGCAGACGGTTTAGCGGTCGGTAGGGCGTCTCAATTCGTCGGTCGTATCATTGAGCCACTCGTAGATGTTTTTGCGACAGTGAGCGATGATGAATTGATGATGTGGGTGAAAGAGCTGCATGCGAAGCGACAACTCTTTTTAGAACCTTCTGCAGTAGCTGGTTTCAGTGCTTTACAACGAGGGAAAGAAAAATGGCCAAATGGCACACATTTAGTATGGGCAACAGGTGGGGGATTAGTACCGGATAGTGAAAAAAAGAACTATTTAGCCGATAAGTAAGAGGCAGAGAGCATATAATTTTGTATAATAAAGAAAATGATGTCATTTTTCTAGAAATGGGAGGGAAATAAATGGGATTTTGGAGTAAGCAAGGACATTTACCTGAACAGTCTCAAACAGAAGAACGTTTTGACAATCAGGGGGATGCAGTTGCCGTAGAAGTAAACCACCAATTTATTGAAATTGAGATTGACCGTCCATACATTGATTTAATTGAAACGATGCACTTTTATAATGAATTACACGAAGAACAATTAGAGGATATACGTATGGCGAATACGAAGGCACTTGATTTCTTTGGTCAATTTACGAAAGTACCACTCGGAAATACATTTGCGTTTTTTCAATCCGTCGTTTTGTTTTATTATAAACATTTAAATGATTCACAATGTCCGTTTAAACATTCGGATTTATCGCTCGTATTCGAAGAAGTATCGAGTCACATATTGCCAACGATTGGCTTGGTGATGGAACAAGATTTTATGTCGATTGAACAAACGCTTGAAGGCAATAAACGAACATATTTCTTTCATGAAAAAGAAATTGGTCAAAATGCATTGCGCTACATTCAAGAAATGATTGAAATGTTGCCACAATATATTTCCATTGAGCGCCAGCAATATCCGACCGTGGAATTGTTTTTGTATGCACAAGAACTTCAACAAATTAGTGAGGATATTGAAGGGGACGTTCGACGATACTTAGAACAATTTGCTTTTAAAACGAATTTTACGCATCGTTTCGTTTATGATTTATTAGATGCGAACCGTTACATCGTTCAACATGAAATATTCGAGATTTTCGCCTTGCACTATATTTTAGTGCCAGATCCGAAAGTAATCCAAGTTATGCAAAATGTGCGTATCATCGCTTTGCAAAAGGCGATTAGCGAAAGTTTACGTAGCTACGTTTCATTGTACGAAGGAGATAAGGCAACTGTGCTCGGTATGATGCAGTTTATACATCAGAAAAACGATGCGTTATATGAGGCAACGGAGCCCGTTATTTATACAGCGAACCAACGTTTCTTCAATTTATTTTTTGACGAATATTGTTTCAATCATCAAATTACAGAAGAGCAAGATTCTTCTAAAGTGGCACACTTTTTAACGACGCTTGCTGCGACGTATAAAGTAGAAAAAGCAAAACAAAATGGTGGCATGTTAAAATGCTCAAAAATTATTAAAGAGGCGATTGAACTTCATAAATAAACGTACGTGAGGTGCGAATATTCCTACGTAAGTATGATATGATATAAGTGTATTTCGACGTATTTTACGTCTTTATTTAAACCATAGGAATTTTGAAAGGAAGTCTTTTAATTGACTAGTCGAATTGTAAAACAATTTTTAGAATTAGTGCAAATTGATTCTGAAACATACCACGAGGAAAAAATTTCACCTGTACTTCAAGAATTATTGGAAAAATTAGGTTTTGACGTGTATGTAGATGACGCAAGTAGTAAAAATGGTCACGCATCAGGGAATATTATTGCAACATTAAAAGGGAATAAAGAAGGCGTTACACCTATTTATTTCACTTCTCATATGGATACAGTCGTTCCAGGTGTCGGCATTAAACCGATTATTAAAGAAGACGGCTATATTTATTCAGATGGTACGACGATTTTAGGTGCAGATGATAAAGCAGGCCTTGCCGCTTTACTTGAATTAGCACTTCGTTTAAAAGAAGAAAACATTGCGCACGGTGACATTCAATATGTCATTACTGCAGGTGAAGAATCAGGCCTTGAAGGTGCTAAATATTTAGAACACGATAAAGTATTTGCAAAATATGGTTTTGCGGTCGATTCAGACGGTAAAATTGGTGAAATTGTTGTTGCAGCACCTTATCAAACAAAAATCTTCGCTACGTTAAAAGGGAAAACGGCTCATGCCGGTGTTGAACCTGAAAAAGGGATTTCAGCGATTACAATGGCAGCAAAAGCGATTGCTCGCATGAAATTAGGTCGTCTTGATGAAGAAACGACTGCTAACATCGGTCGATTTGAAGGCGGTAAAGCAACGAACATCGTATGTGATGAAGTGACTATATTAGCAGAATGTCGCTCACTAGATGAAGCGAAAGTAGAAGCCCAAGCAGCTCATATGAAAGCCGCTTTCGAAGAAGCAGCAGCTGAAATGGGCGGGGAAGCAATTGTTGAAGTAAAACGTATGTACCCAGGTTTCCGCTTTACAGAGGACGATCAAGTTGTTCAAATCGCACAACAAGCCGCTACATTAATCGGTCGCGAACCAAAACTAGCACAATCAGGTGGCGGTAGTGATGCGAATGTGATTGCAGGATACGGTATTCCGACGGTGAACTTAGCAGTTGGTTATGAACATATTCATACGACGAAAGAACGTATTCCAGTAGAAGAGCTTGAAAAATTAGCTGATTTATTAGTGGCAATCGTTCAAGTGTCAGCGAATCACTAAATAATTGTAGTTGGACTGTAACGGAGGATGAAGGATGGCAAATGAAAAAGTAGTCGTGTTTCGATGTGGACAAGAGGAATATGCGATTTCTGTAGATCACATTGTATCAATTGAAAAAATGGACCGTATTAATCGAGTTCCGCATTTACCAAGCTACATGTTAGGAATGACAAAAAATCGCGGAGAACTTGTTCCTGTCATTGATTTAGAACAAATTTTACTTCATCAAACGACAGAAGATGAGGCGCGATTAATCATGATTCAAGTTCCGAATTTTCTCTTTGCACTTCGCGTAAATGAAGCGAAGGAAATTTTGGACATTGAAGAAGATGCATTGAAACAAATTGGGTTAGTGAACTATGCAAAAACACAATATTTCAAAGCGGTAGCAAACCTTGAAAATCGAATGATTACGATCATTGCGCCAGAAATTCTTTGTGATACGTTAGAGGGAATTAAAGAAATTAAAGCGTACGTAACAAAATTAAAAGAGTAATCTTTCATACTATATCGTAATAAGCAGCAAGTTCTGGTGATAGAGCTTGCTGCTTATTTGTTTTATGAGTAGGTGAGAAAATACAAATTGAGTGAATGAGCACGATGAGATAGCTATTCGCTCTCATAGAAAAAGGCACCTCTTTATTCAAAAGGTGCCTTTTTTGAAAGATGAACCGTTGTGCTCATCAGTCTTTTTATTTTGTTTTTTTAGAATCTTGATCGTCTTGTTGTTGTTTTGCCCAGTAAGTGACGATGACACCTTCGTCATTATCCCCGGATAGTAAATACGTTTGATTTAGAGGGATTTGAATCGCCGTTTTACTAGTTTTATTCACTTTATGATAGGCCACAGTATAGTCAATCCCACGCACCGTTTCTGTTAGCTTATCATGTGTTTTTAAATACGCTAAGTATTCTTCTAATACCCAGTCGTGTTTTTTCATAATATAACTATGTGGGATACCGACATAACGGAAGTGCCATGCTTCATATTGAATTCCGGTGATGGCTGTTTTATCACTCGGATAGCGTAAAATGAAACCATATTTCACTGCATTTTTCGCAAGCCATTTACCTTCTTTTGCATTTTCCATTAAGCCAAGGGTAGAACCGATATCCATCGACATACCTAAGTTATGTTCACTACTTCCAGCAGGAAGTGCATATTTTTCACCTTTGGATTTAAACAGTTTTGCTTGTTGCTCAGTAGAGCGATAACTACTATTAATGATGAAGTTAGAAACGCCATCATTTTTCGCATCTTGCACCATGAGTTGGAAAGCTTGTAGCATTTTTTTTGAAATTTGAATTGAAGAATCTGCAAGTTGGAAATCGACTACTTCTTTTGGATGGTCCGCAAGTGTTAATAAGTCATTCGGTAAAGCTTCCTCGTTTACTTTGTGATCTTTATTAATGAGTAGTAAGTTTCCTTTTGTTACGTGGTCTGCAGAAACATCAATCGTTTCAGTTGTCGGTTTTTTTATTTCGACCGTTTCTTCAGAATTGATGGAATAGACATTAAACACAACAAGGGCGAGTACGATTGCGAACAAAATTAACGCAATTTTTTTCATAATAGCCCTCCTAAAGGTGATTCTATACAAGTATAGCGAATTCCTTCAGAAATAACAGTCTAAAGCGTCGTTTTTTTCGGAATTAATGAAATGATGAGGACAACACCTAAAATAAAAGCAGCTCCGATAGCTTGAATCCAAGAAAAAGGTAATGCTAACCAAATAACACTACTCAAAATGGCCATCAATGGTTCAACAGTACCGAGAAGAACGGTTTCTTTCGCAGATAAATAGCCGACACTTTGAAAGAAAAACCAAAAAGCGATGGCGGTTCCAAAGAAAATCGTAAAGAATAAAGCTATGTTTGTATTTATATTAAAAAGAGAAGACTCGACAGTCCATATTGGATGAATAAAATTCATAACAAGACCCGCAATTAACATCGCCCAACCGATGACGACGAGCGCAGAAAAATGTGCGAGCAATGTTTTCGCATATAACGTATAAAAAGCGAGCGTTAATGCGGAAATAATCCCCCAAATGATGGCAGACGTAGAAACGGAAAAAGAACCAATTTGACCATCTGTTAAGAGCAGCCAGCTTCCGAATAATGTTGCGATAATTAGGAGTGCATCTAATTTTAAAAAGGGTTGTTGTTTCGTCATAATTAAATAGAACACGATAAAAATAGGTGCTAAATATTGTAGCAACGTAGCGACGGCTGAATTACCGTAAGAAATAGAGGCCATATACGAATATTGCACACCGAGCATGCCGACGATACTAAATAAAAGTAATTGCCATCTAAATTTTGCATTTTTCCATACGGTAAAAATCGGTTTTTTCCGTATGCATTGAATAGCTAATAAAATAATACCTGCACCAATAAGGCGAGCTGTTACGAACCAATTTACATCGATTCCTTGATGTTGAAACAAATATTGGGAAACCGTCCCATTTAATCCCCATAAGCTCCCACCGATGAGCGCGAGTAAAATGCCTATAATTCGTTGGTTTTTCATAAAAAACTCCTTTTTTATCAAGATATATACAATATAATAAAAGAAGACGAATAAAAATACCGATTTTTGTGTGAAAAATATAATAATATTGAGGTGTGTCATGCAAATCAAAGAAATTGCAATTAATGAATTAGGGCAGGAGCAAATTACGTATCCAAATCCGAATTTTCCATCCGTCGTCTATGAAACGGTTATTAAACAAAACGTCGCGACGTACATCCCACTTCATTGGCATGAAGATTGGCAGTTTCAATTGATGAGTAAAGGAACGGCATTACTCATCGTGAACGGACAACGTCTTTATTTAGAAGAAGGACAAGGTATTTGGATCAATAGCGGGATTATTCATGAAGTGCATGCGGTAGATGAGGGGGCGACGTATCATTGTTGGAACGTCCATCCAGATTTATTGCCGAAACCGATTTATACGATGATGGAGCCAATGCTTTCCAATCATGCGTACCAATTATTAGATGAAGCAATGTCTGCGTATGTGGAACGATGTTTAAAAGAAGAAGATCCGATTCAAATAGCGATTTATTTAATGAAGATTTGTCCCTTTTTATTGCGCGGCAATTTACAAAAAAATGAGCAACGAATGCCACGTGACGATCGATTTAAAAAAGCACTCGTTTATATACATCATCACTTCAAAGAAAAAATTACATTGCGTCAAATTGCCGATTGCTTATATTTAAGTGAAGGGGAGGCTGTTCGATTTTTTCAAAAGCAATTAAATGTCGCGCCGATGCAATATGTCATTAAATATCGTCTGGAAAAAAGTCGTGAAATGTTGCAATATACGGACCAAAGTGTAACGAAGATTTCATTAGAAGTAGGGTTTTCTAGCGTTAGTTATTTCATTCAAAAATTTAAGGAAATGTATGGAATGACGCCAAAGCAATTTCAAAAACAGACAGAATTGCGTATACTATAAAGAGAACAAAAGTTCGGAGGGATGAAGTTGTCTATTTTATTCCATATTGATATGAATTGTTTTTATGCATCTGTTGAACAGTCACTAAATCCACGGCTAAAAGGGAAACCTGTCGCTGTAGGTGGTGACCCGAAAGAGCGACGCGGCGTCATTGTTACGTGTTCGTATGAAGCGAGAGCACTCGGTATTTATACGACGATGCGTGTGACAGAAGCGGTAAAAATGTGTCCGCAACTAATTGTTTTGAAACCTAATTTTGAGCGATATCGTGAAGCTTCTAAAAAAATGTTTGATATACTTCGCTCGTATACACCACTCGTAGAACCGGTTTCTATTGATGAAGGATATATGGATGTTAGCGATCTTGTGAATGGAAAAGAAGCCATTCGTCTTGCAGCGGTGATTCAACAGCGACTACAAAAAGAATTAGACCTTCCTTGTTCGATTGGCATTGCCCCTAATAAATTTTTAGCGAAAACAGCTTCTGATATGAAGAAGCCACTCGGTATTACGGTGCTTAGAAAAAGAGAAGTACCACATGTTTTGTGGCAGTTACCTGTGATTGATATGCACGGAATTGGTAAAAGTACGGCACAAAAATTAAAGACGTTGCATATTCAAACGATTGGTGATTTAGCCACATGTGACGAAGCGATGTTGAAAAAAGAATTCGGAAAAAACGGTGTTCGATTATTTGAAAGAGCGAATGGTATTGACCGCCGAGCTGTTGATCCAGAATCTGTTTTTGACACGAAATCGGTCGGAAACTCGACGACGCTTGCTGAAAACATCGTCTCACTCCGTAAATTAGAAGAAACGATTTCATCTCTTGCTTCAAAAGTAGCGAGTCGTCTGCAATCTAAATTTTTAGCAGGGACGACCTTATCTTTGCAACTAAGAACAGCGGATTGGAAACAAATTACGCGTAGTAAATCATTTACGAATGCGTTATATAAACAAAATGATATTGCAAGAGAGGCAAAAGAACTTGCAAGAAAACATTGGAACGGGGAAGCACTACGATTAGTCGGCATTAGTATTAGCCACGTAGAAAACCGTCAAACACGAATGGAACAGTTAGATCTTTTTACGTTTAAAGAACATATAAAAGACGAGCCAGTCATGACGATTATGAATGAATTAAGAGAAAAGTACGGCGAACAAATTATCGTGAGAGGTATGGCAAATCACACATCTAATTTTGAATCACCGACAAGTTTTTCAAAAGATTTTTTAGATGATCATAGAAAGTAGGAACACATATGCAAATTCAATTTTTAGGGACAGGCGCAGGAATGCCTTCCAAATTACGTAAAACGAGTTCACTCGCTTTGAAATTATTAGAAGAGAGAGGAGCTGTTTGGCTTTTTGATTGTGGGGAAGCGTGCCAACATCAAATACTCGAAACGTCGATTCGACCTCGAAAAATTGAAAAAATCTTTATTACTCATTTACACGGAGACCACATTTTTGGATTGCCGGGTTTTCTAGGTTCACGTTCATTTTTAGGTGGCGATACGCCTTTAACGATTTACGGTCCAACAGGAATAAAAGAGTGGGTAGAGATGACGAACAGGCTGACAGGAACTCATTTAACGTATCCGATCCATTTCGTTGAAGTAACAGATGGTGTCGTATTCGAAGATGAGCAATTTTGCGTGACAGCCAAATTATTAGAACATGTTATTCCATGTTACGGGTATCGGGTAGAACAAAAACCACTTAGCGGAGCGTTAGATCTCGAAAAAGCAATCTCGCTCGGCGTTCCGAAAGGACCCTTACTCGGGCAATTGAAAGCGGGAGAAGCTGTTAGATTAGAAGACGGACGAACAGTATATAGCGAAGACGTAACGGGTGCACCAGTCCAAGGTTTTACAGTGACGATTTTAGGCGATACACGTTTTTGTGAATCTGCAGCTGAATTGGCCCAAAATGCAACTATACTCATTCACGAAGCCACTTTTGATGCAAGCACAGCAAACCTCGCATCACAATACGGACATTCAACGAACGTAGATGCCGCAACGATTGCTGAGCAGGCAAATGTTGATACGCTGTTGCTGAATCATATTAGTGCACGCTTCTTAAAACATGATATAGAAAGAATGGAAGCGGAAACGAAAAAAATACATGCGAAAAGCTATATCGTTCATGATTTTACGGAATTTCAATGGATGCATAGACAAATTGTAAAAGTGAGACGAACAGAAGAAATTTAAAGGTCGGAAAGAACGTTTTCTATATGGGAACGTTCTTTTTCTTTTAAAAGAAGAAAAATTCTGTTTTAAACGTAAAATTCATTTCCTTTTTATGGGGGTAGGGCGTATAATGAAAGGTGTGAATGGCTATTCATTTTCTGATAGGGGGACTATTATATGAATTTATCAACTCGCTTTAATGAAACAGCGGTGAAATACGCTGACAAAGACGCTTATATTTTCATGGATCAAGGAACAACGTATCGTGAACTCGATGCACAGATTACACGTTTCGCAGCAGGACTTCAGCAACTCGGTTTGAAAAAAGGGGATCATATCGCATTGCTTTTAGGAAATTCACCGCATTTTATTATCGGTTTATACGGTGCATTTCGAGCAGGTGTTACAGTTATTCCGATTAATCCAATTTACACGGCAGATGAGATTTCATACATTGTACGCGATGCAGATGTGAAATTAATTGTGGCACTCGACAAAGTCGTACCAGTTATTGAAAAAATCGTTGCCGAATCGCCCGATTTACAAGTAGAGAAATTTATTATTTGTGAAACATCAGAAGACGTAACGTGGACAAAGAGTAAGTTGATGCCGAAATTCGTTCCGTTTATGCATTTTATGAAAAATGATTTTTCTGTGGAAGAAACGGATGCACAAGGGGAAGATATTGCTATTATTTTGTACACGTCTGGAACGACGGGTAAACCAAAAGGCGTGATGCTTTCACATGATAATTTATATGCGAATGCACGAGATGTCGGAAAGTATTTAGGAATTACGAATAATGACCGGGTCGTAACGACGCTTCCGATGTTCCACGTATTTTGTTTAACGGTAGCAACGAATGCACCGCTTATTAGTGGGGGAACATTACTCATTATTCCACAGTTTAGCCCAGCAGAAGTGACACGAATCATTAAGAAATACGAGGCAACGATGTTTGCGGGTGTGCCGACGATGTTTAATTTCTTGTATCAATATCCAGGTGCGACAAAAGAAGATATGCAATCTGTTCGTTTATGGATTTCTGGAGGTTCTTCATTACCAGTTGCATTATTGCACGATTTTGAAGCAAAATATGATGTGAAAATTAGTGAAGGCTACGGTTTATCTGAAGCTGCACCGGTAACGTGTTTTAATCCAATTGATCGTCCGAATAAAGCAGGTTCTATTGGGTTATCTATTGTGAATGTAAAAAATAAAGTCGTCGATCCAGACGGCGTAGAAGTGCCAATCGGTCAAGTTGGGGAATTGATCGTCAAAGGTCCGAATGTTATGCAAGGGTATTATAAAATGCCAGAGGCGACAGCGGCTACGTTGAAAGATGGGTGGCTGTATACAGGCGATTTGGCACGTCAAGATGAGGAAGGCTATTTTTACATTGTCGATCGTAAAAAAGAAGTCATTATCGTTGGCGGCTTTAATGTTTATCCACGTGAAGTAGAGGAAGTATTGTATAATCATCCTGCGATTGCGGAAGCAGCAGCGGTCGGTGCACCAGATCCAGAACAAGGTGAAATCGTCGTAGCGTATGTCGTGAAAAATGATGATACATTATCGGAAGAAGACGTCATTGCCTTTAGTAAAGAACATTTGGCAAAATATAAAGTGCCACGTCGTGTCATTTTTTTAGAAGACTTACCGAAAAATACGACAGGTAAAATTTTGCGTAGAGAATTGCAAAAATTATAACAATTTAAACGAAACCGTTCTCGTAATACGAGGACGGTTTTGTTATGCTTAAAAAAGGAGTGTTAGTATACATATGAAATCAATTGATCCAGCATTACAACGAGAACGTGAAAATTATAAGTTAATGACAGGGGCTATTATTCCGAGACCTGTTGCTTTCGTTACGACTAAATCAAAAGAAGGAATCGTCAATGCGGCACCATTTAGCTACTTCAATATCGTTTCAGCGAATCCGCCGTTAATTAGTGTATCTGTTCAACGGAAAAGTGGGGAACTAAAAGATACAGCACGTAATATTTTGGCGACCAATGAGTTCGTCGTACATTTAACGAATGAGCAAAATGTAGAGGATATTAATCAGACAGCAGCAGCGCTACCATACAATGAAAGCGAATTAGAACGTACATCGTTCACGCTGACAGCGAGTGAAGCCATTGATGTACCAGCAATAAATGAAGCACCATTCCGAATGGAGTGTACGTTGCAAAAACATGTTACATTAGACGACTATAATAGTTTTGATTTATTTATAGGGAAAGTGGAACGCTTCCACATTGTAGAAGAAAGCTATTCAGAAGACAATGGTCATGTAGATGAAGGGGCATTGCAAGCAGTCAGTCGCTTAGCTGGTAACCATTATGCGAAATTAGGTGAGATTTTCACGTTAGAAAGACCGAAATAAAACAGTAGTTTTATTAGTTGAATAGACAAAAAAGGCAATCATAGCTCAAAGCTATGACTGCCTTTTACTTTTAATATGTTACGCTTCGTCAGAAAATACAGTAGACCATTCGTCACGTTTATTTAAAAATTGTTGTGCTAATTGCTTAGCACCTTCTAAATTATGACTTGCTGCCCACCCACATTGTACTTCGTTACAAGCAGGAACACTTGTTGCTTGCAACACATCTTGCATCGTTGCTTCCAAAATAGATAATACGTCTTCGTAATCGTTATGATTTATAAAAGAAACATAAAATCCAGTTTGACACCCCATCGGAGACCAGTCAATAATTTGATCGCTATGGTTTCGAATACGGTCAGCTGTTAAATGTTCTAAAGAATGGAGAGCAGGCATATCCATATGTTCTTTGTTCGGTTGTTTAAAACGAACATCATACTTCGTTACAACATCGCCGTTTGCACCGGTTTTCGTACCAGCAAGTCGCACGTATGGGGCTTTTACTTTCGTATGGTCTAAATCAAAACTTTCTACGTTTGTATGATCTTTTGTCATAGATTAGAACTCCTCTGCTTTTTCATAATGTATTCACATTGTAGCACTAATCACGACGAAATATTCTAAAAATTTAAAATATATTTACGCTTTAACAGGAATAAGTGATTGAATTTGATGTGCAAGTGCATACATACCATCGAAGCTATCCCCGATAAATTCTGTTTGAACGAATGCGGCGTTTAATTCTTCACATACTGCTTTACATTGTGTGCCAATTTCAAAATAAGATTCCATATCTGGAACGATTGAAAGTAATTCGCACGTTGCAAATGCGTTGAAACCGTTAGCTGCGTCCGCTTTAATCGCTTCTTTCACATCTGGACCGAGCCAGCCTTTTCTACCACTACGGTAAACGGCTTCAAAATGTTCTACACCGGCTGCAGTTGCTACTAATTGAGCGAAGTGCGTGAATGCTTCAACATACGGTTTGTTACGTGCTTCGTCTACTATTTGACTATGTACAGTAAAGAAGACTTTTTTCTTACTATCACGAGGTAAGAAGTCGTGTGCACGTTTTACTCTTTTTGCAAAGACATCAATGATTTGTGGTGCTGTGTAATAATTTTTAAGCGCTGTCACAGGGAAGTCTAGTATTTTTTCTGCTACTTCTTCGTGGAAACTTCCACCACCTGAAGCAGAGAAAATTGGATTTACAGTGACGGTAATAAATGATGTACAACCATCTGCTAAAGCTTGTGCAATCGCATCATCCGTAAACGGTGTCGTATGTTTGTATGCGACATACACTTTTACTTGCTCATCATTTTGCTCGTTTAGTAAAAATTCAAGCGCTTCGCGAATACGTGGTGTGTAAGCCGTAATCGGATCCGCTGTTTGCAAGTCTTTAAATTGTTGTAAAATGCCTTCCATCATCGGAGCTGGTGGCGTACGACCGATAATGTGAGAGAAATACGCCTCTACATCATCAATCGATTGCGGGGCACCGTAAGAATAAAATAAAACACCAATCATAAAAAAAGCCTCCTAAAATGTGTAATCACTTCATTATAAATGAAGTTGATAATCATTATCAATAAAAACTATAAATAGTTCAGAATGGAATATTCCTATTTATTTCAAATTATTAAGGAAATTTGAAATGTGTATGGCAGTTTGTTTCGTTTCTTCTTCAAAAATTCAATTTTACTATAGTAGCTATGAATGAGACCGGGCATTTCAATGCGTTTATGAACGACAGATGCTTCTTGTAATCGTTTAATAAAAGCAATGCCTTCATCAACGAGTACGTCGTATTGAGCAGCGACTAACAGCGTCGGAGGGAATCGTTCCATATGTTCGTAATGAAGCGGTGCAACGTACGGATGGTGACGTTTTTTTAAATCCGGTACGTAATGATCGAAAAACCAAGCCATACCAGCAGCATCTAGTCCGAGATTTTGACCGTAAGTTTCATAGCTCTCTTCTGTTAACGAAGCATTTACTACGGGATAAATTAAAGCAAGTGCTTTTAATGGGATTTGTTGTTCAGCTGCTAAAATCGCAAGTGCAGCTGCTAAATTACCACCTGCACTATCGCCACTAAGTGTGATGGCGTCTTTTTGGATGTGTAAAGCATCTGCGTGTTGAATGACCCATTGTAACGCATCAAAAGCATCATATAACGGTGTAGGAAAAGGGAATTCTGGTGCGAGACGATAATCGACACTGACGACGATTTGTTTCGACTGTGCGGTTAAATAGCGACAACCACCGTCTGCATATTCGGGACTTCCAAACACCCAACCGCCACCGTGTAAATATAAAATGACAGGGAAGGGACCAGAGCCATTTGGTTTGTATATACGCAAAGAAATTTCACCATCTTGCACAGGGATGATGATGTCCTCAATAGAAGTAATTCCTTTTACGCGTACTAGTTTGTCGGGGTGTAATTGACGGATGGCACGAGCTTCGCTAGGAGATTGCTCATAATATGGAATTCCTTCATGTGCTTGAATGTAGGCGATAGAACGATTACTTAACTGCATAAAATCCCTCCAAAGATCATTTTGTTTTTTCGTAGTGTATCATAAAATATACAATACCTACAAGTTAACTTGGTTTTTAAGGTAATAAAAACCCAATTTTTAAAAATTGAGTTATTGTAGAAGATATTATTTATTTGATTAATTGGCTAATTTCTTTAAATTTAGAATGTTTGGCATCTTTTAATGCGTTAAATAGGACGAGTTCATTATTCGCAATTTTTCCGCCAGCTTGTTGAATGAGTGCTAATCCGATATTTTGGCTTTCACTTGTTCGAGCGCTCGTTGCCTCAGCAATACACCATACGTCATAACCTGCTTCAAGTAATTGAATGGCGGTTTGATATACACAAATATGTGTTTCAATACCACATAAAATAATTTGTGGCTTTTGTTTGAATGTGCGAAGCGTCTGTTTAAATTCTTCATTTTCAAAAGCACTGAACGTCGTTTTGGCAATTGGTTGAATGTTAGGAAGCAGTTGTTGAATCTCTTTTGCTGTTGGACCAAGCCCTTTTGGATATTGTTCGAATAAAAAAATTGGCCATTCGACTACTTTTGCACCTTGTATAAGTTGTACCATTTTGTTCATGGAGCGTTCTGTGTCGTACATAACATCCATTATTTTTTGCTGTACATCAATAATAACTAAAATAGTATTCATAAAAAAACTCCTTTCCAAAATATAGCATAACTATATCATGGAAAAGAGTATTGGTCGTTAAATGAACAATATTATACGTTGAATATGGCGATTGATTGTTTCATAAAGTTTGCATTTGGAATGGCCATTACGACGGCATTCGCTACGTCATCTCTGCTAATTGATTTTGCGATTTCTGGTACGTCATCGTAACTTAGCGCATAGCGACGAAGGGGTTCTTCGTTCGTTAAACCCATCGGACGAATGATTGTATAATTTAAACCTGCCGCTTGAATCGCATCGATTGCCGCTTTATGGTCTACTAAATATACTTTCAAATAATTCATTACTTGTTGACCATGTTCTCCTTGAATTTCACCATCGACACCAGCAGATGCTGTATAAACAATACGTGAAACGCCGTGTTCGACCATTCCATCAACGATATTTTGTACCATTTTGGAAATAGGATTTTCAAGTTCGGTATCTTTCGGTGTACCGAGTGTTGAAATAACCATGTCTTGTCCTTTGATCGCATTCGCAACCGCTTCTTTATCAAAAGCGTCGCCTTGTACGATGTGTAAGTTTTCATGTTCGATTGTTACTTTTTCAGGAGAACGTACGAAAGCCGTTACTTCATACTCTTCTGATAGTGCTTGACGAACGGCATGTTGTCCTACACCGCCTGTTGCACCAAAAATAATTAATTTGTCCATATGTATGCACCTCCAAATTCGTTCTATTCTATTATGAAATGGATTTGAAAAAATGTAAACAAGGAAGTATTAGTCAGAATTGTTTAAATACTAAAAAAATGATTGACATTCTTTTTGAATAGTCTTAGAATTTAAACAATCTTACTAATACCGATTAGTTTACTAAGGATTATGTGATGAGGGGGATTTTTAATGGTGCAAATTTCAAAAGAGGAACGTTTAAAGGCGATTGAAAAAGCGATTGATGGGATTCAATTTGGAGAAGTACAAATTACGATTCAAGATGGGGTCATCGTTCAAATTAATCGTGTTGAGAAACAACGGTTTCAACAACAAAACAAAATAATGACAAGTATATATGCAATGAACATATAAATAGCTGACTAGACAACTAGAGGCACATTTGTAGCAGGTGGAATCATTCTATTTGCTATGAGTGTGTCTTTTATTTTGAGAGGTGAGAAGCATGACAGGAAAAGTTTATATCGTAGGAGCAGGGCCAGGAGATATCGAATTAATTACACTAAAAGGATTACGTGCGATTAAGGAAGCGGATGTTATTTTGTATGATCGTCTCATTAATCCTGAGTTACTTTCTTATTCAAAAGAAGGTGCCGAACATATTTTTTGTGGTAAATTACCGAATCGGCATGCGATGATTCAAGAACAAATTCACGAATCATTACTTAAGTATGCAAGGGAAGGAAAAGTAGTTACACGATTAAAAGGTGGCGATCCTTTCGTATTCGGAAGAGGGGCGGAAGAAGCGGAAGTGTTAGCAAAAGCGCATATCCCGTTCGAGATTGTTCCAGGTATCACATCTGGCATTGCAGCGCCTGCATATGCCGGCATTCCTGTAACGCATCGTGAATTGAGCAGTAGTTTTGCGATTGTAACAGGACATCGTCAACAAGGAAAAGATGATGATTTGAAATGGGGAGCACTAGCACAGCTAGATACGTTAGCGATTTATATGGGCGTTCAAAATTTACCGTATATTTTAAATCAATTAAATAAATTTGGAAAAAATCCAAAAACGCCAGTCGCACTAATTCATTGGGGTACGTATGCGCATCAACAAACCGTTACAGGCACATTGGAAACGATTGAAGAAACCGTAAAAGAGCAAGAAATTAAAAATCCGAGCATGATTGTCGTAGGGGAAGTCGTTTCTTTACGTAATAAAATAGCTTGGTTTGAAGAAGCGAAACGTGCTGTTTACGTTTAAAAAGGAGGAGTACTCATGCAAGCAATTATTTATGTGGCACATGGCACGCGTATTCAAGAAGGGAATAAAGAAGCGGAGGCTTTCGTTCAGCGTGCAATAAAACGAGTAGACTGTTCGATTCAAAAGATTGCTTTTTTAGAAATAGCGAAGCCGTCAATTGAACAAATAGTTGCGGAATGTGTACGAGAAGGGGTTACGAATATCGTCATCGTACCACTTCTTCTTTTTAAAGCACAACATTTGAAAGAAGATATTCCATCTATTATTGGAACGTGTCAAAAAGTATATCCACACGTTACATTTACGATTGGACGAGAGTTTGGAATTGATCGTCGACTCATTACACAAGTGAATGAGCGTTTAACAGAAAGTGGCGAGAACGTCACAAGTCACTCGGAAATTCTCTTAATTGGAAGAGGCAGTAGTGATGAGGCAGCGATTAAAGCATTTCGAGAAGTAGCGACGAGATTAAAACTTTATTACGGCTTCCGAAAAGTATACGTTCGTTTTTTATATGGAAATGGACCGAAGTTTGAAGATTTCTTCGAAGAACAGCATGAACAAGTATTTGTCGTACCATATTTATTATTCCAAGGGCGACTACGCAATCATATTGAACAGACGATTGCACAAAATAAAGAACATAATATGGTCGTATGTAACAGCTTAGGTTATAGCGATAAAGTGTTAGAAGTATTAGTAGAACGCACACAGTGTGCTCAAAGTCGTGCGTTAAATAGACAGAATGAGGTGGCGAATTATGGCATTTCGAGTTGAGAATAGTCCATTTACAGAAAAGCAAGTCCAATTATTAAACGAATTGATTCCACATTTATCTTACGAGCAACGTCTATGGTTAAATGGTTATTTAAGCGCCAAAGAAGAACAAATTGAACAGACGATTCAACCGACGACAGAGTATGTCATACCTACTGCAAAAGAAGTTACGACAGCAACGATTTTGTATGCATCTCAAACGGGGAATAGCCAGAAGTTAGCGGAGTCGTTTGCGGCGCAGCTCGCTGCACAAGATGTCGACGTACAAGTAGCGTCTATGAGCAGTTTTAAGCCCCAACAGCTGAAAAAATTAAGCAATTTATTAATCGTTGCGAGTACACACGGTGAAGGAGAAGCACCTGATAACGGGATTACGTTCCATGAATTTTTACATAGTAAGCGTGCACCAAAATTAACGAATCTACATTATGCCGTATTAGCACTTGGTGATAGTTCGTATGAATTTTTCTGCCAAACAGGTATTGATTTTGATGAAAGATTACGTGAATTGGGCGCAACAGCGCTTATTCCACGTGTAGATTGTGATTTAGATTATGAAGAAGCAGCTGCAGCCTGGTTCCAAGACGTTCGAGAAAAATTGTTACCAACTACGCAAGCAACAACTGCCATTGTAGAAACGGAAACGTCTGTCTATTCGAAATCGAATCCATTTCAAGCGGAAGTAATCGAAAAAATTAATTTGAATATGGATGGCTCGAATAAAGAAACGTACCATATTGAATTGTCACTCGAAAATTCAAATTTGACGTATGCACCAGGTGATAGTTTAGGAATCATTCCACACAATGATCCGAAAATCGTAGCACAGTTACTTCAGTTGCTTCAACTAGATGCAAATGAGAAAGTTCAAGTGAAAAATGTATCTTATACGTTAGAAAAGGCATTAACGGATGTATTAGAAGTGACGGTTATTTCAAAACCGTTACTTCAAAAAATAGAAGCGTATGCAGAAGAAAGTATTCTCGATCGTATTGAAGAACCTTTTGCTACGTACAAATACGGAAAAGACTTATTAGACGTTTTAGAACAATTTGGGCCATTCTCATGGACAGCCCAACAATTCATTGATGTATTAAGACCAATTCCCGCTCGACTGTACAGCATTGCATCAAGTTTACAAGCGAATGAAGAGGAAGTGCATTTGACGATTGGGAAAGTGGCATACGAATCAAATGGTCGACAACGTCTCGGCGTAGCATCTGGTGAAATAGCAGAACGGATTGAGGTAGGAGATACCGTTTCTGTATTCGTTCAAGAGAATGAAAACTTTAAATTGCCGGTAGATGATACGACGCCAATTATTATGATTGGTGCAGGTACTGGGATTGCGCCATTCCGTTCATTTGTTGAAGAACGAGCAGAACGGAATGCGGAAGGGAAAAGTTGGTTATTTTTTGGCGAACAACATTTCATGCTCGATTTCTTATATCAAATAGAGTGGCTTGATTGGTTGAAACAAGGTGATTTAACGAAAATGGACGTTGCTTTTTCTCGCGACCAAGAAGAGAAAATTTATGTTCAACATAAATTACGTGAACATGGAGAAGAAGTGTATGAATGGCTAGAGCAAGGAGCGGTCATTTACGTTTGTGGCGATGAAAAAACGATGGCAAAAGACGTTCATGAAGCATTACGTGACATTGTAATAACGTACGGACAAAAAACGGCTGAAGAAGCAGATGAAATTCTCCGACAGTATCAACAGAAAAAACAATATCAACGAGACGTTTATTAATTGAGGGGGATGGAGCAATGACAAAGTATGAAGAAACACCGAAAAGAAGTGCGAATGAGATTTTCAAAGATGAAAGTAATTATTTACGCGGAACGATTGAACAATCGTTTAAAGAACCTCTTTCAGGCAAAATACCAGAAATGGATACCCAACTGATTAAATTCCACGGTAGTTACATGCAAGATAACCGAGACGATCGCCTAACACGTCAAAAGAAAAAATTAGAGCCATCTTATCAATTTATGGTTCGTGTTCGTACACCGGGAGGAACAGCAACACCTGCACAGTGGTTAATGATGGATAATGCAGCGAATACGATTGGCAATGGCACATTGAAAGTGACGACACGTCAAGCATTTCAAATTCATGGCATCGTGAAATGGAATGTGAAAAAATTCATGCAACAAATGAATGACGTGTTACTCGATTCACTTGCTGCATGTGGAGACGTGAACAGAAATGTTATGAACGGCGTGAATCCGAATCAATCGGAGTTACATGCAGAGATTTATGATTGGGCAACGAAACTTAGTGAACATTTATTACCGCATACACAAGCGTATCATGAGATTTGGTTAGACGGTGAGAAAGTGCAAGGAACACCAGCTGTTGCTGATGTCGAACCGATTTACGGGAAACATTATTTACCACGTAAATTTAAAATCGGTTTAGCTGTTCCACCGAGTAATGATGTCGACGTGTATTCACAAGACATTGGGATTATTGCAATCGTAAAAGAAGAACAATTAATCGGGTTTAATATCGCAGTCGGTGGCGGTATGGGTATGACGCACGGTGAAACGTCCACATACCCACAACTCGGACGTACAATTGGCTTCGTTACGCCGGATCAGCTAGTCGATGTCGCGGAAAAAATTGTAACGATTCAACGAGATTTTGGGAATCGTTCGGAACGTAAAAATGCACGGTTTAAATATACAATCGATAAATACGGGATTGAGTGGTTTAAAGAAGAGCTACACAAACGTTTAGGCTACGCGTTACAACCGATCAAAGAAGCGATTTTCACGAAGCGTGGAGATGAATATGGTTGGGTGAAAGGGAAAGATGGCAACTGGCATTTCACGATTTTTATCGAAAATGGACGTATTCAAGATACGAAAGAGTATCAATTAATGACAGGACTACGTGAAATTGCACAAGTACATACGGGTGAATTCCGTATGACGCCGAATCAAAATTTAATGATTGCGAACGTGACGCCACAAAAGAAAAGGACGATTCAAAAATTAATTGATGCATATCATTTAACGGATGGTGAACAGTATTCGGCGCTTCGTCGTAATGCGATTGCGTGTGTGTCTCTTCCTACATGCGGTCTTGCGATGGCTGAAGCGGAGCGCTACTTACCATCGCTCATTACGAAAATTGATGATTTATTAGAGCAAGAAGGTTTGCGAAATGAAGAGATTGTCATTCGTATGTCGGGCTGTCCGAATGGCTGTTCACGTGCAGCATTAGCTGAAATTGGTTTTATCGGAAAAGGTCCTGGTAAGTATAATATGTATTTAGGAGCATCTTTTATCGGAGATCGATTAAGTAAATTGTATTTAGAAAACATTGATGAAGCGGCTATTTTAAAGGAATTACAACAATTATTCCATCGCTATGCGACAGAGCGTCTTGAAAAAGAACATTTTGGAGATTTCGTCGTGCGTACAAACATTATTGAAGCGACGACAGATGGTACAAACTTCCATACATTAGCACATACGGTTTAACGATAAAATAAAAAGAGTAGAGAAACGGACGTAAAAATCTGAGACAACATAAAAAGAAAAAGACACTTTCAAGGGATCAAATCTTTGGAAGTGTTTTTTAATAGGCTAAATTGAAACATTCCGTGCTTGAGGAAAGCACCGTCAAATGCAAATTAAAAGAAGTGTCTTTTTCACTTTCGTAGGTTAGTTCTCAGATACTCCTCTCTTTCATAAACATTATTTCCCTAATAAAATAAAAAATGGCTATGAAAGGATAGTTTTTTTAAAAGGCGTATAATAAAGCTAAATAAATGACAGAAAGAAGCGATAAATATGTTAGCGACAAAAATTTTGATTGCTTACAATGGCACAGATTTAGCAGATCAAGCGGTGCAATTAGCGAAAAAAGTAGCGCAAGATGAAGCGCAAATTATTATTGACTTACTTTATATCGTCCAAACACCTTCTACACTCGTTCAAATTGCAGGAGCTTCTCAAGTTTGCGATAGCTCGATGGAGCAACTACAACATGACGGGGAAATTATTTTACAACAAGGAAAACAATTACTTTCAGATTTACCAAATAAAATAGAAACACATATAGCGCATGGAGATGCCACAACGGCAATTATTCAGCACATTGAAGATTCTCATATTGATTTACTCATTATGGGGAATAGAGGCTTAACGGGTGTGAAAGAAAAAATGTCGAGTGTTAGCCACCGAGTATTGCAACAGTCACCTATTCCAGTTTTAATGGCAAAATAACGTCAAGATGGGCAGTGTAACTGCTCATCTTTTTTCTTCTTCTGCGTGAGAATAGAGGTTAAATGATGACAAAAAGAGTTGAGCAAAAAGCGTAAAAAATATAGATGTAGACCGTTTTGTCCAGTTATATGAAATTATTTCCAAATCAACGTATACGAAGCGAAGTGCACAACTGTTAAAAAGTTTGATTGATGACATGAAACAACAGAAAATGATTTTACTTTATTCAAAAAACATGATCGAAAAGTTCATTTCGTTAATCAATTGTTTGGCAAGCAGCTTCTCCAAACAAGTCATCCATCGATCTCCTATAGTACATCGATTATTCAATACGGACAAAAAGAAGAAATCGTAGGTCATTTTTTAGACGGGCAAGTAGAACATTTTACGTTAGATAAGCTTCCTTTATTTCATACATATTTAAATGAAGGAACTGAAATTTTACAACAAGGTGTCGATTATTTAGATATATTTTTAGAGCATCACTTATTACAAAATTTCACATTGATTGACGTCGGTACGATAGAAACGTCAGAGAAATTCATGTACGTCTCTCCAAGTGCATTAAAGAGAGCAGACGATGTCGTGTGGTTGATTGATGACGAAGATGAACTAACAATCGGTGAAATTCGTTTAATTGAACGAATGAAACAAATGGGATTATCCCTACTTGCTATTACACAAAATGAACAAACGACGATTTCGTCTAATTTATTTCGAAATTGTTTAAATGAGAAAGAGGATACAGCGCTTTATTTGGAATTGTTAGACACGAAAACGTTTCAAAGGCAACATAAGAAAAAAACAATTGAACGTTTTATTCAATGGGTGGAACGATTTGAAATTGAAGTAAGTAATTTATTAAAAAGAGAACCATACATCGGTGCGTATACGCAGCTAATGACGATTGTAAAACATCCGGAATTAGAAAATAAAACACCGGTCGGGGATTTACAAACGGAAGTAATGCATACGATTAAACAGTACGAGTCCATTCAAACGTTGTATCAATTTGTCCAATTTATTCGTCACCATGCATTTATTACAGATGGAGACGTTCTTCGCTTTTCAACGATTGGTAGTCAGTATATAGAAGCTGTCCATCGTTATCGCGCTGTTGTAAAAGAGTATCAAAAGGAACTAATCGAACTTGAAACGATGCAACGTAAAATGAAAAGTAAACTTTTATTGCCTTTTTTACCGAAAGATCTCGATAAGAAAGTGGAAAGAGTAACAGCTGAATTAGTAGAAAAATATGAAGATATTCAAAATACGTTAAAGAAAATTGAGCGATTAGAAAAACAACTAACGCACGATCTTGAAAAAATAAATGAACGTTTATATCAAAATATACGTGCAGAAATGGCTCAGTATGAACTAAAAAATACAGTGCAAACATCTAAAAAATATATAAGACAAGACGTTTCACAGCAATCCAACGCTTGAAAGGGTTTGATTCAATTGTAGAAGCGAAAGACTTTTTACGACTATTTTTAGTGCAACTACAAGAAAATTCAAATCAGTTATTAGACGATAATATGTTGTTACGATTAGAAAAAGTGACGAAACGATTGAGCCTATTGCCATTAGATTATGAAAATTTATTAATCGACATTAATAAAATTCCGGACGTAGATACTGATCAGCACGTCGTTTCGGTACCAAGTATTATTAAAAACCAATTAACTTCTGAACAAATAATACTAGAAATTGATAAAAATATAGTTATTTAGATAAAAAATGAAAATAAGGAAAATAAACTATCTATTTTTCTTATTTATTTATAATTGAGTGAAAATTCCTATAAAATTAACTGTGAAATTAAGGTATTTTTCACATGAGAGCTTTCTTAATATCTTGTATAATAATACATATACTATGTGTAAAGAGGATGAGGTTATTGAAAAATAAAACGATTCGTAAAAAGAATCTAATCAAAACAGATTCTTCAAATCAATCAAATGTAGCCACTTCTTTCGCAGAACAAAAAACGGATGGGAAGCAACTTTTTCTGAGTGCATTCATTTTAGTGTATATTTTTTTAACACCTGTCATTATGGCCTTTTTTTTAGATGAAAAAACGTATATGCTTCAATTATCCGAGGCGATATCAATCGTTTGGTATTCACCACTTGCATTCGTTAGTTACGCCTTTATTTGTATAGCACTTGTTCTTTTCATTGATGGACTGAAAAATAAATATAAAAAAAGACAGTTGCACGTTTCAGAACCTATTGAGTCTATTGAAACACTACAAGTTACGTCGACGGCACCTGTTTTTGTTATGCAATCTTCTTTAAAAGGATGCACGACGGAACAAGCTATTGAAATGTTGAAAAAATTTTTACTAGAAAATGGTTTCATTAAAATCGAAGAATTAGATGCGGATGTGAGTTTTGGTATACAATTAGTCGCACGATCCAAAAGTGGCAAATTTGCTTTTATGATTGGTGGCTTAGCGTCTAAACTAACGATGACAGATATCGAAAAATTAGCCATTGGACGTGCTTATTTTGAGTGTGCCGACGCAATTTGTATAGCAACAGACAACGCGACGATGGATGCACAAAAAAAGCTGCAGATTTACACATTCCTTATTTAAATGGCGAGTACTTTACAGAAGAATTAAAAAAATATTTTTCAAAAACGAAAAAATTATTTGTATAATAAAAGACTCGAATCTAAGGAGATTCGAGCCTTTTTAGTTAGTTTACTTCGTTTGATTTTGGTTTGATTTTAAGACGAGAAGCATTGATAAGTCAAAAAGTAATAAGAAGAAAAAGGCGATTGCCCGAGCGAGTGGATAAGGGCCATCGTTTAAAAAGTAGGTTACGATGGCAACGAGTAAAAGTGCAAATAAACTATTTTGTGAGATAACATGTGGTTTTTTGAAACGAACGTAAAATAAAATAACGTATAAAATCATCGAGAAGATGTTGATATACCAAAAAATATTCATATGTAACTTCCTTTCACCTATAAAATAAATTAAATATATTCCTGTCAATCAATAAATATTGAACAGTGCATGACAATTTTAATATAAAATTAAAAAATGCAAAACTTTCATAAAAAAGTGAGAAAGTATGATAAAATATTGAACTTGTAAGAAGCATTTTGTTATACTACACCGAAAAAATTATATAACCGTCGTAAGACAGGACGTTATGTAACCCTCATAGATTTTCCTACAATGAATGAAATTCAGAGATGCACCAACTTTAAATAAATTGGGCGGCTTTAATTTAAGAAGTCGTTATTTTTGCATGGTAAAAACGAGGTAATGAGCTGTTTATACGTAGTGTTTTGTTTTAAAGGAGGTAACTTTCATAATGAATCACTGGCCAGAAGGTGTAGCACGCCCAGCAATCCGTGCGCTACATACTGCTGAACTATACTGTTTAGAAGATTTGCAACGAATTAGTGCAACTCATCTACAACGTCTTCATGGTATTGGTCCGAAAGCATTTAAAACACTTAAATCTGCTATGGATGAAAAAGGATACCGTTTCGTAGAAGAAGCATAAATAAA
>NZ_HE611065.1:0-16703 GCF_000285595.1 Kurthia senegalensis | reverse complement strand
ATTTTTCATTTATTCCAATTTGTTTAAGTACCGCTAATAATTGAATAGCATCGATATTCGTTTCAGGTAGTTCTTCTTCGACCTCTTGTTTTTTCAAGATGTTAATTTCTTCATTTAACCGTTCCATTTTTAAATCGAGATGTTTGGCTGTTTGAGCAGCTTGTAACAATTCATCGGTTAAATGACTCGGAATGTGTTTATCGTATTTATAATAAATTTTATGTTCGAGTGAAGCCCAAAAATCCATAGCAATCGTTCGAATTTGCATTTCAATGTATACATCTTCTCTGCGATCCGATAAAAAGACGGGGATAGTCATAATTAAATGCAAGCTTTGATAACCATTTTCTTTCGGATTTGCGATATAATCTTTTACTTCGATAATCGTTAAATCACTTTGACGTTCAATCATTTCTTTCAATTTGTATATATCAGATACGAATGAACAAATGATGCGTATGCCAGCAATGTCTGTAATCGTTTCACGAATGGCTTCTATTGAATAAGGAATGTTTTTTTTGATAATTTTTCGTATGATACTTTCAGGAGATTTCAAACGTGTATTCGTATGCTCAATGGGATTGTATTCATGCATTAATTGAAACTCTTCTTTTAAAATATTAACCTTTGTTGTTATTTCATCAATAGCAAACTTATAAGCCATCATAAACCGTGTCATTTCTACGCGTAGTTGACGTGCTAATTGTTTTTGTTCAGGTTGTATTTCGACCATCGTAACCCTCCTCTATATTCTTTTTTATTATATCGAATTAAATGAATTTTGACATATACTTGACGCATGATTTTCATATAATAAGGTAAATGGTAGGAGGTAGGGATAATGACCCGGCTAAAAAAAGAAATTATTATCGGCATGTGTTGCATGTTTGTCTTTTTACTTTGTTTCGGTTTTGTGACGACATATCAATACGTGCAAGAGCATCAAATCGCTCTATTCTTTTAAAAAATGAAGAAAAAGTGAAACTTATTACGATGTATTACGTAAAATAACTATCAACTAATTATTTAGAAACAAAGGAGTGAATAGTATGTTCTTTATTCCTACTTTAGTAGGTTTTCTTTATGAACTTGTTCTCGCAATCCCATTTGTTGGAGGACTTATTGTCATCGGTAGTTCATACGGAACAATCGCAACAGCGCTCGTAATTCACGCTATTATTTTAATTTTCCGCTTCGTTCGTGGTGATTCAAAAGTTGTGCCGATTTTAGCGTTAATCGGTACGTTATTAACGTGGATTCCATTCGTTGGGTGGTTTATCCATTTATGTATCGCAATCGCTTATTTCATTGATTTTTTCGTTGGGAAAAGACGTTAAATAAAGCGTAAAGAACTTGGAACTTAGCGTTTCAAGTTCTTTTTTATTTGTATCCATTTTATCGATTTCATATAATAGAAAATAAAAGAAAGAGGCGAACACGTATGTCTGAAATTAAAGTGAGTTTTGATTCGAAAGTGACGTTTGTGAAAGTGCCGAACGATTTATTAAGTAAAAAACTTGAAATGACCGTTAAAGTAAAAAATGCTACGAGTAGTATGAAAACTCGGGTGAAATCCCTTTTTTTCACCGACTTCAGTTAAGTTGTCTACGGAAGGAACGCTGACAAATCTTTATTTAGATCCGGAATATTATGCAGCACACGGGGTAGAAGAAATCGAAATTTATTGTAAAGACTGTGGCGTATCTGTTAAACGCTCGTTTAAAGAAATGGAAAGAAAGCTAACAGCGTTGAATGGGGGACATCCTGTGGGAAAATCAGACGTATTAAAAGTGACGTATCCGTACCATTGTACGTGTCAACTACATACGAGAAGTAAAAGTTTTTATCGCTTCGATTTCAAAGAGTAACATAAAGAAAAAGGAGTCATCACATAATTGTGATGACTCCTTTTTTGTTTATACGTCTAAGTAACCTAAAATCATAATGCCTATGAAAATTAAGATGATGACGAAATACTGTGCTTTCGTTAATTTTTCTTTTAAGAAAATACGTCCTAAAATCATAGAACATACGAAGAATGATGCTAAAATAGGTGCGGCTAAAATAGATTTTGTCGCAAGGGCAAACGTATAGAAAAACTGCCCGCCCGTTTCTAAAACAGCGGCAATGGCACCATTTTTTTGATCACGAAGACGAAACTCTACCTTTTTCGCTTTTAAGTAAAGGAAATAGAAGATCGCTACGACAAGCCACGTATATTCGTAAGCGATAATAGCTGGACCTTCAGCAATGAGTTTTAATTCATCTAAAACAGCAGCGTCTGCAAATGTACCGAGTCCGTCTAATACGGCATATAGTAGTGGGAAAGTTAAAGCAATCAGGCCGTAACGATATTTCGTATCGACTTTAATACCTTTACGACGTAATTCTAAATCATCATATTTTTTCTCAATGAATGCGAGCCAAATAATACCTAATAAAATAAGAGCGAATCCCGTGATGTGTAACCACGTAATATCTTGTGGGAAGGTGAAAAGTAAAAGTAAAACCGTAATAGCACCAGATGAATTTTGAAGTGGTGCAACGATTGAAAGTTCTAAATAACGTAAACCGACGTAACCGAAAACCATTGAAGCGATGTATAACGCTGAAACAGGTAAGTACGTAATAAAGTCTTGTAGTTGGACATTCACATCAGACGTAATCCAATAAATTGTTGCGTGAATCCCCATAACAAGTCCGACCATAATCGCGATTTTCGCATGACTGTATTTGTCGTTTTCATTTGAAGCCTTTTTATAAAATAAATTAGCTGTTCCCCATAAAACCCAAGTAATGAGGGCGTAAGTTAACCACATAGTAATAATAATCTCCTTTTATTGTATGAATAAGTTCATTAAGTATATAAAGCTATTCATACGTTACGGAGAATCTTTTTTACTTAAAGCTTCTCGGAGCTCTTCAATGCTAGAAACAATGATTCCTCGTTGTTTGATGAGCCCTACAACAAATAGATTACGGTAAATAAATTGATTTTCCGTAGCATCTTTTTGGAGTGCATCGATTTTTTTCATATTGTCTCGTCCTTGTTGGCGAGTGTCAGTGAGTAGCGCAAAGATTGGGCGGTTGAGCATCGAAAATGCGCCGATTTCAGCAGCAACACCACTATCGATTTCAACGCCGTCCAAAACAGCGATCAAGAAGTCACTTTTTAAAAGGGACGCCATGTCTGCTGATGCGATTTGTTCGCTATCAGCATACGCTGCCTTATCATTTATTGCACCATTTTCCTGTGGAACGTATAGTTCGACGCCAGGAAGGGTTTGTCTGACAGCATCTGCGACGAGCTCATTAACGAGCCGATCGCCTAAGCTAAACAAACCGTTGGCTAAATAACCTGTTTTCATGTTGATAAGACCTCCATTCCGACTAATTGTATCGGAACTTCTAATACGTTTCAACCGTTTTTCAACGAACGACGTTATCTACGTGAATTCCACTCGGAAAATAAGACAAAACCGGCAATAAAAATGAATGCAACGATGTAAAACCAAGTAGGGACACTTGAAAATAATAAGAACATAGTAAATCCTCCTTTTTTCTTATAGTAGCATATGATTTTTCGAATAGGAAACTACACAATACGAGGTAAATCATGTAAAATGAATGAGAAGATCACTGGAAAGAGGTTATAAACGAATGATTCATTTACAATGGAAAGAACTACCTACAGTAAAAACAGTTACATGCGTGAATACAGATGCTAAAAAATATTTAGTTTCAAACATGCTAACAGTCGGTAAAGAGTATGAAGTGAAAAATGAAACAGAAGAATTCATTTTTGTTATTGATAACTCTGGCAACGTTGGCGGTTACTACAAACAATATTTTGCTTAAATGCGTCAAATGAACGGGCTGTTTGCACTTTGCAAACGGTCTTTTTTATAAAATGGGAGGAATTATTTTGAACCAACTTATTGAGAAAGAACGGAAACATCGCCGCACTAGAACGTACGAGGAATCATTTCAACGCTTAATTCCAAGTGGAGGCTATCGCTCGCCTAACCCTTATTTAATGGAAGATGTTTTATTGAGCATCGTATTGAAAAAGCCAGTTTTATTAAAAGGACCATCTGGCTCGGGTAAGACGAAATTAGCAGAATCTATTTCGAATTATTTTCAACAACCGATGCAAAGTGTCAACTGTTCAGTTGATTTAGATGTTGAAAGCTTACTAGGTTATAAAACCGTCGTACAAGAAAATGGTCAAACATTAATTGATTTCGTAGAAGGTCCGGTCGTAGAAGCGATGAAAAAAGGTCATATTTTATACATCGATGAAATTAATATGGCAAAAGCCGAAACGCTGCCTATTTTACATAGCGTGCTAGACCATCGCCGTACGTTAACGAATCCTTTTACAGGAGAAGTTATTTTTGCACATGAAGATTTTAATGTTATCGCGGCAATTAACGAGGGCTATATCGGAACGACACCGATGAACGAAGCACTTAAAAATCGCTTTATTTCTTTTTCAGTCGCGTACATTTCTGGTGACGTGCTGAAGGAACTTTGGCAAGAAAATTTCCCGAATGGGAAGCAAGAAGTGACAAATGTGATGTTACATTTAGCGGAAGATTTGAAAACACAAGTAGAACAAGGTCTTTTAAGTGAGGAAGCAGCTTCTATTCGCTCACTACTTGATGCGACAGAACTTGCACAGTACATTCCGATCGAAAGAGCTATTAATTATGCGATTGCCGAAAAATTAGCCGATCGCAATGAAAAAGAACTCGTAATGGAATTAGCTAATACGTGGGTGAAGTGAGGCGAAGAAAATGGCTGAATTAGGGCGTTTCATTCAATTCAATAATGAACAATTAAATGCGAGACAAATGTTGCAATATGAAACATTGGCGAAAGCACTTTCTTCTAATACATCCATTCACGTAACAGAAAGACAAGTAATCGAAATGAATGTCGAAAAAGAAGAACTCGCGATGTCTGTTTTTTGGCGTCATCGAGACAAGCAGACGATGCATTTAGGTCGCTTATCAGACTTATACATTATGAGCTTAGGTTTTTGGAGGAATTTCCATCTATCTGCCTATCGTACGTACGTGTCTGAAATAAAAGAAGAAGCGCTACCGAAAATGCGGAAACAATTATTTTTCTTAATCGAAGAATTTCGATTAATTGAACAAATTCAACAAAATAGACCAGGGACGAAAAAAGCATTTGATGTGCGAAAGAAAACGTATGTTGAAACGTTGAAACATCAAATGACCGTGTATCAGCAAAAAGGGTATACAGCAGATGCTTTTTTGAATTTTTGTTACATTGCCGCACATGAGGGGTCTCTTCATCGTCATGAGTATGATTTTGAAAATTTCATGTGGCAGTTTCAACAAATTTATGATGTCCGGTCCACAGAGCAAAGTATTGCGCTAACGTGGCGATTAATGGCGATTGTCGAGCAACATATTACGAAAGACGTATCGTTTAATTTGTATGCATTACTTGACACGTTGCCAAAACAGGACATGCATAGTTCGAAAGGCAAAAAAGCATGTTTAACAGAAGGCGACTCTGAAAATAAAGAGACGATTGAAGAAATGTTTCGAACGTGGCATCGTGAAACGAAAAGCCAAGAAGGAACACATTTACGGTTGGAGTTAGACCGAGGGAACAGCAATCAAAGTGTAGGAGCAGAAGGTGCCGAAGGGGATCCAGAGCAAGATGCAACGAGTAGTGCATCGGGCGGAGAGATTGATCCAGAAGCGATTCAGAAAAAACAATCAAAATCGCTACCTTCTACGAAAAAGACAGCTGGAAAGAAAAAAGCAGGGAAAGCGTTTGGGAAAAGTAATGAACACGTCACGTACGAAGAGAAGGCTATTGAAATTCATAATTCGACAACGCTTTTACGCCAAGTGATGCGTACACGGTACGAACAAGCACCGTTCGTAAAAGATTTCGTAAAAGAATTTCAACGACAAATGGCGCAAAAAAACATAGCGAAGCGTAACCATTTAAGTTTCGGACGTTTAGATAGCCGTTCTTTGCTTCAATTTATTGTAGAAAATCGCCCGAAACCTTTTTATAAAAAAGATGCACCAGCAAAACCACTTGATGCCGTATTTGGTCTACTTATTGATGGATCGGCATCGATGGAAGATAAGTTGGAAGAAACGAAGAAAGCTGTCTTATTATTTCATGATGTTCTGCGGAACTTACAAATTAGACACGATATTGTGAGTTATTATGAGGATGCGTACGAGGCGACAAAAGAAAATCAGCCGAACACATTTGAATGGGTGCATCGAATGGAAGAAAATCCGAGTGCTGATTGTGCGGAAAGTATTATGTCGATTGAGGCACATGAAGATAACCGGGATGGGTTTGCGATTCGTTGGATGGCAAAACGATTGCAAAAGAGGGAAGAGAAACATCGTTTTTTACTCATCTTTTCTGATGGGGAACCGTCCGCCTTTGAATATGCTAATAATGGGATTATTGATACGACAGAAGCGGTATTAGAAGCAGAGAAAAAAGGAATGACAGTCGTGCATTTATTTTTAAGTACGGAAAAACCGTCAGAGGAACAATTACTGTTATTTCATTCGATTTATGGGAAGCAGACGGTTGCCGCTTCCAGTGTAGAGCAATTTAGCGATGTGACATTACGCTTATTAAAAAGACTCGTTCGCCAAGTCATTCAATCAAGTTAAATAAAAGTATGTAGAGTGTAGCGTTAGTTGCTACACTTTTTTAATTAGCCAACATGTTCAGTAAGAGCCGAATGTAGGTTTTCAGGTTCGAAGTCACGAATGGATTTTTGAACTTGTGAACGCAGTAAAGCTTCAAGGGAAGCGGCTGCTTTTAACTCTTCTAAAATATACGATTCTTCATATCGTATTAGTGTCATATCATATTGTTTAAACAATTGATGAATTTTCTTCGGATTAGTTTCTTCAACAGCAGCAAGAATGCCATAACAGTTTTCGTGAATACCTTGACTCATAGCTAATAATAAATTTTCGGTTTTATTACGTTGGGCGTCTATAGGAGAGAGATGTCTTTGTAATAAAAGTTGACCGATTGGGCCATTAACTGTTTTCAAAATTCGATTGCTAATCGTATACGGCATATCGTTTTTCGATAAAGGTGTCAAATAACCATACATTTGCTCTTTTTCAATTATTTCATGATGTGTTCTTTTTAATAGGGTAGCTTCTCGAACATACAGTTCTTCAATCGGTGCATTGACGTTTTGTCGCAGTGCAGCAAAAGCTTGTTGTGCTTGACCTTCAATTGAAAAAAATGCTAGTAAAAAATGTTTCGTTGGCATAAGGCAATCTCTCCTTCATAAACGTTTTTAGTTTCAATATGAATGAATTAGTGATGCGTATAAATTGAAAGTGTGTATGTTGAATTTTACCCAAATAAAGGATGAGTGAAACAAATGAATGAGGCAAAGTACTTAAAATGTTGGAGAATTAGGAACGTTTTATTTGAAAGAAGTTTCATATGATGGACAACATCACAACAATTGATGGAAAAGAAAAAATGACGCTATCCATGGACAGCGTCATTTTTATTTAAGAAAAGAAAGGTTGCTCGAGGGACTTTGAATACATTTAACGACGTTCTTGTTCTTGTTTCGTATATTGTAATTGCAAAAGACGTTGTTTTAAATCTTGTTCCATTTGGGCAAGTTCAATTTCTGCGAGACGACGTTTTTCACGTCCTTCTGCTTGAATTTCTAACGTTTCAGCTATCGTTTGTACGAGATTATCTTGCGTAATTTTTAACGTTTCAATTTCTACGATTCCGCGTTCATTTTCTTTTGCCGTTTCAATCGTATTCATTTTTAACATTTCTGAGTTGCGTAGTAATAATTCATTCGTCGTTTCGGTTACTTTTCGTTGCGCTTCTACAGCTTTTCGTTGGTTGTTCAACGTTAGGGCGATAGCGATTTGATTACGCCAAAGAGGAATCGATGTCATGATAGACGACTGGATTTTTTCAGCTAGCGTTTGATTCGTCGATTGAATCATACGAATTTGTGGAGCGGATTGTAATGTGATTTGTCTAGAAAGTTGCAAATCGTACATTCGTTTTTCAAGTCGATCGACGAATTGATTTAAATCATTCACTTCCTGCACTTTCATTTGATCGTCAGATTGTTGTGCTTCTGCATGTGCACGAGGAATAATTTCATTTACAAGTTCATCTCGTTTCAATTCTGCAGCTGCGATGTAAATGTTCAATGCTTCAAAATACGTTTTGTTTTGATCGTATAATTGGTCAAGCATTCGAACGTCATCAACGAGGCCGTTTTTAGAATGCTCTAATTGAATGGCGATTCGATCGATTTGCGTACTTAGTTTTTGATATTTAGACATAACTTCGCTAATGGACTTAGACACTTTACTAAATAATTTTTTGAGTCCTTTAGGTTGTTCTGCTTGTAATTCGTCCGGATTGATTTCATTTAATTTATTCATTAAATCGGATAAAATCGAACCTACTTCTCCTGCATCTTTCGCTTGTACGTGATCGAGCATTTTGTTAGAGAAAGTAGATAGTGCTGCTTGAGCATTTGCTCCGTATGTCAAAATGGCATCTGTTTGATTCGTAGGAATTTGGCTAGCTAACTCTTTTGCCTTTGCCTGTTCTTCTTCAGATAATCGATCCATTTCTTTGATTGGCTTCACAGCTTTTGTGAGTGTAGTAGGTTCGATTTTTTGTAAAGCATTGGTGTCAAATGGATTTGCTAACAAATCGTCCATCGTTTGGTTACGTTGTTCAGTCATTACTTATGCATCTCCCTTTGCTGACGACGTTCTACTCTTGAAGTACGTCTAATCGGCATTAATTCAGGTTCTTTATATGGTATATCTTGTTGCTTTTCATAACTTTCTTTTTTGAAAGTTCGATTTTTTGTTCAGCTTCAGCATAATGTTGCAATGCTTTTTCAAATGCCTCTTGTTCAGGCTCTTGTTGTTTTGATTGCTGTTTTATTGCAGTGAAGTGTGCTGAGAGTGGTTCTGATTTTTTCGAATGTCTAGCAGATGTCATTTTTGCGAAATCTAGTTCCATTTTTAACGATTCAATATCATCGGCTAGCACTTCTTTTAAGTCATCATTCAATATTTTTTGGTAGTTGTCTAATGCCAGTTGTGTTTCTTGTAGCGCAAGTTTCACTTCATAATCTTTCATTTTTTCACGTGCAAGTAAAACATACTTATCTGCTAACTCGCCGATAGAAGGGAGATGTGCATAAAAGAACGTTTCTACACGATAAAATTTTTGTGGGTTCGTTTTGACGATATTAATAATACGACGTGCGATTTTATTCATATCGTATAATTGACGGAATCCTTTAATAGAACGGACTTTTGTAAATAGACTAGATAGTTGACGAGCTGTATCATTGGCTTCTTCTAGTTGTTCTTCGATTAAGTTATATTCAGATTTTGTTAGATTGAATTTTTTTCTTGCGCCTCTACGTTGTGACATTTTCATGATGAATAATGTCATAACAAAACAAACAACGCCCCCGAATAAACTAATGAGTATCGGGACATTAAATCCAATTGCAATCAACGTAACAATCGGGCCAATGATGAAGGCTGTGATTATTCGTAGTATTTGATGGCCAGCGTTGAGCATAGTACTCCTCCTTCGAGTGTAAATGTATCGTTAGTATGTATACGAATCAAAATAAAATAAGTTTCAAAAGATTTGATTTTGCTTATTTCATATAATCGATGTGATGGATATGTATTCCTTCTATATAAAATATAAAATGAAAATTACATATATAGAATGTTTAATAAAATAAAAAAGGGAATGTAGTTTGTGTTTGAAGTCGAATGCTTTGGAACAATTTCATGAAAGTTATACAATACATATGTAATGAGCACGGAGTTATTCGTTCGAAATAACGGATTGAGTATTTTAAAAAGTAGTGCATAGAGAATTATTAGGCAATAGTTTATTGTGACAATTAAAGGAGCGCGAAAACGTGTATAAAGTAATTTATATGAAGGCAGATTATGAGCCTTGGTGGCAGTTTGATGGTTGGGAAGAATTTATCGTCAAAGAGCGTGCGTTTAAAAATAAACAAGAAGCAGAATCTTTTTTAGAACATACATTACGTGATTTTGAAGTGAAATATGGACATCAAGATCATCGTAAAGAACGTTTTTGGGCATTTTGGTCTGATGAAGAAGTAGCTTTTTGCGAAGCATGTGACGATGATATTCAAACGTATCACGGCATTATTTGGCAACAAGTATAAAAAAGTAAAAAAGTTGATATTTTTTGAAAAAATTTGAATTTTATTTGACAATGTTTGTTAGCGTGATATACTAAAAGCACAAATGAAATTCGTTTAACCGCAAACTTCCATTCACATATTACAAAAAGTGATCGATAAGTTCTTACGGTACTTTTTGTAATATGTGAATTTTTGTTTTGGGGATGGGATATGGATTCACTTTGTATTATTATTTATTTTTTGGAGGTTTTTTCACATGGAAAAAGGTACAGTAAAATGGTTTAACGCAGAAAAAGGTTTCGGTTTCATCGAGGTAGAAGGCGGAGACGACGTATTCGTACACTTCTCAGCAATCCAAGGTGAAGGATTCAAATCTTTAGACGAAGGTCAAGCTGTTGAATTCGAAGTAACTGAAGGTAACCGCGGTCCACAAGCTGCAAACGTAACAAAACTTTAATTTTAAAAATTAATTATAATGACAGGGGAATACTCCTCTGAATTTATTTATTACAAAGGGTAACATTTTGTTACCTTTTATAATATGTAAATTCTTTTGTTCTTAAAGCAGTAGAAATTTTGCGTATTAATTTTTAAAAATTTTGGAGGTTTTCTCACATGAAACAAGGTACAGTAAAATGGTTTAACGCAGAAAAAGGTTTCGGTTTTATCGAAATCGAAGGTGAAAATGATGTATTCGTACACTTCTCAGAAATCCAAGGCGAAGGATTCAAAACTTTAGACGAAGGTCAAAAAGTTGAATTTGAAGTGACTGACGGACAACGTGGCCCACAAGCTGCAAACGTAACAAAACTTTAATTTTCCGAAAAAGAGCATCCTTACTAGGATGCTCTTTTTTTTATGCACATACGTATGCCGAATGATTCAATTTATTCGGCTTTTTTTAATTTAAAAAATACATAAAGTAGAATAAAATGATTAAAAGTAGAAAAAACTTGAAAAAAATAGAATAAAGATGTAAAATTCTAACAAACATACCGACCGGTTAGTATGTGAGAGAAGGAGGAAGTAAAATGGATTTTTCGTATTCACCTAAAGTGTTGAGATTGCAAAAAAAGCTAATGGATTTTATGGAACAATATATTTACCCGAATGAGCATGTATATGAACAACAATTAGCGTCACAAAAAGATCGTTTTAGTCAAATTCCACCTATTAAATTAGAACTCATGAAAAAAGCGAAAGAAGCAGGTTTGTGGAACTTATTTTTACCAGACAGTACATATGGAGCTGGATTAACGAATTTAGAATACGCACCCTTATGTGAAATTATGGGGCGATCAATTTTAGCGCCAGAAGTATTCAACTGCAACGCCCCTGATACAGGGAATATGGAAGTGCTCGAGCGGTATGGAACGAAAGAACAAAAAGATAAGTGGTTGATTCCACTATTAGAAGGCGAAATTCGTTCTTGTTTTTCAATGACAGAACCAGATGTTGCTTCAAGTGATGCGACGAATGTGGAACTATCTATTGAAAAAGAAGGAAATGAGTACGTTATTAATGGACGTAAATGGTGGAGTTCTGGAGCAGGAGATCCGAGATGTGCGATTTCTATCGTCATGGGTAAAACAGATAAAGAAGCTGAGAAGCATGAACAACAATCGATGATTCTCGTGCCGATGGATACGGAAGGTTTGAAAGTCGAACGTATGCTACCGGTATTCGGTTATGACGACGCCCCTCACGGACATGCGGAGATTAGTTACACAAATGTGCGTGTACCCGTTGAAAATATTATTTGGGAAGAGGGGAAAGGGTTCGCGATTGCGCAAGGACGACTTGGACCTGGTAGAATTCATCATTGCATGCGCTTAATTGGTGCAGCGGAAAGAGCGTTGGAACTCATGTGTGAACGTGTGGAAATGCGTGTAGCTTTCGGTAAACCGTTAGCGAAGCAAGGGGTGATCCAAGAGTGGATTGCAATGTCACGTATGGAAATTGAACAAGCACGTTTATTAACGTTAAAAGCAGCCTATATGATGGACACTGTTGGAAATAAGGCAGCGAAGCAAGAAATTGCAATGATTAAAGCGATGGCGCCTCAAATGGCATTGAATGTGATCGACCGTGCTATTCAAAGTTTTGGCGCAAAAGGCGTTAGTGAGGATACACCACTTGCCTTTTTATGGGCACAAGCACGTACGTTGCGCTTTGCAGATGGTCCAGATGAAGTGCATAAAACACAAATTGCAAAATTAGAATTAAAAAATATAAGTGCTAGGGGATGAAACAGATGGATTTATTTCGATTGAATGGAAAAACAGCGATTATTACAGGTGGCGGACGCGGTTTAGGAGCACAAATTGCAGAAGGCTATGCAAAGGCAGGCATTCAAACGTTAATTCTTTGTTCGAGAAAGATTGAATCTTGTGAAGCGACAGCGCAACAATTGAAAGATAACTACGACGTAACTGTTTTTTCTTATGCATGTGATGTAACGAACGAAGAAAATGTAAAACAAGTCGTAAAAGATATTTCTGAAAAAGTCGAGACGATTGATATTTTAGTGAATAATAGCGGGGCATCTTGGGGTGCGAATTTTTTAGAAATGCCGAAAAGTGCATGGGATAAAGTAGTGGAAACGAATTTAACCGGCACATTTTTAATGTCTCAAGCAGTCGGTACGATTATGGCGAAACAGCAAAGTGGGGTTATTTTGAATATTGCATCGATTGCTGGTTTTGGTGGAACACCACCTTTTATGGAAACGGTTGCATACAATGCAAGTAAAGCTGGAATTATCGCTTTCACAAAAGATTTAGCTGTGAAACTTGGAAAAGAACATATCCGTGTAAATGCAATTGCTCCAGGGTTTTTCCCGACAAAAATGTCGAGCGCACTCATAGAACATGGAAAAGAGTATATTCAAGAGCATACGCCACTAGGGAGACTAGGCGGGGAAGAAGATTTAATGGGGGCAGCAATCTTTTTTGCATCGGATGCATCGCGCTATATTACAGGAGCCATCTTACCAGTAGATGGTGGTATGAGCGCTTATTAGGAGGAATTTGTTTGAAGGAAGAGTTAATTCGTCAAAGCATTCAACTTTTTGATGAAAAAGGTTTTACAAATACGTCTATTCAACAAATTACGGATGCATTGCATGTGACGAAAGGAACCTTTTATTATTATTTTGCGAGTAAAGAGCAGTTGCTTTATACGATTCATTTACATTATGTCGATGAATTGTTGAAGCGACAACAAACAATTATGAATCAAAAGCAAACGGCATTAGAAAAATTATCGCGTATAATTACGTTAATTATTGAGGACATGGATGACGTTCAATTAGAGGCGAGAGTATTTTTTCGCGAAATGAAACATTTAAGTACGGAAAACAATCAGAACATTAAACAGAAGCGAAAGCAGTTTCGATTAAATGTTCAGTCCGTTATAGAGCAGGGGCAAGATCATCGTGAAATATCGAATACGGTGAAAGCAGATCTGGCTGCTTTTGCTGTATTAGGAATGACAAATTATTGTTATGAATGGTACAAGCAAGAAGGTACGCTGAGTACGTCCGAATTAGCTGTTCAATACGTGGAAATGATTTTGAAAGGGATGGTGGCAAATGAGCGAAACGATGAAGGTTCGTGAGGGCGAGGAATTACCGGTAAGTAAAATTCAAACATTTTTAAACAATGATCGTACAATCGGAGATATTTTATCGTATACACAATTTCAAGCAGGGGCGTCCAATTTAACGTATGCGCTCACGACTACAACAGGGGAATATGTTCTTCGGAGACCTCCTTTTGGAAAGTTGGCAAAAAAGGCACACGATATGTCACGGGAATATCAGCTTTTAGAAATGCTACATCCTTTATTAAATGAAGTACCAAAACCTATTTTGTTATGTGAGGACCTTTCTGTCATTGGCGTTCCTTTTTTTATTATGGAACGCAAAAAAGGAATCGTATTAGATACATCATTCGAAGGGGAATATGAAGAAACCTATGGGGCAATCATTTCAGAAAAAGTCATTGATTTACTCGTGAAATTGCATGCCATCGATTATAAACAAACGAATTTAGCGTCGATGACAAAAGCGGAAGGGTTTTTAGAAAGACAAGTTCTTAGTTGGATTGCGCGTTATGAACAAGCAAAAACCGAAGAAATTGAAGAAGTGATAGCTTTGACAAAATGGCTGAAAAATCATATTCCTGAAACGCTTGATTCAACGATTATTCACTATGACTTTAAATTGAACAATATTATGTTTAATGAAAATTACGATGAAATTGTCGGCTTATTCGATTGGGAAATGACGACGGTTGGGGATCCTTTAGCAGATGTCGGTGTGATGTTAAGTTATTGGGTGACAGAAGAAGACTCCGATACGCTGAAATATATGCTCGGGAAGCCGCCTGTAACAATAATGCCGGGGTTTTATACGCGAGAACAAATGATTGCACGTTATGCTGCTAAAAGTGGCCGCGATATGTCCGCAATTTCGTATTACATTGTATTTGCCTATTTTAAATTGGCAGTCATTGGTCAGCAAATTTATGCACGCTTTGTGAATGGTCAAACAAAGGACCCACGCTTTGAAGCATTTGGTCAGCTCGTTCACTCATTAATGCATTATGCAAATGATTTAACGAAGAAGTAATAGATGTTTTGCTTTACAAATGTATTTTTTTAGAAATATAGATATTCGGTGTTGAATAAATTCTCCGTTGCATCATAAAGGTTGTTTACAAGTGTCAATTAAAAAAGAGTCGCAATGATTTTAAAATCATCGCGACTCTTTTTATTGGACGAAGGTTTCGCTGATTATCGACCGAAATCGAAGTGGTCTGGATTTGGTCCGTAATGACCGTCTTCATTCAAACTCTCGATTAATAAAATATCGTCCGCTGTTAATTCAAAGTCATAAATATCAATATTTTCTTTAATACGACTAGGTGTCAATGATTTTGGAATCGTAATGACGTTCGTTTGAATTTGCCAACGTAAAATAACTTGTGCTGTCGTTTTATTATATTTGGAAGCAATCGTCTGCAACGTTTTATTTTCTAAAATTTCACCATTTACTAAAGGTGTCCAAGCTTCTGTTTGAATGCCTTTTTCAATATTAAATGAATGAACTTTCTTTTGTGATTGAAGCGGATTTAATTCAATTTGATTAATAGCTGGCACAACTTCTGCTACAGCTAATAATTTCTCTAAATGATGGACGTGGAAGTTACAAACACCAATATTTTTAACTTTACCTTCTTTATATAGTGTTTCAAGTGCTTGCCATTGTGGAATGAAATCATTGTCATTGTCTAAGCCTGGCCAATGAAGTAAGTATAAATCTAAATAGTCTAGTTGCATTTTCTTCAATGCTTCTTCATACGCTTGAAGTGTTTCCTCATAGGTTGTATGATCGTTCCAAACTTTTGATGTGATGAATAATTCTTCTCGTGAAACGATTCCTTCTGAAATAGCTTCGTTAATCCCTTTACCAACGGAAGCTTCATTTTCATAAATCGCAGCTGTATCAATTAATCGATATCCAGATTCAATCGCTGTTTTAACACATGCTGATAAATTATCGCTCTCAGGTGAGCGGAATGTACCGTAACCTAATGTAGGGATTTGATTTCCATTGTTTAGCTTTGTCATTTTTGACATCGTCAACACTCCTTTTAAAGAATAGTTTTATCTTAACGCATTCTTATTGTTTTTGGAAGTTTCATACATTTGTTACTATTAAAGTAGAGAGGGAGGTTTTAACATGAAACGAATTAAATTGTACATTGCTATGAGTTTAGATGGATACATTGCGACACGCGATGGAGATATAAAATGGCTATCAACGGTTGAAGGCGAGGGAGACAATGGATATTTTGCTTTTTTTTCATCCATTGATACGGTCGTTATGGGGCGACTTACATATGAATGGATTTTAAAAAACAATACGCATTTTCCATATGCTCAACAAAAATGCTACGTTGTAACATCGAAAAAAATGCCGAGTATCGGAAATGTTCATTTTATAGAAGGAAGTTTTAAAGAAATGGCTCGTAAATTACGAAAGGATAGTGAAAAAGATATTTGCTTAATTGGTGGGGCGCAATTGTTCGATGGTTTTTTATAGTTAGGAGAAGTAGATGATTTAGTTCTTTCCATTGCACCCGTTATTTTAGGAAATGGTATTCGTCTGTTTTCAGATTTCCACGAAGCGAGTCAATGGCGACTGACGAAAACAACTACATACAATCAATTCGTTGAAGTGACGTATAAGAAAAGAGAAGAATAAGTCTATTTGGTCGGTGTTGTTTAATTCGATAAAAAAGCGGGAAATACTGAATAATAGTTTTTATGAAAAAATATTATTTTTTCATAAAAACTATTGCATTATAAGAATTCTAGTACTATAATAACTTATGTCATTAAGAAACAAGACATAAAACATCTGAATAATAAAACGTTTTAAGTAAGC
>NZ_HE611064.1:847600-1016226 GCF_000285595.1 Kurthia senegalensis | reverse complement strand
CAATTTAATATGCCGGTGTAGCTCAGTTGGTAGAGCAACTGACTTGTAATCAGTAGGTCGAGGGTTCGACTCCTTTCGCCGGCACCATTAACTTGAGTCATTAGCTCAGTTGGTAGAGCATCTGACTTTTAATCAGAGGGTCGCTGGTTCGAATCCTGCATGACTCATATTAAGAGAGTACATTATGTACTCTCTTTTTTTGTATTTAAATTTAGAAATATATAAAAACACAGCATCTCATATGAGATGCTGTGTTATTGGATGAATCTGTTCATTCAATATAAAAGCCGCTTTTGCCGTAAGTCATTACATTGAAAGTTTTAAACCACCACTCCTCAAAGTGGGTGTTCGCAAAGAGCTTCGTGTTTGTCCTTACGATTCCGTAAGGCATGCCAGTCCACTCTCTATCTAAAACTCCCTATTACAGATCAAAGGTTAAAACTTAATATTATTACGAGCAATGCAGCCTGTAGTTATACTATACTGCATCGAACCTACGCATGCAAGGAATTGAACCGTATTCAAAACATTAAATCAATGCCGATTCAATCGATTGTAGCACGTCATTCGTCAAATGCTGCATATCTGTCACAGACTCTTCTTTTAATAGATCTTCCAATATAACTGTTTTAAAATAAGACACGCTATGTGGTAAATCAATTTGTAGTAGACGTCCGAGTGCATGATGATAAATCGTTAAAAATTCAGGATCCATATTGCCGCGTTTGAGTTCGGAAAAGGATTCATACACTTGATCGAGTTTATCTGCAAATTCGAGCAGTTTCCCTTCCGTCGTATAATCTTTCCCTTCTTTTAAGCGCTCCTTAAAAATAGATTGGAAACTTGGTGGGATTTCACGCTCAATGAAATCTTCTACCATACGCGTTTCAACATGTGCAATCATTTCTTTAAGTTCAGGGGAGGAGTGTTTAACCGGTGTTTTAATATCACCGATGAAAACTTCTCCGTAATCATGATTGATTGTTTTTTCATAAAGTGCTTTCCAATTGATGTTGGCACCATGTTCTTCTTCGATTGTCGCAAATACAAGGGCGTACTGAGACACTTTCCAAGAGTGAGCAGCAACATTATGCTCCTCAAACTTAAAACGTCCTGGGCAACGTATAATACGCTCTAAATCGTTAAGACTTGTGAAAAATTTATGAATACCCATAAAAATACTCCCTTCTCTGTTATTGTTGTAGAGTACCCTAATAGGGATAGATTAAACATGAAAGTAGGGAGGAAACGATGTATCATCTCGTTGTTTACTTACATATACTCGGTGCTATTTTATCGATTGGGCCATTTTTCGTTTTATTTCCATTGTTAAAAAGAATGGCAAATGAAAAAAATATACATACGTTAAAAGGGTATGTGGATAGTTTTCACTTAGCTATTCAAGTCGTTAAACATGCAGGGCACTTTTTAATCGTTTTTGGATTATTAGCAATGTGGTTCGGACATTATCCGTGGCATACACCGTGGATTGCTTGCACATTCATTTTATTAATTAGTTCGGTCGTCTATTTAGCGAACGCGTTTAAACCGACTATGAGGACGTTTAACACGCCACAGTTTAATCAACAAACCTTTGTTAAGAAATTGCGTAGAGCCGTTTATATATACGTTATTTTGCTTTTAATTATGCTATGGCTTATGGTAGCAAAACCGATGTTCTGGTAATCAAAAGAGACTGGGACAAAACACGTCATTTTTCTTTTTTAGCGTTCGCAACGAAAAACCGGAACCGCGCCACAGCGCGATTCCGGTTTTTCTTATGCTCATATGAGAGGTGATTTCTACACGTATGTCCCAGCCTCTTTTTTATTTACGGTCTAGTACAGGAATGAGTGATTTTGATAATTCGATTGCTGTACGATGTGTTTTTTTATGATTTTCTACGATTGTGAGCAGTAAATAGTTTTCTTTTTTAGGATTGAAGGCGACGACGAGACTGTTTTCTGTTCCGTCATAAACACCTTGTTTTTGTTTCATCTCAGCGGTTCCTGTTTTCGCTGCGATTGGTAACTTAAGTGATTGAAGTGTATTACCCGTTCCACCTTTATGTTCGACAACTTGAATCATTGCGTCGCGCACTTTATGCGCCGTATCTTCTTTCATTACTTGAGTCGTTTTTACATTTGCATCGAGTAAAAGTTTTGGTTCCACCATTTTTCCATCATTTGCGAATGTCGCATACGATACAGCTTGTTGAATAGGAGACATGAGTACTTCACCTTGTCCATAAGCGGTATCTGCTAACAAAATGTCGGAGTTAAACGAGTCGTCTTTAGAAATTTGCGCAGCTTTCATAGCGAACGGTAAATCAAATTGTTTATTGAAGGCAAAATGATTTAAGCCATCTCGTAATTTTTTCTCGCCCATATCGAGTGCTTCTTTTGCGAAGAAAATATTATCCGAATAAATGAGCGCATCTACATAATTTACAGTCGATACGTCATCATGTAAACGTGTGATGTAATAAGAACCCCATGATGGATCTTTTTGCCATTGTAGACCTTTAATTTCATGTGTTTTCGTTGGTGTCGTCGTCCCATTGTCTAAGCCAATTGCAGCTGTAAGTGTTTTTAATGTAGAACCAGGTGCATAGCGATTCGTAAAGCGATTTAAAAACGGTAAGTTTTCATCGTTTGCATACGCATCATAGTCTTCTTGTGAAATGCCGCGTACCATTTTGTTTGGATCATAAGATGGTTTGCTCACAAGCGCTTTTAAATCCCCGTTTTTAGGATCCATTACGACAGAGGCTCCGACACTTTTCTCAAGTGCATCGAAAGCTGCTTTTTGCAGTTGTGTATCAATGGTTAACGTAATCATTTCACCGTCCGTTTCGTCTGCATGAAGCAGTACGTCACGTACACGTCCACTGGAGGTCACAACCGCAATATCGCCACCTGTTTGTCCGCGAAGTCGTTGGTCAAATGTTGCTTCTAAACCAGTTTTTCCAATCGTGTCCCCATCGCTTAATGTCGGATTTTTTTCTAAGTCTTCAGCCGTGACGGTTCCTGTGTAACCGATTAGTTGCGCAGCTGCTTGTCCGAGCGGATAGTATCGAATTTCGGTCGCCTTATATTGCGCACCTTGTAATACTTTTACTTCTTTTCGATTGACGATTTTTAGTGGGACGAATAAATCGTCTTTTACCCATTTTTGTTGTAATTTCTTTTCGATTGTTTCGGTTGAAATGGAAAATTCATCAGAAATTGCTTTCATATTTTTAGTGCGCTCGTCGCCTGCTCCGAGTTCTTTCGGAATAACACCAAGACTATAAAATGGAGCATTTGTTGCGAGCGGTTGGCCGTTCCGGTCGATGATGCTACCACGCGTTGGCTTTTTGATCGTATAACGAACACGGTCTGTTTTTTCCATATGAGGGAAGATGAGACCTGGATGCCAATCAAGCTTATAATCTTTCTGTTGTTTCGTTAAAAACGCCGTATAATGTAAGTCCGTTATTTCACCAAGTGCTGTTTCAACGTTCATCGTATACGTTAGTTTATACCGCTGATTGGCTACTTTTTCTTCTTTCATAGAAGAAATCGTTATTTTATTGGCATGTAAGCCTGAAAATACCGTTTCGTATTTATCGACGACTGTTTTTGTCGTGAAGTCGTGTTTTAAAATCGAGTTTTCTGTTACGAGCGTTGGAATTTGGTCAAATTGTTGTTTTTCGATTGTTTCAACCCATTGATCGACAACTTGCTGGCGTGCTTTCGTTTCTTTCGTATGTAGAAAGATGAAAATACTAGCAACCGCAATGAGTAGGATTAGAACAATCGAACTAATCAAAATAATTTTCTTTTTCATAATAAACCTCCTTATTTTTTTCATTATGTTTTATTTTACTTTAAAAAGCGTCATGATTTTCTGAAAAAACGATGATTTTTTAAATAAAATGAATAAAAATGCTAATAAAATATAAAAATGCTATTTTAAACTTCTATTTTGTTTTAAAATAAAAGAAGCACTATTACTAGTAGAAAGTATTTTTTGGTTTGATTATAAGAAGGGAGGATGGATCATGTTCGATGCAAAAGAGTTTGGTCAGCAGTTAAAATCATTTCGAGAAACGAGCAATCATTCTATGTTATCGTTAGCAAAGTTAATCGGAACTTCCGCAAGCCGTATTAAAAGTTGGGAGATGGGGGAAAGTGTTCCATCTGCTAAATGGATCGTTCGTTTGAGCAATTCATTGTCGATTTCAACTGACGAATTATTGTTGAAATGTCTAGAAGAAGAAAAAACATTATTGCCGAAAGATTTGACGCGAAGTCGTACAGCGTTATTAAAAGACTTACATGAAACACTTCAAGCATTACCGAAGCAAGATTTAATGGAGTTGTATGTGTTAGCCGAAATGAAACAAAAAGGGCTCTTAAATAAAGAATTGGAGCCATTACATGCATAACAGATTTACGTAAACAACCTGTTCAAAATGAGGAGGTTGTTTTCTTTTTGTTCATTGCGGTATAGTAGGTGAGTGAAAAGCAAGACAAGAGGAGTGCGTAAAATGAATTTTGAACAACAACTATTACAATGGTTTAACCATTTTCATACACATGCTGAAATTAGCTGGAAAGAAATTGAAACGACGAAGAAAATTGCTGAAATGTTAACAGAATGGGGTGTTTCATATCGCTTATTTGACGATGTCCCTGGACTCGTTGCAGAAATCGGTACGGGTGAATTCGGTGTTGCTGTACGTGCAGACATCGATGCTCTTTGGCAAGAATTAGATGGCGTATGGCAGGCGAATCATTCATGTGGGCACGATGCAAACATGACGATGGTGCTTGGGGCATTGTATCAATTAAAAGATATGCCATTAAATCACCGTATTCGTTTTATTTTCCAACCTGCTGAAGAGATGGGGAACGGGGCTGTTGTTGCGTACGAACACGGCGCGGTCGAAAATATTCAACAATTGTATGGCATTCACTTACGCCCAATTGATGAAATCCCATTCGGTAAAGTAACGGCTGCGATGCATCACGGAGCAGCTTATTTTTTAACAGGAACGATTCAAGGTGTTGATGCGCACGGCGCTCGTCCACACCAAGGGAAAAATGCGATTGATGTCATTATGGCGATTCAACAAATGTTGACGGCTGTTCACGTATCACCGTTTATTCCACATTCTGCGAAGTTAACGAAAATTGTTGCAGACGGTGGTAGCGTCAATATTATTCCTGGTGCAGCAAGTTTTTCTATGGACGTACGTGCACAAAATAATGAAACACTCGAACAATTACACGATAAAATCGATCACGGGTTGGCAAGTATTCGCCAACAATACGATATTGAATTGAACTGGGAGTGGATTGACTATACGCCGGGAGCTGTCGTTAGCCAAGAAGCAGCGGATCATGCCGCACAAGCGATTGTCGATTTGTACGGGCAAGATACGTTAGCACCACATATTTATACGCCAGGTAGCGATGATTTTCATTTTTACACGGTGAAACAACCAGAGCTACAAGCAACGATGATTGGAATCGGTTCCGATTTATCACCTGGACTGCATCATCCGTATATGACATTTGATCATCGCGCGTTAAAAGTCGGAGCAGACGTCTTAACAGAAACGTTAAAAACAGCACATCCTGCTAAAAAATAATCATATATAAAACGTAAAAAACGAGCTTGATTATCATAATCAAGCTCGTTTTTTTACACTTCATTATAAAGTGAAAATTTTAATTCGTAAATCGTACGTGGGCGACCTTGCGTATAGCCCATTTCTTCTCCGACAATTTGAACGTATTCATGCGTGACAAGTCTTTTAATAATTCGTTCGGTCGTACGGCGTGTTACTTGTAAATATTCTGCTAAATCATGCGCTGTAAATTTCGGCGACTGTCGCGCTTCAGCAAAGGCGATAATTTTTGAAATGTTGAGCGGACTTAATTTCGTATTTTTAGCGAGTTTCATAATATACGGATCATCTATTTGTAGAGAAAGTGTCGTTTCTTCATGATGGAGCGGATTGATTAAATGCTTTTGTTCATCGACGATACAAATATTGTTCGGCGGTGTGTATTGCATAGCGTACATAGCATTTTGTTCAGCATCGTTGACCGATAGACCGTATCCGAACGCTAATTTTAAATCGTTGGCATTCGATTCGATAATTGTTGCCAGTTTTTTACGGTTAATCGCATGTTGTAAATGCCCCATCGTCGTATAAAATTCTATTTGTGTTTTGGAAATCGGTTGTTTGATTGCATGAAGTACTTGCGCGATTTGGTCGACAGTTTCTTCGTGCAAAGTATTCATTTCTAATAGTCCGACGACAACTTTAGCTGACTCTGATTTCGTAATACGTACGAGAGACTTCGTTTCTTCTAAACGACGCACAATCGAAGTAGACGAATCGGTTACGCGAAAGACTGGAACACCGATTTTTTGTAAATGTTCAAATACGTTATGACTACTCGTAATAACGTGATTAATTTTTTGCTGCGTCCAAAGTGTCGTATGAAATTCGATAAGTTGTTGTTCGCGTGTTTGGTCATCTATTTCAATGACATAAGGTGAAGGACCGATATACTCAATGTCCGTCAGCACATTTTCTACGAAATGTTTGTTCATCACATCAATCGAAATGCGATCGAGCGGTATGTGATGACGCGTAGAAAAAGCGAGCAACGTATTAGCAATCGCAAATTCATCTTGTTTTAAATATGTCCAAGGTATTGGCCATTTATCTAATATTGGTTTACTATATAAATACGGTAAAGTACCGGTGATGAACAACACATCACAAGACTTTACTTCTTTCAAAAGTTCAGGGGCTTCAGACGGATGTCCGTAAATATAAAAGTCTAGTTCGATGTCCCGCACTTGTTCTGCGATTTTTAGTAAGCGTTGTTGAAATGCTTTAGAACTAATGACAGCAACTTTTGTAGACATGGCAATGTTCCTTTCTTTGAATGACTTGTCGTTATTTAACGACTAAATAACGACATCTAATATATTAAGTATAACAGGAGTTTTTGACAATGAAAATTAAACAAATCGATATTTATGCAATTCACTTACCTTTAGTAGAACCATTTGTTATTTCTTATGACTCATATGACACGATGCCGTCTATTATTATTAAAATGACGACTGATACAGGAATCGTAGGATACGGTGAATCGGTACCAGATGATCACGTAACGGGCGAATCATGGGAAAGTACGTATGCGGTATTGAAACATCAATTAGCACCCGCAATGATTGGAGAAAATCCACTAGAATTCGAAAAAATTCATGATCGTATGAACCGTATTATTCGTGACGTACCAGCAGCGAAAGCGGCAATCGATATTGCTTGCTTCGACATTGCAGGTAAAGCGTTACAAGTTCCTGTTTACCAATTGATTGGTGGACGTTTCCATCAAAAATTCCCGATTACGCACGTATTAAGTATCGGCTCACCTGAAAAAATGGCGAATGAAGCGGCAGAACGTGTCGCAATGGGTTATCGCTCATTCAAAATGAAAGTCGGAACGGAAGTCATGAAAGACGTTGCACGTATTCAAGCAGTTCGTGAACGCGTCGGTGCTGACATCGCGATTCGTGTTGACGTAAACCAAGGATGGGTGAATGCAGCGACGACGTTACGCGGTGTACGCGCATTAGAATCTCTTGATATTGATTGGTTAGAACAACCTGTCAAAGCAGATGATATCGATGGAATGGTGGAAGTGAAATCTAAAACGTGGATTCCATTAATGATCGATGAAGGGCTACACGGCGTGAAAGAAATGCGTGAAATTATCGCAAAACGTGCAGCGGATAAAGTAAATATTAAATTAATGAAATGCGGTGGGATTTACCCAGCGATGAAATTAGCTAATATGGCCGAGATGGCAGGGATTGAATGCCAAGTTGGTTCAATGGTTGAATCATCGGTCGGCTCTGCAGCTGGTTTCCACGTTGCTTTTTCTAAAAAAATTATGACGAGTGTAGAATTAACAGGACCGCTAAAATTCTCTAAAGATATCGGAGACTTACACTACGATGTGCCATTTATCGAATTGAATGAACAACCAGGTTTAGGGGTAAATGTAGACGAGTCAATTTTAGAAGAACTTTGCAAATTTAAAGATGTTGTAAAGGGGTAAGATCAACATGGACATTTACGAAGGCTTATTAGGCGATACACCGATTACAGCAAGCGTCTTAACGATGGCAGAGCTTCCAGAACTAGAAGCGTTGCAAGCACAAGTGTATGCGGCACTTCCAGATAAAAACACGTTGCAACCGCTTTCTACAGAAGAATTTCAAAACATTTTAAACGGTAATGGATTAATGATTGGGATTTATGCGGAAGATTTATTGATTGCTTTCCGTGCGCTCCTTGATCCGAAAGAGGATCCGGAACATCTAGGGAAAGATTGTGGTTTAGACGATGCCCAATTATCGCGCGTTATGTATCAAGAAATTTCAAACGTTTCACCAGATTATCGTGGTCATGGCTTACAACGTTTAATGGCAACGATTATTATGGACGCAATGGACGTAGAACGTTTTGATTACGTATGTGCGACGGTGAAGCCATACAATATTCCAAGCTTAAAAGATAAATTTGCACAGCAATTAGTCGTGAAAGGTCTTAAATTAAAATACGGTGGTAAATTGCGCTATATTTTCTTTAAAGATTTAAAAAATCCGTCTCCAACTTATACGGAATCTATTTGGATTTCAATGGGGGATACGAGTGGACAACAACAATTGTTGAAAGACGGTTTCGTCGGTACAACATTACAAAAGAAAGACGATGATTTTATCGTATTATACGAAAAATAATTGTCACGACATCGTTATATGAAAGCGGATGGCTTCTATTTAGTCATCCGCTTTTTTATATGAAAAAAGATGTTTTGACAATTTCGTGAAAGGAATACGATTAAAATCATTTAAAATGGAAAAAAGCTAAAATATAACATAGAGGTGATTCATTTGAAACGCATACCGATTATTATTGATTGCGATCCAGGAATTGACGACACGATGATGTTAATGCTCGCATTTTCGAGAGAAGAATTGGACATTCGTCTGATTACGACGGAAGCGGGAAATTTAACGATTGATAAGACGACGTACAATGCGTTGAGTTTTTTATCGTACATAAACAAACGAGTAGAAGTAGCGAAAGGTTTAAGCCAACCGATTTTTCGTCAGCAAGAAGTAGCAGAAGATATACACGGTGAAGGCGGTTTAGGGAATGTTGAATGGGCCGTTCCTACATTTGAAGCGAGTGAACGTCCAGCAATTCAAGCGATGTATGAGACGTTAATGCAAGCTGAAATGCCTATTACGATAGTGGCAACAGGACCTTTAACGAATGTTGGCGCATTGTTGCTTGCACATCCAGAAGTGAAAGCTAAAATTGCGCGTATTTCATGGATGGGAGGAGCAGCTGTCGGTGGGAATATGTCAACGACGGCTGAATTTAATGCGTATGTAGATCCGCATGCTGTAGAACTCGTCATGCGTTCAGGTGTTCCAATTATTATGAGTGGCTTAGATGTAACGCATAAAGCGTATATTACACGTGAAGAAATGACGCAGCTTAGTCAGTTAGAAACGCCTTTTGCACAAAAGGTAGCGAACATGATGAATTTCTATACGTTTACACAAAAACAAACGCCATTTAATCCACCATATTTTGAAGAGCAAATTCGCGTTCATGATGTGAGTGCCATCGCCTGCTTAGTTCATCCAGAAATGTATCGAGGGGACGATTATTTCGTAGAAGTTGAACTTGAAGGGCGTCTTACACAAGGTGCAACGATTGTTGATTATGCGAAACGTTCAGGGAAAACGCCGAATGTACACGTATTACACGATGTAGAAAGAGAAAAATTCATTGCATTGTTTTTTGATGCGGTCATGAAAATTGGCAATACGTTATAAAAAACTGAGGGGGATTAGGATGTCTAGTAAGATTGCGGTAGTAGGTAGTATTAATATAGATTTAGTATATGAAGTAGATGAAATTGTACAAGAGGGGCAAACGATTTCAACGCGAGATCATCATCTTTTTTTCGGAGGAAAAGGAGCGAATCAAGCGATGACAGCTGCGCAATTAGGAGCAGATGTCACATTTATCGGTAGCGTTGGAACGGATGGGTACGGAGAACAAGCGCTTTTGAATTTACAACGTAATGGCATCGACACATCATCTATTAGAAAAGATGGTTTGACAGGACAAGCTATTATTCAATTATCAAGTGATGCGGAAAATGCTATTTTATTATTTGCGGGCGCTAATCACAACGTGACAGCCGAGCAAGTTGAAGCATCACGCACCGTTATAGAAGAAAGTGATTTTCTTTTATTACAATTAGAAATACCGATGCCAGCAATCGAAAAAGCGATTGAAATTGCACACGGTAGTCAAACGAAAATTATCGTCAATCCAGCACCGTCACATGCCTTGTCAGATCAATTGCTTTCAAAAGTAGATTACTTAACACCGAATCGTACTGAACTTGAAAGTTTATCTGGCATACCATTTAACGAAGACGAATTACATATTGCTTGTCAAAAATTAATTGAAAAAGGTGTCGGTTGTGTCATCGTCACATTAGGGAAGCAAGGGTCTTATTATTTCTCGGGAAATAAATACGGTTTATTGCCATCGAATAAAATGATTCCTGTAGATACGACAGGTGCAGGGGATGCGTTTAGTGGTACGCTTGCTGTCGCTTTATTAGAAGGATTCGCATTAGAAGATGCGATTGTATATGCATCGGACGTTGCGGGTTTTGTCGTTACACAAAAAGGAGCACAACCTGAAATTCCTGAAAAGTATCGTACGAATCAATATAAATTTGCATATTAAAAATGAAATGAATGAAAAAGTTGAACGAGCATGTGATTGAGACGTTCGACTTTTTTTATATCTTTTTTAATATGCTATTCATGCTATAATAAGTCTCAATTTGGAAAGAAGGAAGGAATTCAAGTGAATCGTTTAAAAGGGATTAGCATGATTATCGGTGGTGCAACACTTTGGGGAGCTACCGGTCCGATGATGGAATGGTTAGGAAGCGAAGCACACATGTCTGCATCGTTCATGCTTTCCGTACGATTAATTATTGCAGGTATTTTAATGCTCATTATGCAAAAAATGAGCCATCAATCGATTATGAGACCGTGGAAATCAAAAAATTGGTCCGCACAATTAATCGTATTTAGTTTAATCGGTTTATTTGGTTTACAATATTCTTTCGTGAAAACGATTGAAGTGAGTAATGCGATTGTTGCTACGTTACTGCAATTTTTAGCACCGATTTTCGTCATTATTTTTATTAGTTTGGCACATAAAAAGTGGCCACCTATTGCACAAGTGATTGGAATAATCGGCACGCTACTCGGTTTGTTTTTATTATTAACGAACGGTTCATTGCAGTCACTCGTCGTAAGCAGCGAAGCACTCGTTTGGGGTGTCGTATTAGGGTTTACATATGCTTTTTATACGCTTTATCCGACACGTTTAATGAAAGAATTTGGCGTATTAACAATTGTCGCATGGGCAACGCTTTTAAGCGGTATATATGCAGCCCTCGGTAGCCGCGTTTGGCAATCGGATGAGTGGCATTTACTACTTGAGCCGAAAATTGTATTCATGATGGTTGGCTTAATTATTTTAGGTTCTGCAGCATACGTTTTATTTTTAGGAAGCATGACGTATATTACACCGGTAGAAACGAGTGTACTTTCTAGTTTTGAGCCGCTTGCAGCGATGGTTATTTCGATTGTTTGGTTAAATGCGACTTTATTTACGTGGCAAATTGTCGGCATGATTTTAATGATTGTTTTCGTCGTGTACTTATCTGTCGGCGGAAAAAAGACGACTGAAAAATAAGCGTATATAAAAAAGGAGCGATAGGAATCGCTCCTTTTTTGTTTAATTATTTGCGAAAAATGTTTCGAAAATTAAATATAAGTTAAGGAATACGATCAAGGCAGAAATTAACCAGCCTAAAATCGTCGTTAGTTTATGATTAACGAGTTCGCCCATAATTTTTTTATTGCTCGTAAAGAGAACGAGTGGAATGAGGGCGAAGGCGATACCGAACGATAAGATGACTTGGCTCCAAACGAGTGCTTTCGTTGCGTTAATGCCGAAGAAAATAATTGCAAGTGGGGGTAACATCGTAATCGTACGGCGAATGTAAATACGAATATGTTTATTAATGAAACCTTGCATAACGACATCGCCAGACAACGTACCGACCGAAGAGCTTGCTAAACCGGCAATTAATAAACCGAGTCCGAATGAAATAGCCGCAACTGGACCGAGTAACTCATGGAATGATTGGTACGCTACGTCTAAATCTTCGATATTGAGGCCACGTGTATGAAAGACAGCGGCAGCGATAATGAGCATCGCCATATTAATAGCACCTGCAACGAACATCGCAATTAAAATATCGACAAATTCAAAGCGGAATACGCGTTTTTTGATAGCAGGTGTCGACGCTTTAACACGGTTTTGTGTTAAAGATGAATGTAAATAAATCGCATGTGGCATTACAGTTGCACCGAGAATACCAGTCGCTAATAAAATAGAATCTACTCCGTCAAAGTTAGGGACAAAACCGCTTAGTACGTCCACACCATTTGGGGATGCTAAGAAAAGTTGTACAGCGAAAGCGAGTACGACCATGACGACCATTGCAGAAATTCCCGCCTCAAAAGCTCTAACACCTCGTCTTTGTAGTTCGAGAATAGCGAAAGAACCAACAGCTGTAATGAGTGCAGCCCAAATCATCGGTATGTTGAATAGTAAATATAAGCCGAGTGATGCACCGATAAATTCAGCTAAGTCGGTCGCCATAATGACGAGTTCAGCTTGAATCCAAAGCATAATTGTCGTCGGTTTAGAAAAGTTTTCTCTCGCTACTTCTGGTAAGTTTTTACCCGTTGCGATGCCGAGTTTAGCAGACAAGGATTGAATGAGTACAGCCATTAAATTGGATGCGACAATAACCCAAAGGAGGAGATAACCATATTCAGAACCAGCTGTAATATTCGTTGCAAAGTTCCCCGGGTCAATGTACGCAACAGCTGCAATAAAAGCAGGTCCGAGGAAAGGGAGTATTTTTCGAAATCCTTTTACGTCTCCATTCAGTACAGCTTCAGCAGAAGTCGTTCTGTGACGGCGAAAAAGGGGAATTTTCATAAGTGACATAAATTTTCGTCCCTCCTTTTTAATTTCTCTAGTGATAAAAAGTTTCCTTAAGGAAAAATGTACTGTTAGTGTACTCCTAAAGTGGAAAAAAGTAAACAGGCATTATTTTAAAGGGCAAAATCCGCAAGCCATTGAACCTGGAATATCTTTTGAATAACAACATGTTTTTCGGACGGGAACGTGAACTAATTGAGACGGCGCCATACCATTTGTATAACGATGCCAAATAGACGTTTCACTAATTCCTACCCATGTTGCATCATCTTCTAACAAGTTCAAATACGTAGTAGCGAGATCATGTGTCACCGGGTCCATTGAGAGCGTATGAAAATGCCATAACATATAGCCGAATATATTTTCCCAAATGAGTAGTGGAGAAATGGATGTAATGTTTCGAAGTGCTTGAATGACAGGCATACATTGTTCATGTAAAATTTTTTGAACGGCATCTTTCGGAGCATCGTCCATATACGCCCATTCAGTATTTTCAAATGTCATACTTAGCGCACGACGACCGAATTCATCTTTCGCAATGAAGTGAATTTGGTCGGGCGTACCGTCCCACCATTCTTCGTAGACGATAAGCATGTAAAATTGCATCGCAATAAACATACCGTAACGTTTTGTGAAATAAGAAAGAGTGATTACATCTTGTTCATTCTCACTGAATAATTTCGTTATTTTTATAAAGTCATCACTAAAATTCTCATTTAATACATCTTTAAGTGAGAAAATTTTATGGGATGAATCATTCGGGTAAATACTGTATGAATGCAGTTGTATCAACTGATTGGGTGACATAGAAGCCATCGAGAAAACCACCTTTTTGAAAAAATAAAAAATATTTAATTAAATGTATTGACTATTCAATTGATAACGATTATCATTATCACATAAAGAAAAAACACTCCTTCTCTTCAGTACAACTTGAGAAGTAAAATGGTTAGCTACTTTTCTCCAAAACTTAGTTAATCAGCGAACTATTCTTAACCCCCCTCAAAAGTTTCGAATAGAACGTGACACCAGGACGCAAGGTTTTCGCCAGCCAAGCGTTCTTTTTTTATGCAAAAAACGTAAGAAAGTTTCTGTATAAGAAGAAACTTTCTTTTTTACTAATATCGTATAGTAACTTATGAAGGAACATTTCCATCATTTTTCGGTTGCCGTACGGATGAAAAAAGTAGTGCGAATAAAAAGCACACAACAATTGTGAACTGCCACGTCCCAGAGGCGAGCCAACCTGCACCGTAAGCTGCCGCAAACGTAAGCGGTGCATAAAATAATACGAATCTAATGAAGTTCCATCGGATCCAAGCGACAGGGACTTTTTTCATTTCGTTATATAATAGTTTCAATTGACCTTGTAGTAACACGATGCCAAGAAAAAAAGAAAGCATACAGAAATAACGTAGAGAAGCACTCCATAACCAACTTCCACCGTCTACTTCCATTTCGTGATTTAAAATAAAAGTGACTGCAAAAAAGAGTGCAGCTAAAATACCGAGTACAATTTCTATCATAGGATATTCCCTTTTCTGAATTATCACATTTTTATTGTACACAAAAAGATAGGTTAGTACATTTTTTTCGGAAATAAAAAAAGAGTCGTGAATTGCTCACGGCTCTTTTTTGCGTAAAATCTTAAGCTTGTTGTTCGTACAGTTTGACCATTTCTAAAATAACTTCAGTCGCTTTTACCATCGTTTCAGCTGAAACGTATTCATATTTACCGTGCATATTTTCGCCACCAGCAAAAATATTCGGTGTTGGAAGACCCATGTAAGAAAGTTGAGAACCGTCTGTACCACCACGGATTGGTTTTACGATTGGTGTAATACCTAAATTGGTCATCGCTTTATGTGCGATATCTACAATATGTTTAACCGGTTCGATTTTATCGCCCATATTGTAATATTGGTCGCCCATATCGAGTGTTAAAGCGTGGTCACCGTATTCGGCTTTAATCGCGTCAGCTGCTTGTTGTACGAGTGCTTTTTTCGCTTCAAATTGATCGCGATCGTGGTCACGAATAATGTATGTTAATGATGTTTTTTCGATAGAACCTTCAAATTCCATTAAATGAATGAAGCCATCACGACCGTCTGTTAATTCAGGTACAGCATCTTTCGGCATCATTTCTTGGAATTTAATTGCAGCTGTAATAGAGTTCACCATTTTGTTTTTAGCTGAACCTGGATGTACGTTCGTGCCGACTATCGTTACTTTTGCATAAGCTGCATTGAAGCTTTCATATTCAAGTTCTCCAAGTGGACCGCCATCCATTGTGTACGCGTAATCTGCATTGAAACGAGCAACGTCAAATTTATGAGGGCCACGACCGATTTCTTCATCTGGTGTGAAACCGATACGTAATTCGCCGTGTTTAATTTCTGGATGGTTTAGTAAATATTCCATCGCTGTCATAATTTCAACGATGCCGGCTTTATCGTCTGCACCAAGCAATGTCGTACCGTCTGTCGTAATCAACGTTTGACCAACGTAATTTTTCAGCTCAGGTGACATAGTTGGAGAAAGTACGACATCATCATTTAATTGAAGGTCGCCACCATCGTATGCGTCTACGCGTTGAGGATTGACGCCAGTACCTGTGAAGTCTGTAGCAGTATCTACGTGTGCTAAGAAACCAATCGTCGGAATGTTTTTATCAGATGTTGCAGGTAATGTTGCGAATAAATAACCATTTTCATCTACGGCTACATCGCTCATGCCGATTTCTTTTAATTCTTGTTCTAGCATGCGAAGTAAATCCCATTGTTTGTCTGTAGATGGTGTTGTTTCGCTTGCTTCGTTTGATTGTGTATCTACTTTTGCATAGCGTACTAAGCGTTCGATTACTGTTTCTTTCATTGTGAAAAAACCTCCTATAAATGATGAATATGCCTTTATGACATAATTTTGTAAATATAAAGACTATTCTTACGCTATTCTATCACTTTATTTGGTAATCCGAAATATTTTGTGCCGACTAAACTAAATAAAATGCACGATACGTAGTACGGTGGAAGCATCCATAAAGATAGTGTGGGAACTTCTGTAATAAAGTGATCGATTGCAAAAAATAGGTTGGCACAAATAAAACAAATCGTTGCGCTAATAATGAGGAAGTTTCGAGTGAAAAGAGAGAGCCAAAGAAGCGTTAATGTTAAAACGAAATAGCTACTAATTAAAAAGCCGAGCGTATACAATTGAGCTTTTAAAATATTGCCCACAATCCAGCCGATACTAATAGCTGCACCGATGACGATGATGATGAGAAAGACAGTGTTCGGCTTTTTTAATTGGAAAGTTAAAAAGGCACGAATAAAAAAATATTGGGCAATGATGAATAGTGCCATGCTTAAAATAAAATGTGAAAAAGTCGCTGTGGCAATGGCTAGAAAAATGAGCGCACATAAAATGAAATACATTTTTTGCTGTTTTGTTTGTTCGTACGTTTTTTGTACGAACAAAATGAGTAAGAGAATCGGAATCGTTTTGAAAAGTTGTTGAGCAACAGGTGCTAAATCATCAGGTAAAAAATAAATAGAGTAGACAGCGAATAGACAGGATCCAATAAGGGATAAAATCATATTTTTTGCCTCCAATGAACGAACAATTTTATATCTTTATTCCCAGTACAAGGAAAGGTTGAAACTTTTTATGTAAGGTCACGTATAGTAACATAGTAAGGGAAGTAGGAGGGATATAAATGGGCACCACATTAATGATTTGTGCGATTTTTGCTGTTATAGCGGGTATTTTAGTCGTTCCGCTAAGTGGCAAAACAAAAGAAGGCGATTTTAAAGGGAAGTTTAAAGTATTCTTTTTCATCGGCATTTGGATCTTCGTCTTTATCGTATTGGCGGTTATTTTATACGTAACAAAAATGGATTTAAATTGGACAGCTATGTGGCCAGCATTTTTACTTATGGCGATCGTAGGTGTGACATTCTCTAATGGTGTAGAAAGAAAAGTAAAAGCGGTAATTGCCGGACTTAGCGTGCTATTTGCGATTTATTTAGTCGTTGCACCGTTATTTAATGCGAATGATAAATTTGAATCTGCAAAAATGGAAACAAAAACAGAGTTGAAGGCGTTTGACGAAACGAAAACGCCAGCAAGTGTACCACCAAAATATGCACGTAACAAAATGAAAAAAGCATTTAGCCAAGTACCGAATACGAGTTACTATGAACTTGGTAATTTACAAATTCAAAAAGTGAATGGAGAGTACGTCTACATTGCACCTGTTGAGTTTTCAGATTTCTGGAAATGGGTGAAAGGTGGCACATCTCCAGGTTACTTTATGTTAAGTGCGACGGATTCTTCGGCGAACGCTAAATTTGTGAAACAAGAGATGAAATATACAGAGTCTGCTTATTTAAACAATAATGTAGAACGTTATATGCGTTTGCACAATCCGACAGCTATTTTTAGTGGCGATGTGCAATTAGAAATAGATGATGATGGGACACCGTACTATATTCGTACGTACGGAGAATTTATTTCGGCACGTAATGGTTTTGAACCAAACGGAATTGTGATGGTACAAGCGAAAACAGGGAAGATTGAAAACTATAAATTGAAAGACGTTCCATCATTTATCGATGGTGCAGTTTCACCAGAAGCGGTTAGTCTTCAAAATAGTTACTTCGGTAAATACGTACACGGCTTCTTTAATACGATTTTCGGTAAACGTGATATTAAATTACCTTCCGATGAAGGGACAGAAGCAAATGTAAGTCCTGTATTCGATGAAAAAGGCGATATGTATTACTTTACAGACTTTACGAGTCCGAAAGAAGGCGTCGACTCGATGCTAGGCTATTCATTAACGAATGCACGTACGGGTGAAGGTACGTATTATACAGGTAATAAAGATGAGTCGTATATGGATTCTGAAGGGGCATTACAAGTCGTAGAGAAAAAATTCGTTGAGAAGAAATGGGAAGGCTCAATGCCACTTCTTTATAACTTCTACGGAGAAGCGAGCTGGCTCGTACCTGTATTAGATTCGAACGGATTTTTACAAAATTACTACGTCGTTTCTGCAGCAAATCCGGAAATTGCCGTACAAGGAGCGACAGCGAACGAAGCATTGCGTCAATACAAAACGGTATTGAGTAGAAGCAACGCTTCAAGTACGGTCAATGGTTCTTCAACAGCAGAAGAGAAAACAGTTAAAGGAAAAGTCGTACGTGTGTACAAAGAAAAAAATGGTGACTTTACGAACGTTTCTTTCTTATTAGACAACGGCGATAATTACATCGTATCGACTGAAGTGGCACCTCTTGCTATTTACTTGGAAGAAAAAGATGACGTGACGGTAACATACATTAATTCAGCGGACGTCTTTTTACCAGTAAAAGAGTTAGTCGTTAAAGGATTAGAAAAATAATCATTTGTTCGAAACACTTCGGTATTCAATCGATGCCGAAGTGTTTTTAATTTTACGAATAAAAAAACGCTTTCAGTAGCCATTTTTTTACTAAATCCGTTATAGTTAAATGGATTGAATAGACTACATATAAGGAGCTGGTTTTTGATGAAGGAAACACAACAATTGTTACGTAAGCATACGTCAGTTCGTAAATATACAGGTGAGGAAATTCCGAAAGAAAAAGTGTACGAAATGCTACAAACTGCACAGATGGCAGCAACGTCTCATTTCGTTCAAGCATACAGTGTTATTTACGTGACAGACGAGGAGAAAAAACAAAAACTCGGTCAATTTTCAAAAAATGAATTCCAATTTAAAACAGCAGGTGCGTCATTACTATTTTGCGTCGACTTTAAACGTTTGCAAATAGCGGGGCAAAAATACGGTATCGACATTACAGCAGATTCAGCTGAAAATATTTTAGTAGGTGTGAATGACGTCGGTTTATTCGCACAAAACTTCGTCGTTGCAGCCGAATCAGAAGGCTACGGTATTTGTTATATCGGAGGCGCTCGTAGCGGTGCTGCAGAAATTAGCGAACTGTTTAACTTACCGGATTACGTCTTCCCAATGTTTGCGATGACATTAGGTACGCCGACGAAAACGAATGACTCGAAACCACGTTTACCAATCGATGCAATCGTGCATGAAAATGGCTATGACGTTGAAAAATACGATGCGTTATTAACGCAATATGATGAGGAATTAAATACGTATTATTTAAATCGAAATGCGAATCAAAAGAATGAAAATTGGACACGTCAAATGGCGGATTATCTCGTGCAACAACAACGTCCGCATATGAAAGATTTCTTAGCGTCAAAAGGCTTCACTTGGAAATAAACATAGTAATTATTTAAAAAAATGGAATGCACGTTTGAAAATGGTTCGCCTTTTCAAACGTGCATTTTTGTATGTGCGTAAATTAAAGAAATTTGTAAAAATTCTGATAATAAGGTTGACGACTGAAAAAGGATTCGTTATACTAAGTAGCAATTGATGGAACAACAATCATATAAACCTTTATCAAGAGTGGCGGAGGGACTAGGCCCTGCGATGCCCGGCAACCAAGTAGCGATACTACGGTGCTAATTCCTACAGATTTTTTCGGATCTGAAAGATAAGGGGAGGACTACCGCAGACGTAAACCCTCTTCTTATGAAGAAGGGTTTTTTTGTTTCCTTCTTCACCTCCGAAGTTCCATCAATACTATTTCTGAGGAGGAAGATATCATATGACAAATTTACAAAAAGAAACGGTAGCTATTCACGGAGGACAAACTCCGGATCCAGTGACAGGAGCGATTGCTGTTCCGATTTATCGCACGACAGCGTATCAATTCAACGATGCAGAACATGCACGCAAATTATTCGGTCTAGAAGAAGCGGGCAATATTTATTCACGCATTATGAATCCAACGACAGACATTTTTGAGAAGCGAGTTGCCTTATTAGAAGGCGGTACAGCAGCAGTTGCTTTATCGTCTGGCATGGCAGCCATTTCATTTTCAATTTTAAATATAGCGAGAGCCGGTGACCATATTGTTGCGGCAAATAGCCTTTACGGTGGCACGTACAATTTATTTTCGAATACGTTACCACGATACGGCATTACAGCAACATTTGTAGATGAACGTCACCCAGAGCAATTTGAAGCAGCAATTCAAGAAAATACGAAAGCGATTTACGCTGAAACTATCGGTAATCCGAGCTTATCGATTGCGGATATTGAAGCGTTAGCGAACATCGCACATAAGCATGAAATTCCATTAATTATTGATAATACATTTGCTTCTCCAATCGGTGCGAATCCAATCGAATTTGGAGCAGATATCGTTATTCATTCAGCGACGAAATGGATTGGCGGACACGGTACGACAATCGGTGGCATCGTCGTTGATGCAGGGAAATTTGATTGGACACGCGGCAAATTCCCAGATTATACAGAACCGGATGCATCGTATCACGGCATTCGATATGGCATCGATGCTTCAAGTGCCGCATTTGCGACGAGATTACGAGTTATTTTATTACGTGATTTCGGCCCGACATTAAGCCCAGATGCCGCATTTAACTTCATTCAAGGTCTTGAAACGATTCATTTACGTGTACCACGACATAACGAGAACGCTGCGAAAGTCGCAAATTTTTTAAATGACCATGAACTCGTTGAATGGGTACATTATAACGGACTTGAAACGAGTGAAAATGCACCACTTGTACAAAAATATTTAAAAAATGGTGCAGGTTCGGTTTTAACGTTCGGTATTAAAGGCGGGCGTGATGCAGGAAGAAAATTGATCGATACGATTGAATTATTTTCACACGTTGCAAACGTTGGGGATGCACGCTCATTAATTATTCATCCAGCATCTACAACTCATCAACAATTGAATGAAGAAGAGTTAATCGCTTCAGGTGTACCAGAAGAACTCGTTCGTTTATCGATTGGATTAGAAAATCCAGATGATTTAATTGCTGCATTACAAAATGCATTCAGTAAATTAGTTAGTGTGCCCCAATAGAAATTATTTTAATGAACACTAGCTCATTCGCTGAAGCAAGCATCCCATTCGATGAAGCGCAGAACACGAGCTCATTCGCTGAAGTAAGCATCTCATTTGATGCGACATAGAATACTAGCTCATTCGCTGAAGCAAGCATCCCATTTGATGAAGCATGGAACACTAGCTCATTTGCTGAAGTAAGCATCCCATTTGATGCGACATAGAATACTAGCCCATTTGCTGGAATAAGCATCTCATTCGATGCCACATAGAAAATTGGCTCATTCGCCACAAAAAGCATTTCCTTGTTATGTTGCTATATTTATCCACTTACAATAGACAACTGTCCTTTGGAGAAAGAATATTCTTGATATTCTCTCAATTATCATCTAAAATAAGTATAATTGTTTTTATAGAAGAAACATTTGTACGTTTAAGGAATACATCGAGATGTGAATCAACAATTATTTGGAGGCGAATATATATGGCATCAGTCAAGGCGGCAATTTTAGGTTTCGGTACAGTAGGGCAGGGGATTTATAATATCGTGCATGAACGTCGTACACATTTTAAAGAAACATTAGGTGTAGAAATTGAGATTGTAAAAATTTTAGTACGCGACGCTTCAAAAGTACGTGAAGGAATCGATTCTTCTTTATTCACAGAGTCATTTGACGACGTGTTAGCTATTCCGGATTTAGAAGTTGTTTTTGAAGGGATTGTAGGAGAACAACCTGCTTACTCGTATTTAGATCGTGCCATTGAAAAAGGATGTCATGTTATTACGGCGAACAAAGTGATGTTTGCTCGTTACGGTCAACAACTGCAACAAAAAGCGAAAAAATACGGCGTACAAGTCGGATATGAAGCGACGACAGCAGGTGGTGTACCGGTCATTAAAACGATGCAAAATTTATTGCGTGTAAATGAAGTGCAACACGTTCAAGGAATTTTAAATGGGACGTCCAACTATATTTTGACGCAAATGCGTACAGAAGGATTACCTTTTGATGTCGCGCTCAAAGCAGCGCAACAATTAGGGTATGCGGAAGCAGATCCTTACAATGATATTTCAGGCGAAGATGCGTTCCGAAAATTAATGATTTTATGTGCATTAGCTTTTGGAGAACAACCTGATTGGTCCAAAGTAGAGGTCGTCGGAATTGATTGTATTACGTCTCAACAAGTGGAAGAAGCGAAGGCGAAAGGATTACGTTATCGTCACGTCGCAGATGCGTATCGTGATAGTGCAACGAATGAAATCGTCGCACAAGTTGGTCCACAACTTGTCGGCGCAGATCATCCGTTGTATGCGATTGATGACGTCAACAATGCCGTTACATTAAATACGAACTACATTGGCACGTTAACGATGGTCGGTGCAGGTGCAGGTATGTATCCGACAGCGAGTGTCATGATGGAAGATTATGCAGATATGCTAGCGAAACCTGAGCGCACAGTTGCACAAGTATAAAAAAGAACATCGCGTGAGAGGTTTGTCGAATTCCCTCTTAGCGATGTTCTTTTTTAGTCTTCATCTTTAATATCAATGTCCTCTGGAATCGGCGTAGATTTCCACAGGTCAATTTCATGTTTAAGTTGTGTTAGCTGTTCAAAATACGTATCGAATTGTTGGCTATTAATTAAAAACTGTTCGCCATCATCTACAGCATGAATGCGCCCTTCAAGTACGTAGCGCATTACTTGTTCTTCGGGCATATGAATATGTTTGGCTGTTTCAGCGATTGTTTTATACAAGAAATGACCTCCTTCGCTAGTTGTATTATAACGAAGAAATAGCAATTTAACGAGAACGTAAACGTTTAGTAATGAAACTGACATAGCGAGTTTGTATACTCGTTACACATAAACGTTAAGGAGGTCCTTTATAAATGTCTACGAAACAACATACAAAAGGAGCTGTGTTAGGCTCACTGTTTTCTTTAGCACTCGCTTTTGGTAGTATTACTTTTTGTGTGCAACAGTTGATGTCTGCAGCACTTTAAATGAATCAACTGACAGCAGATGCGTATGTGACATAGGCAAAATTAAAAGGACTGAAAGTATAGAAGAAGCCTCCCTGGTTTTCGATAATCTATCGAAAACCAGGGAGGCTTTTTCATTTTGTGCATTATAAATCTTGCCAATACGTGATGTTATGAGAAGCAAGAGATGCGCTGTTCGCAATTTTGTAAAACGTAAGTGCCTCAGTAGCTAACCCTTTATCTTGTGCTTTTTCTGCGGCAACACAAGCATATTTTTGAATGCTTCGTTGATCGTTAATGTTTTTAAAATAAGCGATGAGCGTATGGAAGAAATCGAAGTCGATTTCTTTCGTATGATGAATCATTAAAAAAGCTTTGAAGTGATAATAGTGATGCAAGTTGGACGTCTGCAAATCATTTTGTTCAATAATAGAGAGTCCCTTATTTGACCAATGAACGACTTGTTCATCTTTTTCTAATTTTGAATACTCTTTAATAATCGAGTGAATAGAAATAAGTTGGCGTTTCGGATCGCTTTTCTTTTCTAAACTGCGCATGTAATAATCAATCGCTACTTTTGATTTTTGCATACGACTATTCGTCAGTCCTAAATTTTGAAGGAAACGTCCGTAATAAGCAGTTTTTCCAAGTTGGACAGCGTATTCATACCCGTCAATTAAGTATTTGAGTGCATAGTCAAAATTGTTATAGCGTAAATTAATAATGCCGAGTAAATTGTAGCATTTCAGTACGTAGTCATGACAATCGACATTTCTATAAATCGTTAATGCTTTTTTTGCAGCTGTGTAAGCACTTCCATATTCATATAAATAAAAATAAATACGACTTTGTAAATAGTAGATTGCCCCTTTTTCAAGTGGATGAATCGTTAAATCCGCTAATAAATTTTGCGTGCGTTGAATCGCTTTAAGCGCGTCTTTATAACGCTGTAGCTTAAAGTAATACAATGCAGAATTATACGTATATAAAAATTGTTGTTCGGCATTTAAATGTGTTTGTATACTATGAATTCCTTCTATTAAATGTTGAACTGTTTCAATGGGTTCTTCCGCTATAATGGCGATATGTAATAAATATAAATTCGTTTTATAAAAATAATCGGTATTTCTAAACTTAATAGAAAAAGGGGAGAAGCTATTGTAGACGATTCGTGCGTGATGCGCTTCGTGCAAACTTAACACGGTCATATAAGCATGTTCGATGTCTTTGAAAAAAGATTGTTCATTGATTTGATGAATGACGTCTTTTGACAAGTTAAGTCGCTCGAGCAATGCATTTTTTATGTGTAATTTTGGAACGGCGTGGTCTTTTTCTATTTTGCTTAAGTAAGAAGTTGAGCAAATAGAATCTGCGAGTTGCTGTTGTGTCATATGGCTTTTGAGACGATGCAATTTAATTAGTTGCCCAAATTTCAATGGTAAATCCTCACTTTAATCATAAATCCTCTCTTGCGTAAATATGTTCTAAATTATATCGAAATTACAAAGAAGATACTACTGAAAAATGGAAAGTTATTATTTATTTGCCATATGAAATAAAATTTACATTACATGTTTAAAATTTGAAAACTTTTTTAATAAAATCCCTTTTATTTTAACCATAGAGGATTTTATTAGTTCGTATGAACGAGACCGTGTGAAAAAGCGTATACAACCGCTTGCGTACGATCTTGCACTTCTAATTTAGATAAAAGGTTGCTAACGTGTGTTTTCACTGTTTTAATTGCAATAATTAATTCATCAGCAATTTCTTGATTCGTCATGCCGCGAGAAATTAATAAAAGTACTTCCATTTCACGCTCGGTTAAATCTTCGTGTAATGCATGTTCTTTCGTCCGTATGCGTTGCATCATTTTCGTTGTGACTTCCGGTTCTAAGATCGTATTACCACTTACTGTTTTGCGAATCGCATCGGCAATTTGTTTTGCATTTGTCGTTTTTAATAAATAACTCATAGCGCCCGCTTCTAGTGCAGGATACACTTTATCATCATCTAAAAAACTCGTCACGACCATAATTTTCGCATCAGGCCACTCCGCAATAATTTTCTTCGTCGCTTCTGCACCGTTTAAAATCGGCATGACCATATCCATTAAAATAATGTCAGGGCGATAGTGCAGTGCTTTTTCGTACGCTTCTTGACCATTCTCTGCCTCTGCCACGACATCCATGTCAGCTTGTGCTTGCAAATAGGCCGATACGCCAATACGCACCATTTCATGGTCGTCTGCTAACAATACTCGAATCATTTCGTTTCCTCCTGTTCAGTTGGGATTTGAACTTCTACAATCGTACCTTGCTGTGGAATGGCAACAATTTTACACGTGCCGCCAATTTCAATGGCACGTTCTTCAATATTTCTTAGCCCGTAAGAACCTCCGTGCGATTCGTCATCTACAGAGAAGCCGACACCGTTATCTTGTACGCGTAATATAACGCGTTGGTCGCGCTCGACGAGGAGAAGTTGTACTTCTGTCGCTTTCGAGTGACGTAGCGTATTCGATAACGTTTCTTGTGCAATTCGGAATAAATGATCTTCCGCACCTTTTGGGAGTGTTACTTCTTCTAAGCGTTCATGAATGTCGAATGTTACTTTTTGACGTAGCTCCGTTAATAAATCTCGTAAACCTTCTGCAAGTGTTTTATTTTTCAAAGCGGCAGGACGCAAATGTAAAAGTAAGGCACGCATTTCTAATTGTGCTTGTTGAACGATTTGTTCTGTTTGTTTTAATTGGCGTGCAGCGGGTTGTTGCAAAGTAGCTGTTTCGTTTAAAGCAGATAAAATCATAGAGGCTGCAAACAGTTGCTGCGACACAGAATCATGAAGTTCTCTCGCCAGTCGTTGTCGTTCTTGCACGACTTGTTCTTGTACGAGTGCTTCTTTCGCTTTCGCATCATCATTAATTAATCTCTGTAAACTTTTCTTTTGTGTGCGAATTAGTTCCTGTAATTCTAAAAATTGAAGTTTTTGTTTTTTAGGAAGGGGACGTTTCCATGTTAAGTCTGTATTTTGTAATACGTGCTCAAGCGCAACCGTATATGTTTGTTGACGTTGCTTCGTAATGATGATAGACCAAACGCTAATGCAAAAGCTAAGTGCCCCGAATAAAATCGCAAGCCAACCGACATACGGCACTTGCCAAATAGAAGTCGTCCATAGCGTTTCGAACGGTTTAAAGCTGTCGTAAATCGCGTAGCCTACGATAACGAAAAGACCGCTAAATAAAATGAAAAAATTAAAGAAACGAATAATGAATTTGGTCATTTTCGAATCACCTCCAGATCGCCAATAAATGTTGAAACGTAAATAATAAGTTGTTGCTTCGTATTCGTAGAGGCTGCATCTTCAAAAGAGACCGATTCGTTCATTAAGCGATAAGGAGCTTGTTGGAACGGGTACAGTTCGCCGTAAAGTGCATTGTAATGAATATGAACAGGCACTTCGTAAGGGACGATGATCGTCGTTTTACCAAATCCTTGGCGGACGTTAATAATGGCGAGGGATTGAGGTAAAATCGTTTTCGTCGTATCGATGACTAAATGACCTGCGAAACTTTGAACGTGTACGTCTTCCCAAGCGTAGGCAGTTGTCATGTCTTCCTCTTCCGTGACGAGTCGATTGGCTTTGCGGTCTGCTTTTTTGAAAAAGGACAAATCCACTTCAATCGGTTCTTTTTTCATGAGACGGTACAACGTATAAATAAGGAAGAGGAAAATAATGAGCCGCATGCTCCACATCGAAAGTAAAAATAAGATGGAGAAAATGCTGCTGATCCAAAATAATTTTTTCTTCTGTCGTTTCCACGCAATGTAAACGAGAAATAAAGGAAAAAGTACGAAGAAGATCGACCCATTTTCAAATAAAAAGCCTTCTACAAAAATGAGTAGTATAGCAATGAAGAAAAAAATGGTCATCGTGTTCGTCGAATGTTTCATTAGAATGCCTCCTTTCATAACGGTATGTATACATAAAAATAGACACAAAGTGATATCACTTTGTGCTACTTTTTCTATCTTATTAGTGTATAAAATTTACGCTTTTTTAGCTAGTTTTGTTCCTTCTAATGCCGCTAAACGCTCTTCTAATGATGAACTCACTTCAATTGTCGAAGCTTGAGGTGTTTGAAGTAAGTCTAAATAACGTTCCATTTCTTCTTTTGTTGAAAGCTGTTGCTTACTTTCTGGATGAAGCATTGCCTCCATTTGACGTTCTGCACGGATGTTATTTTCGTAGCCCATTAATTGCAGTTGGCGAATTTTCATATCTTCAATTTTATGTTTCATCGCTTCATATTTTTGTTCGAGACGAATAATGGTTGCAGTTGCTTCTTCAACAGACTGTTGCAACATATTGACACGATTCGTATACACGGTCATTTCAGCATGAGCGAACGTAATTAAATCTTCTTCGCCTGTTTGCTCTGCTAGAAGACATTGTTGTTGTCTTTTTTCAAGTAATGCTGTTGCTTGTGCAAGTTGTTCTTCAATCGTTTGTTTTAGCTGACGGTGACGTGTTAACAAAGCTTTCGCTTCATTCGTTTGTACTTCAGCGTCACGTACGTATTGATTCAGTCGAGCGACAGGGTTTTCTTCACGTGTTTCGATTCCTAAATCAGTCGTGAAAGTGTATTTTAAACGTTCTAGTAAGTTCATATAAAAGTCTCCTTCGTTATTTCGTTAAGTTTGACCATTCTTTTTCGAAGTTTTGGAATGGATCATTTTTCGTTGATTTCGTACGAGTCATTTTTTTACCGAAGCTGCCTTTTTTATAAAGATAGTAAAGACCAACGAGTGCGGCAGCTGCTAGTAAACCAGGGAAGTTGGCAATAACGCTTAATCCAGCAGCTACAATGACAAGTCCCCAGACGATTTTTGCAAAAGTAGAATTCGCTTTAATATAGAAGTGGATCCCGGCGTAGGCAATTGCTCCTGAAAACAATAAACCACCTAATGGTCCGAGTGTCGCTAAAATGATAATTGCGGCAATGATGCCGATACAAGCTAACATAAATTTCTTCATGTAAATGCCTCCTTTGTTGTTTGTATCTCTATCCTATAGGGAATTTACATTTTGCATAACGGTCTCGAAATGGATTTTTAACTAGGTCTAGAGGCTGAGAGTGTCTCAGAAAATTTACATAACACGAACAAATAGACGCTTGCGTGCGTGATACGATTAACAAAAAGGTGAGCAAAGGGGATGTCTATGGATTTTATTGAATTTTTAAAAGCTTTAATTTTAGGATTTGTCGAAGGGATGACGGAATTTGCACCGGTTTCTTCTACAGGTCATATGATTATCGTGGACGATATGTGGTTGAAGACGAGCGAGTTTTTAGGAGATGCATCAGCGAATACGTTTAAAATCGTTATTCAACTTGGGTCCATTTTAGCTGTCGTTGTCGTCATGTGGAAACGTATTTTAAGCTTGATTGGTTTATACCATTTTGAAGGGCAAACGAAATCGAGCCACTTCAATGTACTTCACGTATTAATCGGTATTTTACCTGCAGGTATTTTAGGTGTCTTATTAGAAAATTACATTGATGCTCATTTATTCAGCATCGAAACGGTTATTATCGGATTGCTCGTCGGTGCTTTTTTAATGATTGCAGCAGATCGATTTGGACCGAGGACACCACGCATTACATCGTTAGATAAAATAAGTTACAAAAATGCCTTCCTTATAGGGCTCGTACAATGCTTATCTTTATGGCCAGGATTTTCTAGGTCAGGTTCAACGATTTCTGGGGGTGTTCTTTTCGGGCTTACCCATAAAACGGCGGCAGATTTCACATTTATTATGGCAGTACCTATTATGGTAGGGGCGAGTGGTTTATCTTTAGTGAAGCACTGGGATGAAATTAATGTAGGGGATATGGGCTTTTATGTAGTTGGATTTATTAGTGCTTTCGTGTTTGCTTTAATTTCCATTCGCTTCTTCTTAAAACTAATCGATCGTATTAAACTCGTACCTTTTGCGATTTATCGCATCGTACTTGCTACTATTTTAGCAATCGTCGTATTTTTATAAGTACATTAAAGCGTGTGCAAACCTCGAGCTTACGAATTAGTTCGAGGTTTTTTTCTTCCTTTTCTATAGAAATAGATGTATGATAGTCACTTCGTGTACTGTTAGTTGAAATGCAAGTATTAAAACTCTAAATAATGAAAATGGGCTAACATAACTAAAGTGAAAAATAGAAATGATAGTCAGATGTATTAAAAATAATCCTTTTAATAAAATCAGCAGACGGCAGTTTATACGCCGTAAAATTGTATAATTAAGCCGTAGATTGTGCATTTGAAACGGTATATTTGAATATCAATCGCCTTCCTCAAAACGCGAGCATTCGTTCGTCTTTCAATTGCTGTCAAAAAAACACTACGAAATTAGATGTAAATACATCGAAAGAATAATTTTTATATTTGGTTTGAAAAAATAATAGGGCTTTAGTGTGCTTTTTTACGAATTTAGTTTTATACCTTGTTGAAAAGGTTAAAAATATGATAGATTAAATACTATGAAAAAACCACAATATATTTGTATGGTTTTCAATCGGTAACACAACATGTTGTGTCTACCCCGAAAATACATATCCTGATTATTTCCCAAGATCGGCCGAATATATTATGGCTTTTTATAGAACATAGACTGTATGAAGTAGTATTAATCGGTCCGGAAATATTCCATTAAACAACTTGGATACACAACATATAGAGTAAATCGAATAATTCAATTGTAAAAACGATGAAAAAGAAGAATGATGTCAGACATTATTTTGCTGTAATTTTGTTCGTTTTTTTATTTTTGGATTATAAGTAAAGGAGACGGTGAGAATGGTTCAAATGATGACATACAATAGACAATCAATCTTAGCACAGCTAGAGGAGAAATACGGAAGAGAAGAGATGAGCCCTCTATTCCGTAAACACGAACGATTCGAAAACAGACATCCTGATGCAGATGATGCAGAGTGGACAAAAGCTCTTAGCTTAGATGCACTTGGTTTCTTGGACGAGCAAGAACCATATTGGACATTTGTAGCAGCCCGTCTTCTTATTATGGAAACATATAAAGAAGCAGCTGAAAAACGTGGCATTGCAAATCCTGAAGATGTATATAAAGGATTTTCAGAGCAAATTGAAAAACTCGTTAAAAAAGGTTTATACGAAGAATTTTTAGTTGAGAAATATACAGTAGCTGAACGCCAACAATTAGCAGAACAAATTGACGCGACACGCGATCAAATTTTCACATATATCGGTTTGAAAACATTGTTAGATCGTTACGTAACATGTGACTTCGATAAAACACCTTTAGAATTGCCTCAAGAGCGTTTTATGATTATCGCTATGACATTGATGCAAGATGAGAAAGAAGACCGCTTAAACAAAGTCGTAGAAGCTTATTGGGCAATGTCTAATCTATACATGACGACAGCTACACCGACATTATCAAATGCCGGCAAAACACATGGTCAATTATCTTCTTGCTTCATCGACACAGTAGATGATAGCTTACAAGGGATTTACGATTCAAATACAGACGTTGCGACACTTTCTAAATTCGGTGGCGGTATCGGCGTCTACATGGGTAAAGTACGTAGCCGTGGATCTTCAATTCGTGGATTTAAAGGAGCGTCTTCAGGCGTTATTCCTTGGATTAAACAATTGAACAACACAGCCGTATCAGTAGATCAATTAGGTCAACGTCAAGGTGCAATCGCTGTTTACTTAGACGTATGGCACAAAGATATTTTCCCATTTTTAGATTTAAAATTAAACAACGGTGACGAACGTATGCGTGCACACGATATTTTCACAGGCGTATGTTTACCAGATATTTTCATGGAAGCTGTACAAGAACGTAAAGAGTGGCATTTATTCGATCCACACGAAGTACGTACGGTAATGGGCTTCAATTTAGAAGATTATTATGACGAAAAACGTGGTGACGGTTCATTCCGTGAGAAATATATGGAATGTGTCGCAAATCCAGAATTAAGCCGTGAAACGATTAATGCAATCGATATTATGAAACGTATTATGCGTTCTCAACTTGAAACAGGCGTTCCATTCATGTTTTATCGTGATGAAGTAAACCGTCAAAACGCTAACAATCATAAAGGAATGATTTATTCTTCAAACTTATGTACAGAAATCACACAAAACATGAGTGCGACGCAATATGAATCAACAACTTTAGAAGATGGTGTAATCGTAACGCGTCGTAAAGCGGGCGATTTCGTCGTATGTAACTTATCTTCAATTAACTTAGGACGCGCTGTTCCAGCGGACGTTTTAGAACGTTTAATCCCAATTCAAGTACGTATGCTTGATAACGTAATCGAATTAAACACAATTCCAGTTGCACAAGCAGAGCTTACAAACTCTCGCTACCGTGGTATCGGACTTGGTACATTCGGCTGGCACCACTTACTTGCTCTTGAGGGTATCGGTTGGGAAACAGACGAAGCTGTTAATTATGCAGACGGCTTATACGAAAAAATTGCTTACTTAACAATCCAAGCATCTTCTGCTCTTGCAGTAGAAAAAGGTAGCTACCCATATTATGAAGGTTCAGATTGGGATACAGGTGCTTATTTCACGAAACACGGCTATGATGGCAGTGAAAAATGGGATGCGCTTAAAGCAAAAGTTGCAGAACAAGGAATGCGTAACGGTTATTTAATGGCTGTTGCTCCGAACTCTTCAACTTCAATCATCGCGGGTTCAACAGCAAGTATTGATCCGATTTTCCAAAAATCATACTCTGAAGAGAAAAAAGATTATAAAATTCCAGTAACAGTTCCTGATTTAAATGAAAAAACAACTTGGTATTATAAATCAGCATACTTCATCGACCAAAACTGGACGATTAAACAAAATGCTGCACGCGCACGTCATATCGACCAAGGGATTTCATTAAATCTGTACGTTCAAAATACAGTAAAAGCAAAAGATTTATTAGCACTTCACTTAAATGCTTGGGCATCGAATGTGAAAACAACATACTACGTTCGTTCAACATCTGTTGAGTTATTAGAATGTGAATCTTGCGCTAGCTAATAAAAAACGATAAAAACTTCTTAAGGGATGCATATTATGTGCATCCCTTAATTTAGGTACATAAAACTATAAATGTGTCAAAAAAAAGAATAGGATAGTTCTTTTAAAGGATAAAATACTTCATATTATCATTTTGTTGTGATAAAATTAATGCATATAAATTTAAATGATAATTAGGGGAGAACAACTATGGCAAAAATTGAACCACGTAAATTAATGGATAAAGAGGCTCCGAACCGTTCGACAGCGATTGTTAATGGTCGTTCATCAAACGTTTTAAACTGGGATGACGTACGTTTCAGCTGGGCTTATCCTAAATATAAAAAAATGCTTGGTAACTTCTGGACACCTTTTGAAATCAATATGTCTTCAGATGTGAAACATTTCCCTATGTTAACGGATGCAGAAAAAGAAACATTCAAAAAAACAATTGGCTTATTAGCACTTTTAGATAGTATCCAAACAGATTACGCAGGTCGTGTAGCGGATTTTTTAACGGATTCAAGCTTAAATGCGTTGATGATTATTTTAGCGCAACAAGAAGTAATCCATAACCATTCTTATTCATACATTCTTTCAAGTTTAGTATCAAAAGACGAGCAAGATCGTATTTTTGATTACTGGCGTACAGAACCAGTTCTTGAAAAACGAAATGATTTCGTTATTAAAGGATATGAAAAATTCTCAAACGAACCGACTGTTGAAAACATGCTAGATTCAATCGTGCATGATGTTATTTTAGAAGGCTTGTTCTTCTATTCAGGTTTCTCATTCTTCTACCATTTAGCACGTAATCAAAAAATGGTTGCGACATCAACGATGATTAACTACATTAATCGTGATGAACAACTACACGTTGATTTATTCGTGAAAATTTACAAAGAATTATTAGAAGAGTATCCTGAATTTGATACACCAGAACGCGCAGAATACGTACAAAGTGTATTCAAAGAAGCAGCTGCACTTGAAATTGAATGGGCAAATGAAATTATCGGTGAAAAAATTGACGGTTTAGACATTGAAGATGTAGAAGATTATATTTACTTCTATGCGAATACACGCTGTAACCAATTAGGCTACGAACGTCCATTTGAAGGTTACCGTAAAAATCCACTTAAATGGATTAAAGCTTACGAAGATGTAGATTTAGGTAAAACTGATTTCTTCGAACAAAAATCTCGTCAATATACGAAAGTAAACGTAAAAGATAACGGATTCGACGAATTATAAAACTCTTTGATACGCTTTAAAAATCTACTCGCAGCAATTGTTGTGAGTAGATTTTTTTTGTGTAAAACGAGTGAGAGTGTCTTTCACAATCGGTTACGTGGTATAATTTGGGAAAATTACGGAGGTACTGTATGAAACCAATTTTATGGATTACGTTTTATTTGCCGAACGACTTAGCTGAGCGTTTAAAGCCGTATGTGACGATAAAAATGTGGCAAGATGATATACATGATATGCCACAAGAAGAGATTGAAGCGGCTGTTTTAGAAGCTGATTATTTGTGGACAATCGTTCCGAATCAAATAACGGCTGCGGTTTTGAATCGAACGACAAAGCTGAAAATGATTACGAATTTAGCCGTCGGTTTCAACAATATCGACGTAGAAGCAGCGAAAGAAAAAGGAATTATCGTAACGAATACACCAGATGTTTTATCTGAAACGACAGCTGATTTAGCTTTTGCGTTATTGATGACTTCTGCGAGAAGGATGCTCGATAATGCCAAACAGTTGTACCAAGGGAAATGGTTAGGGTGGCAAGTGTTTGGGATGACAGGGACAGACGTGCATCATAAGACGCTCGGAATTATAGGTATGGGCGCAATTGGGGAACTCGTTGCGAAGCGGGCCAGTGGTTTCGATATGAATGTGTTGTATCACAATCGAAGTCGAAAAGAAGAGGCGGAGGAACGATACGGTGTGACGTATCGTTCGAAAAACGATTTGTTAGCAGAAGCTGATTTTATTATTGTATTGACGCCACTTACGAAAGAGACGCATCATTTAATCGACCGAGAAGCGTTGGCAATGATGAAGCGAACAGCACATATCATTAACGTTGCAAGAGGCGGTGTTGTCGATGAAGAGGCACTATATGATGCACTCGTGAACGGGGAAATCGCAGGCGCTGCATCAGACGTATTTGTGGAAGAACCGGTATCGACGAATCATCCGCTACTTTCATTACCGAATTTCACGCCAATGCCACATATCGGGAGTGCAACTGTCGAAACGAGACAGGCAATGGTACAAAGAAATTTAGACGCATGGGAAGCATATTTTACGAACCAATCGATTCCATATCGAGTCATCTAAGGGGGAAACCATAATGGTATTAGCAAAAGGGATTACGGGTTTTTGTAATGAGGGAGATTTACACACAGTAGAAGAAATCGAGGCGAAAGCATTTCGTTCGGTTTGTTATGACGTTGCACTTGAAAGAGGCGTGACGCTCGTAAATATTGTGGAATGTGATTATCCATTTACGTATCATAAAGCGATTTTTGATGTGGACGGAGAGCGTATTCAACTACTCGTTAACGTCTACTACGGTATTGGAGCATTTGTGACGAGTGACGACCCGGTTCGGTTTTGCGATATTCCGGCAGCATTATCAACATTCGGTACACATTATACGCTTTTGACAGAAGATGAATTATTGACGTATCCATCTTCTGAAGAGTTAGAGAAACTTGATGCAGAAGAACTTCAGCAAATAACTTATTGGAAGCCGAGAAATTTAGGAGACATCATTTTTAATCATTGGGATTAAAAAGTAAAAAACACGGCAATCAGAATGTCTGTTTGCCGTGTTTTTTTGTTAAGAAAATGAGAGGTTAGCGATCGCTGAATAAGTTGAAAATGTTCCCGATGCCACCTTCATCAGAAGAACTACCGCCGCCACCTTTAGAAACAGGGGCAGAGGCGAAAACACGACTCGCTAGGCGACTGAATGGCATTGATTGAACCCAAACGGAACCTGGTCCTGTTAATGTAGCTAAAAATAAGCCTTCGCCGCCGAATAATGATGTTTTAATACCACCAGCAGCTTCGATATTGTAGTCGACGTTTTCTGTCATAGCGACTAAACAACCTGTATCTAAACGTAAACGTTCACCTACTTGCAAATCTTTGCGAATAATCGTACCGCCTGCATGAACGAAGGCAAGTCCATCACCTTCTAGCTTTTGCATAATAAAGCCTTCTCCACCGAAAAAACCTGTCCCTAGTTTACGTTGGAATTCAACGCCGACAGATACACCACGAGCCGCAGCTAAAAAGGCGTCTTTTTGGCAAATGATTTTGCCATTGTAGCGACTTAAATCCATCGGAATGATGCGACCTGGATAAGGAGCGGCAAATGATACGTGTTTCTTGCCTGAACCGTTGTTTGTGAACGTCGTGACGAATAAACTTTCACCTGTTAATAAACGTTTACTAGCACCTTTCAATTTATCGAAAAATCCCGAACCATGTTGTCCAGCAGAACCATCTCCAAAAATCGTTTCCATGACGATCCCATCGTCCATCATCATCATTGATCCGGCTTCCGCGATTGCCGTCTCACCGGGGTCTAACTCTACTTCCACAAATTGCATATCATCTCCGTGGATTTTAAAATCAATTTCGTCATTCATCATAGAGAATGCCTCCTTGTTTTTTATATACAACTACTATACGTCTTATGTGAAAAAAAGTTTCAATTGTATGACAACACAAAATACCTCTTTTAAATTTCTGTATTTTCTGTTAATTTTATAACAAGAACATCATGAGGGGGATTCACGATGAAATTAGCACACTACATAGCTGGTGCGTTTTATGCTGATGAAACAGAAAAGTATTTGGACGTCATCAATCCTGCAACGAGTGATACGATTGCACAAGTACCAATGGCAACAATTCATACACTTGATGTAGCCATTAGTGCAGCAGAAAAAGGGCAAAAAGAATGGGCCAACATTCCAGCACCGAAACGCTCAGATTATTTATTAGAAATTGGTGTGAAATTAAAAGAGAAAAAAGAATTTTTAGCCGAAGTGCTGACGAAGGAAATGGGCAAAGTAATTGAGGAAGCGCGTGGTGAAATTCAAGAAGGAATCGACATGGCATTTTATATGGCGGGTGAAGGTCGTCGATTACTTGGTGAGACGACGCCATCGGAGTTGAATGATAAATTTGCGATGAGCGTTCGTACGCCTGTTGGCATTATCGGATTAATTACACCGTGGAATTTTCCAATTGGTGTGCCATTACTCAAGGCGTTACCTGCGATTGTAAGTGGTAATGCAATCGTTTGGAAGCCAGCATCTGAAACGCCAATCATTGCGTATGAAATGGCGAAAATTTTTGACGAAGTGGGCTTACCTCAAGGTGTTGTAAATGTCGTATTTGGTTCGGGCACAGATATCGGTACAGAAATTGTTCAAAACCCACATATTGGTGTTATTTCGTTTACGGGATCTACATCGACAGGACGCAAAGTTGCGGAATTAGGTGGCTATCATTTGAAGAAGGTGTCCTTAGAATTAGGTGGTAAAAATGCAGTCATTGTAATGGACGATGCCGATCTTGATTTAGCAGTAGAAGGAATTATTTGGAGTGCTTTTGGAACGGCAGGGCAGCGCTGTACAGCGTGCAGTCGTGTTATCGTACATAAAGATATTGAAGAAGCATTACAACAAAAGCTATTGAGTGAAATGGAAAAGCTGACGATTGGTGATGGATTGGACGAGCGAAATAAAGTCGGTCCGGTTATTAATATGGAAGCTCTTTATAAAATTCATAGTTACGTAGAACTCGCGCAATTGGACGGCGCGACATTGTTGACAGGTGGACATATTTTAGAAGGTGGCGACTATGATTTAGGTTGTTACTATGCGCCGACGTTATTCAAAGACGTACGTCCAGATGCACGTCTCGCACAAGAAGAAATTTTTGGTCCCGTTGTTGGTTTAATTCGCGTCGGTAGTTTAGAAGAAGCGATTGAAGTGAATAACAACGTTTCTTACGGGTTATCTAGCTCCATTTATACGAAAGATGTAAATACCGTTTTCCGTGCTCAACGAGATCTAGATACGGGGATCGTATACGTGAATGCAGGGACGACAGGAGCGGAAGTTCATTTACCTTTCGGTGGTACGAAAGGAACGGGGAATGGGCATCGTGACTCTGGTGTGAGTGCGCTTGATTTGTATACGGAAGTGAAAAGCATTTATATCGATTTTAGTGGAAAATTACAACGTGCTCAAATTGATAATTAAAAAAGAGGCTGGGACATAAGTGGAAATTCCAGCCTCTAATAGAGAAGGTGATGTCGAATTTGACATCACCTATTGTGCATTTTCTTAAGTTTGTTGCCATTAATGCGAGGCCAATTTCGTTTTTTACTTTCGATTTTCCTCGAACGGAAAATCGAGTGAACCTAAATTAGCTTTCAGAAATCCAAAAATTGGTTCTACGTCGATTTTACGTTGACGATAGATCTCAAGCTGTTTTTGGTTCTGAAAGCTTCTCTTGGAATACTTTCTACGAGATGGTGAATATGAAAGGCAATATCATTTTTTTGTAATTTTACTTCTAAATCTAGCGGCAATATGAGTTGATTCATGTTATAATTTTTAAACATAAGGACACTTCTTTCGTTTGAGATTTGGTAGTAGGATACTTAAATTTTAACAGGAATTGTCCTTTTTTCTATAAGGAATTTTTGATAGAAGTATATAAAAGTTGTTCGGAGTGGAGGACGCGACTTCTGCGGGAACAGCACGAGCGAAATATCCATTTTTTTCGCGCCCTCGCGAAAAAAATTAGATGGAGCCATGCCCGCGAAAAGCGTCGGCCGAAACGATGAACAACGGCTGACAAGCCAATAAGAAAAGACATTCACGATTTTATTCAAATCGTGAATGTCTTTTCTTATTGGCTAGGGTTTTGTCCCAGCCTCTTTTTAATTTGCTTGCAGTTGAGAAATCGTGACGTATGAATAGCCTTTACGATCAAGATACGTTAAAATTTCATCCAATTCTTCTGCAGAAGAAGGTTGAATGTCATGCATTAAAATAATGCATCCTGAATGAACGCTATCTTTAATACGTTGGAATGTCGTTGCCCCGTTTCGGGTTTTCCAATCAAGTGTATCGATGTCCCAAATAGCGATTGGTTGATGCATCGATTTTTCCATTTTGACATTTCGTGCCCCATAAGGAGGACGAACAGTTAATGGCTCAAAACCGGTTGTTGCTTTAATGATGGCATTCGTTTTATTAATATTTTTCAAGGCATTCTTAGCAGAAAGTGTCGATAAATTTTCGTGACTGTACGAATGATTTCCGATTTCATGTCCCGCATTGAAAACGTCTTTAGTAATAGAAGGATGTTCGTTCACTAAGCTGCCGAGCATATAAAAAGTAGCCGTCGCTTCGTGTTTTTTAAGTGTCGCTAAAATTTTAGGCGTATTTTTCGGATGAGGTCCATCGTCAAAAGTAAGTGCTACGACTCTTTGACCGTTTGATTTTAAAGAAGCAATCGGTTTTTTAGGCGTTTTTGAGTAGACTTCTTTTAACGGAATTGAAATAGAGGAGCTTTTTTCTGAACGATACTAGGAGCGTAATGGATTTTAATGTTCGTGCCGTCGAGGACGAATTTTGAATAATTTTTCCACATTGGTGCCGTTAGTTTATTCGCTTTTTGTAAGGGGACCTTTTTTGTTGTAAAGCATAGCTCGATAGTTTTGAAAGGCGCAACAATTCTTGTTTCGTTAAAATATGGTCTAATGTTACAATTTTCGCGTTTTTCGTATCATATGTAATAAACGAAGTCGTAATTTTTTCTTTTTGATTTGTCGCGAGTTGTTCTTTATTTTTAAATGAAAATGTTACGTATTTAGCCGATTTTGTTATTGCCAAAGTGCCGTTGAAATTTTGATTTCCAGAAGCTAAATACGCATCTCTATAAGCATATAGTTTCTTTTTAATTGCTCGATTGACGGATGTATTTGTCGTTTCTGGATAGGTGAGTGTGTAATGATCGGCTTTGGAGCGCTCAGTCACAATTTGGATCCCTTTATAAGGGCTATATTTTTTCTGAATCGTTACGGTGTCCGTGTTTTTATTTACTTCTTCATTCGTTTCATCATTTACTTTTTTGTTCATTTCTCCATTTGATACCGGTTCATTCGCTTCAACAAGTTGCGTTTTTTGGTAATTGTGGAATAGTACGAAAAATAAGCTCAAAAACGAAATAAATAGGAGCGCTAGCAAAAGGTTGAGTGTACTTAATTTTGTTTTCGGTGAGGACATGATAGACCCTCCTTGTAATTTTTTACATACTCTCTTTATTGTTACATGAAATGAAAAAAACACGAAGTGCCATTATAAGCAATTCGTGTTCCAATTTTTAGTAATTACTTGTTATAGAAGTTTGCTAATTTCATTTGCATCGATAGGACGACTAATATGATATCCTTGCGCAGCATTACAATTGTACTGTGTCAATAAATCGAGTTGTTCTTCTGTTTCGACGCCTTCTGCTAAAACACGCATGTTTAACGAATGGCCAAATTGAATCATACCGTGAATTAGTTTTTGTGTTTTTTGTTGGTAAGCGAGTGTTGCGATAAACATTTTATCGATTTTAAATTCTTCAAGTGGAAGAAGCTGCATGTAACGGAATGATGCGTAGCCTGTACCGAAGTCATCAAGGACAAAACGAACACCATCTGTTTGCAATTGTTTCATTTGCTTAATGATCGACCCTTCTGCTTCTGCTTCTAGAGCGAATTTTTCGGTAATTTCGATTTGTAAGAGACTAGCAGGACAACCAGTTTTATCGAGTACGCCACGAATAATTTTAACCATATTTTTGTCGCGGAATTCACGAACAGATGAGTTCACACTAACGAAAATAGTATGTCCTTTTTTCTTCCAAATGACGGCTTGTTCGCACGCTTTTTCAAGCATAAATGTACCAATTTCATTAATTAAACCAGTTTCTTCAGCAATTGGAATTAACACGTCTGGTGGGATAATACCTAGCTCAGAATCTTCCCAACGAACGAGTGCTTCGACACCTTCAATTTTCTTCGTTTTTAAATTTAATTGTGGTTGGTACAGTACTTTTAAATCTTTTTGGTCCAACGCGATTAATAAGCGTTTCTCTATCATTGCACGGCGACTTAGTGCTTTATGGTCTGCTGTAGAAAGGCTTGAAATCGTGCTACCACCATCAGAATGCATTTTATTAATGATTTCATGTGAAGCTTTTAATAAATGATTAAATGTTTGTTGATCTTCAGGATATTTTGAAATACCACCACATACTGTTAATGGTAGTGCGATTCCCTCGATGTAAATAGGATGTTGTTCTAAATATGCCAAGAAACCTTGAATGAACCATTCACCGAGTGGCGTCAAAATAGCGAAGTCGTTAATCGTAATACGTGCCATAACACTATCTTGGAAATACATTTTTAAACGATTCGTAAATTCTTGTAATAAAATAGACTCCATTTGCTCGCTATACAGTTCTTTTAATGAATAAAATTTATCGATGCTTAAATAAACAAATGTGAAATGTTGCTTCGTATCGATCATTTCGTTGACGATTTGTTCTAAACGATAGCGGTTCATTAAACCTGTTTCTTGGTCAATGTAGGCGATTTTTTCAAGACGTTGTTGTAATAATTTTTTTCCGTAATGTCCGTCGCTAAAATTAAGAAATAGTCCGGTGAGCTATTGTTCGATGAAACGGGAATAGCGATGAGTTCTACCCAATAAGAAGTGCCATCTTTCGCGGCTTTTTCAACTTCACCTTGCCAAATATGTCCGCCGTGAACGATATTCCAAATTTCATTCACTTTGTTAATGCCCTGTTCTGTTTGCGGGAACATTTGCCATAATGTTTTCCCTAAAATACGCTTAGGTGTCCATTTGCTATATTTTAAATAAAGGGGATTCGCAAAGTTAATAAGACCTTCATGATCTAATTCTAGTACCATAAATGATTCTTCTAATCCATTGCGTAAACAATTTAATTCAGAGGCAGCATTTTTCTCTGATTTATGTGTTGCGGTGAATCGAATCATAACGAAACGCTCGTCTTTGATCGTGACGGCTTTCGCAAAAGCTGTCAGCTGAATTAATTTATTGTTTTGTGTTTCAAGTGTAAGGTTTTCTGAAATTTGTTCTTTGTGTGAGCGTAAACTCGCATTAAATAATTCAGTTAATTGCTCCGAATGATGAGGAGGTATGTGAATATTAAGACCTACCATCTGTTCTGCACTATAGCCGAATAGCTCCTCGCTTTGGTGATTCCATGAAATAATTTCACCTTCATGGTCTAAAATAACCATTGCGTTAGAAGTATAATTCAAAATAGGATTGGCATGTTGAAAAATACTTTTGAGTTCATCCATGTATACAACGACTCCTTGAATGTCAGTAATAAAATCTATTATAAAGAAAAATGGTCGATAAGTCACCAATTACAATGAGACGATTGGCAAATTCTTTCTATTGTCGGGAAACTAATAGTATTAATTCGATTAAAAATATAATAACTGATATAAAAGTTTGTTTAAAAATAAAACAAAAAAGATTATAAAGAACTATTTTTTTAAAAAAAGATAAGTAATAAAATAATTTATTTTAAATAGATAATAAGTATTTATACTTTATTATAAGAAATTAAAAAACTTTAAATATAGAAGAAAAATAATAATTAACGACATATTAATTTAGTTTTTTAAACTTTTGGCATAGTATAAAAATAAAAAATAAAAGGATAAAAATGCTAGAAATTTTTATCGCTATTATTCTATTCCCATTTTTGTGGAATTTTAGTCGTATCTAGCGAAAATAATATGGCATAATAAGAAATAGAATGAATAAAAAAACATAGAAGGGACGAGAGCGATGAAAAAAATCATGTCGTTTATGGGTCCATACAAATGGCCTGCTATCATTGCACTCGCATTTATGCTCGTTGAATTAGCGGTAGAATTAATCCAGCCGTTAATCATCGGAAAAATCGTTGATGAAGGTATTTTAAAAAATGATTTACGCTATGTTGTCGTTTGGGGAAGTGTCATGGTTGGGTTGAGTGTTTTAGCATTTTTAGCCGGATTATCGAATTCCTTTTTTTCTGCACATGCTGCGCAAAGCTTCGCGTATGATTTACGTGTAGCATTGTTTAAAAAAGTACAATCACTTTCTATGATTAATTTTTTGAAATTTCCAACATCGGCATTGATTACACGTTTGACGAATGACGTGACGCAAGTCCAGCAAGTATTTTTCATGAGTATGCGTTTCATGCTTCGAGCACCACTTGTCGTCATCGGTAGTTTCATCTTAGCGTTCTTTGTCAATGTGAAACTCGCTTTTTATCTCGTTATTCCATTTCCTTTTTTACTATTATTCTTGTTCTTTATGGTGAAAATCGGATGGCGTAATTTTGGAATCGTCCAACGCTCAATCGATCGAGTGAATCGCGTGATTCAAGAAAATTTACAGGCGATGCGCTTAATTAAAGCGTATATGAGAGGGACGTATGAAGCTTCGAGATTTGCTAAAATCGCAGATGCTTTGAAGCAAAATTCTGCAAAAGCATTTCAATTAATGGAGTTAATCCAACCAATTTTACTCGTCGTAATGAACGGTGCTTTATTAGTTATTATTTGGCTCGGTGCAGAACAAATTCGAGCGAATGAAGTACAAGTAGGTGACTTAGTCGCGATGATTAACTATGCGCTGCGCATTACAGGAAACTTCAGCATGTTTGCATTTATTATCGTACTATTCGCACGAGCAAAATCTTCCGCAAATCGAATGGAAGAAGTGTTAGATATAAATGAAACGTCGCTAGAAGGCGAAATGCCCCTAGTTCAAAAAACGCAACGAGCGATCTCATTCCATGACGTTCATTTTCAATATGAAAATGGAGGGAAGGACGTGTTACGAAACATCTCTTTTGATATTCAAAAAGGAGAAAAGATTGCGATTATGGGCGCAACAGGTTCGGGTAAAAGTTCATTGTTACAATTAATACCACGTTTATATGACGCAACGGCTGGAGAAGTTTCTGTCGAAAACCTACCGTTGAAACAATGGCAACTTCCGGCATTGCGAGAACGTATCGGTTTCGTACCGCAGCGTTCCCTACTTTTCACAGGAACCATTTTTGATAACATCGTATGGGGCAAGCAAGATGCGACGCTTGAAGAAGTAATCGACGCTTGTCAAAAAGCTCAAATTCATGAAAGTATTATGCAATTTGATGATGGTTATGAGACGAAAATTGGTCAAAAAGGTGTGAACTTATCAGGTGGGCAAAAGCAACGTATGGCGATTGCACGCGCGCTCATTCGAAAACCAACGATTCTCTTGTTTGATGATAGTATGAGTGCTTTAGACGTTCGAACGGAGAAGAAATTGTGGGATAACTTACAAAATGAACGAGCAACATTGCTCGTCGTAACACAAAAAATTCATACGGCACGCGCGACAGACCGTATTATGTTAATGGAACAAGGTGAAATCGTTGCCATCGGTTCACATGAACAATTAATGCAACAATCGTCGCTGTACCAATCGATTGTCGCATCTCAACAGGAGGTGGATTCCGATGTTTAAACCTTTTGGCTATGAACCGATTTTAACGAAAGATATGTTGCAACGACAAAAGAAAAAACGAGACAAAGCAACGAATATGGGTGCTACGTTAAAACGTATTTGGCAGTACGTAGACGAGCAACGCTTTTTACTTTTAGTCGTACTTGCGATGGTTGTTTTAAGTTCGATACTTCAATTGCTAGGTCCGTACTTAATTGGACGCTTGATTGATGATTACATCGTGCCAAAAGAGTTGAAAGGTATTTTAACGATTTTAGTCGTACTCGCCATTAGTTATATTTTGTTATCGGGCGCTTTATTTTTACAAAACTATTGGATGATCGATATTGCACAACAAACAGTTTATCGTATGAGAACGGATTTATTCGAGCAGTTTCAAAAGCTCCCAATCTCATTTTTTGATCGCAAGCAACACGGGGAATTAATGAGTAGGATGACGAACGATATGGACAATGTGAGTGCAACGCTGAATACGACATTTATCCAAGTGTTCTCAAGCATTCTTGTCATTACAGGAACCGTCATTGTTATGCTAACGCTGAGTCCATTACTAACGGTTATTACGATGCTTATTATTCCAGTGATGTTTTTTGCGACGCGATGGATTACGCGACGTACAGGACCACTATTTAAATTACAACAACAACGTTTAGGGAAATTAAACGGTATGGTGGAAGAAGCGATTTCAGGTCAATTGACGGTAAAAGCTTATTCACAAGAACAACGTTTAATTGACGATTTCACACGACAATCGGACGAATTAAAAAAGGCGGGGTATTGGGCGAATATTTATTCGGGCGGTATCCCGAAAGTCATGAACTTTTTAAATAACGCTAGTTTCGCAGTCGTAGCACTAGTTGGTGGTATCCTCGCTGTAAACGGTCATTTATCGGTCGGGACAATCGTTATTTTCACAGAATATGCACGACAATTTACGCGTCCATTAAATGATTTAGCTAACCAATTTAACAATGTTTTGTCTGCGATTGCTGGGGCAGAACGCGTATTTGAAATTATCGACGAACCGATTGAAAAAGAAGGGCATACATTACCTGTTACACGTCGATTAGACGGTCATATTGAATTTGATCACGTGACATTCCGTTACGACAAGACGACTGCTGAACCGACGCTCTCTCAATTATCATTTTCGATTCCGGCAGGGAAAACCGCGGCTTTAATTGGGGCGACGGGTGCAGGGAAAACGACGATTATGCAATTAATTGCACGATTTTATGACGTGCAAGAAGGGGAAGTTCGAATTGATGAACGACCGATTCAACAAATAACGCGTAGTGACTTGCGTAAACAAATGGCATTCGTTTTACAAGAACCATTTTTATTCGAAGGCTCGGTACGTGAAAATATTCGATACGGTCGGTTAGACGCGACAGATGAAGAAATTGAACGAGCAGCGAAACAGGCGAATGCCCATACGTTTATTGAAACGTTAGCTGGCGGATACGATCATTTGTTAACGGAAGACGGAGGCGATATTAGCCAAGGGCAAAAACAATTGTTATCAATTGCGCGTGCTCTCGTTGCCGACCCTGCTATTTTACTGTTAGATGAAGCGACTTCAAGCATCGATACGGTGACAGAAATGGCGATTCAAGAAGCGCTTGACCGTTTGATGGTCGACCGAACAAGCATCGTCATTGCCCATCGTTTAAATACGGTGAAAAATGCAGATTACATTTTCGTTATGGAAAAAGGTCGCTTAATCGAAGGTGGCGAACGACAGCAGTTACTTGAAGCGAAAGGTCGTTATTATGACATGGTGACGCAAGGTGCAGCGTTAGATTAAAAGGAGGGATAGACGTGGAACAGTTTTTAACGGTAGCGAATGTACGCTTTATTGAAAAGCAAATGTGGAAAGTGTTAAAGGCGAAAGCGAGTTCACAAGATGCAGCTGTTTTAGATGCGGTAAAAGGAATTGCTGTAAGTGAAATCGAGCAACAACTGACTATGCCACAAATGGAACTACTGAAAGCATTTGAACAAATAGAAGATCGTGTAGGAGCAGAATTGTTTATAGAAAGTTTGAAACGGTATACGATTCCATTCCAGCCGATTTCGCCGAAACAATTGCAATCACTATTTAAAAAAGAAAAAAAGTTACACATACCGAATCTCGCATCTCAAGATTGGACGGCGATTAGTTATTTAAGTTGGTACGATTCTCGCACGCATCGTCAATATATCGTGACGGAACGTGAGGGGAATTATACGGCATTAAGAGGTGTAGCAGAACCGCAGTATCGTACGAAAGGAATTTGCGCGATTTGTCATGAACAAACGGATGTGCATCTTTTTACTGCGAAAGTAAAAGGGAAAGAAGACCAATTTACAGCGTATAGCAATTACATTTGTGATAATGTGCAGACGTGTAATCAACGTTTGTCAGATTATGAAAAATTAGAAACGTTCGTACAACGTAATTTAATATAACGGGGTTAGTAAAAGACAGCGAAGAGGTTTCAATCGACGCTGTCTTTTCTTATGTGGATACGTACTTTTCGAATGTTTTCGGCTTAATCATGTGTAAGTTGATAGTAAATACGTTAAAATAAAGAACATCGAGCATTAGAGAGAGCTATGAAAAAATGATTAAAGGTGGAATTGTACATGCAGCTTTTCGCAATGAAAGCATCCTATCCTCTAGATGAAGAAACGAAACGAGAAGTAGAACAACTTCTAAAACGCGTTCAATTAAATGACGCGGTTGAATACAATACATTACTACACGAAAACTTTTGGCAAGCAACGGAACAACGTGGCTTCATGAGTCTTGTGTATAACGATGAAGATTTATTAGTCGGTGCTTTAAGTGCCCTTGATTTATTCGGTTTAAATACGTATGAATGGGCGGCTGTTGTCGACGCGAAACATCGTCGTCAAGGCATCGGTCGTAAACTCGTTGAGACGTTTAAAAGTAGCTTAACAGAACGTCAATCTTCTGGAGAAATGGCAACGAGCTATCCGAGTGACGCGGCGAAGGGCTTTTTAACAGCACTTGGTTACGAATACAGTTCTTCAGAAGCGACGTTACAAGCGGTAGCAGAAGAAAAAACAGTTCAATTACCTGAGGATGATGAAATTCGTCCATACGAACAAGCCGATTATTTAGCGTTGCAACATATGATGGAATTAGGTTTCAGTGACTTAGCAGAAGAAACGGAACAACTAATTGCGCAAACAGAAAAAAATAAACATATGCAGTTGATGATGTACGTAGAAGATAACGTGCCGGTTGGTACGATTTCAACGACTGTTCGAGAAGACGAACTTTGGGTTACGGCTTTCACAGTAGAACCTGGATACCGTCGTTCTGGAATCGGTACGACTTTATTGAACTGGGCACAAACAGAAGCCGTTCAAAAAGGGTTGAAATGGGTGCTGTTAGACGTTGAATTAGATAACGTAGACGCACTTCGCTTATATCAACAAGCTGGTTTTGTCGTTAAAGGACAAGTTGATTACTACGTCGTGAAATAAATTAATGAACGAAAAAAGGCAAGGATGAACTAATCATCCTTGCCTTTTTGATTTACTGTAATAAGAAATGCTGTTTAGATGGACCGATTAAATGTAATTCATGCATAGAACGAGTCATCGCAACGTATAATAATTTACGTTCTAAAGGTACGTCTCTATAACCTTCTTCACTACTAACGATCATGACGGCATCGAATTCAAGACCTTTCGCTAAGTGGCTCGGAACGATCAACAGTTTTTCTTGATCAATTCCTTGTGCACCGTCTAATAATTGAACGTCGAGTACGTTCGTGAGAGAAGCGGCGATTTTTTTTGCTTCAGCACTCGTCTTACAAATGAGCGCAATCGATTGATGCCGTTGTTTAATATCGTTAAATAACGTCACAATCGTTTCCGTATTCCATGTCGTTTCTTCATGGAAAGCGGGTTGTAAACCGTGTCGAACGACGGGCTCAACGAGTGGTAAATCTTCATCCATTTGACTTAAAATTTCATTCGCTACAGCCATAATTTCGATCGTCGTACGATAACTTTTTTGGAGTGTTTTATAACTGGCACGTGGGAACAGTGCTTGGACATCTTCCCAATTTGTTAAGGAACGATAACTATGAATCCCTTGTGCTAAATCTCCGACAATCGTAAACATATCCGTATCGAGTCCTTCTTTTAAGGCAGCAAGTTGGAATAAACTATAATCTTGCACTTCATCGATAAAGACGACGCGTATTTTATGCTCAGGCTTAATACCTTTAATTTTCGCATGTAAAAAAAATAGCGCAGCTAAATCTTCGTTCGTCCATTGTTCTTTCGCATGTTCTTTTTGGAATGATATGCGTTGTTTTTTCGTCCACTGCGGTGCGATTTGCTGTTGCACAGCATCTTCTGTTAAGAAGGCACGATACAGTTTTTTAATGTTGTATTTTGAGAAACGTTTCATATAGTTAGACGCTGTTGATTTCGCTTCTTTTTCGATTGCGGGAATGCGTTCGTCTCGTTCATCAATCCAGCGCGTTACTTCTTTTTTACGGCGTTCATCGTTGAAAATATTCAGCGCTTTTCCGATAATGTCATCGTATTTTTTGTTCAATGTATACACAATTTGTTTTCGTTTTTGACGTACGTGACTTTGAATAACTGATTTTAATTTTTGAATGCGCTCTTCAATTGGTAAGTATACGTAGTCTTCTAAAAATAGCTCTTGTAGATGACTCGCACGCATAATACGATATTTGTCGATATAAACATCTTCGAATTGTACAGCGATGTCACGTGCAATTTGATCTACGTAATTTTGCATGATGTCACGGTATTCCATTGAGCCTTTCAAACGTGTCGTTACAAGGTCTTTTTCCGACGCTTGTGCTTGAACAAGTTGTTCCAAATACACATTTGGGTCTTGGATTTTTAGCTTCAATTTTGTCGCTTGCATGACGTAAGAAGCGAATGTTTCTTGTCGTATTTTACCGACACCAAGTTCGGGAAGTACGTCTCCGATATAATCGATAAATAAATGGTTTGGTGCTAAAATCATTAGCTGATCTGCGTTGAAATGTTCGCCCATCGTATATAAAAAGTAAGAAATACGGTGCAACGCAATAGTCGTTTTACCTGAACCAGCGGCTCCTTGTACGATGATGGGTTGTTTTAAATGGGCACGAATAATTTCGTTTTGCTCTGCTTGAATCGTTGAGACGATTTCCGTTAAACGGACGTCGGCTTTTCCTGAAAGCGCATCTTGTAGCAGCTCGTCATTCGTCGTTAAATCGACATCACGCACGCTTAATAATTTGCCTTTTTCAATTTTATACTGACGTTTCGCAAAAAGATGACCGTTCATTTCTTCGCCGTTTACATCGTACGTTAAATCGCCGAGTCGTCCGTCATAATAAACGTTAGCGACAGGGGAGCGCCAATCGACGATGACCGGGTCTTGCGTTTCACGGTCAAATAAAGACGTTTTGCCAATATACAATTTTTCAGCGAATTCCCCGTCTTTTTGAAAGTGAATTCGTGCGAAATAAGGCTTTTGAATAATTGCTTCTAAGCCTTCTTTTTGTTCTCGTGCCATATCGAAGAAACGGGAATTCGTTAAAATATTTAAATAGCTAGAACTAGAATCTAAATATTCAAGGTCTGCCATAGATTTGCGAATATTATCTTGTGCGTTAACGAGATCTTGTGCAGATTCTTTTAGAACATTCGCCATGAAATGTTTTACGTAAGCTAAATGTTGCTGTTCTTGTTCAAATTCGGGATGTTGCATCGTATGTTCCTCCGTTTCAAAATCATACTTTTTACTATACGCTTTTTTACAGATAAAAAAAGAGAGGGTAAATGTATACCTCTCTTTCCGTTCCGTTATTGTATTAGTTTACCACTTAGCAGCATGGTCTTCACACGTTCCGAGTAGTTGCTGTATGTGGAAGTACGCTCCGTTATCTAATTTCACTTTACCGTTGTAGTAGCCGACCATTTGATGGACGGATGACTTAATCACTTTTGCATCGGTTTCAGCAACGCGTTCGAAGAAAGGAGTGAATGTTAGATTTACGTCGTCAGAGAAACGTGTATGAATTTTCCACGGCTTCATTAAATCTTTCTCATCGTAAATAAACAATACGTCTTCGTGGATTTTCGACATATGCCCATCGATGAAGATGGCATTTTCAGTCATGCCCGTACCATCCGTCCACTGCCCACCGAGATTTAAGCCGACGCGGTGGAAACCAAGTCTTTGAGAAGCCATTCCCCAGTTCCAAGTCGATTCTCTTGGCCAAACACCACGTCCGTAGTCGAGTACAGCGAAAGATTCTCTCGGTTCAAACGTGTACATTTTTTCACCGAGTGTTACTGTACCGGAAGTTGGGAGCGTATGGTGTTTCGCTGTAAATTGGAATGTTTGGCGATTCCAAGGAATGACGACATTTAAAGAATCATCTTCATCAAGATGTTGGATTGTTAATTTTGCATCGAGTACGTCATCGTCGAAATCTTCAATATGAACGGTTAAATACGTTTCATTTATGCCATTATAGGTAATGGAAATTGAGATGTCGGAATCTTTGCAAATGACGGTTTCTAATACATCCTGTGACATTTTTACACGTTTTGAAATGGGTGGTAATGTAATCGTTTTTTCGAAAAAGCGTTGCGTTTCGTATTCTAAAAAATAAACGAAACAAACAGCAGCATAATCGAGATGGCTAATCGTTGCAGAAAATAAAATTTCATCTCCAAAAACACACCAATAATTCCATTTCTTCTTACGCATAAAATGCCCTTTTAAATTACTTGTAATCAGAGGTTTACGGGCGTAACCAATTGCTTGAGGATTTAAGTTCCCTTTGTGGTCACAAAGGAGTGTAGCTTCTAGCAATTCTTTTTCAGCGTGCTGTGTCAATTTCGAAACATCCTTTCCCATTAAAAATAATTACCTATATTGTAGCAAAAAACATGTGTAATATTCGCTCATTAACGTAGGAAACATAAAATTATTTTGCGAACAAACCTGCCCAGAAAAAGTCGATCACTTTTTGAGCACCGAGGTGATGGTCTGGGAAAAGTGGTTTATTGTTAAAGTCTTTGTAGCGACCGACGTTTAAAAGAGATAAAAAGGTTTGCAAAACGAATAGGCTATTTTGAGGAGGAATCGTTCCGAGCTTCATTTCTCTTTCAAAGGCTAGACGTATCACGTCATTCATTTGTTGTTCAGATTGATGAACTTGGCGTAAATTATGGTCGCCTAAAGAAGGTTCTGCATCGCGGATGAATTTTTGGATTTCTAAATCAGCTGTTGCTTTCATATGATTTTCGACTAGTATCACGAGACGATCTTTAAATGAAAGTTGTATGTCATTTAAAATTTTTTCTGTCATTTTTCGAATACGTTCCATAAGCTGTACGATCATTTCGGTAAATAGAGTCGCTTTTGAATCGAAATAATAATAAATTGTTGCTTTCGTTACATTACTTTTTTCGGCGATTAAGTTCATTGAGACTTCCTTAAAGCCTTGTAGCATAAATTGTTGTGTAGCTGTATATAAAATTTGTTGACGCAGTGGGGTTTTTTGAGATTCTTTTTTCGGACGGCCGAGTGGACGACTATGTTCTGTAGCCATAAAATTCCCTCGTTTCTGTGTAGATTCATACTCTTATTATAACATCACTCTGAATCTGTTAGGAACATAATGATTGTAAAATTAACCACTCGGTATATATAATGAATAGGCAATGATATTTAACTATATGTTAGGAGGAATTCGATGAAGAAGAGCCCAATAGAATTATGGGGAGAATTAGTTTCAAGTAAAAAGGGTCGTTGGTTATCGCTTTTATTTTGGGTTGTTCTCGTTGCTGTGTTTACATTCAGTTGGCCACAAATTAATAGTGTGGACAACGTAGCAACTGAAAACTTAAAAGACACAGAGATGTCTAAACAAGCGGCTAAAATTGTAGAAGAACAATTCCCGAACGACTCGGGAGTGCCACTTTTACTCGTATGGCATAGAGAAGAAGGATTGAAACAAGAGGACCTTCAAAAAGTTTTAGACTTATATAAAGACTTAGATGACAATCCAGTGAAGTCTCAATCGCTCGTACCTCCTCTATATAAAGCACCTGCACAAGCATTAATGAGCAGCGTGTCTGAAAATGGGAAAACACTCGTAACACCTGTATTTTTCGATAAAGATGCCAATACAGATGCTTACAAACAAGGATTAGAAGAAATTACGAAGCGTGTGAAAGGTGACGTTTCATTAGAAGGCAATTATGAAAAGAATGATGAATTAAACTTACGTTACACAGGTCCGGTTGCAATTTCAGTAGATGCGACAGGATTATTCGCTAGTGCAGACGTGAAATTAATGATTGCGACGGTATTACTCGTACTCGTATTATTAATTTTAATTTACCGTTCACCATTATTAGCAATTATTCCAATTATTGCGGTCGTTTTAGCATATGGCGTTATTAGCCCAGCACTTGGTTTTATGGCGGAACATGGCATCGTGGACAAAGATGCACAAGCCGTCTCGATTATGACCGTATTGCTCTTCGGGGCAGGGACAGATTATTGTTTATTCTTAATTTCTAAATATCGTGAAACATTATTACTGTTCGAAGATAAAGGCAAAGCGATGGCACAAGCTATTAAAGAATCAGGCGGTGCGATCTTAATGAGCGCATTAACAGTTGTAATCGGTTTAGCGACACTTGGTTTAGCAGATTACGGTACGTTTGAACGTTTTGCCATTCCATTTAGCTTCGGCGTGTTAATTATGGGGATTACTGCTTTAATCGTATTACCAGCTATTCTTGTACTAATCGGTCGAGCAGCGTTTTGGCCATTTATTCCACGTACAGAAAAAATGGAACAACAACGTGCAACAGCGAAAAATAAACCTTTTAAACAACATCGTCCGAAACATAAATTTAGTCATGCGGTCGGTAAATTTACGACGAAAAAACCAATTGTCGTAGCACTTGTGACAGTTATTTTACTCGGTTCATTAGCTGCTTTTGCACCGAAGATTAAATTTACATTCGATATTTTATCTTCTTTCCCGGAAGATATGACATCACGTGAAGGCTACTCATTAGTAGAGAAAAACTTCTCTGCAGGTGAATTAGCGCCCGTTCAAGTTGTCGTTGATACAGATGGCAAAGATGTAGATTTACAAAAAGATTTAGAAGCATTAAGTTTTGCAGCTTCTGTTACAGAGAAAAGAGTTGGGGAGAAAGATTCAAACATTCAATTGTATGAACTTGATTTGAAAGAAAATCCTTACTCTTCAGAATCACTAGATCAAATTCCAAAAATTAAAGCAGAAACAGTTTCTTTGTTAAAAGAAGCTGGGGTGAGCGATGCTAAATCCAACGTATGGATTGGTGGAGAAACAGCTTCACAATACGATGAAATGCAAGTGATTTCTGCAGATGAGAAAGTGATCATGCCCGTAATCATTGCATTGATTGCGATATTATTACTCGTTTACTTACGTTCGATTACAGCGACGATTTTCTTAATGGCAACCGTTCTATTATCGTACTTCTCTGCACTTGGACTCGGATGGTTAATTTTACATTACGGTATGGGTGTCGAAGCGATTCAAGGTTCGATTCCACTGTATACGTTCGTATTCTCCGTTGCACTCGGAGTCGATTACAACATCTTCATGGTTTCTGAAATTTGGCAACGTCGTAAAGAGAAACCGTTGAAACAAGCGGTCGCAGAAGGTGTGAAATATACAGGGAGTGTCATTACATCTGCTGGTTTAATTTTAGCAGGGACATTTGCTGTACTTGGTACATTACCAATTCAAGCACTCGTACAATTCGGTATTATTACAGCACTTGGTGTGCTTTTAGATACGTTTATTGTTCGTCCTCTACTCGTACCAGCATTAATGACATTATTCGGACGTTTCGCATTTTGGCCAGGTAAACTTTGGAAAAAGAAAGTTGACGAATAAGTTTTATCTTTTGTATTGAGTGTGGTATCGTGGAAACGAAAAGAGTCTTTAGGAGTGATTAAGGTGAATGAACAAGCTTTAACGATTAGAGAAGCAATTTTAGAACGTCGATCTGTCGGTGTATTTAACAAACAACCTGTAGATGCACAAGATCTACTAGATATTATTGACGATGCTGTATGGGCACCGAATCATAAAAATCGCCAACCTTGGCGCGTTATTTTAGGCGTTGGGGAAGGCTTACCGAAAGTGTTAGAAGTCATTCGTAACGTCACGATACCGAATCATGAACGCTTATCAGCAGAAGAAATCGAACATAAAATGACGAAATTTTTAACGCCGGGTGCATATGCATTCGTCGTTGTACCAGAAGATTTACGTCAGCATGAACGTACGGAAGATTTCGCGGCAGCGAGCTGCTTTATTCAAAATATGATGCTTCTTGCTTGGGACCGTGGTATCGGTTCTATTTGGAAAAATCCAACTTGGCTAGATAGTCCAGAATTTATTGAAGCAATCGGTGCTAAACCTGCTGAACGTGTTATTGCGATGGTTCAATTAGGTTATTTCGATAAAGTACCTGCAAAAAAACCTCGTAAATCAGCAGAAGAAATCGTCACGTTCTTCGGTGAATAAATAATAAATTTACGCTTTATAAAAAGGTTCGTAATCTACTCGATTACGAACCTTTTTTTGTCGTTTTTTTGCTTTCTATCGTATAAGGTCTTTAGCCCTAAAAAAATTTTTCTATACATAATTTTACATTTAATGTAAAAAAACAAGGCTTTTCAATAAATAATTTAAAAATAATTTAATAATTCTAAGGAATCAATTATTTTTCATTTTGTTTCGTTTATAAAGGTTAAAAACGTTGATTTAATGCAATTAATCATCATTTTTACTTAAAATAATTATAAAAAAGAGAAAATTAATAGTTATAAAATAATGTTTATTAATGAGCATAAGGTGATAAAAAATACTAGAAAGTTTTAGAATGACCATTACTTGAAGGAGGTTCTCAAATTATGAAGAACTCGAAAATTGTTAAAAATTCAACAGTAGCATTTACATCAGCATTACTTGTAACGACAGCAATTACACCATCATTGGCAGCAAATGCGGCGACAACATATAAAGTGAAATCAGGTAAATTAGTAAATGCTAAAACGAAAAAAGTAATTAAGGGATACAAAGTATACAAAGGCACTTTATACTACAACGGTAAGAAGAAAACGGCCTATACATTATACAAAGGTACACTGTATTACAAAGGGAAAAAAGCAACGGGGAATAAACTATACAAAGGCACATTGTATAGCAAAGGGAAAAAATCGACAGTTACAACAACTTATGCTGGTAAGTTATACGTAAAAGGTAAGCTTGCTACAGGATATAAAGTAAATAAAGGCACACTTTATTATAAAGGGAAAAAATATACAGGTTATAAAACATCAGGTAGCGTTCTTTACTATAAAGGAACGAGCTTTACCGGTGAATATAACGGAAAATACTATAGCAAAGGGAAAGCGTTTAAAGGTGTACGCACAATTAGTGGCGTAAAAGTTCGTTACAATGCTGGTAAAAAATTAACGGGTATTTACAGTAATCAATTGTATGTAAACGGTATTCCGAATACGAAAGCAAATTATGTATATGGTGGCATTCTTTATTCAAAAGCGAAGCAATCGGTAGGAACGGCTGTTTACAATTCGAAAGTGTATGTAGACGGTAAATTGCTAACAGGTACAGGGTTTGTCAATGGCGTATTAGGTTACTACGAAAAAGGTGTATTTATTCGAACGGTAGATAGTAACACAGGAGGCGGTAATAACAACGGTGGTACTGACAATGGAGGCGGTAACAACAACGGTGGTACTGACAATGGAGGAGGCAACAACAACGGCGGTACTGACAATGGAGGCGGTAACAACAACGGTGGTACTGACAATGGAGGCGGTAATAACGACGGCGGTTCTACAACGGAAGCAACGAAAACAATTACCGAATTAAACACAACGACTATTACGAATATCACAGTTGATAATGCGGACCAAGTTCGTGCGTTACTTACAGCTTACGATAAATTATCGGCAGCAGATCGAGCGAAAGTAACTGCGAATATCGAACAATTAAAAGCATTACTTGCGAAATTTGAAGCAGATATGAAACAATCTTTCGGTCAAATTAATAATGCACCAACGTATACGACGTTAGATACGACGACAATTACTAATGCGAAAGCTCTTTTAGCAGCCTATGAATTGTTATCAGATGCAGACAAAGCGAAAGTGACATATCCAATTACAGCATTACGTGATCTCGTGACATTGTATACGATTAATGGGTTCACAGCTACAACTGTATCTGGGAGTAATGTAAAAGAAGTAAAAGCGTTGTTAGAGCAATATGCGGCACTGTCACAGGCGAACAAAAATAAAGTGACGTTTGATATTGCGAAGCTTCAAGCAGCCTATGAATCATTCAAAAAAGCACTTAATACTGATTACACGACGTTAACAGCAGCTAATTATGAGTCAGCTAAAAAATTATTAGAATTGTATGGTACGCTAACGGATGCAGACCGAGTTGGTTTAATTTCACTAGCTAACTTACAAGCTGTTATTGATGGTTATGAATTCGAAAAAGATGCACCAAAATTTACGTCGATTACTGTGAACAATTTAGCGGATGTGCAAAAACTGATTGATGCATACGATGAGTTATCGTCAGCAGCTAAAAAATCAGTGAAATACGATATGGCAGGACTAAAAGCGATGCTTACAGGATATAACTTCACTGTTAAACATGCGACGCTAGACGTAACGAAAGTTAGCAATGCACAAACGCTGACAATCGAGTATGGCGCATTATCAGAGCTTGTACGTAATTATTTACAAACAGACGCAGACTTCAAATTAAAACTTCAAACAGCGACAGACACATTAGATGCAGATACACTGATGAAGAAAGCACAAGCGTTTGGTACGTTATCGTTAACAGATAAAATGGGTTATAAAGAATTAGCGACAAATTATGTAGCACAAAAACCGAAAGTCACAGCGGCGAAGCTAGTCATTGCAGATTATGAAAAATCAAATGCAGCAGTAAAAGCATTGGTGAAAGCACCGATGGATTCATTAAAATCATACGTAGCAACGTGGGATTTTGTTGAATATTACAATGCGTACTTCGGTAGCGTTTACTCAGTAAATGTTGGAAAATACAATTTAACGAAAGAAATTTCTAATGTAACGACACGCCAAGAGCTCGTGTACATGTTAAGTATTTATGCGAAGTCGTATGAACCATTGCGCGAAGAGTTTAATACGCAATTAAGTACAGCGATTTCAAATAATGCTGGGAAGGCATTTGATTTGAAAGACACACTTGTGATTCCATTAGTAATGCTTTCAGGTAGCTCATATGTCGTAACGAATCTTGATCAAGCAAATTATGAGAATATTCAAAAATACAACTACGAATCAACATTCGTTTATCAAGAATCAAAACAATTTATGAAATAAGAATGACAAAAAGGGCATCCGATTGGATGCCCTTTTTTATGTGCACTTTTAGATTTTTTTCAATGAAGCGATTTCATCGAAGTAATGAGATACGACGCGAAGCCCTTTATCAAAGTTTTCTAAATGGAAATGTTCATTCGGTGCATGGAAATTTTCTGTTGATAAAGCAAAGCCCATCATAATAACAGGTGCGCTTAAAATTTCATCGAATGTTGAAACGATTGGAATTGAACCACCAGAACGAATGAATGCTGTTTTTTGGTCATATTGCGTTTCGTAAGAATGACCAGCAGCTTGTACGTAAGGGTGATCGAATGGTGCGATGAAAGGTTTTCCTTTATCGAATTCTGTAATTTCGATATCGACACCTTCTGGTTGATGTTTCGCAACGTGTGCGCGAAGAAGTGCTACAATTTCGTGTGGATCTTGATTTGGAACGAGACGACACGTAATTTTAGCACCTGCTTGAGCTGGTAAAACGGTCTTAACACCTTCACCAGCGAAGCCACCGAATACGCCGTTAATTTCTAATGTTGGACGTGCCCAAGTTTGTTCAAGATAAGAGAAACCTTTTTCGCCGTACAATGCTTTAACGCCAGCTTCTTTTTTCATTTGCTCCGCATCGAAACCTAATTCGGCATAAGCAGCACGTTCGTCATCAGAAATTGGTAGTACTTTGTCGTAAAAACCTTCAACAGCGATATGTCCATTTTCATCATGGAATGAAGCTAAAATAGAAGAAAGGACGTGGATTGAGTTATGCACACCGCCACCGTACATACCAGAGTGTAAATCACCTGTTGCTGTACGTACATCGATTTGAATACCTGTTAGCCCACGTAATGAATAAACGACAGCAGGTTTACCTGGTGCGTATAAAGATGTGTCTGAGATTAATACGACATCTGCTGCTAAGTAATCTTTATGATCGGCGATGAATTGGTCTAAATGAACAGAACCGATTTCTTCTTCACCTTCAAAAATGACTTTCACGTTTACAGGAAGTTTTTCATCCGAAGCAAGCATCGCTTCTAACACTTTAACGTGCATGAATACTTGCCCTTTATCGTCTGAAGAACCACGAGCATATAAAATATTGTCACGTACTTCTGGCTCGAAAGGCATGCTATCCCAAAGTTCGATTGGGTCAACAGGTTGCACGTCATAATGTCCGTAAACGAGTACAGTTGGTGCGCCTTCTACGTGTAACCAATCAGCTGTTACGACAGGATGGCCTGCGGTATCATGGATTGTTGCATTTTCCATACCTGCAGTTGTTAAAAGGTTTGAAAGATGGTTTGCTGCTTTGTACATATCGTCTTTATGTTCTGAAAGAGAGCTAATGCTAGGAATTGCTAGAAATGCTTTCATTTCTTCAATATGACGCTCACGATTTTCTGTAAAATATTGATTTAAATTTTCTAAGTTACTCACTGAAAATCCCTCACTTTAATTTTATTTATTTGCACTACAAATTATAGCATAGCAAGAAAATGAAGTGTTAATGCGTCTATCGTTTAGAAATAGTGGTATAACAGAAGTAACACTATTTTTAGGAGGAACAGTATGGAATTTATACTACTAGCCGTGTTGCTCATGTTGTCGAGTTATTTTGCGGCAGCGGAAACCGCACTTACCGCTATTAATAAGATGAAAGTACGACTGAGAGCTTCTAATGGAGATCCTCGTTCGATTCAAATGTTGAAAATTATTGAGAAACCAGATCGTATGATTACGACGGTGCTTATTTTAAATAATGTCGTCAATATTTTACTACCGACAATTGTGACGGTCATTGCGTTAAGTCACGGATGGAAAGTATCTTTAGCGACGGCTATTTTAACGATTGTATTAATTTTGTTTGCGGAAGTATTACCAAAGACGATGGCGGTGACGTATGCAGAACCGATGTCCTATTCTAAATTTGTCCTAATGCCAATTTATTATTTAGTAAAAATTTGTACGCCGCTTGCAGTCATTGTACAAAGCTTTACGAATATTTTCATTCGTATTTTAACGAGAGGGAAAGTGACAGAGGCGAAAATGACGAAAGCCGAAGTGCGCGCAGTCGTGGACATTGCGGAGACGGCGGGAGCATTTGATGCAGTAGAAGGGAATCGTTTAAAAGAAGTGCTCGATTTTCCTGAGAAAGACGTATTGGACGTATTAGGTGCGCACCGTACAGAAATGGTCGCTTTGCCACTCAATGCAACATTCGATGAAGTGCGAGACGTAATCTTAAAAAATGGCTTCACAAGATATCCGGTTTATGATGAAGACATCGACCATATCGTCGGACTATTTTTATCGAAAAAACTCGTCGAATGGTCTTTAAATCAAAATCGTCCTATGACCGATTTCTTAGATCATAATCCGTTGTTTGTCGTAGCGAATGTACAAGTGGAAAAAGTGTTCAAACGTATGACGTCTAGTAAAAAACATTTAGCAATCGTATTAGATGAATATGGTGGTACGTTAGGGGTCATTACGACAGAAGATATTATTGAAGATATGATTGGACAGGAAATTGAAGATGAGACCGATAAAGATGTACCGCTTATATATGAAAGTACAGTGAATAAATTAATTTGTAGCGGTCGCATAGAAGTAGAGCAAGTGAATCATCTATTAAAAACAGAAATACCAGACGATCACGATATTATTAGCGGATTATTGTTAGAAAAAATTCAACGATTGCCGAAACAAGGAGATATCATCAACATGTATGGCATTCATTTTGTTATTAACGAAATGGAAGGTACGCACATTATGAAAGTGACGTTAACGAAAATTGGTGCAGAAAACGAATAAAAAAACAGGAATGATCGACAAATTCGCCGGTCATTCCTGTTTTTTTATTTATGTGTTAAAGTCTGCTACATACATTACACGAAAAAGTTCCGAACCTTACACGATTGTAAGGAAAATGAAAGTTAAAGCGATAGAGCGTAAGGTAATTATTCGAGATAATAAGAGTGTAAGAAAGATACAAAATAACTTAGACATCGTGCTGTTCGCCAAAACAGCTACATATAAAATACTTAACCTATTAGGAGGTTATGAACATGGAAAAATTACAAAACGACAATTTAAATAACGTATATGAAGAATACAATCGCTACATTTATCACTTATGCTTAAAACTAACACGTAACAAAACAGAAGCAGAAGATTTAATGCAAGAAGTTTGGGTAAAAGTTGTGCGCTACGAAGATTACGTTGCACAAGTCGATCACTTAAAAGCTTGGTTAACAACAATTTGTATGAATACATTCCGCGACCGCTATCGCAAAAATGTACGTCGTAGTAAATATATGATGAACCAACCTGATAACTTAGACGTACCTGTACTCGATTTAGTTCCCAATGATGCACCATCTACAGAAGAATTAATCGAAAAAGATGATGTTGCTAAAATCGTTCGTACGAAAATTAGCCAGTTAGATGGCATTTATCGCAACACATTACTTTATTTCTACGTACACCAATATTCATTAATTGAAATTGCGGATATTATGAAAGTATCAATCGGTACAGTTAAATCACGTCTTTTCCGTGGGAAAGCGCGTTTAAAAGAAATGATGTTATCTGACGAAGTATCTGCTTCAGCTATTATTCCTGCATAATTTTAAAAATATTTAACTTATTTTTTCTCCTCGTCCCCCCGAGGTTTATATAAAACGAAACTCATCAATTATAAAAAAGTGAACTGCGACGGTGCGGTTCGCTTTTTCGTTGTTATAAATAATTAAAAGAGGGAATAGAGTTATATAGAGTACGTAAATGAATGTAAAAAAAGACAGCAATCAAAAGATTACTGTCTTCGTTATTATAGTATTTCTCCACACAAGAAATAGACTGTTAAGCTTGTAAACATTTTCTGAAAATAATTTGAAGTGTTTTAAGTTCTTCTGCGGAAAGCATCCCGAACATTCGATGCACGATTGCTTCGATATGTTCATATGCATCCGCAAGTAAATGCCGCCCTTCGTCGGTAATCTCTAGCTGAGAGGCACGACGGTCAGACGGATTTTGAGTTTTTTTAATATAGTTACACTTCACTAACTTGCTCGTTAATACCGTAACGCCACCAGTTGTGACATGCAGCGTTTCTGCTAAGTCTGATGGGCGAAGAGGGCCTTTAGATTCTAACAAATCTAATAGCAAAATATGCGTTTTCGACAAGCCTAAATTATTATGGCTGTTCCATTCATTTGCCCATTTTCGCTCAATCGCAGTAGCTACTTCAAATATTGTCGTTATGCCATTTTTACGGCGATCTATCACGTGAATCAACTCCAAGCTTATGAACTTTTAGTAATCGTTAGCTAAACGTTGCATTTCGAATAATTCGTATGCACGCACTTTGCGAGGTACGAAACGACGAATATCCATTTCGTTGTAGCCGACTTGTAGACGTTTTGAATCAAGAAGAATAGGGCTACGTAACATTTTTGGATGTTCTTTTACGATATCATACAATTCTTGAATAGATAACGTATTAATATCACAGTTTAAATTTTTGTAGTCTTTTGAGTTTGTAGAGATGATTTCATCTGTACCATCTTCAGTCATGCTTAATACTTTTTTGAATTCTGATAAAGTAAGAGGGTTAGAAGTGATACGTTTTTCATTGTAGTCAATTCCATTTTCGCGTAACCATTGAAGTGCTTTTTTAGATGAAGTGCAGCTCGTTTGTGTATAGATTGTAACAGTCATGTGGATTCCTACTTTCATTCGGTTAATATATATATATCTTACCAATAAGATATATATAAGTCAAATTGATATTTTTGAATTTACGATGAATATTATGTTTGAAAAGAGAATTTTTCATCAAAATGAATATTATTCATGCTGTATTTACTTATAGGACGTATTTTTTTAGTACAGGTTCCAATACCTTTTTTGTCTGAAAACTCTCATAAATGCTGATGTGACGCGGTTTTCCGCAGTGGGACAACATTGATACCGCTTACATTCACAAAAACGTCAAATTTTAATAAAAAAATTTCCGAAAGAATAAAATTCTTTCGGAAAAGGTAAAAAACTAATGAATATCCTTTTTCTTAAAGTTACCACCTTTAATTTCAGTCATGTTACTAAAGGCTAAGAAAGCGGTTGGATCGACTTCATGTACGATTGTTTTTAATTTTGCTTCTTCTAAACGGCTGATGACACAAAAAATTACTTGTTTTTCATCATTCGTATAGCCACCACGACCGTTTAAATATGTGACACCACGACCGAGACGGAACATGATTTTTTCCCCAATAATGCTAGGTTTATCACTAATAATCCAAATAGATTTTGTTTGATTGAAACCTTCTGATACGAGGTCGATCGTTTTAAAGGCAATAAAGTACGCGATTAATGAATACATCGCACGGTCGAGACCGAAGATGAAACTTGCACTACCTAAAATAAATAAGTTCATGAATAAAATAATTTGTCCGACGGAAAAAGGTGTTTTTTTGTTGAACATGATGGCAAGTGTTTCACTACCATCCAGACAACCACCTGAACGAATCGCGATGCCGACACCGATGCCGAGCATAATGCCACCAAGTACGGTAGCGAGCAGCGTATCGTTCGTAAAAGCACCTGTGTGAGGAATTAATGAAGTGGCAATCGAAAGAACGATAATGCCGTAAGAAACAGAAATCGCAAAGCTTTTGCCGATCTGTTTATAGCCAAAATATAAAAATGGCAAGTTGAGTATAAATAAAAATAGACCTAAAGATAATCCTGTTAAATGAGACACCATCATCGCAATCCCTGTGACGCCACCATCAATGAGTTGGTTAGGAATCATGACTTTCTCAAGGGCAATTGCCATGATGAGTGCCCCAGCTGTTATTCCAAAAAATCGAATGAAAATCCGCTGGAAGGCAGAAGACTTATTCGTCGTACTACTGTCTGCGTAATCATTTGCGTTACTCAATATTGAACACCATCCTATAGTATATAGTTTGCGCTCATAAACCGTTTGATGCAAGCGATAGCCTTTAAAAACTATGTTTTATACAGTTAAATAGGTGGCTTTCTTTGGATATTCATGGATAGATTTTATATGAATATAATGAATATCATACGTTTTAGACACGTATTTTAGTCTTTATAAAGAATGGAGAGAGTATGATGCGTAAACCGAAACCAATCGTATAGAATCTGAAAAATAGTACATAAAATAAAAAAACGTACAGCATGATGATATGCTGTACGTCTTGTATAGAAAGAAATATTATTGGTGACCTTGTGAGAACCATTCAGCGACGTTCCATACTTTCGTTACTAACCCTTCATAAAATTCAGGTTCATGTGATACGAGTACGATTGTCCCTTTATATTCTTTCATCGCGCGTTTTAATTCTTCTTTTGCATCGATGTCTAAGTGGTTTGTCGGTTCATCGAATAACATCCAGTTTGATTCGTCCATCATCAGTTTACAAATACGAACTTTGGCTTGTTCGCCACCTGATAATTGGCTCATTGGACGGCTAATATGTTCACTTTTTAGACCTGTTTTAGCAAGTAATGAACGAACATTTCCTTGAGTAAGGCTTGGATACGCTTCCCAAATAACGTCAATTGGTGTTTCTTTACCTGCTTTTACTTCTTGTTCGAAGTAAGAAGGGAATAAGAAGTCTCCACGTTCTACTTTTCCGTCTAATGCAGGGATTTTACCGAGCATCGTTTTAAGTAAAGTCGATTTACCGACACCATTCATGCCGACAAGTGCGATTTTTTCACCACGTTCGATTTCAAATGTGAGTGGAGGAAGAAGTGGTTTGTCATAACCGATGACAAGATCTTTTGCTTCTACTACGTAACGGCTTGAACTACGAGATTCTTCGAAACGGAAAGTTGGTTTTGAAGCTGTTTCTGGACGTTCGATAATTTCCATACGATCCAATTGTTTTTGGCGTGATTTCGCACGACCCGTTGTAGAGAAACGGGCTTTGTTTTTTTGGATAAACGTTTCTTGTTGTTTAATGAATTCTTGTTGTTTTTCATAAGCATCGATATGTTGGCGCTTGTTAATTTCAGCAAGCTCGATGAATTTTTCGTATGACGCTGTGTAACGAGTTAATTTTGAAAATTCTAAGTGGAAAATAACGCCGACAACATCGTTCATGAATTCTACATCATGTGAGATTAGTAAGAATGCATGTGGATAGTCTTTTAAATACGTACGTAACCAATCGATATGCTCTTCATCTAAATAGTTGGTCGGTTCATCTAATAGTAAAACTTTTGGTTTTTCTAAAAGTAATTTTGCTAAAAGTAATTTCGTACGTTGACCACCTGAAAGGGCAGCGACGTCACGGTCTAAACCGATGGCTGTTAAACCAAGACCACGAGCTACTTCATCAACTTTCATGTCTAACGTATAAAAGTCACCAGCTTCTAATGCATCTTGTACTTCTGCCATGTCTTCTAGTAATTGTTCTAATTCTTCTGGTGTTGCATCACCCATTTTTGCAGCGATGTCGTTTAGTTCTTGTTCTTTTTCAAACAGGGTAGCGAACGCTTCGTTTAATGTTTCACGAATCGTTTTCCCTGGTGTTAATACTGTATGTTGATCTAAGTAGCCATAATGTGTCTTAGGCAACCATTCTACGCGACCTGTATCGTGTACAGTTTTTCCAGTAATGATACTCATTAAAGTAGATTTACCGACACCGTTTGCGCCGACAAGACCTACGTGTTCACCTTCAACGATACGGAATGTGACGTCTTTGAATAAAGTGCGGTCACCGAATGAGTGACCTAAATTTTCGACAGTTAAAATAGCCATATTGCTTATAAAACCTCCTGATGTGTATGTGCAAAATAAAAGAGGCTATCTTTAGACTTCTCCGCTTTTACAGCGTCGTTTGCATGAAAGATAGTCCCTTTTTATTCGTTATTGATTCATTTTATTGTAATGCTGCTAATTGTTTGTTTAGTTCAGCCAGTTCATTTTCCATGTCTGTTAAACGTTGTTCAGCTTTTTCTAATTGCTCATGATGACCTGTAGATTCGATTTTTTCGATGTCACCTTGTTGACGAATATAATCGCTTTTTAGTTCTAAAATTTGGTATTCGATTTCAGATTTAGTAGCCATGTGAAACGCTCCTTTTACGTAAAATATCAATGTTGTCATTGTACCATAGGAAGGCACAAAAAAGCTGTTCAAATATTTCGGGAACATGAATCGCTTGTTTTGCTTATTTCATTACATTGTTTATTATTCATCGTCTTTTATTTGAAATGAAGAAAAATTACATAAAACCTACGTTTATTTGTAAACCGAATTTTAAGTAGTATCAAATGAAAAAAATATTCTTCATAGAAAGACAACGTTGTCTCAAATTAATATTGGCGAAAAGAATAGGCATTTAGTACACTAATGAGTAAATCAATAGAACGGAGAGGAAAGAATGCAATCACTTGAACAAATTAATGAAACGAAAGATTATATTTTAACAAAAATTGATGTACAACCAGCAGTAGGGTTGATTTTAGGTTCGGGTTTAGGAACGCTTGCAGATGAAATTGAAGAAGCCGTTGTTATTCCGTACACGGACATTCCAAATTTCGCAAAATCTGGTGCAATCGGTCACGCAAATGAATTAGTAATCGGTAAATTAGAAGGGAAAGTTGTCGTTGCGATGAAAGGACGTTTCCATTACTACGAAGGATTTACGATGGATGAAGTGACATTCCCAGTACGCGTTATGAAGGCGTTAGGAATCCAACAACTAATCGTTACAAATGCTTGTGGCGCTGTGAACAAAGATTTCAAACCAGGTGATTTAATGTTGATTGAAGATCATATTAATTTAACAGGTCAAAATCCACTAATCGGACCGAATAACGATGCACTAGGTACACGTTTCCCAGATATGTCGAACTTATACAATGACGAATTACGTCAATTAGCTTCAGAAGTAGCTGAGAAACAAGGATTCGGTTTACAATCAGGCGTTTATGCATGGTGGAGCGGTCCAACGTATGAAACACCAGCAGAAATTCGTATGATTCGTACATTAGGTGCAGATGCAGTCGGTATGTCTACCGTTCCAGAAGCAATCGTTGCACGCCACTCAAGTATGCGTGTACTCGGTATTTCTTGCTTAACGAATATGGCGGCAGGTATTTTAAATCAACCTCTAAATCACCAAGAAGTGATTGATGTTGCTGCACAAGTGAACAAGAAATTTACGGGTTTAATTAAAGGTGTCGTATCCGCAATGTAAGTTCATTCAAAAGGCTGAACTTTCGTAAATGGGCTTTTTGAAAATGATGAAGCTTGTTACAATGTGAATAAATCATCAATTTTTGGAGGGCAATTTCATGAAAATTTTACTTGTAGATGGCACTGTATTAGGTCGAAAAACAGGTGCGATTTTAAAGCAAGTCCAAACATATATTGAACAGTACGATCCAAATTTACAATTAGAACTTTTAACATTTGCAGACTACAAGCACGAAATTGTAGATGGTCGTCCTTTTGACCAGTACAACGAAGGTTTACAACAAATGATTCATAAATTAGAACAGGCAGACGGTTACATTTTTGCGACGCCAATTTTCCAAGGGTCAATCCCAGGCGTATTAAAAAATGCATTCGACTTTTTAAATCCGAAAGCATTACGCTATAAACCTGTTTCAATCGTAGCGAATGGTGGAACGTATCAACATCATTTAGTCGTCGAAAATCAACTGAAACCGATTTTAGATTACTTCCGTTGTCTCGTAACACCGAATTACGTTTATACTCATTCAAGTCATTTTGATGAAGACAACAATATTACAGATGAAAATGTTCAAGAGCGTTTGAAAGAACTTGCGCGCGTTTTCGTGAAATATTGTGAAATGAGTAAGACGTTACCGAAAGAAACAATCGATCAACATTAAGAGGAAGCCCGCTCTGTTTACTAGCGAACAGAGCGGGCTTTCGCTATACTCTAGGCAAGAGGTGACGAAATGATAGTAAAAGAGAAGCAAGAAGTAGAATTAATTATTTTCACTGAAGATGAAGAAGATATGGGTGAATCGCTCGAAGATATGAAAGTATTTGCGAAGACGTATGAACTCGATCAAGTGGAAATTGTAGAACAACGTAAGGAAACTTTAGATGAAGAGCGTGTGAAATACATCGTAACGCTTGAAATTACGAGAGATTCTGAAAATCTCGGTCGTAAATACGACAATGATGAACAAAAAGCATTCGGATTCTAAAAAATACACTTTTCTGATAATTCGTGGTAGACTAACGATATAACGAATGAAACGGAGGTGAAAAGAATGGGAAAATCAGCTTATATGACATGTGAAAAAATGGACGCCGCGCTTTATTTGACGCGTGTCATTACGTTTAAATTTGATGTAAACGGGATACGTATGCCCTTTTTTAACAAACAATATCAAATGAAACGTAGCTGATGAACTGCATTCTTTTCACAAAAATGAAAGGGCTGCTCGTTGATGAGCAGTCCTTTTTTGTATGCAAAAGCTGCGTTGTATGGAGGAAAATACAATGACAGTAAAAATAGAAAATATAACGAAAACCGTTGGAGGAACGCCTCTTTTTGAACAATTTAATTTAACGATTCCAACAGGGAAACACGTCGCAATTGTCGGGAGAAATGGTTCAGGGAAGACGTCGCTTCTTCGCCTGATTGCACGTGTAGAAGAAGTAGACCAAGGACGCGTGATTACGCCAAAAGATTGTAAGGTTGGCTACTTGCATCAAATACCACCGTACGAGCATGAAACGGTAGAAGACGTACTACTTCATGCCTTTCAAGCGTTACAAACGATGCAGCAGTCAATGCGTTACTACGAGGAACAAATGGTGCACGATTCGAGTGAAGCTTTACTTGAAAAATACGGTTTATTGCAAGAGCAGTTTTTACAACAAGGGGGCTATGAGATGTCCTCGAAGTTGTTGACGGTTGCGAATGGATTAGGTGTCACACCTTTTTTACACAAAGCATTTCATACACTGAGTGGCGGTGAAAAAACGAAAGTTATGTTGGCACAAGTATTATTAACAGAGCCTACATTATTACTTTTAGACGAGCCAACGAATCATCTCGATTTGCGTGCGATTGAATGGTTAGAAACGTATGTGAAACAATTAAAACAAACAGTTATAATCGTGAGTCACGATCGCCGTTTTATGAATGAAACAGCAGAATTAGTAGTAGAAATTGAAGAAGGTATTCCGTTTGTTAGTCACGGTAATTACGATGATTACGTAGTGGCGAAACAAGCTCAAATTGCGTCACAGTTTGCTCATTATACAGAACAACAGAAGAAAATTAAAAAGATGAAAGAAGCAATTCGTCGATTACGTCAGTGGGCGAATGAAGCGTCGCCGCCGAACCCAGACTTATTCCGTAAAGCGAAAATGATGGAAAAGGCATTGGCGCGCATTGATATCGTGAAGAAACCTATTGCGGCGAAGAAGATGAACTTTGCTTTGCAAGTAGATGAGAGAAGCGGGAAAGAAGTTTTTGTACTTGATGATGTCGCGGTTCACCTCGATGAACGAACTTTATTTGAGCGTGCGAATGTATCTGTATATTGGCAAGATCATTTGGCGATAATCGGTAATAACGGGACGGGTAAATCAACGATTTTAAAAATGATAGCAGGGAAAATTTCTCCAACAACAGGTGTCATTAAACGGGGAAGTAACGTGAAAATCGGTTATTTAGCACAGCAATTAGATACGTTTCATTTAGAAGCGCGTGTTATAGACATTTTTCGTGAAGAAGTGGCTGTAACAGAAGGAGAAGCACGTCATTTACTCGCACAATTTTTATTTTACGGATACGACGTATTTAAAAAAGTGAAAAATTTAAGTGGCGGAGAAAAAATGCGTTTGCGTCTTGCACAGTTAATGCAACAAAAGCTGAATGTATTGTTGTTAGACGAGCCAACGAATCATTTGGACATCGAATCGAGAGAAGTGCTTGAAGAAACGCTTGAGCAGTTTGAAGGAACGATTATTGCGGTGAGCCACGATCGTTACTTTTTACAAAAGCTCTTTTCACGCATTGCATGGGTTGACCATCAAATCGTTACGGTACATGAAGGATCGTATGAATGGGCACAAGTACAGCAACAAAATGGAGCTGTTGAGAGAGAAATTGCACAGTTGGAACGACAGCTCGGTGTGCAACGAAATGTTGCGATAGAAGCGAAACTTGAAAAATTGTATGAACAATTATAATAAAAAAAGCGTCCAAAATAAAAATTTTGGACGCTTTTTTAATCGGTTATTCAGATTTAAATCCTTTTAATAAATCAGCGAATGGATTGTTTAAAGGTTCTTCTTTTGCTTGTTGTTTTAAATATTTTTGAACGCTACGTTTATCAACTTTACTGTTACCTTGTTTTTCACGACGTGCTTTAAAGACAGATAATTTTTCGCGGTGACCACATTTACAGACGAAAATTTGACCGTCTCCATCACCACGTAATTCTAATTTCTTATGGCAGTTCGGGCATCGTGCATTCGTAACGCGTGAAACGTTTTTTTTATGACCACATTCACGGTCTTGGCAAACGAGCATTTTACCACGTTTACCGTTCACTTCAAGCATGGGCTTTCCGCAGTCTGGGCAAGATTTTGTTGAAATGTTATCGTGTTTGTATTTTTTATCGCTCGCTTTAATTTCGGCGACGATTTTTTTCGTATGTTCTTTCATTTCATTAATGAATACTTCTTTTTTCAGTTTGCCTTTTGCGATTAATTCTAGTTTTTGTTCCCATTCTGCTGTCGTTGCAGGAGAGCGTAACTCTTCTGGAACTAAGTCTAACAACTGGCGACCTTTAGACGTAATGTAGATATCTTGTCCACCACGTTTTTCGAGTGTGAATGAGTTGAATAGTTTATCGATGATATCCGCACGCGTTGCTACTGTGCCGAGACCACCTGTTGATTTCAACGTTGTCGCAAGTTGTTGGTCATTCGTTTCTAAATATTTCGTTGGATTTTCCATCGCCGATAATAATGTTGCTTCATTGAAACGAGCTGGTGGCTTCGTTTGACCTGACGTTTGTGCGATAAATTGTACAGCGAGTGTTGAGCCTTTTTCGATTGTCGGGAAGACTTGTTCTTTTAAGTCATCTTTCGAATCTTCATCGAAATGGTTTTCATACACTTCCTTCCAACCTTGAGAAAGAATTGTTTTACCTTTTGCGACGAATTGTTCGTCACCGATTTTGGCATGCAATGTTAATTGCTCATATTCATGTGCAGGGAATAATACAGCTAAGAAACGTTTCACGACTAAATCATAAATTTTACGTTCTTTCGCATTCAGACTCGCAAAGTTAACGTATTCTTCTGTCGGAATGATTGCGTGGTGGTCGGACACTTTCGTATCGTCTACGAACGCTTTAGACGTTTTAATCGGTTTCGCTAACACTTTATTCGCAAGTGTACGATATTCGCCAATACCGCACGCTTTAAGGCGTTCAGGAATCGTTGAGATAATATCGCTTGAAATGTAACGTGAATCTGTACGAGGATACGTTAACACTTTATGTTGCTCGTACAATTTTTGCATAATATTTAACGTTTCTTTCGCAGAAAAGCCGAAAATTTTATTCGCATCACGTTGTAATTCAGTTAAGTCATACAAGCCAGGCGCAAATGATTTTTTCGCTTTGCGTTCAACGTTGATAATTTTCGCCTGTTCGTTACTAATTTGGTTGACGATACGGTCGATTGCTTCTTTATTAAAGCTACGACGATTGCCTTTTGCGTCTTGCCACGTTAATTTTAAATTATTTTTCGTTTTTGCTTCGATCCCGTAGTATGTTTTCGCTTTAAACTGTTTGATTTCATCTTCACGAGCTGCGACCATTGCGACGACAGGTGTTTGAACACGACCACAGTTTAGTTGCGCATTGAAGCGTGTCGTTAAAGCACGCGTCGCATTTAAGCCGATATACCAGTCAGCTTCACTACGTGCAACAGCAGCATAGTATAAATTCATATATTGGTTGCCGGGCTTCAAGTTTTCAAAGCCTTCTTTAATCGCTTTATCTGTAACAGAAGAAATCCATAAGCGTTGGATTGGTTTCTTGAATTTTATCTTTTCTAAAATCCATCGAGCGACCAATTCACCTTCTCGACCACTATCTGTACCGATAATACAGCTTGAAACATCTGCTCTCTCAAGGACATGTTTCACCGCGTTGAATTGTTTACCTGTTTGTTTAATGACCGTTAATTTAAGCTTTTCAGGCATCATAGGTAACGATTCTAAATCCCATGTTTTGTACTTCTTATCATAGCTTTCTGGATCCGCTAATGTGACTAAATGACCTAAAGCCCACGTTACGATATAACGATCTCCTTCCAGATAACCGTTTCCTTTTTTATTGCACTTTAATACTCTTGCAATATCTCTTGCAACAGAAGGTTTTTCGGCAAGTACTGCAATTTTAGACATAAAAAACACCCTTTCTTATGATGTAAATATAACATAGAAAGGGGATAAGAATGAGGAACAGTGTACGCATTTATCAAATCGGCATACCATCGATTTATAGGAGATAGAAATATAGGCCTAAAGTAGTTTAATGGAGAGTGTGTAAGGAAACCATTCTATTAAATATGTAAGAAGAACTAAGGAACGACGTTTTGGTGTATACGCTAAAAGTTCCGTTTCATTCACATAAGCTAAAAAGTAAGAAAATCGATACGAAATAACGATAAAAGATGCTATTATGAAGGTAATTAGAAAAAAATGGCTACGGAAAGAGGTGACAAGTATGAGATTAGCGGCTCTATTAAATAATCGATATTCAGAGATTGAAAACCGTAAAAGAATGTTGAAACAAAAAACGGCGGATGAGGCATATAAAAAAATGCGGAGTTTTTCCAACCGATGTCGAATCCAGCACTCGATGAACTAGTCGATTTATTAACAGGGAAAAAAGAGAAGGACGAACAACCGGCACTGCAACAAGCTATTCAAGGTATCAAATCGCAGCAAGTTGCGAGTACACAAGACGTGGAAGATGTCGTCGCTTCATTATCGAATGATGAAGCGGTCGATATTTTTAAACGTGTACAAAGCTCGGCACTTTCAAATGATAAGCCGACTGCACAAGATTTGAAAATTGCAGCATCTGCCGCCGACTTTATCGCTAAAAATACTGAAGTACAAGCACCTACTAACTTAGAAAAGACATCTACGCAATTGCTTGGACAAGAGGATGAACAGGTGGTAGAACAACCGATTTCATTCGAAAAATTAATGCGTAATCGTCTATTTGAAAAAGCAACATCAAACTATCAATTTCAAATTCAAATGGCAAAAACAGGTCTTCATCCGTATGAATCTGTTTATTATCAATCAGCTTAAGGAAGTGTAACTGTTGGCGAAATCAAAAATTCAAAAAACGAATGCTGTTCGCTTACTCGATCAACAAAAAATTGCCTACTCTTTACGAGAGTATGACATTAATGAAGAACATTTAGACGGCGTGACGGCTGCACAAGAAATCGGTGAGCCGGTACAAAAAGTGTTTAAAACGCTCGTCGCAAAATCAATGAAAAATCAATTGTACGTATTTGTGATCCCGGTAGCAAAAGAGCTCGATTTGAAAAAGGCAGCGAAAGTGGCACAAGAGAAAAAAATCGAGATGCTTCACGTAAAAGACCTTTTAGCAAATACAGGTTATATACGTGGGGGTTGCTCACCAATCGGTATGAAAAAACAATATCCGACGTATATTGATGCCGATGTTTCTGCACAAACGGAAGTGTATGTAAGTGCAGGGAAACGAGGATTACAACTTTGTATGACGCCAGACAATTTAAAGAAAGCCGCTAGAGCTGAAATTGTCGATATTACCGTTGAAATTTAAGTCATGCTTTGTTACACTTAGTCAGTCGTAGTCGAATAGACTACTAATCGAGAACGTAAAAAACCGCGCCTCGGCGTGGTTTTTATTACGTTTAGAACTGAAAAAATGTTAGGAGAACGAGCATGCGTAAAGAGTTTTTAATTCGCTGGTTATTTTTCTTCATTGGTATTATGTTTATCGGATTAGGTATTGCGTTTACGATTCGTGGACAACGTTTTGGCGTTGGTTCATGGGACGTTCTTCATATGGGGTTGTTTTATCATTTCGGTTTATCAGTAGGAGCATGGTCTGTGATTATTGGTCTTCTCATCGTTTTGTTAACAGCTATATTGTTAAAGAGAGCGCCTCAAATCGGTACGTTTATGAATATGATTTTCACAGGGGTCTTTTTAGATCTATTTAATAGTATTTTGCCTCAAGTAGAAGGGATACTTTCTGAATTAGGATGCTTTATTTTAGGAATTATTTTTATTGGCATCGGTTGCGGTATTTACATTGCTGCAAATTTAGGCGCAGGCCCGCGAGATAGCTTAATGCTATTATTCGTTGAAAAACTTCGATGGAGCATTACAGTTGCACGTACAGCGATGGAAGTTTTTGCTGCGGGTGTCGGCTATTTAATGGGAGGACCTGTTGGAATCGGTACGATTGTGATGGTATTTGCACTCGGTCCAATTATTGAAATCATTTTACCAATAAGTAAAAAAGTATTGAACCGTATTTTGAACGGACAAGCGGTCACATATAAATAATGAATAACCGATGTATAAGCTTTTATCCACAACATAAGCTTATACATTTTTTAAGTTATCCACATGTGGATAACTTTTTTTGCGAATAGAATAGTAAGACACTTCATACAAAGGACACAGGTTGTCGTAAAAAAATACGATTTTTGACATATTTTTCTGAAAATTCAGAAATGATACGATAGAGTAGTTAAAAAATTCGAAAGGTGGGTTTTATGTGAAGAAACGAAAAAAATGGCAATATCTTTTAGTCGCAAGTACATTACTGGCAACGCTTACGACTTCCAACTTCGTAAGTACGGCAAAAACGAATGATTCTGCTTTAGCAAACTTTGATACGGAGCGTTATGGAGATACGATTTCAATTGATCCATATTTGGATAAATTATCGAAAGATGCTGATTTCAATGCGACGTTGAAAGCTAAATTAAAAGCACAATCTAAAGAAGCAGCTACAGCTGTAACAGAAGACGAAGCGCACTTCACATATGATGGAGGGACGAAGAAATTTTTGACGAACGATTTATCTTTAAAAGACTTTACGCTTCGGAGTGTTGGGGATAATGTGGAAATTTGGGTCGCGCACGACTTAGCATACGGTCCTGACAACCCTCGACCAGCAGATGTTGTGACGCAAAAACAAGTGGATCAGTTAAAAAATGAATTTGAATCAAATATTTATCCGAAAGTGACAGACTTTTTCGGTACACCAGATGCATTAGACGGCTCGAATGCAAAACTGCCTTCTTTAGTAGGATTACCTGCTAATTATTACGAAGGCTCGGATAAAGTTATTTTACTCGTGGACAACGTACAAGATGAAGGTTGGAACAATCCAGATTATCCATTTTTCGTAGCCGGTTTTTATTGGCAAACGATTGAAAATTATATTAATCGAAACATCGTAACAATCGATACGAACAGTTGGGATACACGTTTAGAAAGCACATTTTACGGTACGACAATTCATGAATTACAACATTTAATTCAGGCAGATCATGATGCAGCAGAAGAATCTTGGTTGAATGAAGGCTTCTCGACATTCTCTGAATTTTTAGGAGGTTACGGTGGACCAGATAGCTCGATTAATTTCTTTTTAGACCATCCTGAAAATTCGCTCGTGAACTGGGATGAACATGCGGCCGCAACGACAGGTCCTGAAACGATTGCTGACTATGGTCAAGTGTATTTATTCGTTCAATATTTATACGATAAGTTCGGACATGACTTTATTAAAGAAATTGCGTTAGATGGAGAGAAACAAGGGATTGAAAGTGTGGATGCGGCGCTGAGGGAACGTGGAACGAACTTTACGAAAGTGTATCAAGATTTCCAAACAGCCGTTGCCCTCGATGATTCGTCAGTGAGTTCGAAATATAATATTGATAGTGTCGATTTACGAAGCATTCCTATAGATAGTAAAGGAACGAAACGTGGAAAAACAATCGATTATGAATCAGCAAAAACGTATGAAAAAGAAGGCGTACCAGCATGGGGTGGAGATTTTAAATCACTCGACTTCACGAAAGAAGTAACGGGTATTCGCTTTAATGGCACGGACTTTTTACCACTTGAGTGGTCAACGGTGAAAGATCCTGTAACAGGAGATGGACAAGTACTATGGGGTGGAACGGGAGATCAAGCCGATCATGAAATGATTTTTGAAGCAGATTTAACAACTGCTGAAAATCCAACATTAACATTCCAAAATCTATATGATATTGAAGAAGCTTGGGATTACGGTGTCGTACAAGTATCGACAAATAATGGACAAACGTGGGAAAGTTTATCCAACATTAATACACGTTCAGACGTAGATGCACAAGGATATCCGAAAATTAAAGACAACGTACCAGGTTTCACGGGAACAGTAGACAATTGGCAAAACGAAGCGTTTGATTTGTCTGCTTATAAAGGACAAAAAGTGCTCGTATCGTTCCGTTATTTAACCGATTGGGGCTCTGAGCAAGAAGGTTGGTTCGTCAAAAATATTCAAATTGAAGAGGCCGGTGTAGCGATAAAAGGGGATACGACGAATGGTTTAACGACACAGTCTGCATTAAATAAAGATTACGTGAAATATTTATCGACATTCATTCAAACGAAGAAAAATGGTCGAACGAAAGTTGCACAAATTAACCCATATGATGTGACAGAAACGAAAGCATTGCAAGTGCAAAAAATGTTGAAAGAGGGCAATGTGAAAATGATTACGACATATGCGGCGAAACCTGGCAATGTGAAACCTGTTCAATTTACGTATGAAGTACTCTTGAAAGAGTCACATAAAAAACCGAATAAAAAGAAACATAAAGGACCGAAATGGGCAAGATAAAGTATCTATAACAACGAGCATGACCGTATGTAATTACGTACGGTTATGCTTTTTTGTTTTTCTGAGAAAGACATTTGTACCTTATAAAACAACAAATAAACATATTTTAAAAACACTGTTTTTTGAAGGAGAACATTTTCAGAAAAGTATGTTAAAATGAAATTCAAATGAGTCAGGAAGGGTGAAATGATGTGTCAAACATTTTAAATACATTCGTAGACGATAATTTAAAAGCATTAAAAAGCCAAGGTTTATACAATGAGATTGATCCCGTAGAAGGTGCCAATGGTCCGATTATTCAAATTAGAGGGAAGTCATTAATCAATTTATCTTCTAATAACTATTTAGGTTTAGCGACAGATGAAAACTTAAAAGAAATAGCGAAAAAAGCAATTGATACATACGGTGTCGGTGCAGGAGCTGTACGTACGATTAACGGTACGTTGGACGTCCACGTGAAATTAGAAGAAAAATTAGCGGAGTTCAAAGGAACAGAAGCAGCGATTAGCTATCAATCTGGATTCAATTGTAATATGGCAGCGATTTCGGCAGTAATGGATAAACATGATGCGATTTTATCGGATCAATTAAATCACGCGTCGATTATTGACGGTTGCCGTTTATCAAAAGCGAAAATTATTCCATTCAATCATTCTGACATGACAGACCTTCGTCAAAAAGCGAAGGAAGCGACATCTTCTGGTCAATACAACAAAGTCATGGTCATTACAGACGGTGTATTTTCAATGGATGGTGATATTGCGAACCTCCCTGAAATTGTAGAAATCGCAAAAGAATTTGATTTAATTACGTACGTAGACGATGCACACGGTTCAGGTGTGACAGGTAAAGGGAAAGGGACTGTGAAACATTTCGGTTTGCAAAACGATATTGATTTCCAAATCGGGACATTGTCGAAAGCAATCGGTGTTGTTGGCGGTTACGTGGCTGGGAAACAAAATGTCATCGATTGGCTGAAAGTACGCTCACGTCCATTTTTATTTTCGACGGCACTTCCACCAGCAGACGTCGTAGCGATTACAGCAGCTGTTCAAAAAATTATCGATTCAACAGAATTACACGACCGTCTATGGGAAAATGGCGATTATTTAAAAGCAGGACTTCAAAAACTAGGCTTTAACATTGGCCATTCGGAGACGCCAATTACACCGTGTATTATCGGTGATGAAACGTTAACACAACAATTTTCAAAACGATTAATTGAAGAAGGCGTTTATGCAAAAGCAATCGTCTTCCCGACCGTTCCAGCAGGAACAGGACGTGTACGAAACATGCCTACAGCTGCGCATACGAAACAAATGTTAGACGATGCGCTCGTTATTTATGAAAAAGTAGGGAAAGAACTCGGCGTCATTTCATAATCGATTTTTTCGTTTTGTGAACATGCGACTTTATAGAAAAAAACCTCTTTTTCCGATTCGTAATCGGAGAAAGAGGTTTTTATTTTTAGCAGTATTTCGAACGCAACATCACGAACTTACTTTCGCGCATTTGTTTTTATTTCTTTTTGTTTAATGTCTTTATACGCTTTCGGCGCAAGTTTGTACATCACTTTTCCGAGTACGACAGCGAGCACGAGTACGATGACAATTTGCAAAATGAATTCGAAAAATCCGTTCATAGGAAGTTTCAAACGCATCATAACGACGATGGCGATATAAACGCCAAGCATCGTACCGAATCCGTATATGAATATGACTTTTTTCTGATCTTTTTTAGACAATTGGTTCAAAATATAACGTTGTGTGGCGATTGATAATATACCGACGAATAAACTAATGATTAACGCAATTACTGTAAACAAAAGGTCACCTCTTAATCGAATAAATGTAAGGAAGCGATACGCTCCATCGCTTCGTAAATTCGAGCTTCTTCCACGAGTAAACCGACGCGTACGTAGCCTTCTCCATGTTCTCCAAATCCTTTACCATCTGCGACAGCAACATTTGCCTCGTCTAAAAGAATTTTCGCAAATTCAGCGCTCGTAAGCTTTTCAGGTACAGGCAACCAAGCGAAGAAAGAGCCTTTCGGTACGTCGATTTTCCAACCGATTCGTTCCGCAGCATCTTTTAATGCATTCCGACGATTTTCATAAACTTGTAGTTGCTCGACAACGCAGTCTTGAGAAGATGTGAGGGCAACAGCTGCAGCATGTTGGATTGCAGGAAATAAACTACAAAATAAATGATCTTGTAGCAAGTTTAGCCCTTCAACAATGTCAGCATTCCCGACGGCAAAACCGACGCGCCAACCCGCCATATTATACGTTTTAGAGAGCGTATAAAATTCTACACCGACGTCTTTAGCACCTTCTGTTTGTAAAAAACTTAATGGTTTAACGCCGTCGAAGCCGAGTGAACTATACGCAAAATCATGCATGACTGCGATATCATTTTCCTTTGCAAATTGGACGGTTTCTTCAAAGAAATCCGCTGTCGCAACAGCGCCTGTTGGATTGTTCGGATAGTTAATATACATTAATTTTGCGGCGTCTTTTTGTGCATTAGTCAGTGCCGTATAGTCAGGGAGAAAAGCATTGTTTGCGAGCAAGGGCATTTTTTCAAATTGGATATTTGCGAGCGTTACGCCTGATAAATAGTCAGGGTATCCGGGATCTGGAAGAAGCATCGTATCTCCTTCATCTAATAATACCATCGGCAGCTCAACTAAGCCTGCTTTCGAACCGAATAGTACGGCAACTTCTTTATTCGGATCAATTTCTACGTCGTATTCACGTTTGTAAAACGTAGCAATGGCTTCACGAATTTCGGTCGTACCTCTAAACGGTGAATATTTATGTGTTGCCGCATCGGCAGTTGCTTGTTGCATCGCTTGAACAATATGTACAGGTGTAGGGCGGTCTGGATTTCCTTGTCCGAGATTAATGACGTCGCGACCTTCTGCAATTGCATTCGCTACGTTCGTCGATAGTTTGGCAAAAAATTGTTCTGGAAGTTGTGCCATTTTTTTAGCTAATTTCAATATGTTATGCCTCCTAAATTGGACTATTGTATAATAAGAAGTAATATTCTGAAAATTAATCTCAATAGTAGACCTTTTTCAGAAAAAAGTCTAGAGGTGGTGCTGTAATGAAATTAGCATGTATTCAATTCAAAGTGGCAAATGGAGATGTCGAAGCAAACTATACACGTGTTGAACAACTTATACGTGAAGCGCATGAAAAAGGGGCAGAACTCGTCGTATTACCAGAAATGTGGAATTCAAGCTATGCTTTGAAAAAACTAGAGGAATTAGCAGATGTAAACGGGGAGCGCACGATTGCATTTTTAAGTAACTTAGCGAAAGAGTTACATATTCATATTGTCGGTGGTTCGGTTTCAACGAAAAAAGGTGACCGCTTTTACAATACGATGTTGACGTTTAACAATGAAGGCGAGCAAGTCGGCGAATATGATAAGGCACATTTATTCCGTTTAATGGACGAGCATTTATATTTATCTGCAGGTGAAGGGCAAAATAATTTTAAATTAGGCGACCTAGATGCAGCAGGTGTTATTTGCTATGACATTCGTTTTCCTGAATGGCTTCGTCTGCATGCATTGAACGGCGCAAAAGTGATTTTCGTCTCGGCACAGTGGCCAACTCCACGTATCGATCATTGGAAAACATTGCTCCAAGCGCGCGCAATTGAAAATCAATGTTTCATCGTTGCGGTCAATCGAACGAGTCATAAACGAGAAAACTTTAACGGTCAATCAATGGTCATTGAACCGTGGGGCGAAATTTTATGGACGGGAAATGAAACGGAAGAACTCGCAATTGTAGACGTTGATTTTAATAAAGTAGATGAAGTTCGTACGCGAATTCCAGTATATGATGATCGTCGTCCAGCATTGTATGCGGATCTTTTGAAAGATAAATAAAATAGTTAGAAAAATTAATGTTTTCTGAAAATAATGTTGACTTTTACGCAAAAAAGAAATAATATAATTAACATATTAAAAACAACTAAATAACTAGGATTTATCGAGAGTGACGGAGGGAGAGGCCCTATGATGTCCAGCAACCCCCATTTTGGGAAGGTGCTAATTCCTACAGAATGTATTCTGAAAGATAAATAACGTTTAATAATCAAAGCGTCTTTCAGTTGAAAGATGCTTTTTTATTTGTGAAGAAACTATTTTAAAAGAATAAGGGGTATGCAAATGATCGAAATTAAAGATGTTTCAAAAGTATATCGCACGAAGCGAAAGGAAGTTACAGGCGTTGATCGTGTTAACTTAACGATTAACGATGGCGAGATTTTCGGTATTGTCGGCTATTCTGGCGCAGGAAAAAGTTCCTTGTTGCGTTGTATTAATTTACTCGAACAACCGACAAGTGGTGAAATTTTAGTCGACGGTCAAAATTTGATGCAACTGACAGGCAAAAATTTACGCCAAGCTCGTTTGAAAATCGGTATGATTTTTCAACATTTCTACTTAATTGAACAAAAAACAGTCGGTGAAAATATTGAATTCGCATTAAAGGCGGCAAATGTTTCAAAAGAGCAACGCAATGACCGAATTGAAGCGCTTTTGAAAATGGTCGGTTTAGAAAATAAACGAGACGTATTTCCCGGGCAATTATCAGGAGGACAAAAGCAACGTGTCGGCATTGCACGTGCTTTAGCAAATGACCCGAAAGTGTTGCTATGTGATGAAGCGACATCGGCACTTGATCCAACGACGACGACCGCTATTTTAAAATTGTTGAAAAAAATCAATCGTGAATTAGGTATTACAATCGTTTTAATTACACACGAAATGGAAGTCGTAAAAGAAATTTGTGACCGTATGGCAATCATGCAAGAGGGACGTGTCGTAGAAGATGGTTCGGTGTATGACATATTCGCGAATCCGCATAACCCGCTAACACAAGAATTCATCGGTAGTGTCGTATCATTCGATATTCCAGATGAAATTATGCAAACGTTTAAAGGTACAATCGTAAAAGTGCTGTTTAAAGGAGATGTGGCAGGACAAGGAATCATTTCGGACATGCTACAACAATTTGAAGTGCGAGGGAACTTCCTTCATGGCACGATTGAATACATACAAGAACGACCGCTCGGAATTTTCATTATGGAACTAATCGGTGAAGAAGCACATATTCATCGTGCAATTTCTTACATAGAATCACGCGGCGTATCAGTGGAGGTGCAGTAATATGTTTGATTTTGCTCATTTCACATCGATGCTTCCAGACATTTGGACAGCATTCGGTCAAACGCTATTAATGGTCGGTATTTCATTAGTCGTCGCACTCGTGATCGGGTTGCCACTCGGCTTACTACTATTCATTACCGGTCACGGATTTTTCGCAGTGAAACCTTCTGGGAAAAAAGCGAATCGAATCGTCAATAACATCTTCAGTTTTGTCGTCAATTTTATCCGTTCTATTCCGTACATTATTTTACTCGTTGCACTGATTCCACTTACGAAAGTACTCGTTGGGGATACGACAGGACCACTTGCTGTAAGCGTCTCTCTTTCAATCGTCGCGATTCCATTTTTCTCACGATTAGTAGAAACGTCTTTAAAAGAAGTAAGTAAAGGTGTAATCGAAGCTGCGATTGCTGCCGGTGCCTCTCCTTGGTTAATCATTAAAGAAGTGCTATTACCTGAGGCGAAGTCGGGCATTATTCAAGGCGTGACGATGACGATTATTAGTTTAATTGCTTACTCAGCGATGGCGGGCACAATTGGCGGCGGCGGTGTCGGTGACTTAGCAATCCGATTCGGTTATTACCGCTATGACGATACGATTATGATTGCGACGATTGTTATTTTAGTTATACTCGTTCAAATTATTCAAATTGGTGGCGATTTAATCGCTAAAAAAGTAAATAAAAAATAAAGGGGATTATTCAAATGAAAAAATGGTTTGTAGCATTCGTACTCGTTATTGTAGCGGCAGCACTTGCAGCTTGTGGCAATGGAGATTCTAAAGATACGACGAAAGAAACGACATCTAAAACAATTACAGTAGGCGCAACAGCAGGTCCTTACAGTGACATGCTGAAAAAAGCGATTATCCCGGGACTGGAAGAAAAAGGATACAAAGTGACGTTGAAAGAATTCAGTGATTACATCCAACCGAACAATGCATTAGACAATGGTGATATCGATGCGAACTTATTCCAACACTCTATTTATTTAAAAAACTTTAATAAAGAAAATGGTACGAAATTAAAAGCGTTAATTATCGTTCCGACAGCTCCAATGGGCTTTTTCTCAAGTAAATATAAAACGATTGCCGATTTACCAGAAGGTGCAAAAATTTCAATCGCTAATGACCCAGTTAACTTAGCACGTACGTTAAAAACATTAAATGATGAAGGCTTAATTGAAGTGGACCCAGACGTTGATCCACTTGTCGCTTCAACGAAAGATATTACGAAAAATCCGAAAAACTTTGAATTCAGAGAAATTGAAGCAGGTGGCTTACCTCGTGCAATTGAAACGTCTGATTTAGCAGGTGTACCGGGGAACTTTGCTTTAGCTGCAGGACTTGATTTACAAGATGCGCTGTTTTTAGAAAACATGCCAGATCAATACCGTAATGTTGTAGCAGTACGTGAAGCAGATGAAAAATCACAACTTGCGAAAGATTTAAAAGAAATTGTTGAATCGAAGGATTTTGAAAATACGATTGATGAACAATTTAAAGGGTTCGGTAAACCGGACTGGATGAAAAATCGTTAAATAGTAAAAAGAGATGATGTGAGAATGTATTCTCACATCATTTTTTGTTTAAACGACTAAAATGAGAAAAATAGTATTTGTATAGACGATATTTAAGACGGTTTCAGATGCGATTTTTTAAATGAACTTATTTGTGATTTATTAAAAAAATATTTATTCAGAATAGAATGATTGTTTTACCAAGATATACACTATATAATATAAATAACAAAAACATTGATAAAACAGCTTTTATAAGTGTATATTTGTACACTCTAAAAATACATTTGTTTTTATTTCGTGAAATGTATTTTTCTGAAACACATTTGTAGGCTGTGCGAGGAGGAAAAGAAATGAAGAAAATCATGATAACAGGTGCTTGTGGTCAAATCGGTTCGGAACTAGTTGAAAAATTGCGTAAAGAATATGGGACAGACAATGTTCTAGCGACAGATATTCGCAAACCAACAAGTTCTTCAGGTCCGTTTGAAGTACTTGATGTTATGGATGCTGAGCGCATGTATGAACTAGCCAAACAATTTGGTGCAGATACATTAATGCACATGGCGGCTCTTCTTTCTGCCACTGCGGAAAAGAATCCTGTATTCGCTTGGAATTTAAATATGGGTGGTTTAATGAATGCGCTTGAAACGGCACGTAAGTTAGATTTACAATTTTTCACACCGAGTTCAATTGGCGCATTCGGTCCGACGACTCCGAAAGATAATACGCCGCAAGATACGCTTCAAAGACCGACAACGATGTACGGCGTCAATAAAGTAGCAGGTGAGCTACTATGCGATTATTATTACACGCACTTCGGTGTTGATACGCGCGGTGTTCGTTTCCCAGGATTAATTTCAAATGTAACACCACCAGGTGGCGGTACGACTGATTATGCAGTAGATATTTATTACAAAGCTGTTGAAGAAGGGCACTACACATCTTATATTGCAGAAGGTACGTACATGGATATGATGTATATGCCAGATGCTTTGCAAGCAATCGTAGATTTAATGGAGGCAGATGGAGAGAAATTAATTCACCGCAATGCGTTTAATATTACCGCGATGAGTTTCGCACCGGAACATATTGCAGCGTCTATTAAACGTGTGATGCCGACATTTACAATCGATTATGACGTAGATGTAGCACGTCAAACGATTGCGGAAAGCTGGCCAAACAAAATTGACGATCAAGCAGCGAAAGACGAATGGCAGTTCCAAGCACAATATGATTTAGATGCGATGACTGCTGATATGCTTGAGAAATTGCGTCAAAAAAATATAAAACACGCTTCATAAAAAGCACACTCTAAAAAGGCACTGTCAGCTGACAGTGCCTTTTTCTATTATTCTTTTTCTTTCACGATAATAACGAGTGCATCGTGCATAAGTTCATAATATAAATGGTCGATAACGGAGTCTTCTAAATCAAATGTATGAAGATGTTTTTTATTTCTTCTTCTCGAGATAAAAAAATGTTACGAAAGCTTTTTATGTAACCATGTTCAGTCGGACCCATCTTTGATATGTTCAATGCCTCCGCCAATTCTTTTGCACGTTCTTTTTGATGTGAAATTAAAATAATCGATTCCCTTGAAACACCTTGTGCTGTAAGTTCATCAATTTTTTCTTTTAATGCAAGCCCATTTTTAACTGAAAAATAGTATGTCATCGTACGTTCCTCCTTTATAAATCAACGTAAACTTTTATTCCCTTTTCAAAAAACTTCAAACGATTTTCTGTTTTAATAACAGAATATTCTAAATAAATAAAAAATATTGTTGAAATAGGTGGAAATTATTTACTGATTTTTATAAAATACAACGTAGAGGGATATTGAATCCTGTAAAAGATGCAAAAGGGGATGGTTAACGATGATGGATACACAACTTGTATTGAATGGCTTTGTGAAGCGAGCAGAAACGTATTTTGGGCATAAAGAAATTATTTCAAGAACGGCTCCAAATACGATTCATAGACTCACATACAGTGATTTTGCAAAACGTACTCGAAAGTTAGCTTCAGCATTAGAAAGTTTAGGAATGACGAGAGGAACGAAGGTGGGGAGCTTCGCTTGGAATCAACATCGTCATTTAGAAGCTTATTTTGCAGTGCCATGTGCGGGAGCGATTTTACACATGGTTAACATTCGCTTATCAGATGAACATATTGAATACATTGTCAATCATGCGAAAGATGAAATTTTGTTAGTCGATCTTGATTTATTTGAAACGATTGAACGTTTGTTACCGAAATTAAAAACGGTACGTCATATCGTCGTGATGAGCGATGATAAGGAAATTCCTTCTAGTCATTTTGAACATGTATATAGTTATGAAAAACTACTTGCAGAAGCACCAGATGATTATGAATTTCCAACAGATTTGGACGAGAATTTGCCTGCTGCGATGTGCTATACGAGTGCGACGACTGGGTTTCCAAAAGGTGTCGTTTATACGCATCGAGGACTCGTATTGCATGCGATTAGCTTAGGATTAATTGATTCATTCGGCATTTCAGAAAGATCCGTCACGTTACCAGTCGTACCGATGTTCCATGTGAATGCATGGGGGATTCCATTTGCATCGGTTAATTTTGGAGCGAAAATTGTTTTGCCAGGACCGAACTTTACATCGGACGTATTAATCGATTTAATCGAGCAAGAACGTGTGACGATGACAGCAGGTGTACCGACTATTTGGATGGGTGTAATGCAAGAGCTTGAGAAGAATCCGAGAGATATTTCTTCCTTAGAAATGATAGGAGCGGGGGGCTCTGCTTCACCTCAGTCGTTGATTCGCCAATTCAAAGAGAAATTCGGTGTGCCATATCAAACGGTATATGGTATGACGGAAACGACACCCGTCGTATCGGTCGCGACGTTGACGACAGAAATGGATCAATGGTCGGAGGACGAGAAATTAAAGGCTTTGTCAACACAAGGGCTAACGACTTCACTCATTGAAACTGAAATTGTGAATGAAAATGGCGAAGTACCAGCAGATGGAGAAACGATGGGGGAACTCCGTATTCGTGGTCCATGGATTTCAAGTGAATATTATGAGGATGAGCGAACGGCTGACGCGTATAAAGATGGATGGCTCTATACGGGTGATATCGCTGTACGAACAGCTCAAGGATACATTAAAATTACAGATCGAACGAAAGATTTGATTAAATCTGGGGGAGAATGGATTTCTTCTGTCGATTTAGAAAATGCTTTGATGGCACATGAAGCCATATTAGAAGCGGCTGTAATCGCGATTCCGCACGAAAGATGGCAAGAAAGACCGCTCGCTTGTGTCGTATTAAAAGAAGGGTACGGTGCAGAGGTGAAACCACAGTTAGCCGAATTTTTAGCGAAAGACTTTGCGAAGTGGTGGTTGCCAGACGATTATGTCATCGTGAAAGAAATTCCGAAAACGTCTGTCGGGAAGTTTTTAAAAGCAAAATTACGTGATGATATGAAAGCGTATGAACTCAAAACGTAGCGTATATAAAAAGAGTTTGGGACATAATGTCTCATAACTTAAATAAAAATGACGCTGTCGATAGGGAATGTCTTTTTATTATCCATATCTCATCGTAAAATCAGTTGATTCATTAAACATAGAGTGTCTCCTTTGATTAGTTTTGTGTAGTAACTTAATCTTATCAAAAGGAGCTCTTTTTATTTATTTAAAATTAGTCTGGTCGAAGTGAAGGGCGCGACTTCTACGGGAACCGTCACCCAAAACAAAGAACAATACGAGTACGTATATGAAAAAAAGGTCGTCATGATAGTGAAATCATGACGACCTTTTCTATTTGGCTATAGTTTTGTCCTAGCCTTTTTTCCAGTTGTATTTTTCTAAATAAGCTTATTAAAGTGAAGGCGTTTATTCAACGCTTTCATGATTGGAATGCCCGCTACGAGAACGACAAGTTCACCGACTGCACACGTGAACCATGTTAAGAAAAATGGTAGGCCGAATGCGAGTTGCAATTCGAAAGCGATTAAACTCATCGACAATGTGAAGACGATTGTTGTCGCAATCATACGAGCTGTTTCGCCTTTAATAAACCGTTTAATAGCTAAAATAGCGGCTAGTGAAAGTACCGTTTGACCGACACCAAACACAAGATCATACCAACCGAGTGGGGAAAATAAATTTGTCACAAATACGCCTAAAACAATCGGTACGAAATATTTTTTGTTAAACACGATTAAGTGATTAAACATCTCGGCTACACGAAATTGAATTTGTGTAAATCCGAATGGTGCAATGAGCATCGAAACAGCGACGTATAGTGCTGCAATGATGCCACTAACTGCGTAAAAGCGCACATTTGAATGTGCTTGTTGAACCGTTTTTTGCATAGAAATCTCTCCTTAGTTTTTTTACGTGGGATGGTTTCGAACCACGGTCAAAGACATATTCTAGCACTGTTGCCCTTAAGAAGTCAAAACATTAAAAGACATAAAATAATGTGTGAAACAACTTCTTTTACTTTATTACTTTAAAGCGTAACTGTTTAATGCATAAAATTGTCTTAAAATTCAAAATATTATTGACTATTCAAAGCTTCGTCTGCAATAATAGCAAAATAAGAATAAATACATAGACAAGTGGGGGAATATGGAATGAATAAAAAACGTTTTCGTTTAGTAGCATTAACGGCGACAGCAGCACTTGCATTAGCGGCTTGTGGTGGGGACAAAGCAAGCGATGATTCTTCAAAAGCGGACGGCAAAACGTACAATGTCGGAATTTTACAATACGTGGAGCATCCATCGTTAAATGAAGCGACAAAAGGATTCAAAGCAGCGCTTGATGAAGCGGGCTTGAATGTGAAATATCAAGAAGAAAATGCACAAGGAGATTCGGCTACGAATACGACAGCAGCGAATAACTTAGTTGGCTCGAATCCGGATTTAATTTTTGCGAATGCGACACCTTCTGCACAAGCAGTAGCTGCTGCGACGACAGATATTCCTGAAATTTTCACATCAGTTACAGATGCGGTTGGAGCACAGTTAATTACATCGATGGAAAAACCGGGTGGTAACGTTACAGGTACAGTTGATACGCATCCAGATGCGATTACGAATACGGTGAAGTTTTTAGCAGAACAATTAAATGCAAAAACAGTCGGTATGGTATTTAACTCAGGAGAACAAAATTCACGTGTACAAGTCGATGCAGCGAAAGAAGCAGCGAAAAAATACGGCATAACGATTAAAGAAGCGTCTGCAGCTACTTCTTCAGAAGTAAAACAAGCGACGGAATCGTTAGTAGATGATGTGGATGCGTTTTATATTATTACGGATAATACAGTCGTTTCTGCTTTAGAATCTGTACTGGACGTAGCAGAAGCGAAGAAAAAACCAGTGATGGTTGGAGAACTTGATTCAGTAGAGCGTGGCGGTTTAGGTGCATATGGCTTTAGCTATTACGACATCGGAAAAGAAGCGGGTGAAATGGCTGCAGAAATTTTAGAAGATGGCAAAAAGCCTGCTGATATTCCTGCTGCATACCCAGCAAATTTAAAATTTGAAATTAATCAAGAAACGGCAGACCAATTAGGAATCGACATTAAAGATGATTGGAATGCAGAAGTAGTTAAATAGGAGATGGTTCACGATGTTTACAGCAATCTTTGGATCTGTTGAGCAAGGGATTATCTACGCAATTATGGCACTCGGCGTGTATATTACATTCCGAGTGTTAGATTTTCCAGACTTAACAGTAGATGGTAGTTTCGTTACGGGTGCAGCGACAGCTGCAACGATGATTACATTTGGATACAATCCATTTTTAGCTACTTTTTGTGCATTACTTGCAGGGTTTGTAGCAGGGAGCATTACAGGGATTTTGCATACGAAAGCACGGATTAATGAACTGCTTGCAGGGATTTTAATGATGATTGCCCTTTATTCGATTAATTTGCGCATTATGGGCTTGACGACCGAGACGTCTGTCGGTCGACCGACGATTCCTTTATCAAATGCGGATACGGTTTTTACAAAATTAAATGATTTCTGGTCAAACTTAAGCATTGATGCAGCGCTGAACAATATGTTGAGTGCGATCGGTGTCGAGAGCGTACCGCGTACGTGGGGGATTTTAGTCGTAATGTTCATCGTAACGTTTGCGATTAAATTCCTCGTAGATTGGTTTTTAAAAACAGAAATTGGTTTAGCCTTACGTGCTACAGGTGATAATGCGAAAATGATTCGTAGTTTTTCAGCGAATACAGATGCTGTGAAAATTTTCGGTCTCGGTTTATCAAATGCGCTCGTAGCGACTTCTGGTGCATTGATTGCACAGTACTCAAAATTTGCAGACGTCGGTATGGGGATTGGGATGATTGTGATCGGTCTCGCGTCTGTTATTATCGGTGAGGCGATTTTTGGTACGAAGACGGTCGTTCGTACGACATTAGCGGTCGTGTTCGGTGCGATTGTTTACCGAATTGTTTTAGCGTTAGCGCTTAAAATTGAATTTTTAGATACGGGCGATATGAAGCTGATTACGGCTGTCATTGTTATTATCGCTTTAATCGTGCCGTATATGGTCAATAAATACAAAGATAAAAAGCGTCGTATGAAACGTCGTGAACAGTTGTTAGAACGCGTGGAGAAAGAAGTGAAAGGGGAGGAACCAGTTGCTTAATTTACAACAGATTCATAAAATTTTCAACGAGGGGACACCCGATGAAAAAATCGCGTTAAATCACATTAACTTATCGTTAGAAAAAGGGGATTTCGTTACGATTATCGGTAGTAATGGTGCAGGGAAATCGACGATGATGAACATGATTTCTGGCGCACTGACACCCGATGTAGGAACGATTCAAATTGCGAATAAAGATGTCACGAAACTGCCTGAATACAAGCGTTCACAATACATAGGACGCGTATTCCAAGATCCGATGGCAGGTACAGCACCGACGATGACAATCGAAGAAAATTTAGCGATTGCCTACTCACGTAATAAAAAGCGCGGTGTGCGTCGTGGCGTTTCGAAAGAGCGTAAACAATTGTTTCAAGCAGCATTAGAATCGCTCCACTTAAATTTAGAAAATCGATTGCATGCAAAAGTCGGCTTATTATCGGGTGGCGAACGCCAAGCGTTGTCCCTTTTAATGGCGACGTTTACGAATCCGAATATTTTATTGTTAGATGAGCATACAGCAGCGTTAGACCCTTCTCGTGCGGCGCTCATTACGTCTTTAACGAAAGAGTTAGTAGAGAAAGACGAGTTGACGACATTAATGATTACTCATGATATGCAACAAGCGATTGATTTAGGGAATCGTCTGATTATGATGGATAAAGGACAAATTATTTTAGAAGTCGGTAAAGAAGAAAAGAAAAATTTGACGATTGAAGATTTAATGAATGAATTCCAACGCATTCGTGGAGAAAAAATGGTATCAGACCGCGCGTTACTGTCTGCGACATAGTACGAAAAGAGTCGTTATGATTTTTGAAATCAGGAACTGACCTAAAGTTCTGAGACAACATAAAAAGAAAAAGACACTTTCAAAGGGATCAAATCTTTGGAAGTGTTTTTTGATGGAAAAAATATTCATACGAAATAAAAATAAAAGTGATGAAGATGAAATGATGAACGTATGTGGAAGTAAAAATGATAGTCAACTTTATCAATGGGTGAAGTCGTATGAAAATAGGGAGTTGCATTGTTTATAACAACTAATCGGTAAACAATATCGTATTGGAAAAGGACCGTTTGAAGAAAAATTAATTGAAACGTTCCATGTCAGTTTAACGTGCGAAACATTTGATTTTGAATAGCTTTTGAGAACAATAAATGATGTGGTCGTTCAAAGCGTTCAAACATACATCAACTACTGTACGAATACTCGGATTTTGGCAAAGTAAAACCATCTTTCTCCAGTACAATACCGGAAAAAGATGGTTTAATAAAAATTTGACGGCGACTCCTAGTGAGCAGAAGCCCCCACAGCGAGCTTGCGAGCGAGGAGGCTTCAGCCATGCCCAAGGAAAGCGTTCGTCAAATTCGGCTTAAAAGAAGCGTCTTTTTCACTGTCTCACTTTCGTAGGACAGTTCATAAGTTTGTTTGAGTTTGTTAAACGAGTAAAGTGAAAAGCGTACTATCGTTGTTTACTTCCATATATTCGAACCCGTTAGACTGGAAGCGGGAAAGAAGAGCCTCGTAATCTTTCGGATGTTTTAACTCAATACCGACGAGTGCGGGACCACTTTCTTTATTATTTTTTTCGTATATTCGAATGTCGTAATGTCGTCGTTCGGACCGAGAACACCTGTTAAAAACTGACGTAGCGCACCTGCACGTTGTGGGAAGTTGACGATGAAATAATAAAGTAACCCTTCGTGGATGAGCGATTTTTCTTTGATTTCTTGCATTCGTCCGATGTCATTATTACCACCACTTATAATACATACGACTGCTTTTCCTTTAATGTCTTCTTTGAATAAATCGAGCGCTGCGACCGGTAGTGCACCGGCAGGCTCTGCTACAATCGCTTGTTTATTGTATAGCTCTAAAATAGACGTACACACTTTTCCTTCAGGAACCGTCACGATTTGATCGACGAGACGCTCGACCGTTTTATACGTTAAGTCACCTGCGCATTGTACAGCTGCACCGTCTACGAACTTATCAATTTTCGGTAAATATACGGGTCCATTTTCATCTAAAGCAGCTTTCATACAAGCTGCCCCATCAGGCTCTACACCGATTATGTTTGTTTTAGGAGACAAATTTTTAATGTAAGTAGCCACACCAGAAATAAGTCCGCCACCGCCGATACTACCGAATACGTAGTCAATTGGCTCTTCGATGTCATTCATAATTTCAACTGCGACCGTTCCTTGACCAGCGATTACGTCTAAGTCGTCAAAAGGATGAATGAAAATATGGTGTTCTGCTTCACAAAATTCTTGAGCTGCTTTGGCAGATTCGTCAAACGTATCACCCGCTAAAATAATTTCTACGAATTCACGTCCGAACATGCGAACTTGATCGATTTTTTGATTAGGAGTCGTCGTTGGCATAAAAATATGCCCATGAATGCCTAGATGGGCACACGCGAAAGCAACGCCTTGTGCATGGTTTCCTGCAGATGCACATACGACGCCGCTTTCACGGGCAGACTCCTCAATCGTTTTAATTTTATAAAATGCCCCACGTAATTTGAAAGAGCGCACATGTTGTAAATCCTCGCGTTTCAAATAGACGGTACATCCATATTTTTTTGATAAAAAATCATCTTTTTCAAGTGGGGTATGTTTGACGACATCTTTTAATAGTTGATGAGCAATCAAAACGTTCTCAACTTGAACTGTCTTTTCGGTTACTTCCATAATTGTTGCCTCCTAAGTCAAAATGATATTTGTCCATTTTAACATACAAATTCAATGAAAGTACCGAATTTTTAGTTAATTCAAAATATTTCGTTATCAAAGCAGCGGAACGTTGCACAAATCGGCTTTAGAGTTTTTCGGTATAATAGAGAATGACAATATGAACGGGGGCAATAACGCATGGATTTTTTTGAACGAATGGCACAGGTGACGAGTGTAAAACTGAATGATGTACAGCGACAGGCGGTCTTGCATACAGAAGGTCCATTGTTGCTACTCGCCTCACCTGGTTCAGGGAAGACGACGACATTAAATATGAAAATCGGCTATTTATTACTTGAAAAAAATGTACCAGCACATCGTATTTTAGCGATGACGTTTAGTAAAGCGGCAGCGAGAGATATGAGTCAGCGTTTTGAACATTTTTTTAGTACCGTTCTTTCAGAGCGTGTTCATTTTTCAACGATTCATAGTTTGGCTTATCAAATCGTTCGCCAATATTTTGCGAAAACGGGACGTCAATTTTATTTAATTGAAGGGAACACAGACCCGAAATGGCAAAAGAAAACGATTTTGCGTAATTTATTCGTCGAAAAAAGAAAGACACAACCGACAGAAGATGAAATGGACGAGTTGATGACATTTATTAGCTTCGTTAAAAACCGTATGTTGGAAGGCGAAGCATTGAAGTCAGCGACGTGTACATTACCAGATGCTATTGCTTTATATGAAGCGTACGAGGCATTCAAAAAAAGAGACGGCTTGAATGTTTTTGTGGATTTCGATGATATGTTGACGTATTGTTACCAGATTTTAGTCGAAGATGAAGACATTCGTACAGCGTATCAACAACGTTATGAATATGTCTTAACGGATGAAGGGCAAGATAACTCTGTCATTCAACATGAAATTATTCGACTGCTTGCAGCACCACATAATAATTTATGCATCGTGGCGGACGATGATCAATCGATCTTTTCTTGGCGCGGATCGGACGTTGAAAAATTACTAGAGTTTCCGAAAGTTTATAATGATGCGACCGTTTTAATGATGACGCAAAACTATCGTTCGACGAAGGCGATTACGAACGTAGCGAATACGTTTATTATGCGTAATAAAAAGCGCTACCCGAAAAAAATGTTTACAGAAAATGAACAAGGGCGTGCGATGACAATTCATAATATGCGTCGTTATACGTTGCAGCTAAATTATGTTGTGGAGGAAATTGCGAAAGCACCTAATCCCGGAGAAGTTGCTATTTTATATCGTAACAATACGTCAGCGATTCGTTTAGTCGATGCACTCGATAAGCAAGGCATTCCATTCTACATGAAAGAAGTGGATGTGAAGTTTTTCCGTCATTTCGTCGTAGAAGATATTTTGAATTTCTTGCGTATGTCTTACAACGACCAGCGTGCGGATTTATTAGAGCGTATTTATCCGAAGATGAATGCGTACATTAAAAAGGCACAAATGATGCAATTGCTTGCGAAAGATGACCGGACGACTTCTGTATTCGACCAATTGGCAATGAACGTCCATGCGCCTTATCAAGAACAAGCACTACGGAAGGCGAAAAAGAAATTAGCACAGCTAAAGGATTTGTCACCGAAAGATGCCATTCAATGCATTCGACATGACCTTGGATACGAAAAAAGTTTGCAGCGTACGGCAGAGCATTTGAAATTAAATGAAGAGCGTCTACTCGGAATCGTCACGCAGTTAGAATACATCGCAGAAGGGTTAGACGACGTGACGGCATTTGCGAAGCGTATTAAACAATTAGAGCAAATTATGCGCGCATCTCGAGAGAAAAGTGGGCAAGGAGTAACGCTGTCTACGTTCCATAGTGCTAAAGGTCTTGAGTACGATACGGTGTATATGATTGATTTAATTGACGGGATTGTGCCGACGAAAGATGATGTGAAAGCGTATAAAGATGGAGACGAAAGTAAGATGGAAGAGGCGGTGCGCCTTTTCTACGTTGGGATGACACGAGCACGTCATAAGTTAGAGTTGCTAACGTATGACCAAAATTACGAAGAAAAAGTGAAACCATCTGCTTTTTTAGACGATATTCGCTCGATTTTAAACGGAGAAGATGTGAAACCACTCGTATTCGAAGAACCGAAAGTTGAACGGAAAAATGTCGTGACAAATAAAGCATATCAACAACGTAAAGTTGCGAAAGATATACCTGAAAATGCGATTACGCAGCGCAGCGAGTTACAAAGAGGGACAAAATTAACACATCGCTTGTATAATAAAGGTTATGTGAAAAAAATCGATCAAGAAGAAATTGAAATTGTTTTTGAACAATATGGTACGAAACGTTTCATGCTTGATCATTGTTTACAAAATGGTTTGTTACGTAACGAGGAGTGACCGTAAAACATGACAGATAATGAAGTGGCAGCACAAGCATTTGAACGCTTGTTAAAGTTGTCACAAAAAGAAGATGTCATTGCAATGCAAGAGGAAGTAAGGAAATTAATTGTGTACGCTGTGAAATGCCAATACGTCGATTATCAAATGAAGGTTCTTATCTGTGTCGACGATATGAATGAAGGCCAAATGAAACTTTTTTTACGTGCGATTGAACAGGCACAAGCGAATAATTGGCGGAAAAAGTTGATGACGCATTCTAAAATTATGCGTCAATGGTTGAGATTGAATAACGTTGTCACATATTGGTAAAAAAATAAAAAGAATACGCCGATTCACTTTGTTTGTGAATCGGCGTATTTTTATTGATGCGGAATGTTATGAATGGATTTCTGCATATAATTTTTGGTTTTTTTCATGGAATCTTTCGTTATGAGAAGAAACCATCGCATAGCTATTTGCATCGGGTTCGATGTATTTCTTCGCACTGTTTACAGCAAGTACAGCATCGTTAAACGTACCAACTAATAAATACACTTTGTCTGCATAGGCAACGGTGTCACCGACAGCAAAAATTCCTGGCGTTGTCGTTTGGCATTGTCCGATGCTTTCGAACAATTCTTTTTCATTTTGTTTCGGTGCAATTGCTTCATCGAAGTGCAAAGAAACTTCACGATTGTAGCCGTGACAAATGAGTACTTCGTCCATCGAGAGCGTACGAGTTTCACCGTTGTGACATACGTCTACGTTCTCAATTTTCGTTTTATTTGCATTTGAATTTAACGTTTGAATTTCCGTATTTAATAAAATTTCAACACCCGCATCACGTAATTTATTAATTTGTGATTCATGTGCTTTTAGTTCTTCACTACGGTAAATGACCGTCATTTTTCTCGTGATAGGGAGTAGCTCTACAGCCCAATCAATCGCTGCGTTTCCACCACCAGAAATGAGTAGTTCTTTATTTCGGAAACGTTCTTTTCCGTTAATTGTATAGTGAAGGTTCGCCATTTCATATTTTTCTGCGCCTTCGATTTCGAGTTTAATCGGTTCGTAAATACCACCGCCAATTGCGATAATAATCGTTTTGGAGTAATGTGTTTCGCCAGCTTGTGTCGTGATAATGAAATGATCGTCTGCACGTTCAACATTCGTTACTTTCGTATTTAAGCAAACAGTTGGTTCAAATGTCATCGCTTGTTTAATCAGGTTTTTTAAAAAATTTTCACCTTGAATCGGTTGTTGCCCACCGACATCCCAAAGCATTTTTTCTAAAAAGATATTTACTTTACCACCTAGTTGCGGATGAAATTCAATTATTTTCGTTTTAAGATCGCGCATCCCACTATAAAAAGCACTATAAAGTCCAGATGGGCCACCACCGATAATCGTTACGTCATATAGCTCCATATCACACACTCCTGTATATGTTTTAAGTCGATTTAATTGATAATAATTATCAATTGATATACGTATAGACTACGTTACATCGTGAATTTTGTCAATTTCGTTCGAAAAAAGCTAGAATGCATTAAAAAATTGTAAATTTTTACATTGACAAGGAATGACAGTAGATATATATTCATCAAGTGATAAAGATTCTCATTAACGATTAGGGAGTGTTGAAGAAATGAAAAAAATGACGAAAATGTTGTTATTCGCAGTACTATCCATTTTAGTTCTTGCATTAGCGGCTTGTTCAGACGATTCTTCAAAAGAGTCATCTGATAATACGAAGAAAACAGAAACGACGGATGCGCAATATCCAATTAAAATTAAACATGCATTCGGTACGACAACAATCGATAAAAAACCAGAACGCGTTGCGACGATCGCTTGGGCAAATCACGATGTTGCATTAGCATTGGGGGTTGTTCCTGTTGGTTTCTCAGCAGCAAATTACGGTATTAAAGATATTAAAACAGGGATTTTACCTTGGACACAAGAAAAATTAGATGAACTTGGTGAGAAAAATCCAAACGTATATCAAGACACAGACGGTTTAGATTTTGAAGCGATTGCGGATTCTCAACCAGACGTTATTTTAGCAGCTTACTCAGGTATTACAGAAGAAGAGTACAATAAATTAAGTGAAATTGCGCCAGTCGTAGCTTACCAAAACCAACCATGGGTCACTTCTTGGAGAGAGCAAGTGAAATATGATTCAATGGGTATGGGCATGGAAAAAGAAGGCGAACAATTAATTAAAGATACAGAAAAAACAATTGCGGATGCAGCAGCGAAACATCCTGAAATTAAAGGGAAAAAAGCAGCTTTCGGTATGTTTAACACAACAGACTTATCAAAATTCTATATTTACACACCAGCAGATCCTCGTGGCGAAATGCTAACGGATCTTGGTATGGAATATCCAGAAAAAATTAAAGAACAAGTAAAAGATAACAGCAGCTTCTACTTAGAATTAAGCGCTGAAAATGCAGACGTTTTAAATGATACCGAAATGTTAGTCGTATACGGTGATGACAAAACGTTAGCAACGCTTCAAAAAGATCCGATTTTAGGCAAAGTACCAGCGATTAAAAATGGCAACGTTGTCGTTGTTGAAGACAACACACCGCTTGCCGCTTCAGGTACACCAAGCCCATTATCAATTCAATACACAATTGATGATTACGTAACAAAAATCTCAGACGTAGCAAAAAATATTAAATAATGAAAAGTTTGCCCTCAACAGGCGAAAAGCAAAGGTTACTACCAAAACATTTTGTGGCGGTAGTAGCCCTTTTGCTTATTTTGCTTCTCATTAGTGTGTTGATGTCACTTGCATTCGGCTCAAGAACGATTGGGTTAGGTGGCTTAATGGATGGATTATTCCATCCTTCTGTAGAAAGTCATGAAGCAAGTGTCGTACGTCAACGAATTGCACGAACTGTTTTCGGCTTGATTTGTGGTGCAGCGCTCGGTGTTTCTGGGGCACTGATGCAATCTGTTACACGAAATCCAATTGCCGACCCAAGTATTTTAGGCGTCAACACGGGCGCGTCTTTATTTGTCGTATGTGGGATTGCTTTTTTCAGCATTAGTTCACCGAGTGAGTACATTTGGTTAGCCATTATTGGCGCCATGTTAACGGCCATTTTCGTATTCGGAATTGGCTCGATGGGCGCGAGTGGTGCGACACCGTTAAAACTCGTATTAGCAGGTGCAGCAACGACGGCGATTTTATCGTCACTCGTAACAGCCATTCAAATTCCACGTATGAATGTGATGGACCAATTTCGTTTTTGGCAAGTCGGTAGTGTCGGCTCTGCTAGTTGGGAGTCCGTTCAAATTTTCATTCCTTTTCTCGTCGTCGGTTTAGTCATCGCACTATTCGTTGCACCCGCTTTAAATGCGTTAGCGCTTGGCGATGAAGTAGCGACTGGATTAGGTGTTCGAACAGGTGTTGTGCGTATATTTGCGGCTTTTGCGGGCGTGTTATTATGTGGTGCGGCGACCGCTCTTGCAGGTCCAATTGGCTTTATCGGGTTACTCGCAACACACGTCATTCGATTAGTTATTGGACCAGACGTTCGATTTTTAATGCCGCTTGCCGCGTTATGCGGTGCGATTATTTTAGTCATCTCGGACGTTGTTGGACGTTTCCTCGGTAGTCCTGGGGAGCTAGAGGTAGGGATTTTAACTGCCTTTATCGGGGCACCGATTTTAATCTTAATTACAATGAAAGCGAAAATGAAATCAATATGATAAATGAAACGATGAATGCCATAATAAAAGCAAGAAAAAGTCGGCAACGTCGTTACATTTTTGTGACGGTGTTACTGGCTGTGATTACGATTGCATTAGCCTGTGCAATGATGATGCTCGGAAATACGATTTACCCAGTTCGCGACGTCGTGCGCGTACTGTTCGGTGAAACGGTTCCAGGTGCTTCATTTGCGATTAATGAAATTCGCTTGCCACGTACGGTTGCAGGTCTTTTTGCTGGCTTTGCATTCGGAGCTGGCGGTTATATTTTCCAAACGATGTTACGAAATCCGCTTGCAAATCCGAATGTAATCGGGATTACGACAGGTTCGAGTGCAGCCGCTGTATTTTGTATTATTATTTTGCATACGAGTAGCACGGTCGTATCACTTGCCGCTGTTATTGGCGGACTTGTGACCGTTGCAATTATTTACGGATTATCAAAAGGAAGTTCTTTTTCAATCGGTCGACTCATTTTAATCGGGATCGGTATTCAAGCGATGTTAAACGCCTTTATTTCTTATTTAATGCTCATCGGAAAAACGAGTGATTTACCGACAGCACTTCGTTGGTTAAGCGGTAGTTTAAACGGTGCAGAACTTGAAATGACGTTTCCGCTAATCGTGGCGGTCATCATTGCGACACCCATTTTGATTTATTTTGCGAAGCATTTGGAAATGTTAGAACTTGGCGAACAAGCAGCGACCTCTTTAGGCGTTAATACGAATCAAACACGTGCGATTTTAATGATTTGTGCCGTGATTGTGATTGCATTAGCGACAGCTACAACAGGTCCGATTGCCTTCGTTGCCTTTTTAGCAGGTCCGATTGCACAGCGTTTAGTCGGAGTAGGTTTTTCAAATATAGTACCAGCTGGATTAATCGGTATTATTTTAGTATTAGGTGGCGATTTGATTGGACAATTCGCTTTTGAAACACGTTATCCAGTCGGGGTGATCACAGGTATTATTGGGGCACCGTATTTAATTTACTTACTCATTCGAATTAACCGTAAAGGAGATATTTAATGCCAACGCATACATTTGAAACGAAACATTTACAAGCCGGATACGATCGTAAAATCATTTTAGATGATGTGAACGTTCGTATTCCTAGCAATAAAATTAGTATTATTATTGGCGCGAATGGCTGTGGAAAATCGACATTGCTTAAAACGATGGCACGTTTAATTAAGCCAGAAAGTGGCGACGTGTTATTAGATGGGAAGTCGATTCATAAAATGGCTCCTAAGCAGCTCGCTAAAATTTTAGGGTTACTTCCACAATCACCAATCGTTCCAGAAGGAATTACGGTAGCAGATTTAGTAGGACGTGGACGTTTTCCACATCAAAGCGTAATGAAAGGTTGGTCTAAAAAAGATTATGAAGCGGTAGCAGAAGCACTCGAAATGATGAACATTACGGAGTTTGCTGATCGTGCAATCGATGAATTATCTGGTGGACAACGCCAACGTGTTTGGATTGCGATGGCATTAGCTCAGCAAACAGACATTTTATTTTTAGACGAACCGACGACGTATTTAGACATTACGTATCAAGTTGAAATTCTAGATTTACTCACAGATTTAAATCAAAAATACGGTACGACAATCGTCATGGTATTACATGATATTAATTTATCTGCACGTTATGCAGACTATTTATTTACGGTGAAAAACGGGAAGTTAATTGCTGAAGGAGCACCGAAAGATATCGTGACAGCTGCGTTAATTAAAGAAACGTTTGCGCTCGATTGCCAAGTGATTCAGGACCCTGTTTCTAATACGCCACTCATTGTACCAATCGGACGTCATCACATTTAAAAAGAAGTTGGGATAAAACCCGCGTCCATAAGAAAAGACATGCATGATTTGAATAAAATCATGCATGTCTTTTGTTGTCCGCTCGTGCTATTCCATTTCGAACAACGATTCTATCAAAATCTGTTATAGAAAAAGGATGACTCTCGTTGGAATGTACGTATCCATTCCTAAATTTCAAACGAAATGGGCTTCGTACTCAGGCAACAAATTTAAGAAAATACACTATACGGGAATGGTCATTCCTCATTTGTGCATAAAAATAAAGAAGGGGATGTCAAATTTGACATCCCCTTCTTTATTAAAAGCTGAAATTTCCATTTATATTCCAGTATCTTTTTATGCTAGATTAGAAACTTTCTTCGAAATCACGGTTCCAATCATAAATGTAAATAGCTTCTTCTGTAAACCAGTTGTGGCTTTCGGTATCGCCATCTTCTTTACGTTTTTCTTCCTCTTGCATCATCCAACCAGTTTGAGAGGCGTGCGCGCGCATAGAACCTATTTTTTGTTCTTTTACGTCACGAATGTCATTGATTAGATGAGGTTCGCCCAAGTTTTCGACTGTATCGTTTGCGAAAGCGACGCAGTACAAGCGTGGACGATCTTCTTCTTTCATACGACGAATAGCACGTACGACTGCTTTACACGTCGCTTCGTGGTCAGGGTGTACGGCATAGTTTGGATAAAATGTTAGAACGAGTGAAGGATTTAATTCATCGATTAATTTCGTCATCATTTGAACCATTTTTTCATCGTCTTCAAATTCAACTGTTTTGTCGCGTAAGCCCATCATGCGTAAATCGTTAATGCCGATTGCCTCACAAGAAGCTTGCAATTCTTTTTTACGAATCTCAGGTAAGCTTTCACGAGTTGCGAAAGGTGGGTTGCCTAAGTTACGACCCATTTCACCTAGCGTTAAGCAAGCGTATGTAATCGGAACACCAGCGTTGGCATATTGCGCAAGTGTGCCAGACACACCAAAAGCTTCATCATCGGGGTGAGGGAATACGACTAAAATTTGACTTTCTTGTTGTTCGAGCATGTGCGAACCTCCTTAATAAGAAAAAGGTGTTTTACTAATTTCTAAAGCGACGGCTAATTTACCTTCATAGTCGTGACCAGCCATTAATAAGCGACCTTGTTCGTCTAATTCAAAATGTGTAATACCTTGTGCGTAAATCCAACCGCCATTCGCTAATTTTAAGCCAACACGATGTGGAGCCTCCGCTGTTACTTTACCAAGCTCATATTGTACGACAATGTTACGGATGAAGCAGCCTGCATTGAATACTTTTTCATCAAAGTGGCTCGCATAAGCACCGTTTGTCGTTTCTAAATGGATATATACATCTTCATTCGCAAATGAATTAATGAGCGTTTGAAGCTCGTCTATTTTAACTTGTTCCACTTGAAAATCTCCTTCCAACGTTCAATCTATTCCAATTATAGAGAACTTTTTCACGTTTGGCGATTTGTACGCTTGGGAAAAGGAAGTTAGTGAAGTAATGAATAATAGGGCGGTGAAAAAAATCGTAGCTATGTCCAATACGTATGTAACTTGTATTTTGCCATTCTCTTATTTTGAAAGATCAAAATTTAAATTATATCGACAATTAAAAAAAGAAGAATTTGATTTTTTTAATTTAAGAGAGCTTGTTTTACAAAAAAAGTATTATGGAGATGTTGAAGTTTCACATGAAGAGTTAGATCAACATTTTTTACCTTATATAGAACGTCGTATTTTTCCAAATAAAGAAAGCGAAGAAAATATATTACGTTACTCAAAAAAAGACGAGTTCAAACGACCCTTATGATATACAATCGATCGTATCATTTTGAAATTCTGAGTACGGACGTTATATTATGTCCTTTTCAATTAGGATTTATCACAATGAGATTGAAATTAAATGGTTCGTATGAAACGTATGAAGTAATGGAGTTTTTACATCATCTTCGAATATTAGAGCCTAAGTTTTCAGGAGAAAAAATGTAAAGATTGAGTCGGAAAAACACACTTTCAAAAGTATGAGTGATTTTATATTTGATGGACTACATCCTTTTTTAAAACCTTATTTAAATCACGATGTTGTAAGAGGTGGATATTTTGGTAGTTTACCTTTTTTGAAGATGAACATATGATGGTCTCGGTCTATACAGAAATACCAGAAAAGATGAAGTTAGAGGAACATTATCATTTTAGTCAAATCGATGCGCTAGATCGAGAAGGTAACGTCATAAAAACTGCAGAAAATAAGGAATATATGGAATCTGTTTTAGAAAAATATGCTATTAAAAGATTGGAGCCGAAAGCTTATTATACGGTGACAGGAAATTTATTTGCTTGTATCGTAATAGATTCAAGTGATAAAAAAGTGATGAATACTGTACAATCTCATTTTATGAGTATCCATTATTATGAAATAATTTTGCATTGCTTTTATAGGTTAACTTTATTAAAGCTTTCAAATGAGCATAGTGATATAGAAGTATTAAACGATCAAGAACATACGGAAGAACTAATTGAACAAATTAGTCGATTTTCCGCAACATATTATTTTGAAGAAGTTAGTTCGCGCTCTAATGGAATTGAAATGTCCCTACACTTGAGAAAAGCTTTTAACTTATCTAATCAATACAGTGAAGTAAAAAAGACACTTGAGGGTTTATATAGAAATCAAGAAGGGATTTCAGCTAGAAAGCAAAATAGTTTATTGTTTTTACTAACAATTTTTACAGTAGTTTCTGGCATATATGGGATGAATTTAATTATTGATGAATGGAAAAAACCATTAAACTTATCAAACATACGAGAGTACAATTTTTTCGAATGGATTTCTTTCCTCACAGCAGTTTTAGGTATCGGAATTAGTATTTTCATTGTGTTTATTTCTGGCTATCGTAAACTTAACGTTTTCGTACGAAAACAAAAGAGAAAATATTATGAATAAAATCTAGGAATTAGTATATTTTTAGTTGTTATGATTAACGAAAATAAACTATCTAGTAGTAAAATTTACTGCTAGATAGTTTATTTTTTATATATTTAGTTAATCATTATAAAGGTACACTTGAATAAACGTATGTTGGTCGTCTTTTTAAAGGGCTTCAATCGTTACTTCCGGAGCACCGAAGCGAGATTTAGCGCCGTGGTGTACAGGACCGACGAATTCGTTCAATTTCCAACCATGTTCAATGCCGGCTGCAACGAATTCTTTCGCTTCGAATACAGCTTCTTTAACAGAAAGACCACGTGCTAAGTTTGCTGTAATCGAAGCGGCAAACGTACAGCCAGCACCGTGATTGTATGTCGTATCAACTTTCGCCGTTTTTAATAAATAATGGGTCGTACCATCGAAGAATAAGTCCAATGCTGCATCATCTGCAATGCCGCGACCACCTTTGATGACGACATTTTTCGCGCCGAGTTGTGTGATCTTTTCAGCTGCTAATTTCATTTCTTCAATCGATTTTGGTGTTTTTACTTGTGCAAGTTGTCCTGCTTCAAAAAGATTCGGCGTCGTTATGAGTGCGTTCGGTAGTAAGTAGCGGACCATTGCCGTCACGTTACCCGGATTCAACACTTCATCTTCGCCTTTACATACCATAACAGGGTCGATGACGACATTTTTCACTTGTGCGTCGGCGATTGCTTTACCAGCTGTTTCGATGACTTCTTCTGTTGAGAGCATGCCTGTTTTAACAGCGTCGATTTTCGTAGAAAAAGCTGTTTTTAGTTGTGCTTTTAAGACGTCGATTGGTAATGTGTACACGCCGTGTGCCCAGTTGTTGTCAGGATCCATTGTTGCGATCACAGAAACTGCAGCCATACCGTATGTGTCATGTTCTTGGAATGCTTTTAAATCAGCTTCTAAACCCGCACCTCCTGAAGCATCTGAACCAGCAATTGTTAATGTTTTAGGTAATCCCATCGTAAAAAACTCCTTCGTATAGCGTAATTGTTACATTCATTATGAAACACATCTGAATGGATTAAAATAGTCAATTTCATACTATTTTATAAGGTCAGATTGTAAGAAGTGCAAAAAAATGGACAGTTGCTTATAATGGAGAGTGATTTTCTGAGGAGAATGATAACAGCAATCAAAAATATTGACAAATGTATACAAATGTATACAAATGTATACAAATGTATACAAATGTGTTAAATCATATACATGAAAAATATTCTAAAACCGAAAGAGATGTCTGAATTATTAGGTATTTCTGTTAAGACATTGCAAAGATGGGATCAAGAAGGTAAATTAGCTGCTTATCGAAACCCTAGTGGAAGAAGATATTACACGAAAGAAATGGAACAAGCTAATTGACGAGTGTTTAGAAGGTAGTATCCAGACAATTGTTATTGCTCATAAAGATAGATTTATTCGTTTTGGATATGATTGGTTTGAGCGACTATTGAAGAAGCAAGGAACAGAAAATCATTGTTGTAAAAAATGAGAAATTATCCCCTTCCGAAGAATTAACACAAGACTTAATTTAAATTATTCATGTATTTAGCTGTAGAATTTATGGTTTGCGAAAATACAAAAGGATGATGAGTTGTGAAACGTGCATATAAACTAGAAATCAAACCAACTAAAGAACAACGTGAAAAACTCATCAGAACTTTTGGTGTATGTCGCTACGTCTATAACATGTATATTGCAACGAATCGTGTGAATTACGAAGAAGGTAGAAAATTCATGAGTGGTTACGATTTTTCTAAATGGTTAAACAACGTTCATACGAAACAAAATCAACAAGACTTATGGATTAAAACGGTATCAAGCAAGGCAGTTAAGCAATTCATTATGAATGCAGAGCGTGCTTACAAAAACTTTTTCAAAGGGTTAAGCAAACATCCTCGCTTCAAAAAGAAAGCTAGACAAGATGTGAAGGCTTACTTTCCTAAGAATAATCAGACCGATTTTAAAGTAAAGCGCCACCAAATTAAGATTCCTACAATTGGTTGGGTAACGCTCAAGGAGTTTGGTTACTTACCGTAAAATGTAATTATCAAAAGTGGTACAGTATCACAAAAAGCTGATCGTTTTTATATCTCGGTCTTATGTGAAGTTCCTGAACTTCCTAAACAATCGCCTGAATCAGAAGGTATTGGCATTGATTTAGGTATCAAAGATTTTGCGATGATGAGCAACGGAGACGTTTACGAAAATATTAATAAAACAGATAAAGTAAGAAAACTTGAAAAACGATTAAAACAAGCTCAACGGAAATTGAGCAGAAGTTATGAACAAAATAAATATAAAAAGGTAGGTGAAAACTGCTACTTTAACAATCGACAAAAACAAATTTGTCGTGTACAAAAGTTACATCAGCGTCTAGCAAACATTCGAGAAAACTACCATAAGAACATTGTGAGTGAATTGGTGAAAACCAAGCCAGCATTCATTACACTAGAAGATTTAAATGTTCGGGGTATGATGAAAAACAGACACTTGTCAAAAGTGATTGCGCAACAAAGTTTCTTCCATTTTAGAACGAAGTTACAAATGAAATGTGAAGAGTATGGAATTGAATTACGCCTTGTGAATCGTTTTTATCCTAGTACTAAGTTATGTAGCTGTTGTGGGTATAAAAAAGTAGATTTAACACTGAAAGATAGAATTTACGAATGTGTAAATTGTCATCAAGTGTTAGACCGAGATTTAAATGCTGCCATGAATTTAAAACAAGCTACAGAATATGAATTGTTAGTGTCAGTTTAAATGAATAGTACGGTGGGCTACATCGGAATTAAAGCCTGTGGAGAATGATACAAAACGTTGGTAGGGAGTACGTGCTGAAGACGCATTCTAAGAAGCAGGAAAAAGCTAGATGTATATTTTTGTATATGTTTTTAGTAGCAGGAAAAAGAATGAATAAAAAATCAATTGTAGCGTTAATTATTGCTGTAATCATTGCAGCAATTATTGCGACACCTTTCATCATTTGGAACGCGATGAAGCCACAAGATGAAATAACGACGGGTGTGCTCGTCGAAAAAATGAATGATTTAAATGAACTCGTAACAGCGGAAGCGATTACGAAAGTCGCTATTCAAAAAGAGAATAATAAAATTTTCGGTCAAGAAATTAATTTAGATATTCCGGGAACAGGACAAAAAGTGCTAGTAATCGTTCCGGGAACGGTTCAAGCTGGTGTAAAGTTAGACCAGCTTACGAAAAAAAATGTCACAGTGAACAATGAAAAGAAAAAATAACGCTGCATTTGCCGAAAGTTGCAATTTTAGGCAAACCTTCATTAGATTTAGAAAAAGTGAAAGTGTTTTCGAATGAAGGGATTTTCCGTTCAGACGCTACGGTAAAAGAAGGGTATGAACTAGCAAATGAAGCACAACAACAAATGACTGAAGAAGCAATTAGCGAAGGAATTTTGCAAAAAAGCACAAACAAATGCGGAACAGTCTTTGAAAAATATGTTTGGTTTAGTAGACTATGAAGTAGAGGTTATGTTTGAGGAGTAGAGACGATGCCAAAACAAATTTTCACGAATACGTGGCAGCAAGTAGTAGGGGCTCAATTTGATGAACCTTATTATGAACAGCTACATGATTTTTTAAAAGAAGAATATGCGACACAAACGATTTATCCGCCGATGAATGATATGTGGAACGCTTTTCATTATACAGATTATGAAGACGTGCGTGTCGTTATTTTAGGACAGGACCCGTATCATGGGCCCAATCAAGCGCATGGGTTAAGCTTTTCTGTACAGCCAGGCGTGAAGCACCCACCGAGCTTACGCAACATTTTTCAAGAATTGCAAACGGACTTAAACGTACCTATACCAGTAGATGGCACGTTAACGAAGTGGGCAGCGCAAGGCGTTATGATGTTGAATACGGTATTAACGGTTCGCGCACATGCAGCGCATTCTCATAAAAATAAAGGGTGGGAGCAATTCACCGATGCGGTCATTCGTTCGTTATCTGACCGAAAACAACCGATCATTTTCGTATTATGGGGTAAACCTGCACAACAAAAACAAAAATTAATTGATACGTCGCGCCACGTTATTATTGAAGCGCCACATCCGAGTCCGCTTAGTGCGTATCGAGGTTTTTTCGGCAGCCGCCCATTTTCAAAAATTAACGCGCAGTTACGCGCGTGGGATATGCCACCGATTGATTTTGATTTGACGACACCACTAGGAGGACACGTATGAAAATAAATTGTTTTGATTGTCAGTACTTCCAAGTAACATGGGAACAACACGCACCGCGCGCATGCCGTGCATACAACTTCAAAACGAAAGCAATTCCTTCTGTCATCGTGAAGCGTTCTTCTGGCATGGATTGTTTAAAATTTTCACCGAAGAAAAAGGGGTAATGAAATGATTTCTTATGATGACGTTATTCAACAAATACAAAAACAGGCATTACGTGCAAAAGAAGCATCGAATGATAGCCAAAAGCGCGAGCAATTGGCAGCGATTCAAGCGCTTTGTGAAGTTGCTTTAATGGGAGAAACAATCGAAACTGCACCGTCATATGTTTCGCAAAATGCACCGATGCAAACGATGGTCAATCAACCGATTATCCAACAAGCAACACCTGTATTTGAATCGAAAAAAATGGTCGAAGCGGATGCCAATGGTGATTCGTTATTCGATTTTTAAGTGGAAGGACGAGTTAAGTGAAAAAGAATTTAGTAATCGGAGCAATTTTTGGCTTCTTAGCCGTAGCGTTAGGTGCATTTGGGGCACACGCATTAGAGGCTATTTTAGAGGAAAATAACTATGCAGACGTTTGGGAAACCGGCGTACATTATGAAATGTTTCATGCAGTCGTTATTTTAATTATCGGTATTTTAATGCATAAAAATATTATCGGAAATGTTAAGTCACTTCGCGTTGCGTCGATTGCGATGACGATCGGTATTATTTTATTCTCAGGTAGTTTATACGTATTAGCATTGACGAAAATTACAGTAATTGGAGCGATTACGCCAATCGGTGGCGTTGCTTTTCTAATCGGCTGGATTGCATTAATTGCATCAGCAAAACATATAAAAGAAGCATAATTTCATGAAAAACACTTCCGAGGAGAAACCGTCGGAAGTGTTTTTTGTTGCTGCAAAATCTTTCACAGTGACTGTACGAATGCCATAACCCTCAGAAAGCGTCCGGCCAATTAAAAGAATAAAAGCTAATAGTATTCATTCGAAATATCATTTTTTATTCAAAAACATATTTCGTGTCAAAAAATAATATTTTATTTCTTTATTCTTCAAATATATAAGTCGAAACGTATGAATACAGAAAAAATAGTATAGTTTTTCCACGTATAGGGTATTTAGAAAGTAACAACAACTACTAGAAGAAAGAAGTGGATTAATGTGTACTTTGTATTTAATCTAAATGAAACCATTTCTTATAACAACCACGTGATGTCAATTAACTCTCAATATATGTATGATTATTTAAAAGATAAAGGGCATGATTTAATTTTTGTCGCATCAGAAGGTATTCGAAACATGCTCCCTCATATTGATCGACGTTTCCATAATGAAACGTTAGTAGGTTTAGACGGAACGGTTATTTGTAAAAATGGGCATTTGCAGCAAGCAGTTGCGTTTACAACAGAAGATTTGATTCAGATGATGACAGTAGTAGATGCACATCACGGGACGATTTTGGCAGAAGGCTTATGGGATTACACGTATACAGGTGGCGTTCATTCAAAGCATTACGAGAAAATAGACGTCTCGAAATTAGCAGAAAATAAGCAGATTGAACAAGTAGGAAACGTGTCGAAAATTTCTATTTTAAATATTGATCGAGCAGGGCAGTTCGTTGAGCGTATGACGACAGAGTTCCCACACATTTCAATGCATTTTGAAAAAGATAGTACGATTACATTGAAACCGACAAATTATACTGTGTGGGATGCATTGCAGTCGTTAAATATCAAAAAAAATGAATACGTAGCAATCGGTTTTAATAACACGAATCAACATATTTTACAGCATACGAATTATAATTCTTTGAAAGCTTTCTCAAAAGAATTAGACGAAAAAATTCAACAACATTTTCCGAAAGCATAAAAAAGACACGTTTACATGACGTGTCTTTTTTTATATGCAATATAATTAGCTTTGTACCATTTTCACGAGAACATGGGCCAATGATTTTTTCTCATCTTCATCTGCAACTTTCCACAATTCTTGTAAGATTTTTTGCTCACGATTTTTAGGTTCTTCATTTTTGGCTAAATGATCGGCAACAAATTTAGCACCTTTAGCTAAGAAAGCATCACTTAATCCTAATTTTTCACCTTTGGCTAATTGTTCTTGCAAATATCCTTTGAATTTAGCAAAATTGTTTAAAATGTCTTCTTTTTGTTCAGGAGTCAGCTCGGAAATTTTTTCAGTGATTTTGTTCAATTCTTCACTCATAATAAACCTCCTAGAAATTTGTCTTACGATTCTCTAGTTCCCTGACATAAATAGAATAAACATTTAGAACAAAAAATACCTGTTCTTCAACAAAGAAGAACAGGTATTCAAAATTAAAGTGCTAATAATTGACGTAATTTTTCTTCGTTTAAAATGTTCCCAACGAAAAATTCACCGAAGTCTGCATAACGTGCAGAAACTTCATCAAAACGCATTTCATAAATTAGTTTTTTGAATTGTAGTACGTCGTTTGCGAATAAAGTAACGCCCCATTCGTGGTCATCGAAACCGATTGAGCCCGAGATGATTTGTTTTACTTTACCAGCGTAACTACGACCAATCATACCGTGAGAACGCATCATTGCTTGACGAGCATCCATTTCTAACATGTACCAGTTGGCCCCTTTTTCACGGCGTTTATCCATTGGGTAGAAACAAATATGTTCCCAACGAGGTAGTTCAGGATATAGACGAGCGCGTACGTGTACGTTTTCGTATGGATCTTGAGCAGGTTCGTCACCTGCTTTTGCTTTCGCAAGGTAGTTTGAAAGTTCCACGACAGAAACGTATGAGTACGTTGGAATTGTGAAGTCAGCGATTGCTAATTTCGCAAATTTCGTTTCGATTTCATTTAATTCAGCCATCGTTTCGCGTAAAGTCATTAAAACGAAGTCTGCTTTTTGACCGACGATTGAATAAAAAGCGTGTGAGCCTGTTTTTTCTTCGTCTGCTTTATTTAACTCCGCAAGAAAAGCGATGAATTCATCAGTCGCTGCTTGACGGAAGTCTTCGTCCATTTGTTTCCACATTGGCCAGTTTATTGCACGGAAATCGTGTAGAACGTACCAACCATCTAAAGTTTGTGCTGCTTCGATCATTGTTAAAACACTCCTTATATAAATAATCGTTCTACCATAATTTTAGCACAAGTTATTTCATTCGTCCGTGTCAGATTGCTTGAAATGGGGGAGGATTTTCAAAAAGTGACTAATTCGTGTACACTAAAGAACGAAAAGATTACTTAGTACGGGAGATTAAAAAATGACAGATTTTTTAACACAAAAAACATGGCGTTTCATGGATCAATCGATTAGCGGTTTAGACCGTTCACCACTCGAATCATTTGCGGCAGATGACACACTTTGCCACTTAGTCGGACAACAACAATCCCCACTTACAGTTCGTACGTGGGTACACCGTTCAGCTGTTGTACTCGGTATTCAAGATCATCGTTTACCGTATGTGCAAGCAGGAATGGATTTACTTGAACAGCGTGGATACACACCGATCGTTCGTAATTCAGGTGGGCTTGCAGTCGTATTAGACGAAGGCGTTATGAACGTTTCCATCGTCTTGAACGAAGCGGTTGGACGCATCGATATTAATGAAGGATATGACATTATGGTCGCCTTTATTAAAGGGATTTTTCCGGAATTCGCAGACGCAATTGAAGCGTATGAAATTGTCGGTTCTTATTGTCCTGGTTCATATGATTTAAGCGTAAACGGTAAAAAATTTGCGGGAATTGCGCAACGACGTATCCGCGGAGGAATCGCCGTTCAAATTTATTTATCTGTCGATCGAACAGGTGGAGAACGTGCAGAATTGATTCGTGATTTTTATAATATAGCGCGTCAGAATGAAGAAACGAAGTTTGATTATCCGAACGTGCGCCCAGAAGTGATGGTTTCGATTTCTGAAATTATGGGGCAACCGATGACGGTAAATGAAGTGAATACACGAATTCAACAGTTTTTATATAAACATTGTGAAACGTTACGTATGGGTCCATTCGAGCAAGATGAGATGGAACAGTACACTTTTTATTTGAAACGTATTTTTGAAAGAAATCAAAAATTGTTACGAGAATGATCACATCTATGCACTTGAATAATATGTGTACTTTCGGCTACACTGAAACGTATGAGATTAAGAAATAGAAAGGGTTGCATTTAAAGATGGCAAACGAATTTAGAGTTTGCGATGAATGTCAGGCCGTTAATTTAAAAACATTGATTCCGAAGTTAAAAGAAATCGATCCCGATGCAGAAATTGATATTAAATGTCAGTCATACTGCGGACCTGGTCTTCGTAAGACGTTTACAATCGTCAACAACCGTCCTTGTGCGGCACATAACGAAGACGAATTAATGCCGAAAATCATCAAAAAATTAAAATCGCAAAAAAAACTGCCCGAAGGTTTTGTTGATAAGTGGACACCGGTCGAAGCAGAAGAGAACTAATACGTAGCAGGTTGATTCGTCAACCTGCTCTTTTTTTTGAAAAGGGATGGTCTCGCTTTGCGAAAGAAGTATTTGTTTTTATAATGAATGATAAGGGGGTGGGCATTTGAGTTATGCCACGAAAAAATTAGCAGAAGAGAAAGTGTTTAAAGATCCAGTTCATCGTTACGTCCATGTGAGAGACCAAGTGATTTGGGATTTAATTGCGACGAGAGAGTTTCAACGTTTGCGTCGTATTAAACAGTTAGGAACTACCTATTTAGTTTTTCACGGGGCAGAGCATAGCCGATTTAGCCATTCATTAGGTGTGTATGAAATTACACGTCGAGTGATTGACGATGTGTTCGTTTCAGATGACCAATGGGATAAACAAGAGCGCCTCGTTGCGTTATGTGCCGCATTGTTACACGATTTAGGGCATGGTCCATTTAGTCATTCTTTTGAACATGTTTTTCACTTGGACCACGAGGCATACACGCGCTTTATTATTTTAGGGGATACGGAAGTAAACGCTGTATTGCGTAAAGTGTCGGAAGATTTTCCACAAAAAGTGTCGGACGTAATTGAAAAGACGTATGAAAATCAACAAGTTGTGAGCTTGATTTCTAGTCAAATTGATGCCGACCGCATGGATTATTTACAACGCGATGCGTATTTTACAGGTGTGAGTTACGGGCAGTTTGATATGGAGCGTATTTTACGTGTTATGCGTCCACATGAAGACCAAATTGTCATTAAAGAGACAGGCATGCATGCGATTGAAGACTATATTATGAGTCGTTACCAAATGTATTGGCAAGTGTATTTCCATCCTGTTTCACGTAGCGCGGAAGTCATTTTGCGTAAAACATTAGAGCGTGCACAGCAACTTTATCATGAAAAATATACGTTTAAATATCCGCCAAACCCATTCGTCTCATTTTTTGAAGGGAAAGTGGATTTGGAACAATACATTGAATTAGATGAAAATATCGTTTTAGCGTATTTCCATTTTTGGACAGAAGAAGACGATGCGATTTTAAAAGATTTAAGTAGTCGCTTTTTAAATCGACGCCTTTTCCAATATATCGAATATGATCCAGGGAAAGACTTTACGAAAATTTTAGAACTGGAGAAGTTGTATGAACAAGCAGGGCTCGATTCTAAATATTATTTAGTGCACGACTCGACATCGGATTTGCCGTATGATTTTTATCGTCCAGGTGAAGAAGAAGGTCGTATACCAATTCATTTATTAAAATCATCGGGTGAGTTGTCGGAACTATCGCGCAGTTCAGCAATTGTAGAAGCGATTTCAGGGAAACGTCGTTACGACCATAAAATTTATTTCCCTGAAGATGTCCTTTTAGAAAATGGTAAGAAAAGAACGTTACGTAAACAAATACTAGAAGTGTTGAATCGTTAAGGAGGAAAGTGAACAATATGTTGGAAGAACATGCAAATGTTGTGAAGTTGATCTCATTAGCCGGTGAAGTAAAAGGGCGCAAAAAATTACAGAAGATGATTTATATTGCAAAGAAGTTTGATTATCCATTCCAAGAAAAATATCAATTTCATATGTATGGACCGTATTCAGAAGAATTAACGTTACGTGTCGAAGAACTTTGTACGATGGGCTTTTTGGCCGAACGTAAAGAACATAAAGGTGCATATGAACAATATTTATATACGGTGACAGACAAAGGGAACTTATTTATTAAGGGCTTTAGCGAACAGACAGAGCAGTTGCCGAAAATTATTGAAGCATTGAATAACGAAAGTTCACGATTTTTAGAGCTCGTTTCGACACTTCTTTATTTTGATGAATTAGAACGTGCGCAGCAAATATTGAAAGTACAAACCGTAAAAGCAAAGTTAAAGTTTACAGAAGAAGAAATGGCACAAGCATTTGAATTAATTGAAAAACTTGCAACGTTTAAAAATTGTTAAAGAAGGAATACAAGCAAAGAGTACTTATTGCGAGAATAGTCATCAGCATGGCTTTCTTATACAAGTCGCCTGGAGCAGCGACTTTCTTTCTTGAAACAATGCTCTAAAAAAACCTCGCAAACGTATGTCACGTTTGCGAGGTTTTTTTTCGTTTCATCAAAAAGAAAGAATAGTGAGATTATTTATCAGATGCGCGTACGCCACCATTTGCATAATGTGCTTTTTGCATTTCTTCGATAATAATTGTGATGTTTTCTTTTGGTGCATTGACAGTACGTGAAACAGCATCTGTTACTTCCGTTACTAATGCACGTTTTTGGTCGTCGCTACGACCTTCAATCATTTTAATCGTTACTACAGGCATTTCCGACACTCCTCGTTTATAATGATATAGTAAATCTAACATAATGATAACAGAACGGAGGCTTTTTGGAATGACTGAAAAGAAAAAAATGGAATTTAACATTATAAAAAATGCACCTACTGATGGACATAAAGGATACGGCATTGGTTCGCTATCTCTTGAAAATGTATCACCTGTCATTATTGATGTAGAAGAAGGAACAGCAACGGTTGATATTGGTGCGATGCATGCGCGTAGTGCGATAGAACGCGGCATTAAATTTACGACAAATCGTGAAGACTCAGAAGGCGGTAAAGATTATTGGCTCGTATGGGTAACGATTGAACAAAAACCAGAAGGCGGTTACTACGCAGGTGTGACAGCGTGTGATATGGTCGTAAATCGTGAAAAACGTCGCGGGTATAAACTATTACCTGACCACGTAAACAAAATGGATAAATCAATGAAACGTAAAATCATCGTAGACCATATGGATGCAAAATCAAAAACGATTTTAGCCAATTTCTTAAAAGGATTCGATGAAGACATGTGGAACCGTAGTGATGAAACATTACGTGCAAGTTTACAATAATTCGTGACTAAAATATGGACGTTCTACAAGTAAGGTTGAAACTCATAAGAAAAGGAAGTACACTTGAGAATAAAGTCTAGTATAGACTTTGGACAGCATAACTTGATGAATGTTTTGTTTTATTTGTATTAAAAGTGTAACCCAAGCCATTTTTAATACGGTATATACGAACGTACAACAAGCAGAAAAAGCTTTCAATGCAGCCAACGGACAAAGGCTACGCATTGAAAGCTTTTTTATTTAATCGAGTGTTTTTTCTGTTTGATTTGCGTGAATAATAACGTTTGTATCTTTCGGTCCGACGTATTCATGCAGCAAGAGATCCGCATAATTCACGAGCAACTCACCAGATTTTCCGTTATCAGGATAGTTGACGATACTCGATGATAAAGAAATATTCATCGTCTCACCTGTCGATAAGAGGAATTTCTTTTTTGTATGTGAGAGCGAAGTTTAGCGGCATATGACAGTGCCATTGCGGGTGGTGCGTCATAGCAAATGAAGAAAAATTCTTCACCACTCGTTCGAAATACAAAGCTATTATGTCCTTTTGCAAAGTCTAAAAGTTCTAAGGCAAGCTGTCTTAAAATTTCATCACCGTAAAGATGACCAGAATAACGATTAATCGTTTTGAAATGATCGATGTCGATGAGCATTAATGCGAAAGGATGCTTTTCTTCAATCGATTGCTCTAGTTTTTCTCGGAACTTGCGATTGTTGGCGATGCCTGTTAAATAATCAGTATCTGCGATTTCTTTCATTCGGCGTGCGTACGTAAATTGGCGTTTAAAAATATGCAATATAGCATACGTCGCATAAAACGCGACAAGGTTTAAGCAAACGCCTCCCCAAATAATCGGATTATTCAGCTGTACGGGTGTTGCGATAAGAAGAAATAGTGTACATTCGATCATGATGAAAGCTAAAAAGCCATGCACATTTTTCGGTGTAATTGGGAAGCGCCAAGCGAAGAAAGAAATAAGTAATCCGATTACTAACGTATTGCTGCCAATCATGAAGTGACTCATCCCGAAATCAACACAAAACATGCGGAAAATAGCAGAAATGACCGTCGTAATAATGCCGGCTATAGGACCACCAATAATCGTCGATAATAAAATGAGCGCAGGTCGTGCATCGCCGAATACACCGTCGACGATTGATACGGATGTAGAAATAAGCAAAATGGCAATAATGCCACCGACAAATCCGACGAACGCAGCATAATATGTTTTTGAAAAGCGATTTGAAATATCGAAAAACTCACATAAAAAGTAAGCTAATATGATGAATGTGAATAGAATACAAAAGTTGATAATTAAACTAATTAACATAGGCATTCTCCTAGCAATTGAATACATTTAGTATACACTAAAATGTATATCGTATTAGTTGCAAGACAGATTAAAAATGTGCATTTAGAAAAAACTGCTCGATTGAGCTAACAATTTAGTTCCTAGCCTTGAAAAAAAGTACTACTTACCATATAATAAGAAGGTTATATTAACAAAGAGCGGAGGAGCTTTTTTGAGTAATAATGCAAAAACACCGATTCGTCTGAAGTTTAAGACGACCATTAAACATCCAGGTGAGCTTCCAGAAATGATGGAGATTTTCGTCGAAGGTTCATATATGTTGAAAGATGGCAAAAAAGTCTACATTCAATATGATGAAGTAATTAACGAGAAGCAATCACGTACGACACTTCGCTTTGATGAAAATGATGGTATTATTATGCGTAACGGTAGCGTAAAAATGCGCCTACCATTCGTAAAAGATTATGATCAACGTGGACATTATGAGGCAGACTTCGGTCAAATGCCAATCATCGTGCGCACGCACCATATTGACAATAAACCGTTAAATGAACAGCAGCCAACAGGGACGCTTACAGTCCGATACGAATTAATTGTAGCCGGAGCTTCAGTAGGCGAATATACATTAGAATATAGTTATACGGAGGGAAAATAATGAACGCAGTAGAACAAGTGCAACAATCAGTAAAAGAAGCGCTTTTAAAAGCGATTACGAAAGCTGAATTAGTGGAAGATCCAACCGTTTTAAATATCCATTTAGAAACACCACGTAACAAAGAGAATGGGGACTACGCTACGAACATTGCGATGCAAATGACGAAATTAGCAAAAAAAGCACCTCGCGATATCGCACAAGCTATTTTAGATAACTTAGAAACAGAAGGTACAAACATCGAGAAAATCGAAATTGCTGGTCCTGGTTTCATGAACATCACATTAGCGAAAGATTATTTAACAGAAGTCGTAACGACTGTTTTAGACCAAGGGGATGCTTACGGTCGTTCAAACGCTGGTAACAACCAAAAAGTACAAGTAGAATTCGTATCTGCTAACCCAACAGGCGATCTTCACTTAGGTCATGCTCGTGGTGCTTCAATTGGGGATTCTTTATGTAATATTTTAGATGCATCAGGTTATGACGTATCACGTGAATACTACATCAATGATGCTGGTAACCAAATTACGAAACTTGCTAAATCTTTAGAAGCTCGTTACCGCCAAGCTTTAGGTCAAGAAGCAGATATGCCTGAAGACGGTTACCACGGTAAAGATATCGTTATTATCGCTGGCAAACTTGCAGAAGAATTCGGCGAAGCAATTTTAAATGAATCAGAAGAAGAACGTTTCGAATTTTTCCGTACACACGGCTTAAAACACGAATTCGGTAAACTTCAAAAAGATTTAAAAGACTTCCGCGTTGATTTCGACGTATGGTTCTCTGAAACTTCTTTATATAAAGACGGTAAAGTTGAAAAAGCAATTAACACATTAAAAGAAAATGGTCACGTATTTGAAAAAGATGGTGCTGTATGGTTCCGTTCTACAACATTCGGTGATGATAAGGACCGCGTATTACGTAAAACAGATGGTTCATTCACTTACTTAACACCAGATATCGCGTACCACGAAGATAAATTAAAACGTGGCTTCGACAAAATCATCAACATCTGGGGTGCTGACCACCACGGTTATATCCCACGTATGAAAGCGGCAATCGAAGCATTAGGCTACGATCGCGACATGTTAGAAGTAGAAGTTATTCAAATGGTTAACTTATTACGTGACGGCGAAAAAGTGAAAATGTCTAAACGTACAGGTAACGCTGTAACATTACGTGAATTAGTAGAAGAAGTAGGTCTAGATGCAGTACGTTACAACTTCGCAATGCGTGCTGGTGACTCACACTTAGACTTCGACTTAGATTTAGCTGTGAAACAATCAAATGAAAACCCTGTATACTACGCTCAATACGCACACGCTCGTATTTGTTCAATCTTACGTCAAGCAGAAGAAAAAGGCTTCGCAGCTTCAACAACTTCTCTTGAAACGTTAACGACTGAAAAAGACATCGACGTATTGAAAAAAATGGGTGATTTCCCTAAAGTCGTAGCAGACGCAGCACGCGTTCGCGCACCGCACCGTATTACAAACTACGTTCAAGAATTAGCAGCTACTTTCCATAGCTTCTATAACGCTGAAAAAGTATTAGATGCGGACAATAAAGAACGTTCAGCAGCACGTCTTGCAATGATTACTGCAGTTGCTCAAACGATTAAAAATGCGCTTAAACTTGTTGGCGTAGCAGCTCCAGAAAAAATGTAATTGAATTTCAAATAAAAAGAGGTTGGGACATAAGTAAAAATTCCAGCTTTTAATAAAGAAGGAGATGTCGAATTTGACATCTCCTTCTTTATTTTTATGCGTAAATTCGGGATGACCATTACCGTATTACGTATTTTCTTAAGTTTGTTGCTATGAGAACGAGGACTATTTCGTTTTTCACTTTCGATTTTCCTCGGATGGAGAATTGTATGAAACTTAAATTAGTTTTCGAAATATTTTCGACGAGAGGCTGGATATGGAAGGCGCGATTATTTTTTGTCATTTCACTTCTAAATCTAACGGTCATATGAATCGATTCATTTTATAATTTTTAAACATAAGAAATTTTGATAGAAATAGATAAGAGGTGCTCGAAGTGGAGTTTGTGAAAAGCGTCATTATAATAATACTTGAATTTTGGCAAAGTTAAACCATCTTTCTCCAGTACAATATCGGAAAAAGATGGTTCAATAAAATTTGGCGGCGACTCCTAGGGGAAAAGCATGAGCAGAAGACCCCAGCAGTGAGCTTAGTTGGGAAAAATTGTTCGCGACATTTTTGAAATGCTATATAAAGTACAATTTTCTCGTTAGTAGGTATAAATGACGCACTATTCCGAATTCGGTTTCCGAATAGTGAAAAGTTCGGTATAATAAACAACAATTACATAGCTACATGTTCAGGGGAAATGAGTGCAATTCTCATGCGGTCCCGCCACTGTAACGGATTCTTCCGAAGCCAGATTGCCTGACATTGATAGAAACGTGCTACGAGGATAGTCAACTTTTTTAGGGGGGCACTTGTATACATGAGTGCCTCTTTTTTATGTAGAATTTGCCGAATGACAACGGAACGGCAACAAGTTGAAAGGGGAAATAAATATGAAAAAATGGTCTTTAATTGGAACGACGCTAACGCTGTCAGCTTTACTACTAACAGGGTGTGGTACGACCGATTCTGTGAAAGATAATAATGCAACACAAACGGCGCAGCAAGCAACGTATCCACTAACAGTCAAAGATGCAACGAATAAGGAAGTAAAGATACAACAGCAACCTGCTAAAATCATTACGCTATCACCGAACATTACGGAAACGCTTTTTGCATTAGGGTTAGCCGATCGAATAGAAGGTGTCACATCGAATGATAATTATCCGGAAGAAGTGTCGGATAAAGAGCAAGTTGGGGATATAAATCCGAATATCGAAAAAATCATTTCATTGAATCCTGATTTCGTCTTAGCAGATGCTTCTTCACTCGGAACGATTGAAGCGGGACTTCAACAATTACGAGACGCAAACATTACTGTGTTTGTCGTGCCGACTGCTAATTCATTTAAAGAAACGTACGACAATATTACGTTAATCGGTAAAGTGACGAATAAAGAAAAAGAAGCGAAAGAAATCGTAACAAATATGAAAGAAAAAATTGCGACCGTGCAAGAGAAAATTAAAAAGGCAAATATCGAAACGCGCTCGGTATTCGTAGAAGCATCTGACGCACCAGACATTTATACGGCTGGAAAAGGAACGTACATGCAAGAAATGGTTGATTTGATTGATGCGAAAAATATCGCACAAGATGGCGGTGAAGGCTGGTTCAAAATAGATGCAGAATCAATCGTGAAAAATAATCCAGACGTCATCATCGCAACGTATGACTACGTGCCGAATATTATCGAGAAAATTAAAAAACGAGATGGTTTCGACTCGATTGAAGCGGTGAAAAATAATCGTGTCGTACAAGTAGATGAAGATACGACAAGTCGTACCGGTCCACGTTTAGCTGACGGTTTAGAAGAAATTGCGAAAGCTGTTTACCCAGAGGCGTTCAAATAAATGAAAAAGCACGTAATGGGTTATAGCATATCCATCGCATTACTTTTCGTTGTGACGTGGTTCGCAGTGAGTATTGGATCTGTAAAAATTCCATTTTCTATTTTGTGGCATCCATCTACAGCGGATGAGGCATCGCTTAATATTTTATGGAAAATTCGCATGCCACGCGTTATTTTAGCCGGACTTGTCGGTGCGGCACTCGCAATGGCAGGCGCTGCGTTTCAAGGGTTATTAAAAAATCCGTTAGCAGACCCGTATACGCTCGGTATTTCTTCGGGGGCATCGGTCGGTGCTGTCATCACGCTATTTTTCGGTATTTCAACGTCCGCATTCGGGCTACTTACGCTACCTGTTTTCAGTATGCTCGGTGCGTTAATGGCGATGGTAATCGTTTTAAGTTTCGCTAAACTCGTAGACCGTTCGATGAAAATGGAGACGCTCATTTTAACGGGGATTATTATGAGTTCCTTTTTAAGTGCCGTCATTTCGCTAATGATTGCACTAACGGGAGAAGAACTACGCCAAATTTTGAATTGGTTAATGGGTAGCGTTTCGATGCGTGGCTGGGTTTACGTACGAATGATTTGGCCATTTTTATTCATCGGCGCATTGCTTTTATGGCTCAACAGAAAAGAATTGAATGCATTACTTTTCGGGGAAGAACGTGCGCATTATTTAGGGGTGAATGTGAAGAGAAGTAAGTGGATGATTTTAATTGGAGGATCTATTTTAACAGGCTCTGCGGTAGCTGTATCTGGAACGATCGGCTTCGTTGGTTTAGTCGTACCACATATGACGCGACTTTTATTCGGCTCCGATCATCGTCACGTGTTACCGTTGTCGTTTATAAATGGTGCGACATTGCTCATTTTCTGTGACTTAATTGCACGTACGATTATTGCACCAACAGAATTGCCGATTGGTGTCATTACGTCATTTATAGGCGCGCCTGTATTTGCATTTATTTTCTTTAAACAAAGAAGGAAGGTACGGTAAATATGCTACGAGTGGAAGCAGTTGTAGGGGGTTACGGGCAAAGGCCTGTCGTTCAGAACGTTGATTTTGAAGTGAAAAAAGGGCATATGCTCGGTATTTTAGGTCCGAATGGTAGTGGGAAATCGACGCTATTAAAAATGATTAGCGGTACGCTGCCACTTCAATCAGGCAACATTTGGATTGACGGACAGTTACGCCAAAGTTTTAAGCAAAAGCAGTTGGCACAAAAAATGGCAGTGCTTCCGCAATTACATGCACATTCCTTTGCCCATACAGTAGAAGAAACTGTCGCACTTGGACGTTATCCACATCAGAGTGGATTGTTTTCACATTGGTCGGAAGAAGACCGGCTTGCGACAGAACGTGCGATGCAACAAACAGGGGTGTATGCGTATCGAACGCATGATTTAGAAGATTTATCTGGTGGAGAGCAACAACGAACGTTCATCGCGCAAGCGTTAGCGCAAAAGGCGGAGCTCTTATTATTAGATGAGCCGACGAATCATTTAGATTTAGAACATCAACGGCAAATTATGGACGTCTTAAAAAAAGAAGTGGTAGAACAGCAGTTGACAGTCGTATCTATTTTTCATGATATGAATTTAGCTGCACTGTACTGTGATGAGTTACTACTACTTGAAAAAGGGCGCATTCGCTCTTTCGGAAAGCCTTCTGAAGTGCTGACGGCTGAAGCAGTTGCAGAAGTGTATAACACGTCGGTATCTAAATTTGCGCATCCCGAATTGCCGACGCCACAAGTCGTATTATTACCTGAAGTTCAGCAAGCACCATACCGCATTCAAGAAGAACAATTTACGATTACAGAACAGTACGTTCATTTACAAACGCAGACACCGCTTCGGACGTTATCTGCGGCGCTTCATAACCCTGGTTTCGGTTGGTTTACGCACTTTTTAAATCGCACGGTCGATGCGAATTACATGTGTGAAGATGCACATGAGGAGATGAAATCATTCATTCGGAACGAACAGCTACCTGTCGAACAAACGGTTGCGATGATGACTGCAGTTGATGTGAAACATGCGATTATTCGTCATTTTAAAAACGATGATGATGACATTTTCGTGATGATTACGGCTGGAGTTGGCAATGCGGTTGATGCGGCGAGAGGGCATTTGCATCCTGAAAGACAAACGGTCGGTACGATTAATATTTGGGTGCTTATTAATGGGCACGTAACCGACGAATCGATGATGCAAGCGCTAATGACGACAATTGAGTCGAAGGTGAAAGCCATGCAAGATGAAGAAATTTACGATCGCGTAACGCATACGCTTGCAACGGGTACGTCGACCGATAGTGTGTTAGTCGGTGCGACACAAAGTGGGAAAAGCTACGAATACGCAGGAACGATTACAGCACTCGGTAAATTAATTGGACGAGGTGTTTATGAAACGATGCTCGTCGCACTCGACGATTATAAACGAGCGAACGGTTGGAAGCGCTCATGATGCTCCATTTAATCGCTTGTTTAGCTGGATTTATAATCGACCGTTTTTACGGAGAACCGAAAGTATTGAAGCATCCTGTCATTTGGATTGGTAGTTATATTAAGCGTTGTACGACGGTTTGGAACAAAGGACATCACCGTAAAATGAAAGGGGCATTCGTCGCAATCAGCACGGTATTTCTGACGTTCGTCGTAACACTTTTCATCGTTTTCGTGAGCTACCGTATTCATCCGGTTGTCGGTTGTATCGTAGAAGCCATTTTAATTAGTATGGCACTCGCTCAAAAAAGTTTAGCGCAAGCTGCGTACGATGTTGAGCGACCGTTAGTTGAAGGCGACTTTTCGACCGCACGCCAAAAACTAAGTTGGATTGTCGGACGAGATACGGAAATGCTAGATGAGGCGAATATTACGAGAGGTGTCGTCGAAACCGTTTCAGAAAATACGAGTGACGGCATTACAGCACCGCTTTTCTATGCCTTTTTATTCGGAGCGACAGGCGCTTGGGTGTACAAAGCAATCAATACGTTGGATTCGATGATTGCGTATAAAAATACGACGTACGGTGAGTTTGGCTACGTCGCAGCGAAGATGGATGACGCTGCGAATGTCGTGCCGAGCCGCGTAACGGGTTTTTTAATTTTAATCGGAACGAAAAATGTGAGCGGTCTTTCCTGGAAAGAACGTTTTCAAAAATGGCGTATCGATGCGAAAAAGCATCCGAGTCCGAATAGTGGTTATTTGGAAGCGGCGACTGCTTACCAGCTCGGTATTCAACTCGGTGGGTTGAACGCTTACGGCGGAATTATTTCTCATCGTAAAGAGATGGGTGAGCCGCTTCATACGTTACAAGCGAGCCATATTCATGCGACAGTACATCAAATGTACCGTGCATCGACATTGTTTTTAATAATCGGTTTACTCATAGGAGGGATGTTCATTGTTACCTAGTCACGGCGCAAACCCTGCACAACTTTATGCACAACTCGGTTTAGTAATGCCAAAAGATACAATTGATTTTAGTGAAAATGTGAATCCATTGCCTATGCCTGTTACGTTAACGCAAGAGGAATTAGAGCAAGCGATTAGCGTTTATCCGCATCCGAAAGGTGAGCCTTTTTTAAGCGAAGTCGCAGCGTTTCATAAGATGCCAAAAGAAAACGTATTACTCGGCAATGGGGCGGCAGAAATTTTCACTTTTTTAGCATCGATTTTACGCGACAAGAACGTGTTATTAATACAACCGACCTTTTCAGAATACGAAGCGACGTTACGTGCTCAAAATGCGACGATTCATCACGTAAACGTGACGAACGTAGTCGATTATGAATTGCCGATGACAGCTATTCGAGAACAGCTTCCGAACATGGATGCTTGTTATATTTGTACGCCGAACAATCCGACGGGTGTTTTACCGTCTAAAGAACAGCTGACACAACTCGTGAAATGGGCTACGGCATACGAAACGTTATTAATTCTAGATGAAGCTTTTATCGATTGGATCGGAGAAGAGCATTCATTCGTAGACGAGGCGATTCAAAATCCATTCGTGATTGTTGTACGTTCGATGACGAAAATGTACAAAATCCCAGGCATTCGTTTAGGTTATGCGATTGCCCACGAAAGTCGTATTCAGCAATTAGAAAAATTTGCATCGCATTGGCATATTAATGGCATCGCCATCGCACTCGGTACGAAGTTATTACGACAACGGGCGTACCGAGCACAATCTATTGAAGTGGCGCGGGTTTCACGTGAAACAATATTCAGAAAACTACATAAAATGGGCTATCGTTATACGAAAAGTGAAACGAATTTTATTACATTTCAGTTGCCTCGACCTGAGCAGAGCGATGCTTTTTTTGAACATATGCTGAGAAAAGGTATCGTGCTACGTCATACGAAAAATTTTCGTGGATTAGATGGGAAATGGTTTCGAATTGGTATGAAAGCAGCGCCGCAAATGGCACGTTTAGAAACGGAGATGATCGCATGGCAAACAATCCATGGATCTTCATAACAGGCGGTGTACGAAGTGGGAAAAGTCAATTTGCTGAACGGTGTGCAAAAGCTTTAAAAAAACAATATGAGTCGCTCGTATACGTTGCGACAGGTGTCGCATTCGATGAAGAGATGACGCGTCGCATTGCACACCATAAACGTTTGCGTGAAGGAGAAGGTTGGTTGACGATTGAGCGACCGACCGATTTTTATTTATTACGTGAACACATTCCGGAGCGGAGCGTTATTTTATGGGATTGTGTGACGACATGGCTCGGCAATGAATGTTATGAAGTCTCTACAGACGGTATGCCTGCGTGGCAAAATGAGGACTTACTACAAAACCGTATTAACCAAATGTTTATAGAACTACAAATGTTGCACGATGCCGGACATACACTCATCGTCGTTTCGAATGAAGTACTCGATGCAGGCATTCCGAACAACGAGGAAACATACGTATACATGAAGAATTTGGGGAGAATCCATTGTGAAATGGTAAAACGAGCAGACGTGGCGATTGAGATGACGTATAAAGCAACGACGTTTTGGAAAGGAGCAACAATTTTTGAAAAATATATGGACCGGGATTGGACTCGCTTTTCAATTTTTCACGATCGTACCGATTCCTAAGCAGTTTGATTTAACGAAAAAAACAGTGACGCATATGTTTCAATTTTTACCGTGGCTCGGCGCATTGTTCGGAGTGGTTGCTGCACTTCTTTATTACGGCTTACAACAAACGAGTGCATCACCACTACTCACCGGATTTATTCTCGTTATGGCGTTTATTATAATGACCGGTGGGCTTCATTTAGACGGTTTTGTCGATATGGGCGATGCGTATTTTTCATATCGTGATTTGAAAAAAAGACAAGAAATTTTAGATGACCCACGTGTCGGCGCTTTTGGTGCGATGGCATTACTTTTTTTAGTATTATCGAAAATAGTAGTTATGGTCGAACTCGTTTCGCAACAAAAAATAGAGTATGCGATGCTCCTATTCGTGCCATTCGTCGTGCGCGCAGCACTCGGTTTTTATATTGTTGCAACGCCGCCATCGAAAGAAAAAGGACTCGGCTATTTTTTCCGTACACATATTTTGCTGCTACGTTATAAAGTGATGACGATTTTGTCACTACTTATCGGGACAGCGGTCGTGATGTATGTGACGAACAATTGGCATGCACTTGCGGTGACGTGTATCGTCATGCTTTTCGTGCTCATTTATAAAAAATGGACGCTGAAAAATTTCGGTGGAGCATCAGGTGATTTATATGGAGCTTGGATTGAAGGAATGGAGGCAGTCGTATGGATCATCCTTTTGTGCTTGAGTTAATGCGCCACGGGAAGACGGTAGGCAATGATGAAAAGCGCTACGTCGGTTGGACAGATGATGTGTTGCTGACGGAAAATCTTCCGGTCGTCGATGCGAAAGCAACGTATGCTTTTTGCAGTGATTTACAACGAACGGTGATTACCGCAAAGCACTATTTTCCGAATGCCAACGTGCAACGATTTAGTGACTTTAGAGAAAGTCATTTTGGTGATTTTGAAATGCAGACGTATGAGCAGTTAAAAGACAATCCTCGTTACAGAGCATGGATTGATGATCCGTATAACGTGTCACCACCGAACGGAGAAACACTTCACGCATTATTTAAACGCGTAGAAAAAGGTATTCAACAATTGCCGAAGTATGACAAGCTATTTGGTGTATTACACGGCGGAACGATCCGTGCTATTCTCGTTAATTATGCACCGAAGAAGCAAGATTTTTGGGCTTATACAATCGGGCATAACGAACGATACGTATTAACGTGGGACAGTTGGCAACAGTTTAAGGAGGGACAGCGATGCACATCGTTATCGGTGGAGCTTTTAACGGCAAAAAAACATACGTGAAACAACGTATAAAAAGTACGTGGTTTGACGGAGAGCTTCCTACTGCTCCTCAAACAGGTAATGTCGTCATCACGAATCTCGAAAAAATAGTTGCGAAAAATTTACAACGGGAAGAGCAACAAGTAGCATTAGAAATAGCTGAACAGTTAATGGTGCTTGATAAGCAATGCGCACAACTAATTTTGATTGTGACGGATATTAGTAGAGGCATCGTACCCGTAGACCCTTTAGAACGGCAATTAAGGGATACGTGTGGAAGACTGTATCAAGTATTATTTAAAGAAGCAGCGACGATTACGCGCGTATGGTATGGCATCGCTGAAACGATCAAAAAAGGAGATGGATGGCAATGAACATTTATACGAAAACAGGGGACAAAGGGCAAACGAGCATTATCGGAGGACGTGTGGATAAAGATGATGCACGTGTAGAAGCATACGGAACGATTGATGAATTGAATGCAATCATCGGTAAAGCGTTGACGGAATTAGAGGAAGCGACATTCGGTGATATTTGTGCGGACCTTGAAAAAATTCAAAATGAATTATTCGATGGTGGTGGCGATTTAGCAAATGTAATGAAAGAACGTCATTACAAATTAGCGGATGAGCCGATTGCTGAAATGGAAGAGCGTATCGATGTTTTAATGACTGAAGCACCAGAACTTCAAAAATTCGTATTACCAGGTGGTTCTCCTGCAGCAGCAACATTACACATTGCGAGAACGGTCGCGCGTCGTGCTGAACGCCAAACGGTTACGTTGATGAAGCAAGCGCAAGAAGGAGACGTTTCACCAGTCGTACAACGTTATTTAAACCGTTTATCAGATTACTTATTCGCGGCATCACTCGTCGTGAATGCACGCTTAAATATTAATAATAATGAGTATGTTCGTAGCGCAAATGTGTTTACGACGTCGAAGAAAAAATCATAACAAAAACGAAGACGAAAGGAAGAAGGAGATGCTCAGACTTTCGTCGCGAAATTGAATAAAAAACATACAAAAGATATAAGAACGCTTCTTTAAAAGTGATTCTTATATCTTTTTTTGTGAATTACTTTTAAAGAAAAATGTGCATTTTTACGAAAAAATAAAACATATTGCGGAAAAATATTGACTGAATGATTATTCATAACGTAAAATATGGTTAATTCCAAAAGTAACCAAATACTATACAAATAGGAAAATGCAGTCTTTGAGGGGGGAAGGGCATGAATCCATTATTAATCGCAAACTGGATCTTAGCGATCGTCGTCGTGGGGTACGGTTTATACTTATTCGGCTATTTAGTAAAAACGCGCTATGAGTTTGTAAAAATGGGGAAAAAAGAAGAGTTTGATAAAGATGTGAAAGCACGCCTAAACAAAATTTGGGTAATGGTTTTCGGTCAGAAGAAACTAATGAAAGACAAAAAAAGTGGTATTCTTCATGTCATGATGTTCTACGGATTCCTTTTAGTTCAATTCGGGGCAATTGATTTTATTTGGAAAGGGTTAAAACCAGGGTCACATTTACCATTTGGATCATTTTATCCATTCTTCACATTTTTCCAAGAAATCGTCACATTAGTCATTTTAGTATCAGTAATCGGGGCATTCTACCGACGTTATATTGAAAAACTTGTCCGTCTAAAACGCGGTATCAAAAATGGTCTCGTACTAATTTTTATCGGGTCATTAATGATTTCTGTATTAGTCGGCAACGGTATGGGCATGATTTGGCACGGTCATGAGGCGACATGGTCAGAACCAATTGCGTCCGGAATTGCTGTAATATTCAGTTTTTTACCCGAAGCAGCAGCTATTACACTGTTCTACATTATGTGGTGGATTCACTTAATCGTATTATTAACGTTCTTAGTGTACATTCCACAATCGAAACACGCGCATTTAATCGCAGGACCGTTAAACGTTTACTTTAACCGTGTAACGCCTGTCGGGAAATTAAAACCAATCGACTTCACAGCTTTCGAAGAAGAAAGCGAAGAAGAAGGAGCGGAAGAGGAAGAAGCGACATTCGGCGTCGGGAAAATTACCGACTTTACGGATCTACAGCTACTCGACTTATACGCTTGTGTAGAATGTGGTCGTTGTACGAATATGTGTCCAGCAACAGGGACAGGGAAAATGCTGTCACCGATGGACTTAATGGTAAAATTACGTGACCATTTAACATTTACAGGTGCTGTACAAACACAGCAACAACCATGGGTTCCAGGATTCTTATTCAACAAATCTAAAGGAAACCAATTAGCATTTGCTGCTGGAGCAGAAGGTGCAGTAATTGACGATATTTATAGCCCGTCATTAATCGGGGACGTTATTACGGAGGAAGAGATTTGGGCTTGTACGACTTGTCGTAACTGTGAAGACCAATGTCCAGTAATGAACGAACACGTTGAAAAAATTATCGACCTTCGTCGTTATTTAACGATGACAGAAGGAAAAGTGAATTCGGATGCACAACGTGCGATGAATAACATTGAACGTCAAGGCAATCCTTGGGGGATTAACCGTAAAGAAAAAGAAAACTGGCGTGATGCACGTCCAGAACTTCACATTCCAACGGTGAAAGAAGCACAAAAAGCAGGCGAAGAATTTGAATACTTATTATGGGTTGGCTCAATGGGTTCATTCGATAATCGTTCACAAAAAATCGCTCTATCATTTGCTCATTTATTAAATGAAGCAGGTGTGAAATTTGCGATTCTAGGCAACAAAGAGAAAAACTCGGGTGATACGCCACGTCGTCTCGGTAATGAATTCTTATTCCAAGAACTTGCGGAAGCGAACATTAAAGAGTTCGATAAAGCAGAAGTGAAGAAAATTATTACGATTGATCCACACGCATTTAATATTTTCAAAAATGAATACTCAGATTTCGGTTGGAGTGGGGAAGTTTACCATCATACAGAATTCTTATACGAATTAGTAAGAGACGGCAAGTTGAAACCGACACATGCGGTACAAGAGAAAATCGTATTCCACGATTCTTGTTACTTAGGTCGCTACAACGATGTGTACGATGCACCACGTGAAATTTTAAAATCGATTCCAGGTGTGGAACTCGTTGAAATGGAACGTAATCGCGAAGAAGCGATGTGCTGTGGCGCAGGTGGCGGTTTAATGTGGATGGAAGAACATGTCGGCAACCGTATTAACGTAGCGCGTACAGAACAAGCGCTTGCGACGAATCCGACCGTTATTTCGGCAGGATGTCCGTACTGCTTAACGATGTTATCAGACGGTACGAAAGCGAAGGAAGTAGAAGATTCAGTTGGTACGTATGACGTAGCAGAATTACTAGAGCGCTCAATTTTTGGTGATGAGCCGGTTGTCATTGAAGAAGAGGTAACAGAAACAGAAGAAGTAACAGCACAAAACTAATTGATGAAAGTCAAAAGGGGTTGCAGACGTTGAAAACAGTAATTGTAGCAGGGAAGCGAACGCCTTTTGGGAAATTTGGCGGCATGTTATCAAGTTTTACCGCGAGTGATTTAGGTGGTTTTGCGATTCAAGGTGCTCTTGAAGCAGCTCGTATTGCACCACAGGAAATTGAAGAAGTCATTATGGGGTCTGTTTTACAAGCGGGACAGGGACAAATTCCTTCTCGACAAGCAGCGCATAAAGCGGGCATTCCGATGAACGTACCGACGGAGACAATTAATAAAGTATGTGCTTCTGGCATGCGAAGCGTCACGTTAGCAGATCAAATTATCCGAAGCGGCGATGCGAATGTAATCGTAGCGGGTGGTATGGAGTCGATGTCAAATGCGCCATATTTAGCACCGACGAATCGTTTCGGTTCGAGAATGGGCAATGCGGTTCTTTTAGACGACGTATTAACAGACGGTCTAACATGTGCCTTCCATCCAGAACATATTCATATGGGGGCATATGGAGACGCTTCAGCGAGAAGTTTTTCTATTACGCGTCTGGATCAAGATTTATGGGCGACACGAAGTCAACAATTGGCGGTCGATGCGATTGAAAATCGTCGCTTTACGGACGAACTCATTTCAATCGAAAAACAAGATCGCAAAGGGAATGTGACGACGCTCGTACAAGATGAAGCGCCACGCAACGGAACGACTGTAGAAGTGCTCCAACGATTAAAGCCAGCTTTTAACGATGATGGGACAGTTACAGCTGGGAATGCGCCCGGTATTAATGACGGTGCAGCAGCACTCGTCTTAATGTCGGACGAAGAAGCAGAGCGACGTCAAATAGAGCCGCTTGCGACGATTATTGGGCATACGACAGTTGCGGTAGAAGCGAGTAGATTCCCCGAAACACCGGGAATCGCGATTCAAAAATTGTTGAAGAAAACGAATAAATCATTAGAAGATATCGATTTATTTGAAATTAATGAAGCGTTCGCAGTCGTCGCATTAATCGCGAAAGATTTTGCGAAACTAAATACAGAAAAAATGAATGTCAACGGTGGAGCAGTTGCACTCGGACATCCAATTGGGGCGAGCGGCACCCGCATCATTTTAACGCTCGCGCATCAATTGAAAAGGCAAGGTGGCGGAATCGGTATTGCGGCTATTTGTTCAGGCGGCGGTCAAGGAGATGCCATTATGATTGAAGTTTAAAATTCAGTGTTCGCGCTTGAATTGAATAATAAAGTACGGGCACGCTGCAAAAAAACAGATATACAGATATAGGGGGAAAACAACATGCAATTTAAATTATCAGATGAACACGAAATGTTACGAAAAATGGTCCGTGATTTCGCCGAAAACGAAGTCGCTCCAACAGCAGCAGTACGCGATGAAGAAGCGCGTTTTGATCGCGAGATTTTTGATAAGATGGCTGAGCTAGGTTTGACAGGCATTCCATGGCCTGAAGAATACGGTGGTGCAGGAATGGACTTCCTTGCATACTGTATCGCAATTGAAGAATTAGCACGTGTTTGTGCATCGACTTCAGTTACGTTATCAGCCCACACATCATTAGCAGGTTGGCCTATTTACAAATTTGGTTCTGAAGAGCAAAAGCAACAATATCTGCGCCCACTCGCAGAAGGTAAAAAAATCGGTGCTTATTGCTTAACAGAATCAAGTTCTGGTAGTGATGCAGGTGGTATGAAAACAGTTGCGACACGCGACGGAGACGACTACATTTTAAACGGTTCGAAAATTTTCATTACAAACGGTGGCGTTGCAGACATTTATGTCGTATTCGCTTTATTAGATCCGAAAGATCGTCGTAGCTCAACAGCATTTATCGTTGAATCAGGTTTTGAAGGATTTGGCGTAGGTAAAGAAGAGCATAAGATGGGTATTCGTTCATCTGCGACGACGGAAATTATTTTCGATAATTGCCGCGTACCGAAAGAAAATGTTTTAGGTGCTGAAGGCGAAGGATTTAAAATCGCAATGAAAACATTGGACGGTGGACGTAACGGTATTGCTGCACAAGCAGTCGGTATCGCACAAGGTGCAGTCGATGCAGCTGTTGAATATGCAGCACAACGTGTTCAATTTGGTAAACCAATTTCAGCGAACCAAGGAATTGGCTTTAAATTAGCAGACATGGCCACTTCAACAGAAGCTTCTCGTCTTTTAACGTATCAAGCAGCGTGGTTAGAATCGGAAGGACTTCCGTACGGTCAAGCTTCTGCGATGGCTAAATTAATGGCTGGTGATACAGCGATGAAAGTAACGACGGATGCAGTACAAGTATTCGGTGGTTACGGGTATACGAAAGAATATCCAGTAGAACGCTTCATGCGTGATGCGAAAATTACTCAAATTTATGAAGGTACACAAGAAATTCAACGTATGGTTATTGCTCGTGGTTTAGAGAATAATATTCGCTCATTCCAAAAAGCGTAAGCGTTGCAACTTGTTTAAACTAATGGAGAGCGATGACAATATTGTCACCGCTCTTTTTATATAGGGGGAAATACAGATGGAAACAGCGGTATATCAATTGAAAAATCCTGTTCGATTCGTGACAGCTTCTAGTTTATTCGATGGACATGATGCGACGATTAACATTATGCGTCGTATTTTACAATCAAGTGGTGCAGAAGTCATTCACCTCGGACATAATCGAGCAGTTGAAGAAATTGTAGATGCAGCTATTCAAGAAGATGTGCAAGGCATTGCGGTTTCGTCTTATCAAGGTGGACATGTGGACTTCTTTAAATATATGTATGATTTATTACAAGAAAAAAATGCGGGGCACATTAAAATATTTGGCGGCGGCGGGGGTGTTATTTTGCCGGCGGAACGTAAGGAATTACATGCGTATGGCATCGCTCATTTATTTTCTCCGGAAGACGGTCGCACACTCGGATTGCAAGGTATGATTAATTTGATGCTAGAACAATGCGACTTTGAAACCGTCGTATCGGAAAAAGAATTTTCGATGGACGATGTGACGACTGCGCATCCAGAAGTGATTGCGAAGGCGATTACGCTCGTCGAAAATCACGTAACGACTGAGTTGGTTGAAGCGCTGCGACAACGTTCTAAACATACGCCTGTATTAGGAATTACAGGAACGGGTGGAGCAGGGAAAAGTTCTTTGACGGATGAATTAATTCGCCGATTTTTAATGACAGACAATCAAATGCGCATCGCCATTTTATCGATTGATCCGACGAAGCAAAAAACCGGCGGGGCATTATTAGGAGACCGTATTCGGATGAATGCGATTTTTGATGAGCGTATTTTTATGCGTTCTCTCGCAACGAGAGCTTCTCATTCAGAAGTGACCGCGAATTTGAATGAAGTGTTGGACGTCGTGAAAGTGGCTGATTTTGATTTGATTATCGTAGAGACGAGTGGTATCGGACAAGGCGATGCAGCTATCGCAAAAATTGCCGATATTTCAATGTATGTGATGACGAGTGAATTTGGTGCGCCGACACAACTTGAAAAAATCGACATGATTGATTATGCGGATTTTGTCGTCATTAATAAATTTGAGCGTAAAGGTTCCGAGGATGCTTTGCATCACGTGCGTAAACAATATCAACGAAACCATGAACTCTTTTCAACACCGCTAGACCAATTACCTGTATACGGTACGATTGCGAGTCAATTTAACGATGCAGGGACGAATCGTCTGTTTGAATCGTTGTTAAGTGCTTTGCAACAAAAAGGATTCGATCGTCATCTCGATGATGCACATTTAGAATTATTAAAAGTACAGCAAAATACAGTTGTCATCCCGAATGATCGTCGATTTTATTTACGAGAAATTGTTGATACGGTACGTAAATATAAACAATCGACAGCTGCACAAGTAGACATTGCACGGAAAATATATCAACTTGAAGGAGCTATTGAACAACTAGAAGACGAGGCTGTTCAAACAATTTTACGGGAAAAAATGAAAGCGCTTTACGAAGAGCTAACGCGTGAATCAACGCGGATTTTAGAAAACTGGGAAACGCTTAAAGCTTCGTATGCGGGAGATGAATTCATATCCGTCGTTCGGGAAAAAGAAATTCGAACATTGCTGACAACGACGACGTTATCTGGAACGAAAATACCTAAAATTGCTTTGCCTCAAATGAAAGATTACGGAGAGATTTTACAATTCGTTTATCGTGAAAATGTACCAGGGTCTTTCCCGTTCACAGCAGGGGTTTTCCCGTTCAAGAGACAGGAAGAGGATCCGAAACGTCAGTTTGCGGGAGAAGGTACACCAGAAAGAACGAATCGACGCTTCCATTACTTATCTAAAGACGATCGTGCGAAGCGCTTATCGACAGCTTTTGACTCGGTTACGTTGTACGGTGAAGACCCGACAACGCGTCCGGATATTTACGGTAAAGTAGGCGAGTCAGGTGTAAGTGTTTGTACGCTAGAACAAATGAAAAAATTGTATGAAGGCTTTGATTTATGTGACGCTTCTACGTCTGTGTCGATGACGATTAACGGACCCGCACCGATTATTTTAGCGATGTTTTTAAATACAGCAATCGATCAACAATACGAACAAGAAACCGAGAAACTCGGACGTGCGTTAACAGACGAGGAAAAGGTAGCAATTCGTGCGCAAACGCTTCGCGTCGTACGCGGAACGGTTCAAGCAGATATTTTGAAAGAAGACCAAGGGCAAAATACGTGCATTTTTTCAACGGAATTTGCGCTACGTATGATGGGGGATATTCAACAATATTTCATTGATAATGAAGTGCGAAATTATTATTCGGTGTCGATTTCGGGATACCATATTGCAGAAGCAGGTGCTAACCCGATTTCACAACTCGCCTTCACATTATCAAATGGTTTTACGTTCGTTGAATATTATTTAAGTCGTGGAATGAAAATTGATGATTTCGCACCGAATTTATCGTTCTTCTTCTCGAATGGACTCGATGCAGAATATGCGGTCATTGGGCGTGTTGCACGTCGCATTTGGGCAATCGTTATGCGTGAAAAATACGGTGCGAATGAGCGCAGTCAAAAGTTGAAATATCACATTCAGACGTCTGGACGTAGCTTGCATGCGCAAGAAATTGATTTCAATGATATTCGTACGACATTACAAGCGCTAATGGCATTGCAAGATCAATGTAATTCATTGCATACGAATGCTTTTGATGAGGCGATTACGACGCCAACAGAACAATCCGTTCGTCGCGCGATGGCGATTCAATTAATTATTACGAAAGAACTCGGTTTATCTAAAAATGAAAATCCGCTGCAAGGTGCATATATTATAGAGCAACTGACGGATTTAGTAGAGGAAGCAGTTTTGGAAGAATTTGAACGCATGAATGACCGTGGGGGCGTACTCGGTGCGATGGAGACGCAGTATCAGCGTTCAAAAATACAAGAAGAATCGATGTACTATGAACATTTGAAACATAGTGGAGAACTGCCAATTATCGGGGTGAATACGTATTTAAATCCACATGAAGCGACAGATGAGTTATATGACACGATGGAAGTGGCGCGTGCGACAACAGAAGAAAAACTGCAACAAATTGAAAGTGTTGAACAATTTAAACGAGATCACGTACAAGTTGGCGAGCAACAATTGAAAGAATTACAACGTGTTGCGCTCAGTGGTGGAAATATTTTTGAGCAATTGATGGAGACGGTTCGATACGCATCACTCGGCCAAATTACGAACGCTTTATATGAAGTTGGGGGCAAATATCGAAGAAATATGTAAAAAAATGAGTGAACGATTCACGCTTTTCTCTATTTTTCTGTATAATAGTACGAATAAAAGCATATTATGAGGAGTTCCCTGACAGATGGAGAAGATTATTCATTATTTAATTATAATCGTTTGCTGCATCGGGACGTATATGTTGTATAATAAACAATTGGGCGCTATACCTATCTTAATTTTAGCGTTCTATTTGTTTTATTACGTTTTCCGTAATTTAAGACGGTTTAAAAAAGGTAATTGAATGTGGCATAATGTAGCACAATATGTATATAATAATTATTATGTTTAAGTAGAGAAAGGACGTGCACGAATTGAATTTTCGTGAATTATCAAAAGACCAATTAGCTGAAGAATCATTAATCGAATTAGCAAATAGTATTTTAGTAGAACAAGGACAACCGATTACTTTCCAAGAAATCGTCTCTGTTATTAAAGATTTAGGCGCTCGTACTGAAGCCCAAATCAAAGCAGAAATCGTTCAATTTTATACAGATATGAACATAGATGGACGTTTCATCGTATTAGGTGAAAATCGTTGGGGTCTACGTGAATGGTACGCAATTGACCAAGTTGAAGAAGAAACTGCTCCGACTGTTAAAGCGCACAAACACGAAGAAGTCGAAGATCTAGAATTAGAAATCGATGAAGACGAATCTGAAGAATTAGAATTAGACGATGATGAAAATGACTTCGATGATTCTGCTGATTTAGATGACGACGAAGAAGAAGACGAGTTAGCTGGTCTTGACGTTGTTGAAGAAGGCGATATCGATTTAGAATTAGACGAAGAAGACGATGAAGATGAGGAAGACGATTTAAAATAGTCTTTCATATTTTGAGTTGCCACTCTTGACATTAAAACTTAAAACGTTTAACCTTCTATATGGGCTCCTTAAAAAAGGAGAATGACCGTGTAAATTCACGCTCCCCCTGCAATTTTTATTGCGGGTGGGGCGTTTTTTTGTTTTTTCAAAAAGTTAAATTTGTTGATAACAGTAGCTTTTGGGATAACTTAATAACATATTAGGAGGAACTAAATTGACTAAATATATTTTCGTAACAGGTGGCGTTGTATCTTCACTAGGTAAAGGAATTACTGCTGCATCACTCGGTCGTTTATTAAAAAATCGTGGCTTACAAGTCACTACACAAAAATTTGATCCATATATCAACCTTGACCCAGGGACAATGAGTCCGTACCAACATGGTGAAGTGTTCGTAACAGATGATGGAGCAGAAACAGATTTAGATTTAGGACACTATGAACGTTTCATCGACATCAATTTAGGTAAACACTCAACTGTCACTTCTGGTCGTGTGTACTCATCTGTTCTTAAAAAAGAACGTCGTGGCGATTATAATGGTGCGACAGTACAAGTTATTCCACATATCACAAATGAAATTAAAGAGCGTATTCAACGTGCTGGTCGCGAAACAAGCGCAGACATCGTTATTACGGAAATTGGCGGTACAGTAGGCGATATTGAATCACTTCCATTCTTAGAAGCAATTCGTCAATTAAAACGCGATTTAGGTAGTGATAACGTACTTTATTTACACTGTACATTAGTACCTTACATTGCAGCTTCAGGCGAATTGAAAACAAAACCAACACAACACTCAGTAAAAGAGTTACGTTCTTTAGGTATCCAACCAAATGTGTTAGTGTTACGTTCGGATCGTCCAGTTCCACAAAGTATGAAAGAAAAAATTGCGTTATTTTGCGATGTAGAAGCACATGAAGTTGTCGAATGTGTCGATGCAGAAAGCCTATATGATATTCCATTAGCACTTCAAGCACAAGATTTAGATTCAATCGTACTTGCGCACTTCGGCATTCAAGCACCGGCCGCAGATATGTCAGAATGGAAAGCATTAGTAGAACGTGTGAAAAACCTTTCTAAAACAACGAAAATTGCGCTTGTTGGGAAATATGTTGAACTACAAGATGCCTACATTTCCGTTGCAGAAGCTTTAAAACATGCTGGATACGCACATGATACAGATATTCAAATCGACTGGATTAATTCTGAAGATGTGAATGCTGAAAATGTGACACAATTACTACAAGAGGCTGACGGTATTTTAGTGCCGGGTGGCTTCGGTGATCGTGGTGTTGAAGGTAAAATTGAAGCAATTAAATTCGCACGTGAAAACAATAAACCGTTCTTAGGTATTTGCTTGGGTATGCAAATGGCGGCAGTTGAATTTGCCCGTAATGTTCTAGGTTTAGAAGGCGCGCACTCAACTGAACTTGCTGAAACACAATTCCCAATTATTGACCTTTTACCAGATCAAGAAGACGTAGAAGATCTTGGCGGTACACTTCGTTTAGGTTTATATCCATGTAAACTAAAAGAAGGTTCACGCGCACGTGAAATTTACGGCGAAGACTTAGTATACGAACGTCATCGTCACCGTTATGAATTCAACAATGAATTCCGCGAAGCAATGGAAGCAAAAGGTCTTGTATTCTCAGGTCTTTCTCCAGATGGTCGCTTAGCTGAAATTATCGAACTACCAGAAAAAGACTTCTTCGTGGCTGCACAATTCCACCCAGAATTCGTATCACGTCCACAACGTCCACAACCGTTGTTCCGTGATTTCATTGGTGCTTCTCTTAAATAAATATAATTAGAAATAATTAGCAGGCAATTAATCTATCATGACTAATGGTGGATTGATTGCCTTTTTTGTTTATTGGTAAAATGACTAGGGAATGGTGAAAATGAAGCCGTTATTTAGGAAGAATAGGAGTGGAATTATGAAAAAAGTAGGAATTATCGTAGCGATATTAGCTGTGTTAGCTGCCGCTGGTGGTGGAGCTTATTATTACTTTACGAATACACCTAAAAATCTTTTCTTACTAAGTGAGAAAAAATCGTTAGAGGACTATAGTGATTACGCGAATAGCCGATTTGAACAAGAAACAGAATTCCAAGAAAAAACAGCTAAAGAGGCATATAGCAATGTGATTAAATTAGCTGCCGATGTGCCAGAAAGTATTTTAAATGAATTTGGTATTCCGACGAGTTTATTAGACTCAACGAATGTTGAATTCGTACAAGCACACGATCCAAAAGCGAATAAATCTGAAGTATCATTCACACCAACAATTGGTGGTGGTTCAACAGATCCTTTCATTTGGTTCTCAGATGATAAAGCACAGTACGTAAAAGCACCACTTTTCAACGATACATTAATGGTCAAAAATGACGAGATGGAACAAGCTTATGAAAAATTAGTAGGCGAATCTGCTCCGAAAGAAATGGACTTGAATGCACTTAATTTAAACAAATTAATGGATTCAAATGTAACGGTAGAAGATTTAAATGACATTCAACAACGTTATATTAAAGTGATCGTTGATTCATTAGAAGATGATCAATTTGAGAAAAAAGATGCGACAACGAAAATTTTCGATAAAGAACAAAAATTAACTGCGGTTACAATGACGATGAAAAAAGCGGACGTACAACGTGTCGGAACGAATATTATTAAAGAATTACGCAACGATAAACAATTGAAAGAAATGTATGATTCATCTTCAGCTGTTTACGGTGAACAATCGTATGATTCTTTATTAGACGATTTACAAAAAGAAGTGGACAATGTAAATGTTGATGAAGTCGTTGTAACGAATTATATCGACGGTAAAGACGTTTTAAAACGTGACATCGTGATCAAACAAGACGGTAAAGAATTAGCTAAAATCAATACGACACAACAATTTGATAACGGCGTGAAAATGGACGCAACATTTGTTGATGAAACGGGATTTGCGATTAATGTAAAAGGGACATCAACTGGCACAGACGATGCGAAAGATGATTACACGTTAACAACCTCATCTGATGAAGAGGGTATTTCACCATTTGAAGTGACTGTTAAAAATAAAGCGACATTAAAAGACTCAGAACGTAAAGGGACGATTGATGTAGCAGTGAAAGACGAAGAAGCTACTGAACCATTTACAGTTACGGCAGATTATACGATGGATACAGATAAGAAAAATAACAAACAAAAATCAAATGCCGACATTACGATCCCAATGGGTGACGATAACATCGTCGTACATTACAATATGGATACGACGTTAAAAGCTAAACTTGATTTTGATACGAAAAATGCAAAAGATTTAAATGCATTATCAGATGCTGAATTAGAAGAAGTTCAAGGAAATCTATTAACGAACGTATTTACGATTGTTAATCAATTAAACTTGCAAGACATGTTCGGCACATATTAATTAGGGGAGAGTGGCGGTTGTGAGGAACAAACAATTATGGAAGGCCTATCACTCTTTCTTACGCAGAAATAGCTACTTACTACTTTATGTAGTAGTAGCTATTTTTGCCGTTATGACACTTTTTTTATTCGTCTCCCAACAAAAAAGCGTCACGTCTTTACAAATTGGCATCGTGGACGAAGATCAAACGACAGAAACGCAATTGTTGATGAAGGCAGTCGAACAGAAAAAAGAGGTGATGGACCGAGTAGAAGTCCATACATTAACGGAGGAACAAGCAAAAAAGGCAGTGAAAGATGAAACGATTGACGGCTATATGTTTATTCCGGAAGGAACGACGTCAGCATTTTATAAGACGGGGAGTTTACCATTAAAGGTCGTTTTATACGATGAACAATCGTTGAAAGGATGGTTGCTTAAAAATATTTCGACGTCAATTTACGACCGTGTTATCGTATCGGAAAAAGCGATTTTAACGTATGGACATTTTCATAAGAATGCGACCGACGATGAAATTATCGGTTTTATGCTCGATTTATTTTCGAACGCATTAGACCGAGAACTCGTTTTTCAAGTAGAAGAAGTACGTGCAGCGAATACGGTCGTCTATTATAGTGTGACGCTATGGCTCGTCGCCTCTCTCATTATTTTATTAACATTCCAAACGATTTTTAAAATGAATGAAACGAAGGCGATGCATACGCGTTTGCAAATGTATCCACAAGCGAAATTAAGAATGACATGTTTTCGCCACGGCTTATCGGCATTGTATACGGTCACTTTGAGTATGGGGATGTTATTCCTCCTTTTGAAACTTTTACGCTCTCCTTTTGAACTGTACAATAGTTTTTATTTGATTAGCAGTGCGCTCAGCATTCTTGTCATATCAATTACTTTCCTCTTTTTAATTGATTTATTCGCACATGATCGAGTCACTTTATTGTTAAAATGTTTGGCATTGTCACTCGTTCTTTTATTATCGGGAAGCATTGTTCCGCCAGTTTATTGGCCGTGGCAAACGTTCTCCGAAAACCCACTCGTTGAGCATTTCCGCCAACTCGTAAACCTTGCGAGCTACAACTATGTAGGGAACACAACGTGGTTACTCGCGTTGGGCTGTGTAGGTGCGGTCATCCTAAGCGTTGTTCTAGTGAAAAGGAGGAAACGAAGATGAGAAGTTTTGCGTCGCTGCTGTTCATTAAAAATAAATGGGGTTACGTGTATACAATTTTAAGCGTTATCGTATTGGCAGTTCTCTTTCAATGGGTGCTCGAAAAGCAAAAACAAGTGGCTTTACCAATCGGTATTCAAGATTTATCTCATAGCACGCAAGCAGAGGCAGTCGTTCGTGCGCTAAAGCAGTCGGAATATCGCGTAACAGAAATTGACGAGACAGAATCTTTCCCGACGAAGCTCGTGGAAAGCCAACAAGTTGTCGCTTTGCTCGTCATTCCGAAAGATTACGGAGAGAAAATTCAAGCGAATAAATTGAAAAGAACGCTCCCTTTGTACGTACAAGAAAACGTATCGGGTACGATTGCAAAAGAAGGAGTGAGCTTTCTTTTATTTGAACAACAAGTACCTTATTTAATTCAAAAGCACTTAGCAAAAGCGTTTTCTGAGCAATCAATTGAACCGATTATTCAGCAATATGAGCGCACGAAACCGAAAGAGCAACTCGTCGTTCAAAGCAGCCGTGCGGGGTCGCCAACATCTGTTTTAATCGGTAGTCTTATGACGACAATCTTACTAGTATTCGTGTTTCAAATTATATGGAATCGTCATTTATTTCAAGGTGTTGTCTGGCAAAAAATAAAAACGTTACGAGCGAATAGTTGGTCACTCGATGTATTGTATACGTTTAGCTATGGAATTTTATTTACCGTAAGTGTAATTGCCGTAGCTTACTTCATTCACATTCCGCTATCGGGTGCGGCGATTGCAACTACTTTGATTGTCGGTGTCGTGTATGAGTTCGGGCTGATTCAAGTGATGCGACGTATTCCGATGGTTAGTCATCAACTATTTATTGGATTTTTGTGGGCAGCCGTTGTAACTGCAACAATTTGGATGGTGCAACTAGGAGGAATTATATGATTACGTTGAAAAATGTAAAGAAAATGTATCGTAAAAAACGATATACGAAAATATTAACGGGGATATTCCGACAAATGGCATTACTTTGTTAATCGGAGCGAATGGCATCGGGAAGACGACGTTATTAAAAATGATTGCAGGCATTGAAAAAACGTCAGGTGGCGACATTTTATTTGATGGCGTACAAATGACGATGAAGCAACGTCAGAAGTCGATGAGTTACGTGCCACAAGAAATTGCTTTATGGGAACATTTAACGCTAGAAGAAAATATTCAATTTTTTTTAGGGTTAATAGACACCCCGATTTCGAAGGAGCGCATCGATGCGTATATTCATGCCTTTCAGCTAGATAATATGATGCGGATGAAAGTGAAGAAGCTATCGGGTGGGACGCAAAGAAAAGGAAATTTATTAATCGGATTATTGTCAGATCCGAATATTTTATTGTTGGACGAGCCGACTGTCGGAATCGACCTTGCGTCACGAATCAACATTCAACAAATGCTTGAGCAGCTACAACAAACGTGTACGATTGTCATGACGACGCATTTAATGGATGAAATTGATCGTTTCGATCAACAATTAGTCGTTATCGGCAAAGAACCTTTTTATGAGAATTTATTGTTAGAAAAAGGGAAATCGTTCGTACAATGGCAATAATAATGAAAGAATGATGAACTATTTTTCCGTTATACGGATATAGTTAAATGGTTGCGGTAATCTTATGGTAGTATGAAGTGGACAAATATAAGGGAGCGGTGGATTTGGGGAAAATTTTAGTCGTAGATGATCAAGAGGGAATCCGTGTACTTATCCAAGAAGTTTTGAAAAATGAAGGACATGAAATTAAAACGGCGGGTACAGGACTTGAAGCAATCAAACTAATTAGTACGGAACATTTCGATACATTATTACTTGATATGCAATTACCTGGTATGACCGGTGTAGAAATTTTAGAAGAGACGAAACAGAGCTTGCAAAATACGAAAATTATGATGATGACAGCGTACGGAGAACAATCGTTAGTTGAACGTGCGAAAGCTTTAGGCGTTCTTCATTTCTTTACGAAACCATTCAATATTATAGAGCTCCGTACGACAGTCAATAATTTGATGTAGGATGTCTACTATAAGTAGTAAAATAACAGACTTTTTGTTATGATGGAACTGTTTAAGAGTAATGAATATATTATGCTTGAATTCATGAAGGAGGATTTTTATTATGGCTTTAGTTTCTATGAAAGAAATGCTAAAAACAGCAAAAGAAGGTAAATATGCAGTTGGACAATTCAACATTAACAATCTTGAATATGTGCAAGCAATTTTATTAGCTGCTGAGGAAGAAAAATCACCTGTTATTCTAGGGGTATCAGAAGGTGCAGGGAAATATATGGGCGGTTACGTAGCCGTAGTATATATGGTGAAAGGTTTAATCGAAAGCTACAATATTTCAGTTCCAGTAGCGATTCACCTTGACCACGGATCAAGTTTCGAAAACTGTAAAGCGGCAATTGATGCTGGTTTCACATCTGTTATGATTGATGCGTCTCATCACCCATTTGAAGAAAATATTGAAATTACTTCTAAAGTGGTAGAATACGCACATGCACATGGTGTTTCTGTAGAAGCAGAATTAGGTACTGTTGGTGGCGACGAAGATGGCGTCATCGGCGGTATTATGTATGCAGATCCAGAAGAATGTCGCAAAATGGTTGAAGCAACGGCAATTGATTGTTTAGCTCCAGCATTAGGTTCTGTACATGGTCCTTACCACGGCGAACCAAACTTAGGCTTCAAAGAAATGAAAGAAATTTCTGAGTTAGCGGATTTACCATTAGTATTACACGGTGGTTCAGGTATCCCAACTTCAGACATTCAAAAAGCAATTTCTTTAGGTACAGCTAAAATCAACGTAAATACAGAAAACCAAATTGCTCAAACAGCAGCAATTCGTGAAATATTAGCGAATGATACGAAAGTTTACGATCCTCGTAAATACTTAGGTCCTGGACGTGAAGCAATTAAAGCAACAGTAATTGGTAAAATTCGTGAATTTGGTAGTAACCAAAAAGCATAATTATAAAATAAAAGGAAGCTAGGCAGTTATGCGTAGCTTCCTATTTTTCGTAAATACAACGTATATTTTCTAGGAGGAAATTTAATAATGAAATTTTTCATCGATACAGCTAACTTTGAAGAAATCAAAGAAGCATACGCTTGGGGTATTCTTTCAGGTGTCACAACAAACCCATCTTTAGTAGCGAAAGAGAAAAACATCTCTTTCCACGATCGTTTAAAAGAAATCGCTGAATTAGTAGACGGTTCAGTTTCTGGTGAAGTGATTTCATTAGAAGCAGACGGTATGATTGAAGAAGGTTTAGAACTTTCTAAAATCCACCCAAACATTACAGTGAAACTTCCAATGACTGAAGCAGGTCTTACAGCTTGTTCAGCTTTAACTAAAAAAGGAATCAAAACAAACGTTACATTAATCTTCTCTGCGAACCAAGCATTAATGGCTGCTCGTGCAGGTGCTACATACGTATCACCATTCATCGGTCGTCTTGATGATATCGGAATCGACGGCGTAGAATTAATTCGTGAAATCGCTGAAATTTTCGCGATTCATGAAATCGATTCACAAATCATTGCTGCATCAATCCGTCACCCTCAACACGTGACACAAGCAGCTCTTGCAGGTGCACATATTGCAACAACACCTTACAAAGTATTAAAACAATTATTTAAACACCCTCTTACAGATAAAGGGATTGAAGGCTTCATGAAAGACTGGGCTAACAAAGATAAATAATCAATTTTAATTAAAACAACGTTTATTAGTCCTGAAGCAGTACTTACGAATTGAGTGCGGCTTCAGGACAAATTTGTATTAAGGAGAGTTTTTCATGGACGTATTCAAAGTGGAAGGCGGAAATCGTTTAAAAGGGACGATTAAAGTAAGTGGTGCGAAAAATAGTGCTGTGGCATTGATCCCAGCGACGATTTTAGCAGATTCGACTGTAACGATTGAAGGATTACCAGAAATTTTAGACGTATGGACTTTAAAGGAATTGTTAGAAGAAATCGGTGGCGACGTGACATTTGAAAATGGGGAGATGTGCGTTGACCCAACGAAAATGATTGATATGCCATTACCGAATGGTAACGTTAAAAAACTACGTGCTTCGTATTATTTGATGGGCGCAATGCTCGGTCGCTTCAAAAAGGCAGTAATCGGCTTACCAGGAGGGTGTTATTTAGGTCCTCGTCCCATTGATCAGCACATTAAAGGGTTTGAAGCGCTCGGTGCCACGGTAACGAATGAGCAAGGTGCAATTTATTTACGTGCAGAAAAACTGCGCGGTGCAAAAATATATTTAGACGTATCGAGCGTAGGGGCAACGATCAACATTATGCTCGCCGCTGTTTTAGCAGAAGGTCAAACGGTCATTGAAAATGCGGCGAAAGAACCAGAAATTATTGATGTCGCGACATTGCTTTCTAGCATGGGTGCTAACATAAAAGGTGCGGGTACGAACGTAATACGAATCGACGGTGTGGAATCTCTTCACGGAACGTCGCATACGATTATTCCTGACCGAATTGAGGCTGGAACATTTATGGTGATGGCTGCGGCAGTAGGGGATGGCGTTACAATTGATAATGTGATTCCGATGCATGTGGAGCCTTTGACAGCTAAAATGCGCGAAATGGGCATTGAAGTCATTGAAAAAGAAGAACAAATTATTGTGCCGAAAGTAACCTCTATGAAAGCGGTCGACATAAAAACACTCGTCTACCCAGGCTTTCCGACGGATTTACAACAGCCACTTACGACGTTGCTAACGCAAGCAGAAGGAACGTCAGTCGTGACAGACACCATTTATCCAGCACGATTTAAACATATCGCAGAATTAAATCGTATGGGTGCGAATGGGAAAGTGGAAGGGCGGACTTCAATTATTCATGGGCCAACTAAACTTTCTGGTGCTACAGTCACTGCTACAGATTTACGAGCCGGAGCAGCACTGATTATCGCTGGACTTATTGCGGAAGGCGAAACAATTATTCACGATATTCATCATATCGAAAGAGGATATGGACATATAATAGAAAAATTGAAATTTATTGGAGCAAATATAGAGAAAATATCGATTGATGAATAAACGTCTAAAATATATCATTTTTGAAGTTTTAGAAAAAAGCCATAAATTGTATAAGAACTGTGCTACAATAGATTTGGTTTTTAAACCATACCCGCATAATCAAGTATAAAGGGTAAACGGGAGGAACAGTAAAACATGAAACGTAGTTTATCAATGGAAGTAGTACGTGTAACAGAAGCAGCAGCAATCGCATCAGCACGATGGATGGGCCGTGGACTTAAAATGGAAGCGGACGATGCAGCAACAACTGCAATGCGCCAAGTTTTTGATTCTATTCCAATGGACGCAACAGTAGTAATCGGTGAAGGTGAAATGGACGAAGCGCCAATGCTTTATATCGGTGAAAAATTAGGTTCAGATAAAAGCGGTCCTCAAGTGGATATCGCAGTAGACCCACTTGAAGGTACAAATATTGTAGCAGCAGGAAGCGGAAATGCTTTAACAGTATTAGCAATTGCTGACCGTGGTAACTTACTTCATGCTCCAGACATGTATATGGAAAAAATCGCAGTAGGTCCAGAAGCAGCAGGTAAAGTACATCTTGATGCTTCTGTAACAGAAAACTTAAAAGCGGTAGCAGCCGCAAAAAATAAAAATGTAGAAGACGTTGTCGCTACATTATTAAAACGTGAACGTCATCAACCAATCGTAGACGAAATTCGTGCAGCAGGAGCTCGCATTAAATTTATCAACGACGGTGATGTAGCAGCCGCTATTAACACTGCATTTGACGAAACAGGTGTCGATATTATGTTCGGTACTGGCGGAGCTCCAGAAGGCGTAATCGCTGCAGTCGCTCTTAAATGTTTAGGCGGAGATTTCCAAGGCCGTTTAGTACCATCTAACGATGAAGAAATCGCTCGCTGCGAAAAGATGGGCATTGCTGTTAATACGATTTTACAAATGAATGATCTTGTAAAAGGCGATGACGCTATCTTCGCAGCAACTGGTGTAACAGACGGTGAACTATTAAAAGGTGTTCAATTCAAAGGTGGTCACTGTACAACAGAATCAGTTGTTATGCGTGCTAAATCAGGTACTGTTCGTTTCGTAGAAGGACGTCACCGTTTAGATAAAAAACCAAACTTATACATTAAAGATTAATTTTAAAGAAAAATATAAATAAGTAATTCATTATTACAATGGGATATTCAGAAGTTTCTACTAAGTACATTTTGCTTTTTGACAAAATGATGGCAAAGTAAAACTTTTGAATATCCCATATTATTTCTTTATGATAAATTTACTGTTTCCAGACTTTCCCTTATATTATAATAGAGAAGACAATAGACAATATTTTAAAAAAGAGTGGTGTTAAGCTTATGGCAAATTTAACGATTTCACAGTTGGAAAATATGACTTTAAAAGAGTTATATGCTTTAGCGCGTGATTACAAGATTTCTTACTATAGTAAGTTGACGAAAAAAGAACTTATTTTTTCGATTTTAAAATCTCGTGCTGAATTAGAAGGATATTTCTTCATGGAAGGTGTCCTAGAAATTATGGATCAAGATGGTTACGGATATTTACGTCCGATCAACTATTCCCCAAGTTCAGAAGATATTTATATTTCTGCATCTCAAATTCGTCGTTTTAGCCTACGAAATGGTGATAAGGTGACAGGGAAAGTACGTCCACCAAAAGAAAATGAGCGTTATTATGGACTGTTACACGTAGAAGCCGTAAATGGAGAAAATCCAGAAACTGCAAAAGAGCGTGTCCACTTCCCAGGACTTACACCACTTTACCCGGATCGCCAAATTAAATTAGAAACGTCAAAAGGTCGTATTTCTACAAGAATTATAGATTTAGTATCACCTGTTGGGTTTGGGCAACGTGGGTTAATCGTTGCACCACCGAAAGCAGGGAAAACATCCTTATTAAAAGAAGTGGCAAATGCGATTACTGAACAACATCCAGAAGCAGAATTAATCGTTCTACTAATTGATGAGCGTCCAGAAGAAGTGACGGACATTGAACGTTCTGTAAAAGCAGATGTCGTTTCTTCTACGTTTGATGAACGTCCAGAAAATCACGTGAAAGTTGCAGAACTTGTACTTGAACGTGCGATGCGCCTCGTTGAACACAAACGTGACGTCATCATTTTAATGGACTCAATTACACGTTTAGCACGCGCTTATAATTTAGTCATTCCACCGAGTGGCCGTACGTTATCGGGTGGGATTGATCCTGCAGCGTTTCACCGTCCAAAACGTTTCTTCGGTGCAGCACGAAATATCGAAGAAGGCGGTAGCTTAACGATTTTAGCGACTGCGCTCGTTGAAACTGGTTCACGAATGGATGAAGTGATTTATGAAGAGTTCAAAGGAACAGGAAATATGGAATTACATTTAGACCGCGCTTTAGCGGAACGCCGTATTTTCCCCGCGATTAATATTCGTCGCTCAGGAACGCGCAAGGAAGAATTGTTAATTGAGAAGAGCCGTTTGAATAAACTATGGGCAATTCGCAAAACATTTTCAGATTCGCCTGATTTTACGGAGAAGTTTTTACGTAAATTACGCGTAACGAAAACGAATGATGAATTTTTTGAAGCGTTAGATGAGAAATCGAAGGAACAACGAAACGGTAAGGGGATTCTTTCTAAATAGTATGCCGTACGACGTAAATTAAGAAAAATTCATTGCAATTCACAATAAGATTTGATATTATTGTGTTCATAATGCAAATGTTATGTGTTGCATATGCGGTGTAAATGGTCCGCGTAAGGCAACCGTATAAATAACTCTGTTCCAGATGGTTCAGGGCGAGAGGAGAACATCTAACTATGAAACAAGGTATCCACCCAGATTTTAAAGAAGCAACAGTAACTTGCTCATGCGGTAACACTTTCAAAGTAGGCTCAGTAAAAGAAAACATCGTTGTCGAATTCTGTAACGAATGTCACCCATTCTACACTGGTCGCCAAAAATTCGCATCAGCTGACGGTCGTGTTGATCGCTTCAACAAAAAATACAACCTTAAATAATTTTTATTTAAGTAGAAGAGTACCTGTCTTGCATCCGTGCATGGCAGGTATTTTTCTTGCCACAAAATTAAAAATCGTGTAGCATAAACACGTTATGATTTCATATATTTTTAATAATTAGCATAAAAAAAGAGCCAGTAAAGGTCTCTTTTTTGTTATGATAGACTGTAGACATTTAAGAGAAAGGGGCCTAATCATACATGTACGTTATGACACAGAATGGCTGGATTGAAGTAATTTGCGGGAGTATGTTTTCTGGAAAGTCGGAAGAGTTAATCCGTCGAGTACGTCGCGCACAATTTGCTAAACAAAAAATTGCTGTATTTAAGCCAAAAATCGATAATCGATACAGTGAAGAAGCCGTTGTAAGCCATAACGGGACAACTGTTATTGCACATCCAATCGAGAAAGCGGAAGAAATGTGGTCATATATTGATGATGAGTACGATGTAATCGCCATTGATGAAGCACAATTCTTTGGGCAAGATATCATTGAAGCAGTACAAAAATTAGCGGACCACGGGTATCGTGTAATTTTAGCAGGCCTTGACCAAGATTTTAAAGGAGTTCCATTTGGACCGATGCCCTATTTAATGGCAATCGCAGAACAAGTGACGAAACTTCAAGCAGTATGTAGCGAATGTGGTTCACCTGCAAGTCGCACACAACGTTTAATTAATGGAGAACCTGCGAAAGCGGACGATCCGATTATTTTAGTTGGTGCATCAGAAGCATACGAACCACGTTGCCGTCATCACCATTACGTACCTACAGGTGTGACGCAATTAGATGAAGTAAAGTAAACAATACGTTTTTACATGACCTAAAATGCGCTTTTCATAGTACAATAGAGAATAGCGTGTTTCGAAAAGAGTAGCACATGTTACTCTTTTTCTTTATACTATTGAAGGAAGCAACATCATGATTATGTAAAGAAGTAATAAAATATAGATAAAGAAAGGACTAGGTGAAAATAAATGTTTGATCGCCTACAAGCAGTCGAGGATCGTTATGAACGTTTGAACGAACTTCTAAGTGACCCAGATATCGTATCTGATTCAAAAAAATTAGCGCAGTTTTCAAAAGAGCAATCTGATATTCAAGAAACAGTTACTGTTTACCGTGAATACAAATCAATCAAAGAGCAAATCGAAGAAACAAAAGAATTAATCGAGATTGAAGAAGATGCTGAAATGAAGGAAATGGAGCAAGAAGAGTTAAAAGAACTTGATGCTCAAATCCCTGCGTTAGAAGAAAAAATGAAAGTATTATTAATTCCAAAAGACCCGAACGATGGTAAAAATATTATCATGGAAATTCGTGGTGCAGCTGGTGGCGACGAAGCAGCATTATTCGCAAACTCACTATTCCGTATGTATAGTAAATATGCAGAAACACAAGGTTGGAAAACAGAAATCGTTTCTGCAAACCCAACAGAATTAGGTGGCTATAAAGAGATCGTTATTATGATTTCTGGTAGCGATGTTTATTCTAAATTGAAATATGAAAACGGTGCACACCGTGTACAACGTGTTCCTGAAACGGAATCACAAGGCCGTGTTCATACATCTACAGCGACAGTAGTCGTTATGCCTGAAGCAGCAGAAGTAGAACTTGATTTACAAGATAAAGATATCCGTGTCGATATTTATCACGCATCAGGTGCCGGTGGTCAGCACGTCAATAAAACAGCATCAGCTGTTCGTATGACGCATATTCCAACAGGCGTTGTCGTTGCGATGCAAGATGAACGTTCTCAACTTAAAAACCGTGAAAAAGCGATGAAAATCCTTCGTGCACGTGTTTACGATAAGTTACAACAAGAAGAACAATCTAAATACGATGCAGAACGTAAATCAGCTGTTGGGACAGGTGACCGCTCTGAACGTATTCGTACGTACAACTATCCTCAAAACCGCGTAACAGATCACCGTATCGGTTTAACAATCCAAAAATTAGACCAAATCATTGACGGTAAATTAGAAGACGTCATCGATGCGTTAATTATGGAAGAACAAGCTCAAAAATTGGATGCCTTAAATGAACAACGATTCTAAGCGAGTTTTTGAAGCCCTTGATTGGGCTTCTTCTATTTTAGAAGCTCATGATCGTGAAGCAAATGCCGCCAAAATTTTAATGCAATACGTACTGCATATCGACTATACGAATTTAGTTATGAGTATGCGTGATGAACTGTCACAAGATGTGTTGGCAGAATTCGAACATGTTATTCAAATGCATATTGATGGTATGCCTGTACAATATATTACAAAAACAGAACAGTTTTATGGACGTGATTTTTACGTAGATGAAGCGGTGCTAATTCCAAGACCCGAAACGGAAGAACTTGTACACTATACGCTACAACGGATCGATCGATTATTCGGGGAACAGCCAATTGAATTGGCAGATATCGGCACCGGCAGTGGCGCTATAGCGATTTCAATGAAATGCGAACGTCCTGTAACAAATGTGACAGCGACGGATCTTTCAGAAGCTGCATTAGAAGTAGCAAAACGAAATGCTATAGCATTAGATGCACAAATTCAGTTTTTACAAGGGGATTTGACAGCACCATTACAACATAAAAAATGGGACGTAATTTTATCGAATCCACCATACATCGCTTTCGATGAAGTGGATGTGATGGATGAAACGGTCATTAAACATGAACCGCATACAGCCTTATTTGCAGAAGAACAAGGTTTACAACTTTATCGCAAATTAGCGGAACAACTACCGGCGATGATGAATGAACGTGCATTAATTGGCGTCGAAATCGGTTATTTACAAGGAGAAGCCGTGGCAACATTTTTCCGTCAGCACTTCCCGAAAGCAACCGTCGACATCGTCAAAGATATGTTCGGGCAAGACCGTATCGTATTTTGTGAATTAAACAATTAACTAGCAATTGTCCAAAAAAGGAGGACAAACCTTTTTTGGAAGGAGGAAATGATCAAAATGGAAACAAAACGAGTAATCGTAGATGGAACAGAAAACCTTGCATTCGATGAAGCGGTCGCTTTATTAAAAGCAGGAGAAGTCGTTGCTTTCCCAACGGAAACCGTATACGGCTTAGGTGGCATTGCTACGGATGACGATGCTGTATCAAAAATTTATGGCGCAAAAGGTCGCCCATCTGATAATCCACTTATCGTGCATATCGGCTCTTTTGAACAATTGGACCGCTATGTCGAGGATCTTTCAGAAAAAGCAAAAGCTTGTATGAAAGCTTTTTGGCCGGGTCCACTAACGGTCATTTGCAAAGTAAAACCAGGAACGCTTTCGACGAAAGTAACCGCTGGGCTTGATACGGTCGGTATTCGTATGCCGAACCATCCTGTTGCACTTCGATTACTTCGCCAACTAGACGAACCTGTTGCTGCGCCGAGTGCGAATACGAGCGGTAAACCGAGTCCGACAGAAGGCATCCATGTTGAAGAAGATTTGAAAAGTCGAATTCCTCTTATTTTAGATGGTGGTGCTACAGGCATCGGTGTTGAATCAACAGTCATCGATTTAACACTTGAGACACCGACCATTCTTCGTCCAGGTGGTATTACGAAAGAAATGTTCGAACAATTAATCGGTCCCGTAAATGAACCAACACATATCGAACAAAAAGCCGGAGCGCCAAAAGCACCCGGTATGAAATATACACACTATGCACCGAATGCGCCGGTCTATCAAATCCAATGTGATGAACAACTAGTACAAGAAGCCATCACAGACCTGCGTGCAAAAGGAAATAAAATTGCTCTTCTTGCACCCGATGCGTTTCAACAACTAGGAGCCGATTGGTTCTTTACATTTGGAGACGGAAGCCATGAGCAAATGGCCGCTCACCTTTATGATGCCCTTCGCTCTTGTAATAGTACGAATGCAGACATCGTACTTGCAACAGTGACAGATCGCTCAGGTGTTGGTTCTGCCATTATGAACCGACTTGAAAAATCTGCGGGTGGACATTGGTATCAAAAATAATAAAGCTCGTTTAAAAATATTAAACTGAGACATAAGTAAATAATTCAGTTTTTAGTAGAGGAGGGGATGCCAAGTTCGGCGTCACCCCCTCTATTTTTATACGTGATACTTTTGCACTCTCGCGAAAAGCGTCGTCCGAAATGGAGAATAACGGCTGTCTAGCAGACGAAAAAAGACATTCACGATTTTATTCCAATGGAACGGACCTAAAAATCTGAGACAACATAAAAAGAAAAAGACACTTTCAAAGGGATCAAATCTTTGGAAGTGTTTTTTGATGGAAAAAATATTCATACGAAATAAAAAGGAAAGTGATGAAGATGAAATGATGAACGTATGTGGAATTAAAAATGATAGTCAACTTTATCAATGGTGAAGTGGTATGAAAACAGGGAGTTGCATTGTTTATAACAACTAATCGGTAAACAAGATCGTATGGAAAAGGAACGTTTGAAGAAAAATTAATTGAAACGTTCCATGTCATGCCCCAGGAAAGCGTCCGTCAAATTTGGCTTAAAAGAAGCATCTTTTTCACTGTCTCACTTTCGTAGGTCAGTTCCAATCATGACGACTGATTCCATCACTTCCTTTTGCTATTTTATTTAGTCCTGACAAAGCGAATAGTAGTACTAAAATGATTTGTAAAACTCATAAAAAGATAGACATATGAAATAAACTCTTTTGCTTTTTGAATTCACTTTATTTTAAAATAGTAGTGTCAATTGAGGAAGTAGGTACGTAAATGTGCCGTAGTATTCTAAAAGATACTTACTTTGTTGAAATGAGTGAATGGCATGACGACAAAGCCAAATGAATGACACTCGAAAAAGTGCAATAGTGGAATAAAAGCAGCGCTAGACACCATTGTAGGAAAACGGAAGCTGATTATTTTATTTCATTTAATTTTGAGTGAACAACTACGATTTAGTAAATTGTGGCGAGTGACTCCATTCATTACAAAAAATAGTAACGAGCCAACTGAGAAAATTAGCAGATCATGACATCGTGTATCGGATAATGTACCTGCAAGTTCCCCCGAAAGTAGAGTACTCGATTACGACTTATGATAAGAAGATGGGCCCGGTATTAATTCAAATGCAACAGTGGATACGAAGCATGTTCAACATTTGATGCAAGCGGCAAAGCCAATGCCATTCCAATTGGAAAAATGATTAACTTTACACAATATGTGCATATTTTGTCATAGAATTTGGAAAGAAATTCACGCTTTTCTATGTTTTTTGACCTAATATGACTTATAATAATCACAAAGAGTGAGAATGTGAATGAGGTGAATAAAATGAACATTTATTTCGTTTGTACGGGAAATACGTGCAGAAGCCCGATGGCGGAAGCAATTTTGAGAGCGAAGAAGTTAGTAGGTGTTGATGTGAAATCAGCCGGGATTTACGCAACGAATGGCAATCAAATGTCCATCGGTTCATCGACGGTTTTGGAAGAGGAACAAATGTCGATGCCTCACGAAAGCTCATCTGTCACAGAAGAAAACGTTCGTTGGGCGGATTTGATTTTAACGATGACGACTTCGCATAAACGTGCATTTATGGACGTCTATCCATTTGCGGCAGATAAGACATTCACGCTAAGAGAATACGTTCGAAACGAAGTAGGAGATATTCCAGATCCGTACGGTGGCTCGATTGAGGATTATCGTGAAACGTTTCGAGTAATGAAACAATTAATTGATCAATTAGAGAGAAAGATTCGATAGGGGGATCCAGATGGAGAAGCGTGTGAAATTTGGTTTGCGAAAGAAATTAATCGTTTTTGTAGTAGCGTTAGCAATTGCAACGTACAGTGCAAGTTTTATTTTTATTGAGTATATTCAACCGGCTTTTTTGCGAATACGAGCCGACAAGTTTTTGAAATGATTACGTATACACTTGGGATCATTTGGTCGGGCATACTAGCGGCTATTTTCGGTATCATTTTAGTTAAACCGTTACAGCAACTTGAAAAAGTAGCGAATGAAGCGGCGAAGGGGAATATTTCACAAGAAGTAGAATTGCCGAAAACGAGAGATGAGATGCATTCCCTTGCGGTTGCATTTCAAATGATGCTCGGGAACTTACGTCAAATGGTAACGCATATTGAAGAAAATTTTGAAATGACGAATCGCTCTGTAGAGTTATTATCAAAAGAAGCGGAAGATGCTTCACGCCAAACGTCGGCCATTTCGTATACGATTGCACAAATTTCTGATGGGGCAGAACATTCTTCTGATGCCGTCCAACGAACAGCGATTTCTTTAGATGATGTGAAAGATATGGCAAGTTCTGTTAACGGGCACGTTGAATTATCAAACACGACTTCGAAACAAATGGTGAACGAATTATCGAGTGCGACAGAACAAATTAATTTATTAGTAAGCGGCGTGCAACGGATGGTTGATAGCAACCGACAATCGCTTGGTGGCATTTTGCAATTAGAAAAAAATGCATCTGAAATTGAAAACATTATTCAATTGGTAAGTGCCATTGCAGATCAAACGAATCTATTAGCATTGAATGCATCGATTGAAGCAGCACGTGCCGGTGAGCATGGGAAAGGTTTTGCCGTCGTTGCCGAAGAAGTCCGTAAGTTAGCAGATGAAAGTTCAGAAGCGGCGAAAAACGTTACAGACTTAATTCAACAAATGCAAAGCGGTGTAAAAGCGGTCGTTGAAACGATGCATGAACAAGTAACAGCGACAGAAGAAGAAGTTGCTCGCGTATCGACGACGACGGAAGCTGTAGACGGAATGACGGTGATGATTCATGAAATGGCGAAGTCTGTTTCTGAAATTTCAAGTCTAGTTGAACAACAAATGACGACGATTGAACAAACGGTGAATCAGTCTCAAGAAGTCGCAGCGATTGCAGAAGAAACATCTGCAGGTGCCGAAGAAGTTCGAGCGGCGACAGAAGAGCAGGTCAATGTAATTGAAGAGATGAATCAACTAACGACGCATTTGAAACAACAAGCGAATGAGTTGTACGACGTCATTAAAAAATTTAATTAAATAACGTATGAACAGACTCGAAGCTACAGCATCATAGTAGCTTCGAGTTTTTTAATGTTTTAATTACCGTATTCGTACATTTTCCACCTATACAGCGAATCGTAAATTTGTTAAAATACGAATTATAATGATTTTCAAATCATTTATAAGTGTTATTTTATTTTAAATACATACATTTTAAAGTAAAATACTTTAAATGTTCGTTTTTAAAGATAACTTCCAACTTATCTTTCTATTTAAATTCATGTCATTCTTTTAAAATAAGTGGTACACTGATTTTGACTAGATTAAAGAAATGAGGGATAACTGTGAAAATTGCAATCGCATCTGATCACGGTGGTAACAACTTACGTAAAGAAATTAAAGGTTTACTTGAACAAAAAGGCTATGAATACACAGATTTCGGACCAAAAGACGACAACTCTGTAGACTATCCTGACTACGCAACTCCTGTTGCTGAAGGTGTAGCGAGTGGCGAATTTGATAAAGGGATTTTAATTTGTGGTACAGGCATTGGTATGTCGATCGCAGCGAATAAAGTAAAAGGTATTCGTTGTGCATTAGTACACGATACATTCTCTGCAAAAGCAACACGTTGTCACAATGATTCAAATGTCATCGCAATGGGTGAACGCGTTATTGGTGCTGGTTTAGCATTAGAAATCGTTGAAACATGGTTATCTACAGATTTTGAAGGCGGTCGTCACGAACGTCGCGTCAGCAAAATCGCTGAAATCGAAGCGAAAAACTAAGAGGTGAAAAATATGACTCTACAACAAATCGAAACACAACTAACGACTTTGCTCGATGAATTTGTAGAACAAGCACCTCTTAAAAAAGGCCAACTGTTCGTCATCGGGTGTTCTACTTCAGAAGTAAAAGGCGAAAAAATCGGCACTGCAGGCGGTATGGAAATTGCGGAAGCACTTTTCAAACCACTTCAAGCATTTGCTGACAAACATGGTATTTATTTAGCGTTCCAAGGATGCGAACATTTAAACCGTGCCCTTACACTCGAAAGAGAAGCAGCAGAAAAATTCGGCTACGAAGAAGTGGCAGTCGTACCTGTACGAAAAGCGGGGGGCTCTATGTCTACTTATGCTTATCGTCATTTGAAGGACGCTGTTGTCGTAGAAGAAATTCAAGCGCATGCGGGAATCGATATCGGTCAAACGTTAATCGGTATGCATTTGAAACGTGTTGCTGTACCAATCCGAACGTCCGTAAAACAAATAGGGGATGCGGTCGTGACGGCAGCAAAAACACGCCCGAAATTAATCGGTGGCGAACGTGCCGTTTATACGTTAGAAACATCTAATTAAGATGTTCAAATAAATAGATCATTAGATTTTAGGGGGAAAAGAGTAATGGCAAAACTTGCAGCACAAGAAAATTTAAAAGCACAAGATTCAGCAGTATTTGAAGCGATGGAAAAAGAATTTGCACGTCAACAAGCAAACATCGAATTAATCGCATCCGAAAACATCGTTTCAGCGGCCGTTATCGAAGCACAAGGTTCTGTTCTTACGAATAAATACGCAGAAGGTTATCCGGGGAAACGTTACTACGGTGGCTGTGAATTCGTAGACGTCGTTGAAGATATTGCGCGCGATCGTGCAAAACAATTATTCGGTGCAGAACATGTCAATGTTCAACCTCACTCAGGCGCACAAGCGAATATGGCTGTATATTTCACAGTGTTACAACAAGGCGATACCGTTTTAGGTATGAACTTAGCTCACGGTGGACACTTAACACACGGTAGCCCAGTAAACTTCTCTGGCGTTCAATACAATTTTGTTGAATACGGTGTAACGAAAGATACAAACGTAATCGACTACGATGATGTTCGTGCAAAAGCAATCGAACACAAACCGAAATTAATCGTGGCAGGTGCAAGTGCGTACCCTCGTGAAATCGACTTTGCGAAATTCCGTGAAATCGCCGATGAAGTTGGCGCATTATTTATGGTCGACATGGCACATATTGCAGGTTTAGTAGCGGCTGGTTTACATCCAAATCCAGTACCATATGCTGATTTCGTAACGACAACAACACATAAAACATTACGCGGTCCTCGTGGTGGTATGATTTTAACTTCTGAAGAATGGGCGAAGAAAATTGATAAATCAATCTTCCCTGGTATTCAAGGTGGCCCATTAATGCACGTAATAGCAGGTAAAGCAGTTGCTTTCGGTGAAGCATTACAACCTGAATTCAAACAATATGCACAACAAGTTATCAACAATGCAAAAGCATTAGGCGAAACACTTGTTTCAGAAGGTATTGATTTAGTTTCAGGCGGTACAGATAATCACTTACTATTATTAGACGTTCGTTCTTTAGGTTTAACAGGTAAAGTAGCAGAAGCGCTTTTAGATGAAGTGAACATTACAGCAAACAAAAATGGTATCCCATACGATCCAGAAAAACCATTCGTTACTTCAGGCGTTCGTATCGGTACACCTGCTATCACATCTCGCGGTTTCGTAGAAGAAGATATGAAAGAAGTCGGTGCATTAATTGCAGCGGTTCTTAAAAATCCAGAAGACGAAGCGGTTAAAGAAGATGCGAAAGCACGCGTAAAAGCACTAACTGACAAATACCCAATTTACGCATAATCTTCAGTAGTTATGTATATGAAAAATGCCGACGTCGATTGACGATGTCGGCATTTTCTTCGTATAAATTGAAAGAGATCGGTCGGATGGGACTGTATGAAAATGAGTGAACCATTCGTAAATTTTTACTATTAAATAATGAAATGTATGATGAAGAAAAAGTAATAGATTACTCTATAAAATGAATATTTACGTCTTTATGTGTTTTTTCTTCTTCAGATAAAAATGATTAATCGAGATGATGGGAAGACAACAACTAGTAAAAAAATAGGATAATATTCATAAAATAGAAGAACATAAATAATTACACGTATGAAAGCGTTTTTTCTGCTATAATAGGTAAGATAATTATTTATAGGGAGTGTTTAACTTTGGGTAAAGTATACGTCTTTGACCATCCATTAATTCAACACAAATTAACTTTTATTCGTGACAAAAATACAGGTACGAAAGAATTCCGCGAACTTGTAGATGAAGTCGCTACACTTATGGCATTCGAAATTACTCGTGATATGCCTTTAGAAGAAGTAGAAACTGAAACACCAGTCGTTAAAGCAAAAACAAAAGTTTTAGCTGGTAAAAAAATGGCCGTTGTTCCAATTTTACGTGCAGGCTTAGGTATGGTTGACGGTATCTTAAAATTAATTCCAGCTGCTAAAGTCGCTCACATTGGGTTATACCGTGATCCAGAAACTTTAAAACCAGTGGAATACTACGCAAAATTCCCAGCTGACATCGAAGAACGTGACTTTTACGTTGTCGATCCAATGTTAGCAACAGGTGGTTCTGCAATCGAAGCAATCAACTCACTTAAAAAACGTGGCGCAACAAGCATTAAATTCATGTGCTTAATCGCTGCTCCAGAAGGCGTTGATGCATTACTTGCAGCACACCCAGACGTTGATATTTATATCGCAGCTAAAGATGAAAAACTAAACGACCACGGTTACATCGTGCCAGGTTTAGGTGATGCAGGGGACCGTCTATTCGGTACTAAATAATTTTTTTCGGGGTGGTGAAGGAAATGTCGAAATGGAAAGTGATGACCGTTTTTGGTACGAGACCAGAAGCGATTAAAATGGCTCCGCTCGTACTTGAACTAAAAAAAATTCTAACATTGAAACGATTGTGACCGTTACGGCACAACATCGCCAAATGCTTGACCAAGTATTGGAAACGTTTCAAATCGTGCCGGATTACGATTTAAACATTATGAAAAACCGTCAAACATTAATTGATGTAACGACGCGTGGATTAGAAGGTTTAGATTCAATCATGAAAGAGGCACAACCGGATATTGTTTTAGTTCATGGTGATACGTCAACGACATTTGTCGCAAGCCTCGCCGCTTTTTATAACAAAATTCCAGTAGGGCACGTAGAAGCGGGTCTTCGTACAGGGAATAAGTATTCTCCATTCCCAGAAGAAATGAATCGTCAACTAACAGGTGTGTTAGCGGATATTCATTTTGCGCCTACGATGCAAGCAAAGGCAAACTTACTGAAGGAAAATAAGAAAGAAGAAACGATTTTCGTTACGGGGAATACCGCGATTGATGCGTTAAAAACAACAATCACACCTTCTTATTCTAATCCAGTACTTGAAAAGCTTGAAGGACAGCGCGTCATTTTATTAACGGCACATCGACGTGAAAACCTCGGTGAACCGATGCGCCATATCTTTAAGGCGATTCGACGTTTGCTTCATGAACATGAAGATTTGGAAGTCGTTTATCCGATTCATCTAAACCCAGCCGTACGAGAAATCGCAAAAGACGTGCTAGGGGAGGAGAGTCGTGTACATTTGATTGAACCATTAGATGTATTCGATTTCCATAACTTTGCGGCGAAGTCATATATGATTATGACGGATTCTGGTGGTGTACAAGAAGAGGCACCTTCTCTCGGAAAGCCAGTTCTCGTTTTACGAGATACGACAGAACGTCCAGAAGGGATTGAAGCTGGTACATTGAAACTAACGGGTACAGATGAAGAGACGATTTATGAAATGGCTTCAGAATTATTAAATAATGAAGAAGCGTATTTACAAATGGCTCACGCATCGAACCCTTATGGCGACGGACACGCATCTGAAAAAATCGTGAAAGCGCTAATTAGTTTTCTAAAATAATAATTAAGTGAATGAAAAGACAGTTTTTCTTGCTTCATGTCATAAAAAAACTAGGTGACGTATTTTAAAAACGTTGATATAACAACGTTTTTAAAAAATACACATATTTGTCAACAAATCGACAAATGTTATACACTTCTCAAGTTTTTGGGCATAAGCAATTGACATGAAATATTCACTATTGTATGCTAACAAAGGGTAAAATGATAAGGCTATGATGGCTCTACTATATCTTTCGTTTCCGAATAGGCCAGTAGAAGAACGCTTTTGTTTCAACTTTTGTTTCAAATAGACTGTTCTCATATGTTAGTGGCTTTTTTAGACGTTTCAAAGATGTAGTTAGTTCCTTATTATATATAACTTATCTCTCACATATAGGGAATAATTTCGTATTTCCCACCCGCATTTGTAGTTTAACGCTACTTATCCGGTTTATGGCCGGTGGTCAGCTAGTACTTCCATCATTCGAAAATAAGATTCAGGAGATTAAAGACCAATGGTAGAAATGCATCGTATTTATAGAAGGCTTCAAAAGTATATACTTGTGTTCCTTCTCGTATGCGCGTTAGGCTGGAGTTTTACGTCATACCAAACTGTATTCGCAGGCCTCGCAATAGGTGCGCTTTGCGGTCTATTTAACTTTTGGAGTCTCGTCCGAAAGATGGAAAACTTTGGTCGTAGAGTAGAGAAGGGACAAAAGGTTCGTTCTCTAGGAACTCTAATTCGCTTCGCTTCTGCTGTTTTAAGTGTTGCGCTTGCGCTCACTTATCCACAGTATATTAGTGTTGGTAGCACGATCATTGGATTAATGATTCCGTACGTTCTGCTATTAGTGGACAGGATCGTATTTCATTTAAAAAACCAATAAGCTCAGCGCATTCGAAAGAGAGGTGAATACACAGAAATGAATCACTTAAATCCGTATTTTGAGTTTCTTAATTTAGGTTTCAACCCAGCAAACTTAATGATGATTACGATCACAGCAGTAATCGTTTTAATCATTGCTATCGCGGCAACACGTAAGTTGCAAATGAAACCAACTGGAATGCAAAACTTTATGGAGTGGCTTATGGACTTCGTAAAAGGTATTATCGGCAGCAATATGGACTGGAAAACAGGTGGTAAATTCCACGTGTTAGGTATTACGCTTATCATGTTTATTTTCGTAGCAAATATGTTAGGTTTACCTTTCTCAATCCAAGTCGACGGTTACTTATGGTGGAAATCACCAACAGCTGATCCAGCAATTACATTAACTCTAGCTGTAATGATTATTGTTCTTACTAACTACTATGGTGTGAAAGAACAAGGGTTGAAAGGCTATACTAAAACGTTCTTTACACCTATGTGGTGGTTATTCCCAATCAAATTGATTGAAGAATTCGCTAACACGTTAACATTAGGTCTTCGACTTTATGGTAACATCTTCGCAGGTGAAGTACTTTTAGGTTTACTTGCTGGTCTTGCAGGTATGTGGCATGGTGCTGGTATTTTAGCAGCAATCATTCCAACATTAGCTTGGCAAGCTTTCTCTATTTTCATTGGTACAATCCAATCGTACATTTTCGTTATGTTAACAATGGTTTATATGTCTCACAAAGTGAGCAAAGACCATTAGTATAAAAATTGCCTAGGAAACTAGGCAGCTGACACACAAAAAAATTTTATTATTTCCAAGGAGGAAACAATTACAATGACAGGTTTAGGTTTAATCGCAGCAGCATTAGCAGTTGGTTTAGGTGCACTTGGTGCAGGTATTGGTAACGGTCTTATCGTAGGTCGTACAGTAGAAGGTATCGCTCGTCAACCAGAATTAAAAGGTCTTTTACAAACTACTATGTTCATCGGTGTCGCTTTAGTCGAAGCATTACCAATCATCGCAGTAGTAATCGCATTCATCGTAATGAATAAATAATTTCTTACGATTTTTAATGGCGAAGAAATTCTTCGCCATTCATTTATGTTTTAATCACAAGTTAAATTATTTAACTTTCGAATAACATTTACGTTTTTAGAACCAATTTTATAAGCTCTTGAAGGGAGTGAAACAATCGTGTTTCTAGATCATCTAGTATTAGGAGCTGCAGAACACCCTGGCGTAAACTGGGGAGATATCATCTACATGTTAGTAGTGTTTATCGTGTTAATGGCAATCCTGAAAAAAGTAGCATGGGGTCCTTTAATGGGAATCATGCAAAAACGTGAAGAACAAGTTGCGAACGATTTAGACGAGGCTGCAAAAAATCGTCAAGAATCTCAACAACTATTAGAACAACAACGTAGTCTTTTATCTAAAGCACAAGGCGAAGCTCAAGGCATCGTTGAAAATGCTAAAAAACAAGCTGAAATGCAAAAAGAAGAAATTGTTTCAGCAGCTAAAAATGAGGCTGCTCGTTTACAAGAATCTGCTAAACGTGACATTGAAGCTGAAAAAGAAAAAGCTATCGCTGCAGTACGCGGAGAAGTCGTATCACTTTCTGTACTTGCTGCTTCTAAAGTTCTTGCGAAAGAAGTATCTGAAGAAGATAATCGTTCTCTAATTGAAGAAACGATTGCGAAGGCAGGGGAAGCTCGATGAGTCAATCACCGGCGGCTAAACGTTATGCTGAGGCCCTTTTTCAACTAGCACAAAAAAATAATGCTGTTGATGCTGTTTCTACAGACATGGCAGAAATTAAAAAAGTTTTAGAAGAGAACAAAGAACTTATGGTTCTTTTAGATTCTCCTAAAATTACAGCTGAGCAAAAACGTCAAATGTTTGATACACTTTTCGCTGGCGCTCAAACAATCGTCTTAAATGCACTTAAAGTCATTTTAGACAAAGGTCGTATTCATGAATTACCAGCAATCGTTGATGCATTTATGACATTATCATATGATGCTTCTGGCGCTGCTGAAGCAGTTGTTTATTCAACAACTACTTTAACTGAAGACGAATTAACTCGTATCTCTTCTACTTTTGCTAAAAAAGTAGGTAAAGAGAAACTTCATATTACAAATAAAATCGATCCATCATTACTTGGTGGAATTAAAGTACAAGTCGGCAATTTAATTTATGACAGCACTGTTGCTACTAAATTAGAAAGCTTAAAACGTACATTAATCGGCTAATAACCGAAAACAATTTTGAGAGGTGACAAACGTGGGCATCAAAGCTGAAGAAATCAGTGTACTTATTAAACAGCAGATGGAAAATTACCAATCTGAAATGCAAGTAAGCGAAGTAGGTACAATCATCACTATTGGTGACGGTATCGCTCGTGTTCACGGTCTAGATAACGTTATGTCTGGAGAATTATTAGAATTCTCTACTGGCGTTCTTGGTATGGCACAAAACTTAGAAGAAAACAATGTAGGTATTGTTATTCTTGGCTCTAGTGCAGGTATTAAAGAAGGCGACGAAGTAAAACGTACTGGCCGTATTATGGAAGTTCCAGTTGGTGAAGAACTAATTGGTCGTGTAGTAAATACTTTAGGTTTACCAGTTGATGGATTAGGTCCAATCAACACTACTAAAACTCGTCCAATCGAAAGCCCAGCTTTCGGTGTAATGGCTCGTAAATCAGTAGACCAACCTTTACAAACAGGTATTAAAGCAATCGATGCTTTAGTTCCAATCGGTCGTGGTCAACGTGAATTAATCATCGGTGACCGTCAAGTAGGTAAAACATCTGTAGCTGTTGATGCAATCATCAACCAAGCTGACCAAGACGTTGTATGTATCTACGTGGCTATTGGCCAAAAAGAATCTACAGTTCGTAACTTAGTAGAAACTCTACGTGCACACGGTGCTCTAGATTACACTATCGTTCTTACTGCGTCAGCATCTTCTCCATCTCCAATGTTATACTTAGCTCCTTACGCTGGTGTATCAATGGCGGAAGAATTAATGCTACAAGGTAAAGACGTATTAATCGTATATGATGATCTTTCAAAACAAGCAGCAGCTTATCGTGAACTGTCATTACTATTACGTCGTCCTCCAGGTCGTGAAGCTTACCCTGGTGATGTATTCTACTTACACTCTCGTTTATTAGAACGTGCAGCTCGTCTTAACGAAAACTACGGTGGTGGTTCAATCACTGCTTTACCATTCGTTGAAACTCAAGCTGGTGATATCGGTGCATACATCCCAACTAACGTAATCTCTATCACTGATGGACAAATCTTCTTACAATCTAACTTATTCAACTCTGGTGTACGTCCAGCAATCAACCCAGGTCTTTCTGTATCTCGTGTTGGTGGTTCTGCGCAAATCAAAGCTATGAAAAAAGTTGCCGGTACATTACGTCTTGACTTAGCACGTTTCCGTGAATTAGAGTCATTCGCACAATTCGGTTCAGATTTAGATGAAGCTACAACTCGTAGTTTAGAACGTGGTAAACGTACGGTTGAAGTTTTAAAACAAGACTTAAACAAACCAATTCCAGTTCAAAAACAAGTTGCAATCATTTACGCTTTAACTAAAGGTTATTTAGATGATATTCCAGTACAAGATATCGTTCGTTTCGAAAACGAATTCTACCTATGGTTAGACGCTAATGATGCAGGCCACAAAAACATTTTAGGTCAAATTAAAGACACGAAAGCTCTTCCTAAAAACGATGATGATATGAAAGCTACTATCGAAGCATTCAAAAAAGTCTTCGCTCGTACAGCTGAATAATTCGTGGGATTTTAACTAAAATTATAAGGTGGTGAAATATATCAATGGCAACATTACGTGAGGTCAAACAACGTATTAACTCTACGAAGTCTACTTCGAAGATCACGTCAGCAATGCACTTAGTGTCATCTTCTAAGATGTCACGTGCAGAGCGTAACGCGAAAAAATACGTTCCATACATGAATAAAATTCAAGATGTTGTAGCTGCAATCGCTAACGGTACAGCTGCATCTCACCCAATGTTAGTAGAACGTCCAGTTAAGAAGACTGCTTACATCATAATCACTTCTGACCGTGGTCTTGCTGGTGCTTACAATACGAATGCAATTCGTAAAGCGACTACTGCAATGGAAAACCGCAACCAATCGAAAGATCAAGTTGTAATTTTCGCTGCAGGTCGTATAGCATCAGACTTCTTTATGAAACAAGGTTATACAGTAGCTGATTCTGAAATCGGTTTACCAGACCAACCTGCTTTCTCTGACATTAAACGTATTGCTCGTACTGCTGTTGGTATGTTCACAGATGGTCAAGTTGATGAAGTAGTAATGTGTTACGCGCATTTCGAAAATGCCGTTTCACAAGTGTTCATGGAACGCAAATTATTACCAATCACTGATATCGCACCAGCTACTACAAATGCTTCTTACGAATTCGAACCATCAGGTGAAGAAATCTTAGAAGTATTACTTCCACAATATGCGGAAAGCCTAGTATACGGTGCATTATTAGATGCTAAAGCTAGTGAACATGCTGCGCGTATGACAGCAATGAAAAACGCAACAGACAACGCTAAAGAATTAATTAATGATTTAACAGTATTGTATAACCGTGCGCGTCAAGCGGCGATTACACAAGAAATTACAGAAATCGTAGCCGGCGCTGCAGCCTTAGAATAGGCACGCCCTGCATTATAAGCGGATCTGTATATTTTGATAGGAGGGAAACGCATAATGAACACAGGACACGTTCTTCAAATTATGGGTGCTGTAGTCGATGTACAATTCGGCGAAGGCCAATTACCAGAAATTTATAACGCGCTAACTGTAGAAATTAACAAACCTAACGAAGAACCAACTATTCTAACTTTAGAAGTAGCTCTTCATTTAGGTGATAACGCTGTCCGCACAATTGCAATGTCATCAACTGATGGCTTACGTCGTGGTGCAGTTGTAACAGATACAGGTGCTGCAATCTCAGTACCAGTAGGTGAAATTACTCTAGGTCGTGTATTTAACGTACTAGGCGATCCAATCGATTTAGAAGCAGGTAAAGAACCAATCGCTGCTTCTGAACGTCGCGATCCAATTCACCGTGAAGCTCCAAAATTCGATGAATTATCTACTTCAGTAGAAATTCTTGAAACAGGTATCAAAGTAGTCGATTTATTAGCTCCTTACATCAAAGGTGGTAAAGTCGGACTATTCGGTGGTGCCGGTGTTGGTAAAACTGTATTAATCCAAGAATTAATCAACAACATCGCTAAAGGCCACGGTGGTATCTCTGTATTCGCCGGTGTTGGTGAACGTACTCGTGAAGGTAATGACCTTTACTACGAAATGACTGACGCAGGTGTAATTACTAAAACTGCCATGGTATTCGGTCAAATGAATGAGCCACCAGGTGCTCGTATGCGTGTAGCACTTTCTGGTCTTACAATGGCTGAATACTTCCGTGATGAAATGGGACAAGACGTTCTATTATTCATAGATAACATTTTCCGTTTCACTCAAGCAGGTTCTGAGGTTTCTGCATTATTAGGTCGTATGCCTTCTGCTGTAGGTTACCAACCAACTCTTGCTACTGAAATGGGTAAATTACAAGAACGTATTACATCTACTAACAAAGGTTCTGTTACTTCTATTCAAGCGGTATACGTACCAGCCGATGACTACACTGACCCGGCTCCAGCTACGACTTTCGCTCACTTAGACTCAACAACTAACCTTGAACGTAAATTATCTGAAATGGGTATCTACCCTGCGGTTGACCCATTAGCTTCAACTTCTCGTGCATTAGCACCTGAAATCGTTGGTCAAGAACACTACGACGTAGCTCGTAAAGTTCAATCAACATTACAACGCTACCATGAATTACAAGATATCATCGCTATCTTAGGTATGGATGAATTATCTGATGAAGATAAATTAACTGTACACCGCGCTCGTCGTGTACAATTCTTCTTATCTCAAAACTTCCACGTAGCAGAACAATTCACTGGTCAAAAAGGTTCTCTTGTTGCCGTGAAAGATACTGTACAAGGTTTCAAAGAAATCCTTGAAGGTAAATACGATAAATTCCCTGAAGAAGCATTCCACTTAGTTGGTAATATGGATGATGTTATCGAAAAAGCTAAAAGCTTAGGCGTAACACTTTAATAATAGGGACTAGGAGGAAGAAAATATGAAGACCACTGTAGTCAACATTGTCACTCCTGACGGTCCAGTATACGATTCAGAAGCTTCAATGGTAAGTGTTCGTGCTACTTCTGGTGAAATGGGGATCTTACCAGGTCACATTCCAACAGTTGCACCACTTGCTATTGGTGTTGTACGTGTGAAAACACCGGACAACAAAACTGAATTAGTAGCAGTTAGCGGCGGTTTCGTAGAGATCCGTGCTGAACAAGTTACTATTTTAACTCCTTCTGCAGAAGTTGCCGATTCTATTGACCTTGCTCGTGCAAAAGAAGCACTTAAACGTGCTGAACAACGCGTTCAAGCGAAACAAGAAGGCATCGATGTGAAACGTGCTGAGTTATCACTTAACCGCGCAATCAATCGTATCAACGTTAAAGAGGGTAATCTTTAAGCTTTGCTTATTGATCATAAAAAAGCGAGTAG
>NZ_HE611064.1:791651-847209 GCF_000285595.1 Kurthia senegalensis | reverse complement strand
TTTTTTTTGTGCTTTTATTAGCGAATAGTAAACGTCATATAGAAGATGAGTGTAATTGCTCACAAAACATGAACCTTTTATATCAAAAAAGGGATGGAATCAATCCAATATACATAGAAACAAAAGAATGAAATGGCACATTTCTCATTTATAAAATCCATGTTATATTTAAAGGAACGGCTTGTGAATGCAACTGTATTGAAAAAACATCTAAAATACTTGGAAATGAATTAATAAAAGTAGAAATGTTCACAATCCATGTGCTTTTTTAATTATTATTAAAGAAAAAACGTATAAATAAAATGAAATTCATTCCAATTTTGTGTAATATAAAGAGGAATGTTGTTTATTCGTATGAAATGTAAAACGTTTTTCTCATTTTAATCGAGGGTAATAGATGATTTATAAGGAGGGGTGTAAGCAATAATGAGCGACGTATCTACGATGCTCGGCCAAAACGCAATTTTTAGTTTGGCATCACATATCTTTTTTATCGCCATCACTTTTTATGGCTTGCAAAGTTTACAATACAGTCAATTGTTCAAAAAAAATCATGTTTTCCAAGCCCAGCTCATTTTAGTTCTAATTAGTATTGCGATCGGCGGTATAGCTTCCAACATCTTTTTAGAATTTACACAATGGGCACGTCAATTAGGATATATTTTTTCTTAAAACTATGTCTTATGCTTTTCTAACTCATATAGCGGTCGCATCATTTCCGGGGAAATACACGAAAAATAACGTGTGTCAGAATCCATTAGAACGGCTAAAATAGGTTGATGGATACTTGTTATTCACGGCAAAACAATGTATCATTATTTAGTGTTTTGCAATTGAATAAATAATAAAAACATGACATGAATAATTATTGAATATAAATGAAACTAATTAAATTGAAACATATATACATTCGGAGGGACATATAGTGGAAAAAATTGTTGTAAAAGGCGGCAATGTGTTAAAAGGTACTGTACGTGTAGAAGGCGCTAAAAACGCGGTTCTCCCTGTACTTGCTGCAACATTACTTGCATCAGAAGGTAAAAATGAAATTCATAACGTACCAAACTTATCAGATGTGTACACGATTGATGAAGTAATCAGAAGCTTAAACGCAGATTTATCATACAATCCAGAAACAAACATCGTAGAAGTTGACGCTTCTCGTACATTAAATTCAGAAGCACAATTTGAATTTGTTCGTAAAATGCGTGCTTCTATTTTAGTGATGGGTCCACTTTTAGCCCGCAATGGTTTTGCACGTGTAGCAATGCCAGGTGGTTGTGCAATTGGATCTCGTCCAATTGATATTCACTTAAAAGGCTTCGAATTAATGGGTGCTTCTATTACGATGGGGAATGGCTACGTAGAAGCTACTACGGATGGTCGTCTAAAAGGTGCTAAAATCTACATGGATTTCCCATCTGTAGGGGCTACAGAAAACTTAATGACTGCTGCAGCACTTGCAGAAGGTACAACAGTAATCGAAAATGCAGCACGCGAACCAGAAATCGTTGACCTTGCAAACTTCATTAATGAAATGGGCGGTAAAGTAGTCGGCGCTGGGACAGATAAAATCCGTATCGAAGGTGTAGAAACTTTACATGGTACAGTTCATAGCATTATTCCTGACCGTATTGAAGCTGGTACGTTCATGATTGCTGGTGCTATTACTGGTGGTGACGTAATTGTTGAAAACGCTGAAATTGATCATATGACAGCACTTGTTGCTAAAATGCGTGAAATGGGCGTTGAAATTACAGAACTTGAAAATGGAGGCGTACGTGTTCGTACACCACAACCATTAAAAGCAACAGACGTTAAAACGATTCCACATCCAGGTTTCCCTACGGATATGCAATCTCAAATGATGGCATTAATGCTTGTTGCAAAAGGTAACAGCGTTGTAACGGAAACTGTTTTCGAAAACCGTTTCATGCATGTAGAAGAATTCCGCCGCATGAACGCTAATACGAAAATTGACGGTCGTTCTGTTATCATTGAAGGTCCTACAAAATTACAAGGTGCTGAAGTAGCTGCAACAGATTTACGTGCAGCAGCAGCTTTAATCTTAGCTGGTTTAGTAGCTGACGGTGTAACACGCGTTTCTGAACTAAAACATTTAGATCGTGGTTACGTAAACTTCCACGGTAAATTAAAAGCGCTAGGTGCTGATATCGAACGCATCGATTCAGACGTAGCTGTAACAAAAGAAACTCAAAACGTATAATTCATTTATAGATATTATAAATACTTTTATGCTAAAAAAAGCTATGAAATTCACTCGAATTTCATAGCTTTTTTACGTGCTAATTTTAAGGTGGGCAAAATTTTATCCCTGTGGGGTGTGTTCGTCAGGATAAAATGAGAGATTGTTGCATGAATGACCTTGATTATTGGTAATTAAATGAAAATAGAGGGTCATTAGTAATGATAATTTTATATTCCTATACTTTATTGTATGTTAGAATATTGTAAGTTACGTATGCTTATTATGAGATTGGTAAAAGAAGGGAGAAAGAATATGCTTTCAAATGATCTTGGAATTGATTTAGGAACTGCAAATGTCTTAATTTACTTGAAAGGTAAAGGGATCGTCTTAAATGAGCCATCTGTAGTCGCTCTAAACACAAATACGGGTAAAGTGTTAGCTGTTGGTGAAGAAGCACGTATGATGGTCGGTAGGACGCCTGGAGACATCGTTGCGATTCGCCCATTAAAAGACGGTGTTATTGCTGATTTTGATACGACGGAAGCCATGTTGACGCATTTTATTAAAAAATTGAATGTTAGCGGCGGCTTTTTCGGTAAAAAACCACGTATTTTAATTTGTTGTCCGACGAGCATTACGACAGTGGAGCAAAATGCGATTCGCGAAGCGGCGATGAAAGCTGGTGGCGGTCACGTCTTTTTAGAAGAGGAACCGAAAGTAGCCGCAGTCGGTGCGGGAATGGATATTTTCCAACCTTACGGTAATATGGTTATCGATATTGGTGGTGGGACGACAGACGTCGCAGTGCTTTCGATGGGCGATGTTGTGACATCTGCTTCTATTAAATATGCAGGGAATACGTTTGACCAAGATATTTTTGAACATGTAAAAAAACACCATCGTTTACTAATTGGGGAGCATACTGCCGAGCGTATTAAAATAGAAATAGGAACAGTATTACAAGATGGTCGCCATGAAGAAATCGACGTGCGTGGGCGCGATTCGGTTAATGGTTTACCGAAGACGATTACATTAACATCTGAAGAAGTTCAACTCGCATTGAAAGAATCGATTGAGCATATTGTGCAATGTGCTAAAGGGGTTTTAGAAAAAACACCACCAGAACTTTCAGCGGACATTATCGATCGAGGCATTATGCTGGCAGGTGGCGGTTCGCTAATCCACGGCTTGGATCAATTACTAACCGAGCAGTTACACGTTCCGGTATTTATTGCAGAAGATGCATTGAATTGTGTCGCAAAAGGGACAGCTGTTTTATTAGAAAATATCGATAAAGTTGGAAAAGGCAAAAAATTAGTCGAAATATAAAGAAGATAACAAAATAAATAAAAGGAGGGACAGTGCATGTTTAGAGGTTTTTACACAGCATCGTCTGGTATGATCGCGCAACAACGTCGTACAGAAATGCTATCTAATAACATTGCCAATGCGAATACACCGGGATATAAAGCAGATCAATCAACGGTGCGCTCTTTCCCGAATATGCTTTTATCAAGCATTCAAAAAAGCGGTAATGCAACTGTGAAAAATAATTTCAATACATTGAATACGAACGTCATCGGTACGGTCGGAACAGGTGTTTACATGCAAGAGACGATCCCAGACTTTAGCCAAGGTCAAATTACAGAATCAGGGCTGAATACGGACGTCGCTTTAGTCGCAGAAAATTTACCAGTACGTCCTGATACGAATGAAGAAGGTGCTATTTTCTTCCGCCTGAAAACAGAAAGTGGCGAAGCGTATACACGTAACGGGAATTTCACATTAGATTCTCAAGGGGCACTCGTTTCATCAACAGGGGATTACGTCTTGAGTACAGACGGCAACCCAATTTTCTTACAATCGGATAATTTCCAAGTGACCGAAGACGGTCGTGTGAAAGAGAACAACGTCCAAATTGCACAAATTGATGTGGCGTACACAGATACACCGAACACGTTGAAAAAACAAGACAATGGTTTATTTTATACAGATAACGGACAAGCTCTTGCTTCAGCTTACGGCAATGAAGATGTCGTATTTGCAATGCAACAAGGGTATGTTGAGCAATCGAATGTCGATGCAGCGTCAACGATGACGGAAATGATGACAGCGTATCGCTCATTTGAAGCGAATCAAAAAATGCTTCAAGCGTACGATCGGAGTATGGATAAAGCAGTAAATGAAATCGGTAAAGTATAGGGGGCGGCATAAATGGTGAATCGTACGATGTTTTCGGCGGCAAACACGATGTCGCAATTACAACAAAAAATAGATGTCATTAGTAATAACGTATCGAATACAGATACGACGGGATACAAATCAAAAACAGCAACTTTTGGCGAATTGATGTATCAACAATTTAATAATGATAAAAAAGATGAAGTAGTGCGTGATACACCGGTCGGCATTCGAATGGGTGTCGGTGCACAATTGGCACAAACACAATTAATGACGAAGCAAGGTTCATTAAAAACGACAAATCGTGATTTGGATTTCGCTTTCACGAAAGAAAATCAATATTTCAATGTAGAAATGAATAATGAAAAACTAGAAGGTGAACCGAGACAAGTCGTATTGACGCGTCAAGGGGATTTCCAACTGTCAGCGAATGCAGATGGCACGACGGATTTAGTTGACGAAAATGGTAACTATGTGTTAAATGCACAAGGAAACCGTATTACATTTACACGTGAAGTGAGCAGCGTCGGTTTAAGCGACAACGGTACGATGAGCGTCCAATATGCGGATGGCAACAAGGATACGATTGACGTTGGGGTGACAGAAGTATACCGTTCAGAGATGTTAAACCATATTTCTGGTACATATTTCACAATGCCTAGTAATTTTGATGAATTGAAAGTTGATGCCAAAGACGTGTATAGTAATCTCACAGGCAATGCGCGCGCAAACATTGGAATGCAAAATGGTGTGTTAGAAGGATCGAATGTTGACCTTTCAAAAGAAATGACCGATTTAATTCAAACGCAGCGTTCTTATCAATTTAATGCGCGTACAATTACGATGGCTGACCAAATGGAAGGTCTCGTAAATAGCATCCGATAATACGTAAAGGAGACCTTTGAATGACGGAAGAAGTTAGAAAGACACGTACGCAAAAGCGTCAAGAAGAAGCAGCTGCGAATCCTAAAATGGTGGCAGTAGATGCGGTAAGTTGGGGATTGCGTATCGTAATTGTCATCTTATTGATTGTTGTCGCCGCCATCGTTGGAGCAATGATTGGTTATGGTGTCATCGGTAGTGGGAATCCATTCCAAGTGTTAAATCCCACAACGTGGACACATGTTTTTGATATCATGAATGGTAAGGAAGAGTAATTGTGGTATACTATTAGTATCAGGTGATAATTTATTATCAGGAGGTACTAAATATGTTAGAAGCAGCAGAGATTCAAAAAATTTTACCACACCGCTATCCATTCTTACTCGTTGATCGTATTACGGAAATGGAAGAAGGCAAACGTGCTGTCGGTATTAAAAATGTATCGGTGAACGAACCGTTCTTTCAAGGTCATTTTCCAGGCTATCCGGTTATGCCGGGCGTATTAATCGTAGAGGCGATGGCTCAAGTTGGTGGTGTCGCACTTCTAAGTAAAGAAGAGTTCAAAGGGCATTTAGCTTTTTTGACAGGCATCGATAATGCGCGTTTCAAACGCCAAGTAATTCCTGGTGACCAATTGCATATTGAAGTAGAATTTGTGAAACTTCGTCGCCAAATGGGGAAAGGGCATGCCCTTGTCACTGTTGAAGGTCAAACAGTTTGTGAATGTGATATTTTATTCGCAATCGGACCGAAAGCGGACGAAGAATAATAAATAAATGAAAGACCGAATTGTCATCATGACAATTCGGTCTTTTTGTCGTTTAGAAAAGGCTTTACGGTACTAAACGAGGTCTTGTTTTCATCCCTATATCGAATTGGCGAATGAGTTCTTCTCCTTCAATTCCTTGTTTTACGAGATGTTCTAATAGTAATTCGGCATATTGCTGGCGGTAGCGTGTTTTTAGTTGTCCTTTAAACAAAATCGATACGCGATTTTCATCAACATGTTTGATTTGCTGCACGAGGACGCGCAATGACGCAGGTTCATTATTCGGATGAGAAATGACAGCTCGTATTTCGAGAATCGTATCCGTACCAATGTATTGTTCAAAATCTTTCGCGTAAGCAGCGTCTCCAAAAATTTCGAGAACCCATGATTGGTGGCTACTTTCTTGATTAATAATAATGCCATCATCGAGCGGATATTTTTTAAACCCTTCACCGTCAAACACGTCAAAGGACATTAGCTTAAATGTTTTCATACGTCATCGCCTTTCGTCTTGAAGATTATTCCTTTAAGTATAGCATATGCGATTGTTTCATTATGCATGATAAAAGAGATCGTTTTCGCCTCATTTTTTTAAAATGCATATGAAAAGTAGGTCATTTATAAGTAAATGCCGCTTTGGCAAAAAAGGCGTATTCTTTTATGCTTGGTTGCAAGGAGGTGATTGAACTGAACCATATTTTATTCGTCGGGCGAACGACGAAAGATTTGGAAATGAAAACAGTTGGTGAAGGAAAACAAATGACGTCTTTCACGCTTGCTATTAACCGCACATACAAAAATGCAAATGGGGAAATTGAAGCGGATTTTGTACATTGTAGTACGCCACGTTCAACTATAAGTCTTTCGTAGACGAAATGTTGCACAATTTTATTTGGAGAACTGAATGATGAGTATGCATCGCATACTATGAGACCCTGTATGCGCAACGAACGTGCGATGACTTGCGTATAAAGTCAGGTGAGGACGTCGCTTTTTATGAATCCGCCTATTCAAAAAATAGCGGCGGTAGTCTTTAAAAGCAGCCGATGACAACGGATAGGAATAGGCTATGACGCGTCGTGAACAAAATCCCCCTTCCGTAGGGAAGGAATTGCCGGAAAATGCTTGAAGGTGCAATGTTTAAGCATTCACGAAAAATAAAGGAATACCCCTTTATGGAGTACGGTCGGCGTAAAGCTTATGTCTAATGGTTTGCAAAAGAAGGGACTCATCATTCGGAACGTGGGAAGCTTTGGCGAAGGAGATGGTGTACGCATCGAAGAATTCGTCCGAGTGGCAGCGATTCCGTAGTAGTGTAGAACTTTCTGTAATGGAGAGGGAGCGAAGGGAATCAGTCGGCATTCATTTTACATAGATGTGACGGTCTTCGTCTATGAAAGGAAATAACGTCGATGGAACGCCGAGTGCGGTGAAAGCCGCTTGCTCGGTGTGGGACGGGGGAAAACTTGGCGAGCAATCAAAAAGTTACCTATCGTCATTAGCTTGGGGAAAGACCGCCCAAAATGTCGTTACGTATTGCGGAAAAGGCTCGCTCATTGGCGTCAGTGGTCGTGTGCAAACACGTTCATTCGTTAACCAACAAAATGAAAAAGTGTATCGTACCGACTTTATTGCAGAAGAGGTTCGCTTTTTAGCTTTGAAAGAACCGAATGCTCAAATGACGTCGTCGATGCTTGCGGACTTTGAATTGCCAGAAGGAATGGAAATTTTGTAAAGGTGTAAAATGCGAAGCTTCTGTCGCTAATTTATTTGGATGAAACCATCTTTTGTCGGTTTGCCACCGAGAAAGGATGGTTTTATTATGTATGCAAATAAAGCCTATAAAAAAACACTTCTGAAGATACTTAATCTTCGGAAGTGTTTGTTCGGTTATACCGAATTAAAATGAAAATTGTAGTAAGTCGCGTAGTTCGTCGTCGCCTAAATCAGAAATCCAATTACTTGATTGGATGAGTTGTTCGGATAACGCTTGTTTTTCAGTTAAGAGGGCATCGATTTTTTCTTCGATTGTCCCTGTCGTTAAAAACTTATGAACGTGGACGAATTGCGTTTGTCCAATGCGGTACGCACGGTCTGTCGCTTGATTTTCGACTGCTGGATTCCACCAACGATCGGCATGAAGGACGTGACTAGCGGCTGTTAAGTTTAAGCCTGTACCACCTGCTTTTAATGACAAGATGAAAATAGGGAATTCCCCGCGTTGGAACGATTCGACGAAATGGTCACGTTGTTGTTTCGGCATGCTACCTGTTAAAAATGGCACGTCGATGTCATACAGTTCACTGAAGCAGTGCTGCATTAAGTGGCCCATTTCGATGTATTGTGTGAAAATTAAACATTGTTCGCCGTTTTGAACAATTTCAGCACCGAGGTCGACGATACGTTTTAATTTTTCGGAGCGTTTCATCATATCGGTCGCTTCTTCAAACGGCTCTTTCAAATAAAGTGCTGGGTGATTACAAAGTTGTTTCAGCTTGCCAAGCATTTTTAAAATAAGCCCTTTACGTTCGAAGCCTGTCAGCGTTTCGAGTTTATGCAACGTTTCTTGAATATAGCTTTCGTAAAGAACGGCTTGCTCTTCTGTTAATGGACAATATTCACGTTGCTCTACTTTGTCTGGCAAGTTCAAGCGTAAATCCGGATCACTCTTCGTACGACGAAGAAGGAACGGCTGGATTTTGTGGCGAAGCATTTCTTTCACTTCTTCACTTTGGTCTCGCTCAATTGGGGCAATAAATTGCTCTTGGAAACGAGAGAAGCTACCGAGATAGCCTTTGTATATAAAGTCAAAAATCGCCCACAATTCAGATAAGCGGTTTTCAACAGGTGTCCCTGTTAAGGCGATATGGTGTTCGCCGTTTAGCTTACGAATGGCTTTTGATTGTTTCGTATTCATATTTTTAATATTTTGCGCTTCATCGAGTGTGACGTTCGCAAATGACATCGTTTCAAGTAAGTCGATATCTTGTGTCACCGTCCCATATGTCGTCAAAATAACTTGAACTTTTTCACGTTCTAAAGCCGTTTGTAAGTTTTCTTTTTTCAAACGTTTCGGCCCGTAGTGTAAATACGTTTTTAATGAAGGAGCGAAGCGCTCTAATTCTTTTTGCCAGTTGCCGAGAACGGACGTCGGGCAAATAATCATCGTTGGCTTCGTCGCTGTTTCGTACACGTGGAGTAAATAAGAAATTAACTGTACCGTTTTACCGAGCCCCATGTCATCGGCTAAACAAGCGCCGAATTTTTGGTCGCGCATGAAGACGAGCCAGTTAAAGCCGACTTGTTGGTATGGACGAAGGTCCGCTTGGAGTGCTGCAGACGGTGCAACTTCAGGAATGCCTTTTTTGTCGACAATTTTTTGGACGTATTCTTTTAATGATTGTTGTAAGCCAAACTGTAGAAGTGGGTCATCACGGTCATCATCATCTTCCATTTCAGCAGGAATCGTTAGTTGCTCTGATAAATCTTTGAACAATAAATCACGAACCGTCCAATTTTCATTTTCGGCTTTTTCCATTAATGCGCGGATTTCTTGCATCCATGCCGCATCGACACGAATCCAATCTGTGCCAGCACGAATGAATTCACGATTGTCAGCGACCATTTTTTCGAAGTCCGATACGCTAATGGTATGTCCGTCGAGTGAAAGTTTCCAGTCGAACGTTAAAATTTCATCAAGTCCTGCGGCAGATTTGTAGTTAGACGCAGTAGAGGCGCTCGCTTGAACGGTCATGCGAGATTCTTTCAGTTCTTTTAACCAACCCGGTAGGACGATTTCGAATCCGAGTGCTTGCAAGTAAATAAATTCATTGCGGAGAAATTCACGTACTTGTTGGTCATTTAACGTCGTATAAATGAAATGTTCATCATCGTTCGGGACGTATTCTTTTAATAAGTGGAGCATTTGGCCTTGAACGTCGCGTACGTCGTCTTTAAAGCTTGCCCACTTATCGGGAAGGGCACGTTCAATTGTGAGCGCGCGCTTGCGTACAGGGACTGTCCAGTACGTAGACGAGCTTGCGCCGCGTAGTACGGTCTCAAGCGTCCACGTCGTTTCTTTTTCAGCAGGTTCTCGCAGGCGAAGTGCCACGACGAGACTTTGCTTAATTTGACGGTTGCTAATCGGCCAGCCACCATTAGCGAAAATAGGAATGAGTGTTTCTAAGTCATCGAAACGAAGACCCGCTTCCGTTAATTTTTGCGTGAGTGCTAGTTCTAATAAATGCCGAATAGCAGGTTCTTCTAGTGTCACGTTGATTTTGCCGTCATCGAGTGTGACATAATCCCATAATACGTCGCTATACCAATAGTTACTCGCTTGCATAGCTGCCTCCAAAATCGCGTGATCTGAAGCAGTTTTGCCGACATAACTAGCGTATGGATGGCGCTGTTGTGGTGAAAATAGCTCAATCATTTCTAAAGGAGAAAGTAAGATGGCATCTTCGGTCATATTGGCCGTTAAGCCGAAAAATCCTCGCTCGTAGCGGAAGTAAAGAAAAGACATCCATTCTTCAGCTTTTAGTGCCGTACCTGCCGTGCCGTCAAAAGCTTCAAGTGCATAAATATTATTTTGTTCATGTATTTCGAGCATAAAGCGTTTTACGAACGTATCGGGCACTTGTTTCATCGTCGTCATAGCATTAAGTTTCCTTTCTCGATCTCTTCTTGTAACGCGCGTAGTCGTTTGTAGCTACGGCGAAGCGTCGTCACATAATCATTCCAAAATTCATTTTTCATCGCTTTTTTAGAAGCAGACTTCATCTTTTTCCAAATACGGACAGCTTGTTTATAATGCTGACGTGATTTTTGGTTCACTTCGTTTAAAGCGAGTGTATGGTAAAGCGGTAAAAGTGCTTCAGGTTTTAATTCAAGTACGTCTTTTAGACCACATAGTTCAAGGTAGCTTAAAGAAGAAGGGAAGCGTTGGTGTAAAGCAGCCCATTCCATATAGCGCTCACCTTTAATTAAATGATGCGAATACGGTTGGATGCCGTACATGCCAGCTGCACGGAAAAAGAGTTCATAGTCATCTTCTGATAGATGAATTTTTTCGAGTAACTCGTTTAGCTCCATTACGTAAGATGAACGGTAACGTGCGGGCAGTTTTTCATTGATGAATACATTCGTATGTGGCAACATATGTTGCACGATTGTTTCGAGCATTTCTTTGTAGTTGTTACGATTCGCAAATTGTGCAAGGTCCGTCCAAACGAGTAGTTTGTCAGGTGTCATCGTATCGAGCATTGCTTCGACTTGCTCACGCTGTTCAAGCATGATGTGAAACATGGCGAATACTGCATGCAAGTCGACGTCATCTGCGTAATGACGAGCTTCTTTTAAATGAGTTAACTCCACTTCACGTGCGCGTTTTTCTTGGAACATCGATTCCCAAAAGAGGGTGTAAATGTTTAAACGTTCGTCAAAATAACCTTCTTGGTGCAATAAAAAGTAATTCACGACTTGTTGCAATGATTCGTAAAAAGGATCGAGTGCAAAAAGGCGTGATTTCGTAGAGGCATGTTTAATTAATTGGTTTAATTTATCTGCTTCATTTTGAATGAAGTTAATGTAGTACGATTTAGACGTTTCCGTCGTCGTATGCATATAACGCCACGTATTCGATAAGAGCGAAATTTGTGTGAACAACTGATACATGCTACTCCATTCACGTTCGAGTGGTGTGTAGCGGAGTATTTGTTGTTGCATATCTAAATAAATGCTTTCTAGTAAATAAGGATTTAATTTCGTTTGATTGTATAAATTTTGGCGGCAAATATGCTGTACGATTTTCAACCAAGCTTCTGGTGTACGTTCTTCGTTTAATAAGCGCAGTTGCATCGTCTTTTTGTTACGTAAATCTTCCAACCATTGCGATAAAGAACCGACGTATTGATAGAGCGTAAACATCGCTGCTAATTCATGACGACATGGTTGATCTAGTTGGCATGTGCAACTCATTGTATCTTGTTGTATGTCGATTTTGACAACGGGGGAACCAGCATCTTGTACGATTAGTTGAAGTTGATTAGATTCGCTATGGAATCGTTGCAATTTCACATAATTGTGGCGCGCTAAAAATGCAGCACGTCGTACGAGCTCATCGTCCGTTTCGTTTGCCGTATCGAGTTGTAAACTGAATTGTTGCATCTTCGTTTGCAAAAAATCTTCAAATTGATGGGCGATTTCTGCCACATTCGTGTTCGTCATTTTATCCCGTCCTCAAAAAAAACTTTCCCTCCATTATAAAACGAATTTTGTAGGGCGTAAATGTTTTCGATTAAATCGGTCCAAACATGGACGAAATGAAGCGAAAGTTTTTATAAAATGACTAAACGTAGGAAATGGTGGTATTATATAAGTAATCAGAAAATTGAAATTGTTATAGCCTTACGTAATCGTCCATATTTTAGCAAGCTGTTTGTCATAAAAAGAGACGAAGGAGGGAATGATGATGTTACAAATTCGCAGAATTGAGCCATTTTATACGAAGCGAGTCGGAGATCAGCTGAAACTTGTTTTTGCTTATCAATATTTTTCTGTATTGAAAGATGATGAACTCTTTAATTTCATTCCGGTTGAGGGCAAAGAAATCATCATCAACTTAAAAAATCTTCAAATTGAAAATTTATCCGATGTATTCGTCTTCCAACGTGGAAGCCGTTTCATTCGACTTCCTTTATACCAATTATTGCTCGTTTCTAATATTCACGACCATTTGCAAAAGATTTTAGCGAATATGCAAATCGAAGTGCTACAAAATAAACCGGGTGTAGAAATACGCTCAGAACATGCGGACTTACTAGATGAATTAGAAGAACTCAACCGCCAGCACTTAATCGATGTCGCACTAGAAACGCGCAATGAACAACTGTTTAACGATTTAATGAATTAATTTTTGAACGACTGAAAAGAAGCATTTATACTCTTTGAGCATGGGTGCTTCTTTTTTGACGATTTCCTCCGATAGGAATAAAAAGGACGTATAAAAAAGAAGGAGGTTTTTTCTGCGATGCGAATGGGTGGATGGTTTGCACAAGGGATGATGATTTGGCATAACATGAGCAATCAATGGAATGCTGCGACGAAAGCGCTCGAGAGACTTTCAACCGGTTATCGAATTAATCGAGCCGCAGATGACGCTGCAGGACTTGCGATTTCTGAGAAGATGCGAGGGCAAATTTCAGGATTGAACCAAGCATCTAGAAATATTCAAGATGGTATTTCGCTCGTACAAACGGCAGAAGGGGCTTTAAATGAAACGCATGCGATGCTTCAGCGTATGCGTGAGTTGAGCGTACAAGCAGCAAACGACACGCTGACAGATGATGATCGACAACTGATTGATACAGAGTTCCAACAATTAAAAGAAGAAGTGACACGAACGTCCAAACAAACGGAATTCAATACGAAGAAGTTATTGAGTGGGGATTATGCGAAGGATCCACTGAAAATTCAAGTAGGTGCCAACGCCGGACAGACGATTGATTTGACGTTTAACGATATGAGTGCAGATGCAATCGGTATAACGAATACGTCGATTGCTACGAGAGACGAAGCGGAGAGTGCCTTATCGGAACTAGATGATGCGATTAAACATGTGTCGATGGAACGCGTGCGCTATGGAGCGTATCAAAATCGTATGGAACATGCGTACAACGTTAATGTAAATACCGCTGAAAATTTGACGGCAGCGGAATCATGTATTCGTGATACAGATATAGCGAAAGAAATGATGAACTTTACGAAAGCATCGATTTTACAACAAGCGGCACAATATGCACTTTCTATGCACATGCAGACGGCACAAGGGATACTTCAGCTACTGAATCCACGAAAATAACAGAAAATTTTTTCATTTTTGTATACGTATACATTTCTTTGTATGATGAAACGAATGTGAAATGTATAAAAATACATCATTTTCGTATAAAAAATGTATTTCAATAGTTATATTCACCAATTATAATAAAAAATGAGTATTTTTAAATAATAAAAGTAAATTGAAATATGAATATATATTCTTTTTATATGCGATAAATATTCAATAATAACGTATATTTCCTAAAATAAATGAATAAATAATGCATTTTAATGACTATAAATTAATTTTTATGTAGACATATGAATAAAAATAAAATATAATTCATATATAAATAAATATTCGAGAATTTTTTTAGGAGGACATCATAATGAAAAAATGGTTTATGGCATTTTTAATGGTCGCGACGATGGCCGTTTTAGCAGCATGTGGCAATGACTCGTCAAGCAAAGATCAATCAACAGTAGATAAGGCAAAAGAAGAAAAAGTATTAGTAATGGGTACGAACGCAGGTTATTATCCGTTTGAAATGTTTAATAAAAAAGGTGACATGATTGGATACGACGTAGACGTTGCTCGTGCCATTGCTAAAAAAATGGGCGCAACATTAGAAGTTCAACAATTAGGTTTTGATGCGTTAATCCCAGCTGTACAAGCTGGTAAAATCGACATCGCGGTTGCAGGTATTACAGCAACTAAAGAACGTAAAAAAGTAGTAGACTTCACAGATTCTTATTACACAACAGGTCAAGCGATTATGGTCGGTAAAGATAGCACGGTGAAATCTTTAGAAGACTTAGATAAAAAAGGCAACACGATTGCCGTTCAAGTCGGTACAACAGGCGCAATCATCGCAGATAAAGAAGTAAAAAATGCAACGATTCAACAATTTGAAGACTTCCCAACTGCTGCTCTTGCAACACAAGAAGGTAAAGTAGACGGCATCATTTATGATGAAACACCAATCAAAGTGTACGCATTACAAAATGAAGGAAAAGTAACAGTGTTAGACGATTTACTTTCTGAAGAAGAATTAAGTATCGCAGTGAAAAAAGGCGATAAAGATACAATTGAATTCATCAACACTTATTTAAAAGAATTCAAAGGTTCTGATGAAGAAAAACAATTAAAAGCTAAATGGTTCGATGATAACTCTTGGTTAGACAACGTAAAAGACGATCAACAATAATTTTACAATCATAGAGGTTTTATGAGGGAAAGAAGGGGTGTCTTACATCCTTTCTTTTTCCTTTTATTTATAGGAGGTTACGTAACATGTCAAATTTTGAATTTGATTGGAGTGTCGTACCGGATAACATGGACATCTTGTTAGAAGGTTTATGGCTTACAATTAAAATCTCAGTATTATCCCTGATTCTGAGCTTACCCATCGGTATTATCGTCGGATTCGGTCGTATCGCGAAAAATCCTGTCATTCGCTTTATTTCTGGAGCTTACGTAGAAATTATGCGTGGTATTCCACTACTCGTTTTATTAATGTGGATTTACTTCGGTTTAGGTAAATTGATTGATTTTGGTACATATTGGGCTTCAATCGTCGGTTTAGCGACATTCTCTGGTGCCTTTTTAGCGGAAATTTTCCGTTCAGGTGTACAAGCCGTTCCGAAAGGTCAAATGGAAGCGGCACGTGCTTCAGGTATGTCTAATTTCCAAGCGATGCGCTTAATTATTTTACCGCAAGCGATTCGTCGCATTTTACCACCAACTGCTTCTCAGTTTATTATGTTAATTAAAGATTCATCTTTAGTTTCAGTAATCGGTGGAGTCGATTTAACATTACGTGCGAGAAGTGTTGTCGCGACGTCATATCGTGCACTTGAAATTTGGACGGCTGTCGCGATTCTTTACTTCATTTTAACGTTTGCACTTTCTTTATTAATTCGTTATTTTGAAAAACGTATGCTGAAAAACGAGCAGTAGGAGGGAACTTATATGATTTCTATTAAAAATGTTAATAAAAGCTTCGGAGATCATCATGTCTTAACGGACATTTCTCTCGAAGTACCTAAATCGAATGTCGTCGCTTTAATCGGCCCAAGTGGTGCTGGTAAATCAACGCTTATTCGTACAATTAATGCACTTGAAACGATTGATACCGGTTCTATTACAGTGAATGATATTGCGATTCACGATAAGAAAACGAACATTAATAAAGCACGTACGAACATCGGCTTCGTATTCCAAAACTTTAACTTATATCCGTTTCTTTCGGTTCTTGATAACGTGACGATTGCACCGATTAAAATTAAAGGGCAATCGAAAGCGGAAGCGGAAAAACGTGCGAAAGAATTGCTTACTTCTTTAGGATTAGGCGAAAAATTCGACGCTTTCCCGAACCGTCTTTCTGGTGGTCAACAGCAACGTGTAGCGATTGCACGTGCGCTTGCAATGGACCCAGAAGTGATGCTTTTCGATGAACCGACATCAGCGCTTGACCCAGAAATGGTCAAAGAAGTGCTTGATGCGATTCGCGCGCTTGCGAAACAAGGGATGACGATGGTTGTCGTGACGCATGAAATGGGCTTCGCCAAAGAGATTTGTGATGACATTGTTTTCATGGCAGATGGCAAAATTGTCGAAGTTGCACCACCGGACGTATTTTTCACGAATCCAACAACGGATCGTGCCAAAGACTTTTTGGCGGCGGTTCTTAATCACTAATCGCCCTCCTTTCTCGAATATTGGCTCGGGCAAAGCATTTATGAACGATCGCACCACATGGCGATTGTTTATAAATGCTTTTTTATTTTTAATTATTTCACATTCTTTCCGGCATATGCCGGGACACAAGGCGTTTCATCTTCTTTTCGATGCATATGTGGAAAGTCGTTTCGCATTCTTTCCGGCACATGCCGGGACACAAGGCGTTTCATCTTCTTTTCGATGCATACGTGGAAAGTCGTTTCACATTCTTTCCGGCACATGCCGGGGAACGGTCGTTCAACTATTTTTGCCCGCAAGGCGGTCAAAAAGGATTTTCACTACCTGAGAAATCGTGTGTCCACGCTTTCTCTTCCTTTAGGCATGACCGAAGAATGTGAAAATGTCCGTTTTAGAATCAAGGAAAGGCGAATGGCAATCGTTGCTTCAAGGCATGACCTGAGAATGTGAAAGTGTCCGTTTTGGAATCAGGGTAAACAGGATAAAAATCGTTGCTTCAAGGCATGACCTGAGAATGTGAAATGTTCGTTTTGGAATCTAGGGGAAACAGAACGACAATGGTTGCTTCAAGGCATGACCGGAGAATGTAAAAGTGTTCGTTTTGAAATCAGGGGGAAACAGGATAAAAATCGTTGTTTCAATGGGTGTTCGGGAATGTGAAAATCACCATTTCATTCGGTTCAGTTCCGTATGAGTTATTTTTCTTTTAAAGGGTAATAATGGAAATAAGCTAAGTTTGAACATATGTTTTGAATTTGGCTGAGGGGTGTTTATTAGGTAGGTGGAACTCGCTTTCACTTAAATGCGTTCTGTATAGTAAAAACTTGCGTCAAATGCCTATTTTTATTCCTCTTTCATACAGTTAATTGTATAATGAATTGAACTAATGAAACGTGTAAAAATACTTGCACGCACTTAAAAGAAGAAGGATGATTGACAGATGTCATTAACATTAAATAATAAAGCAACGAAACTGCGTATCTCTGGTATTCGTGAGTTTTCAAATCAACTTGTAGACTATCCAAATGCGTTAAACTTAACGATTGGACAACCTGATTTTCCAACACCTGAAGCTGTGAAGCAAGCTGGTATTCAAGCGATTGAAAGTAATAAAACCGCTTATTCACCGAATGCCGGTTTGCTTGAATTGCGTCAAGTGGTGGCTACGTATTTTAAAGAGCGCTACAACTGTCAATATGCGGCGAGTGAAGTATTAATTACGAACGGTGCGACACAAGCGATTGATGCGGTACTACGTACAATTATCGAACCTGGGGATGAAATCATTCTTTCAGCGCCAATGTACTCTGGTTACATTCCAATGATTGAATATGCAGGTGCGACACCAGTATTTTTAGACATTACGGAAACGAATTTTGAGCCGGACGTAGCGGCATTGAAAGCGTTAATGACACCGAAGACGAAAGCTATTATGCTGAACTTCCCGTCAAATCCGACAGGCGCGACGTTAAGCCATGAACGGATGGACGAATTAGTAGCGTTCTTGAAAGAGGAAGATGTGTATTTAATTTCGGATGAAATTTATAGCGAAATTACGTTTGAAGGGGAACATCGTTCATTCGGTAGCTACCCAGAACTAAAAGAAAAAATGTTTTTAATTTCTGGTTTATCAAAATCACATTCAATGACGGGCTGGCGTATCGGATTTATTTTAGCGTCAGAAGCGTTAATTGATACGACAGTGAAAATTAATGCGTTCAACATTCTTTGTGCAGCTGTACCGAGTCAATACGCGGCGATTGAAGCGTTGACAGGTTCAAAAGATGCGCCGCTTCCAATGCGTGACTCTTACAAAGAACGACGTGATTATATTTACGGTCGTCTAGTAGACATGGGCATCGACGTGCATAAACCGAACGGTGCATTTTACATCTTCCCTTCTATTAAACAATTCGGCATGACGTCTCATGAATTTGCGACACGTTTATTAAAAGAAGCGGGTGTTTGCGTCGTACCGGGTTCTGTTTTTGCATCAGAAGGCTATTTACGTATTACGTATGCTTATGCATTCGAAACGTTAGTAGAGGCGATGGATCGTTTAGAGCAATTCGTCACAAAAGTACGCGCAGAACAAGCGTAACGATTTAGACATAATGAAATGCCTCAAATAATCCAATTGTATGGACAAAATCCCTATAATTGGATTATCATTTTACATAATAATAATTTATAAATAATGGGGTGCTATTGATGATTTACGCAGGAATTTTAGCAGGGGGCAAAGGGACACGTATGGGAAATGTGCCAATGCCAAAGCAATTTTTAACGTTAAATGATAAGGCAATTATTATTCACACGTTAGAAAAGTTCATTCTAAGCAATCGAATCGATGCGATTTACATCGCTGTACCGAAAGAATGGGTTCAATATACGAAAGACTTAATTCAAAAACATCAGTTACATATTGATAAAGTACAAGTGATTGAGGGCGGTGCAGAACGTAACGAAACGATTATGCAAGTCGTCCAGACGATTGAACAACAGTACGGTCTTCAAGAAGAGGATATTTTACTGACGCATGATGCGGTACGTCCGTTTTTAACACATCGTATTATAAATGAAAATATCGATGCAGGTCTTGCTTACGGTGCGGTCGATACGGTGATTTCGGCGATTGATACGATTGTTGATTCAGAAGATGGCGAGTTTATTTCTGAAATTCCAGTGCGTAGTCGCATGTTCCAAGGACAAACACCCCAAACTTTTAATATGATGAAACTCAAAGAGTTATATAGCAAGCTGACGGAAGAGGAAAAAGATATTTTGACGGATGCTTGTAAGATTTTTGCGTTAAAAGGTGAAAAAGTGAAGCTCGTTCGCGGGGAAAGCTTCAACATTAAAGTAACGACACCTTACGATTTGAATGTGGCGAATGCAATTTTGAAAGGGAGCTTGGATCGCTAATGATTAACCAAGTATATCGTCTCGTTTCAGCCCGCCAAATTGAAGTTTCGTATACGGACCGTGCCCTTTCAGCAAAGCATGTCGTCATTCGCCCGACGCATTTGTCTATTTGTGCTGCGGACCAACGTTATTATACGGGCAGTCGTGGAGAAGAAGTGATGCAACAAAAATTACCGATGGCGCTTATTCATGAAGCGGTCGGAGAAGTTGCATATGATCCGGAAGGGATTCTTCCGGTCGGTACGAAAGTCGTGATGATCCCGAATCATCCAGTAGAAGAAGATCCGCATATCGGTGAAAATTATTTGCCATCTAGTAAGTTCAGTTCATCTGGTTACGACGGCTTTATGCAAGATTACGTCTTTTTAAAGAGAGACCGCATTTGCGTATTGCCGGACGATATTGATATGAACATCGCTTCGTTCACAGAACTCGTGACAGTTGCGATGCATGCGATTGCGCGTTTCGAAGCGAAGGCATCGTCTCGTCGTGGTTCATTTGGTGTGTGGGGAGATGGCAACTTAGGCTTCATTACGAGCTTATTGCTTAAATTTTTATACCCAGATTGCCGCGTGACGGTGTTCGGCAAAACAGGCTATAAATTAAGCCAGTTTTCATTCGTTGATGACTGTTTATTTATTAATGACATTCCAGCAGATTATCGAATCGACCATGCGTTTGAATGTGTCGGAGGGAAGGGAAGCCAAGATGCGATTAATCAAATGATTACGCACGTTCGCCCAGAAGCAACGCTTAGTTTACTCGGTGTAAGTGAATATCCGACAGAAATTAATACGCGTCTCGTGCTCGAAAAAGGGCTACTTTTAATCGGCTCTAGTCGTAGCAATGCGGAAGATTTCCAACGTACGGTTGATTTGTATACACAACAACCGAAAATTTTACAATATTTAGCGACGCTTGTCGGTTCTACACAAGAAGTAACGACAGTCCAAGAAGTGATTCAAGCTTTTGAAAAAGACCTTGCTAGCTCTTGGGGGAAAAGTGTTATGCTATGGAAAATCTAAAAAGAATTGGACGTTTCACCGTTCAACGTTTGTATAAAACGGTGTACCGATTTTGTTATGCGGTCGCCTCAAAAAAGAAAATCGACGAACGAAAAGTGATTGTCTACAGCAAGCGTGCGGAACGTTTAGAAGGTAATTTGAAAGCGGTCGTCGAAAAAATGCGCGAGCTGTATCCAAATATGAAGATCGTGATGGACCATTGCGACAATCGAATGAATGCTAGTTTGTTTAAACAACTATGGCATATTCGAGATGCCAAAATAGTGTTACTGAGCGATTATTTTTTACCTGTGTATTTAATTACGCCCCGTAAAGAGACGAAGTTTGTACAACTTTGGCATGCAGCAGGTGCTTTTAAAAAATTTGGCTATAGCACGAAAGATACGAAGTTTGGGCCGTCATCGGCTTATTTAAACATCGTCCCTGTACATACGAATTATTCGCACGTCTACGTGTCATCCGAACAAGTCGTGCCATATTATGCGGAAGCGTTCCACATGCCAGCGACACAAATTTATCCGTTCGGCATTCCACGTGTTGATTTGCTCGGAAAAGAGCGGGTGCCAGAAGCATCTATCCCGTGGCATGACGAGGAGATGCGTATTATTTTGATTGCGCCGACGTACCGTGCGAAAGCGAAGTATCGCGAGTCGAGCTTGGACTGGATGGACGTATTACGGAAGATTGCGCCGAAGTTAGCGGAGAAGACCCGACTCATTTTTGTCCCGCATCCATATACCGATAAAAGGGAGTGGCAACCGCTAACAGAATATCCGCAAATTCACGTAGATACGACGTATACGTTGAATGAGTGGATGCCTGTTGTCGATGCATTTGTGACGGATTATTCATCGGCTATTTTTGAATACGCGTTGTTTGAAAAACCGCTCGCCCATTACGTGCCCGATTTAGTGGAATATACGAATAGCCGTGGGTTGTATCGTCCGATTGATGCGATTTCAGACGGAGTGATTTTGACGGAATTAGACGAGTTAATCGATTGGTTAAATACGCGTCAAAAGGCAGAGTATTACGATACAGAGCGCATGGTTGCGTACAATTTTAGTTTTACGGACAATGTATCAGAACGCATCGTCCATCATTTGCTTGAAAAGGCGTAGTACGAGTGAAAAGAGGAATCGCATTGGTTAAAAAGAAAAAAGAACCGTTCAAGAAAAAGCTAGACCGCAAATTCAAAAAAGAAATTTTTGAAGCGATGTACCGTGCCTTTTCTTGCTTACCTGTTCAAAAAAGAAAATCTCGATCTTATCAGATAGTCGCAAAACGTTGAGCGACAATTTTCAAATGGTATATGACGAATTACAAAAACGTGAACAATTCAACTATTACTTCTTATTAAAAGAAAGTGTGAAAACGCGAAAACGCTATCTCGAAATTATTCAGTTGGCATACAATTTGGCAACGTCGAAAGTCATTTTAATCGATGATTTTTATCCGATGATTTACCCGCTGAAAATTCGTAAAAAAGCGGATTTGATTCAAGTGTGGCATGCGGTAGGTGCATTCAAAACGTTTGGCTTCAGCCGTGTAGGGAAACCGGGTGGTCCAAAACCGGATTCACTCGCGCATCGTAACTATACGAAAGCCATCGTTAGTTCGCCGTACGTTGCTCCTTTTTATGCAGAAGGGTTCGGAATCGACGTCGCAAATGTCATACCGACAGGCATTCCGCGTACGGACGTCTTTTTCGATGATGCCTATAAAGAAGCGAAGCGAGCAGAAGTGTATGCGAAGCATCCCGAATTAGTCGGAAAAAAAGTGACGTTATACGCACCGACCTTCCGAGGGAATGGGCAATCGAGTGCGAAGTTCCCGTACAAGCAGCTCGACTTTGATGCGCTGTACGAGAGTCTTGGGGATCACGAAGTGTTCCTCGTGAAAATGCATCCGTTCGTGAAAAAGAAATGTCCGATTCCTGCACAATATAAAGATAAGATTCTCGACTTTACGAAGTATCCGTCCGTGAATGACCTATTGTTCGTGACGGACTTACTCATTACAGACTATTCATCTGTTTGTTTCGAGTTTGCGCTATTAAATAAACCGATGCTATTCTTCTGCTTTGATTTAGAAGAATACATCGCATCACGTGATTTTTACGTGCCGTATGAACAATTCACACCAGGTGAAATCGTGCGTACGACATCAGAATTAATTGAAGCGATGAAACGTCACCACGTTGGAGATAAAGTAGATTTGACGGCATTTACAGATCGTTTCTTCGGCGATTTAGACGGCAAGTCGACTGAACGTGTCGCACAGCTCGTTATTGACTGTATTGAAAGAAAAAAGTAGGAGGTGCTTCAAATGTCAAAACGTAAAGTATGGATGGTCGTTTGGGACATTAATGCGGAAAAGGGCGGAATTAATAGCGTCATGTATCGCCGCACGAAGTTGTTCAACAACGAGCGTTATGCGAGCGATCTTTTGACATTGGATGATAAGCGATTCGGCTATGCGACAATTGAAAAGACGTTGCATGAAGATGGTCGTCTTCATCCAGATGCACGCATTATTAATGTGTACGATTATTACCGACAAAAAATGACCGTACACGCACAAATTAGCGAAGAAAATCGTGCACATTACGCCCGCCTGAATGAGTTGCAAGAAGAAGGCTTTATGATGATTCAAAAAGATGATCAGACGCTTTACTTCCAAGATGGTCGTCTCCAAAAAGAAAAATTTTGGGACGCGAATGGCCATCTAGAACATATCTCATACTATTCGGCGACGCGCGTCATTAGTAGTACGGAATATTTCCATCCAGACGGTTATTTAATGTGTAAACATACATTTCATCCCGCAACGGGGAATGTGAGTCAGATTTTTCATTATACGAGAGAAGGACATTGTTATTTAGTACGTTGGTTTGAACCGGAAACGGGACGTCAGTTGCACGTCGTGTTATTCGAACCGACGAATAAAAAAGCGATTCCTTTCCGTAATAATAACGGCTTCCATACGTATTTTTTAGAAGAGTTGGCACGACAAGAAGAGGAGCGTCCATTCCTTATTTGTGACGGTCCTAGCTCGAACTTTAAAGTGCAACAAATGGAAGCGGGGCTTGCGCATCGCATTTACCCAATTCATACGACGACGTACGAAGAGCCGTATACGCGAGGAAGCAAAATGAAAAAGAATCATCAACAAATTTTCGATAATCCAGACGATCAAGCGCCGATTGTTTTATTAACGGAGCGTCAACGTGCCGATTTAGTCGTCGATTATCCGACTAAGCGATATGAAGTCATTTCAAATGCGGTCGAATTGCCTGAGAAAATCGCTGAGAAGAAACCGTTTGTTGCCTCCATCGTTAGTCGCCTAGAAGATTTGAAACGCATCGAACTTGCGATTGAAGCGTTTAAGTTCGTCGTTCGAGATGAACCGGAAGCGACACTATACATTTACGGTAGCGGCGATGAAGAAAGTAAATTGAAGAAACTCGTGAAGAAATTAAAACTAACGCAACATATTTTCTTCAAAGGGTATACGACAGAAGCAGACCGTGTGTTTGCAGAGTCACAATTTACAATCATTACGTCACTTTTCGAAGGCCAATCACTCGTCGCACTCGAAGCGTTTGCGAATAAAACGACGGTCATTTCGTTTGACATCGACTATTTAGTAGAAGAAATGTATGAAGATGAGACACTTTGCACGCTCGTGCCAAATGGAGACGTCGAGGCACTTTCTGATGCGATGCTCGATTTATTCAAGCATCCAGAAAAAGCGGCAGCGATGGGCGAAGTAGGGTACAACTTAATACGTGAGAAATATACGTTCCAACGACAATACGAGAAATGGCAAGCGTTGTTTGACCAATTAGATGCGGAAGTTTAACGAGCAAGCAGATTGAACTGCTTGCTTTTTCATTTGTACTTTTTGTGTTTCTTTACTCCTTTCGTGTAATAAGAAACTTTTTAATGAAAAACGGTTGTATTTTAAATCGAACGTGGTACAATAAATGACTAGATGACCAGAAACGAATTTCGGTCAGAAATTAAAAAAGAGGAAGAGGGACGAAGATGGATCGTCGTACAGAAATTGTAGAAGCGGCACGTAAATCATTTACGCTATTTGGTTATAAAGCGACAACGATGGAGCAAGTAGCCAAATTGGCAAAAGTCGGCAAAGGTACAATTTACACATTCTTCAAAAACAAAGATGAACTTTTTCAAGAAATCGTCATTCAATTCATTAAAGAAATGAAGGCAGAAGTAGAGAATACGATTGACCCTCATCAGTCGGTAATCGACAATACGCATCACGTCCTTATGAAAATTTTAGAATTCCGCGAAGTTCATAAGTTGTATTCTAAATTGATCGAAGAAGAACGTTCGATGAGTACGCCGGAAGTTCATGAGATGATTAAACAAATCGAAAATGAATTGTTGAACTACTTGGAAGAAAAAATAAAAATTGCGGTACAACGTGATGAAGTATTACCTTGCGATGAACGCCTCGTAGCGTATTTGCTATTTAAAGCGTACTTAGCAGTCGTTGTAGATTGGTCAGATCATCATGATGAAGACTTAACTGAAAAACAAATCATCAACTTGTTCCAAAGTACAATTTTTAGAGGGCTTATGAAATAAGCATTCTCTTTTACTCTTTTTTGACTAAAATTCAATTTCGGTCACTTGGTTTTATACGGGATTAAAAAGTGAAGCAGTACACAATATAAAGGAGGAAATTTCGAGTATGTTTAAAGCGGAATGGAAGCATATTTTTACGACAAAAATGCTACTCATCTCTCTTATTGCAATATTATTCGTACCAATTATTTATGCAGGAATGTTCTTGTGGTCATTTTGGGATCCATACAGCCACTTAAATAAAGTACCAGTTGCAATCGTAAATGAAGATAAAGAGGCAACAGTTAAAGGAAAAACATTAGATGTCGGTCAGCAAGTAGCAGAAGAACTTGAAAAAGACGGGACATTGAAATTCAAAATCGTATCAAAAGAAGAAGCCGAACAAGGAATGAAAGATCGTAAGTACTACATGACGGTCACAATTCCAGAAGACTTCAGTAAAAATGCAGGGACTTTATTAGAAAAAGACCCTGAAAAAATGGACATCAAATACACACCAAATGAAGGGTTGAACTTCATTACATCTCAAGTAGGGAAGTCAGCTGTTGCGACTATTCGCCAAAAAGTGAATACGCAAGTAGCAGAAACTTACTCAGAGCAAGTATTCGATAACATTAAAAAAATGGGCGACGGCTTTGGCACAGCTGCAGACGGCGCACAAAAATTAGAAGATGGCTCAGCGAAACTCGACAAAGGGGCCCACACATTACACAACGGTATTTTATCAGCGAAAGACGGGGTCATTCGTCTTGATAACGGAGCGAACCAATTGAACGACGGTGTCGCATCAGCGAAAGACGGCGCGACAAAATTAAATACCGGGGCAAAATCATTAAACGCAGGTATTATTCAAGTGAAAGACGGTTCGATTCAATTAAATAACGGTGCGTCTCAACTTTATGCAGGTGCAGGCAAATTAAAAGACGGTGCTTCATCAGCGAAAGACGGAGCAGGTACGCTTCATAACGGAATCGTATCAGCAAAAGATGGCGCTGCTAAATTAAACTCAGGCATCCAATCAGCGAGCGACGGCGCAAGTAAAGTAGCGAACGGCGCAGCAAGTGCAGCAGACGGCTCTAAAAAATTAAGTGCCGGCATCGCATCTGCACAAGGTGGGACGTCTCAACTTATGACAGGGGCAAGCCAATTAAAAGACGGTACAGCGGCTTTCTCATCTAAATTACAAGAAAAAACAAATGATATTAAAAATTTAAACGATGGTGCGAATGGCGTCGCATCGAATCTTTCAAAAGTGAACGGTTCGGTTAGTGACTTATCAAAACTAGCAGGAGCTTTATCACAATCACTTGCAGCAGGCGGTACGGTAAATACGTCATCAGCAAAAGCGTCTGCTAGTGAAGCGGCAACTTCTGCGAACGCAACTGTCGCATCAGCGAAAGAAGCAGTTGCTTCTGCACAAGCAGTCGTGAACGCTTTAGCAAACGTAGAAGATGAAGCGGCGAAAGTAGCAGCAAATGCGTCATTACAAAAAGCGAATAGTGCCTTAGCTCAAGCACAAGCAGCGGCAGCGAAACAACAAAATGTATCGACTTCAATCGATGCGATTGCAGCTCCAACTGCTTCAGCAAGTGCGCAAGGCATGGCGAAACAATTAGCAGGCGGTTTATCAGCACTTTCTTCTTCAACAAATCAACTCTCTGGTGGTGCGAATCAAGTAGCAGCGGGAACGTCTAGCCTTCAAAAAGCTTGGCCAACGACGATTGCTTCTGCACAACAATTAAACGCAGGTGCTACAAAATTACAAACAGGAATTAACGACTTAAGCACAGGTCTTGGTTCATTAAAATCAGGCTCTGATTCATTAACACAAGGTCTCGGTGCATTAACGACAGGTTCTAACTCATTAGTAAATGGTATGGGTCAATTAACGAGCGGTTCAAACAGCTTAACGAGCGGTATGGGTCAACTCGCAAATGGTTCTAATCAATTACAAAATGGTCTAGGCGCACTCGTAACAGGTGCGAGCGATTTACAAGACGGAACGGGTTCATTGAAAGATGGAACGTCTAATTTAACGAACGGTACGACGAAACTTGCCGACGGTTCAAATCAACTCGTAACAGGGACGACAAGCCTCGTAAGTGGTGCTGACAAGTTAGCAAACGGTTCTCAAGCATTAGCAGATGGAACAGGTGAACTTGCAACAGGTACAGACAAACTGGCAACAGGTTCTAAAACGTTAGCAGACGGAACAGGCGACTTAACAGACGGAACGAAAACATTACAAGAAAAACTAGCAGATGCAAACGAAGAAGCATCTGAAGTAAAACCAACAGACAAAACGTATAACATGCAAGCAGAGCCCGTAACATTATCTGAAAAAGCAGCGAACCACGTGCCAAACTACGGTACAGGTTTCTCGCCATACTTTATCGGTTTAGGATTGCTCGTAGGTTCACTCGTATTAACAATCGTTTACAACGTAATACATCCAGCTATTCGCCCGACGAGCGCAGCGGCTTGGTATTTCAGTAAAACGTCCGTACTTGCGGCACTCGGTACATTACAATCTATTTTAGTCGTCACACTCGTGAACTTCTTCTTAGATTTCCACCCAGATCATCTTTGGGCAGTATATGCGATTGCACTCGTATCTAGCTTCGCGTTCATCTCCATCGTGCAAATGCTCGTATCGATCTTCGATGACCGTGGACGCTTCATGGTACTCGTCTTCATGGTATTACAATTAACATCAAGTGCAGGTACATTCCCGAAAGAAATGACTCCTGGATTCTTCCAAACGTTAAATACTTTCATGCCATTAACGTACACTGTTCAAGGATTTAAAGCAGCCATTTCAACAGACGATTTACCATTCATGTGGCATAACTTCTTCGTCCTATTAGCCATTGGCGCAGGATGCTTACTCGTAACATTCTTCTACTATGTACTCCTCTTCAAACGTCGTCATAGCGGAGAAGCGAAATAAACGTATAAATAAAAAAGGCAGTCACGAAGATGACTGCCTTTTTTATATGCAAAAATTGTTTAGGTCGTTCGGATCGCTTGAATCATTTCAACACGATTGCCAAATGGGTCGCGGAATTCGAACCGTTCATATCCGGGAATCGGGATTCCTTCAATCGGTTCAATTTCGTGCGCCTCTAACGTCTGACGCCAATGATCAATATCGGTCACTTCGTACGCAATATGCGCTTTCGTCGTCAATCGATCGAAGTCATCTTCCGTCCCAACGTGAACTTCCCGGTCCCCGACTTGCAGCCAAAAGCCGCCACGTCCTTGAAGGGATTCAGGTTTTTCTTTTTCAAGTAGTCCTAATACGCCGCAGTAGAATGCTTTCCCTGCTGCTTCAGCACCTTTCGGAATCGTAATTTGTGCGTGATGAATGTTTAAAATCATGTAAATCACTCCATTCCAATTACTTACTACGCAAATTTTATAATATATTTCTTTATAAGTAAAATATTGTAATTCTATGTTTTGTTATAAGTTTTGCTTATACGATAAAAACAATGAATGATACGATTTTTCGAACTAATAGCGACTTGAAAACGTCTTAAACGTACTAGATATTTTTCAACTCCCTTTGCTATCGAACGTATACATCGTTTAGAATAGAAAAGGAACGGTTTTTTTAGGACCGTATAAATGAACGGGGATGAACATTTGTAGGACGCAAATGTTCATAAAAGCCAATATTTTTAAGCAGTAAATATGAAAAAAAGAGGGGAATACAGTTTTATGAAAGCGATCGTACCGTCTTTCTTGACGATTTGTAATTTCATGTGTGGCATGTTAGCGGTCATCGTCGCCATCGACGATAAAATGGGCATGGCAGTAGGATTTATCTTTTTAGGAGGACTGTTTGATTTATTCGATGGGCGTGTGGCTCGGAAATTAAATGTCATGTCTTCTTTCGGTAAAGAACTCGATTCATTAGCGGACGTCGTAACGTTCGGCGTCGCACCAGCGATGATTGCGTACGAAGTATCTTTGCAATATTTGAATGGGTTCGGTCTAGTTGCCGTATTAGTGTATGCCGTATGTGGTCTTGTGCGCTTAGCACGGTTCAACGTAAAACAAAGTACGTTAACGATATTCGTCGGTATGCCCATCCCGGCAGCAGCGATTATTTTAATGATTTTCACATTCACCGCAACACCGATCTTTTTAATATTAGCAACATTCTTACTAGCGGCCTTAATGGTGAGCCAAGTGAGGTTTCCGAATTTCAAAAAACTAAAACAGTCTTCGGAGCTTAGCGATGGAGACAATTAATAACCTTATTTCTCAATACGGCTATTACTTTGTATTTTTCAACTTAGCTTGTGGACTAGCGGCAATCCCCATCCCGGATGAAGCCTTATTATTAGCGATGGGCTACTTTACGAAAATAGGTTCGATTCACTACGCATATGCATTAATCATTTGTTTTTTAGGTTCTTTTCTCGGAATGCTCCTCAGTTTCACGATTGGTAAGAAAGCAGGACAACCGCTCATGTTGAAACTCAACAAGTGGTTCCGCATTAAACAAAAGTCAAACGACCGCATTAAGCGATTACTCGACCGATACGGGCATACCGCCATCTTAATCGGTTGCTTCATACCCGGCATTCGCCAAGTATTCGGCTATTTCTGCGGCACGACTCATATCCGTTTCAAATCATATGTAATCTTCACCGCCATCGGTTCATTCGCTTGGTGCATTTTATTACTAACGATTGGACGCTTTGTCGGTCATATCAATTAAACGACACAAAGGACTGCACGCTGCAGTCCTTTTTTTGATACATTTTTTTGAAGTAGCGGAAGCTTTCCAAAAAAATAGAAGATGTCACTTCGGTATTTTTAGCCATTAACAATTCTCGAAGCCATATGTTTTTATAGAACACTACGTAATAGCTGCAATACATTTCTTAATAAAGAATCAATTTCATTTTGATACATGTTCTGCATTATGTTGACCGAATCATAATGCGGTACGTGAAAAATAACTGCGAATCGTCAACGTTCATATCCCCGAAAAAGAAGCACGTACTGCGAAAATAAACTGCGTACGGCATTTCTTTTTCCTTTTTGTTCGAAATGGAAGGTGAGTAGATGAGGAAGACTGAATGCGAAAAGACTAAACAAAACGGACATTTATGTAGAAGTTCGCGGAAAGTAAAAAAATGATGAAACAGGAAGGGCGGTGACTCCAAGAGGAATACAAACGAGGCGAAGGAACTTTCTTCGCCCGTTTGTTCGGGAGTTGGAAATCCTCGCTAGGTGCGCCAGCACAAAGCGATAGTTCCAACCACGCCTCTGGAAAGCTTCCGCCACTTCCCAAATTTACAAACACTGCTCCTCCTTTCCGCGAACTTCAAAAATCGAAGATTTTGCCCTTAATCTCTTAATCTTTCCACGCTCTTCACGCCCTTAATCTTTTAATCTCTTAATCTCTTAATCTTCCCACGCCCTTAATCTTTCAGCTCTCTTTCACCTTCCACTTTAAAAAATAAACATAAAAAAAGACCGCCCGTAGGCAGCCCTTTATAAGTTAGAAAATCGTTTATTCTTTTGCGAATTTTACGACAGTAGTGCCGCTAACTGCTTTTCCAGGATCTTTCACAGTCACCTTAATTTTACCTGCTTTTTTCCCAAGTTGCTTAATACTTAGCGTAACAGAAGTTCCTTTTGACGTAGCAGAAGCAATTTTTTTAGATTTGGCATTATAAATTGTAACGACTGAACCTTTTCGGACACCTTTTACAGTGACACGATCATGTTTATTAGGATAATTTTTCACGGTAATACTTTTAGCACTCAATGGAGAAGTACTTAAATAAATATTAAAATTATAAAGTTCCCATTTGGCAGAATCGTAATTAGATACGCGGTAATAATACGTCCCTTTCTTTAAACGAAGGGTAGTGAAGCTATTTCCTTTAACGAGTTCACTAGAATCTGTGTATTGATCATGTATAAGGGAGCCTTGCGAATTGTACAAAGAAGTATACCAACGTACATTTGATTTTTGAGACATGCGAATTCTCACGTTACTCGTTGCAGGAACAGTAAAGCGGTAAAAATCCACATCTGAATCATTTTGGTTATTAATAACACCTGTAATGTTGGTGTTCAATTTAATAGGAGTAGCTGTCGTTAATGTATTATTAAATTCTTTTTCATAGGCAGTTTTAGAAGCTTTGAAAGAAGCTTTTAAAGTATACGGAAGATCGGTCGTATTCGAATATCCATCTACTAGGATGTAGTAAGTCCCTTTAGGCAAACTAATATTGACGCTAGCACGCCCTTTAACGAGTTCACTATCGCTTGTGTAGAAATAGTCATAAACTTCTCCTTTAGCATTTTGAAGATGAACATACCATTTAGAGTTCGGCAATGTTGATAAAGATAAATTGACAGTACCAGGAGTAGTTAAAGTGAATTTGTAAAAGTCTTCATCACTATTATGCTGAAGGGTCCCTTGATAATATTGATTAAGAGCAATTTTATTAGCGCTAGTAATCGTATCATTTTGTTCTTTTTCAAAGTACTCACTTTGCTGATAATTTAGTTTAAATGCGTATTCAGCATTGTATTTACCACTATGCAACTTGAAGTAATAAGTGCCTTTAGGGAGACCGACTTCTACTGTGGAATACCCTTTAACGAGTTCACTATCATCAGAATAAATGGAGGTAAGGACCTTTCCAGAAGCATTTAAAAAGTCACCGCGCCATTCACTATTTGCTAAATTTTTAATTTGTATTTTGATATTTCCAGACTTCGGTAAGACCACTTTATAGAAATCTTCATCTTGTGATGAAGAAATAGTGCCTTTGTATGTTTTATTTAGCGCAATTGCATTTGCTGTAGAAACAGAATCATTAAATTCTTTTTCAAAATAAGGGCTTTCCGTAAAGTTGACATCGAACTGATACGTCACGCCGCTAGCATCATCTTCATTTTCTACGATAATGTAGTATGTGCCTTTTGCTAATCCTACTTTTACGTAGTCAGAACCTGAAGCAAACTCACTGTCATCTGTTTCGAAATTATCAATGAAATTACCGTTTGAATCATGTACAGATACAGTCCATTGGCTACCTGTTTTGTTTTTCATAGCAACTTTAATTTGACCATCTGCTACTAAAGAAATTTTGTAGAAATGTTTTGTTGAGTAATTAGGCAGTGAGGAAGAATACTGCTCACCGAAGGAAATAGTAGAAGCTGTAGAATAGGATGTAATCGCTGAAGCATTTAATTTGAAGCAAAAAACAGAGAGCATAAATGCGAAAACAAGTGTAAAAATAATTTTTTTCAAAAGATCACCTCTTAAATAATGTTATGTATATAATACTATTTAATTACTTTTAAATACAAAATAAATATAATTAAATATCTATTTATGAATTCCTATTATGATACTTTTCTATCTATTTATTTAATTTTATGAGTAATTTTTATTCAAAATAAATAGTATTTAATCGAAAAGTATAGGATGTGAATAACAAAATGAAACAAATCACCCATCTAAAAAATGCTTGTATTTTAGGATAAATCCTTCACTATTTTAACGAAATCCTTATATATTACGTGAAAAATAACTACGAATCACCAACGTACCAATCTCTGAAAAAGAAGCCGGTACTACCAAAATAAACTGCGTACGGCATTTCTTTTCCTTTTCGTTCGGAATGGAAGGTGAGTAGATGGAGAAGACTGAATGCGAAAAGAATAAAGAAAACGGACATGTATGTAGACGTTCATGGAAAGTAAAAATATGATGAATGTTGACCGAATCATAATGCGGTACGTGAAAAATAACTGCAAATCGCCAACGTGCATATCCCCGAAAAAGAAGCACGTACTGCGAAAATAAACTGCGTACGGCATTTCTTTTTCCTTTTCGTTCTGAATGGAAGGTGAGTAGATGAGGAAGACTGAATGCGAAAAAATAAAGAAAACGGACATCATATGTAGACGTTCGCAGAAAGTAAAATATGATGAATGTTGACCGAATCATAATGCGGTACGTGAAAAATAACTGCGAATTGCCAACGTGCATATTCCCGAAAAAGAAGCCGGTACTACCAAAATGAACTGCGTACGGCATTTCTTTTTCCTTTTCGTTCGGAATGGAAGGTGAGTAGATGGAGAAGACTGAATGCGAAAAAAATAAAGAAAACGGACATCATATGTAGAAGTTCGCGGAAAGTGAAAAATGATGAAACAGGAAGGGCGGTGACTCCAAGAGGAATACAAATGAGGCGAAGGAACTTTCTTCGCCCGTTTGTTCGGGAGTTGGAAATCCTCGCTAGGTGCGCCAGCACAAAGCTATAGTTCCAACCACGCCTCTGGAAAGCTTCCGCCACTTCCCAAATTTACAAACACTGCTCCTCCTTTCCGCGAACTTCAAAAATCGAAGATTTTGCCCTTAATCTCTTAATCTTTCAACGCTCTTCACGCCCTTAATCTTTTAATCTCTTAATCTCTTAATCTTTCCACGCCCTTAATCTTTCAGCTCTCTTTCACCTTCCATTCTAAAAAAATAAACATAAAAAAAGACCGCCCGTAGGCAGTCTTTTTTATGCACAAAACGTGCAACCTCTTTTTAAAAAGGAGCAATTAGCGCTCACTCAAATCCGTTTTCACTTTCGTTGTAGAAATACCCTCTGTGCGAGGAAGGTAAATTACTTCGCATTGGTCTTTCAAGAAATCGAATTGACCTTCCCAATCGTGTCCGATAACGAACGTATCCACATTATATTTCTCAACATCTTTCACCTTTTGATCCCAAGACTCTTCGGGAATTACGAGGTCCACGTAACGAATCGCTTCCAAAATCGTTTTACGCTGTTCGAAAGAATAGTATGCTTGCTTGTGCTTCAGAGCATTGAACTCATCCGTAGAAATCGCCACGATTAATTTGTCGCCAAGGGCTTTCGCGCGACGTAATAAATTGATGTGACCTACGTGAAGCAAATCAAATGTACCGTATGTGATGACAGTTTTCATAAAAAATCACTCCTATTTTAATAAATATTCAACAAGTTTTTGCGACGCATGGCCGTCTGAGTAGACGTTCCATAGCGAAGCAAACGCTTCTAATTCTGCAGTATCAAAATCCATGTTCACAATCGTATGGACGAGTTCTTCGTCACTATCAACGACTGGACCAGGAACGACTTCTTTATATGCATCCCAAAAGCCGCGGCTCATAGAATATTGCGCTAAGTCGTAAGGATAAAAAATTTGTGGCTTATTTAGCAGTGAAAATTCATACGGAATCGACGAATAGTCACTGACTAGGAAGTCAGTTACGAGGAGCAGTTCGTTTAATGGGAATGCCTTATCGACACTAATGATAAACGGATGCTCCAATGCTCTCATATCGTGAACAACTGCAGGATGTAGCTTTATTAATAGACGATAGTCGTCGCCAAGCTGTTCCGCAATTTTGACGAAATCGAGCGGAATTTTTTGTTTTTGAAGCTCTTGGTCTCGGAAAGTCGGCGCATAAAGCACAACTTTCCTTCCTTGTAGCTGTGGATAAGCGTCACGAATATGTCGTTTCGCCTGATGCATTGCTTTCTCGTCAAAGAAGAAATCGGTACGCGGAATACCAGTGTGTAAAAAATCACCTTGCTCTTTTCCGAATGCTTTCGCAAACACGGAAGCCATATGAGGAGAACCAACGACGATTTTATCCATACGCTCGTACACTTTTTTTATGCGTTTGATTGCTTGTGGTGTACGGTACGTAAGGCTCGGATCGGCCAACCCAAATTTTTTCACAGCGCCGGCTGCATGCCAAAGCTGAATGACTTCTGTATCGCCATTAAAATGACAGACGCTCAACAAAGGAACGTAATTGTCGATGACAACCGTGCGAGCAGTCGCTAAACGATATAGCCCTTTTACGTAACAAGGCAATTTGCGAATATCGAACGCAACTACTTCACGCGCTCCGACGTCCTTAAAAGAACGTTTGCATTTAGCTGTTTTCAGGACGACAATATCTTGGAACCCTTGTTCAGAAAGTGCTTGGATGACGTGACGAGCATTGTCACCAAAGTCTGAAATAAAGACGATATTGTTCGATTTCTTAAACAGTTTAAATGTGTCGAACAAGATTTTATTGACGATTAAAAAGAGGTTGATCATCCATTCTTTTCTCATTCAGTCACCTTATTTTCTAGATTGAATTGAAAACCCTAACGTCTATTATAACGTAAAAGGACAATCTGTTGTACATCAGCTTTGAAAGGGTCGTTTAGACGCAATCTATACTATAGGAAAAAAGGTCTGATACGAGAGGGCGAAAAAACGGATATTTCTCTTTGTCAAAAGGGCGAATATGGTATACTATAACGTGGTTTTAATAACTTATTTCATGGAATTGAGGAGTCTGCATGAAAGATTTACGTAAGATGATCAAAGAGCAAGTTAGCTCGTTTTATTTGATTCAGCGTTTGGCAAAATTCCAAATGCGAATCGATAATAACAATAACTACTTAGGCATCGCGTGGGAAGTATTAAACCCAGCGATTCAGATGGTCATGTATTGGTTCGTATTCGGCTACGCAATGAATCGAAACGAGCCGATGGGACCAGATAAAATTCCGTATGTTCTTTGGATGTTAGCGGGGATTTCATTCTGGTTCTTCATTAACAAAGCGATTTTGACCGGTTCAAAATCCATCTATCAAAAATATAGTACAGTGGCGAAGATGAACTTCCCACTGTCCGCCATTCCAAGTTATGTCGTGACGAGTAAATTTTACAGCCACCTCGTACTGTTGGGTGTCATCATTGTCGTCTTTTGGTTTGCAGGGTACTTGCCGACCATTTATTATATTCAATTACTCATTTTCGTACCGATGAGTTATTTACTCGCATTTTCGATTACGCTTTTAACGTCGACATTAACGGTCGTTATCCGTGATCTACAAATGATTATTCAATCGGTATTACAAGCAATGTTCTTCATTTCACCAATTTTATGGGATCGTTCTGAACACTTCCCAGAGTGGCTACGCCAAATTTTACAACTGAATCCGTTCTACTATTTAGCGAATGGATACCGTGCAGCATTACTCGATGGGCATTGGTACTTCATTACGCATTGGGAACTCACATTGTACAACGTAGCAGTCATCTTCATTTTCTTATGGATTGGCTCAAAAGCACACTTCAAATTCAGAACGAGATTCTCTGACTTCATTTAGGAGGAAAGCACATGGCACATTCAGTCATTTTAAAAAATGTTACAAAAACATATGCGATGTACGAGTCGAAATTCGAGCAGTTGACGGATTTAATGCTCCCTTTTAAAAAGAAGAAGGGGCGTAAATTTGATGCGATCGAAGGCATTAGTTTCTCAGTCGATGAAGGCGATATCGTCGGACTCGTTGGCATTAACGGTTCGGGTAAGTCAACGCTGTCGAATATTATCGGAGGACTGACGCCTGAGAGTTCTGGCGAAATTATCGTCAAAGGCGACGTGAACGTCATCGCCATTAAATCGGGTTTATCGAACAATTTAACCGGTAAAGAAAATATCGAATTCAAATGTTTATTAATGGGCTATAGCAAAGAAAAGATTGCCGAAGTCATGCCGCAAATTATTGAATTCTCTGAGCTTGGGGACTTTATTAACCAACCAGTGAAGCAATATTCAAGCGGGATGAAATCGAAGCTCGGCTTTGCGATTAGCGTCACAGCGGATCCGGACGTCATCGTCATTGACGAAGCACTGTCTGTCGGCGACCAAACGTTCACCGACAAGTCGCTTGCGAAAATGATGGAGTACAAAAAACGCGGCAAGACGATTTTCTTCGTCAGTCATAATACGAAACAAGTAGAAGACTTTTGTACGAAGATTGCATGGATTGAAGGCGGTCATTTACGCGAATTCGGTCCGACGAATACGGTGATGAAAAATTACCGTGCGTTTATTAAAAAGTACAATCAATTGTCCGAATCGGAACAAAAAGCATTCCGAGATCGCCTTGCAGCATCTCGCAAACACGACTAACAAAAAGCAGCCTTTGCGCTGCTTTCTTTCTACAGAAAGAGGGGAATTACGATGCAAAAGACGGTATTCTTAGCAGCTTGGGCGATGTCAGATGAGCCATCTGGTATGCAACGTTCGATTTTGAAACGAGCGAATGCCATCGTTTCGGATGCATACAAGCCAGTTATCGTGACGTTTGACTTTTCGTTGAATTATCCACAAATCGAGCGACGTCTAAAAGTGATGGGGCTTCTGCATGAAAGCGTACGAATCGTCAACGTATACGACGAAGTGCGCAGTACGTATGATGATGGCCCAGTATCTACGAAACAAAAAGAAGAATATGCGGCACATAATACGAAGTTTGAAAAAGGCTATTGGGTGGAAGATGCGGGGCATATTGCCCGTTACTTCGATAACGGCGTGTACGTAAAATTTAAACGTTGGGCGGATGACGGCAAGATTGATGTCATCGATGAATTTGACGATAATCGGGTTCGGATTCAACGAAAAGAATTTCATCACGACGGCTTTTTAGCACGTGAAACAGTGTACCACCCGGCGAATAATAAACGAACGCAAGAGCATTATTACACGAAAGATGGCTTTTGTTACGCAACGGTTTGGTACAACAACGATACAGGGACGCAGCAAGGAACGTATCGCTTTGATTGTAAATTCAATACGGTCGAGCATTTCCCGCATACAAAAGCGTGGCACATCGATTGGTTTGAGAAATTCGTCAATTTAGAATCAGTTCGTCCGATCATCATTGCCGAGCAACCGTCGACCGTCGATCGCGTGCTTCAAATGGAACGAGTGGAAGCAGACTTCATCTTTACACGCCATACAGGTCACGTATCAGAAGTCGAGCCGCTGAAATATACGAAAGATTCGTCGTTCTTAATCGATGCGATTAGTAAAGGGTATCCGATGGTCGCCTCTTCTACCTCTCAAGGGGAGCATTTGCGCCACGAAATTGGAGACCGTGGCAACATCTTCATCGTGCCGGACTATTACGAAGCATTGCCGTCAAACGTGACGCGCGATCCGTATCGTTTCGTCGCCGTTGCACATAACCGCGATCCGAAATTACACGATACGGAAACGCTCGTCCGTGCATTCGCAGACGTCTACGATGCCGAGAAGCGAAGCAGCCTCGTCATTTACGGGACGATGCCGAAAGCAGTCAGCAAAAAAGTGAATGCGATCATTTCAGAACGCAAGCTCGAAAAAGCGGTGACGTTCGTCGATTATACGTTAGCGATTGACGATGTATTCGCAGGCGCAGCAGCGCAAGTCGGAGTATGTAATCGGGAAGGGCAAAGCGTCGCAACAGTGGGTGCGATGGCTAACGGAACACCGGTCATTGCGTACGATTGCTTATTCGGACCGAACGAATACATTCAACACGAAAAAACCGGCTTCTTAGTAGAAGAAGGCGACGTGGCCGCATTGACAGAAGCGATGCTACGAATCGTCCGACAACCAGAAGAAGCACGCACATTCGGTGAAGCGGCACGTGCAGTTGTGGCCGAACAATTAACGAAACAACGATACGAAGCGAGCTGGCATGACTTATTGGACCACGTGACGGACTATATGCCACGCAAGCCACTTTTATAACGAGTAGGTCTACTAAAGAAGGGGATGTCGAATGGGACATCCTCTTCTTTATTTTTATGCGCAAATGAAGAATGACCATTCCTCGTGGGCATCTTTTCTTGTTGATTCGCTTTTCCTAAATGGGATACGTCATACGGTATTTTATTTAAAAATAAAATCATCACCGGGTAAGTCGTTATCTTATTACATATATTTTCCTTAAAAGTAAAATTTATGCGTTAAAGTAATCAAAATCATCCTTTAAACGGTAAATTGCTCGTTATCAAATAATTGTTAAAAATTCAGTGCATTTTGGGAAATAATATTCGACGCACTAAAATACATAGAGGGGTATGCGGAAGAGGTGTTGTGATATAGCGCGAAACTTTACAATTTTTCGTAGCATCCGATAGGAGTAATAAGCAAACAGGAGGAGGAGATCGAATGAAAAACGGGAGACGATTCCTTTTTGTTGTGATGATGCTAATACTCGGTATCGTGACAATGGAAACGACAGCCCGAGCGACTGTAACGAAAACGTATCAAATCGGGACAGTCAAAAGCACGATCTACGTGTACGACAAACCGTCAACGAAAGCGAAGAAAAAGAAAGCCGGTACACTTTCGAAACGTTCGTATACGATTACGCAAATGGACGGTGACTTTTATCGCCTTTCAAGAGGTGCGACCGTATACGGGTGGGTGAAGAAAAAAGAGGCGAGCGTGTACGTGCGCCAAATCATCTCAAAAAAATCACAAAAACTGTATATCATCGGTACAGGTGCGGCTTATCGTATGCCGAAAGCGATCGCAGCGGAGAAGCGTTACAACTTAACGAACGACGTAGCGAAGTCTTTCACCGCAACAGCGGAAGAGAAAATCGGCAAGACGACGTGGTATAAAGGAACGTACAAAAATGAATTAATTTGGGTGAAGGCGACGGACGTAACGCTCAATGCGTATGCGGCACTTGATTTACATAAGGTATCGTCGATTAGCGCCAAAGAAATGCAAGCGTTTCTTCTATCGAAAGGGAAGCTACCAGACAATGTACTATATAAACTAGCACCTTCTTTCGTAGCCGTTCAAAAAAGCACGGGCATCAATGCACAGTTTATGATGGCACATGCGATTTTAGAAACGGGCTGGGGAAGTTCAACTATCGCACAATACAAAAATAATTTCTTCGGCTACCAAGCGTACGATACGTGTCCAATTACGTGCGCGAAGTACTTCCCAACAGGGGCGAAGGGCTTGTCTTATTATGCGTACAAAATTAATACGAACTATTTAACGACAGGTGGCGCATATGCGAATGGACCTTCTGCGCTCGGCATGAACGTACGCTACGCTTCTGACCGTGCATGGTCGACGAAAATTGCCAACTTGATGGCACAAATGAAGCCGTACAAAGCGTCAGATTATAGTAGGAAGAAAGCGGTGACGAAAACGCTCACGCAGCCCGTGGAGTATGAGCATATTATTCCAGCAACTGCTGCGACACCGGATCAGTTTAAAGCGATTCCTGCAAATGTCGTCGCTTCTTTTGCGAAGACGACGAAAGTGTACAAGTTACCGTATGCGACATCGCCCGTACTCGGCACGTATACGACAGACAAAACGGTGAAGCTCGTTGCGTATCATAGCGATGTGAAAGATGCGACGGTCGGCAAGAAGACAGCTCGTTGGTATCGCATTGCGTATAAAGGCGGACAAGGTTGGATTCGTAGCGATACGTTGACGACGCCGACACTAGGCTTTATTAAGACACAAACGACAGCGCATAAAGGAGCGGGCACGACGTACACGAAAGTGGTAGATGCGAATGCGAACACACCGCTGAAATTTGCGCTATCTAAAAATAAAAAAGTAACGAAAGTCGTACATAACGAAACGTGGTACAAAGTGTACTTACCTGCAGCACCGAATACGGCTGTATGGATCGCTTCTTCTGACATCGTTACGTATTAATGAACGTCCTGAAGTCCTTTCGTGGCTTCGGGATTTTTTTGTATTTAATTTTTTGAAAATTGCCAAAAATATCAAAAGAAAAAGGTCTATTTACACGGGAGGTGTAGAGAAGGGGCGGGTCGCATGGTATAGTAGAAGAAAGAGTACAAGAGGAGGCGACAGCGTATGAAAGGAAAGTGGAAAGCAGTAGCCGCAACCGGTGTAGCCGCATCGATTGTTGGAGCGTCCTTCGTGTTGACAGAGCATACTGCACAAGCAGCGACTGTGAAGACGACGGACGTGAGTTACATAGCAAAAGTGAAAAATACGACGCAACCGATTTATACAAAAGTGGGCGATACGAAGCCAAAAATGAAAGCGGGTACAGCGTATACGAATACGGCTTTGTACGTATATAAAAAAGCGGTCGTATCAGGCACGACGTATTATCAACTAAGCAACGCTGTATCAAAAACAGCGGCACCCATCGGTTGGGTGAAAGCGGCAAGTGTCCAAGTGCAGACGCTCAGCTATCCAAAATCGGACCAAAAAGTACGGACGTTCAATGGTACGGAAAAAGGGTACACACGCCCGAACGGGATGAGTAAAAACATCTTGTTTAAAAGTTTAGCAACGTATAAAAATAAAACGATGAAGACGTTATCGATTGCAAAAGTCGGCAAAGAAACGTGGTATTACGGATTAGTCGGTGGTCAAGGGGCTTGGTTTAAAGCATCGAGCTTCACGAAAGTGACGACGACTACGAAGGAACCAGCGAAACCGACCGTCTCAAAAGCGGTCGCAGTAAGCTATGTCGGTAAAGTAAAAGCAGCAACAAGTAGCTTATTTAAATTACCAACCGATAGTAAGGCATCGATGACAGCAGGCAAATCGTATACGGATGAAGTGTTCTACATTCAGAAGAAACAAGTCGTCAACGGCGTCACATTTTATGAACTGAAACGAAGTCAAACGGGTGCGACCATCGCTTGGGCGAAAGCAGCGGACGTGACGGTACAGTCGTACAAAGTCGTCAAAAATACGACGAAATCATTCACGTTACTCGGTACAGGTAAAGGGTACACACGGGCAGATGGCGGCGCGCGTAACGTCTTATTGACGACGTTAACGACGTACAAAGGGAAGACATTTACACCGAGCTACGTCGCAACAGTCGGCAAAGCGACATGGTACTACGGCAAAGTCGGCACGGCGAATGTGTGGCTTGCGGCGAATCAACTGAAAGCAAAAGCAGCAACGACACCGAAGCCAGAAGAAAAACCAGCTGAAGACAAACCGACGACATCGGAACCGATTGTCATCGTTGAAAGTTCGGTTTCAAAAATCGGGAAAGTACTCGATGCAGAAACAGTTGTGATCGCGGACTTAACGAAGCCAACCGTGACGAAAAAAATCGCCGCTACGTACGTCAATCAAGCAGCCATCGTGACGAAACGTGCGACGATGAATAAAAAAACGTACTATTATATGCCGAAAGTTGGCTGGGTAGAAGAAGCGAATATGACGCTTCAAAAGTATACAGCGGCAAAAGCGTACAAAAAGACGTTGTCACTCGTAGGAAAAGGGAAAGGGTATTCACTACAAGGTGGTACGTCGAAACAAGTGAAGAAATCATTGAACGTCGTAGCGGGGCAAGACTTCTTCGTGACGAAGTCAGCAGTCGTTGGAACGACGACATGGTATTACGGTACGGACCAAGACGGGGATCGTTACTGGACAGCGAAGTCGAATACGATCGTGAAAGTAACACCGTCTATTGAAGCGGCCAACTTACATGTCATTATGAATGCACCGTCTGTTACGTTGTATCCGGACGTGAACGACCTTGCGACGTCTCAAAAAATGACGACGGTCGAATTGATGCAAGTGTACAAAGTGAGCCGTAAAGCGACCACTCCGACGAGCGTCGTTTATTACGAGCTGACGTATAACGGTGTGGTGATCGGCTGGGTCGCTGCAGCCGATGTAAAAAACCAACCGACGACAACACAAGTGTCCAATACAGCAAGTCTTTTTCTAAATGGGGTTGGCAAAGGGTATAGCGAAGCGGGCGAACGAGGACAACTCGTCTATAGTACACTCGCAGCGAATCGAAAAGATGGCTTTATTCCACTCGACGAAAAAACGGTCGGAGGCGTCGTGTATTATAAAGGCGTCGTCGGTACGAAAATCGTCTGGGTCGGGCAAGGTGCATTATCCAACCCCTACTTAGTCGTAGATTTACGCAAAGTATCGAATATTACGCAAGAAGAGATGGAAAAATACCTCGTACGTGTGAAAGGTGACGCGATTAAGTCGAATGATTTATACAAAGCGATTCCGGCCATTTTAGACGTTCAAAAAACGTACGGCATTAATGCGCAGTTCATTCTAGCGCATATGATCGCCGAAACGGGCTGGGGTACGTCTAAAATCTCACAATACAAACATAATGGCTTCGGCTACCAAGCGTATGACTCATGTGCGATGACGTGCGCAGCCCACTTTCCATCGGTCGTAGATGGCTTACCATTTTATGCGAACAAAATTTATACGCAATATTTAAAAGCGAGCGGACCGTACTATAATGGCACGTCTGTATCAGACATTAACGTGCGCTATGCGACAGATAAAAACTGGTCGGTCGGCATTGCACGAAATATGCGCAATATGAAAGAATACGATGCGGCTTACTACGCGAAACAACCGGTTGCTTCTGTGAACCCACCGGCTGTGACGACAAAAGTGACGCATATTATTCCGAGCAACCAACCACAACCTGAAACGTTCCGTACGTTCAAAAAAGCTTTCGCTGCAACGGCGAAGTCAGCAACGGTTTACTACAAAATGCCGTACGCGACGACTGCCAATAAACTCGGCACAGCCAAAGCCGGCGATACGATCAACGTCGAAGCGTATCACGATGACGTGAGGGATTCGGGAAGTAGTCGTTGGTTCCGTACGACGTATAACGGCACACAGGCGTGGGTATTATCATCGACGATGACGATTCCGTACTTAGCGACAGCGACGTCGACGATGAATGTGTTGAAGACGGCAGACAGTGTTGCGGGAGTGAAAGTCGTGAGTGTGACGAAGACGACGCATTTACGACGACTCGTTGATGCGAACGGAGCGGTGATGACGAAGAAAGATACGAAAGGGATTTCGTTCACGAACGTGACCGTGGCCCATACAGGACAAACAGGCTGGATCGAGACAGCGAAGTTACGTACATTTGAATAAATGAACAGAAGAAGCGGCATTTCCGACAGGAATGTCGCTTTTTTTAGTTTATTAGGTCGATAGGTCTATTTGTGAGTTGGAAGGGGGAGCGGTTTCAAAAGAAGTAGGGCTATTCCATTACGAGATGTACATGCATGTGTACAGTAAAGGGAAAATGAGCTGTGAAGCGGGTTAATTGACATACTTCGACAACGTTCTTCCTCGCGTAAACATCGTATTGTAAAATGTAATATTTGTAATGTAGCGACATAAAAAGGAAGATTCGATGCGTTCGTTGGAAATGATTAGAACTATATATAATAGGAAGAAACACATGAAAATGAATAAATGAAACGAATGAAACGAATCGTGAAATATTACAAACGTATTAAAAGTAGCAAAAAAGGACAACAATTCGCCCTAAACCGTGCGAAAAACACTACCTTAAAACTAAGAAAGCGTATTTATTGTAGTTTATTTGATAACTTTAATAATCTTTTGCTATTTAATGAAAAACCGATGATATATATTTGATTATTTTAATAAAGTAGTGATATATTCCTTTTTAAGTTGAATTATTTGGTAGAAAAAAAGGTGGAAATTCTCCTATGTTTGAACGATAATTAGGCTAAGCATGGCGAGCGAAACCTTAATGGATTTGCAAAAGTTGCCATATAAAAAGGGAGGATTTTTATTCATGGGAAATAATAAAATGATCAAAACAGCAGCAGCAGTAGCTCTTGGTGCTTCAGTAGTAGCAACAGCAGTAGCTCCAGGTGCAGCTTCAGCAGCAACAACGTACAAACTTAAATCAGGTAAATTAGTGAACGCTAAAACTGGTAAAGTCGTAAAAGGTTACAAAGTATACAAATCAACACTTTACAAAGATGGTAAAAAAGCAAAAGGCTACGTAACTTTTAACAAAGTTCTTTACAAAGACGGTAAAAAATTCACTGGTTTACGTTCAGCTAAATACTACAAAGCTGGTAAATTAGCTACAGGTACTTTCAAAGGCGTATACTACAAAACAGGTAAAAAATTCACTGGTCTTAAATCAGGCGTTTATTACAAAGCTGGCGTTAAAGGTACAGGCCTTTACAAATCTGTATACTACAAAAACGGTAAAAAAGGTACAGCATTAGTTGGCGGCGTATACTACAAAAACGGTGCTAAAGGTACTGGTTCTTACAAAGGAATCCAATACAAAGCTGGTAAAGCTGTAACAGGCGTAGTTAACAACGTATACTACAACAACGGTGTGAAAGCTACAGCAGTAGTTGACGGCGTACAATACGTAGACGGCGATATTGCGAACGAAGTATACAAAAAAGTTCTTTATGTAGATGGTAAAGCTGCACAAGGTACTGTTGAAGGCGTTCTTTACAAAGACGGTAAAAAAGTAACAGGCGAAGTTGAAGGCGTACTTTACGAAGACGGTAAAGCTTTCTCTGGCGTTAAAGAAGATAAAGTTTACGTAGACGGTAAATTAGACGCAGAAGCTCCAGCTATCGAAGTTGAAGAAGCTCAAACTGTTGCTTACGGTGCTACAGCTCCAACAGCTGCATCATTAGTAAAATCAGTAAAAGATAACTCTGGCGAAAAAATCGAAGCTACAGCTACGATCACTTTCGACGGTAAAGAAGTATCAGCTATCGACACGAAAGTTGCTGGCGAATACACAATCAACTACGTTGCAGTAGATAAAAACGGTAACGAAGGTAAAGCTTCAGTTAAAGTAACTGTACAAGCAACAACTAAAGCAGAAGTTGAATCAGTAACTGCGATTAACGCTAAACAAATTAAAGTGAAATTTTCTAAAGCGGTAGGTAACGGTGTAACTACTCCAGCTAACTACGAAGTTAAAACTGTTGCAGGTGCTACTGCTAACACCGTTACAAGCGTAACTGTAGTAGACGATAAAACTGTTATTTTAAACTTAACATCAGGCTATACTGTTTCAACTGATTTAGTAGTAAGTATTTCAGGAATTTATGAAGCAGGTTCAATTAAAGAAACTCTTCCTAAATACTCTACAGTAATTAATGTTAACGATACAAAAGACCCTGAAGTTGAATCAGTATCTTCAAAAACTAGCACAAATGCTGCACAAGTAGTTACTGTAAAACTAAGCGAACCAATTCAATCAGCACCAGCTGTGAAAATTAACGGAAACCTTATTTCTACAGGTGTAAGTTTAGATGCAACAGGTACTATTTTAACTATCTCAGGTTTAAACTTAGCTGCTGATAAAACACATTCTTTAGAAGTACTAAATTATAAAGATTTTGCTAACAATAGCGTTGTATATACTAAAAAAGATTTCTCTATTACTAAAGATACAACTGTAGCTACAGGTAAAGCAGCTGTTCTACAAGATAATAAAGTTCAAGTAACTTTCGACAAAGCTATCACAGCGGCTTCATTAGCAAATGTTGATATTTTACGATATGATTCAACAACTGGTGAATACAAAAAAGTAGCTCTAGATACTACTACTCCATATGCTCAAGATACAACTGGTAAAATTGCTACTTTCAATATTGCTGCTGCTGAAGAAACTAACTTCTTCGGTCTAAACGATTCTAAAGAAGAACTTATTGTTAAAGTAAAATCAGGTGTTGTAGATACAACTGGTAATGCAGTAACTCCTTTTGAAGAAAAAGTAGTAGCTAACCAAGATGTTACTGGTCCAGCTTTACAAGAAGTTACATTCAAAAAAGATTCTAAAGGTGCAGTAACAGCTTTATACTTCACATATAATGAAGATTTAACATTCGGTTCTGCTCGTGCTTTAGCGGCTAGCGAAATTTCTTACACTGATGTTACTACAAACAATACTGTAGATTTATCAACAGTATTTGGTACAGCTCCACAAATCTCTCTTGCGACAGATGGTAAAACTTTAGTTGTAACTCCTGATACAGGTGCAACACAAAAATTCTTATCAGGTAGCTATTCATTTACTGCAGCAGCGGCTCTAGCAAAAGACACATCATTTGCACAAAATGATAACACTCGTGGTTCTAAAACTGTAGATTTCGGTCAAGTTGCTAATCAAGTTTCTGTTTCATCAGCATCTATCAATACTTTAAGTGCAGTAGATAATAAATTAACTATTACTTTCTCTAAAGCAGTAACAGCAGCATCAGCAAAAGATCCTGCAAATTACTCAATCAATGGTAAAACTTTACCAGCTACTACAGTTATTAAAGTAGTTAATGATACTACAGTTGAATTTACACTTCCTTCTGATACAGTAGCTAAATCTGATGGTTCAGCAGTATTAGCAGTTGATGGAGTTAAAGCACAAGATTCTTCAGCAACATTCAAAGCTTATGTTGGTACAATTAATGCTTTAGACAACACTCGTCCTGTAGCAACTTCTACTTTATTATCAAATGGATTAATCCAATTAACATTTAGTGAAGCAGTAACAGCTGCAGCAGCAGATTTCAAAACTTTAACTTTAAATGGTAAAGAAATTGAAACTACTACTCCAGATGCAACTGTTGTAACTGTAAACACTACAGCTTCATTATTAGATGGTACTCCAGCAGTTACAATTGCAGTAGTTCCTAAAGTTGCAGCAGACTTTAATTCAACTGGATTTACTTACCAATATATCGATGTTGATGGTAACGATGCTTTAGACTTCAACAAAGATATTATTCTTAACAAAGTTGAAGCTACTACAGCTCCTGCATCATGGTCTACAATTGCTAACTTAAATCTTTTAGACTCAGTTACAATTGAATTACCAGCAGCTCCAGCTACTGTAGATGGTTCAACTGTAAACCTTGGTTCAGGTGCAGGTAATACATTAGCACCAGCTACAACAATCACTGTAAAATAATTTTCCCTATCCTCCCTTAAGTAGGATAAATGGACGTTTAATATAAAAGAATTTCTTTTCCCCCTAGCTCCTCGGAGTTAGGGGTTTTTCTTTGTTTTAAACAAAGTTTCAAGCATATATTATTTCATTGAATCCAAGGCATATTCCTCTTGTGAGGGATATGTCTTTTTACATTGGAGGAGATCGTATGACTGAACAGAAAAAGTGTGTGGCATTGGTCGATGTTGTGTTGGAAAGAAAGGGTTCGATGTTGTTTGCATGAGAAACAACACAACCGGTGTACTTTGTCTCATTTATCGCATAAAAAACCCCTAAAAAGGGGCTTTCACGAGCGGAATTAAAATTCCATATCCATATAAGGACTGAACAGGTCACCGAATAGGCGATTGATTTCAAGCATAAGAGAGTTGTAGTTGGCTATATCGATAGAAGAGCCTATATAAGCACCATTCATACCGTACTCTATTGAATACATCGCTAATGGTCTTACGACACTTTTAGGGAGTTTCTTTAATTGTGCTTGCGTATAATCTTTATACGTCCAAAAAGCGTTGTTTAACTTCGTATAGCCTTCCATCTTCGTTAATTTAGATGTCGGGCTTTTAATCGTTGCCTTGTATGACCAACTACCGACATTTTTTATTTGGATGCCTGAGATTGCAAGCTGATACACAGCGTCTGTCTTTTTCGTATTGTTGAGTGTAATGAGAATACGTCCATCCTTTTTCTGTACGGTCGTTGTGACAGTCGGATCATTCGTTACGATCGCTTGGATGTCTTTGACGTCCGATGTTAATTTTACATCTTCTAAGTTCATACTATAAATGATTTGGGAGCCGTCCGGTTTGTATAAGCTGCCTAAAAATTCATTTACATTTGTATGTGTTAAGTTATACCCATCTCTTAAAGGATACCTTTTTCATATTAATCGTCTAAATCCATATCAAAGAAATCCGATAGCTTCTCATGCACAGAGTAGTATGCCAGTTGAGCAGGTGTTAATTGATTGAAGTTAAACGAGTTGAAGTACGTTTCGCCTTTTGCGAATTGTTTTTCAAGCGCTTTGCCTTCCGTTGATTGGAGGAACTTTTTCAGTTCTGCGGGTTTCGCGTTTTTGTATGTATTGTACGCAGCATTGAGTTCTGTGAAGTTGTATTTTTTCACTCCGTCCGGCAGCCCAGAGAATTTTGTCGAGAACGTTAACGGATAGCCTTCTACTTTCATATCTTTGATTTTCACATCATATACGGTATTTTTTTTCACGTTTGATAGCGTGACTTCTACCGCGTTATCTACTACTTTGGCGCTCTTCACCGTCGCTTTTGGTGAAACGACTACTTTGGATTTATTTACTTTCATATTTAACGAATAATAAGGACGGTGTGTATATGTGACCGTCGAGCCGTCTGTTGAATACGTGACATTGTTGTCAGCCATATCGTATGGTTTTGCTACTTTCCCTGAGAAGAACAGCTCTCCGTATTGGTAGTAGTTATTTTTGTATGTGCCATTAGATAACACGCCGTTGTTGTAATAGTAGTAGCGGTTATAGATTTTTTCACCTTTCGCTATTTTCCCATTCACATACAGCTTGTCATTGTATAGGAAGTACACGTTTTTACCGATGAGCTTCCCTTTTTTATAAAATTTATTTTTGTATGGAACGACACCTGATTTGATTTTGCCGTTAACGTATAGCACGTTTTTATGGAGGATCTTGCCTTTTGCGAGCTTGCCGTTTTTATACAGCTGCTTTTTGTAAACAATCGTCTTCGTGACAACTTTCCCTGTTTTTGCATTGAGTAGCTTGCCGGATTTTACTTTGTATGTCGTTGCAGCAGATGCTGACACGCTCGGAGCGACTGCCGACAATGTTACAGCCGTTGCGATTGTTGCGAATACCATTTTCTTCATAAGACACTTCCTTTTCTGTTTCTTTAAGTATAGAAATAAAATGAGTGTATGTACACTTGTTTTTACATAATTTTGTCATTTTATTGGATTTTTTTACTGTTTGATTGGATAGGATGAGAGCGATAAATTTTCTATTTTAAACGACAAATACAACTAACAAAAAACTATATTATTTTATTACTTTCAAGTCATTCTTAATATTTGGGGTGATGGGGGAGTCATCGCCATGCCGACACGCAAAAAAACGTCGCTGCACAGAAAAATAAAAGAACACGTACTATGTCGCAACGACGTTTGGCGTATAAAGTTTTAGAAGCGAGAACGATTTCTTTCGTTCTTGCTTTTTATTTTTCGTGTGGTGCAAGGCAGGAGATGGGATAGGTTAGTAAAAAACATTTTGGGCGATGAGTTCCGTATCACTTCGTACGAATAAGTGAAGTTCAATGGGGTCATAGCTAATATGCTTGCCGTCTACATCGTATATTTTTTCACAGCTCATAATTTTCTCGCGAGTACTTCCGACGCGGACGTGCCGACGGATAATGTTTTTTTCATCGAGAAATTGATTGGCAATCGGTTCAATATAAAAACTATCTCGTATTTGAAAAGGTCCTTTTTCTAATTTTTGAACGTTGACTTGGCATAGCCAAACGTTGTGAGATGTAGCACGCATGACTTGCCAACAAAAGACCCAGTGTAAATTATCCGCTTCGCCTAAACGTGAGTAATAAAGATCGCCTACTTGAATATGTTGCATTTAATACACCTCCTACTTTTTCTAGTATATCCATTATATAACAATTAAAGCGTATAAAAATAAGAAAATTTTGATGTTTATGTCGTTTTAATGAAGAAAAACGTATAGGTAGAATGACTATAAAGCAATGCCTTTTTTGGTATAATAGTAGTTATGAAGATTGTGAAGAAGGAGTGGGAAGATGCGGAGAATTCAAAAACTTGCGAGTGCGTGTTTCGTAAGTGGCTTGTTGCTAACGTCATATGGCGCAGGGAGTGAGGCGAAATCACCACAACTTGTTGAAGATGCCTATAAAGTAGCAAAAGCGACGATCGACGTGCAGCGACCACAAGATAAAGAGATGGACGTCGGAAGTAGTCAAAAGAGAGCAGAAGTGCAAAATTACACGGAAGAAGTGTCGACATTCGAACAGCTCGTTGACGTATTGGAGAGAGAGCTTGGGGACTTTAACCGAGTCATTCAAATTCCGTACGATGCGAATTGGACGAATGCCGATGTGAAAGCGGCACTTCATGAAGTGTATGCACGAAATACATATATTGCGGGGATTCGCGCAGGTGGAACGTATATCGCAGACGGTCGCTACGTCCGTGTTAAAATGAGTTATTTACATACAGTAGAACAAGAAAAAGTCGTGACGGAGCGGGTGCAACAAATTGTCGCTTCGGTCACTCGACCAGATATGACCGACGTTGAAAAAGTGAAAGCACTTCACGATTATGTCGTCACCCATACGATTTATGCTAGTGAAGGGTTGCAGACGAGCCAATATACGCCGTATACGATTTTAGCGGAAGGTAAAGGGGTTTGTCAGGCGTATGCATTGTTGACGTATCGCTTACTGCAAGAAGCGGGCATTGAAAATATGTATGTGACGGGGTATACGGATGAGTCGCATGCGTGGAATTTAGTTCAGCTCGACGGTCGTTGGTATCATCTTGATACGACGTGGGACGATCCGGTTTATGCGACAGCGTATTTAGAGAAGTTTCCAGAACTGTATTCAACCGTTTCCTATGCGTATTTTTTATTGTCGGACGACTCGATGATGCAAGATCATACGATAGATGCGGGCTATCCTGCACGTGCGAAGCAAGATTATTTTAAAGACTTGCGTCGCTACGAAGGAAGCAATATGATCGTACCGATGCAAGGGAAGGAGCATTACGTAGTAGGCGAGCAGATTTACCAAAACGGGGCGTGGTACGTCACGGATCCAGAAACATATGCGATGCGGAAATTGACGAATACGACGTCCGACATCGTGACGGATGGTATTGCGGCACACGGGATGACGTATGCGAACAACCGCATTTATTTTTTAAATCAGTTCGGTTACTTGTATAGCTATGATTTGAATACAGGAAGTGTCGTTCAGCATACGAAGCAGCTCGTTTATTTGAAGAAAGATGCAGGAGATTTAGTCGCCACGTCCGAAGCGGGTGAAGTGTACCGTATACCGATTGACCCACAGGCAGTCGTCACGCGCACATCACTCGAAAAACAGATGGAGAAATTAAGTAAAGAAAATATCATGCAATTTGATTGGTATGCGCAAACCTTTTTACAAAGTGTGGCATCGTATGAACAACCATTATCCGAGCAACTCGAATCGACAGTAGGACGTGTAAAAGAGCTCGTAGCGCAAAAAGAGCGATTCCAAAATAAGTTAGCGACAACTACATCGTTAACGAAAAAGCCACAAACGACGACGAGTACGAAAAAAGCATGGACGTTGACACTTTCTTCTGCGGTGGCGAATACGACGGCGAATAAGAAAGCCGTTCATTTATACGATCAATTTGGTAATGAAGTCGAAGCGACCGTTACGATTAATAGTAAAAATTAACGCTTAAGCCAAAAGCAGCATATGTGACAGACGTACCGTATACATTATTTATTGACGCAACATTAAAAAATAAAAATGGCAAAAAAATCGGGCAAGATGCGTACATGTCTTTCACCGTGAAAAAATAAAAGAGAACGGGGAACTGACCTACGAAAGTGAGACAGTGAAAAAGACGCTTCTTTTAAGCCAAATGTGACGGACGCTTTCCTGGGGCATGGCAGAAGCCTCCTCGCTCGCAAGCTCACTGCTGGGGTCTTCTGCTCATACTTTTCCCCTAGGAGTCGCCGTCAAATTTTAGATGATTTTACTTTGCTAAAACCCGAGTATTCGTACAGTAGTTGATCTATGCTTGAACGACAATGTCATTTGTTATTCTCAAAAGCTATTCAAGATCAAACGTTTCACACGTTAGGCATGGCATGGAACGTTTCAATTAACTTTTCTTCAAACGTTCCTTTTCCGATCCGATCTTGTTTACCGATTAGTTGTTGTAAACGATGCAACTCCCAGTTTTCATACGACTTCACCCACTGATAAAGTTGACTGTCATTTTTAATTCCACATATTCATCACTTTCCTTTTTGTTTCGTATGAATATTTTTTTCCATCAAAAAAACACTTCCAAAGATTTGATCCCTTTGAAAGTGTCTTTTTCTTTTTATGTTGTCTCAGATTTTTAGGTCCGTTCCATCTTATTCAAATCGTGAATGTCTTTGCTTATTAGCTATAGTTTTGTCCTAGCCTCTTTGTAGGAGGTTAGAAATTAAATGAATCGAAGAAATAGTTCAAGTTAATGTCGTTGGCAATTTTATCAAAGAAAATGGAGTAGTAAATGACAACGAAAATGAGTGATGCGACAATCGTTAGCAAGTAGTTAACGAATGGGTCCAGCTTGTTGCTCTTGAAGAAGAAGAAGCTTGCTGTGAACAAGGGCACGAGCGCAACGAAAATCGTTGAGATGAGACCGTATAGCAAAATAGAGAAAGCAAGGCTGTTTAATAAAAGTAAGACGAGAATGATAAGGAATACGACGTTGATGATGCTATTGAAAGCACCGATTTGCGCAATTCCTTGTTTCCATGATGTCATCGTACCGAGTTGACGACTTAATAATAAAACGAGGGCAACGAGTAGTACGTAGAAAATACCTAAGTATAAGAAAATACGGATGAACGCCCCGACGCCAAGAGAAGCGGAGCCGTCGAACAATCCATTCGACATCGTATTTGCAAAACCGTAGATGCTCGTGAGCATTTTGTTCGTAAAGACGACGGGAATTAGTGCGTATAAAATTAAAGAAATAACAGTCGAAATTATAGCGAATTTAAAGTAATTTTCGGATCCCATTTGAGATGGCTTTTTCAATGTTTGTAAGAAATAGTGCCAGTAGTTGCCACCTTGTTTTTTTAAGTTTTCGACGGCTGCACTACGCGTCGCTTTTTGTTCTGTTGAAGCGTTAGGTTGTACAGGTGGTACGTTGTGTGTTGTTTCTTGTACGGGTGGTACGGGATTGTTTGTCGGTTGTTCAGGTTGTTCAGGTGTAGCCGGTTTCTTCTCTAAAAGAGTATCTTGCTTCATCGGACTACCACATTTTCCACAAAAATTTCCTTCTTGGTTAGGGGTGCCGCAGTTTGGGCATGTCATCATTTCGTCATCTCCTTAATAGTCGTCAGATGATTCATCATCTGTGATTTCTTCGCTAATTTTTTGTTTTGCAATATTTGTAATGACATAGTTGGAGCCATTTTTAACGATTGTATACGTACGACGATATTCGTAGTCGTGACGTGGCCCTTCATGGCTATAGAACGTGTAGTCCTCATTTGATATTAATTGGAATGTGTTCGTATCAATTGCTTTGAACGAAGCGACGTTGTTCGTATGGTTGCTAATTTCATCGCCATCTACATATTGAGGGAAAAAGGCTTGTAGTTCTTTTTCCGCTTTGGAGCCGCTTTGTAAATAGTAGCTTGTCGCATCATAGACGTGATTGTTTAAATCAGATTCGTACGCTTTACGGTAGCTTTGATAAAAATCGATGACTTCACTTTCATTTTCATAAGCGATGTCACTTAATTCACTCGCACGTGCTGCCGCTTGTTCTTGCTCTGCGATGTATTCAAAATCTAGACGAATGTCTGATTTTTGAACTTTCACTTCTTTCGTTTTGTACGTTTTTCCACCATCTTTGACGATTGCTTGTACTTTCACAGAACCGTCTAATGGAAGTGGCCCAATCGTATTTTCATCGTAAATCGTTTTTTCAGTCGATTGACCGTTCACGTAAAGAATCGCATCCGGATTGTTAGAAGAAATCGTTGCGTAGTTCGGATTGAGCTCTAACTCGAATGCTTTGTCAGCTTCTCCGCCTACGAGCATCGTGCCATCGAATGGCAACTTACCGAATTCCGTAGTAAGAACGGCTGACCATTTATAATCGCCTGGTAAGAATTTACCGAGTTCCGTCGCTTTTTCTTTTTCTAATTTCTCCGTAACACCGTCTGTCGTGAATTCGATATTATCAAAATCATCGTTGTATACAGATTGCTTAATCGGAATTAATTCAAAATCCACCGTATGGTAAAGACCACCGAGAATGTCTTTTTTCACGAGGCGAATGAGTTCATCATCTTCGGTCGTAATAGGATCGGCCATATCTGTCTTATCGAGTACGACAAGATTTTCTTGCATCGCTTGGCGAACAGAAGACCAATCTTGACCTTGCATGTATGACAAGAAGCTGTCGGCATCCGCATGCGTATCTTTTTCTAACGTGAATTCATTTAAGAAAGCTTTTGCGTCTTCTTTTTGATACGCTTCGTGCATCGCAACAATTTTTTTAGACGGATCGATCATCGCTTTAATCGTAAAGTGTGCGATTGCAAGTAGTGCGACAACGGCAATAAGGGTAATCCAAAGTCCTTTTTTCTTCTTGGAAGAAGGTTTGCTGGCTTGTAGTGTTGATTGAGGGTGTTCGGTCGTAGGGGCTGTCTTAGCGAGTAACGATGCTTCCTCAGAAGACACTTTATCCACCGTACGCTTCGTCTTTTGCCCACAATTTGGACAGAAAGAAAGGTCATCCTTTATTTCTTTTCCACAATTTGTACAATGTTTCATACGATAGCTCCTTTGCATAGTTTCAAATGGTTTCATCTAAACGATTCATAAAAAAACCATCTTCTTTTCATTATAGTATAAAAAGCACTGAAATGTATATATTTGGTTTAGGATGAAACGTTTGTTATTTACTATTTTTTCATGAATTATAATGAAAAAACACATAAAAA
>NZ_HE611064.1:513269-791404 GCF_000285595.1 Kurthia senegalensis | reverse complement strand
TTTCGTTAAAAGTCAGGTTTTTTATGTAAAGTCATTCTGTATGCGTCACGCGATCGATGCGCATTTGCATGTTTTCACAAAGTGTAATGACCGCAAGGCAGCTCACTAAATAACTACGGAGCTTCAGTGGCAGTGGAAGATTACCTGGAAGATTCTTTTCAAGACGTTCATCAATGTTTTGCAAATGCAATAAACTAATGAATTGATTCAAAATGAGCCCGAATATTTCAAATTCCTCAGGGGAAATTGCAGCGAGTTGAGCATCGCTACATGCTTGATACTGTCTAAGAAACGTTAAAAGCTCTCTGTAATGTACCGTTTCATACAACCATTTGCGTGTTGCGACGAAAGAAAAGTGCGCTTGCACGGATACTTCTTCTGACAAATTGCTACCGGTCATCGGATAAAAAGTTAAGTCTCGAATACGAATTGTATACTGTTGATCATTTTGAATGTTATCAAGCATTAGGCGAAGCCACAAACATTCTTGTCCACCTGGCGTGATGCTCGTAATAATGGATGCGCGCGTAATCGTACCACCATTCGAAATCGTGATGTCGTCAAACTGATGGATTTTGACGTTCGTCGTCTGATGCAAAGCGTAGTAGAGCGTTGCTTCATTCGACGTATCACTATAAAACAAATACACATCTTCATCTTCTTGAAAGTTTTTAAAAATAAACGAACCGTTCTCGTAGTAACCGTTTTGATACACGCCAGTAAAAGGAATCCCATCGTGGAACAATGTATCGATATACGTGTGAAATCCGGGTACGAGTTGTCCACCTTTATATAACAAAAGCTGACCATTCACAAATTTCGTCGCGTATTTTTCTTCGGTGTGCGGCGCTTCCTGTATGTGAGTAAAGTCGTCATATTCCTTTTCATTTTCTAGAAATCGATTTTTTGCTTGTTTCCAAGCAAAATCAAACGTCTTTTTTTGTTCCCGATACTTTTTTGTCGTCATGAATTGATAGTCGAGCATTTTGTTATACCTCCTTTTGAATTACTCGTAGTGTAAAAGAAAATAGGGGAATTATGCAACTGTGCTTCCGCTTTTTTTCGACTATTTTTATTGTGGATTTTTAGAAATTGACGGCTTAACGAGCATATTGTTTGGAAAGAGGTCAGTTTTTTTCGTCGTTTTTATAAAAATACCTATTCGTAATAGTATCTCATCATAACGTTTCGAAAAAAGCAGCATTCTTTTTACGGAAACGGTATTCGTACGATACGTACAGTGAAAAAGCGGAGTCGCTTTCTACGCGTAAGAAAAGCATGCGATTTTTTTATGTAAAAAATACGTTTGTTTTTTGAGCGAAAAGAGGCGAGCGCCATATTATTTTATGAATATTTTATTCACAAAAATGTCAAAATAAAATTGTTTAAATTATGAACAATTAGAATTTAAAAAATGTAAAATAAAAGAAGTTAGTTAATTCTAAATGTTCAGAAAATAATTGAAATGCTAACTAATTTTCTAAGAAGGAGGTTGGAATCATGCGTATTTGTAAGTTAACAGAGCAAAATATTTATGCGACGAATGTAGAAAGTGTAATCAATATGTTTCGGTATGTTTTGCCACATGAAGATTATTGTGTGCGAATTATTAAAGAGAATTTTAGATCGCTTGCTGCTAAGAAAGAATATGATGAAGAGGACCGAATGCTTATTTTTTCATTTAAGAACAGCGTGTTTGCCGTCGCCGAACTAGATAAGAAGATTATTGATAAAAATGGGCTGGTTGTCGGGATTCGCTTGAAGCCGGAAACGCTGCTGATCTTTTATCGAGCGTACGATTTAAAGGAATTTGAATTACATCTCAGAGCGAATCAAATCCATGTGAATTTCGTCAAAACATCACAATGGAATGTTATTAGTGGTCGTGCAGAACGATTACTCGACGGCTATTTACAAAAACGTGTGTGGACGTATATGCATCCACAAAAATAAACGACATTTTTCAAAGTCATTTTGCATACGTCCTCGTACTACATAAGTGGACGACTAACGAAAGATCAATCCATCCATCTACGAATTTCCTACATGAATTATTTTCCTCTTAAAAACCTGTGTAGTAAAGACAAAAAAATAGGTACGTGTAACCGATAAAAAGTGTAAGGAGCATGACGTTTCATCATCTCTCCTAAAAAAATATCGGCTTTTGATTAAGCGTTTCATATGCAATAACCGATTGAAAAAGGAGTTTTACATTATGAAAAAAGCTATCCGTGCCGCTTTTTTTGCTACTATTTTATGTGCAGCATCTATCGCATCACCAGCTATGTCTACTGCCGCAACCTCTTACAAATTAGTCAAAGGAAAGCTCGTTTATAAAAGTACTGGCAAAGTCGTACCGGGTAAAAAAATTTATAAAAAGAAACAGTATATTCATGGGATATATGTGAAAGACCGTGTGAAGCCGGTCATTCATCTCTCTTCTACGAAAAAACGTATACGTATGAGTACGGTGAAAAAGTTCAATTGCCGACTGCAAAAGCAGTCGACCAAGTGAAGGGTACGTGGAAAGTGTCGCCGGTCATTTATCAACCGAATGGCAAAAAAATTAAGAAAATAAAGGCGACCGCTCCAGGTAAATACACCGTCATCTATACAGCAGTAGATTACGAGAAAAATAAAGCGGTTAAGAAAATTTATATTGTAATAGAAGAAGAAACATTTCATTTGATTGATATTTCGTAAAGTGAACGATGCAAAATATTTTTTGAGAAGAAAAGGAGTGCGTGGACTTGAGAGTTTGCCAGTTGCATTTGCCCCCTTTTGAAATGAACACAATTGAAAGTTGTTACGCTTATTTTTACCATTGTTTACACGAGGAGGCATATTGTTTCGCTATCCCGCCAACGGATGCGCGTACGCTCATTAAACGACGTTACGGGGAAGAGGAATCTTTTTTATTTGTCCATCGTGAGCAGCTAATCGGGTATACGATGCAAGGAGCGTATCGAACCCATCGTAAACAAGGGAGTTGTCTCGTGACAGGGTTTCAACTAAAGCCTATGGACTTAGTTTTATTTCCGAAACCCATTCCTTTTAAAGACATCCAATGGGTACTAACTGAGCGAACGGATTTAATGAGGCGGATGACGGCAACGCAGTTTTACCGTTTGCCAGTCGTTGATGAACGACTCGTCTTCTCCTATATGAATCATTTATAATGTGGAATGGACGACCATCTTTCCTCCTTTACGTCAATCGGAGAAAGGTGGTTTTATTTTGTTGTTTTTCTGTTTTGAAAATGCTTAAAAAGACCGCCCTTATGCAATTGTGTCGAAAAACCGAACGTGATTTTCATCATTTTTTTCAGCTATTATACAACAATAATAAATCAAGAGAATCTATACATAAAAAAAACCTCGAAACAATCGTTTCGAGGTTTTTTTGCGTTAGTTACATCGTTTCATGTAATGCCTGACGTAACTTTAATAGAAGTTTCGCTTTTTTCTTCGTCATCGTGCCTTTCGTCATGTGATGTTTCTCCGCAAGTTCATCCAATTTCATACCGTATAGGAAGTAATCGTAGAGAAAGCGGTATTCATCAGGTGTTAAGACGCTTTTCATCGCCTGTTCTAGTAAAATCGACTGCTCGATTTCGAGTTGCTGCTGTTGTTCAGAATGAAACGTCAGCGTATCATCTTCGCAGCAAAACTGCTTGTCTTCATATCGTTTCATTTTACGCAATTCGGTAATCATTTCCGTCTGGATGTAACGTGCTGCCATTGGAGGGAAGTCTCCACGCACTTCATCGTACGCTTCGTATGCTTTCCACAAGCCAATTAAGCCGATTTGTTTAAAATGCTCAAAATCTTTGTAAATGCGTAATTTTCGAATCGTATAGTGGATCATTGCTTCATATTGTTGTGCGACTTCTTCAAAATGTTTCATTTGGAACTCATTTCTCGTATTGCACAATACCGGTTTATTCCTAGGTAGCTTCAGCATAACAGCTACGAAAAAGACGTCTTTTCGTTCTCGCTGTTTTTTCCACGGAATTCAGAGAAAAGCTCGATTTTTATAATGGAAAAATGCTAGAAAAGCCGGTGTTATGCGATTTTTTTAAAGAAATAAGAAATTTCATTTTAAATAATGTATTAAATATAATTTTTATTTTTAAAAATTAGGAGGAAACTTTATTGTCTGTTGCGACTATGTAGTGTTCAGAAGGGGGTGAACGAGGTGACACTTCTAATCTTGCTCCTCGTGAGTATTGCACAATTAACGAATCACCTTGAAAGGAGGTGAAAGCATTATGGCAGAAGATAAAAAATCAATGCGCTGCGTATATTTATACGACGGTGATCCAAAATCATTCAACGTTGCTGGATTAAAACCTACTTTGTCACAAGAAGAAGTACTAAACGTAGCTCGTGCATACGGCTCTTTACAATCAGAAGAAATTTTTGAAGTGAAGGTCACAGACGTAAAAACGTACGCACTGTAAGCAGCAATCGTATTAAATCATGAAGGAGGTGACAGACGATGAGCAAATTTACACTACAATTAATTTATGTCAATGGTGAAGGAAAAGAGCGCATGGTATCGGTGACGAACCCGAGCCAAAACTTAACAGCGGCGGAAGTTTCAGCAGCGATGAACACGATTAAATCGGCTTTCACGAAGTTTGCCGACCAAACGCTCACAAATAAAGAAGCGAACTTAGTGGAAACACGCATCACGCAAACATTTGACCAATTGAATTAATAAGGAGGTGATCGAATGGGCGAATTCATAAACTTACTCGACTATGGGTTTCCTGTTGCGATAGCAATCTACTTATTAGTCCGGATGGAAAATAAGCTTCAACAATTGACCGATGCGATTAAAAATCTGTCAAAAAAAGACGCGTAACATCTTGGTCTTCTAACAAAGAAAGAGGCTGTGCCATTGTGGCAAACAGCCTCTTTTTTTTGCGTGGCACGACACATTTTGGAAATTTAGTGGATTTTTTTCGTGACTTTTTGTGGGGAAGGCGACTTTTCCACTGCAGATTCGGTATAATGAAAGTATCGAAAATTCGGAAGATCAAAAGGAGGAGAAAGCGCGTGAAGGAACAGTTTTATTTTTTCGCAGATTCTATGGCGACGGGTCAAACAACTTTAGAGCGTCGTATTTTTATGCGAGCCCAGCTGTTTGAACGGTATTTACATATCACTCCAACAATCATTACGTTAGGATACGAGCCACGATTTGCGAAAAATCGAGCCGACTTCATCGAACGTCAATTGTTGTCGGAGAACACCGTAATTTTAAACATGTACGAAGATTTGCAAATGACGCAAACGACGCTTTTACCACCAAAAAAATGGCAGACGAATCCACTTTGGTCGTACGAACAAATTCCTGATACATATGATATCGGTGTACTCAATAGTGAAGGACGTCCCGTACAATACCGTTACTTTGACGATGAAGACCATTTGGAAACAATCGTTTATTATGACACGAATGGTGTTATTTTACGTACCGATTTATTTGATGCGAACGGCTATTTAAGTAAGTCTCAAATCGTAAAAGAAGAAGCCGTCGTCTGTGAAATCTTCTATCGAACAGACGGTAAAGTATGTATGTATCATTTCTTTGAAAATGATGAATTAACGCTGATTCAACTCGTAGACGATGAAGGCGCTGTTCTTCATCAATGCGAAACCGAAGTGGAACTCGCAACGTTCTGGTTGAAAACGATTTTAGAAGATGATGAGCTGAATTTATGTTTCGTCGATGAAGATCCTGTTTTTGCACCGATTTTTGAAGAATTAGGTCGCAAAATCAAAGTCATCGGCATGGTACATAGCGCACACGTCGATTTTCCACATCGTCCAATTGATGGACCTCTAAATGAAACGTATCGTCGTCTATTCCAGCAACGTGAAAAATTTTCAGCTGTCGTGTTTGAAAGCTTCGAACAATATGAGCACGTACAAGAACGTTTCGGCAATCGTCCAGATCATTTCGTCATTCCGACAGGTCTTTTAGAATCACCTACACGACTGCCATTTGAAGAACGCAGCAATCATCATATTTTATTCCAATCACCACTCGAATCGAATTATCAACCGGACATTGCACTTCGTATTTTCTCTAAAGTAGCTGCAGAAGTGCCGGACGCTTTTTTGACGTTTTGTGGAGAAGGACCGATGCAATTCATGCTACAAGAACTTGCAGAACAATTCGGTTTGGAAGAGCGTGTCTTTTTCATTGAAGAACCGACAGAAGAATTGTATGCGGACGTTCAATTGGCACTTTCTACGAGCATCGAAGGGGATATGCCTATGAGCATTTTAGATTGCCTTGCTCACGGAATTCCGACCGCAAGCTTTACGTATTTATATGGTCCAGGTGATTTAATTATGCATCACATTAGCGGACTTCTTGCGACGGTAAATGATGAAGATGAACTGGCAGAAAGTATTATTCATGCGCTCAACGATGAGACGCAAGTGGAAGATATGAGCAATTGCGCTTACGAAGAAGCCGAACGATTCCAAGCGAAAAATTATGCTATTTATTGGACCCAATTAATTCAACGTTTACGTGAAGATTATTGGAAAAAATAACAAAGGCTCTGCGTTTCCAGATGCTAGGACAATTGCTATAATGAAAGGCAAAAGGGGAGGCATAAAGATGAACTACAAAAACATTATCGTAGCCGTCGACGGTTCAAAAGAATCGGAAGCAGCACTCGCACGCGCTATTGAAGTAGCGAAACATAATCAAGCGGTATTAAATATCGTCAACATTATCGACACGCGCTTTTTCGCAAGCCTTGAAGCACACAATCAAGAAACACTTGAGAAAGATGCACATCAATTTGCGACGAGCCTACTTGAAAGTTATGATGATGCGGCAACAGCCGGCATCGAAAAAATCGAATTGATTATCGAAGCAGGTTCACCACGTACCGTCATTACGAAAAAAATCGCACCAGAAATTGGCGCGGACTTGATCATCTGTGGTGCAACAGGGGTGACAGGAACCGAACGCCTTCTACTCGGCAGCGTATCCGAAAACATCGTACGCACATCACCATGCGACACATTAGTCGTACGTTATTCAAACTAACAATCTCCAAAGCCCCCGCGAGAAGCGGAGGCTTTTTTTATTTACTTAAAAATCATTCGAAAAGGTAAAAAAACCATTGTGTAGCGAAGGTAGCAAAAGTGAAAATGTCTTGAAGAATGAAGCGGATGATTGAACGGACAAGGAGATTTGAGGAATCGGAATGTGAATGAAAGGTCGAAGTAGATGATTGAACGGGCAAGAAAGATTGGAGTTCCGAAAGTGGATGGAAGGTCGAAGCGGATGATTTAACGGGCAAGAAGATTTGAGGAATTCGAAAGTGAATGGAAGAACGAAGTGAAATAGCTGAACAGATAAGGATGTTTTGAGAAAACCGAGTGTGAATGGAAGGTCGAAGCGGATGATTGAACGGACGAGGAGATTTGAGGAAACCGAATGTGAATGAAAGGTCGAAGTGGATGATTGAACGGACAAGAAAGATTAGAGTTCCGAATGTGAGTGGAAGGTCGAAGTGGATGATTGAACGGACAAGAAAGATTGGAGTTCCGAAAGTGAGTGAAAGGTCGAAGTGGATGATTGAACGGACAAGAAAGATTGGAGTTCTGAAAGTGGATGGAAGGTCGAAGCGGATGATTTAACGGGCAAGGAGTTTTGAGAAAACCGAATGTGAATGAAAGGTCGAAGCTGAAGCATATAAGTCCTCGAACCGGAGACGCCTAAAGGGGAATCAAGAAAGCCTAAGCTTTCTTGATTAGTGGGTGAAAATCCAGTTTCACCACGAACTTTGGTGAAACTTAGTTGAACCCACGTCCCACAGGCAAGCTTCCGGTGAAGAGGACGAAGTCTTTCTTCTTTTGCCCTTGACCTTGACCTTGACCTTGACCTTCCATCCTAAACCTAACTCCCGTGCAAAATAAGCATTCCGAAAAGGAACGTTTTACATATACGAACGTCCTCGTTAATGGCGTATAATAAAGTAGAATAGAGTAAGGAGACAATAAAATGAAAAAGAACTGGATTTGTCTTGTATGCTTTATCTGTTTACTCGCCGCCGTATTGGCAGGCTGTCAAGATCAAAAAGACGAAACAGAAAAGCTTGCAAAAGACGTTGACGCAGCCTATGTCGGAACGTACAAACTCGTATCGATGGGACAAACGACAGGCAATGCGTATAAAGCATATCAAAAAGTACCACTAAGTGAAGATTTAACATATGGGGAAACGATTACGCTGCATAAAAACGGCCTATTCGATCAAAACATTTATTTTTATGATGACGTAGAAATGAAAGACCCGTATCAATACGTATTACAACGCTATCACTATACGAACGACGGCAAAAATATCGTACTCAACCGCTCATTAAAAGAAGACGGTACGTATTATCAAATCAAAGCATTCAAAAATGACGACGGTTCATTGAAGATGAACTATGATGGATTGAAACAACTTCAAGACAATGGCGCGACATTAAAAGATTCATCGAATACGTATGAATTGTACGACGCATCAAAATGGTATGCGAAAACGAAAGACACTACGATGAAAGAAAAATTCTTCTTTCATGAAGAAGGTGCACTCATCGGTGTAACGTATTCAAAAACCGATAATTCAACGAGCGTTCTCGTTTATGAAAAAGAGAGTAAAAAGAAATAAAGTAGACGAAACAGCAGTCCGCAATCAACCGATTCGGGCTGTTTTTTTACGTTCAAAACGTACAACTTTCAAAGAACGAGACGATATTGACAACAGAGGTGAGAAGATGAAGAAAGCATTTTTTTGCATAGTTAGTGTCAGCATAATGCTTTTTGCGTGCAATGCGATGACGGCAAAAGCAGATACGATTTATAAAACGACGTCAAAATACGTATATTTAAAAAATGGGAAGCTATACGATAAAGGAACGTGGGCACCAATTACGAGTAAAGTAGTGCTTTTCAATGGGGTGACGTATCGCTATGCGAAACGAGCAAACGGATTATTAAACGGTATGTATTATAAAAATGGGTACGTCTACACCGGTGTAGCAAATCATGTATATTACGTAAAAGGTAAAAAAACAACCGCTGTCTATCGCGGTAATTTTTATTACAAAGGACCTTTAAATAAAAAAGTGCGAATGTATAAAGGGAAGTTGTACAACGGGGCGAAAGTGAATAAAGGATATATCGTTTTTTCAAAACGTCTATACAAAAATACGACGTATGCGACAGGGTATTACGTTTACAACAAGGTTCTTTATAAAAATAGCTATCGAAACAATACGGTGTATCAATATAAAGGAAGCTGGTATCGTGGAAGCGTTATTCAAAGTGGGTGGCTTCGGACGAAACAACTCGGATGGATTAAAGTAGATGATCAAGGAAAGCAAATGAAAGGAGCCATCCCACCTGCGGAACTCGGGACACCTTCGCTTTCGACGACAGAAAATCCAGAAAATGCGACTTCAAATGAAACGTCTCCTTCTACATCGATTCCAGATGCAGGAGCAGAAGGGACAGGATCAGCAGCTGGATTAGAGCCTGGGACGAATAGCTCAACAAGTTTAGAACCCGGACAAACTTCGTCAAATGGAAGTGAACCGGGAAATGAATCTTCGTCTACGATGGAGCCAGGAGCAAATAGCTCAAACGGTATGGAACCGGGAAAAACGACTTCGACTGGTACGGAACCTGCTACATCCACACCGTCTCGGTTAGAACCGGGAGCATCTACGAAACCGACAATAGATGCAGGATCGACGACGGTCAATGATACGATGGACGTTTCTTCAAAATGGGGAGCCCAAACAATTTAATCGTTATAGAAGTCTCAGAATGTGTTTTGTTCTGAGGCTTTTTTTAGGAAAAAGGATGTAAAAAATTCTGTTAAAATAAAAAGCATATTTTTGGAAAAAACGGGGAATAGTTGCGTAATAAGACATATGTGAAATAGAAAAGGAAGCATTCAGAAAATGGGTGGATACACGTTGTGACTGCATTGATTTTATCGATGAGAGACTCGTTTGAATAGAACGTGCAAAAGGGGTGAATTTTTTTGCGAAAATTAGTCGTTGTTCTTATTAGTTGTTTGACACTTTTGCCTTTAGACGTTTTTGCGAAAGAAGAGCCGCTCGTATCCGATGTGACACTTCCTGAAAATACGATAGTGAAACCGACGGATCATGTTCAAATTATGTATACGATTCGTTTAGATGCATTAAATGGCAAAAAGGAAGCGACTGTTGATTTACCAGTAGGCGTGATTTTACAAAAGAAATCGGAACAGCTAGTTGAAGATGACCGCGGGAATAAAGGCGCTATATTTTTTGAAGATGATGTGAATCAATTGCATTTTGTCTTTGAGGAGGAAGCTTATTTTTACAAAAATAAAACGATGACACTTCGTCTTCCGGTGTTAATGGATGATGTAACGGTAGGGACACATTCGCTCGTCGTGCATACAGCAGCCGGTGACCAAAAATTACCGTATACGATTGAAAAAATGAAGGCAGCAGGGGAATTAGATATTACGCATACAGTGGAAGGCGCTTTTATTCATTGGACGGTAAAAGCATATACGAAAAAAAATACGTATCGTGCGGCTCGTTTCGTATCAACGCTGAGTGATGATCAACAACTAGAAGGACAAGTCCATGTGAAATATCAAAGTTTAAAAACCGGGACATCGTATGACGAATTTTTCACTGTTCGCCCAACTGCAGCGAATGAAATGAAACTGAATTTAGGTGATTTAGACGAGCGGAAGATGACGATTATGTTTAAAACGAAAGTGACTTCACCGTCATCCCTTTATACGAATGATGTAGCATTACTGTCTACGAATCAGTCGACGCTTCAAAAGCAAGGAACGGCAAACGTAGCAGAGTCAGCAATTGATACGACTGTGAATGTAACAAAACCTACGTCAGAGCAGTTGACGACACAAGTTACTACTCAAGTAACCTCGACTGAAAGTGAACGAGGTAAAGTGACGAATGAAGATATTATCGTGACGAATGACGGAGAAACAGAACTAACGGAGCTTCCTCAAACAGGAGAACGTGCGACGATATTTGCAGGTGCTGCATTCCTCGCCATAAGTAGCTTGCTGGTGTGGAAACGAAGAAAAATAAAAATATAAAAAACCTCGCTGACATCGTTTCAGCGAGGGTTTTTTAATAGTTTGGGTTCGTCGAAATGTTGAGTAACTCACGAATCGGCTTCCCTTTATGTTTTTCCCAAATGATTCCGTTTTTTTCTGAGAAGTAGAGCGTCGTACGGTCAGCATAGTGGAAGCCCATGACACCGGGATATACTTTGCCACCTGCACGGGCATTACCAACGTACAGCACTTTTGTCGTCATCGTCGTCTTCATCGTTTTCGTACGCTCCATATCCCAATAGCGTGTGTTAGCAATCACACCGTACGATACGATTTCATGCGAACGTAAAAAGCGTCCATTTTTTGTACCCATAAAACTAAATCAAATTTCGTTTTGTCGAGCTTAAACGTATTCCACGGATTAGTATGATAAGGAACAGTATCTACGTGCCAATACCCATCTGACTTGTCATACCACGTATAGCTCGTATATGGATATTTCGTTCCGTTCGTTTCAGGTCGTGCTTTCGTACGGCGATGAATCGATTCAAAAAGAGAGTGGTTGTAGACGCGGTACGTATAAATTTTAGATGGATCTAAGTCGTACAATTTACTCGATTTTCCTTTATCATCGATGTTGAGATAAGCAGTCATAATGTACCCTTTTTTCCTTTATACGTTACGTATCCCCAACTATTACTTTGCGTGTAATGAAATGTCACTTGTGCGCCTTTTGGTACGGTCATAATTTTTTTCGTACCGGGGTGATTAGCATACAATGTATTTTTAACTTTCATCGTTGCCGTATAGTTTAAATTTTCTACAGCATGTGCTTCTGTCACATGGCTTATAGCGATAAAGAGCATAGCGACAAAAGTGAGTAGCAACCATTTTAAATAAGCTTTCATATCATTCGACTCCTTTCATTCTTTTTTAATATCGTACAAATTCAGTCGAAATATAGGGTAATTCTATTTCACTAGTAAAAATATATCGAAATAACTAAAAAATAATTCCTTTTATTGTTAATGAAAGGAGATAAAAGTTTGCTATAATAGGGAAACAAAACCGAAATGAAATAGGTGTAGCTTCGCTCATAGGAAAAGAAACAGGGTATACTATTAGTATTCAATAAACGGCCTTACTACTGGACGGACAAATTATTTGAGGGATTAGAGGGAACGATTATGAAATGGAAAACGTTAGTAACGACGGTCATCGCGACAGCTATTTTTACAACGTCAACGTCGGCTTCTGCTGCGACGATTACAGATGCCAATAAGCTAAAAGAAATTAAGTCAATTTTAAAGACAGAGTATTATCCATCAATTTCAACGTTAAACAACATTAAAACGCTGAAAGATATAAGCAAAAATGTAGATCCGTACACGGTGTATTTTTCAAAGAGTGAATACGCAGCGTTTAATGATGCTGTCGAATACACACTCGTCGGAATCGGCGTTTCTATTGAACAACATAAAAAAGGTATTTTGATTATGACAGTCTTTAAAGGATCCCCAGCTGAAAAAGCAGGATTGAAAGCGGGCGACATTATTACGCGCGTGAACGGAAAAAATATCGGGGGACAAGCTGTTGATAAAAGTAGCCAACTGTTAAAAGGTGAAAAAAATACGAAAGTAACGTTTACGTACTATCGTCCTTCTACGAAAAAATCCGTTACGAAAACGGTGACGCGCCAAGTAATTAATATGCCAAATGTAGAAACGGCTATGTTAGCAGGGAATATCGCTTACATTCGCCTTAATTCATTCTCATCAACAGCGCATAACGAAGTGAAGAAAGCGATTCAAGCTGTATCGAAAAAAGCGAATGGGTACATTTTGGACTTGCGTGATAATGGCGGCGGTGATGTGAATTCAGCAATCGGGTTGATCGGCTTTAAAAAATCGAATAAAGTCGCCTTTACGATTCGTACGACAGAAGACGAAGGTTACTATGCAACGGCAAATCCATCAAACGTTTGGAATAAACCATTGTCTATTTTAGTGAATAAAAACTCTGCCAGTGCATCTGAAATGACAGCGGCTGCTTATAAAGATCAAAAAACAGCGAAAATTTACGGTCAAAAAACGTACGGTAAAGGTGTTATGCAAAACGTTGTTGAATTCAAAGATGGTTCAGCTTTCAAATATACGATGGCTGAATTCCGCGGACCGAATGATAAAAAAATCCAAGGTATCGGCGTCACACCAACGAATGTGACGGCTGTAAACAAAGAAGTGTTCATTAGTCACCGTGACTTCTTAAATAAACAACTTAAAAATTATACGAAACAAACGATGATTGTTCGCTCTGGTACAACGAAATCAATTACGGTTAAACCGACGAAAGCGATGAACGGGTCTGCATTGAAAAATGCGAAAGTAACGCTTTACCAAGTAGGTGGTAAAACACGTGCTATTACGGTGAAAGCTTCCAATAAGCAATTAACGGTGACACCAAAAACAACGTTAAAACCAAAAACGAGTTACTATTTAAAAGTAGTGAATGCGAAAGATGCGAAAAAAGGGACGTATCAATACATTTCGATTCGTAAATAAAACATAAGAAAAGACATGCGTGATTTGAATAAAATCACGCATGTCTTTTTTCATGAGAAGCTTTGCTTTTCAATTATGTTCTAGCTTCTTTTTTGAGTTATAGTTTAAAGTTTTGAATGTGATTTTGAAGATTTTCAGCTTGTCCGGTTAAGTCTTTCGCGACGTCGTTAATGTTGGCGAACGTTTGGACTTGTTCTGAAACGGCGTGATTAATTTTCTCCATCGTTGCGACCGTATCATCACTAGCACGAGATGCTTGGTCCGCTGTTGCGGCAACTTGTTCAGAAGAAGCGGAAATTTGTTCCGTTACTGCTGAAATGCTCGTCACTTTGTCTGTCATGTTCGTGATGGCCGCATTAATGTCATGGAAAGCGGTGCTGGCTGCTTGAATCGTTTGGACACCGTCTGTGACATTGGAAAGTCCGTATTGTACAGCTTCTCCGACTGTTTTTGTTTCTGCTGTAATTTCATGTGTCAGTTGTACGATGTGATCGGCGGACACTTTCGATTGTTCGGATAGTTTGCGAACTTCTTCTGCGACGACCGCAAATCCTTTGCCTGCTTCACCGGCACGAGCTGCTTCAATGGCAGCGTTTAAAGCGAGTAAGTTCGTTTGTTCGGTAATTTCCGTAATGGCTGAGCTGAAATTATGGATTTCTAACGATTTATTCGTTAGTTTTTCCATTAAGTCACGTACGGTTTCCGTCGATTTTTGAATGACCTTCATTTGTGTCGTGGCATCGTGTAATGTGTCGTTTCCTTTGACCGAAATTTGTTGTGTGTGCAATGCGAATTCACGAAGCTCGCCCGTTTCTGCTGCGATCCGACTAATGCCAGTTGCTGATTCACTCGTCGCAATCGCAATTTCAGAAGAAGCGGATTTATTAGATTGCATAGCAGTCGTAGCTGCTTGAATGCGTTGACTTATTCTTTCCGATAATGCATTCACTTCGTCGATACTGCTTAGTAATTCTTCTGATGAACCCGATAACGTCATCGTACTATCATTCGACGTTTTAATAATGTTATATAAAGCGTCTTTCATATGATTGAATTCAACCGTTAATGTGTAAATTTCATCTTTCGAGCGATGTGTGGCGATCGCTTCACCTGTTAAGTCACCATTCGCGACACGTTCCACTTCTTGGGCGATTTTGCGTGTCGGTTTTGCGATGCGGCGCACGAGAATGACGTTAGAGATGACGTTAAGTCCAATGACGAAAAGAACACATGCGATAATGATGATGGAAGCCGTTTGCGCATGTTTATTTTCAGTAGCCTCAATGGCTTGCATATGTTTTTCTGTTTCATCTCTTAGTAAATCTAACGTGTTGAGTAAACTAACGCTCGCATCCTTCACCTTGCCGTTTGCCATTTTATAAGCCTGCTCTTTTTGACCACTTTCAGATAAGCTTTTTACAGACGTTAAATATTGTTGGATCTGTTCTTCATACCGAATAGCGATCGTTGCTTCTTTCACCAATTCTTTTTCTTTTTCTGTCGTCGCATTTTTCTCAAGCTGTTTCGTTAAGCTTGCGAGACTTTGTTCTAAGTAGCGGCTCTGTACATCGAGTGCGTCCGCATTTTCTGTCGATGGTTCAAGTATGTAGTTTCGTATGTCGGTACTTTGCATGGCGCTGCTCTTTCGAATATCGCCAATGTGAATCATTTGTTGTACGTCGGTGGCGATTAATTGTTTATAATTATGATTAATCGTCTGTAATTGATAAATACAAAAAATACCGATTAATATAGTCACGACATTAATAGAAGCTAACGTGACAAGAAGCCTTTTTCGTAAAGTCATCTAAACAACCTCCTAGTATTTCGAGAATCTAAATAATTCGAACTAGTACTTATTGTATACTGAAAAGACAGAAAATTCTATCTAAAGTTGCACTTTTAAAGGCATTTCAAAAATAATATGAAAAATAAAAAGTTTTCAAAAAATGAAACGTTTTCTGATGATTTGCGTATATTAAATAGATATCATTTTATAGATATAAAGCAAAATGATATGATGTAGACAGTACAATCTCAGGAGGGTTTTTCATTGAAAAAATTATTAGCCGCTGCATTCGCTGCGACATTATCATTTGCGACTGTAGGCACTGCTGTCGTTGACCAACCGACTACTGCCTCAGCAAAAGGGTACAAATCTGGTAAAAGTGGTTTCAACAGCAAAAGTTCAAACAACAATTCAAACAGCTTTAACTCAAATTCTTCAACAAAATCAACTAGCACAAAAGCTAAAAATTCATCAGCTGCTCAAAAATCAAATAAAGGCGGCTTAATGAAAGGCTTAATGCTTGGTGGTTTAGCAGGTCTATTATTCGGTGGCTTACTGTCAGGTATGGGCGCTATGGGGAACATCCTTGGTTTATTAGTAAACGTAATCGCTATTTTAGTCGTTATTATGTTAGTGATGAGCATTATTAATATGTTCCGCAACAAAAATCGTAACAACCGTCACGATGATCGTAAGGATGACCGCCAATGGAATCGCTAATTTTAGACGAACAAGAAGTAATTAATGCATTATGTACGTATCATGCACGTCAAAAGAATTTAATTCCGGAAGATGTCATGATTGAATTAGCATACGATGACCATGATGGTTTAGAACCAGAAGAATTCGGTGCAGAAGCAGACGTAAATGGGGACATTACAATTTATCAAAAAGGCGATATGATTCAAGCTATCCGTAACTGGATTGATTATGAATACAATCGCGATCCCTATGCGGCATTAGTTAAATTACAATTTGCAGATGACCAAGGTATTTTCGCCACAATCGATTAATCTTAGTATGAAGTATATAAAAAGCTCGGAATCGTCGTTACGATTTCGAGCTTTTTTCATATGTGAACGATAGATTATGTACTTATTCGACAACTAGTGCATACATAATAAATAAAAAAGTAATTTTTTAATTAAAAAGTTTTATTTTTGTTATTATAAGGGTATATGTACTTATATACATAAGGGGGTCTTTCGTTGGGAAAAATAAAGTTCAATTCAATTCGTACGAAAATGTTGTTAGGTTTTATCGTCATTACGGTACTCGTTTTATTCGTTAATTTATTTATGTACACAAAATTAGCAAACGTATCTGCTGAATTAAAAGAAGTCGTCGAAAAAGATATCGTATTAAATCGAGCCGATGCAGAATTATCGAGTTCGTTTGGCGTGCGTCTTGCTGCAGTTCGAGGATATGTTATGTCCGGGGATGCGACGGAAAAGCAAAATTTTGAAATGTATACAGAGCAAGCTAAGAAAAATAATGAAATGATTTTAGAAAAGAGTACGTCTCAAGAAGCAAGAAATCTTATCGAACAATCTGTCGTTTGGCGTGAATACATGCAGCAAAATGTGTTCGATGTTTACGACAAAGGGGATCAAGCGTTAGCGCTAAAAAACTTAAATTCACATAGTGCTGAAAGTTTACAACTACAACAAGCATTCGAGAAACTAGCTGAAAAACGACAAGCTGATATTGAACAGCTCATCAGTAAAATTTCGGACGAAGCACATACACAACAAATGTTATTAATTATCTCAACGATTATACTCGTTATTCTTTCTTTATTAATTGGCTATTGGTTATCAAATAAATTGACGAAACCGATTACAGCGGTATCTACTCGTTTGAAAGCATTAAGTGAAGGGGACTTAACGCAGCAACCGCTACTCGTGAAGTCACGTGACGAATCTGGAGAGTTGATGGAAACGTCTAATTATTTAACGAATAAATTTAAAGAAATTATTCACTCATTAAATACCGTGTCAGAAAATGTCTCAACGAATAGTAATGCATTATCTGAATCGTCAACAGAAGTATATGAAGGATCTGTACAAATTGCGACGACGATGCATGAACTAGCACAAGGTAGTGAACATCAGGCGAATGGCTCCATTGAGTTATCTGAAATGATGGAAGACTTCCGTGAAAAAATAAACTTTATGGGTGACGAAGCGACTCGTATGGCAGAGCATTCGAATACTGTTCATAACTTAACTGAAAACGGACAGCAAAAAATGCAGTCTTCAACGAGTCAAATGCAAGTTATTCATAATATTATCGGAGAGTCTGTAGAAAAAGTCGGAAAGTTAGAAAATGAAACGTCGAAAATTGGCATTCTCGTAAAACAAATTACAGACGTTGCCGAACAGACAGACTTACTTGCGTTAAATGCGTCAATAGAAGCGGCTCGTGCAGGCGAGCATGGAAAAGGTTTCGTAGTCGTTGCGACAGAAGTGCGTAAACTTGCAGAACAAGTAGATGCTGCGGTCGCAGACATTGCGACGATTATACAAGGCGTTGAACGCGAAGTAGGAGAAGTATCGACTTCTTTATCGAGTGGTTTCGTAGAAGTACAAAAAGGAACGAAGCAAATTGAAGAAACGTACGATACGTTTGAACATATCGCAGATTCGGTAGATAGTATGAACAAAGGAATCGAAAGCACGTCTTCTAATATTCAAAAAGTACAATCTGAAGCGATTGCGATTAACAAGACGATTGAAAATATCGTAGCCGTCGCACAACAATCAGCTGCTGGCGTAGAAGAAACGGTCGCAACGATCGAACAAACATCGACGACGATGGAAGGGGTTTCTTCGAGAGCGAGCGAGTTACTACAAATGGTGAAATTGCTCGATCAAGAAATTAATCAATTCAAATTAACATAATCATTAGAAAAAGAGTGGCTATTTAGTCACTCTTTTTTTATTTTTTGGGGCTTTTTTTTATGTATTCTTAATAAAAAATGTTTTTTATAATGAGATGAAAGAAAAATGATAAAAAATAACTCACATATAAAAAACGTAAATACTCTCGAAAATACGATAAAAACGTTAAATATGTACAAATATTGACGGGGATATTCGACAAAATACTACAAATCAAAAACTATTTAAATAATAATAAAACATGTAAAAAACATTGATATGTCATAAATAAGATAAAATAGATGTTTTGTTTAAACTTTTGAACTATATGAGAAAAATATAAATAAGCATATTTTCTTTTAATGAATCCTTTTTTAGTATGAATGTATAGATAGTTCCTGTAATTTATCGCTAATTTTATCTAATTCAATATGGGTCTATATTGTTTTGGAGGAATAAAAAGGATTTTAAAAACAATTAATATACTTAAATGGAAAATAAAGGGATATAAAATAGAAAATAATAGAAAATTAATAGTATTAATATATTGTTATTAAGAAAAATACCAAAAAAATAGTAAAAATAATAAAATGATGATTGTTTTTGTGTTAGTATAGTCATTAAGAATTACGTAGGGGGACATTTGACGGATATTGTTTAGTATGGCGATGTTTAGGCCTCCTCGCTGATTCATCCAATTATTTACTAAAAATAAAGTTATGAGAAAAGGGAGATCGAGTACATTATGAAAAAAATGATCGCAACAGCAGCAGTAGTAGCACTTAGCACATCAGTGGTGGCAACATCAGTAGCACCTGCTTCAGCTTCAGCAGCAACAACGTACAAAGTAAAATCAGGTAAATTAGTGAATGCTAAAACTGGTAAAGTCGTAAAAGGTTACAAAGTTTATAAATCAACACTTTACAAAGATGGTAAAAAAGCAAAAGGGTATGTAACTTCAGGCAAAGTTCTTTACAAAAATGGTAAAGCATTCACTGGTTTACGTTCAGCTAAATATTACAAAGCGGGTAAATTAGCAACTGGTTCTTATAAAAACCTTTACTACAAATCAGGTAAAGCACACACAGGTTTAGTTGGCACAACGTATTACAAAGCAGGTAAAAAATACACAGGTTTAGTTGGCAAAACATATTACAAAGCAGGTAAAAAACATACAGGCTTAGTTGGCACAACGTATTACAAAGCAGGTAAGAAATACACAGGCTTAGTTGGAACAACGTATTACAAAGCAGGTAAAAACATACAGGCTTAGTTGGCACAACATATTACAAAGCAGGTAAAAAACATACAGGCTTAGTCGGTTCAACTTACTATAAAGCAGGTAAAAAATATACAGGCTTAGTTGGAGATACTTACTATAAAGTAGGTAAAAAATACACAGGCTTAGTTGGAGATACTTACTATAAAGCAGGTAAATTAGCAACGGGTGTACAAGCGGATGGTTTCTACTACGAAGCAGGTAAAAAGGCATCTGGTACTGACAATGGTGTTATCTACATCGACGGTGAAAAAGATATGGAAGCACCAGTTGTTTCTTTCAAAGCAGAAAAAACAAACGTTGATTTCGGTAAAGAACTAGATCTTAACGCATTAGTTTCTAAAGTAGAAGATAACTCTGGTAAAGAATACACTGCAACAGTAACAGCAATCGCTGGTGTTGATGTGGAAGGTAAAGCAATCGAAGTGAAAGAATTCGATGCAGCTAAATTCGTAGCAACAGTTGCTGGTACGTACACAGTTACGTACACAGTAGTAGACGATAACAACAACGAAAAAGAATATACAACAACAGTGGTTGTCGGCGCAGCTAAAACAGCTGTAACTTCAATCGTATCAGCTGATGAAACAACAGTCGTTGCAACATTACCTGCAGGTACAACAGAAGAAGCGGTAGCTGGTAACCAAATCACTTTAACTTTAGGTGAACAAGAAATCACAGCGACTTACGTTGCTAAATCACTTACTGAAAAAGGCGAAGCTACTTTCAAATTAAACGGTGAAGCAAAATTACAAGATACAAAAGCATACACAGCATCAGCTGATTGGGCTGAATTTGCAAATGCAACATTTGTAGCAAAAGTGGCACCTGCTTACGTTGCTAAATTTACAAAAGTAACGACAGGTATCCCAGCAGCGGCACAAGCTTCAGTAACTGTAGCAGCTGAAAACCAATACGGTGAAGAAATCGCTGTACCAACTACAGCAGCTGTAAAAGTGACAGTTAACGGTTTAGCATTAACAGCTAATGATGCAAAATATGAAAATGGTAAAGTGACTATTTCTAAACAATTAAACGAAGGCGATAAAGTAGTCATTACATTAACGCACACAGATGGTAAAGCAACACCGACTGTATTAGCAGAAGATGCAATCGAATACACAGTCGTTAAAGAAGAAGCTTCAAAAGCGACTACATTATCAGTAAATGCTGCTGACACGTCTATCCCTGCAAAAGAAGCGACAGATCTTTCAGTGAAATTACTAGACCAATTCAACAATGAAATGGATAACAAAGAAGTTATTTATCAAGTGAATGGCCAACAAGTAGATACAACTAATCCGGAATCTGTAATTCAAGTAGCTGCAGACGGTAAAGTAACATTCAAATCTGATGAAGCGGGTACTTATAAAGTAGAAGTATTCTCAAAAGTAGATTCAAAAGTTCAAGCGTCTACAACAATTACAGTTGGCGCAGCGACATTAACAACATTAACAGCAACTGCAAAAAATACAACTGGCTTCAACAATGAAGCAGCAACAATTGCGACAATTGCTGGAAACACAGGTTCAGTAGTATTACCAGAAAACATTAAATTCAATATCACTTCAGCAACTGCCGGTGTAACAGCAGCAGACGTAAAAGTGACAGCTGAAACAGTGAAAGATGCAGCTGGTAATGAATCAATTGAAATCAAAGCGACTTCATCTAAACAAGGTACGTACACAATTACACCGTACATTGGCGCTTCATTCACAGATGCGAAAGTAATCAAAGCGAATGATCTTACTTTCACAACAACGACAAATACAGAAGTAGCGTCTATCTCTGACTTTGCTTTCGATAGCAAAGAGTTAAAAGCTGGTTCTACAAATGTTAAAGCAGCCATCGTATTCAAAAACAAACACGGTGAAGTATTAACAGCAGCACAAGTGAAAGATAATGCAACATTTGCTAGCTCAAAAGCTGCCGTAACAGGTACACCGAACATTGAAGACGTAACGAAAGACGGCGTAACAACAACATACGTAACGCTTCCTTCATTAACTGCAGGTACTGCTGTAGTAAGCGTACAAGTAGGAAACATTGTGAAAACAGCTTCAGTAAACGTAGTAGCACCCGTATTAACTAAAGTAACTGCAGGGAATGACGTAACAGGCGTTGTCGCTGGCGATGCAGCAGAACTTGCTAAATACAATGCAATTGAAACTGTAGACCAAGATGGCAAAGAAGTCGCAGCAGAAAAAATTTCTGTCAACGTAACAGATAAAGATGGCAAAGAAGTAGCAGGTCTAGCAGATATCGTAACAGGTAATATCGATGCAGAAGGTAAATTCAATGAAGATGCTAACGGAAAATCATTCGTTAAAGTATTACCAACAACATCAGTAGCAGCAGGCACATACAAAGTTACTGTAACTGCAGAAGCAGCCGGTAAAACAGTTACTTCTAATTTCAACGTAACAGTTGGAGAACAACGTAAAGCAGCGAAAATGACGGTTGCACCATCATCAAGCAAATTAGGTTTAGATGGTAAAATGACGGTTACTATTAATGTATTAGACCAATACGGTAAAGCATTTGTAGCAGAACCAAAAGTAACATCAACAAACAAAGTATTAGAAGCAGGCACTGTAGAGGCAGTTACTGGCAAAGCTGGCGAATACACTGTAGAGGTAACAGGTAAAGATAAAGGTACAGGAACACTTGAATTCACAATCGGTGATGTGAAAGCTTCTACTTCAATTACTGTTGGCCTAACAACAGACGTTGTAAGTAACGTAGCGATTGATGGCCTTAAAAATGATGTCATCTTAAAATCAGAAACTACAGGAGCTGCAACATTAACAGCAACAGGCATTGAAGCAGACGGTTCTAAAGTAAATATTAATCAATCAGAAGTTCTTTGGACTTCTAGCGATGAATCAGTCGCAACCATCGTAGACGGTGTGATTGAAACAAAAGAAGTGACAGAAGATAAAAAAGTCACATTTACAGCAGACGTACTCGGTAAAAAACAAACAGTAACAGTTACGGTATCTGCAAAATCTTCAGCGTTAGCAGCGGGTACATTTAACTTTGCTGATGAAAAAGTAACTTCAGTAAATGTTGAAGAAACTAAAGAACAAAAAGTAACATTCAAAGCATTTGATCAATACGGAGATGAAATTACTCCAAAAGTGAAAGCTTTATCAATTGATCCAACAATTGCGACAGTAACAGCTAATGATGCTGAAATTACTGTAACGGGTAAAGCAGCAGGTACGACAAGCGTACGTGTTACTGTAGGTAACGAAGTAATCGTTGTACCAGTAACAGTAACAGCTGCACAAGCACAATAATTCCAACAGTTTAAAACATAAAGTGATACATTTTCCCCCAAATCCTTTCAGTAGGATTTGGGGGTTTTTATTTTTATTCTCACACTAAAAGGCTACCTTAGTAGCCTTTTTTTAGTTCAAATAACAAAAAAATGTCAAAAAAGATAAATTGAAATTAAATAAGTAAATAGAAATAGGTTTATAGACTTTTAAAATTGGGGAAAATAAGTTAAGACGAAAAATTAATAGTCTTAAATTTCTATAAAAATAAAATATTCTATTTTGAATTGTGTTATTTTTACTTTTTTAGTTCTTTTTTATCATTTTTAAAAGTATTGGAAATAGAGAGTGATTTTGTCGTCAGTAGAAAACATACTAATTTGAAAGCAAAGGTGAGGCGTATGAAGAAAAAGAAGATATTAGTAGGGACTATTTTAGCAATGGTTATGCTGTTGTTGAACTTAGTGTTTCCCTATATTGGAACGACGCAAGTTGCAAATGCAGCTGATGTGAATTTGAAGACACTTAACTTTTTAGAAAAGGTAACGCTACATTCAATGACAGGGAATCAGCCGACTGATGCAAATGACATATCTAAAAATGCTTTAAATCCACAAGCAGGATATGGTTTATACAATGGGTCTACTATTCGCGTTAGCTACGACTATAAGATTCCGGATGGAGCAAATCAAATTTCAACGGAAGACACATATGTCATCGATATTCCTAAAAATATTTTATCAGCTAACTTTAGCGTTCAAACATTGAAAGATGAAACTGGTACGGAGATTGGTACGTTTTCAATCAATAACCAAAAAATTTACGTAAAATTTAATTCGTATTTCGTAAATAAACAAAATCGAGAATTTAATATTTGGCATACGATCTCGATGGCTAGTGGATTAACGGCAGGTCAAACGTATCCAGTTACATTTGATAACGGACAAACGTACTATTTAAAAAATGAAGGGAATCCATCTTTTGGTATTAAAACGCATACAGTATATAAAGATGGTTCGGTTAGTTTAAAACAAGATGGGACATTTGAAATCAATTGGCGTTATTTACTTTCGTATGAAAATGTGATGAAAATTCCAGCAGGTTCTATTATTGAAGATACGATGTCTGCTAATCAAAAACTCGTAAAAGACTCATTTACATTTTCTCCGAGTACGCTAAAAGATTCGGTAGAGATTATTGATGTGACTGACACATCTTTCAAAATTAAAGTAGTAAAAGATATAACGAAACAATTGTCTATTTACTACAAAACAATACCAACAGATGATTTTGATAAAAATGCTTGGCAAAATAATTTTAGCTATAAAGGAACGAAAACTAATGGAGAGCCAGATACGGTCGGTATCGGTGGGAATTATAAAGATCAGACAATAGAAGATTACAACGATAAGGCAACTGCTTCTTATAAGCCAGCAGCAGGTGGTGGTGGTTTCGGTAATTTACCATCATTTACTGTGCAAAAAGTGTGGCAACAAGGGGATACACCACCCGATAACATTAAAGTAATGGTACTTCAAAATGGGAAAGATTATAGAGAAGTGACATTGACGAAGGACAAGGGTTGGAAAGAAACTATTACGAATTATCCGGTAATGAATTCGACTGGTAATGAAGCGTATACGTACACAGTGAAAGAAATTCCTGTAGCTGGTTACAACAAAGAACCGAAAATTACAGGCGATCAAAAGACAGGTTTCACAATTACGAATGAAAAAATTAAAGACATTACCGTAACGAAACAATGGTTAGATGATATCGATCACACGGCTGTTGATGCGATTGTGATAGGGAAAGTTGGCTCAACGGAAGTAAGCTCGCAAAATATTACCTTGGATCCAGCAAAAGGATTCAAGGTGACACTTGAAAACTTACCATTTTTTAAAGATGGTCAAGAAATTAATTATACAGTGAAAGAGAAAAATGTACCGGCTGGCTTTAAATCAGACGTGACAGGAAACGAACAAGATGGCTTTACGATTACGAACACACGAATGATGGATATTAACTTGAAGAAAACTTGGATTGATGACGGTTCATCACCAGATTCAATCGTAGTAGAAGTATCGAATGGTAAAGACCTACCGATAGACGTGACATTAGAGAAAAAAGATAAGTATGAAGCGAAAATCACTGTTCCGAAGTTCGGTAAAGATACAGCTGTATTTGAACATGAATATACAGTGAAAGAGAAAAATGTACCAGCTGGTTACATTTCGAAAGTAACTGGAGATGCGACAACAGGTTTTGTTGTAACAAATACGAAAGTGAAAGACATTCCAGTTGAGAAAAAATGGGTAGCGGGTACGGAAAATACACCGGACACAGTAGAAGTAACGTTATCAGGTGCTAGTAAGCAATACGATTTAACGCTAGAAAAAGCGAAAGGGTATAAAGATAGCTTTAAAAATATTCCGATGTTTGAAAATGGGGAAGCAATTGCGTACACATTAACAGAAAAACCAGTTGCGGGGTATACGACGAATATTGAGAAAGATAATACGACAGGTGGTTTTGTCGTAACGAATACGAAAGTGGTCAATGTACCAGTTGAGAAAAAATGGAACGATAAAAAATCAAGCCATGATGAAGTAAAGGTAGATCTTTACGCAAATGATACGAAAGTGAATTCTCCGCTCGTATTAAATGAAGCGAATAATTATAAAGGTACATTCGAAAACGTACCGAAATATGATGCTTCAAATAAAGTAATTAACTATACAGTGAAAGAACAAGAAGTCACAGGCTACAGTGCAGCTGTGACAGGTGATGTAGAAGAAGGTTTCGTCATTACAAATACAGAATTAACGACAGTTAAAGCAGAGAAAAAATGGTTAGACGGTGAGTCAACACATGACGACGTTCAACTAGATATTTTCGGAGTGGATCAAACGAATCCAGTCGATACCATTACGTTGAAAGATACGGGGTCAACGACGAGCAAAGCATTACCGAAATATGACGAAAACGGTGATGTGATTACGTATACGGTGAAGGAACAAACACCTGCAGGGTACAGTTCAACAATTACAGGTGATATGGAAAAAGGTTTCATCGTAACGAATACGAAAGTAACGAATGTACAAGTGAAGAAAAAATGGTTAGACGGTGAGACGACACACCCAGAAATCAACATCCTCGTTTTTGCATCGAATGATACGAAAGCGGTGGAAACCGTAACGTTAACGGCTGCAAAAAATTATGAAGCAACGATTGAGAACTTACCGAAGTATGATCGCTCAGGAAAAGAAATTACGTATTCTGTAAAAGAAGAAGCGGTAGAAGGATATGCTTCAGCAGTTACTGGAAATGAAAAAGATGGTTTCGTCGTAACGAATACGAAGCAAACGAAATTCGACCTTACGAAAGTTTGGGTTGGCACAGGTAGCCATCCGGATAAAGTAGAAGTATCTATTATTAATGATGCGACGAAAGAAATCGTACAAACAATTGAATTAACGAAAGCAGAAGCATTTAAAGCAACAACCGATTTATTACCAGCTTACGATGAAAACGGTGAGAAAATTACGTACAGCGTAAAAGAAACACCAATCGACCATTACAAATCAACGGTAACGGGTGATATGGAAAAAGGCTTCACGATTACAAACATGAAAGAAGTGTCATTCTCTGTAGAGAAAAAATGGGTAGACGGTAAGTCAACTCATGATGCGATTTCAGTAGAACTATACGGTCAAGATACGACAAAGCCTGTACAAACAGTAGAATTGAACACAGCGAATGAATTTAAAGCGACATTTACGAATATGCCACTTTACACAGAAGATGGTAAAGAAATTACGTATACAGTGAAAGAAAAAAATGTCCCAGCAGGCTATGTTTCTACAACGACAGGCGATATGGAAAAAGGCTTCACGATTACGAATACGAAACAACAAACGCTAAACTTTACGAAAGTATGGTTAGACGGTGAAACGACACATCCAGATGTGACGTTACACGTGAAAGGTTCAGACGGTTCGGCACATGAAGTTGTACTAAATGAGGCGAACGAATTTAAAGCGACATTAACAGTTCCACAATACGATGGTACGAATAAAGAAATCACGTATACGGTGGAAGAGCAAGACATGGAAGGCTATGCATCGGCTATTACAGGTGATGTAGAAAATGGTTATACGGTAACGAATACGAAAGTATTTGATTTACCAATACAAAAAGTATGGAAAGATGAACTTGATATTCATGGAGAAATCACAGTTCATCTCATCGGTTCAGATGGTACAGATTGCGAAATTAAATTAAACGAAGCGAATGACTTCCATACGATCGTACAAAATTTACCAAAATACGATGCGACAAATAAAGAAATTACGTATACGGTAGAAGAGGAAGCAGTTGAAAATTATACAGCCGCTGTTTCAGGTGATGAAGAAAAAGGCTTCACGATTACGAACACATTCGTGAAGAAAGATGATACACCACCTACAAATAACGGAACGACAGATGGCGGTACAGGTAATAATAATAATAATAATAATGGTTCAGGAACAGGTGGTGGAACAGGAAACACTACTACTGGAACAGGAACGCCTTCTAGTTACAGCTCAAGTACGAGTCCAACGACAACACCATCGTACACAGCAAGTAACAAAGTGTTGCCACAAACAGGTATGGCAAATACGAATATCATTTTATATAGCGGAATCGCTGTTATGATACTTGCGCTTAGTATGTTCATCTACACACTACGTAAAAGAAAAGCAGCATAACTAAAACGAAAAGAGGTTGAGACATTTTGTCTCAACCTCTTTTTATGTGGATGTAGCTTTTTATTTTTTCTTTTTACGTTGCACTTCCCATAAAAATTGTGGGATTTTCAACATACGCTTAGCACGTGTTGGTTGCGTAATTAAGCGATGGAACCATTCTAAATTAAGTTTAATAAAAAGCTCAGGTGCACGGTCGACATTGCCAGAAAGCACGTCGAAACTTCCGCCGACACCCATCATAACTGTGTGCGGAAAATGTTCTTTATGAATGGCAATCCATTCTTCTTGTTTCGGAGCGCCTGTTGCGACGAAAATAAAATCAGGCTTCGCAGCGATTGCTTTTTGTGCTACTTCGTCACCGTCACCATCATTCCCGTACCCATCGCAAATGCCAACGACATCTATTTGTGGGTACAGTGAAGTAGCTCGTTCAGCTGCTTGTTTGGCAACGCCCGGTTTACTTCCGTAAAAGAAGAAGCGGTTGCGTTCGGGTGTCGCTGTTTTCATAAATTCATGTACGAGTTCATAGCCGGGGATGCGCTCTTCTAACGGTGTACCGAGCATTTTCGCACCAATCACGACGCCGATGCCATCTGCGACGACGTAGCTAGAAGCTTTTAATAAACATTCATATGCATGATTTTCTTTTGCTAACATAATAATTTCAGGGTTTGCTGTAACGATTGTGATTGCTTTATTTGATTGTTGCATCTCTTTTATAACATGTGGCACGAATTGTGCTTTTGTCGTTTGTGCCACAGGAATATCTAATATCGAAACTGTGTTCATCGTAAAAACCTCACTCATTTCATAGTCATTTCATTATAGCATTTATTGTACGTTCACTTTATTGCCTAATAATTGTTGTACCCACTGTAAATTTTCTGGAGCACGTTTTTCAACTTGCTTTAAAGGGAATACTTTATACATATCTTGATCTTTTAGTACGGCAGTCGCTTTAAATTCCGGTTGGTCAATTGTTATATGGTCACCTTGTTTTGTAATTTGAAAGCTCGCTGCACCACCGATTAAGGTCGCTTTTCCAACGGCATTCGTCGCATAAAAGTTCCCAATGGAATAAAAAATATGCGTCGTTAAGCCGTCAGCGTTTGTCATCTCTGCATACGGTTGCAAAATATGTGGATGTCCGCCGAATATAATATCTGCCCCCGCTTCGTTGATTATTTTCGCAAGGCGACGTTGTGTGGCATTTACTTTCGTCGTGTATTCCGTACCCCAGTGCATATTGACGATTACGACGTCTGCCTTCGAGCGAATGGCTTTGATGTCACGTTTAATTTTCTTTTCATCAATATAGTTCACCAAATAGTCACGATTGTTTGGAACTTGAAGACCGTTCGTTCCGTAAGTATAGCTAAGAATGCCAAGTTGAATACCGTCGACATTTTGAATACGTCGCGTGTTGGCATCTTTTTCGGATTCATAAGCCCCTACATAAGGAAGGTTCACTTTTTTATATTCTCAAGTTCCGTACGTAGTCCGGCTTCGCCGTGATCGAGAATGTGATTGTTCGCTAAGTTTAAAAAGTCGACACCCGCTTCTTTTAAGTCACGTAATATGAAGTCAGGACTTGCGAATTTTGGATAACTAGAAAGCGCAAATCGATTGCCGATTGCTAAAGATTCTTGGTTTGCAATCAAAAAGTCATAACTTTGTAATGACTTTTCTATCGGTTTGAGTGCAGGGGTGTAATCTTTGTAGTGTAAAATTTGTGTGTGCAATAAAATATCGCCAATCATGGCAATGCGAATCGATGTATTCGCTTCTTGCTTTTTATTTGAAATTGTTTGTTCTTTCGATAGTGGTGGCTCACCTGCATTTTTTTCAGGAGAGCATGCTGTTACGAATAAAAGCATAAATAAAAAAATAGAAATTTTTTTCAAATTTTTACTCCTTTGTCCAAGTATTTGTATAAAAATATGCTATGATAAACGTTGGAATTTTAAATACATTTTTTGAGAAAAATACGATGTATTTAAGTTCTGGGCAAAAAAAGAATAAGGAACTTTTACAAAAGTAACAGCGTCCTTATTTTCTAGTTCCATTATAATCGAATAGGATGTGGATGTCATGAAGAACAAAAGACGTTATACGCCAAAAACATCCATAAAGCGAATTGTTATATCTGCTATTTTAGTACTCGCTGTGGCTGTCGGTATTTATGCTTTAGTGCATAATAATGATAACGAAAAAGCAGCTGTAGAAGATACTGAAAATATCCATGATGTACAGAAAGCTAAGGATGAAAAACCCGCTACAGGGAAAGTTTCATCTAAAGACATTGAAGAAAAGGGGACTTCCGAAAAAGGTGCGAGCACCGTTACAGACGAGCGCGAAGTAGGACCGACAACAACGGAAACTTCTCCTGAAACGACAAATGAAGATGAAACATCGATTACGATGCCCAAAGAAAACCATGAAGCCATCATTGCCAATGCAAAAACGCAAGTGTATACGATTTTAGCTGGTTCAAAGCAAGGATCGGGTTTCCTTTTTAATACAAAGGGAGATATTATTACGAATGCGCACGTTGCCAATTCAATGGATGACGTAGTCGTTATTAACGCCAATGGTCAAGAATTTAACGGTAAAGTAATTGGTACCGACAGTAAGACGGACGTTGCTCTCATTCGCGTACCAGAATTAGCGGGTAAAAATCCACTCGTTATTGATACGGCACAAGCTGTCGTAGGTACAGAGGTAGTAGCTATTGGTAGTCCGCATGCGAAGAGTGGTACGACAACGACAGGTAAGATTACGTCAGTTGGCGCAAGTTTTACAGATGGTTATTCATATACGAATTTATATGAAATTACGGCTAAGTTAGAATCAGGTTCAAGTGGTGGCCCATTAATTAATGTGAAAACAGGGAATGTCATTGGCATTAACTCAATCATTTTAACGGATCATCCAGAAATCGGGTATGCATTACCGATGGCCAATGTTATGCCGCTCGTAAACAAATGGGCTGCAACAGATCCAGAAATCAACTTCAACGAACATGATGAGGAAGATGAATACGAGCAACAATATACGTTTGCTGACGATAAAGGATACGAGATTTTAAAAGCGTACGTTGAAGATTTCTACAGCTTAATTGCACAAGACTTTGACTACAAACAACGCCGCGCGTACTTGAACTTCATTCAACAAGGAAGTGCAGCATACAAAGCAGCACCAACTATTTTTGATGCTTATACGACGAGCGATAAATCGAAACAAAATATTTCGTATTCTATCGCAGACATTACGGTCGTAGAAGATCATGCAAATGTAACAGTAAATTCTGTCCTAACGTACATGAAAGATGGTACAGAACAAAAACTAAAACAAACGTTAACGTTTAAATATATTATTGAATATAGCGATTATGTAATTACAGATATTACATTAAATAGTTCAACAGATTCAAATAACGCACCAACAACGAATGATAACAATGCGACAGAAGAGCAAGATGAGGCAACGACTAATAATTCATCAAATGAAGAAGCAACGACTGAAAAGGAATCTACAGAAAAACCGACAACAGAAGATGCGACTGAAGAGAAAAAAGGTGAGGATAGTAAAGCACAACCTCAAACTTCTGAAAAAGATCAAGAACAACCGACAACAGAAAATAAAGAAAACACAACGACGAATTCAAAAGAGAAGGAGTCGACAACCAATTCAACGACAGATGTAGCACCAGCTCCAACTGTTGAAAAAACAGATGAGGCAACGACATCAAGTAAAGAATAGTTGATGTGTGAAAAAGGAATGCAGCAACATGTATTCCTTTTTTTATTAGGTTAAATTCAATGCTTTCTGGAACGGGTAGGGTGTGAATGCAACAAAAAAGAGGATGAGCTATTAGCTCATCCTCTTTTATTTCGTATTGTAAACATTGTCAATATTTCAATTGGAAAGTTTTAAAATTAACGGAAAGTACCGAATCCTACTAAACGAACGTTCCAGTAGCCATCATATAAGTTTGAGTATTGTACACGGTTACCAGCAGCGTGTAATAGACGATTGTTACCAGCGTAGATTGCTACGTGTGTAATACGGCTACCGTAAGCTGAGAAGAATACTAAATCGCCTACTTCAGCGTTATCTTTTGAAATGTGGCGAGAAGCCGCATATTGAGCACCAGAAGTACGTGGTAAAGATTTACCTAATACGTTTTTGTAAACGTAACCTGTGAAGCCAGAGCAATCAAATCCGCGAGGTGTTGTACCGCCCCATACGTAAGGAGTTCCTAAAAATTTCTCGCCGTAAGCGATCACGTTAGAACTTGTTTCAGATACTTTTTTGATTGATGATTTTTTAGAAGAAAGGTAAGCAGCATTTACCCAACCTTTTTTACCGTTTGCAGAAATGTACACCCATGAAGCTTTCCCAACTTTTTTCTTTAAAGTTGTTTTTACTTTCACGCCATTTTTAAGTGTTACGACTTTTGCAGATTTAGCAGAAGCAGATTTACGTACGTTTAATTTACCGTCATATGATTTTACATATAAAGTAGCTTTGTAAGAAGTAGCTGTAGAAGCTTGTGCTTCAACTGTTTCGCTTACAGGATTAACCGATGTAAATGCTAGTGATAAAGCAACTGCACTCGTAGCAATCGCGGTAGTAATTTTTTTAAAGTTCATAAATGTAATTCCTCCAAATTGTTTTATGTTCGACAATGTTTTATGTAAATAGTAATGAATGTTCTTGTTTAAATTTCCTAATCATAACTTTAAAGAAATTTAGCTTTTTTAACAACGTCTATTCAATTACAGTTATATTACAATTGTGTAACAACAAGGTCTTTACGTTAAACTATATGACTTTATAGTAAAAAAATGATTATTTTTTATTTAAATATCAAATAAATAATATTGTTTTCGTAAAAAAATAAAAAGGCGATACGACGCTGAATAGATTTTTCAGCGTCGTATCGCCTTTTAGTCTTTACAATAGGAAATTTTTTGTTACAAACGACCGTATCGGACGAATGAATCTTTCCAATATTTCAAGTCAGAAACACCAATTCCTTTACTCAATGCAGATAAGAACTTCCCGTTCCCTAAGTAAATACCGACGTGACTAATACGTCCTTCCATTCCAGCATAAGTGCCTTCGAAGAATACGAGATCGCCGACTTGTGGATTCGAAACGGTTGTCGTTAATGCAGCATAACCAGCAGCTGTTTTTCGAGAACCTAAATCTAATCCAGCTTCTTTATAAACGTAATAAATGTAGCCAGAGCAATCAAATCCTGCTGGTGTTGTACCACCAAAACGATAAGGGACGCCTAAATATTTTTGAGCGACTTGTAATACTTTAGAAGTCGTGTAAGAAATGTTTTTATCGTCTGATAAAGTTTGTGTTGATTTATAAGTTGTCGTTTCGCTTGAAACTTTCGTAATAGTTGAACCGGTTACTTTAAGTTTTTGTCCGACAAAAATTAAATTAGAAGAAATATTATTTAATTCTTTTAATGTTGCAACTGAAATACCGTGTTGACCAGCGATTTTGCCGAGAGAGTCTCCACTCACAACGACATATGTACTTGTCGCTTTTTTACTCGTGTTTGTAGCTGTCGATTTTTTCGTAGTCGTTGCCGCTTTTTTCGGCGTTGTCGAAGCTACTTTTGTAACGGTAGAACCAGATACTTTTAATGTTTGTCCGACGAAAATTAAATTAGAAGAAAGGTTGTTCAACTTTTTAATTTGGTCGATTGTCGTACCGTATTGATTGGCAATCTTACTTAAAGAATCACCACTAGATACACGGTATGTTGCTGCTTTTTTAGTAGAAGCAGCTGTCGCTTTTTTCGTCGTACCTTTTTTTATTGTCGTTTTCTTTGTCGTTGATTTTCCTTGTACGGTCGCTTTGCCGTTTACTTTTAATGTTTGTCCGACATAGATCATATCAGACGACAGTTTATTTAAGCTTTTAATTGTAGCGACAGTCGTATTTTTTTTGTTGGCAATTACAGATAGGGAGTCGCCAGGTTGGACAGTATAAGTTGATGTTACGTTACTCGTTTTTTTCATCGTAGTAGCAGATGAACCTTTTTTTACTGTTTTTCCTTTTTTTACAGTTGTCGTTGAATTAGGTACTTTCAATTTTTGGGTGACGTAAATCATATCGGATGTGAGTTTATTCAACTTTTTGAGTTTTGCGATTGTCGTATGATGTTTTGCGGCGATAAGCGAAAGGGAATCCCCAGCTTTCACCGTATACGTATTTGTGTTTGATGCGTGTGCTTGCGTGCTGAATACGAGAGAAGCAGCCCCGACAGCAAGTGCAGTGTAGTGAGATTTTTTCATAAGTGACATTCCTCCTTAATTAATTTTTAATATACGATCTGATGCGTTGCTCTTATTTTATTGAAAAAAATTTCAGACAACAAGGGGATTTCATCAAAAGAGGAAATTTGACTGTTGTAGGTATGAAAATGTTCAAATAAATAAACATATTTACCTATATAAGATGATTATAAGTAAAAAACAAAGAAAATTATACTATTATATAAAATGAGTTTATTTACTTATTATTTTCATTCCTTTTTATGTAAAAAAAGAACGAAAAACACCAAATTTCTTAATATTATTCCACGTATATATAGTTCTTAAACATTAAAATATAAAAAATAGTAATATAATTTTATGACGGCTATTTTTTGTAGAAAAATGATAAACATCTTTTTATTGAGAATAAGAAAAAATCGTTTTACTTCATGTTGAATAGTGTTAATGACATGATACTGTGACAAGTGTGTTTGATGTGTAGTAATTATTTGTCTTTAAGGAATGGGATAAAATTGTTTTCCTCCTTATTTTGTATGATCGAAAATCTTTTATATAAATAGAAGAAAGTTTAATGAAATAAATGAAAAATAAAAAACCCTCGAAATTTTTAAATTTCGAGGGTTTTCGTTTAGATTACTATTTGTTTTTTAAATTTTCGATTGTATACACTTTACCTTCATCATCTTTGTAGACGATGTTTTTATCAGTGAATTTTGTAGGTGAGTCGATACCTGCCGCAGCTGCGACACGGAATAACCCTTCACGTAAGTTAATAATATAGTTCGTTACGCGGAATTTTTTCTCGTCGATGACTAACCCTTGTTGTAGTTTCGGATCGGTTGTCGCTACACCGGCAGGACATTCGTTTGAACTACATTTTTGAGCCATAATACAGCCGACAGAAATCATGAAGCCACGTGCAATATTAATTAAGTCAGCGCCAAGTGCAAGTACGACTGCAGCTTTATCTGATGTAATTAATTTACCAGAAGCGATGATTTTCACGCGGTTACGTACACCATATTTTTCAAGTGCATCATTTAATAACACGATGGAAGAATGGAGTGGAAGACCGACAGAGTCAGCTAAGTCTTGGAATGTTGCACCTGTACCACCTTCACCACCATCAAGTGTAATGAAGTCTGGCCCTTGACCAGATTCTTGCATAAAGCGAGCTAAGTCTTCCGCATCTTCTGGGCTACCAATAACGATTTTAATACCGACTGGCAGACCACCAGCTTCACGAATTTGATCGATGAAGTTGAATAATGTAGGAAGGTCATGGAATTGATGGAATCGGTTAGGTGAGTTAATCGTTTTACCGACTTCTACGCCACGGATTTCCGCAATTTCAGGCGTTACTTTATCACCCTCAACGTGACCACCACGTGTTTTGGCACCTTGTGCTAATTTTAATTCAAATGCTTTAATTTGAGGAATTGCTGCTTTTTCTTTAATTTTTTCTAAGCTGAAGTTACCTTCTGCGTCACGGTATCCGAAAATACCAGAACCGATTTGAGCGATAATATCAGCACCACCAGCTAAGTGATGGGGTGATACGCCACCTTCACCTGTGTTCATCCAAGAGCCTTCAGCCATACCAATCCCTTTTGATAGAGCGGTAATCGCATTTTTACCGAGTGCGCCGTAACTCATTGCGGATTGACCGACCATTGAGCGAACGCGGAATGGCTCGCGACAATTTGGTCCGATGACGATAGCGTCTTCTTCTGGAAGCAACCAAGGTTTCACTTGTTTTGTTTCCGTATGTTCTTTACGAGCGAAAAGTGTATCTTCGTCCATAATATATTTTTTCGTTTCGATTAATTGTGTATTGTCGACACGCATTTCTTCTACTTGTTTCGTAAACATGGCGTTACGAATGAAGAAGCCGGCTTCGTCGAAGTCACGTTTTGAGCCGAATGAAATAACGCTTCCTAAGTATTTACCAGGTAACACGATGTGAAGATAATCTTCACGAGTGAAAGGTTTCCCTTTATTATCATCGTCAAATAAGTATTGACGTAGTTCTGGTCCTATTTTTTCAGTGAAATAACGGATTCTCCCAAGTACAGGGAAGTTACGTAAAATGGCATGTTGGTTTTGCTTACGGTCTGTAAAGAATAAGATCGATAAAATAATGATTGGCACTAAAATGATTAATGCAATGATTACAAGCAACACGATGGCTAAGATCGAAGTCCAACTCATAATGTCACGTCCTTTTATTTTTTTGTCGAATTTTTGTCGAAATTTTGAACTCATATCACAACGGTATCAAATATATCACAATTCGATATTAATTCAAGCATTTTGCAATAGACAGAATATTTCGAGTTAATCACAAAAATGAAAACGCTTTCTTATTTTAGCGGTGAATGTAATAGGCGAGAAAAAACAGTCTTTTTTCATAATGAAGAAAATGTAGAAACAAGTAATAAGGAGGGGGTTACTAAAGGATATTTAAAACAAAACAAAAAAACACCCTTCTACAAAATGTATGAAGGGTGTTAGCCATAACTTATTTTTTAGTGAATAGTGAAACGATGTAACCAATCACTGCACCGATGATTGCTGGAATTAACCAACCTAAGCCCATATCGAATAGTGGCATAACACTTACGAATGATTCGTACCATTGCGGTGTAATTTTTGCGGCAGCTAAACCATCATATAGTGACCAAATAGCTGTTACGAGCATACCGAACAAGTAAACCCAGCGGCTATCGTTGAACCATTTCGATACTAATGTAAGAAGCATTAATACGATGGCTGGTGGATAGATGAAGAATAATACTGGTAAAGAAAATTGAATTAATTGAGCTAAACCGATATTTGCGATGAACGTTGTGAATACAGCGAAAATCCAAACCCATTTTTTATAAGAAAGTGCAGGAATGATTTTGGCGAAGTATTCTGATGCCGCTGTTAGTAAACCAATTGATGTCGTTAAACAGGCAAGAACGATAACGGCTGTTAATAAAATGTTTCCGAATTGACCGTAAAGAACGTTTGCTGAATGTGTAATAATGTCGGATCCTTCGCTAAATGCTCCGATCGTTTGGAAACTTGAAGAGCCGATGTAACCTAGTGATAAGTAAACGAGTGCTAAACCGATTGCTGCGACGAATGCTGCGAAAACCGTCGTTTTAATGACTGCTGATTTTTCCGTTACATTTTTACCTTTTAATGCTTGGATAATCACAATCCCGAAAATTAAAGCAGCTAAGAAGTCCATCGTTAAGTAGCCTTGTTTGAAACCTTCACCGAAAGCGTTGTCGATGTAGCTACCAGTTGCAGGACCTGAACCGTCCATTGGTGTTACGATGGCTTTGATTGCAAGTACCGCAATTACTAATAGAAGTAACGGCGTTAAAATTTTACCGACGCGGTCAATTAGTTTGGTTGGATTTAATGCAAAGAACGTTGTAATTAAGAAGAAGATGACTGTGAAAATAGCAAGTGGCCAAGCGTGTGCCGCTGTTGCATCTGATAAGAAAGGTTTCACACCTAATTCGTATGACACTGTACCTGTACGAGGTAGAGCGAATAGCGGTCCGATTGTTAAATAAACGACTGCTGTGAAGAAAATACCGAATATCGGATGGATTTTACCAGCCATATCTTCGAGTTCGCCGCCTGATTTTGCGACTGTGATGACACCGAGTAATGGAAGACCGACGCCTGTAATTAAGAAGGCGATGATCGCAATCCAAAAGTTTTCACCAGATTGTTGACCAAGTTGTGGGGGGAAGATGATGTTACCTGCTCCGAGGAATAATGCGAAAAGCATAAACCCTACGGAGACTTTTTCTGAGAACGAAAGACGATTCATATGTATTGCAGCTCCTTTAGTTTAAAACTTCTTAATTTTCTGACTAATTAAGCCGAAAGAAAAGGGAAGTTATATTTTTACTTAAATAGTTTGTTTTGTCTGAATATTTTAATTAATGTGTTATTAAAAGTACTTCAATATACTAACATGAATAAAATAAGAAAGAAACGTTTATTTTTCTGAAAACAGAAAATAAGCTCGATAATCTTGAAAAAACAAGTTAAGTAAGCGAAAAATAACATAAATAAGATTAGCTTCACATAAAAAAACGAGGAAAAAATCAAAAAAAGGAGAAGCTATATATTGCATGTTACAAATTTATACGAGCACGTACTTCCTTACTAAACGACATAGTAAAAGGTATGGATGAAAAAGTAAACATACGAAAGAAATCTAAATGTAGGAGTATGAACATGCAATTTTAAAGAGAGAGAAAGTTACTATTTAAATAGGATGAAACTACGTATTCACATTGTATAAAAATGCTTATTTTAATACATAATGAAGAAGGAGGAGAGCAATTAGTGAAAAATAGTAAATTCTTGTCTGTCTAGGATGTAAACTGTTCTTTTACATAAATCATGCTATAATATAAAATGATTTAATCTGTTATTTAACAGCGAGTATAAATAAGAATTTTTACGTATAAAAACGTTCGAGAAAATACGGGTCGTTTTCGTGAGAAGGAATTTTCATATGATATAGAAGGAAAGGAGGATTCTGTTATTAGATAAGCGATGTATTGGACGGTATGTCATACCTTTACATAAAGTATGTTGAAACACACATATGCGTTTATCCATATTTTGAATAACAGACGTAAGCATGTTGTTTTACTGGTCCTTATTAGCGGCATTTATAGCATCGATTTTATTTACGCCGCTCGTTAAACGACTTGCTTTTCGTATTGGAGCTGTTGATAAACCAAATTATCGTAAAGTCCATGCGAAAATCATGCCTCGTATAGGCGGTTTGGCAATCTTCTTGGCCTTTCTAGTCGGCGTTCTTGTCTTACTTCCTACGAATGAAGCGATGATTCCCATTTTGATTGGGGCATTCATTATTATCATTACGGGTGTACTAGATGATATGCTAGAAATATCAGCGAAAGCGAAATTTTTAGGGCAAACAATTGCCGCAGCAGTTATTATTTTTTACGGACATATTGAAATAGATTTCATCAACTTACCGTTCGGTGGTGTGATTGATTTTGGTTATTTAAGCATCCCACTGACATTAATTTGGATTGTCGGCATTACGAATGCGATTAATTTAATTGACGGATTAGATGGCCTTGCTGCCGGCGTATCAACGATTGCATTAGTGACTCTTGCTGCGATGGCATTTATTATGGGAAATACGTTCGTTCTTGTGATGGCTACAGTGTTAGCTGTTAGTACGATCGGCTTCTTATTTTATAACTTCCATCCCGCAAAAATTTTCATGGGTGACACAGGGGCTCTATTTTTAGGGTTTATGATTTCTGTACTAGCGTTACTCGGATTTAAAAATGTTACGTTCGTATCATTAGTTATTCCCATCGTCATGTTAGGTGTTCCAATTTCAGATACTTTCTTTGCTATCGTGCGTCGTTTATTAAATAAACAACCACCATTCCAACCAGATAAATCGCATTTGCATCACCGCTTGCTAAGCATCGGATTTACACATCGTCAAACGGTCATTATTATTTATGGCATTGCGATCATGTTCGGTTTAGCTGCTGTTATTTTCTCTATGGCAAAACTATGGGGTGCGATTTTATTAATTCTCGTTTTATTAATTGCGCTTGAGTTGTTCGTTGAAGTGATTGGTCTTGCAGGAAGTCGCTACAAGCCCTTACTGAAACTCGTAAAAAAAAGTAAATCGAAAAGATTCAGACGATGATTCGTCAAATTAATTCGTAAAATAAAGGTTGTTTCATCTGAAAAAAGCTGAATCGACAAAAAAACCTCTCACCAGTCGGTGAGAGGTTTTTTTTATGGAGTAGTCGTTGTTGAGGAATCTGATGTGTCGATTAGTGCATCGTCGACAGGTAAGCCAAGTTGTTTTTGCAACGTTTGTCTCGTATCGAGTAAGCTTTCATCATTTACTTTGTAGTAGTAAATACCAGTAGACATATCGTCTGCTCCTTTAAGTGTAAGAGAGTCAATATTTGGAATTCCTTTTTGCATGTAAGCGAACAGAGATTTCATTTCAGAAAATGTCATATTCGTTTGCATATTATTGCCGACTGCTTCAAGTAGATCATCATATTTTGAGAAAGAAGAAACGGTTGCTGATTTTTTCGCAATTGCTTGTAAAATCATTTGTTGACGCTTCCCACGCTCGATGTCGCTATCTTGGTGACGTGTACGTGCAAGCGCAAGTGCTTCTCGACCATTGACGGTTTGCTTGCCTGGTAATAAGTGAACCGTACGTTTATCATTTTCATCTAATTCGTTGATCTCGTAAGGAACGGTTACTTCAATACCGCCTAGTGCGTCTACGATGTCGATAAAGGCATCGAAGTTGACACGGTAATAATAATCAATCGGGATATTCAGCATGCCTTCAACCGTTTCGATTGAAGAAAGAATACCACCGTAAGCGTGCGCATGAGTAATCTTATCGTTGTAACCGACTGTAGGTATGTATACGTATGAATCACGAGGGATACTTAGAAGTTTAATGGATTTGTTCTCGTTGTTTAATGTGGCAACGAGAAGCGCATCCGAACGAGAGTTTCCTTCACCTTGTGCACGTTTTTCACTATCGTCAATTCCGATAATTAAGATCGAAATATTGTCGGAAAGAGGTTCGACGTTTTCAGTTCGTAAATCCGATTTTTCACGCCCAACTTCCATATAAGCATTGTCGACCGCTTTTTTACCTGTGTGGTACAAGTAATAAGCGTAAGTGCCGCCAACTGCTAATAAAAGAATAAGTATGAGTAGTAACACTTTCCATAAACAGCCACCTTTTTTCTTTTGTGGCTGTTTTCCTTCTTGACGTTCACGTTTCTTTGTTTTTTTTGATTTTGCGTGAGATTTTGGCTTTGGACGTTGTGCGTTCGTGCGAGAATTTTGCCCGGAGCCTTGTCTAGATTCCGCCATATCCGATCTCCTTTGTGAGAAATTTAATTGATTTTTATAAATAATTGCAACGCGTTTAATTATACTATGACATAAGAAATCCGTAAAACGTATTTATGTACGGTCAAATTGTAAGAAAAGACGTTCTAAACAACTGATTTTCGTTTGTCCATTGGATAGCTCGGTCATCCAATTTATGAAAGTTTGTTCTTCTTCGGCGGGGACGAATACATGGAATTCTACACCTTCAGTGTATAAAATTTCTTCTAATAAATAAGAAGAATTTCGGATATTATTTTCAAGTTTACCGAGTAATGTATAGTCTGCTACGACTTTCATTTTGACGTGTTGACGACGTTCTACAACACCAGCTGCTGCGATGCCAAGTGTCGTTGCTTTTCCGTAAGCGCGCACGAGGCCTCCCGCACCAAGCTTAATACCACCGAAGTAGCGTGTAATGACGATGACTGTATCTTGCAACTGTTGTTTCTTTAAGACGTCTAATATAGGAACGCCTGCTGTACCGCTAGGCTCTCCGTCATCGTTTGCCTTTTGAATTTGGTTATGTTCACCAATTATGTATGCTGAGCAGTTGTGAGTTGCACTACGATGTTCCTGCTTAATTTGTTGGATGAAGGAAAGGGCTTCCGTCTCATTTTCAGCACGTGCCGCATGGGCAATAAAGCGAGACTTCGATATGACTAATTCATCAATAGCAAATTCTTTTATTGTTAGGTAATTATCTCTCATTTTCTTTCTCCTTTCGATGTCTTGTAATAAAAATGATACATTTGTCATTTTTATTACAATAGTTTTTTATATTCTTTTAGCACAAAGATGTTATAATTGTTATATATACCTTTTATTCTGAGATGTCAGTACTATAAAAGTCTACCATACATTTGGTACACGAAATAAGGAGTATAGATATGCCTAAAGGAAATAAGATTGACGTTAGATTACTTGATAAAATTTTCGACAGTATGGTCGATACGATTGATGCATCTAAAAATGATATTTTTATCATTAGTGAACAATCGCGTCAATCGTTCGAAGAAATGAAAAGCGAGTTGCAACAAGTACGTCAAAAGTTACAAAGTGTTATTCAAGAAAATGATATGCTAGAACAACAAGCAAAGCAAGCGAGAAGTAACTTAGCAGAAGTATCACAAAATTTCCAAACATATACAGAAGAGCAAGTACATGAAGCGTACCAATTTGCCAATTCTATCCAAGTTCGTCATTCTGTCGTGCAATCAGAAGAAAAGCAATTGCGCGAGCGTCGTGATGATTTGGAACGCCGTATGCGAGGATTACTAGACACGATTAATAAGGCAGATCATCTTGTAAATCAAGTGAATGTCGTTTTGACTTATTTAAGTGATGATTTAAGAGATATCGGTCCAGCACTTGAAAATGCAAAAGTAAAAGAGAATTTTGCGATTCGTGTCATTGAGGCACAAGAAGAAGAGCGAAAGAGAATTTCTCGAGAAGTACATGATGGCCCAGCACAAATGTTGGCAAATGTACTACTAAGAACAGATTTGATTACACGTTCGTATGATGAAAAAGGTGTAGAAAGAGCAATCCAAGAATTAAGAGATTTAAAAGGTATGGTTCGCGACACTTTACATGAAGTAAGACGTATTATTTATGACTTAAGACCAATGGCGTTAGACGATCTTGGCATTGTACCGACGTTGAAAAAATACTTAAATTCCGTGCAAGATTATAATGAAGGAACAGAAGTGTATTTTGTGTCACGTGGGAAAGATCGTCGCTTACAAACAAACTTTGAAACTGCTATTTTTAGACTTGTTCAAGAATGCGTGAACAATTCAATTAAACATGGACATTCAAAAAATATATCAGTAAACTTTGAATGGCTAGAGGAAAATGTTACTATTTATATAAAAGATGATGGTATCGGATTCGATACGACGATTACGAAACAGAACTCGTTTGGTATTGTCGGTATGAAGGAACGTGTAGAATTATTGGATGGTACGATTGTTCTACAGTCCGAAATCGGAAAAGGCACAACAACTATGTTTAAAATCCCATTGAAAACGGGAATATAACCTTTTGTATAGGTACTAGAGGAGGAAATAACTATGACAAAAATTATTATTATTGATGATCACCAATTATTCCGCGAAGGCGTTAAACGTATTTTAGACTTCGAAGATAGTTTCGAAGTAGTAGCTGAAGGTGATGATGGTGTAGAAATACTTCCTCTTTACGATGAATTTCAACCAGATGTTGTCTTAATGGACATTAACATGCCACAAAAAAATGGCGTAGAGGCAACTGCTGATTTAATCGAGAAATATCCAGATGCGAAAGTAATTATCCTTTCAATTCATGATGACGAATCTTACGTTTCTCATGCATTAAAATCAGGTGCTTTAGGCTATATGCTTAAAGAAATGGATGCAAACGAAATCGTAGATGCAATTAAAATTGTTGCAACAGGCGGTTCTTATTTACACCCTAAAATTACGAAAAATTTAGTAGCAGAATACCGTCGTTTAAGCGAACGTGAAAACAAAGGCTCATTCCACCAAACTGAAATTCGCCGTCCATTCCACTTATTAACGAAACGTGAATGTGAAGTTTTACAATTGTTAACAGATGGACAATCAAACCGTGCAATCGGTGAAACATTGTACATTTCTGAAAAAACGGTTAAAAACCACGTATCAAGCATTTTACAAAAAATGAACGTTAATGACCGTACACAAGCAGTTGTAACAGCGATCAAAAATGGTTGGGTAGAAGTACGCTAATTTATAGAATAATTATATTTATTTTAATAGGATGAATAAAAAAGCTATTTGCATGAGCAATCGCACATGCAAATAGCTTTTTATTATGAAACATACATTTGTTAAAAAAAATAGTGATATTTGTCATGTTCGATTTGCCTTTTGTGTCATATTTTTATAGAATTGAACTACATGTAGAGGAGTGAAACAAATGGCAACTGCAATTGTAACGGACAGTACAGCCTACTTAACGAAAGCTGAACTTGAACAATATACTATTCATATGGTGCCACTTACGGTCGTCATTGACGGGGAAACATATGAAGAAGAAGTAACATTAACTGCCGATGATTTTTATGATAAAATTCGAGGCGGTAAAAATTACCGACTTCAAGCCAACCACCAATCGGTAAGTTTGTTCAACTATTTGAAGAATTAGCGAAAGATTACGATGAGATTGTGACAATCCATCTTTCAAGCGGCATTAGCGGCACGTATCAAGGCGCACTTTCTGCAGGAGATATGGTAGATGAAATTGACGTATACGGCTTCGACACAGAAGTAGCCTGCTATATGCAAGGAATGTACTCTATCCATGCAGCGAAAATGGCTGCGCAAGGCGCGACTGCAAAAGAAATCATTGCTCATTTAAATAAAATGAAAGCACATGAAAAAGACTTTATCGTCGTAGATGATTTATCTCATCTACAACGAGGGGGTCGCTTATCAGCAGCTTCTGCTTTAATCGGAAGTTTGTTACAAGTGAAACCTATTTTACATTTTAAAGATAAAGTAATCGTGCCATTTGAAAAAGTACGTACACAGAAAAAAGCATTAAAACGGGTAGAAGAAGAATTAGCAGCAGACGTTGCACGACATGGTGCATTAGAAGCGACTGTTATTCATTCGAATTGTGAAGAGAAAGCAAAAGAATGGATGGAACATTTGCAGCAAGAATTTCCGACTGTGACGTTCCACTTATCTTATTTCGGTGCGGTTGTCGGAACGCATTTAGGTGAAGGGGCTTTAGCAATGGGTTGGTTCCCTAAAAACGTTTAAAATAAAAAAATGTGAGAAATTTGTCGTATTTCGACAAAAAACGAGTGACAATTCCTCCGTAAACGATTATTATTGTGTTTATACTAAACAATATCTTAAAAAATGGGCGTTCCTAGCACAGGCTAGGGACGCTTTTTTTCGTTCTTTTTTCAAGTACAATGAAATGAAAAAAGGAGAAACGTCATATGGAACATTCAGTACAAGAATCATTGCAAACGGTACATGATTTTTTAGCAGGGCGTATTGTTACGGGAGATCGTCTCCCTTTTTCAAATGAATTGTTGCAACGAGCAGAGGCGAGTGGCGTTATTTTAAAAAAACAAGGTGTCATTAAAAAAGATGGGAAGTGGCATTGCCAAAGGTGTCATTGTCCGGATGCGTCAGCGTATGTAACATTCAACTGTGCAAAATGCAATCAACGATGTGCATATTGTCGTCATTGTATTCAAATGGGTCGTGTCGCTTCTTGCGATGAATTACTACTGTGGGGTGGGGATGACTTGTACGAAGCGAAGCTACATACGTTTCACTGGCAAGGTCAATTAACAGATGCACAAAGTCGCGTGACGAACGAATTAGTAGAGAGTGTCAAACAAAAGAAAGCACGTTTGATTCATGCGGTATGTGGTGCGGGGAAGACGGAGATTTTGTTTGAGAGCATGGCAGTCGCTTTGAACGAAGGGTGGCGTGTATGTGTCGCTACGCCGAGAACGGACGTCGTACTAGAATTGTTTCCGCGTTTCCAACGTGTTTTTCCAGACACCGACATTCATGCGTTGTACGGTGGTGCAGATGTGAAGCCTTCTTTCTCCCCACTCATCGTTACGACGACACATCAACTGTACCGATTTGAAGAGAGCTTTGACATCGTATTCGTTGATGAAGCAGATGCTTTTCCATACAGCTATGACCGTTCGCTACAACTCGCCGTACAAAAGGCAGTGAAAAAAGACGGGGCAATCATGTATGTGACAGCGACGCCTACGTCAGCTCAGCGCATAAAAGCGACACGCAACGATGCTTATTCATTTATTCCGCGACGATTTCACGGTTTTTGATTTACCCGTACCGACGATGCGCTTTTTGCCATTTTATAAAAAGCAGCTCGTAGCATCACGTATACCGAAAGTGTTAGAAAGACAACTAACGTCTTGGTTGAAAGATGGTAAGCCATTTCTTTTATTCTTCCCGACGATTGAATTGATGGAACGGACAGCACCTCTTTTCGAACGAATCGATGCATCGATTACATTCGTTTATGCGAATGAGCCGAATCGAAAAGAAAAAGTACAAGCGCTGCGAGATGGAAAAATTGCCGGTTTGTTGACGACGACGATTTTGGAGAGAGGGATTACGATTCCAAATCTTCAAGTGGCGGTACTTGGGGCGGAGTCGACGATCTTTACGAGCAATGCGCTCATTCAAATTAGCGGTCGTGTCGGTCGTTCGGTAGAAAATCCGGACGGGGACGTTGTTTTTTATCATCACGGTATTACGAAAAGTATGGATGAGGCGATCGCTGAAATTAAGCGGTTGAACGGGTTGTAGCTCATGAACTGTTTATTATGCGATGCTCTACTAGAAGCGATTCCGACGTGGGGGGATTTTTTTAGGAAAAGACGGCAGCAAAGCGTTTGTGAGAAATGTATGGCACAATTTGAACGAGTGGAAGAGCAGCCATACGAAAACGTACAAGCACTTTACTATTATAATGATGCGATGCAGTCGTATTTATTTCGATATAAATTTTTGAAAGACTATGTAGTCCGAGTCGTTTTTGCCGATGTATTACGTGAGACCTTGAAAGCGTATAAAGGATATACAATCGTGCCGATTCCAATGCATCCAGACAAAAAGCGAGAGCGTACATTTGCGCACATCGACGAATTGTTGGAAGCGGCAAGTGTCCCTTACGTTCATTTACTCGAAAAAACAACGACGGCATCTCAAAGTGAAAAGACGAAAGAACAACGAGAAAATAGTCGTATATTGTTTTGCCGAAATACTATACAATTAAAGAAAAATAGACCAATTTTAATCGTGGACGACATTATTACGACTGGAACGACGATTCGACATGCGACGCACGTATTGCGACAAGCAGGTTTCGAAAAAATCGACGTACTCGTTTTAATTTCGGCACGTACGTAATAGAAAGGGGACGAACAAACAATGGGTGAAGTAAAGAACTGTCCGATCTGTGGGCAATTATTTAATGACATTGGTATTCGTGACGTTTGTGGAAACTGTGGAGCAGATGAAGAAAGAAAATACGAGGAAGTTTATCGCTTTTTACGTCGCCGTGAGAATCGTGCTGCTACAATTGAGCGCATTGTCGAAGCGACAGGATGCACGGAAGAGATGCTTCATAAGTGGGTGCGCAAAGGTCGTTTACAGCCAGCGCTTTTCCCGAATTTAGGCTACCCTTGTGATAATTGTGGCAAGCTGACACAAACAGGAAAGCTATGTGAAAGTTGCTCGACGAATCTCCAAAAAGATTTAAACGTCTTTGAAGCGGGAAGAGAATTTAGAGAAGGTGTTGCACGTCGTGAACGCGGCACGTATCTTTCAGAAAAGACGAAACGCTACTAATACTATGTACCTTTTTAAATTTTGTAGTTATGGTATATAGGACTAGATGTTTAAAAGTGACATAGTAAAACTTTCTCTTTTCGAAAAAAATGCTTAACATCTCCTATTTCTCTCCGAAATAACGGGTAAGTATTCAAAAAGAAGTAGAGGGGGTTCCAAGATGAAAATTCAATCATACGGTGTTTCAAATATTAATCCATATCAAGCGCAACAAACAAAAGCATCTGCGGCGAAAGCAACGAACAAAACTTTTAAAGACCAACTTGAAATTTCTTCACAGGCAAAGGATTTACAAGGTGTTCAAGGTTATGAAGCAACACGTACTGAAAAAGTAGCGGCGTTGAAAGAACAAATTCAAAGCGGAACTTACCAAGTTGATTCGAAAAAACTTGCGCAAGATTTGTTGAACCATTACCGTCGATAACGTAAGGGGAACAGACAATGTCCGTACAAACGATTCAATCAATTATGACGAAACTAACGATTATGCATCAAAGCCTTTTGAAATTAGAGACGAGCAAAACAGCTCTGATTACAGACGGTAATATAGATGAATTGAATAAAGTGATCAACGACGAACAAACGCATATTTCGGCAATTGCTCAGTTAGAAGAACAACGTCAAAAAGCAGTGAATGTCTTTTTCAATGCTAAACAAGTGACGGGTGTTCAACCGACGATGACAGAGCTGCTTGCGCGCATTTCAAATGAAGCGGACAAACAGCAGTTGGCAAAAGCGAGAGATGGTTTATTAACGGTCGTGACACAACTGAAAGAAAAAATGATTTAAATCAAAGCCTTTTGTACAACTCACTTCAAGTTGTTAATATGTCGCTTGACTTAATGCGCCCACAAGAAGCGAATTTCAATTACGGAAATGAGCAAGGCGTACGTAGCACGGCTTCAAAAGGACGATTTGATTCACAAGCATAAACGTTAAAGTGCGAAAGCATTTTAACGTTTTTTGTTTTTTACTTTAATTTTTTTGAAAAAGACCGATTATAGTAACAGTAATGAACGACGAAAATATTTATATAAAATAGGAGGAAACGAAATGGGCATTTCAACATTTATGGGCCTTGAAACGAACAAACGTGGTTTAAGCGCACAGCAAACTGCTTTATATACAGTAGGGAATAACATTTCGAATGCGAATACGATCGGCTACACGCGCCAACGCGTTAACTTGGCGGCGACGTCAGGTTACCCAGGCATCGGCCAAAATACGCCGATGTTTGCAGGTCACTTAGGTACAGGTGTTACATCTGAATCGATTACACGTATACGCGATACATTTATCGATAAGCAATACCGTCAAGAAACGAATAACTTAGGCTACTGGACACAACAAACGAATTCGATTAGCCAAATGGAAGACATCATGTCAGAGCCTTCAGAATACGGATTATCAGCTGCTTTCGAAGACTTCTTTTCATCGTGGCAAGAACTAGCGAATTCACCTTCTTCTTCTGCAGCACGACAAGTTGTGTATACGAAATCGGCACATTTAGCTTCCTCATTTAATTATATGAGTACACAAATGACGCAAGTCCAAACGAATTTAAAGTACGAAGCAATGAATACAGTGAATAATGTCAATTCCATTTTAAGCCAAATTGCTTCTCTTAATAATCAAATTAAAACAGTCGAACCGAATGGCTATATTCCGAATGAATTGTACGACCGACGTGATTTATTATTAGATGAATTAGCAGAGTACATGCCGATTAGTACAGAAAATGTACAATCAGGCGGCTTAGCTGGACCTGATGCAGAAGGTTCCATGAACGTCTATTATGTAGATGCGAACGGTACGAAAAACTTACTCGTATCAACGAGCCAAACGCAAAAATCATTTGCGGCAACGGTATCGCTTCAAACATTCGATGAAACAGGTGTTGAGAAAGACCTTTCAGTTAGTGATACGTTTGAAGCAATCGGGAGCTTGAAAATTGAATTGAAAGAAACGTCATCAGAAAAAATGACGATGACACCAGCGACATTAGCTGCCGGTACAGTGAATACAGTTAATTTTGCAGGAGGCGCTTCAACAGTTGCATTAGGTATTACGACAGATGCGAATGGGACGATTACGGATGTGACGTATAACGGGAATTCTGTATTAGCTGATTTTAAAAACGGTTCGATTACGATACCAGGTGCGACAGCTAATGATCCAGTGATGACGTTGAAGCTAAACGTTTCGGCAGATCAAAAAACAATTAAAGATGCTTCACTTGAAACGACAACGACGACGTCTTCATCGAAAACGGATGTAAAAGATATGCAAGCAAACAAAGGATCAATCGTTTCTTATATTGATTCTTACGGAAAAGCAGAAGTGGCAAAAGATCTACAAGGAAATGTAACGTTAGATGCGAATGGCAAAGCAACGATTACAACGCATGGCTATTTCCATGATAAATTGGAAGACTTAAATAAGTTAGCGCGTGAATTTGCGAAACAATTTAACGATTTACATAAACTTGGCTATGGATTATCGGCAGACGGTACGACAGCATCTCCTCAAGGAAAAGCATTCTTTGAGGATGGTGTAGAAGTTACAGCAGCGACGATTAAAGTAAGTGACTTAATGAAAGATTTTAACAATATTGCAGCGTCCACAGCGAATTTAGAAGAGGGGAATGGCAAACAAGCATTAGCTCTTTCTAATTTAAGCAATAAACCTAATACAGGTTTGAACGAGGCATCTGCACAGAAATTTTACGAATCGATGGTAGCAGACGTTGGTACAGAAGGCGAAAAAGCTGTGAAAATGGAATACAATTCAGGTACGATTCGTTTAACGATTTCGAACAATCGTGATTCAGTGACGACAGTTTCATTAGATGAAGAGATGACCGACATGATTCGTTTCCAACAAGCGTACAATGCATCTGCCCGTATGGTGACAGTAGTCGACGAAACATTAGATAAAATTATTAATGGTATGGGCCGAGTTGGCTTATAGCGTGAGGAGAGAATAATATAATGCGTACAACTCAATCAATGCTTTCGAATACGATGCTCCGTAATTTAAATACGAGTTACAATAAAATGGGGAATTTACAACAACAAATATCAACAGGTTCTAAATTGTTACGCCCGTCAGATGATCCAGTAGGTGTCACGAAGGCGATGAGCTATCGTACACAGTTGAACCAAAATGCACAGTACGATAAAAATTTAGATACGGCAACGAAATTTTTAGATACGACAGATTCTGCATTACAATCCGTTTCAAGTGCAATGGCCCGTGTACAAGAACTTATTACACAAGCAGCAAACGACACGAACCAAACGATTGACCGTGAAAAGATGCTGACAGAAATTAAACAAATTCAAGCGGAAGTTCACGATTTAGGCAATACGAAAATCGGTGATACGTATATTTTCAGTGGGACGAGAACGAGTGAACCACTTTATAAAGATGGTGTAATGCAGTCACTACCAGGAATGGATCAATCCGCAACTCTTGAAATTTACAACGGGATTGAGTTAGATGTAAATACGACAGGTGCCCAAACGTTATTCAAGAAATTAGATACGGTATTTGCGAAAATTGAAACGGCACTTACCGGTACGAACGGTACGACATCTGGAGCGGATATTGGAGCGCTTCTTGGTGGTACGAACTCTGCGGAAGATAAAGCAAATGAAACGATTCAAGGTTCGATTGATTTAGTGCTGAAAGAAGTCGCAAATGTCGGAGCGAAACAAAATCGTGTCGATATGATGGATACACGTTTAGCTATGCAGAAAATTACGTTAACGAAACAACAATCGAATGTAGAAGATGTTGAGTATGAACAAGCGATTACGAATTTAATTACGCAAGAATCGATTCATAATGCGGCACTTTCTGTAGGTGGTCGTATTATTCAACAGACGCTCGTTGACTTTATTCGCTAATGAAAAGCTCGCCTCGTGCGGGCTTTTTTGAAAGGAGAGAATCGTATGAAAATAGATCGAGTGGACATTCGTACGACGGACCAAAAAGTAGAAATTCATTCAACACAACCGAAGCTTACGATGCATTCAAGTAATGCGAGAGTGAATATCGAACAACCTGCTGCAACGCTCGAAATTAGTTCGGAGGCAGCGAAGTTATTAATCGACCAGTCACAAGCGTGGCGAGATATGGGCTTATTTACACCACTTGAAGCCGGAAGAAACGCTGCACAAAAAGGATTGCAAGACGTCGCAGCTGGAACAGCGAGACGTGCAAGAGAAGGCGATCAAATGATGCATATCGAGTCAGGTGGCAATAAAGTGGCGCAAATTGCGAAGGGAAAACTAGGGATTGAACCGGTTCGTTCTGCAATTAAATGGATTCCTTCTGTCGATGCGGTGAAATCTACGTACGTTGCGGGAAGATTGGACATTCATATTACACAACATGCACCGCGATATGATGTTACACTAGGAGATATTCAAGGTAACTTTACACCGGGGACTGTGACAGGAACGACGGTACAACGTGCTTCTGTCGAGACGACCGTTATTAAGGGAGAATAAGTAAATGAACATTCAAACGAAATTTTTAGGCGAAGTAACGATTCAAGAACAAGCAATTATTACGTTTCCAGAAGGCATTCCGGGTTTTCAAGAAGAGAAGCAATTTGTGTTAATTCCATTAAATGAAGCATCGCCCTTCCTCGTACTACAATCGATTCATACACAAAAAGTAGGATTCATGGTAGCGACACCGTACGCATTTAAAAAAGATTACGCTTTTGATTTACAACAATCAGACGTAGAGAAGTTAGAAATTGAACGTGCGGAAGATGTGCTCGTTTATGGTATTTTGACGTTGAAAGATACGTTATTACAGTCGACGATTAATTTACTAGCGCCTGTCGTAATTAACGAGAAAAAACAAGTAGCGAAACAAATCGTTCTGCCATCAGAAGAAGATTTACTTCATTTCCCACTGAAATCAGTAGAAGGAAGTGTGAAATAAATGTTAGTGCTAACACGCAAAACGGGTGAGACGTTGATGTTAGGAGATGACATTCAAGTGAAGGTGATCGGCATCGATGGCGATCAAGTGAAAATAGGTATTGATGCACCGAAGACGTTAAAAATTTACCGTCATGAAATTTTTGAAGCGATTCAAAAAGAAAATGAAGCGGCATTAAATACGAATTTTGATTTAACGATGTTAAACGATTGGGAATAACAATATACGTTTCAAAGTGGAAGTCATACGTAATGTGTGACTTCTTTTTTTATGTGAAAATTATCAATGAACAATTCAATTGATATATTGAATTGACAGAAAAAAGAAGAATAGTAAAGAATGTTGCCGATAATGAAAGAGAGAATAATGATGAGAAGGTGGGTTCTATGAAACAGAAGAAATCAAAATACGTAGCAATTACACTCGCTGCAACGATAGCACTCAGTACCGTTGTAATGGAGACAGCAATCACGACGCCACAGCAAGTGACGACAGCAGAGGCAGCAATGCATACAAAAGCGAAAGCGGTACGTTCAAAAATTAAGGCACTAAAATGGGAACATACAACGTACCAAGCAGACGTGTCAGCAGCGAAAGCAGCATTTGATGCATTGACAACAGCAGAACAAAAATACGTGAGCAATGCGAAGCAACTAGCAGCGCATGTAAAAGTGGCGAATGCGGCAGCACTGCTTCAAGCGACGAATGCATTGCCGACTGCCGCTCAAATTAATGCCATTCAAACGTATACGATGACAGGGAACGTAGTCGACACGGTGTCGACTACGGATAAAAAAGGAAAAATAACGGTTCGTGGAGTGAACAAAACGTTAGTAGAGGCTGCACAGGCACTTGCTAACTTTCAAGTTGAATATAAAAAAGTAGCGACGACTGTTCAAGCGAGACAAATTTTAGCGAAACAATACCGTACGTATAATGTTCTCGTGAAAAAAGTGAAAGCGCAGCAAAATGTCGTCAACGCGCAATATTATGCGAAAAACTTTATTGATTTGTATGATGTATTGCATAATGGCGGCACGGTCGCAATCGAAGCGACGACGATTTCATCACGCAACGGCCGCTTTAAAATTGATTCGGACGTATACGATGCGAAAAAGGTGAACGGTGTATTTAGCGTGACGGATTCTAGTGGAGAAAATGTGCCACTGACGAATGATACGTTTACGATCGAGAACAAAGATGCGGATAGTTCGCCAGCGACGCTTTTCAATACGTATAAGCTGACACTTGAACAAGGTAAAATCGTCGTTACGAAAATAGAAGAGACAGCGACGATTCCTCAAACGACAGGATATGGGTTATCTACGAAAATGACCGTAGCCAATTATGCGAAACTCGTTGCGGGTACGACGAAATATTCAGATGCGCAAATTGAAGTTATTCAAAAAATGAAGACGGTGTACAATCGTCTAAGCGCAGCAGCAAAACGTACAGTAACAGCCGAGCAAAAAGCTTTTTACAATAAAATAACGAAAGAAGCGGCAGCACAGCAAACGTTAGAAACGAAACTCGTATCATCAAATGTATCAGGCGTTTCAAAAGAATTAACGAAACTACGCTATAAAAACGATTTAAATGCGTATGAAAAAGAAATTAAAGATGCACGTGCGCATTATAATGCTTTATTGCCAAAATATAAGAAAAAAGTGAAGGTATCGACTGTGAAAACGTTGAAAAATCACGAAGCGGCAATCGTCATCATGAAAGAAATTGATACGCTCGACGTGAGCAGCTTGGCAAAAAATAGTGATGATACGACAACGAAAGCATTGATTACGTCAATTAATGGATTAGAAGCAGATTATCAAAAAGCAGATCGTGCAGTGAAAACGCTCGTGAAAAATTATCGAATGTTCAAAGCGAATCGTCAACTTACTACGAAACAAACGAATTATTTTGAAAGCAAACCGGTAGTAGACACATTCGAAGCGAAATTAAAAGAATTGACTGGCAAGACGTCCGTTCGCTTCGTCGATCAATCCATTCAATTAGATGGGAAAGTGTATACGCTTTCGGTTGATAATCGTTCGAAAACAGCAACTTTCACAAACGGTGCTGAGAAGAAAGAAATCATAAGCGGTCAAGTTGATACGACAACATTTTCAAATTATGTCGTGACGAATAATCGGGGGAAAGTGTTTGTTTCAACGAAAGGGACACAAGCTGTACCAGTACTCGATTTTTCAAATGTAACGGTTGATACATTTGAGATGGCGACGAAATACACGTCGGAACAAATTACCAAAATTAAAGCGGCTGTTGCGGCGTACAATAATGCCCGAGCGAATGCAAAAGCGCGTCCCTTTATACTGACTGAAGACGTGACCGCTTTGAAGCAATATGAAACGGCATTACATCAACAAGTAAAACTAGAAACGACAATCGCAGAAAATCTTGTGAAAGAAGCGCTAGCGACGTACGATAACATTCAATTGAGTTTAGTCGATGGACAGATTGTGACGACACTGCCGACAAATATAGCAGCATATCAACAAGTGTTAGATGAGTACGAAACAGAGGCAATTATAAAAATAAATAAAGACATCGACCTTAACACACGTACGCTTAAAAAAGGTGAAACGATTTATTTATCAGAATTACTGTCTATTATTGATGGTACGAATACACCACAGCACCAAAAAGCAGAATCGCAAACGACTGCTGACATTGCTGTATCTAGTTTGACGCAACATATTGACGGGGACGACAAAACGATTGATGTGACGATTCAAGCGGCATTGTTGAAAGATGGGAAAGTAACACCGTACGGAAATGTATTAGCAGTGAAAACCGTCATGCCGACGTTAATGAGTATCGTTGCGATGAACAATGGAATAGAAGTAAAAGGGAATGTGGCAGCACAAACTGTTACATTACAAATGAAGCAAAATGAAGCGGTATCAAAAATTGTCGCTACATTTAATACACCGATGCAATTGCCAACTGGAACAGAAGTGGTTGTGAAAGTTGAAGAAAACTCGTATACGTACGGGACGGTTGCACTATCTTCGGATGGGAAAGTCATGACGATTACACCATCAGGTAATAACGGCACAGCAAGTGTAGTCGGAACGTCTACATTCCAATTAAAAGATTCGTCGCAAGTGTTAACTAAGCTACAAGATATGTATCACAATGCATACAATATCCCGACAATAACATTAGAAGTGACACAATAAATAAAAAAATTTTAAAAAAGAGTTAAACATTTCAAAAACGATTCGATATATACAATGTAAAGCAAGGAACTTGCTAAACAACTCCACAGGGACGTGGAAAATACAAACATTCAAGGAGGAATCTCACAATGAGAATTCAACACAATATTGCAGCTTTAAACACACACCGTAACTTAACATCAAATAACGCGGCAGCTTCTAAAAACTTAGAAAAATTATCTTCAGGTTATAAAATTAACCGTGCTGGTGATGACGCTGCAGGTCTAGCAATTTCAGAAAAAATGCGCGGTCAAATTTCAGGTTTAAACATGGCTTCTAAAAATGCTCAAGATGGTATTTCTTTAATTCAAACAGCTGAAGGTGCATTGAATGAAACTCACTCAATTTTACAACGCCAACGTGAATTAGCAGTACAAGCAGCAAATGATACAAACACTGATGATGATCGTACACAATTACAAGCTGAAATTACTCAATTAAATTCAGAAATTGATCGTATTTCAGGCGATACTGAATTCAATACTAAAAAGTTATTAGATGGTACTTTTGATGGTAATTTCCACATCGGTGCAAATGAAGGTCAAATAACTGCATTAAAAATTACTAAAGCAGATACAGCTACTTTAGCAACTAAGGCTTCAACAGTTGCTACACAAACAGACGCAGAAGCGGCTATTACTGCATTTGATACAGCAATTCAAACGGTTTCTACTAATCGTTCAAACCTTGGTGCTGTTCAAAACCGTTTAGAACATACTATCAACAACCTTGGTGCAACTTCTGAAAACTTATCAGCAGCTGAATCTCGTATCCGTGATACAGATATGGCGAAAGAAATGATGGAATTCACTAAGAACAACATCTTAACTCAAGCTGCACAATCAATGTTAGCTCAAGCTAATCAACAACCACAAGGCGTTCTTTCATTATTACAATAATCAATCAAACGCTAAAACGCTTAGACTTTTGTCTGAGCGTTTTTTTTTTTGAAATTTTTATCATACTGTAGAAAATATAACATTTTGTTAGGGAGGCTATATGATATTCGAAGTAGTTATAGTGTATCTTTCAAGGGGAATTTAGAAAATGATTTTATCATCTGAATTTTATTTATAACTAATTATTTTTACAATTTACTAAGTTGTCATAAGAGGGGAGTTTTCTAATATAGTAGTAAACAGTCTTCAATTAAGAAATTCAATAATAAAAAGGTTTAAGGAATATTTCAATTTTAGTCGTATAAACCGATATAAAAACAAAGATAAAAGAAAAATTAAAGGAGGTAGTAGTTATGGATGTTCTTAATTTAAAGTTAGAAAATATATCTAGTAATCCAATAAAAAATCAAAAAAATATGGAATCAGTCAATCATACAAATACAGTTAAGCAATTTTCGAAAAGTGGTATAGATATTTCTGAAATGACAGATGAACTAGGGAATCCGACAGAACAGGCATATCAAACAGCTGTTAATAAAATGAATGAGTTTATGGCACATAAGCAACGCAATTCTAAATTTGTTTTCCATAAAGATTTAGAACGTTATTATGTTGAAGTTGTAGATGCTAAGTCACAAGAAGTCATCAAAGAAGTACCGCCTAAACAATTATTAGATGCATATTATGAAATGCAGAAATTAGCCGGGAAAATTTTTGACACACAAGCATAAGGAGGGAAAATAATGGCAGCAGTAAATAGCACTAGTAGTTCACAAACAGCATATTCTTATCTACAATATAAAAATAAAATTGGTGGTTTAGTATCTGGAATGGATATTGATTCACTTATGGAAAAATTAATGAAAGCTGAAAGTGCTCAGATGGAGAAACTTCAGCAACAGAAACAAAAATATGAATGGAAACGTGATGCATATCGTGAGGTAAATACATCATTAAATACTTTCCGAACAGATACATGGGATAAATTTGGTCTAAGCAGTTCTTGGTCAAGTAAGACAGTAACGAGTTCAAGTTCTAAAGTTTCCGTGCAGGCAGGCAGTGCAGCAAGTGGTACGTTAAATATTGATCGCGCTACTGCAGCAAAATCGGCTACATCTACAAATCTTATTGGTAGTGCAGTTAAAAACTCTATTACACAACAACGTGTTAATGAAAATACAAAAATCTCAAACATTGAAGGTTTGAATTTATCGGGTCAAGAACTAAAATTGACAGTAGCAGGTCAAGAAACAGTAGTGTCTGTATCTTCTAATGATACACTGGGGGATTTAGTAAAACGTTTAAATTCTACTACTTTAACAATTGATGGTGAGGAAAAAACGGCTTTTAAGGCATCTATAACGGATGGTAAACTATCAATTAGTTCATCATTAGGAACGGTTACATCTAATGATAGTAGTACATTAGAAAATTTAAATATGTTAGGTATGAAGAATAATACGACTGCTTTAGGCAAGGCTTTAAAAGTAACAGATGTTGATGGTAAAGAGTTAGCTATTACTAAAGATACAAAGGTATCTGAATTAGGTCTTCCACAATCAGGGACACTAACTTTCAATATAGGCGATAGTAAGAAAACAATTACTTATGATGCTTCTGATGATACTATTGGGAAATTATTCGAAAAAATTAATGTAACAAGTACAGGAGAAAATGATCCGCAACTTAAAGCAACTTTAAATAGTTCTGGGCAAATATCAATAACTTCAACAGCAGGAATAGTTTCTCTTGAAGATTCATCTTTGAAAGAGAGTCTTGGTTTTGAAAATAAAGTTCAAAACAGTCAACGCTTATTTGAAAAGAATACAGACTCACCTGTTAACTCAGTAACACAAGGAACTACATTATTGAAGGAACTTGGATTTAGTTCTGATGGTTCATTCACATTGAGATCTATTCAGAATGATGGGTCGATGAAAGATACCGAAATTAAATATAATAGTTCAGATACAATAAATTCTTTAATGAGCAGAATTAATAGTGCGAATATAGGTGTAACAGCTATTTTTAACAATGGACAAATGAGTATCACATCAAATAATACAGGTGCGGCAAAAGATTCATCAGGACTTGATATACCTGAAGTGAGTTTGTTAAATTATAATGTTCAAGAAGGTCAACAAATATCAAATGCTCAAGGGTTATCATTATTTAATAAGTTAGGTATGATTAGTACAGCCAATGCAAATGGAGAAGTAGCATTAGCAGATGGTGGATCTTCAGCTAGTTTAACAGTTAATGGTGTGACTTATGAAGGTTCATCTAACACATTTAGTATTGCAGGATATACTGTCCAATTGAAAGAAGATATCACTTCAAGTGATAATGTTTCAATTTCTTCTACGTCTAATGTAGACGGCTCAATTGATAAGGTAAAAGAATTTGTTACTATGTATAATGATTTAATTAAATCATTGAATTCAAAAACAACAGAAAAGCGTAATGTGAGCTACGAGCCGTTAACAGACGCGCAAAAAGCTGAAATGACAGATTCTGAAATTAGCAAATGGGAAGAAAAAGCAAAAGCTGGATTATTAAAAGGTGATACCAATATTAGTAATTTATTAACGAAAATGCGCTCGATTTTAAATAGTGGAACGGGTGAAGAAACGCTATACAATATTGGGATTTCATCTTCGAAAAGCTGGTCTGATAATGGTAAATTGGAAATTGATGAAACAAAATTACGTACAGCACTTGAAAAAAATCCTGATATTTTAGGCAAGATTTTTGTTGGGACTACAGAGAATCCAGGAATTGTTAGTAAGATTCGTAAAGAAGCGCAGACAGCTATTACGAACATTGAAAAATCAGCTGGTAAAACTACAATGGTTGAAAATCAATATACGCTAGGCAGAAATATTATGTCATTGGATACAAAAATCAATGATTGGAAAGAACGCCTAAAAGACATTGAAGAGCGTTATTGGAATCAATTTTCTGCAATGGAGACAGCGATTCAAAAAGCAAATAACCAATCATCTATTTTCTCATCTTAATATGTATATAATTAAAAGTATGGAAAGAGTTTTTATTTAAAAGGAGTTGTTAGATTTGTCAGTACAAAATGCATACAATGCATACAAACAAAATAGTATTACGACCGCGTCCCCAGGTGAACTGACATTAATGCTTTACAATGGATGTATTAAATTCATTCATCAAGCAAGAAAAGCAATTGAATTACAAGATATTCAAAATCGTAATAAATATGTTCAAAAGGCACAGGCGATTATTTCAGAGTTAATGATTACATTAAATATGGATATTCCTGTTTCTCAAAATATGTTTGGATTATATGAGTATATGAATCGTCAATTAACGCAAGCGAACATTAAAAATGATGTGTCGATTTTAGATGAAGTGGAAGGGCTTGTTGTAGAATTCCGCGATACGTGGAAGCAAGTTATTCAAAAAAATCGTCAGCAACAATTTTCAGGGAATCAAGTGTAATGGATACGGTGAAACAATTCCTTTTATTATCGGAAAAGTTATATACGTACTTAGGACAAGAACCGGAAGATAAAGAGGATGCACGTGATGCGCATATTGCGTTCGTGCACAAGTTGTTGGATGCGCGTGGACAGACGATTGATCTGTTGCTTAAGGCACAGCCTAATCCGGTTATCGGTCATGAATATGAGTCGCAACTTCGGGAATTGGATGCGGGGATTTTGGAGCGGTTGAAGACGTTTAAACAAACGATCGCAATCGATATGAAAAACTTGCAGAAGACGAAGAAATCCGAAGTGCAATACGCGGACCCGTACAGTGCGGTGCGCACGATGGACGGCACGTATTACGATAAACGCAAATAAAATGAGCAGCTTCGATGAATAATCGGGGCTGTTTTTTTGTCGTTTGTTATCTTGATATTTTCCGCATGTTGACGATAGTAAAGGTATACGAATATTCATGAACTTATTAGAACTACGTTTACATACAACAAAGAGGAGGAAGTTTTGTGCGCAAATCCATTGTATCGGCTAGTCTCGTTTTTGCGTTGACGGTTCCTGTTTGGCTGACGGCTGCTTATCCCGATGGTGGGATGACAGCCCAAGCTGCTACGAAAAAACCGACAGCGAAAGCGAAAGCCGTTATTCAAAAAATTAAAGCTATCAATTCAACAAAAACAACTTATTTAACGAAAGTGCAGGCGGCACAGAAAGCGTATGCGAAGCTTTCTAAAAAAGATAAACAACTCGTATCGAATGTGAAAACATTACAAGCCCATGTGAAGAAAATTAAACCATATGAGAAGAAAATTACGGCAGTACAAAAGCAAATTACTGCACTGAAATCAACGAAAAAAACGTATGTGAAAGACGTGAAAGCGGCGAAAAAAGCATACGATCGTTTACCGACTGTATATCGTGCAGGTGTTGCGAATAAAGCGAAGTTGACGAAGCACGTTTCTACGATTGCGGCATATGAGAAAAAAGCAAAGACGCTTCAAAAACAAGTAAGTGCGATTACGAAGACGAATTATCCGAAACAAGTAGTCGTTGCGCAAAAAACTTATGCATCGATGAATGCGGTGACATTAGCGCTCGTACCGACAAAAACAGTTGCGACGCTTCAAACGTATACGACTTCCGCTACGGCAAAAGCACAAGTACAATCGGTACTTAGTTCTTTACTGACGGATGATGATGACCAAGAACTTACGATTGAAGATGTGACAGAAGCAATCGACAAAACAGACGTGTCAGCACTTGTGTCAGACTTATTATCGCTTCTTGCGAATTACAAAAAAATGGACGATTTCCAAAAAAGTTTATTTGATGAAGATGAAACGGCATTAATCGAAGCGTTCATGCAAGATGAAAAGCAAATTCATGATACGCATGCGCTTGTCGTGGCATACAATAAATTGGATCCGAAAGCGTCAACATATACAGCATCGACATTCGATTTGGCTTATAAATTTAGTAAGCTAGCGGATGAATACACACAACCTGATAATTATTTTTCAGAAAGAATGTATGACGTACTCGGTAAAATGGAGACGAAATATGCGGATTCTTTAAATTTAATTGATGAATTTAATAAAAAAGCACAAGAGTTATCTGATGCACCAACGTTACTAGCCATTGAAGATGCGACGTCTGCTTATGCAGAATTAACATCGACGATGCCGAAAAAACCAGCCGATTTGAAAAAATACGTCGACAGTGCGTTGCTTAAAACGTATACGGCTTATAGCAAAGTACCTGCAGTCATTACAGCCATCGACGGCTTACCGAACTATGCGAGCGTAACGGCGACTTCGCCTGCGACAGCGAAGCAACTAACGGCGATTAAAAATGTACAAACGTTGTACAAAGCGCTCGGTAAAGAGCAAAAGGCACTCGTAGATACAGAACTTGCGACGACACCGGAGTTGAATTTTGCGAAGGAAGAAACGCAATTGAAAGCTGGAGAGAAAATTCAGAGCACGTACGTAAAAGCCTTTGAAAAAGGCGACATCAATGCGATGATTGCTTCTTCTGGTGCGTACGGCAAAGCAGAAGATGACGTGAAGAAATACGTTACGGATGGGAAAGCAATCACAGACATTCAAACGACGTACAAAACACAAATTCAAGACGCTGAGAAATTTATCGCGATGCTGCAAAATTTAGATAATGGGAAAGACAAAAATGGGAAAACGTTAGCAAACTTAGACGGTTTGGAAGGTTCAAAAATTAATGGTGTTGTGAAGCCATCTACTAATTCAAAAGAACGCCTTTTAGCTGTTAACAATGCATTGGACGATTTAATTAAAGCGTACAAGCAACTCGTTGCACTGAAAGCAAAAAATCCGAGTGCCCCAGCTGCGCTCGATATGCTTTCTAAAACCGATGTAAAAAATTATACGTTGTATACGACACTTCCGGCATTAATTTTAGAAGGAAATAAAGTGGCAGATCAATTACAAAATAAACCGTATGAAGCAAGTCCGGAACTTCAAATTGAAGGGAAAGACTATAACTACAATACGGCGGATGAAAATCGTATTATCGCATTCGCCAAAACATACAATACACTCACTGAACCACAAAAACGTTTAGCCGATGCGGTCATCATTATTACGAAACGAAAAAACAATGAAAAAACACCGATTGCTCGTGTTTGGGGACAAGAAGCAAACAATATTAAAATCGCGCAAAAATTAGACGCGACGATTTTAAAATTAAATTCGGGTAGTAAATCGTTCGCAGCCGATGTGAAAAAAGTGTACAACCAGTACAAGTCTGCTGCACCTGAAACGAAGAAATACGTTATTAATCAACAACGTCTACAATGGTTCTACAATTTAATTTCAGGCACTTCAAGCAGCTATCCACAAGGAAAAGCGAATGCATTTGAGCAAAAAGTTGGGGCATTGAATAGTGAAAGTACGCATGCGAACATTGGTGACGTGATGTCGTATTACAGTACGATGATCGAACATGATACGAGCACGCAAAGTTTAATTCCGAAAACCGTTATGAAAAAATATAACGAGTATGTGAATGCGTACAATGCGGTTACGTTATTGAAAGCGACACCACTCGGTACGACATCGAAATTAACGACGAAAGACGTTAAAAATATTCAAGATGCGATTAAGCTGTACGACAAATTGACGACACAACCAAAAGCGGCAGCGATGAATGGAATTGGGAAAGGGAGTGCGTATGCAATTGCACTCGGTCAATCATCAGAAATTAAAGAAGCGAGTACGATTGATTCGGCTTATCAAGAATTAAAACCGTCTAGTAAAACGTACACGACAGATTTAATTACGCTGTATACGACGTACGACAACGCATCAGATACGGTACGTAAATACGTGACATCTGCAGATGCGTTGAATGCCATTGCGACGAAATATGCGAAGAAAAAGGCGACAGCACTTGCATTTAAAGCGAAAGTGGATGCACTCGGTAGTGGAGGGAATCTTGGGAATGTACATGATTTGAGAGATTATTACAATGCGAATGTAGACACAGATGCAATTGTGAAAGCGTTCGTTCCGAAAGCGACGATGGCATTATACAAAGGGTATATCGTCTTGCTTGATATTCAAGCAGTAGCACGTTACAAATATTTCTATAACAACTGGTGTAGTACGGATGAATCGATTTATTACAGCTATTTATACGTCGATATTACGCCGGATAAATTGATTGATACGTTAACAGCGTACAACAATTTAAATGTGAATCAACAAGGGATTATCGCGTTAACGCCGACGACGCCTGCCGAGCAATTAGGAACGGTATGTTATGTGCCGACAGCGACGACAGAGCGAAACGTTATTCGTGACCCAGAATTTTTAACAGATGCTACATTTGTGAAAGAAGCAGCAAAAATTGATCAATTGTATACAGCACTTGATCCGAAAGCGACAGATTACTTACAAAAAGTGATGGAAGTTGTGAATGCATATGAACGTGCTTCTTCGGACGTTAAACCGTTCGTTCGTAACGCATCCAATATTTTAGATTTAAAAGCGAAATATAGTGCAGCGTACAATTCACTCGATGCGTTTATTAAAGCCGTTGATTTACTTTCTGTAGACAGTTCTGTAAAAGGAAATAATACAGCGAGTGCGTCAACTGTGAGCGCAGTAAATGATATGTATTATAAATTACGTGCAGAAGTGCAAAAAGCTGTTCCGAAAGCGACGATGACGATTTATAACAAATATTTACCGCTATTAAAGACGCAAGTTCCAGCATTGCGTGATGCAAAACAAGCGACAGATAAATTATTAGATGCACCGACCGTAACAACGCCGTATACGGAAGCTCAAATGGAGCAATTGCAAACAGCACTGGCAGCATATAAAAAGCTCGATACGCTACAAAAAACGATTGCAAACAAAGATAAAACATTGAATACAGGTTCTGGTGTCATCGGTTCAAACGACGATTTACAAACGTACGTGCGCCAGGAAGCGTATATCGTTGCAGCAAATAAGCTAGATGATTTATACAATAAGTTTGTCGCTTCTTACGGCACGACACCTTATTTCGATCCATCAACGACGAAACCACCACTCGTTGAAAAAGACGCAGAAAAATATTCGAAAGCTTTGCGTACGCTAATTAATACGTACAATCAATTATCAAACAATGCACGCTATTACGTCGTGAATACGCCGGAAATTTTAGTGCAAAAAGACGCATTTGATAATGAATATTCACGAGTAGGCGGCGTCGAGGAATTTGAAGAAGCTGTTGCGAAATTAACGAGCAAGTCAACGATTTTAGACGTACAAGATCTCGTTGCACAGTACACTGATTTCACGCCGTATGAAAAAGCTTGGATCGATAGTAAAGTGTTATCGAAATACAAAGATTATGCACCAATCGACGACATCGTTCAAAATTTAGATGCATATGATATTTCAACGACGATGAATAAAACTGAACAAGAAAATACGGCTCTTCAAACAGCAATCAATTTATATGCGAAGTTAAAAGCAGATCCGAAAGCGATTATGACGGCTTACTTTGCGACTGATGAAGATGCGAAAAATGCGATGGCCGCATCACCGGACGTGAAAGCAGCAGATAAAGTCGATCAATTAATCGGTAAAATTGTGAAAGGAACGAACTTCTTCTCACAATATGTCGCAGCAAAACGTGCGTATGAACAGTTGACGCCTGAGCAATTAAATTATTTGAAAAAAGCAGAAACGTTGGCGAAGTATGATGCGCTCGTTAATAAAGTGCAATATACGTATGCGCCACTCGGTTCTTACTTGCAAGAAGACGGCATGTCGATTACTGGTAATCCGTACGAAATGCTTCGTTACTACGAAGGGGTTGTCGCTTATTTAGATGACAATGCCGATCAAGTTGCGAAAGATCGTACGAATTATATCGCTAACGTTCAAGATTTAATTAATCTACGTTCTGCACTTAATAAGTACGTGAAAATTAATGGAACGAGTACGAAGCCATCTGTTTCGGCATTAGCGAAAGCTATTGCGCGCTATTCATACTATTACAAAGCGTATGATATGAAAAATCAATTGAAAGTAATAGATGCAGTCATTAAAACGACGAATTAATTAATAAAAAGAGGAAGTTTTCGTATGCGATGCGGAAGTTTTCCTCTTTTTTTATAAGTTTTACGCATATAATCCTTTAAAAACGGGAAAATATGGAATGAAATGGTTGAAAAGTAGTGTTTAGTGATGGTATTTAAATGTATAATATGAGAATACGAGTATGAATGTAAAAAGAGAATCATTACTCTAGTACTAAAATGGATAAGGGGGAAGTTGCTACAGTTAATGTGGCAGCGATGAATGACTATGGAGTTTAAACGTAAAGAATCATTTCGTCACAATTTAGAAAACCCAATTGAAATCGATTGTGTTGTGAGCCACTCGACAATGGAGATTGGCGTTCAAGCAAAAGGGCAAATTGTTGACATTAGCCCACAAGGACTGCGCATTTCATTATTGCAACCTCTTCCGAAAGATATTGAAGAGTGTGTTTTACAATTAGAATTTAAAATTCACGAGCGCGTCATTCGTGCAGACGGAGAGGCTGTTTGGAATCGTCCGACCGGCGATGAGCAATATCGTTATGGAATCCGTCTTCATGCGAGTGAAGCGTTGCAAGAAACAATCATTGAAGAATTGAAACTTCGCCGTAGAGCAGAAGTTTTTTCAAAAAAATAATCATAATAAAAGAAAGAGGGCCAATCAGTAAATTGTCTGAATGGGGCGCTCTTTTTTATTATGTGTATAAAATGTAAAAAAACAATCTGATTTATAAAAAATATGAATAAGTTACGCGTTTAAGAAGGAATCCGAAGGGTAAATATAGAATATAGAAGTATAGGTTTTATAGAAGGAGGAGTTTACATGCTAACATTTAATATTCGTGGTGAAAACATTGAGGTAACTCCAGCGATTAGAGAATATGTGGAGTCAAAACTATCTAAATTAGAACGCTATTTCAATAATGAAATGGATGCGACAGCAAACGTTAACTTAAAAACGTATAACGATAAACGTACGAAAGTGGAAGTAACGATTCCGATGAAACGTTTAACATTACGAGCAGAAGAACGTAATGATGATTTATACACGGGCGTTGACGCAATCGTAGCTAAATTAGAACGCCAAATCCGCAAACATAAAACGAAAATTAATCGTAAATTCCGAGAACGTGAAGGTGTAGGCGTTTATTTCGCTACTGTCCCTTCTCAAGAAACTGAAGCTGTGCAAGCAGAGCAAGAAGAAGAACTAGAAATCGTACGTACGAAACAGTTCTCATTAAAACCGATGGATGATGAAGAAGCGATTCTTCAAATGAACTTATTAGGGCATGATTTCTTCATCTTCACGGATTCCGAATCAAATGAAACGAACATCGTCTACCGTCGTAAAGATGGGAAGTACGGTCTAATTGAGACGAATTAATCAACAGTTATGTATGCTAAACAGCCTAGAGAGGAATCTTTAGGCTGTTTTTTTCGTCCTATTTTATAAACAAACAAAGAATTGTTGAAAAAATGAATAATTTTTTAATGGAATCGTCGCTTTTCATTGCGGCAATGCCAATTTTTCATTACAATGAAATATGGCAATGTATATCGATATATACAATTTAGAGGGAAATATAAAACAATAACTCAACTTATTTTGAACAGTATGGCGATTATTCAAAGGTTGGGAAATGAGAAATAGGATGTGAATCAAATGCTTGGCATTTTGAACAAGATTTTTGATCCGAATAAACGTGAATTAAAACATTTAAATAAAGTAGCGGATCAAGTAGAGGCACTTGCGGCAGAATATGCAGCAAAAACAGATGAACAATTACGTGAAAAATCAGCGGAATTCCGTCAACGTATTCAAGATGGGGAAGATTTAAATAAAATTCGCCCAGAAGCGTTTGCGACAATTCGTGAAGCGGCTAAACGTGTACTCGGTTTATATCCATATCGCGTTCAAATTATGGGTGGTGCGACATTACATGAAGGTAATATCGCTGAAATGAAAACCGGTGAAGGGAAAACATTAACAGGAACTTTACCAGTATATTTAAATGCGTTAACGGGTAAAGGCGTTCACGTCGTAACGGTCAATGAATATTTAGCAGAGCGTGATGCGGAAACGATGCGCCCACTATACGAATTTTTAGACGTATCTGTAGGATTGAATTTAAGTAGTATGTCAAAAGAAGAAAAACGTGCAGCGTATGCATGTGATATCACATACAGTACGAATAACGAACTTGGTTTTGACTATTTACGCGATAACATGGTGTTATACAAAGAAGAACGTGTTCAACGTCCACTTTACTATGCCGTAATCGATGAAACCGATTCAGCATTAATTGATGAAGCACGTACACCATTAATTATTTCAGGACAAGCGAATAAATCAGCAGCACTTTACAAACAATCGAATGCATTCGTTCGTACGTTAAAACAAGCAAAAGGTACGAAAAATAAAGAAGGCAAGATGGAATATGGTGAAGGCGATTACACGTACGATTTAGAAACAAAAGCTGTCGCCTTAACAGAAACGGGTATGGAAAAAGCAGAACGTGCATTTAATATTGATAACTTATTCGATTTAACACATGTTCAGTTAAACCATGCAATCAACCAATCGTTACGTGCACATGCAGCGATGCATAACGACGTAGATTATGTCGTTCAAGACGGCGAAGTTATGATCGTTGATGGCTTTACGGGTCGTATTATGAACGGTCGTCGTTATTCAGACGGCTTACACCAAGCGATTGAAGCAAAAGAAGGCGTCGAAATTCAAAATGAATCGATGACGATGGCAACTATCACATTCCAAAACTACTTCCGTATGTATGAAAAATTATCAGGTATGACAGGTACGGCGAAAACAGAAGAAGAAGAATTCCGTAACATTTACAACATGAATGTTGTCGTAATTCCAACGAATAAACCGATTGCACGTGACGATCGTCCGGATTTAATTTATGCGACAATGCTCGGCAAATTTGAAGCAGTTGCTAATGATATTGCAGAACGTCATAAGAAAGGACAACCCGTTCTAGTCGGTACAGTCGCAATCGAAACGTCTGAATTATTATCAGATTTACTACGTCGTCGTGGCATTCCACACGAAGTGTTAAATGCGAAAAATAATGAACGTGAAGCTGAAATCGTTGCACTTGCTGGTCAAAAAGGTGCGGTAACAATCGCAACGAACATGGCTGGTCGTGGTACGGATATTAAACTTGGTGAGGGTGTAATCGAATTAGGCGGTTTGGCTGTTATCGGTACAGAGCGTCACGAATCACGTCGTATTGATAACCAATTACGTGGTCGTGCGGGTCGTCAAGGGGACCCTGGTGTATCTCAATTTTACTTATCACTTGAAGATGATTTAATGAAACGTTTCGGTTCCGATAGCATGAAAGCGATGATGACACGTCTTGGTATGGATGATTCTCAACCAATCCAATCAGGTATGGTATCACGCGCTGTTGAATCTGCTCAAAAACGTGTAGAAGGAAATAACTTCGATGCACGTAAACGTTTATTACAATACGATGATGTATCACGCCAACAACGTGAAATCATTTACAAAGAACGTTACGACGTGTTAGAAACAGAAGACATGCGTCACGTTGTAGAAACGATGATTGATGATGTACTCGTTTCAAACATTCAAGCATTCACAGCATTAGAAGATGTGAACGAATGGAATTACGAAGCAATCCACGGTTTCTTAATCGGAAACTTATTACGTGAAGATTCTATTTCAGTAGACGACTTAAAAGGTAAAACAGTCGACGAGATGATTGAATACATTCGTGGCTTAGTGAAAGAGCAATACGATCAAAAAGAAGAAGAACTATCTCCAGAACGTATGCGCGAATTTGAAAAAGTTATTTTACTTCGTGCCATTGATTCGAAATGGATTGACCATATCGATGCGATGGAACAACTTCGTCAAGGGATTCACTTACGTGCTTACGCACAAACGGATCCATTACACGAGTACGAACAAGAAGGGTTCCGTATGTTCAATGAAATGATTGAAGCAATTAAAGGGGACGTAGCGAAATTTGCGATGAAAGCAGAAATTCGTTCGAACCTTGAACGTGAAGAAGTTGCAAAAGGTCAAGCGGTGAATCCGAAAGAAGAAAGTAATAAACCGAAGAAAAAACAACCTGTTCGCAAATCGGCAGAAGTCGGTCGTAACGATTTATGCCCATGTGGTAGCGGTAAAAAATATAAAAACTGTCACGGCGTAAACGAATAGTTTACAATGAATAGTAAGTAAATAAAGAAGGTTGTCCTTTCGTGAACACAAACGAGGCGTTCATCAATGGCAACCTTCTTTTCATATTGGAGGAATAAACATGATTGAATTATCAGATGTGCGCAATGCGCTTGATGCAACAGCAACAAAACTAGAAGACTTTAGGGGGTCTCTTTGACTTAGAAAACAAAGAGTTCCGCATTCAAGAATTAGATGAAATTATGTTGGACCCAAGCTTTTGGAACGACCAACAAAAAGCACAAACGTTGATCAATGAATCAAAAGCGTTGAAAGATACGGTCAATGAGTTTTACAGTCTTGCTACGGAGCAAGAAGATTTAGAAATGACGCATGACTTGTTGAAAGAAGAAATGGACGAAGCGTTACTCGTCGATTTAGACGAATCGATGAAAGCTTATCAAGCACGTATTGATACGTTTGAATTGCAGCTTTTATTAAGCGAACCGTATGACCAAAACAACGCGATTTTAGAATTGCATCCAGGTGCAGGTGGTACGGAGTCTCAAGACTGGGGAACGATGTTGCTGCGCATGTACACACGTTGGGCAGAAAAACACGATTTTAAAGTAGAGACACTAGATTACTTACCGGGGGACGAAGCGGGGCTAAAATCTGTTACATTGGCAGTGCGTGGTCATAATGCATACGGCTATTTAAAAGCAGAAAAAGGCGTGCATCGTCTCGTACGTATTTCACCATTTGACTCAGCCGGTCGTCGTCACACTTCTTTCGTGTCATGTGATGTGATGCCAGAATTTAGCGATGAAGTCGTTGTCGACATTCGTACAGAAGATTTAAAAATCGATACGTATCGTGCGTCAGGCGCAGGTGGTCAGCACATTAATAAAACGGAATCAGCTGTTCGTATTACCCATCTTCCAACGAATACAGTCGTTTCATGTCAGGCAGAACGCTCTCAAATTAAAAACCGTGCAAAAGCGATGAGCATGTTACAAGCGAAACTGTACCAATTGAAATTAGAAGAGAAACAAGAACATTTAGATGAAATTCGCGGAGAGCAAAAAGAGATTGGCTGGTCTAGTCAAATTCGTTCTTACGTATTCCATCCGTACTCAATGGTGAAAGACCATCGTACAAATGTTGAGACAGGTAATGTTCAAGCGGTCATGGATGGCGACTTAGATGATTTCATTAATGCCTATTTACGAATGAAAATGGCTTAATGAACATACGAGTTATAACGAGAAAAAGTCATGTGTAACATGGCTTTTTTTTGTGTAAAAAAATAAAGATGTGTAAACGTTAAAATAAATCTTCTAATTCATCTAAATGTTTAGCATCGATGAATGGATCATCTTTCGGGAAAAGTTTCATTAATTCACTGTTAGAGAGGGACTGCATGTAGCGGTCGATTTGTTGGGCATGTGACATTTGTGTGCGAAGACTTGTGAGAGAAAGGTTAAGTGGGTATGCTTTGCCATTTTGAAGTAACGCTGTGCAGTAGCCGTTTCCGCTATCTTCGTATGAAATAATTGCGTGGTAGTTGACCCAGCGTACGTACGTTTTCGTATGAGATGCAGTTGGAATAAAAATGAGTGGGTTCGTTGAGCCGACGGAAATCGGAAGTTTTTTGAAGCCTGGTGTAATGCGACGAGTGAGATGGAAAGCAGTTTTGAATGAGGAGCCATAGCTGTTACAAATTTTTTCAATGACACGTGGGATGGAAGCGTTAATTAAATACGTTCGATGAAGTTCGTGGACGAGGGTGTACTTTAAGTTTCGGCAAAGTTTTGGTTCGAGCAAAAGAATTTCACGCGACACTTTGAAATTAGCGAGTGGCATAACATTTAATTTTTCTTCAGTTTTCAATAACGAAAACTCCCTTCTTACTATTTTTTTGGAAACATTTGTATGTTTCTAAACCGAGTATACAGAGCAAAAATAAAATATGCAAGTTAAAAATAGAAAGTTGTTTAATAATAATACGAAATATTCTAAAAATTAATGTTGCGTATTGTACCGATTTCGTCATATAATAATAAAAAGCTATAGGGAGGGATGCAATATGGAATATCGTCCAGCGCATTCGAATGAAGCATTACATGCAATCCCCGGGGTTGAAGGCAAAGCCTTATTAAATGACTTGTACTTAGATTTATTTTTAAAGCATGTTCATAGTGAACAAGTAGAAACTTATTATTTAAATAAGATTGATCAAGCTTTAGATGCAAGAGATGAACAACTATTTATAGCATTGACGAACGACTATTTACAACATTTAAAACAAGAATAAACAAGATGTTTTTGTACTTACGACGTCTTTCTTACTGCGGTGAGGAAGGCGTCTTTTTTGTTTTATATAACGAGAAACGGTACTATTTGTACTAGAAAGAATGAATGGAATAAAACGTATGTTCGCATTTTTGTGCAAACATATGATACTATAAACGTAACAGCAAGATCGAGGAGGAACGAACATGGAATTTGATTTACAAGCCCCTTATGAACCGAGTGGAGATCAGCCGACAGCGATTCGAGAAATTGTCGAAGGCATTGAGGCAAACAAGCATTATCAAACGTTACTCGGTGCGACCGGAACGGGTAAAACTTTTACGATTTCAAACGTTATTCAACAAGTGAAAAAACCGACGTTAATAATCGCGCATAATAAAACGCTTGCGGGGCAATTGTACAGCGAATTTAAACAATTTTTCCCGAACAATGCGGTCGAATACTTCGTTAGTTATTACGATTATTATCAACCGGAGGCATACGTGCCGCAAACAGATACGTATATCGAAAAAGATGCGAGTATTAATGATGAAATTGATAAATTACGTCACTCAGCAACGTCTTCTTTATTTGAGCGAGATGATGTCATTATTATCGCCTCCGTATCGTGCATTTACGGCTTAGGTTCACCAGAAGAATATAAGGAACTCGTCTTGTCACTTCGACCAGGAATGGAAATCGAACGAAATCAAGTGCTTCGTAAGCTCGTAGACATTCAGTACGAACGGAATGACATCGACTTTTCTCGTGGGAAATTCCGTGTACGTGGCGATGTTGTAGAAGTTTTTCCAGCTTCAAAAGATGAACATTGTTTACGCGTAGAATTTTTCGGAGATGAAATTGATCGCATTCGAGAAGTAGACGCTTTAACAGGAGAAATTATCGGAGAACGGGATCATATTGCGATTTATCCTGCGTCCCACTTCGTTACACGTGATGAGAAAATGCAAGTGGCTATTGCCAACATCGAAGCGGAATTGAAAGAACAATTGGCTTTGATGCGCGAAGAAGGAAAATTATTAGAAGCGCAGCGTTTAGAACAACGAACGAATTACGATTTAGAAATGATGCGCGAGATGGGCTTTTGCTCAGGAATTGAAAACTATTCACGGCAACTAACGCTTCGGGAAGCGGGGGCAACGCCGTACACACTTTTAGATTATTTCCCTGAAGATTTTTTACTCGTTGTCGATGAAAGCCATGTGACCTTACCACAAATAAGGGGTATGTATAACGGAGACCAAGCGCGTAAAAAAATGCTTGTCGATCACGGTTTCCGTCTGCCATCTGCTATGGATAATCGTCCACTACGCTTTGAAGAATTTGAAAAACATATTTCTCAAGCTGTGTTCGTATCCGCAACGCCAGGACCTTTTGAACAAGAAAATACGCCGGAAATGATCGAGCAAATTATTCGTCCAACAGGGTTACTTGACCCAGAAATTGACGTCCGTCCGATTGAAGGACAAATTGATGATTTAATCGACGAAATTTATGCGCGTATTGAGAAAAATGAGCGCGTATTAATTACGACACTAACGAAAAAAATGTCGGAAGATTTAACGGATTATTTAAAAGAAATCGGCATTAAAGTACAATATTTACACTCAGAAGTGAAGACGCTTGAGCGAACAGAAATCATTCGAGATTTACGTTTAGGTGTGTATGACGTCTTAATCGGAATCAACTTATTACGAGAAGGGTTGGACATTCCAGAAGTGTCACTTGTGACGATTTTAGATGCTGATAAAGAAGGCTTCTTACGTTCGGAACGTGCGCTTATTCAAACGATTGGCCGTGCAGCACGTAATTCGAACGGGCACGTTATTATGTATGCAGATAAGGTGACGGATTCGATGCAAAAAGCATTGGATGAAACAGCGCGTCGTCGTAGCATTCAAATGGCTTATAACGAAGAGCATGGCATCGTACCGAAAACGATTCAAAAAGGGATTCGAGAGGCGATTCGTGCAACGAAAGTGGCGGAGGAAGAGGCATTATACGAGCCGAAGAAAAAACTTTCTGCTTCGGAAAGAAAAGAGTTGGTTGCCGAGTTAGAAGTGCAAATGCGCGACGCTGCGAAAGCACTCGACTTCGAACGAGCAGCACAATTACGAGATACGATTTTAGAATTAAAGGCGGAAGGATGACATCATGAAGAATACTGAAATTGTCGTGCAAGGGGCACGTGCAAATAACTTAAAAAATGTAGATGTGACGATTCCACGAGACCAACTTGTCGTCATGACAGGTTTATCTGGTTCTGGGAAGTCCTCTTTAGCATTCGATACGATTTATGCAGAAGGGCAAAGACGTTATGTAGAGTCTTTGTCAGCGTATGCACGCCAGTTTTTAGGGCAAATGGATAAACCAGACGTAGACTTGATTGAAGGGTTATCACCTGCGATTTCGATCGACCAAAAAACGACGAGTAAAAATCCACGTTCGACAGTCGGAACGGTGACGGAAATTTACGATTATTTACGCTTACTATTTGCGCGTGTCGGTAAAGCATATTGTCCGAACGATGGCATCGAAATTTCTTCACAAACAGTGGAGCAAATGGTTGACCGTATTATGCAATATCCGGAACGTACGAAACTACAATTACTTGCACCGATCGTTTCAGGTCGTAAAGGACAACACGTAAAAGTGTTAGAAGATCTTAAAAAACAAGGTTTCGTTCGTGTCCGTATTGACGGAGAAGTACGAGATTTAGACGAAACGATTGAACTCGAAAAAATAAAAAGCATGACATTGATGCGGTAGTTGACCGTGTGATCGTAAAAGAAGGCGTAGAAGGACGAATGAGCGATTCATTAGAAACGGCACTTCGTCTTGCAGAAGGACGTGTGAAAGTTGATGTGATGGGCGTAGAAGAACTTCTTTTTAGTGAACATCACGCTTGCCCGATTTGTGGCTTCTCAATCGGTGAACTAGAACCGCGTATGTTTTCTTTCAACAGTCCTTTCGGTGCTTGTCCGACATGTGACGGACTCGGTTCGAAAGTAGTTGTCGATGAAACGCTCGTGATTCCGAATTGGGATCTATCATTGAATGAAGATGCGATTGTGCCATGGATTCCGACGAGTTCAGCTTATTATCCAACGCTTTTAAAAACCGTTTGTAATCATTTCAATATCGACATGGATACGCCGGTGAAAGATCTTCCGAAAGATCAAATGAACATTATTTTACATGGTTCTGGTGAAGAAGAAATTCATTTCGTTTATACGAATGAGTTTAATAATACACGCGAAAAAGTAGCACCTTTCGAAGGTGTTTTAATGAACGTGCACCGTCGTTTCCATGAGACGAATTCCGATTGGGTTCGCGAACAAATGGAAAAATATATGACGGAATTACCTTGTCCAAGCTGTCACGGACATCGCTTGAAAGAAGAAACGTTAGCGGTGAAAATTGCGCATAAACATATTGGAGAAGTAACGACGTATTCAATTAAAGAAGCTATCCAATTTTTCAATACGTTAACGCTGTCTGAGAAAGATGCTCAAATTGCTAATTTAATTTTACGTGAAATTAATGAGCGCCTATCTTTCTTAGAAAATGTAGGGCTTGATTACTTAACGCTAAATCGTATGGCAGGTACGTTATCTGGCGGAGAAGCGCAGCGTATTCGCCTTGCGACTCAAATTGGTTCTCGATTAACGGGCGTATTGTACATTTTAGATGAACCATCGATTGGGTTACATCAACGGGATAACGATCGCTTGATTGAAACGTTAAAATCGATGCGTGATTTAGGCAATACGTTAATCGTCGTTGAACACGATGAAGATACGATGCTTGCGGCGGATTATTTAATCGATGTCGGTCCTGGTGCAGGTGAACACGGTGGCGAAATTATCGCTGTCGGCACGCCAGAAGAAGTGATGAACAATCCTAAGTCATTAACAGGTCAATATTTAAAAGGGGAAAAATTCATTCCGCTACCGACTGAACGAAGAAAAGGCGATGGGCGCAAACTTTCGATTAAAGGTGCAAGTGAAAATAATTTAAAAAATGTTAAAGTAGACATTCCACTCGGTATTTTCACGGCGGTAACAGGCGTATCTGGTTCAGGGAAAAGTACACTCATTAACGAAGTGCTCTATAAAACACTCGCGCAAAAAATGAACCGTGCGAAAGCGAAACCGGGGAAAGTAAAATCGGTTGAAGGTATTGAACAATTAGAAAAAATTATTGATATTGATCAATCTCCAATTGGACGTACACCACGCTCAAATCCAGCGACGTATACAGGCGTATTTGATGATATTCGAGACGTTTATGCGACGACGAATGAAGCGAAAGTACGTGGCTATAAAAAAGGTCGTTTTAGTTTCAACGTAAAAGGCGGACGCTGTGAGGCATGTCGTGGCGATGGGATTATTAAAATTGAAATGCACTTTTTACCGGATGTCTACGTTCCGTGTGAAGTGTGTCACGGTAAACGGTACAATCGTGAAACGCTCGAAGTGAAATACAAAGATAAAAACATTTCAGACGTCCTTGATTTAACGATTGAAGAAGCAGCAGATTTTTTCAAAAACATTCCGAAAATCCAACGTAAAATTCAGACGCTCGTTGATGTCGGCTTAGGGTATATGAAACTTGGCCAACCGGCGACAACATTATCTGGTGGGGAAGCGCAGCGTGTGAAATTAGCTTCTGAGCTTCATAAACGTTCGAACGGGAAGTCGATTTACATTTTAGATGAACCGACAACGGGCTTGCATGTCGATGATATTGCACGTTTGCTTGATGTGTTACAACGTCTCGTTGATAACGGGGATACAGTTCTCGTTATTGAACATAATTTAGACGTTATTAAGACGGTCGATTATATGATTGACCTCGGTCCAGAAGGTGGAGACCGTGGTGGACAAATTGTTGCGACAGGAACTCCGGAACAAGTAGCAGAAGTAGCAGCTTCTTATACGGGACGCTATTTAGCGCCAATTTTAAAACGAGATCGTGAGCGTATGCAAAAAGTCGTGGCGAAAGCACAATCAAAAAAATAAAGACGCTCTAAGCACTTTCACTGAAGGAAGATTCTTTCTTTGAAAGTGCTTTTTTGTGAGCAAAGGAGAAGAGCTATGTTAATTATCGTATCGGGGTATGAAAGTGTAGGAAAGTCAACTGTTGCAAAAGCGCTCGCTCAAAAACTACGAGCTGTTTGGATCGATGGACCGGCAACGATTGAGCCATTGATTGCTCACATCATACGTGCTAAACAATTAAATGGGAGAGGTTTTCAACAAGAAATGCAGCGCCGTTTAGAAAGTGAAAAAGGAATGGAGATGCTGCGACGTCTCATCGCAGACCAAGTAGCGAATGGATTAGACGTCGTCGTTGAACTGTCGACGTATTATAGCGATGTTCATTTAGCAGAACAACTACAAACGTCCGTTCACTACGTCGAAGTAACATTGCCGCTTGAATTAGAAGCTGTGCAGTATGTAGCGTGTCATCCGGATGAAGGCAGTCTTTCTACGTGGGAACGAGAGGCTGCACTACGATTCCCTGTATTTTCAGATGGGGCATTGTTTGAACAAAATGTTGTTGTGACGTACGATAATTCAGAGCCGCTGACAGAGGAATCAATTGAAGCACTTTTAAGAAAAATAAATGAAAACTGAAACTTTTTTTAATTATTTACGTAAATACTAGTATCAAATTAAAAGGGGATGTTTCCATGCAAGATGAACGTAAACGTATTTTAGCTTTAGTCGAGAAAGGTGTTATTTCTGCAACAGAAGCGCTTGATTTACTTGAGAAAATTGATGCAGAAAAGCAAGGAACAGCACAACCTAAACAACCTTTTACAACAACTGAAAAGCCTCATACAGAACAAACGTCAAAACATGAGGAAGCGCCATTTTCTTTTGAAGAGGAAAAATCAGAAAAGCAAAAAACAGATAAGACAGACGAAGAATTTATCGATGAATTGAAAAAAGATTTTACACAGTTTAGCTCTAAATTCATGGACATGTTTACGACGGCAGTAACGAAAGTACGCGAATTTGATTTTACAGGTGAAAAACGCCAATTCACGAAACGTTATGAATTAGGAAATGATGCGATTCAAAATGTAAGCGTTAAAGTACCGAATGGTTCATTTGAAATTGTTGAATCGTCGAGCGGTGAAGCGTACGCGGAAGTAGAAGTCGTGCCGACATTGCTCGTTCGTTCGGAAGATGTGGAATCGGACTTTGAAGGATTATTTACGGCTGAAAACGATTACGGCACAGTACGTCTTACGAATCATAGTCGTACGTATCGTACGAATGTGACGCTATTCTTACCGAAAAAAGTGTATCAACATATGACGGTCGATTTATCGAACGGTCATTTCGTCGTGAAGCATTTTGTTTTTGACGAAATCAAAGTAGCTTCATTGAATGGTAAAGTGAAAATCGTCGAAACGACAGCTCGCAAAATGGAGTTAGAAACGTCGAATGGTACGATTGACGTGATCGATAGCGCGGGTAGCGAAGTTGAAGCAGAGTCTACAAACGGTAGCGTGTCAGTGTCTGGTACATTCAAAAAAATAAAAGGTAGCACGGTTAATGGTGCGGTACAATTGAAAACGACGGATTCGAATGCGGAGCTGATGAAAGCTCAAACAGCAGCGGGTTCGATTGACCTTCAACTACCAGAAGCAACGAATTTACACGGTAAATTGAATTCGAATATCGGACAAATTAACGTGCAACTCGAAGATGTAGAACATGTGAAATCTGAAGACCAAATGTTGTCGAAATCAGTTCGTTTTGATAAGAAAGTAAATGAGGAACAACCGTTAGAAGTTAAAGCGGAAACACGTGCCGGCTCAATTGTCGTACGTTACGCATTATAATAAATAGATGAAACGACCTTTTCAGCTTTGCTGGAGAGGTCGTTTTTTTACGTTATGTTTTTCCTATGCGGAGACGATTCGAAAGGTTCTTTTGTGCTATGATACAAAAGAGAGAAAATTATGAAATAAGCGAGGCGACCAGATGATAGAAATGAAAAAAGTCGTCAAAAAATATGCGACAGGAAACGTAGCGCTGAAAGGTGTGAGCGTGAAAATTGAACAAGGTGAGTTCGTTTACGTTGTCGGAGCGAGTGGCGCAGGGAAATCAACATTTATTAAATTGTTATATCGCGAAGAAAGAGCGTCGAGCGGTGCGATTTTTTTAGACGGTGTAGACATCGTGAAGTTACCATCGCGTAAAGTACCGTATTTGCGTCGCCAAATGGGTGTCGTTTTTCAAGACTTTAAATTATTACCGGCGAAAACGGTGTATGAAAATATTGCGTACGCATTAGAAGTTATTGAAGCGGATACGGCTTACATTAAAAAAAGAGTACATACGGTTTTAAAACTAGTCGGCCTTCTAGAAAAGGCGAAGCAATTTCCGGGAGAGTTATCAGGGGGCGAGCAACAGCGAGTGTCGATTGCACGCGCATTCGTGAATAAACCGAGAATTATTATTGCGGATGAACCGACAGGGAATTTGGATCCAGATACGACGATGAGCATTATGCGTCTTTTCGAAAAAATTCATGCTGAAGGAACGACGGTCATTATGGCAACGCACAACCGAGACGTCGTCGACCGTTTGCCACATCGCGTCATTCGATTTGCAGACGGGAAAATTGTACACGATGCACTGCGAGGTGGTTACAGTGAGTAGTAAACGATTTGGACGTCATGTACGAGATAGCTTCCAGTCGCTTTTACGTAACCGATGGATGGCATTTGCTTCGATTGGAGCGGTGACCGTAACATTAATACTCGTCGGTGTATTTTTATCACTGTTAGTAAACGTCAATAAAGTGGCGACTGATTTTGAAAACAACGTGGAAATAAAAGTGCTAATTAGTAATGAAGTAGCCGAGAGTAAAGCAATTGAAATGCAACAAAGCATTTTGAAATTACGCCATGTAGATACGGTGCGCTACGTAACGAAGGAAGAAGAAATGAAAGAAATCGTCACGGATTTTGGGAGTGACTTAAGCTTATTTGATCAAGAGAATCCGCTGCAAAATGTTATTTATGTCAAAGCGGAAATACCTTCTGAAACAGCATCGGTCGCACAGCAAATTCAAACGATTCAAGGGGTGGATCGCGTTCTTTACGGTAAAGGGCAAATTGATCAAGTATTCGAATTTGTGCGCATTGCGCGCCTTATCGGTTCCCTCTTTATCGTCGGTCTCGTCTGTATGGCGTTGTTCCTCATTTCGAATACGATTAAAGTGACGATTACGGCAAGACGTCATGAAATTGAAATTATGAAGCTCGTTGGAGCGACGAATCATTACGTGCGTATGCCATTTATGATAGAAGGTGCATTGCTCGGGATTTTCGGTGCGATTATTCCGATGATTGTAATGACTTGGGGCTATACACAATTGTATGAACAGTTAATGATAAGTTTGCGTGGACAAGGGTTTACATTATTAGAACCGAATGCATTTTTATGGAAACTCAATACGATGTTACTCATTATGAGTATGTTCATTGGATTGCTTGGAAGTGGCTTATCCGCTCATAAATTTGTGCGGGTGAAATAAAAGATTGGGGCGGCGGAATGTTGCCTCAATCTTTTTTTGTGTCATTTGAAATGTGTACGACGGATGGTCGCACATTCTAGTGCGTTTTGATACAATGGAAATAGTCAAACATTTACAAATGAAGTTGAGGTGAATCGTATTGGATATCGTCATAGAAATAGGAAAAGGTTTTGGACGTTTGTTTATGAATCCCTTATTATACATAGCGATTATTTGTTGCTTGGCCATTGGACATCGTCGCGTTCAAAATGAACGAAAATGGTTCAATCGCCAAATTCATTGGGGAATGTATGAAACGGTATTTTTATTAAAACAAGGGTGGCGGATGGCGTTAATCTTCACGATCATATCGCTGCTTCTCGGGTTCGTATTACCACCCGTTTATTTAGTACTCGTCGCAATCATTATGATAATTGGTTTAGTAAGTTTTTATTATCATTTAGCCTCGGCAGTTTATGGCTTCGGCTTTGCCTTCGTCATTTTATGGTTTACGTACGTATACGACGGTTCTTGGACATTAGGACCGTGGCAAGTGGATGCTTTATCGATGCATCAGCATTTATTTATGACCGTTCCTTTTTTATTAGCGATCGTGTTAATCATCGAAGGGCAGCTTATTAAAAAATATGCTGCATGGAATGCATCACCACGCTATCAAAAAACAGATCGTGGATTAAAAGCGGTCACTTATTTAGCGAAGCGTATTTGGATTTTACCAGTCTTCTTTTTAATTCCAGGATCGGTTATTCCCGATGCACTGCCGTTTTGGCCACGCTTTAACATCGGAAGCGAAACGTTTAGTCTCGTATTATTCCCAGTCGTTTTTGGATTCCAACAACGGGCAAGAAAAGAATTACCAGCAACATTTTATCCGAAGTTTGGGGCGACTGTACAATTGTTAGGTGCACTCGTTTTCATCGAGGCACTGATCGCGATTTTCATTCCAATCGTCGGACTTGCTGCTGTCGTTCTTGCAGTGATCGGACGTATGCTCATTTCCATTTTGTATAGTATTTCGGAAAGAAAAGGTGCTTTTGCGGTAACACCGAATAAAAAAGGTGTTGTCGTTGTTGCCGTTCTACCGGGATCTCCTGCAGAAGCAATGGGTATTCAAAAAGGGGAAGTGATTCGCCGCGTGAATGGTATTCCAATTCATTCAGAAGATGAATTGTATGAAGCACTCCAAATTAATGCGGCACATTGTCGTATCGAAGTACTTGATACGAATGATGAAGTTCGAATTCGTCAACATGTCGTGTTCCGCGATGACCATTTCCGAATCGGTTTAATCGTCTTAAAATAATAGATGTTTCGAAGCCACTTCGTTTCTCCTCGGATGAAACGAGGTGGTTTTTTACGAAATCGTGAATACTTTCGAACAATTCATACGTAAAAAGGAACTTTTTTCTAAAGTTGCCGTATTATAATAAGGAATAGAACGTTTCGAAAAGGGAGGAATGAATATGCCAGACTGGCTTACGGTGGAAAATTTTCAAGCCGTCGCACAACAACATCAAGTGATTGGCATGCTTTTAGGGTTTCTACTACCTTATTTAGAAGCATTCCTTCCGGTATTACCTCTTGCGGCATTTGTCGTTGCGAACGCATCTGCGTATGGTTTATGGATGGGTTTTGTATTATCTTGGGCAGGTTCTGTACTAGGGGCCTTTTCTGTATTCTTAATCGTAAGACGTTTTGGTCATGCGAAAGTATTCCGTTTTATTACGGAACGTAAAGCAGTCGTTAAACTGATTGCTTGGGTCGAGTATCATGGCTTTACACCACTTTTCGTTTTACTTTGCTTCCCATTTACACCAACATCGATTGTGAATGTCGTAGCAGGCTTATCTAGATTGAAAAAGAAACATTATTTCTTTACGATTATGTTCGCAAAAGTGATTCAACTTTTCGCGATTAGCTGGATTGGCTCGGACTTGCATGCGCTCATTACACAACCACAGCGTACGATCATCGTCGTGCTCATTATCGCTATTTTATGGGGCGGTGGAAAGTATGCAGAGAAGCGTATGAATGCGAAAATGGCAAAAGAATTAAATGAAAAAGAACAACACGAAAAATAATGTAAACGTGCCGGTCATAAAAGACGGCACGTTTTTTATTCGAACATTTGTTCTTATTTGTAGGAGGATAATAGAAAAAAAGGTATACTACATATAGAAGCAAAACAAAGGAGGAATTCAAGTGGCATTACGAGTAGTAAAGGGGCGTGCGGGCGTTGGGAAGACGACGTTTATCGAACGTGAAGTGATGCAAATGGTAAACGAGCAACCGCTCGGAGCACCGATTTTTTTAATCGTGCCAGATCAAATGTCGTTCTCAAGTGAAAAAGATTTGACGATGATGGCGGGAGAAGGGCGAGGTACGATTCGCGTACAAGTAACTTCTTTTAAACGTTTAGCGTGGCGTGTGTTGCAAGAAGCGGGCGGCATTAGTCGTCAAGAGTTGAACGGTTTCGGTTATCGCATGATGCTAAAAAGTGTGTTGCAAGAACAACGTGACCATTTAAAACTATTTGCGAAAGCTTCGGATAAGCGAGGATTCACAGAAGAAGTCGAACAGCTATTAAAAGAATTTAATCGCTATAGTTTAACGGGTGAAAAAATGGATGACGTTCAGCAACAATTTGCGACGTTAGAAGCACCGCAAACGCTGCAAGATAAATTACATGACTTGCGTCTTATTCAACGTGCAGTAGAAGAAAAACTCGGCACGTCATACGTCGATAGTGATGGGTACTTGCCTTTATTGCAACAAAAACTCGTGGATTCACGCATGATGCAAGAAGCCATTATTTATATTGATGGATTTATGTCTTTCCCGACGCGTGAATTCCAACTCGTTTTGGAACTCATTGCGACAGCGAAAGATGTCACAATCGCTTTACCGTACGAAGATGAGTACGATGCGGATGACGAGCAGTCGCTCTTTTACGAAGGTGCAACGACAGCACGTCGTTTGAAAGAAGCGTCGTTATCAAATGGGATTGAAGTAAAGGAAGATGTGCATTTAAACATGGCACATCGTTACAAAAACGATACGTTGCGTCACGTAGAACGCCAATTTGGTCAATATAGTGTGACACCATTTGAAAAAGCGGACCACGTAGAAATGGTCGCAGCTGTTAGTCCACATGCGGAAATTCATGAGGTGGCACGTCAAATACGTAAGCTTTCGCAAAATGATGTCGCTTTCAATGAAATGGCGGTCATTTATCGACAAGAAGACGTATACGATCCGCTCATTCGAACAATTTTCCCGGAATACGATATTCCATATTTCATTAGTCAGAAAAAGCCGATGTTGCATCATCCGTTAATTGAATTTAGCCGCTCGATTTTAGAAGCAATCGAAAGTGATTGGAAGTATGAGCCGATTTTCCGTGCTGTGAAGACAGATTTATTTTTCCCATTACATGCCGATATGAAAATTTGGCGTGAGCGTGCCGATCGCATGGAAAACTTCGTCATAGCACAAGGAATATACGGGGACCGTTGGCAAGACGAACATCGCTGGTTGTACAAAAAATATCGTGGACTAGAATTTTTCACGACGAAACAAACGGATGAAGAACGTGCGTGGCAAGAAGAAATCGAAGCGGTTCGTCTATTAGTTCGTGAGCCACTTCAACGTTTAGAGCAACAATTAAAAAAAGCGACGCATGGACGTCATTTCGCTGAGATTTTGTATACATTCGTTGAAGAGCAAAACGTCTATGGCAAGTTGCAAGAGCTAAAAGATTATGAAAATGATAAAGGGAAATTGTTAAGTGCGACAGAGCATGAGCAAGCATGGCAAGAATGGGTTCGTGTCTTAGATCAATTCGTCGAAATGTTCGGTGATGAAGCGATGGATATGCCGACGTTTTATAGCTTAATGGATGAAGGCTTCGACACGCTTGAATTTTCACGTATTCCACCTTCAATCGACGAAGTAAAAGTCGAAAAGGCAGACTTGGCACGTTTAATGCACGTGAAGAGCGTCTTCATTATCGGTATGAACGAAGGGATTTATCCGCAACGTATGGATCGTGAAGGCTTAATCGGGGACAATGACCGTGAATGGTTTGAAAAGACAGGGAACGATATTGCACCGACGTCACAAGAGCGTTTACTTGGAGAAAATTTCATTGCATACCGCACGTTTACGACAGCGTCTGACTTTATTTTTATTAGTTATGCGATGGCAGATGTAGACGGGAAAGCAATGCTGCCTTCTATGTATGTAAAAAACATTCAAGATATGTTACCAAACGTACTGACACGATTCATTTACATGCAGCCAGAGGAATCTCTTGATACGGATGATGATTGGCATTATATTTCACATCCGCGAACGTCTCTCGGCTATTTAATGGGGCAATTACGCCGTCAGTATTATGATGAAAAACCACTGTCAGAAACGTGGGCATCGTTGAAATATTACTATGAGCATGATTTTTATTGGTCAGACGTATTAAAACGATTGATGAAGCCACTCGTTACGCACAATAAAGCGGAAAATTTAACGCCAGAGCATACGCAAGCGTTGTACGGAACGGACATTATTTCAAGCGTATCGCGTATTGAAAAATATTATAGTTGCCCATTCTCCCATTTTACGACGTACGGATTGCAACTTGAAGAAAGAAAAGAATATCGTTTGGAAACGCCGACAATCGGTGACTTATTCCATGCGGCTTTAAAATACATTTCAGAAAAAACGACAGCTGAAGGGAAGTCTTGGGGACAGTTGAGCGAGCAAGAATGTCGACAGCTTTCAAAAGAAGCTGTCGAAGTGATCGTACCTGTTTTATATCATAAAATTTTATTAAGTACGGCACGTTACCGCTACATTATGCGGAAGTTGACACAAGTCGTGGAGCGTACGATGTTGTCATTATCAAATCATGCACGCGTAACCGGCTTTAAACCGATTGCGATTGAAGCGTCATTCGGACCAGGGCGTCACGATATTTTACCCCCACTCATCATTCCTTTAGATGAACAGCATCGTTTGAAAATGCGTGGTCGAATTGACCGAATCGATGCGACAGAAGTGAACGATCAGCCGTATTTACGTATTATTGATTACAAATCATCGACGAAAAAATTAGATTTGAACGATGTTTATTATGGCTTATCGTTACAAATGTTGACGTATTTAGACGTTGCCGTTACGAATTCAAAAGAATGGTTGCCTGTTCACGCTGAAGCAGGGGGTGTTCTTTACGTCCACGTTCACAATCCGATGTTGAAACCGGAAAAAGCATTGGCAGCGACAGACTATGAATCAGAAGTTGTGAAAAATTATAAGATGACCGGTTTACTGTTAGATGATGCCGGTGTCATCGTTGACATGGACCAAACGTTAGAAGAAAAAGCAGGGCATTCTTCGATCGTACCAGCATATGTGAAAAAGGACGGAACGGTATCAGAAAGTATGAGTGCCGTCATTAATCAACAAGATATGACCGAGTTACAAAAATTTGTCCGTCATAAACATAAAGTGGCAGGGCAAGGAATTTTACGAGGGGATACGTCGATTAGCCCGTACCGTATGAAGCAAAAAACGGCTTGTGAATATTGCCCACACAAATCGGTATGCCAATTTGATGTGAACGACGCACGTCAACAATACCGTACGTTACCAGTTGAGAAACCAGATGTCGTAATCGAAAAAATTCGTCAGGAGGCTGCATTAGATGACAATCATACCAACTAAACCAACGGACGTAACATGGACAGATGCTCAGTGGAAAGCAATTTGGGCAAAAGGACAAGATACGCTCGTATCCGCAGCAGCAGGCTCCGGAAAGACAGCCGTACTTATTGAACGGTTAATTCAAAAAGTGCTAGATGAAAGTGAACCGATGAATGTCGATGAGCTACTCGTCGTGACGTTCACGAATGCGTCTGCCGCTGAAATGCGTCAACGGATGGCGGTGGCACTTGAAAAAGCATTAAAACAAAATCCAACGTCACAACATTTGCGAAAACAATTAACGCTCGTGAATAAAGCACAAATTTCCACGTTGCATTCATTTTGTTTAAACATCGTTCGTCAATATGCGTACATGCTCGATATTGATCCGGGTTTCCGTATTGCGAATGAAAATGAAGCGACACTGTTAAAAGACGATACGATGGCAGAAGTGTTAGAAGAGGCGTATAGCGTAAAAGACCCTACAGCAATGTATCGCCTCGTAGACGCGTTTACGTCGGATCGAAATGACCAAGACATAGAAGTGTTGATCCAGCGCTTGTATGAAATGGCCCGTGTAAATCCGGAGCCGATGAAATGGCTCGATGCACTTCCTACAATGTATGACGTATCAAATGTGACGTCAATTGATGAATTACCTTTTGCGGCATCTATTCGCCAATCGGTCATGCATAGCATTGAAGAAGCGATTGGCATGATTTTAGAAATGCGTAATTTGGCTTTAATGCCAGACGGCCCCGATGCATACGGTGAAACGGCTGAAATGGATTTAATCGTCTTACATGAAGCGAAAGCGTATGTGGAAAATCGTAGCTGGGAAGAAACGTTTGAATTTTTAAATGGCTTCAAATTTGGTAAGTTAAAATCGCAAAAAAAAGGTACGTGTGATGAGCAATTAATGGAGCAAGCGAAGAAAAAACGAAACAGTGCTAAAAAAGTCGTGGAAGATGCGACGAAGCAATTTTTCGGACGTACACCCGCTCATTTATTACAAGAGATGCAACAAATGCATCCGCTTATTCAGACGCTCGTCGATTTAACGAAAGCTTATTCAAAAGCATATAGCCGTGCGAAAATGGAAAAAGGCATCGTCGATTTCTCGGATCTAGAGCATTTTGCTTTAGCAATTTTAACAGAGGATCAAGACGGTCAACTCGTGCCGACAGACGTTGCAAAAGGCTATCAACAACAATTTAAAGAAGTGCTTGTCGATGAATACCAAGATACGAACCGCTTGCAAGAAACAATTTTACTATTCGTGAAAAAAGGAACTGCAGAAAATGGCAATTTATTCATGGTTGGGGATGTGAAGCAATCGATTTATGGCTTCCGTCTTGCAGAACCAGGTTTATTTTTAGCGAAGTATCAAGCGTTTAGCGAAAGCGGCGAGCAAAATGGGATGAAGATTGATTTAAATGCGAATTTCCGAAGCCGGAAAGAAGTATTGAACGGAACAAACTATATTTTTAATCAAATTATGAGCGAAGAAGTCGGAGAAATTGATTACGATGAAGCGGCTGCATTGAAACCGAGTGCGCCTTATCCAGAAGTCGATTTGCCGATTACGGTCGCAGCACTTCATTCGCCTGACGAAGAAGAAGCAGAAAACGAAGCACTTGAAGAACAACAAGAAATGAAAAAATCGCAGTTAGAAGCACGTTACATTATTCGAGAAATTCAAAAGCTAGTAAATACAGGTGCACAAGTGTACGATGCGTATGAAAAAGATGCGGCTGGAAATCCGAGAAAACGCGATTTAGAATACCGAGACATCGTTATTTTAATGCGTTCGATGACGTGGTCAAATGATTTCGTGGAAGAGTTTAAAGCGGCCGGCATTCCGTTATATGCAGAGCTATCATCAGGCTATTTCGAACAACTTGAAGTAATGATTATGATGAATACGTTACGCGTTATCGACAATCCGTACCAAGATATTCCGATGGCATCTGTATTACGTTCGCCATTCGTCGGCATGACGGAAAATGATTTGGCAGCAATTCGTTTATCGGAACCGAAAGCACCATTTTATGATGCATTGAAAACATTCGTAGCGAAGGAACGTCACGGCTTGCGCGCTGAAACAGCAGAGAAGTTACAACGCTTCTTACTGCAATTCGATGATTGGCGTGATTTAGCACGTCGAGGGTCGCTCGCAGACCTCGTATGGCAAGTGTATATGGATACGAACTATTATGAAATGGCAGGAGCGATGTCGAACGGGAAACAGCGCCAAGCGAATTTACGCGCGCTTTATGACCGTGCCGTATCGTATGAAAAAACGTCATTCCGTGGCTTGTTCCGCTTTTTACGTTTCGTTGACCGCATTCGTTTACGCGGGGAAGATTTAGGAACAGCGAAAGCGATTAGCCAATCTGAAAATGTCGTTCGTCTTATGACGATTCACGCATCGAAAGGGTTGGAATTCCCGTACGTATTCGTGGCAGGACTCGGTCGTCCATTTAATAAAATGGATTTTCACTTACCGTATTTATTTGACCAGCAGTACGGACTAGCAGTGAAGATGATTGATCCAGAGAAACGTTTGCAATATACGTCGCTTCCGTTCCTCGCTGTCAAAGAGAAAAAAATGTTAGAAATGAAAGCTGAAGAAATGCGCGTATTGTACGTAGCGATGACACGTCCGAAAGAGAAGTTGTATTTAGTCGGAACGATAAAAGATTGGGAGAAAACGGCAGAGACATGGCAAGAGATGCTGCAATTATCGCTTGATGAACCGTTGCCACCGTATGTTCGTCGTTCGGCAAATAGTTATTTCGATTGGATTGGACCAGCCGTAGCGCGTCATAAAGATTATCAGCACCAATTCGATTTACCGATGGCGGCACGACAAGATGAGCCGTCCCGTTTTGATGTGCAAGTCGTTGATACGACGAGCTTGCAACAACTAGCGCTGAATGAAAACGAAGAAGCGGTTAAAGAAGCAACGTATGACCCGAAATTACTAAAAGAAATTCAGCAACGTTTTAATACGCCATACGCTCATCACGGACGCTTGTTTAAACGTTCTAAAGTGTCTGTTAGTGAACTGAAACGTTTGAGTCATTTAGAAGCACAAGAGTTACCGGAGATTTTTGAGCAACAACGTTCAAGTGAACAAAAAATTGCGACGAGACCACGTTTTATGCAAGAGAAAAAAATGTCTGCGGCAGAAGCGGGGACAGCGATGCATACGGTTATGCAACATATTCCGCAACAAGGTTTTGATTCCGTTGCCGACGTCGAAGCATTTGTGATGCACTTAGTTTCTAGTGAATTGCTAACGCCATCTGAAGCGAAAACGATTTTCTACAAAAATGTTTTGGCATTCTTTGACTCGGAAGTAGGGCGACAATTCAAAGCGGCGAAACAATTGTATCGTGAATTGCCATTTACGTATCGAAAAGCAGATGCGCAAGGCGACGATCAAATCGTACAAGGGATTATCGACTGCTTACTTGAAACGGAAGATGGGCAATGGATTTTACTCGATTATAAAACCGATTATTTACGTGTTGCAGAAGATCCAGAATCGGTACTTCGTAATCGTTACAACGTTCAACTGAATTTATATACGGAAGCAATCGAACAAATTACGCGTCAAAAAATTACGCATCAAGTTATTTATTCGTTCGATTTGGCAAAAAGTATCATAATATAGTAAATAAATAAATTTTTATTCTAAATTTACAGAAAATTTATGGGCAAATTGAGGAAATTATTTGAAAAATGATGTATGATGTAAAAAAAGAAGGAGTGCAACTATTCATGAAAATTTTATCATTTCGTTATAACGATGTCGTAAGTTTCGGTCCAAAAGTTAAAAAAGAGGAAGCTGTTTGGGACGTGCTTGCGATTCAAGAACAACTACAAGTATTACCGTCATTTGCAAAAACAATCGTTGAAGGAATGACTTACGGTTTCGAATTTGTTGAAGCTGCACGTAAATTAGTTGCTGCTGCTGAACAATCAGAAAACCCAGCTGCTTTTAAACGCAGCTTTACAGAAATTGAATGGTTAGCACCGATTCCACGTACGACAAAAAACATCATTTGTGTCGGCAAAAACTATAGCGATCACGTTGCGGAAATGGGTGGCGATGCACCGGAAGATATCGTTGTCTTTACGAAAGCACCGACAGCGATTGCAGCAGATGAAGAAACATTATCTGTCCACGCAGACGTAACAGATTCATTTGACTATGAAGGTGAATTAGCGATTGTGATCGGTAAAAAAGGTAAAAATATTCCGAAAGCATTAGCATATGATTACGTCTTCGGTTACACGATTGCGAACGATTTAACGGCACGTAATTTACAAGACAAACATCGTCAATATTTCTTAGGAAAATCATTAGATGGTTCTTGCCCAATGGGTCCATATTTAGTAACGAAAGATGAAATTCCAGATCCACAAAAATTAACGATCGTAACGAAAGTGAACGATGAAATTCGCCAAAGCGGTACGACTGCTCAAATGACGCACTCAGTCGTTGATTTGATTGTTGAAATTTCTAGCCTCGTAACGTTAGAACCGGGGGACGTTATTTTAACAGGAACACCAGCTGGCGTAGGGAAGGCAATGACACCACCTACATTTTTAAAAGCAGGTGATACAGTTAAAGTATCGATCGAAGGCATCGGTACACTCGTGAACCGCTTCGAGTAATATTTGTCCAAATTATTGCAAGACCCCCGTTGCTCCGAGGAGTAACGGGGGTCTTTAAGTTGTTTAGTTTCTACTAGTTTGATAGGATAAATACAGTAACAATTTATTTTTGAGGGGGACATCACCAATGATGGACGCATTATCAACAGGTACGCACTTGCACATTACAGCATGGGCAGTAGGGGTTATTTTATTTTTCGTAGCTTATTTCATGAGCCCAGCTACAAAGGGACGTAAAATTGTACATATGATTTTACGCGTATTCTATTTAATTATTATCTTCTCTGGTCTGTTATTATTCTTAAATGGTCATAGCATCGATGATATGTTGTACGGTATTAAATTCTTAATGGGTGTCGTAACAATCGCAATGATGGAAATGGCATTAGTGAAAAGTCAAAAAGGTAAAAACGCTAAAGGCTTCTTCATCGGTTTCCTTATCGCTTTCGTTATTACATTCTTATTAGGTAGCTACTTACCAATGGGCGTTCTTACTTTCTTAAGATAAGAACGGTATAAGTAGGCGTGATTAGACGAGCCACGAAATGAAAAAAGAGGCTGGGACAAAAAACTAGCCAAATAGAAAGGGGCGTCATGATGTTGAAATCATGACGCCCCTTTTTTCATATGCGTACGCGTATTGTTTTTCATTTTGGCGACGCTTTTCGCTCGTGCGGTTACCTAGAAAAGTCGAGTCCAAACTATCAATGAATAATAAAAATGACGCTGCCGATCGACAGCGTCATTTTTATGTACGTTATGAGACAGTATGTCCCAGTTTTTTTTATGATTAATCTTCGTAACGTTTATTTTCGAAGAAGACAGCAATAACGCCAGGGCCTGTATGACAAGCAATCGTAGAGCCGACGATTTCGATTTGAACGGCTTTCGGTTGGAAAGCTTCGACAATCATACGTTTCATTTCATTCGCTGCATCAATGTCGTCACCGTGAGAAATACCAATTACTTGGTTCGATAAATCTTCACCACGTTCAGCCATGACTTCGATAATCCGTTTGAACACTTTTTTGCGTCCACGTAATTTTTCGATTGGGACGAGTTTACCATCTTCCATATGCATAAGTGGTTTAATGTTTAAAAGACCACCGATGAAGGCAGCACCTTTTGAAACGCGGCCACCTTTTGCTAAAAAGTCTAAGTTTTCAACTGTGAATAAATGTTCGGCATGTTCTGCACGGAATTTCGTCCGTTTTACGACTTCATCAAATGTGTACTTTTCATCGCGTAAACGAACGGCTTCTTCTACGACTAACCCTTCGCCAAGTGAAGCACATTTCGTATCGATAATTTCAAGTTGTAGTTCAGGATAATCTTCTTTTACTTGTTCACGCATCATAACAGCTGTTGAGTACGTACCGGATAAATTAGAAGAGAAGGCGATGTATAACCCTTGTTCACCTGATTTTGCAAGTTCTGTGAACGCTTCAATAAACGCTTCAGGGGAAACTTGAGATGTTTTTGGGAATACGTCGTTACGAATGTTGTTGTAAATTTCGATTGGTTCAATTCCAACAACGTCGTCAAAGTTTTCTCCGTTAATTTCGACGCGTAAAGGGAATAAATGCACGTCATGTTCTTCGTAATATGCTTTTGATAAATCAGAAGCACTGTCTGCAAAAATTTTCATTTGTGTAGCCTCCTATAAATTCAAATGTAAACGATCCATTAAAAGAGTGGCGATGCCATCTTTATTATTGCTCGTTGTCATGTCATTTGCGATGTTTTTTAATGGGGAAATGGCATTGCCCATAGCGACACCAATTCCTGCATAATCAATCATTTCTAAATCGTTGTTTTCGTCACCGAAAGCAATGATCCGTTCACGTGGAATGTCTAAATGTTTCACGACATAAGAAAGCCCTTTTGCTTTATGAATGCCATGATGCACCATCTCGATAATATGCCATGGGTTCCCCCAGCATTCCATTTGGACTACCTATGTTAAAAATATCGAGTAACGATTCGTCATATTGTTGAATATAAACATCGTCTTTTACTTCAGCGAGTACGTTGCGTAAATCGTACGGCGCAAGAGATTGGACGATGTCGTGTACGGTATCTAGTTGGATTGTCGTATGTTGTGGTTGAAAAGAAGATTTCCTTGGGTCATGTACGAAAGCACCGTTGAAATTAACAATCGGCGTCGTCAATTGAAGCTCTTCATAATAAGGGTGACTGGCACGAAATGGTCGTCCTGTCGCAATCATTACTTGATGTCCTTGTCGTTTCGCTTCAAATAAAACACGTTTTGTATAAGGTGAAATCTCTTTTGTGTCGGTTAATAGAGTACCATCTAAATCTAACACAATCAAATGAGGGTCAATCGTATGGCCCCCTTTCTGTCATAATGCTCCATCCTCAGTTTACCTTTTTTTAAATACGTACGTCAAAACTTTGTCATGAATTTCCGTTTTTGTTACGATAGAGAAAGATAGGAGTGAGTAATGATATGAAAGTAGTGAACGAAACATGGGGAGATATTCCTTTATTACACGTCTTTGATGAGGAAAAAGCGACACCGGATACACCGATTGTGTTATTTATTCACGGATTTGAAAGTGCGAAGGAACATAATTTACATTATGCGTACAACCTCGTACAACAAGGAGTTCGCGTCTTATTACCAGATGCGATGCTTCATGGAGAACGCGGTCAAAATTTAAGCGTTGTTGAATTAAGCGCACGTTTTTGGGAAGTCGTGTTAACGAACATTCAAGAAGTGAAAAAAATATATGAAGCGCTAAGTGAGCGCGGATTCACCGGTCGCTTTGGCTTAGCTGGTACATCAATGGGCGGCATTACGACACTCGGTTGTTTGAAAGTGTACGATTTTATCGAAACAGCAGCAGTATATATGGGTACGCCTTCTTACATACGATTAGCAGAAGGCCAACTTGCACAAATGAAAGAACAAGGATTCGATGTACCGCTGTCTGATGAGGACCAACAAAAGTTAATGGCCACGTTACGTTATTTTGACCTAAGCGAAGAACCGGAAAAGCTAAATCTTCGTCCGGTTTATTTCTGGCATGGCAAATTGGATAAAACCGTCCCATTTGGATTGACGTATCCAGTGTATGAACAAAAAATTAAACCGTTATATGCAGACGTTCCAGAACGTTTACAATTTGATGTTGCGAAACATGATGGACATAAGGTCAACCGTGCAGGTATGCTTGCTGGAACCGCATGGCTTGCAGACCATTTGCGTTAATTGTATGATAAGAGTAACTACTATAAAGAGAGGAGAAACTTCTCATGGCAATTGATACAGATATGAAAGATAGTATTTTAGGCGCTTTAGAAAACGTTATTGATCCAGAGTTAGGAATTGATATTGTTAACTTAGGTCTTGTATATGAAATAGATATGAACGATGAAGGTGTGGCAATGATTACAATGACACTAACATCTATGGGTTGTCCATTAGGCCCAGTCATCGTCGATCAAATTCGTACAGCGTTATTTGATCTTCCGGAAGTGAAGGACGTAGATGTTAACATCGTATGGAATCCACCTTGGTCTAAAGATCATATGACACGTTATGCAAAAATGGCTTTAGGCGTACGCTAAAAATAAAAAGAGAACTGTCCTACAAGTATACTGTTTGTAGGACAGTTTTCTTTTTTTATAAATCAAATTATAATGAAAGAAAATGATGCAAACAAAGGGGGAACGAGGATGAAATATCCAATCGTTCAAGCACCAATGGCTGGTGGAAATGCGACACCCGCACTTGTACATGCAGTCGGACAAGCTGGGGGGCTTGGCTTTTTAGCAGGGGGATACAAAGAGAAAGCGACATTACGTGAAGAAATCTATTCGGTTCGAGCGCTCGGTACACAACAATTTGGCGTGAACTTATTCGTCCCGAATGAACCGAATGAAATGACGCCAACTATTGCAGCGTATTGCAATCGGATGCGACGTGAAAGTGATTTAATTAATGCGCCCCTCGGGAAGTATGCGTATTCGGAAGACCGATGGCAAGAAAAAGTAGAGCTCGTCATTCAAGAGAAAGTACCATTCGTGAGTTTTACGTTTAATGCGCCGAGTCAGGCAGTCGTCCGTCGAATGAAAGCAGCGGGAATTCAAACGATTTTAACCGTTACTTCTATAGAAGAAGCACAAATAGCAAAAGATTTAGGTATGGATGCCGTATGCGCACAAGGCACGGAAGCGGGTGGACATCGCGCTTCTTTTAATGATGAAAATCCACGCCAAGGACTACCACTCATTCCGCTCGTCAAATGTATTCGTGCGCATATAGACATACCGATTATTGCGGCGGGTGGTATTATGAATGGACGCCATATTCAAAAAGTGTTACGCGCAGGTGCAAAAGCTGTACAACTCGGAACGGCTTTCCTTTGTTGCCCGGAAAGTGGTACGACGCCATTACATATTCACTCTTTATTGAATGGCACGATGAAAGAAACGACATTTACACGTGCGTATACGGGAAGGTATGCGAGAGGGTTACGAAATGATTTTATGGACCGGTATTATGTGGCGCCAAAAGCGTATCCAGAAATGCATTACGTCACATCTGCTTTTCGTAAACGTGCGAATGCACTCGGTCGTGCAGACTTAGCGGCGATGTGGGCAGGGGAGAACTTTAGGCAAATACGTGTAATGCCGGCAGCGAAGCTTATGAGGCATCTCGTAGAAGAAGCGGGATTACAAGAACAAACATCATTTTACTTAAACGATGAATCAGAGCTACTATAAAGCTCTGATTTTTTTGCGAAAATAAAATAAAAAAGGGTCTGACACATTCCTGATACATTCGACTCCTATACTAACAAATGTAAACAACAGCACATACGAAATGAGCTCAAATGTGTTTCATTTTTTTAATTATAAGAGGAACGAATATGAACTTTTTAAAACGTGCTTTTCATAGTACGAAAGCGAAAAAAGGAAGAACGTTATTATTAACGTTTGTGTTCTCAGCAATTTTAGTTTTTATTCTAGCTGGGTTAACGATTCAAAGTGCTTCATTAACAGCAGCGTGTCGCGATTGTACGAGCGATGTGCTGTGATGCCAAACTAGTTGTCGCCGATGAACCTACAGGTAATCTAGATGAACATAACTCAAAAGAAATGATTAAATTATTTGCAGAGTTAGCACATGAGCAAGGGAAATGTGTCATCGTCATTACACATGAACGTGACATTGCGAATGAATGTGATATCGTGCTAGAATTACGCCGAAAGAAATTTAATAAAATTAAATAAGTAACGATAGATTGTATTCGAGCAGTACACGGTGGAACGTGGCTGCATTAAAAAAACTAGTTAAACAGAAAGAGTCGTCATGAGGAACTGACCCACGAAAATGAGACAGTGAAAAAGACACTTCTTTTAAGCCAAATGTGACGGACGCTTTTTTCCTAGGAGCCGCCGTCAAATTTTTATTAAACCATCTTTTTTCGGTATTGTACTGGAGAAAGATGGTTTTACTTTGCCAAAATCCGAGTATTAGTAAAGTAGTTGATGTATGCTTGAACGGTTTGAACGACAATGTCATTTGTTATTCTCAAAAGTTATTCAAAATCAAACGTTTCACACGTTAGGCATGGCATGGAACGTTTCAATTAATTTTTCTTCAAACGTTCCTTTTCCGATCCGATCTTGTTTACCGATTAGTTGTTGTAAACGACGCAACTCCCAGTTTTCATACGACTTCACCCATTGATAAATTTGGCTGTCATTCTTACTTCCGCATACGTTCATCATTTCATCTTCATCACTTTCCTTTTTGTTTCGTATGAATATTTTTTTTCATCAAAAAACACTTCCAAAGATTTGATCCCTTTGAAAGTGTCTTTTCCTTTTTATGTTATCTTAGATTTTTAGGTCAGTTTCTGATTGTAAAATTATGGCGGCTCTTTTTTAATAAGGAATCTGTTTCTGTTGCATCCATTGCTTTTTTTATTCGAGTATAGGGTAAAGAAATAGATAGATAAATAAAAATAAAAAAGAAGGAAACTTTTCGTTGCCAAATTATGTAGAATAAAGCATAAAACAAAAAGGTCAAAAATGGTCAAACAAATCATTTGAATTTTAAAAAACAGCGGATTATAATGAAGTTAATCAAAAGGTCAAAGATAGTCAAACTAAGTTTGATCATTATATTCCGACAAAGGAGTTGGACATACATGCAAATGAAAATGAATAACGAACAAGAACAAAATCCGTTAGAAACATACGGTCGAAATTTAAATGAAATGGTGAAAGACGGTAAGATGGATCCCGTCATTGGACGAGATGAAGAAATTCGTAATGTCATCCGTATTCTTTCACGTAAAACGAAAAATAATCCCGTGTTAATTGGAGAACCAGGTGTTGGTAAAACAGCCATCGTGGAAGGGTTAGCACAACGAATCGTTAAAGGTGACGTACCAGAAGGATTGAAAGATCATGAAATTTATGAGTTAGATATGAGCGCTTTAATTGCAGGAGCAAGTTATCGTGGTCAATTTGAAGAACGTTTACAAGGTGTATTGAAACAAGTAAAAGAAGCAGATGGACGCATTATTTTATTCATCGATGAAATTCATACGATTGTTGGTGCTGGTAAAACAGAAGGTTCGATGGATGCAGGGAATATGTTGAAACCGATGCTTGCACGCGGCGAACTTCATTGTATCGGTGCGACAACATTGGACGAATACCGTATGAATATTGAAAAAGACCCTGCGCTCGAACGTCGCTTCCAACAAGTACTCGTACGTGAACCATCTGTGGAAGATACGATTTCGATTTTACGTGGATTGAAAGAACGTTTTGAATTGCATCATGCAGTGAAAATTCATGACCGTGCGATCGTTGCAGCTGCAGAATTATCTAATCGTTATTTAACCGAACGATTTTTACCAGACAAAGCAATCGATTTAATTGACGAAGCATGTGCAATGATTCGTACTGAAATTGATTCGATGCCACAAGAGTTGGACGAGGTGACACGTCGCCAAATGCAACTTGAAATCGAAGAACAAGCGTTGAAAAAAGAAAAAGACCCTGCTTCTCAAAAACGCTTAGCGAATTTACGTGAAGAATTGGAAACGTTAAAACAATCTTCTTCAACGATGAAATCACAATGGAATGAAGAAAAAAATGCATTACACGACATTCAAGCGAAACGTGAAGTGTTAGATCGTAAACGTAATGAGTTAGAAAAAGCAGAATCTGAATACGATTTAAATAAAGCAGCCGTACTTCGTCACGGAGAAATTCCACAATTGCAAAAAGAATTAGAAGACTTAGAGAAAAACTTAGCGAATTCAAGTGATACCCGCTTATTACGTGAAGATGTTACGTCTGACGAAATCGCAACGATTGTTTCACGTTGGACAGGTGTTCCTGTAACGAAAATGTTGCAAAGTGAACGTGAAAAATTACTCGGCTTAGCAGACACATTGCACAAACGCGTCGTCGGACAAAACGATGCAGTGAAACTCGTGACAGAAGCTGTATGGCGTGCACGAGCAGGTATTCAAGATCCGAATAAACCGATTGGTTCTTTCCTTTTCTTAGGACCAACAGGTGTCGGTAAAACAGAATTAGCGAAAGCATTAGCAGAACAATTATTCGACTCAGAAGATCATTTCGTACGAATTGATATGAGTGAATACATGGAAAAACATACAGTGTCTCGCTTAGTCGGAGCGCCTCCAGGTTATATTGGTTACGAAGAAGGTGGTCAATTAACGGAGCAAATTCGTCGGAATCCGTATGCGGTCGTCTTGCTTGATGAAATTGAAAAAGCACATCCAGACGTGGCGAATATTCTTCTTCAAATTTTAGATGATGGACGTATTACAGACGGACAAGGTCGTACGATTAACTTTACGAATACAGTCGTCATTATGACGTCAAATTTAGGCTCACATTATTTATTAGAAATGAACGAAGAAAATGAACATGCGACAGAAGATTTAGTAATGGCTGAGTTGAAACAACATTTCAAACCAGAATTATTAAATCGTTTAGACGATATCGTCATGTTCCATTCGTTAAACGATGCTCATTTCATGAAGATTGCAGAAAAATATTTAGCATCGTTACAAAAACGTTTAGCAGCACAAGAAATTACGTTAACGATTGAGGAAGATGTGTTAAGTTGGATTGCGAAAGAAGGCGTAGACCCTGCTTTCGGTGCACGTCCATTACGCCGCTTTATTCAACGTCATATTGAAACAGTCGTTGCACGTGAATTGTTAAAAGGTGAGGCGTTACCAGGCGCTACGATGACCGTTTATATGGACGGGGACGTAGCAAATGTACGTGTGGAAAACCCGATAGAAGCATAAAGTAAATGAAAAAAGAGGTTGGAACGCAATGTTCCAACCTCTTTTTTATGAACGAATTATTCTTCGTGACCGATTGCTTTTGGAGATTTGCTAGGAATTACAGCATCAATAATGATCAGTAATACAGCAAATACCAATGAAAGAATCAAGCCTTGTGTCCAGTCAGGTTTTCCGTTATTGATTGCACTAACTACGTAGTTCAATACACTAACTAAAATAATTGACCAGATGAATAGGAAAATGTATTTCATGATTTGTTTTCACCTCGAAGTTACTATTCTATCTTATCAATGATACCATAATTTTTATCTGCAATGAACTACTAGTTTTGAACAAATTGAGGTCATTTTTGTAAATCAGCGGACGCGTATTGCATTTTTAAAAAATATTATTTATAATTAGTACCAAGTGCTAATAATTGATTATAAAAGGTGGTTACATTTATGAATGTAGGGTTTATCGGCGTTGGACGTTACGTACCCGAACGTGTCGTAACAAACTTTGATTTAGAAAAAACTTTAGATACGAATGATGAATGGATTCGTACTCGTACGGGAATCGAACAACGTCACATTGCGGATGACGATGTAGATACATCGCATATGGCATACGGTGCAGCGAAACAAGCAATTGAAAATGCAGGGATTACACCTGATCAAATCGATTTGATTTTAGTTGCGACTGTGACGCCAGACCGTCCATTCCCATCTGTTGCTTGCATGTTGCAAGATCAATTAGGGGCAGAGAATGCAGCAGCGATGGATATTTCCGCTGCATGTGCAGGATTTATGTACGGAGTTGTGACAGCGCAACAATATATTAAAGCCGAAACGTACAAACATGTACTCGTAATCGGTGTTGAAAAACTTTCGAAAATTACAGATTGGTCAGACCGTAATACGGCTGTACTATTCGGTGATGGAGCTTGTGCAGCAGTCGTTGCACCTGTAAGTGAAGGTCGCGGTATTTTATCTTTTGACCTTGGTGCGAAAGGTGCAGGCGGCAAATACTTATATGAAAATGAAGCCAAACATATCGTTATGAATGGACGCGAAGTGTTTAAATTTGCTGTACGTCAAATGGGCGAATCTGCATTGACAGTCGTAGAAAAAGCCGGACTTGAAAAAGAACAAGTAGATTTACTTATTCCGCATCAAGCGAATATTCGTATTATGGATGCCTCTCGACAACGCTTAGGCTTACCGGAAGAAAAAATGTCTTCAGTTATTGCTAAATACGGTAATACGTCTGCGGCATCTATTGGAAATGCACTCGTAGAAGAATTAGAAAACGGTAAAATTAAAGACGATGATGTACTCGTACTCGTTGGATTCGGTGGCGGCTTAACATGGGGCGCAATCGCATTACGTTGGGGCAAATAATTTGAAAGTAGGGAAGGACATGACAAAGAAACGTGTTGTAATTACAGGAATTGGAGCGGTAACACCGCTTGCGAATACAGCGGAAGAAAGCTGGCAAAAAGCATTAGCAGGACAATCAGGTATTGGTCCACTAACTCGTATTGATAAGGAACGTTTCAATGCAAAAGTAGCTGCGGAAGTAAAAGATTTTGATATCGAACAATACATCTCTAAAAAAGATGCACGTAAAATGGACCGCTTTACACATTATGCGATTGCAGCATCCAAAATGGCAATGGACGACTCGAAACTTGAAATTACAGACGAGAATGCAGGCGATATCGGCGTATGGTTAGGTTCTGGTATTGGTGGTATGGAAACGTTTGAAAACCAATATCGTAACTTACTTGAAAAAGGGCCTCGTCGTGTAAGTCCTTTCTTCGTACCGATGATGATTCCGGATATGGCAGCAGGTCAAGTATCGATTTTCTTAGGTGCTAAAGGGATTAACTCTTGTACGGTAACGGCTTGTGCAACAGGTACAAATTCAATCGGTGATGCATTCAAAGTGATTGAACGTGGCGATGCAGTTGCGATGATTACAGGTGGTGCAGAAGCGCCAATTACAGAACTTGCAGTAGCTGGTTTCTGTTCAAATACGGCTTTATCTACGAATGATGATCCGGCGACTGCAAGTCGTCCATTCGATAAAAATCGTGACGGTTTCGTTATCGGTGAAGGTGCTGGGGTTGTCGTATTAGAAGAATTAGAACATGCGATTGCACGTGGCGCAAACATTTATGCAGAAGTCGTTGGGTACGGTGCATCAGGTGATGCGTACCATATTACAGCACCTGCACAAGATGGTAGCGGGGCAGCTCGTTCTATGCAACAAGCGATTGCTGATGCAGACATCGAGCCTTCAGCGATTGACTACATTAATGCACACGGTACGAGTACGTATTATAACGATATGCTTGAAACGTTAGCGATTCACAATGTATTCGGCGATCACGCTGCAAAATTAGCAGTTAGCTCAACAAAATCAATGACAGGTCATATGCTTGGTGCTGCAGGTGGGATTGAAGCGATTTTCTCTGCACTTGCTTTACAACAAAACATCGTACCCCCAACAATGAATTTACACGAACAAGCGGAAGAATGTGATTTAGATTACGTTCCGAACGAAGCGCGTAAAATGACTGTAAACTATGCTCTTAGTAACTCATTCGGTTTCGGTGGTCATAATGCAACACTCGTATTCAAAAAATACGAAGCGTAAAATCTGATAGTAAATAAAAAAGGCAGCGCTCTGTAAAACAGCGTTGCCTTTTTGTGTTGCTATCTAATAGAAGAAAAAAAGAGTAGTACCTGATTTTCAGGAACTACTCTTTTTATACTAGTGCATATCGGAACGTTAAAAATAATTAAGAGCGTTTGCCACGACCTAGACCCATAGCATCTTCCATACGTTGGATTGTCGCATTCGCAATGGCATTTGCTTTGGCGGCACCTTCGTCTAAAATACGGTCTAATTCGTCAGATTCAATTAATTCGTTGTAACGTGCTTGAATTGGTTTTAAATGTTCGATGACAACAGCTGCAACGCCGGCTTTAAAGTCGCCGTATCCTTTGCCGTCATATTTTGCTACGACTTCTTCTGTCGTTTTATTTGACAATGCTGCTTCGATGTCGATTAAGTTGGAAACACCTGGTTTGTTTTCTTTATCGTAGCGTACGATTCCTTCTGAATCAGTTACAGCAGATTTGATTTTTTTCTCGATTTGTTTCGGTGTATCTAACAAGCGGATTGTCGCTTTTGCATTGGCATCAGATTTAGACATTTTTTTCGTTGGATCTTGTAATGACTTAATACGACGACCTGCTTTAGACAATGCAATATCTGGAATTTTGAACGTTTTTTTGTAACGTTTGTTGAAACGTTCTGCAAGGTCACGTGTTAATTCGATATGTTGTTTTTGGTCATCACCGACTGGCACGATATCTGTGTTGTATAAAAGAATATCGCCAGCCATTAGTGGTGGGTACGTTAATAGAGCAGCAAGAACGGTTTCGTTCGTACCAGCTGCTTTTGCTGATTTATCTTTAAATTGTGTCATGCGTTCTAGTTCACCGATTGATGAAACGCATTGTAACATCCAGCCAGCTTGTGCGTGTGCAGGTACTTCTGATTGGATAAATAAAATAGATTTTTCTGGATCGATTCCGACTGCAATATACATAGCAGCTAAGCTACGAATGTTTGAACGAAGCTCTTTCGGATCTTGTTGGATGGTAATTGCATGTTGGTCGACGATGCAATAAATCGCATCTCCTTGGTCTTGTAACTCAGGGAATTGTTTGATTGCCCCGATATAGTTACCTAATGTAATAACACCTGTTGGTTGTACACCTGAAAAAATACGTTTTGCCATGTTCTTTTCCTCCTCAAATAAAAAACACCATGCTCCCTAAAAAATAGGGACGAATGATGTTTAAAATCCGCGGTACCACCCAAGCTTGTCGATTACTCGACCACTCACCCTCTTAACGCGAGGTACGAACTTAGGTACTGAAAAATTTCACTAAGTTGACTCGGAAGTCCATTCTATAAAGGCTACGTTCTGTTTTCACCAACCACAGACTCTCTTTACATAGAAACTTTATATACTACTCTTCGTCTTCATCTTTAATCATATGGCATGTTTTGCATGCACTAATTGATAACAGTATAATACAGACCATTTAAAAAAACAACTTCCGTATTTTGACCGATTCCATTTAAATACATGTTCTGTATGATAAAAGATGTATATTAGAATGATGCAGTAAAGCTAGTCAAAAAAAGCCTTATTTTTTCATTAGAGGCTATCTAATTGAGAATGACGAATATTAAAAAATAGGTTTAATGTCATAGTGAAAGGGGAACAGTTTATGTGTAGCCAACAAAGTGGCGAAGATTAAGAACCCATTCATTAAATACTCGACTAATATAGAAGAAAATAAAAATATTTTCATTATCCTATATTCAAAGTAAATAAGTTGTTGTATAATGACGTTAGACCTCTTAATTAGAGTTATTCTAATTTTATAATACGGTTACACATTTTGAAAGGATGTGTTTGAAGATGATGGTAACATTATTTACATCACCAAGTTGTACTTCTTGTCGTAAAGCAAAAGCCTGGTTAGAAGAGCATGAAATTCCATATACAGAACGCAATATTTTTGCAGAACCTCTTAGCATTAGTGAAATTAAAGAAATTTTACGCATGACGGAAGATGGTACCGACGAAATTATTTCAACACGTTCAAAAATTTTCCAAAAACTAAATGTTGATTTAGAAACATTACCTTTAAATCAATTGTATGAATTAATTCAAGAAAATCCAGGACTATTACGTCGTCCGATTATTTTAGATGAAAAACGTTTACAAGTAGGATACAACGAAGACGAAATTCGTCGCTTCTTACCACGTAAAGTACGTGCCTATCAATTACAAGAAGCACAAAAAATGGTGAATTAAAGCCTATTCAAAAGCAATGCGAGCCGATTAAGCTTCGTGTTGCTTTTTTTATTGCTCTCTAAAACATATCCTTTCCTTTTTTGTCTGAAAGCTATTACAATAGAATTAACTGTATTGTTTGAACTATTTCAAACATCGGACAGCCGAAAGGAGTTGTGAATGATGGACTTTAAACGTATTAACGAAAATACACTCATGCTTTTCTTATCGTATGTGGATATTGAAGAACGTGGATTTACGAAAGATGAAATCTGGTATAACCGCGAAAAAGGGGAAGAACTTTTTTGGGTTATGATGGATGAATTAGAGGAGTCTGGAAATGGTTATGACGTCGATTCAGACGGTCCACTCTGGATTCAAGTCGTTAGTAAAGAATCAGGCCTAGAATTAACGATCACGACGGCTAAGTTACCAGATGATCTTGAGGAAACGGACTTGCCTTTCGGAAAAAATGGATTACCAGTTGGATTACCAGGTATTTTTGATTTAGATCAAATGTCGGGGAAAGATTTGACACCACTTGAAGAAGACGAATATGGCATTGAGCAATTTGAATTTGTGTTTGAAGGAAAAGATATTGATGAGATTATTCATACTGCTGAGCGTATGCCAATCGATGCAGACGTCCAAACAGCTTTATTTGAACGAGATCAAAAATACTTCTTATATATGCATTTTGATGAACAAATGGATGTAAACGATCGCTTCGATATTGTGAGCATTGCGTTAGAGTGTTTAACAAAATCAAATACGACGATTCACGTACTTCAAGAATACGGCAATCAAATCATTGAAAAAGATGTATTCCATACGATGCGTCTTTATTTTTAAAGCATTTGCATCACACATACTAAAAGGAAGAAGATTACATGAAAATGTAGTCTTTTTTTGTTCATTTTTTTATGATGTCGATGACTCTTGTATAAGAAGTATCTCTTTTTTATGCTAGAGAAAAGAGGTGAGAGACATGTTAGTTGCGTTGAGTGAACGGCATAAGCTCGTTTTTTTAGAAGGTGTTCAAAGTAGGGAAAGCTTGAAACAAATAAGGAAGCAGCGTCGTTTTTTCTGTCCTGCATGTCGACGCCCAGTAACGTTGAAAATTGGAGAAACGATGACACCCCATTTTGCTCATAAACAAAGTGAGCGCTGTATCGCTCATTTTTCGGAAGGGGAGAGTGCTATACATTTAGCTGGCAAAAAACAGCTACATACGTTGTTGAAACGTTTTGCGAATGCGCAATTAGAGCAATATATTCCGACGATTCAACAACGTCCAGACGTATTTATTGCACCGTATGCGATTGAGTTTCAATGTAGCCCATTATCATTAGATGCTTTTCAACAACGGAATCGAGGGTATGCATCTATGAATATTGTGCCGATTTGGATTCCGTATAGAAAGTTAGATAAAGAGGGTATTCAAACAATTACACTCGTACCAGCGATGCAAAAATATATGAAGCAGCACGAACTCATGACCTATGATCCGGATCGCCAAACGTTTCAATATGTGACGGATTTAATTATGGTGACGAAAACGATTTGGATTGGAAAGGTGACTCATTTATCATTGCAAAAACAACATTTTCCGTTTCATCGGGTGAAGCCTATAACGAAGCAACAGTTTGAAGAATTATTCGTTTTGTGGCAGCAAATACGCCATCGAAAATTGCATCAAACGATTCGGTATAAAAGAGGATTACAAGAGCCGCTCGTACGCTATTTATATGAACAAAAAATATCGCTCGATGAATTGTCCGAACATATCGGTGTCCCGACGAACTACGGGATGCAGTCCCTATTTTGTGCGGATTGGCAGCTCGTTTATTATGCGAATTATTTTCCCGACGGAATCGCTTCATTTCAACGTTCGGAGCATTTTGATGTGGAGGAGGAACAACTACTAGCTTACGACCGATATTTAGTCGAAATGCTTGAAAATGGGCAGAAACAAATTGATTATTTATACAGTCAATTTGTTGCAATTCGATATGAAAATTGAGAAAATAGTTGTAACTAAATTTATTTAGTAATGCGAAATATAGGAGGATTTTGATTATGGCAACAGAAACGAAAAAAATTCCTACACGTGATGAGGTTCCCGTTGAAAAAACGTGGCGTCTTGAAGATATTTTTGCGACGGATGCAGCATGGGATGCTGAATACGAAAATGTAGAAGCATTAAGTGAAAAAGCAAGCAACTATCAAGGAACGTTACAAGATGGTGCTGAAGCGATGTTAGCAGCGTTGAAATATAGAGACGAACTTTACTCTCGCCTTAGCCGCCTATATGCATATTCTCATATGCGTTACGACCAAGATACGACGAATAGCTTTTACCAAGCAATGGATAGCCGTGCTAAAACATTGTTAGCGAAAGCATCTACGAGCATTTCTTTCTTAACGCCTGAAATTTTAGCGTTGGACGAAGCGACTGTCGACGGTTACTTAAATGAAAACGAAGCGTTACGTTTATACAAAATAGAGTTAGACGAATTGAAAGTACAACGTCCGCACGTATTACCAGCAGAACAAGAAGCACTACTTGCACAAATGGGCGAAGTAACGAATGCGTCTTCTAATACATTCGGTATGCTGAACAATGCGGACTTACAATTCCCAACCGTTAAAGATGAAAATGGGGAAGACGTTCAATTAACGCACGGCAACTATACACACTTTTTAGAAAGTGCAGATCGTGCTACACGTGAGCGTGCTTTCCATGCGATGTATGAAACGTACGGTCAATTTTTAAATACATTTGCGACGACATTAACAGGGAATGTGAAAAAACATAATGTGTCTGCACGTATTCGTCAATACGATTCAGCACGCCATGCCGCACTTAGCAACAACCAAATTCCTGAAAAAGTATATGATCAATTATTAGATACGGTTCATCATAATTTACCACTCATGCATAAATACATTAGCCTTCGTAAAAAAGTGTTAGGTGTCGATGAACTACATATGTGGGATATTTACACACCACTTGTAAAAGAAGCGAAGTTTGAACTTGAATATGATGAAGCAGCTAAAATGATGGTTGATGCATTGTCTATAATGGGTGAAGAATATACGGCGATTTTAAATGAAGCATTAGAAAATCGTTGGGTCGACGTCGTTGAAAACAAAGGGAAACGTAGCGGTGCTTATTCTTCAGGCACATACGGTACGAACCCATACATTTTAATGAACTGGCAAAAAAACTTAGACAATTTATTTACACTCGTACATGAATTTGGTCATAGTGTGCACAGTTACTTCACACGTAAAAATCAACCGTTCGTATACGGCGACTATTCAATTTTCGTGGCGGAAGTAGCGTCAACTTGTAACGAAGAGTTACTAACTGAATACTTACTGAAAACGGTTAAAGATGAAAAATTACGTATTTACGTATTAAACCATTGGTTAGAAGGCGTTCGTAGCACGATTGTACGTCAAACGATGTTCGCAGAATTCGAATATTTAATTCATGAAATGGACAATCGCGGTGAAGCATTAACAGCTGAAACGATGACAACTGCTTATCATGAACTAAATAAACGCTACTTCGGTGAAGATATGATCGTTGACGAAGAAATCGGTCGTGAATGGGCTCGTATTCCACATTTCTACTACAATTATTACGTATACCAATATGCAACAGGTAAATCGGCAGCAATCGCATTAAGTAAACAAATTTTACAAGAAGGCGATGTAGCGGTAGAACGTTATATTAATAACTTCTTAAAAGCAGGTTCTTCCGATACGCCAATTAACATTTTACGTGGTGCAGGTGTTGATATGGAATCAGCTCAACCAATTCAAGAAGCGTTTGATTTATTTGAAGAACGTCTTGCTGAATTAGAAACATTGTTAACGAAATAATTAACAAGCATTTTAGAAAGCAGTCTGAAATCACAAAGTGGTTTCGGACTGCTTTTTCTTTTTTAGAAACATGGCCATAGCAACACATCGTGTAAACTTATTGTTGCAATGTTTAAATATATTCATTCAAATGATCAAATTAAAAATTGTGAAAATTAACATATTGACAAATTAAAGAAAAAATGGCGAACGTTTAATTTACGTTTTGATTCCTCATAGTAATGAGAAAGAATCGTGTGTGTAATGTAAACGATTTCATTATGTCTTATTTGTGAACTTAAGTTAAAAACGTTGCTATAACAACATTTCGATGATAAAGTAATACTCGTGAAATAAATCACAACAAACATACACCCCTTTGTTTGAACGTGAACATTTCTCCCATCCCCTTTGTGAAAGTGAGTAACTCCCGTAGAGGATACTCATTTTAATTTTAATAAAAAATTGATGTAACTCGTTACATCAAAAAAACTCCGTTTCCCCAACGGAGTCTTTTTTTTGCCTTTTTTTCAGTTTTAAATGATTGCATCTCGAAGGGAATCATTTGATGAATAAATAAACCCGCCTGTACGCATCCTATACGTACAGGCGGGTTTTCATGCATCTATTTAATTTGCCATAAAGACGTACGCTGACAAACGAGGCGTGCCACTTTTTGTTGTAGCATTCGTTTTTTTAATTCACGTTCCGCAAGTTTCTCCGGAATTTCGTAAATCTCAGCGACCTCTTTCGTAGACAATGTTTCATAACGACGGAATAAATCTTCAAGGGTAGGAGGGTCTTGTGCAATTAATGTGTCATCGAGCATTTCTTGTAAAATATGTTCGTATACGTCGAAACTGTATGCGCCAGAAACTTTTAAGCCTTCATCTTCTATATTTTCATTGAAAAATACGAGACTTGGTACTTCATTTACTTCCATTTCACGAGTAACACATAGATCATTTTGGAACGCACGAGACGCTTCCATTGAACGGAAATCCGAATGGAATTCCACCATGTCTAAACGACAATGTTCAGCGATTTCATTAAGTGTAGAACTTAGGCAAACGTCTTTTTCGTCCATTAGGACATATTCTTGCAGTTTGCGTAAAAAGCGAGAGCCTGCTTTTTTACCTTGTAGTTCAGCTGCTTTGACAGCGACTGAAGGAAGTACAGGATGAGAGACGTCTGTAAAATCATCTCCGACAGGACAACCGTTTCTTTTTTGGCAAGCGACATTTAAAGAAGAAAGCTCCGTACTTAAAATATATCGAATCGTAAAATAATGTCCGTAGCTGATTTGTAGGCGACGGATAATCGTCTGCAAATGCCAGCTGTCCGGATGTAGTAAGTCCACAAATACATAAAGTTCAATTGGTTTGCTGAAGGAAGTAGTTGAGGGTGCTACTTGCTCGGTCACAAATTGTACATTTGCCACTGTTATACCTCCTCGTTTGGATCCTCGGCATTAATCATATGGTGTGCTGTTAAAACGAGACGTTTGTAAAAAACTTCTCTAAATTTACCTTCTAGACCAACTTCGTCCATTGCTTCGTACATGCATTCTAACCATGCCTGTGCGCGTTCGGGTGTAACGGCAAATCCCATATGTCTAGCGCGTAACATCGGATGTCCATGTTCTTGTGTATATAAATCAGGCCCGCCTAAATATTGTGTTTGGAATTGTTTTTGCTTGCGGGCTGTTTCTGTTAAATCATCTGGAAAAATAGGCTTTAGCTTTGGATTCTTCGCTACTTTCGAATAAAAAGAATCGATTAAATCCGAAAGTTTTTCGGCACCAATTTCCTCAAATGGAATAATCGGTTTTTGAGTCATCGTAATATGCTCCTTTGCTTTAGCTGTAACTCTATTTTAGCAACAGCCTAGTAATTTCTCAAACAAATGGTATCGGGTCGTCTTTTTAGGCATTAAAATCTCCTAAATATTGATAATCTAAAAGTTATCATCGTTGTTTTTAAAGAAAGATGCAACTAAAAAGGGTTTTTTGAAAAGGATTTTTGAAAATAAGAAACGTGCGTAGTTATTTTTTATCGGATCGGCGTCCTTTTTTTGCAGCATATGACGGTTTTATAATAAAAAAACACGCGTGCAATTTGCAGGCGTGTTTCGGAAGAAGCGTATTTAAGCATTGTAGTTTGCCATAATTTTTGAAACGTAGTTTTGCGTTTCTTTAAATGGAGGAACCCCGCCGTATTTAGAAACATTTCCAGGGCCAGCGTTGTATCCAGCGAGCATTAAATCGTAACTACCGAATTTATCTAGCATTTGGCGTAAATATTTCGTCCCTGCCATAATGTTTTGTTCGGCATTTGTAGAGTCGTTCACACCTAAGTATTTTGCGGTACTCGGCATTAATTGCATTAATCCTTTAGCGCCAGTACTGCTCGTCGCATTCGTATTGAAGCCAGATTCTTGTTGAATGACAGCTTTAATCATTTTTTCAGGGATGCTATAAAGAACAGATGCTTTTTTTATAATCGCATCGTATTGCGTTGCTTTCCCGGTGGAAGTTGAAGCGATAGAATCACTCGCAGTTGCTTTTGTAGTTGCAGTCGATGCGGCAGTTTGTGTAATCGCAGGCTGGCTTTGTGTCGTCGCGTACGTAGATTGCACCGATGCAGGTGTATAAGCAGAAGTTGAGCCGTTATATAAGCTCGTACTCGCACCTAAAAGATTCGCAACGGCGGACAAATCGATGCCGGATTGTTGAGCGGTTGCGGCAAACGTATTAGCTGCAGACAATAGCTGTGTGAAAGCTTGTGTCATCGAAGCATTATTGCTTGATTGATTCGCTGAAAGACCAGCCATTAATCCGAGTGTAGATGAATTGTTGTAGGCGGTATTGTTCGTTAAAGATTGTGATAATAAATTAGAAAAATCAGTAGAAGAAGTAAGTGATGATGAATCACTTGCAGTTGTCGTATTAAGCGCTTGCACTTGTGCGAGGGCAGCTAATGATGAAACGTCCACGGATTTATTCTCCTTTCTGTTTTTGAACGGCTTTGACGAAGCGAGCGACTTTTTTATCGGCTTGTCGTACCGGAATATGGAACTGTTGGAGTAATTGTTCGAAAATGATACGTCCAGTTTGCTCGTTACGTACTTCGTATTCTAACTCGAAGTCTTCGGTATTCGCATATTGCGAATGATCGAAAACGAGTAAACCGTCTTTATAGTTTATTTCGGCACGAGTCGTTGAAAGTGTACCGAGTAATTGTAATTTTTCTTCAGAAACGTTTAAAAACTGCAGGCGTTCGTGTACTTCTTCGGCATGAAGCGTTTCATTCCCAGCTAAAACGGCTTGTACGTGGTCAGCTTGTAGTAAATCAGTCGTCTCGGTCAAACCAATTCCTGCGGCTGGTTCTTTTAATGTACATTCGAAGCGGTCGGCAACTTCGCGTATGCGTAAACCACTTTTCGCATCACGAAGGGAAAAGTCCGCTGTATCAAAATAATGATTTTTTTGTGTGTGAAATGCCTCTTCATTGACGTTGAACGCTTTCGTTAGCGTTTGAAACTCTTCTTTTGTAAGCATATTTTTAAATTCAATTTCTAGTTGTTTTGACATGAGAACGCATCCTTTCATTTGAATTTCATTATACGTTTTTTTCTCTGTTGGAAAATGGGGAAAGCGTCGGTTTGTTGTGAAAAAAAAGAACAGAATATGATAAAATGGAGTAGTATATTCATGGAAGGGAAGATTGGCATTGCGTAACTTATTTAAAGCATCTTATGAACAAACGACAAATGCGGTCGTACAGTTTCAATTGACTACTTTACCAGAGGGGCGTTTCGTACCAGCTGGGCAAATTATTACGGATTCAGATAATATGACATTCATTTATTTAATGGATAATGGTGAAAATTATAGCTACGTATTTTTTGAGCAAGATGTGTGGCCACAACTCGTTGAGGTAATTGCATCAGAAGATCCAGTGCTTCGTTGGGGCGAACAGCAAGCCGTTCTTCACAATTTCCGTGATGAATTAGAAGGATTAATTTACAATATAGAAGGTAACTCGAATTATGGTGAAGCTTTTTCACAAGCTGTTGAGCAAGCCTTCACAAGCATTTTAAGCGAGGCCTAAGAATTAGGGGGACTTGTCATGGGACAATGGGATCGATTTTTACAGCCCTATAAACAAGCCGTAGATGAGTTGAAAATTAAGTTAAAAGGTATTCGTACACAGTTTCAACGTAACAATGAAACATCTCCAATTGAGTTTGTTACAGGGCGTGTGAAACCGCTGGCGAGTATTTATGACAAAACACTTTCAAAAGGGTTAGTGTTTGAACCATCTGAACGTTTAGCACATGAGCTGCAAGATATTGCCGGCGTGCGTGTTATGTGTCAGTTCGTGGACGATATTCCGACCGTACTGAACTTATTGCGCCAACGCCACGATTTAAAAATTGTAGAAGAGAAAGATTATATAACGAATGCAAAACCGAGTGGGTATCGCTCTTATCACGTTGTTGTAGAATATCCTGTAGCAACGATTCATGGCGAAATGACGATATTAGCAGAAATCCAAATTCGGACGTTAGCGATGAATTTTTGGGCATCGATTGAACATTCACTCAACTACAAATATAAAGGGGACTTCCCATCGGAAATTTCAGAAAGACTGCAAAGCGCTGCTGAAGCGGCTTTCCGACTTGATGGGGAAATGTCACTTATACGAGATGAAATTCACGAAGCACAAGCTTACTTTACAGAGTATAAAGAAGCTTCTGAACCAGTCGTGAGAGAAAATGATTCGAATGAAAAGGGGGAAAATGTATGAAGTTCGCCGTACAATCACGTAATGATCCACAATCAAATGAATTAATGGAAAGAGCGATCAGTTATTTAACCGACTTCGGCATGGAAGTCGATGAGGAGAAACCAGATATCGTTTTATCTATTGGAGGAGATGGCACGCTGCTACATGCGTTCCACCGCTATACGCATATGTTGTCGGAAGTTGCGTTTGTCGGCATTCATACAGGTCACCTCGGTTTTTATGCGGATTGGAAGCCGAGTGAAATTGAAAAACTAGTCATTTCAATCGCAAAAGGAGAATTCCGCGTCATTGAATATCCTTTATTAGAAGTAACGATTAATTATCAAGATTCTGAAGAAAGTTTCACCTATTTAGCATTAAATGAATCGACAGTGAAGTCATCGGAAGTCACGCTCGTTATGGATGTCATGTTAAATGGACGTCGTTTCGAACGATTCCGTGGAGACGGCTTATGTGTCTCAACACCGTCGGGTAGTACGGCTTACAATAAAGCACTCGGTGGAGCGATTTTACATCCTTCATTAGAAGCGCTACAAATTACGGAAATGGCATCGATTAACAACCGCGTATTCCGTACGGTCGGTTCGTCACTCGTTTTACCATCTCATCATCATTGCTTACTGAAACCTGTACAAGCAGATGACTTTATGGTGACGGTTGACCACGTACAACTCCTTCATAAAAATGTGAAATCGATTGAATATCGTGTAGCGAAAGAAAAAGTTCGTTTTGCACGATTCAAAGCTTTCCCATTTTGGCAACGTGTTCACGATTCATTTATTGATAGTGATTTAAGAGATTAAACATGGATAATCGGTATACAATTACATTTACAGCGACTGCAGCAATTATGCTACGCAGCGCATTACAAAGTTATGGCATTTCGAAAAAAGCATTAACGGCGATTAAATTTCGTGGCGGTGAGATTACGGTGAACGGGCAAGAACAAACCGTTCGTTACGTATTAGAAGTAGGCGATGTCATCACGGTGAAATTCCCACGTGAAGAAGTGAGCGATGGACTCGTGCCGGTAGACGGTCCGTTAGACATCGTTTATGAAGATGCGGAAATTTTAATTTTAAACAAACAACCGTACCAAGCGACGATTCCGTCTCATAATCATTTAGATACGAATGTCGCGGCAATCGTTGCGGGCTATTTCCAAAAAAATCATATTCCTTCAACGGTACACGTCGTGAATCGTTTGGATCGTAATACGTCGGGTTTAATGTGTATTGCCAAGCATCGTCACGTCCATCACGTATTGTGTGAGCAACAAAAGCGTCACGACATCTCACGTCAGTATGAAGCGATTGTGCACGGACATGTTTCTTTAGATGAAGGGTCGATTATTGCACCAATCGGTCGTCACGATACGAGTATTATTGAACGTGTGATTTGTCCAGAAGGGCAATTTGCACATACGGATTATAAAGTGCTACGTCGCTTTACGTATGAAGGGGAACCGATGACGCACGTTCGTTTATTCCTTCATACAGGACGTACACATCAAATTCGTGTGCATATGGCACATTTAGGGCATCCGTTAGTCGGAGATACGCTTTATGATGGACGATTAACAGGAATTGAACGTTCTGCGCTCCATTGCGTATATATGCAGTTGACGCACCCTCTGACACAACATACGATTCAATGGGAAAGTGCGTTACCAGACGATATGCAACAATTGCTACGGTAATAAAACTGACCTAAAAATTTGAGACAACATAAAAAGGAAAAGACACTTTCAAAGGGATCAAATCTTTGGAGGTGTTTTTTGATAGGAAAAAAATATTCATACGAAACAAAAATGAAAGTGATGAAGAGGAAGTTGGCACAAGTGCCAGTGAAAGAAATGATGAACGTATGTGGGATTAAAAATGACAGGCAACTTTATCAATGCCATGCCCCAGGAAAGCGGTCGTCACATTCTGCTTAAAAGAAGCATCTTTTTCACTGTCTCACTTTCGTGGGGCAGTTCCAATAGGGCATCTCCTTCTTTATTTTTATGCGCAAATGAGGAATGGCTATTCCCGTTGTGTATTTTCTTACGTTTGTTGTCATGAGTATGAAGCTTATTTCGTTTAAGGTTTCGTAGTAGCATACTTAAATTTCAACAAAAATTATTTTTTTCTATAAGGGATTTTTAATAGAAGTATATTCGGAGTGACAGCCGCGACTTCTACGGGAAGAGCGCGAGCGGAATATCCATTTTTTTCGCGTCCTTGCGAAAAGCTTCGGCTAAAACGGAGTATAAAAGTTGCCTAGCTTTATTTTTATTATTCATTTATATAAGTGTCATCTTAGGAAAGTTCTTTTTATTTAATACGTATAATATGCTCATTTGAATTAATAGATATGATTTTCAAAAGGGAGTGTTTTTAAAAGAATAGTAGGAAGATAGTCAAACGGTGAATGTAGCATCTTTTTTCGTAAGTGAATGGATAAGATGTATGCCAATTCGAGCGAATAGTAGAATTAAGGTTTAATATAGTTGTGGAAAATGGTAGTATGAACTTTGTTCAAATGAATCGATTGAAAGGAGGGGATAATATGGCAGAAGAATTAAAAGATCGCATGGAAGCACAATTTCAAGAAGAACAATTAATCGCACTTTTACAACAAGGTGACATTGTTGCTTTCCGAGACCAATTCTTAGATTTACATCCCTATGATCAAGGACAATTTTATGAGAAGGTGGACCCTGATATACGTCAAATCATCTACCAATATTTATCTCCGAAAGAACTTGCAACGATTTTTGAGGCAATTGAGTTAGATGATGAAGAATATCCTATTTTTATTGAAGAAATGGAAGCATCTTATGCAGCTGAAATGCTCGGTGAAATGTATACCGATGATGCGGTCGACGTTTTAAACGAACTGGACCAAGATCAAACGAGCCATTTTTTAAAAATTATGGATGAGGAAGCAGCACAAGATATTCGTGAATTACTTCACTATGAACAAGATACAGCTGGTTCGATTATGACGACCGAGTATGTGGCGGTTGCTGAAAATTCAAATGTTCGTTCTGCAATGACTATTCTTCGAAATGAAGCACAAGAAGCAGAAACGATTTATTATATTTTTGTAGTAGATGACCAAAACCGTCTGACGGGTGTTTTGTCATTGAGAGATTTAATTATCGCTGGAGAAGATACGCTCATTCGTGATATTCGCAATGAACGTGTCGTGAGTGTTCTCGTGACAGACGACCAAGAAGACGTTGCACAAGTCATGCGTGATTATAACTTCGTAGCACTTCCTGTTACGAATTCACGTAATGAAATGTTAGGGATTATTACAGTCGATGATATTATCGACGTCATTGATGAAGAAGCCGAAGAAGATTACTCAAAATTTGCCGGTGTCTCTGATATGGAAACATTTGATACGAGTCCTTTTACGGCTGCTAAAAAGCGTTTGCCGTGGCTCGTTTGTTTATTGTTCCTCGGAATGATTACAGCGAATCTCGTCGATTTATTTACAGATACGTTATCAAAAGTAGCTTTACTCGCTGCATTTATCCCGTTAATTGGTGGGACGTCAGGGAATAGTGGTACGCAGGCACTAGCCGTTGCTGTCCGAGGGATTTCAAACGGTGATACGGAGAAAGAAAGTAAATGGAAGCTTGTAACACGTGAGATGTTGACGGGGTTAGTCATGGGTGTCATTTGTGGTGTGATTGCGGTCAGTATCGTCTTCTTCTGGAAGCATGAATTTATTTTAGGCTTGCTTGTCGGCGTAGCAATTTGTTGTTCGATTGTTGTGGCAACAGTAGCCGGAGCAATTATTCCATTGTTAATGGATCGTCTGAAAATTGACCCTGCCGTTGCATCGGGTCCCTTTATTACGACACTAAATGATATTACGAGTATTTTAATTTATTTAGGTATTGCGACTGTATTTGTCGAGCAATTAATGTAATGAAAAAACGACTTGAAATTTATTTCAAGTCGTTTTTTCGTCTTATGACTTTCGAACTTTTTTTAATAATTAATAAAAAAATAGTTTAATAGATTGTTTTTGCAGGAATGTTATTAATAATTAAACTTTTTGAAAGGAGTAGGTGCAGATGGGGTATATTTTACCGAACACACCATTACAGTACGCCGATTATGCAAATCGTCTAGCATTTGAAACGAAAGGTTTCTCGTATATTGAAGGTGTACAAGCGGTGGCAGCACATAATCGTTTCTTTGACGAAGTGAAACGATCACAAAAGCATTTTGTTGAGAAAGAACAAGTGAAAAAGACGGCGAAACATTCACAACCTGTATATGCACCTACGGAAGATGTTGTTTTTTACCAACCGAAACCAATGTCTACTGCAGAGATTGTTGGCAAAGGTTTTGTCATAAATGCTTATGCGTAAATGTATAAGCAGTAAGCTTCTTCGAACGATGAGGAAGCTTTTTTATTTTGTTGAACATTTTTGGATTTTTAAACGATAAGACTGCTACTAGTTTGGGATGCTTTATTTAAAATGACTTTTTTTATGAGCGACTTGCGGTAGAAGTATAGAATCGCTCCCAGTATACGAAAAAGACATGCATGATTTTATTCAAATCGTGCATGTCTTTTCTCGTTGACTAAGTTTTATCCTAGTTTTTTTATTTTTGGACACCGTACAAATTTTTCTCCATTGCACGATGTGGAATGTAGTTATCCATAAATTCAGGTGTCGTCACATGATATCCTTGTTTTTCATAAAAAGGAATAGCGTGTGTTTGCGCATTAATTTTAATGTGCGTTACATCCGGATGATGCTCGCGTATAAATTTTTCAACGGTTTGCATCATTTGAACGCCGATTTGTTTCCTTCTGAATTGTGGGAGTACGCTGAGGCGCTCCACTTGGGCTGTGTTGTATCTTTCTTCAATAATAACGCGACCTGCCGCAATGGGCATTTTTTCATAATAAGCGACGAAGTGTGTCGCATAGTCATCTACTTCATCAATTTCAAGCGGAAGCGGTAAGCCTTGTTCTTTAACGAATACTTCCGTTCTTACGAAAAATGCGTCTTTTTTTCTTCATCGTTTTGGACGATTTTAGCAAATACCGGTAACAACTTATTCGCCTCGCAGACGGTATGTTTCATAAACAGACCATGTACCATTTTCTAATTGATAAAGTAAATGTATGCGATGGATCGTTTCGTTAAATTCGATATTGGACATGCGTAATTGACCGAAAATATCGTCATGTTCGCTTGAAGAAAGACCTTGTGCGAGTGTAATGTGAGGCACGAATTGATACGGTGGTTTGCCACCGAACGGTTCCTCATAAAATGTATTGTGCAAGGCTGTTAATTGTTCTGTCGGATCGACTTTTAAATAAATGACATTGTTCACAGGTGAAAATGTACTTACTTTTCCGATGTGAATGTCGATTGGTTTCATTTCTTTCGTTACTTCAGCTACTTGATCCGCCAATTCTTGTAACGTGATATTACTTGATTCAGTCGTTGCACGTAATGTGATATGAGGTGGGAGTTGTGCGTAGTGAGAGTCATATCGTTTGCGATAAGCGTTCGCAAAATCTTGTAATTCTTTTGATGGAAAAGCAACAATACCATAATTCATAAAAAATCCCCCTTAAAATTAACAGTTATCTTAAAATTCAGTATAACAGAAAATACTAAAGAATTTTTAGTCAGGGCCTTTACAATTCGTTAAAATTTTTGATGAATGCTTGTTTTAAGTCAGGTTGCCACGTTTTCCAAGAATGGTCGCCATCTAGTTCTTTATAAAAAGTATCGAATCCTTTTTCAACGAGCAATGTATGAAGTGTACGATTTGGCGTTAAAAAATCTTTAATTTTATGGTCGGTCGTATGAACTTCCGTTTCCCCTTTGCCGACAGCGTGATACATTTTGACTGCCATGCCGTCTGTCGCATTTTGAACGATAGCTAAAACGTCTTCATCCACGAATGGAGAATGCATAATAACGTGCCCGAATGTATCTGGAAAAGCGAGTGCGCCTAACAAAGAAACGGTCGCTGCTTGTGAATCTCCTATGAGTGTACGGTCATCTGCATCGTCTGAAAGACAATAATTCTCATGCATATACGGTAATAATTCATGTTTTAAAAATTGTAAATAAGCTGGATGTTTAATGCCTTTTGGTAAATATTTATCGCGGCGATCTTGAACGCTCTTATAAGGAACAGCGACGATGATAGCCCCATCAATATCGCCATCTTCGATTAAATGATCCATGACAGAAGAAATACGACCGAGCTGAATGTAGTCTTTGCCATCTGCCGCAATGATAAGCGGATAATTCATCATCGGGGTGTAGTTTGACGGAACGTAGATGTATAAGTTGAGGGTTTCGTCTAAAGCGGTACTATGGAATGAAAATTCTTTAATTGTGCCAGTGTTCACTAAAAAGCACTCCTTCTAAAATAAATAGTCAATATGTACGAAAAGTGTAACATAAATCAAGTTACGTTATAATAGAAAACGTTCAAGGAAGAGAGAATGAAAAGAGGGTTTTTACATGTTTAATACGAATTTAAAAGTGCATTCAAAAGAAGTAACCGATGCGACGTATGCTGCACTTGCACGTCGTGGCGTAACAATCCGAGACATCGCTGAGATTGTATATGATGTTCAAAGTCCTTATAGTAAAGGATTAACGCTTGAACATTGTGAACAATCGGTGCATAAAGTGTTACAAAAACGCGAAGTGCAACACGCCGTGCTCGTTGGGATTGAATTAGATGAGCTAGCAGAAAAAGGGTTGTTATCTGAACCATTACAACAATTAATCGTGAGTGATGAAAGTTTATTCGGTATTGATGAAACGTTAGCTGTCGGAGCGACACAATCTTACGGAAGTATCGCTTTAACGACGTACGGTCACTTAGATAAAGAAAAAGTAGGAATTATTAATCATCTTGATTCGAAAGATGGTAAGTGCGTTAATACATTTTTAGATGATCTTGTAGGAAGTATTGCTGCATGTGCATCTGCACGTTTAGCGCATACGGTTCGCGATTTAGAAGAACGTGGCGAAACGTTAGAAACGCATGCATTTATTTAAATATAATGAAGAACTCGAAATCATTTATAGATTTTGAGTTTTTTTGTTCGTTAATATGGAAATAGCCAGCATTCCAAACTTTCGATACAATGAGTAAGAAGACAGAAAGTAGGTAGATAAAATATGAAGAAACTTATGATGTTACTCACCGTCGTATGTGTGATGATTTTAGGTGCATGTACAGAAAAAAGTACATCGACTACGACGAATGGTGACAAAATCGTCGGAGAACGAGTGAAAGTATTACAAGTTATTGATGGAGATACGATGCGAATCGATTATAAAGGGAAGCAAAGAAAAGTTCGCTTTCTATTAATTGATGCACCCGAAATGCATCATGAAACGCTCGGACAACAACCATTCGGACAAGAAGCGCTTGATTTGAATAAAAAACTAATCGAGCAAGCGAAAGTCGTATCAATCGAATTTGATGCGACGGGAGACCGTGAAGATAAATATGACCGTTTATTAGCATATGTTTATGCAGACGGCAAAAGTGTGCAAGAACAATTAATTCGTGCAGGTGTCGTGCGTGTTGGATACGTGTACAACAAACAAGCAACATATTTAAAACCATTTTATGCCGCACAAGATAAAGCGAAAGCTGAAAAGCGTGGTATTTGGCAATATCCTGGATACGTAACGAATCGTGGTTTCGTCAAAGAGAAAGTAGCGGGTTGGCAAGTCGGCGACAATCCAGATAAAAATGGATCGTTGAACAACTTACCGTCAGCAGACAGTACTTCTACATCAACATCAACGACCGATTCTAGTTCAACGACGAAATCCACTTCAGAGAAAAGCTCGGATACAGCATGTAATATTAAGGGGAATGTAAATGCGAAAGGGAACAAAAATTACTTTTTACCAGGTACGAACAATTACGATGATGTAAAAGAAGAGAAGATGTTTTGTAGTGAAGCAGATGCACAAAAAGAAGGGTTTAAAAAAGCGTCGTAACTCGTTCTGAAATCAATGAGAAAAATACGCAAATTCCAATTTTTGTGATACGATGAGTGGGATAAAACAAATGGGGTGTAGAGCGATGACAAAGGTCTACGTAGTGCGACATGGCGAAACCGATTGGAATCGCCAAGGTCGGCTTCAAGGTACGACAGATATACCGTTAAATGAACAAGGTATTGCACAAGCAATGGCTTGTCAAAAGTACTTTTTTGAAAACGAAGCAACGGCGATTTTTACGAGCCCATTAAAGCGTGCATATGATACAGCACGTATTATTAATGAACCGTTTGATTTACCGTTGCAAATGATCACACAATTTAAAGAACGTGGTTTCGGGAAAGCAGAAGGAATGACGTATGAAGAGCGTTCTAAAATTTTTCCGAATAAGAAATACCCGGATCAAGAGCCATTGCGCCAATTTGTAAGCCGTTTGAAAAGTGGCTTAGCTGTATTAGAAGAACGATATCCGAAAGGCACGATTGTTCTCGTAGCACACGGTGCAGTCATTCATCATCTTTTTCAAATTGTAGAGAATAACGACCTTTTTCCGGCGAATGCGCGTCTTTCAAATGGTGGGGTTAGTACGATTTATACGAAAGACGGTAAATGGTGGCTCGGTAAATACAATGAAACGCATCATTTGCTCGATTAAGTAAATAAAAAAGAAACAATCAATTCAATGATTGTTCTTTTTTATGCACAAGTATTCCATAGTTTGTAAATTTATAAAGGCGATGTAAAGGTTTGAACAAAAATTTTGCATGAAAAACAGAAAAAACGTATAGAAAACAATTAAATTTTGCTAACAAATGGTGTAAAATGCTCCTTAGGCATTTATTTTTTCTATTTAACAGCAATTTTGTGGACGACTTTGTTACAGTTTTGTAAATGTTGCATTAAGTAATGTAAATTTCAAAGCAAATTGTCTAAAAGATTGTTAAGATAGCTTTGTCAGTAAAGCAAGTTGGCTAACCTGAAAAGCAAGAGAGAAGCTATATGCTTGATCCTTAATTATAAAAAAACTACAAACAGACAAGCTCTAGGAGGAACTTATGTTTAACCGAAAAAAGACGATCCATTCTTTAACAAACTTGCGGAAATCGCACAAAATGCACAAAAAGCACTTCATTATGCAAATGATTTTCAAATTCATAACCTTGATGATTTAGCTGAAATCAGTACGCAAATGAAAAAATATGAAACAGATGGTGACACGCTGATTCATGCGTTAATCGTTATGTTAAATAAATCATTCATGACACCAATCGAACGTGAGGACATTTTAGCTCTTGCGAACAGCATGGATGACGTACTTGATGGAATGGAAGAATGTATCGCTCATTTTGACATGTTCGGGATCGTAGAAGCGGACGAATCAATGAAGAAATTTGTAGAAAATATCGTAGCAAGCACAGACGAAATCGTTCTAGCGATGGAAAAACTTCAAAGAAAAGATTTAGTCGGCATGCGTGAAAATGCGATTAAAATAAAAGATTACGAATCAAAATGTGATGAAGTATTACGTAAATCGATTAAACAACTATTTTTACACGAAACAGACCCTATTCGTATTATTCAATATAAAGATATTTACGAACAACTTGAAGATATCGCAGATGATTGCCAAAACGTAGCGAATACGATGGAAACAATCATTATGCGAAATGCATAAGAGGTAGGGTGAACGAATGGATACGCTTATACTTTTAACGATTTTAGTCGTTATTTTTGCGTTAGTATTTGACTTTATTAATGGTTTCCATGATACGGCGAATGCGATTGCGACTTCTGTTTCGACGCGTGCGCTACCGCCGAAAACAGCTGTAATCATGGCTGCAATCATGAACTTTGTTGGGGCGATTACGTTTACAGGTGTAGCGAAAGCCATCACGAAAGATATCGTGGATCCATTTGCATTGCAAAATGGGACGCTCGTTATTTTAGCAGCATTATTAGCAGCAATTATTTGGAACTTAGTAACATGGTACTTCGGTATCCCATCAAGTTCTTCACATGCAATTATCGGTTCAATCGCGGGTGCAGCAATTGCTGCAGCAGGTTTTGCCTCTTTAAACTACGATGGTTTTATTAAAATTATTCAAGCGTTAATTTTATCACCATTTATTGCGATTGCTGTCGGTTTCATTATGATGACACTGTTTAAATTTATATTTAAAGGATTTAATCTATATAAAACGAATAAAGGGTTCCGTACAGTACAAATTGGTACGGCAGCTATTCAAGCATTTACACACGGTACGAACGATGCACAAAAAGCGATGGGGATTATTACGATGGCTTTAATTGCTGCAGGTCTTCAAACGAACGATGACGTACAAGGTTGGGTTCGTTTTGCCTGTGCATTAGCAATGGGTCTTGGTACGTCAATTGGTGGTTATAAAATCATCAAAACGGTCGGCGGTAAAATTATGAAAATCCGTCCTGTAAATGGTGTCGCAGCTGATTTATCTTCAGCTTCTATTATTTTCGGTGCAACGTTAATTCACTTGCCTGTATCAACGACACACGTTATTTCTTCAGCGATTATGGGAGTTGGTGCGGCACAACGTGTGAAAGGCGTTAAATGGGGCGTAGCACGTAAAATCGTACTAACTTGGATTATTACGTTGCCAATCTCAGCATTATTAGCTGGTGGTATTTACTTACTATTAAACTTATTCGTATAAAGTAAGAGCAGCTAAGTAAGATTGCTTTATTTAAAGAGGCTGGGACATACGTGCAGAAATCACCTCTCATATGAGCATAAGAAAAACCGGAATCGCGCTGTGGCGCGGTTCCGGTTTTTCGTTGCGAACGCTAAAAAAGAAAAATGACGTGTTTTGTCCCAGTCTCTTTTTTATTTGTTCGAATGTCGGTTGAAAATTAGATGAGGTAGAAAAAAAGAGAACAGTCTTCTACAAAGAAGTCTGTTCTCCTATACACTATATACGTTCATTTTTAGACAAAAATAAAAGGCGGGAGCTCATCCTTCCCGCCGAAAAAAACAAACTCGCTCCAGCAATCCGGCTGTTATGAGCGAGTAAGTCTGCTATTCAATAAAGAATAGCAATAGGTTTGGCACCTAATAATTAATTATACGCATATTATAAAAAAAGCAATCCTTTTTTATAATATGTTTCAAATATATATGAATGGTAAGAAATGAGCGAGAAATGGTACAATTCGAATACGAAGGAAATTTGAAAGGGGCTTATGGAAAATGGCACATATTGAACAGTTAATGGAAAAGCAACGTGCTTTTTTTGACAGTGGGGAAACACAATCTATTACGTTTCGTAAAGAGCAATTAAAGAAACTGAAGGCAACGATTTCAAAAAATGAAAAACGTGTAATGGAGGCATTGCATCGAGATTTACATAAGAGCGAATTCGAAGCATTTGCGACGGAAATCGGTATTGTGTATGACTCGATTAGCCACATGTTAAAACATTTAGAAGAATGGATGCATCCAATCAACGTGTCGACACCAATTCAATTCCAACCTGGGAAAAGTATGATCGTTCGAGATGCGTACGGCGTTACGTGTATTATCGGACCATTTAACTACCCATTCCAACTCGTTATTGAACCACTTATCGGCGCAATTGTTGGGGGGAATACAGCAATCGTTAAACCGTCTGAATCCACACCGCATACGACGCAAATCATTCGTCACATTATTGAAGAAACATTTTCACCAGAATACGTCGCAGTCGTTGAAGGGGAGAAAGACGTCGTACAACAATTAATTCATGCACCGTTCGACTTTATTTTCTTCACAGGTAGCGTAGCAGTCGGCAAAATTGTGGCGGGTGCTTGTGCAGAACGTCTGACACCATTCACGTTAGAACTTGGCGGTAAGAGTCCTGCAATCGTCGATCAAACGGCTAATTTGGAAGTAGCAGCGAAACGTCTTGCATGGGGGAAATTTACGAATGCAGGTCAAACGTGTGTCGCACCAGATTACGTACTCGTACATGAATCAGTGAAAGTCCCATTTTTACGCCAGCTTAAAAAAACATTACAAAAGTTTTATGGCAAAGATGCACAAACATCAAAAGATTATGGTCGAATCGTCAACGAACGTCAATTTGATCGTTTAAACGGCTTATTAAATGAAATGAAAGATCACGTGTTAATGGGTGGCGAGCGTGATCGAGAAGATTTATATATCGCACCGACTATTTTACAAGATGTAAAATGGAATAGTGCCATTATGGAAGATGAGATTTTCGGGCCGATTATGCCGATTTTAGTTTATGAAGATTTAGAAACAGCCATTCGTTTAATTAAGAAAAAACCGAAACCACTTGCGGCTTATTTATTCACAGAAACAGATAAAGCAGTCGATTATTTCTTAGCTAATCTACCGTTCGGTGGCGGCTGTATTAACGATACGATTACACATGTCGGTTCGATTCATTTACCGTTCGGTGGTGTCGGTGAATCAGGTGCAGGGAATTATCACGGGAAAGCAAGCTTTGAGTGCTTCACACATGCGAAATCCGTTTTGAAACGCTCAACGAAACTTTCTACGAACGTATTATTCCCACCGTATAAGAAAAAAGTGAAACTTGTTAAAACGATTATGCGTTAAAGTAAAAAAGCTTCTGAAAACGATTATGCGTTTTCAGAAGCTTTTTTTAACATTTTATTTTTTTCTTCTTTCGTGCAAATCGGAAGTGTAATTGAAAAAATCGTTCCTTGACCGTACGTACTATCAATTTCAATTTTTCCTTTATGTTCGGTAATGATTTTTTCACAGATCATCATGCCGAGCCCTGTTCCTTTTTCTTTCGTCGTATAGAACGGTTGAAAAATTCGATTGACGGTTTCTTGTTTCATACCGAGTCCATCATCTGCAATGTGAATACCGATATGGCGATCATCTTCTTTTTGGAATGTAATGTCGATATTTCCTTCTGCCTCAATGGCATCAATTGCATTTTTAATAATGTTAATAAGCACTTGTTTCAGCTGGTTTGGATCGCCTTTAATACAAATATTTTCTTCGAGCCAGTTTGTCGTTAAAATAATGTTTTTAATTTCGAGTTCGTGTGAAAAGAAAACTAAAATATCTTGTAAAATTGTATCGATTTTAAATACTTTCGGCTCTTCTGTATGTGGGCGGGAAAGGACTAAAAATTCATTAACAATTAATTGAATTCGATCAATTTCTTTTTCGATTAAATTTGTGTAAAACGTATAAGGTGAATGCGGGTCTTCATTCATTACTTGAATAAACCCAGAAATAACAGATAGTGGATTTCGTACTTCGTGTGCGACACCTGCAGCGATTTCTCCGGCTGTTTGTAATTTTTCTGATTGCAGTCGTAATTGGTCTGCTTCTTTACGATACGAGACATCACGTGTAATGACTGATGTAGCGATGACTTGACCGTGCGTATCTAAAATTGGAGACAACGTTACTTCGGCATCGAAAATTGTGCCATCTTTTCGCATATCTTTCGTTTGTAACAAATCATAACTTTGACCACTGAGCATGCCTTGAATGCGCTTTTGTGCCATTTCGTATGCTTCTGGTGGGACCATAGGAATACTTTTCCCAATACTCTCCTCACTCGTCCAACCATAAAGCTGTGTGAATGCGGGATTGACAGCGACAACTCGGTTGTTTTTATCAAAAACGGCAATGCTATCTTTCGCATTTTCGAAAAATAAATTTAAATACCCTTCACGTGATTCGAACTTCATTTCCATATCATTATGCTGTGCTTCGATTATTTTAGATGAATTGTATAAATAGAGCATTTGAATACAACTGAATGTGAAAAAGAAAAGAAGCGAAAGCGTTAGCCAAAATAGTTGATGCGGTGCGAGGTCTTCCAATAATGTAGGAAAGTGGAATGAGACGATTAACGCAATTTCAACAGTAACAACGATCGTCATAATTATATTTATAATGAAAGACATATAAATAGAAAACATAAATAATCCGAGTATGAGAAAAGTTAAATAATACGGATTTTCTGTATTAAAAATAGTTATGAGACCAATCACATTTAAAAATATAATTGTTAAGATGCGAATCGAGCGCTCATTAATGCGTTTCGCTAAAAAAATGGCCGTTAAGGCAGCAGAAGCTAAAAATGATAAAATACTCGCTGTCATCGGGTAAGGTAAATTCCGAATGACGCACAATAAGCAAAAAAGGAACATCCCTGCTGTCATCGTAAACAACATGAATTGATTTCTTCTGCGTAAACTAGTAGAGTTCTCCATAAAGACACCTCGAATACTTGATAGTACTATCATACATGATTTGTCGTTGTCGTAAAAAGTCATATTTTGATATGATGGAATAAATTTGTAGGCAATGCTGTCTTCAATACACAAAGGGGATAAAAGAAATGAGCATTTTTAATGAAAAAGAAACCGTTCAGTTGTTAGAAACATTAACGAACATCGCTAGCCCATCAGGATTCACAACAAATATTATGAATGTAATGGCAGACATGCTTACGAAAATCGGGGTAGATTTCGTACGTACGAACAAAGGAGCGCTCATCGCAACAGTAAAAGGAACGAACGATGAACGCCATCGTTTATTAACAGCGCATACCGATACACTCGGAGCAATGGTAAAAGAAGTTAAACCTTCGGGACGTTTAGCCCTATCTATGATTGGAGGCTTTCGTTGGAATGCGGTAGAAGGTGAATATTGTACAATTCATACCGCACGAGGAGAGGCAATTCGTGGTACTATATTAATGCACGAAACATCTGTCCACGTCTACGATGGTGTCGGTACGTTACCACGTGACGAAAAACATATTGAAGTACGCGTAGATGAGAAAACAACATCTGCAGAACAAACGCGTCAACTCGGTATTGAAGTGGGCGATTTTGTTTCTTTCGATAACCGTTTTGAATACACAAAATCTGGCTTCGTAAAATCACGTCATTTAGACGATAAGGCGAGTACGACGTTGTTGCTCCAACTATTGAAACAAATTAAAGAGCAACAACTCATCTTGCCGTACACAACACATTTTTATATTTCAAATAATGAAGAAATCGGTTATGGTGGCAATGCGAGCGTGCCAGAAAAAACAGTCGAATATATTGCTGTAGACATGGGTGCAATTGGGGATGGCCAACAATCTGATGAATATACAGTTTCTATTTGCGCAAAAGATTCAAGTGGCCCTTATCACTATGAATTAACTCGTCAGTTAGTAGCACTTGCCAATGACAATGATATTGACTACAAACTCGATATTTATCCGCATTATGGTTCGGACGCTTCGGCAGCAATTCGTGCCGGTTTTGATGTACGTCATGCACTTTTCGGTGCAGGTATTGAATCATCCCATGCGTATGAACGTACACATGTCGATTCTTTACGCCACACAGCAGCACTTCTGCACGCTTACGTGTTGTCTCCTATGATCGATGAACTGGAGGATTAACTATGCAAACTAAGCAATTGTTACAATGCTTACCTAAAAAACAATCATCGGTACTTTACCTGAAGAAGTACGCAATATGGCCATCGATTCTCGTAATGTTGAAGAAAAATGCGTCTTCATTTGTATTAAAGGCTATACAGTAGATGGACATGATTACGCACAACAAGCAGTGAATAGCGGTGCGACAGTCATCATTACAGAACGTCCATTACAATTAGAAGGAAATGCAGCACAAGTTATCGTGAAAAATACAGACCGTGCTATCGGTTTATTAGCAAACCGCTTTTTTGATTACCCATCAAATGATTTAACGATGATTGGTGTAACAGGAACGAACGGTAAAACGACTGTTGCGAACATGTTAGAGAAAATGCTTCTCGGTTTAGGGATTAAATCAGCTCTTAAAGGAACGATTGGTTTCGACATTAACGGGACGCTTTATCAATCCTCCAACACGACGAGTGACGCACTTTCAACGCAACAAATGATTTTCCGCGCTAAATCAGAAAATTGTCGTGCAATGGTGATGGAAGTTTCTTCTCACGGCCTCGTATTAGGTCGTGTTGCAGGTATTGACTTTGACGTAGCCATTTTCACAAATTTAACGCAAGACCATTTAGATTTCCACAAAACAATGGAAAACTACGGGAATGCAAAAGGGATGTTATTTGCACAACTTGGTCAAGACTTAACGAAAGACAAGCATGTCGTTTTAAATAGTGATGACGCTTGGAGCGAAAAATATGAATATTTAACACCGTTCCCAATTTGGACGTACGGTCTAAAAGATGAAAAAGCCGATTTCCGCGGAATAAATGTTGAATACCACGATGAACATACAGCGTTCACGATGGTGACACCAGATGGTGATTACCCAGTTGAGTTAAAATTACTCGGAGAATTTAACGTATACAACGCATTAGCAGCTGTTGCAGCACTTTATGCAAAAGGATATGCCTTACCAGAAGTCATTGAACAATTAGAAAGCTTAACAGCGATTAAAGGTCGTATGGAGCGCGTACCAACTGGGGATTTACCAATTGATATTTTCATCGATTATGCGCATACGCCAGATGCGATTGAAAAAGCAATCGACGCGGCAATGCCTTACAAAAAAAATAAAATGATTTTCGTCATCGGTACAGGTGGTAATCGTGATAAATCGAAACGTCCAGATATGGCACGTAAAGCGTCAAAAGCGGAATACGTTGTGTTAACGACAGATGATCCACGTTACGAAGCGTATGATTCGATTATGGGTGATTTAGAAAAAGGTATGGAACATAGTAACTATGCATGTGTTGGGGACCGTGAAGAAGCGGTACGCCACGCTGTACAAATGGCTGAAGAAGGCGATTTAATTTTATTCGCTGGTAAAGGTCATGAAAACTATCAAATTATCGAAAATACGAAATACCCACATAGCGATGCTGAAATCGCTTTAGATGAAGCTACGAAGAAATTCATGAAATAATAAAAAGTTAGCGTAAGCGTCGTAAAAATCGGCTGTTTACGCTATTTTTTTATTGTGTTTTTGTTCTTTTATAAATGTGTTATGCTAGGATAGGCCTTTTATTTGGAAGAGGTTTAGCACTGAGAGAATGGAATGATTAAATGCACGAAAAGAAAAAATGGATCGTTGCGGCAATGACAGCAATGATGGCTTCTACAACGCTATGTACAATGAATTCATCTGCAGTGACAGAAGTGCAACAACGAGAAGAAACCGTAAGTAACATTACGTCTAATACAGCAACACAAAATGCGAAAGTGTATGCGCAAGTACAAAGCGCTATCCCAGCAGTCGATACGTTCATGGATACGATTGCACCGGACGTTGTCGCATTATCTGAACAATATGGCTTGTACGGTTCTGTAATGATGGCACAAGCGGTACTTGAGAGTCAGTATGGTTTAAGTAAATTAGCATCTGCACCGAACTTCAATTTATTCGGAATGAAGGGAACGTACAATGGTAAATCGGTAAGCTTACCTACTTTAGAAGATAACGGTAAAGGACAATATTATACGATTACGGCGAAGTTCCGTAAGTACCCTTCTTACCGTGAATCATTAGAAGATTATGCGAAAAAATTACGCTACGGTTTAAGTTGGAATGCTACATATTATCAAAAAACATGGCTTGAAAATACACGTTCTTACAAAGATGCGACGGCTGCATTAACTGGTACATACGCGACAGATACGCATTATGGAACGAAATTAAATAATGTCATCGCAAAATACGATTTAACGAAATACGATCCGAAAAAAGCGACGACTAGTACGACGACGAATTCAACGGTGACACAAGTAAGTAATACGACGACTTTAACAACTGGTACGAAGTATACGGTGAAAAAAGGGGATACGTTGTCAGCTATTGCGAAAAAATACAATACGACAACGAAAAAATCGTTGCGTGGAACGGATTGAAGACGACGACGATTTTCATCGGTCAAAAATTATTCGTTTCGGACAAAAAAGCTGTCAAAGCAACGACAGTGAAAAAGAAAGCGACTGTACATACCGTTAAAAAAGGCGATACGTTAACGAAAGTATCGAAACAATACAACGTCACGATTAAGAACTTAAAAAATGGAACGGTCTTTCTTCCACAACGATTAAAGTCGGTCAAAAGTTAAAATTAACGGCGACGGCTAAAGCAACAGTAAAAGTAGTAAAAGGGGATACGTTAACGAAAATCGCTAAGAAGAATGGTACGACCACAACGAATTTAAAAAAATGGAATAAGCTGAAGACGACAACGATTAAAATTGGTCAACAGCTGCGCGTAACGAAAGCGTAACGTATTTCCGAGCTACCTACGTAAATTTTATAAGTAGGTAGCTTTTTTCGTGTCTTAATTTTTGATATACTTGATAAGTTAAGGAACAGATGAAAGAAATAATTTGCAAAGGTGATTGCCGATGTAATAAATAATAGATTCGTTTCAAATTCGATGTATTTTGATTGAACATAAAGGAGAACAATATGACTACTAAATTAGAACAAGATATTTTGTCACGTCGTACCTTTGCCATCATCTCTCACCCTGATGCTGGTAAAACGACTATTACTGAAAAACTTTTATACTTTGGTGGTGCCATTCGTGACGCCGGTACAGTTAAAGGGAAAAAAACTGGTAAATTCGCAACATCTGACTGGATGGAAATCGAAAAACAACGTGGTATTTCTGTAACATCTTCTGTTATGCAATTTGATTATGACGGTTGCCGCGTAAACATTTTAGATACACCGGGGCACCAAGATTTCTCGGAAGATACGTATCGTACGTTAATGGCTGTCGATAGTGCAGTCATGGTTATTGATGCTGCGAAAGGGATTGAAGCACAAACGAAAAAACTTTTCCAAGTTTGTCGTATGCGTGGTATTCCTATTTTCACATTCATTAACAAATTGGACCGTCAAGGTAAAGAACCGTTAGAACTAATCGAAGAATTAGAAGAAGTATTAGGCATTAACGCGTATCCAATGAACTGGCCAATCGGTATGGGGAAAGAATTTTTAGGTATTTACGATCGTTTCAATGGACGCATCGAACAATTCCGTACAGAAGAGGAAGACCGTTTCATTCCATTGAATGAAGAAGGTTCAATCGATGTAGAAAATGATATGACGAAAACATCTTATTACACACAAGCACTTGATGATATTTTATTATTGAACGAAGCAGGAAATGAATTCTCTGAAGAGAAAATCAGCAAAGGTCAATTGACACCTGTGTTCTTCGGTTCAGCTTTAACGAACTTCGGTGTTCAAACATTCCTTGAAACATACTTGAAATTCGCACCTGGTCCACAACCTCGTTTAACAGAACAAGAAACGATTGTAGAACCGACAGATAACGATTTCTCAGGTTTCGTATTCAAAATTCAAGCAAATATGAACCCAGCTCACCGTGACCGTATCGCATTCGTACGTATCGTTTCAGGTAAATTCACACGTGGTATGAACATTACGATGAACCGTACAGGTAAATCATTCAAAGTTACACAAGCGACAACATTCCTTGCGGATGACCGTGAAACAGCAAATGAAGCGGTAGCCGGTGATATTTTAGGTTTATACGATACAGGGAACTACCAAATCGGAGACACGATTGTCGGCGGAAAGAAAAAATTCGAATTTGAAGCCCTTCCTCAATTCACGCCAGAGTTATTCGTACGCGTAAGTGCGAAAAACGTAATGAAACAAAAACATTTCCATAAAGGGATCGACCAACTTGTACAAGAAGGTGCGATTCAATATTACAAAACGTTATTTACAGAAGATATTATTTTAGGTGCGGTCGGACAATTACAATTTGAAGTGTTCGAAAACCGTATGAAAAATGAATACAATGTAGACGTTATAATGGAAAACATCGGTCAAAAAATGGCACGCTGGATTCGCAATGAAGAAGACATTAAAGATTCAATGACAGGGCCACGTTCTATTTTAGTGAATGACCGCTTCGGCAATAAAGTATTTTTATTTGAAAATCAGTTCGCTCTGCGTTGGTTTGAAGATAAATACCCAGAAATTGAGCTATATAGTTTATTATAATTCAATCGGTAACGGGGAAGTCGTGCATCATGCACGGCTTCTTTTTTATGTGCAGACGCAATAATTTTATAAAATATGCCTTTTTTTAAACGAATGACAGGTCCATATATTTATATTGAAAATGACCAAATATAGAGCAAAATGAGGAATTTTTTATTCCAAGTATGTGTGAGTTGAATTCTAAAATAAATCACGTTAAAATTACCTCGAAACTGAGATAAATGGAGGCTTTGTGCATATGAAAATAGTTGGTATTGTTGGTTCTGTACGAAAACAATCTTTTAATAAAATGTTAGCGAACTATGTTGCGACACGTTTTGCGGATAAATTTGAGTTAGACGTATTAACTTTAGAAGACCTTCCTTTGTACAATCAAGATATTGAAAATGAAGCACCTCAAGCAGTGAAACAGTTTAAAGCACGTGTAGCGGAAGCGGATGCGGTCATTTGGTTCACGCCTGAATACAACGGAACGATGCCAGGCGTACTCGTCAATGCAATTGATTGGCTAAGTCGTGTCGACAAAGTAATGGTCGGGAAACCGTCGCTCGTGATGGGAGCCTCTATGGGCGCTCTTGGCACGGTGAAAGCGCAAGGACACTTATATGATGTCCTTCGTTCACCCGGAATTGATTCACCATTTTTAGCAGGGAGTTACCAAGTCGTAGTCGGCAGCGTGCATACGAAGTTTGATGAAAATGGGCAACTAACAGATGCAGCGACCGAACAATTTTTACATGTCGTAACCGATCAATTCGTCACATTCGTACAAAAACAGCAAGGTAAGTAGAAATCATTTTACTTTCTACACAGCCCTTGATATACTATTTATAACAACAAATAGAATACACTTTTGACATCTGTCAAGGGGGAGTAGCTACAGGATGCGTCCTGTACTTATAGTCGTCAATACATGGCTCGTGCCATCGGTTATAAGAGCAAATTTAATTGCTTAGTGAGACCTTTGCCTTTATTTAGGCATGGGTCTCTTTTTGTTTGTTCAAAAAAGGGGGAAACGATATGGATTTATTGTTAGAGTATGGGTGGGTATTACTCGTACTGATCGTATTAGAAGGATTACTGGCGGCAGATAACGCAGTCGTCATGGCAGTTATGGTAAAACATTTACCGAAAGCACAACAGAAAAAAGCATTATTTTACGGTTTGATTGGTGCATTCATCATGCGTTTCGGTGCATTATTCATGATCACATTAATCGTAGAGTGGTGGTGGGTACAAGCAATTGGTGCGGCCTACTTATTATTCATCAGTGTGAAAAACATTATCGATTTACGAAAGCATAAAGAAGAGAACGATGAGCATTCAGATGAGCATTCAGATGAACCATCGAAAAAGAAAAAAGGTTCAGGTTTCTGGATGACGGTCGTAAAAGTAGAAGCGGCCGATTTAGCGTTTGCGATTGATTCAATGCTTGCGGCAGTAGCACTTGCTGTAACATTACCTCACTGGGGCAACTGGGACATTGGTGGTATTAACGGTGGACAATTCACCGTCATGTTCTTAGGTGGCGTTATCGGACTTGTCATTATGCGTTTCGCTGCACAAGCGTTCGTGAAATTGCTACAAAAATATCCACAACTTGAAACAGCGGCATTTTTAATTGTCGGCTGGGTCGGCGTGAAATTAACAGTTATGACATTAGCGCATAAAGATGTCGGTATATTAGATGAGCATTTCCCACATTCATTCGCTTGGAAAGCTGTTTTCTGGACAGTTCTAGTCGTAATCGCAGTCGGTGGTTATGTGATGGGTGTTAGAAGTTCTAAAAAGCAACAACGAGGGTAATAAGAAAAGCATGAAGGACGCGTTACGCGTTCGACATGCTTTTTTTTGTGAAGTGATTGACAATTTTGATGCTTAAGACATTCTTTCTTTTTCTGTTCTTTTTGCATACAATACAGTAGAATATGAAGGTTTTTGTGAAAGGACTCGATTTTATGGGCGCTATTAAAAAAATTAAAAAACGATCGACGCCATTTCAGGCGATTGTTTCTTATTATTTTGTGGCAATGACTGTTTCTTTCATCTTGTTAAGTTTACCAGGTGTACATAAGCCTGGCGTTCACGTTTCATGGATGGACAATTTATTTATGGCAGTGAGTGCGGTCAGTGTGACGGGTCTAACTGCTGTGAATATATCGGAAACATATTCATTGTTTGGCATCGTCATGTTACTCGTCGTCATGCAGTTTGGCGCAATCGGCATTATGTCAGTCGGTACATTTTTATGGCTCGTCGTAGGGAAAAAAATTGGCTTACGTGAGCGTCAATTAATTATGGTCGACCACAATCAATATAATTTATCTGGTGTCGTACAACTGATTAAAGAAATCGTTAAAATTTTATTATTAATCGAAGCAGTAGGCGCTTTTATTTTAACGCTATATTTTTATTTTACACCGTATTTCGAAACGTTTGGAGATGCACTTTTAAACGGAGTTTTTGCATCCATTTCTGCGACAACAAATGGCGGATTCGATATTACAGGTCAGTCACTTGCACCATTTAAAGGAGACTATTTCGTCCAAGTCATCAATATGTTACTCATTACGCTCGGTGCGATTGGGTTCCCTGTTTTAATTGAAGTGAAAAATTTTATTAAGCACCGAGGACCACGTGCTTTTCGTTTCTCTTTGTTTGCTAAAATTACGTCCGTTACGTATTTAGCCCTTTTCGTTGGGGGAACAATAGGAATTTTACTAATTGAATCTTTTCAATCATTCAAAAAGATGTCTTGGCATGAAGCACTTTTTGCAGCAATGTTTCAATCGTCTTCAACTCGTTCAGGTGGTTTAACGACCGTAGATGTCACACAATTTCATGAAGCGACGGATTTATTTTTAAGTTTTATGATGTTTATTGGAGCGTCACCGAGTTCTGTCGGTGGGGGGATTAGAACGACGACTTTCGCTTTAGCTGCATTGTTTCTTTATAACTTTGCGCGCGGAAGAGAAGAAATTCACGTGTTCAAACGGGAAATTTATTTAATCGATATTTTCCGGTCATATGCGGTTATTTTACTCGCAATCATTATGGTACTCGTTTCGGCGATGATTTTATCGATTACCGAAAAGCACGCTTCTTTAATCGAAATTATTTTTGAAATTACATCTGCATTCGGTACGTGTGGTATGTCATTAGGCTTAACGGAAGATTTATCAACAATAGGTAAATGTATTATTATGCTGCTTATGTTCATCGGACGTGTCGGCTTAATATCGTTCTTGTTCTCAATTGGAGGTAAGTCAGAAAAAACGAAATTCCATTATCCGAAAGAACGTGTCATTACAGGTTAATGCAAGAAAACGTTGGACGTTATTCGTTCAACGTTTTTTTGTAACGCTAGAAAAATAGCGTCTATTATGCAAGGAGTATCGTTCTAACGAGAAGCGTTCAATTACTTGATCTCGTCAATTGTAGAAGTCATGTCTATCTTTTATAGAAGTAACGCTTTTTGACAAAGTAAAAACGGTATCGCTATAATAAGTCTAATTGAACAAAAAAGGATGATAAGATGTCTTCACCAGAAATAGAACAATCATTAAAGTTATATATCGTTTTGTCACGCGCACATAAAGCAATTAACGAAGTAACGAATCAATTTTTCCAAGAGCAGGGACTTAATCCGACAGAATTTGCTGTCTTGGAATTGTTGTATCATAAAGGGCGTCAACCACTTCAACAAATCGGCAATAAAATTTTACTAGCGAGTGGATCGATTACGTACGTCATTGATAAACTTGAAAAACGTGGTTATTTAGAGCGTCTTGCGTGTCCATCTGACCGTCGTGTAACGTATGCTGAAATTTCGGAGAAGGGGAAAGCCTTTATGACCGAAATTTTCCCTGTTCATGAGAAGAAATTACATGAATTAATGGATGCCTTAAATCCAACGGAAAAAGAAACAGCTATCCAACTACTAAAAAAATTAGGCTTATCTATAAAAGACTTATCTTATTAGACGTATTAAAAAAAGGAATCGCTTCGATTAGGCGATTCCTCTTTTTTTAATATAACGGTAGTAAAATGAATAGTAATGAAATGAGCGAGATATGTGTAATGACGAGTAGCGGCATACTTCTAAGGCGCTCATATAAAATACCAAAGACGATGCCACAAATGAAAGTGGCGACGCTACATAAATAAAAGCCATTAAATAAGAACGGTAAGCTAAATAACAGAGCAGCCGTAACAATTGCAAAGGACGTTCTCATATATTTCATTAGAAATCCTTGCACGTACCCCCTCCAAAATAGTTCTTCTGTTAGAGCAATAATTAAAATGAGCATTAAATATTCAAAAAGTGTTGTCGGTGCAAAGTGAACTAAAAAATGTTGTACAGCACGTTCTGCATTTTCAGGGAGTAGTAAATACAGTCCAAAAATACAAGCATAACCGATTCCACCTAATAATAAGCCACTAATTAAATATTTAAACGTAGACAATTCATCATATACTTTTAAAAAAGTTTTAGAAAAAATTGCACTCACGAGCATCGTGAAAGAATAGATGTACCAAAATGTATGTGGCTGATGGAAACTATAGGTCATACACGATACTACGAGTATTATTGAAAAAACAAAACTGATTGTATATCGATTCATAAATCCTCCTTACGTGAAAAAACCGTCCATATTGGACGGCCATACAGTATTACGTCAACGCATTTTTTTATGTTACATAGCATGTAGTATGTAATAATATACTTATTGAGCTGCAGAATTCGCAATTACTTTATAGCGTTTATGATTCACAACTGTACGTTCTTCCATTTCTAAGCTATTGAAATTCTCCATATATGTTACATTTACAATAACCGAGTTTTCGTTTACTTTCTCGACGATTCCTTGTAAACCGTCACCAAATTCAATGACGTTGCCTAGTTCAGCTTTTTCTTCCATAACTAACAACTCCTTCATTCAATAATGTAAACATTGTGCATGAATTTCAAAAAAAGTAAAATAAAAACTATTAAATAATAAAAAAAGGGTGTATTTATTTGAGAGATTATGAAAAAGAGTTAGAAGACTTAAAAATGGGTACTATAGAAATAATCCATGTCGATAAAAATGAATTTTATGAAATAAGAGAAAAATTAATCAAAAGAGAAGATTTTAAACATTTTAGAGGAATTGCACAACAAGGTGGCAATATTTCATACGTTTATAGTGACGTTGCAAGAAGTTAAAATGTCGAATTTTGCCGAAACTTTCATCTACAGTCAAGTGGAAATAATAGTATAATAATGAACAGCTATGATGGTAAATAAATTGTAAAGGGAGGATGGAACGATGATGTCTGATGCACTACTAAAAAATTAGAATCTACACGTGAAAAAATGATTCAATCAGGGCTCGAAAAGGGCTTTTTGAATGATGAAACCATCCAATTGAGTAAAAAACTTGATGACCTTTTAAATTTGTACCAATTTCACGTTGAAAAAGAAGAAAGAAACGTTTAATCTAACGACAAATTATCGAGCACTTTCGGAAATTTATTTTTCGAAAGTGCTTTTTTGTGAGAAGATTGTGCAATCATAAGGAGATTAGTCTGTAGAAAAAATCTTTTTATGAATGATTACGATAGGTATACGTTCTCAGAAAGTTATATAGAAGGGAAAAGAACATCAACGTTAAAAAATTCAATCGACTTTTTATGGAAGTGAATTTAGAGAAAAATGTCATTTTCATAAAGGGGAAGTATGGTATGCTTCTTAGTCTTTTTGACCTTTTTTCATTTGAAAAAGAACAAAAGTGAAAACGAGAAAAGGAAAATAATGAACAATTATCACAGTAATGGAGTAGTGTGCAAGAAAAGGTATGTTGTTTCTTTTTTACTAGAAGAACTAAGAAAGCTTTTATGACGGGCGTATACATCATTATTTTTAAGAGTATGTTTCTTCCTATTATAAAGAGGTATGCTTACAAGTAGATTTTATATAGAATAAATACTAAAAATTCCGACCTTTTCTTAATAAATGAAAATCCGAATTCCAATGAATAATTATGAAGAAAGCACTTGTATAAAAATCATATTATATGTATAATTATTTTTGCTTTGAAAAAGAAATTTAAGTCATATATCATATATAGACGTTAGTATAAGAGGAGAAATAAGAAAATGAAACTAAAAGAAAAGAAAGGTCTTTCTGGTGGCGTTAATGCATACGTATTAATTTTTGGCTTGCTTGTCATTTCGGCTATTTTAACGTACATCGTGCCAGCTGGACATTACGACACGAAAGATCAAGATGGTCACAGTGTCATCATCGCAGACTCATTTAAATTTATAGAAAATACACCGGTCGGATTTTTAGATATCTTCACGAGTATTCACGAAGGTATGGTGAACGGTGCAGGTACGATTTTCTTCGTACTAATCATCGGTGGTGTATTCGGTATTATGAATGCAACAGGCGCGTTAGATACGTTTATCGTCACGTTTGCTGAAAAAATGAAACGTAAAGAAAAATTAATGATCCCTGTCTTTGTATTATTCTTTGCAGTTTGTGGTTCTACAATGGGTATGAGTGATGAAGTAGCCGTATACGTTGCTTTAATCGTACCGTTAACGATCGCATTAGGATTTGATGCGGTTACAGGTTTTGCAATCGTTGTAATGGGTGCTTGGATGGGCTTCACAGCCGGTTTCTTAAACCCATTCTCAACAGCTGTAGCGCAAGGTATTGCGGAATTACCTACTTTCTCAGGAATGGGATTACGTTTAATTATTTTTGCAGTATTCGTTGTGATGGCATCTATTTTTATTTATCGTCACGCTTCAAAAGTACAAAAAAATCCGGAGCTAGGTATTTACGGCAAGTTCGAAAAATTTAGCCCGAAAGATAAAGATAAACAATTAAAAATGACGTTTCGTCATAAACTCGTATTAATCGTCTTTTTATTAAACTTTGTCGTATTAATTTTAGGTGTAAAATTATACGATTGGTACATTCCAGAACTAGCTGGTTTATTCTTATTAGCTGGTATTATTATGGGGATTGTTGGTGGCTTAAGCCCATCAGCAATTGCGGATAATTTCGTAAAAGGTGCAAGTGAATTAATCGGTGGGGCATTAATTATCGGTTTAGCACAAGCGGTGTTAGTCGTATTCCAAAACGGTGGTTTACTAGATACGATGCTGCACTTCATGAGCGGTTTATTAGAAGGTGTACCATCTGCCTTAACAGCCGTTGTTATGATGTTCTTACAAATGGTTATTAACTTCCTCGTACCGTCTCAAAGTGGTCAAGCGGCATTAACGATGCCAATTATGGCACCACTTGCCGATTTAGTAGACGTAACACGTCAAACAGCGGTATTAGCTTTCCAATTAGGTGACGGGATTGCGGCTTTATTATTCCCGACGAACGGTGCTTTAATTGCAGCACTTGCTGTTGCAGGTATTCCTTGGAATAAATGGGTACGTTGGTATTTCCCATTCTTCCTTGCACAAGTCGTTGTAAGTATTTTATTCTTAATCGCAGCTCATTTTATGAACTACGGTCCTTTCTAATAAAAAATATAGACATTGCAATGAGAAGCCGTGATTTCTAAATCATGGCTTCTTTTTTATACATTAAAAATGTATATTTGTTCGAGAATTGTAAAAATCGGTTTATGATTGTCTTAACTTTCAAATTTTTTTGATACAATAATAATAAAAGGGGGATTTCATTCATGAAAATCGCGTTTATCGGTACAGGTGTTATGGGAAAAGGGATTATAAATAATTTGTTGCAAGCAAATCATGAAGTACATATTTATACACGTACGAAAGAAAAAGCACAATCGCTCGTAGAAAGTGGCGCTATTTGGCATGCTACTGCATCAAGTGCAACGACTGCAGCTGACGTTATTTTGACGATGGTCGGATATCCGAAAGACGTGGAAGAAGTGTATTTTGGTGAACACGGAATTTTTGAAGCGGTGAAGCAAGGGAAGATTGTCGTCGATATGACGACGTCACAACCGGCACTCGCTATTCAAATTGCGCAACATGCGAAAAAACTAGGAATGGAAGCGTTAGATGCACCTGTTTCAGGTGGGGATATCGGGGCACAAAATGGAACGCTATCGATCATGGTAGGCGGAGAAAAAGCCACATACGAAAAACTCGTACCACTTTTCGACATAATTGGGGAAAATATTGTGTACCAAGGTACTGCGGGCAGTGGTCAGCATACGAAGATGTGTAATCAAATTGCGATTGCGACGAATATGATTGGCGTTTGTGAAGCGATTGCTTACGGTAGAAAAGCTGGTTTATGTATGGAAAGCGTATTGAAATCCATTTCATCTGGTGCGGCAGGTTCGTGGTCTTTAACGAACTTAGCACCGAGAATGCTTCAAGGAGATCAAGAACCAGGGTTTTATATTATGCACATTATTAAAGATATGGGCATTGCACTCGAAGAAGCAGAACGCATGAATTTGAATTTACCGGGGTTAACATTAGCTAAATCAATGTACGATGAACTGTCTGCCAAAGGGTTTGATTTAAAAGGTACACAAGCGTTGATTGAACTGTATAATGCGTAAAATGAATGAATAAATAGTTTCAAAGTCCTTTTATATTGACATTGAATCGCCTTGTTATGTGTGATTTTTGTCTATGTTTGTTGTTATCCGCTATGATACAATGGTATTAATAAAAAGCCTGAGGGGGCGATTGTTCAATGGAAAGTAATAAAGGGATTTTATTAGAAAGTGGAACGAATGAGCTGGAAATTGTTGAATTTGAAGTAGCGAATAATAAATTTGGTATTAACGTTATTAAAGTGAAAGAAATTATTCAACCGATTCCAGTAACATTTATTCCACATGCTCATCCGAACGTGGAAGGGATTGTTCAACTACGCGGAGAAGTATTGCCAGTAGTTGATATGCAAAAAGTTCTTGGCATGAACGTGCAGCAGTACGGAGATCAACAAAAGTATATCGTTGCAGAGTTTAACAAACAAAAAGTTGTATTCCATGTAGACAATGTGACGAAAATTCACCGTATTTCATGGGATCAAATTGAAAAACCATCTGATATGTATCAAGGTGGTGGCTCACAAGTAATCGGCGTTATTAAACGTGATGATAAAATGTTATTACTATTAGATTTCGAGCGTATTATGGTCGATATTAATCCGGAATCAGGTATTCAAATTGAATCGGTTAAAAAATTAGGGGAACGTAGCCGCAGCGACAAGAAAATTGTCGTTGCAGAAGATTCGCCACTTCTTCGTAAACTATTGAATGATACGCTAACAGAAGCGGGTTATGTCAATGTGGAGTTTTTCGAAAATGGGAAAGACGCTTACGATTTTTTAGCATTTAGTGCGAAAAGAGGCGACATTGCAGATTACGTGCAGCTAGTCGTAACAGATATTGAAATGCCACAAATGGATGGACATCATCTGACGAAGAAAATTAAATCAGATGCAGCACTCCAAAAATTACCGGTCATTATTTTCTCAAGCTTAATTACAGATGATTTGCGCCATAAAGGTCTTGAAGTAGGGGCAGAGGATCAAATTAGTAAACCAGAAATTGCGGAGCTTATTTTAAAAATTGATGAACACGTCTTGTAAAGGCGAATAATACGAGTCGAAGTAAGAACGAGCGTCTTCTTCAAGTAAAAAGAAAGCGCGTTGTAGCAACGCGCTTTCTTTTTACATTAATAGCCTTGAAAATAGCCGGTGCCACGCAATTTAGGTGGAGAAGCTGATTTAATCGGACGGTTCGTATACGTGCAAAGCAATCGTTTTGCCTCTGTTAAACTCATATGACCTTGTGGATTTCGAAATTGTGGATCTAATGAGCCAAGATGTGAAAGTTGTTTCATATCTTGTTTCGTTGGCAATGTATGAAAGAAGTAGTCTGCGCATTGTACGACAACAACGGAATTTTGTTGACTATATTTCGCTCGTTGGACGAAGTGCAGGCCTACTTTATTCGCGCGCTTTTCATCGATCATCTTTTGAAGTGCTTCACGCTTTAATGCGTATAAATACTGATTGTTTGGAGCTGTTTTGGCATGCTTATTAACAGTGAAGATGGCTAATGCTAGTCGTTGATCTGAAATAGATGAAATCATGTCAACCTTCCTTTCCCAAGATGATTTTTAAGGAAAATCAGGCCATTCAATTTAAAGTCTTCATTATTTTAACAAGCTTTAAGTAGAAAGTATAGATGATTGTATGATAATTCAATTAAATGAACGATAAAGGATGTGCTTTCATGACGACGTATCAAACAGCTATTATTGATATCGGTTCGAATACCGTTCGCCTCGTTATTTATCAATATAGTGCCAAAACAGGGTTAAAAGAAATAGAGAATATTAAAGCGGTAGCGAGACTCCGTAGTTTTTTAAATGAAGAAGGATGGTTAGCGCAAAAAGGAATTGATTTATTACAATCCATTTTGACGTCATTCAAGGTGATTTTAGAAGATTATGAAGTCGTGCATACGCGAGCAATTGCGACGGCTTCTGTGCGCCAAGCGAAAAATGGTGCACAAATCATTCAACAAATGAAAGATCATGTAGGATTTGATATTGAATTGCTGTCAGAAGAACAAGAAGCTTTTTACGGGTATTATGCGGTCGTACATACGACGTCTACTCCATCCGGTGTTACGATTGATATGGGGGGCGGTAGTACGGAGTTGACGTACTTCGATGAAAAAGAACTCGTCGATTCGATTAGCTTGCCTTTCGGTTCGGTATCTTTGAAGCAACAGTTCGTATCAGGCGACGTATTAACAAGTTCTGAAAGACGCGCTGTTTATGAGTTTGCGAAAGAGCAGTTTGAACGTGTACCGTGGTTAAAAGGGTTGAATCTACCGGTTATTGGAATCGGTGGTAGTGCGAGGAATATGGCAACGTATGACCAGCATCGTCAAGATTATCCACTATCAGGTGTACATCAATATCGAATTACGCGAGAAGATTTCGTCGCCATTGCGGAAAAACTAACGACGATGCAATTAGAGCAACTTCAAAAATTAGACGGCCTATCGAGTGATCGTGCAGACATTATCGGACCGGTTATTGAAGTGTTCCATGCATTGATGGACGTCGTTGGTGCTCAAAAATTCCAATTTAGTCGTAAAGGGTTGCGGGAAGGACTCGTTATTCAAATGATCTTAAAACGAGATCCGCATGCGTTTGATCGTTACGATGTGTTTTCAACGACGGCGAAATTTTTATGTACAGAATTTAATAAAGATCATAGCCAAATCGCACATCACGATTATTTAGCGAGCATGCTTTATGCGCAGCTCGGTTCGATTGGTGCTGTGAGTTGGAATGCGACGAATTTACGCTATTTGCAACAAGCCGCTAAAGTTTATTTTTTAGGGGAATATATTGATAAGGACGCTGCGAGCCAGCATACTTTCTATATCTTATCGAACCGTGCAATCGATGGATTGAATCATAAAGAAAGAGTAAGGCTTGCTCTGTTAGCATCTTATAAAAATAAAGATAATTTTAAACGATATTCTGAGCCGTTTCAGCATTGGTATGGGGACCAAGAGTTGAAAATGTTTCAAGAATTAGGAGCCATTTTAAAATTTGCTTATGCGCTAGATGCGACGCAACGAAATGTCGTACGCAAAATTCGTTTGTTCGACCGAGAAGATACGGTGGAAGTTCATATTTATACGAGTCGTAACTCGTTGGCAGAACAATATCGAACGAATCGACAAGCGAAACATATTGAGCGCATTGTGAAAAAGCCAATCGTTTTAAAATTTATAGAAGAGGAAGGATAAAGTATGAATCAGTTAGCTACCTTAGAAGAAATTGCTTTACCAAAATATTATAACAACCGAGAATTAAGCTGGTTAGCCTTCAATGAACGCGTATTAGAAGAAGCGGAAGATGAACGTAATCCATTGTTAGAACGGTTACGTTTTTTAGCAATCTTTAGCTCGAATTTAGATGAGTTTTTTATGGTACGTGTAGCAGGGTTACAAGACCAAGTTAAAGCGAATTTTCATAAACCAGAAAACAAAGCGGGGCTCACGCCGAAAGAACAACTGGCGCGTATTGAAGCGCGTACACGCCAATTGATTACACGTCAAATGGACGTATACAAGCAGCTCGTTTATAACGAGTTGCCGAAAGAACAGATTTCAATTTTGAAAACGAAGCATTTAAATGTGGAACAGCGCGAGTACGTTCAAACGTATTTTGACGAAACGATTTTCCCAGTATTGACGCCAATTGCCGTGGATGCCTATCGTCCTTTTCCAACATTATTAAATAAAACGCAAAATTTAATCGTCATTTTAGAGCAACAAAATGATGAGGAAGAGTTAAAAGAAAAAGTAGCTATCGTTCAAGTACCGTCTGTACTAGACCGTGTTATTCGTATCCCAAGTGCAATGGATGAAATTTGCGGCGTATTGCTAGAAGATATGATCGTTCAAAACATCGATGAACTATTTTTAGGATACAAAGTGAAATCCGTTCAATCATTCCGACTTACACGAAATGCAGATTTGACGATTCACGAAGAAGGCGCGCGTGATTTACTCGTTGAAATTGAAAAAGAATTGAAGAAACGAAAATGGGGAGCGACGACGCGCATTGAAGTACGTTCAGGAGAAATTGATGACAACGTACTCGAATTTCTTTTAGAAGAATTAGAGGATTGGGATGCACAAATTTTCCGTTTAGATGGCCCTCTTGATTTAACGTTTTTATTCAGTTTTTGTAAGATGGTCGCAGAAGGGCGCGAATCACTTGAATACGAAAGTTTTATTCCGCAAGCACCTGAATCACTTGCGTATGATGAAGATTTATTCGAAAAAGCATTAAAAGAAGATATTTTCTTCCATCACCCGTACGAGTCTTTCCAACCGATCGTTGATTTTGTAACAGATGCGGCACAGGATCCAGACGTTTTAGCGATTAAGCAAACGTTGTATCGTGTAAGTGGCAACTCACCGGTCATTCGTGCATTGAAGCAAGCAGCGGAGAATGGCAAGCAAGTAACCGTTCTCGTTGAGTTGAAGGCACGTTTTGACGAGGAAAATAACGTACACTGGGCGAAAGAATTAGAGCAAGCGGGTTGCCTCGTTATTTATGGCATGCACAATTTAAAAACACATTCTAAAATTACGCTCGTCGTTCGTAAACGACAAGGTCGTATTGAGCGCTTTGTTCATTTAGGAACGGGGAATTACAACGATGCGACAGCTAAAATTTATACGGATATGGGCATCATTACGACGAATAAAAAAATTGGTGTCGATGCGACGAACTTCTTTAATTATTTAAGTGGTTATACGAATAAACCAGACTTTGGACATCTTGTCGTATCCCCGTACGATATTCGGGATGCGTTTTTACGTTTGATTGATGAAGAAATTGCTTTTCATAAACAATTTGGTAACGGGGCTATTAAGGCTAAAATGAACTCGCTTACAGATAAAGCTTTAATTATGAAGTTATACGAAGCATCAATTGCCGGTGTGCACGTTGATTTGATTATTCGTGGTATTTGTTGCTTACGCCCAGGTATTCCAGGCATTAGTGAACATATTACGGTGACGAGTATCGTTGGGCGATTTTTAGAGCATTCGCGTATTTATTGGTTCCATCATAATGGGGAGAATAAATTATACTTATCTTCGGCAGATATGATGACGCGCAATATGATTAAACGTGTGGAAATTTTATTCCCAATTTTTGATACGACGATTAAACAACGTATTATGGATGCGGTTAATACAGAATTAGAAGATAATGTGAAAGCACGCGTACAAGATGCGAATGGGGTGTATCATTATAAAGAGCAACGTGGTCAAAAGGCTGTCGATAGTCAAAATGTTTTTCTGAAGCAAGCGTATCGCGTATTGAATGATGAAGAATAAATAACGCTAGATTGCTTTTGCTATAAGTATTCTTTTCATCGATTTTATCAAAATGTTATGAGTAGAATGAAAAGAGATGCTTATGATATGATGAAAAAAGAAGGACTTAAAAGCAATAGAGAAAAAGGGGTTCTGGAAGATGATTTCTTTGAGCAAAAGAGAGTTTTTAGAAATGCCCGTAGAAGAGTTTATCATTCCTGCTGAAAAAGTCGCACACGTTCAATTAGGAAATAACGTAGAACATGCATTACTTGTGCTGACGAAGAGTGGTTATTCGGCAATTCCCGTACTTGATGCACAATTTCATTTTTGTGGTTTGATCAGTGCTCGAATGATTATGGATTCCATCTTAGGGTTAGAACGAATTGAATATGAAAAATTAGAAGATACGTGTGTAGATGATGTAATGGATGAACAAATTGCGACATTGAACGTACATGAAACATTTAAAAGAGCGTTAGATTTAGTCATTAATCATGCTTTTTTATGTGTAGTAGATGATGACCATCATTTCGTCGGCATTATGACACGTCGTGTTATTTTAAAACAATTAAAAAAATATGTTTATCAATCATAAGTAGTAAAAAGATAGCGGAACGTTTGTCGTTTCGGCTATCTTTTTTCGTTTTAAGCGTATATGAACACGATTCTCAATTACTCTGATACAATGAAATTAATGTTATTAGGAGGTTTTTTTAATGACGACATCGGAAGCGGAAATGATGAAAGTATTAGCAGAAGAAGGGAATATGCGTCGTGCGGCAGAACGCTTATTTTTATCGCAGCCAGCTCTTTCACAACGCCTGCAAACAATTGAGAAAGACTGGGGAGCGAAGTTGTTTTTACGTTCCCAAAAAGGTTTGACAGCGACACCACCTGGAGAACTTGTGATTCAGTATGCAAATGAAATGTTAAATAAACGAGAAGAAGTGTTTGAAACGATTCAAGCATTGAATTCGAAAGTGCACGGAACGTTAAAAATTGCGTGTGCTTCAATTGTTGGTCATACGTGGCTACCGAAAGTGTTGAAAGAGTTTGTGACGCTTTATCCAGATGCAAAAATTTCACTTATTACAGGGTGGAGTTCAGAAATTTTGAAAGCAATTTATGAAGGGGAAGCACATATTGGCATTATACGTGGTCATACGGATTGGAAAGGTCCGAAAGAACATTTATTCCGCGATACACTTTATTTAGTCGATACAGAAATTGAATCGTTAGACGAAGTATTTGAAACGGAAAGACCGTTTATTCAGTTTAAAAGTGACTCGAATTACTATCAAGAAATTCAACAATGGTGGCAACGCCATTTTACGTCTAATCCGAAACATCAAATTATCGTAGACCAAATTGAAACGTGTAAACAAATGGCATTGAATGGGATTGGTTATGCGATTTTACCGTCGATTACATTAAGCGGACATGAAAATATTCATAAAATCGATTTAAATGCAGATACCGAAGCATTCGAATTAACGCGAGATACGTGGTTAATTGGTTATGAAACGTCTTTACAACTCCGCCAAGTACAAGCATTTACAGACATTGTGAAGCAACAAGCGCAATGTTTATATGATTATTCTAAAAATAAGTGAAATTTCTGAAAAAGTCGTGTACAATGTATATTAATTCATTTAATACATAGGAGGCACGTCTCAATGCAAAAATTAACTGCACAAGAAATCATTCAATATTTAGCGGATGCTAAAAAAGCAACACCGGTCAAAGTTTACGTTAAAGGTGAAGGTGTTGCGAAGTTATCATACGGTGAAGAAAGCCAAGTGTTCGGCGAAGGAAATACAGCGGTCGTATTCGGCAACTGGCAAGAAATTGCGCCTGTATTAGAAGCAAACGCAACAACAATTGAAGATTATGTTGTTGAAAATGATCGACGTAATTCAGCAGTTCCAACATTGGACTTAAAAGGTATTAATGCTCGCATTGAGCCAGGTGCAATTATTCGTGATGAAGTAACAATCGGTGATAATGCGGTCATTATGATGGGTGCAGTCATTAACATCGGTGCAGAAATTGGCGCACGTACGATGATTGACATGAACGCTGTATTAGGCGGTCGTGCAACAGTTGGCGAAGATTGTCACGTAGGCGCAGGCGCTGTTTTAGCCGGCGTAATTGAGCCACCAAGCGCAGATCCTGTTATTCTTGAGAAGAATGTAATGGTCGGTGCCAATGCGGTTATTTTAGAAGGCGTACACGTCGGTGAAGGTGCAGTTGTTGCAGCTGGAGCAATCGTGACACAAAATGTTCCTGCATACACAGTCGTTGCGGGCGTACCTGCACGTGTTATTAAAGAAATCGATGAAAAAACAAAATCAAAAACTGAAATTATGCAAGACTTGCGTAAAATTTAATAAAGTAAGTCGCCTCAATTGTTTATTTGAGGCGGCTTTTTTTATAAATAGGAGTGTTTAGATGAAACCATTAGTAGAAATGCGTCGAGACTTACATCAAATTCCAGAAGTCGGCTTTGAAGAATTCAAAACGCAGCACTATTTATTAGCGGCGATTGAACAAGTCAAACAGCCTTATTTTGAGGTAGAGACGTGGCGTACGGGGATTATTTTAAAAATTGAAGGGAAAAATCCAACGTTAAAAATTGGCTGGCGTACAGATATTGATGCACTTGCTATTGCAGAAGAGACGGATCTTCCTTTTGCGTCAAAACACGAAGGCTATATGCATGCGTGTGGACACGATTGTCATATGACGATTGCACTCGGACTTGTAGCAGATTTTGCAAAAGAACAACCAGATGAAACGATGATTATTTACTTCCAACCAGCAGAAGAAAGCCCGGGTGGAGCAAAACCGATGCTTGCTTATTTAAAAGAATCGCGTCCAGAACTTGTGCCAGACTACATATTTGCTTGTCATATCGCACCAGAATATCCTGTTGGTACAGTAGCGACAAGACCGGGGATGCTTTTTGCAAATACGTCTGAACTTTTCATTGATTTGAAAGGACAAGGTGGCCATGCAGCGCGTCCGCATTTAACGAAAGACATGACGGTCGTTGCCGCGAATTTAATTTTGCAGTTGCAAACGATTGTTAGCCGTAATATCGATCCACTCGATAGCGGTGTCGTGACGATTGGTAAAATGACGAGTGGTGTCGTTCAAAACATTGTTGCGGCGAATGCTCGTTTAGAAGGAACGATTCGCACGATGTCTGCTGAATCAATGACGTTGATTAAAGAGCGTATTACGAAATTATGTAAAGCAACAGAAATAGCGTACGATTGTGAAGTAACAATTGACTGGGGTTCTGGCTATTATCAAGTGTTCAATGAAGAGAAAAGTGCGAATGCGCTGTTACGGTATGCGAGTGAAGTCGAAGGTGTGACAGCGTACGAATGTGATGCTGCGATGACCGGGGAAGATTTTGGTTTCTTCTTGAAAGAGTTACCTGGCGCAATGTTTTGGGCAGGTGCGAATACACCGTACGGATTACACGATGCAAAAATGAGCCCAGATGAGCGTTTATTACCGATTACTACACAATTTGTTGCCGGATTTTTAAGACAGTTCAAAGGGGAATAAATAATATAAAAAGAGGCTGGAATGAAACTTTAGTCAAATAAGAAAAGACGTGAATGATGAACTGACCCATGAAAGTGAGACAGTGAAAAAGACACTTCTTTTAAGCTAAATGTGACGGACGCTTTCCTCTGGGGCATGGCAAAAGCCTCCTCGCTCGCAAGCTTACTATAGGGTCTTCTGCTCACTAGGAGTCGCCGTCAAATTCTTATTGAACCATCTTTTTTCGGTATTGTACTGGAGAAAGATGGTTTTACTTTGCTAAAATCCGAGTATTCGTACAGTAGTTGATGTATGCTTGAACGCTTTGAACGACAATGTCATTTGTTGTTCTCAAAAGCTATTCAAAATCAAACGTTTCGCACGTTAGGCATGGCATGGAACGTTTCAATTAATTTTTCTTCAAACGGTTCTTTTCCGACACGATCTTGTTTACCGATTAGTTGTTGTAAACGACGCAACTCCACCTTTTCATACTAATTTGCCTACTGATAAAGTTGCCTGTCATTTTTAATTCCACATACGTTCATCACTTTCATTTTTGTTTCGTATGAATATTTTTTCCATCAAAAAACACTTCCAAAGATTTGATCCCTTTGAAAGTGTCTTTTCCTTTTTATGTTCTCATTTCTTTTTATTATGCTTCAGTTGAGACTGGATTTTTTTTTCGTCCATTGACGTAGTACGAGATAGCCAATGAATAAAATGACTGCGCCGAGTGCGAATGGTGCATCTAATTTCCAATCGAGTAGTGTTCCTGCAAGTGCAGGACCTACCATCGTTCCAAGTGACATATAAGCGGTATTCATTCCTGCAGCAAAACCTTGTTCGTCCCCAGCGGATTTGGAAACGAGTGTATTGATTGCTGGGCGAATTAATGTCGTTGCAATTTGGAAAATTGTTGCGACGAATAAAATAAGGAAGTAGCCACTTACGAAAATCATACAAATAAATGTGACTGCGGCAACGAGTAAACTCCATAATACGATGTTTAATTCACCGAATTTTTTAAACAGACGGCTCAGTAATACACCTTGTATAATGACACCGGCAAATCCACCGACAGTCATTAAGATGGCAATATCGTTTGCTGAGTAATCAAATTTATACGTTAAGTACATCGATAATGTCGCTTGGAAATTAGCGATACCGAATGAAAAAATAAATACGACAACGAGCATAATGAAGTACGGTTTTTTCGTCGAGCGAATAATTTCTTTCACGATGTTGTTCGACGATTTTGCAGCAGGTACTTTCGGTATGATGTTCGTAAGGAAGAGGAGTGCGAGTAAACTCGTAATGATTGCTGCTGAACCAGCTACGTAAAATGGAAAATGCAAGTTTACGTTTGAAAGTGCACCCCCGATTCCGGGTCCAATCATGAAGCCAAATGAAATGGCTGCGCCGATGAGTCCCATTGCTTTCCCTCTCGTTTCAAGCGTTGTAATATCGGCGGCATATGCCATAACAGAAGGCATAATGAAAGCCGCTCCGACGCCAGTTAAGAAACGCCATAAAAAAAGTTCAAATAAATGACCTGATAAAGCGAAGCCGATTTGGGCAATCCCTGTAATTAATAACCCGACGACAATTAATTTTTTACGACCGATTCGATCGGATAAATTTCCTGCGAGTGGGGAAAAAATAAATTGTGCGAAAGCGATAACGGCGATTAAAAAGCCGAGTACTTGACCGGCTGCCCCGAATGTTTTTAAATAAGCGGGCATTATAGGAATGATTAGTCCGATACCGCTCATCGTAATGAACATAATGAACATTAATAAAACTAAAGTAAAGCGTGGATGTTTCATCTTTTCCCCTCCGATTACTCCATAAAAAATGAGTACTGTAAGTTGATTATAGCCTTACGAGAAATCGCATCGCAACTATACTGAACGAAATCAGTAAAAAGTCGTAGAAGGAAAAAGATGATAATAATGAAAAACCTCATCGAATACATATTTGATGAGGTTTTTCATTATTATTTAATTGTTACTTTAATTTTTTGTGTTTGTTTTTTCGCCTTATTCGTTACAGTTACGTAAGACGTTCCTTTTGAAATAGCTTTAATCGTATACGTATTCGATACTTTTGTTTTTTATTGCTCGATTTTACAGAAACGTTCGGTGATGTTTCATAATCAAAGCGTTTCAATGTTGAGAATGTATACGATTTTCCTTTTTTCAATGAAATCGTTTTTGGTAACGTTGGTTTTGGTAATGCAGTAGCTAAATTAAAGAACTTCACTTTGTAATTGATCGTCGTCGCTTTATTGTTTTTCAATAAGCCGGTAATTTTGATTGTATACGTTTCGCCAGCTTTATAAGCAAAATCAGTTGTGTTTGGCTTCCAAACAATGGCGTTCATATATCCGTAACCAGAAGGGCTGACACTATAATGTTGCCCTTTTTTTAAATTGTTAGACGTAATAGAAACGGTTTTTTTGCGTTTTTCATCGTGATTTTTACTTTGTTTGAAATCGTAAAGTTTTTGCCTAGAGATAAAGAGAAAGGTGTCGACGTTGTCATGAGTTGTGTCGGCATACTTTGCGCAGGCCAAGCGATTTTCGCAGATGCATAATTTTTTGCTGTTAAGCCCCAACCACCAGGTTCATTTAAATCAGCTGCGGACCATTTATAAAGCCCTTTTAATTGTTGATTAACTGTCGCTTTGTTGTCGAAGACGTAGTTCGCTGTGTAAGCACCTACTTTACCGAATCCAGTAGAACGAAGAGAAGGGTTCAATAACCATTTTCTATGTCCGACAGCCGACATATTTCCGCCACCATCATACATATAACCTTGGAGAATCGAACGCTGAATGTTTGGATAGCCGACACCAATATTACTAGATAAGCCACCGAGTGCCCCTTTTCGATACGTTTTGCTCGTACTGCTCATGCCTACAGGAACGCTAATTTGGTGAGCAAGTGTTTTATTTTTATCCATTAAATAAGCCGCTGTTTGTGCGATGTTCGAAAAGTTTTTGTGTTCTTTCACTTGAGGTAAGCCAGTAAGAAGACGCACGAAGTTTAATGAGTTAAGTGCAGCGGTATTGTCTGTTTTACCGACTGTTTTTGAAGAAGTTTTTGTTATGTATTTTTGTTCTTCAGATAGTGCTAGAGGGTGTTTCGTAAGATATGTATTTATCGTTTTCTCAGATGGAACTTTACCTGTGATTCCTTCTGCTGATGCTGTTGTTGCACTCGTAAATAGTGCGGCAGTTAATGCGAAAACTGCAAGTGTCTTTTTCATTTGTTTCACTCCCGAAAGTCAGTATAGCAAATGAAAAACAGAAAAAAATGAGCCGTACTCGTTATTCTATTTATGAGTGATGGGACTTAAAATGAGAAAGATTTATGCATCGAATGTTTGTCATACTATCTTTTTTTCATTTGTTTGAAAATAGATTCATAACTATACACATTTAAAAATGGGATTTATTAATAAAATTGTTAATTTGAACAAATGAATAAACAGGAGACAGCGTTCATTAAAAAAGTCCTTCAACATATGTTGAAGGACTTTTTCTGGAAAAATAGGTCTATTTCAATGACATTTTAAATTTCAAAAATAGTTCATTGTATTCGCCGATTTTTTCTTTTCCTAAGTTTTTGTAAACGTGAAGGTTTTTACGCACTTCTGCAGAAGGGTAATAGCGTTCATCGCTCGTTACTTCGGGATCTAATAATTTTAGTGCCGCTTTGTTTGGTGTTGAATAACCTACGTAATCGGCATTTTGAGCAGCGTTTTCAGGATCTAACATGAAGTTGATGAATTTGTGTGCACCGTCTACGTTTTTAGACGTTTTCGGAATGACCATATTATCAAACCATAAGTTAGAGCCTTCATCCGGTACAGTATATGTTAAGTCTTCGTTATCGTACATCATATCAGCCGCTTGTCCCGACCACGTCAGTGCTACAGGAGCATCACCGTTGACCATTAATTGTGTTACTTCATCACCGATGACAGCTTGCACATTCGGTGACAGGTCGATTAATTTGTCTGTCGCTTTTTGAAGCTTAGTAGAATCGGTTTCATTTAAAGACATATTCATACTATTCAAACTCATACCGAGTACTTCACGCGCACTATCGACGAGTAATACTTTTCCTTTAAGAGAAGGGTCCCATAATTGATCCCAAGAAGTGAAATCTAGTTTTTTCGTTAACATTTTTTCGTTGTAAACGATTCCGACTGTACCCCAGAAATAAGGGATGGAATAGGAATTGTTTTTATCAAAATCTAAATTTAAAAAATCAGGTTCGATATTTTTTAAGTTCGGGATTTTTGAATGATCGACAGGAAGTAATAAATCTTTTTCTTTCATTTGTTCGATCGTATATTCAGAAGGAATAGCGATATCGTAATTCGTACCACCTTGTTCCACTTTTGTAATCATCGCTTCATTCGAATCGAATGTTTCATAAACGACGTGAATGCCTGTTTCTTTTTCAAACTTTTTCAGTAGTGCAGGGTCGATATATTCTCCCCAGTTGTAAACAGTTAAAATGTTTTTCCCTGATTTTGAAGCGTTCGTATCGAGCGATTTCGTAATGAAGATTAGCGCAACACAAACGACTAAAATAGCTATGGAAGCTTTTACGAGGTTTTTCATATGTTAGCGCACTCCTTTCATTTTACGATTCGTTACGAAGTAGTAACCGATTACAAGAAGCATTGTTACTGCGAATACGAGACCACTAATCGCATTGACCGTTAAGGATACACCGGCACGTGCCATTGAGTAAATTTCGACGGATAATGTTGAGAAGCCATTGCCGGTAACGAAAAATGTAACAGCAAAGTCATCTAGTGAATACGTTAAAGCCATGAAAAATCCAGCGAAGATCCCGGGTTGGATATACGGTAAAATAACGCGTGTTAACACTTCTTTTTTAGAAGCACCAAGGTCAAGTGCTGCGTCGATTAATGAATTCGACATTTCTTGCATTTTCGGTAAGACCATGATGACAACGATTGGAATACTGAAGGCGATATGACTTAGTAAAACGGACATAAAGCCGAGTTTTAATCCAATCATCGTAAATAAAATTAAGAAAGAAGCACCGATAATAACGTCAGGGCTTACGATTAAGATGTTGTTTAATGATAAAACAGTGTTGCGTAATTTACGATTGCGCATCGTTTGAATTCCGATCGCACCCATCGTACCGATAATTGTCGCAAATAATGCAGACAATAGGGCAACGACAATCGTATTTAATAAAATGACAACGAGACGATTGTCTGAGAAAACATCTTTATAATGGCTTAGTGTGAATGACTGGAAGTTCGTCATCGAATCCCCACTATTGAATGAATAAAAAATTAAGAAGAAAATAGGAGCGTACAACACGATGAAAACGAGTGTTAAATAAAGTTTTGAACGCTTATTAATTTTTTCCATTACGAGCAGCTCCTTTCTTTTTCTTCTGTTCACCTGTAATGACCATAATAATGAACATGAAAATGATTAAGAAGACGGCAATCGTTGAACCCATTCCCCAGTTTTGAGTTACGAGGAATTGTTGCTCAATCGCTGTACCGAGTGTAATGACATGGTTTCCGGCAATTAGGCGTGTAATCATGAAGAGAGAAAGTGCCGGAATGAAGACGGCCTGAATCCCAGCTTTAATGCCGTCCATCGTTAGTGGAATCATGACGCGACGAATCGTGTAAAGGCGAGACGCTCCTAAATCACGAGAAGCGTCAAGTAACCCACGATTTAATTTATCAACAGAGTTAAAGATTGGCAAAATCATAAACGGAATAAAAATATACACCGATACGAAGATGAAACTAACGCTCGTAAATAAAATTTGTTGTTTTTCAAAACCAATCGTCGATAGGAATGCATTGATTGGACCACTTTGACCGAAAATCCCGATAAAAGCATATGTTTTTAACAGGAGGTTAATCCATGATGGAATGATGATTAACATGAGCCAAAGTTGTTTGTTTTTCAAACGAGAAATAATAAATGCGGCTGGGTAAGAAATAAGCAAGCAAATGACTGTAATAATAAATGCATACCAGAACGAACTCAACGTCATTTTTAAATAAACCGGTGTGAAAAAGTTTTGATAGTTTTCTAATGTAAAATGACCATCTAAATCAAGAAGAGAATAATAGCCAACGAGAATAATCGGTGCAATAACAAAGAGCGCAATCCATATATAATATGGAACGAGTGTTAAACTACCGCGCTTACTTTGCATGTTCTTCATCTCCGTAAGATTCGAGACGGGCATCGAATTCTTCTTCCGTTTCGTTTGGACGCATAATATGGATGGCATCTGGTTCGAAATCTAAACCGATTTTTGCACCAACATCGGCTTTTTTCAATGAGTGAACGAGCCATTCATTGCCATCTTCATCGTACGTAGAAAGTTCGTAATGAACACCACGGAATAATTGTGTGTCAACTGTAACTGTTAAAGTACCTTGTTCGACAGTCGTAATCGTTAAATCTTCAGGACGAATGACAACATCGACTTTTTCATTAGCAGGAATGCCTTGGTCGACACACTCGACAGATTTTCCATTAATGTTTACGTAGAAGTCGCGTTCCATAATGCCGTTAATAATGTTTGATTCGCCGATAAAATCTGCAACGAAGCGGTTAATTGGTTCATCATAAATATCGACAGGGGAGCCACTTTGTTGGATTTTCCCTTTGTTTAAGACGAAAATTTCATCACTCATAGCAAGTGCTTCTTCTTGGTCATGTGTTACGAAAACGAATGTTTTGCCAAGGCGTTGTTGTAATTCACGTAACTCATATTGCATTTCTGTACGAAGTTTTAAATCAAGCGCTGATAACGGTTCATCTAATAAAATGATTTCTGGGTCGTTTACGATGGCACGCGCAATTGCGACACGTTGGCGTTGTCCACCAGACATTTCTTGAATGTCCCGTTGATCGTAACCGGCTAAGTTGACGAAGCGAAGTGCTTCTTCTACACGCTCTTTAATTTCTTTTTCTTTTTTCTTTTGAATACGTAATCCAAAAGCGACGTTTTCAAAAACATTTAAGTGAGGGAATAACGCATAGTCTTGGAATACCGTATTTACTTGGCGTTCGTTCGCTGGTACGTTATTGATTTTTTTACCGTTAAAATAAATATCACCTTTTGACGGCTCCATAAAGCCGGCAATTAAGCGTAAAATGGTCGTTTTACCACAGCCAGAAGGACCTAGTAGTGTGTAAAACTTTCCTTTTTCTAATTCAAAACTAATATCTTTTAACACGACTGTGCCGTCATTATAAGATTTAGAAACGCCATCAAAGCGAATAATCGTATTTTGTGACAATTGTATGCCTCCCTTTATTACAAATAAGAATCTGTGACAACGAGTAGTAACTCTGTTCGTCCATCACAGTCGTTAAATAATTGATGAGAATCAGATGCTTCAAAATATACGGCGTTCCCTTTGGAGGCGGTATAGTGTTCTTTTCCGAGTTCGATTCGAACGCGACCTTCTAAAACGTAAATAAATGTTTCAGACTGTGATGGCTCAAAACGCTTAAATTCACCACGGTGACCGAATGTCAGTAGAACTGGTTCGATTTCCTTTTCATTGGATGTCGGAATTAACCATTGAATACGATAATTTTTTTCTTCATCACTATAAATTGTTTGATCATCTTCGTTGTACACGACTTTTTGTTCGTCGATTTCATCATCGAAAAATTCCTTCGGCGTAGAACCGAGCACTTCTAAAAGTGTGAACAGTGTTTCAATTGAAGGAGAATTTAAATCTCGTTCAAGTTGAGAAATATAGCCTTTACTTAAATCGGTACGTTCTCCAAGTTCCTCTTGAGTGAGACCTTTTTTTAAGCGTAAGCGTTTAATTTTCTTTCCGATTTGCATAATAGGTGCTCCTCGTTTATTTACTATTCGTAAACTTTAAGTAAAGAAAGTTTACTTTTGCGAAACTAAAAATAACAAAAGTTTACTTTAACAAAACTTAAAGTTTACTCAAACGACTATAATTATACAAAATTATCGTTTTTTTCAACCATTTTCATGAAAAAAAGAATATTACAATCATATTGCAATTAAAAAAATGAAAACGAAAATACTTGCAGTGGAGTAGGTGTAGGCCTCGAAAATAAAAATCGCTAACACGAAGTAACTAATACGACGTGTTAGCGATTTTTATATAGAAAAAGGATTAAAATTCTAAAATTTTTCGTAGTTTGGAAGCATGTGTACGACTCACAGGAAGCGAGCTACCGCTTTTTGTAATGACAATTAAATTATTCGTCATATCTTTTGAGATTTTCTCAATCGCATGAATGTTCACAATGTAAGAACGATGAATTCGAACAAAATCATCCGTTAATCGTCGTTCAAGTTCATTCATCGTTAGTGAAATTTGAAACATTTCTTTTTGAACGTACAACCAATTTTTCTTATTGTAGCTTTCAAAATAACTTGCCTTCTCAATCGGAATTGGGAGCCATTCGTCTTCCATTCGTCCTGTAATAAATTTTAGTGGAACGGTAGTCGGCTGCTTATAAGTAGGAGGTAAGACGACGATGAGTGCAGCTTGTTGACCGTTTAATGTAATCGGATAACCGATGCCGAAATAATCGATACCGGATTCGGCATGTGTAACGGTGTGGCTAATTTTTCTTTGCTGTTGAATTGTTTCATAAGCAATACTCGTTTCAGGAAGCGGGCTACCAATTTGTACGTGAATATCAAACTGTTTCGGTGCGTAATAAATGTAACGATCTGCATACGCAATGGCGACAGTCGCATCTTTTGGAATCCAATCATCCCATAAACATTCATACTGTTCTATTACAGGTTGTAAAATTTGTTCTATTATCGTCATCTGTACCACTCCTTTAAATTAGAAATAAAACGCTTCCATCTAGAATTATAACGTTTTATCGCCGAAAAATGTCGTTTCGTCTAAAAAATAATACAAAAAAATAACGTTGTTATATAGTAGTTTACAACAAACAATAACTGTTATGCAACAAGTGGCAGGGGTTGTAATTTAATGGATATGAGGGAGAGGAATTAATTATGACAAATCAAACAGCACAACAATTACAACAACAATGGCAAGAAGCGCGTTTTAACGGGGTAGAGCGCCCATATGATGCAGAGGAAGTTTTAAAATTACGCGGTTCTGTTTTAATTGAACAAACGCTCGCAACACGTGGTGCAAATCGACTTTGGAATTCATTAAATACAGAGCCTTTCATTAATGCGTTGGGGGCATTAACAGGAAATCAAGCGATGCAACAAGTAAAAGCAGGGTTACAAGCGATTTATTTATCAGGTTGGCAAGTAGCAGCAGATGCGAATTTATCAGGTAATATGTATCCAGACCAATCATTATACCCGGCTAATTCTGTACCACAAGTAGTGAAACGTATTAACCAAACATTACAACGTGCAGATCAAATTGATACAGCAGAGGGACGCGGCGGTGAATTTGATTGGTTTGCACCGATTGTAGCGGATGCTGAAGCAGGATTTGGTGGTCCGCTAAACGTATTTGAACTTGTGAAATCGATGATTGAAGCAGGTGCTGCAGGTATTCACTTAGAGGATCAATTAGCTTCTGAGAAAAAATGCGGTCACTTAGGTGGTAAAGTGTTACAACCGACACAAACAGCTGTAAGAAACCTTGTAGCCGCTCGTTTAGCAGCAGACGTAATGGGCGTTGATACAGTTATTATTGCGCGTACAGATGCAGATGCAGCAGATATGGTTACGTCGGACATCGATCCTTACGATGCACCGTTTTTAACGGGAGAACGTACACCAGAAGGTTTCTACCGCACGAACCCAGGAATCGATCAAGCGATTGCACGTGGTTTAGCATACGCACCGTACGCAGACTTAGTTTGGTGTGAAACTTCAAAACCTTCATTAGAAGAAGCACGTCAATTTGCGAATGCTATTCATGAGCAATACCCAGGGAAAATGTTAGCGTACAACTGTTCACCATCTTTCAACTGGGAAGCGAATTTATCGACAGAAGAAATTGCAGAGTATCAACGTGAATTAGGAAAACTCGGCTACAAATTCCAATTCGTAACGTTAGCAGGTTTCCACGCATTGAACCACTCAATGTTCGAGCTTGCACACGATTACAAAGACAACGGGATGGCTGCATATTCTAAACTGCAACAAGCAGAATTTGCTTCTGAAGCAAAAGGTTACACAGCAACGAAACATCAACGTGAAGTTGGGACAGGTTATTTCGACGAAGTGTCACAAGTTATTTCAGGTGGTACGTCTTCAACTACAGCGATGGCTGGATCAACTGAAACAGCACAATTTTAATTTAGCTAAATAATCTATATTGCGGGATGCACTTTTGCATAGGTACGTAGGAGAAGGAGCGCCTCCATATTCTACGTGCTGTCGGAAGTAAGTCGCTTACAACCGCAATATAGATTGTTTTTATATCTAAAAGGGGAAGGGGAATGTTATATGCAACAACAAACGACTTCACATATTCGTATTACAGGGGAACAAAATGAACAAACGGACCGCTTATTAACACAAGAGGCACTACAATTTTTAGCGTCACTTCAACGACAATTTAATCGCCGCCGTTTAGAATTATTAAAAGCGCGTGAAGAAACACAAAAACGTCTAGATGCAGGGGAACAGTTAGACTTTTTAGAAGAAACGAAGGCGATTCGTGAAGGGGATTGGACGATTGCGCCATTACCGGAAGATTTACAAGATCGTCGCGTTGAAATTACAGGTCCTGTTGATCGTAAAATGGTTATTAATGCACTGAATTCAGGAGCGAAGATGTTTATGGCTTGTTTTGAAGATGCGACAAGTCCGACGTGGTCCAATATGATTGAAGGACAGCTAAATATGGTGGATGCGATTCGTCGTACGATTTCATTTACGAATGCTTCGGGTAAGAAATATCAATTAAATGACGAAACAGCGACGTTACTCGTTCGTCCGAGAGGGCTTCATTATAGTGAAAAGCATCTTGAAATTGATGGAGAGCCGATGTCTGGAAGTTTATTCGATTTTGGTTTATATTTTTTCCATAACGCAAAAGCTGCGTTAGAACACGGAACAGGTCCATACTTCTATTTACCAAAATTAGAACATCATTTAGAAGCACGTTGGTGGAATGACGTATTTAATTTTGCGGAAGAGGCATTAGACATCCCGAGCGGAACGATTAAAGCGACGGTACTAATCGAAACGATTACTGCCGCATTCCAAATGGATGAAATTTTATATGAGTTACGCGAGCATTCAGCTGGTCTGAATTGTGGTCGTTGGGATTATATTTTTAGCTATATTAAACGTCAGCGTAATCAAGAAGACGTTATTTTACCAGACCGCAGTCAAGTAACGATGACGTCACCTTTCATGCGTGCATATACGTCGCTTTGTATTCAGACATGTCATAAGCGCAATGCACCTGCAATCGGTGGTATGGCGGCACAAATTCCGATTAAAGATGATCCAGAAGCGAACGATGCAGCCTATGCGAAAGTGAGTGAAGATAAAAAACGAGAAGCGATGGACGGTCATGACGGGACGTGGGTTGCACATCCAGGACTTGTACCTGTCGCATTAGAGCAATTCAATTTGTATATGCCAGCGCCAAATCAAATTGATAAGAAACGTGAAGATGTACGCGTGGAAGCGAAAGATTTATTAGAAGTACCCGTTGGCACGATTACCGAAGAAGGATTGCGTATGAATTGTAGCGTCGGCATTCAATACATCGCATCGTGGTTAAGAGGGCAAGGTGCTGCGCCAATTCATAACTTAATGGAAGACGCAGCGACTGCTGAAATTTCAAGAACGCAAGTATGGCAGTGGATTCGTCATCCGAAAGGACAATTAACGGATGGTCGTGCTATTACGTGGGAACTCGTTGAACAAACGATTGCCGAAGAAATGCAAAAACTGCGTGCGCAATTCGGGGAAGATGTGTTCCAATCATCGAAATTCAATGAAGCCGAAACGATTTTCAGCAATTTAGTAAAACAAGAAGAATTTGAAGAGTTTTTAACATTATCTGGTTATAAACAACTTGCTTAAATTTTAGCTGCTCTTTATTTATGACGATAAATTTAAAAAGGCAAAGGGACTGTTTTTGAAAGGTGATTCGAAACAGTTTCTTTGCTTTTTTATGTGCTATACTACAATTATAGTAGGGGGCACGAACATGGAGAAGGCAGCAATTGAAGGCGTATTTTTAGCCATTAACCGTCGTTTAATAGACGTAGAAGATTTACGAGATTATTGTCCAACTTGCATTCAATTGTTACGATTTTCAGATTTGTACGATGCATTGTATTGCTCGGTTTGCAATGAATGGATTGAAATTACATGTGACGAACCAGAATGCGAACGTTGTCAATCTCGCCCCGCGCATCCTCTTACCGATTCGGGTGAAGAACAACGCTAGCAATAGAGAATATGTAGGCAATTGCCTAGAGAGTTGAGGGAATTGAATGGAAAAAGAATTCGTAGTCATCGGCTTAGGTCGTTTCGGCGGTAGTATCGTGAATGAATTAGTCGATCAAGGTGCAGACGTTATGGCTATCGACAAATCAACTGAAAGAGTGAATGAGTTTGCACAAATTGCAACAGAAGCGGTCACAGCTGACACGACAGATGAAACTGTTTTAAAACAATTAGGTATTCGTAATTTTGAACATGTCATCGTTGCTATCGGTGATGATATTCAAGCGAGTATTTTAACGACGATTATTTTAAAAGAAATCGGCGTACCGAAAATTACCGTCAAAGCTCAAAATGATTATCATGAGAAAGTGTTGCGGAAAATTGGAGCGGATCACGTCGTCCATCCAGAACGTGATATGGGCATTCGTGTTGCGAATAATATGCTATCGAACAACGTATTGGATTATTTAGAAGTATCCGATGAACACTCGATTGTCGAAATTAAAGCGACGCATCACTTGGAAGGTCATACGATTATCGGAATGGACATTCGTGCGCGCTACGGGATTAATATTATGGCAATTAAACGAGACCATGATGTCATCGTATCGCCACAAGCAGATGAAATTATTCACGAAGGTGATGTTTTAATCGTTATCGGAGCAGATGATGATATTAATCGTTTTGAAAAGAAAATGCTACATTAATATATAAAAGCCTCGATCATTTCGAGGCTTTGTATTATTTTATTGCAATAAAAAAGACGAAGGAATTTATTCCTTCGTCTTTTCTTATAATCAGACTTCCATGATGATCGGTAAGACCATTGGACGACGTTTTGTTTTTTCGTATAAGTACGGTGTTAATACATCCGTAATTTCGTTTTTAAGTTCAGACCATTGTGGCACTTTGTCTTGTAATGAGCTGTGTAAATGTCTATTTAACATTTGTTGTGCTTCATTAATCATAGAGCCTGATTCACGCATGTAAACGAAACCGCGTGAAATAATGTCTGGACCAGAAACGATACGCTTCGTATTCATATCGATACTTACTACGACGATTACGAGACCTTCTTCAGAAAGAATGCGACGATCGCGTAATACGATGTTTCCGATATCTCCAATCCCGTTACCATCGATGTAAACATCTCCAGATGGGATACGACCAGCAATGTGTGCTGAATCAGAACTTAATGCAAGGACATCACCATTTTCCATCGTGAAAATATTTTCATGAAGGACATCACAATCTTCAGCTAAATTCCCGTGCATGCGTAACATGCGGTATTCACCGTGAATTGGCATGAAGAATTTAGGTTTGATTAAGCGAAGCATTAATTTTTGTTCTTGTTGAGAACCGTGACCAGACGTATGGATATTGTTAAGTGAACCATGAATCACTTCAGCACCAGCACGGTATAGCAAGTTAATAATTTTATTAACGCTTGTTGTGTTACCAGGGATTGGTGAAGAAGAGAATACGACTGTATCATCTGGTTGAATTTGAATTTGACGGTGTGTACCGTTTGCAATACGAGATAATGCGGCCATCGGTTCACCTTGTGAACCTGTGCAAAGAATCATTACTTCGTTTGCAGGTAAACGATTGATCATTTGAGCATCTACGAAAGTTTCTTTCGGTGCTGTAATGTATCCAAGTTCGCGACCGATCGTAATAGCATTATCCATGCTTCGACCGAATACAGCAACTTTACGACCATGTGCTGCTGCAGCGTCTGTCACTTGTTTTAAGCGGTGAATATTAGATGCGAAAGTCGCGAAAATAATACGACCTTCTACTTTGCGTAAAATGTCATCGATTGACTCGCCAACTTTACGTTCTGACATAGTAAATTCGGGACGCTCAGCGTTCGTACTATCAGATAGCAGGCAAAGAACGCCTTCTTTCCCGATTTCAGCCATTTTCGTAATGTTTGCAGGTTCGCCTACTGGAGTGAAGTCAAATTTGAAGTCCCCCGTATGCACGATGTTACCAGGGGGTGTCTTAACGACAATTCCGTATGCATCTGGAATACTGTGCGTAGTGCGGAAGAAGCTTACAGATGTTTTACGGAATTTAATAACATCATCTTCTTCAATTTCGATTAATTTTGTTGAGCGTAGCAAGCCATGCTCATCTAATTTGTTACGTAATAGACCTAACGCAAGTTTACCACCGTAAACAGGAATGTTAATTTGGCGTAATAAATAAGGAATACCACCGATGTGATCTTCGTGACCATGTGTGACGAATAAACCTTTAATTTTATCAACATTGCGTTTTAAATATGTGTAATCAGGGATTACGTAGTCAATTCCTAGAAGATCATCTTCTGGGAATTTAATACCTGCGTCAATTAAGATAATTTCATCTTGGAATTGAACTGCATACGTATTTTTGCCGATTTCGCCCAGTCCGCCGAGTGCGAATACAGCAGTTTGGTCGTTTTTGACAAATTTCATTTAGTCAAATTTCTCCAAACGGTAGTTTTCACTTGCTTGTTCATATTCAAGGTAGTTGCCCTCAAGCAATTGAATTAATTCGATGTTGTAGTCACGATCTTGAAGTTTGGCACGTACTTCACGCACGTCTGATGCTTCAAGATATAGGCTCTTAGTATTTTCGCGAACTGGTACTTCAAGCTTTGTTTCTTGGTAATAAACTTTGTAAATCATTGTATTTTAGCTCTCCTTTAATACGTTCAAAATAATTGCATTTCCTTTATATTATCATGTTAGTTCCTTAAAATAAAGAAAAGCCCTCCATAAAAATGGTCAGGGCGACTGAAACGTTTTCGTCTTTTTTTCTAGCGAATTCGCTAATCTTCCAGTAGAGGATTATACATAAAAACAAAAAATATGTAAAGAGCGCGTCATAAATGCTTTGCAAAGTAGATAGGAAGCGTTTTTTCACTTTGTAAATAATCAAGTAGGGAAGGCTCATTGTGTACGGTCTATCGTATTTTTGATAAACTGTGCGTGTAATAGTAAGACGGTATATTTCTTTTAATTCGTAAAAAATATTTTCAAGGGGCGAGAAAATGAAAAAAAAGATTTTATTTTTTGATATTGACGGTACATTGTACAATACGAGCAAGCAAATTCCAGAAGCGACACACCGAGCAATCGAACAAGCTCGTGCAAATGGGCATGAAATTGCCATCGCGACAGGGCGTTCTCCGTATTTTTTAGAAGAGGTAGCTGCCCAATTACGAGTAGATTCTTATGTAAGTTTCAACGGACAATATGTCGTTTATAAAGGAAAAATCATTTCAGAGAGCCCACTTCCAATCGATTCGATGACGCGTTTCGTGCAGTTGGCAAAAGAGCGCAATTATCCAGTCGTCTTTTTAGATGATGAAAAAATGACTTCTACGATTAATACGGAAAAAGTTCAAGTGAGCATGGATTCTTTATATTATCCAATGCCAACGATTTCACCGAATGCATTTGAATTGAAGAAAATGTATCAATTGCTTCTTTATACAGGAGAACAAGGTGAACGCGAATTTGCGGAAGCTTTTCCGGAATTCCATTTTATTCGCTGGCATGAGTATTCGATTGATGTCATTAATTCAGGCGTATCGAAAGCATATGGCATTGAACAATTTTTAAAACATACGCCGTATGAAGCGGAAGACGTTGTCGTTTTTGGTGATGGATTAAATGACCAGGAAATGTTGGCGGCGTTTAAAGAACGTGGTATTAGCGTTGCGATGGGCAATGGTGTCCCAGAAGCGAAAGAAGCGGCGACGTTCGTAACGGATCATGTAGATGAAGATGGCTTATCGAAAGCAATGAAAAAACTAGGATTGATTTAAATATGAAAACGGCTCGCCTCTATATATAGAGGCGAGCCGTTTTGTTTTATCCGATTAATCTAGTGGGTGAGAATTGTCTACTTCGAAAAATGGATTTTCTTTATTAATATGATCGTAGAACATTACACCATTTAAATGGTCAAGTTCATGTTGGAAAGCGATTGCAGGCAAGTTTTTAAGACGTACTTTATGCTCCGTACCGTCTAAATCAAAATATTTCACAGTAATACGTTGTGGACGAGGTACGTATCCTGGAACTTCACGATCGACTGATAAGCAACCTTCACCCGCAGGCAAGTAAGCTAATTCAACAGAATGGCTGACGATTTTAGGATTCACAACGACCATGCTGACGATATTCCCTTTATCGTCTGGTACGTGAAGTGCAAACATTCTTTTTGAAACGTTCACTTGTGGGGCAGCAATCCCGATACCAGAGCGTAATTCGTATTTCTCCATTAACTCTGGGTCTTGGCTGTTGATTAAGAATTGTAATAAGTCTTCACCAAATTGTTTTTCTTCCGCTGTTAAAGGGAAAGTTAGTTCTGTGGCTTTTTGACGTAAAGTAGGGTGTCCTTCACGAATAATGTCTTTCATTAAAATCATGAATCGTACTTCCTTTCATTTTCTATCTATATTTTTAGTATACATGACAAAACGACATGTGCAATGACAGAACATTTTGAGTTAAACGACGATGTGTACTACTGCTGTATTAGTGAAAAATGCATTAAAATATGCCCTGATATAATACAGAAGTATAAATAAATGTAATACAGAGGTAGAAAAAAGTTTATAGAACTTTTAGAAAAATAATAACAAAACAAGATAATGTAAGCGTTGACGAACGAAAAATGTTTCGGTATACTAAGTTCATAAGTTAGTTGTACCAGTGAAAAAATAAATAAAAATAATACAGTTATGAAGGAGATGTGAGAGAATGACAGTTAACAATTCACAATTTGATGCCGTAAAAAATTTAGAAGAGATTGAAGCAAAATTTGAAATGGTTCAAATTTTAAATGAAGAAGGGGAGCTTGTTAATCCCGAACTTGATCCGAAATTATCGGATGAAGAGTTAGTAGAATTAATGCGCCGTATGGTGTTTACACGTATTTTAGATCAACGTTCTATCTCATTAAATAGACAAGGACGTTTAGGTTTCTACGCACCGACTGCTGGACAAGAAGCTTCTCAAATTGCTTCTCACTTCGCATTAGAAAAAGAAGATTGGATTTTACCAGGATACCGTGATGTGCCACAAATCGTTTGGCACGGCGTACCATTATCACAAGCGTTCTTATGGTCACGTGGTCACTTTGCAGGTGGTCAATCTCCTGAAGGTGTGAATGTGTTGTCACCACAAATTATTATTGGGGCACAATACGTTCAAACAGCAGGTGTTGCACTCGGCTTACAAAAACGTGGTAAAGAAGCAGTTGCCGTAACGTATACAGGTGATGGCGGTTCTTCACAAGGGGACTTCTACGAAGGAATTAACTTTGCGAGTGCGTTCAAATCTCCAGCAATCTTTATTATTCAAAATAACCAATTTGCTATTTCTACACCTCGTCACTTACAAACAGGTGCGACGACATTAGCGCAAAAAGGTATCGCAGCAGGTATTCCGAGCATTCAAGTTGATGGTATGGATCCACTTGCTGTTTATATGGCAACTCGCGATGCGCGTGAACGTGCAGTTAAAGGCGAAGGACCTACTTTAATTGAAACAGTATGTTACCGTTACGGTCCACATACGATGGCTGGGGATGACCCAACTCGTTACCGTACTTCTGAAACAGATGAAGAATGGGGTAAAAAAGATCCAGTCGTACGCTTCCGTAAATATTTAGAAGCAAAAGGATTATGGGATCAAACGAAAGAAGAAGCTGTTATTGAAGATGCAAAAGAGCAAATTAAAGCAGCAATTAAAGAAGCAGATAGCGTTCCGAAACAAAAAGTAACGGACTTAATTAATATTATGCATGACGAAGGTAGCATGCCTTCTAACTTGAAAGAACAATTGAAAATTTATGCAGAGAAGGAGTCGAAATAACCGATGGCACAAATGACGATGATTCAAGCAATTACAGACGCACTTCGTTGTGAATTAAAAGACAACGAGAACGTATTAGTTTTCGGTGAGGACGTCGGTGTAAACGGCGGGGTATTCCGTGCAACAGAAGGTCTTCAAAAAGAATTCGGTGAGGATCGTGTATTTGATACACCACTTGCAGAATCAGGTATTGGTGGTTTAGCAATCGGTTTAGCACTTGAAGGCTTCCGCCCGGTTCCTGAAATTCAATTCTTCGGTTTCGTTTATGAAGTAATGGATTCAATTTCTGGCCAATTAGCACGACTTCGTTACCGTTCAGGTGGCAACTTAAGCGCACCTGTAACGATTCGTTCTCCATTCGGTGGTGGTGTGCATACACCTGAAATGCACTCAGATAGCTTAGAAGGTCTTGTTGCACAACAACCAGGCTTAAAAGTAGTCGTACCATCAACTCCTTACGATGCAAAAGGTTTATTAATCGCTTCTATTCGCGATAATGACCCAGTTGTTTTCTTAGAACACTTAAAACTTTACCGTTCATTCCGTGAAGAAGTGCCAGAAGAAGCATACGCAATTGAACTAGGTAAAGCAGACGTGAAACGTGAAGGAACAGACCTTTCAATTATTACTTACGGTGCAATGGTTCACGAATCATTAAAAGCAGCGGAAGAATTAGAAAAAGAAGGTCACTCTGTGGAAGTTATTGACTTACGTACAATTTCTCCATTAGATATCGACACGATCATCGCATCTGTTGAAAAAACAAACCGTGCGATTGTCGTACAAGAAGCACAAAAACAAGCCGGTGTTGCTGCAACTGTTGTAGCAGAAATTAACGAACGTGCGATTCTTTCATTAGAAGCACCTGTTCTACGCGTTGCTGCACCGGATACGATTTATCCATTCCCACAAGCAGAATCAGTATGGTTACCAAACTATAAAGATGTTATTGAAACTGCGAAAAAAGTTCTAGAATTCTAATTGTTCCACAACATAGACAACGAATATTCAGTAGGAGGGTAACTTATTATGGCTTATAAATTCCGCTTACCAGACATTGGTGAAGGTATTCACGAAGGTGAAATTATTAAATGGTTCGTAAAACCAGGAGATAAAATCGAAGAAGATACAATTTTAGCAGAAGTACAAAACGATAAAGCAGTTGTAGAAATCCCATCTCCAGTAGAAGGTACGATTGAAAAAGTACTCGTAGAAGAAGGTACATTAACAACTGTAGGGACTGTTTTACTTGAAATCGATGCACCAGGATACGAAGATCTTGAACTTCATGGTCATAAAGACGACGAAGAAGCACCGAAAGAAGAAGTAAAAGAAGAACCAAAAGCAGAAGTGAAAGAAGAACCGAAAGAAGAAGTGAAAGAAGAACCGAAAGAAGAAGCTCCTTCTTCAACGAAACGCATTATTGCGATGCCTTCTGTTCGCAAATTCGCTCGCCAAAATGATGTAGACATTTCATTAGTGACAGGTACAGGTAAAAATGGTCGCGTCTTAAAAGAAGATATCGAATCATTCAAAAATGGTGGTCAACAACAAGAAGCACCACAAGAAGAAGCTGTATCATCTGAACAAAGCACAACGGAAAAAGTGCAAGCACCGGTCGTTTCAGAAGGCGAATTCCCAGAAACACGTGAGAAAATTTCTTCTATGCGCCGCATGATTGCAAAAGCAATGGTGAACTCTAAACATACAGCACCACACGTAACTTTAATGGATGAAGTCGATGTGACAGCACTTGTTGCACACCGTAAAAAATTCAAAGAAGTTGCAGCAGCGAAAGGTATTAAATTAACGTACCTTCCATATGTTGTGAAGGCTCTTGTGAGTGCTTTACGCGAGTTCCCTGCATTAAATTGCTCGTTTGATGACGAAACAGAGGAAATTATTACGAAACATTATTATAATATTGGTATAGCAGCAGACACGGAACGTGGTCTACTCGTTCCAGTTGTCAAAAATGCAGATCGTAAATCGGTCTTCGCTATTTCGAATGAAATTAACGAATTGGCAGACAAAGCGAGAAATGGTAAACTATCATCGAATGAGATGAAAGGTGCATCATGCTCAATTTCTAATATTGGTTCAGCGGGCGGTCAATGGTTCACACCAGTAATTAACCATCCAGAAGTTGCAATTCTAGGCGTAGGTCGTATTGCAGAAAAACCAGTCATTAAAAATGGTGAAATTGTAGCCGCATCTGTGTTAGCATTATCATTGAGCTTTGATCATCGCATGATTGACGGGGTTACTGCTCAAAACGCTATGAATACAATCAAGCGTTTACTAAGTGATCCTGAATTATTATTAATGGAGGCATAAAAAATGGTAGTAGGAGATTTCCCAATCGAAACAGATACAGTCGTAATTGGTGCGGGTCCTGGTGGATACGTAGCCGCAATTCGCGCAGCACAATTAGGTCAAAAAGTTACAGTTATTGAAAAAGAATACGTAGGTGGCGTTTGCTTAAACGTTGGTTGTATTCCTTCAAAAGCAATGATCTCAGTAGGTCACCGCTATGTACATGCTAAAGAATCAGAAGATATGGGTGTAATCGCTTCAGAAGTTAAATTAGACTTCGCTAAAGCACAAGCATTCAAAGAAAGCGTCGTTAAAAAATTAACTGGCGGTGTTTCTGGTTTATTAAAAGGTAATGGTATTGAAGTCGTTATGGGTGAAGCATACATCAACTCTGCAAACTCATTAACAGTAGCTACTGAAGACGGTTCAAAACATTACAACTTCAAAAACTTAATTTTAGCAACAGGTTCACGTCCAGTGGAAATTCCAACTTTCAAATTCTCTAAACGTGTTCTTAACTCTACAGGTGCTTTAAACCTTACTGAATTACCAGGCAAATTAGTCGTAATTGGTGGCGGTTACATCGGTACTGAACTAGGTTCTGCTTACGCTAACCTAGGTTCTGAAGTAACAATCCTTGAAGGCGGCAAAGACATCTTAGCAGGTTTCGAAAAAGCGATGACTCAAATCGTTAAAAAAGGTCTTAAGAAAAAAGGCGTTACTGTTGAAGTTGGCGCACTTGCTCAAGGCGTTGAAGAAACAGAAACTGGCGTTACTGTAAAATACGAAGTAGCTGGCGAAGCAAAATCTATTGAAGCGGATTACGTATTAGTAACTGTCGGTCGTCGTCCAAACACTGGCGATATGGGTCTTGAAGAAGTAGGCGTTGAATTCGGCGAACGCGGTTTATTAAAAGTTGATAAACAAGGTCGTACGTCTGTAGAAAACATCTATGCAATCGGTGATATCGTACCAGGTTTACAATTAGCTCACAAAGCTTCTTACGAAGGTAAAGTAGCTGCTGAAGCAATTGCTGGCGAAAAATCAATCGTTGATTACTTAGCAATCCCAGCTGTATGCTTCACAGATCCAGAAATGGCTACTGTTGGCTTAAATGAAGAAGAAGCAAAAGCTGAAGGTTTCGAAGTAGTTACTGGTAAATTCCCATTCGGCGCAAATGGTCGTGCATTAGCTCTTAACGAAACAGAAGGTTTTGTTAAACTTGTTGGCCGCAAAGAAGACGGTTTATTAATCGGTGCTCAAATTGTTGGTGTTGGTGCTTCTGACATGATCGCAGAAATGGCTACTGCTATTGAAGGCGGCATGACTTTAGAAGATATCGCTATGACAATCCATGCTCACCCAACTTTAGGGGAAATTACAATGGAAGCTGCAGAAGTAGCTCTTGGTAACCCAATCCACATCTTAGGTAAAAAATAATTTTATCTAATGAAGAAGCCTTGAAAATCAATGGATTTTCAGGGCTTTTTTTGTAATGTAAATAATCGTTTAGTGGAGGTAGAAAAGAACAATGTTTAAAATTGTTCAATGATTTGTGAGGAGTTATGGACGAAATTGGACAATTTTCGTAACAATTTCGTTGAGCGTTAACTTTCTTTTCTTTTTCTGCTAAAATGAGCGAGGATATACTTTAGAAGATGCATCGTGCATTTTTGTGAAATATGCGTTGCGCATACGTTGCGAACGTATTTTAGGAGGAGATTTTCATGAGTGGAAAAAAATTAGCTTTATTATTTGTTGTCATTGCTGTGCTTACATTTGTCGTGACATTCTTTACAGCTAAGTTCCAAAACACTGGTATTTTACTCGTATGGCTTCTTGTTTTAGCTGTAGCATTCGGCTGGCGCATCGTATGGGCAAAAAAGAAAGCGAATAATTAATACATGTTAACTTCATATAACAGTAGTCGAAGCATTTATTGTGAAAGCAACTAGTACTATGTAAATAAAAAAACATCGTCGTCTTCAGTAAAGAAGCGGCGATGTTTTTTTATAAAAATAATTGTTTGAGTAAAAGGATCAGCCATTTACATTCTTTTTCATGACTTAAGTTGTGAATCATACCTTGTAGTATCGCTTGTCGAGGCTTTTCTCGCTGCAATTCCATTTCGATAAGAGATAAGCTGTCTATGTAAAACGGTTGCTCTAAGAAGATGCTACGGCACCGTATGAGTTCTTCTTCAATTAACACGCGCGTCGACTTTGGACTGCGTGGTACGCAACTCGTAGAAGACTCGAACATTTCTTTCGTAATATTAGTGGGGAGCGGTGCGGCAATCAGTAAGTCTAAACAGTCGACAATTTGCTCGCTAATCTTCTCGAAATCAAAGCGAATTTGATGTTGATAAAAGAAGTCACTGTAGCCTTTTATGAGACCATTTAAATAAATGAACCCCTCATATATTTTTTCATCAGCAACGGTTGGATAATATTGCTTTAAAATTGAAAAAATCCAATTATTTATGTGTAGTGCAAATTGTTGTAAATGTTCGAAGAAAGCGTGATTAATATGTTTCGAGCCGGACTGTAATGAGGTAATAACTAATGGGATGTTTTCCTCTAATATTGTAAATTGTTTTGTGCAATACGTAATGAGCTTTTGTCTAGGTGGAATGGTTTCCTCATCTAGCTCTTGGATATCGAGGACGACAGAACGAATTAATTGATCAAGGAGAGAGATTAATAAATCATCTTTTGATTTAAAGCTTAAATAGAAAGCTCCCTTTGAAATTTCACACGCTTTCGTAATGTCTTCAATTGATGTCTGATCAACACCTTTTGTGATGAAAAGCTCTTTCGCTTGCTGCATAATAAACTCTCTTTTAGACAATTTTGAAATTCCCCTTCCTAATGAATTGACTTTTGACTTTCCGGTCACTAAGATAAACGTTAGATGACTAATTGGTCATAATTATAGTAAATGGCTTTCGTATAGTCAATAAAAGAAGAAAAAGGCGGTGTTCTCGTGAATGATTTTGTCAAATTTATTCTGAAAAACAAACTAGCGGTATGGCTAATGACGATTATTTTAGCATGCGCAGGTGTTTATGCAGGATTAAAGATGAAGATGGAATCAATCCCTGATATTACAGTTCCAATGATTTCGATATCGACTACATATCCAGGGGCAACTCCAACACAAGTAGAAAAAGATGTATCGACACCTTATGAAAAAGCGGTTGCCAATTTGGAAGGCGTCAAAACCGTTACGTCAAATTCATATTCGAATATGTCGAATATTCAAGTAGAGTTTGAATATGGTCAAGATATGCAAGAAGCGCGTCAAAGTATTAAAGAAGCGCTTGAGAAGGTAGAATTACCTGATACGGCACAAGCGCCAACGATTGATCGTTTATCATTAAATGCGTTCCCGGTCGTTGCGTTAAGCGTATCGTCTAGCAATCAAGATATTGCAGAGCTTACGAAGACGGTAGAAGATTATTTACAACCGAAAATCGAACAGCTTGACGGTGTATCATCTGTCTCTTTATCAGGACAACAAGTGAAAAAAGTTGAACTTCGCTTTAACGATAAAGAGTTACAAAAAAATGGTTTAACAGAAGATTCGGTTAAACAATACGTTCAAGGGATGGACACGAAAGCACCGCTTGGTATGTTTGAATTCAAAGACTCAGAACAGTCTGTTGTTGTCGACGGTAAAATGACAACGATGAAAAAATTAGAAAATCTTGAAATTCCGGTTCAAGCAAGTGCAGCCGTATCAGCAGAAGCTGCGGCTGCAGCAATGGGTAGTGCAACAAGTGCATCACTAGAACCGAAAACAGTAAAATTAAAAGATATTGCTGAATTGAAACTTGTAGGGGAAGTTGAATCGATTTCTCGTACGAATGGAGAAGATGCGATTGCTGTTCAAGCCGTAAAAGCACAAGATGCGAACACGGTAGATGTCGTACAAGATGTTAAAGATGCAGCGAAGAAATTTGAAGATGAAAATAAAGGAATTAAAATTGATGTGACGCTTGACCAAGGCGAGCCAATCGAGAAATCGGTTAATACGATGCTCGAAAAAGCATTGTTCGGTGCGATTGCGGCTGTAATCATCATCATGCTATTCCTAAGAAATATTCGTTCAACAATCATTTCGATTATTTCGATTCCATTATCATTATTAATTGCGATTATTTTCTTGAAACAATTAGATATTACGTTAAATATGATGACACTTGGTGCGATGACCGTTGCGATTGGGCGGGTAATTGATGACTCTATTGTCGTCGTAGAAAATATTTATCGACGCTTGTATTCACAAACAGAAAAACAAAGTGGACGTACGTTAATTCGTGAAGCAACACTTGAAATGTTTAAACCGATTTTAGCGTCTACACTCGTAACGGTAGCAGTATTCTTACCAGTTGCATTAGTAGGTGGCATGGTTGGTGAATTATTTTTACCATTCGCATTAACGATGGCATTTGCGCTATTCGCTTCATTAATTGTTGCAATCACGGTCGTTCCTGTATTGGCACATACATTATTCAAAAAAGAATTGTATAAAGAGCCATCGGAACGCGCACATAAAAAAGAAGAACACGGAAAACTGGCTACATGGTACAAATCCGTTCTTACGTGGGTGCTAGGACATAAATGGATTACGGCAATCGCTTCGGTCGTTGTATTAGCTGCTAGTTTATTCTTAACACCACTTGTCGGCTTTAGTTTCTTACCAGATGACGAACAAAAAATGGCATACGTAACGTACACACCGAAAGCAGGTCAAACACGTGAGCAAGTCGTTGAAGATGTTGCGAAAGTAGAAGATGTCGTGAAGAAAAACAAAGACATCGATACGATTCAAACGTCAATTGGTGGCTCTAATCCGATGATGGGTGGCGGCGGAAACGGCGCTCTAATGTACATCATTTATGACCCAGATACGAAAGATTTCGCAACGAAAAAAGAAAAACTCGTGAAAGAAATCAAAGAAGTAGAACAAGCTGGTGAATGGAAAGAACAAAACTTTACTGGCTCTTCAAATAACGAATTATCCTATTCTGTTTACGGCAATACAATCGAAGATATGCGCCCGGTTATCAATGAAATTACAGCCATTTTAAATGACAATGATTCATTGAAAGATGCGAAATCTTCATTATCAGATCAGTACGATGAAAAAACATTAGTCGTTGATCAAAAACGTGCGAATGAATTAGGCTTAACGACAGGTCAAATTGCGATGGCGATTAACCCGAACGTTCAAGCGACAACGTTAACGACTGTCGAACAAGATGGAAAAGAAATTGATGTTGAAATCACATCAGATATTACGAATCCAGATACGTTTGAAAAAGTGTTAAATGAAAAAATCACAACACCGACTGGTGAAAAAGTGAAATTAAGCGAAGTAGTCAATGTGAAAGAAGATAAAACGTACACAGAAATTTCTCGTAACGGTGGGAAATATTATGCGACAGTCACAGCTACTTCTAAAGATAAAAATGTAACGAAAGTTTCGAATGCTGTTCAAGAAAAAATTGATAAAATTGACGTGCCAAATGGTGTAACAATCGATACAGGTGGTGTAACAGAAGATATTTCTGACGCCTTCTTCAAGTTAGGAATTGCGATTATCGCAGCGATTGCAATCGTATACTTCCTACTCGTTGTTACATTCGGTGAAGGCTTAGCGCCATTTGCTATTTTATTCTCATTACCATTTACAGTAATCGGCGCATTAGTAGCACTTTGGATTGCAGGAGAAACGATTAGCGTATCTTCTTTAATCGGGTTACTTATGCTCGTCGGAATCGTCGTAACGAATGCCATCGTTCTCGTAGACCGTATTATTCATATGGAACACGATGGTATGTCATTACGTGAAGCGATTTTAGAAGCGGGGGCTACTCGTTTACGTCCGATTTTAATGACAGCAATCGCAACGATTGGGGCCTTGATTCCATTAGCAATTGGTGGAGAAGGTGCAGGACTTATTTCGAAAGGGATGGGGATTACGGTAATCGGTGGTTTAATCAGTTCAACTGTTTTAACATTGATCATCGTGCCACTCGTATACGAACTGTTATCAAAATTAATGAAAAAAGATCGTGCACATGAAAATAAAGATGTGTAAGTAAATGAAAAGGCTTCGACTAGCTCAATGAACTAGTCGAAGTCTTTTTTTGTATGAATGCACCTATTTTTCGTAGTGAAATAAGGAGGAAAGAACGTAGACAGAATATTCGGTTAAATATACAATAATTGGAAAGGGGTGAGGGGATGAAAGTAATTCGAATCATTTTACAAATAGGGGTTCTTTATTTATTTACACTTATTGGAACGTGGATTGTTGATTGGACGCATTTACCACTTCCAGGAAGTATTATCGGTTTATTATTGCTGTTAATTTGTTTATTAACAGGTGTAATTCGCGAAAGTTTTATAAAAGATGGTGCAGGATTTTTAATTTCTATTTTGACGTTATTATTCATTCCAGCGACCGTTGGTATTATGAATTATCCGGAACTTTTATCTGGTTATGGCATTTTACTCGTTGTTATTTTAGCTATTAGCACGTTGTTTACACTCACATTGACAGGAAAGATTGCGATGAGAATGGAGGCACGTCAACATGATGACACTTAGTATGCTCGTACTAACAATCGGTATTTTTTATTTCATGACGTGGCTTTACAAACGGTCGAATATTTCTTTTTTGTTTCCCATTTTGACATCTACGATTTGCTTAATTGTCTTGCTCGTTCTGCTTGATATTCCGTACGATACGTATATGGAAGGCGGTCGATGGATTAACTGGCTGCTCGGTCCAGCAGTCGTTGCGATGGCATATCCTTTGTATACGCAGTGGCAAACGATTATGAAAAACCGTAAAATCATTTTAAGTTGCGTTGCTATTGCGATGGCGACTGGCATGGCGAGCATTTTATTTCTTGCGTGGGCAGTTGGTTTAAAGACGGACGTAAAACTTAGTTATTTACCGAAATCCATTACGTCACCCGTTGCTCTTCAAATAAGTGATGCGATTGGTGGAATCCCACAATTTACCGTATTTTTCGTCATCGTTGCAGGTATTTTAGGCGCTATTTTTGGACCGATCATCTACCGAAAATTCAACATTGATTCTCCTGTGAGTCGCGGCGTTGCAATGGGGAGTGCTTCACACGGAATTGGCGTGAGTAAATTGACGGAATACGGTGAAAAAACGTTGTCAATCGGTTCTGTATCGATGACGCTCAGTGCAATATTAGGTGCGATCGTTTGTCCGATTGTTGCTTGGTTGCTCTTTTAACGTGTACAATAGCTGTACTATGTTTGTGAAAGTAGGGAATTTACATGGAATATTCATATCCATTTTCATTGGATTGGTCTTCTCAAGAAATCGTAGACGTGATTGCCTTTTTCCAAGCTGTTGAAACAGCTTACGAAAAAGGCGTGAAACGAGAAGTGCTTTTAAATACACATCGTCGCTTTAAAGAAATCGTACCTGCGATGTCTGAGGAAAAAACGTACTGTCGTGAATTTGAACGTGATAGTGGTTACGGTGCTTATCAAGTTGTGAAAAAAGCAAAAGAAGCACCTGCAAAAGCGATTATTCGTGGCGAAGTAAAACAAAAACGTCGTTAAACAAAAAGAAGCTGCCTTTAGGAACTGACCCATGAAAGTGAGACAGTGAAAAAGATGCTTCTTTTAAGCTAAATGTGACGGACGCTTTCCTGGGGCATGGCAGAATCCTCCTCGCTCGCAAGCTCACTGCTGGGGTCTTCTGCTCATGCTTTTCCCCTAGGAGTCGCCGTCAAATTTTTATTGAACCATCTTTTTCCGGTATTGTACTGGAGAAAGATGGTTTTACTTTGCTAAAATCCGAGTATTCGTACAGTAGTTGATGTATGCTTGAACGGTTTGAACGACAATGTCATTCGTTGTTCTCAAAAGCTATTCAACATCAAATGTTTCGCACGTTAAGCTGGCATGGCATGGAATGTTTCAATTAATTTTTCTTCAAACAGTCCTTTTCCGATCCGATCTTGTTTACCGATTAGTTGTTGTAAACGACGTAACTCCCCTTTTTTATACCACTTCACCTACTGATAAATTGACCGTCATTCTTACTTCCACATACGTTCATCATTTTATCTTCATCACTTTCCTTTTTGTTTCGTATGAATATTTTTTTCATCAAAAAACACTTCCAAAGATTTGATACTTTTGAAAGTGTCTTTTTATTTTTATGTTGTCTCAGATTTTAGGTCCGTTCCTTTAAGCAGCTTCTTTTTTTATGTGACGCTTAGTTATGAGTGATGTACCATCGTTTTATAAATCGGTAGCAATGCAGCGAACGTTTTTTCAACTTCTTGGTCGAATTGTTCTGCAGTTAACTTAACGGCAACGTCACGATCGATTGTTTTGCCGATAATGAACTCGCCTTTTTTAACGTTTTGTAAGCGTGTTAGTAAGCGAGGAATATCATCGTTATGACGTGCCTCTTTTAAAGAAATCGTCGCATCTGACATGTGATCGCCAGCAACGTAAAAGTCTTCTGGTAGTTCCTCGAATAAAGCAGGAGCATCCATTAAACGTTGTGCCATTTCATTTTTATTTGGGGCTTCATAAATGACCGCTAAATTAATGAAGAGGTGGCTTTCGAATAAACCGATTTGGAAATGAGGCATCGCTTTGTAGCCACGTTTGTTAGGGGCAAAAGCGACCCAACTATCGTTCGGTGGGTTCACTTTTCGACGCGCATGTTTCGCAACGTGTGGGAAAAATTCTTGTTCTAATTGTACGGTGAAATAGTTAGAAAATGATTCTCCTAATTGATTGAATTTAGGACGTACGATATCGATTAGTGCCGTCATACGAGGTTCTAATCCATTGATTGTGAAAACATTAAAATCTTGATCTGACCATTGAACGAGTGTCATGAAAATCCTCCATTGTTGTAAAAATATATATGTTTAGTTTAACTGAAATACGGGAAAAATTCTTCTACAAGAGCTTACACACATCTAGAAAGTTTAAACTTCAAAGAAAGTTCTTGATGACCTCGATAATTATTAAGGAGATGATCAAGATGAAACAGTTAATGAACATGGTTCGAAAGACAGATTTTGAACGAAATTATATTAATGGTTTAAAGTTAGAACTTGATTACGAATTAATTACATTGTACGATGCGATGACGGATAAAGATGAGAAACAAATGATACAGAGCAAAAAGAGACTGAGTGAAATTCATTCGGAATTGGAGGCATTCCATGCATTCGCTTGATAAGAATCTCATATTTTTTTGAAACACCTGTGTACTTAGTTCCTAAGTGACGGGTGTTTTTTGTTATACTGAATGAAAAGAATGTTAAGGGGTGTACCAACAATGGATATTCACGGCTTACATAACTATACAGTGGCAATTTTAAAAGAAGCGGGCGAACGAATTCGCCGTTCATTTCATGAAGTCATGCAAATTGAAACGAAATCAGATGCGAATGATTTAGTGACGAATATTGATAAAGAAATCGAACAGTTTATTATTAATAAAATAAGAACTTATGATGATACTTATCGCGTTTTTGGTGAAGAAGGAATGGCAGGGAACCCGGTGACATCTTTAGAGGGCGTCGTTTGGATTGTTGATCCAATTGATGGTACGATGAATTTCGTACGACAACATCGAAATTTTGCTATTTCAATTGGGATTTATGAAGATGGAGTAGGACAAGCTGGATACATTTATGATGTCGTGGCAGATGAGTTGTACTATGCGATTGCTGGTGAGGGTGCTTATATGAATGGTCAGCGATTAGCGCATTTAGAAGCATTGCCTTTAAACAAATCAATTGTTGGGATTAATGCAGTTTGGGGAACGCCGAATAAAAAAATAGAACATGAAGGCGTTATTCGCCTAATACGAAAGCTTAGAGGGACGCGTTCATTAGGTGCAGCAACACTCGAAATGATGGCCGTTGCGACTGGAAGAATGGATGCGTACATTTCACTTCGATTATCTCCTTGGGACATCGCAGCAGGCGTTATTATTGCCAACGAAGTCGGTGCCATTGCTTCGACTTTAGAAAACAAAAAAATCAATTTATTGGAACAAGATACATTTATTGTATCTAATCCATCGATTCATAGTGAAATTATTAACGATTATATAACATTAAAATAAAAATAAAAAAATCAATGGAGACAAGGCTTTAAGCCTTGTCTCCATTTTATTTTTAAGAAAAATATAAGCAACTCTATTGAATAAATGTTATCCACAGTGCTACTATAAAAATTGTGAAATCAGTTGACGGTATAATGTATTAAAAAAATGCACATTCGAATGAATGTGCATCTTTTTAAAAGATTATAGTAGGCCACGTTCACGGAATTTACGTTTTAAGCTAAATGCATATCCGAAAATAGCGAATACGAGCACGATGCTAAAAACTATTCCTAGAATGCTGTTATACGCAACTGCAACGCCAATTGAAAACATTGATAGAACGCCAGCAATTGCTAAAATAGCCATTACAAGTTTTGCTTTATTCATTATAATAGAACCTCCATTGTGGAATCTGTCTCTATTTTGAAGCGAAAATGTATTTTTGGCAAGGTATTCGAATCATTTGAAAAAATATTCATAAACGACCCATAAAAAATTCGTAATTAACGATTTATTGTGCTATAATTGCACAGTTATGGACTCGAAATAAAAAAAAGTGGAGTGGAACAATGACTAACTTACGTGAAGATTTAAGAAACATTGCAATTATTGCCCACGTCGACCATGGTAAAACAACTCTAGTCGACCAATTATTAAAACAATCAGGTACATTCCGTTCAAACGAACATGTTGAAGAACGCGCAATGGACTCTAACGATATTGAACGTGAACGCGGTATTACAATTTTAGCTAAAAATACTGCAGTACACTATCATGATACAAAAATTAACATTTTAGATACACCTGGACACGCCGATTTCGGTGGTGAAGTAGAACGTATCCTTAAAATGGTAGACGGCGTACTTTTAGTAGTCGATGCTTATGAAGGTTGTATGCCTCAAACTCGTTTCGTACTTAAAAAAGCTTTAGAACAAGGTTTAACACCAATCGTTGTTGTAAACAAAGTCGATAAAGATTCAGCTCGTCCTGAAGAAGTAGTTGATGAAGTACTAGACTTATTAATCGAACTTGGTGCAGACGAAGATCAATTAGACTTCCCAGTAGTATACGCTTCAGGCGTGAATGGTACTGCATCTCTTGATCCAAATCCAGCAAACCAAGAAGAAAACATGAAATGTTTATTCGAAAAAATTATCGAACACATTCCAGCACCAGAAGATACTCGTGAAGAACCATTACAATTCCAAGTTGCATTACTTGACTACAATGACTTCTTAGGCCGTATTGGTATTGGCCGTGTATTCCGCGGTAAAATCTCTGTTGGTCAATCAGTAGCACTTTCTAAATTAGATGGTACTGTTAAAAACTTCCGTGTTACTAAAATCTTTGGTTTCTTCGGTTTAAAACGTGAAGAAATCCAAGAAGCTGTTTCTGGTGATTTAATCGCCGTTTCAGGTATGGAAGAAATCAACGTAGGTGAAACGGTTTGTCCACAAGATCACGTCGATCCACTACCACCAATGCGTATTGATGAACCAACTTTACAAATGACGTTCCTAGTTAACAACTCACCATTCGCTGGTCGTGAAGGTAAATGGGTAACATCTCGTAAAATTGAAGAACGTTTAACTGCTCAATTACAAACTGACGTATCTTTACGTGTAGAACCAACTGATTCTCCAGATGCATGGACTGTATCTGGTCGTGGTGAACTTCACCTTTCAATCTTAGTTGAAAACATGCGTCGTGAAGGTTATGAACTACAAGTTTCTAAACCAAAAGTTATCATTCGTGAAATCGATGGCGTGAAATGTGAACCAGTAGAACGTGTTCAAATCGACGTTCCTGAAGATTCACTAGGTTCAATCATCGAATCATTAAATGAACGTAAAGGTGAAATGGTTGATATGATCAACGATGGTACTGGTCAAGTTCGTTTAATCTTCATGGTACCTGCTCGTGGCTTAATCGGTTATACAACTGAATTCATGTCTTTAACTAAAGGTTTCGGTATTATTAACCATACATTCGATTCTTACAAACCAGCAGTAGCTGGCCGTGTAGGTGGCCGTCGTAACGGTGCTTTAGTTTCTATGGAAACAGGTAAAGCTACTACTTACGGTATGATGCAAATTGAAGACCGTGGTACACTATTCTTAGAACCAGGTTCTGAAATTTACGAAGGTATGATCGTTGGTCAAAATACACGTGACAACGATATCACTGTAAACATTACGAAAATGAAAGCTAAAACAAACGTTCGTTCTTCTAACAAAGACCAAACAAACGTTATTAAAGCTCCAAAAAATCCTAACTCTTGAAGAAGCGTTAGAATTCTTAGATGACGATGAGTACTTAGAAGTAACTCCTGAATCTATTCGTTTACGTAAACAAATTTTAAACAAAAATGAACGTGAAAAAGTTTCTAAAAAACACCGCGCTTCTGATAAATAATTTAAAAGCAATTTGAAAAAAGCCTCCTTTTATGGAGGCTTTTTTTGCTGCTTTAGAAAATGCCAAAATGGTTAGCGTAATTTGCCATTTTGCTCGTTCATTGAATTAAAAAAAGGGCGTCACATGATGTGACGCCCTTTTTCGGTTAAAAGTTAAAAGTCTTCTTCTACGCTATGGTTGCCACGGCGAAACTCAAAGTTACCAGTTTCTATGCGAGATAGCGTATTTTCCGTAATACGTTCGTAGCATTCATCACAAGTGAATGTATGAATAGGACGATTTCGTAATTTTTTGGCTTCAGGTGAGAAGTCCGGAATTTCATGAATTTCATCACAAATAACACATTGTACACGCATTTTGATGGGCCTCCTTAGCGAATTTCGATTTTAACGATGCCTTGAATTGGCGATTCGGCATTTTGGCCGTCGCCATCAAGTAAATAGACAGGGCCATTTTCTAACATATTACCATCTTGGCTGAATTTGAAGATTTTTGTTTTTGCTTCTTCAATTGAAAAGGCAAATTCTTCACCTTGATTGGTAATGAAAACAGCTTGTGTTGCATCTTCAGTCGGTTCGGCGTTTTGAATAAAAGGTTCTACATGCATACCGAAAGTACCTGTACGCATTTCTTTATGACTGAATTTTTTTTCTGTTTTTAAAGTTGGTGGGAATACCGCACCTTCCATAATTTCACGAGACCAGAATTTACCTGCTTCTTCTACGTATTTTTCATCAGGATCTACGTGTACTTGTTCCGCTGTAAAATACGTAGTTAAATCTAATTTACGATCGTCGAAAATCCATGTGCTTGCGTCCAATGTGATTTCGAAATTTGTTTTTCCTTTAATGAGGATAATAGTGTCCATAATTGGCCCTCCTTAACATTACGTTCCACTAAACAGTATAACCTTTTTTCGATTTGTTGAGGTAAGATTTTAACTAAACTTGAATTTTAATGCGTATATACTTGCAATTTTAATGAGTAAAAGCTAAAATCTATATGATAGAACGATAAGAAATAACCAGGTAATGGGGGCGTCCTCATGGATACTAAATCTCAAAGTTCGTATCAGGAGAAGGCATTAGAACTCCTAATTGCCGATGCGGATAAAATAGCACAATTGATCCGAGTACAAATGGAAAACTTAACAATGCCACAATGTCCATTGTATGAGGAAGTTTTAGATACTCAAATGTTCGGTTTATCAAGAGAAATCGATTTTGCCGTTAAATTGGGTCTTTTAGAGCGTGAAAAGGGACGCAAAATTCTAGACTCTTTAGAGAAAGAACTTTCTGTGTTACACGATGCGTTCACGAAAAAATAAAAAACTCAAACACCTTAAAAGTGTTTGGGTTTTTTTGCTAATAAGTGAGGTATAAAATGAAAAAAAGTTTAAAATTTACTTAAAAAACTTCGATTATCCATTATTTGTTACATATACTTTGCTATGTTTGTTTGGTCTTGTTATGATTTATAGTGCGAGTATGGTTTGGGCGGTTAAGCGTTGGGATTATTCGGCAGACTTTTACTACAATAAACAAATACTTAATTTAGTTCTAGCATTTATAGCATTTTTTGTTGTATCCGTAATACCTTATCAGTTATTTAAAGTGAAAAAAATTTACGGTACAATTCTTGTCGTAACATTCCTTTCACTATTTGCTGTTAAACAATTTGGTTTCTCACCTGGGGGGTCAGGTGCAGTAAGTTGGATTAATTTAGGCGTTATGAACGTACAACCTTCTGAAATTGCAAAGCTTGCTTTTATTCTTTATTTTGCAGCAATCTTTAAAAAGAAAGAAGAAAAGAAATTACTAAATAGTTTTAGCCAAGGGTATTTACCACCGATGATTTTATTATTTGCAGCACTCGTGTTAATTTATTTAGAACCGGATTTAGGGAGTGCGCTTCTGCTATTTGCAGTTGCGCTTTCAGTCGTCATTTCTAGCGGAATTCGTTTCCGCACGTTTAGTTATTTCGCAGTCCCTTTAACGATTGCTTTTAGCATGCTGTTGTTTTTAGTAATTAAATTCCCATCGCTTTTCTTCTCAGGAAAAAGAGTAGGACGTCTAGAAGCGTTCTTAAATCCTTTTTCTGATGAAAAGCGATACGGGTATCAAGTCGTCAATGGATATTATGCGATTGGTTCGGGTGGTTTACAAGGACTTGGTCTTGGACAATCTATTCAGAAGCTCGGATATTTACCAGAGCCTCAAACAGATTTTATTTTAGCGGTTATTTCTGAAGAACTCGGTTTATTTGGTGTCATTGTCGTATTAGGTGGATTATTTTTCCTTATTGCACGAATTTTACTCATTGCTATTCGTACAACAGACAGTATGGCTCGCATGATTTGTACAGGTGTTGCCGCGTGGATCGGCTTCCAAACTTTCGTTAACGTAGGTGGTTTAGCGGGATTAATTCCGCTTACAGGGGTACCACTTCCATTCATTAGTTATGGAGGGACATCGGTGTTGTTATTATCAATGGCACTGGGCGTTGTTGCCAATATATCAACCCATGTGAAGATCTCGCATTCCAAACGAAAATCTTAGGGGGATTTGTTTATGACAATCAACAAAATTTTAGTAGCGAACCGCGGAGAAATTGCGATTCGTGTATTCCGTGCATGTACAGAATTGAAAATTCACACAGTAGCGATTTATTCACGAGAAGATAGTGGTTCATACCACCGTTATAAAGCAGATGAAGCTTACCTAGTTGGGGCTGGTAAAAAGCCAATCGACGCTTATTTAGATATTGAAGATATTTTACGTATTGCCAAAGAGTCTGGAGCAGATGCTATACATCCAGGCTATGGTTTTTTATCTGAAAATTTACATTTCTCAGAACGATGTGAAGAAGAAGGCATTATTTTTATCGGTCCTAAATCGAAACATTTAGATATGTTCGGAGATAAAGTAAAAGCTCGTGAACAAGCTATATTAGCTAATATTCCTGTTATTCCAGGAACAGATGGTCCAGTACAATCGCTTACAGAAGTGGAGCAATTCGGAGCAAGCCACGGCTATCCAATTATGATTAAAGCCGCTTTAGGCGGTGGCGGACGTGGTATGCGTGTCGTACATAATGCAGAAGAAGTGCAAGCAGCATATGAACGTGCAAAATCAGAAGCAAAAGCTGCTTTTGGTTCGGACGAAGTGTATGTTGAAAAATTCGTTGATAAACCAAAACACATTGAAGTACAAATTCTTGGAGATACACAAGGCAATTTAGTGCATTTATATGAACGTGATTGTTCAATTCAACGTCGACATCAAAAAGTCGTTGAAATCGCACCATCCAATGCTCTCTCAGACGATTTACGCCATCGTATTTGTGATGCTGCAGTGAAATTAATGAAAAATGTAAATTACGTCAACGCCGGAACGGTTGAATTTTTAGTATCAGGCGACGAATTTTATTTCATCGAAGTAAATCCGCGCGTCCAAGTAGAACATACGATTACGGAAATGGTAACAGGCATTGATATCGTGCATGCGCAAATTAAAATTGCTGCAGGCCATACATTGCATGATGAAGTGATTCAAATTCCACAACAAGAAAATATTAAATTAGATGGTTTTGCCATTCAATCTCGTATTACGACAGAAGATCCAGCAAATGATTTCATGCCAGATACGGGGCGTCTAACAGTTTATCGTTCAAGCGGTGGCTTTGGCGTCCGTCTAGATGCAGGGAATGGCTTCCAAGGTGCTGTGATCTCTCCACATTACGATTCTTTACTCGTGAAATTATGTACGTGGGGAAATACGTTCGAAGAAGCAGCAAAAAAATGGATCGAAATTTACAAGAATTCCGTATTCGTGGTGTGAAAACGAACATTCCTTTCTTGGAAAATGTTGTACGCCATACAGATTTTATTAGCGGCGATTTCAATACGAGCTTTATAGATGCCAATCCAGAATTATTAAAATTCCGTACACCGCGTGACCGAGGTACGAAATTATTAAGTTATATTGGGAATGTTACAGTAAATGGATTCCCAGGAATTGAATCGAAAACAAAACCAATTTATCCGAAACCACATAAACCGGACTTGAAAATTTATCAAGATATTCCGAACGGTACGAAACAAATTTTAGACGAGCGCGGTCCAGAAGGATTAGCGAAATGGATTAAAGAGCAAGACGATGTATTATTAACAGATACGACGATGCGTGATGCGCACCAATCATTGCTTGCAACACGCGTTCGTTCAAATGATATGTATAATATTGCCGATGCGACATCTAAAATTATGGGGAATGATTTCTTCTCATTAGAAATGTGGGGAGGAGCGACTTTCGATGTTGCGTATCGTTTCTTAAAAGAAGATCCTTGGCAACGTCTGCGTTATCTTCGTCAAATGATTCCGAATACGTTATTCCAAATGTTATTACGCGGCGCGAATGCAGTCGGATACAAAAACTATCCAGATAGCGTTATTAAAGATTTCGTGAAAGAATCTGCAAAAGAAGGTATCGACGTATTCCGTATTTTCGATAGCTTAAACTGGTTACCAGGCATGCAAGTAGCGATTGATGCTGTACGTGATGCAGGAAAAGTAGCGGAAGCGACACTTTGCTATACGGGCGATATTTTAGACGACTCTCGTTCTAAATATACAGTTGATTACTACAAAAAAATGGCAAAAGAATTAGAAAATGCCGGTGCGAACATTCTTGCGATTAAAGATATGGCAGGTTTATTAAAACCGAATGCAGCATATCGTTTAGTAAGTGAATTAAAAGAAGCAACGGATTTACCAATTCATCTTCATACACATGATACGAGCGGTAATGGTATTTACTTATACGCCAAAGCGATTGAAGCGGGTGTAGACATTATTGATACAGCTGTTGGCTCAATGTCTGGATTGACGTCTCAACCGAGCGCAAATAGCTTGTATTATGCGTTGAAAGGTAGCGAACGTAATTTACGTATGGATATTGACGGAGTTGAAAAAATTTCATACTACTGGGAAGATATTCGTAAATATTACAAAGACTTTGAAAGTGGCATGAATAGCCCACATTCAGAAATTTACGTGCATGAAATGCCGGGTGGACAATATTCAAATCTTCAACAACAAGCAAAAGGTGTAGGTCTAGGCGATCGTTGGGAAGAAGTGAAGAAAATGTACTCACGCGTCAACTTAATGTTCGGTGATATTATTAAAGTAACGCCGTCATCAAAAGTAGTCGGGGATATGGCACTGTTCATGGTTCAAAATGATTTAGACGAGCAAACGGTAATCGAACGTGGACATACGCTAAGTTTCCCAGATTCAGTTATTGAATTGTTTGAAGGCTATTTAGGTCAACCGTATGGCGGCTTCCCAGAAGATTTACAAAAAGTCATTTTGAAAGACCGTCAACCAATTACGGTACGTCCAGGTGAGTTACTAGAAAATATCGATATTGAAAAAGAACGTGAAGCACTTTGTGCGAAATACGATCGTTTAATGACGACGCAAGATGCGCTTGCGCATGTTCTTTATCCAAAAGTATTTGAACAATACATGCAAACATTCGATCAATTTGAGAACGTATCTGTACTTGATACTCCGACATTCCTTCACGGGTTACGTTTAGGTGAAGAAATTGAAGTGAGTATTGAAAAAGGGAAAACGTTAATTATTAAATTAGTCGCAATTGGCGAGCCACAACATGATGGTACACGCCAAGTGTACTTCGAATTAAATGGTCAACCTCGTGATATTACCGTGCAAGATATGACGGTTGAAATTACAGGAGAAGCGAAGCGTAAAGCGGACCCAGTAAATGCAAGCCAAATTGGTGCTACGATGCCAGGGACAGTGTTGAAAGTGGCTGTTTCAAAAGGAAGCCCTGTGAAACGCGGTGAGCATTTACTTATCACAGAAGCGATGAAGATGGAAACGACTGTTCAAGCACCGAAAGACGGTATTGTGAAAGAAATTTATGTCGCTGCGGGGGATGCAATTTCTACAGGCGATTTACTCATTGAATTAGAAGACTAATGCATGCTAACTAAACAATGATGAAAAATAGAAGCGGAAACCTTTTTCAGGTAACCCTTCTATTTTTTATTTCTGTCACGATTTATACACTCTTTTTAAAAAGAAAGTTGTTATAATGAGTAAGACATCGCGTAACGATAAGAAAATTTCTTATCGTATCAATTTGGGAAAATCGTAAGGAGTATAGAACATGAGTTTACCTATTTTACCGACGATTAGTACATTCTTCATCGTGCTTAGCGCTGTGCTAATTGCGATTGGTTGGGTATTAATTAGTAAAAGAAAAATCGAAGCACATAAAAAAGTGATGATTGCAGGTGCTATCTCTGCCTTAATTTTTTCATCATCTACGCATCACGTACGATCTTCATTGGGAACACGGCATTCGGTGGACCGGATGATTTGAAAAAATATTATGTGATCTTCCTCGTATTCCACATTACTTTAGCGACTGTAGGGGCGGTCTTTGGCCTTGTGACGCTTTGGTTAGGCTTTAAAGAGAATTACAAAAAACATCGTAAAATTGGACCTATTACGAGTATCATTTGGTTCTTTACAGCAATTACAGGAACGATGGTTTATTTATTACTTTACGTGTTTTATCATGGCGGAGAAACGACTTCTGTTATTAAAGCAATTCTTAATCCATAATGGAAATCCAAAACGATTCCGTCGTTTTGGATTTTTTTTATTGTCATGTATAATAAACGTATTACGTATATTGGAGAGGGAATTTTGAAAGCATTATATCGAATTTTATTTGTGTTTGCGCTTTTATTAATCGTATTTTTTATACGAATACGTCGGTTCAAGAAAACGATGTACTGAAATCACCGAGTAAGGCTTTTCCAGAACAAACGGTATCGAATAGTAGTACGGATGCGATGCCACGACCGAAAGAAGGGTACTCGACTTTAATCGGGAAAGATGTTGCACAATTGAAAAAAGAATTAGGAGAACCAGAACGCATTGGTCCTTCTGAATATGATTTTGATTGGTGGGTATACAAAAAGAAATCAAGCTATATTTTAGCGGGTGTTGAAAATAATCGTGTCGTACAAATTTTCTTAGCGGGGGACGATGCGGAAGCAAAACCTTTTGAAATCGGACAAACGCTAGAACAATTGTATCGCACGACGATTACAGATACAGAAGTGCATGTGAAAATAAAAAATAGTACGTATACATTTATGCTAAGTGAGCTTGATTTACAATCTCGTTTGCTCGTCATGTATGATGGTGTATATGCGCAACTTTATTTTGATAACATCGATGGCGATCTTCACGCAGTTAGATTTTTAGACGGGCCGACGCTCGTGAAAATGAAACCGTACGATATGAGTTTCGTAGGGGATTTATTAACACCGAAAACGCCATCGTCGTTTGCACAACAAAAAATTAATGCAGAAAATGCGGAACAACTGTCTGAATTGACGAACGTGTTCCGCCAACATAAAGGATTACCGACTGTACAAACGATGAGTGAATTAAATCATCTAGCGCTTGAGCGAAGTAAAGTTCATGCGAAAACGACGTCGGAAGATGAAGAACAAATAAGTTTGAAAAAGCGATTGAATGATGCGCAAATTCCGTTTAAATCTGCATCTGAAAATGCAGCGGAAGACTATACGGATGCACCAGAAGCTATTCACGGTTTAATGAATTCTGAAAAGCATCGTCAAACGCTATTGAATGATAATTTCAGCTATTTAGGTACGGGTGTGTTCGGAAAAAACTACACGCAAATCTTTATCGAAGCTGAAAAAGAATAAAGGAGGTATTTTGCGATGATGATGACTTCAGAATGGGGAGAAATTCTCGATGATGTAGATCAACTAGCTGATCAAATCAAACAATCTGAAACGTATGCGGCGTTGCGAAAGGCACGAAGCATCGTTTATAGTGACGAAGCATTAGTAGCACAAATTTCAGCTTTTACACGTATGAAAGAACAATATGAAGAAGTACAACGTTTCGGTAAATACCATCCTGACTATAAGACGGTCATGAAAGGTATTCGTCAAATGAAGCGTGAATTAGATATGAATGAAGCGGTGAGTCAATTACGTCTTGCCGAAAACCACTATCAAGATTTATTAGATGAAGTGAGCTTAATTTTAGCGAAATCTGTTTCGGAAGCAGTTAAAGTACCTGTAAGCAATCCTTTCTTTGCACAAGCTTCTAGCTGTAGCACAGGTGGCGGTTGCGGTTCAGGTGGCGGCTGTTCTTGTAGCGCTTAATACGCATTAAAAAAGGAGTTATGAATGTTCATAACTCCTTTTTTGTATTTATCTATTTGTTGTTAATAACATTCATCGCGATGTCTGGGCGATCTGTAACGATACCACGTGCACCACGTTCGAGTACTTCACGGATTTCTTCTTCTGTATCAAGCGTCCAGTACATGACAGGGACGTTGACAGCGTTTAAAAATTGAATGAATCCTTTCGTATCTAGCGCGATGACGCTACCGAAGTGACGAGGAATTTGGAAGACGTCTACTTTCGGGCTATACAGATGTTTGAATTGGCTCGTATAAGCTGTGTAAGCTTTCGTTACTTCACCTTTACCTGCACCGAGCGCAATTTCATTTTGAGCATATAAATTAAATCGATCAATTTGCTCGTCGTAAAAACTCGTTACGACGACGCGTTGTTTCGCATTGCATTCTTCTAGCAAGTGCCATAATTTAGATGGCATAAGACCACCTTCATATGTATCCGGTGCGTCTTTCATATCGATATTGACGAACATCGTTGGGAATTGTTCGAATAGTTCTTTCAACGTTACGATTTGTTGCGGGTTATTTCGATAAGAAAAATTACCTTCTAAATCAACGAATTGATGGCCGAAATTAAATTGTCGTAATTCTTCAAGTGTCATATCAGCGATACGACCACTTCCATCACTCGTACGATCAATATATTCGTCGTGGAAAACAACAATTTCTTCATCTTTCGTTAGACGGATATCTAGTTCAAATCCATCAACACCTAAATCGGCAGCGTTGTTGAAAGCTGCTAGCGTTTGTTCAGGAGCTAAATGTGAGCCTCCACGGTGTGCAAGTACGACGGGGCAATCATATTGAAGCGCTTGTTTCTCATCACGTTTTTGTGGTGTAACAAATGCTTTCGTACCGGCCCATGCAGCTGCACTAGCTGCAGCGATAGCTACAGCGATTTTTGTTTTTGTGCCCATTAAATAATTCCTCCTTAAAGGTTGCAGACTTTTTCTTTCTTATTATACTCGAAAGTAATCGATTCTGTCAGCCTCGCAAGGTTGCGGAGTTTTTTTATGCTATGGTATTCTTTTAATATAGAAATGAGGGGATTTTTTGTGAGAGAACGACAAGGGTTAATCGTATACGTGCATCATTTGAAACAAGCAAAATCATTACGTCGCTACGGCCACGTAAACTACATATCAAGACGTGCGAAGTATGTCGTTTTATATTGCGATATGGATGACGTAGAAGAGTTGTCTAATAAATTGTCACGTTTACCATTTGTAAAAAACGTTCTACCATCGTACCGCCCATTCGTGAAAACGGAGTACGAAAATGCCAAACCAGATAAAGCAAAAGAATACGACTATAAAGCAGGACTTTAATCAATAAAATGATGAAAGTTCTTTCATTATGTCCGATAAAAAGAGAAATAGTCTTTTTAGTCTATAAAAAATAAGCACTACTATAGTAGTGCTTAACTTGTTTTAACCTAAGTTTGGAATGTAATGATAAAGGCGTAATAAACCAATTAAATATTGATAATACAATGTGACATCGACATATACAGAAGAATGTTTTACTTCTAAAGTAATGAGTGTTTTATCCACATTTTCAATTGCCTCTTTAAACATATTGTAGCGTGTAGAAGGTTTCTCAGCGTCGTAAGGAATTCCTTCACGACAAACGTAAATCGGCATGAATTTACTTTCACCTACAGGTTTTAATGCTACGGCAAAAGAAGCGACTTGTTTACCATCTTTTTGTGAAACGAATACGAATGTATTTTGAATGCGATCTTTGTTCGTGTTCATAATTTCTAACATCTCATATAAATCGCCATATCCTTGTCCGAGTTCAATAAAGCGTTGAATCATTATAAATACACATCCTTTCTTATAAATACTACCATGATGCAGGGGGATTCGCACATGAAAAAAGCAGCTGTTATCGTATTTGCACTATTGATTTTTATCAATGGTCTTTTGCTGACGTTTCAATTCCATGTCTTCTCAGACAAAGTAGATAATGAACAACAAACTTTTAAATACAATCAAGTCATTGATATTGTTCATAGAGGGAATCAATTGATTGTGACGCAAACCTTTACCGATTTGCCAGAAAGTAACGTGATTATTTCTTGGCCTGAAAAAATAAAAAATAAGAAATGTGTAAAAGATGCTAAAGGAAAAACGGAAAAATGTGATCGAATGGATCAAACGTTAACGCAGTTTAAAGAAGGCACATCTACGACACAAAAATTACAATATGTCATTCCACTAGCTAAAGGTGGTATACAGTCTAGAACGTTGCTTGCGAATAAATTTTTAACACTTAAACACGGTGTCGTTAGTCATACGCAATTGCATATTTCGGATGAGGAACGTATCGGTGGCCAATGGTTTACGGGCCTACCACGGGTCGCAACGAGATCGCTCGCGTTGACGGATTATTCTTATTACCAAGGAACGGGCGCTGTTTATGAGTTGTATTGGCAAAAAACACCATTAAAAAAAGCATTTACGAATGACCGTGCAACGGTTTATGGTGGCGGGGAAATGACGCAACAATTACAAGATGCATTCGTGAAAGCAATCGATAGCAATCCAAATCATGTAGATGTCATTCATGCAGAGCAAGCGAAAAATGGTGTGCGTATTATGTTTGCGAAAAGTATTCATAGCAATCAATTACCAGGATATGTGGCAGTTAATGTCATTAAACAAAAATATACATTTTCAGGGTCAGATTGGTTACCGACTGTCGTCGCTTCTATTTTAGATGATAGCGTATACGGTGCGACAAAAACGCGTGCAATGGTCAATACGTTGTATGATTACATGTCAGAAAGCCAATTAAAAGCGTGGAAAGCGCAATTGCAAAAATTAGAAGGAAAAAAAGTGACGAACGACGTATTGGATCAAACATTAAGTGAATCACTTGATGCTACGACGTCTTATTTCGCGATGAATGGTGCTTCTAAAGGGTTAGCACCGCTATTATTCGAAGATGGGCGCTCAGTTTATGTGAATGATGTTCAACAAAAAAATATGCGAATCATTTTAAAAGATGGGCGTGTATTATATGCTGCAACGCCATTATTTGATACACTAGGTTATACAGCGAAAACAGGTAAAAATGGGTATTACGTGAAAAATGCTAAACAAAGCTACCGTTTCCCGATGACATCTGCTTTTTATGTATTTAATAATAAGCGCTACGACATCGCATCGCAGCCTTTTGAGGTTGTGAATGGTCAATATTATGTAGAAGAAGCTTGGCTCATTCGTTTATTCGGAGCGGATATTCAAAAGTTGGATGAGCGAATCGACATTAATATTTCTGATGAGGCGTTAAAATAAGAGGTATCAAACGATGAGAGTAATTGCAGGAGATCGCAAAGGTATGCCATTAAAAGCGATTAATGGTAGCACGACACGACCAACAACGGATAAAGTCAAAGAGTCCCTATTTAACATTTTAGGTCCATTTTTTTACGGGGGAACTGTACTCGATTTATTCGCAGGAAGCGGCGGCTTAGGAATTGAAGCGTTAAGTCGTGGAATGGAAAAAGGGATTTTCATTGAAAAAGATAGTAAAGCGTTTCAAAATTTAAAAGAAAATATTGAAAAATGCCGTTATGAAGAACAAACGGAAGTCTTTCGTAATGATGCAACACGTGCATTGAAAGCTTTAATTAAGCGAGAAGTACAAGCAGATTTGATCTTTTTAGACCCACCATATGCTAAACATAGCTACTACAAAATGGTGGAAGATATTATTAAAAATGGCGTCGTAGCAGCAGACGGTAAAATTGTTTGTGAACACGATACGACGTTGAAATTACCAGATCAAATTGAAACGTTTACGAAATATCGCGAAGAGAAATATGGTAGTACGATTATTTCATTTTATCGCTTAGAGGAAGAGGGAGAATAGTTTGGAAAAAATTGCAGTTGTACCAGGAAGTTTCGATCCACTAACAAACGGGCATTTGGACATTATTAAACGTGCTGCAGAAGTGTTTGATATCGTATATGTTGCAGTGCTAAACAATTCATCTAAAAAACCTTTATTTACAGTAGATGAACGAATTGCTTTAATAAAAGAAATTACGAAAGATATTCCGAATGTACGCATTGATTGCTCATCTGGTTTATTAGTCGATTATGCACAAAGCAAAAACGCAAGTGCCATTGTGCGTGGACTACGTGCGATTTCGGATTTTGAATATGAAATGCAAATTACGTCAATGAATCGTTTCTTAGACAAAAATATTGAAACATTTTTTATTATGACGAAAAATGAACATTCATTTTTAAGTTCAAGTATCGTAAAAGAAGTAGCGCAATACGGTGGTAAAATTAAAGGACTCGTACCTGAAATCGTCGAAAAAGCATTGTACGAAAAATTTAATACAAAATAAAGAAGTGTACATCATACGCACTATTGCCGATCATTGCTTAATGAATCGGCTTTTTTTCAATTGGACGTAACTTTCTGTTCTTTTTTACGTCTCATACACGAGTAGAGGAGGTAACCGAGAAGATGAATAAAAAAGTATTTTGGAGTTTCGTACTCGTATTAATTGTTATGGCAGCGGGCATGTTGTATCCACTGAACTATTACGTTATGAAACCTGGTAGTGCCTATGATTTAACGAAATACGTAGAAGTGAAAGATGGGGATGCACCTGGAGACGGTAAATTAAGTATGATGACTGTGTCGATGGGTATTGCGACGCCTTTTACTTACGTATGGGCAAAACTTGGGAAGAACATGGATGTTTTAACGAAAGAGGAAGTTCTCGGGGGCCAAGAAACGAATGAGCAATACAATGAACGACAATTACACTTAATGACAGATTCACAATTCAATGCGAAATATGTTGCGTTTAAAGAAACGAAAAAACCATTTACGGTCGATTACAAAGGTGTGTACGTTACGCAAGTTGTTATGAAATCAGCATCGGACGGTATTTTAGAAGCGGGCGATGAAATTACAGCACTAGACGGTAAAAAAATTCAGAAACATGATGAACTCGTTGCCTTTTTGAAAGATAAGAAAAAAGGGGATACGGTTAACGTTCAAATTGAGCGAAATAAAAAACATTAACGAAAAAATTACGTTACGAGAAATTTCAAAAGATAACGAAAAAATTGGTTTAGGTATTGCATTTGATGACAGTAAATCCATTAAAACGACACCAGATGTAATGATTCACTCGGAAGATATCGGTGGACCGTCAGCGGGCTTGATGTTTACGCTTGAAATTATCGATCAACTGACGACAGGTGATTTGACGAAAGGGTATAACATCGCTGGTACAGGTGAGATGAATGAGGATGGTACGGTCGGACGAATTGGCGGAATCGACAAAAAAGTTGTCGCAGCACATGATGCGGGTGTCGATATTTTCTTCGCACCAGACGATGACGTATCAGAATATCAAAAATTAGCACCGAAAGCGCATATTCAGTCAAACTATGATGAGGCGAAAGCGTCAGCAAAAGAAAATAATATTACGAATATGAAAATCGTTCCGGTAAAAAATGTAGAAGATGCGCTCGATTACTTAGAGGCATTGAAAGCGAAAAAAGCATCGTAAACAGAAAGGGCCGTCATGACTTTAAAATCATGACGGCTCTTTCTGTTTGATTAGCCTTTTTTATTTGACGATATAGTGAAACATTAATTCATCGTTACTCGGATCTTTTTCGTTCATGTAGACGAAACCGATGCTTTCATATAATTTTCTGGCGACCGTATTATGTTCAGTTAAACTTAAATAAATCGTCGATACGTCATATTCTGTCACGACACGTTTCATCAAAGCGAGCATAGCACGTCGACCGTAGCCTTTTCCTTGATGTTTTTTGTCGATCATAATGCGATCAATCCACGTATCTTTTTGCGGACCGAAGCTACCGTACATCGCAAAACCGACAATTTCTTTATTAGCTAAAATGGCTACAGGACGCCACTCTTCTACGGTGGCGGCTTCTTCTAAACAGTCGTCTACCGTTTCGATAAAGTGTTTTTGTGTCTCGTGTAATGAAATTTTTTGTACGTCTGCTAAATTGGATGCATTTATTTTTTGAAAAGAGATTTCAATCATTCGTTCGTCCTCCTCGTTATAAACGAATCGGTGGATATTTATAATCTAAGCCAATTGATTCGTTTGAAGCATGTAAATAAATGTCCGTTGCTTTTATGTCTTGCGCAAGCATAGCATCTTCGAAACTTGCGACGCGACTAATGAGCGGTAATTTAAATTGTTTTTTATGCGTTGAAATATATTTTTGCCCATTTGTCGTCATGCCGAGAATGCGTGCATACGATGGACGTTGACTTTCGCTTAATTGTTCGGAAGTAAATCCGGTGACGATGTGCGTCAACATACGTTGCAATCGTGTCCACGTATAGCGTTTTGATTTGATCCGTTCCATAAACGTCTGGAACGTTTCGCACGTTTTTGCGGCTTTAATTAATAAATGTTCAATACCTTCTGTTACTTCTGCAAATTGTGCCAATTGTTCTGGAGGGGTACGTAATAGTTCATACCGCAGTAGCGGGTACAAACGATCCCAATTCATTAAATTTGTTTGTTGCAGTAAAGCGTAGTTGGAAGCGGGCATGAACGTCTCGACTGTTTGCAATGATTGTTCAAAAACAGCTTGTCGAATGCCTGTTGCGCTTTGGATGGTCGTTCCTTCGTGAATCGCATCGTGGTAACCTGAGGCGACACGTGGAATCGTGAACGGTTTCATCTCGCTTTTCTGTTTAAAAATTTGTTCAACATAATGGTACCCTAAAATGTTGTTCGGCAACGATAAGTCAGCAAATTTTTGTGTACTCGTTGTCGCTAATTGTGCATAGGCACTATTTAGGGCTTTAGCGTAGCTTACGCCGTTTTTAACAGCTTGTTGGACATTTAATTGGAAAGTGCTAGTTTGTGTCTCAATCGCGCTGTAAACGGCTAAAAATGGTTCAATTTGACCTTCTTCGCTACCGAATGCAATCGACTGACAGCCGAGAGCATCTAATAACGCAATCCCACCTTTTGCAAAATCGACTGCGGGTGCAGTTGAAAAAGCGTAAGGAAGTTCAATGACGAGATCAACACCATTTAATAGTGCCATTTTTGTGCGCAGCCACTTATTTACGAAGCTCGGTTCACCTCGTTGTAAAAAATGTCCACTCATGACCGCAATTACGATATCTGCATCTGTTAAAATCTTTGATTGTTTGATATGATGTAGATGCCCGTTGTGGAAAGGGTTGTATTCAACAATAACACCTGTTGCATTCATAGAATCACTCCGTTTATACTAACTAGTATGATTATAAACAGACTTTAATAGTACTGACAAGAAAATATCTTGACATCTATTTGTTCACACTATATAATCAATTTTGTTGTCTTGAGGTGATAATATATATGAAATGGGCAATCCCACAATTATCGAAATATCGCCAAAACGGGATGCCGGTTGACGAATTTGTCCAACTGGATAGCGTAATGGAACGCAATGGCGACATTCGCGCTATTGCTCCTGTTCACGTAGAAGGTCTCTGTACTTTCGGGTCAGAGCAAATGAACTGTCATTTTCGCGTGACGACGACTTTAACGCTTCCTTGTGCACGCACATGGGAAGATGTCATCTATCCAATTGATATTGAAGCAGCGGAAGTTTTCCGCTGGGGAGATATGGCTGGTCATGATGAAATGGATAACATTCATCCTGTTGAAGGTGATGTAATCGATGTCGACCCTGTATTGGAAGAACTAATTTTATTAGAAGTACCAATGCAAGTGTATAAGGAAGATGCACAAATTCTGGAGCCGAAAAACGATCACTGGTCGGTTATGTCGGAAGAAGAATTTGATCGTCAGAAACAAAATGACGAACAAAAAGTGGATCCAAGACTAGCTGACTTAGCTAAGTTTTTTGATCAAACAGATGAATAAATATCTGTAAGGAGGTGCCATTCAATGGCTGTACCATTTAGAAGAACTTCTAAAACTGCGAAACGTCAACGTCGTACGCACTTTAAATTATCTGTACCAGGTATGGTAGCTTGCCCAAATTGTGGAGAACTTAAATTAGCTCACCACATTTGTAAAGCTTGTGGTTCATACAAAGGTAAAGAAGTTATCAGCAAATAATTTCAGTTTTTAAAACTGAAGAGAGACCGCTAGAGAGACCATGGCTCTTTAGCGGCCTTTTTATGTGTGTAAATCATGGTAGCCTGTCAGTTAATGATAGGCTTTTTTATTTAAAAAATAAAGATATAAATTGAATGGGATAGAAAAAAGAAAATAATTTTATGATGGGCAAAAAATTATTTTTTTCGACAGTCATAGGATTCGTAGTGAAAATAAAAAATAAAATAAGACGTAAAAAATTTCGTCTCTTGCTATTTAATTTGGAACGTTGCTATGATAATGAAAAGTTTCTGAAAAATAAAATAGGGGTGATGAGAATGGGGAATGGTTATTTTTTGAAGAACAAGATGGGGTGTTGACATTCACGATTGATCGTCCAGAACGCAGAAATGCAATTAATGATCAAGTTATGCAAGGATTTCGAGAAGTGATGGATTACGTATACGAACATCCTTCTGTACGCTTTTTAGTCATTACAGGTGCAGGTGACCGCGCTTTTTGTTCAGGAGGCGATTTATCTGAGTTTCATGCACTTACGACGGCGGAAGAAGCATCGACGATGTTGTCGAAAATGGCGGAGCTGTTATACGAGTGGGCAACGCTACCTGTCCCGACGATTGCGCTCATTAATGGTGCAGCGGTTGGAGGTGGCTGTGAAATTGCGACGGCTTGTGATTTCCGTCTCGTTGCACGTCACGCAAAATGTGGCTTCATTCAAGGAACGCTCGCGATTACGACGGGATGGGGAGGCGGTACGTACTTATTCCAACGTGGCTTGCGACATGACAGAGCGTTAAAAATGCTCGTTGATGCAAGTGTGTATCCAGCAGAACAACTTTTTGAAATTGGTTGGGCGATGCGCGTTTTTGATGGCGACGCATGCGAAGCGTTAAATACATTTATTGGAAATATGAGGAAAATCGAGCCTGGCGTACATAAAGCGTATAAAGAGATGGAAATTCGTAAATGGAAAAATGCTGAACTATATACGCGTATTCAAGAAGAAGTAGCAACGTGTGCTCGATTATGGGAGCAAGAACCACATTTGCAAGCCGTAGAGCGCTTTTTAAATAAAAATAAATAAGTTTCATTTAAAAACCTGCGAGAAAGCTTACGATGCTTCTTGTGGGTTTTTAAATGATAGTTGCTAATTGTTTGTAAAAATTATTATACTTGCATAGAGATAAAGAAAATGAGAGTGGGTGAACGGAACAGGATGGAAACGATTTTTGAATTATGTACGACATATGCCTGGATTATTTTTGTGTTACTCGTTCTAATTTTGAAAAAGAAAATGACCGGTGCAAAAGCACTCGGTATTGCCTCGGACGTTACGACGTTCTTTTTATTTTTTGCGATGCCGATTTTAACTGAAAAGTTTTTTGGATTTAGTTTAGGTGTATACCATTACATCGTGTTAGTGGCGTTACTAATGATCATCACCACTCTCGAATGGCATAATAAAGAAATATTAAAAATGACGAGCGTGTTGAAAAAGACATGGCGTCTATTGTTTATGATTTGCGGTATTTGTTACGTGTGTTTATGGGTTGCACATTGGTTCGTTTCATAACGGCAAGCACATTTATACGTGTCTGAAAGCAGTAAATGGTATACTGCTACTATTGAGTGAAACATTCGAAGAGGAGTAGTTACGATTATGAAATTGGAACAAGTTGAATTAAAAGCAACGAATCCTTTGTTAGCAAGTTATATGGCTAACGGTGATTTGGCGTCTTTTTTTCATTATAATCAAACACAAGAAGCGTTTGAACAACGCTTACAAGATTTAGAAAAACATCCTGTGCGTCGCGCACAATTAGTGAACGTGATTCGTCAATTTATGGCACCGTACGGCTTGTCTGAACAAGATAAGAAACATTTAGCAGAACTTGAACAAAATGCAGTAACAGTTGTCGGTGGGCAACAAGCAGGTTTGTTAACAGGGCCGCTTTATTCAGTACATAAAGCAATTACGGTCATCGTCCTTGCGAAACAACAACGTGAACGATTAGGTATTCCAGTCGTTCCTGTATTTTGGATTGCAGGGGAAGATCATGATATCGATGAAATTAATCATACATTTACGAATACGCTCGTGAAAACGACGTATGGTGAAAATACGAGAGTGAAAAAACAAGCTTCTTATACGGAAATTGATGAGCGTCAGTTAACGGAATGGGTAACAGATGTGTTTAAAACATTCGGAGAAACAGCTTACACGAGTGCTTTATTAGATGACGTTCTCGTAGAAGTTCGTAAATCAACGAATTTTACAGATTTCTTCGTACGTTTAATGCACGGCTTATTTAAAGAACACGGTTTATTAATGATTGATGCAGCGAACCGTGGTTTACGTGAATATGAAACACCTTATTTTGAACAATTAATCGAGCATTCAGAGCAAATTGCAAAAGTCGTAACGGCTCGCGAAGCACATTTAGTTGACCTAGGCTATCCAATGCCGATTGGTGCGACGGAAGATGCTGCAAACTTATTTTACACAGAAGACGGGGCACGCTACTTATTAACGCGCAAAGACGGTAAATTCATCAATTTAGCTGCCAACGTACAATTTACAGCAGAACAATTAAAAGAAGAAGTGCGTACGAACTATTGTTTAAGTAATAATGTAGTGACGAGACCGATCATGCAAGATTGCGTATTCCCGGTATTATCATTCGTCGGTGGACCGGGCGAACTCGCTTACTGGTCGACGTTGAAAGAAGGCTTTGAAATTTTAAACATGAAAGTGCCTGTTTTCACACCTCGTTTAAATATCACGTTTATTACGTCACACGTACAAGCATTGTTAGAAGATCTACAAATTAGTGCGAAAGATGTTTTAGAAGGTAAAATCGAAACGCTTCGTCAAGCATTTAAAGAAAGAGTGTATGATCGAGAAGCGAAACAGACGATTGAATCGACGAAACGTTTACTTGATCAACAATACGAAACATTGCATGAGCATCTTATTCAAAATGATTTACATTTGAATGCGATTGTCGATAAAAATTTAACGTTCCATAAAGCACAATTAGACTTTATGCTACGCAAAATTGAACAGGAAGTTCTTTTGAAACATGAAGTAGCGATGCGTCGCTTTGACGATGTAGAACATGAAGTATTGCCACTCGGTGCGTTCCAAGAACGAACATTTACACCGTATCCATTCTTAAATACGTATGGTCCAGATTTAATTGAAAAAATAGTAACGCTCGATTATACGATTGACGGACGACATCATATCATTTATTTATAATAAAAAGTACATCTTTAGTCATAAAGATGTACTTTTTTTATATGTCTTTTTTACTTTTGCTAGAAAAAAGACGTAGTTCTGTGGAAAATGATAATTTATTTCTGAAGCATGTAGGATGTTTTATATAATAAAATTTGGGTAATAAGAAGATTAGTTAAAATAAATGCAAAAAATACTATTTTTCAAAATGGCAATGGGGATAAAATACTTATTTTTCGACGAATCCAAGTAATTGTACAGGAATTGGTGGAGGAAACAGTTGGGATGTGGTACATTTACTGTATAAAGTGGGGTATTGTATAGACTTGTGAAAAATTTTTTAGTTGAAAAATCATTTTTTGCAAATAACCGTACATATCTTAGATGTGCAATAAAAATAATTGCACGTAGTTTATTAGAATTTGGAGGGACTTTATAGTGTTCAATCACACAACCGTATTATTAAAAGAAACAGTCGATGGTTTGAACATTCGTCCTGATGGCATTTATGTAGATTGTACGCTCGGCGGGGCTGGACATAGTGAATATCTCGTAAGTCAGTTGTCGGACGAAGGTCGGTTAATTTGTTTTGACCAAGACCAAACTGCAATCGATCATGCAAAAGAAAGATTAGCACCCTATTTGAACAGAGTAACATTCGTACATTCAAATTTCAGAAACATTAAGCAGGAATTGAATGCATTAGGCATTACTTCAGTCGATGGGATTTTATATGATTTAGGTGTATCATCACCGCAGTTAGATAATGCGGAGCGTGGTTTTAGTTATCACCAAGATGCACCACTTGATATGCGTATGGACCAAACAGCACCGCTTACTGCATTTCATGTTGTGAATGAATGGGCATATGAAGATTTAGTGCGTATTTTTTATCGTTATGGAGAAGAGAAGTTTTCGAAACAAGTTGCTAGAAAGATTGAAGCAGCCCGTGAACAAGCTCCTATTAACACAACAGGCGAATTAGTGGAACTTATTAAAGAGGGGATTCCTGCGGCAGCACGTCGTAAAGGAGGTCATCCAGCGAAGCGCGTATTCCAGGCGATTCGTATTGCAGTGAATGATGAATTAGGAGCAGCAGAAGATTCATTACAACAAGCGCTCGATTTAATTCACGTTCGTGGTCGCGTTAGCGTTATCACGTTCCATTCATTAGAAGATCGCTTATGCAAAGTATTATTTAAAGAAAAATCTTCATTACCTGATTTACCACCTGGGTTACCCGTTATTCCGGATTATTTACAACCGGATTTTAAATTAGTAACACGTAAACCTATTTTACCAAGCGAAGAAGAATTAGAAGAGAATAATCGTTCACGTTCAGCGAAACTTCGTGTCATTGAACGTATTAAGAGTTAGGAGGAATTAAGTAGATGGCATTGGCAAACCGTAAAGTGGATTACATACAACAACCGTACATTGAGCAAGTTCCACAACAACCAGAATTTAAACCAAATCAACAACCTCAGAAGAAGTCTCAACAACGTAAGAAGTCAATTTTCAGATGGTCAAAAGTCGAAAAAGTTAGCTTTGTTGCAATTCTAAGTGTTATCGCTCTATTTGCCATTTTGAACTTGAATACAATTATGCATATTCAAGATACTTCTACACATATTCATGAGACGAATGAAAAACTATCTGCTATTAAACTCGAAAATAGCGAGCTATCAAATGAAGTCAGCCGCTTGTCTACACCAGAACGTCTAATGGAAAAAGCAAAAGCATTAGGTTTAACTTCAAATGAAACGAATGTGAAGGTAGTGTCTGGAAAATGACGAGAAAAAAATTAGAGTAAAAAACATTTTTGGGAATCGTTGGGGAGCCGCTCTAATGCTAGGCATTTTTGGGCTCCTTTTTCTATGTATGTTCTTACGTATCGTTTTTATACAAGCAACAGGTTCAGCGGAAGGGCAAAATCTAGCTGCGCGCGCAGAACAAAAGCATACAAAAAATCAATTATTAACTTCTTCTAGAGGGAAAATATTAGATAAAAATGGTTCTGCTATAGCGGAAGATGAATTGACATACAAACTGTTTGCTATCGTGACACCTGAAATTTCAAAAAATGAACAGGAAGATTATCACGTAGTAGATGCAGAAAAAACAGCGAAAGTATTAGCGAAATATATTGATTTACCAGCCAAGAAAATTAAAAAAATATTAGTCGATGGGCGAAATAGTGGGAAATACCAAGTGGAGTTTGGAAGATACGGTAGCGGTGTTCAAAATAGTGTGAAACTCGCCATTGAGAAATACAAATTACCTGGTATTAACTTTGAAGCCCATTCAAACCGTTTTTATCCAAATGGCGTTTTTGCCTCAAATTTAATCGGTATCGTGAGTCAAGATGAGGAAACAGGTGTCATGAAAGGGAATATGGGCATCGAAAAAATTTATAATGAAGAGCTGTCAGGTAAAAATGGCAGTATGTCGTTTCAAAGTGATGGCTGGGGATTTTTGTTACCGAATAAAAATGAAACAGTTAAAAAAGCACAAGATGGCGAAAACATTTATTTAACAATTGATAAGATGATCCAAAGTTTCTTAGAAGATGCTGTAAGCGATGTTCAAGAAAAATACAACCCAGAAAAAATTACAGCGATTGTAGCCAATCCTTCTACAGGCAAGATTTTAGGAATGACGCAACGCCCGACATTTAACTTGCAAACGAGGGAAGGACTACAAAATAGTTGGGCGAACTTTGTAACGGAAGAAACGATTGAACCAGGTTCGACAATGAAAACGTTCACGTTAGCAACAGCTATTCAAAAAGGGGTTTGGAATCCAAATGCAACGTTCCAATCGGGTCAATACAAAGTATATACGGCAACGATTCGGGATAGTAACAAGTACGGGTGGGGACGCATTACGTATTTAGAAGGGATTCAACGTTCTTCTAACGTAGGAATGGCAAACTTATTGAAAAGTATCGGCGGAGAAGCTTTTATGAATTCATTGAAAGCATTTGGTTTCGGTGAGAAGACAGGGATTGACTTACCGAATGAAGCGACTGGTAAATTGTTGAATGATTATCCGATTAACCGTGTAACAACAGCATATGGACAAGGTTCAACGGTTACACCGATTCAACTTATTCAAGCGTACACCGCGATTGCGAATGATGGCAAGATGATGCAACCGTATGTCATTGAGAAAATTGTGAATCCAAATACAGGAAAAGTAATCGAAAAAAATAAACCGACTGTAAAAGGAGAACCGATTTCTGCGGAAACAGCGAAGCAAGTGCGTGATACGCTTGCGACGACCGTAACGTCAGAAGTGGGAACAGCGAGAAAATTTGCAAGTGATGATTATACAGTAACTGGAAAAACAGGTACAGCTCAGATTCCAAAAGCAGGTGGCGGGTATTATTGGGGAAAAAATGAATTCCTTTATTCATTTCTAGGTAGCGCACCAGCTGATAAACCACAACTTGTTATGTATATCGCCGTGAAAAAGCCAAAACTAAAAGCGGAACAATTCGGTTCAGATCCAACTTCTGAAATTTTCAATGAAGTCATGGGCAAAAGTTTGAAATATTTAAACGTTAAGCCGGATACAATTGAAAAAACCGAAGGTGTTCAAGTAGATAACTATATCGATGAAACGATTGAACAAACGACAGAATCGTTGAAAGATGAAAAATTATCTACAGTGATGATTGGAGAAAATGGAACGCAAATTATTGATCAATACCCTAAAAAAGGTGAAAAAATTCTGATTGGGAATCATTTGTTCTTAAGAACAGATAGCAATGAGATTCGTTTACCTTCTATGAAAGATTGGTCATTGCGTGACGTACTTACGTATGAATCTTTATCTGGGCTTGATTTTGATGTCGAAGGAGAAGGATTTGTTACGAAACAATCTTTACCAAAAGGAACGATGATTGACTCTAATTCAAAATTAAAAATCACATTAACAAAATCAAATTAAGTAATTAACAACAGGCTGTTTTGCGTCGTTGTCATAATTGTATTTGAAATGTAAACCCCTTTTATTGAAAAAGACTTTTCATTTTAAAATTAAACTACTATGATAGATAACGTATTTATATAGTTAAAATAAAAGGAGTTTTTTAAAAATGTCAGTATCTATGTCAACATCCGATATTTTCTTAACGATCGTTGTAGCATTTGCTATTTCAGTGATTTTATCACCGATGCTAATTCCTGCACTAACTCGTTTGAAATTCGGACAAAGTATTCGTGAGGAAGGCCCAAAATCTCACATGAAAAAAGCAGGAACACCTACGATGGGTGGAATCATTTTCCTAATAGCTATCATTTTAACGACGTTATTAGTCGGTGCAGGTAAAGGATTAATTTCTGCTGAAGCAGTTGCTTTATTAATCGTATTACTCGGTTTCGGGATTGTCGGATTTTTAGACGATGGAATGAAAGTATTTTTCAAACGTAATTTAGGGTTAACCTCTCTTCAAAAATTAATTGCACAAATCGTCATTTCTATCGTAGCGTATTTCTTAATCGTCAATTTAGGCGATTTTGAAAATAGCGTGCACATTCCATTTACGAACTATGATCTTTCCCTCGGTTGGGTTTACGTTGTATTCATGATTTTCTGGTTAGTCGGATTTTCAAATGCAGTCAATTTAACAGATGGTTTAGACGGTCTTGTATCTGGTACTGGTTCAGTTGCGTTTTTAGCGTACGCTATTATCGCATTCGTTCAAGAGCAATATGATTTAGCTTTATTTGCTTTTGCTGTAACAGGTGCTTTACTCGGTTTCTTATTGTTTAATAAAAACCCTGCGAAAGTATTTATGGGTGACACAGGTTCACTTGCTCTTGGTGGTGCGCTTGCAACGTTATCTATTTTAACGCATCAAGAATTACTATTATTATTAATCGGTCTCGTATTCGTTATTGAAACAGCTTCTGTTATGATTCAAGTCGCTGTGTTTAAAAAGACGGGCAAACGAGTATTTAAAATGACCCCAATACATCACCACTTCGAATTATCTGGATGGTCAGAATGGCGCGTCGTGCTTACATTCTGGGGTTTCGGTGTTATCGTTGCAGTGATTGCAGTGGTTCTGGAGGTTTTATAAGATGAAAAAATAACAATGTTTGAACATAAAAAAGTATTAGTTTTAGGCTTAGCGAAAAGCGGTGTCGCAGCGGCTGAACTATTGCACAAATTAGGCGCATTCGTTACGGTGAATGACGCTAAACCATTTGAAGAAAATGATGCAGCAAAACGATTATTAGAACAAGGTATGAACGTCATTTGTGGACGTCACCCGGAAGATTTATTAGATGAGGGCTTCGAACTTGTCGTGAAAAATCCAGGAATTCCTTATTCAAACATTATCGTAAAAGACGCATTACAACGTAATATTCCTGTATGGACCGAGGTGGAATTAGCTTATTTAGTTAGCGAAGCGCCAATGATCGGAATTACAGGTTCGAATGGTAAAACGACGACGACGACATTGTTATTTAACATTTTGAATGAAGGTAAGTTGAAACCATTAATCGCGGGAAATATTGGTACAGTTGCTTGTGGCGTTGCAGAAGAAGCTGAAAAAGACAACGTAATCGTAACAGAATTATCATCATTCCAATTAATGGGTACGAATGCATTTAAACCACGCATTGCGATTTGGACGAACTTGTTTGAAGCACATATTGACTACCACGGCTCAATGGAAGAATATGCGAAAGCAAAATTCAATGTAACGCGTAATCAAGATGAAAATGATTATTTAATTTACAATGCAGATCAAGAAATCGTTTCAACATATGCATCGAAATCAAAAGCACAAAAAATACCATTCTCATCTACTCAAATTCTTGAACGAGGAATTAGCTGTGATGATGAAATGCTTTATTGGAACGGGGAAGCGTTTATGCAACGTGACATTATCGCATTGCCTGGGAAACATAATGTGGAAAACGTAATGTGCGCAGTAGCAGTTGCGAAATTAATGAACTGTCCACAAGAAGCAATGGAACATGTATTAGCAACATTCGCTGGTGTAGAACATCGTACACAATTCATTAAAGAATTAAATGGCCGTAAATTTTATAACGATTCAAAAGCGACGAATACGCTTGCTACACGCAGTGCGTTATCTGCTTTCAAACAACCAATCGTTTTATTGGCAGGTGGTTTGGACCGTAATCATTCATTTGAAGACTTACGTGAATTTATGCCGAACGTTCATGCGGTCGTCGTATCAGGCCAAACAGCGGATCGTTTCGCAGAGTTTGCAAAATCATGTGGTGTTGAAGCAATCGAAAAAGCGGAATGGATTGAAGACGCTGTAGAAAAAGCATACGCTCTTTCAAAAGAAGGGGACGTCGTATTATTATCTCCAGCTTGTGCAAGCTGGGATCAATATAGTCGCTTTGAAGTGCGCGGAGAACGTTTTGTAAAAGCTGTACAAAAATTGAATTAGTTTTATTAAGAGGGTAGGTGAGATGTGAGTATGGAGAAGATTATTGAGTTTTCAAGTTTAAAGCAGTCGACTGACCAACAGTCCAAAAAGAATGATCATCATCCACAAAAACCAGCAAAGAAATATTTAATTATCATGTCGATATTATTTGTTTGTTTGCTCACGCTCGTTTATCTCCAAATTCCAATCAGTCATATTGGAAAAATCTCCGTCGACGGTGCAACGTTAAAAGAGGCAAGTTATTACGCAAAACAAAGTGATGTTTATGAAGGCGATTCTCTTTGGGGATATCGCAACGCGGATGTTGAAGAACGATTAGCAAATGAACGAACGGTAAAAAAGTTGTCGTACAACGTGATTTACCGAATACAGTCCATATTCAACTGACAGAATACAAGCGTGTGGCTTACGTTCGGGATGATGAAAAACGCACCGAATATGTGTTAGAAAATGGTGTTGTAGTACGTGCGGATGAAGAGGTAAAAGAAATGGATATGCCGATCATGACTGGATTTACGAACGAGGAAGTAAGGCAGCATACAGCAGAGCAATTAGCAAAACTAGATGCTGAACTGTTGCACTCCATTTCTGAAATTCGTCCGAACGTTTCAAGTAAAAATGCTAATTATATAAAGTTATATATGACAGATGGTAATGAAGTGCGTGCAAATGCTAAAACACTTGCATCGAAATTACAATACTATCCGGAAATGGCTGAACAAGTTAAAAATGAACAAAAGAAAAAAGGCATTTTTAATTTAGAAGTAGGGGAATATTTCGAATCGTACAAAAAGAAGTGATTTTGTAAAAAAATTGCTATTCTAACGTGTAAATTTCGTTAAAATATGAAATAATACGTTTATAAACGTATTATTTTTGGAAATTTTGACAAATATATCGCTGAATTCATGAAATTAAACATGTTTACTACAATATGTTTAGACAAGAAAATGATTTTACACTAAAATATTCAATAACAAGAGTAGCGAAAGGGAGGTGCCGCAATGAGTGAGAAAGAGATTTATGTATCGCTAGATATAGGATCTACATCTGTAAAATGTATTATTAGTAAAGTCGATGATGATGCCGTGCATGTTATCGGTGTAGGGAATGCTAAATCAACAGGTATCCGTAAAGGAAGTATTGTAGACATTGATGCTACAGTACAATCAATTAAACGAGCTGTTGACCAAGCTGAACGAATGATTGGTATGTCGATACATAAAGTCATTTTAGGGATTCCTGGTAATCAAGTTGTTTTACAAGATGCGAAAGGTATCGTTGCTGTCAACGATACAAATAGCGACATTACAACCGACGATGTTTATCGTGTATTAGATGCGGCTGAAATGATTTCTCTTAGCCCAGATCGCGAGAAAATTAATTTAGTCCCACGCTACTACACAGTAGACAGCGTGTCAGACATTAAGGACCCTCGTGGTATGTTAGGCATTCGATTAGAAGTTGACGCAACAATGATTACAACAACTAGAACGAATTTACACAATATTTTACGTTGTGTAGAGAAGGCTGGACTAGTTATTCAAGATATTTATCTACAACCATTAGCTGCAGGTGAATTTGCTCTTACAGACGATGAGAAGAGTCGTGGAACGACATTAATTGATATTGGTGGCGAAACGACGACGATTAGCGTCTTTAAAGAAAATCAATTGATTCATGCAGCTGTTATTCCTGTCGGTGGCGAAAACATTACGAAAGATTTATCTATCGTATTGCGTACACCTACTGAACAAGCTGAAAGAATTAAGCTTGAATACGGTCATGCTTATTTCAATGAAGCGTCTGAAAATGAAGTGTTTGAAGTACCTGTAATTGGTGCAGACACGAAAGAACAATATAGCCAACGTTATATTTCTGAAATCATTAGTACGCGCTTAGAAGAATTATTCGAATTGATCCTAGATGAATTTTACCGTCAAAACTTGTCTGGTTTACCTGGAGGCGTCGTGCTAACAGGTGGCGTTGCAAAATTAGATGGAATCGCTCAACTTACACGTGATTGTCTGCAAACGCGTGTACGGATTGCTACGCCACAATACATCGGTGTACGTGAACCTGAATACACATCTGCAGTAAATTTAATTCGTTATGCGTATTTGCAAGATGCATTTTATCGCAAATATGAAGGGCAGTCGGTACAAGAAGATGTACCACCTGCAATCGTAGAAGACAGTCCTTCTGAGTATGAACAAATTACAGAACCACAAAAACCGAAAGAAAGTTTTTCAAAGAAATTCAAAGGTCTTTTAAAAGGCTTTTTAGAATAACAGATTCGAATAATAAAAGTGACTGAGGAAATAGGAGGAATTGAGATGATTGGTTTCGAACAGAATGAAAATCCGTTAGCTATAATCAAAGTAATTGGTGTCGGCGGTGGCGGTAACAACGCTGTCAATCGTATGATTGAACATGGTGTTCAAGGTGTAGAATTTATCGCTGTCAATACAGACGCACAAGCGTTAATTACATCACGAGCCGACGTTCGTTTACAAATTGGGGATAAATTAACACGTGGTTTAGGCGCAGGTGCTAATCCTGAAGTAGGTAAAAAAGCAGCTGAAGAAAGCCGCGAACAGTTAGAAGAAGCTTTACAAGGTGCGGATATGGTATTCGTAACTGCTGGTATGGGAGGCGGTACTGGTACAGGTGCTGCGCCAGTAATTGCACAAATCGCACGCGAAATTGGTGCTTTAACAGTAGGTGTTGTAACACGTCCATTCTCTTTTGAAGGTCGTAAACGTCAATCTCAAGCTTTAGCTGGAACAGCGACAATGAAAGAAGCGGTTGATACATTAATCGTCATTCCGAATGATCGATTACTTGAAATCGTTGATAAGAGTACGCCAATGCTTGAAGCATTCCGTGAAGCGGATAACGTATTACGTCAAGGTGTTCAAGGTATTTCAGATTTAATCGCCGTACCAGGTTTAATCAACTTAGACTTTGCCGATGTTAAGACAATTATGTCTAACAAAGGTTCTGCTTTAATGGGTATTGGTATTGCAACTGGTGAAAAACGTGCAGAAGAAGCTGCTAAAAAAGCTATTTCTAGTCCGTTACTTGAAACATCAATCGCAGGTGCGAAAGGTGTTCTTTTAAATATTACAGGTGGCTCTAGCTTGAGCTTATTCGAAGTACAAGAAGCTGCAGACATTATTTCAAGTGCTGCATCACCTGATGATGACGAGAACATCATTTTCGGTGCTGTTATTAATGATAACTTAAAAGATGAAATTGTCGTGACAGTTATTGCGACAGATTTCTCTGAAAATCATAGTAGCTACCAAGCGCCAAATGCAGCGCCACGTACGACTACTACACAATCACAACAATCAACACCGCCTGTTGCACCGCAACCTGTTCAACAAGAAGCTACACACACAGCTTCACCACAAGTTGAACAACAAGGACAACAAGACGAATTAGAAATCCCAACATTTTTACGAAATCGTCGTAACCGTCGATAATTTGTAAAAAATTGCATAAAGAGGATATTCCAAAAAGGTGAGACCATCTTGTTGGAATATCCTCTTTTTTTGTATCGTTCTAGGGAATTCGTTGATTAATACAGCAATGCTTGATAAAATAAAAAATAAAATGATTGACAAGTAATTTGAAAAGCTGGGATTCATTATGACACTAATTATCGATAATTTAAAAGACATTCAATTGAATATTAACGCAGCATGCGAAAAAGTAGGTCGTGATCCGAAAGAAGTTCAAATTATTGCGGTGACGAAACAAGTACCTACTGAGCGTGCAGAAGAAGCTCTTGCCGCTGGATTAATACATTTAGGCGAAAATCGTCCTGAACCATTGTTAGAAAAACAACAACATATTACGAATGGTGCTGTTTGGCACTATATCGGAACTTTACAAACACGTAAAGTTCGAAAAGTAATTGATCACGTAGATTATATTCACTCGTTAGATCGTTTAAGCTTGGCGGAAGAATTGGACAAACGTGCAACGAAAAAAATCCAATGCTTCGTACAAGTAAATGTATCGGAGGAAGACTCAAAACACGGATTAAAAGTTGAAGAAGTACTTCCTTTTATTAAGTCATTAACGCCGTATTCAAACCTTTCTGTCATTGGTTTAATGACGATGGCACCGAATACGGAAGACGAATCTATTATTCGTCAAACGTTTAAAGGATTGAAACAACTTCAACAACAAATTATTAACCAACAATATGAACATGCCCCATGTACAGAACTTTCAATGGGGATGTCGCATGATTATGCGATTGCGGTAGAAGAAGGTGCGACGTTCGTTCGTATCGGTACTGCGTTAGTTGGTTTGGACTAAGGAGGATTCATATGAAAAACATCTTAAAAAACTTCTTTTACTTAGAAGATGAAGCAGAGGATGACACAATGGAGCAAACGACTCCTAAAAAAGAACAACATCCTCAGCAACCACAACAAGTTGCAAAACAAGTACCGAATCAACAAATGCAGCAAGTTGTTACGACACCAATGGCTACACCTCGTAAACAACAGCAACAACGCAAAATGCAACCTGTGCCAAAGAACACGAATCAAGTCACACAAATGTACACAGAAGAACAACGTACAAATTTAGTGAGTTTTACACAAACAACTTCTAAAGTGAATTTATTTGAGCCTCGTGTTTATTCAGAAGCACAAGACATTGCAGAATGTATTCGAAATAAAAAAACAGCCGTCGTCAATTTACAACGAATTGATAAAGAAAATGGCAAACGTATTATTGATTTTTTAAGTGGTACGGTTTTTGCCTTGAACGGCGAAATTAAAAAAATTGGGATCGACATCTTTTTATGTACACCAGATAACGTAGAAATTGACGGCGCAATATCAGAACATTATTATGATGCAGAGCAGTATTAAGGAGAACAAATAATTTATGATTCTTACATTTGTGTACTATGCATTCCAAATTTATTGGTTTGCAATTATTATTTATATTTTAATGAGCTGGTTACCGGGATTACAAAACTCAGCTTTCGGTCGATTGCTAGATAAAATTGTAGATCCGTATTTATCGATTTTCAGGAAGTTTATTCCGACAATTGGTATGATCGACATTTCACCAATTGTTGCATTACTCGCACTGAATTTTATTCAACGCGGTGTGCAAACAATTTTAGTTCAATTATTGTATTAATGAAAAAAACTGACTTTTACTTCATTTGAGAATGAACGTAAAAGCAGTTTTTTTATAAGGAGTTAAGATGGATACTATTTTTCAACATTTTAGAAAAGAAGAACATGGTTTTATTGAACAAGTGTTTGAATACAAACGATACGTCGAAGATTTTTATGCGCCTAAACTATTGGACTTTTTAGATCCGCGCCAAGTGAAAATTATTGAAGCGATTATCGGGAAAAATGAAGACGTTCACTTTTCAGTAGACGGAGCATTCGGTGGAAATGTTGAACGTGTACGCGGTATGTTATACCCAAGTTATATAGTACCAGTAAAGGACGATTTTCAATTATGTGTTCTCGGCGTACGGTACGCTTCTAAGTTCGTTCAGCTGAAACATCCAGACGTACTCGGTGCTTTACTTCATCTCGGAATAGATCGAACGAAGTTTGGAGATATTCGCATCGATTCAGAAATGGTTCAATTTGTTGTAGCACAAGAAGTAGCAGATTATGTGCGAGCGAATTTGACGACGATTGGTAAAAGTAAAGCGACGATTATAGAAGTATCAGAACAGCAACTTATTGGGGAGAGCAACGACCCGTGGCTTGAAAGTGTCGTTACGACGTCATCACTTCGTTTAGATACGGTGATTGCCTCATGTTATCCGTCCATTTCGAGACAAAAAGCCGCCATGCTTATTGAAGCTGGACGTGTGAAAGTAAATTATACGGTTCGTGAACAAAATGCTTTTGAACTACAAGAGCATGATCTATTGTCTATTAGAGGTGTCGGACGTCTCGTATTGCTATCGATTGAAGGGCATACAAAGAAAGAGAAAATTCGATTAAAAATTGGTAAAATGGAAAGAAAATAAATGAATTGATGAAAAAAGATGAAGTTCTAAGGAAAGAAATGTATAATTGTTGATAAGATAATTGCGACAAAGGAGAGATAGTATGCCATTAACACCACTCGATATACATAATAAAGAGTTTGATCGTGCATTTCGTGGATATAACGAGGATCAAGTTAATGAATTCATGGAGCAAGTAATGAAAGACATGGATCTCGTTATGAAGGACAAAGCAGATTTAGAAGCACGCTTATCTGCTACTCATGAACAATTGAATCATTACAGTGCTCTTGAAGAAACATTGCAAAAGTCAATCGTTGTTGCGCAAGAAGCTGCTGAAGAAGTGCGCCGCAACTCTCAAAAAGAAGCGAAGTTAATCGTGACAGAAGCAGAAAAAGATGCGGACCGAATTGTCAATGAGGCACTTGCTAAAGCACGTACAGTAGCTCTTGAAATTGAAGAATTGAAAAAGCATTCCAAAGTGTTCCGTAATCGTTTCAAAATGATCGTCGAAGCACAACTTGATTTAATTGAATCAGACGACTGGGATCACTTAATGGAATATGAAATTAAAGTACCAGACGTAGATGACTTGGATGCTATTGAATTACCAGAAGAAGAATAATCACTTGACGTTCCACGAGCAATTTTCTATAATTGCAACATATGATATGAAAAGCAACGATAGAGACAGTACGTTTTTATTTGTGGATTAGCGATTCGAGGACGGTGAAAGCTCGAACGAACAATAAAAGCCGAAGATCACTCTTGAGCTAGATCGCTGAACGGAATTTAGTAAGCAATCTCGTCACCACCGCGTTAAGGTGTACTTAAGTGGCATAGCGAACTGTAGCTATGCAATTAGGGTGGTACCGCGAGTTAACTTCTCCTCGTCCCTTTTATGGGATGAGGAGTTTTTTTATGGATTAATATTTAGGAGGAATTACAATGGCTGAGTATAAAAAAACGTTATTAATGCCAAAAACAGATTTCCCAATGCGCGGAAATCTTCCAAACATGGAACCGAAAATGCAAGAAAAATGGGCTGAAATGGACATTAATGCAAAAGTGTTAGAACGTACGAAAGATCGTACACCATTCGTTTTACACGATGGACCTCCTTACGCAAATGGTGATATCCATATGGGTCACGCTTTAAATAAAGTATTAAAAGATATGATTAACCGTCATCGTTCAATGACAGGTTACTACGTACCATACGTTCCAGGGTGGGATACACACGGTCTTCCAATCGAACAAGCATTAACGAACAAAGGACATGACCGTAAAAAAATGTCGATTGCGGATTTCCGTGAACTTTGTAAAGAATATGCTTTAGATCAAGTAAATAACCAACGTGAACAATTTAAGCGTATCGGTATTCGTGCTGATTGGGAAAATCCATACATCACATTAAACCCAGAATTCGAAGCACGTCAAATTGGCGTATTTGGCGATATGGCGAAAAAAGGTTATATTTTTAAAGGGTTAAAACCCGTTTATTGGTCTCCATCTTCTGAATCAGCTTTAGCTGAAGCAGAAATCGAGTACAAAGACATTAAATCACCTTCAATCTTCGTTGCTTTCAAAGTAGAAGATGGGAAAGGGGTATTAAATAACGATGAAGAACTTGTTATTTGGACAACTACACCTTGGACAATGCCAGCCAACTTAGGGATTTCTGTAAACCCTGAATTCACGTATGTCGTTGCGAAAGTAGCGGATCGTAAATTCGTCGTTGCGAAAGAATTATTAAACACAGTGGCAGAGAAAAATGGTTGGGAAGATGTTCAAATCGACCGTGAAATCAACGGTGCTTCTTTAGAAAATATTACAGCGAAACACCCATTATTTGATCGTACATCACTTGTGATGCTTGGCGATCACGTAACACTTGAAGCAGGTACTGGTTGTGTTCATACAGCTCCTGGACACGGGGAAGATGACTATCAAGTTGGTAAACGTTACGGCTTAGAAATTCTTTCAGTTGTCGATAACCGCGGTATATTAACAGAAGCTGCAGGCGAGTTTGCAGGTATGTTCTACGATAAAGCGAACAAACCAATCTGTGAAAAATTAGAAGAAGTTGGCGCATTATTAAGCTTAACATTCTTCGAACACTCATACCCACATGACTGGCGTACGAAAAAACCAGTTATTTTCCGTGCAACACCACAATGGTTTGCATCAATTGAAAAATTCCGTCCAGCATTGTTACAAGCAATCCGCGATACGAACTTCACACCTGAATGGGGCGAAACACGCTTATTCAACATGATCCGTGACCGTGGTGACTGGTGTATTTCTCGTCAACGTGCATGGGGTGTTCCAATTCCTGTGTTCTACGCTGAAAACGGCGAAAGCATCATCACAGAAGAAACAATTGCACACGTTCAAGATTTATTCCGTGAAAACGGTTCAAATATTTGGTTCCAAAAAACAGCGAAAGAATTATTACCAGAAGGTTTCACACACCCAGGTTCTCCAAATGGTGAATTTACTAAAGAGAACGACATCATGGACGTTTGGTTCGACTCTGGCTCGTCTCACCAAGGTGTATTAGCAGAGCGCGGTATGAACTACCCAGCAGACCTTTACTTAGAAGGTTCTGACCAATATCGTGGTTGGTTCAACTCTTCATTAATCACTTCTGTCGCTACGAACGGTCATGCACCGTACAAAGGCTTACTATCTCACGGCTTCGTGTTAGATGGTGACGGTCGTAAAATGTCTAAATCACTAGGTAACATCATCGCACCAGCGAAAATCATGCAACAATACGGTGCAGATATTCTTCGCATGTGGGTTGCTTCAGTTGATTACACAGCAGATGTGCGTATCTCAATGGATATGTTAAAACAAGTTTCAGAAATGTACCGTAAAGTGCGTAACACGCTTAAATTCGTACACGGGAACTTAGCTGATTTCAATTACGAAACAGATTATGTGAAATATGAAGATTTACGTGAAGTAGATCAATACATGTACATGCAACTTCAAAAATTAGTTCAAACTGTGCGCACTGCATACGATAATTATGAATTTGCAACAGTGTATAAAGCAATTAATAACTTTATCGCAACAGAATTAAGCTCATTCTACTTAGACATTGCGAAAGATGTTGTTTACGTAGAAGCACCAAACAATCACGCACGTCGCGCTATGCAATCTGTATTATTCGATACATTAAATGCATTAGTGAAATTATTAGCACCAATCATTCCTCATACAGCAGATGAAATCTTCGGCTATATGGCTTGGACAACAGAAGAATCTGTACAATTAACAGATATGCCAGACGCTGTTGAAAAAGATAACTACGAAGCATTAACTGCGAAATGGGCGAAAATCATGACTGTACGTAACGTCGTTCTAAAATCTTTAGAAGAATCACGTGCAGCGAAAGTAATTGGTAAATCTTTAGAAGCGAGAGCAACCGTTTATGCAGATGCAGAAACGAAAGCTATTCTTTCTGAAGAAGCAATTGACTTCTCACAACTGATGATCGTATCTGAATTTGTTGTCGGCGATCTTGCTGACGCAACACCAGAATGTGTTAAAACAGAAACAGTTGCTGTAGCGGTTGTGAAAGCAGAAGGCGAAAAATGTGATCGTTGTTGGACAGTTGATCCAACAGTTGGACACAATGCTAACCACCCAGATTTATGTGAACGCTGTGCAACAGTCGTTGAAGAAAACTTTGCGGATGTAGATCTAGAAACTAAATAAATAGAAGCAATTGATGAGGACAGGAATAAATAATCTTTTCTCATAAAAAAAGAGCCGCTCTTTGCGTAAGCAAGGGCGGTTCTTTGTGTAAAAAGGTGATGCGTATTCGCAAAATGATACGCGCGAAATAGAATGAACTGTAATCTTTTTCGTATTTATGATAAAATTATCGTTCGGATACAATTATTTTAAAATAGTAGGATAAAGGTAAACGGGGGAACTGTTGTGTATAAATATTATGGTATTGCTCTCTTTGTCATCATTATTGACCAATTAACAAAATGGGGCGTTGTGAAAAATATGGACAAAGGACAAGAAATTGTCATTTGGGATCCGATTTTTTCATTGTATTCACACCGAAACCAAGGTGCTGCTTGGGGCATGATGCAAGGGAAGTTTGGCTTATTTACAATAATTACAATTGTCGTGATCGTAGCGATTATTTATTATTTCCATAAAGAAGGTAAAGGGAAACCATTATTTCAAACGAGTTTAATGCTGCTATTAGGTGGTGCAATCGGAAACTTTATTGACCGTCTATTACGCGGAGAAGTGGTCGATTTTGCGAGCTTTTGGATTCCAGTCATTAACTATGATTTCCCGATTTTCAACATTGCAGATATGGCACTGACATTTGGTGTCATCACAATGATCATTTACGTATTATTTTACGAAGGAAAAGCAGGAAAGGTGAAGAAGTAACTTATGGCAGATACAATCAAATTCGTTGCTACTGCAGAAGTAGCTGGCAACCGCATTGATAAAGCAATCGCAACAATGCAAACAGAATGGTCACGTACACAAATCCAAGGGTTCGTTGAAGGTGGACATGTTTCAGTTAATAAAGAAGTAGTCGCTAAAAAATACAAAGTAAAAGTGGAGGACGTTATTTTAGTAACACCTCCAGAACCAGAGCCGTTAGAAATTTTAGCGGAAGACTTACAATTAGAAATCGTTTATGAAGATGAAGATGTACTTGTCGTAAACAAACCAAAAGGCATGGTCGTACACCCTGCGCCAGGACATGCAACAGGTACACTTGTGAACGGTTTAATGTTCCATTGTAACGATTTATCAGGCATTAATGGTGTCGTACGTCCAGGTATCGTACACCGTATCGATAAAGATACATCAGGCTTATTAATGGTTGCGAAAAATGATGCAGCCCATGAGAGTCTCGTACAACAATTAGTAGATAAAACGGTAACACGTCGCTACACAGCGCTTGTTCATGGGCATATTCCACATGATAAAGGAACAATTGACGCACCAATTGGTCGTAATACGAAAGATCGTCAAAAAATGGCTGTCGTAGATAATGGTAAACATGCTGTGACGCATTTCTACGTGACAGATCGTTTTGGCGTAGACTATACGTTAATCGAATGTCGTTTAGAAACAGGTCGTACGCACCAAATTCGTGTGCATATGAACTACATTGGTTATCCACTAGTTGGGGATCCAAAATATGGACCAAGAAAAACGATGGATATTGGCGGTCAAGCATTGCATGCCGGTATTTTAGGTTTCGTACACCCACGTACGAAAGAATATCTTGAGTTTTCTGCACCAATTCCTGCTGAGTATGCAGCGTTATTAGCTGATTTACGCAGTCATTACGAAAAATAATCAAAAAATCCGTTGACACTTTATGTCTTACGGTCTATACTGATGTCAGTGAAAATCTTAATATTCACCTTTTAAAGACAGTCCAGAGAGGCTGAAAAGGGATGCGAAGAATGTGGGATTGCTGTATGCGTACAGTTTATTTGACATATCTATCAGTATACCTATACAACCTCTTGGGCAAACGCTCAAGAGGTTTTTTTATGCACAAACGGAACGTTTAAAACAAGGAAGGAGGAAATGAAAATGGTTGAAAAAAAAGCAGACATTTTAGATGAAGCAGCAATTAACCGAGCGTTAACTCGAATTGCACATGAAATTATCGAGCGCAACGAAGGAATCGATAACGTCATCTTAGTCGGTATTAAAACACGAGGGGCTTACTTAGCAAGCCGCTTATCACAAAAAATCAATACGATTGAAAAGAAAGAAGTTCGCTCAGGTGAATTAGACATTTCTCTTTACCGTGATGATTTATCAATGAAAACGGATAACGGTGAAGCACTCGTTCAACAAGTAGATATTACAGAAGATGTTACGAATCAAACGGTCGTACTTGTCGATGACGTACTTTACACAGGACGAACAGTTCGCGCAGCAATGGACGCTGTCATGGACATCGGACGTCCAGCACAAATCCAATTAGCGGTTCTCGTAGATAGAGGACATCGTGAATTGCCCGTACGAGCAGACTTCGTCGGAAAAAACATTCCGACAGCTCGACACGAACGAATCGTCGTTCATATGGTAGAAGTAGACGACCAAGATAGCGTCGCAATTTACGAATAGGTATTCAATATTGGAGGAAATGAAGAAATGTCAAACAACACTGTTCTCGATATAAATGAAAAGCCTTCGGGCGGTCAATTAATCACGTTAAGTTTACAACATATGTTCGCCATGCTTGGCTCAACAATTTTAGTACCAACACTTACACACTTATCACCAGCGATTGCGCTACTAACGAGTGGGATTGCGACACTGTTTTTCTTACTCATTACACGCTTCCAAGTACCCGCATACTTAGGCTCATCTTTCGCTTTTATCGCGCCGATGATGGTTGCAACAAAAGCTGCAGACGGTCCTGGTGGTGCAATGATCGGGGCGATGGCAGTCGGTATTGTGTACGGTATCGTTTCCTTACTCATTTGGAAAACAGGGTACAAATGGATTTTACGTATTTTACCACCAATCGTCGTAGCACCTGTCATTATGGTCATTGGTTTAGCGCTTGCGACAACGGCTGTTAATATGTCAATGTACGAAACGCTACAAGATAATACACAAGTGTATCACGCATCTTACTTCGTGATTGCACTGATTACATTAGCAGCAGCAATCGTCGTTAATAACTTCGTAAAAGGTGTTATTAGTACGATGCCAATCTTGATCGGTCTAATCGTTGGGTACATCGCAGCGTTGATTTCAGATCAAATTGCGGGTACAAACTTTATCGACTTTACATCGGTAACGGAAGCAGCTTTGATTGCTGCACCGGACTTCTTAATCGTCGGAATTGACTACGACTTTAAAGTGACAGCGCCTATCTTACTCGCAATGGTACCGATTGTCATCGTGACGATTTCAGAGCATATTGGACATCAACTCGTTTTAGGGAAAGTCGTTAACCGTAACTTTATTAAAAATCCGGGCTTGAATCGCTCATTACTCGGTGATGGTTTCGGTACGTTACTCTCAGCTTTCATCGGGGGTCCACCGAAAACGACATACGGTGAAAACATTGGTGTACTCGTACTAACGCGTGTGTTTAGCGTCTGGGTAATCGGTGGTGCGGCAGTATTCGCAGTACTACTATCGTTCTCAGGTAAATTAATGGCACTTGTCAGTACGATTCCAACACCAGTACTTGGTGGCGTATCCATCTTATTATTCGGGATCATCGCATCAAGTGGTTTACGTATGTTAGTAGAAAATAAAATTGATTTTGATCATAAACGTAATCTCGTGATTGCATCGGTCATCTTAATACTAGGAATCGGTGGCGGTAAGTTATTATGGCACAACGCATTCGGTATTCAAGATAATGACTTTGCGATTGAAGGTATGGCATTAGCGGCAATCGTCGGTGTGTTATTAAACATCATCTTACCGGGGAAAGCACAGCCAGACATTGAGTTGTTAGCAGACGAACAAAAAGAACAAGAACAGCATAACTAAATAGTACGACCTTTTAATAGATGCCCAGAGAGGCTCAGAAGGGTGAACATACAGCGACTTATTAGTGAGAACACTAATAATAACTGTAAGATCCTTCCTCCGCCTCCTTATATTTCTAAGGAGGCTTTTTTAATCGATATGATTCGAAAGCGTAAGCTAAAAAAATGGAGGTTTTCATACGATGAAAAATTTACGATCAATTGAAGAAGTTTCAAACGAAGAAATTTATACAATTTTAAAAAGAGCTGGCGAGTTCGAAGAGGGAGCACCATCACAACTAGAAAAAGACTACTTAGTCGCAAACTTATTTTTTGAACCGAGCACGCGGACGAAGACGAGTTTTGAAACAGCAGAACGTAAAGTCGGAGCGACCGTTATTCCTTTTGAAGCAGGCTTCTCGAGCACGCTAAAAGGTGAAACATTGTATGATACGGTGAAAACTTTAGAGATGATCGGTATGGATGCTGTCGTCATTCGACATAAGACAGATGCTTATTATGATGAGCTACTTGAAGGAATTAACGTAGCTGTCATTAATGCAGGAGATGGAGCAGGTCAACATCCTTCTCAATGTCTACTCGATTTATTCACAATATTCAAAGAGTTCGGGAAGTTCGAAGGAGTGAACGTGACGATTGTCGGCGACGTATCTCATAGTCGTGTCGCAAAATCAGATGCGGAAGCATTAACGAGATTAGGTGCGAACGTTCGAATACTTTGCCCAAGTGAGTGGCAAGGTGATTTTGAAAATACATATCAAGATTGGGAGGAACTTCTTGAAACGAGTGATGTCGTCATGCTACTTCGTGTGCAACACGAGCGTGATGCCGCATTCGAAGGGTTTACGAAAGAAGGGTATCATGAACAATTTGGTTTGACAGTCGAGCGTGAGCGCCGAATGAAAAAAGATGCCATCATCATGCACCCAGCCCCAATCAACCGCGGAGTAGAAATTGATTCAAGTTTAGTCGAGTGTGAACGCTCTCGCATCTTTAACCAAGTTCGTAACGGTGTTTTCATACGAATGGCCATTGTAGAATCGATCTTAAAGGAGAGAAAAGGATAATGACAAAGTTATTGACGAACATTCAATTAGTAGATGAAGCAGGACAACTAACAGCAGGTGAAATTTTCATTGCGAATGACGGTACGATTGCAGAAGTTGGACAAAATATTTCAACGAAAGCAGATGAAGTAATTGACGGACGCGGGTGCATCGCTTCTCCAGGTTTTGTGGACGTACATGTACACTTACGCGAACCAGGATTTGAACATAAAGAAACAATTGAAACGGGAACGGCTTCAGCAGCTAAAGGTGGATTCACAACAATTTGTGCCATGCCTAATACGAAACCTGTACCTGATTCGGTTGAAAATTTGCAACTAATCAACAAACTGATTGAAAAGAGCGCTAAAGTTCGCGTCTTACCATATGGTTCTCTAACGGTTGCACAATCAGGCGATGCACGTACGGATATGAAAGCATTGAAAGAAAACGGCGCGGTTGCTTTTTCAGACGATGGCGTTGGTGTACAACTTGCCTCAACGATGTTCGAACAAATGAAAGATGCGGCAGCATTAGACGTTACAGTCGTAGCGCACTGTGAAGATAACTCACTTATTTATGACGGGGTGATGCACGAAGGAACGCGAAATCATGAACTCGGTTTACCTGGTATTCCATCTGTTTGTGAGTCGGTTCAAATTGCGCGTGACGTCTTACTTGCAGAAGCGGCTGGTGCTCACTATCACGTATGTCACGTATCGACGAAAGAATCGGTACGCGCTGTACGCGATGCGAAAAAAGCGGGCATCCGCGTGACTGCAGAAGTTTGTCCTCACCATTTAATCTTAGAAGAGATGGATATTCCTTCAGACGATGCAAACTGGAAAATGAATCCGCCATTACGTGCGAAAGATGACTGGGAAGCATTACATGAAGGGCTACTAGATGGCACAATTGATTGTATCGCAACGGACCATGCACCTCATACGCATGAAGAAAAATGCTGTGGCATGGTCGGTGCACCGTTTGGCATTGTCGGTTTCGAAACGGCATTTCCATTACTGTACACACAATTTGTGAAGACAGGTAAATGGACACTTCGTCAATTGATCGACTGGATGACTGTGAAACCTGCGCAACTATTCAAATTGCCATACGGTACGTTAAATATCGGCGAATCAGCAGATATCGTACTCATCGATTTAGAACATGAACAAACAGTTGATGTCGAACATTTCGAATCAAAGGGGAAAAACACACCATTTAACGGCTGGAAAGCTTACGGATGGCCACAAAAAACAATTTACAACGGTAAGATTGTATGGGAGGAAGCATAATGACAACGAGAAAACTCATTTTAGAAACAGGGGAAGTATTTGAAGGGCAAGCATTCGGTAGCGATAAAGGTTCTGACGGTGAAGTTGTATTTACAACGGGGATGACAGGATACCAAGAAACATTATCAGATCCATCATTTTGCGGTCAAATTGTAACGATGACTTATCCACTAATCGGGAACTACGGGATTAACCGTGACGATTTCGAAACGATTTCACCAGCGATTAAAGGATTCGTCGTACATGAGCTTGCGAAAACACCATCGAATTTCCGAAATGAAGGCACAGTAGATGATTATTTCAAAATGAAAGACATTCCAGGAATCGAAGGCATCGATACACGTAAACTGACACGTCTTATTCGTAACGAAGGATCTGTAAAAGGATACTTAACTGCGACGAATGAAGAAGTGAATGTGGAAGAAGTAATCGAACGCTTGAAAAGCACAACATTTCCAATAAACCAAGTAGAACAAGTATCAACGAAAAGTGCTTATCCATCACCAGGACGTGGGCAACGAGTTGTACTGATGGACTTCGGTATGAAACACGGTATTTTACGCGAATTAAACAACCGTGATTGTGATGTTGTCGTCGTTCCTTACAATACGACAGTAGAAGAAATTTTAGCTTATAAACCAGATGGCATTATGTTATCAAATGGACCTGGGGATCCATTAGACGTACCGGAAGCAATTGAAACGGTTAAAAATTTAATCGGAAAAGTGCCATTATTCGGTATTTGCTTAGGACATCAACTATTTGCACTAGCGAGTGGTGCACAAACATTCAAATTAAAATTCGGACACCGCGGTGCGAACCACCCAGTGAAAGATTTACGTACAGATCGTACAGAATTAACGTCTCAAAACCACGGGTACGCAGTCGATATGGATTCATTAGCAGCGACAGATTTAGAAGTAACACACGTTGCATTAAATGATGGAACATGTGAAGGATTACGCCACAAAACAGCACCAGCCTTCACTGTACAATATCACCCAGAAGCATCACCTGGTCCGGAAGATCCGAACCACTTATTCGACGAATTTATTGAGTTAATGAAGAACAATACTAGAGAGGAGCAACAACAACATGCCTAAACGCCAAGATATCAAATCCATTTTAGTAATCGGTTCAGGTCCAATCATTATCGGACAAGCCGCAGAATTCGACTACGCAGGTACACAAGCCTGCCTTTCACTTAAAGAGGAAGGGTACCGCGTTATTCTAATTAACTCAAACCCAGCAACGATTATGACAGATACACAAATCGCTGACAAAGTGTACATTGAACCAATTAGCCTTGAGTTCGTCTCACGTATTATTCGTAAAGAACGTCCAGATGCCATTTTACCAACATTAGGTGGTCAAACAGGTTTAAATATGGCGATTGAATTACACAACTCAGGCATTTTAGATGAGATGAACGTTGAAATTTTAGGAACGAAACTAGACGCGATCAACCAAGCAGAAGACCGTGATTTATTCCGTAACTTAATGTACGAACTAGACGTTCCTACACCAGAATCAGAAATTGTTCATACAGTAGAAGAAGCGGAAGCTTTCGTGAAAAAAATCGGTTATCCAATTATCGTTCGCCCTGCCTTTACATTAGGTGGTACTGGCGGTGGTATTTGTGAAAACGATCAAGAACTGCATGAAATTGTGACGTCTGGTTTGAAATATTCTCCAGTGACGCAATGTTTAGTCGAAAAATCAATTGCAGGTTATAAAGAAATCGAATACGAAGTAATGCGTGATTCAAAAGACAATGCCATTGTCGTATGTAATATGGAAAATGTGGATCCAGTCGGCATTCACACAGGCGATTCAATCGTTGTAGCCCCTTCTCAAACGTTATCAGATCGTGAATACCATATGCTACGTAACGTATCACTTAAAATTATCCGCGCATTAGGCATTGAAGGTGGATGTAACGTACAGTTAGCACTTGACCCAAATAGCTTCAACTACTACATTATCGAAGTAAACCCTCGTGTATCACGTTCATCTGCGCTTGCTTCTAAAGCAACAGGTTATCCAATCGCAAAATTAGCAGCTAAAATCGCTGTCGGTTTAACGCTTGATGAAATGATTAACCCTGTAACAGGCAAAACATACGCTTGTTTCGAACCAGCGCTTGACTACATCGTAGCGAAAATTCCACGTTGGCCTTTCGATAAATTCGAAGGAGCAAAACGTAATTTAGGTACGCAAATGAAAGCAACAGGTGAAGTAATGGCAATCGGTCGCAACTTTGAAGAAGCGATGTTAAAAGCGGTACGTTCACTTGAAACAGGTCATAAACATATCGAAATGAAACATGCCGAAGACTTAACAGATGAATGGATTAAAAAACGTGTCACAAAAGCAGGCGATGAACGTTTATTCTTCCTAGGTGAAGCACTTCGCCGCGGCGTGACAATCGAAGAAATTCATGAATGGTCAAAAATCGACTTGTTCTTCTTAAATAAATTCAAAAACATCATTGATTACGAAACGACATTAAAAGAAAACGTACGCGACGTTGCAGTTCTTCGCTACGCGAAAAAAATTGGTTTCGCCGATGAAACAATCGGTAAACTATGGGGCATGAACGAAAGTGACGTATACGACTTCCGTAAAGAAAACGGCATTATTCCCGTTTACAAAATGGTTGATACGTGTGCCGCAGAATTCGAATCAGAAACACCTTACTTCTACGGTACGTACGGCGATGAAAATGAATCGATTAAAACGGACCGTGAATCCGTGATCGTACTTGGCTCTGGTCCAATCCGTATCGGTCAAGGGGTAGAGTTTGACTACGCAACCGTTCACTCTGTATGGGCAATCCAAGAAGCAGGGTACGAAGCAATCATCGTTAACTCAAATCCAGAAACAGTTTCTACTGACTTCTCCATCTCAGACAAACTGTACTTCGAACCATTAACGATTGAAGACGTGATGCACATCATCGACTTAGAGCAACCGAAAGGCGTTGTCGTTCAATTCGGTGGTCAAACAGCCATCAACTTAGCAGATCAATTAGAAGCACGCGGCGTGAAAATTTTAGGAACATCATTAGATTCAATCGACCTTGCAGAATCTCGTGACCGCTTCGAAGCAGCACTTCACGAATTAGACATTCCACAACCATTAGGCAAAACGGCTACGAATACAGAAGACGCAGTGAAAATTGCTGAATCAATTGGTTATCCAGTACTTGTTCGTCCTTCATACGTACTCGGTGGACGTGCGATGCAAATTGTTTATAGCACAGAAGAAATTAAACATTATATGGCGACAGCGGTAGAAGCTTCTCCAGAAAAACCGGTATTAATTGACCGTTACTTAACAGGGAAAGAAATTGAAGTCGATGCTATTTGCGACGGTACAAATGTATGCATTCCAGGGATTATGGAACATATCGAACGCGCAGGGGTTCACTCAGGTGACTCGATCGCTGTATATCCGCCACAAAACTTATCTCAAAAACATATCGATACGTTAGTCGATTATACGACGCGTCTAGCACTTGGCTTAGGCATTAAAGGATTAATGAATATCCAATACGTCATCTCAAACGATGAAGTATACGTTATCGAAGTGAACCCACGTGCATCACGTACAGTGCCATTCTTAAGTAAAATTACGAATATCCCAATGGCGAACGTTGCAACGAAAGCAATTCTTGGAACGTCGATTATTGACCAAGGATTCCCAACAGGCTTAGCGCCAATTCAAGAAGGTGTTTACGTGAAAGTACCGGTATTCAGCTTTGCGAAATTACGCCGAGTAGATACGACATTAGGACCTGAAATGAAATCAACAGGGGAAGTAATGGGGAAAGACTGTACGCTTGAAAAAGCATTGTACAAAGGTTTCGTAGCAGCTGGAACGAAAATTGAAGATCACGGTTCAGTACTAATGACCGTATCAGATAAAGATAAAGCGGAAGCGACAGAACTTGCGAAACGTTTCGTTGAAATTGGTTACTCTATTTTAGCAACACCAGGAACAGCGAAAGCGTTAGAGGCAGCCGGTATTTCATCAACAGTCGTTGATAAAATCGGCTCAAACGGTCCGACATTATTAGATGTCATTCAAAATGGTGATGCACAGTTAATTATTAATACGTTAACGAAAGGGCAACAACCAGCACGTGATGGATTCCGAATTCGTCGTGAAGCAGTAGAAAACGGTATCGCTTGCTTAACTTCACTTGATACAGCAGATGCGATTTTAAAAGTCATCGAGTCAATGACATTTACTGCAATGCCAATGCCAAAAGCGAAAGTGGAGGTAAACATGTAATGATTCAACAAGAAAAAATGAAAGTAGTGCGTCAACAACTAGTCGCAAATCATATTTATGAGTTAACGCTAGAGGGCAGTTTAACTCAACAAATGAACCAACCGGGACAATTCGTACATTTACGTGTAGCGGATAGTTACGAACCAACACTTCGTCGTCCGATTTCTATTGCGAATATTGATCAAGAAGCAGGTCAGTTTACGATGTTATATCGTGCTGGTGGACGTGGTACGGACGTTCTTTCTTTGAAACGAGCAGGTGACGAAGTCGATGTACTTGGTCCGTTAGGAAATGGATTCCCTGTTGAAGAAACAGCTCCCGAAGAGACCGCTTTATTAATCGGTGGTGGGATTGGTGTACCGCCGCTACATGAATTATCAAAACGTTTAAATGCACGAGGCGTTAAGACGATTCACGTATTAGGATTCCGTTCTGAGAAGGACGTCTTTTACGAAGAAGCATTTAATAAACTAGGTGAAACGTATATCGTGACGGAAGACGGTTCAAGTGGGCATCAAGGTTTCGTAACGACGTTAATCGAAGAAAAGAAACTAGCATTCGATACGTTTTATACGTGTGGACCAACGCCGATGCTTCGTGCAATCGACCATCTTTTTGAAGGAAAAAAAGGGTTCTTATCATTCGAAGAACGTATGGGCTGTGGAATTGGAGCATGTTACGCATGCGTATGTGATACGACCGATGGCGGCTACAAAAAAGTATGTTCAGATGGACCTGTTTTCCCGAAAGGAGTTGTTGCACTGTGAACCCATTAGAAGTTAAATTACCAGGCGTCACGTTGAAAAATCCAATTATGCCAGCATCTGGCTGTTTTGGGTTCGGTCAAGAGTACGCAAACTTGTATGATTTATCTAAACTAGGAGCCATTATGATTAAGGCGACGACCCCGGAAATGCGTCGAGGAAACCCGACACCGCGTGTAGCGGAAACGTCTTCGGGTATGTTGAATGCAATCGGCTTACAAAATCCAGGTTTAGAACATGTTTTAGCACACGAGTTACCTTTTTTAGAAAAATACGATGTGCCGATTATCGCGAATGTGGCAGGTTCTGCAGCAGAAGATTATGTAGAAGTAGCGAAAGCAATTAGTCAAGCATCGAACGTTTATGCATTAGAATTAAACATTTCATGTCCGAACGTAAAACACGGAGGCATTCAGTTTGGAACAGATCCAGACGTTGCGGAACAACTCGTACGTAGTGTGAAAGCTGTTTCGAGCGTACCTGTTTATGTGAAACTGTCACCGAATGTGACGAGCATCGTAGAGATGGCAAAAGCAGTCGAACGTGGGGGTGCTGATGCGATTACGATGATTAATACGTTAGTAGGTATGCGCCTAGACGAACGAACAGGGAAACCAATTATTGCGAATGTCACAGGTGGTTTATCAGGTCCCGCTGTGAAACCTGTCGCCCTTCGTATGGTATATGAAGTGTACAAAGCGGTGAACATTCCGATAATCGGTATGGGCGGAGTTGCGACGGTAGAAGATGTTATCGACTTCTTATCTGTCGGAGCAACGGCAGTCGCAGTAGGAACGGCGAACTTCGTCGATCCCTTCGTTTGTCCGAATATTATTGAACAATTACCTGCTAAATTACAACAACTAGGCGTTTCACACGTAGACGAATTAGTCGGAAGGAGCCATCGATAAGATGAATACGAAGCCAATTATTGCACTAGATTTTCCAACACCTGAAGATGTCGCAACATTTTTAGGGAAGTTTGATGAACCTCTATTCGTAAAAGTAGGGATGGAACTGTATTTACAAAACGGTCCGTCGATTATTCGCACGATTAAAGAAGCGGGTCATGACATCTTTTTAGATTTGAAATTGCACGATATTCCGAATACGGTAAAATCGGCAATGAAGGGCTTAGCAAAGTTAGATATTGATCTTATTAACGTACATGCAGCAGGTGGTCGCGCGATGATGGCGGCTGCATTAGAAGGCTTACAAGAAGGTACGCAAGAAGGGAAGAAACGTCCAGCATTAATCGCTGTGACGCAACTAACGTCGACGACTGAAGAACAAATGAATGTTGAACAGCAAATTCCTGGGACGATTCAACAAGGCGTCGTTCATTATGCGAAATTAGCGCAGCAAGCAGGGCTTGATGGCGTCGTTTGTTCTGTACATGAAGCGAAGATGATTGAAGAAGCGTGCGGAAAAGACTTTTTAAAAGTGACGCCGGGTATTCGATTAGCAGGTGGTGCAACACATGATCAAAAACGTGTCGCAACACCACAAGTTGCACGTATAGAAGGTTCGACACAAATTGTCGTAGGACGTGCGATTACACAAGCAGAAAATCCAGTCGAAGCATATCATACAGTGAAGCAATTATGGGAGGGCAACTAAGATGGCAATTCAACATGAAGTAGCAAAAGGAATGTTAGAAGTAGGGGCAGTAGAATTAAGTCCGAAACAATTATTTACGTGGGCTTCAGGTATTCAATCACCTATTTACTGTGACACACGCTTAACGATCTCATTTCCGAAAGTACGTAAAGTAATCGCGCAAGGATTAGCGGATTTAATCGAAGAAAAATTCCCAGGTACAGAAGTCGTAGCAGGTACAGCGACAGCAGGTATTCCACATGCAGCGTGGGTAGCCGATCTTTTAGACTTAGCAATGGTATACGTTCGTTCTAAACCGAAAGATCACGGTCGTGGTAAACAGACGGAAGGGAAGTTTGCAGAAGGTGCCAAAACAGTCGTAATTGAAGACATCGTTTCGACAGGTGGTTCATCTATTAATGCCGTTGAAGCGTTAGAGCGTGAAGGAGCAAATGTCCTCGGCGTCGTTTCGGTCTACTCATACTTATTACCGAAAGCGCTTGAGAATTTTGAAAAAGCAGGCGTGCCTTATTATAGTCTATCTAATTTTGAAGCATTAATTGAAGCGGCTAAAGAAACAGCTGCCATTGAAGAAGCGGATATCCCGGGTTTATTAACGTGGTATGAAGATTTAAAAGCAGATAAATTAAAATAAATCGTTTTCTAAATGATGGGCACATGCAGCGATGCGTGCGTCTATCATTTTTTTGTGCAAATATTTGCAAAAAACTTAAAATATGATAAAACATAGTAAATAACTAGGTTTTAACGGAGGCTTACAGCATGGCAGCATTTGAAATAGATTCAAATTTATCAATCGATCGTGTCGTCATTAAGGTCATTGACTTAGAACGTCAAACGGCTTTTTATGAACGCGTCGTTGGGTTACATATCGTTGAAAAAACGACATCTTATACGACCTTTTCAGCAGGAGCGGAAGAACCTGTTTTTTTTGAACTACGCAAAGAAGCAGAGAAAATGCAGCCTTCTCTATGTACAGGCTTATTTCATACCGCATTTTTACTTCCTTCTCGCGAATCGTTCGCAACGAAATTTTTTGACATCCTACGCAATAAAGAAACGGTAGATAGCCCGTTAGAACAAGAAAATCGCTTTCCACATTTTGAACGAATTATTCCAATCGCAAAATTGGATAGTGCGAGTGATCATGGGTATAGTGAAGCTTTTTACTTGTCAGATATTGAAGGGAATGGCATTGAAATTTATGCGGATCGTCCGAGAGATGAGTGGGACAAACATCCCGGTGGTAGCAACCCATTGGATTTTAAACAATTAGCGCCGTTAGCTGATTTTGATACGGACGGAAAATTACCGGCTGGCACGACGATTGGACATGTGCATTTACGCATTGATCAATTTGAAGAAACGCTTGCTTTTTATGTAGACGTACTAGGTTTTAATATGCAGGAAGTTTACGATGATGTCTTTTTCGTTGGAGCGGGAGGCTACCATCATCATATCGCAGGGAATACGTGGTGTGGTGAACATGTTGCGACACCAATTGCACGCCATAGTGGACTAAAAGAAGTGCAAATTCGTTTATCGAATAAAATTGCCTTTGATGATTTTAAAAATCATATGAAACAACATATTGCCTTTCAAGATTTAGATACGAAAGTCGTCGTAGAAGATCCGAGCAAAAATAAACTCGTCTTTACGTATTAATCGCTAAAAATCACGTTCGATTCAACTTATTTTCGTTGAATCGAACGTGATTTTTTTATAAAGGATGAAATTTTAACTATCTTTAATTTATTTTGAACGAGACACTAGAACTTTTCGCTTCATTAAATGGTCATTTTCGCCATTTTGTGTGGTTTTAAAAATAGTTATTGGGGAAAACTGACAGTGAAATGGTGGTAGGGCAGTTTGCTAGCGATGGCTCGAAAGCATTTCTTTGTCTAAGAAAAAAGCCCCTTCGCTTAACAGGGTAAGCGAAGGGGCTTTTTTAATTTATTTTTTCTCGAGTTTCATGATAGCATCTTCGTCTGGATCAATGAAAATAGTTTTTTGTTCAAAGAAAATGACGAAGCCGGGTTTCGAACCATTTGGTTTTTTTACGTGACGTATTTGTGTGTAATCGACTGGAACAGAAGAAGACGCACGCGCTTTACTAAAGTAAGAAGCTAAATTTGCTGCTTCACGAATCGTCGGTTCATCTGGCTCGGCTGTATGAATAACGACGTGAGAACCAGGAATATCTTTCGTATGCATCCAAATATCGTTTCTATGTGCTAGTTTAAACGTTAAATAATCATTTTGTTTATTGTTTTTACCGACTGAAATGCGTGTTCCTGTAGAAGAAACATACGTTTCAGGCTGTGGTTTTGTCGGTTTTTTACGACGTTTTGATTTTTTTAGTTTCATGTAGCCTTGGTCCGCAAGTTCCTCACGGATTTCTTCAATATCTGCAGGCGCAGCTTGTTCGACTTGCTGTGCGATCATATCGAAATACGCAAGGTCTTCATTCGTTTTATCAATTTGTTGTTGTACTTTGATAAGTGCATGTTTAAATTTCGTATATTTTGCGTAGTAGCTTTTCGCATTTTCAATTGGCGTCTTGCGCACGCTAATCGGAATCGTAATTGGTTCATTCGTATAGTAGTTCGTAACTGTGACTTCTGTAAGTCCTTTTTCAAATGCATACAAGTTCGCCATTAATAGTTCGCCGTACAGTTGATATTGGTCAAGATTTTGTGCGCGTTTTAAATCTTGGCCAAGTTTTTTAAGTTTTAATTTCAATTTACTTATTTCACTATGCAACCAACGTTCTAAATCACCCGCTTGCTGTTTCACACGGTCTCTTTCTGCTCGTGCAAAGAACACACGGTCAAGCAACGCACTAAGCGTTGGATAAGCGGTCGTTTGGCCGTCTAGATGCGTTAATTCAATCGGAGAGAATACGACTTTATTACCGATTTCAGCGTAAGTTGGTACGGTACCACCGTCTTTAAATTGTTGAATGAACGGCTGGAACAAGTCTGCCATTGATTGTTCGCTCGCTTCTGCACGATGGACGAACTCTTTCGCTTGTAAAGGGCTAAAGCCGACAAAATGATTCATAATTTCTTTCGGATCGCGTGGGATACCGAAAAAGCCATCGAGTTCATTTAATGTAATTGTTAGCGGATTTTCACGGTCTTGTGCGGGAGGTGTTAAATATTCAAATCCCGGAAGCACCGTACGATAACTATTGACGCTCGGTGGTAAATGTTTCAAACTGTCGACGATTTTGCCATTTTCTGTATCGACTAATACGAGATTACTATGACGTCCCATAATTTCTGCATATAATTTACGCGTAATGGGATCGCCGATTTCATCCGTTGATGTAATCGTTAAGACGATGACACGGTCTGCACCGAGTTGTTCGATTGATTCGATGAACCCACCTTCGATATGCTTTCTAAGCAACGTACAAAACATAGGTGGTTCTGGTGGATTTTCAATGGATTGCTCCGTAATTTGTACGCGAGCGTATGAAGGGTGTACAGAAAATAATAATTTATCGTTACGTCCGTTTGCGCGAACGGTGAAAACAATTTCTTGTGCATTCGGTTGATGAATGCGTGCGATGCGACCTGTTACGAGTTTTTGTAATTCGTGCGTCATCGCAACTGTAAATAAACCATCGTATGCCATAATTGACTACCTCTTTCGTATATAACGTCTTTATATTTTACCATTTTTAGCGAGAGTTTGTAGCTTTCAAGGGAATGATGAATTTTTTATAAAAGTTGAAAACGGTGAGCCAAAAGAGAATGCGCTATGATATACTATTACTATTATGCAAAGAAGGATGTGACTGACATTGATTCGTAGCATGACAGGTTTCGGTAGGGGTGTCGCACAAACAGAATATTTTCAACTTACGATTGAAATACGTTCAGTCAATCATCGCTTTTTAGAAGTTTCGAGTCGATTCCCAAAAGAATGGATGGAAGCGGAAGTTGCTGCGAAGAAGCACATACAGAGTAAAATTTCTCGAGGGAAGCTTGATATTTCTGTGAACGTGCAAGATTTGCAACAATCCCAGCAACAAATTGCGATTAATTGGCCTTTAGTTCAAGCGTATAAAAGTGCAAGGGACGAATTGCAAAAGCAAGTTCCTTTGCAAAAAGAATGGGCGATGTCTGAACTTCTTTCACTAGACGGTGCTTTAACTGTCGAGAAAAAGGAAGTGCCACGAGAAGACATTGCACGAGCTGTTTGTGAAGCTGTAGAAGAAGCTTTACACAATTTAATTACGATGCGTGAACGAGAAGGAATGGCTTTATTGCAAAATATGAAGCAATTCCAACAAGCACTTTCGCTTGAAGTTCAGCACATTCGTCAGTTCGCTTCTGAAGCGACGACGAAATATCGTGAAAAATTGTTGTTACGAATGAATGAAGTGACGGGGAGTACGATCGTAGAAGATCGTGTTTTAACTGAAGTTGCTATATTTGCGGAAAAAATCGATATAGTAGAAGAACTAGATCGCTTAAATAGCCATTTGACACAATTAGATGATATGTTTGCAGAAGACCAGTCAATCGGGCGTAAACTCGATTTTCTTTTGCAAGAGATTCATCGAGAGCTGAATACGATTGGATCTAAAAATCAGTCAGCCCAACTATCAATTGCAGTGGTAGAATCAAAAGCTATTCTCGAAAAAATGAGAGAACAAGCACAAAATATTGAATAATCACTGAAGAAGTTGTAAAATTATTAATTTGGAACGATGAGGGAGAACTAATGATAAAAGAACGCGGAATTTTAATCGTTCTATCTGGACCATCTGGCGTCGGTAAAGGTACTGTACGTAAAGAATTATTTTCTCAACCAGATACGAACTATGAATACTCAATTTCGATGACGACGCGTAAAGCACGCGAAGGGGAAGTAGATGCAGTAGATTACTTCTTTAAGGATCGAGAAGATTTTGAAAAACTAATCGAACAAGGGAAGCTATTGGAGTATGCTGAATATGTTGGCAACTACTATGGCACACCGATTGACTATGTCAACCAAACATTAGATGCGGGTCGAGATGTCTTTTTAGAAATCGAAGTTCAAGGTGCTACACAAATTCGTGAAAAAGCGCCAGACGCTTTATTTATCTTCCTTGCACCGCCAAGTTTGTCTGAACTTCAAAACCGTTTAATCGGTCGTGGTACAGAGTCACAAGAAGTCATTCAAAATCGTATTGCTGCGGCAAATCGCGAACTTGAAATGATGAATTTATACGATTATGTCGTAGAAAATGATGAAGTGGAAAATGCGTGTGAACGTATTAATGCCATTATTTTAGCTGAACACTGCCGTCGTGAACGTGTAGAAAAACAATATTTAGCTATGTTGAAAGGGGAATAACCGATGATTTATCCATCAGTTGACGTATTAAAAACAAAACTTGATTCAAAATATTCTTTAGTGAGCTTAGCTTCAAAACGCGCTCGCCGTATGCAAGAGGGCTCTCCAGCACTACTTCCTGAATACCAATCAGTGAAAAATGTTGGGAAAGCACTTGAAGAAGTAGCTGCAGGCGTTTTAATGAAAGAAAAACAAGACGAATCAAAAGTATACGAAGACGAAGTTTAATTTCGCCATCAACAATTACTCGATGAAGAATCGTAGAAGCCCCCAGGTTGGTTCTTGGGGGCTTTCTATTTTATTGTGGGAGGAATCGATATGCTCGTAAATAAAAAATATTACTTTGTGTAACAGGTGGGATTGCTGTATATAAAGCAGTCGCACTCGTAAGTAAATTAACGCAAGCTGGTGCTGTCGTGAAAGTGATGATGACAGAATCCGCAACGAAATTTGTCAATCCATTGAGTTTTCAAGTAATGTCGAAACATGATGTTTATACAGATACATTTGATGAAAAAGATTCGAATGTTATTGCGCATATTGACTTGGCAGATTGGGCAGATTTAATCATCGTGGCACCTGCTACGGCAAATGTCATTGGCAAATTGGCAAATGGGATTGCAGATAATATGGTGACGACGACATTGCTTGCGACGACGAAACCTGTTTGGATTGCGCCAGCGATGAATGTTCATATGTACGAACATCCAGCGGTTATTCGAAATATCGATCGTCTATATAAAGATGGAATTCGTTTTATCGAACCTTCAGCAGGCTTTTTAGCTTGTGGTTATGTAGGGAAAGGTCGTTTAGAAGAGCCGGAAAAAATTACGGCACTCGTTGCTGCGTTTTTTCAACCGAAAAAATTACCGCTAAAAGGAAAAAAAGTGATCGTATCAGCGGGGCCGACACTCGAAAGAATTGACCCGGTTCGTTATTTATCTAATTTTTCAAGTGGGAAAATGGGCTTTGCTATGGCAGAGGCAGCGCGTGATTTAGGAGCAGATGTCGTACTCGTACATGGCCCTGTATCGATTCCAATACCGAATGGGATGCGCGTCATTTCAGTAGAAAGTGCGGAGCAAATGTATGAAGCTATTTTATCTGAATATGATAAGGCAGACATCGTCGTAAAAGCGGCAGCCGTTGCAGATTATCGACCTAAACATCCAGCAACACAAAAAATAAAAAAAACGTCTACCGACCAAGGGCTAGAATTAGAAAGAACGACGGATATTTTGGCGTCACTCGGAGCGAAAAAGACGCATCAACTACTCGTAGGCTTTGCGGCAGAAACGAACGATGTAGCGACTTACGCGACGGGTAAATTAGAAAAGAAAAATGCGGATTTCATTATCGCAAATGACGTTTCTAAAACGGATCGTGGTTTCGGTTCAGAGCAAAATACGGTCACGCTATACGGACGTGATTTTGAACGTGCTTTCCCATCGATGGATAAAAAACAATTAGCTGTTCAATTGTTTGAAACAATTCTTACACAATCAGGTGTTGCGGAATGATTGCGAAAGTAATTGTTGATGTATCGGCCTATCCTGTCGATCGACCGTTCGATTATGGCGTACCATCATCTTTGGAAACGTTAATTGAAGCGGGTAGCCGTGTGAAAGTGCCTTTCGGTCGACGAAATGTACTCGGTTTTGTCGTCGGTTTGAGCGATACGACAGATGTTCCACAAGGGAAATTAAAAGACGTCGCGGAGTTGTTAGACATTGCGCCCGTTTTAACGGCTGAAATGTTAGAGATGGCGAAATGGATGACGCAAAAAACGCTTTGTTATGAAATTGATGCATTGCAAGTTATGCTTCCGAACGCACTTCGCGCTAAATACGAAAAACGTGTCGTATTGAAAGTACCTGTTGAGCAGCTAGATGAATCGTTACAAACCGTGTTCGGGAAAAGAAAAATGAGCAACTACAAACTGTTTGAAAAAAATGCGCTTTTACCAATGTTAAAACAAGCGTTGAAACGACAACAAGTAGAAGTTGTGACTACTGTGAAACAACAAGGTAAAGCAAAAACTGTTCGTATGATCCAAGTGCATGAAGATAAATTCTATTTGCAGCAAATGGCTGAACAGATGGGGGGGCGTGCGAAGAAACAGTTACAAGTCGTACAATGGATGTCTGAGCATGCCGGAGAACAATTTGTACCGAGTGAGCTATGTGCGGAGCTAAACGTGTCTGAAGCGGTGTTAAAAAGCGTCGTTGAAAAAGGAGGTGCGACGTTTTTAAATGAGGAAACGTACCGAGATCCTTTTTTCGAAAGACGCAAAGGCAACCGTTCCACTGACGTTGACTTCTGAACAACAAGTTGCTTTAGAAGCCGTCATCAAAGCGTATGATGCGAAGCGTGCCGAAACGTTCCTTTTACAAGGTGTAACAGGAAGTGGCAAAACAGAAGTGTATTTGCAAGCAATTCAACATGCGTTGGAAGAAGGAAAAGAGGCAATCGTTCTCGTACCTGAAATATCCTTAACGCCACAAATGACGGAAAGATTCCGTGCACGATTTGGCGAACAAGTAGCAGTCATGCACAGTGGATTATCGACAGGGGAGAAATATGATGAGTGGCGTAAAATTCAACGCGGTGAAGTAAAAGTCGTTGTTGGAGCCCGTTCGGCCATTTTCGTTCCGTTTAAAAATGTCGGTATTATCATTTTAGATGAAGAACATGAATCGACGTACAAACAAGAAGATACACCGCGTTATCATGCGAGAGATGCGGCGATTTGGCGTAGTCGCTATTACAATTGTCCGGTGATTTTAGGAAGTGCTACGCCGTCACTCGAATCGCATGCGAGAGCTCAAAAAGGTGTGTACACACTGCTGACATTAACTGAAAGAGCGAAGCACCAAGCGATGCCGACTGTTGAAGTCGTAGATATGCGGGAAGAGTTGCACAAAGGGAATCGTTCGATGTTTTCGATTGCATTAGCGGAAGGTATTCGGGCGAGATTAGAAAGAAAAGAACAAATCGTGCTCTTTTTAAATCGCCGTGGATTTTCATCTTTCGTATTATGTCGAGACTGTGGGACGGTCGTACAATGTAAAAACTGTGATATTTCCATGACGTACCATAAAGCAAGCCACGCATTGAAATGCCATTATTGTGGTTATGAAGAACCGGTTCCTACGAAATGTCCGCAATGTGAAAGTGAATACATTCGCTTTTTCGGGACTGGGACACAAAAAATTGAAGAAGAGTTGCATACGGTGTTTCCAGAAGCAAGGGTACTGCGAATGGACGTCGATACGACGCGACAAAAAGGCTCTCACGAAAAAATATTAGAAGCGTTCGGTAACGGCGAAGCAGATATTTTACTCGGTACACAAATGATTGCAAAAGGGCTAGATTTTCCAAACATTACGCTCGTCGGTGTACTAAGTGCGGATACGTCATTAAACTTACCTGATTTTAGAGCGGCAGAAAAAACGTTCCAGTTATTGACGCAAGTGAGTGGTCGTGCGGGACGTCATGAATTACCAGGGGAAGTAGTTATTCAAACGTATACGCCGGAACATTATGCGATTCAGTTAGCGAAGACGCAACATTATGTGCCTTTCTTCCAAAAAGAAATGCATATGCGTCACCGCTATAGCTACCCACCGTATTTTTTCGTTGTTCTCATTCAAGTGAGTCACGAAAATGCGTTAAAAGCTTCTGAATATGCGACGATGGCCATGCGCTTTTTACAAGGCTCTTTATCTCCACAAGTGGGACTTATTGGACCGACGCCTGCATCCATTAGTCGCATACAAAATAGATATCGTTATCAATGTTTGATAAAATACAAAGTAGAGCCTAATTTGATTGAGGCATTGAAACAATTAATAAAAATGTATCGAACAGATTGGATTAAAGACGACGTTCAATTGAGCGTCGATTTAGATCCGTCGTCTATATAGAAAAGAGGATTTACATGACAATTTTAAATGTCGTAACAGAACCAGCTGACGTATTGTTAGCAAAAGCAAAACCCGTTAAAAAATTCGATGAAAAACTGCATACATTGTTAGATAACATGTATGAAACGATGGTTGAAAGTGAAGGGGTTGGAATCGCCGCTCCACAAGTAAACGAATCTATCCAAGCAGTCATCGTTTTATTAAACGTCGATTCAGAAGATGAGGAAGATGAACGGTTAGAGCTAATCAACCCTGAAATCGTCGAGTTTTCAGTAGATACAAACATTGATTTAGAAGGTTGCCTAAGCATTCCTGAGAAATTTGGGGATGTGGAACGTTCAAACGGTGTACGTGTAGAATTCCAAGATCGTTTTGGCGATACGTACAAACTAGAAGCATATAACTACGATGCACGTATTATCCAACATGAAATTGACCATTTAAACGGCGTACTATTCACGACGAAAGCTGTAAAAAATGTACACAGATGAAGAAATGGCTGAAATGTACGGGGAGGAAGAATAAAGATGACGAAAATTGTTTTTATGGGAACACCTGACTTTTCAGTACCTGTATTGAAAATGATCGTTGAAGAAGGATACGACGTATTAGCTGTCGTAACACAACCAGATCGTCCGGTTGGTCGTAAACACGTTTTAACACCACCACCAGTGAAAGCAGCGGCAGTTGAATTAGGCTTACGTGTCATTCAACCCGAAAAATTACGTGGTTCAGAAGAACTTCAAGAAATTATTGCGTTGCAACCCGATTTAATCGTGACAGCAGCATTCGGTCAAATTTTACCGAAAGAGTTACTTGACGTACCGGCACTCGGTTGTGTGAACGTACATGCATCATTGTTACCGAAATACCGCGGTGGCGCACCGATTCACCAATCTGTTTTAGACGGTGAATCGGAAACAGGTGTTACAATTATGTATATGGCGGAAAAATTAGATGCGGGCGATATTATTTCTCAACGTGCGATGGCAATCGAAGACCACCATACGACAGGTCAATTGTTTGATGAACTAAGCATTATCGGACGCGACTTACTAAAAGATACATTGCCAGCAATCGTTGCAGGAACGAACGAACGTATTCCACAAGACGAAACGAAAGTAACATTTGCACGTAATATTTCTCGTGAGCAAGAACGTATTGACTGGGCACAAAATGCACGTACGGTATTTAATCAAGTACGTGGCTTAAATTCTTGGCCAGTTGCTTACACGACATTGAACGGTGATAATGTGAAAATTTGGGCTGTACGTGAGTCAGTTGAAACGACGACAGAAGCACCAGGTACAGTCGTTGCGAAAGCGAAAAAATTCTTTACAGTTGCTTGTGGAGAAGGAACAGCTGTTGATGTGTTAGAACTTCAACCAGCTGGTAAAAAAGCGATGCCTGCTGTGAATTATTTAAATGGCGTAGGCTCGAAATTAGAGATCGGGGAACGATTTGAATGAGTAAAAAGAAAGCACCAATTTGGGACGGTAACGTACGCGATGCCGCATTAACGATTTTATTAGCTGTCGATGAAAAACAAGCTTATAGTAATTTGTTATTACACCAAACAATCGAAAAATATAATATTACTGCGAAAGATCGTGGGTTATTAACAGAGTTAACATACGGTACGTTACAACATAAATTAACACTAGATTTCTATTTAGAACCATACGTACGTGGGAAATTAGATCCATGGGTACGATGGGTACTACGTTTAGCGTTATACCAAATTGCTTATTTGGACAAAATTCCAGATCACGCTGCAGTTAATGAAGCGGTTGAAATCGCGAAACATCGTGCACGTCACCGTGGGGTTAGTTCAACAGTAAATGGTATTTTACGTTCAATTTTACGTAACGGTTTACGCGATACGACAGAAATTAAAGACCCCGCTGTACGTATTTCAGTTGAAACGAGTCATCCAGAGTGGCTCGTTCGACGCTATATCGATGGTTTCGGTGTGGAAGTAACGGAAGATATGTTAATCGAGAATAACTTACCACCACTTCAAACGGTACGTGTGAATGCAACAAAAGCGGATACACGTGGTGGATTAGAAGCGCTTTGGGAAGAAAAATTTGCCGTTCGTCGTAGTGAAAATATTCCAGAATGCTTGCACGTATTAGAAGGTCAACCTGCACGTTCAAAAGCATTTGAAGAAGGCGTTATTACGATTCAAGATGAAAGTTCAATGATTCCTGCATACGCTTTAGACGTTCAACCGGGTATGCGTGTATACGATATGTGTGCAGCACCGGGTGGGAAAACGACGCATATTGCGGAAAAAATGAACAATGAAGGAACAGTCATTGCGACAGATCTTCATAAACATAAAATTAAATTAGTTGATGAAAGTGCAAAACGTTTAGGCTTATCAATTATCGAAGCACAAATGTTAGACGGCCGTAAAGCGACAGAACAATTTGAAAAGCAATCATTCGATCGTATTTTAGTTGATGCCCCTTGTAGCGGCTTAGGCGTTATTCGTCGTAAACCAGATATTAAGTACACAAAATCAGAATCAGACTTCGAATCATTGCACAAAATTCAGCTTGATTTATTAGATTCTGCCTATGAATTATTGAAACCTCAAGGCAAAATGGTTTACAGTACGTGTACAATTGATAAAATGGAGAACAATGGGACAGTTGAAGCATTTTTAGCGAAGCATACAGATATGATGCTTGCCCCTGTTGAAAATGCTCCAGAAGTATTAACAACGCTTCGTGAACAAGGGATGATGCAAGTTTTCCCTCAAGACTTTAACAGCGATGGATTTTTCGTTGCGTCATTTGTCAAAAAAAGCTTAGTGAAATAACAAGTGCTGAACGGGCATGAAGCCCCTAAGCCAAATTAAGGAGATTCCGAAAAGTGGAACAAGAAATTTTAAAACCAGTAACTGAAAAAAAACGTGTCAAAAAAGAAAAGCCTGTATTACGTGAATCAATTTATTCATTATTACCGGAAGATATGGAACAATGGTTAAAAGATAATGGAGAAAAAGCATTCCGTGCGAAACAAATTTTTGATTGGTTATATGTGAAACGTGTCGCAACATTTGAAGAAATGAGCAACTTATCAAAAGGACTACGCGATAAATTAGAAGCGGACTTTGAATTGAGCACACTTTCTACACTCGTAAAACAAGAATCAAAAGATGGTACAATCAAGTTTTTATTCCAATTACAAGATGGCTATTCAATTGAAACGGTTCTAATGCGTCATAACTACGGAAACTCTATTTGTGTAACGACACAAGTAGGTTGCCGTATTGGCTGTACGTTCTGTGCCTCTACATTAGGTGGTTTAAAACGTCATTTATTAGCTGGTGAAATCGTGGAACAAGTCGTAAAAGTGCAACGTCAATTAGACGAATTAGACGAACGTGTCTCAAGCATCGTCATTATGGGAATCGGAGAACCATTCGATAACTACGATAACATGATGCAATTTTTACGCATTATCAACCATAAACAATCATTAAATATCGGTGCCCGTCACATCACTGTTTCGACATCTGGAATTGTACCGAAAATCTATAAATTCGCAGATGAAGAATTACAAATTAACTTCGCTGTTTCTTTACACGCACCAAACCAAGAAGCTCGTCAAAACTTAATGCCGATTGCTAAAGCATATAAATTAAACGAGTTAATGGATGCGGTTCGTTACTATACAGAAAAAACAGGACGTCGTGTAAGTTTTGAGTACGGTTTAATGTCAGGTCAAAATGATTCACCGGAAGTGGCGAATGAATTGGCTGATTTAATTAAAGACATTAAATGTCATGTCAACTTAATTCCGATTAACTATGTACCAGAACGTGATTATGTACGTACGTCACGTAGTAGTATTTTTGCATTTGAACGCACATTAAAAGACCGTGGTATTAACGTAACGATTCGTCGTGAGCAAGGTTCAGATATTGCGGCTGCTTGTGGTCAATTACGTGCGCAAGAACGTGAAGAAGAAACAGCACACTAATTGTTAAAGAGGTGAAGTGCCTTGAGATTTACAGTTCAAAGTGATATTGGAAGAAAGCGAACGGTCAATGAAGACCGTGCAATTTTATTACAGCGCGACCCTGCTACAACATTAGCAATTGTTGCGGATGGCATGGGTGGTCATAATGCGGGCGATGTCGCTAGTACGATGGCCGTAGAAGGTTTTTCAGAAGCCTTTTTAGGAGCGAGTAAAGTTGTATTTGATTCTACGGAAACGATTCGTGAGTGGTTACAAGTAGTCATTAAAGACGTTAATAAACGTATTTACAACTATTCACTTACGCACGAAGAGTGCCAAGGGATGGGAACGACAATTATTGTCGCTGTCATTCAAAACGGATTTGCTACAGTTTGCCATGTTGGAGACAGTCGTATGTATATTGTCGATTCAGAAAAAATTCAACAAATTACGAAAGATCATTCTTACGTAAATGTACTCCTGGATTCAGGAGAAATTAGTGAAGAAGAAGCAGCAAGCCATCCACAAAAAAACTATATTATAAAATCTTTAGGTACTGAGGCAACAATTGCACCCGATTATTATCAGGTGGGATTGTTGCCTTCCACCTATTTACTAATTTGCTCAGACGGTCTTAGCAATAAGCTCAGCTCTGCTGAGTTACATAGTATTATCATGTCGGAGCAATCTTTAGACGATAAAGGAATGACACTTATTCAAGTCGCAAACGAGTACGGTGGCGAAGACAATATTACATTTATCCTTTCAGAGCAACAGCGAGAGGGGGTAGACGTATGATTATTGGAATGAATATCGGTGGAAGGTATCAAATACAAGAACTCATCGGTGGCGGCGGCATGTCGAATGTTTATTTAGCGCATGATCGTATTTTAGATCGAGATGTGGCGATAAAAATATTGCGATATAACTTCTCAGACGAAGATGACTTACATCGCCGGTTTCAAAGAGAAGCGTCTTCTGCCACGAGTTTGACCCATCCGAACATTGTCTCTATTTATGATGTCGGAGAAGAAGAGGATATGCACTACTTAGTCATGGAGTATATTAAAGGACAGACGTTGAAACAATACATTCAGCAATATGCGCCTGTTTCTCCAACGCGAGCGGTTAGTATTATGCTAGAGCTCACTTCTGCGATTGCGCATGCACATCAAAATCAAATTATTCATCGTGACATTAAGCCTCAAAATATTTTGATGGATGAAGAAGGGAATGTAAAGATTACGGACTTCGGCATTGCGATGGCTTTATCTGCGACTTCTTTTACGAAAACAAACTCTGTACTCGGGACGGTGCATTATTTATCACCCGAACAAGCGCGTGGGGGCGTGGCGACAGTAAAGTCGGACATGTATGCGCTCGGCATTGTATTGTATGAATTATTGACAGGGCAGCTTCCATTTATGGGGGAGTCGGCTGTGTCGATTGCGCTCAAACATTTACAAGCTGAAACGCCATCTGTTCGAAATGTCGTGCCAGCGATTCCACAAAGTTTAGAAAACGTCGTGTTAAAAGCGACGGCGAAAGAGCCTCATAATCGATATGCAAATGTTGAAGCGATGCGAGCAGATTTACAAACGGTTTTAGATGAAAATCGTCGTAATGAAGCAAAATTTTCTGTACCAGAAGATATGGAGAAAACGAAAGCATTACCGATTATTCGGGATTTTAAACCAGAAGAAATGGATGAAGCGACAATTGCGATGATTAAAGAAGAAAAGCCGAATCCGAAACCTGTGCCGCCGACGAAAAAGAAAAAGAAACGCAATAAATTTTTAGTGACGCTATTCACATTAGCTATTTTAATGGTTCTCTTTTTAGCGACGATCATTTTATTCCCTAACTTATTTAAAGCCGAGCAAATAGAAATGCCGAATGTAGTAGACATTTCTTATGAAAAAGCATTGAATCAAGTGCAAAATGCAGGTTTAGATATTGGAGAGCGAACGATGGAATATTCAGATGACGTTGCAGAAGGGAAGGTCATTCGTACGACACCGGCTGTCGGTAAAAAAGTTGACAAAAAAACAGCTGTAGATTTTGTCGTATCTGAAGGTAAAAAACGTGTAACGCTCGATGACTACATCGGTCGAGATATTGAACAAGTACAGAAGCTTTTAACGAAACGTGGTTTTAAAGTGAAAGTTGAAAAAGTTTTTTCAGAAAAAAATGTTGGTGAAATTTTAGACCAAAATCCGTCAGCAGATTTGACGGTTATTCCTTCAGAAACACCGATTACATTTAAGGTGAGTAAGGGGGAAGAAACATTTGAAATAGCGAACTTAATCGGTTACTCGGAAGAACAGCTGAAAACGTATGCTGATAATGTAGGTGCTACGATTCGTATTTCAGACGATGAATATTCATCGACAGTAATGAAAGGGCTCGTTTCATCGCAGACTCCTGCAGCAAGGACGACTGTAACGAAAAATACAGAAATCAAAGTGATTATGTCGAAAGGACCGAAGATGATCCCTTCGAAAACATTGATTCGTTCTATTGAGATTCCGTATAACGAAAATAACGATGAGGATACAACAACGAGTGCCGCTGAAAAAATTAACATTTACATTCAAGATAAAGATCACGCAGTAGACGATGTGTACGAAACGTTTATGATTAGTGAAACGACGACGCGTCGATTGAAGCTTATTATAGAAGAAAATAAATCTGGAATATATCGCATAACACGCGATGGAGAAGAAATTTATAACGAGACGATTCGTTATGAAGACTTATAGGAGGAATTAGATGGCAACTGGCCAAATTCGTAAAGCTTTAAGTGGCTTTTATTATGTTCAAGATGGACAGCAATTAATTCAAACGAGAGGGCGTGGGGTTTTTCGTAAACGTGGCATTACGCCGCTCGTAGGAGATTTTGTCGAGTATGAAGTAGAAGGTAATAATGATGGGACGTTGACGAAAGTAGAACAACGTAAAAACGAACTTGTTCGACCCCCGATTGCGAATATTGATCAAGCATTGCTCGTATTTTCAGTCGTAGAACCAGAATTCAATACGATTTTATTGGATCGTTTTTTAGTCGTATTAGAATCTTTTCATATTCAACCGCTTATTTGCTTAACGAAAATGGATTTATTACCAGAAACGAAGCAGGATGCGATTCAAGCATATGTGAAAGATTATGAAGCAATTGGCTACACAATCATCCAAACGTTTAAAGACGACGCGACGCTTATGTCTAAAGTTGTTCCTTACTTGAAAGGAAAAACAACGGTACTTGCAGGACAGTCTGGTGTAGGAAAATCAACGTTATTAAATACGTTAATGCCGCAGTTAGAATTAAAAACGGGCGTCATTTCAGATGCGCTCGGTCGAGGGAAGCATACGACACGTCACGTTGAATTAATCGAAGTAGCAGAAGGATTAATCGCAGATACACCTGGTTTTAGTTCCTTTGATTTTGATACAATAGAAAGAGAAGAGTTAACGTATTGTTTCCCTGATTTAACGAAGCTTTCAGAAAGCTGTAAATTTAGAGGTTGTTTACACGTGAAAGAACCGAAATGTGCAGTGAAAGAAGCGCTTGAAACAGGCGAGCTTAAACAATATCGTTACGATCATTACTTACAATTCCTTCAAGAAATTACAGATAGAAAGCCGAGGTATTAATCAATATGATTAAAATTGCACCATCTATTTTAGCTGCAGATTTTGGAAAGTTAGTAGAAGAAGTGAAAAATGTGGAAGCGGCAGGCGCCGATTTAATTCACGTAGATGTAATGGACGGGCATTTCGTGCCGAACATTTCATTCGGATCAATCGCAATGGATGCGATTCGTCCACATACAGAATTGCCTTTAGACGTTCATTTAATGATTGAAAATCCGGACCAATATATTGAACAATTCGCAAAAGCAGGCGCGGCTTATATTACAGTACACGTAGAAGCTTGTCGCCATTTACATCGTACGATTCAACTAATTCGCTCATTCGGAGTGAAACCAGGTGTTGTACTCAATCCACATACGCCGATTGAAACGATTAAGCACGTTTTAGAAGACGTGGATATGGTTCTATTTATGACAGTTAATCCAGGTTTTGGCGGACAGAAATTTATTTCTTCTGTCGTTCCTAAAATTTCTGAGTTATCAGCGATTATTCAAGAGCGTAATTTAGATGTGGCGATTGAAGTTGATGGTGGCGTCAACGCAGAAACAATCGTTCCTTGTGCAAAAGCAGGTGCGACGATTTTCGTGGCAGGATCTGCCATTTTCGGTAAAGAGGATCGCCATGCAGCATTGCAAGCGATTAAAGAAGCGGGAGAATCTGCACTTTAATGCACGTTGTTATTTGTGCTGGAGGTCCGAAAGAGGAGGTCGCTAGCGATCTCCTCTTTTCTTTACAAGATGTCACTTGGATTGGTGCAGATCATGGCACGATCTACTTGTTAGAAAACGGAATTACGCCACAACTTGCTGTAGGAGATTTTGATTCCCTTACGCCTTCTGAATGGGCACTTGTTCAAGAAAAAGTAGCTAAAATTGAAAAGCATCTTCCTGAAAAGGATGAGACGGATACAGAATTAGCAATCCGACAAGCTTTGCTGTTATTACCAGATAAAATAACGATTTTAGGCGCTACAGGGGGCCGTTTAGACCATTATGAAGCTAATTTGCACATTATGTATCGTTTACAAAAAGAACATCCTCAATGTGAGTTAAACATCGTAAATCAAAAAAATGAGATTCGTTTTTTATTTCCTCGTTTGAATGAACTCGTATATGACGAAAAATACCCATACGTTTCTTTCTTTCCATTTGGCATGTCTGTAACAGGAGTGACGCTGCGAGGGGTTGCGTATGAAACGACGAATGAAACGATTGAACTCGGGTCGACGCGTTTTACGAGCAATGAGATTTGCCGAGAAGGAGGCACCATTTCTTTTGATTCTAGTGCCGTCATGATGATTCGAAGCGTTGATTAAAAAAGAAGCTGTCGATCGACAGCTTCTTTTTTTTATCTATTTGTTTAAACTAGAACTGTACGTGTCAAAAAAGCCGGTATGATTTTAAAATCATACCGGCTTTTCGTATTGGCTAAGGTTTTGACCTAGCCTCTTGTTAGTAAGTAAAAAAGCATCCTGCGTGGCAAGATGCTTTAGAAAACGCTATAAATTATACGCGTTCAACTTTACCTGATTTAAGAGCACGAGCAGAAACCCAAACACGTTTAGGTTTGCCGTCTACTAAGATACGAACTTTTTGTAAGTTAGCACCCCAAGTACGTTTTGAAGCGTTCATAGCGTGTGAACGGTTGTTACCAGAACGAGTTTTACGTCCAGTAATTACGCATTGTTTTGGCATAATAATTTCCTCCTCAATTAAAGAAGTTGAAAGATTTTGTTTCACTTCGGTATTTCACATACCATATTAATTTAACATACAGATTGTTACTTTGCAATAACTAAATCCTAGACTTTCAAGAAAAAAACCTTTACACTATGTTTTGAAGAAAACTAGACGAACAGAGTTGATTCTTTTATAATCAAACTTTGTATAGTACAATAAATTGGAGTTAATTATAGACAGGAGGCCAAATCATGTCAGTAGAACTAACAAATGAATTCGGTCATATTGACATCGCAAACGATGTCGTGGCACAAATCGCAGGAGGTGCTGCAATTGAGTGTTACGGAATTGTCGGCATGGCAAGTAAACATCAAGTCCGCGATGGATTAACAGATATTTTGCGTAAAGAAAACTTTGCTCGTGGCGTTTTAGTGCGTCAAGAGGGTGCAAATGAAAATAATAAATTACATATTGATATGTATGTAATCGTGAGCTATGGAACAAAAATTTCAGAAGTGGCTTACCAAGTCCAATCGAAAGTAAAATACACACTCGATACAACGTTAGGCATGGCTGTGAACTCAGTTAATGTATATGTTCAAGGTGTTCGTGTAGCGAACGATTAAGAGGAGGAACTTAAACAATGAAGTCATTAGACGGCATTAAATTTGCGGAAATGATTAAATTAGGTGCACATCACCTATCACAAAACGCAGATTACGTAGATTCACTAAATGTATTCCCAGTACCAGATGGTGATACAGGTACGAACATGAATCTTTCAATGACATCAGGCGCTAAAGAAGTTGCCAACAATGTCACAGAAAATATCGGTAAAGTATCACAAGCCCTTTCAAAAGGTTTATTAATGGGGGCACGTGGTAACTCAGGTGTTATTCTTTCACAACTTTTCCGTGGTTTCGGTAAAGCGGTAGAAAACGAAGAAACGTTAACAGCAAAATCTTTTGCTAACGCATTAAATCACGGTGTTCAAACAGCGTACAAAGCAGTTATGAAACCAGTTGAAGGAACGATTTTAACGGTTGCACGTCTTGCTGCAGAAAAAGCAGTAGAAGTTGCCGAAACAGAAGAAAATATTATCGTCTTAATGGAAGAAACGTTAAAGGCAGCAAAAGCTGCTTTAGACAAAACACCTGACCTTTTACCAGTATTAAAAGAAGTCGGCGTAGTCGACAGTGGTGGTCAAGGTTTAGTATTCGTTTACGAAGGATTCGTAGCAAGTCTTAAAGGCGAAAAACTACCTGAAAAAGTAGAATCAAGCTTAGATGATTTAGTGAGCGCTGAACATCACCGCGCACAAGACTTCATGGATACTTCTGCTATTGTTTACGGTTATTGTACAGAATTCATGGTTCGTTTTGAAGAAGATAAACGTCCATTTGATGAAGATCAATTCCGTCAAGACATGAGCAAATTTGGGGATTCATTATTAGTTATTTCTGATGATGAAGTTGTTAAAATTCACGTTCACTCTGAAACACCAGGTGAAGTAATTTCTTACGGTCACCAATATGGTAGCCTTGTGAAAATTAAAGTGGATAACATGCGTTTACAACATACAGCCATCGTTGGTGAAGAAAAAACTGCAGCACCGAAAGAAGTTAAAAAAGCACCTTACGCAATCGTAACAGTTGCACTTGGTGAAGGTGTGAAAGAATTACTTGAAAGCGTTGGAGCATCTTACGTAATCGAAGGCGGTCAAACAATGAACCCTTCTACGGAAGATATTATGAACGCAATTAAGGAAGTCGGTGCAGAACAAGTATTAATCTTACCGAATAACAAAAACATCATTATGGCGGCAGAACAAGCAGTTGAATTATTAGATATTCCTGCAGCTGTCGTTCCAACGAAAACAATTCCTCAAGGAATGAGTGCGATTCTTACATTCAACCCAGAAGCAACGGTTGAACAAAATGCCACAACGATGACACGTGCGTTATCTAACGTGAAAACAGCTCAAATTACAACGGCTGTACGTGACACATCAATTGACGGTGTTGAAATCCATACAGATGACTTCATGGCTATGGTTGAAGGTAAAATTGTCGCTTCTGTCACAACATTAGAAGAAGCAGCTGAAGAAGCAATCAAACGCACAGTTGATGAAGATTCAGAAATCGTAACCGTTCTTTACGGTCAAAACACAACGCAACAACAATTAGCACAACTTACAAGCTTTATTGAAGCGAACTACGAAGACGTAGAAGTAGAAGTGCATAACGGTAAACAACCTGTTTACCCATATATTATTTCTGTCGAGTAATCGATGATTGTCTAACGACGTGAAATACGAAAAAGGAATCGCCTAATCGCGATTCCTTTTTTGTTCGTATAAGACGTTTAATTGGAATAGGCATGTTTGAATACATAGACTATTTTTATTTTTTTCTTTCCTGTGTATTTCTGAATAAAAGCGCTTAAAATAGCGTCTCGTTGAACTATATGGAAAAGATAAACAATCTGTCTGTTCGAAGTGGAAATTCACGTATAACAGTAACACATAAATGTTGGGTTTATGACGTGAATACGATAAAATGAAACTACAATTATAGTTAAGGGGGATTCCCAATGAAATTTTCATCCGTTTTCGATATTATTGGACCAGTTATGATTGGTCCATCTTCATCCCACACAGCAGGTGCTGCAAGAATAGGTCGTGTCGCACGTGATTTATTCGGTAAGCAACCGACTTGGGCAAAAATTCATCTGTACGGATCTTTTGCAGAAACGTATAAAGGACACGGGACAGATGTCGCCATTATCGGGGGTTTATTAGATTATGACACGTATGATGAACGTATTAAAACTTCTTTTGAAGAAGCTGAAAAAGCAGGACTTACTTTTGAATTTATTGTCGAAACAGGTGCTTCAGAACATCCGAATACAGCTCGTATCGTACTAGGAGATGACGAAGGGAAAGAAATGTCTATGTGTGGTATTTCAATTGGCGGTGGTGCGATTGAAATTACAGAACTAAATGGATTCCGTCTGCGTATGTCTGGTGGTATGCCAGCTATTTTAGTCGTACACAATGACCGTGCAGGTGTTGTCGCTCACGTATCAGTTTGTTTAGCGAGTCATCAAATTAATATCGGTCACATGGAAGTATCTCGAATCGAACGAGGAAACATGGCATTAATGGTCATCGAAGTCGATCAAAACATTAGCGAGACGATTTTAGAAGAAATTGGACGATTACCGAATATTACGCAAGTGTCGCGTATTAAAAACAATTAGGAGGAATTAAAATGGAAGTGTTATTCCGTAACGTTCGAGAACTAGTGGAACGTGCCCAAGAAGAAGAAAAATTAATTTCTGAAATTATGATTGAACAAGAGATGAGAATGTCTGAAAGAAGCCGCGAAGATATTTTAACGCAAATGGAACGTAATTTAGAAGTAATGGAACAAGCTGTCGAACGAGGGTTAAACGGTGTACAATCTGTGACTGGATTAACTGGCGGCGATGCGGTGCTTATGAAACGATACATTGAATCAGGTAAAGGCTTAAGCGGAGATTACATTTTAGATGCGGTAAGTAAAGCAGTTGCAACGAACGAAGTAAATGCTGCGATGGGTATGATTTGTGCAACGCCTACTGCAGGCTCTGCTGGTGTTGTACCAGGCGTATTGTTCGCCGTGAAAAATAAACTAAATCCGACGCGTGAGCAAATGGTCCGCTTCTTATTTACAGCGGGGGCATTCGGATTTGTCGTAGCGAACAATGCTTCTATTTCTGGCGCAGCGGGTGGTTGCCAAGCGGAAGTTGGTTCAGCAGCAGCGATGGCGGCAGCTTCCATTGTAGAAATGGCAGGCGGAACACCACAACAATCTGCACATGCTTTCTCCATTTCCTTGAAAAATATGCTAGGCTTAGTATGTGACCCGGTTGCTGGTTTAGTCGAAGTACCATGTGTGAAAAGAAATGCGATGGGCGCAGCGAATGCAATGATTGCGGCGGATATGTCTTTAGCAGGTATTGAAAGTCGTATTCCAACAGATGAAGTGATCGAAGCGATGTACCGTATCGGGCAATCAATGCCATCTGCACTACGTGAAACTGCACAAGGAGGACTTGCCGCTACACCGACTGGTCGTTGGTTAGAAAAACGTATTTTTGGAGGAGCTGTAGCGAAAAGTGTCAATTGATTTGTGGAGCTCTGTTACAGAATTAACAGGTGTCGGAAAAACCGCAACAGAAAATTTAGGGAATATGGGAATCGAATCTATTGAAGACCTGATTTACACATTCCCGTTTCGTCATGAAGATTTTCGAATCAAAAATTTAGCTGAAACACCTCATAATGAACGTTTAACTGTAGAAGCACGTATTGAAAGTACTCCGAATGTAATGTTTATGGGCAAAGGACGCTCTAGATTGCAAGTTCAAGTACTTGTAGGTACACATCTTATTCGGGTTGTCTTTTTTAATCAAGCATATTTAAAAAATAAACTAATCCGAGGAGAAACAGTTACGATTACAGGAAAGTGGGACCAAGGGCGTCAAACAATCACAGCATCGTCTGTACATTTTGGTGATAAAGATAACCAAGCAGATTTTGAACCTGTGTATAGCTTGAAAGGGAAAATGACGCAAAAAAAATACCGTCAATTCGTGCGACAAGCATTGGATTTATGCGGGCAACAATTAACTGAGAAGATCCCGGAAAAATTCCGTACAGCTTATCGTTTACTCGGCATTCGTGAAGCGATGGAAGGGGTTCATTTCCCTAAAAATGCCGAACATGCGAAGCAAGCAAGACGCCGCTTCGTTTATGAAGAATTTTTGCTATTCCAATTAAAAATGCAAGCGTTACGTAAAGTACGAAAAGAATCGGAAGGCGGTCAAGCGATTCACTACGACGTCGCACAATTACGTGCTTTTTTTAACAGATTACCATATGAGTTAACAGGTGCACAAAAACGCGTCGTCAATGAAATTTGTGTGGACTTACTTACTTCTGAGCGAATGAACCGATTATTGCAAGGAGATGTAGGTTCAGGGAAAACCGTCGTTGCGGCAAGTGCGCTTTATGCGACGGTTACAGCAGGTTTCCAAGGTGCTCTGATGGCACCAACCGAAATTTTAGCTGAACAACATTTAGAAAACTTGCGCACTTGGTTAGAACCGTTTGACGTGCGAGTAGAGTTACTTTCGGGTTCGACACGAGCGAAAGCACGTCGAGAGCTACTGGAAGATTTAGCGAACGGAAAAATCGATATTTTAATCGGGACGCATGCTTTAATTCAGCCGAATGTATTGTTTAAACGACTCGGCTTAGTTATTACAGATGAACAGCATCGTTTCGGTGTCAATCAACGTAGAATTTTAAAAGAAAAGGGCGACAACCCTGATCAATTATTTATGACAGCGACACCGATTCCGAGAACATTATCGATTACAGCGTTCGGAGAGATGGACGTCTCAATTATTGATGAGATGCCAGCTGGGCGAAAAGAGATTCAAACGAATTGGATGAAAGCCGAACAGTTTAATTTAGTGTTGGACCGTATGGCTGCGCAATTAGCAGATGGACGTCAAGCGTATTTGATTTGTCCTCTAATAGAGGAGTCGGACAAACTAGACGTACAAAATGCTGTTGATTTGCATGCGCAACTGCAAGTGCTATTTGAAGGACGTTTTACAGTCGGTTTAATGCACGGTCGACTGTCTGCAGATGAAAAAGAAGCGGTAATGAGAGCGTTTAGTGAGGGACAAGTAGACGTTCTCGTTTCGACAACCGTTGTAGAAGTTGGGGTCAACGTACCGAATGCGACATTTATGGTAATTTATGATGCCGAGCGTTTCGGGTTGGCACAATTGCATCAATTAAGAGGACGTGTCGGACGTGGCAAACATCAATCGTATTGTGTCTTAGTAGCTGATCCTAAAAGCGAAGAAGGCAAAGAACGATTGATTTCAATGACAGAAACGAATGATGGTTTCCGTTTAGCTGAGAAAGACTTAGCACTGCGCGGACCGGGCGATTTCTTCGGTCAAAAACAAAGCGGTATACCTCAATTTAAAATGGCGGATTTAGTACACGATTATCGTGCGTTAGAAACGGCGCGAAGAGATGCTGTCCAATTAATTCAATCAACCGAATTTTGGGAAGAATCATCATTCGAACCGCTGCGTCAAATGTTGAATGAATCCGGTATTTTAGACGGAGAGCGCATCGATTAAACATGGAGAGTGCAAAAAATGCTTGCATTCTTCTTTTTCTATTTATATACTGATATTAGTACCAAGTGCTAATTCAAAGGGAGCTGCGAACTTAGACAATGAAGTATTCAAAAAAAGAAAGACAAAAATTGTTGAAGCAAACGATTGAGGATAATCCTTTTATTACGGATGATCAACTGGCAGAGAAGTTTTTTGTGAGTGTTCAAACGATTCGATTAGATCGAATGGAATTATCTATCCCAGAATTACGTGAACGTATTAAAGACGTTGCGGCACATAATTTTGAAAATGAAGTAAAAACCTTACCAATCGACGAAGTCATCGGAGAGATTATTGATATCGATCTAGATGAAAGAGCACTGTCAATTTTTGATGTTACGACAGATCACGTTTTCCAACGTAATGGCATTGCACGAGGTCATCACTTATTTGCACAAGCAAACTCTTTAGCGGTTGCTGTCATTGACGATGACTTAGCTTTGACTGTAAAATCTGAATTATCATTTACACGTCCTGTACATGCAGGAGACCGCGTAGTGGCAAAAGCAGTTGTAACAGGTCGTGGTGACAATAATCGTACATTTGTAACCGTATCATCATCAGTTAATGGTACGACAGTGTTTACAGGCGAATTCGAAATGTATCGTACGAAAGGTAAAGGTGAACAATAATGAAATTTGCAATTGATGGTATGGGTGGCGACAACGCCCCGAAGGAAATTATCGAAGGTGTGTTATTAGCACTGAACGAATTTAAAGACCTTGAAGTTGTATTGTATGGTGATGAAGAAAAAATGAAACCGTATTTACAAACGCATGAACGTTTACAAGTTGTGCATTGTTCAGAAGTGATTGAAGGAACAGATGAACCGGTACGTTCAGTACGTCGTAAAAAAGACGCTTCGATGGTTCGTATGGCGCAAGCTGTAGCGGACGGCGAAGTAGATGCTTGTGTATCTGCAGGGAACACAGGTGCTTTAATGGCTGCTGGTTTGTTTATTGTCCATCGTATTGATGGAATCGATCGCCCGGCATTATCAACGACTTTACCGACAATGGACGGTGCAGGGGTTGATATGTTGGACTTAGGTGCCAATGCAGATGCTAAACCAGAAAACTTATTGCAATATGCAATTATGGGGAGCATTTATGCGAAAGAAGTTCGAGGAATTGAAAATCCAACGGTTGGCTTGTTGAATATCGGTACAGAAGATAAAAAAGGGAATGATTTAACGAAACACGCATTTGCTTTATTAAAAGACGCACCGATTAACTTTATCGGGAATGTGGAATCGCGTGAATTATTAAATCATGCCGCGGACGTCATCATTACAGATGGCTTTACAGGTAATATGGTATTAAAAACAATCGAAGGTGTAGCAGGCTCTATTTTCACGCTTTTAAAAGAACAGTTAATGTCGTCTACGAAAACGAAAGTTGCCGCGATGATGATTAAACCGAACTTAAAAGAAATTAAAAATAAAATGGACTACTCTGAATACGGCGGTGCTGTACTGTTTGGTCTAAAAGCGCCTGTTATTAAAGCACACGGTTCTTCTGACGCAAAAGCATTCTTTAGTGCGATTCGCCAAGGAACGAAGATGGTTGAACATCACGTGTGTGCAACGATTGATTCTACGATTTCAAAGGAGAATTAATATGACAAAAATCGCTTTTCTATTTCCGGGTCAAGGTTCTCAGCACGTTCTAATGGGAGCTGAATTATTAACGAATGGTTTTGAACAGTTTTATGCCGATGCGGATCAAGCTCTTGCATATCCACTGTCAAAATTAATGTTAGAAGGTCCAGAAGAAGAGCTTACACTTACATACAATGCGCAACCCGCGTTATTAACTACAGGTGTACTCGCAGCAAAACAATTACAACGAGCAGGTATTCAACCGCAATTTACAATTGGACATAGCCTCGGGGAATATGCGGCACATGTCGTATCCGGTGTGATGTCATTTGAAGAAGCGCTTCAAATCGTTCACAAACGTGGAACGTTTATGAATGAAGCGGTCCCAGCAGGGCTAGGTGCGATGGCGGCTATTTTAGCGCTTGATGAGCAACAGCTTCAAGACATTACGACAGCAGTAATGGCTGAAACGGGTGAAGTTGTACAACTTGCGAATTTGAACTGCCCAGGTCAAATTGTTATTTCTGGTACGAAGAAAGCGGTGGAAGTCGCTTGTGAGCGTGCGAAAGAAGCGGGAGCACGTCGCGCGTTGCCGTTGAATGTAAGTGGACCTTTCCATTCGGAATTAATGAAACCAGCTGCTGAAAAATTAAAAGCAGCACTTGATGCAGTTACGCTGAAAGAAGCGACAATTCCAGTTATTGCGAACGTTACAGCCAAACCTGTAACGAATCCAAGCGAAATTGAGGCATTGCTCGTAGAACAATTGAGTGCGCCGGTTCAATTTGAAAAATCAATTCGTGAATTGCTTGCACAAGGGGTCGATACGTTCATCGAATGTGGACCCGGAAAAGTATTAAGCGGTTTAGTTAAAAAAGTAGATCGCAGCGTAGCGATTTACAACGTTAGTGATGAAGCGACACTACAAAAAGTAGTAGAAGCATCGAAGGAGTGGGCATATGAGTAAAACAGCAATTGTCACAGGATCTTCTCGTGGGATAGGACGTTCGATCGCATTGAAATTAGCAAAAGAAGGCTATCAAATCGTCGTAAACTACAGTGGCTCAGAACAACGTGCTCTTGAAGTAGTAGAAGAAATTAAACAGCTAGGCTCTCAAGCAATCGCTGTTCAAGCGAATGTCAGTGATGCGGACTCAGTTAAAAACTTAATTGATACGACATTAGAACAGTTCGGTACGATTGATGTGCTCGTAAACAATGCGGGTATTACACGCGACCGATTGTTAATGCGTATGAAAGAAGATGACTGGGATGCGGTAATCGACACGAATTTAAAATCTGTGTTCTTATGCACGAAAGCTGTTGCACGTCCGATGATGAAACAACGCTCAGGACGCATCGTTAACGTAGCATCAGTCGTTGGGATTATCGGAAACGCAGGTCAAGCGAATTATACCGCATCAAAAGCGGGTGTCATCGGTTTCACGAAAACGACGGCTCGCGAATTAGCTTCACGAAATATTTTAGTGAATGCAGTCGCACCAGGTTTCATTGAAACAGAAATGACGGATGAAATCCCAGAAGAATTACAAAAAGGAATGCTTGCTCAAATTCCATTGAATGCATTCGGTAAACCGGAACATATCGCAGACGTCGTTCACTTTTTAGTAAGCGATGCGAGCCGTTATATGACAGGCCAAGTGTTGCATATCGATGGCGGCATGGTCATGTAATGAAAACATGATATTTATCATTATTCGTCTTTCTAGAAAGATGCTATACTAATTTAGAAAAAGACGCAGATCATTTTCATTGAGAGGAGGTGTTTTTTGTGGCTACAGTACTAGAACGCGTATCTAAAGTTGTCGTTGACCGTTTAGGTGTTGACGAAACTGATGTAAAACCAGAAGCTTCATTCCGTGATGATTTAGATGCTGATTCATTAGATGTTGTTGAATTAGTAATGGAATTTGAAGAAGAATTCGACATGCAAATTGCAGACGAAGAAGCTGAAAAAATTCAAACAGTTGGTGATGCAGTAAAATTCATCGAAGCAGCTTTAAACAAATAAGCTGAACTGTTTTTATACTTAATATAGAAATGTTGCAACAAATGGAATGTTTCTTTACTTAAAACCGTGCTATGAGCGCGGTTTTATTTTATTTTCAGGCGGTAATAGAATGTTTTTATAGTAGGGTGTAGTGGTTTTTATACTTTGCACATTGACGCATAAAAAGGTACACTACTATGGAGTACTAATTTAGTAAACTAAGAAGGTTGATGAAACGATGAAAATCGAAGAACTATCAAAGAAAAATGGCGCAATACCAGAACAAGCTCGTTCTAAATTTGAAGAATTACAAAATAATTTAGGCTTACATTTCACGAATAAAAATGTATTGTACAATGCATTTACGCACTCTTCATACGTGAACGAACACCGTCGTAAACAATATGAAGATAATGAACGTCTTGAGTTTTTAGGCGATGCCGTGTTAGAGCTAACTGTTTCTAAGTTTTTATTCCTTAAATTCCCTAAAATGACGGAAGGTCAATTGACAAAATTGCGTGCGGCAATCGTTTGTGAACCAGCCCTTGTTATTTTTGCGAACGAATTGAAATTCGGCGAATTCGTATTGCTAGGCAAAGGGGAAGAAAATACAGGCGGTCGTGAACGTCCAGCATTACTTGCGGACTGTTTTGAAGCATTTGTCGGTGCTTTATATTTAGACCAAGGTTTAGAAACAGTTGTAGGCTTCTTGGGTAAAGTTGTATTCCCGAAAGTTGAGCTCGGTATGTTTTCAGATGTAATGGACTTCAAGAGCCAATTACAAGAGCTTGTCCAACAAACAAGTTCAGGTTCATTACAATATGCGATTGTAAAAGAAAATGGCCCAGCCCATAAACGTACATTCGTATCACAAGTTATTTTAAATGATGTAGTAATTAGTGAAGGTCATGGGAAATCAAAAAAAGAAGCTGAACAAAAAGCCGCCCAAATTGCCATTCATACACTTACGAATAAAAAAGATTAATTAGGGGGGATTCAATTGTTCCTTAAACGGCTTGAAGTGATTGGGTTCAAATCTTTTGCCGACCGTATTGGTATTGACTTTGTACAAGGCGTAACCGCTGTTGTCGGACCAAATGGTAGTGGGAAAAGTAACGTCATCGACGCCATTCGTTGGGTGCTCGGTGAACAATCGGCGAAATCACTACGTGGTGCAAAAATGGAAGATGTCATTTTTGCAGGAAGTGATTCACGCAAACCGCTTAACTTTGCAGAAGTAACATTAATCCTCGATAACGAAGACGAACGTTTGCCACTTGCATACAATGAGGTAAGCGTTTCTCGTCGTGTATACCGTTCTGGAGAAAGTGAATTTCTTTTAAACAAACAAACGTGCCGTTTAAAAGATATTACGGATTTATTTTTAGATTCAGGATTAGGGAAAGAAGCTTTTTCAATTATTTCTCAAGGTCGAGTGGACGAAATTTTAAATAGTAAGCCCGATGACCGTCGTGCGATTTTTGAAGAAGCAGCAGGCGTTTTAAAATATAAAAAACGTCGTAAAAAAGCGGAACAAAAATTGTTCGAAACAGATGATCATTTAAATCGTGTGTTAGATATTTTACATGAATTAGATGAACGAATGGAGCCGCTGAGCATTCAAGCAGCGAAAGCCGAAGATTATGTGTCGATGACGAAAGAATTGACAGACATCGAGATTGCGGTATTAATTCATGATATTGAAGAAGTGGACGAGGCATTCACAAAGCATAACGTGCAAAAAAGTACTCTTTCTGAACAGGAAAATGCACGTCGTGTAGCTGCCGAAAACCTACAACAACAATTAAACGATTTAAGAGAGCAATTGCAACAAATCGATCATCAATTAGACGTTGAGCAAGCAGAACTTGTCGATGTTAGTTCAGATGTAGAACGTTTTGAAGGACGTAAAGCACTGTTAGCAGAAAAACGACAAAATATGTCGACGCAAGTAGCGACAATCCAAAAAACAATTGAAAATGCGACGCAAAAATGTGCGCAATTAATTGAATTAAAACACGTTCAAGAACAACAATTAGCGGAGCGCAATGAAGAGTTTAAACAAATTCGAGCATCCGTGAAGCACTTGTCGACGAACTTAGACCGTTCAACAGACGAAATTGAAAAAGAAATTGAATCGTTGAAAAGCGTATACATCGATCGTATGAATGAGCAAGCAACGCTCAAAAATGATCGGAAGTACGTGGAAAGACAGAAAGAACAATTACGACTTCAATCGACGAAAAGAACGTCTGAGTCGGGCGAGATGCGCGTTCAATTAAAAGAGGCACAAGTAACGAAGCATCAATTAGAAACACGCTTACAACAAGTGTCAGACGATGTAGAAGTGCGTTTGACAGATTATAAACAATCTCAAGAACTATTGAAGAAAACACGCAATGAGTACCAAAGAAAACGCGAAATGCTTTTCGAAGGCTATCATCAGTTAAAAACGATGCAAGGACGTAAAGAAACACTTGCTGAAATGTCTTCTAATTTCGAAGGATTTTATAAAGGACCTAAAATGATTTTACAGGCGCGTGATGAAAGCCGTATTACGGGCATTCACGGAGCGGTTGCGGAAGTCATTCAAGTACCATCTCCATATGCGACTGCAATTGAAACGACTTTAGGTGCGACAGCACAGCACATTATTACGGAAACGGATCAGCATGCGAGCAAGGCGATTCAATATTTACGCCAACATCAAGGCGGCCGTGCAACGTTTTTACCGAAAAACATTATGAAAGCTCGTTCTATACCTGCTGAGATGCTCTCGAAAGTACAAGGGCATCCAGCCTACATAAATACAGCAGATCAACTCGTTGAAGTGGATCCAGCCTTTTCAATTATCGTGAAAAATTTATTAGGTCACGTCATTATTGCGAAAGAGTTGGAAGGTGCGAAAGCGATTGCGAATGCATGTCACTATCGCTACCGTGTCGTGACGCTTGACGGGGACGTTGTTAATGCGGGTGGTTCGATGACAGGTGGTTCTACGAATAAACAGAATCCTGTATTTAGCCGCAAAGCAGAATTAGAACAATTAATCATAAATGTAGACAACATGCAACAAACGATTTTACAAGCAGAAAATGTCGTGAAAACGTTAGAAAAACAAGTCGGTCAACACGAAGCGAAAGTAGAGCAATTACGTAGTGAAGGGGAAGATGCTAAACAACTTCAATATCGTTTAGAAATTGAATTGAAAGCAGCCTCTGAAACAGAGAAACGTCTCAACCAACAAGTGATGTTAGTCGATACAGAACGCCAAGATGGTACGTCACAAGCAGACCATCTCGTTGCGGAAAGCGAAAAGCTTCAAAAGCGATTAGGTGAAGTGGAAAAAGAATTGCTTGAACTGAACGATCAAATTGAACAGCTCACTGTATTGAAAGTGAAGAGCGTATCTGAAAAAGATGCACTTCAAAGTCAATTAGCAGATCAACGTGCTGCGCAAGCGGTAAAAGCAGAGCAAGTCATTCATTTGCAAACACAAGTCGATAGTTTACAAAAGCAATTAGAAGAAGCTGAAAAAATCGTGGCAGACCAGACGAAAGAACGCGATTGGTTATTGTCTGATCATGGCGACGAGAAGCTTTCTGAAAACGAATTAGTAAAACAAATCGATACGTTGAAACAACGTCGAGATGTATTGCAAACGTCTATTGCAAATGCTAAACAACAACGTAGCGTATCACAAAGAGCTATTCAAGAAACGGATCAAGCGTTGAAAGAAGAACAACGTATCCATTTAGGTATTTTAAATGGGATTCGCGATTTAGATGTAAAAATGAATCGTTTAGATGCGAATCGTCAACATTACGAAAAACAATTGATGAACGCGTACAATTTAACGTTCCAAGAAGCTTTACTCGAAGAAGCAATCGATATCGAAATCGATGTTGCGCGCCGTAAAGTGAAATTATTACGTCAATCCATTGAAGAACTTGGGGACGTTAACGTCTTAGCGATTGAAGAATATAAAAATGTGTCAGAACGCCATGAATTTTTATCTACGCAAAGAAGTGATCTTCTTGAGGCGAAAGATACGTTACATGAAGCGATTCGTGAAATGAATGAAGAAATGGTGACGCGATTCGAAGAAACTTTTACGTCTGTTCGTGTTCATTTCCAAGAAGTATTCCGTGAACTATTCGGTGGTGGGAAAGCAGATTTACTACTTCTCGAACCAGATAATCTTTTAGAAACAGGCATCGAAATCGTGGCACAACCACCAGGCAAAAAGTTACAAAGCTTAAGTTTATTATCAGGTGGGGAGCGTGCGTTAACAGCGATTGCATTGTTATTCGCGATTTTAAAAACACGTCCTGTCCCATTTTGTATTTTAGATGAAGTAGAAGCGGCACTCGATGAAGCAAACGTTGCACGCTATAGCCAATACTTGAAAAAATTTAGTGATGATACACAGTTCATCGTTATTACGCACCGTAAAGGTACGATGGAGGGCGCGGATGTCTTGTATGGTATTACGATGCAAGAATCGGGCGTTTCTAAACTCGTTTCGGTGAAATTAGAACAAGAAATTTCCTAAAAGGAGCAAGCAAACTATGGGCTTTTTACAACGTATGAAACAAAAGCTAATGGGGAAAGAACAAGAAAATGAGCAACAAGATGCCCCTTTAGTAGAAGAAATAGAAGGTGATGTGACGAAATCTGAAGAGGATCAAGTCGCATCAGAGCAAACAGAGCAAGTAGTAGAACAACCTGAACTTCAAGAAGAAGTTGTAGAACAAGTAGAAGAACGAAAAGAAGAACAAGGAGATGTTCCAGAATCGGTCGTTACAAAGCCGACTGAACAAGCTTCTCCTGCTGTAGTAGAAGAGGCTCTTGAAGACGAAGCTGAAGAAACACAAGCAGAAGAGAAAAAAACATCTTGGTTCTCACCAGCAGCGATTACAGAAAAATTCAAGCACGGTCTTGAAAAAACACGTAACTCTTTTGCTTCAAAAGTAAATGACCTCGTTGCACGTTATCGTACAGTAGACGAAGATTTCTTTGAAGAATTAGAAGAAGTGTTATTACAAGCCGATGTTGGCTTTGAAACGGTTATGAAGCTAATTGACGAACTTGAAATGGAAGTAAAGCGTAAAAACATTAAAACAACGGATGGCATTCAAGCAGTGATTTCTGAAAAACTTGTTGAAATTTACGAACAAGGTGAGAAAGATATTACAGAATTGAACATGCAACCAGCAGGTGAATTAACAGTTATTTTATTCGTAGGTGTTAACGGTGTTGGTAAAACGACAACAATCGGTAAACTAGCACATCGCTTCGAACAAGAAGGCAAAAAAGTGATGCTCGCTGCAGGGGATACGTTCCGTGCAGGTGCGATTGACCAACTCCAAGTTTGGGGCGACCGCGTCGGTGTGGAAGTCGTTAAACAATCGGAAGGCTCAGACCCAGCAGCGGTAATGTACGATGCGATTAACGCAGCGAAAAACCGCCATGCCGACGTCTTGATTTGTGATACAGCAGGTCGTCTTCAAAACAAAGTAAACTTAATGAACGAGCTTGAAAAAGTTCACCGTGTCATTGAACGCGAAGTACCTGGTGCACCGCATGAAGTGCTTTTAGCGCTTGATGCAACGACAGGGCAAAACGCTTTAGTACAAGCGAAGACATTTAAAGAAGCGACGAAAGTAACCGGAATCGTGTTAACGAAATTAGACGGAACAGCAAAAGGCGGAATCGTTTTAGCTATTCGCAATCAATTACACATTCCTGTGAAATTTGTCGGTCTAGGTGAACAAATGGATGATTTACAACCGTTTGATGCAGAACGATACGTATACGGATTGTTTGCAGACACGTTAGATGATCAATTAAAAGACTTAGACGATAAATAATGCATCGCTCTTTTATAAAAAACCTGAAATCACTGCATATGGATTTCAGGTTTTTTTGTAAAAAAATCGTCGATTACACGACGTGGTTCGCACCATTTTTAAAGCGTATAAACCCTCATAAGACAAGGGGTTTACCTTGACAGAATGAGTGATTTTCTTATATGATACGTTGGAATATGTATGTAAAGGAGAGGTTATGTATGTTACTTGAAAAGACAACACGTATGAACTTTCTCTTTGATTTTTATCAAGCGCTTTTGACAGAAAAGCAACGTAGTTATATGCAACTGTATTATTTAGATGATTTATCACTAGGTGAAATTGCTGAATCCTATGGAGTATCTCGTCAAGCTGTATATGACAATATTCGTCGTACAGAGGCGATGCTTGAAGAATACGAGGAAAAACTTCAGCTTTTATCTAAGTTTAAAAACAGACAGCAAATTGTTGCCGATTTAACGACAGCTATTGATGCAGATTCTTCAAGAGAAGAAGTTATGCGTTATATTGAACAATTGAAACAATGGGATTAGGGGGCGACCACTATGGCATTTGAAGGCTTATCAGAAAGACTCCAAAGTACGATTGCCAAAATTAAAGGAAAAGGGAAAGTTACCGAACAAGACGTTAAAGTTATGATGCGTGAAGTTCGTTTCGCTTTAATTGAAGCCGATGTTAACTTAAAAGTTATTAAAAAATTTGTAAAATCAGTAAGTGAACGTGCTGTTGGTTCAGATGTTATGCAAAGTTTAACACCAGGACAACAAATTATTAAAATCGTTCAAGACGAATTAACGAATTTAATGGGTGGTGAACAATCACCGGTTAAATTTTCAACGAGACCACCAACGGTTATTATGATGGTCGGTTTACAAGGTGCTGGTAAAACGACGACTACAGGGAAACTTGCGAACGTTTTACGTAAAAAGTACAACAAAAAACCATTGCTCGTTGCAGCCGATGTGTATCGACCAGCAGCAGTTAAACAATTGCAAACATTAGGAAACCAATTGTCGATTCCTGTATTTGAAAAAGGGACGGACGTTTCACCAGTAGAAATCGCGCGTGAAGCAATTGAATTTGCAAAAGAAGAACATCACGACGTTGTCATTATTGATACGGCAGGTCGTTTGCATATTGATGAAACATTAATGCAAGAATTGAAAGATATTCGTGCAATTAAAGAACCGGACGAAGTATTTTTAGTCGTCGATGCGATGACAGGTCAAGATGCTGTGAACGTAGCAGAAAGCTTTAATGAAGCGGTAGGCATTACGGGCGTCGTATTAACGAAATTAGACGGTGATACACGTGGTGGTGCGGCACTATCAATCCGCTCAGTAACAGAAAAACCAATTAAATTTGTCGGTATGGGTGAGAAGATGGATGCGTTAGAGCCATTCCATCCAGAACGTATGGCACAACGTATTTTAGGTATGGGTGACGTATTAACATTGATTGAAAAAGCGCAAGCGACAGTCGATCAAGAGAAGGCAAAAGAATTAGAAGAAAAATTCAAAACGCAAAGTTTCACGTTTGACGATTTCTTAGATCAAATGAGCCAAGTGAAAAAAATGGGTCCATTAGAAGACATCATTAAAATGATTCCAGGTATGAATAAAATGAAAGGTCTCGATAAAATGAACTTCGATGATAAACAAATTAATCATATCGAAGCAATCATTCAATCGATGACGGTGGCAGAACGTACGAATCCAGAAATCATTAATGCGAGTCGTCGTAAACGTATTTCAAAAGGATCAGGTCGTTCTGTTCAAGAAGTGAACCGTTTAATTAAACAGTTTGACGAAATGAAGAAAATGATGAAACAGATGACAGGTCTTACATCATCTTCTAAGAAGAAAAAATTCAAGTTACCAGGCATGGATTCATTATTTAAGATGTAGTTTTTGCTCGATTTAATGAGTGAAAAATAGGGATTGTGACGTATTTTTACTTGTTAAGAAAAAATACTTTACAAACACTTGAAATCTTATGAAATATCCTGTAAAATTACCTGTGTTAAGAAAAAACACTTTACAAACAATCGAAAGCTTGATATTATACTATCTTGTGTGAAACTTATTCGGAGGTGCAAAGAAAAATGGCAGTAAAAATTCGCTTAAAACGTATGGGTGCTAGAAAAGCTCCTTTCTACCGTGTCGTAGTAGCTGACTCACGTTCTCCACGTGACGGTCGTTCTATCGAAACAATCGGTACATTCAATCCATTAACTTCTCCTGAAGAAGTTAAAATTGACGAAGAAAAAGCATTAGCTTGGTTAGCTCAAGGTGCTAAACCATCTGATACTGTTCGTAACTTGTTCTCAAAACAAGGTATCATGGCTAAATTCCATGAATCAAAATTAGGTAAATAATTTTACCTTTAAATAATCGGGGGTGGCAATGTGAAACAACTGATTACAACAATTGTGAAACCGTTAGTCGATTTTCCAGACGATATTCACGTTATGGTGGAAGAATCTGAACATCGCATCGTTTATAAACTTGCTGTTAATCCAAAAGATATCGGTAAAGTTATAGGTAAACAAGGGAGTGTTGCGAAAGCAATACGAACAATTGTTTATTCTGCTGCGAGCAGCCACCAGATGAAGAAGACATACGTCGAAATCATAGATTAGCGAAAAAGGAGGGAGCATTAGTTCCTTCCTTTTTTGTTGTATATACGAAAAAAGAGGTGTAAATAAATGAATTGGTACAATGTAGGTAAAATCGTAAACACACACGGTATTCGTGGTGAAGTACGTGTCATTTCACAAACGGACTTTCCAGAAGATCGTTATGAAATCGGAACGAAACTAGGAATCTTTGCTCCTGGAGCGAAGCATCCGACACTCGTTGTTATTAAAACAGCGCGTAAACATAAAAACTTTATTTTATTATCTTTTGAAGGCTATCCAAACATTAACGATGTTGAACAATTCAAAGGCAGTGTGCTAAAAGTAAATGAAAACTATTTAGCTGAACTTGAAGAAGATGAATTTTACTACCATGAAATCGTTGGCTGTGACGTATTTGACGAAGAAGGCAATGAAATCGGTAAAATTAAAGAAATCTTTGAAACAGGCGCAAACGATGTTTGGACTGTCAAAGGGGTAGACGGTAAAGAGCATTACTTACCCGTTATTTATGAAGTAATTAAAGAAATCGACGTTGAAAACAAACGCGTCACAATTGAATTGATGGAAGGTTTATTATCATGATGAATATTCAAGTGCTGTCATTGTTCCCAGACATGTTTGAAGGCGTATTCGGTTCATCTATTATGAAAAAGGCTCAAGATAAAGGGGCTGTTCATTTCGATGTAACGGATTTCCGTGCATTTTCAAATAACAAACATAACCAAGTGGATGATTATCCATATGGTGGCGGTGCAGGAATGGTGTTAAAACCGGAACCTCTTTTTAATGCAGTAGAAGCATTACAAGAAGAAGGAAAAAAACCACGTATTATTTTAATGTGTCCACAAGGAGAACGTTATACGCAACAAAAAGCAGAAGAACTTTCTCAAGAGGAAGATTTGATTTTCTTATGTGGTCATTATGAAGGTTATGATGAACGTATTCGTGAACATTTAGTAACCGATGAAATTTCAATTGGGGACTTCGTGTTAACAGGTGGCGAACTTGCTGCTATGACGGTAATCGATAGTGTTGTTCGTCTAATTCCAGGTGTACTTGGACAAGAAGATTCACACATTAATGATTCATTTTCAACAGGCTTATTAGAGCATCCTCACTATACGCGTCCAGCGGATTTTAGAGGCATGAAAGTGCCAGACGTATTAATGTCTGGTAATCATGCAAAAATCGCTGAGTGGCGCGATGAGCAGTCTTTAAAACGCACATTTGAACGCCGTCCAGATTTATTGGAGCATATTGAATTAAACGATCAGCAATTAACGTATTTACGTTCAATTGGTTATAAAAAATAATAGAGGCGACAAGGAAAGAGTCTTGCCACATGAGCATGACTATGCTAATATTTAAAGTGCATTTCTAAAAGAGATGCCGTATTACGGTGTTCCGCTGTAGCAACCATTAAGTGACCTATAAGAGCATCTGTCAAAGGAGAACATAAACATGTCAAACATTATTGCAGAAATTACAAAAGAACAATTACGTACTGATATCCCAACTTTCCGTGCTGGTGATACTGTATCTATCGACGTTAAAGTTGTCGAAGGTACTCGCGAACGTATCCAAAAATTCGAAGGTGTTGTTATCAAACGTCGTGGTGGCGGTATCAGCGAAACTTTCACTGTTCGTAAAATCTCTTACGGTGTAGGCGTTGAACGTACATTCCCAGTAAACACACCAAAAATTGCATCACTTAAAGTTACTCGTCGTGGTAAAGTACGTCGTGCTAAATTATACTACCTACGTAACTTACGTGGTAAAGCTGCTCGTATCAAAGAAATTCGTTAATTTCTTTTCACAAGCAAGAAGGAAGTGTAGAGCGTTTGCTCTACACTTTTTTCATGTCTACGACACCTTTAAGTAAACTTTGTGTCTAAAAGCCAATATAAGGTACAATAAGTAGTGTATTTACTAAGGGGGCGAACGAGATGGTGAAAAAAGAACAGAAAAAAGAAAAAAGTGAGTTATTTGAATGGATTAAAGCCCTAGCAATTGCTTTTTTCTTAGCCGTTATTATTCGTTTTGTTTTTTTACACCCATTGTCGTTGATGGCGAATCGATGATGCCAACGCTTCAAAATGGCGAGCGAATGATCGTCAATAAATTGGGTGGCATTCATCGTTTTGATATCGTCGTATTTCATGCACCTGAAAAGAAAGATTATATAAAACGCGTCATCGGATTGCCGGGTGATACGCTCGCTTATAAAAACGATCAGTTGTACATTAACGACCAAAAAGTAGCTGAGCCGTATTTAACCGCTTATAAACGTGAAATCGTAGATGGTGGCACGTTAACAGAAGATTTTACTTTAGAAGAATATACGAATTATAAAAAGATTCCAGCAGGCTATTATTTCGTTATGGGCGATAATCGTCGTAATAGTAAAGATAGCCGTTACATTGGATTGATTGAAGAAGAGCAATTCGTCGGTAAGGCGAAGATTGTTTTTTGGCCAATCGACCAATTTGGAACAGTTCAATAAGGAGAGAAAAAATATGACGATTCAATGGTTCCCAGGACATATGGCGAAAGCGCGTCGTCAAGTAACAGAAAATCTGAAACTTGTCGATATTGTTTTTGAATTAATTGACGCACGCTTACCGATGTCATCAAGAAACCCAATGTTAGACGAAATTATTCATCAAAAAAACCGCTTATTAATTTTAAACAAAGCGGATATGGCGGATGAAGTACAAACGAAAAAATGGATTGCGTATTTTGAATCAAAAGGACACCGTGCAATAGCAGTGAACTCACTCGATTCAAAGGGATTGAAACGCGTAACGAAAGCAGCGGAAGAAGTACTTGCTGAAAAATGGGAGCGTATGCGTAGCAAAGGCTTAAAGCCTCGTGCAATTCGCGCGATGATTGTCGGAATTCCGAACGTTGGGAAATCAACGATGATTAACCGTTTAGCGAAGAAAAATATCGCACGTACAGGGAATATGCCAGGGGTTACACGTTCTCAACAATGGATTAAAGTAGGGAAACAGTTAGAACTTCTTGATACGCCAGGAATTTTATGGCCTAAATTTGAGGACCCACGTGTCGGGTATAAATTAGCTGTAACAGGTGCAATTAAAGATGCCATTATGAATATGGATGATCTAGCTATTTTCGGACTGCAATTTTTAGAAGAGTATTATCCAAAACGCTTACACGAACGCTATCAAATTGAAGGATTAACAGATCCAATCGTTGGTACATTTGACCATATTGGACGTTTACGTCATATGAAATCTTCCGGTGGCGAAGTTGATTACGAAATGATTTCAGAACTAATTGTACGTGATATCCGAAATGAACATTTAGGCAAACTAACATTCGATTTCGTAGAGGATTTTGAGTAGTTTTTAATTTACCGACAATGCGATCATGCATTGTCGGCTTTTTTTCATTAAAAAACGGCATAATTGACCGATAAAATGAGGTATAGATGATGACAACAATTAAAGAAATTAAACAACGATTAGCGGAAGAACTTTTGTGGCAACCATGGATGGAAGAATTAAAAAAAGATGAACGTGCAGGGGTGCAAAATGCATTGAAAACATGGCATCGTGCGAAGCAAAAACGAGACAATTTACAACGCGAACATGAAGAGAAACTAGCCTTTGATGCATCGTACCGCGTAGACGCAACGAGCCACGTAGCCGGTACAGATGAAGCAGGTCGTGGACCGTTAGCAGGGCCCGTCGTAACAGCGGCTGTCATTTTACCGAACGATGCGTGTGAACATCTCGTTGGATTGAATGATTCGAAGCAACTTTCAAAAGAAAAACGAGAATATTTTATTGCGAAAATTAATGAAACAGCGATTGCGACAGCGATTCATTTCCAATCTGCTGAAGTCATTGACGAAGTGAATATTTACGAAGCGACACGCTTATCTATGAAAGCGTCGATTGAGTCGTTGAAAGTGAAGCCAGATTACGTATTAGCGGATGCGATGAAGCTCGATATTGAACAACCTCAAAGCTCCATTATTAAAGGGGATGCGAAGAGTTTAGCGATTGCAGCAGCTTCGATTTTAGCGAAAACAGCACGGGATCATTACATGGAGCAAATGGATGAAAAATATCCAGGTTACGGATTTGGGCAACATGCAGGATACGGGACGAAACAACATTTAGAAGCGTTACAACATTTAGGAGTAACACCGATTCATCGTAAAACGTTTGAACCGATTAAAACGATGATTCAGAAAGGATGATTGGATGAACTTATCAGGTGTAAACGTACAGCAAGCACAGCAAACAAACGTTTTACAAAGTGTGGTATTAAAAGAAGGGCAAATTATGCATGGGACGATTAAGAAACTGTTTCCAGACCAAATGGCAGAGGTGCAAGTAGGAAATCAAAAAATGATGGCACGCCTTGAAACACCTTTAAAGGCCGGTGACGCACATTTCTTTCAAATTTCATCCACTTCACCTGATTTAAGTTTAAAAGTTGTCTCAGGACCTATTACGTCACAATCAGCGGCACAACAAGTGCAACAACTAATGACGAATATGAATTTGCCAGATTCTAAAGAAATGCGTCAAATCGTACAACACTTTTTGAAAAATGACGTACCGATGTCGAAAGAGCAATTAATACAAGCTGAACAAGTGTTGAAAACGACCAATGTTCCGAGAGAGCAAGCGCTCGCGGCGATGGAAAAAGTAATTCAATTAAAATTACCGATGAATGAGTCTTCACTACAAGCAATCGTTCAAGGAAATGCAAAAACGGGGTTCCAAAATAGTTTGCAAAACTTACAGCAAGCGATTCAGCAAGATGTGACGTTGTCAGCTAGTTTGAAACAAACGTTATTAAACAACTTAATGCAATTACAAAAGCCACTCGCTTTAGAAAGTGGTGCGGCGATTTTAGGGAATAGTATGCGTGCTTTAAATGATGCGACGACATCGGCTTCGATGAAACAAACGATACTCGGTCTTTTAAAAGAAGCGAATGTGTTACCTCAAAATGCGAATCTTATGAACTACGTTGCGAACGCTTCAAGAAAAACTGATGCGAGTCCGTCGCTCACTGTACAACAAAGTTTGCAACAGCTTCAAAATAACCCATCGAATAAACAAGCACAACAACAAATGCAACAAGCTATCTTGAACCATACAGGGTTAATGGCGACTGCAAAAGAATCGTTGTTAGCGGATTTGGCACGTGTACAACTTTCCTCGACAGCGAAGTTTATGAACGCATTAACGAAAGCGACGACATCGGCACTTTCGACGGCGGTGCCACAAACGGTTGCGCAAGCATTGAGTGGGCTCGTACAAGGGAAAAACCCAAGTTCGCAACAGCTTCAAAATTTTCAAGTAACCGTTCAACAAGATCCACAGTTAACGACGGCACAAAAACAAGAAATCTTATCTCAAATGCAGCCGCTTATGGCGAATTCAGCTTCTAGTGAAACGATTCAACAAACGTTGAAAGGTGTACAACAACAGCTCCTGCAATTTTACGGAGAACATACGGGGAAACAAGCATTTCAGACAGGGAATGAACAGCAGTCTGCGAAGTTAAATACATTACAACTTTTAGGTGTTGCACCGCAACAAATGGATGATGTCTTGCAGAAATTAACGTATGAAGCGGCAAAAAGCTCGAATGTTATAGTACAACAATTATTACAACAGGCAGAAGGACAACTGGAACAGCAAGCAAACGGAAAAGCATTTGAGTCGATTTTACGCCATACACTGCAAAGTTTAGGGTTAAATTATGAAGCAGATTTAGCGAATAAGTTAACCGATAAAGACCAATTACAGCAACAGCTGAAACCGCAATTAATGGCTCTTTTGCAAGATGAAAGTGGAAATGTGACGACGAAACATGCTGCAGAACAACTCGTTGCAAGAATGAACGGCATGCATTATTTATCTGGAGAAAATGGTCCGCAGCATCAGTTGATTATGCAAGTCCCATTAGAGTTTTTCGGTAAGAAAACAGATGCGACTTTGCAATGGAATGGGACGATGAAAGAAAACGGGAAAATTGATGCCGATTATGCGCGTGTTATGTTTTATTTAAATTTAGGTGCGTTGAAAGAAACGATTATCGACATGCACGTGCAAAGTCGTGTCGTAAACGTTACAATTTACAATGAAAATGAGCAACTAGCGCCTTTAATAGAACCGTTGAAAGTGACTTTAAGCAAGGGATTAGAAGCGCATCAATACCAGCTGTCTGGTGTAGCATTAAAGCCGTATGAACGAGAGAAAAATGTCGTCACACCAACGCTTCATGCAACAAATTCAGACGGTCAAGGAGGCGTAGATTTACGCATATGACGGAACAAGAAAAAAGACAAGAAGCCGTCGCACTTCAGTTTAATCCTGCGAGTAACGCGGCACCTAAAGTGATTGCGAAAGGGAAAGGCAAAATTGCCGAAAACATATTGGAACAAGCGAAGCTTCATGACGTACCAATACAAGAAGATCCTTCACTCGTTCAATTATTAGGTCAATTGGATTTGAATCAATCGATTCCGGAAGAATTGTACCAAGCAGTGGCAGAAGTTTTTGCCTTTATTTACCGATTAGATAAAACGTATGATACATTTAAGAAATAAATCCGCTAGATTTCAACGTGCGAAATCTAGCGGATTTTGTGTCTAAAGAAGAAATTTATAACGAATATAAAAGATATTGTAATATAAAGCATAGACATGTCAGAATATTTTTATTACAATATAGAAGTACAAACAAGTTGTATAAAGAGATGGGAGGAAGTTTCATGAATATCCATGAGTATCAAGGGAAAGAAATTCTTCGTCAAAATGGGGTAAAGGTACCGAAGGGTTTTGTTGCATTCTCACCGAAGGAAGCAGTCAAAGCAGCAAAAGAGTTAGGTACTGAAGTAATTGTCGTAAAAGCACAAATTCACGCTGGGGGGCGTGGTAAAGCGGGCGGTGTTAAAATTGCGCGTAGTGTAGACGAAGTAGAAGCCTATGCAAAAGAACTTCTAGGAAAAGTATTGGTGACACATCAAACAGGTCCAGAAGGAAAAGAAATTAAACGCCTTTACATAGAGGAAGGCTCTAATATTGAAAAAGAATACTACGTTAGTTTACTCGTAGACCGCGCGACATCACGCGTGACGTTAATGGGGTCTGAAGAAGGCGGCATGAATATTGAAGAAGTCGCTGAGGAAACGCCAGAGAAAATTTTCACAGAAGTAATTGATCCAATCGTTGGTTTAACTGGATTCCAAGCGAGACGTCTTGCATTTAATATTAATATTCCGAATAATTTGATAAATAAAGCTGCAGCCTTGTTCCAAGGTTTATATGAGACGTTTATCGAGAAAGATGCATCAATCGTGGAAATTAATCCTCTCGTTGTGACAAAAGAAGGTGAAGTCGTCGCGTTAGATGCGAAATTCAACTTCGATGGCAATGGTCTATATCGTCATCCAGACGTTATCGAATTAAGAGATTACGAAGAAGAAGATCCGAAAGAAATTGAAGCATCTAAGCATGATTTAAGCTACATTCCACTAGACGGTTCAATCGGCTGTCTCGTAAATGGTGCAGGCCTTGCGATGGCAACGATGGATACGATTGGATACTACGGCGGTAGTCCAGCAAACTTTTTAGACGTTGGTGGTAGCGCAACGGCCGAAAAAGTAAAAGAAGCATTTAAAATTATCCTTTCAGATGAACACGTAAAAGGCATTTTCGTCAATATTTTTGGTGGCATCATGAAGTGTGATATTATCGCTGAAGGTGTCGTTGCAGCTGCGGCTGAACTCGGTTTAACAGTTCCGTTAGTCGTTCGTTTAGAAGGAACGAATGTCGACTTAGGTAAAGAAATTTTACGTACATCTGGTTTGAACATTACGGCAGCTTCTTCTTTAGCTGATGGCGCACAAAAAATCGTTGAGTGTGTAGGATAAGAAAGGGTGGGTTTACATGAGTATTTTCATTAATAAAGATACGAAAGTGTTAGTTCAAGGAATTACAGGTTCTACTGCACTTTTCCATACGAAGCAAATGTTAGAATACGGTACGAAAATTGTAGCTGGTGTTACACCAGGTAAAGGTGGTACAGAGGCTGAGGGTGTACCCGTATTTAATACAGTTAAAGATGCTGTAGATGCAACAGGTTGTAACGTATCGGTTATTTACGTACCCGCTCGTTTTGCTGCAGATTCGATTTTAGAAGCGGTTGAAGCGGAACTTGATATGGTTATTTGTATTACAGAGCACATTCCAGTACTTGATATGGTACGTGTGAAACGTTATATGGAAGGTAAGAAAACCCGTTTAATCGGACCAAACTGTCCAGGTGTCATTACGGCAGATGAGTGTAAAATTGGTATTATGCCAGGATACATCCATACGAAAGGTCACGTCGGCGTCGTTTCTCGCTCAGGTACATTAACATATGAAGCGGTACATCAATTAACAGCAGCAGGTATCGGTCAAACGACAGCTGTTGGTATTGGTGGAGACCCAGTAAACGGTACGAACTTTATCGATGTCCTAAAAGAATTTGAAGCAGATCCAGAAACACTAGGCGTTGTGATGATTGGTGAAATTGGCGGTACAGCAGAAGAAGAAGCGGCAGAATATGTGAAAAATCATATGACGAAACCGGTCGTTGCATTCATCGCTGGTCAAACAGCACCTCCAGGAAAACGTATGGGTCATGCTGGTGCGATTATTTCAGGTGGTAAAGGAACGGCGGAAGATAAAATTGCGGCTTTAAATGCAGCAGGTATTCATGTTGCACCAACGCCTTCAACAATCGGAGATACGTTTATTGAAGTCGTAAAAGAACGTGGTATTTATGACCAAGTGAAAACGCATGCAGAGAAACAAAACGTTTAATTTGGAAAATAATTACAAATTATGTATGATGAGATGTAGCAGAACTTGCTACATCTTTTTTATATAGAAGGGAAGTTAAAAATGAACGATTTGAAACGACGTAATATGTTATTAGCCCTCCATTATATTCATCCTGTACCACTATCAAAACTCGCGATACTTTTTACGAATATGCCTCTCCTAGAACTTCTTCCGAGT
>NZ_HE611064.1:340214-512992 GCF_000285595.1 Kurthia senegalensis | reverse complement strand
GCAAGTGCTTCATATTTCTGAAAAGACCTGTACATTAATCCATTCCTTTCTTCAAAAAAAATGCAGAGAAAGACTTTATTGCCTATTACGCAATGAAAGGCATTGAAGTGACGACAATTTTAGATGAAGATTATCCAGCTTTATTGTCGCAAACGTACGATCCACCTGTCGTTTTGTATTCAAAAGGTGATAAAAGGTTGTTGCATGATGAGAAGAAAATTGCGATTGTTGGTTCTCGAAAAGCTTCTGCTTATACGTCTAACATCGTAAAAGTACTACTGCCACCACTTTTAAAGGAAAATTTTAGGGTTGTGAGCGGTTTGGCGAAGGGAGCCGACAAAATGGCTCATGAAGCGACAATACTTTTAAAAGGGGGGACTGTGGCGGTTTTAGGGCATGGGTTCGATCATTTGTATCCGAGTGAACATCGCGGTTTGTACGACAAGTTGGTTGCTGAACAACTCGTTGTGACAGAATACCCACCTTACGTTTCTCCAGCTCGTTGGCGATTTCCGATGCGCAATCGAATTATTAGTGGGTTGAGTCAAGGGGTGATCGTGACAGAGGCAGAAAAAAAGAGCGGAACACGTTCCACTGTCGACTATGCCATTTCTCACGGAAGGGAAATTTTTGTCGTTCCAGGAAATATTTTTTCTTCCTTATCTGAATTACCCCATGAATTGGCGTCAGATGGTGCTAGATTAGTATGGAATGGCTCTCAAATTGTGGAAGAATTAGCGCATAATTTTAAAATCGAAATGAAAAATGGTTGCAAAACTTGAATTTCTGTTATACATTTTGCAACAGGTATTTGTTTTCAATTTTAAAACTTCACCTCTCATAAGGGGGAACCAACATGGCAGATTATTTAGTAATCGTAGAATCGCCCGCAAAAGCAAAAACAATCGAGCGATATTTAGGGAAAAAATATAAAGTGAAGGCTTCAATTGGACACGTTCGGGATCTTCCTCGCAGTCAAACGGGGATTGACACAGAAAATAACTATGAACCGAAATACATTACAATTCGTGGTAAGGGTCCCGTTTTACAAGATTTAAAAAATGCAGCGAAAAAAGCGAAAAAAGTCTTTCTCGCAGCCGATCCAGACCGCGAAGGGGAAGCGATTGCATGGCATTTGGCTACAGCATTAAACATCGATAAAGAATCGAATTGTCGCGTGGTTTTCAATGAGATTACGAAAGATGCTATTAAAGAATCTTTCAAACATCCAAGACCAATCGATATGGATTTAGTCGATGCACAGCAAGCGCGTCGTATTTTAGATAGACTTGTTGGTTATAACATTAGTCCATTACTATGGAAGAAAGTCAAAAAAGGTCTTTCTGCAGGTCGTGTGCAATCGATTGCACTACGCTTAATTATCGACCGTGAAAATGAAATTAAAAAATTCCAACCCGAAGAATATTGGACAATTGACGGTCAATTCGAAAAAAGTAGTAAATCATTCGATGCGCTATTTTACGGTGTAGGAAAAGATAAAGTTAAACTATCAACAGAGGCAGAAGTTCAAGAAATTTTAAAACAAATCAAAGGTGAAGAATTTAATGTAGCGAAAGTTGTAAAAAGAGAACGTAAACGAAATGCAGCAGCAGCGTTTACAACATCTTCTTTACAACAAGAAGCAGCACGAAAACTAAATTTCCGTGCGAAGAAAACGATGATGCTTGCTCAACAACTTTACGAAGGAATCGACCTTGGTAAAAAAGAAGGCATTACCGGTTTAATTACGTATATGCGTACCGATTCAACACGTATATCTGAAACAGCTAAAAAAGAAGCATACACATACATTCAAGAAACGTACGGTGAAGAGTATACGACACCAGTTACGCAACAAGCGAAAAAATCAGAAAAAGCACAAGATGCGCATGAAGCGATTCGTCCGACTTCAACAATGCGTCATCCAGATCAGTTAAAAGCGATTTTAGCGCGTGACCAACTGCGTTTATATCGTTTGATTTGGGAACGATTCATCGCAAGTCAAATGGCACCTGCTGTTTTAGATACGGTTACATCTGATTTAGTAAATGGTGAGGTGATGTTCCGTGCAACGGGCTCACATGTGAAATTCCCTGGGTTTATGAAAGTATATATTGAAGGAAATGACGATTCGAAAGAAGATAAATCAAAAGACAAGTTATTGCCACCAATGCAAGAAGGCGATGTTGTGAAGAGTCTAGAAATCGAACCGAAACAACATTTCACACAGCCACCACCACGTTTCTCAGAAGCACGTTTAGTAAAAACGCTTGAAGAACTAGGTATAGGTCGTCCATCAACATATGCGCCAACACTTGATACGATTCAAAAACGTGGATATGTTACGCTTGAAACGAAACGTTTCGTACCGACGGAACTCGGCGAAATTGTTCATTCTCTTGTAAATGAATTTTTCCCTGAAATTATTAACATTGAATTTACAGCGAAAATGGAAAAAGATTTGGACAGCGTAGAGGAAGGGAATACGAAATGGGTCGAAATTATCGATGCATTTTATCAAGACTTTGAGAAAAGTTTACGCCATGCAGAAGTAGCGATGGAGAAAGTTGAAATTAAAGATGAACCAGCAGGCGAAGATTGTGAATTGTGTGGTCATCCGATGGTTTATAAACTTGGTCGTTACGGTAAATTTATGGCTTGTAGTAATTTCCCGGAATGTCGTAATACGAAAGCCATCGTGAAAGAAATCGGCGTGAAATGTCCGACGTGTCACGAAGGCGAAATCGTTGAACGTAAAAGTAAAACGAAACGAGTATTCTACGGCTGTAATCGTTATCCAGAATGTGATTTTGTTTCTTGGGACAAACCGATTGCGCGTAAATGTCCGAAAGGCGATCATTTACTCGTTGAGAAAAAAGTTAAAAAAGGAACACAAGTTCAATGTACGGAATGCGACTATAAAGAAGAGGTCGTTGAGAAATAACTTTAAGGAACTAGCACAATTGATTGTTGTGCTAGTTTTTTTTGCGTTAAAATACGGTGGTTTTTTAATGCTTCAACTGTTAAAATGAGTTTTAGATTGCGAAAAAACGCAAATGATGAATGAAAGTAGGTAACACAACATGACACCAATCGTAAATGTAATTGGAGCAGGTCTTGCAGGAAGTGAGGCTGCTTGGCAAATCGCTAAGCGTGGCGTGAAAGTACGTCTATTCGAAATGCGCCCTGTGAAACAAACACCCGCTCACCATACAGATAAATTTGCCGAATTAGTTTGTTCAAACTCTTTACGTGCAAATAATTTAACAAATGCTGTTGGCGTAATTAAAGAAGAAATGCGTCAATTAGATTCTGTTATTATTGAAGCTGCAGACCATTGTTCCGTTCCAGCTGGTGGTGCCCTTGCGGTAGACCGTCACGAATTTTCGGGCTACATTACTGAAAAAGTTAAAAATCATCCGAACGTAGAAGTAATTAATGAAGAAGTAACAGAAATTCCTGAAGGTATCACAATTATTGCGACAGGTCCTCTAACTTCTCCAGCATTAGCTGAAAAAGTACGTGACATTACGGGTCAAGATTATTTATACTTTTACGATGCAGCAGCACCAATTATCGAAAAAGATACGATCGATATGGATAAAGTTTATTTGAAATCACGTTATGATAAAGGGGAAGCGGCTTACTTAAACTGTCCGATGAACCAAGAAGAATTTGAAGCATTCCGTGACGCACTGATTACAGCAGAAAAAGCACCTTTAAAAGAATTTGAGAAAGAAAAATATTTTGAAGGCTGTATGCCGATTGAAGTAATGGCAGAACGCGGGGAGAAAACGATGTTATTCGGTCCGATGAAGCCAGTTGGTTTAGAAGATCCGAAGACGGATAAACGTCCATACGCTGTCGTGCAACTTCGTCAAGATGATGCGGCAGGAACACTTTACAACATCGTGGGTTTCCAAACGCATTTAAAATGGGGCGAACAAAAACGTGTATTCCGCATGATTCCAGGTTTAGAAAATGTGGAAATTGTACGCTACGGCGTGATGCATCGTAATACGTTTATTAACTCTCCGAAAGTATTGTCACCAACGTATCAATTAAAAGCGAAACCAACATTATTTTTCGCAGGTCAAATGACAGGTGTAGAAGGATATGTTGAATCAGCAGGTGCAGGTTTAGTTGCCGGAATTAACGCAGCGCATTTAGCACTTGAACAACAACCAGTTATTTTCCCGAAAGAAACAGCACTTGGGAGTATGGCTCGTTATATTACAGAAGCAGATGCAAAACATTTCCAACCGATGAATGTAAACTTTGGTTTATTCCCAGACTTAGGCGAGCGAATTAAATCGAAACAAGAACGTGGGGAACGCCATGCGGCTCGCGCTTTAGAAGCGTTGAAAAACTTCCAAGAAAAAACAGAATTATAATCAAGCAAATGGTTTCTATTACACGGAACAAGACATTTTATAAATAAAGTTGCCTTAGCCCTTTAAAGTTGTTATACTTTTAAGGGCTTTTTTGATGAACACACAAACTCTTTTATCTGAATCTTATAACGAAATTTTAAGGATTCTTTGTTGAATTGACAGAAAATAATTACAATCTACGTTTTTCAAGAGCGTCTTGCTTTATAAATCGCATCATCCGTGCGAGAATAACTATAGACGAACAGGAGAGAGGTGTTCTGAAATGGATTTGATTAAAGAACAAGCATTAACATCTTTTATGACGTATATAAAATTAGAGAAAAATTATTCACCATTGACCGCGAGTAATTACGAAAAAGATTTACAGCAATTTTTTGCGTTTTTACAGCGGGAAGGGGTATCTAGATTAGAAGATGTTGAATATGTACATGCTCGATTATTCGTCACACAACTTTATAACGAACAGAAAGCACGTGCTACGATTTCGCGGAAAATTTCAGCGATTCGTTCGTTCTTTCGCTTTTTAAATAAAGAATTTGAATTAGATGATGCCGCTTTCCAAGCGCTTTATCACCCTAAAAAAGAAAGTCGCTTGCCTCGATTCTTTTATGAAGAAGAATTAACAACACTCTTTGCCGCTTCGGAGGGGGATGACCATCAGTCAATCCGAAATATGGCTTTGTTAGAGTTATTATATGCAACCGGCATACGAGTGAGTGAACTAACATCTTTACGTTTGCAAGACATAGATTTTACACTCGATATCATACGTGTCATGGGGAAAGGTCGAAAAGAACGTTACGTTCCATTTGGACATTATGCGCATGAAGCGCTTCAACGCTACATAACTGAAACGCGAGCAAAACTCGTAAAAACAGAGCATTCACACGTATTTGTCAATTTACGTGGTGGGGAACTCACGGCACGTGGTGTTCGTTTTATACTTAATGAAATGATAAAGAAGGCCAATATGCATGGTGTTATTTATCCACATATGTTGCGGCACACATTCGCCACACATTTGTTGAATAATGGCGCTGATTTGCGTACGGTGCAAGAATTGCTCGGACATTCTTCTTTATCATCTACACAAGTTTATACACATGTTACGAAAGAACATCTTCGAAATACTTATATGAATGCTCATCCAAGAGCATAAAAAAAGAGGAGTGACTTATTGTGGATATGCAAATGCATGCAACGACCATTTTTGCGATTCAGCATAAAGGACATAGCGCAATGGCTGGTGACGGACAAGTGACACTTGGCCAATCAGTTATTATGAAAAATACAGCAAGAAAAGTACGTCGACTATATAACGGTCAAGTACTGGCAGGCTTTGCAGGTTCAGTAGCGGATGCCTTTACACTTTTTGAGATGTTTGAAGGACGTTTGCTAGAGTACAATGGTAATTTACAACGTGCTGCAGTAGAAGTAGCAAAGCAATGGCGTGGAGATAAAATGCTTCAAAAATTAGAAGCGCTATTACTCGTAATGAATAAAGAAACGTTGCTACTCGTTTCGGGTTCTGGTGAAGTTATTGAGCCAGACGATGGCATTTTAGCAATCGGATCTGGTGGGAATTACGCTTTGGCAGCAGGACGTGCGTTGCAAAAACATGCAGGTGAACAAATGACTGCTAAAGAAATTGCTAAAGCTTCTTTAGAAACAGCATCGGATATTTGTGTATTTACGAACCATAATATTATTGTGGAGGACTTGGACGCATGAGTAATCAACTAACACCAAAACAAATGACAGAGTATTTAAATCGCTATATCGTCGGTCAAACGGAAGCAAAAAAATCGGTTTCGGTTGCTTTACGCAATCGTTATCGTCGTCAAAAGCTATCAGATGAAATGCGCGAGGAAGTGATTCCTAAAAACATTTTAATGATCGGCCCTACTGGCGTAGGGAAAACAGAAATCGCACGTCGTATTGCGAAACTTGTCAAAGCACCATTTTTAAAAGTTGAGGCAACAAAATTTACAGAAGTAGGTTATGTCGGCCGCGATGTAGAATCAATGGTACGTGATTTAGTAGAAGTAGCGAATCGATTAGTGAAAGAAGAAAAACAAGCAGAAGTTCATGATGCTGCTGAAAGATTAGCGAATGAACAACTTGTGAAGCTGTTAGTACCAAGTATGCGTAAGAAAAAACAACCTTCTATGGGCAACCCTTTCGAAATGTTTTTCGGTAATCAACAAGATGATGAAGAAGAACCAGAAGATGCACAAGTTCGCGTAAAACGTTCGCAAATTGCGGAAGATTTAGCGGCAGGTAAACTCGAAAAAGAATGGGTAACTGTCGAAGTAGAAGAACAACCGAGCATGATGATGATGCCAGGAATGCCTGGTATGGACATGAGCGGTACTGGTATGGGCGATATGTTATCAAACATGATGCCGAAGAAAAAGAAAAAACGTCGTCTGCAAGTAGAAGAAGCGCGTCTTGTATTAACGATTGAAGAAGCGAATAAATTAATCGATTCGGATGAAGTAGCTGAAGAAGCAATTCGTCGTGCAGAACAAATGGGGATTATTTTTATCGATGAAATCGATAAAATTGCTGTAAAAGGTAACAGTAGTCAACCAGGCGTTTCACGTGAAGGCGTTCAACGTGATATTTTACCAATCGTAGAAGGATCGACTGTGAATACGAAGTACGGAGCGGTACGTACAGACTTTATGTTATTTATCGCTGCAGGTGCTTTCCACATGTCTAAGCCGTCTGATCTTATTCCAGAACTTCAAGGTCGTTTCCCGATTCGTGTGGAATTAGAGAAATTGACGAAAGAAGATTTCATTCGTATTTTAAAAGAGCCGGATCATTCGTTAATTGCTCAATACAAAGCGCTTCTTGAAACGGAAGGTATTGAAGTGAACTTCACAGATGATGCGATTGATCGTCTTGCAGAAGTCGCAATGGATGTAAACCAAAATACCGATAATATCGGTGCTCGTCGTTTGCATACCATTTTAGAAAAATTATTAGAAGATCTTTCATTCGAGGCTTCTGATATCGCACCAGCTCATATTGATATTACGCCGCAATATGTAGATGGCAAACTAGGACATATCATTCGTAACAAAGATTTGTCAGAGTTTATTTTATAGTTTATAATTAAAATGTACAAATATTGAAAAACTTTTGAATATTCCGTAAATAAAGGACAATTCAATCAGGAGGAACACTTAAAAAATGAATTTACTAGCTAAAATTCGTAAAATTAACTCAATGCTTCAAGCGTCTGCAGGTAAACCTGTTAACTTTAAAGAAATGTCAGAAACTCTTGGCGAAGTGATTGATAGTAACGTATATATCGTAAGTCGTAAAGGTAAATTACTAGGTCTTACAATTAATCAACAAATCGAAAATGAACGTATTAAAAAAATGTTTGAAGAACGCCGTTTCCCAGAAACATATACTAAAAACTTATATGACTTCCAAGAAACAGTTGCAAACATCGGCATCGATGATGAACATACTGTATTCCCTGTGGAAAATAAAGATACATTCCGTGACGGTTTAACAACAATTGTGCCAATTATTGGTGGTGGCGAACGTTTAGGAACTTTAGTTCTTGGTCGTATCGGTGCAACATTCGAAGATGAGGATTTAGTATTAGCTGAATACGGTGCAACTGTAGTCGGTATGGAAATCTTACGTGAAAAAGCGGAAGAAATTGAAGAGGAAGCTCGTTCTAAAGCTGTCGTTCAAATGGCAATCAATTCATTATCTTATTCTGAATTAGAAGCGATTGAACACATCTTTGAAGAATTAGATGGTTCTGAAGGTCTTTTAGTCGCTTCTAAAATCGCTGACCGTGTAGGTATTACACGTTCTGTTATCGTAAATGCTTTACGTAAATTAGAATCTGCTGGTGTGATCGAATCTCGTTCATTAGGTATGAAAGGTACTTATATTAAAGTACTAAACAATAAATTCTTAACAGCACTTGAAGAAATTAAAATGCGCTAATTGCGTCATATAACGAAAAAGAGAAGCCGTATGTTTCATACGGCTTCTCTTTTTGTTTTTCATAAATTTGATAAATAAAATAGTATTTTTTTAGATTTAACAGAATGAATGAAGGAATCATTATCATTTTTACTAGGGAAATATGTGAGAGATAGATTTATATACACACATGAAAAAAACAATAACACATCTATATACTTATCTTATTACAATTAATGTAACTTTGGAATTTAATGGTCGAAAAACATTGCGGAATCGTAAGAACTAATTATAAACCTTTTTTTACCATCTGTTATATCTTATTGAAATACTGTTAAATGGGGATTACATCATGTTTGTAGTGTTAAAAAAACGCTATATTAAGGCGTTTTTACAATATAATCAAATAATCAGATAATTCAATTGTAATAAAAGATAGGACTAAGAGACTAATAAAAAAGTTCTTTAATCGATAGACACACTGTTGTTTATTGATTACAATAAATGTATTAATTAAAGAATGTCTATTTTTATAGGTCAGATAGAGGTGAAAAAATTGAGTTTATTTAGTGGAACGATTAGTAATTTAGAACAAGGACTTTCCTATGCGTCAACGAAAAATAAAGTAGTAGCGCAAAATATTGCTAATTCAGATACACCAAATTATAAAGCGAAAGATGTTAGCTTTTCGAAAATGTTATCAGAAGCGAAAACATCACAAATTTCAGCATATCGAACAGATTCACAACATATTAATTTTGAATCTACCTCAAATAGTACAGCCGGTGTGTATAGTTATTCTAATTTAAGTTATCGCCAAAATGGTAATGGAGTAGATATGGATAAAGAACAAGCTAGCTTAGCAAAAAACACAATTTATTACAATGCACTCGTAGATCGAATGAATGGAAAATTAAATTCGCTTCTTACAGTAGCTAAAGGAGGAAGTTAACGATGTCTATTTTTAGCAGTATGGAAACGACAGGTTCAGCCTTAACAGCACAACGCTTAAGAATGGACGTTGTTTCGTCAAATTTAGCTAATATTGATACAACAAGAGCTAAAAAAGTGAATGGGGAATGGGAACCATATCGTCGTAAAACGGTTACGCTCACTGCGCAAGACTCAGGTTCATCTTTTTCTTCCTATTTAAATGCTGCAATCGGCAATAGCGATCGTTCAACAGGACGAGGTGTAAAAGTAACTTCTATTAATGAAGATACAGAAACAGATTTCAAATTAGTTTATGATCCAACAGATCCTGATGCAGATCAAGACGGTTATGTAAAAACATCTAATGTAGATTCTTTAAAAGAAATGACAAACTTAATGTCATCAACTCGTTCATATGAAGCGAATGTGACAGCATTTAATGCAAATAAATCGATGCTTTCAAAAGCGTTAGAGATTGGTAAATAGGAAGGGGTATAGGGGATGGCCATTTCACAAGTTTCAATGATGCAACCTACGACACCAGCACTTACACAAACAGCAGCGACGAACAACGTAAAAACAGATTCAAGCTTCGGTACGATGTTGAAAGATGCAATTAACCAAGTAAATGAATCTCAAAACAGTTCAGACGTTTTAACGAATAAATTAGTAAATGGACAAGATGTAGAATTACACGATGTGATGATTACAGCGCAAAAAGCAAATGTCACATTAAACACAGCGTTATCTATTCGTAACAAGGCTGTTGAAGCTTACCAAGAAATTATGCGAATGACAGTATAATCAAGAAATAAAAAATAGTTGCATTTACGAGTGACCGGAGGCATAAAATGAACGAAAGATTAAAAAATATACAGACGAAATTCTCTGGGTTTTGGGGAAGTCGTTCCAAGAAACAAAAGATTGCGCTAATCAGTAGTATTGTAATCGTATTGATTTTGGCAGCGGTTATTACATATTTTGCTACCCGTGTTACATATAAACCTCTTTACTCTAATTTGACGGCAACAGAAGTAGGTCAAATTAAAGAGCAACTTGATTCTGAAGGGGTTAAATATCAAGTAGGAGATGGTGGTACATCTATATTAGTACCAGAGGGGAAAGCTGACGATTTACTCGTAAGCCTTGCTTCTCAAGGCTATCCAAAATCAGGAGAGATTGATTATTCATTCTTCTCTGAAAATGCGGGATTTGGTATGACAGATAATGAATTCAATGTATTAAAAGTAGCATCTGTTCAAACTGAATTAGCAAAATTATTAAAACAAATGGATGGAATCAACGATGCGAAAGTAATGCTTTCAATCCCTGAGCAAAGTACATTTGTAACGAGCAGTGAAGATAAAGAAGGTGCAAGTGCCTCAATCGTATTAGATACAGCGGCAGGACAACAATTTTCAGAAGATCAAATTAAAACGTTATACAATCTCGTTGCAAAATCTGTTCCGAATTTAAGTACAGACAATATCGTCATTACAAATCAATACAATGAATATTATGATTTGACGTCTGATTCGTTAGCGAATGGCAATGGTTCAGGCAATGCAGCGAGCCAACTAGCTGTCAAAAAACAAATTGAAAAAGATTTGCAACGTCAAGTTCAATCGTTACTGTCGAGCGTAATGGGTTCCGGCAAAGCGGTTGTAGCTGTAACATCAGACATTGATTTCACGCAAGAACAACGTACCGAAAAATTAGTAGAACCTGTAGATAAGAAAAATATGGCTGGAATCACAATTAGTGCGCAAAAGATTTCAGAAACGTATACAGGTAACGGTGCTGCAGCATCAGGTACAGCAGAAGCAGACGGTTCTACAGACAACTTTACAGATTATCAATCAGGAAATACAGACGGTTCAGGAGATTACGAAAAGACAGAAGAAACAGTTAATAGTGAAGTGAACCGTATTAAGAGACAAATTACAGAAAGTCCATATCGTGTTAGAGATTTAGGTATTCAAGTCGTTATTGAACCACCGACAGCAAACGATCCAACGACATTACCAGCTGAAACACAAGCAGCTGTTCAAAATATGTTGACGTCGATTGTGCGTACATCTATTGATAAAAATTCGGCAGGTAATTTAACGAATGCGCAAGTAGCTCAGAAAATTAACGTATCTGTTCAACAATTAAAAGGAACGACACAACCAACAACAGCACAAGGAACAACAATTCCTTGGTGGATTTGGGTAATTGGTGGCGTACTCGTTGTTGCAATCGGATTACTTGTATTCTTCATCATTCGTTCTCGTCGTCAAGAAGATGAATATTATGATGAAGATGAATATTATGACGAAGATGAGCTAGAAGTAGACGACATTGCAGATGAGCAAGATAGTGAAGCGACTGTTCGTCGTAAACAATTAGAAAAAATGGCGAAAGATAAGCCAGATGAATTCGCTAAATTATTACGTACGTGGATTTCAGAAGATTAATGGAGGGGACGAGCTTTGGTAGCAAAAAAAGACAAAGAATTATCAGGTAAACAAAAAGCAGCGCTTCTATTAATCTCTTTAGGACCAGAAGTTTCAGCAGCAGTATATAAACACTTATCAGAAGAAGAAATTGAACGACTTACGTTAGAAATCTCAAGTGTGAAAAAAGTAGAACCTGAAGTGAAAGAAGAAATTATCGAAGAATTTCATAATATTGCCTTAGCGCAAGATTACATTTCACAAGGTGGGATTGGTTATGCGAAAACAGTTCTTGAAAAAGCACTTGGAAACGATCAAGCACAGCAAATTATTAATCGCTTAACGTCTTCATTACAAGTAAGACCATTTGACTTCGCACGACGTGCAGATCCTGCACAAATTTTTAACTTTATTCAAAATGAACATCCGCAAACGATCGCTTTAATTTTATCTTATTTAGAGCCACAACAAGCGGGTACGATTCTTTCATCATTACCGCAAGAAGTGCAAGCAGATATTGCGAAGCGTATTGCGATGATGGAATCAACTTCACCAGAAGTTATTAGCGAAATTGAGTCTGTATTAGAAAGAAAACTATCTTCTACTGTGACGCAAGATTACACAGAAACTGGTGGCGTAGATGCGGTAGTCGAAGTGTTAAATGGTGTGGATCGTCAAACAGAAAAAACGATTCTCGATGCACTCGAAATTCAAGATCCAGAGCTTGCAGAAGAAATCAAAAAACGTATGTTTGTATTCGAAGATATCGTTACACTCGACAATCGCTCGATTCAACGTGTTATCCGCGATTGCGAAAACGAAGATTTATTATTATCAATGAAAGTATCAAGCGAGGATGTAAAAGAAATACTCTTCAAAAATATGTCTCAGCGTATGGCCGAAACATTCAAAGAAGACATGGATGTTATGGGACCTGTACGTTTACGTGACGTAGAAGAAGCACAATCTCGTATCGTAGCTGTAACGCGTCGCTTAGAAGATGCTGGAGAAATTATTATTGCTCGCGGTGGAGGAGATGACATTATTGTCTAGAATTTATCGTCCGGGTACGGGAAATGAACAACCGAATATTCGTACGATTGAAATTCGAGATTTAATGCCAACACTGACGGATGATCAAGAACATACAGTCGTACCAGCCATGTCAATGGAGAATATTTTAGCTGAAAGAGATGCTCTGTTAGCCCAAGCAAAACAACAAATTGCTAATGAACGTCAGCAATTTGAAGAGTATTGTGAACAAACGCGGACTCAACTTCAGCAGCAACAACAATCGTGGGAAGAAGAAAAGATTCATTTGCAACAATCCGCATATGATGAAGGTTTTTCTCAAGGTATGGAAGATGGTCGACAAAAAGCATTTGAGAATATGGCGGAAATGATTCAAGTTACGAACAATACCATGGCACAATCAGAACAAAATGCACATGCATATTTAGAAAGACAAGAAGGGGTCATTTTACAATTAGCCATTCGTTCTGCACAGCGCATTTTGAACGAAACATTAGAAGCACAACCAGAAAAATTCGTATCGATTATTCAACGTGCATTGAAAGAAGTACGTGAGAGTGAATTTGTGAAAATTTATGTAAGTACATCTAATTATGAACTATTAACTGCCAATCGGGATGAACTCGTTGCAATGTTCCCACCAGACATGCCATTCATGATTTTTATTGATGACGTGTTAGGGGACCAGGAATGCTATATAGATACGAACCACGGAAGACTTGTCGCTACAATAGATGAACAGCTAAATGAGTTACGAAAACATTTAAGTACCATTTTAGAAAGTGTGGAGTGATGTAAATGAAAGCGATACAACTGCTTGAACAATTACAGTCGGTTCCTACATTTAAAAAATTTGGTCGTGTCACACGTGTCGTAGGGTTAATGATTGAGTCTCAAGGACCTGAAAGTTCCATCGGAGACGTTTGTAAAATACACGTACATTCTGCGAGTGCAGGCCATCAAGAAATTTCGGCAGAAGTAGTCGGCTTTCGAGATGAAACGGTCGTGCTAATGCCATTTACGACGTTGAAAGATATTTCAATTGGCTGCTTAGTCGAAGGAACGGGCAAACCGTTAGAAATTAAAGTTGGACCTGAATTGATCGGGAAAATTTTAGATTCGATGGGGAACCCTTTAGACGGCACATCTTTACCGAAGGGCCTTGCGGTTGTCGATACGGAAGGTGAACCACCGAATCCGTTGACACGACCACCGATTGAAGAAGTGCTCGAAGTAGGCGTTAAAGCGATTGACGGGATGTTAACGGTCGGACAAGGACAACGGATTGGTATTTTTGCCGGTTCGGGTGTCGGAAAGTCTACGTTACTCGGTATGATTGCGAGAAATACGACTGCTGACTTGAATGTCATTGCATTAATCGGTGAGCGTGGTCGAGAAGTACGTGAGTTTATTGAACGCGATTTAGGTCCAGAAGGATTGAAACGTTCAATCATTATTGCAGCAACTTCAGATCAACCGGCATTGATGCGAATTAAAGGTGCTTTTACAGCAACCGCTATTGCAGAATATTTCCGGAATAGAGGATTGAACGTCATGCTCATGATGGATTCTGTGACGCGCGTAGCTATGGCGCAACGAGAAGTTGGATTAGCGACAGGTGAGCCTCCAGCTCAAAAAGGGTATACACCTTCTGTTTTCGCTATTTTACCGAAACTACTAGAGCGTACAGGAACAAATGAACACGGTTCAATTACAGCATTTTATACGGTGCTCGTAGACGGGGACGATATGAACGAACCGATTGCCGATACGGTACGAGGGATTTTAGATGGACATATCGTTCTCGATCGAACGTTAGCGAACAAAGGACAATATCCGGCAATTAATGTATTGAAAAGTGTCAGTCGTCTCATGAACCATATTGCGACACCAGAGCATAAACAAGCTGCTGAAAAACTTCGTAATTTGTATTTTACGTATAGTAAATCAGAGGATTTAATTAATATCGGTGCTTATAAACGAGGCACATCTCAAGAAATTGATGAAGCGATTCATTATGAACCGCTCATTACTTCTTATTTAAAACAAGGTTATTTGGATCCTGTGACAATGGACGAAAGTGTACAGCAACTCATTCATCTTGCAAACCGTGGAGGTTAGGTCATGACAACGTATCAATATCGTTTCGATTCTATTCTACTCGTGAAAGAACAACAAAAGAATGAAATAGAATTAGCATACAAAGAAGCTGTGAAAAATTTTGAAGACGTAGCAACTGGACTTTATGAAGCATTGAAGAAAAAAGAAAACTTAATTATGTTTCAACAAGAAAAGATGTTAACCGGTCTTAGCATTCAAGAAATGCATCAAAATGCACATTTTCTTAGTAGCATGGAAAAGAAAATTTCAGATTTGCAAAATCAAGTCGTTCAAAGTCGTTCTAAAATGGAATGGTTTGAAGAAAAACTACTTGAACAAACACTTGAATGTCGCAAATATGAAAAAATGCGTGAGAAAGATTTTGAATTGTTTCGAATGGAAGAAAATCGTTCAGAAATGCTTCAACTTGATGAACTTTCTCAAATTGCTTATTACAATAAAGAAATTAGGTGATTCCAGTGGCACAACCGAAAAAAAGACCTGCGTCGAGTAAAGCGCGTAATCCGAAAGGAAAAGGCCGCCCAGTAGCTTCCGAAGAATTAGATGAAAAAAAATCTCCCGGGAAATTTCAAAAAGCTTTCTTTTGGGTTATTATCCCGTTGATGTTTGCTTCAGCAATTTTATTAATCTTTTTTCAAGTTACGGGGACGAATGTATTTGATAAAGTAAAAAATATCGCAGGTGTTTCTCAAAGTGCTTCTGATAACAAAGCGCCGAATTCAAGTAACTATGATGAACAAATTGTTAACTTAAAATCTCAAATTCAAGAAAAAGAGGCGGAAGTTAAACAATTACAAGACCAAATGGAACAACAAAAATCGGAAGCGAAAAAAATGCAAATTGAGAAGAAACGTCTAGAAAAAGAAGTACGTAAACTCAAAAAAGCGAAATCGACATCCAATGTGGAATTAACGACGATGGTTGAGACATATACGAAAATGCGACCTAAATCAGCAGCGCCTGCACTCATTGCGATGAAAGATGATAAAGCTGTTGAAATTTTAAGTGAGATGGCACCGGATACGTTAGCAGCTATTTTAGAAAAAATGCCTGCAAAAGATGCAGCAAATTATACGACGTTACTAACGAAGAAAGAAGAAACTACGACGACAAAGACCGATTCTTCTAACTAAATTAAGAACTCTGAAAGGAGGTGAATGAATGAACATCGCAACTTTGCAACTAGCAACGAGTGGACAACAACCGCTTGGGAAGTCTATGTCGACGTCAACAAGTGCTGATTTTTCGCAAACTCTTGCTTCTGCAACGACAGATGAGCAAGTGGAGGAGGCTGTTGCAAATAATTCAGATTCGAACGGTAGAAATAGTAAGGGCGTTCAGTTAGAGCTTGGATTAAATGGCTTGTTACCTACTTCACAAGTGAAAGAAGAACAAGAAGCTGTTGATGTAGCATCGATTCTTGGTGCGACAACTCTCGCAGATTTACCGATTGAGCTTTCTGAAACGCAATTAGTAAGTGGGCAATTGTCACTTACAGATTTAGCAAAAATAATAGGAACAGATGAAGAAACACTATTGAAATCATTAAGTGAATTAACCGGTCAAGAAATAACGACAACGAATGTTTGGGACGTTTTAAACACGATTGATGCTAATTTGTTTGGCTTCATGCAAAACCTATCGCAATCATTAGAAGGAAAAGGAACTCTTTCGAAGCAAGACGCTTCGAACGTCGCTACTTTGTTGAAAGTGATCGAATTAGCTTCTCCTAAAACAGATTTGACGCTTCAACAAGAAATGCAAGTGAACCAATTGAAAGACGTCTTAACGACTGTTGCATCGAAAGTATCTGAAACGACACAAACACAAAAAGAGGCACGTACATTCGTAACTCAAATGTCTCAAACATCAAAAGTAGATGTGTTAACTACGAAAGCAAGTACGCAACAAGTTGTAGCAGAACAAGAACCGGTTGGACTTATTTCGTCTACACCGTCTTCGCCGCAAACGACGAATGCCACCATGACGTTACCAAAAGCTGTTCCTGCCTCACAGGCAGAGAGCTTCATAAAACAATTTGAACAAATTATGAGCCGTAGCCAGTTTTCAAACAATATGCACGGGCAACGTCTTTTAATTAAGCTGTATCCGGAACATTTAGGATCTATTCGAATTGAATTTACACAAAAAGACGGTATGATGACAGCGAAAATTTTAACGTCTACAGCTGCTGGAAAGCAAATGCTTGAAAGCCAGTTGACACAATTAAAATCAGGCTTTGCTAACCAAAATATTCAAATGGATCGAGTCGATATTTCACAAGCATTATCAGAACCGTCGAAAAGTGACAAAGGGAACCAATTTAATCAACATTCTTCTTCTTCTCAGCAACAAAAAGAGCAAGAAACAAAAGAAGATGAAGATATGAAGACGTTTGAACAATTATTAGCAGAAATCGAGGTGTAAGTATGGCAGATTCTTTAATTACAAACCAATACGGGTTAGCAAATGCATCAACTTCCGTAAAAAAGGTAGCTGAGGGAGAATCGACAGCACTTGGGAAAGATTCTTTTTTAAAGTTACTCGTGACACAATTACAGTATCAAGATCCATCGAATCCAATGGACAACTCAGAATTTATTTCGCAAATGGCTCAATTTTCATCTTTAGAACAAATGCAAAATGTTGCGGCATCCATTGATTCATTAACATCGATTACGCAACAATCTCAATTGATTCAGTTTAATTCATTCGTAGGGAAAACAATTTCTTATAGTGTAGAAACAGATCAGTACGATGCAGATGGAAAAGTAATTGTCGAGTCAGGTTCTAGCAAAGTGAACAGTGTGAAATATGACGGTCAAAGTGCCAAATTTGTTTTAGAAAATGGCAAAACGGTGAGTGCGGCAAACATTTCAGAAGTACAAGATTCAGCGGCTAGCAATACGATGAATCGTACGACTTCATTAGTTGAGGCAAGTATGTTGATTGGGAAAAATGTGACGTATACAACGAGTGATGGTACGAGCGTACAAGCAACGGTACAATCTGTTTCTAAAAAAGACGGCAATCTCGTCTTTAATCTTTCGAATGATACGACGATCACAGAAGATCAATTAACGGAGATTCGTCAGTAAGTGCGTTATATCCAGCCGCTACAGCCGGCCCAAAATGTTACGCAGAAATCAATCAAACATACAGCACACGTACACCAATCATTTCAACAAGTTCTTGAAGAACAACAATCGTTAAAAGTGAGTAAACATGCTTCACAGCGTTTAGAACAAAGACATATTCAATTTGATTCAATTGAGTGGAATAAAATTACTAGTAAAGTGTTAGAAGCGAGACAAAAAGGTGTAAATGAGCCACTCGTTGTGACGCCAAAAGCTACTATGATTGTCAGTGCAAAAAATATGACGGTCATTACAGCAATGAGTCGCGCGGAGGCGAATGAACAATTATTTACAAATATTGATGGGACGATTGTTTTATCATAAGGCAGGACCTGTAAAAGGGTGCCTTCGTATTACCGAATGACAGAGGTAATATACTTTTTAAAATCGAAGGGAGAAAATTTATTATGCTACGTTCAATGTATTCAGGTGTTAGTGGTTTACGTAATTTCCAAACAAAATTAGATGTCATTGGGAACAATATCGCAAACGTAAATACGTACGGCTTCAAAAAAGGTCGTACAACATTTAAAGATTTAATTTCTCAAACGACTGCAGGCGCAAGTGCACCAAACGAAACAGTCGGTGGTACGAATGCAAAACAAATCGGTTTAGGTTCAGCAGTTGCCTCAATCGATACCGTGACGGACCAAGGTTCATTGCAAACGACGAATCGTAAACTCGATTTAGCGATTAGCGGGGACGGCTACTTCGCAGTAACGAGAGGAGAAGAAACGTTGTACACACGTGCAGGAAACTTCTACTTAGATTCAGAAGGTACGCTCGTAACGAGTGACGGGGCTAAAGTGAAAGCGGATAATGACATTACGATTCCGACCGAAGCAACACAAATTTCTATTGGACAAGATGGAACAGTTAGTTATACGTTAAGTGGTCAATTAACGACAGCTGGACGTATTCAACTGTACCGTTTCTCTAATCCAGGTGGGTTAGAAAAAACGGGTGCGAACTATTATACGGCTTCAACGAACTCAGGTCCGGTAGTAGAAGGTTACCCAGGTGAAGATGGCGCTGGTAAAGTAGAATCTGGTTATTTAGAAATGTCAAACGTCGATCTTTCTGAAGAATTTACAGAGATGATCGTAGCACAACGTGCATTCCAATCGAATTCTCGCATTATTACAACGTCAGATGAAATTTTACAAGAACTTGTAAATCTTAAACGTTAATCAAACACCTTTTTGATTGAAAGGAGGCGGGGTTAGCTCTCTCTAACCCCATCTATTTTATGATTGCTCTAACAAAATTAAATGGTAAAAAATTCTCACTTAATGCATTATACATAGAAACGGTCGAAGTATTTCCAGATACAACAGTTACGTTAACGACCGGACGAAAATATGTTGTATTAGAATCTGAGGATGAAGTGAATGAACGAATTCTTGAGTTTTATCAAAAAACCCAAATTCTATCAAACCCGCATTTGAGAGGTGACGAAGATGAATAAAAACAAACTTTTAACGATTATGCTAATCATTTTAGTTTCCATTACGTTGATTGGTATTGTTGCCATGGTTGTGATTACCCAAGGAAGTAAAGATAGTGCACATGCTGAACCAGATATTGATACGGTTTTAGAATCTTCTGTGGACGTGGAAGAACTGACGACGAACTTAAAAGGTGAAAACTTCGTTAAAATCTCACTTAAAGTTCAAACGGATAGTAAAAAAGCGGCTGCAGAATTAACGAAACGTGATTTCCAAATGAAAGACATTATTATTGAAGAACTTTCTGAAATGTCTAAAGAAGACTTAGAAGGTAAAAAAGGAAAAGAAGTGTTACAAAACACGCTTAAAACACAATTTAATGGTTTAATGCAAGATGGAAAAATTCAAAAAGTATACATTACATCTTGTATTATCCAATAAAATGATTATGATTTTATAAGGAGGTGGGCAAATGGCCGGAGATGTGTTATCACAATCCGAAATTGATGCATTGTTGTCTGCGTTATCTACTGGTGAAATGTCAGCAGAAGAAATGAAAAAAGAAGAAGCGGCAAAAAAAGTTAAAGTGTATGACTTTAAGCGCGCACTTCGTTTTTCAAAAGACCAAATTCGAAGCTTAACGCGGATTCACGAAAACTTTGCACGCCTATTAACAACTTATTTTTCTGCCCAGCTACGTAGTTATGTTCAAATTACCGTTGCATCGGTCGATCAAATTCCATTTGAGGAATTTATTCGTTCGATCCCTAATATTACATTAATTAACGTATTTGAAGTGCCACCACTGGATGGTAATGTTTTAATGGAAATCAATCCAAACATTGCTTATTCAATGCTTGACCGCTTAATGGGTGGGGAAGGAACGAGTCATAGTAATATCGATAATTTAACAGAAATCGAACAAAAAATTATGACCAACTTATTCGAACGTTCTTTCGATAATTTAAGAGAGGCGTGGGCAAATATTGCGGATATTGATCCGATTTTAACAGAGTTAGAAGTTAATCCGCAGTTTTTACAAATGATTTCACCGAATGAAACAGTTGTCGTTATTTCGTTTAACTCGATTATTGGTGAAACGAGTGGCATGATCAATATTTGTATTCCACATGTTGTTTTAGAACCAATTGTTCCGAACTTATCGGTACGTTATTGGATGCAGTCGAATACGAAAGAAAATTCTCCAGAGCAAAAAGCAAGAATTGAAAGTAATATTCAACGATCTTCGTTACCGATTATTGCCGAACTAGGCTCTACCGCTATTAGTATTGAAGATTTCTTGTTTTTACAACAAGGAGATGTTATTCAACTAGATCAAAGCATATCTCAACCGTTAACGGTAAAAGTAGATAATGTACCTAAATTTATTGGACAGCCAGGAAAAGTTAAAAACATATGGCTGTTCAAATTATGGAATCTTTGAAAGGAGGAGACGATGATGAGTGATGATATGTTATCACAAGAAGAGATTGAAGCGCTTTTAAGAGGCGAATCAATTGGTGATGATGAAAATAATGATGCGTCTGCTCAAGAAGAACAGTATAATGTAGAAGATTATTTAGACGCTATGGCCCAGGACGCACTAGGAGAAATAGGTAATATTTCATTTGGTAGCTCTGCTACAGCATTATCTTCTTTATTAGGACAAAAAGTCGACATTACAACACCAACAATCTCAATGATTGATCGAAATAAATTGGAGGATGAGTTTCCACACCCTTACGTTGCTATTCAAGTGAAGTATACGACGGGATTAATTGGAATGAACTTACTTGTCATTAAACAGTCAGATGCTGCAATTATTGCAGATTTGATGCTTGGTGGTGATGGCTTAAATCCATCTGAGGAGCTTGGCGAAATTCATCTAAGTGCTGTACAAGAAGCGATGAACCAAATGATGGGTTCTGCTGCGACATCGATGTCAACAATCTTTAATAAGAAAGTGGACATTTCGCCACCTTCAATTGATTTAATGAACATTCGAGAAAATGAAGGTTCTGAAAATCTCCCTGAAGATGATTTACTCGTACGTGTATCATTCCGATTAAAAATTGGCGAGTTAATTGATTCGAATATTATGCAATTATTACCTCTTTCATTCAGTAAATCATTAGTACATCAATTAATGAACCCTGAAGAACAACAAGAAGAAGTAATCAATGAACCAATCATGCAACAAGAAGCACCCGTTGAACAACCAATGATGCAACAACCAATGATGCAACAGCCAATGGAGCAACAGTCAATGATGCAACAACCAATGGAGCAACAACCAATGATGCAACAACCAATGATGCAACAACCAATGATGCAACAGCCAATGATGCAACAACCAATGATGCAACAACCAATGGAGCAACAACCAATGATGCAACAACCAATGATGCAACAACATATGAACATACAACAAGCTCAATTTGCAGAATTTACGCAACAGTCTTTAAAACAAACAGAGGCACGTAATTTAAATATGTTACTCGACATTCCGTTACAAGTAACAGTTGAATTAGGACGTACGAAACGCTCTGTGAAAGACATTTTAGAACTTGTGAGTGGTTCAATTATTGAACTCGATAAGTTAGCGGGTGAACCAGTTGATATTTTAGTGAATAGCCGTCTTATTGCAAAAGGGGAAGTTGTCGTTATTGATGAAAACTTCGGTGTTCGTATTACCGACATTTTAAGTAAAGCAGATCGCCTAAATAATTTACGATAATTCGTTTGGAGGAATACAATTATGGCAAAAAGAATTTTAATTGTGGACGATGCCGCTTTTATGCGCATGATGATTAAAGATATTTTAACGAAAAATGGTTTTGAAGTAGTAGGCGAAGCTGGTGATGGCGCGCAAGCTATCGAAAAATACAATGAATTGAATCCAGATTTAGTAACAATGGATATTACAATGCCTGAAATGGACGGCATTGCTGCATTAAAAGAAATTAAAAAAACTAACCCAAATGCAACTATCATTATGTGTTCAGCTATGGGTCAACAAGCAATGGTTATCGATGCAATTCAAGCAGGTGCAAAAGATTTTATCGTGAAACCTTTCCAAGCTGACCGCGTAATTGAAGCCATTCAAAAAGCTTTAGGTTAATTTATGATAAGAAAAGTACTCGTGTCATTGCTTTTCTTAACTGCGTGTCATTTTCTTCCGCTTTCTTCTGCCGTAACGTTGAATGAAGTAAGTTATGCTGCTTCGGGCGTCATGGTAGGCGATTGTGTAGGCGACAAAGATAAAAAGATGAAGCCTGCCAAGAGGGGACGAAAACAGCTGTCGATCAAGATGAAACGTCGACAGCTGTTGGCGTATCTGCGTGGGATTATGTGAAAATGATTTTTGCTTTGATTTTTGTTGTAGCGCTTCTTTATGGGTTATTGCACTACATTAAAAATCGTTCAAGCAAATATCAACATTCTAAAATGATGCAAAGTTTAGGCGGAATTTCTTTAGGACAACAAAAATCGATTCAACTTGTAAAAGTAGGTGAACAGCTTTACTTAGTAGGTGTTGGTGAAGATGTACAGTTGTTGAAAGAAATTAAAGATGAGGATGAGCGACAATCGCTTATGACCTTTTATAACGAAAAGCAAGCACAACCGTTACAAGGTACACCAATTGAGACGTTCGTAAAGAAATTTACGAAAAAGTCCGCACCTATCGAAGAAACAAAAGAATCTAATTTTAAGCAGCAATTCGCAGAACGATTAAACGAAATTAAAAATCAAAGAACTGAGAATTTAGAGCAGCTGAAACAAAAGGAGCGCGAAAAAGACCATGAGTGATGTTGTGAATTATTTTTCGGATAGTAGTGCTTCAAATGTTTCGACGTCTGTTAAATTATTATTATTGTTGACGGTGCTATCTATTGCACCTTCTATTTTAATTTTAATGACGTGTTTTACGCGTGTTGTTGTCGTACTGTCGTTCGTACGGACAGCTTTGGCGACGAATACGATGCCACCAAACCAAGTTATTATAGGGTTGGCATTATTTTTAACATTTTTCATTATGGCGCCGACTTTCCAAGAAGTGAATAAAGAAGCGTTGCAACCATTGTTTGATGAAAAAATTACGTTAGAAGAGGCGTATGACAATGCAGCAACGCCATTTAAACAATTTATGGCTAAAAATACACGTCAAGATGATTTGAATTTATTTTTAAGTTATCGCGATCAAAAAATGCCGGACAAAGTGGAAGATATTCCACTTACGACGCTCGTCCCAGCGTATACGATTAGTGAGTTGAAGACAGCTTTCCAAATGGGCTTTATGATTTTTATCCCATTTTTAGTAATCGATATGATTGTAGCGAGTGTTTTAATGTCCATGGGTATGATGATGCTACCACCGGTTATGATTTCATTACCGTTTAAAATTCTTTTATTCGTCCTTGTGGATGGGTGGTCTCTCGTTATGAAATCGCTACTACAAAGTTTTTAGGGGATGAGTGAAAATGTCACAGGAATTAGTTATATCGATAGCTGAAAAAGCCGTTACTGTTGTGATTATGGCATCTGGTCCACTATTGCTCGTAGCGTTAATTGTCGGATTGCTCGTCAGTATTTTTCAAGCGACGACCCAAATACAAGAACAAACGCTATCATTCGTTCCGAAAATTATCGCAGTGCTCGTAGCGCTCGTATTTTTTGGACCGTGGATGTTGACAAAAATTACGAGCTATGCGAAAGACATATTAGAAAATTTAACAAGGTACATAGGGTGACTAGATGGAAACATTAATAATGAAAATTCCAGTGTTCATATTAGTCCTCGTCCGTCTAAGTGCTTTTTTTGCAACCGTTCCATTTTTCTCATATAAGACGATTCCAATGCAAGTGAAAATAGGCACAGCTGCTTTACTCGCTTTCGCCATTGCTTCTTCTATGGAACCAGTTAATTTAGAAATTGACGGACAATATATTTTGCTCGTCATCAAAGAAGTGTTAGTAGGTTTGACGCTTGGATTGATTGCTTACATTGTGATGTCTGCGATTCAAATAGCCGGGGGATTTATTGATTTTCAAATCGGTTTTGCTATCGCGAACGTCATTGATCCACAAACGGGAACGCAAAGTCCACTTACCGGACAATTTTTTAACGTGATTGCTTTGCTACTACTGTTAACGGCAAATGGTCATCATGTGTTACTTGATGCAATTTATTATAGTTATCAATTTGCTCCTTTGACACAAACGTGGCCGCATTTAGCAGCAGAAAATACGACGATGCTCGTCATTAAAATATTTGCTGGAACGTTCGCGTTAGCATTTCAACTAGCGATTCCCATTGTTGCGACGGTTTTTTTAACCGATTTAGCACTTGGGATTGTCGCGAAGACCGTTCCCCAATTAAATATTTTTGTCATCGGGTTTCCAGTTAAAATTTTAGTAGCATTTATTACATTAGTCGTTATGTTTACTGTTATGTCGGAAGTAATGCAACGACTGTTCAAATTTATGTTCGTTTCGATGCGGCAATTTATGGAGATGATTGGTGTTGGGTAAATTAAATATATTTGTCACATTAGATCTTCAATTTTTTGCCGGTGAAAAAACGGAAAAAGCGACGCCTAAAAAACGTCAAGACTCTCGTAAAAAAGGGCAAGTGTTAAAGAGCCAAGATGTTACGAGTGCCATTGTACTACTATGTATTTTTCTTTATTTAACGTTTGCAGCGGGCTTTATGAAAGAAGATTTAATTAGTTTCTTTAGGGAGATTATTACGCACAATATGGCGACGAAAAGCATTTCGATTTCTTCTTTGATGGAATTGTATAAAGACGTGTTAATGCAAATGGGAAAAATATTATTGCCGATTTTCGGTATCGCGGTCATTGCTGCAATTGGTGCGAATTTTTTACAATTCGGTTTATTATTTACGACAGAAACGCTAAAGTTTGATTTGAAAAAATTGATCCTATAAAAGGGATGAAGCGTATTTTCTCTATTCGAGCAATCGTCGAACTGCTAAAGTCTGTTTTGAAAATTTCTTTAATCGGTACGACGACGTTTTCTATTTTATATTTTAATATTGAAGATGTGTTAAGTTTGTCACATAAAACACCGGGAGCTGCACTCGTTACAATCGCTAAGCTTGTTGCTTATATGGGGATTGCCGCAGCTGTCGTGTTGTTATTTATTTCTATTTTAGATTATATGTATCAGAAATTTGATTATGAAAAAAATCTACGAATGTCTAAACAAGATATTAAAGATGAATATAAAAATGTCGAAGGGGATCCGCTGATTAAGTCTAAAATTAAGCAGCGGCAACGAGAAATGGCGATGCGTCGTATGATGCAAGAAATTCCAGATGCAGACGTCGTTATTACGAACCCAACCCATTATGCAATCGTTTTAAAATATGATGAAGACGAAATGGATGCACCGAAAGTTGTTGCAAAAGGAACAGATTTTGTTGCACAAAAAATAAAATTAATTGCGAAAGAAAATAATGTCGCAATGGTTGAAAATAGACCGCTTGCTCGAGCGATGTATGATCAAGTACAAATTGGTGGCCGCATACCAGAAGAATTTTTTAAAGCAGTCGCTGAAGTACTAGCATATGTTTATCGAATGAAGCGGAAGATTTAGTTAGGGAGGGACAACGATGAAATTTAGCGATATAGGAGTTTTAGCTGCCGTAATTATGATTGTGGCGATGCTAATTATCCCTCTTCCAACATGGTTATTAAGTTTCTTAATCATTATTAACATTGCGTTAGCATTACTCGTTTTGTTAACGTCTATGAATATGAAAGAGGCACTTGAATTTTCTATTTTTCCAACGGTTCTATTGTTACTTACATTGTTCCGTTTAGGATTGAACGTATCTACAACACGTGCCATTTTAAGTGGTGGGGAAGCAGGAAACGTCGTAGAAACATTCGGTACATTCGTGGTAGGTGGAAATATTATTGTCGGGTTCGTTGTATTTATTATCCTCGTCATCATTAACTTCCTCGTTATTACGAAAGGTTCGGAACGTGTATCTGAAGTAGCAGCACGTTTCACATTAGACGCAATGCCCGGGAAACAAATGGCAATTGATGCTGATTTAAATGCAGGCTTAATTTCTGAATCACAAGCTCGTGAACGTCGCGAAAAAGTTTCAGGAGAAGCCGATTTCTATGGTGCGATGGACGGTGCGACGAAATTCGTTAAAGGGGATGCCATTGCAGGGATTATTATCGTCATCATTAATATTTTAGTCGGTATGGTCGTCGGCATTATGCAAATGGATATGTCATTTGGTGATGCGATTAACCGATTTACGATGTTAACAGTCGGTGATGGTTTAGTATCTCAAATTCCAGCTTTAATTATTTCTACTGCAACCGGGATCGTCGTTACGCGTGCAGGTTCGGACGGAAATTTAAGTACGGACATTATGCGCCAACTACTAGGGAATGCGAAAATTTTGTACATAGCAGCAGGAACAATTTTCTTATTAGGTTTAGTGACACCAGTAAGTGATTTAGTGACAGCACCGATTGCTTTACTAATTGCTTTTCTAGCCTATCAACAAAAACAATCCTCCAAAGAGTCCATTGAGGAGCAAGAGGAAATTGAAGAAGAAGTCGTTACCGATAACTTGAAGAGCCCTGAAAATGTTGTGAATTTATTGAACGTTGATCCAATCGAGTTTGAATTTGGATACGGATTAATTCCGCTCGTTGATGCAGCGCAAGGCGGAGACCTTCTTGACCGCGTTGTTATGATTCGACGTCAATTGGCACTTGAACTCGGTATCGTTATTCCAGTCGTACGTATTCGAGATAACATTCAGCTTCAACCGAATGAATATCGAATTAAAATTAAAGGGAACGAAATGGCTAAAGGCGAGTTATTGTTAGACCATTATTTAGCTATGAGCCCTGGAGAAGATAATTCGATTGAAGGTATTGATACGATCGAACCATCATTTGGTTTACCGGCGAAATGGATTACGGATCAAGTGAAAGAAGAAGCAGAAATGCTTGGCTACACGGTCGTTGATCCACCGAGTGTGGTTTCAACACATTTAACGGAAATTATTCGTGCGAATGCTTCTGAATTACTCGGACGCCAAGAAACGAAACAATTAATCGACCACTTACACGAAGCATCACCAATTTTAGTAGAAGAGCTAACGCCAACTCCGATGTCTATTGGTGAAATTCAAAAAGTGTTATCGAAATTGTTAAGCGAAAATGTATCGGTACGTAACTTGCCGATTATTTTTGAAACGTTAGCAGATTACTCAAAACTCACTTCAGACGTAGATGTGTTAACAGAATATGTTCGTCAGTCGTTAGCACGCCAAATTACTGCACAATATGTTGGAAATGAACACGAGTTGAAAGTATTAACGGTTTCTGCTGGTATTGAGAAAATGATTGCAGACAGTATTCAACAAACAGAGCATGGGAATTATTTGGCGATGGACCCACAAATGTCGCAGTCTATATTAGAAGCGATGTCAAAAGAAATTGAACGAATTGCCTTTTTCGAACAATCACCTGTTGTTTTATGTTCACCAGCCGTTCGTATGTACGTTCGTCAATTAACAGAACGGTACTTCCCACAAGTTCCGATTCTTTCGTATAATGAATTAGAAGCATCGATTGAAATTCAAAGTGTCGGAGTGGTGAATGTAGAATGAAAATGAAGAAATATACAGCAGAGTCAATGACGGAAGCGATGGCAAAAGTACAACGTGATTTTGGTGAAGATGCCATGATCGTTAGCTCAAAAGCTATTTATTCAAAAGGCTTCTTAGGAATGTTCAAAAAGAAAAACTATGAAATTGTAGTCGGTGTTGAGCCACTTACGATGCCACCTAAAAAAGTGGAAACGTCATTTTTTACGAAAGAAGTAACGAATGTAGAAATGATCGAACAAAATAAAATGAATACATCAATGAACCAAATTCAAGATGAAATTGCTTCATTGAAAAAGTTGTTAAAAACACAAAGCAGTTCGGCTGTTTCAGTTCAATATCCAGAAGTATTGAAAAAAGTAATCGACCAAATGGAAAACCAAGAGTTAGACAAAGAGCTTGTCACATCAATTAGTGATGAGCTTTTTGACATCTATAAAAACAGTCGAGAAGAATTGTCAGAAGCACAAATGAAGCGTTTTGCGAAAATGGCACTACGACAAGCGTTGGACGGAGTAGAGATGAAGGGAATCTCGTATGAGAAGAAATACATTAACGTACTTGGCCCGACAGGCGTCGGGAAAACGACGACTATTGCGAAGATGGCTGCACGTGCTGTACTTGAAAAAAGAAAGAAAGTCGGATTTATAACGGCGGATACGTATCGAATAGGTGCTATTGAACAGTTGAAAACGTATGCAAACTTATTACAAGCTCCTGTAGAAGTTATTTATTCTTATGATGACTACAAACTAGCGAAAGAAAAGCTTTCAGATTGTGATTTTATTTTCATTGATACGGCGGGTCGAAATTACCGCGAGTCAAAATATGTAGATGATGTGACAAAATTAATCGAATTAAATGAGGATATGGAGAATTTTTTAATTCTTTCTATTACAGCGAAACAGCGTGATATGGAAGCAATCATTGAACAATTCTCAGCATATCCTATTTCAAAATTTATTTTTACGAAGCTAGATGAGACAAATACTATTGGTACAATAGTCAATTTAATGGTTAAATATAATAAAGGACTTGCTTACTATACGAATGGGCAAGAAGTTCCAGAAGATATTGTAGAAGCATCTCTAGATAAAATAATTGAATTAGTTTTTCAAGGAGAATAACGTATGCGAGACCAAGCAGAAAAATTACGCTTAAAAATGGAGAATCCGAAGCTAGCAAGGTCCATTGCAGTTGTTAGTGGTAAAGGTGGCGTTGGTAAAAGTAATTTTTCAACGAACTTTTCATACAACTTATCTAAAAGGGGGGCGCGTGTCCTCATTATGGATATGGATATCGGTATGGGGAACGTTCATATTTTATTAGGTGAAAGTACTCAACATGCGCTTTCGGACTATTTGCTAGGCAATTGTGGGCTCGAACAGCTCGTGAAAAGCTACCTCCCAAACTTAGATTACATAAGCGGTGGCTCTGCGATGACCTCTATTCTTGATTGGAATGATTTAATGCTTTCGCGATTATTAAATGCTTTTGAAACGTTGCAAAATGCATATGACTATATTGTGTTTGATATGGGAGCAGGTGCAACAGAGTGGACCCTTCAATTAATCGAAGCAATTGACGATATTATCGTTGTTACGACAACCGAGCCTACAGCGATTATGGATGGGTATTCTATGGTAAAATATATTCATATGAATTGTAAGGACAAAAACATGTATATTGTTGTTAATAGGTCTTTAACATTAGAAGATGGTAAATTTGCCTTGAAAAGAATAAAAAATACGGCATTTCATTTTTTACAAGAAAATTTAAAGATTTTAGGATCTATACCTGAAGATATGAATGTTCGTAAAGCTGTACAGCAACAAAAAATATTTTCCGTATTATACGAGAAAACAGCAGCGACAAAAGCATTGCAAGATATCGTTGAAACGTATGTATTAGGACAAGAAAAACGACAGATGATTTAACGATGCAATCGAACAAGTTTATGGGCACATTAAAAAGTATGTTTAATAAGGGGCGTAGATAACGATGATCGGGGCAAAAAAACTATTAATTGTAGACGATTCAGCATTTATGCGTAAATTAATTAGTGATTTTTTTGTAGACGTGCCAGAAGTTGATGTAGTTGGCACCGCAAGAAATGGAAAAGACGCATTAGAAAAAATAAAAAATGGCAGCCAGATGTAGTGACGTTAGATGTTGAAATGCCTCAATTAAACGGTTTGGAAGCATTAAAACTGATTATGGTAGATTGCCCGACACCTGTCGTCATGTTATCGAGTACGACAAAAGCAGGGGCAGAAATTACGGTAGAAGCAATGGCGAATGGCGCTGTAGATTTTATCGCAAAACCGAGCGGAACGATTTCCCTTGATTTGCATAAAATAAAAGATGAACTCATTCGAAAAGTTATTCAAGCAGCAGCTGTTCCGGTCTCTAAACTACAAAAAAACACATCGTTGCGAAATATGATTTCGAAAAAGACAATGATGGAAAAATATGTAGAGCCGAAAAGAACGTTATCGGTCCAACAATCGAAGCCGATGATGCATAGCTCTAATAAGAAACTCGTATTAATCGGTACTTCAACAGGAGGACCTCGTGCACTGCAAGAAGTCGTGACGAAAATTCCTAAAACGATTGATGCACCGATTGTCATCGTACAACATATGCCAGCGGGTTTTACAAAATCGTTAGCAAATCGATTAAATCAACTTTCAGAAATCACGGTTAAAGAAGCGGAACATGGCGATATTTTGCAAGCGGGTCACGCGTATATTGCACCGGGTGGTTATCATATGAAACTGCAAAAGACCGGTGCGGTTATGAGTGTGAAATTAGATAATATCGAAGCTCCAAGGGGCGGACATCGACCTGCTGTAGACGTACTGTTTGAAAGTGCAAGTGCTATAAAAGAATTAGATAAAGTAGCAGTCATTATGACAGGTATGGGTTCTGATGGAACGAAAGGCTTGCAACGGTTAAAAGAAACCGGTCATGTCGTTGCTATTTCAGAATCTGCTGATACGTGTGTCGTATATGGCATGCCGAAAGCTGCTTTTGAAACAGGACTAGTGGATGATGTAGAAGATGTGGATGATATTGCGCAAGCAATCATGAAATATATTCCATAAGGGAGGCATAAGGATGGATACAAACCAATACTTAGAAGTATTTATCGATGAAAGTACAGAACATTTGCAATCATGCAACGAGAATTTATTAGCATTAGAGCAAAACCCACATGATTTATCAATCGTGAATGAAATTTTTCGAAATGCACATACGTTAAAGGGAATGTCTGCAACGATGGGGTACGAAGATTTAGCAGATTTAACACATAAGATGGAAAATGTGTTAGATGCGATTCGTAACGAAAAAATTAGTGTAACACCTGAAATTTTAGACGTCGTTTTTGAATCAATTGACCACTTGGAAGCGATGATCGGTGATATTTCTGCTGGCGGAGACGGGAAACGTGATGTAACAGAAACAGTCGGTAAACTAAAACGTATTGAAAACGGGGAACCAGTTGATGCTGCGACAGCAAAAGCGCCTGCAGAGGAACAAGTAGTTTCAACAGATGCAAATACACAACTCGTTTATGATGACTTTGAAAAAACGGTGATTGAACAATCACATGAGCAAGGGTTTGAAACGTATGAAATTACCGTTACGTTACGCGACGATTGTTTATTGAAAGCAGCACGTGTATACATGGTATTTGAAGCGCTAGAAAAAGCAGGAGATGTTATTAAGTCATCGCCAGCAGTCGAACAATTAGAAGCGGAACAATTCGATACGAACTTTTCTGTAGCGTTCGTTACGAAAGGGGATATTTCAGAAGTTGAGAGCGCTTTAAATAAAGTATCAGAAGTCGAACACATTGCGATTAAAAAGCTTGAAGCGACATATCTAGCTGTAACAGAAGAAGTCGAAGAAGCAGAAGTGGTCGCGGCGAAAGTGCCTGCTGCTATTTCTTCTGAAAAAGCAGTCGAAGATAAGCCGAAACAATCAACTGCTAAAACGACACATGCAACGAGTAAAACGATTCGAGTGAACATCGAACGTTTAGACATTTTAATGAATTTATTTGAAGAGCTCGTTATTGATCGTGGTCGCTTACAATCGATTGCGGCAGAGTTAAACCATACAGAATTAAATGAATCTGTTGAACGTATGTCACGCGTATCAAGCGATTTACAAAATATTATTTTGAATATGCGAATGGTGCCTGTTGAAACGGTATTTAACCGCTTCCCTAAAATGGTGCGCCAACTGTCACGCGATCTACACAAAAAAATACATTTAGAAATTGTCGGTGCAGAAACAGAACTTGATCGTACAGTTATTGATGAAATTGGTGATCCACTCGTACATCTTATTCGTAATTCATTAGATCATGGAATTGAAAGTCCAGAAGTTCGACTTGCGGCAGGGAAGCCGGAAGAAGGACGTGTCGAATTACGTGCGTACCATAGCGGTAATCACGTCTTCATTGAAATTGAAGATGACGGTGCAGGAATTAATAAAGAACGCGTATTAAGTAAGGCGATTGAAAAAGGAATTGTCACACCAGAAAATGCCGAGAAATTAACGGACAATCAAGTGAATGAATTAATTTTAGCTTCAGGATTCTCTACAGCGGAAGTTCTTTCAGATATTTCAGGGCGTGGTGTCGGTTTAGATGTTGTAAAATCAACAATCGAATCACTCGGTGGGAATATTACGATTGAATCAGAAGAAGGAAAAGGTTCTTTATTCTCAGTTCAACTACCACTGACGCTATCGATTATTTCAGTTATGTTAGTCGAAGTAGAGCAAGAAGTTTATGCGATTCCATTGTCATCTATTATTGAAACATCGATTATTCGCAAAGCGGATATTATGAATGCACACAATCAAAAAGTTATTGATTTCCGTGGAAAAGTTGTACCACTCGTATTCTTGGAAGAAATTTTTGAAGTGCCTCGCAGTGAAAAAGTCGAAGATGAGTTCCATTCGATCGTCATTGTACGTAAAGGCGATAAAATGGCAGGCTTAGTCGTCGATTCATTTATTGGACAACAAGAAATTGTTTTAAAATCACTAGGGAATTATTTAACGAATGTATTTTCGATTTCTGGAGCAACTATTTTAGGTAATGGACAAGTCGCTTTAATTATTGATTGCAATGCACTTATTAAATAAGAGGGGTGTTTGAAATGACAGAAAATATAACAATGGATGTTGAAGTAATGAAAGTAATCGTCTTTCAACTAGGCGATAAAGAATATGCCTTACCTGTTGAACAAGTACAAGGCATTGAAAAAATGATGCATATTACACGTGTTCCAAGAACGGCACATTACGTTAAAGGTGTTATTAATTTACGTGGTGTCGTGACACCGATTATCGATTTACGAGATCGTTTTAATGTACAGTCTTCTGTAGCAAATGAAAATACGCGCATTATTATTATTTCTGAAGAAGATATGGAAGTTGGTTTTATCGTAGATGCAGCGAATGATGTGATGGACATTCCGACAGATTCGATTGAGCCTCAACCAGAAGTCGTCGGTTCTTTAGAAGAAGAATATATTTCGGGTGTCGCTAATATCGGCAACCGTTTATTGATTTTATTGAATTTAGAAAAAGTGTTAAGCATCCTTAAATAAGAAAGGGTTTTGAAGATGGATATGAAGGAAACGATTACTTCTTTCCATTTAGATGTCTTGAAGGAAATTGGTAATATTGGTGCTGCGCATGCAGCAACAGCTCTTTCAGCGTTATTAACTCAAAAAATCGACATGCACGTTCCGAAAGTAGAGATGGTTTCTTTTAACGATATGATGGAACGAGTAGGTGGAGCAGAGACGTTTGTAACGGGGATTTATTTACGGATTGAAGGGGACGTATCAGGTGGAATGTTTTTCATTATGCCTGTAGAGCAAGCGAGTCATTTTATTCGTCAACTCATTCATGAACCTCAATTTGATTTTGCGAATGAACCGTCTGACTTAGGGCAATCAGCGATGCAAGAGATGGGGAATATTTTATCAGGTTCGTATTTATCTGCTCTTTTAGATTTTACGAAACTGAAGCTGTATCCAACGCCACCTGCATTAGCGAGCGACATGTTCGGCGCGATTATTAGTGCAGGATTAATAGAAGTTTCTCAAGTAAGTGATTACGTTATCGTTATTGATACGTCGATCGTAACTGAAGCGGATCAAAATCGAGAAGAAGTTAGCGGCCACTTTTTCTTAATTCCAGATCCAGATTCTTTTGAAACGATTTTTAATTCGTTAGGTGTTACGTAAATGCTTACGAGCGTAGACGTTGTAAAAGTTGGGATTGCTCAATTAGACATAGCGACTACAACACAGCGAATTCGGACATCAGGTCTTGGATCATGTGTAGGTGTCGTTTTATACGATGAAATAAAGCAAATTGCGGGGCTCGTTCACGTCATGTTGCCGGATTCATCTCTTAGTCGAGGAAATCAGCTGACCGTTGCCAAATTTGCTGATACAGGAGTGCCAGCTTTAGTACAAGAAATGCAAAAAAAAGGTGCAAGTACATTTCGTTTAAAAGCGAAAATTGCCGGCGGTGCACAAATGTTCCAATTTACATCAAATCAAGATTCGATGCGCATTGGACCACGAAATGTCGAAGCGGTAAAAGTACAACTGAAAAAATTAAATATTCCACTTTTAGCGGAAGATACAGGCGGCAACAGTGGGCGAACGATTGAATTCAATCCACAAACGTCTAAATTACAAATACGTACAGTGAACCAAGGAGTGAAGGACCTATAATGGCAGGATCATTTTATATGAATTGTTGGGCTACACTCGGTTCTTTTGCAATTTATTTTTTATTAATTTTTCAAACGGCTCGAACGCCAGTTGAAATTTTAACACAATCGTTTATCGTGGTATTGATTGTGTTTGTGATGACATTTATCGTAAGATTTTTAATCGGTTATGCATTTTTCACACCACAACTAGAAGAGACAGATACAAAAGAACCAATGGAATCTGTTGAACAGCATGAAGGAAAAACCGTCACGATCGAGAAGGATTCATTGCAAGGAACACAAGCGGAAGAAGTAGCGCAAGTCGTTCAAACATTAATGGCACAAGAAAAATAATTTATTGTAAGGAGGCTTTATTTATCGCCATCTACTCGCTATGTGTTTTAGATGTTCTAAAATACAATTGTGAAGAGGTTGTGACATAGATAAAACCTTCTTTTTTTGTTGTAGACGCCCATTCCAATCTATTGCATAAATTTGTTATAATAAGGATATATTATAATGTAGTATTTCAAATGGGGAGGGTATGAAGATGAAAACAACTTCAGCAGAAGAACAAAAGTTGTGGGAAAGTTGGAAAGTCGACCGAGATCCTCATGCTGGTGATGTACTTATGCGTAAGTACAAACCACTCGTTTCTTATCATGTGCAACGAATCGCAGTAGGATTACCCAAAAGTGTATCAAGGGATGAGTTAAACAGCTTAGGAATGATGGGTTTATTCGATGCGTTAAATAAATTTGATCATTCAAGAGATTTAAAATTTGATACATACGCCTCTTTCCGTGTTCGTGGAGCTATTATTGATGGACTTCGTAAAGAAGATTGGCTACCACGTTCGGCAAGGGAAAAAGCGAAGAAAATGGACGCTTTAATCGAATCGATGGAACAACGATTGCAACGTCACGTAACACCAGAAGAAGTAGCAGAAGAACTAAACATTTCAGTAGATGAAGTGTATCAAACGGTCAAAGAACACTTTGCTTCAAATATCTTATCGATGGATGAGCAGCTACAAGACGAAGAATCGGACGCTAAAACGTATTCCATTCGAGATGATTCTATTAAGACGCCAGAGCAAGAAGCGATGCAAGCAGAGTTAATAGAAGACTTATCTGCGAGTATTTTAAAATTGAATGAAAAAGAACAGCTCGTATTAAGTTTATTTTATACGGAAGAAATGACGTTGACTGAAATTGGGGAGATGTTGGAGCTTTCAACATCACGTATTTCTCAAATTCATTCGAAAGCTATTTTTAAATTAAGGAAGTTATTAATAGACGAAGTTCAAAGCATTTAATGAGGAGGGCTATGGATGTCGTTAAAAAGTGTAGAACTACAAATTGCACTACCTAAAACGTTTGATGCAGGGAAAATGGCAGACAATGCGCAACAGCTCGTTCATGGCAATCAAGCGATGGCTCAAATGGCAACAGAGAGACAAGTACGTAAAAATCGATTAACCGTTTTACATTTAGAAGAGACCGACTCGATTGATGATGAACATCCACATAAAAATCGTGAGGGGTCTTTAGAAAAAGAACAGCATTCGAAAGAACAAAAACAACGAACACAGGAGCTTCCTGCACAGCATCCGTTTAAAGGAAACTTCTTTGATTTTAGTGGTTAGGGGCTTTGGAACAACATGAGCATTATTGTAGTAATACTTGTCATTACACAATGTTTAACATTTTACTTTCTCGTTCTATTAGGGCTAAAAATAGCACGCTTTAAAGATGTAGAACAAAAACAGCAGTTAATGAAAGATGATATGGACAATGCGATCGGCGTCTATTTAGCGGAGATGAAAGACGAAAATGATCGCTTACTTGAAGAAATTAAAAAAATGCAGGTACAGGTGAGCAAAGTACCGGTGAAAGAAATCGCCGTTGAACCGAAAAAACAAACGGCACCAGTCGAACAAAAAGAATGGACTGTGGCTACGAGTAAACCAAATGAAACGAAACCATTTGCTGCACCTAAAGCATATGCGAAAAAAGCGTATCAAAAAACGGCTGCAACGAACAGTCCAGAACCGGCTTTGACAGATCGAGAAAAAGCACAAAAAATGTACAAAGAAGGTTCAACAATTGTTGATATTGCGAAAGCTTTACAGCGCGGAAAAACAGAAGTAGAACTCCTGTTGAAATTCCAAAAGTAATTCGCATAAAACAGTTGCTAGGTGTTTCAACCTATGGTATATTAACAAATAGTGTTATCATTACACACGCACTCTGATATGTGGAGCGGTGCTTTGATTAATCAAAGTTCTCTACATAAGTGATGAATGCGGAGGAAAATAAAATTAGAAAACCTTTAGGAGGAAACAAATCATGTCAGTAATTTCTATGAAACAATTACTAGAAGCTGGTGTACACTTCGGTCACCAAACTCGCCGTTGGAATCCAAAAATGAAAAAATTCATCTTTGTTGAACGTAACGGTATCTACATCATCGATTTACAAAAAACAGTTAAAAAATTAGAAGAAGCTTACAAATTCATGCGTCAAGTTGGCGAAGAAGGCGGTAAAGTTCTTTTCGTTGGTACTAAAAAACAAGCTCAAGAAGCTATTAAAGAAGAAGCTGAACGTTCAGGTAACTACTACATTAACCAACGCTGGTTAGGTGGTACATTAACTAACTTCGGTACTATTCAAAAACGTATCGCTCGTTTAAAAGAAATCGAACGTATGGAAGAAGACGGTATTTTCGAAGTCCTTCCTAAAAAAGAAGTTGTTCAACTTAAAAAACAACATGAACGTCTAGTACGCTTCCTTGGCGGTATCCGCGACATGCAAGCTATCCCTGACGTAATGTTCATCGTTGACCCACGTAAAGAACGTATTGCTGTTGCAGAAGCACACAAATTAAACATTCCTATCGTGGCTATGGTTGATACTAACTGTGATCCAGATGAAATCGATTACGTTATTCCATCAAACGATGACGCAATCCGCGCCGTAAAACTTATCACTGCTAAAATGGCTGATGCTTTAATCGAGTCTAAACAAGGTGAAGAAGAAGCGCAAGTTGAAGCAAAAGAAGAAGCTTCTGCTGAATAATTTCTGGTTTTAGAAATAGGTGATAAGCGGATAACCCCTCTTATCACCTTTTTTTGAGAGAAAAATAAAATTTTTATTTGCATAGGAGGAACTAAAATGGCAGTAACTGCTAAAATGGTTAAAGAATTACGTGAAAAAACTGGTGCGGGTATGATGGATTGTAAAAAAGCATTAGTACAAACAGATGGAGATATCGATGCAGCAGTCGATTTCTTACGTGAAAAAGGTCTAGCGGCAGCTGGTAAAAAAGCTGACCGTATCGCTGCTGAAGGTACTACTTTTATCGAAGAAAAAGGTAATGACGCAGTGCTTTTAGAAGTAAATGCTGAAACGGACTTCGTAGCTAAAAATGAAGGTTTCCAAACTTTAGTTAAAGAATTAGCTGATCACTTATTAGCTACTAAACCTGCAGATATTGATGCAGCTTTAGCTTCTACAATGGAAAATGGCGCAACTGTTGCTGAACATATCTCAACTGCAATCGCTACAATCGGTGAAAAAATCACTCTACGTCGTTTCGTAATCGAAACTAAAACAGATGCTGATTCTTTCGGTGCTTACTTACACATGGGCGGTCGTATTGGTGTATTAACAGTCGTTGAAGGTACAACTGACGCTTCTAAAGCGAAAGATATTGCTATGCACATCGCTGCAATCAATCCTAAATTCGTTTCTCATGACCAAGTGTCTGCTGAAGAAGTTGAACACGAACGTAAAGTGTTAACTGAACAAGCATTAAACGAAGGTAAACCTGAAAATATCGTTGCGAAAATGGTAGAAGGTCGCTTAAACAAATACTTCAAAGAAATTTGCTTATTAGACCAACCATTCGTTAAAAACCCAGATGAAACTGTTGCTAAATTCTTAGGCGACGCTAAAGTTACTGAATTCGTACGTTACGAAGTGGGTGAAGGTATCGAAAAACGCGAAGATAACTTCGCTGAAGAAGTTATGAGCCAAGTTAAAGGTAACTAATTTCTAAATAATAATAGTTTTATCTCAAGTAGGGAACACAGTAGTTTTGGTGTTCCCTATTTTTCAAGAAAAAATGATGGAGGTCTAAAGAGTTATGCCACAACAATATAAACGTGTCGTCATTAAATTAAGTGGGGAAGCACTAGCTGGAGATGTAGGTTTCGGTTTAGCGCCAACTGTTGTAAAATCAGTTGCAGCTCAAATTAAAGAAGTTGTAGATTTAGGAGTGGAAGTTGCTTTAGTAGTAGGCGGCGGAAACATTTGGAGAGGTAAAATTGGAGCAGAAATGGGTATGGAACGTGCCAATGCAGATTACATGGGCATGCTTGCTACGGTTATGAATGCTTTAGCTTTACAAGATTCTTTAGAAAATCTTGGAGTACCAACTCGCGTACAATCTTCAATCGTTATGACACAAGTGGCGGAACCTTACATTCGTCGTAAAGCAGTACGTCATTTAGAGAAAAAACGTGTTGTTATTTTTGCAGCAGGTACGGGTAATCCATACTTCTCAACAGACACAACGGCTTCATTACGTGCCGCAGAAATCGGCGCAGATGTCATTTTAATGGCTAAAAACAATGTAGATGGTGTATACTCTGCAGATCCTAAAGTAGATGCAAACGCTGTTAAGTACGAAGAGTTAACTTACTTAGACGTTATTCAAAAAGGTCTTCAAGTAATGGATTCAACAGCTTCAACACTTTGCATGGACAACGATATCGATTTAGTTGTATTCTCATTATTAGAGAGCGGTAACATTAAACGTGCCGTACTTGGAGAAAAAATCGGTACAACCGTTCACAAATAAATTATTCCATTCAGGAGGGTTAAGCATGTCAAAACAAGTCATCGACCAAGCGACAGAAAGAATGTCTAAAGCAATTGATGCATTAACACGTGCACTTGCTGCAATCCGTGCAGGCCGTGCAAATGCTTCACTTTTAGACCGTATTACAGTAGAATACTACGGTGCTCCAACACCTTTAAATCAAATGGCTGGTATTTCTATCCCAGAAGCACGTCTTCTAGTAATCCAACCTTACGATAAAACGATTTTAGGCGATATCGAAAAAGCATTATTAAAATCTGATTTAGGTATTACACCTACAAATGACGGTTCAGTTATTCGTTTAACAATTCCTGCTTTAACAGAAGAACGTCGTAAAGATTTAGTGAAGCTTGTGAAAAAAGAAGCTGAAGAAGCAAAAGTTGCGATTCGTAACATTCGTCGTGATGCAAACGATGATTTCAAAAAGCTTGAAAAAGCTGGCGAAATTACAGAAGACGATTTACGCAGCTTCAGTGATGATGTTCAAAAATTAACAGACCAAAATATTAAAAAAATTGATGAAGTTGCTGCAGACAAAGAAAGCGAAATTCTTTCAGTCTAAAACGAACTTTCTCTATAAAAAAGACGTCCTTGTAACAAAGAGGGACGTCTTTTTTAGTGATTTTTAGTGATATAGAGGAAATGAATTACTATTTTTGATATGATAGATGAAGTATACGTTCCGATATGCAAGTTAGTGGAGGATTTTAAATGTTAGAGAAACTCGGATGGAAAAAATCAGATAACAAGAACGTCAGTCTTGAAAATCGTATGGCCGATGTACGAAAAGAAAGTGTACCGAATCATATTGCTATTATTATGGATGGAAACGGACGCTGGGCAAAAAAACGTGCTCTTCCTCGTGCAGCAGGACATCGTGAAGGAATGAAAAATATTCGTACGATTACGCGTTGTGCGAATAAAATTGGCGTTGGTGCTTTAACTTTGTATGCCTTCTCAACAGAGAACTGGAAAAGACCCGCGCTCGAAGTTGATTTATTAATGCGCTTGCCAGAAGAATTTTTAAATTCATTCTTGCCTGAATTAATGGAGCTGAATATTAAAGTTCAAATGATTGGCGAAATGGATGGATTACCAGATCATACGCAGAGAGCGGTTCAAAATGCAATTAATCAAACAGCCGTAAATACCGGTATGGTATTAAATTTCGCTTTAAATTATGGTGGGCGTAGAGAGCTATTATTATCTGTAAAAGAAATCGCACATCAAGTTCAAAATGGAACGTTAAACTTAGATGATATTACAGAAGAAACGATTTCTTCAAGGATGATGACAGCGACTTTACCGGATCCAGATTTACTTATTCGTACGAGTGGAGAATTACGTTTAAGCAACTTCTTACTATGGCAACTTGCTTATAGTGAATTTTGGTTTACAGATGTTCATTGGCCAGAATTTAAAGAAGATGACTTACTCCAAGCAATCGAAAGTTATCAATCACGCAATCGCCGATATGGTGGATTGAAAGGGGAATAAATTGTGAAAACGCGTATTATTACAGCCGTAATTGCTGCACTGCTATTCGTACCATTCGTCATTTATGGTGGGGTTCCATTAGCAGTCCTTATTTATGTAATTGCAGCAATCGGTTTTTTTGAAATGCTCAAAATGCGCAATCTGTCACTTTTTTCAGTTCCGGGAATTTTAGGGCTCCTCGCTCTATTTACGATGTTAATGCCGGAACAATGGAGTACAGCTGTTGAGCAAGCAACGAGTTATTCGAAATTAGAGTGGCTCATGATATTAGTTGCATTATTATTAATTTATGTCGTATTGAAAAAGAACAAATTTACGTTTGATGATGTAGGATTTTTAATCGCATCTGTCTTTTATGTCGGCGTAGGATTTTTCTACTTTATGCAAACACGTGATGCAGGCATCGTTTACATTGTCTTCGCACTTGTGATTGTATGGACGACGGATTCAGGTGCTTACTTCATAGGGCGCAAACTCGGGAAACATAAATTATGGCCAGAAATTTCACCAAAAAAAACAGTTGAAGGTTTTGTTGGAGGAATCGTGATTGCAGTCATTGCAACGGTTGTTTTCCAATGGATTGTTGACTTAGATGTTAGTTGGGCTATTTTATTAATCGTTGCAGTCATTGCATCGGTTGTCGGTCAATTAGGTGACTTAGTAGAATCGGCAATTAAACGTCACTATGGCGTAAAAGATTCGGGTAAAATTTTACCTGGACACGGTGGTATTTTAGATCGTTTTGATAGCCTTCTTTTCGTATTGCCATTATTACATTTTTTACATTTTATTGGATAGGGGATCATTTACATGAAATCGATTAGCTTATTAGGTGCTACTGGCTCTATTGGTCAACAAACACTCGATATCGTCAAAGATCATCCGGAGGAATTTCAAATTGCAGCACTTGCAGCCGGCAAAAATATAGAAAAAACAACCGAAATCATTCGCGCGTTTACGCCAAAATTAGTATCTGTTCAACGTGAGGAAGATGCGCTTCAGTTAGCGAAGATGTTCCCAAAAGTTGACTTTACATTCGGTGCAAAAGGGCTTGTTGATGTTGCTACATATAGTGATTCAACGGTATTATTGAATGCTGTATTAGGAAGTATCGGTTTAGAATCGACATTAGCGGCAATTCGTCAGAAAAAAAGCAATTGCTATTGCGAACAAAGAAACACTCGTAACAGCGGGGCATCTTGTGATGGCGGAAGCTGCGAAATACGGCGCGCCTATTTTACCTGTCGACAGTGAACATTCTGCACTTTGGCAATCAATGAATGGCGAAAATCGTCAATCTATTGACCGTCTTATTTTAACGGCTTCTGGCGGTAGCTTCCGAGATAAAAAACGTGAAGAACTAGAAGGCGTAACGGTTCGTGAAGCGTTAAATCATCCGAACTGGTCAATGGGTGCAAAAATTACAATTGATTCAGCGACACTTATGAATAAAGGGTTAGAAGTCATTGAAGCAGCTGTACTTTACGATATGCCGTATGACAAAATTGATGTTTTAATTCACCGTGAATCCATTATTCATTCAATGGTCGAATATCATGATTCAAGTGTGATGGCACAACTTGGAACAGCAGATATGCGTACACCGATTCAATACGCACTGAGCTATCCAGAACGCCTACCACGTTCAACAGCTGAACGTTTAGATTTAGCTAAAATTGGTCAACTTCATTTTGAAAATGTAGATTTTGATCGTTTCCGTTGCCTGGGGTTTGCTTATGAAGCAGGTCGCACGGGCGGTACGATTTTAACGGCGATGAATGCGGCGAATGAAGCAGCAGTAAGTGCCTTTTTACAAGAAAAAATTACATTTTTACAAATTGAAGATTTAATTGAACGCGTAATGCAATCACATAACAATATTCAAAAACCAGATTTAGAAACGATTTTATCAGTCGATAAAGAAACGAGAAAAATAGTCGAAGGCATGATAAAATAACACGTATAGATCACATGCCCTTTGCATGGAATCAACTGAACACTCGATGAAGAATTAAACAGGTCCATTTAGATGAAGGTGGGATTTTATGCAATCAGCTATTGCATTTATATTTGTATTTGGAACAATCGTATTTTTCCATGAGCTTGGGCATTTTATATTTGCGAAGCGCTCAGGCATTATGGTCCGTGAGTTTGCTATCGGTTTTGGACCGAAGCTATTTGGAATTACACGGGGAGAAACGTTATATACGGTTCGCTTGCTACCGATGGGTGGTTACGTTCGTATGGCGGGAGACGACATCGATAAGGTGGAATTACAACCGGGATATCGTATCGGCTTCACATTAAATGAAGAAGATGAAGTAAATCGACTCGTCTTAAACCAAAACAAGCAATTGCCGGACATGCTCTTTTTAGAAGTAGAAAAAGCGGAACTGGAAAAAGAACTTTGGATTGAAGGATACGATGAAGATGAACAATTGATTCGATACAATGTTGCACGTAATTGTATCGTGGAGGAAAACGGACAAGAAACGCAAATAGCTCCGTATGACCGAACATTTAATGCTCAGTCATTAGGAAAACGTGCGATGACTATTTTCGCAGGTCCGTTGTTTAACTTTATTTTAGCGATTATTTTCTTCGTCATTATTGGTGCAGTTCAAGGAATTCCGACGAATGAACCGATCATTGCGGACGTCGTAAAAGATAGCCCGGCACAAACAGCCGGTTTTGAAAAAGGCGATGTTATTACGAAAGTAAATGACGAGAAAGTCGAAGTATTCCAAGATTTTTCAGCTGTTATTCAACAAAACGCTGGAAAAGAAATGACCGTTCAAGTAAAACGTGACGGTCAACTTGAAACGCTTAAAGTGACACCGAAAGAAGCGACCGTAAATAAACAAAAAGTCGGTCAAATCGGCATTCAATATGCGAATACGTACGAAAAAGATATTTTGAAATCAATTCCTTATGGTTTTGAACAAACGTGGTCATGGCTCGTACAAATTGTGAAAATCCTCGTCGTACTTATTACAGGTGGTTTTACATTAGATGCACTATCAGGACCAGTAGGGATTTACGAAGCAACGTCTGAAGTTGCACAGTATGGTTTTATTACATTAATGAGTTGGGCAGCAGCGCTAAGTGTTAACTTAGGGATTATGAATTTATTGCCATTCCCAGCTCTTGATGGTGGACGACTTGCTTTGTTCTTATATGAGCTTGTAAGAGGGAAACCACTTGATAAAAATAAAGAAGGTGCGATTACATTTGTCGGCTTTGCATGCTTGATGATCTTAATGATTGCAGTTACATGGAACGATATTCAACGCTTCTTCTTTTAGTTAAGAAAGTTCATTTGCTTCGTGCAAATGAACTTTTCTTTCTGAAAAACGTAACAAATCGCACGTATTTTAGTATAATAAAAACAATCAAAATCAAAGGTGAGGTTACCAATGAAACAAACTAAAACATTTATTCCAACTTTGCGTGAAGTTCCTGCTGATGCGGACGTAAAATCACATCAGTTATTACTTCGTGCAGGTTATATTCGTCAAAGTACATCAGGCGTTTATTCATATTTACCATTAGGTAAAAAAGTTCTTGCAAACATTGAACAAATCGTTCGTGAAGAAATGGATGCTATTGGTGGGAACGAAATATTACTTCCTGCACTACAACAAGCTGAATTATGGCAAGAGTCTGGTCGTTGGGAACATTACGGTCCGGAATTAATGCGCTTGAAAGATCGCCATAACCGTGATTTCGCATTAGGTCCTACGCATGAAGAAGTGATTACAGCACTCGTACGTGATGATATTAAATCATACAAAAAATTACCGTTAACATTGTATCAAATTCAAACGAAATTCCGTGATGAAAAACGCCCTCGCTTCGGTTTATTACGTGGTCGCGAATTCATCATGAAAGATGCATATTCATTCCATGCAACGCAAGAAAGCTTAGATGCAACGTATGAAGATATGGTGCAAGCATACAAAAATATTTTCACACGTCTAGGCTTAAACTTCCGTGCGGTTATTGCAGATTCAGGTTCAATTGGTGGTAAAGATACGCACGAATTCATGGTTCTTTCTGAAATTGGTGAAGATACAATTGCTTATTCAGATTCATCAGATTACGCAGCGAATATTGAAATGGCTGAAGTGAAAGTGGAATACACAGCGCCAGAAACAGATATGGTTGAAGTTGAAAAAGTAGCAACACCAAATCAAAAATCAATCGAAGACGTTGCAGCATTTTTAGAAACACCTGCTGAAAATATCATTAAAACAATGGTATTTAAAGTAGATGAAGAATTAGTTGTTGTCCTTGCTCGTGGAGACCACGAAGTAAATGATATTAAATTAAAACATGCGTTAGAAGCAGAAACAGTTGAGTTAGCAGAAGACGCTGAAATTTTTGAATTACTAGGAAGCCACGTAGGTTCTCTAGGTCCAATTAAATTACCAGTAGGTGTTAAAGTAATTGCGGACCATGCCATTAAATCAGTACGTAATGGTGTAGCAGGTGCAAATGAAGATGGTTTCCATTTCACTGGTGTGAACCCAGGTCGCGACTTCGCAATTGATGCGTATGAAGATATTCGTTTCATTCAAGTAGGCGATCCTTCTCCAGACGGTCAAGGTACAATTAAATTTGCTGAAGGTATTGAAGTAGGTCACGTATTCAAATTAGGTACGAAATACTCTGAATCTATGAACGCAATGTTCTTAGATGAAAACGGTCGTAACCAACCATTCATCATGGGTTGTTACGGAATCGGCGTATCACGTGTAATGGCAGCCGTTGCTGAGCAATACCAAGATTCTTATGGCTTCACATGGCCACAACAAGTAACACCTTACGACATTCACTTAATTACAGTGAATACGAAAGATGATGCACAAAATGAATTATCAGAAGATCTTTATAAATTATTAACTTCTTACCGCTATAAAGTACTTCACGATGATCGTAAAGAACGTGCGGGCGTTAAATTCGCTGATTCTGATTTAATCGGTTTCCCAGTACGTGTAACAGTTGGTAAAAAAGCAGCTGAAGGCTTAGTTGAAGTAAAAGTTCGTCTTACAGGCGAAACATTCGAATGGGCAAAAGAAGAATTAGTAGATCGTTTGAACAACTTATTTATGACATCTAAATAAGGATGCTCTTTAAGAAGTAGACAAAGTCGAAAAGACATTGTCTACTTTTTTTGTGTCGACACGCATTTTCACGTACAATAAGAAATGAATGGATTGAAGAAAGTAGGTGCAACGATGTCAACTGGACATGAAGCAAAACAAAGATTTCAAATTTTATTACAACAAATCGGTTTGACAGATGACGTATACATGCCGTTTTTTGAAGCGGCTGAAATGACGAGAATGACGGTGCACAAACAAAATAGATTATGGCGCTTTGCATTGCAAACACCACAAATTTTACCGTACAAAGTATCTCAAATTTTTAAAATGAACGTAGAAAAAGCGTTCGCAAATATTGCGCAAGTACAATTGGAGTGGCAAACGACTGCACCAGAAATAACAGAGCAACTCGTACAAGACTATTGGTTAGCTGTCGTACAAGACTTAGATGAAATTTCTCCGCCGCTGCGCCAAGGTTTAGCAGAGCAAATGCCGACGTGGAACGGTCAACAATTGTCGTTAACGTGTAAGCGTGAATTTGAACTGGAAACGTATAAACATAAATATGTCGAAAAAATTGGACGGAATTATCAATATTACGGTTTCCCGATGATGCCAGTAGGATTCTCACTTTGCGATGCAACGGATGAGTTAGCGGAAGAACAAAAGAAATTCCTCGAAAAGAGAGCGATTGAGGAACAACAATTTGCGAAGCAAGCAGTTGAAGATATGCAAAAACGAGAAGAAGAACGTGCAAATGGCGGTGGCGACGTACAAGACGACCGCCCATTCCAACTCGGTATTCATATGAAAGCCGATGAGCCAATTGTAGAAATTCAACAAATCCAAGATGAAGAACGTCGTATTACGATTGAAGGCTTTGTTTTTGATGTGGAAGTGAAAGAGTTACGAAGTGGTCGTTCATTATTAACGATGAAAGTAAGTGACTATACGGACTCTATTTTAGTGAAAATGTTCTCACGTGATAAAGAAGACGTTGCTATTATGCAAAAAGCAACGCAAGGCATGTGGGTACGTGCAAGAGGTTCTATCCAAAATGATACGTTCGTTCGCGATTTAGTAATGATGGCACAAGATATGCAAGAAATTCGTCCGCAAATTCGTAAAGATACAGCACCAGAAGGCGAAAAACGTGTTGAGTTCCATATGCATTCATCTATGAGCCAAATGGACGCCGTAACACCGGCGAGTACGCTCGTGAAACAAGCGGCAAAATGGGGCCATTCAGCCGTTGCGATTACCGATCACGGTGGCGTACAAGGATTCCCGGACGCTTTTAATGCTGGTGAAAAAAATGGCATTAAAGTAATCTTTGGTGTAGAAGCCAACTTAGTCGATGACGGCGTACCGATTGCTTATGAACCACAACATATAGAATTAGAACACGCAACATTTGTCGTTTTTGACGTGGAAACGACGGGGTTATCCGCTGCGTACGATACGATTATCGAGTTAGCAGCTGTGAAAATTGTGGATGGGGAAGTGGTTGATACGTTCGAAAGCTTCTCGAATCCACACCATCCGTTATCTGCTACGACGATTGAATTGACGGGCATTACAGATGATATGGTACGAACAGCGCCAGAAGTGGAAGAAATGATTACGAAATTCCATGAGTTTATTGGCGATGGCATTGTCGTTGCACATAACGCCTCTTTTGATATCGGTTTCTTATACGAAGCGTATAAAAAAGCGGACATTGATTGTTTCAATCACCCGGTCATCGATACGTTAGAGTTAGCGCGTTTACTATATCCAACGATGAAAAATCACCGTTTGAATACGCTATGTAAAAAATTCAATATCGATTTAACGCAACATCACCGTGCCATTTATGATACGGAAGCGACAGGTTATTTATTGCTTCATTTATTAAAAGAAGCAACGAAAGAAAAAAATATTTTATTCCATGATGATTTTAATACACATGTAGGTGGCGGGGATGCGTATAAACGTGCACGTCCAACACACTGTACGATTTTGGCACAAACGCAAGATGGCTTGAAAAATTTATTTAAACTCGTAACAGAAGCCCATACGCAAACGTATTATCGTATGCCACGTATTAAACGTTCTTCTCTACAAAAATATCGTGAAGGTTTACTCGTTGGTTCAGGTTGTTCACAAGGTGAATTTTTCACAGCAGTGATGCAGAAATCAATGGATGAAGCGGAAGAAGTAGCGAAGTTTTACGATTACTTAGAAGTGCATCCTAAAGGCGTTTATAAACCGTTAATCGAACGTGAACTAATTAAAGATGAATGGAATATGGAAGATATTATTCGTAAAGTTATTAAAATTGGTAAGAAGTTAGATAAGCCAGTTATCGCGACAGGGAATGTTCACTATCTTCACGAAGAAGATGCGATTTTCCGTAAAATTTTAATTCGTTCGCAAGGTGGGGCTAATCCATTGAACCGAAGTGAATTGCCGGAAAGTCACTTCCGCACGACGAATGAGATGCTCGATGAGTTTGCCTTTTTAGGGGACGATTTAGCAAAACAAATCGTCGTAGATAACGCACAAGCACTTGCGAATGCAATCGATAAAGTTATTCCGTTAAAAGATGATTTATACACACCGAAAATTGAAGGTTCTGATGAAGAAGTAACGCGTCGTACGTATGAAATGGCGCATCAAATTTACGGAGATGAACTTCCTGAAATTGTTGAAAAACGAATTGAAAAAGAATTGAAATCCATTTTAGGACACGGTTTCGGTGTTATTTATTTAATTTCTGCGAAACTCGTAAAAAAATCATTATCAGATGGTTATTTAGTTGGTTCACGTGGTTCCGTCGGTTCTTCTCTCGTTGCGACATTTATGGAAATTACCGAGGTAAATGCGTTACCACCACATTATGTTTGTCCAAATTGTAAGGCCTCAGAGTTTTTCGAAGATGGTTCTGTTGCATCGGGCTTTGACTTACCGAACAAAGATTGCCCACATTGTGGAACGCCTTACTTAAAAGATGGACATGATATTCCATTTGAAACGTTCTTAGGTTTTAAAGGGGATAAAGTACCTGATATTGATTTAAACTTCTCAGGTGAATACCAACCACAAGCGCATAATTACACGAAAATTTTATTCGGTGAAGATTATGCGTTCCGAGCAGGTACGATTGGTACGGTTGCAGAGAAAACAGCTTACGGATACGTTAAAGGATATGGGCAAGATCATAACATTAATTTCCGCGGTGCTGAAGTGGACCGTCTCGTTCAAGGTTGTACAGGTGTTAAACGTACGACAGGGCAACATCCAGGTGGTATTATTATCGTTCCAAACTATATGGATATTTTTGATTTCTCACCGATTCAATATCCAGCAGATGATCAAAATGCAGAATGGCGCACGACGCACTTTGATTTCCACTCGATTCACGATAATATTTTGAAAATGGATATTCTAGGACATGATGATCCGACTGTTATTCGTATGTTACAAGATTTATCAGGTATCGATCCGAAAACGATTCCACCGGATGATCCAGAAGTAATGAAAATTTTCACCGGAACGGAAGTTCTTGGCGTAACGAGTGAACAAATTTTATGTAAGACGGGTACGCTTGGTATTCCAGAGTTCGGGACGAAATTCGTACGTGGTATGTTAGAAGAAACAAAACCATCTACTTTCTCAGAACTTGTCCAAATTTCAGGTCTATCTCACGGAACCGACGTATGGTTAGGGAACGCAAGTGACTTAATCGAAAACGGTACGTGTGTATTATCTGAAGTAATTGGCTGTCGTGATGATATTATGGTGTACTTGATTTATCAAGGACTCGAACCGTCACTTGCTTTTAAAATTATGGAGCATGTACGTAAAGGGAAAGGTTTAACGGAAGAAATGGAGGCGGCAATGGTCGCTGAAAATGTACCGAAATGGTATATCGAATCATGTAAGAAAATTAAATACATGTTCCCGAAAGCGCATGCGGCTGCTTACGTATTAATGGCAATCCGAATCGCGTATTTTAAAGTACACCTACCAATTATTTATTATTGTGCATATTTCTCTGTACGTGCATCTGATTTTGATTTAATCGCGATGGTTAATGGACCTGAAATGATCAAAGCACAAATGAAAGAAATAACCGATAAAGGATTAGATGCTTCTGTGAAAGAGAAAAGCTTATTAACGGTATTGGAATTATCCCTTGAAATGTGTGAACGTGGTATGCATTTCCAAAAAGTTGATTTATATCGTTCGAAAGCAACTGAATTCGTCATTGATGGTCAAAGCCTGATTCCGCCTTTCAATGCGATTCCAGGTTTAGGGAATAGTGTAGCGGAAACGATCGTAAAAGCGCGTCAGCAAGGTGAGTTTTTATCAAAAGAAGATTTACAAATTCGTGGGCGTGTATCGAAGACGTTAATTGAGTATATGGATCGTCTTGGATGCTTAGAAGGTTTGCCTGAAGCAAATCAATTATCGTTGTTCTAGCAGGCTCTAGTTGCAATGTAACAATAGATATGATAGGATTTAAGTAATTATTTGTTGATAGAACTACGGCAAAAGAGTAGGGTATTCCTGCTCTTTTCTGTTTGTCCGCAACAAAAGCTAGTCAGGAGGAGAGTATGAGTAAAGTTACGTCTGAAATTGAACAGCTCGCAGCACCTATCGTAGAGGGATTGAACTTAGAACTTGTCGATGTGGAATTTGTGAAAGAAGGACGCGATTGGTTTTTACGCGTCTATGTTGACACTCCTGAAGGGAATATCGATATCGATCAATGTGCCCAAGTAAGTGAAAAACTTAGTGAAAAATTAGATGAAACAGATCCGATTTCGCAAAATTATTTCCTTGAAGTATCTTCACCAGGAGCAGAACGTCCACTGAAAAAGGAAGCGGATTACATTAAAGCAATCGGCCAATACGTTCATGTAAAAACATATGAAGCAATTAACGGTATGAAAGCATTCGAAGGCTACTTAAAATCGTACACAGATGAAGGTGCTGAAGTCGATATGCTAATTAAAACTAGAAAAGTAAAAGTTCTTCTTCCGAAAGAAAAAATTGCAAGCGCTCGTCTTGCAATCGATTTTTCAAAACATAAAGAATTTTAAATATCAGGAGTGAAAAATAACATGAGCAAGGAATTAGTAGGTGCCTTAAAAGCATTAGAACAAAAAGGGATTTCACGTGAAATTATCGTAGACGCAATCGAAGCAGCATTAATTAATGCTTACAAAAAAACTACGATCAAGCAGGTAATGTACGCGTTGATTTAAATTTAGATAAAGGAACAATGCGTTTATACTCTCGTAAAGATGTTGTAGGGATCGTAGAAGATGAACGCTTACAAATTTCTTTAGAAGATGCAAAAGAAATCAATGGTTCTTACGAATTAGGTGATATCGTTGAAACAGAAGAAGCTCCTCGTGACTTCGGACGTATCGCTGCGACAACTGCGAAACAAATCGTTACACAACGTTTCCGTGAAGCAGAACGTGGCCTAATTTACGAAGAGTACGTAGACCGCGCGGACGATATTATTAACGGTGTCGTTGAACGTATGGACGAACGTAACATTTATGTAGGTATCGGTAAAATTGAAGCTGTTCTTCCTCAAAACGAACAAATTCAAGGTGAAGTATATGCACCACATGAACGTATTAAAGTGTATATTACGAAAGTAGAACGCGCGAACCGCGGACCACAAGTATACGTATCACGTACACACCCAGGTTTACTACGTCGTTTATTCGAATTAGAAGTACCTGAAATTTTTGAAGGTACAGTTGAAATTAAATCAATTTCTCGTGAAGCGGGCGACCGTTCTAAAATTTCTGTCGTTGCTCATAACGAAGAAGTCGATCCAGTCGGCGCTTGTGTCGGTGCTAAAGGTGCACGTGTACAAACAATCGTAAACGAATTAAACGGTGAAAAAATTGACATCGTTGAATGGTCAGAAGATCCAGTCGTATTCGTTGCGAATGCGTTAAGCCCATCTAAAGTATTAGACGTACAAGTGAACGAAGAAGAAAAATCTACAACGGTTATTGTCCCAGATTACCAATTATCATTAGCAATCGGTAAACGTGGTCAAAATGCACGTTTAGCAGCTAAATTAACTGGTTGGAAAATCGATATCAAATCTGAAACAGATGCACGTGAATTAGGTATTTACCCTAACGAAAACTCTACATTCGTACCTGTTGAAGACGTAGACGCATTAGTTGAAGAAGAGCAAATCGACTTATACCAAGACGGCGAAGAATAATCGTCCGTACGATGGGAAGGTGAACAACATGCCAACGAATCGAAAAGTGCCATTACGCCGTTGTATCGCTACAGGCGAAATGCATCCGAAAAAAGAAATGATTCGAATCGTTCGCTCAAAAGAGGGCGAAGTTTCGGTCGATGAAACCGGTAAGAAATCAGGACGTGGCGCGTACGTTTCAAAAACTGAACATGCGGTAGCTGAAGCGAAACGTAAAAACGTTTTAAAACATCAACTTGAAGTAAATATTCCAGAGAATATTTACGAAGACTTACTCGCAGTTATTCGAAAGGAATCTTAAAATGACAACAGAACAGGCCATTTTTAATTTATTAGGAATTGCTGCTAGTGCAAGACAAATCGTCTCAGGCGAAGAACAAGTGGTAAAAGAAGTGCGAACGAACAAAGCGAAACTCGTTATTGTTTCAAACGATGCTTCTCAAAATACGACAAAAAAAATGCATGATAAATGTGCGTTTTATAACGTTCCGATTTACACTTTTGGTTCGCGTGAACAATTAGGACATGCGACAGGTCGTGAATCGCGTGTATCTCTAGCAATTATGGATAACGGCTTTGCTAAAAAGCTATCGCAGTACTTCAACGAGTTAGCGTAAGTTGTCTAGCGAATGAGATACTGGTGTTGACCACTTGAAAGGCCATCATTTATACAGCCGAAAGGACAGCCAGGAACTCGTCCTACGATGAAAGGGATGGCGAAAAACACTTTTCATCGTAAAAAGACAAAATTAAATAACAAGTAAGGAAGTACGTATGAATAATAACTCATCTAAATCAACTTCAACTTCATCTAATAATAGTAATTCTCGTAATAACAACCGTGGCGGAGGCCGTCCGGGCCAACAAGGCGGACGTCCAGGCCAACAAGGCGGACGTAACAACCAACGTCGTCGTCCAGGTATTCACGGCGGTCAACGTCGTAAAAACCGTCCAACACCTCCACCACCAGTGAAAAAAGAATTACCAGAAAAAATTACTTTCTACGAAACACTTACAGTGGGCGAGCTAGCTAAAAAATTAGGTCGTGAACCATCTGAAATCATTAAAAAATTATTCATGCTAGGCGTTATGGCAACAATCAATAACGTTTTAGATAAAGATGCAATTGAATTAATTTGTACAGATTACGGTGTAGAAGTAGAAGAAGAAATTCGTATTGACCGTACAGACTTAAGTACTTACTTTGAAGATGAAGAAGAGCACCCAGAAAACATTGAAGAACGCCCACCGGTTGTTACAATTATGGGTCACGTCGATCACGGTAAAACAACTTTACTTGACTCTATCCGTAACACAAAAGTAACGGCTGGAGAAGCAGGCGGTATTACACAACATATCGGTGCTTACCAAGTAAAAGTAAACGACAAAAAAATTACATTCCTTGATACACCAGGACATGCAGCGTTCACAACAATGCGTGCACGTGGTGCGAAAATCACTGATTTAACAATTTTAGTCGTTGCAGCTGATGATGGTGTTATGCCACAAACAGTTGAAGCAATTAACCATGCGAAAGCTGCAGATGTTCCAATTATCGTTGCAGTAAACAAAATGGATAAACCGTCAGCAAACCCAGACCGCGTGATGCAAGAATTAACAGAACACGGTTTAGTTCCTGAAGCTTGGGGCGGCGATACAATCTTCGTTTCAATTTCAGCACTTAAGGGTGACGGGATCGACCAACTGTTAGAAATGATTCTTTTAGTTTCTGAAGTTGGTGAATTAAAAGCAAATCCAAAACGTTTAGCTATGGGTACAGTAATCGAAGCACAACTTGATAAAGGTCGTGGTTCTGTTGCAACACTATTAGTTCAAAACGGTACATTAAATGTCGGCGACCCAATCGTTGTCGGTAATACATTCGGTCGTGTTCGTGCGATGGTGAATGATCTTGGTCGTCGTGTTAAAGTAGCAGGTCCTTCAACGCCAGTCGAAATTACTGGTTTAAATGAAGTACCACAAGCTGGTGACTTATTCGTCGTATTCGATGATGAGAAACGTGCGCGTCAAGTTGGGGAAGCTCGTCAAACATTAGCTATCCAAGAACACCGTAATGAAGGTACTCGCGTTACACTTGATAACTTATTCGAACAAATGAAACAAGGCGAGATGAAAGAGTTAAACTTAATCGTTAAAGCCGATGTTCAAGGTACAGTTGAAGCAATGGCTGCATCACTTATGAAAATTGAAGTAGAAGGCGTAAACGTGAAAATTATTCACACGGGCGCTGGTGCAATCACTGAATCAGATATCGCGTTAGCAGCTGCATCAAATGCTATCGTAATCGGTTTCAACGTACGTCCTGATAGCAACGCAAAACGTGCTGCTGAAGAAGAAGGCGTAGATATTCGTTTACACCGTATTATTTACAAAGTAATCGAAGAAATCGAACAAGCGATGAAAGGTATGCTTGATCCTGAATTCGAAGAAAAAGTAATCGGTAGTGCCGAAGTACGTGAAACATTCAAAGTTTCTAAAGTTGGAACAATCGCAGGTGGTTACGTAACAGAAGGGAAACTTGTTCGTGACGCAGGCGTTCGTTTAATCCGTGATTCAATCGTTATTTTCGAAGGTGAATTATCTTCATTAAAACGTTTCAAAGATGACGCAAAAGAAGTAGCGAAAGGTTATGAATGTGGTTTCACAATCGAAAACTTCAATGACATTCAAGTTGGTGATGAAATCGAAGCATTCGTAATGGAAGAAATCAAACGCTAATGATTGCTTATGCCGAATGTGAATTTTTTATTCCTGAGGTACATTCATTAAAAGAAAAGCGTGCTGTTTTACAACGCATGACGATGCGTGCGAAACAGCGCTACAATGTTTCGATTGCTGAAATCGAACATCAAGATTTATGGCAAAGAACGACGCTAGCACTCGTTGTAGTTGCTTCTTCTACGAAGGCAGCAAAAAAAGAGTTGGACCGAGCTATCGAATTTTTACAAACGAATCCGGAGTGGGAATGCACGAAGGAATTCATAGATTATTTATAAAATGAAGAGGTGAAAGCTGATATGTCACAAGTACGCGCAAACCGCGTTGCTGAGCAAATGAAAAAAGAGCTTGGCGACATTATCGGACGTAAACTTAAAGATCCTCGTGTAGGTTTCATTACTGTAACAGACGTTGATGTAACAGGTGATTTACAAATCGCAACAGTTTACATTACGAGTCTTGGTACAGAGTATGAAAAGAAAGAAACATTAAAAGGACTTGAAAAAGCAAAAGGCTTTATTCGTTCTGAAATTGCGAAACGTATTCGTTTACGCATTACACCAGAGCTTCTGTTCCAATTTGATGCTTCAGCAGAATACGGTAATAAGATTGATCAATTATTACGTAATTTACATGAGTCTGAAAAAGATTACTAAGGATAAAATGAAAGGATTGTCTAATATGATATTAGGCAATCCTTTTTCCTTTACCTTTTTGTTGAAAACCCTTCTATAAAAAGATATTCTTAATAAGAATAGTAGATAAAAGGAGAACTTTTTATGATGCATGGAATTTTACCATTGTGGAAAGAACGCGGTATGACTTCACATGACTGTGTTTTCAAAGTCCGCAATATTTTAAAAATGAAAAAAGTAGGGCATACAGGAACGTTAGATCCAAGTGTGAATGGTGTACTACCAATTTGTTTAGGAAATGCGACACGTATTGCTGAGTACATTACCGATTCAGGAAAAACGTATGAAGCGGTTATTTCAGTCGGCCGTTCTACGACGACAGAAGATGCAGAAGGCGAAACGGTTTTAGAAGATACGACATTTAAGTCATTTACGAAAAAACAGCTACTCGCTATTTTTGAGCAATTGACGGGACGTATTACACAAACGCCTCCTATGTATTCCGCTGTTAAAGTAAATGGTCGTCGTTTATATGAGTATGCACGTGCTGGGAAAACCGTAGAACGTCCGAGCCGCGAAGTGATGATTTATGCAATTGATTTAATAGAAGAACAAGACGTATTTGAAGGTGAAACGGTGGCGTTTAAAGTCCGCATTCGTTGTGGTAAGGGGACGTATATTCGTACGCTCGCTGTTCAAATTGGAGATATTTTAGGCTATCCTGCACATATGGAACAGTTAACGCGTACCGTTTCAGGCACGTATACGAAAGATAATTGTGTCACGCTCGAACAGTTGAAAGCGTATATGGAGGATGGGACGATCGATGAGATTATTCGCCCAATCGAATCGGCTCTAAATGAATATCCATGCGAGGAAGTGCCACCGGAACATGCAGTTCACTTCCAAAATGGTCTCGTATTCCCTGTACATCCGCTTCTTGTAGAAGCAGATAAAATGGTGTTTACGAATGGTGGAAAAGCTGTCGCTGTTTATGTGAAGCATCCGACAAAAGAAGGTTTAATGAAACCAGAAAAAATATTCCCAAAAGTAGTTGAAAGATAACATAAAGAATTAGGGAGGCAATGAGATGGAAGTTATACAATTGATGTACCCACACCAAATTCATCCTGAAGAAGTGGATGGACCTTATTCACTTGCGCTTGGTTTTTTTGACGGGGTACATAGAGGACACCAAAAAGTAATTCAAGCAGCAAAAGAGGTAGCAGACCGAACGAATACGAAATTGGCTGTCATGACATTCGATCCACATCCATCTCTCGTACTCGGTGGACGTAAAGATCCGATCTTTTACATTACACCGCTTCAACAAAAAGTAGAAATTTTAGAACAGTTAGGAGTGGACACTTTATTTGTCGTTCGTTTTACATCTGATTTTGCGAAGCTTAGTCCAGAAAAATTTTATGAATTGTTCATAAAAAATTTGAACGTCAAGCATGTGACAGCTGGATTCGACTATACATTTGGTAGTCGAGGCTCTGGTACGATGGACGTTATGCAAGTGTTATGTGGTTCATCGGTTTCTGTACAAGTCGTAGAAAAATTAGAAGATGGAGATGATAAAGTGAGTTCAACACGTATTCGAGGTCTTTTAAAAGAAGGCGATATGGAAGAAGTTCAATCACTATTAGGACGCCCTTATCAAACGCCAGGCGTTGTCGTTCATGGTGATAAACGTGGACGTCAAATTGGGTTCCCAACAGCGAATATTCAAGTGCCAGAAGGAACATTTATCCCGGCAAATGGTGTGTACGTTGTAAAAATTCGTGTCCAAGATGAATGGTATGAAGGTATGTGTAATATTGGCTACAAACCGACATTTAAAAATCCAGATGAAAAACAATTGACGATTGAAGTAAATATTTTTGAATTTGAAAATAATATTTACGGAGAAGAAGTTGTCGTAGACTGGTATAAACGTATTCGTGATGAGAAGAAATTTGACGGTGTTGACGGTTTGATTGCACAATTGACAGCGGACCAACAGCAATGTAAAGCCTTTTTCTTAAAGTAATTAGTTGATTCAAACTATAGAATATGATAAGATTTTAAAAGTGATTTAAATCACATAAGAACCGTAACTTGGTCAATCGATTCTCCAACGATGAACTCAGTAAACGGGGATACTTATAATTCTCAGGAGGTGTAGAGCAATGGCTCTAACAAAAGAACGTAAAAACGAAATTATCGCGGAATTCCGCACACACGAAAGTGATACTGGATCTCCAGAAGTACAAATCGCTGTATTAACTGCAGAAATTAACTTATTAAACGATCACTTACGTACACACAAAAAAGACCACCACTCTCGTCGTGGCTTATTCAAAATGGTAGGTCGTCGTCGTAACTTATTAAAATATCTTCGCGAAAACGACGTAACTCGTTACCGCGAAACTATTCAAAAATTAGGTTTACGTCGCTAGAATTTAATTCAGCAATAAAAAGCGGGCTTGCCCCGCTTTTTTTATGTCTTAAAATAGATAAGAATTCATAAAATCCTTCGTTTCGAGTATTAAAAACGATGTGGCTTTGATAAAATAATGTATTACGAAAACATAAATTCATAACAATTGAATGGCAGAAGGGAGTTCATTTTACGATGAGCGAAAAAAAGGTGTATACCTATGAATGGGCTGGTCGCCCGCTTCAAATTGAAGTTGGCCAATTAGCCAAACAAGCAAACGGTGCTGTCATGGTACGTTACGGAGAAACAGCTGTTCTAAGCAATGCGACAGCGTCTAAAAAGGCGAAACAAACTGATTTCTTCCCATTAACGGTGAACTATGAAGAGAAAATGTATGCTGCAGGAAAAATTCCAGGTGGCTTTATTAAACGTGAAGGACGCTCGTCAGAAAAAGCAATTTTAACTTCTCGTTTAATCGATCGTCCAATCCGTCCTTTATTCCCTGATGGCTTCCGAAACGAAGTACAAGTCATTTCAATGGTCATGTCAGCAGATCCAGATTGTTCATCTGAAATGGCAGCGATGCTCGGTTCTTCTTTAGCATTAATGGTATCAGACATTCCATTCGGTGGTCCGATTGCAGGTGTTCAAGTCGGAATGATCAATGGTGAATTTGTCGTGAATCCAACAGTTGAACAAGAAAAATATTCGACGATTCAATTAACGGTCGCAGGAACGAAAGATGCGATTAACATGGTGGAAGCTGGCGCGCTTGAAGTACCAGAAGAAACGATGCTTGAAGCGATTTTATTCGGACATGAAGAAATAAAAAAAGTGATTGCCTTCCAAGAAATGATCGCGGCGGAATGTGGAAAAGAAAAAATGGACGTTACATTACATGAGTTAGATGAGACGGTCGCATGCGAAATTACACAGCAATACGAAGCACAAATGGTAGCCGCTATTCAAACGTATGAGAAACATGCACGTGATGAAGCGATTGAAGCGGTAAAAGCAGAAGTGCTAGCTGTATACGAAGAAAAAATTGGTGATGCGGAAGATGCAGAAGAACAATTGAAACAAGTACACGGCATATTAGATCATATGGTGAAAACAGAAGTGCGTCGTTTAATTACAGACGAGAAAATCCGCCCAGACGGACGTCAATTAGACGAAATTCGTCCTCTTTCATCAGAAGTCGGTTTATTACCTCGTGCACACGGTTCAGGTTTATTCACACGTGGTCAAACGCAAGTCCTTTCAGTTTGTACACTCGGTTCATTGTCAGAAGTACAAATTATTGACGGTTTAGGCGTAGAGGAAAGTAAACGCTTCATGCACCATTATAACTTTCCACAATTCTCAGTCGGAGATGTCGGTCCATTAAGAGGTCCAGGTCGTCGTGAAATCGGTCACGGAGCATTAGGTGAACGCGCTTTATTAGCTGTTCTTCCAGATAAAGAAGATTTCCCTTACACAATTCGTTGTGTGTCTGAAGTGCTTGAGTCAAATGGTTCGACTTCTCAAGCGTCTATTTGCGGTTCTTGTCTTGCCATGATGGATGCGGGTGTACCATTGAAAGCACCAGTTGCAGGTATTGCGATGGGTCTTGTGAAAAAAGGTGATAACTATTCGGTTTTAACAGACATTCAAGGAATGGAAGATCACCTTGGTGATATGGACTTCAAAGTGGCAGGTACAGCAAAAGGTGTTACGGCACTTCAAATGGATATTAAAATCGACGGTATTAATCGTGCAATTTTAGAAGAAGCATTAGCACAAGCGAAACGTGGACGTATGATTATTTTAGAATCAATGTTAAACACGTTAAGCGCGCCACGTGAGCAAGTCGGAACGTATGCACCGAAAATCGAGAAAATGCAAATTAAACCTGAAAAAGTTCGTGATGTAATCGGACCGGGCGGTAAACAAATTAATAAAATTATCGATGCGACAGGCGTAAAAATTGATACGCATCAAGATGGAACGATTTTTATTTCATCTATTGAACAACCGATGATTGAAGAAGCTCGTAAAATGATTGAAGCCATCGTACGTGAAGCGCAAGTTGGCGAATACTTTATCGGTAAAGTTAAACGTATTGAAAAATTCGGTGCCTTTTTAGAAGTTTTCCCAGGAAAAGATGGATTACTTCATATTTCAGAAATCCAAGAAGAACGCACAGACAACGTAGAAGATGTGTTGAAAGTTGGAGATGAATTAAAAGTGAAATGTATCGAAGTAGATGCGAAACATCGTGTGAACTTATCACGTCGTGTCGTACTCGTTGAAGAAAGAGAAGCAGCCCAACAAGTAGCAAAATAATCGTATGGCTAGTTGTTTAAAAACTTTCAAAGAGCGAAAAAAGTTCTTTGGAAGTTTTTTTACGCTCGCGTATGCTATAGTGGTCGAAGAAGTGAAAAGGAGATCGAAAAAATGAAAAAAAGAGTATGCCCGAACGGTTTGCGAATCGTTTATGGACCAATGCCCCATATGCGCTCTATTGCTGTCGGTATTTTTGTAAATGTCGGCTCACGTTATGAAAAGCCAGAAGAAAATGGCTTAACGCATTTTATTGAGCATATGTTGTTCAAAGGAACAGCAACACGTACATCTAAACAAATCGCAGAAGAGTTTGACCGCTTAGGTGCACAAACGAATGCTTTTACATCTAAAGATCAAACGTGCTACTATGCGGTAAGTTTAGATTATGAAGCGAAAAAAACGGTCGATTTATTAAGCGATTTGTTTTTCCATTCAGCTTTCCGTGCAGAAGATATTGAAAAAGAACGTCAAGTCATCTTAGAAGAAATCGCAATGAGCGAAGACGATCCAGAAGATAATGTCGACGAACGTTTATGGCAAACGATGTTTGAAGGCTCTCGTATGGCAGCACCTATTTTAGGGACGGAACAAACGCTTCAAACGTTTACGAAAGAAAAAATCGAAGCGTTTATCGCTAAAAACTATACACCGGACGAAGTCGTGATTTCATTAGCTGGGAATATTGATGAAGCATTCGTCGACTACGTAGAGAAAGCATTCAATCAATTTACGAATGAAGGTCGTCCTCGTGTGCAACATGAAAAACCAGCATTCCATGCGAATGCGGTAAGTCGCCAAATGCCAATTGAACAAGCGCATTTGGCAATCGGTTTTGAAGGCTTTGCTATTAAGGATCCAGATATGTTGAGTTTAATCGTTTTAAATAACATCGTCGGAGATTCTATGTCTTCTCGTTTATTCCAAAAAGTACGTGAAGAAAACGCCTTAGCGTATAGCGTATATTCGTATTATTCATCGTATGAAGATGTAGGCGCATGGATGATTTATGGTGGCACTTCTATGAAGCAACTTCCGAAAATGGAACAAACGATTTTAGACGTTGTCAAAGAAGTGATTGAACACGGTGTGACCGCAGAAGAAATTCAACGTGCAAAAGTACAGTTAGAGAGCGGACTAATTTTAGGATTAGAAACGAGCTTTGATTATATGAATCGTAATGCACGAAATGAATTTACGTACGGAGAGCATCGTAGCATTGAACGTTCTTTAGAAGAATTACACGCCGTGACAGAACAAAGTGTTGCGCGCGTCATTGAACGTGTCCTTTCAAAACCACATGCTAAATCAGTCATCGTGAGTGGAAAATAAAAAATGCAAAGAGTTTGCTTTTTTAAGCAAGCTCTTTTTTATTCGAAAATCCGACTAGAACGAGAGGGAATCCGCTCTTAAAATGACGTAATATACAAAATAGTCGAATTATTATACACAATTATGTGTTAGTATGTTACAATTACGCAAATTATAGTTTTAAATATAGGGAGAGATGAATGATGACGAAACAATTAACAGTAGCAGTAGTCGGTGCTACAGGTGCCGTAGGAACGAAGATGATGGAGCAACTTTCTAAGCGAAAGTTTCCAGTTGGAAAGTTAAAGTTGCTTGCATCTAAGCGTTCTGCTGGCAAGGAGTTATCATTCAATGGGGTTACCTATGTCATTGAAGAAGCAACACCTGAAGCGTTCGAAGAAGTAGATGTTGCTTTATTTTCAGCAGGAGGTTCCGTTTCGCTTGCACTTGCAAAAGAAGCAGCAAAGCGTGGAGCTGTCGTAATTGATAACACATCAGCATACCGCATGGATCCAGAAGTACCACTTGTCGTACCAGAAGTGAATCGTGCAGACATTCAAACACATAAAGGGATTATTGCGAATCCGAATTGTTCAACGATTCAAATGATGGTCGCACTCGAACCGATTCGCCGTGCGTATGGATTAGAAAATGTCATCGTGTCGACGTATCAAGCCGTATCAGGCTCTGGTGTAAATGCTGTAGAAGAACTGCATCAACAAAGCATACAATGGGAAAAAGGGAAAGAAGTAGAGGCGAATATTTTACCGGTTAAAGGAGATAAACGCCATTTCCCGATTGCTCGTAACGTTTTACCGCAAATTGATGTGTTTACAGACAATGGATTCACATATGAAGAAATGAAAATGATTAATGAAACGAAAAAGATTATGCATGCGCCTGATTTATCAGTCGCAGCTACTTGTGTACGTGTTCCGGTCGTATCAGGGCATTCAGAATCTGTCTTTATCGAAGTTGCACAATCAGGTCTTACTGTCGCAGACATTCAAGAAGTGTTAAAAAATGCGCCAGGCGTCATCTTGCAAGATGATCCAACGAATCAAGAATATCCAACACCATTAGAAGCGGAAGGCAAAGGTGAAACATTTGTCGGTCGTATCCGAAAAGATTTGAACAATGATCGAGGGTTCCATTTATGGGTCGTATCAGATAATTTATTAAAAGGTGCCGCATTGAATTCTGTACAAATTGCAGAAGCGATGCTCGAAGATGGCTTACTATAAAAATTAGGGAGATGGACAGGATGGATTTAGGTAATATTGGAACAGCAATGGTCACACCGTTTACGAAAGATGGGGCAATGGTAGATTATAAACATTTAGCAGGGATGATTGAACATTTAATTGCGACTGGAACAGATACGATTGTCGTGTTAGGTACGACAGGGGAAGTACCAACGTTATCAACAGAAGAAAAACTAGATGTTTTAAAATATACAGTAGATCGCGTCAATGGTCGTGTACCGGTTATTGCCGGCGTAGGGGATAACGAAACGTACTACTCGAAAATTATGGCACAAAAAGCAGAAGTTGCAGGTGTAGACGGCGTCATGCTCGTAGCACCGTATTACAATAAACCGAATCAACGTGGTATTTATGCACACTTTGAAGATATTGCGCAGTCTGTTACTGTACCGGTTATGCTGTACAATATTCCGGGTCGTACAGGCATTAATATCGAACCTCAAACTGTTGCGAAATTAGCGCAAATTCCAAATATCCAAATCGTAAAAGAAGCGAGTGGTAACTTAGATCAAATGACAGAAATTCTTGCTTCAACATCGGATGACTTTAAAGTGTATAGCGGAGATGATGGCATTACGTTACCACTTTTAGCAGTCGGCGGACACGGTGTTATTTCTGTGGCGGCACATGTTGTCGGGGACGATATGCAAAAAATGATTACATTATTTAAAGAAGGGCGTCATACGGAAGCGGCAAAAATTCATCAAGCACTACTGCCGCTTATTCGCGCGTTGTTCGCTCAACCGAGTCCAGCACCAGTAAAATATGCTCTTTCAAAATTAGGTTTATGTAATGAAAATGTTCGTTTGCCAATCGTATCGTTAACAGACGAAGAGAAACAACAATTTGATGTAGTATGGGATGCGTACTTTGAACAACAAAAAACATTTGCTACCGTAGAATAAATTTATTTTACAAAAAGAATCGCTGTAGGCGGTTCTTTTTTTCATACGTAAGAGATCGTCGGTTTTATAAACAATTACATTTTTTCAGGAATCAGAATGCTTCGCATAAATACGCTTTTTTTAATTGTGTAATATTGGTTAAACACTTATAATGAGGGTAAGTGGTTGCTGTACGGGATATATATTTAGGAGGAAAAGAAGTGGCAAAAGTTAAAAATGAAACGATTCGCGTTATCCCACTAGGTGGCGTGAGTGAAATCGGTAAAGCGATGTACGTTGTCGAAATTGATGACGATATTTTCGTAGTAGATAGTGGATTAATGTTTCCAGAGGACGAAATGCTAGGTGTCGATTATGTTATTCCAGATATGGCCTATTTAATCGAAAACAAAGATCGTGTGAAAGGGATTTTCTTAACGCACGGTCACGAAGATGCAATCGGTTCAGTTGCATACTTATTAAATAAAGTAAATGCACCTGTCTACGGTTCTCGTTTAACAATTGCACTAGCGAAAGAGCATTTAAAAGAAACACCTGCTCCGCACCAAGTGAAATTCTTTGAAGTAACGAACAAAAGTCGTATGAACTTCAAAACAACATACGTAACATTCTTCCACACAACACATAGTATTCCAGATTCACTAGGAATCGTGTTCCATACGTCGGAAGGTGCGATTGTTCACACAGGTGAATTCAAATTTGATCAATCTGCACAAGGTAAATACCGTCCGGACATTTCAAAAATGGCTGCACTCGGTGAAGAAGGCGTATTCATCTTAATGTCAGATTCAACAGGATCTGAAACAGAAGGCTATACAATTTCTGAAAACGTCGTAAAAGCACGTCTAGAAAAAACGTTCCACCGTGCTGAAGGTCGTATTTTAGTTGCGTTATATGCATCTAACTTCGCACGTATTCAACAAGTATTCGATCAAGCAATCGCATCAGGCCGTAAAATTGCCATTGTTGGTCGTAGCTTGGAAACTATTTTTGAAGTAGGTATGCGTTTAGGGTACTTAGAAATTGATCCAGAACAAGTCATCCCAGTGAATAAAATGGCAGATTATGATGATAACGAAATCGTCGCAATTATTACAGGTAATCAAGGTGAACCACTTGAAGGATTAGAAAAAATTATCCGTAAACACCACCGCGATTTACGTATTAAAGACAACGATACAGTATTAATTACATTCACGCCTTCACCAGGAATGGAAGTGCAAATGGCAGATACGATGAACGAATTAGCGAAACTAGGTGCAACAGTATTTTCAGCTGATAAGAAAGTTCACGTTTCAGGTCACGGCGCACAAGAAGATTTAAAATTAATGTTGAACTTAATGCAACCTAAATTCTTTATCCCAATTCAAGGGGAATACCGTATGTTAATTACGCACTCTAAATTAGCGCAAGATATCGGTATGCAAAAATCTCAAATCTTTATCGCGGATAAAGGGGATATTGTGGAATATAAAAATGGTAAAATGCGTATGGCTGGTCGTGTAACGGCTGGGAACGTTTTAATTGATGGTATCGGTGTCGGTGACGTAGGGAATATCGTATTACGTGACCGTAAATTATTATCACAAGATGGTATTTTCATCGTAGTCGTAACGATTAACCGCAAATCGAAAAAAATCGCATCAGGTCCTGAAATTTTATCACGTGGTTTCGTATACGTACGTGAATCAGAAGATTTAATGGATGAATCTGCGAAACTTGTTCGTGGCGTCGTTGAAAAATACGTATCAAAAGGTTCTTACGAATGGACGAGCATCAAGCAAGAAATTCGTGATACATTGAACGGTTATTTATATCAACAAACAAAACGTCGTCCAATGATTATCCCAATCATTATGGAATACTAATCAATTAGAAGAAGGATTTCCTAGTTTTACTAGGAAATCCTTTTTTTCGTTTTTCTGACAAGTTATAATATAGAGAAGAAAGTAGGTGAAGGGATGGCGTCTCAAAAGACAAGCAATCAAACGACGCGTACGCGTAAAAAAACATCTACGAAGAAAAAGGCGCCTGCCACACAACCAAAAGGGAGAAAGAAAGCAACTGATACGAAAGGGACGAAGGGACCTTCAATTGCATTTGAAATTGCAGGGCTCATTTTAATTGCCCTTTCCTTTTTAACGATGTTCCGCTTTGGTATGATTGGTGCATTTTTACAAGGTGTTAGTAAATTACTCATCGGAAATTGGTTTATGTTGCTTCCGATTTTTACGATAGGATTTGCGATTTATATGATGACATATCGCGGAATTCCCGCATTAAAAAATCGATACGTATGGGGAATTCTTCTTCTTAGTATAAGTATGACGCTTTTTAGTCACATTGCGATGTTTACGGATTATTTTAATAATAAACCAATTCCACCGAATACGAATTTGTGGAAAGAAAGCTGGGGCTTAATCGTGACCGAGAAAGCTTATAGCGAACCAGATGGCTTTTTAGGTGGCGGTTTACTCGGTACGATTGGTTATAGTTTATTTTATAGTCTAGCAGATACGACAGGTTCTAAAATGATTGGTATTTTACTCGTGCTAATCGGTTTTATTTTATTGACGGGGAAAACATTGTTCCCATTTATAAAAGAAAATTGGCCAAAATGGAAAGAACAACTCCTAGTGCAAAAAGAAGAGATGATGATAGCGCGCACGGAAAGAAAAGAAGCGAGTGAAAAACAACGTGCAGTGCGCCAGGAGAGACGTGTAGAAACGTCTTCATCAATAGAAGAAGACGTTGTGGAAGAACGCGTAGAAGAACCACGGGAGAAACCACAGCTGAACATTTCAGCCTACACACAAAATTTATCTCAAGAAGAAAAAGTAGCAGCTGTAGAAACACCTAAAGTCGAGCAACAGGCGGAAGCGGAAGACGTGCCATCATTCGACGTCGTGTCCGCAGATGAAGCGAATGCAGAAAACATAGCTTATTCGATTCCTTCGATGGACTTATTAGAATTGCCGCCTGTTAAAGATCAAAAAGATGAATTTAAAGTAATCGAAAAAAATGCGAGAACGATTGAACAAACATTAGAAGCATTCGGTGTGAAAGCGAATGTGTCTGAAGTGCATTTAGGACCTGCTGTGACGGAATACGAAGTGTTACCTGAACGCGGTGTCAAAGTGAGTAAGATCGTTAATTTACAAGATGATATGGCACTCGCTTTAGCGGCGAAAGATATTCGGATTGAAGCGCCAATTCCAGGGAAGTCGGCTGTCGGTATTGAAGTGCCGAACAAAGAAATCTCAATGGTTAGCTTACGTTCCGTATTAGAAGCGTCCCCAAGTAATAAGCCGGATGAGAAATTAGTCGTCGGTTTAGGGCGAGATATTTCAGGGGATGCAAAATTAACGAAATTAAATAAAATGCCTCATTTGCTCGTGGCAGGTTCTACGGGCAGTGGGAAATCTGTTTGTATTAACGGAATTATTATTAGCATTTTAATGCGAGCGAAACCGAATGAAGTGAAAATGATGATGATTGACCCGAAAATGGTCGAACTGAACATTTATAATGGCATTCCCCATTTATTAGCACCGGTTGTGACAGATGCACGAAAAGCGTCTCAAGCGCTGAAAAAGGTTGTAGCGGAAATGGAAAGACGATATGATTTATTTTCACATACAGGAACGCGAAACATTGAAGGGTACAATAAACATGTGGATCGTTTTAATGAAGAAAATGTAGAAAAACATCCTCGTTTACCCTTTATCGTTGTCATCGTCGATGAATTGGCCGATTTAATGCTCGTTGCTGCAGGAGATGTCGAAGATTCGATTATGCGTCTAGCACAAATGGCTCGTGCAGCAGGAATTCATTTGATTATCGCAACACAAAGACCATCTGTTGATGTACTAACCGGGGTTATTAAAGCGAATATTCCGTCAAGGATTGCTTTCGCCGTATCTTCTCAAATTGACTCCCGAACTATTTTAGATATGGGTGGGGCAGAACGGTTACTCGGTCGCGGTGATATGCTCTTTTTACCTGCAGGTGAATCAAAACCTGTACGGGTTCAAGGTGCATTCGTATCAGATGAAGAGGTCGAGGCAGTCGTAAGTTATGTCATAGGACAACAAACGGCCCAGTACCAAGAAGATATGATTCCGACAGACGAAGAGGTAGCAGCTTTAGTAGATGATGATACGGACGAATTGTACGAAGAAGCAGTAAAACTTGTTATAGAACAGGACACTGCATCTGTATCATTTTTACAAAGAAAGCTAAAAGTAGGATATGCACGTGCGGCACGAATTATGGACCAAATGGAGGAACATGGTGTCGTTGGCCCAGCAGAAAAGAGTAAACCACGTCAAATTTTAATCGGAAAGTAATATAATAGAGCAAGTCATCACTTTTTTTAGTCGGCTTGCTCTTTTTTTATAAAATTTTTCTAAATTGTCATAGATTTTTAAAAAATCATCTGTTTTAACACAGTTTTTCAAGAAATCTATTTATTTATACAATTAAAAATGTTATAGTATTGTCTGATTAGCAAGAATGTTCTACGTCTGATGTCTGATGACTTATCGGTGGTGATTTGAATGACGATTAAATCAGATCATCGTCATTTGTATCTCCAAGTGATCGATCATTTGAAGACGGATATTGCGAATGGGGTATTCAAAGAAAACGAAAAGCTCCCTTCGGAATTTGAACTTTCAAAGTCACTTGGTGTCAGTCGTGCAACGCTTCGTGAAGCGTTACGACTGTTGGAAGAAGAAAATATCATTGTTCGCAGGCACGGCGTTGGTACTTTTGTCAATCCGAAGCCAGTGTTTACATCTGGCATTGAGCAACTTTCGAGTATTTCTTCTATGATTGAAGAAGCTGGAATGATGCCCGGGACGACGTATATTAGTTCAACAGCCGCTCCTTCGAATGAAGAAGATGTAAAACGCTTTCAATGCGATGATGGTGCATCTATAGTGACAATAAAACGTGTTCGCAATGCGGACGGTGAACCAGTTGTCTACTGTGTAGACCAAGTTCCGGAAACGTATCTTCCGGGGGACTTTTTAACGCAAGAAAATACATCTATTTTCCAAGCGTTAGAACGTTCCGGTGATATTCATGTATCTTATGCGATCACCTATATTGATCCTATCGGATACCATAGTGAAGTATCACCTATTTTAAATTGTAAAGCAGATCAAGCTTTACTCGTACTAAAACAAGTTCATTATGATGATAACGATCGAGTGGTCTTGTATTCTCGAAACTATTTCAGAGCTGATAAATTTAGCTTCCACGTAGTGAGAAAACGTGTATAACCATCAGAAGTAGACATCTTGCTGTCGTAGCAATACAAAAAAATATAAACTTCATTTTTTGGGAGGACTCCAAATTGAAAAAGCGTAAAATCGGTTTAGCATTCACAGCATTATTAGCAACAGGTACATTATTAGCAGCATGTGGTTCAGATGATGCAAAAGATGACAAAAAAGGTTCTAGTAAAGACGCATTCTCAGTAGCAATGGTTACAGATACAGGCGGTATTGATGACCGTTCATTCAACCAATCTACTTGGGAAGGTATTCAAGCTTACGGTGAAGAAGAAGGTCTTAAAAAAGGTGACGGTGGTTACGACTACTTACAATCTGCTTCAGATTCAGACTTCACAACAAACATCAATAACTTAGTACGTCGTAATTTCGATTTAGTTTTCGCTGTTGGTTTCAAACTTGAAGACGCTGTAAAAGAAGTTGCTGAACAACAAAAAGATGCAAAACTTGCTATTATTGACTCAGTAGTTACTGAACACGATAACGTAACTTCAATTATGTTTAAAGCAAACGAAGCTTCTTATTTAGCTGGTGTTGCTGCAGCATTAGAATCTAAAACTGGTAAACTCGGTTTCTTAGGTGGTATGGAAGGCGACATCATCGGTGGATTTGAAGCTGGTTTCGTTGCTGGTGCTAAAGCGGCTAATCCAGATGTGAAAATTGATGTTCAATATGCCGGTTCATTCGGTGATGCTGCGAAAGGTCAAACAATCGCAAAACGTATGTATGACAGCGGCGCAGATATTGTATTCCATGCAGCTGGTGGTACAGGTCAAGGCTTATTCACTGAAGCAATCGCACAGAAAAAAGCAGGTAACGACGTATGGGCAATCGGTGTAGACCGTGACCAATATGACGAAGGTAAAGTAGATGATAAAACAAATATCGTTATGACTTCTGTTTTAAAACGTGTTGACGTTGCAGCTCAAGATATGATCAAGAAAACAAAAGATGGCAAATTCCCAGGTGGCGAAACAGTTACTTACGGTCTGAAAGATGACGGTGTAGGTCTTGCTGATTCTCACGGCGCTATTTCTGATAAAACACAAGCAGAAATCGATAAAGCTCAAAAAGACATTATCGATGGCAAAATTGAAGTTCCTGAAAAACCATCAAAATAATAAAGTAGTATTGCCGCGAATTGGTCGGTATTTCATGAGGGCAAAACCTTGCCCTCATGTTTCTTTTTTTAAATTTTTTCATGAAAGCATTCAACGTTTGAATGTTTTCATGTGTTAATTTAATTAACCTCTTATTACAACCATTACAAACTATTATTGATAGAGTCTGAAGGAGTGAGCACATTGGAATATGTGATCGAGATGCTTGGAATCCGTAAAGAATTCGGTGATTTCGTGGCAAACGACAACATTACCCTTCAACTAGCTAAAGGTGAAATTCACGCATTATTAGGTGAAAATGGAGCAGGAAAATCAACACTGATGAACGTTCTTTTCGGTTTATACCAACCGGAAGCTGGGACGATTAAAGTTCGCGGTGAAGAAGTGAAAATTTCGGATCCAAATAAAGCGAATGATTTAGGCATCGGCATGGTTCACCAACACTTTATGTTAGTTGAAAACTTTACGGTAACGGAGAACATTATTTTAGGAAGTGAACCGACAAAATTTGGCACGATTAACATTAAAGAAGCGGCCAAAAAAGTTCAAAAACTTTCGGAGCAATACGGTTTAAATGTAGATGCTTATGCAAAAATTGAAGATATTTCAGTTGGGATGCAGCAACGTGTCGAAATTTTAAAAACGTTGTATCGTGGCGCAGACATTTTGATTTTTGATGAACCAACGGCTTCTCTAACACCTCAAGAAATTTCAGAGCTAATTCAAATTATGAAACGCTTAATTTCTGAAGGGAAATCCATTATTTTAATTACGCACAAATTAAAAGAAATTATGGACGTTTCAGACCGTGTAACAATTATTCGAAAAGGGCAAGGAATCGGTACAGTCACAACTGCTGAAACGAGCCCGGATCAACTTGCGGAAATGATGGTTGGCCGACAAGTTGTATTCAAAACGACAAAAACGGAAGCACATCCGAAAGAAGCGATTCTTGAAGTGCACCAATTAAACGTGAAAGACAATCGTGGTGTCGATCGCGTAAAAGATTTAAACTTGACCGTCCGAGCTGGAGAGATTGTGGGTATTGCCGGTATTGATGGTAATGGACAATCCGAATTAATCGAAGCAATCACCGGTCTTCGAAAGGCGACTTCTGGTAAGATCACCTTAAAAGGTCAAGAAATTACAAGTTTAAAACCGCGTAAAATTACAGAGTCAGGCGTGGGGCATATTCCACAAGACCGTCATAAACATGGTCTCGTGTTAGATTTCCCAATCGGACACAATATTGCGCTACAAACGTATTATCAAAACCCACTTTCAAAAGGCGGTATTATCGATTATAAAAAAATTGATAAATTAGCGGAAACAATTATTGAAGAATATGACGTTCGTACACCGAGCGCTCATACACCTGCACGTGCTTTATCAGGTGGGAACCAACAAAAAGCAATTATTGGGCGTGAAGTAAACCGCGACCCAGATTTATTAATTGCCGCCCTTCCAACACGAGGTTTAGACGTTGGGGCGATTGAATTTATTCATCGTCGTTTAATCGAACAACGTGATAAAGGGAAAGCGGTATTACTCGTTTCATTTGAATTGGACGAAGTAATGAACGTTTCAGATGAGATTGCGGTTATTCATGACGGTCACATTATTGATACTGTGAAGCCGAGCGAAACGTCAGAACAGCAACTAGGTTTATTAATGGCTGGTCATGCTGTAACGAAAACTGCAAATAAAGTAGGTGGAGAATAACTATGTCTAATCGTTTAATTAATATTCTCGTACCTGTCATTTCTGTTATTTTAGGTTTAATCGTCGGAGCAATCGTTATGCTCGTATCGGGTTTTAGCCCAGTCGATGGTTATGCAGCATTATGGAATGGTATTTTCGGGGATTCATACAATATCGGTGAAACGATTCGTACAATTACGCCGTACGTCTTCTCAGGTTTAGCGGTAGCATTCGCTTTCCGTACTGGGATGTTCAATATCGGGGTAGAAGGACAATTAATTATGGGATGGCTTGCAGCTGCTTATGTAGGGCAAGCATTCGAATTGCCAACAGGTATCCATGCAGTCGTTGCGATTTTAGCAGCAGCTGTTGCTGGGGGTCTATGGGCATTCATTCCAGGTATTTTAAAAGCAAAATTACAAGTACATGAAGTAATCGTTACCATCATGATGAACTATATCGCATTACATACAGCGAATGCGGCGATTTCAGCAATTAGTGGTGGGAAAGAGAAAACGGATAAAATTCATGATTCGGCTTCTCTGTCTTCAGAATGGTTAGCGTCATTAACACAATTCTCTCGTCTACACTGGGGTTTTGTAATCGCAATTTTAGCAGTTATTATTATGTGGTTTATTTTAGAGAAAACAGCATTGGGCTATGAGTTGAAATCAGTTGGTTTCAACAAAAATGCATCCGAGTACGCAGGGATGAACGTTAGCCGTAACATCGTATTAGCGATGGTTATTTCAGGTATGTTTGCAGGTGTTGGTGGTGCGATGGAAGCACTTGGTACGTTCGGCAACATGATGAAATTAAATGCTGCTACTGGTATTGGATTTGATGGTATTGCGGTTGCCTTATTAGGTGCCAACCAGCCATTCGGTGTATTACTCGGTGCGATTTTATTCGGTGCACTTAAAAACGGTGGATTGAATATGCCAAATGCCGCAGGAATACCGACCGAGATTGTATCAATCGTTATTGCCTTAATTATCTTCTTCGTTGCTTCAGGATATTTAATTCGTTTATTCCTTGAAAGAGCGAGCAAGAAAAAAGGCGTTCAGAAAGTAAAGGGGGATAAATAACATGAGCTTTATGGATGTGTTATATTTCATTATTCCTTCTGCCATTTTCTACGCAGCTCCATTAATTATGACGGCAATCGGTGGCGTGTTCACTGAACGCGCTGGTGTAGTAAATATCGGTCTTGAAGGTATTATGATTATTGGTGCCTTCATCAGTATTATTTTCAACTTAACGTTCGCAGATAGTATGAAAGGTTGGACACCATGGGTCGGCTTAGTTGTCGCAATGGTTGTCGGTGCCATCTTCTCACTATTATTAGCTGTTGCAGCGATTTCATTCCGTGCAGACCAAACCGTAACCGGTGTGGCATTGAATATGTTAGGACTTGCTTTAGCTGTATTCTCTGTGAAAATGATTTACGATAAAGGTCAAACAGATTCAATTTCAGAACGTTTCAATCGTTACGACGTTCCGGTACTAGGCGATATTCCAGTAATCGGGAAGTTGTTTTTCCATGATATGTATGTGACGTCTGTTGTCGCAATTGTCGTTGCATTCGTTGCATGGTTCGTTATTTATAAAACACCATTCGGTTTACGTTTACGTGCTGTTGGGGAACACCCAATTGCCGCAGATACGATGGGTGTAAACGTCACGAAAATGCGTTATATGGCCGTGATGATCTCAGGTGCCCTTGGTGGTATCGGGGGTGCGATCTACGCACAAGCGATTGCAGGAAACTTTTCTGCAACGACCATTTCTGGTCAAGGGTTCATGGCAATTGCCGCAATGATTTTCGGTAAATGGCATCCACTTGGCGCGCTTGGTGCAGCACTGTTCTTCGGTTTAGCACAATCATTAAGTATTGCGGGTGCATCTATTCCGTACGTGCAAGACGTACCAGAAGTCATCTTATTAATTTTACCTTACGTATTAACGATTTTAGCTTTAGCTGGTTTTATCGGAAAAGCAAGTGCTCCGAAGGCTTCAGGTAAACCGTACATTAAAGGAAAACGCTAATAAATGATAAATAAAAAGAGGCTGGGACATAAGTAAAAATTCCAGTCTTTAATAGAGAAGAGGATGTTGAATTTGACATCCTCTTCTTTATTTTTATGTGTAAATTAGGAATTACGATACTTCATTTGCGTATTTTCTTAAGTTTGTTGCGATGAGTACGAAGCTCATTTTGTTTAAGATTTAGTAGTAATATACGTAATTTCCAACAACAATTGTCTTTTTTCTATAAGGCATTTTTAATAGAAGTATAGAAGAGCTGTTCGAAGTGGATTCCGAAAGCATCGGTCGAAAAGAACAATAACAGTTGTTCCTATTCTCTTTTTTGTGAAATGGATGAATTACACGGATAATTAGTATGAGATCCGCGTAATTACGCAATTTCAGTCACCATTAGTTGCAAAAAATAAGAAAATTCATATATAGTAGAAAGTAATGGTGTTTTACCCAGGATTATAGGAGGGGTTTCATGTTTAATAGAACGGAAGTCGCGGAAGGCGTTTCAATCTTCACGCGCAAAACAGAACAGTTTAAAACAGTTAATTTTTCAATTAAATTAAAACGTCCGTTGAATACAGTAGAAGCGGCAAACCGCACGGTATTAACGAACGTTTTACAACATAGTAATCAAGCGTTTCCAACAGCAGCTGCATTACGAATGCACTTAGATGATTTGTACGGAACGGTTCTTTATTTAGATACGACGAAAACAGGAAATGACCAAGTCGTATTATTAAATGTCGAAACAGTTAATGATCATTATTTAAAACAAGGTAACGTCTTAAAACAAGTACTCACTTTAATGAATAAAGTATTGTTCGAACCGAATTTAACAGAAGATGGTTATTTCCAGCCGTCAATTGTTGAGCGTGAAAAAGAAATGGTCATTGAGCGTATTCAATCTGTTTTTGACGAAAAATCACGTTATGCACAAAAACGATTACAAGAAATTTTCCGCCCAAATCATCCGATTTCAACTTCAGTAAACGGTACGGTAGAAGCGGTTCAAGCAATTACACCACAAAGTCTAAAACAAACATATGAAAAAATGTTAGCGGAAGATCTCGTTGATATTTTCGTCATCGGTGATATTGATGAAGAAGAGATGGTTGCAGCACTAAAAGAAGCATTCCCGTTCAAAGGACGCAAACGCTTTGAGAAAGCACCAATTCCTACTTCAAAAGCAACGGCTGCGTATACGAAAGAAACATTCGATACACGTCAAGGGAAGTTGCATATCGGTTATTCAACACCTGTTACATTTGAACATGAAGATTTCCCTAAAATGCAAATTTTCAATGGTATTTTCGGTGGTTATCCACATGCCAAACTGTTTATGAACGTACGTGAAAAAGAAAGCTTGGCTTATTATTGCTCAAGTTCTTATTCAGCACAATACGGTGTTATGTATGTGATGTCAGGAATCGAACAAGAAAATGAAGAAAAAGCGATACGTTTAATTGATGAACAGCTAGAAGCTATTCGTGAAGGCGATATTTCAGATTTAGAAATTACGCAAACGAAAGCGATGTTAAAAAATCAATTAAAAGAAGCGTTAGATTCTGCGCGCGGACAAATCGAATTGTTTAATCAATACCGTGACTTAAAAGAACCATTTACAGTTGAGAATATGAGTGCTAAATGGGATGCTGTATCGAAAGAAGATGTCGTACGTATGGCGAAACAATTAAACAAAGAAGCCGTTTATTTCTTATGTGGGGAGGAAGCTGAATAATGGAAAAGATTCATTTTGATCAACTAGAAGAAACACTTTATCATGAAACGTTACCGAACGGTTTAGACGTGTATATTTTACCGAAACAAGGCTTCTCAAAAACATTCGTAACGTTTACGACGAAATACGGTTCAATCGATCGTTCATTCGTACCGCTAGGCGAAGAAGAAGCTATTACGGTACCAGATGGTATTGCCCATTTCTTAGAACATAAAATGTTTGAAAAAGAAGATGGTGACGTATTCCAAAAATTTAGTGAGTACGGTGCGTCAGCGAATGCATTCACATCCTTTACACGTACAGCGTATTTATTCTCTGCGACGAACCATATTGAGCAAAGTACGAATACATTGTTAGATTTCGTACAACAACCTTATTTCACAGAACAAACAGTGAACAAAGAAAAAGGGATTATCGGACAAGAAATTCAAATGTACGATGACCAACCAGATTGGCGCGTATATTTCGGTTCAATCGAAAATCTATATGAACAACATCCTGTGAAAATTGACATCGCTGGAACGGTAGAGTCAATTGATGGCATTACAGCCGAACATTTATATACGTGTTACAACACGTTCTACCACCCATCGAATATGTTATTATTCGCAATCGGGAATGTAGATCCTGAACAAATGATGGAAACTATTCGCACGAACCAAGCGAATAAAACATTTGCAGAGCCTCAACCAATTGAACGAATCGTTGTCGACGAGCCGAAAGAAGCTGCTGTATCAAACCGCGTGCTTCATATGGACGTACAAAAACCGAAAGCATACGTATCGTTTAAAGCACGAGAAGTGAGCTTACAAGGTATAGCAATGATGAAACATGAACTAGCCATCGAATTAGCGCTCGATTTAATGTACGGTCGTTCTTCGGACTTCTACGAAGAAGTTTACCAAAAAGGTTGGATTGATGAATCTTACTCATACGACTTCTCATTAGAAGAAGGATTCGGTTTTGCAATGGTCGGTTCGGATACGGCACACCCTGTAGAATTACAAGAAGGTGTGAAACGTGTCATGAACGATGCAGCGAAAGAATTACCATTTACGCAAGAAGATTTAGATCGTGTGAAACGTCGTAAAATCGGCTTTACATTGCGTGCTTTAAATTCACTTGAATTCATTGCAAATCAATTTACACGTTATAAATTTAACGACATGAATTTATTTGACATTGTGCCAGTAATCGAACAATTAACGATTGCGGACGTTGAACGAGCAATGACGTCTATTACAGGAGAAAGCCAACAATCTACATTTACGATTGAACCGCTTCAAAAAGAGGCGAAAGCTTAATATGAAACGTTTTTGCTTAGTTTTAGGTGCTTCTGGAGCAATTGGTTCCGCAACAGCAAAGCGATTAGCAGAAGACGGCTACAGCTTATATTTACAATATCATCATACGTCTGTTGCACTGTTGTTGAACGAACTAACAGAACGCTATCCGAATCAAGAGTTTATGCCGATTCAATGCGATTTAACGTCAGTAGAAGCGGCACAACATATTGCACAAAATGTATTTGATATCGAAGCGATTGTCGTCGCAAGTGGACATGCACTTTATCAATTAGTAGATGACACGACGTCACAAGAAATGTTGAAACTTTGGCAAGTTCATGTGCAAACACCGATTGAAGTTATTCAAAAACTCGCTTCCAAAATGCGTCGTCATGAAAAAAGTTATATCGTGATGATTGGTTCGATTTGGGGAGAAGCAGGGGGAGCAGGCGAAGTGCTGTATTCAACCGTTAAAGGCGCTGTACACAGTTTCGTCAAAGCGTATGCACAAGAAGTTGCTTACAATGGTATGACGGTAAATGCTGTTTCGCCGGGCATGATTCAGACGAGAATGAACGGTCATTTATCAGAGGAAGAAATGGCGGAAGTAGTCGCTGAAATTCCGATGAATCGTCCAGGACAACCGGAAGAAGTAGCGAACGCAGTATCATTCCTCGTGTCAGGTTCTGCAGATTATATGACAGGGCAAATATTGCGAGTTAATGGCGGTTGGTATATTTAAACGGAAATTCATGACTTAATGGTCAATTTTTATAAAGGAAATTTACGCTATTTGGCGTAGATTTCCTTTTTTTCTTTTATTCTGATACAAAATCCGCTATTATGAAACATAGAAATGTTTTAATCGTTATATGAAGGGAGTACCTTGTATGAACGAATGGTATTTTGAATATGAAATACAGGTGAATCGCCCAGGATTACTAGGCGATATCGCTTCTTTATTAGGGATGTTACGCGTCAATATCGTGACGATTAATGGCGTTGATTTAGTGCGACGTGGCATGCTGATTCGAGCAGATAAGCCTGAACAAATTGAACGGTTCAGAAACATCGTGTCTACGATGGAAATGATTCGTGTTACGAAGTTTAGAAAGCCGACAACGCGTGATCGTTTAGCGATTCGACACGGGCGCTATATTCAACGTGAAGGAGATGAAACGAAAATATTTCGTTTCGTTCGCGATGAGTTAGGGATACTCGTTGATTTTATGGCTGAACTGTTTAAAAAGGAAGGTCATAAGCTCATTGGTATTCGTGGCATGCCCCGAGTAGGGAAGACTGAGTCCATTGTGGCATCCAGCGTTTGTGCGAATAAAAAATGGTTATTTTTATCATCCACAATGATTAAACAAACGATTCGTCAAAAATTACACGGTGATGAATATAGCGACGATAATATTTTTATTATTGATGGGGCGGTAACGCGTAGAACACAAGATGAAAAGCATTTGCAATTAATCCGTGAAACGATGCAATTACCAGCTATCAAAGTTGTAGAACATCCTGATATTTTTGTTCAACATTCGGAGTACACACTCGAGGATTTCGATTATATAATAGAATTGAGACATCATCCAGAGGAAGAAATTACATATGAGATTCTTGAAAAACAAAAAAGACAAAATGACTTTTTTGAAGGATCAGGTGGTTTCGGTGGTTTTGGAGATTTTAATTTTTAACAGGTAGGTGTTTAACTTGGCAGAACTAGGAAATCGCTTAAAAGAAGCGAGAATGGCCAAAGGGTATAGTTTAGAAGATTTACAAGAAATTACAAAAATCCAAAAACGCTATTTATCTGCCATCGAAGAAGGCAACTTTAGCGTTATGCCAGGAGCTTTCTACGTACGCGCATTTATTAAACAATACGCTGAGGCAGTAGGATTAGACGCAACTGAGATTTTAGAAACGTACAAAAATGAAATCCCAGAAAACAGAGCGAAAGAAGCAACAAGTGCTTCAACAGCAATTCAACAACCAAAAGGTGGTACGAATCGTCGTACGAATGCGAATCAACCTTCATCAACAATTAAAACGACATCGACTTCATCTCGAAAAATGTCTGATTTGATGCCTAAGATCGCTGTAGCAGTCATTGTAGTAGCAGTGATTGCAATCGTATGGTTCTTGTTTGTACATTCTGCATCAAATGAGGATACAACACCGAAAGTTAAACAAGAACAAACGCAAGATCAAACGACAACTACGACGAATAAAGCCGTAGACGAACAAGAAAAAGCACAAAAAGCAGCAGACGAAAAAGCGGCAGCAGACAAAGCAGCTAAAGAAAAAGCAGCAGCTGAAAAAGCGAAAAAAGCAAAAGCGGCTGGAACACTTTCTGAAGGTCAAGATGCTGGTGATGGTGCAACAACAACGTATACGTTAACAGATACGAAGAACTTTAAAGTGCGCGTTGATATGACAGGCGACAACTGGGTTGGCATTACAGACCAAAATGGTGGTAATTTATCAACTGGTAAAATGTATGCTAAAGGTGACAAACTAGAATACGATGCAAAAGATCAATCCTATATTCGTATTCGCTTAGGTGCAGCATCTTATGGTAAAGTGTATGTAAACGGTAAAGAAGTGAAACTAGCAGTTCCAGCTTCACAACGTGTTACACAAAACATTGTCATTAAAACAAAATAACGAAGTGGATAGTCATCTAGGGATGGCTATTTTCTTTGGAAAAGGGTGAAAAATATGAACTTACCGAATAAAATCACTGTGGCTCGCGTCATTATGATTCCAATTTTCGTCGTCTTAATGGTTGTGAACTTTGGTTGGGGTAATGTCACATTATTAGGTGCAACAATGCCGGTTGAACATTTAATTGGATCAATTGTGTTCATCATTGCATCATTAACGGATTATTTTGATGGTCATTTAGCTCGTAAATATAATTTAGTTACGAATATGGGGAAATTTTTGGACCCATTAGCAGATAAATTACTCGTAACGGCTGCGTTTATTATTTTAGTTGAATGGGGAGTAGCTCCTGCGTGGGTTATCATCGTCATCGTAGCACGTGAGTTTGCGGTAACAGGATTACGCTCAATCGGTGCAGAACAAAATGTAATTATTGCAGCAAGCAAATTAGGAAAATTAAAAACATGGTCTCAAATGGTAGCATTAGCTTTCTTATTGCTACACAATATCATTTTCCAACTATGGGATATTCCATTTGATATGATTATGTTATATGTAGCGTTCTTCTTTACATTATTGTCAGGTTTGGATTATTTCTGGAAAAACCGTCGTCTATTGTTAGATTCAATGTAATTGAAAATCGTAAGAGTCTAGACTATTGGACAGTTCAGCATGGTTTAAACGGTGTGTAGCACCGTTTTTTTCATAAGAATCGTTCAGTAGACTAGGCTCTTTTTATAAGGAGACATCAATATGAATGTGGAAATTATTGCGGTAGGGTCTGAACTTTTGCTCGGACAAATAAATAATACGAATGCTCGTTTCTTGTCTGCACAACTAAATGAAATTGGTGAAAATGTACGGTTTCATACGGTTGTAGGAGATAATGGACAGCGCTTAAAAGAAACAATTCGCCAAGCGGAACGTCGAAGCGATTGTATCATTTTGACGGGTGGATTAGGGCCGACGAAAGACGATTTGACGAAAGAAGTAATAGCAGAACATTTAAATCGTTCACTCATTATGGATGAGGAAGCGATGCAATCGATTGAAACGTTTTTTGCTGTACGTAATCGACCGATGACGGAAAACAATAAAAAACAAGCACTCGTTTTAGAAGGAAGCACTATTTTTAAAAATCGTCACGGTATGGCACCAGGCATGGGCATTGAGTTGAATGGGAAACAGTATATTTTATTACCAGGTCCGCCGAAAGAAATGGAGCCAATGTTTCAATTCGAAGTCAAGCCGTACTTATTACAAATGCAACGTACGGAACAGACAATTGTCTCACGCGTATTACGATTTTACGGTATTGGAGAAGCCGCATTAGAACAACGGGTTGCACCTTTTCTAGATATGGAAAATCCAACGGTTGCGCCACTCGCAGCGGACGGAGAAGTGACGCTGCGTGTGACGGCTTCTGCTCATACGGAACAACAAGCACAGCAATTAATGGAACCCGTTATTGCACAATTGTTAGAACGGGTAGGAAATTATTTATATGGATATGATGATGATTCATTAGCATCGAAGCTTGCGGAAGTACTTCGTAATAATAAATTAACGATTGCGGCTGCGGAAAGTTTGACGGCGGGATTATTCATGTCAGAACTAGCTTCTATTCCAGGCATTAGTGATGTGTTACAAGGTGGAGCGGTCGTCTACAATGAGCAGATGAAAGTGAAGCAACTTCAAATTGATCGTCAGCTGTTGCGTGACTATACGGTTGTTAGTTCGCAATGTGCAGAAGCGATGGCGCGAAATGTTGCCTTGAATTATGATGCGAAAATAGGTGTCGGTCTAACCGGCGCAGCAGGACCAGACCCGCATGATGGAAGTCCTGTCGGAACGGTTTGGATTGGTATTTGTATAGACGGTATTTGCACGAGTTTTGAACTGAAATTAGCCGGTAGTCGGAATGCGAATCGTCTTGTTGCTGTGAAAAATGCACAGTACCGAACATTACAGCTTTTAGCGGAAAAAGGGTATAATTAATAATAGGAAAATGAAGTGGTATGAGGGGATATTTCGTACTTTTTCATCTTGCAGTACCGCTAATTTCAAAAAAATCAACGAAAAAAATACGAATAAATGTTCGCTTTTTTCTTGTGGATTTGAATGAAATACAGTATAGTATGTATAGACACGAAAGACAGTGAATCGAAGGAGGAAACACATTGAACGATCGTAAAGCAGCCTTAGATATGGCTTTAAAACAAATTGAAAAACAATTTGGTAAAGGTTCAGTAATGAAATTAGGGGAACAAGCAGACCGTCGCATCTCGACGTCTTCAAGTGGTTCATTAACACTTGATTTAGCACTTGGTGTAGGTGGTTATCCAAAAGGGCGTATTATTGAAGTATACGGCCCTGAATCTTCTGGTAAAACAACCGTTGCACTACATGCTATTGCTGAAATTCAAAAAAATGGTGGCCAAGCAGCATTTATCGATGCTGAGCACGCATTAGACCCTGCATATGCACAAAATTTAGGCGTTAACATTGATGAATTACTATTAGCTCAACCAGATACAGGTGAACAAGCACTTGAAATCGCAGAAGCATTAGTACGTAGTGGTGCCATTGATATGCTCGTAATTGACTCTGTAGCAGCATTAGTACCGAAAGCCGAAATTGAAGGCGAAATGGGTGACTCACACATGGGTCTACAAGCGCGTTTAATGTCTCAAGCATTGCGTAAACTTTCTGGTATTATTAATAAATCAAATTGTATCGCGATTTTCATTAACCAAATTCGTGAAAAAATTGGTGTGATGTTCGGGAATCCAGAAACAACACCAGGTGGACGTGCGCTTAAATTCTATTCTTCTGTACGTTTAGAAGTACGTCGTGCTGAAACGATTAAACAAGCGAATGAAATGGTCGGGAACCGTACGAAAATTAAAGTCGTTAAAAACAAAGTAGCGCCACCATTCAAAACAGCTGAAGTAGATATTATGTACGGTGAAGGTATTTCATATGTCGGTGAAGTAGTAGATATTGGCGTCGATTATGATATCGTACAAAAATCAGGTTCATGGTTTGCCTACGGCGACGAACGCTTAGGTCAAGGTCGTGAAAATGCGAAACAATTCTTAAAAGACAATCCTGAAATTCGCGAAGAAATTGCTCAAAAAAATCCGTGTAGCTGCTGGAATCGTAGCAGGTGAAGCTGAAGCAACTGAAGAAGAAGAAGAAGTAATGGATGCGGAATTATTAGCGGAATTAGGCTTAGAAGAAAATAAAAAATAAATTTTAAAAAAAACGTGCGCAAGCACGTTTTTTTATTCCCATAATAATTATAGGTGTGTTTTTGTATAAAAATTCCGTTCGTCGCGACTTTTTTCTGAAAATAATGTTAATTTTTGCGATTTATGTCGGAACTGAAAAATATCCATATACTGTGAATCCTTGACAGTCCTTTTTTTCATCTATACAATGAAATTGTATTATTTCTAGATTTGAAATGAAATAGGCACTACGTTAGAAAGAAACGTGTAGCCGACTAAAAATGTTTTACTAATATAGCAAGAGGAGGTGTTCGATTGATGGATATTATTATCTCCGCTTTGCTTGGACTCATCGTCGGTGCCGCTGTTATCTATTTCGTGATGAAAAAAGTGAACGATTCAAAAGTGACAGGTGCAAAAAGCTCTGCTGAAATGATTATTGAAGATGGCAAAAGGGAAGCGGAAGCACTTAAAAAAGAAGCATTACTTGAAGCAAAAGATGAAACTCACAAAATTCGAACTGAAGCAGAAAATGAAATCCGTGATCGTCGTGCTGAATTACAAAAACAAGAAAATCGTTTGTTGATGCGCGAAGAAAACTTAGATCGTAAGGATGAAACTCTGGATAATAGGGAGTCAGCATTAGAACGTAAAGAAACGTCTCTAGCTGATCGAAAGCAGCATATTGAACAGATGGAGAGCAAAGCTGATGCGCTTGTTGCAAAACAAAGTTCAGAGCTTGAACGTATTTCAGCTTTAACACGTGAAGAAGCAAAAGATGTTATTCTGAAAAATGTTGAAAATGAATTAACGACGGATATTGCTGTTATGGCAAAAGAAGCCGAACAAAATGCGAAAGCAACTTCCGATAAGAAAGCACGCGAAATTTTATCATTGGCAATTCAACGCTTCGCTGCAGACCATGTAGCAGAAACGACTGTTTCAGTTGTGAATTTGCCTAACGATGAAATGAAGGGCCGTATTATCGGTCGTGAAGGTCGTAACATTCGTACGTTAGAAACATTAACAGGTATTGATTTAATTATCGATGATACACCAGAAGCTGTTATTTTATCAGGATTCGATCCAATCCGCCGTGAAACCGCACGCCTTGCATTAGAAAAACTTGTGCAAGACGGCCGAATTCACCCAGCTCGTATTGAAGAGATGGTTGAAAAATCACGTCGTGAAATTGATGAACAAATTCGTGAAACTGGGGAACAAACTACATTTGATTTAGGTATTCATAACTTACACCCAGATTTAATGAAAATTTTAGGTCGTATGAAATACCGTACAAGTTACGGTCAAAACGTCTTGAAACACTCAATTGAAGTAGCTCATTTATCAGGTTTACTTGCTGCTGAATTAGGCGAAGATGTCATGCTCGCAAAACGCGCAGGATTACTTCATGATATCGGTAAAGCAATTGACCATGAAGTAGAAGGCTCACACGTTGAAATTGGTGTGGAACTTGCTACAAAATACAAAGAACATCCAGTCGTTATTAACAGTATTGCTTCTCACCACGGTGATACAGAAGCAACGTCTGTTATCGCGGTACTTGTCGCAGCAGCAGATGCACTTTCAGCTGCTCGTCCAGGTGCACGTAGTGAAACGTTGGAAAACTACATTCGTCGCCTAGAAACGCTAGAAGAAATTTCAGAGTCTTATGAAGGCGTTGAAAAATCATTTGCGATTCAAGCAGGTCGTGAAATTCGTATTATCGTTCGTCCAGATGCGATTGACGATTTAGCGGCACATCGTTTAGCACGAGATATTCGCAAACGTATTGAAGATGAATTGGATTATCCAGGTCATATTAAAATTACGGTTATTCGCGAAATGCGCGCTGTCGATTACGCGAAATAATAATAAAACGAAAACACCTGAAACATTTTATGTTTCAGGTGTTTTTTTTATTCGGATTCACTTGTAGCGTGTGGATGAACTCACCATTACAGATCGAACTGTGGTAAAGTTAACGTATGTTGAACAATAAGGAGTTACGAAAATGAAAGTATTATTTATCGGAGATATTGTCGGCGATCTAGGTTTAGATGCAGTCGAAAGAAATTTACCAAAATTAAAAAGAAAATATGATATAGACGTTGTCATTGCAAATGCTGAAAACGCAGCGAAGGGTCGAGGGTTAACGCATCGTATTTATCAAGATTTATTAATGATGGGCGTAGACGTTATGACGATGGGGAACCATACGTGGGACCAACGTGAAATTTTTGATTTCATCGACGATACGGATTATTTAATTCGTCCTGCTAACTTTTCTGAAGAAGCACCAGGTAAAGGGATGACGACAATTACGAAAAACGGTCAAACGTTATCTGTTATTAATTTACACGGTCGCGTATTCTTACCACCACACGAAGATCCATTTAAAATGGCGACTGAATTAGTAGAAGAAGCGAAGAAAATTTCACCGCTCGTATTCGTTGATTTTCATGCGGAAACGACGAGTGAAAAAATCGCATTGAGCTGGCATTTAGATGGACAAGCTTCCTGTGTTGTCGGAACGCATACGCACGTTCAAACGGCAGATGGACGTATTTTACCAGGCGGAACAGCGTACATTACAGACGTAGGAATGACAGGACCGTACAATGAAATTTTAGGGATGAAAAAAGAAAGTGTACTGTATCGTTTTAAAACGAATATGCCTGTTCGTTTTGAAGTGCCGACGAAAGGCGATACGGTATTAAGTGCGTTCTTCGTTGAATTAGATGACCAGACAGGGAAAGCACTTCGCTTTGAACCGATTTACATTAACCCGGATCACCCATTTAAAGGCTAATAAAAAGGCGGTGACTCAAAAATGAGTCATCGCCTTTTTTAATAGGTTTATGCTATTTTGAAACTTTGTTTAATTTGAAACTTTGTTTAAAATGTAGACGTTTCCTGTTTAGATCGATTGAATTTCCACATAAATAATAGAACGAAGAAGAAGAATGGAATCATTAATCCTTGACCCATTAAAGCTTTCATTGTGAACTCTAGGCTACCACTTCCTGCACTTAACGATGTAATGAGTAGGATGAGCACCGCTCCTAAAAAGAGCGTAATCGGAATCCAAAGTAGTTTCATCATGATGTATCAGCTCCTTTTCTTTTCTACTACATTAATTCCCGTTCTTTTTTTTCTAAAACATAACTTCATTTTTTTCTAAAACATAACTTCAATAAAAAAGCTATTTTTTTACGTTTTAAAAGAGGAGGAAATGAAGAAATTTCCGTCAAAGGTCTGAAATTCATCGAATTCGTTGATTTGCAATAGTTTCTAAACTCGCTTCGTGATAAACTTATGAAGGATAAAAATATATAAAATACCCTGTTTTAAGGAGATGTTTAATCATGTTACATCAACTTTCATGGAAAGTCGGTGGGCAACAAGGTGAAGGGATCGAATCAACTGGTGAGATTTTCTCAACAGCGATGAACCGCTTAGGTTACCACCTATACGGCTATCGTCATTTCTCTTCTCGTATTAAAGGTGGCCATACGAATAATAAAATTAACGTACGCACAACAGCCGTGCATACGATTCCTGATGATAATGATATTTTAGTTGCATTTGACCAAGAAACAATTGAATTAAATTATAAAGAATTACATGCAGACGGTGTTATTTTAGCAGATGCAAAATTTAAACCCGTTAAACCAGAAGACTGTGAAGCAACGATGTATATCGTACCTTTCACAGCGACTGCAAAAGAATTAGGTACGACATTAATGAAAAACATGGTTGCGATTGGTGCAACAGCAGCATTAATGAATTTAGAAGATACTGTTTTCCAAAGTGTCGTCAACGAAATTTTCGGTCGTAAAGGCGAAGAAGTCGTTGCGAAAAACATGGATGCCATTGCACAAGGTCATGCAATCATGCATGATTTATTAGTGGAAGATGGCAAAGCAGAAGGTCAATTTGAATTAGAAGCAGGCGACGGTCAACATCGTTTGTTCATGATTGGGAACGAAGCCATCGCGTTAGGCGCACTAGCAGCTGGTTCTCGTATTATGAGTGCATATCCGATTACACCAGCTTCTGAAATTATGGAGTACTTAACGAAAAAATGCCGAAAGTTGGCGGCATTGTCGTTCAAACAGAAGATGAAATTGCTGCTGTTACGATGGCGATGGGTGCTTCTTACGGTGGCGCTCGTGCTTTCACTGCCTCAGCAGGTCCTGGTCTATCGTTAATGATGGAAGGATTAGGTTTATCAGGTATGACAGAAACACCACTTGTCGTTGTAGATACGCAACGTGGGGGTCCTTCTACTGGGTTACCGACGAAACAAGAACAATCAGATTTATTTGCGATGTTATACGGTACACACGGTGAAATTCCGAAAGTTGTCATTGCGCCATCTACAGGGGAAGAAGCGTTTTACGATACGGTACAAGCGTTTAACATTGCAGATGAATTACAACTGCCAGTTATTTTACTTTCAGACTTACAATTGTCACTTGGTAAACAAACAGTTGAACCATTTGATTACAAAAAAGTATCAATCAAGCGCGGTAAATTAAACTTAGATGAGTTACCTGAATTAGAAGATAAACAATACTTCAAACGCTATGAAGTAACAGAAGACGGTGTTTCTACACGTGTCGTACCAGGTCAAAAATATGGGATTCACCATGTGACGGGCGTAGAGCATTCTGAAATTGGTACACCGTCAGAAGCTCCGACGAATCGTGTTGCACAAATGGACAAACGTTTCCGTAAATTAAACTATGTGAATTTCGAAATGCCAATTTATACAGATGCGCCTCACGAAGAAGCAGACGTATTAATCGTCGGTTTCGGTTCAACACGTGGTGCAATCGAAGAAATTCGTCCTGTGCTAGATGCACAAGGCATTAAAGCGAATCATGCGCACGTTCGTTTAATTAGCCCATTCCCATCAGAAGAATTACTTACTGAAATGAATAAGGCGAAAAAAGTTATTGTTGTTGAAAATAATGCGACAGGTCAGCTAGCGAGTATTATTAAATTAAATGTCGGTCAACATCAAAAAACGGTTAGCCTAACAAAATATGACGGTACACCATTTTTACCGAATGAATTGCTAGGTCGCGTAAAGGAGTTGCTAACAGATGGTAACATTTAAAGATTTTCGTAACACGATTAAACCAAACTGGTGTCCGGGATGTGGAGACTTCTCCGTACAAGCATCTATTCAACGTGCAGCAGCAAATTTAGAAATTGAACCACATGAATTAGCGGTCGTTTCAGGAATCGGTTGTTCAGGTCGTTTATCGGGGTATATTAACTCATACGGCTTACACGGAATCCACGGTCGTGCCTTACCCATTGCCCAAGGGCTTAAATTAGCAAACCGCGATTTAAATGTCATCGCGACAGGCGGCGACGGTGATGGTTTTGCCATCGGTATGGGTCATACAATCCACTCTATTCGTCGTAATATCGACATCACATATATTATTATGGATAACCAAATTTACGGTTTAACAAAAGGACAAACTTCTCCACGTTCTGCTGCTGGTTTCGTAACGAAATCAACACCAGGTGGTGCGATTGAACAGTCTTTAAAACCGTTAGAAGTCGCTTTATCTGCGGGTGCTACATTTGTTGCACAAGGCTTTTCTACAGACTTAAAAGAGCTTACAGCGATGATTGAAGCGGGAATGAAACATAAAGGCTTCTCATTCATTAACGTATTCTCACCTTGCGTAACGTATAACAAAGTGAATACGTACGATTGGTTTAAAGAGCATTTAACAAAATTAAGCGATATTGAAGGGTACGACCATACAGATCGTCATCAAGCGATGCAAACAGTTATGGAACATGAAGGTCTCGTAACAGGGATTATTTATGAAGATACCGAAACACCTTCTTATCAAGAAAAAGTGGAAGGCTACCCTGAAGAAGCGATTACGTATTCGGATATCGAACTTGGGGAAGACCGTCTGAACGAGCTTATGAAAGAGTTTATGTAACGAAACCAAAAAAAGTTGTCTGAGAGCGATGCTCTTAGACAACTTTTTTATTGTTCAAAATAATAGAGGATTTGTTTGACGATCGGCTGTAAAAAGTTGATGTCTTCGTAAATGATAAATAGTGGACGAGTGTAAGCATCGCGCAAATGCTCGTATGGAATCGTTGGGTGCTCATCAAGGCATTTTTTAGAAATAATCGATTGACCGAACGATTGTTTTAATAGCTGGATGATGAGGTCGTTACTGTTAATCGGCATTTGAGGAAGCTGTATAGTATGTTCAGCTACGTACAATTCATTAAAAAACTGAACGCCAGACTGCGCTTCACGCATAAGCCAAACTGTGGCATCTTTCTTTCCCGCAAGGACGAGCTCATCTTCTGTAAAAACGTGTTTTTGAAGAGGGGCTGTATCAATCGGTTTTTCAATGAAACCGATGTCGAGTTGTTGCTGTTTGACAGACGTCGCAATCGTTTCGGAATTTGCTTGTGTAAAAGAAAAATCGACGTTTGGAAATGTTGTGGAAAGCATCGGAATGATACGTGGTAAATACGCATGGGCAATCGTATGAGAACAGCCAATGCGACAAGTTTGGCGAGGTTTCTCTTGCATGAGAGAGAGCGTTTCTTCATAATGATGAATCGTTTGTTTCGCATAAGTATAAAAAAGGTCGCCTGCTGGAGTAGGTACGATATTTTTCGGACCTTGTCGAATGAACAGTTCTGTATTTAATTGCTTTTCGAGTTGCTTGATTTTCGTTGAGATGGTCGGTTGTGAAATGAAAAGTAATTGAGACGCTTTCGTGAAATTACGTTGTTCGTACACTTTCATAAATGTTTGCAATAAATCATTCAAGTAAATCACCTCTAATTATTGGGTTTACAAATAATTATAATCAAAAATATGTATTTTTAAAATAACTAAACCTCCTTTACAATGAGGGTAGTTAAAGGAGAGAAAACCAATGAAACAATTACTTCAACGGGTACCACTCCCAATTAGTGGTGTTATATTAGCGTTATTTTCATTCACAAAATTATTTCGTCAATTTGATTGGGCGATTGCAGCGAACATTTCTTTCATTATTGGCGGAGCATTTAGTGTTTTTTATATAGGAAAGCTCGTACTAGCTCCGAACGAAGTGATGCAAGATATGAAAAATCCAATGATCGTAGCGGTGACACCGACTGCTACGATGGCAATTATGATTGCACTAAGTATGCTAGAGCGTTCACTCGTCGTGGATACGATTTGGTATGCAGCTGTTATTGTTCACTTTTTATTAATGATTTATTTCACATTTCGTTTCGTCATTCGTAAAAGTTTTCAAATTCAAATGGTCTTACCAGGCTGGTTTGTCATGTATATCGGAATGGCGATGATGCCGTTGACAGCAAATGGTCGTTTACCGATGACGATGGACGTTGTTTTTTACCTTTGTGTCGCGTTAGCTGTTGTGTTAATTCCACTTAACTTATACCGCATGTTCTTTATCGGTAATGTACCAGAACCTGCAAAACCGCTCATTGGGATTTTTATGGCACCTTTATCAATTTTACTCGCTACGTATAGTACGCACTTTACAGAACATTCAACAATCGTACTCGTTTTATTATTAACGTGTTCACAAGTTATGTTCATCTTTATTAGTAGCCAATTGGTTAAAATAAGAAACATCGCTTTTTATCCGAGCTTTGCGGCTTTAACATTCCCATTTGTCATTACTGTGACGGCATTAGTGAAAAGTTTGTCTTTATTAAACATTCATGGCGTGATCGCAACGAGCTGGATTTTAGTCGAGACGTTTATTGCGATAGCCGCAGTCGGATTTGTCGGTTTGCATTACACACACTTTTTAAGTGCACAGTTCAAACAAAGTAGAAGTCATGCAATGAATCATAATTAATGCTATAAGTTTCCAATATAAGAAACATCGATTACACTGTAAAAAAAGAGCAGGGGTGATTCGATGTTTTTTCATATAGAAGCTTCTTCGAAAATTGTCGTACAACAAGCGACAAAAGCATATACGTATGCAGAGCTTGTAGAAGATGCGGCAGTGCTAGTAAAGCAGTTAAAATCGAATAAAAAGGGAATCATCGTTTTACAATGTCGCAATGATTATGCGACGATCGTACGTTATGTGGCGAGTTTACAATCGGGGCATGCCGTTATGTTAATGAATGAAGAGATAGAACAAGATATGGTCGAGGCGATTGCCGCCTGCTACGAACCACTCTTTTTGCTTGGCGGTGTGGAAGCGGAAGGATATGAGTCAGTCGCACTTGATTTGTATAAAAGACAAGGAACACAAAATTATGATGTTCATCCAGATGTCGCATTGCTTTTAAGTACTTCTGGGACGACTGGAAATCCGAAATACGTGAAATTATCGTACCGGAATATCGAAGCCAATGCCGAATCAATCGTGCGCTATTTACAGCTGACAGACCGAGAGCGTCCGCTATTGAATTTACCACTGTCTTATTCATACGGTATTTCAATCGTTAACAGCCATTTACTCGTTGGCGCAACGCTTTTATTAACGTCTAAAAGTGTGAAATTACCGTCTTTCTGGTATTTTCTAAAACAATTTGAAGCGACGTCTATTGCGGGTGTACCGTTTACGTATCAAATGATGAATAGAATCGGATTTTTAGATATGGCGTTGCCATCTTTACATACGATGACGCAAGCGGGTGGGCATTTAGACGTGCATCTCGTCGATCGTTTTTGTCAGTATGCGACAAAACATCAGAAAAAGTTTTATGTAATGTATGGTCAAACAGAAGCGTCGCCGAGAATGGCATACGTGCCACCAGATCGCTTGCCGGACAAATTAGGGACGATCGGTCTCCCTATACCGGGCGGTCGCTTTGAAATAGGCGAAAATGACGAACTGATTTATTACGGAGACAATGTCATGATGGGGTATGCAGCGAGCAAAGAAGACTTAGCACTCGGTGATGAGTTAAATGGGCGTTTACGAACGGGCGATGTCGCTACGATGGACGATGAGGGATATGTTACATTAGTCGGTCGATTGAAAAGTTTCGTCAAAATAAAAGGATTGCGTATTAATTTACACGATCTTGAAAAAAGTGTCGCACAAAAATTTAACGTGACTGTCGCCTGTGTAGGGGAAGATGGTCGTGTCGTCATTGTTGTCGAATCTGGAGACGTGGAGAGAATTAGGCACTATATTTGTCAACGGTATCATTTACATCCAAATACGGTGAATGTCCAACGTGTAGACGAACTGCCACATTTTCATACAGGAAAATTGGATTACAAGACGTTACGACGCGACTACTTAACGTAAATCATTTTCAAAAGCTCGACAATTCCGTATAATGGAGGGGATTGAGGGGGAATTAACAATGAACGAAGAACAACGTAAAATGAACGACCAGGCGAAGTCGTTTAAACCGTTGAAACCAACGAAAGACTATGCGGACTATTTTCAAGCACCTTCTTTAAAAGATGCGAAAAAACGAGGGAAAGAAGAAGTTGCTTACGAGCAATTTTCGATTAACCCGACGTTCGAAGGAATGGGAAAAGGTCGCAAATTTATGATTCAAACATTCGGATGTCAAATGAATGTTCATGATACAGAAGTGATGGCTGGGATTTTTGAGAGCCTTGGCTATGAAGCGACAGAAGATGTGAACGACGCAAACGTCATTTTAATGAATACGTGTGCGATTCGCGAAAATGCTGAGAACCGCGTATTCGGGGAACTTGGGCATTTGAAACCGTTAAAAACGAAAAATCCGGATTTATTGCTTGGCGTCTGTGGCTGTATGTCACAAGAGGAAGCTGTCGTGAATAAAATTTTGAAAACATATGATCAAGTAGATATTATTTTCGGTACGCACAATATTCATAAACTACCAGAAATTTTACACGAAGCGTATATGTCGAAAGAAATGGTGATTGACGTTTGGTCAAAAGAAGGCGACGTCATTGAAAATATGCCGAAAGTGCGCAATGGGGGCACGAAAGCATGGGTGAATATTATGTACGGATGCGATAAGTTTTGTACGTATTGTATCGTCCCTTATACGCGCGGGAAAGAGCGTAGTCGTTTACCAAAAGATATTATCCAAGAAGTACGCGAACTAGCAGCGCAAGGATATGAGGAAATTACATTACTCGGTCAAAATGTAAATGCCTACGGTAAAGACTTAGACGGTATCGATTACGGGTTAGGTAATTTAATGGATGAGTTACGTTTAATCGACGTACCGCGTATTCGATTTACGACGAGTCATCCGAGAGATTTCGATGATCATTTAATTGATGTACTTGCGAAAAAAGGGAATTTAGTAGAACATATTCATTTGCCTGTTCAATCAGGATCGACAAGTATGTTGAAAATTATGGCACGTAAATATACACGCGAGCGCTATTTAGAACTCGTATCAAAAATAAAAAAAGCAATTCCAGATGTCGCATTAACGACAGATATCATCGTCGGATTCCCGAATGAAACGGAAGAACAATTTGAAGAAACGTTATCACTTTATCGCGAAGTAGGGTTTGAAATGGCTTTCACATACATCTACTCTCCACGTGAAGGAACGCCTGCAGCGAAAATGAAAGATAATGTGCCGATGGACGTGAAAAAAGATCGTTTACAACGTTTAAATGCGCTCGTCTCAGAATTTAGTGGGAAAGCGTTACAACAATACAAAGACCAAGTTGTCGAAGTGTTAGTAGACGGTGAAAGTAAACGAAATAAAGACGTTTTAGCGGGCTATACACGTCGCAATAAACTAGTGAACTTCGTTGCACCGAAAGAAGTAATCGGAAAACGTGTGTACGTGCGTGTCACAGATTGTAAAACGTATTCATTAAACGGAGAATTCGTTGGAATTGTCGAAAAGGTGGAAGCGTAATGGCTGAACATTTTTCTAAGGAACAAATTGTTGCAGATGCAAAGCGTATTGCGAAAAAAATTGCGGAAACAGATGAAGTTATATTTTACCGAAGAGCGGAGCAACAATTGGATCAAAATAAAAAAATCCAAGCGAAAATTGCGGAGCTGAAGCAATTGCAAAAGCAAGCGGTGAATTTACAACATTACGGGAAGCATGAAGCGTATATGCAAACAGAAGCGAAAATTGATGACATTCAACGTCAAATTGACGAACTGCCAATCGTCGATCAATTTAAAACGGTGCATGCAGATTTAAATGACTTGTTGCAAATGATGACAAAATCATTAAATGAACGTTTAAAAGAAGAATAAATTAAAAGAATCGTTCCTTTTTCTAGGGAGCGATTCTTTTTTTGAAATACTCGATGAAAAGAATATAGAAGCATCCTAAAAAAATAGATATTTTCTATTTTTTGTCTAAAAAAATAGCGTGAATTCGAAAAATAAGCCTTTTTTTAAAGAAATTTTTAAGAAATCGCTTTCGAGTTACCTATTAGTGGCGGAATTTTGTTATATTATAGTATGGTTGCATAAAGCAATTTAGAACACAAATTTACCCGAGTTAGTTTTCAATGAAATTAAAGTAGGGAATACAAAAGCATATAGGAAGTTTGAAGGGAGCTATGCTATGTTACATTATACACGCCAAGGTGCAGGTGCACCGCTTGTATTGATTCATGGATTTTTAGGAAGCACAGCTATTTTTGATCGCGTGATGGGACCACTTTCACAAAGTTTTGATGTAATCGCTGTTGATCTTCCAGGACATGGACAAAGCGAGTTAGAAAAAGATACGTATACAGTTTACGATTATGCAGAAGCAGTCGTTGAAGTATTGAAAGCAGAAGGAATTGAAGAAGCAACTTGGGTTGGACATTCTTTAGGTGGCTACATTACACTTGCTGCCCTTGAAAAACAAATGATGCCAATTACAAAAGCCGTATTAGCTTATTCTTCTCCAGCAGCTGATAGTGAGTTAACAAAATCAAAACGTAATGACCAACAAGCAATCATTACGAAACAAGGCGTAGAACATTATGTTGATTACACAATTAACAAGTTCTTCAAAAAAGATGCAAAACCAATGGACGTAGAATTTGCGAAAACAATTGCGAACGGTTCTTCAAAAGAAGGTCTAGTTGTAGCACTTGAAGCAATGAAAACACGCCCGAACCAACAAGCATTAATCGATTCAATTGAACTTCCAATCCTTGTAATTGAAGGAAAAGAAGATAAAGTTGTTGAACCAGTTGAAACAGACAACTTATACGTTGAAATGATGCTAACAAACACAGGTCACCTTGGTATGTTAGAAGAACCAAGAAGCTTCGTGAACTTAATTGCAGACTTCGAAGAAGAATACGCAGAAGCTGAATAATGAATAGACGTTTAAAAACCATGCGAACGCATGGTTTTTGTCATACTAAATAAAAAAACACTTTCAAATTTCGTATAGGGTTATACGTTATTTGAAAGTGTTTTTCTATGTTAAGCGGCAATGCCAATTGCGACGCAAATCCATGCGGCAATTAAGCAAAGTCCACCAAGTGGTGTAATAGCACCGAGTATTTTAATACGGCTAATAGCAAGAGCGTATAAACTACCAGAAAATAAAATCATGCCAATGAGCATTAAAATAGCTGCTGTTTGGAACGTTTGAGACGGACCGAATAAAGCCGGCATTTGCATCATACCGATGAACAATAAACCGAGTGCATGGTACATATGGTAACGGACACCCGTTTCCCAAGTTTGGGCGTAGTTAGTTCCTTCAAAATGTTTTTTTAATGCATGTGCTCCGAATGCGCCAAGTACGACCGCAAACATAGCGAGTAAAGCTCCTGTAACGAACATCTACATTTCCACTCCTTTTCTATTCCCTTGAATCCGGAACCTTTCTTATGCGTCTAGATTTGCTATAATACTAGTATAAAGAACGAACAAGTGAGGTTTTCAAAAATGGGATATACCCCTATGATGCAACAATACTTATCAATAAAACAAGACTATAAAGACGCTTTTTTATTTTTCCGACTAGGAGATTTTTATGAGCTGTTTTTTGAAGATGCAACAAAAGCATCTCAATTGCTAGAAATTACGTTAACAGGTAAAGATGCGGGAGCCGCTGAACGTATTCCGATGTGCGGCGTACCACACCACTCTGTACAAGGTTATATCGAAACGTTAGTCGGCAGAGGATATAAAGTAGCCATTTGTGAACAAACAGAAGATCCCCGTCAAGCGAAAGGTGTCGTACGTCGTGAAGTCGTACAAGTCGTAACGCCCGGAACGTTAATGGAAGGCAAGGGAATGGACGGAAAAACGAATTTATTCATTGCGGCAGCTGAAAAAATAGGGGCACGTTTTAGTTTTTGTTATCTCGATATTTCGACAGGTGAAGCGACAGCTACATACGTAGATGGAACGAATGATGACTTAATGCAACAACTCCAATCGCTCGGTATTCGCGAACTCGTCGTATCAGATGCGATGTTCGATGAATTACAAGCGTTAGCAGACGTATATTCAATCGTCTTATCGATTGAGGATGAAGCGATGTCTGTTGAGGATACAGCAATGTACACGATGCATGCACCAGAAGAATTGCATCATGCAATTCGCATCGTACTGCATTATATTGAACGTACGCAAATGCGTTCGTTAGCCCATATCCAAGCATTTGATTATAAAGAAGTAGAACAATTTTTAATGATTGATACGCATTCTAAAAGAAATTTAGAAATGATTCAATCGCTTCGTGGTGGCGACCAAAAAGGAACATTGCTTTGGTTGTTAGATGAAACTGTGACAGCGATGGGGGGACGACGTTTAAAACAATGGTTGCATCAACCGTTAGCAAATCAACAAGCAATCGAGCGTAGACTCGGTATTGTGACAGCACTATTAGAAGATTATTTTTTACGTGTTGAATTACAAGAGTTGTTTAAAAACGTCTACGATTTAGAACGTTTAGCGGGGAAAGTTTCTTTCGGAAGTATCGGTGGACGTGATCTTGCTCAGTTACGCGAATCATTACGCCAATTGCCAGCCATTCAACAACAACTAACCGAAGCGAAGTCGACAGAATTGAATGAGCTTGGACAAGCGCTTGACTTATGTTCAGACATCGAACAATTTTTAAGCCATGCGATTACAGACCAACCACCGATTTCGATTAAAGAAGGCGATGTCATCCGTGAAGGATACAACGCAAAATTAGATGAACTGCGTGACGCTTCAAGAAACGGGAAAAATTGGATCGCTCAGTTAGAAAAACGTGAGCGCGAGCAAACCGGCATTAAAAACTTAAAAATTGGTTATAACCGCGTGTTCGGGTATTATATCGAAATTACAAAATCAAATATTCATTTAGCTGATTTAACACGCTATGAACGTAAACAAACATTAACGAATGCAGAACGTTATATTACGGAAGAATTGAAAGAAAAAGAAGCGCTCATTTTAAATGCGGAAGAAGAAAGTTCTGTATTAGAATACAAATTATTTACAGAAATTCGCGAAGAAATGAAACAGTATATTACACGTTTACAAAAAATCGCACAACAAATTAGTGAATTAGATGTGTACACAGCATTTGCGACAGTTTCTGAAAAGTATCACTTTATTCAACCTATTTTCCATGAAAAACGTGGGATGAAAATTATAAACGGTCGTCACCCAGTTGTAGAAAAAATGCTCAATAAATCAACGTACGTACCGAATGATTGTATCTTATCAGAAGACGAAAATATGATGTTAATTACCGGCCCGAATATGTCAGGGAAATCAACGTATATGCGACAAGTCGCTTTAATTACTGTTATGGCACAAATGGGTTGTTACGTTCCAGCAGACGAAGCCATCTTACCGATTACCGATCAGATTTTCACTCGAATTGGTGCGGCCGATGATTTAGCTGGTGGACAATCAACATTTATGGTAGAAATGTTAGAATCTCAACATGCCATTACGAACGCAACAGCGAATAGTTTATTGTTATTCGATGAAATTGGTCGAGGGACGTCTACGTATGACGGCATGAGTTTGGCACAAGCGATGATGGAATATATTCATGACCATATTGGTGCCAATACACTTTTCTCAACGCATTATCATGAGTTAACGACGTTAGAAGATGAATTATCTCATTTACGTAACGTACACGTAGCGGCAACCGAACAAGAAGGACGCGTCGTCTTTTTACACAAAGTAAAAGAAGGACCAGCAGATAAATCATACGGTATTCACGTTGCTAAATTAGCAGATTTACCAGATGAAATTATTAGCCGTGCACACGTTTTATTACAACAATTTGAGTCGCAATCAGAAGAAGGTACGGTGAAGATTGTCGAGAAACGAGTGGAAGTACCGGTTGAAAAAATTGTGGAGAAACGCATTGAAGTGCCGGTCGAAAAAATCGTTGAAGTACCTATTGAGAAAGTGATCGAAGTACCAGTCGAACAAGCGAATAACGTTTCAGAAGCACAGCTTTCATTGTTTGGCACAGTAGAAGAGGACGATGCGGAAGTGCTAGAGCAACTGCGTAGCGTCAATATTTCTTGTACGACGCCGATGGATGCGTTACAACTCGTTTACAAATTACAACAACAATTAGCGAAAAAATAAAAAGGAAGTGCATCTCATATGGGCAATATTCATATTATGGACGAATTTTTATCCAATAAAATAGCTGCAGGGGAAGTAGTAGAACGTCCTGCGTCTGTCGTCAAAGAGTTAGTGGAAAATGCCGTAGATGCAGGAAGTACATCAATCGAAGTCATTTTAGAAGAAGCGGGATTACGCTCTATTCAAGTTATTGATAATGGGAGTGGGATGGACGAGGAAGATGCGCTCATCTCATTCCAACGTCATGCGACGAGTAAAATTATGAATGAGCACGACCTTTTCCGTATTCGTACGCTAGGATTCCGAGGGGAAGCACTCGCCTCAATTGCTTCTGTATCAAAAGTGACGCTCGCTACATCAAACGGTGAGAGCGGTGTGGAAGTGTATTTAGAAGGTGGGCACGTACAGTCTAAAAAACCTGGACCACTTAGAAAAGGAACGGACATTACCGTTGCGCAACTTTTTTACAACACACCGGCACGTTTAAAATATATGAAAACGATTCAAACGGAGTTAGGCCATACGATTGATTTAATGAATCGTTTAGCGCTTTGTTATCCGATGATTTCATTCAAGCTCGTTCATCACGATCATGAATTGTTGAAAACGAATGGTCGCGGGGATTTACGCCAAGTACTTGCAGCTATTTATGGTGTTGCAAATGCGAAGAAAATGGTTCATTTTGAAGGGGAAACACAAGATTATAAAATTGAAGGATACGCAACGATTCCTGAAATTACACGTGCTTCTAAAAATTACATGTCTATTTTCGTCAATGGTCGTTGGGTACGCCATTTTACTGTTCAAAAATCGCTGATTGATGCGTACCATACGTATTTACCAATTGGTCGTTTTCCGATTGCGGTCATTCATATCGAAGGGGATCCATTTTTGACAGATGTGAATGTTCACCCGTCTAAACAACAAATTCGCCTAAGTAAAGAAGCGGATTTAATGAAATTAATTGAAGAAAGTTTACACAAGTCGGTACGTAGTGTTATGCAAGCGCCAGAAATCGTTAAAAAGCCGAAAAAATCGGTATCCTCTTCTGAACAAATTAATTTTTGGAAAGGGCTCGACTATCAAAATACGCCGATGGAGCAATATGGCGATAAGCCAAGAGTGAAACCAGGTGCTGTACAACGACTAGAAGAATGTCCAAATGAAGAACAACAAAAAATTTCACGTCCTGATTTGAATGAAGAAGGTTTTAGACAACCTGAAACATGGGAACAAATAAAGGAACGAGATGTTGATTTTCAATCGATGCAACAATCTCCGGATGAAGAAGATGTAATTGAAAAAGAATCACTCGAATTAAATGAAGTAGTAGAAACAATCGAGCCAGATGAACTACTGAATGATCAAGAACCATTTCCGATGCTTGAAATCGTCGGACAAATTCATGGCACGTATATCGTGGCACAAAGTGAAGATGGGTTTTATTTAATCGACCAACATGCGGCACAAGAACGAATTAAATACGAGTTTTTCAAAGATATGGTCGGAGAAGTGAATAGTGGCGAACGTCAGCTTCTATTGCTCCCATTAACGTTCCATTATGCAGCGGATGAAGCACTTCATTTAATTGAAAATCAAGAAGCGTTAGCTGAAGTGGGCGTATTCCTTGAAGAATTCGGTCAACATTCCTTTATTATTAGAGAATATCCTACGTGGTTCCCGAAAGGAATGGAACAAGAAATTATTGAGGATTTAATCGAGCAAGTGTTGAAGAAACGCAAAACGGACATTAAAAAATTACGTGAAGCAGCGGCGATTATGATGAGTTGTAAACGTTCAATTAAAGCAAATCATTATTTAGATTTGCAACAAATGGAACGCTTGCTTCAAGACTTAAAAAAATGTGTCAATCCGTTTACGTGTCCGCACGGCCGTCCCGTCATCGTTCATTTTAGAACGTATGAAATTGAAAAGATGTTTAAACGAGTTATGTAAATTTGAAGGGAGAGATTTTATGTTTTCAGCACGTACAAGACAACAAAAAATGGATACTTTATCTTCATACTCATTTGACGTATTAATCGTCGGTGGGGGAATTACAGGAGCGGGGATTGCACTCGATGCAGTTTCTCGTGGATTTTCTGTTGCATTAGTAGAAATGCAAGATTTCGCAGCAGGAACATCAAGTCGCTCAACGAAGCTTGTTCACGGTGGGTTACGCTATTTAAAACAATTGCAAATAGACGTCGTGGCAGAAACAGGTAGAGAGCGCGCAATCGTTTATGAAAATGGACCACATATTACGACGCCACTTGGCATGTTATTACCTTTTTACAAAGGGGGCACATTCGGTCCGTTATCGACGTCTCTCGGTTTGAAAATGTATGATTTTCTAGCGCAAGTGAAAAAAAGCGAACGTCGTACGATGCTATCGCCGAATGATACGTTGCGTAAAGAGCCTTTATTAAAAGAAGACACGTTACAAGGCGGGGGCTTATACGTTGAATATCGTACGGATGATGCACGTTTAACGATTGAAGTGATGAAAAAAGCGGTAGAACTCGGTGCTGTTTGTTTAAACTATGCAGAAGTAGAAAGCTTTCTATACAAAGGGAAAAAAGTAGCTGGAGCGAAAGTGAAAGATCGTGTTACGAATAAAACATTTGATATTGAAGCACTTTCTGTCGTGAACGCAACAGGTCCTTGGACAGACATTATTCGTAAAAAAGACGTCGTATCTAACAATAAAAAACTTCGTATGACGAAGGGTGTGCATATCGTAATCGATCAATCGGTGTTCCCACTGCAACAATCAGTGTATTTCGATACACCGGACGGTCGAATGGTGTTTGCTATTCCGAGAGAAGGAAAAGCATACATCGGAACGACAGATACGTTTTACGATCAAAATCCAGTGAAACCAGTTGCAGAACAACAAGATATTACGTATTTATTAGATACATTGCATTACATGTTCCCGGACGTGAATGTAACACAAAAAGACGTTGAATCATGCTGGGCTGGGGTACGTCCACTCATTTATGAAGATGGCAAAGATCCTTCAGAAATTTCTCGTAAAGATGAAATGTGGGAAGCACCAACCGGCTTATTGACGATTGCTGGTGGGAAATTAACAGGATACCGTCATATGGCGAAAGACGTTGTAGACCGCCTCGTTGAACGAAAACAATTTAAAAAGTATGGTGAATGCCAAACGAAACATTTATCGTTATCTGGAGCAGAGGGCTTGAATCCAGATAATTTTGCACAATTCGTAGAGCAACGTTATAAAGATGGTGTAGATCTCGGTTTGACCGAACAAGTAGCGCGCCAACTCGTTGAAAAATATGGTTCGAACGTACATCATGTATTCCGAGCAATTGCGAATAAGCCAGATGCTTATCAAATGCCGGATGATTTATACGGTCAAATTATGTATGCGATAGAGTATGAAATGGCATACAACCCATCGGACGTACTCGTTCGCCGTACGGGGCGTATGTATTTTGATATCGACTCTGTGACGACGTACAAAGATGAAGTAATTGATTTGATGTCGGACGTATTGCATTACGTTCCATCTGAAAAAGAAAGTTATCGTTTAGAGCTAGATACGCTCATTTTTGATGCTACACGCTTTGCGAAAGATGGCACGTATGATTAAGCAGGACGAAATTTTTACGATGCCAGATGGCTACCAAATAGCGACGACCTATTATGCCGAAGAATGTGAAAAGCCTATAAAAGGGTATATTCACGTCCTTCACGGGATGTCTGAATACCGTGGACGCTATGAAGAGATGGCAACGTTTTTTACGCGAGCAGGATACGTGGTCGTGACGCAAGACCATAGAGGACACGGGGAAACGGCTCTATTAAACGATTCACCTCTTGGTCATTACGGCGATGAAGCAGGATTTGAACATGCGGCGCAAGATGCTGCACATGTAATGGCTATTGTTCGCGAGAAATATGCTTTACCTCGCCCGATTTTACTCGGTCATAGTATGGGGTCGCTCGTTGCACGCCGTGTTTCAGAGTTGCATAGTGAAAAAATAGAGAAAGCGGTTTTTGTCGGTACACTCGTTTATACACCTGTTCATTTTGTTGGACATATCGTGTCCTCAATTGCTTCTCAAGTGTTCGGACCTCGAATGCCAGCAAATTTTATTACGAAACTTTCAGATGTGATGAATAATATTAAAAACCCGAAAAGTAAAACGACGAAAGATTGGTTGTCAGCAGACAGAGAAAATGTGCAGCGTTATTTAAACGATCCATTTTGCAATTACACATCGACGAATCAGTTTTATGCAGATTTAACGGGTGGATTAAAAAAGATTACTTCGAATACAGAAGTTAAAAAAATTCGTAAAGATTTACCCGTATTGTTTATTAGTGGTCAAGAAGACCCGATTGGAGATTACGGGAAAGGGGTCTTTTCTGTCGCGGATCAATTACGCAAAGCAGGCATACAAAACGTGTCGGTTTATTTATGTGAACGATTGCGTCATGAAATCTTTAATGAAAAAGAGAAAAATACTGTTTTTACGGTAATACAGAAATGGTTGGAGAAAGAATAATATGACGAAAAATTACGATGTGATTGCTATTGTAGGACCGACAGCTGTCGGGAAAACTGCATTAAGCATCGAACTTGCAAAAAAATACGACGGTGAAATTATTAACGGCGATTCGATGCAAGTTTATAAAGATTTAAATATTGGAACGGCTAAAATTACTGAAGAAGAGATGGACGGTGTTCCGCATCATTTATTAGATATTTTAGAGCCGACAGACACTTTTTCTGTAGCAGATTATCAAAAAGCTGTTCGTGAAAAGATGGCTGAGATTCAGAGTAGAGGAAAATTACCGATTATCGTCGGGGGTACGGGTTTATACGTACAAGCTGTATTATTCGATTTCCGCTTTACCGAAGAAAAAATTGATGAAACAGTGCGTCAAAAATATTATGATTTATTGGCACAACAAGGTCCTGAAGCGATGCATGAACGTTTGCGTGCTGTTGACGCTGAAACGGCGGCGACGATTCATCCAAATAATACGCGCCGCGTTATACGTGCGCTTGAAATGGCAGAGCATTCGGAATCGAAAAAATCAGATGATGCACAGCATCAAGGTCAAAAAGCGCTATACAATCATAAAATTATCGGCTTAAATATGGACCGAGACCTTTTGTATGAACGTATTAACTCACGTGTAGACATCATGATGGAAAAAGGTTTAGAAAAAGAAGTACGCGCATTGTATGACCGTGGTATTCGAGATACACAAGCAATTAAAGCAATCGGTTATAAAGAATTGTACGATTACTTTGATGGGAAAATGGATTATGACGTTGCGATTGAAAAATTGAAACAAAATTCACGTCGTTATGCTAAAAGACAGCTGACATATTTCCGAAATAAAATGGACGTCACATGGTTTGACGCTTTTTTACCGAAAGAAAAAATTTATGAGGATATTTTCCAATAAATAGGGTATACGTATAGCAGAGACAAATTTGAGCAGTAGGGGGATTTACAGTGAAACAAGCGAATTTACAAGATACGTATTTAAATCAATTACGCAAAAATGGCGTGTTCGTAACCGTTTTTTTATTAAATGGCTTCCAACTAAAAGGGACAATTCGTTCCTACGATAATTTTACAGTCCTGCTAGAAGCAGATGGTAAACAACACTTAATTTATAAACATGCGATTTCTACATTTGCTCCTACAAAATCAGTTGCATTAGGAGAAGAATAAAAAAGAGCCACAATCTTGCGGGATTGCGGCTCTTTTTTGTATAGTAGTAGAGAACGAAATGTAGGAGGAATTAATAATGAAAACAATGACAGCTGAAGAAGTATTAGAAAAATTTGATGCGAACGAACAATTAAACATAGTTGACGTTCGTGAAGATGCGGAAGTAGCGAATGGTATTATTCCAGGTGCTATCCACATTCCACTCGGTCAATTAGAAGAACGTAAAGGCGAATTATCAAAAGATACAGCGTATATTTTCGTATGCCATGCAGGTGGACGTAGTTATCAAGCATGTACGTATTTAGAATCAGAAGGATACGATGTGACGAATTTAGAAGGCGGTATGAGCGCTTGGGAAGGCGAATTAGAATTTTAATTCTATGATGCGATAAAAAAGGAAGCGATGATTTTCATCGCTTCCTTTTTTATTTATTTTAACGGTTTAGACCGAATCGATTTAAATGGTAGACGCCAGCCTCTCGTATAAGAGAGAACGCGTAACAAAGTGATGACGATGAATAAAACGTATAAACCCATATCACTTGTGACGAGTTTGAAACCAACGATCAATCCGATGAAAATCGCCCAGACGGCATATACTTCGTCGCGCAGTACGAGTGGTTTTCGACTGGCGAGTAAATCTCGTACGATCCCGCCACCTGCACCTGTTAAGACAGCTGCAACGATTGCGGCACTAATCGGCAGGTGTAATTTCACGGCGAATAATGCACCTTGAATAGCAAAGGCGGCTAAGCCAATCGCATCGAAAAAATTCCCCCATAAAGGCCAATGTTTTAAAAGGCGGTTCGGAAAAATAAACGTGACCGTAATGGCGACGAGTGCAATTTGGAAAAACATTTCTTGTTCCCATAAAGCAGAGACGGGGACGCCGATTAATAAATTTCGAATCGCTCCTCCACCAAATGCTGTGACGACGCCTAATAAGTAAACGCCGAAAATATCATATTCTTCTTCCATTGCGATGATTGCTCCCGAAATAGCGAAGGCAATCGTTCCTAATATACTTAATACTTCCCAAGCCATGACGAAAACCTCCTTCATAAATAGAATCGAATGAAATTGTAACAAATCTACATCGCTTTTGCACGAACTATATTTGACTACGACGTATTTACTGATAAGATTAAAATGAAACAAGTAGAAGGAGTGATGCATAATGGCATTCCAATCAACGTTAACTGAAGCGACACGTGCTTTAGGAAAACAAATTGAAGAAAAAATTAGACCCCAATTCGACCGAGTGGAAGAAATGGCTTTCTATAACCAACAAAAAGTATTAGCGGCATTCCGCAACAATCACGTAAGTGAAAATCATTTTAATGGCACGACAGGTTACGGCTACGATGATGAAGGTCGCGACAATTTAGAACGTGTTTATGCAGAAGTTTTCGGCGCAGAAGCAGCAATTGTTCGTCCACAAATTATTTCGGGTACACATGCGATTACATTATCTTTATTTGGTGTTTTACGTCCCGGAGACGAATTGATGTACATTACAGGGCAACCGTATGATACGTTGCAATCAATCGTAGATGGTGGCGACAAAGATACGGGTTCTTTAAAAGACTGGGGAATTGATTATCAACATATTGATTTAGTAAATAATCGTGATGTTGATTTTGATGCTGTTGAACGAGCAATTAGTGAAAAAACAAAAGTGGTTGCGATTCAACGTTCTAAAGGATATGCAACACGTCCATCTTTCACGATTGATAAAGTCGAAGAAATGATTCAAAAAGTACGTGCGATGAAAGAAGATGTTATCATCTTCGTTGATAACTGCTACGGTGAATTTGTAGACCGTGTAGAGCCCACTGAATTAGGTGCAGATTTAATCGCCGGTTCATTAATTAAAAACCCAGGTGGCGGTTTAGCAAAAGTAGGTGGCTACATTGCAGGACGTGCCGATCTCGTTGAAAAATGTGCTTATCGTATGACAACACCGGGAATCGGAGCAGAAGCGGGCCCATCATTAAACACATTAACGGATATGTATCAAGGGTTTTTCTTATCTCCTCATATGGTATCTCAAGCATTAAAAGGTGCGATTTTCGCTTCAGCTATTTTAGAGCATAAAGGAATGGTTCCTGAACCAAGTTATGATGCGAAACGTACGGATTTAATTCAATCGGTGTCATTTAAATCACCAGAGCAAATGATTGCTTTTTGCCAAGCAGTACAACAAAACTCACCTGTAAACGCGCAATTTGCACCAGAGCCTTCACTTCTTCCGGGTTATCAAGATGAAGTCATTATGGCAGCGGGTACATTCGTACAAGGTGCGAGTATGGAGTTTTCTGCAGACGGTCCGATTCGTCCACCGTACACGGTATATATGCAAGGCGGCTTAACGTACGAACACGTAAAAACAGCTATTTTAAGCGCCGTTCAACAAATGGATTAAAGACATGACATAGAGAAGTACACTTCTATTAGAAGATGTGCTTCTTTTTTATTAAATTCATTTCGATGTAAAATGTTAATATACTAGCGTTTTTAATAATATACAAATTAGATGGAATTATTCGAAAATTAATATGTTACTTTTCCTAACATATTGTTGACATAAAAACTAACACAGAGTATTATAATAGTTGTGAAAGGTAAGGTGATAGAAGATGAGCAGAGAAATCAGACGCTCTATGCCACTCCTTCCGATAAGTATTGTTATGCAGTTAACTGATTTAACAGCACGCCAAATACGTTATTACGAGGAGCATGGATTGATTGAACCTGCCCGAACAGATGGGAACCGCCGGATGTTCTCACTTAATGATGTGGATGCACTTTTAGAAGTGAAAGATCTTCTAGAGCAAGGTATCAACATGGCAGGTATAAAAAAGTTTTTGCTTTAAAGAACGAGCCTGTATTATCCAATCAACAAAAGACTGAAATTACAGATGCGGAATTACGTCGCATACTGCGTGAAGAAATGCAGCAAGCACAGCGCATGCAGACGACTTCACTACGACAAGGTGATTTATCTCGATTTTTTAGACCATAAAAAGAAGAGATTAGTATAAACATAAAAAAATTAGGAGTGTGTTCATTCATGGGGAAATATACAAAAGATGATATTCGTCAATTAGTTAAAGAAAAAGAAGTCAAATTCATTCGTTTACAATTTACAGATATTCTAGGTACAATCAAAAACGTTGAAATTCCTGTATCTCAATTAGAAAAAGCATTAGACAACAAAATGATGTTTGATGGTTCATCAATCGAAGGCTTCGTACGTATTGAAGAATCAGACATGTACTTATATCCAGATCTTGATACATTTATTGTATTCCCTTGGACTACGGGCAAAGGTACTGTATGTCGTTTCATCTGTGACGTATACAAAGCAGATCTTACACCATTCGAAGGTGACCCACGTAACAACTTACGTCGCTCTTTAAAACGTATGGAAAAAATGGGCTTCTCAGCATTTAACTTAGGACCTGAACCTGAATTCTTCTTATTCAAATTAGACGAAAAAGGCGAACCAACATTAGAATTAAATGACCACGGTGCTTACTTTGACTTAGCGCCAACGGACCTTGGTGAAAACTGCCGTCGTGATATCGTTCTTGAATTAGAAGAAATGGGCTTTGAAATTGAAGCATCACACCATGAAGTCGCTCCTGGACAACATGAAATTGACTTTAAATATGCAGATGCTATCACAGCGTGTGATAACATCCAAACATTTAAATTAGTCGTAAAAACAATTGCACGTAAACACGGTTTACACGCCACATTTATGGCGAAACCTTTATTCGGTGTGAACGGTTCTGGTATGCACATGAACGTATCACTATTTAACGGTAAAGAAAATGCTTTCTTCGATGAAAACGCAGAGATGAAATTGTCTGAAACAGCAATGCAATTCATGGCGGGCGTATTAAAACACGTAAAAGGATTCACAGCTATTACGAATCCAACAGTGAACTCATACAAACGTTTAGTACCAGGTTACGAAGCACCTTGTTACGTTGCATGGTCTGGTCAAAACCGTTCACCGTTAATCCGTGTACCAGCTTCACGTGGGTTATCAACTCGTATCGAAGTACGCTCTGTTGACCCAACAGCCAACCCATATTTAGCGATGTCTGTTATTCTTGAAGCAGGTTTAAACGGTATTGAGCAACAACTAACACCACCAGCTGCTGTAGATCGCAACATTTACACAATGAATGAAGAACAACGTGCAGAAGCAGGTATTACAAACTTACCTTCTAACCTTTACGATGCACTTCAAGCACTTGCAGAAGACAAAGTAATCCAAGATGCACTTGGCTCACACATTTATGCAAACTTCAAAGAAGCGAAAGAAATTGAATTTGACATGTTCCGCACACAAGTTCACCCATGGGAACGCGAACAATATCTTAAAATGTACTAAGCCGATTAAACGAGCAGCCCTTATTTAGGGCTGTTTTTTTATGTAGTTAATTAATGCGTAAAATGCACATATGTTTTACATAATAGAAATGGAGGAACTAGTATAAGGAGGAGGTGCTGCTGAATGAAGCATTATCAATATACTGAAGAAGGTTTCTCTGAAAATACGACGATTCAATTTTTCGTAGATCCATTGACAGTTTGTGCCGATTCGGCTGTATTTACGATTCAAAATGATACGAACCGTCCATTCGTATACGGATTAGACTACAAGTTAGAAGTACAAGTAGGAACGTCTTGGGAGCGGGTTAAAGGTGGACCTCTAGCTGTTCCGCTATTGGCGTTGTATGTAGAGCCTTTCTCTCAAAACAAAGAGACCATCCATTGGGGCGCACATTACGGTTCGTTGCCTGATGGACATTATCGACTCATTAAACAAATTGAAAATCAACAATTAATAGCACCATTTACTATAGAAGAGGCAGATTTTGTTTAATGGTTCCCTCTAAAAAAGAGGACTCCTTCAGGAACTGAGCTAAAAATCTGAGACAACATAAAAAGAAAAAGACACTTTCAAGGGGATAAAATCTTTGGAGGTGTTTTTTGATTGGCAAAAAACAAGTATATTCATACGAAACAAAAATGAAAGGGATGAAGAGGAAGAGGAAGTTGGCAGAAGGCAGTGAAAGACATGATGAACGTATGTGGAAGTAAGAATGACAGCCAAATTTATCAGTGGGAGAAGTCGTATGAAAAAGGGGGAGTTACATCGTTCCGGAAAAGAAGCGATGCAACCAACTCTTTTTCAAGCGATTGAAACATTATGCGGAAATTCCCCACTTAAAGATGTGTTAAAAGCGGTCAATGGGGCACGTGCAGCGTATTATGGATGGCTTTAATTAAATGATTGCTTATACAATTTATGATAATAGGACATTTAAACCACCTTTTTCCAGTAAAATACCGGAAAAGGTGGTTTAATAAAAATTTGACGGCAACTCCTAGCAAAGAAACATTAGCTGAAGACTTCGCAGGGAGCTTGCGAGGTCTTCAGCCATATTCTAGGAGTTGCCGTCAAATTCGGCTTAAAAGAAGTGTCTTTTTCACTGTCTCACTTTCGGAGGTCAGTTCTTTGACTATCTTTTTTATTAAGAAGCGGTATGATGTCGTAAATAAGTAGATAATAATGCAACACATCCGAAGCTAATGGCTGTGCAACTAATTAAGAGCATCGCCACACCGTTCCACAAGTAGCTATCATAAAAATGACCGCCGATTGTTCCGATAACACTAGATCCAACGTAGTAACTCAACAAGTAGAGAGAAGAAGCATAAGCTTTCACTTCTGGTTGAGCACTAATACTAACCCAGCCACTTACGAGATTGTGCCAAGCGAAAAATCCACATGATAAAATAAATAAACCGAATAAGACAGTTAAAAGGGAATGAACAGTCGTTAACAAAATACCAATTGTAACGATGGAAATACTCACGATAAGCATTCGCTTACGACTGTAGCGTCCGGACAATTTCCCTACAATCATTGACCCAATGGATCCAAATAATTGAAAAATAAATATAAAGCCCACAACAGTTTGTGAAAGCTCGTATACATTCATTAAAGGGAATCCGATATAGTTAAACGTGGCAACGAAAATACCGAGAGCTAAAAAACCGAGCGTATAAAAATACCATAGTTTCGTATGTCTACATGCTTCTAACATACCATTCGTCCACGCTTTTAATGAAAGTGGTTGAGGGGAGAAATGTTTGGAAGGTTGTACGAGATACATAAAAATAATGGATAGTAACAAGGTTAGTAAACCGAGTGACCATACGGCAATATGCCAATTCGTTAAATCAAGCATCGTACTAGAGACAATTCGGCCAAAAAAACCACCTACGCCACTACCGGTAATATAAACACCTAATGCTTTTGTAAATTCTTTTTTCGGTAATTCTTCTGCTAGATACGTAATAGCTATTGCGGGAAAACCAGCAAGGGCAATTCCTTCTAATGCTCGGAGGAGTAATAAAATTTCGAAATTAGGTGCAAAGCCAACTGCTATATATAAGATGGACGAACTTATTAAAGAAAATACCATAATGTTTTTTCGTCCGACGGCATTGGATATAGTCGCCATTACGAGCATAGCGATGGCAAGTGTAAACGTAGAAATAGATAGAGCTAAGCTCGATTCGTATGCGGACATGTGAAAATCATGGGTGAAATGCTGAATGAATGTTTGCGGCCCGTATAAGTTAGCAAAAGTAACGAGGCTACCAATCAACATACCCCACGTAATTTTTTGTGACATATGATTCACTTCCTTGTCTTAAGCATACGCCCATATTTTCATAACGTCTAATATTGAGTTATTATTGAATTAATAACTATAAGTTATCGGAGGAAATTATGGAAATCCATCAATTACGCTATTTTGAAGAAATTTGTAAAACATTAAACTATCGTCAAGCTGCTGAAAATTTGCACGTTTCGCAACCGGCTTTATCAAAAGCTATTTTAAAACTGGAAGCGGAGTTAGAAGGTACTTTATTCGAGAGATTAGGACGCTCTATTCAATTAAGTGCGTATGGCAAAACCTTTTTACCATATGTCGAACAGGCACTTACTGCTTTACGTAATGGGGAAGAAAAACTAAAAAATTGGAATGATCCGTATCAAGGAACAATTCGTATAGCATTTATTCAATCAATTGGTACGACGTTATTGCCGAAAGTGCTACCAGAATTTTCAACAAATTATCCGAATGTTCATATTGATTTGATGCAATGTAATTCAAAAGAGGCACTTGCTTTAGTTGAAGCAGACTTAGTCGATGTCTGTTTTATTATGAGTGACTTTAAGAAGCGTGATGCAGTCAATCAAATCAATATTCGAGAAGAAAGACTTTATGGATATTGCAGTTTAGAACATGAACTTGCGATGACAGAATCTGTTTCTTTATCAGCACTACAATCATTTGATTTTATTGGATTTAACGATCAACAAATTTTACAACAGCAAATGCGCATGTGGTGTGAAAAAGTCGGATTCCACCCACGTATGGTTTTCCAAGGGACAGATGTTCCGACAATTGCAGGGTTGATTTCGGCTAATTTAGGAATTGGTATTATTCCGTATTATGTTGGTATGGAGGCGTTGCAACTCCATCGGTTCAATATAGAGGATTGTGATAATATACGACTCATACAGCTTGCGTGGAAAAAAAGTCAACATACGAAACCGTCTGTAGAATTGTTTATTGAATTTACACAAAATCTATTTAAATAAATATTGCGAAAATACGAAAAAATTGATATGATGGAATAGTAAATTTATTATGCAGCTTTAGGTGCGAGATCTTTTTAAAGATTTTGCTTAAAAGGGAAGTTTGGTGAAAGTCCGACGCTGTCCCGCAACTGTAAATACTTGCTACGTTTGTATATCCACTGCCTAATTAGGTGGGAAGGGCGAGCTAGCGATAAGTATGAGCCAGGAGACCTGCCTATAGCAAAAGCATCGAGTTTACCTACGAGGATAGGTGATGTTGGCTACAGAAATTTGTAGAATACAGCAGTTGGTATGGCTTCTGCTAGTGAACTTTATTGTGAGAGATATGAGGAATCATTCCACTCTCCTAGACTCTTCGTATATGCTTCCTTAAACTTTAGTGATTTCTGTTTTTTAACGAACTCCCCAATTCGAAAAACAAAACAAACAGAAGCGATACGAAAAAAAGACTAGAAATTCAGACGTTTGTCTGGCATTTCTAGTCTTTTTCTATTTTATTGCATTTGTTTTGAATCATCGAAGTTTTTTGCATACACAGCAACAGAACGAACGGTTTGTTCTTTCGTATGAATTGTTACTTTAAATGTAAATTGATTCGCTGTATAATGCCAAACTTGATCTGGACCTAAAAAGTCTTTTTGCATCGGTTTGCCAAACTCTTTTTGAATGAGTTTAGCAGAAAGTGGCTCGATGGCCGTTTTCGTATCATCCAAAACGTATGAACGAATTTCGTACAATTTTTGATAAAGCCCAACTCCGAGTCCCGTTGCGATTTGTTCTTTTTTTGCAGCGCGATATTGTACGAAGTTAGCCGTATTGACAAATGCTAAATTAGGTTCGCCCCATTCGCTTTTCACCGTCGTATAAGTCGTTTCACCAACGATAAATGGAATGTTCGGTAGTTGACCTAACTTTGCCGTTTCATAGGCTTTTTTGACGTAGGTTAATTGTTTTTGTTGCAATTGTTTTTTTGAATCGCTTGTTGTTCTTTTTTATTTTCAGTTGTCGCATTGTTGGAAACTTTTGATGTCGTCAATTCTTCTTTTGATGACGTGCAAGCAACTAAAAGCGTACATAAACAAATAATAGGAATGAATGCAAATGCTCGTTTCAACAAGATCTCTCCTTACATTATGATCAATATATGTATTATAAGCGATAGCTGACGTTGTCACAATCAAGTAAAAGAGGCTTTCGTGCAATTGTTGCAATAAACAATCCATTCCATGTACAATAACATCTATGAAAATAGTAAGTGAGGACGTAATATGTTACAAGTGATGGAACAACAGTGGGAAATATTCGTTGCAGATGGAAAAATCGACAACGTTCAAAAAAATTCCATTTTTAAAATAAATTAAATGCGCCGTTAGTTCCGTTAATTAGTTTATTAATTAGCAGTACGCAGCCATAAAAAAACTCCTACATTGATTTGTAGGAGTTTTTTGTTTTATTGTTGTAATTTACTATGTTTTTTACCGTATATAAAATAGATGATACAGCCAATCACAAGCCAAATAATCGCAGTGATCCAAGTGAAACGTGTTAATTGTGTCATCAAGAATACGCAAAGAATAAATGACAGTATTGGTACGATTGGGAAGAAAGGAACGTTGAATCCTTCTTTAGGAATATTTTTTTGTTTACGTAAAAATAAAATTCCGAGTGATACGGCTGCGAAGGCGAGAAGCGTACCCATATTGACTAAGCTCGCAAGTTGATAAAGTGGAATAACACCAGCGCAAATCGCCGTAATCGTTGCGGTAATCCATGTGTTTTTAATAGGTGTGTGATGTTCTTCATTTACTTCACTCAACACGTTAGGCAATAAACCATCACGACTGAATGCGTAAAGTAGACGTGTACAACCGTAAAGCATTACGAGAATAACCGTTGTCATACCGACGACTGCTCCAAGTGAGATAAATCCAGATACCCAATTTAAATGTACCATTTGCATGGCAAAGCTCACTGGGTTATCTACATTTAATTGCGTGAATGGGACCATGCCTGTCAAGACGAGCGATACACAAACGTATAAAATCGTACAAACGACAAGAGAACCGATAATACCAATTGGCATGTTACGTTGTGGAATTTTTACTTCTTCCGCTGCAGAAGATACGGCATCGAAGCCTAAAAAGGCGAAGAATACTAACGCAGCTCCCGTTAATACACCGCTTGTGCCAAATGGTAAGAACGGCGTCCAGTTTTCAGGTTTTACGTAGAAAATACCGACGATAATAAATAGCAAGATGATGCCGACTTTAATAAACACCATGATCGTATTTAAACGCGTTGATTCTTTCACACCTTTCGTTAATAAAAATGATAGCAAGAAAATAATGAGCATAGCAGGTAAGTTAATGTACGTTCCAGCATCTGCATTGTAAGAAGCTGAAAGTGCTTGTGGAATGTGAATGTTGAAACCTACTAATAATGAATTCAAGTAAGCGGACCATCCAGTAGATACGGCAGCAACTGCTAATCCGTATTCTAATATGAGTGCCCAACCGATTAGCCAAGCAATCCACTCGCCGTATACAACGTACGCATACGTGTAAGCACTACCTGTCACAGGGATTTTTGACGCGAATTCTGAGTAACATAGAGCGGCGAATGCGCAAACAATAGCGGCGATAATGAAAGAAAAAACGATTCCGGGACCTGCATGTTCGGCAGCGACTGTTCCCGGTAAAATAAAAATACCTGTACCGACAATGGCACCGACGCCGAGTAGCATTAAGTCGAAAGGACCTAATGTTTTAGCAAGGTGTCCGTTTTTGTTTTCATTCGCAAAGGCGTCGATGGACTTTTTTCGAAATAATGGATTTGTCATATAAAACACTCAATTCTTTAAATTGTATGAAAATTCTAATGTTTTAGGCTTTATTAGTCAAATACGATGACTTTTAATCAGAAGACTCAAAACATGACCTATCATAACATAATTTAACCCTTTTAAGCGTTGAAGTGTTAAAGAAAAAATAAAAAAAGCAAGAAACCGGAGTGATTTCTTGCTTAAAGTCGAATTTGATTACATGACCGAACGATAAAGTCCGACAACTTTTCCTAAAATGGAAACATTTTGAACGATGATCGGTGACATTGTTGAATTTTCAGGTTGTAAACGGAAATGATGTTGTTCTTTAAAGAAACGTTTGACTGTCGCCTCATTTTCATCTGTCATAGCTACGACAATTTCGCCGTTATTTGCAGAAGATTGTTGTTTGACGATGACGTAATCGCCGTTTAAAATACCTGCTTCGATCATCGAATCACCCATAATTTCTAACATGAAAATATGATCGTCTGAAGTACCGTATGAAGACGGAATTGGGAAATATTCTTCAATATTTTCAATGGCTGTAATTGGTAAGCCAGCTGTTACTTTCCCTACGAGGGGAACGTGCATAACAGAAGATTTTGCTACAGCTATTTCTTCTGTGTCTTCTAAAATTTCGATTGCACGTGGTTTCGTTGGGTCGCGACGAATTAAGCCCTTGCTTTCAAGTCTCTCTAAATGTCCGTGGACTGTAGAACTTGATGCTAAACCAACTGCTTCGCCGATTTCACGTACGGAAGGTGGATACCCTTTCGTACGTACTTCACTTTTGATAAAAGCAAGAATGTCTTCTTGTCTTTTAGAAACTTTTTTCATCGTTTTCACCTCGCATAAACCTTCTCTAATATTACAACGAGTATAGCAAAGCTTTCTTAAAAAAGCAAACACTAGTTCGAGAAAAATAGTTGACACGAACATTCATTCGCATTAAAATGAGAACATACATTCCGAACATACATTCGAAAGGGTGGTTTTTTTATTATGATGAATTGGTTAAAAGAAAATGGATTTACCGCATTTTTAACAGTTTGTGTAGCACTAACATTACTTATCGTTGTACAATCGATTTTTGAATCAAAAGAGTATGGGACGATTAAAGTAAAAGGTGGCGATACGCTTTTGTCATTAGCAGAAACTTATCGTGGAGAAATGGATCGTGATGCTTGGATTTTAGAAGTAAAAAAACAGAACAGTATTATGAGTGATCGTATTGCAGCAGGCGAGCAGTTAGCCGTACCTGTCGGTGAAAATCATCATGAAATAGAAGTTGCTTCAAATAAATAAAGTCGAAATACTTGCGTAAATGCGTTTTTTTTCATACCTTTAATAGAGCATTGTAAGAAGGGAAGCGTTTTTATGTTAGAAAAATCAAAATTAGACCGTATTGGTGTGCTTGCTAAAAAGAAAAAAGCGGGAACACTTACTCAAGAGGAAGCGAAAGAACAATCTAAGCTTCGCCAAGAATATTTACAAGCATTCCGTGGTACGATGCGTCGTACAGTTGAAAACGTACGCGTAATTGATCCAGAAGGTAATGATGTAACGCCTGATAAATTAAAACAAATACAAGAAATTAGAAATCGTATGAACAAATTAAATTAAGCACGAATGAAACCTCTCGAAATAGAAATTTCGAGAGGTTTTTTAGTTAGTTGAAAATGATAACAAAAACGTATTAAATAGAAGATTTGTAGAAACACTCATCGAATCGTAAAGATTAAGACACATTACGTCTTAAATGGAGCGAGTAATTGTAAGAAAAATCATTGTATTATACGAAAATGTTGACTAAACTGTAGGTAGAACAAATATTTTGCTCCACGTAGAAAGGATGTCTATATTAAATGACGCAACAAGTAGATCAGTTAGCAATTAATACGATTCGTACATTATCAATTGATGCAATTGAAAAAGCAAACTCAGGTCACCCGGGATTACCAATGGGTGCTGCTCCAATGGCTTACACACTTTGGACAAAACAAATGCAGCACAACCCTAAAAATCCGAAGTGGTTTAACCGAGATCGTTTCGTATTGTCTGCAGGTCACGGCTCTATGTTACTTTATAGCTTATTACACTTAGGTGGTTATGGCCTTGAAATGGAAGAAATTAAAAACTTCCGCCAATGGGGTTCTAAAACACCAGGTCACCCAGAATTTGGCCACACTGTCGGTGTTGAAGCAACTACGGGTCCTCTAGGACAAGGTATTTCGATGGCTGTTGGTATGGCAATGGCTGAAGTACATTTAGGTGCAACATACAACAAACCAAATTATGATGTCGTAGATCACTACACATTCGCTCTTTGCGGAGATGGCGATTTAATGGAAGGTGTTTCTGCCGAAGCGGCATCATTAGCAGGTCACTTACAATTAGAAAAATTAATCGTTTTATACGATAGTAATGATATTTCATTAGATGGTGATTTAAATAAATCATTTTCTGATAACACAGCAGATCGTTTCAAAGCGTATGGCTGGAATTACTTATTAGTAGAAGACGGCACAAATATTGAAGAAATTAATGCAGCAATTGAGTCTGCAAAAGCACATAAAGGACAACCTACTTTAATCGAAATTAAAACGGTTATTGGTTTTGGTTCTCCAAATAAATCTGGTAAATCAGATTCTCACGGTTCTCCACTAGGTACGGATGAAGTATTATTAACGAAAGCAGCATACGACTGGGATAACGAAGATTTCTTCGTACCAGAAGAAGTATATACAGCATTCAATGATGCAGCAGAAGTACACGGTGTACAAGCAGAATCAACATGGAACGAACTTGTCGCTTCATATAAAATGGACTTCCCAGAATTAGCAGCACAATTTGAAGATGCTATAGCAGGCAAACTTCCTGAAAACTTCGATGCTGATTTTCCAGTATACGAAGCAGGAAAATCGATTGCAACACGTTCTTCTTCAGGAGAAGTAATTAATGCAATTGCGAAAGCTGTACCGACATTCTTCGGTGGTTCTGCGGACCTTGCTGGTTCAAACAAAACGACAATTAAAGGTGCTGGTGACTTTTCAGCGCAAACACCAGAAGGCCGCAATATTTGGTTTGGTGTTCGTGAATTCGCAATGGGTGCAGCACTAAATGGTATGGCATTACATGGCGGTTTAAATGTATTCGGTGGTACGTTCTTCGTATTCTCTGACTACGTTCGTCCAGCAATCCGCCTTTCAGCATTAATGGGCTTACCAGTTACGTACGTATTCACACATGACTCAATCGCAGTCGGTGAAGATGGTCCAACACATGAACCAATTGAACAATTAGCTGCTTTACGTGCGATGCCAAACCTTTCAGTTCTACGTCCAGCAGATGCAATTGAATCAGCAGCTGCATGGAAATTAGCTGTTTCTTCTGAATCAACACCAACAGCATTAGTTTTATCTCGTCAAAACTTACCTGTATTAGATTTAGCGAAAGAAGAAATTTACGAAGGTGTTGCTAAAGGTGCTTATGTCGTATCGAAAGCAACGAAAGAAGTAGCAGATGGTATTTTAATCGCTTCAGGTTCAGAAGTATCATTAGCAATCGAAGCACAAAAAGCATTAGCTAAAGATGGCGTAGACGTACAAGTCGTTTCAATGCCTGACATGGCTCGCTTTGATGCACAAGATGCTGCATACAAAGAATCTGTTTTACCGAAAGCTGTTACGAAACGTCTTGCAATCGAGATGGCTGCATCATTCGGTTGGCATAAATACGTTGGGTTTGAAGGCGACGTATTAGCAATCGATACATTCGGTGCATCAGCTCCTGGTGAACGTGTCATGGCAGAATACGGCTTTACAGTAGAAAACGTCGTATCAAAAATGAAAGCACTTTAATTAAACGTTTTTTTAGGAACTCCTTTTATTAAGGAGTTCCTTTTTTATAGGAGGAAAATAGGAGTTTATAATTTTTTAGTGCAGAGATGTGTAAGAAAAAGAGGTACTAAATAATCAGTGAATAAAAAGAAGATAATAGTAGGATAATTATTTTTTCACGAAACTATGACGATTTCAAGAAAATGTGGAAAAGGTCATGCCGACGTATAGTATCGTCGCAAAATTTATTGTATAATCAGTTTCGGAGAGATTTATCTCGTTACGTGAAATAGAGGAGGAAATAACGTGAACACAGCTTTAGCGATTACACTAATCATCGTGGCTCTTATTGTGGGTGCTGTCGGCGGCTTCTTCATAGCTCGTCAATACATGATGAAATATCTTAAAGACAATCCACCAGTAAATGAAGACATGCTTCGTATGATGATGACTCAAATGGGTCGTAAACCATCAGAAAAACAAGTTCGTCAGGTGATGTCTCAAATGAACAAAGCATCAGAATCACAACTTGGTAAAAAAATAAAAAGAAAAAATAATAAGACTGGCTGCCAATCATGCTTCATTGCATGTGTAGGTAGCCTTTTTTTGGAGGAATCAGCATGGCTAAAAAACAACATCGTCAAGCACAAGCCGGTACACCGAAAAAACAAGAAGATCGTGCAACACTTGCCGACCAACTTGGTGGCGATTTATTGGCGCAATTGAAAGCGACGAAAAAGCAGTTAGAAGCAGATGAAAAACAAGCGAAGCAACAACAAGCTGAACGCGCAGCAAAAGAGAAAAAACAACGCGAAAAAAATATGTCTTTCGGTGAATTGTTAGACACATATGGCTTTGGTGATACGAATTCAAAAAAATAAAAAAGCTGGAACATACGTAAAAATGCCAGCCTTTAATAGAGAAGGAGATGTTGGATTTGATAGCTCCTTCTCTATTTTTATGTGCAAATTAAGAATGACCATTCCCGTATCGCTAAGCTTATTTCGGAATACTTTTGATGGCCGAAACGAAAAATAACTGTTGCTCAGCAAACAAAAAAGACATGTATGATTTTATTCAAATCATACATGTCTTTTTTTATTGACTAGCGTTTTGTCCCAACTGCTTTTTTAATTCGTTTTACGAGCGATGTGCTGTATATTGGTCAGCTTTCGTCAGTTGTTTCAAACGCTCAAGTGGCAATGTATCAAGTGCATGATACGCTTCAATGTTTTGCTGTAGTTGTTCGGGACTTGAAGCACCTACGATGACGCTTGCAACAGCGGGATGTGCTAAGTTGTAATGCAGCGCAGTTGCGAGTAATGAGTCACTTTCTGTTGAAAGTGCTGTCAATGTTTCGCGTAATTGTTCAGGTGAGTAAGTTAAATAATTTTGTGTGCGTGCTAGTCGTGTTTGCCAGTCGTTTGTCAATAAGCCTTTTGCGACCGTACCGCGTGTAATGACCGATGCACCGTTATCTTGGATGAAATCAAACCATTCTTCTGGTCGGCGGTCTAATAAGCTATGTTGCATCATAACGCCGTCGAATTTGCCAATCGGTAAAGCAGCTTTTAAAACGTTCGGTCGAATAGAAGAAATACCGTACGCACGAATAAGCCCTTCTTTTTTCAGTGATTCAAAAGCATCCGTTACTTCTTCGAAAGAATCGTCGGTCGTGCCACCATGTAATTGGTAAAAATCTAAATAATCGGTATTTAATCGTTTCAGTGTCGCATGGATTGCTCGTGTAATATGTTGTTTCGATGCATCCCAATGCCATGATGTACCGTCAGAGTTCCAAACGTTTCCGACTTTAGAAGAAAGAATGACTTTTTGACGTTTCCCATGAAGCAACTCACCGAGTAATTGTTCATTTTGACCTTTATCATACAGATCAGCTGTATCAAAAAATTGAATGTTTGCGTCGAGTGCTAAATCAATTATTCGACGTGCCTTTTCTTTTTCTAAAGGAAGAGACATGCATCCGAACCCTAACTCTGAAATATGTAAGTCACTATTTCCTAATTTTCGTGTGCGCATTTGAACGCCCCCTTTGTAATCATGGTACAATGAAAAGTAGAAGAAAACTACTAGGAGATGAGTCAAAATGAAAAAATTCGAAGAAAAAACGATAGATTCTAAAGAAATTTTCAACGGCCGTATTATTCGTGTCAATGTCGATACGGTACAGTTACCAAATGGTAAACAATCGACACGTGAAATTGTGAAACATCCTGGAGCGGTCGGTATTATACCGGTTACTTCAGATGGCAAACTCGTTCTAGTAGAACAGTATCGAAAAGCACTTGAAAAAACAATTATTGAAATTCCAGCAGGTAAAATAGAACCTGGAGAAGATCCAACGATTTGTGCATTGAGGGAATTGGAAGAAGAAACGGGATATGGCGTTGAAAAATTAACGTACTTACAACCGGTCATAACAGCACCGGGTTTTTGTGATGAAGTCGTTTATTTGTATGCGGCCGAAAATTTATTTGCGATAGAACAGCCTAAAGCAGCAGACGAAGATGAATTCGTAGAAGTGATGGAAGTAACGATTGAGGAAGCTGAAAAGCTAATGGCAGAAGGCAAAATTTGTGATGCCAAAACGATTATTGCTGTAATGTGGTTGAAATCTCGTTTGCAAAAATAGAATGATTCTAAAGTAGAAATGAAATTCAATGAAATTCATAGTAGAAAATAGTTGATTTTTTGCGTCATTCCGTTAATATAGTCCATGAAGCTATTATCAAGAGCAGTCGTTATTTGAACATTCTATTTTAATAATGATTATAAATAAAGTAATATCTATCATCCATCGTATATTGAAATGCCGATAGACTATTTGGTATAATAAGTATAGATTAGGAGGGCGTCGTATGGAAAGCCGTATTGATCGAATCAAAAAACAATTACATGGTGCGAGCTATAAACTGACGCCACAACGTGAAGCAACGGTACGCGTGCTACTTGAAAATGAAGAAGATCATCTCAGTGCAGAGGATGTATACTTACTCGTTAAAGAAAAAGCACCGGAAATTGGATTAGCAACCGTTTATCGTACATTAGAACTTTTAACAGAGTTAAAAATTGTCGATAAAATTAACTTTGGCGATGGTGTATCTCGATATGATCTCCGCCAAGAAGGTGCAGCCCATTTCCATCACCACCTTGTGTGTATCGAATGTGGCGCGGTTGATGAAATTCAAGAAGATCTTCTAGAAGATGTTGAAGCAGTCGTTGAAAAACGCTGGAATTTCACAGTAAAAGACCACCGATTAACATTTCATGGTGTTTGTTGGCGTTGTAATGAACGTCATGCAAACGAGTCAAAACAACAAGACTAATTTTATGAATGAGACAGCCTATTTTTGAAGCTAGAAAATAGGATTTAAAACGAATATAGCTTAAAAGGATGGCCGTCGCTATCCTTTTTTTATTGGAGGGAAAAAGATGGAAGCAACAGTGAGAGATGCATTAGAAGAATACATTCATTTTTTGAAAGTAGAACGCCAATTAGCAAATAACACATTACAATCTTACAAAAGAGATTTGTTGCAATATGTGGATCATATTTTTGAACGTCAACAACTTGAATCGTTTGATGACATCGAACGACTCCATATTTTATTACATTTAAAACAATTACGAGAAAATGGAAATTCCGCACGAACTGTTTCTAGACATATTTCGGCGATTCGTTCATTCCATCAATTTTTAATTCGAGAAAAGCGTAGTGTAAAAGATCCGACCGTTCACTTAGAATTGCCTAAAATTGAGCAGAAATTGCCAGAAGTTCTTTCTATTGAAGAAATTGATCGGTTAATTGAAGCGACGAGTAAGGCGAAACATCCTGCAAACATACGCGACCGTGCTATGTTGGAGTTATTATATGCGACGGGCATGCGTATATCCGAATGCATCGATTTAAACGTGGAAGATTTACATGTAACGATGGGATTCGTTCAAGTGTATGGAAAAGGTGGGAAAGAACGAATTATCCCACTCGGAAGAAGTGCGATTGAAGCGTGTACTTTGTATTTAAATAAAGGACGTTTTTTATTAGAAAAACAAGGGGCGCGAGACGAAGCGTTATTTTTGAATCAAAGGGGTAAGAGATTAACGAGACAAGGCATATGGAAATTGTTGAAAGGCTATGCTGAAAAAGCAGCGCTAACGCATCCACTTACACCACATATTTTACGCCACAGCTTTGCTACGCATTTGATTGAAAACGGAGCAGATTTACGCGCGGTGCAAGAGCTACTTGGGCATGCGGACATTTCGACGACGCAAATTTATACACATATTAGTAAAACACGATTGTCTGAAGTGTATAAACAATTCCATCCGAGAGCATAAATTTTAAAATTGTCAGATGTCTGACGTTTCTTTTTTGCTATTTTTTGATAAACTATAAGTAATTGATAGGAGGGTTTATTGTATGAAACCATTTAAAAGAATTCACTTAATCGTTATGGACTCTGTCGGAATCGGCGAAGCACCAGACGCAGCAAAATTTAATGATGAAGGTGCGGATACACTCGGTCATATCGCTACGCACATGCAAGGCTTAAAAATGCCAAATATGGAGCGTTTAGGCTATACGAATATACGCGGACTATTGAACTTAGAAGATTTGCAAGGGCTTACATCACAAGAAACACCGGATGCTTATTACGGCTATATGCAAGAAGCTTCTGTCGGAAAAGATACGATGACAGGACATTGGGAAATCATGGGCTTGAACATTAATCAACCGTTTAAAGTATATCCAGAAGGCTTCCCGAAAGAATTGTTAGATGAATTAGAAGCGCGTACAGGACGCAAAGTACTATGTAATTTACCATACTCAGGTACGGAAGTTATTGAAGATTACGGCAAAGAACATATGGAAACAGGAGCGCTTATCGTATATACGTCGGCAGATCCAGTTCTTCAAATTGCCGCGCATGAAGATATCGTACCTTTAGATGAATTGTATAAAATTTGTGAAATTGCACGTGAATTAACATTGAAACCTGAATTTTTAGTCGGTCGCGTGATTGCTCGTCCGTTCGTCGGAACACCAGGCAACTTTACACGTACGTCAAATCGTCATGACTATGCGTTAAAACCGTTCGGTCGTACGGTGATGAACGAAATGAAAGATGCAGGCTTAGACGTTATCGCACTCGGCAAAATTTCAGATATTTATAACGGTGAAGGCGTAACTGAATCGATTCGTACGAAAGATAATACAGACGGCATGAATAAACTTGTTCAAGTCGTACAACGTGATTTCCACGGTTTATCATTTTTAAATTTAGTTGATTTTGATGCAGCATACGGTCATCGCCGTGATCCACAAGGGTACGGAGAAGCGTTAGAAGAATTCGACCGTCGCTTACCAGAAGTACTTGAACATTTAGATGAAGAAGATTTGCTGTTAATTACAGCTGACCACGGGAACGATCCAACGTTCCCAGGAACGGATCACACACGTGAATATGTACCACTTATTGCGTATTCTTCTCGTTTCGCTAAAAATGGACAAGCACTTCCTAAAATGGATACGTTTGCATCACTTGGCGCAACGGTTGCGGATAACTTTAACGTGAAAGCACCAGCTTTCGGTAAGAGCTTTTTAAACGAATTAAACTAACAAAGTGAGCAAGATAGTACGTAATCGTACGTCTGCTTTATTGAAATGGGGTACAATGCAATGCGCATGGTAGATATTATTGAAAAAAAGCGTGATGGACATGAATTAACGACAGAAGAAATTCGTTTCTTTATTGAGGGGTATACGAACGGTTCTATTCCAGATTATCAAGCGAGTAGCTTTGCAATGGCAGTTTACTTCCAAGATATGACAGACCGTGAACGTGCAGATTTAACGATGGCAATGGTTGAATCCGGCGATCAAATTGACTTATCTGCAATTGAAGGCATTAAAGTAGATAAACATTCAACAGGTGGTGTCGGTGATACGACAACACTCGTCCTCGGTCCTTTAGTAGCGGCAACAGGTGTGCCAGTAGCGAAGATGAGTGGTCGTGGTTTAGGACATACAGGTGGTACGATTGATAAATTAGAAGCAATCGAAGGGTTCCACGTTGAATTAACGACAGAACAATTTGCGAAACAAGTTAACGATATTAAAGTAGCTGTAATCGGTCAATCAGGTAATTTAACACCAGCGGATAAAAAATTGTACGCGTTACGTGATGTAACAGGTACGGTTTCAAGTATTCCGCTTATCGCAAGTTCTATTATGAGTAAAAAAATTGCGGCAGGTTCGGATGCAATCGTATTAGACGTGAAAACGGGCGATGGTGCGTTCATGAAAACTGTCGAAGATTCAGTGAAGCTAGCGAAAGCAATGGTGAAAATTGGGAATGCTGTCGGTCGTAAAACGATGGCAATTATTTCAGATATGAACCAACCACTAGGTTTTGCAATTGGCAATGCACTTGAAGTGAAAGAAGCGATTGAAACACTTCAAGGAAATGGTCCGGAAGATTTAACAGAACTTTGTCTAACACTTGGGTCACAAATGGTGACGGTTGCAGGGCATGCGGATTCATTAGAAGAAGCACGTAAGCAATTAGAAGAAGTGATTGCAAATGGGAAAGCGTTAGACGTATTTAAACAATTTATCGAAGCACAAGGTGGCAATCCGGCAGTCGTAGACGATCCAACATTATTACCACAAGCTGCTTATAAAATTGACGTACCAGCGAAAGAAGCTGGGTATGTCGGTCATATCGTGGCGGATGCAATCGGAACGGCTGCTATGTTACTTGGCGCAGGTCGTGCAACGAAAGAATCTGAAATTGATTTAGCAGTTGGTTTAATGTTGCATAAAAAAGTAGGCGATCGCGTAGAAGTAGGCGATTCACTTGCAACGATTTATGCAAATCGCGAAGACGTAGAAGAAGTGTTGAATAAAATTTATTCAAACATTACAATGTCTGCAACACCTGTAGAAGCACCAGCGTTGATTGAAGAAATAATTACAGAATAAAAGAGACGATTGAAACACCTTTCCAACTGGAGAGGTGTTTTTTTATGAATAAAAATGCATAAAAACTAAGGTTATCCGTGAAAATGTCTAGGAATGAAAAATAATTTGTGTTAAAGTTCAATGTATAGAAAATTTAGACAATAACATAGAAGACTAAGGGGAGAAGAGTATGCATTTATATGGAACACAAACTATTGAAGCAAATGGTCATTTAGTAATAGGAGGCGTGGATACGGTGGAGCTAGGCGAAAAGTATGGCACACCTTTATTTGTTTATGACGTCGCTTTATTCCGTAAACGTGCAAGAGGATTTATCGACACATTTGCGAAGCAAGGCATAAGAGCACAAGTTGCCTACGCGTCAAAAGCTTTTTCTGCTAAAGCCATTTATCAAGTAGCGGCACAAGAAGGCTTATCAGTCGATGTCGTATCAGGGGGAGAACTTTATACGGCACTTCAAGCAGGCTTCCCGAGCGAGAAAATTCATTTTCACGGCAACAATAAAAGCGTACAAGAATTAAATGAAGCGTTGGACGCAAAAATTGGGTGTATCGTTATCGATAATTTTTATGAAATCGAACAATTAAAGCGTTTGACGACAGAGCGCCAACAAAAAATGAACGTTTTAATTCGTGTAACACCAGGTGTAGAAGCGCATACGCATGATTTTATTACGACGGGTCAAGCCGATTCAAAATTCGGTTTTGATTTATCAAATGGGCAGGCAGATGAAGCATTCCGAGCGTTGTACGAACATGAGTGGCTACAATTACAAGGAATGCACTGTCATATCGGTTCTCAAATTTTTGAGACAGAAGCATTTAGTTTAGCGGCTAAAAAAGTAGTCGATAAAATGGCTAATTGGAAAAAAGAAACGGGTTTTGAAGCGACAGTCTTGAATTTAGGTGGCGGATTTGGTATTCGCTACACAGATGAAGATGCACCACTTGAACCAGCAACGTATGTAGATGACATGATCCAAGCAGTGAAAAAAGAAGCGGAACAATTCGGTATTGCATTACCTGAAATTTGGATTGAGCCAGGACGTTCACTCGTTGGCGATGCGGGAACGACGTTGTATACAGTAGGATCACATAAAACTGTTCCGAATGTACGTGAATACATCGCAATCGATGGCGGAATGAGCGACAACATTCGTCCGGCACTATACGAAGCAAAATATGAAGCTATTCTTGCAAATCGTGCCAACGATTTGGCGACGACGACATACACGGTTGCAGGGAAATTGTGTGAGTCAGGTGATAAAATTATCGAAGAAATTCAATTGCCTCAAGCAGTAGCGGGTGATTTACTTGCGACGTTCTGTACAGGAGCATATGGCTATTCGATGGCATCTAATTATAATCGCATTGGTCGCCCGGCTGTTGTATTTGTTGAAAATGGCAAACACCAAATCGTTGTGAAACGTGAGTCTTATGAAGATTTAGTGAAATTAGACGACATGTTAAATTGGTAATACGCGTCATATAAATGAAATGATTTGAAATAAATGGGAATAATGTTGCGCCTATTGTGTTTTTCGTGTAGGATAGTCAAGGTAAGTTTGAGGCGAAAAAGAGGGATGATATATGTTATATCGTTATAAAAAATCATTGGAAAAAATAGCGATGGGATTACTGTCTTTCATGCCCGAAGAAAAAGACTTAAAAGTATTACAACAAACGATTCGCACATATGACTGCGAAGACGCTTGGCAACTTTATTTATGGAAGCATGAAGAAGATTATATTGGTTTAATTGGCATTGAAAAGAAAGAAGAGCAGTGGATTGTCCGCCATATTACAGTAGATCCATCTCATCGTGGAGAAGGTATTGGACGCAAAATGCTTGAAACGTTATCAAAAGAAGCAGATTGTGAGAAACTGATACCTTGTCAACTCGTAGAACCTTTTTATGAAAATGTTGCGAGTAAAGTTGAGAAAGAAAATGTAAAGATTTAAAAAAGAGGCTGAGGCATAAGTGGAAATTTCAGTTTCTAATAGAGAGAGTGATGTCGAATGTGACATCACTTTCTCTATTTTTATATGCGATACGACTTTCGATTTCCTCCGTCCGAACACTAACAGCTACTTAGCAAATAACAAAAGACATGCATGATTTTATTCAAATCATGCATGTCTTTTGTTGTTGACTGAAGTTTTGTCCCCGTCTCTTTTTCGTTAGCGCATCCGACTTATTTGGAAGCTCTTCGTTGTTGACGTTCCGATAAACTATCGAGACGTTCTTGAATCACTTCTTGGCGGTCTCTTAAACGATGTTTATTATGAATGAAATCCGTACTTAGTTCGGGAAGCGGTACGGCTTCAACGAGACGTTTAAGTTCATCATCTTTTATGATGATCGGAAACGTCGTAAAAGGTTTTTGGTCTTTCGTTTCGCTAATCGCGAATTGTAAGTCATCGAATAATTGCTGCATGTCGATTCCTTCGTAGTAAGCACTCGTTGGGTGTGCATGTAAATGATGATTCGCTTTCACTAAAATACGATGTGCGCCAACGATGTTTTGACGTCGCCAATGATACATGCCTGTTGCCAGCTGAATAAAGCCGACAAGCTCATGGTCACGAACACCTTTCGCCACGTCTTTCCAATGTTCTTCTAATACTTCATGGCACTCAAAATAGTCTTTGTTTCGATTAAAATAACTTAAAAATAACACAAAAGAACGTTTGTACATTTTGCTTCCTTTCCTCTATACTTTAGTATGATATAAAATTATTTGTCAGGAGGATGTTAAATGTCTTATGAGGTAAAATTAGACGCGTTTGAAGGACCTCTTGATTTATTATTACATTTAATCCATCGATTAGAAATCGATATATATGATATTCCAATGAGGGAACTTACTGCCCAGTATATGGAGCATATACGCGCAATGCAAGTACTAGAGCTGAATGAAGCGAGCGAGTACTTAGTCATGGCAGCTACATTGTTAGAAATTAAAAGTAAAATGCTCCTACCGATACATGAAGGTGAGCTAGATGATTTAGAACTAGATGTGGATGAAGTCGATCCACGTGAAGACTTAGTCGCTAAATTAATCGAATACCGAAAATTCAAGCAAGCAGCGCATCATTTACAAGAGAGAGAAGAAGAGCGTGTCCACTTGTATACACGCCCTGCAACAGATCTTTCACCATATATGAAAGAAGAAAATATGCAGTTTGATTTGTCTGTTAATGTATACGATATGGTCGCTGCTTTCCAAAAGATGTTGAATCGTAAAAAATTGCGTGCCCCTTTATCAACGAGAGTAGCACGTCAAGGTATAACGGTACGACAACAAATGAAGAGCGTTATTCAAACGCTTCAAAAACATAAGGGGAGAGCGGAGTTTTTCGAACTATTCCCTTATGAAGATAAAGCGACGCTTGTCGTCACCTTCTTATCGTTACTCGAATTAATGAAAAGACAAGTCGTTCAAATAGAACAACAACACAATTTTGAACAACTGTACGTTATGTTAAAAGAAGGAGAAATCGATTATGAACAATTCGACAACATTGAAGAGTAAAATTGAAAGTTTATTGTTTGTCATTGGAGAAGATGGTTTGACATTAGAGCAAATTGCGCAATTAACAGAAGCACAAACGATGGACGTTCAAAATACGCTCGCAGAAATGAAACGACAATTCGATGAAGATGACACGCGAGGCATTACGATCAAAGAATTAGCGGGGACGTATCAATTGATTTCAAAGGCAGAGAATGCAAGTGTCATTGAAAAAATGGTAGAAAATCCACCAGCACAAAGCTTATCGCAAGCAGCCCTTGAAGTGTTGGCAATCGTTGCATACAAACAACCGATTACACGTATCGAAATTGAAGATTTACGTGGAGTAAAATGTGAACGTGCTTTACATACGCTTGCACAAAAAATTCTCGTTCAAGAAGTAGGGCGTGTAGATGGAACGGGTCGCGCTATTTTATACGGAACGACAAATGAATTTTTAAATTATTTCGGACTGAATCGTATTGAAGATTTACCGGTACTTGAAGGGGAAGAAGTGGACGTAGAAGAAGAGCAAGATTTATTTATGTCTAAATTCCAAGAAGCGTTTGCAGTAGAACAATAGCTTTTTTCGTGAAAATCTTGTACATTTAAATATAGAAACAAAGAATACCGTCGTGAGACGATTGAGAGGTAAAGAAAATAATGGAACGTTTACAAAAAGTAATTGCGCATGCAGGGATTGCATCGCGCCGTAAAGCAGAACAATTGATTTTAGATGGCCAAGTGAAAGTAAACGGTGAAATCGTTCGCGAATTAGGTACGAAAGTATCGCCAACAGATCGTGTAGAAGTAGATAACGTGAAAATTGAACAAGAAGATAAAGTATATTTCTTACTATATAAACCACGTAATACGATTTCAGCTGTAACAGATGATCGTGGCCGTGACACGGTAACGGATTTATTCCCGAACGTGCATGAACGTATTTTCCCAGTAGGTCGTTTAGATTTTGATACGACAGGTGTCTTACTATTAACGAATGATGGTGAATTTTCAAACGTTTTAACACACCCTAAATACAATGTTGAAAAAACATATGTAGCAACACTTCAAGGTGTGTTAAAACGTGAAGAAATGCGTAAATTAGAACGTGGGGTTATGTTAGAAGACGGCAAAACAGCTCCTGCTCGTGTACGTATTATTTCTTCAGATGATCGCAAAGGGAAAACAATCGTTGCGATTACAATTCATGAAGGCAAAAACCGTCAAGTACGTCGTATGTTTGAAGCAGTCGGTCACCGCGTTTCAAAATTAAAACGTGAACAATTCGGCTTCTTAACAACAATGGGCTTGAATGCGGGTGAATGGCGTGAATTAACACCTCACGAGGTGAAACAATTACGTGCATTAGCACAAACAGGTAAAATCGGTTAATGACGTAGAAGCGGGTAAAGTCGAGCATTCGATTTTACCCGCTTTTTCTATATGGAGGGACATCGATGAAGAAAAAAACGACAAAAAAATGGTTGCGAGGAACGGTACTCGTCATTTTAATGATGGCGATTGTGTACACGATTTATAGTGCTGTTACGAAAGAGGAGCGTCAGGCGCTACAAGTAGGAGACGTAGCACCTGATTTTGAGTTAGTCGACTTAAATGGAGAAAGACATCATTTGAAAGAATATAAAGGGACAGGCGTCATTTTAAATTTTTGGGGGACGTGGTGTCCACCTTGTAAACGGGAAATGCCGGCTTTTAATAAACAGTACGCAGCGTATCAAGACAGTGGTGTGGAAATATTATCGATTAATATTGCACAATCTGAACTGGAAGTCTCTCAATTTATTGAGGAGTATCAATTGAAATTTCCTGTAATGATCGATACGAAAAAGAGCGTCATGCGTGCGTACGGCGTAGATCCATTGCCGACGACAATCGGCATATCTAAAACGGGAGAAATTACAGAAATCGTAACCGGAGAAATGACAGAACAACATATTCAAAAGCTGATGCAATCGGTTAAATTAGAATAGAGGGATAGTATGCAGTGTTCATGTGGCACTCAAAATAATGAACAAGCTCAATTTTGTCGCAATTGCGGTAAGCCGTTAAAAGAAACAATCGATATGCGGTATGAAGGAGCTGTTATTTTATCGAAAAAGAAACGAAAAAATAGTTTAGAACGTTTATGGTCTTTATTTGCAAGTGTGAAATTCGGTGTAACACTTATCATTTTAACGCTTGTACTAGCATCACTCGGAACGATTTTACCGCAAGTGTTATTTATTGATGAATCCGCCGCTTCTTCGACGAAAGAAGCATACGAGCAAGCTTACGGGACGTTCGGGGAATGGTATTACATACTTGGATTTGCAGATTTGTACAATTCATGGTGGTTTCAAATGGTCATCGGCTGCTTAGCTGCTTCAATTATCGTTGCGAGTTTAGACCGAGGAATTCCACTTTTTAAAGCGTTGAAACATCAACGAGTTGAAAAACATCCGTTATTTTTCGAGAAACAACGTTTACAATTAACGACGGATGCTACAATACCACTTGATTCATTCGCTCAACAATTGAAAAAACAAAAATACAATGTTCGGATAGAAAAGGACAATTTATTAGCTGAAAAAGGACGTTTTTCTAGGTGGGGTCCGTACATTAATCACGTCGGATTAATTCTCTTTTTAGTCGGTGTAATGATGCGCTTAATTCCTGGTTTCTACGTAGATGAAAAAATGTGGGTTCGGGAAGGGGATACGACATCGATTCCAGAAGCGACAGGGTATTATATTAAAAACAATCAATTTGTACTTGAAACGCATGGTGAAGAAACGGATGCTGGCATTAATTCGGTCGCAAAGAAATATGCGACAGACGTCGAGATTTATCAAAATGAAACGGCCGTTGCCGGGGCAGATGAACAGTTAAAGCGCATTAAGTCAGGCACAATTGAAGTGAACCATCCGCTCAAATTTGATGGGTATGCTTTGTATCAAATGGATTATCGTCAACATGAGTTGAAATCCATGACGTTCTCTTTGCAAAATAAACAATCTAAACAGTCTCTTGGAACGTTTACAGTCGACTTATTGCATCCGAAAAAAGAATATCGTTTAGATGAACAAACCGTCGTTCAAATCGATGGGTATTATCCGGATTTTGAAAAATTTGATACGTCAGGTGAACCGATTTCGAAATCACCGAATCCGAATAATCCAGCCTTTTTAATGAATATGGTGACGAAAGAACATCCGAAAGGTGAAACGAGCTTCATACAAATTCAAAAAACGTTAGAACCGCTCGGAGAAACCGAATACAAAGTCGTATTTGAAAAAGCAGATACACGCGATGTGAGTGGCTTAAAAGTACATAAAGATCGCACGTGGCCACTTTTATTAATCGGCGGTATCATTTTCATGCTCGGTGTTTGTATTGGTTCGTACTTTAACCATCGACGTATTTGGGTGAAGAAGCAAGGGGAAACGATTGTTCTTGCGGCACACACGAATAAAAATTGGTATAGTATGAAAAAAGACGTGAATACGTTAACGAATACGCTTCATTTACAGCGCATGGTCGATATGAAAGAACAGGAGGATGCACAACATGATACTCACAATTAGTAGTAGTCTTTTATTTGCTGCTTTTATAAGTTACTTACTCGCCACGTTACTTTTCGGTGGGGCCGTCCACGGGAAGAAAGACGAAACGGAATCACATAAACGGTTTGCAAAATATGCTGTTTGGGTGACACTTGCTGGTTTCACTTTAAATGTTGGTTATTTCGTATGCAGGTGGATCGCAGTCGGTCACGCACCTGTAAGTAATATGTTTGAATTTACGACCGCATTCGGTATGTTTATCGTTGGCGCTTTTTTAATTTTGTATAAAGCTTATCGTATGCCAGCATTAGGGCTCGTCGCTTTACCGATTGCGGTTATTGTCATTGCGTATGCGAGCGTTTTTCCGAAAGATGTCGCGCCACTTATACCAGCACTAAAAAGTAATTGGTTAACAATTCATGTCATTACGACGGTGATTGGAGAAGCTATTTTAGCGATTAGTGCTTTTAGTGGACTCGTTTACTTATTAAAACGGACGAACGTTTTTCAACGTACAAGAGAACGCTTCGCCCTGGAAACGATTTTGTTTACGCTCGTCGTTTTTATTGGCTTTATTTTAGCAACGCTGACGTTTCAAGCGACGAACTACCAAGCAGATTTTCAGTACGTAGACCAAAAAGGGGAACGTATGCCGATTACGTATACGATGCCTGCACTCGTTGGGATGAACGATTCGACGGCTTTAACGGAAAATCATTTAGCGCCTTTTGTAGAAGCACCGGCATGGGTGAACGGAAAAAAAGTAACGTCGGTCATATGGTCGCTTCTTTACGGCATCGTGCTGTATGGTATTCTCCGCATCTTGTTTAGAAAAAGACTCGTTGCTTTACTACAACCACTCGTGCGAAAAGCCGATTTATCGATGCTTGATGAGATGAATTACCGTGCTGTATTAATCGGCTTCCCTGTATTTACGCTCGGTGCGCTGATTTTTGCTATGATTTGGGCACAAGAAGCTTGGAGTCGCATGTGGGGATGGGACCCGAAAGAAGTATGGGCACTCATTACGTGGTTATACTATGCTGCCTTTTTACATTTACGTTTATCAAAAGGATGGGAAGGTAAAAAGTCTGCGTGGCTTGCCGTAATAGGCTTTGCGATTATTATGTTTAACTTAATTGCTGTGAATTTAATTTTAGCAGGATTGCATTCTTATGCAGGCTAATAACTCTACAGTTGCATAAGTTTTTTCAATCCTTTTCATTTCACTGTTTGAACTGTACAATAGGGGTATAGCTACATAGGAGGGATTATTTTGGATGAAGAAATCAAAATTTTAATAGTAGACGATGAGGATCGAATTCGTCGTCTTCTGCGCATGTATTTAGAGCGTGAAGGATACGTAATCGATGAAGCGGAAAACGGTCAAGAGGCTGTTGAAAAAGCACTTTCTACAGAGTACCATGTCATTATTCTAGATATTATGATGCCGGTGATGGACGGCTTAGAGGCATGTACAGCAATTCGTGAAGAGAAAACGACACCAATCGTATTATTAACAGCAAAAGGCGAGGAAGCAAACCGCGTCGAAGGCTTTGAAACAGGTGCCGATGATTATATTGTTAAACCATTTAGTCCAAGGGAAGTTGTGCTCCGTATAAAAGCTATTTTACGTCGTTCTTTAGTGACGTTACCAATTGCTAATACGTCTTCTTCGAAAGATTTAGTGGCGTTTAAACATTTAACAATCGACCATGATGCACATCGCGTTTCAGCAGATGGTACGGAAGTAAACTTAACACCGAAAGAATATGAATTGCTTTATTTCTTAGCGAAGTCACCTGATAAAGTGTTTGATCGTGAACAATTGCTAAAAGAAGTATGGCATTATGATTTCTTCGGAGACTTACGTACGGTTGATACACATGTGAAACGTTTACGTGAAAAATTAAACCGCGTTTCTGAAAATGCAGCAAAAATGATTGTAACAGTGTGGGGCGTCGGATATAAGTTCGAGGTCGTAGATGAAGATTAAAATATGGAATTCAATTGTCGGGAAGCTTTGGGGAACCATTTTGCTTCTCGTTTCTTTTGTCTTGTTTGTCTTTACGATTTTGATGCTCGAATTTTTAAACACTTACCACACGCAACAAGCTGAAAAATCATTAAGTCAAGAAGCTTCTGTTATTGCCCGTATTATGGAAGATCATCATTATTCAAATAAAGAAACAAAAAATATTTTACGTGACATTTTAAGTGATGAAACGAACGCTTTAATTGTCGAAGAAAAAGGTGATTTATCCATTTCATTGCAACTTGGTGAAAATAAAAATGCCATTGCTGATCAAATTACGAGTTCTAAAACATTTGATAAAGCGTTTACGTCAAAAGATCCGATTGTAAAAGAGATGTTATTGCCTTCTGCAACAGATAAAAATAAAATGGAATCGTATATTGTGATGGCTTTTCCACTTGAAAAGACGACGCTTAAACACGGGGTTATTTTTATTTATCAAAGTCCAGATACGATTCATCAAACGACGGAAGAAACGACGAAAATTGTCTTTTTATCGGCAGCGATTGCACTCGTATTGACGACACTCTTTTCATTCTTTCTTTCGTCAAGAATTACGCGTCCATTGCGTAAAATGCGAGAAGCGGCATTTGATTTGGCAAAAGGAAAATTTGATACGAAAGTACCGATGTGGCAAAATGATGAGATTGGGCAACTTGGAACGGCTTTTAATCAGATGGGACGCCAATTGAAACATCACGTAGAAGTTATTAATCAAGAAAAAGAACAACTGTCTAGCATATTAACGTCGATGACGGATGCGGTCATTACATTTAATAAAGACCGAAGTGTACTTTTAAGCAACCCGCCGGCAGAGATTTTATTGCAAGATTGGTTTATTAATAAAGGATCCGATAGTGAAAAACCGCTTCCGAGTGCTATTTATCATATGTTGGATCACGTATTAGAATTAGAAGAACAATTACAAGAAGAACTTGAAATCGATGGCGTCTATTATATTATTTCGATTAGTCCGCTATATAGTGGCAATCGAGTACGTGGAGCGGTTGCCGTTTTACGTGATACGACGGAGGCACATCGTCTCGAAAAATTACGCTCGGACTTTATTGCGAACGTATCCCATGAATTGCGTACACCTATTTCGATGTTACAAGGCTATTCCGAGGCTATCGTAGATGATATCGTTCAAGATGAAGAAGAGCGAAAAGAAATTATGCGTATTATTTATGATGAATCTCAACGAATGAATCGACTAGTAAATGATTTACTCGATTTAGCACGTATGGAATCCGGCAATATTACGCTTTATGAAGATCTTGTTTCTATTAATCCAACCTTTGAACGAATTACACAAAAGTTCGTTCAACGAGGGCGTGAAAAAGAAATCGAAGTAACCTTTGAATCGGCATTCAATGACCATGCTTATATATATGTAGATGAAGACAGAATCGAACAAGTGTTAACGAACTTAATCGATAATGCGATTCGTCATACGCCGAATAATGGGCAAGTTAAAGTATTAGCAGATCAACAAGGAACGATGGCTAGAATTCGTATTCAAGATAATGGTGCAGGGATACCGGAAGAAGATTTACCGTATGTGTTTGAACGTTTTTACAAAGCGGATAAAGCACGTACACGTGGCAAAGGTGGGACTGGTCTCGGTCTCGCTATAGCACGCAATATCGTAGAAGCGCATAAGGGGCGTATTTCTGTAGATAGTACGGTAGATGTCGGTACGACGTTCGTCTTTTATTTACCACTTGAAAATATGTAAGTTTATATATACACAATCCTCACTCCTTTAAACGAGTGGGGTTTTTTTATGGGAATTGAAGAAGGAAGTCTTGAATGAATTTATCTCGAAATTAAGTTAATCCCCTTTACAAATCAAAACTAATTTTGTATGATGAGAGTGTAAAAATAATAATATGATTCATCTTCGGGGCAGGGTGTAATTCCCGACCGGCGGTAAATAAGCGATTATGCTTAAAGCCCGCGAGCCGTAAAACGCTGATTCCAGTGTAAATCTGGAGCCGACAGTATAGTCTGGATGGGAGAAGGTGAAGGTACAGCGTACGAGTAAATAATTATTTACTTATAGTGCTTATTTTCTGATGCCTATTCTCCCTTATGTCGAACGTACATAAGGGATTTTTTTATAAGGCAATGATGAAATGAGTAAGCTGCATCCTTTCCTTTTTGTGAAGTGAATCGCACAAAAGGAGTGCTTTGACAAATGAAAAACATGAAATTACAAAAAATGACGACGGTAGGTATGTTGTCAGCAATTGCGGCGGTATTAATGCTATTCCAATTTCCGATTCCGCCGTTCCCAGCATTTTTGCAAGTTGACTTTAGTGATATTCCCGCATTAATTGCGACATTAACACTTGGGCCAATCGCAGGTATTGGCGTTGAATTTTTCAAAAATGTCATCAACTGGTTTTTACAAGGTAGTCAAACCGGTGTACCAGTTGGGCAAATTGCCAACTTTGTAACAGGTGTATTATTCATTATGCCAGTGTACTTCATTCAACGACATTTAAAGAATGGCCGCAAAGGCTTAACTTTAGGTCTTGTTGCAGGAACAGCTACAATGGCAGTCGGTATGAGCTTACTAAATTATTTCGTCTTTATGCCGATGTATAACTATTTTTTAAACGTACCTGTGGAAACAGGTGCAGTACTTGCTAAATCAATTGCAGTTGGTATTTTACCATTTAACATTTTCAAAGGAATTATTTTAGCGATTGTCGTCGTATTATTGTTCCGTGTTATGCAAAAATGGATTGAAAACAACAGCAAGTATATTTGAAAAAATCATAAATGATTCAAAAAAGAGGCTGGGACATAAGTGAAAATTCCAACCGCTACTAGAGAAGGTGATGTCGAAGTTGACATTACCTTCTTTATTTTTATGGGCAAATGGGAATTAGCTTTCAAAAATGAGTTTTACGATCATGTTACGCTGCCGATGAGTTTCAGTTGTTTTTAGGTTTGAAATCTTCTTTTTTATCGAAATTTGAACGTAATGGAGTATTACTTTAAAATAATTTTTTTCTGAAAAGAAAAAGAATAACTATTTTTTCTAAAAATACAATAAATTAGTTCGAAAGGATAAGGAAAGGGTGCTTAAAAAACGAGAATATATTAAAAAACAATAAAATGAAATATACATAATAAAATATGAAGTTTTATAAGATATGAATTGTTTATTTTAATGAAAAATAAAGTCTTTTATATAGTTTTTTCAGAGAGAAAAACAGTATAAAGTAAATAAAAAATGTTTGAAATAGAATTTTTAATAGAAATAATTTTACTTTTTGAACAACATCTTATAAAATCAAAAGTGATAGTGAACTATCAATTTGAACTTTAAGGGGTGTTTTTTATGACGATCCATCCAACTCATTGGGATGAAACAGTAGATGTTGTAGTTCTTGGCACAGGTGGAGCAGCTTTATCAGCGGCTCTATCAGCAGCTGAGGAAGGTGCAAATGTTTTAGTACTCGAAAAAACAGCACAAATTGGGGGTTCAACTGCTTTCTCAGGTGGTGTTCCTTGGATTCCAAACAATCCATATATGAAAGAAGCAGGCTTTGAAGATTCAGCAGAAGCAGCTTCAACATTTATTAAACGTCTAGCACTTAATCGTGCAGATGAAAAAATGATTGATGTATTTGTAGAACAAGCACCGAAAGTGATTGAATTTTTACGTGATCACACACCTGTAAAATTTAAAACACCTGCGGGCTATCCAGAATATTATGCACATATGCCAGAAGGTTTGAAAAAAGGAACGCGTTCATTAGATCCACTACCATTTGATTTAAATGAAATTGGTGAGTGGGGCGATGTATTACGTCAAAACCCTATTTTCCCACCATTAACATTAGAAGAAGGTGGCGCAGTCGGCGGTATTGATTTTGAGGTCGTTGCGAATCGTATGGAGCACAACATCGTTACGATGGGCCGTGCATTAATCGCTTCTTTATTAAAAGGGTGTTTAGACCGTGGCGTGAAAGTACAAACACATATCGCGGGTAAAGAATTAATTGCAGATGATGAAGGAACAATTATTGGTCTCGTTGCAGAAACTGAAAATGGCGAGAAAAAATATTTCAAAGCAAACAAAGGGGTCGTATTAGCTTCTGGTGGTTTTGAATGGAATAAACAACTCGTGAAATCATTCTTAAAAGCTGAAATTTCAACACCAGTAACACCACCAGGTAATGAAGGTGATGCATTACTTATGTCGATGAAAGCAGGCGCTGCACTGGATAATATGAGTGAAGCTTGGTGGTATCCAGCAATGGTCGATCCAACATTTGAATATGAAGATCATGTAATGGCGCAATTAGGTGGTGGCCGTGAGGGTCCGAACTCAATTATCGTCAATAAATACGGTAAACGTTTCGTACACGAAGCGACGACATATAACGATATGCCTCGTGCTATGTTTGAATATGACCCAGTTTCAGTAGAGTTCCCGAACAAAGGTCCTGTATGGATGATATTCGATCAACAACTTAAAGATTCAAAATTGATTATTACGATGTCTCCTGGCGATCCTACACCTGAATGGGTTGACCAAGCACCAACGATTCGTGAATTAGCAGAAAAAATCGGTGTTGATGCAGACGGTTTAGAAGCGGAAGTAGCGAAGTGGAATGGCTTCTGTGAGCAAAAAGAAGATACAGATTTCCACCGTGGTACGATTCAATTTGAAGGGTTAACAACTGGTGGCGGAAGCCCTGAAAATAACTTAGGAAAAATTGAAAAAGGTCCATTTTATGCGGTACCAGTTTATTTAAGCGCACTAGGAACGAACGGTGGTCCACGTATTAATGAACACGGACAAGTATTAACGTACAGCAACGAAGCAATCAAAGGTCTTTACGCAGCGGGGAATGCATCAGCAAATCCACTAGGACCCATTTATCCAAGTGCTGGCGGGACAATTGGACCAGCTTTAACATTCGGTTTCTTAGCCGGAAAACACGCAGCGACACACTAATTATTGGAAAGCAGGAATAAACGATGCCACAAGGAACATACACAGTAGATGTACCATTAAATATTGAAAAAATTTGGGATTTTGTACAAGATATGAACAACTGGGCACCACTTGTACCAGGTTATATCGCACACGAAATCAAAAGTGAAAATGAATCAACTTGGGAATTTAAAGGTGATTTAGGTTTCATGAAGAAAAAAGTAAAATTAGGCGTAGATATTAAAGAATGGAACGAACCTTCAGAAGTTATTTTTGACTTAAAAGGATTATCGGATAACTTTAACGGTGGCGGTTACTTTAAAGCAGAAAAAATTGATGATCATAACACAGCTATGACAGGTCATTTAGACATTACGGCTGGCGGAGCAATGGGTGCGATGATTAACCAAATTCTGAAAAAATTTGTACCGACGACTACAGAAGAATTAACGGATGCAATCGTAGAAAAAATGCTAGAAATTAACGCATAATAAAAAAGGTGCTGTCAGTTGACCTGACAGCACCTTTTTCATTTACAAAGAACGTTCTGCTTGCGTAGGAAGTAGTTTCAAACGAATGAGTCGATGTCTTAGTAAAGAGCCAATCCAACCGGCTAAAACGGCTTTGAGTACTCCGACGAATAAAAAAGGTACAACGCCTCCAGTGAATGCGGCAGTCCACGTTAAATGTCCCCAATACTTTAACCAAATCATGCCGAATAGAAGTGTTACAATCATACCAAGTAAATTGTTAATGATACTATGCGTTTTCGTCGTTCCAAATAACTGAAAGTAAATCCCCATTAAAATCGCTTGTGCTAAAAAGCCGACGATATAGCCACCAGTCGGTCCGAAAATGATGCCCATCCCACCCGTCATACCGCTAAATACAGGGAGACCAACTGCACCGAGTAGTATGTATAATAACACGGAAATAGTTCCGTAATGCAGTCCTAAAACCGTAATCGCTAATCCAATTGCGAACGTCTGTCCCGTAATTGGAATGAGCGGTAGCGGAATGATTATTTGCGCAAAGATTGCAATAATTGCGGCGAACAGAGCTGCTACAATGCCCATTTTTAATCGTTCATGTTGTGCCAAAAAAACTCCCCCCCTTCGTTTTTGATACGTTTATCGTACGAAAAATAAACTTTTAAGTCAACCTATTTTTAAAAATAGTTAACTTATTTTGCGTACAAAAAAACTTTCTCAAAAACAGTGCCTGTTAATGAGAAAGTAGAGATAAGTCAAATCGCTTTATTTTTGAAATAATCACGTATAAATTTTTGGAATGTTTGTGCGGCAGGGGATAAATAACGACCTTCTGACCAGGCCATTCCGATAACACGTTCCGCTTGAATGCCTGTAATGTGTAGTTTGGAAATACCTTGTTGATTGATTTCTAAGCCGTTCGGCAAAATAGAAACACCTAAACCAGCCATAATAAATCCAGCTACTGTCGATACTTCATCACCTTCAAATGTGATTTTAGGTGTAAATTTTGCTTTTTCGAAAATATCATCTGCTTGAATACGCAAGGCATAGCCCGGTTTTAACATGACGAATGATTCATTTTTTAATTCGTGTATGGCGATACTCGTTCTTTTAGCAAAAGGATGATCACTTGGCACGATGACGTATAATTCGTCGCGCCATAGTTCTTGCCAACGAATCGGTTTTGGAACGTCGACTTCCGCCATTAAACATAAATCCAATTCACCCGATAGTAGTTCTCTTAATTGTAAGTGTGTGAAATTTTGATTCAATGAAAAATGAATATCTGGATGTTTTTTATGAAATTGGCGAATAATATCAGGCACGATATTTGTTCCAAGTGTGTGTAAAAATCCGAGTGATACTTCTCCGTGATTCGGATCAATAAGTTGTTGTATTTCTTTGAGCGCTTTTTGGTATTCAGCTAAAATCGCTTCTACGCGGTGCTCAAACAATTCGCCGTATCGATTGAGGTGAATGGAGCGTCCTTGCCTTTCGAACAATGGTACGCCGAGTTCATCTTCTAGTCTCGCAATCGAACGGCTTAAAGCAGGTTGTGAAATTGATAATTTTTCAGCGGCTTTCGTCATATGCTGTATTTTTGCTAGCATTTGGAAATATTCAAGTTGTTGCCATTCCATCAAATTACCCCCATCCAATATGTCGTTATTTTCTGTGAAATTGAACTACGCTATCGTTATTCAGCTTTCATAAATGTAATACATTTTTTTGATGCGTCGTATAAAACCCATTCACGATGATCGACGACAGAACCAACATTAATGCCATATGTTTTCTTCGTTAAAAAAATAGGTTGTCCAAATACGAAGTCGATTTCTTTTCGTTTATGGTAAAGTTTTGAATCGTGACTATGTCCGAAAAACAATAAGGATTCATTCGTAAATTCTTCATAGTCTGGAATCCACTTTTTCGACCAATGAAACTGATGACCGTGAATGAGTGTAGCACCCTCGATTTGAATCGTTTCGGGTAGCGTATTGAAAATCGTCGTTTGTGTTGCGCGCATAATTCGCTCTTCTTGGTTTCCTCTGATCGAGGGAAAATCTAATAAACGGCTAAAGCCATCTGGATTTTGTTGTACGTTTGAAAGTGGCAAAGGTTTTTGCAATGCCTTTGCTTTTTTCTTACTAATCATACATTCAAATAAATCGCCCATCCCGATAATCGTTACGTCACATTGTAAACTATTAATATGGTTGAATACAGCGTGTAAATCTTGATTGTTTGAATGGATATCACCAATTAATGCATATTTCATAAAAAATGCACCTCTCCTAAAGAAATTGCTCCTTAAATTGTATCATAAATAGGTATTTTTAACGGTAGAAATAATTGGATGTATGCTATGATAAAAGTATTGATTTTCCACCAATGGGAGGGGGGGAGCAGAATGTTTAAATTTCGTTATATGGTCATCGCTACTACACTTACATTTAGTTCAATAGTAGTCGGTGAATCGATGTCTACTTCTGCGAAGACGTCTACAGAAATGACAGCAGATAAAAAAGAGTAGACCAAAATATACAGCGCATAAATACCCAACTGAAAGAAAATGAAAAAATTTTGAAGAACATGCTAAGGCATTTTATACATTAAAAGAAGAAATGGTAGATTTAGAAGCGTCAATCGAAGTAACGAAGGAAGACGTATCGGAAAGAAGTGCCATCATTCAAAATCGTTTGAAAGCTTATCAAGCGCAAGATACGACGTTTAGTCCGTATGTCGAAGCCATTTTTGGAGCGGAAAGTTTTACAAAACTAATCACGAGAACGTTATCAGTTAAAAAAATTATTGATGCTGATACACGATTACAAACAGAACAAAAACAAGATATGACATCTTTGAGTAAAGCGAATGCAAAATTAAAAAAACAGCAAAGCGATTTAACTTTACAATTTCAGCAGCTACAAGAGCAACAAGAACAACTGCAATTGAAAAAAATAGAAGCGAAAGCGAAGTCTTTAAAACTGAAAGAGAGTATCGCTACAGCGAAAGAAAAAGAAGCGTTACAAGCTGCTCGAAAAAAAGCCGAAGCAGAAGCTAAAAAAATAAAAGCAGCACAATTGCAAGCGGAGAAAGCGGCTAAAAAAGCAGCGCAAAAATTAGCACAACAAGAGGCACTGGCACAAAAGCAAGCAGATGAGCAAGCGAAGAAAGACAGTATAGAGGAAAAAGAAACGACAACTGTACAACCAGTTGCTACATCGACAACATCAATAACGACGTCAACACAAAATGCAGGAAATGGTACGAACGGTGCGAAAGTGACAGATGAAAATCAACAAGCACCAACTGTAGAAGGCACGAGTAAAGCGAAAGCAATTATTGCGGAGGCGAGTAAATATTTAGGAACGGCATATGTGTGGGGAGGAAGTACACCGAAGACGGGGTTTGATTGCTCAGGATTAACGAGTTGGTCGTTTAAGCAAAATGGTGTTACGATTCCGAGAACTGCCGCACAGCAATACGCTGCTTCGACAAAAATTAGTGCGAATGAAGCAAAAGCTGGGGACCTTGTATTTTTTAGCTACGGGAAAGGTGTAGCACACGTAGGGATTTACTTAGGAGACGGTCAAATGTTAAATGCTCAAAATAGCGGTGTCGTTATTGATGCGTTACCAGGATATTGGGAGAAGTATATTGTTGGCTACGGACGATTTCATAATGTGAACAATTAAGGAGTATGCAGAAGATGCATGCTCTTTTTTTAACGAAAAATAGTGGTTTTTTCATTTTTTTGCAATCTCATATTGACATTGATAATCATTTTCAACTATATTTTTTCTATGACATAAATAATATTTGAAAATATTAAATATAGATTTAGGAGTATTTCAAAATGAAAAAAACATTGGTTACAACCTTATCAGCTACGATGGTAGCATCTTCTTTAATACCTGTTACAGTAAGTGCTGAAACAGCTGATGTGAAAGAAGAAACGAAGCAATTATTAGTGCAATATAAAGATTCAGAGACGCTTACGAAAAAAGAAGCAAAAAAATTAGACGCAACAATCGTTTCGAATGATCAAGAAACAACTGTCATTGACGTATTTGTTGAAGATGAACAACACGTAGTGGAAACGTTACAAGCAGATGAAAATGTAGAATTTGTTGAAGAAAATAAAGTGTATACCATTTCAGATGAAGCGACGTCAACAGATTCATCAACGAGCACTTCTGTAAATGATACATATTATAGTAACCAATGGAATTTAAGTTCTTTAAATGTTGAAAAAGCTTGGGAACAAGCAAAAGATGTGACGGATAAAAAGGGCACTGTTGTAGCCGTACTTGATACAGGGGTAAAAGCAGATCATACGGATTTACAAGAACGTGTATTAGAAGGTAAAACGATTGTTGAAGGCATTGCGAACAATGAAACAGGGAACGACGACCAAGGTCACGGTACGTTCGTTTCAGGTATTATTGCAGCACAAGCAAATAATGACGTGGGGATTTCTGGCGTAGCGGGTACAGAAGATGTGAAAATCTTACCTGTAAAAGTAATGGGGAAAAACGGTGAAGGTACAGCAGCAGATATCGCTAAAGGAATCGATTATGCAGTTGAACAAGATGTAGATGTCATCAACATGAGTTTATCAGGGGAATATAGTGAAGCAATCGACCAAGCAGTTCAAAGAGCCTATGAAGAAGGCGTTGTCGTTGTAGCAGCAGCAGGTAATGGTGGCGGGAATGCCGATACGAACTATCCAGCAGCGTTAGATAACGTCATTTCAGTCGGTTCAGTCGCTAAAAATAACCAAGCCTATGCAGGTTCGAATGTTGGGGAAACGGTCGATTTAGTAGCACCTGGTGTAAGTGTCATTAGTACATCATTAGCCGGAGATTTAGGGGACGAATCAGGTTATTACACATCTGGTACAGGTACGTCTTATGCGACGCCACACGTTGCCGCAGTAGCAGCACTTTACAAAGCACAACACGAAGATGCAAGTGCGGAGAAAGTGACGCAAGCATTAATTCAAACAGCAGATGACTTAGGCGAAGAAGGACATGATAAGACGACAGGGTACGGTGTTGTCAATCCACTTCGTGCGCTAGAAAATGACGTACAAGTAGATGCATTTAAAATGGATGCTCCGAAGAAAAATGCAAACGTTGTGGGCATGACGCCTGTAATCGTAACGACAGAAGATGATGCGATTACATCGATGGAAGTGTCTGTTGATGGTACAAAAGTTGCGGCAGCTTCAGTGGACCAACATCAGTTTAATCAATCGTTCGATACGACGAAGTTTGCCGATGGTAAGCATACGATCGTTATTACAGGATTAGATCAAGCGGGTAAAGTAATCAGCAAAGTGGAACGTACGATTCACGTACAAAATATGCCAGTATCAGGTTATATGTTTAGCGTACAAGCACCGTCTGGAAAAGTAGCAAAAGGTGCAGCCGTTAAAATGTATGAACAAGATGCAGAAGGAAATTATTCTGAAATTTGGTCAGGCGCAACAGACCAAGCAGGTGCCGTGCGTGTACCGAGTCATGTTGGAACGGACTTAAAAGATGTACACGTTGTCGTACAAGGTAAATTTGATGACGCAGAAGGCAAAAACTCATGGTTCATGTACTCACGTGATTTAAATACGACAGGTGTTGTAACGCTTAGCGGTGAGAAAATGTCGAAAGTGAATTTAGCGACAAAAGATAAAGCTGGTAAAGCATATGCGGGCGCACAATATTTCTTAAGTGCTCAAGATGCAGCTGGTAAAACAGTCGGTGAAATGACAGCAATTAATAAATTGGATTCTAAAGAAGATCCAACACTTTATTTAGACGAAGCGACATACAATGTGTTCTCTTATGCGAAAGAAGATGGCAATACGTACTTCTTATCTACGACAAATAAGAAAATTAACAAAGCAACGACATTAACATTCGATGCATCAAAAGCGGGACAACTAACGGTCGATAATACAGATGGAAAATTAGAAAACGCTGTACTTTACGTATACAATGACTCGATGACGGAAGCATTCGGTGATGGTCTTGCAACAGGTAGAAACTTCTACGTAACACCTGGCGACTACCGTTATATCGTAGACGCTGAAGTGAAAAATGATACGACAGACGGTAAAGGGAATTGGATTTATTCATTAGCAGATACGACAAAAGCAAAAGTTGTAGCGAATAAAGCAACGACATTACACGTAGGTGGTCAAATTAAAGCGTCTATTAAAGCAAACCAAGATGCGGTTAAAGCGTATGCGAAACAACGTGGCGTAAATTATACAGAGCGTGCGAATGAAAATGACGCATACAAATTAGATGCGGCCTTCTATACGAAACAAGAATTTTTAGATGCATACGACAATATGTTAGTAGGTATGAAACGAGGTTCATTAGAAGAAGCGGATGCATTGTATAAAAAAGATATTGAAACAGGCGAAACAGCTGTTCAAGGTGACGAAGAATGGACAATCGAATCAAAAGACTTCGGTGACATTTACGCAAATTATACGGTAACACGTAATAGCGATTCGAAAGTCATGCTTGATAGTGACGCGAAAAATCCAACAAACCCTGCAAACCGTGGGTACTACATGAATTCATTCTTTATTATTTCTGGTAAAGACTATGTAGCAGGAGATTACGATGTAAGAGTTGTATCTAAACCAAGCCCATTAACGAGAGATACCGATGGCAATGGCATTCAAGCATCATTAACGATGCATTTGAATGATACGAGCTCTGTTTTACAATTACAAAATGCAAATGGTGAAAATGTAGCGACGTATACGACGTTATTACGTGCTTCTAAAGACGAGGACGGTGATATTAGCTGGAAACAATATTTCAACCAAAACTCAGACGCTTCTTCTAAATCATTAGCTATTCCAGAAAATGTGGAAACGAGCAATTTAGATGGTGGTAATGTGGCAGTGATTCGTTACATCATTCCAAACTCAGGTCATAAATTCGGCTACATCTTTAAACAATTTAAAGATGTGAAAGATTTAAATACGAAAATGACAATTCCTGAAACGATGAAGGAAGTAACAATCAAAGAAATGGATGGCAATGAAAAAATTGATAACATTTCTACAAAACTTTGGATGATTAAAAAGAAAGTAACTGTAGATGGTCAAGAAGCTTATCCAACGGTCAATAACTTACAAGTTTATAAAAACCAATCTGTTTATTTAGAAGCAGATGCAAATGAAGATTATGTAATTGAAGGAAACTACGTAACGCTTCCAGACCAAAATGGTAAACAAAATAACTATTACTTCTTAAACGATCACGTACACGTAGATGCAAATAAAGAAAATGAAGTTATTTTCAATAAAGAAGATTTAGCACAAGTGAAAATTAAAGCGAACACAGATGGCTTTAACGATTTCCGTGGAGCGATTTTATATCCGTACAATAAATATAGCCAATCATTCACAGCATCATTACGTACAGGGCATAATTTCTTCGTACCGTCGAATTTAGAAATGGACTTACAAGCACAAGTTGGTTTCGGTGATGCGGACGATACGAATAAAATTTGGAATTACTACTTCTCTAAAGGAGAGCAAGTGTTTGAAGCGGGCGATATTTCAACTTGGCGTGTAGGCGGTCAATTGAAAACGACTGTAACGCCATCAAAATCAAATTACGGTGCAGGAGAAGAAGTGTCTGCGAAAGCGTCTATTACGGATTCATATGGCAATACATTGTCTTCTGTATTAGTAAACCAAACGAGTGCCTATTCATTAGCAGATGAAGCAAAAGCGAATACAAAATTATATGAAATTACACACGGTGGTGCAGCACATGAAGCGGTTAGCGGTAGTGTGAAACCTGTTGCTTCTATTATTGATGAAAAAGGCAATGTTGTAAGCAAGTCTGCTGATCCGATGTTCTACAACCACGTACACGACTTAACAGCACCGACGACTGCAGGAAACTATCAATTGAAATTATCGATTGCAGGTAGCCCATTAGGTGTCGCAAGTTCTGCAACAGCATTTACTGTCGATTCATTAGCTGTGAAGTTAACAGCGAGTCCTTCTGACAACAAAACAACGATGTCAGGCACGACGAAACCTTACGCAACAGTCGTTGTGAAAAAAGGTGCAGCGATTGTTGATCAAGTAACAGCGAACAAAAAAGGTGTTTACACATTAGATATCGGTAAACAAAAAGCAGGTACGAAATTAACTGTATCGATTACGAGTAACGGGGCAACTGTTTCTAAAAATGTAACGGTACTAGACCGTACAGCACCGAAAGTAACGTCTGTACTAGCGACGAATAAATCAAATAAAGTCATCGTGAAAACAGAAAAAGGCGCGAAAATTCAACTGAAAATAAATGGTAAAACGTATACGAAAACAGCAAATGCGTCTGGTTCATATACGTTCACATTTAAAAACTTAAAAGAAGCAACTCGTTGGTCAATTACAGTGACTGATGCAGCTGGCAACGCAACGAAAAAATCGGGTGTTGTAAAAGATGTCATCGCTCCTGCAAAACCGAAAGTAACGACGAAAGTCAAAACGACAACTGTAACAGTTAAAGGGAAAGCGGAAGCTGGTTCTCGTGTAACAGTTTACAAAAACAATAAAGCTCTTGCATCTGCGAAAGTGAATAGCAAAGGGCAATTTACGGTGAAAATCAAAGCACAAAAAGCGAATACGAAATTAGTTTTCAAAGCAAAAGATGCTTCGAAAAATGTATCTGCTGGGACGAATATCGTCGTAACAAAATAAACATAACTAAAAATGTGGGGCATGTTGCCTCACATTTTTTTATGTTGTTTTTTGTTGTATTTGCAACAAATATAACGTAAAGTAAGTACATATTGTATAGTTGGAGGAATGAACATGACGTGGTACGTAAAAACATTTGATGAATTAACGACGATAGAATTGTATACCCTTTTAAAAGAGCGGACAGATGTATTTGTCGTAGAGCAAAACTGTCCTTATCCTGAAATTGATGGAAAAGATATACAAAGCTATCATTTGTATAAGATGGATGGCGATGAAATCGTGGCTTATGCACGTCTATTACCGAAAGGGGTTTCTTATGAAGAAGCATCTATTGGACGTGTACTCGTGAAAAAAACGCATAGAGGACAAGGGCTTGCACAAGAGCTACTTACGAGAAGTTTAGCGTATTTAGAACAGCATGTTGGAGAGACGACGATTAAAATTCAAGCGCAAGACTATTTACGCGATTTTTACGGATCATTCGGATTTCAAGCGATATCAGAAACGTATTTAGAAGATAACATTCCTCATGTAGATATGCTACGCATAAAACGATAAATAAAATAGAGCATATGAAAAAACCAGCATAATCGGATGATCATGCTGGTTTTTTTCATGGATTAAAAGACGTATTAAAAATGTGTACGATTGTTTTGTAAAACGAATGGAACGATTAATTCTTCAAATTGAGCGGCCCACGTTAAATATTCTTTAAAAGGGAGTGGTTTTGAGTAATAGTAACCTTGCACAATCGGTTTATGACACACTTTTAAAATGAAATCTAATTGGTCTTTCGTCTCGATTCCTTCGACGACAGTTTCTACATCGAGTGATTCAGATAGTTGAATCATAGATTCTAAAATAAGCGAATCTTTTTCTTGCATTGGGACATCTTCAACGAAAGATTTATCAATTTTTAACGTTGTAATTGGTATATGTTTTAAATAAGAAAGAGAAGATACACCTGTACCGAAATCATCTAATGCAATCGCAACGCCAAGTTCACGGTAACTTGACACGACTTCATCTGCACGTTCTATTTCTTTAATTAAGCTCGTCTCCGTAATTTCAAGCTCTAATAAAGATAATGGAACATCGTAGTTAGAAGTCATCTCTAAGATCGTGTTTTTAAGCTTAGGAGACGTTAAATAAGAGCCGGGTATGTTAATAGAAACGCGTTTCGGCTGTATTTGGTGATCTAAGCAATAACGTAGCATACGACAAACATCTTGAATAATCCAATCGGTTAATTGTTCCAAGCAATTATTTGCTTCTAATATTGGTAAAAATACAGAAGGGGATAAAACGCCGAACGTTGGATGTTGCCATCGAGTTAATACTTCAGCACCTGTAATGAGCTGATTACGTGCGTCGATTTTTGGTTGATAAACGAGGAATAATTCTTGTTTTGTGAATGCATCTTCTAAACCATCAACTAATTGTTCGGCGAAATTACGTAAGTGCAATGAACTATTGAAATGTACAATGCTGAAATCATGATTTCGAGTTGTCGGATGTTCAATAGTTGTTTGAGCATTTAAATAAAGTTTCTCGAGAGAATCATCGTTCGAGTTAATAGCGATAGAGGTAAAACCTGTCACTTTAATCGATGAATTTGCGAGTACGATCGGCTGTCTAAAGCGTTCTTTAACGGTATGCAAATGGGCAATCAAATCTTCAGACGCTTGTTGATCGGTTGCAACGAATAAAAAGGTTTGCTCATCCATTCGATATAGACGTGTGCAAGTAGGATTGCCTTCTCGTAACTTATCAACAATTTTTTGCAAATAAGCATCTTCTAATTCAAAATGAACTTCCTGAAAAGGATGAAATACATTTTCAATTTTAATAATAGAAATAGCGTGCGCCGATTCTTTTTTTTGTAAATTTTTGAAAAAGTGACGTCTATTCGGTAGTTTTGTCAATGGATCAAAATAAACAACACGTGTTTCAATATGATGATCAATAACGGTTGCGGCAATTAAAATAGAGAAAATAATCGCTAGGCTAATTGAAATACCTATAATGATAAATTCGAGGTTTTGATGTTGCATCATCTTGCCCGTTGTCGCATCTGTTTTATGATATTCTACGCTCGCCATTCCGATATAATGTGCAGCAGAAGTCGCACAGCCTAGTAATAAGGCAGTCGCAATTTTTAATTTTGTAGAAGGTTCGAAACGATTTGTAATGGCACTAAGTAAATTAAGTGCTATAAATGAAATGCCAATTGCGGCAATAATCGATAGGCTAACAAATAGCGGTTTGTAGTGAATAGTAGCACCGTCTATCGTCATGGCGGCCATTCCTAAATAATGCATTGCAATGATGCCAAGTCCCATAAAAATACCAGCAATCGCTCGCAGTCGAATGTTAGAACGAGGTTGGTTTGCAACGTAAAATGCAAGGAAAGAAGCGATAAATGCAGGAATCATTGAGAGCATCGTTAAGCCATACGTATGGTGTAGATGTGCGGGTAATTTAAGCGCGGTCATGCCAATAAAATGCATTGCCCAAATGCCTAAACCCATAGAGAGACTAGCAAGAATTAACCAAATATTTCGACCTACGAGACTTTCTTTTCCGACACGACTATTTAATGAAACGGCTGTGTAAGAAGCGAAGCAAGACGTTAAAATTGATAAAATTACAATAGGTATAGAATAAGATTGTGGAACTTCACCCATAATTGTGAAAGTTTGAGCAAACAAAAAAATCGCCTCATTTCGATATACAATAAACTTATTATATAATAACTACCCAAAAAAAGATGTGTATGTCTAATTATGCATAAAAATATCTAAAAAATCAAAAAACTATGAACTATATACTAGTTAATTATACTGATACTCTTTGTTTCTATTTAGGAAAAAGGTTTTCTTTTGTTAACAACATAAAAAAACAGCTCTATTTAGAGCTGTTTTGAATAGTTTTGTGCGTGAATCAAATTCCTAAAATATTGTATCCACCATCAACATGAATAAGTTCACCTGTAATACCACTTGAAAGGGCACTTAGTAAAAAGACAGACGTATTGGCTACTTCTTGTGGTGTTACATTTCTTCGTAACGGAGCAGACTCTTCAATTTTATTTAAAATCGTATTGAATGAAGGAACGCCTTTTGCGGCAAGTGTTTTAATGGCACCTGCTGAAATGGCATTCACACGAATGTTAGAGGGACCAATATCTGCTGCTAAGTAACGAACGCTCGCTTCAAGTGCCGCTTTTGCGACACCCATTACGTTGTAGCCGTCGAGTACACGCTCAGCGCCTAAATAACTCATTGTAATAATTGACCCACCTTCAGTCATATATGGACGCACGAGATTAGTCGCTTTAATTAGTGAGTAGGCACTCGTATCTTGTGCAAATGCATAGCCGTCACGAGACGTTTCAACGAAGCGATTTTTTAAATCTTCTGCATGTGCAAAAGCGACTGAATGGACAAGACCATGAATGACTTTATGCTTTTCACCGATTGTCGTAAAAGCTTCTGTCATGCTTTCATCGTTATTGACATCACATTGAACGATTTCATATTTAGATTGATCAACATCTTGAAGTAATTTCGTTAGTTTTGCTAGAGAACGTTCTTTTCGATACGTGAAAATAATATGTGCTTCAGCTTCTAACAACGCTTTTGAAACGTGCCAAGCAATACTGCGATCATTTGCCACACCCATTACGATAATATTTTTTGTTTTAATTGTAAAATGTCCATAGAGACCTCCTGTAAGTAACTATTAGTACCTGTTACTAATATAGCATAAAAAGAAAAGCCTCACAACAATATGTGAGGCTTTTGAATGTTATTCAAATTTTAAAGAGTCGCCATCGAATGTTTCTTCCGCAACTTTAATAGAATCTGTTGGGCAGCCTTCAAAAGCATCTTCCATATCTTCCAATAAGTCTTCTGGAACTTCAACTGTACCTGTGTTATCATCTAAAATAACGAAAGCAATCCCTTCATCATCGTAGTCGTAAACGTCTGGTGCTGCAGCGCCACAAGCGCCACAAGCGATACAAGTATCTTTATCGACAATGGTAAACTTAGCCATCTTCAAATCTCTCCTATCTATTCTTCGATCCATTTAAATGTTTTTACTACACTATTCTAAGTCGCATCAGTTTTCATTTCAACCTATATCGTGTAACAAGGAGGAAAAATTGTGTATGCTTCAAAATTAATCGTGTATATATTTGCCCGATACAACGGTCAACGTGGCCCATCTTCCGTCTATCATCTTTTTAAAGGTAAAAAGTCTGGACAGACGATTCAAGACGTCGGGCTTTTTCAGTTGCATCCTTTTTTTAGTATAACACCAAAACTTCATAAGACTCAATATGATACATACTTCAATCAGTTAATTCAACAACAGTTCCTACTTTTGACTGAACATACCGTTTATGTGACAGAAAAAGGATGGGCCTTTATTGAAGGATTTGATCCAGGTCCACTTGATGGTTGGCATTACCGTGGGAATGAAATGATTTTTATGAAGAGATTATCGCTCGTCGTTCAAACTTTATCTCATTATGCGAGAGGCGCATCGTTCATACCAATTGAACAAGATGGAGCAATACAACGGTATGTCAAATCTTATTTACGAGCGCATCAGTTTCAACAACCTTTGTTTCAAGAAACGTTTACAAAGCAATTCATTGCGCGGTTAGATACGACACGTGTTGAAGAATTGTCTAAACAAGTATTTGTTTTACGTTTAAGTGGGTATGAAATGAGTGGACATACGTGGCAACAAATCCAAACAGAACTTGGTGAGGACGTTTTTAGCTTACAATTACGATTCATTCAATGTTTGCACGGTTTGTTAATGCAATTAACAGAAACACCGTTACTGGAAGACTTAGCTCAACACATAAAAATTGAACAACATTATACACAATCAACTGAAAAAACCTTTTCTTTATTTAAAGAAGGCTATACATTATCTCAAATTGCTCAAATACGTCATCTGAAAGAAAGTACGATTGAGGACCATTTTGCTGAAATGGCAATGGTAGATGAAGATTTCCCCATTTATACATTTCTTTCTAAAGAGCTTCGAAGAAAAATTGAAGATGTGGCAACAAAATTACAAACGACTAAACTACGACAGATAAAAGAAAATGTCGAACAGGCAAGCTATTTTCAAATACGACTCGTATTAGCAGCAAGGAGGGAATCAAAGTGGAATTAGAACATGTTTTAAAAGAAAAATTTGGCTATGATTCTTTTCGAGAAGGACAAAAAGAAGTAATTGAATCGATTTTAAATGGGCAAGATACGTTTGCATTATTACCTACAGGGAAAGGAAAATCATTATGTTATCAACTTCCAGGTTATATGATGAACGGAACGGTATTAATTATTTCCCCTTTATTATCACTCATGCAAGATCAAGTAGAACAATTAAAGAAATTAGGTGAAAAGCGGGTTGCAGCATTGAATTCTTTTTTATCAAAGGAAGAAAAGCGATTCGTTTGGCAACATATTTCCGAATTTCGTTTTTTGTTTTTATCACCGGAAATGTTATCTTCTACCATCGTTCGGGAGAAAATACACGAATTGAATTTAAGTTTAATTGTTGTAGACGAAGCCCATTGTATTTCACAATGGGGATTTGATTTCAGACCAGAATATTTGCAAATTGCAGATGCGATGCCAGAAAATCGACCGCCGATACTCGCACTTAGTGCTACAGCAACGAAGGCAATGACGGAAGATATTTCAACTTACTTAAAAATGAATGATATGCAAACATTTCGTTATTCTGTGGATCGTGCGAATCTTCACTATGAAGTCGTAGAAGTGGAAAGTTTTGAAAAACAACAAAAAATAATGGAACAAATCGAACAATTTGAAGGTCCTGGTATTGTGTATACGCAATCACGAAAAAAAGCTGAGAAATATGCGGAACAATTAGCGAGCAAAAATATTCGCTGTGCGTTTTATCATGCAGGGATGGAACAAGAAGATCGACGTTTTATTCAACATCAATTTTTATCAGGACAATTAGATTGGATTTGTGCAACGAATGCATTCGGCATGGGAGTTCATAAAGAAAATATTCGCCAAATTATTCACGATTATATTCCACAAAATGTCGCTAGTTATATGCAGGAAGTTGGTCGTGCAGGAAGAGACGGGCAAGCAGCACTTTGCACGATTTATGTAGAGGCTACGGATTGGACACGTACGTTAGAAGTTGCGATGTTAGATTTACCTCAGCAATGGCAAATTGACGAATTTTTACGTTACACACAAAGTGGTATGCGACCAGATTTATTAGTAACAGAAGGAAAAATGTCTGAAACAACGTATCGAGTATTAGCGTATTGGATGAATCATTTGTTACCAGAAGACGTCTTAATGAAAGTACAACAGCTTGCAATGACTAAAAAACAACAACTGTCAGAACTTGTTCACATTTTGAGTGGCTCTTGTATACGTGAAGGGCTCTTACGGTACTTCGATGAAGAAAAAAACGTCGATATTGCAAATTGTTGTTCGTCTTGTGGCCTAAATCGTCATGAAATATTAAAAAAACACATAAAAAGAAATAGGTCAAAAGAATCTGTTGAGTGGAGAGAGAGAATCCAACGATTACTACCGATGCACTCAAACTAGCGTTTCAATACTTTTCAAAGTGTGTAAGCCATACTATAATATGGTATGGCTACTAAAAAAGGGGGATGACAATGTCTCAAAATGATTATCGAGATAAAGTAGAGGAACACCGTCAATCAATTGGTGATACCTCGAATGAAACGAATCCTGGGCGTGCAACGAGAAGCCGTTCTTCTAGACATGACCAAGGAAAAAATAATAAAAATAACAATAAATTAATTACAATATTAGGCTGCATTTTTGTATTGATCCCAATCGCAATTTTAATTTATTTTTCTGTATTACCGGATTCATCTGATAACTCAAAAATCGTAGAAGATGCAACGCAAAGTAATATGAATGTTCAAACGAATACCGATTCGTCAACAAAAGCCGCTGCAGATTCAGATGATGAAGAAAAAGTTGCAAAAGAGAAAGAAGAAAAATTAGCGGCTGAAAAAGCAGCGAAAGCAAAAGAAGAAAAATTAGCGGCTGAAAAAGCAGCGAAAGCAAAAGAAGAAAAATTAGCGGCTGAAAAAGCAGCGAAAAGCAAAAGAAGAAAAAATTAGCGGCTGAAAAAGCAGCGAAAGCAAAAGAAGAAAAATTAGCAGCTGAAAAAGCAGCAAAAGCTCAACAAGAAAAAGCAATATCTGCACCAAACACGACATCGGCTGCATACCGTGCATCGATTCAAAAAGGTTACTTACATAACGTAAGTGCAGGAGATACTGTGCAAAGTATTTCAATTAAATATTACGGTTCAACAAGTCGTGCAAATGAAATTCGTCAATTAAATGGTTTAAGTTCTGACCAAGTGCAAGCAGGAACGAAAATTGCGCTTCCTTTAAAATAACATGATTAATCAAACTCGGAGAGCATCACCTCCGAGTTTTTTTATTGAGTAAAGTGAGTTTCATTTTATAGGATATGATTCGAATGTGTAGTAAAATAGAAAAGGTGAATATTTAATAACGAAAAGAGAGATGACGGAACTATGCGCCAAGAAGATGCAATTATTGTCGGTGGCGGTCCTTGTGGCTTGTCAGCTGCGATTGCTTTGAAAAAGATTGGGTTGAACCCAATTATTATTGAAAAAGGGAATATCGTAAATGCTATTTACAACTATCCAACACATCAAACTTTTTTCTCTTCGAGTGAAAAGTTAGCGATTGGAGATGTTCCTTTCATTATAGAAGGTCAAAAGCCGAAACGAAACCAAGCCCTCGTTTATTATCGAGAAGTAGTGAAACACCATCAACTTCAAATTAATCGATTTGAAACGGTGGAACATGTGCAAAAAGAAGGCAATATGTTTACAGTTAAGACATCTAAAGATTGTTATGAAACGCCGTATGTTATTATTGCGACAGGCTATTATGATAGTCCGAATGAAATGAAAATTGAAGGTGAAAATTTACCGAAAGTTTCGCATTATTTTAAAGAAGGACATCCGTATTTTGATACAGATGTACTCGTTATTGGTGGAAAAAACTCTGCTATTGATGCCGGACTTGCTTTGCATAAAGCTGGGGCACGAGTAACGGTTGTTTATCGTGGTTCGGAATATTCATCGAGTATTAAACCATGGGTATTACCTGATTTTGCGGCATTGGCACGCACGGGTGAAATTCAAATGTTATTTAATACGAACGTCAAAAAAATTACAGAACAATCCGTAACGCTTTCTGTAGAAGGAAAAGAACAAACGATTCAAAATGATTTTGTTTTCGCCATGGTCGGTTATCATCCGGACCACGAATTCATTCGAGAAATGGGTGTGACGGAAGACGATGAAACAGGGCGTCCGACATTTGATCCAGAAACGATGGAAACGAACGTAGACGGTTTATTCATTGCAGGCGTCATCGCTGCTGGGAACAATGCAAATGAAATTTTTATCGAGAATGGTCGTTTCCACGGAGAACAAATCGCGAAGTGTATTGCTCAAAAATAAAAGAAATTGCCTACGAAATTATTTATTTTGTAGGCGATTTTTATTTGAGGGGGGAGTAACGCCTATTAAAGAAACGTCTCTATCAAAAGGTTGCTCGAGCATATGCGATATATTAATAGGCTCTATTATAAATGATTAGTTGTCAGATAATTTTGTGTAGTTTATAATATATGCAATATATAACTAAGAAAATGAGGTGATTTGATGCCGATTCCAAAAGATTTTATGAAACCTGCTCGCCTATCAGCGAAAGAGCGTGCATTTTTACAATTACAAGAATGGATTATTAACGGAACGCTTCAACCGTTAGAAAAATTGAATGATGCAGAACTAGCAACAGCGCTCGGTGTCAGCCGTACACCTGTACGTGAAGCGCTTCAATTGTTGAATGCACAAGGATTCGTTGAGATGCATCCAGGTGTTGCGACGCAAGTAACGGCAGTAAATGGGGAAGATGTCGATAAAATTTTACCTGTTTTAGCTTCGTTACATGCACTTGCTGCCGAACAAATGGCATTGCTCGATGTAGATCAATCATTAATCGAACAGTTACGAAGCAAAAATAAAGAATTTGCACAAGCGATTCAGCAACAAAATTTTTATTTGGCACTAAAATTAGATGAAGAATTACATACGTTAATCATTCAAAAAGTAAATAACGAGTACATTGCGAATCCAATCGCTAATTTTCAAGCACATGTTCGTCGCTTATTTTTCCACAACTCGATTATTTTGACCGAGGAGTCCGTTGCTGAACATGAACGATTAATTCAAGCGTTTGAAAATCAAGATGCTCTTGCTGCACATATGATTACGAAGAAAAACTGGGTGCGTGCGGCAGAAGAATATGCATCACGCCAAATTCATTCAAACGATCACGAATAATGCATAGAAAAAGAAGTTGAGATAAAATTCTAGTCAATAAGAAAAGACATTCATAAAATGGTGAATGTCTTTTTTGTTTGTTCAGCAATCGTTGTTCTTTATTTCGACCGACGCTTTCCGCTCGTTCTGTTCCCGCAGAGTCGCAGCCGAAACGAAGAACAACTCTTATATACTTTTATTAAAAATTCCTTATAGAAAAAAGGACAATTCTATTAAAATTTAAGTGTCTTAATACAAAAAACTAAATGAGGGAACTGCCCTTTACTATGACCGTTATATTTAGAAATGAAATGACAGAAATGCTCGTGCCTTTCTTATCTGCCATCTCATCGAAAGTATTCCGAAAGAAGCTTTCATGCGATATGGAATGGTCATTCTTAATTTATGCATAAAAATAGAGAAGGAGCTATCAAATTCAACGGCCCCTTTCTATTAAAGGTTGGAATTTTTACCTATATCCCATCCTCTATTTTACGTATGAAATTTTCTGTTCAACAATTATTTGAAAAAACGTGCCATTTCAAGTAGGCCATTTTCTTGGTTCAATCCAATAAGTAGGCGTAAACGTGCTTTCGGACCGTTTAAGCCAGTCGTGAAAAGAACGCCTAAATCTTCGAGTTGTTTACCGCCACCTTCATAGCCATAAATACCTTGCGCAATACCGTTAAAGCAACGAGATACGAGTACGACAGGGATACGATGTTCCACGAGCTTTTGAATGGCGGGTACGACAGATGGTGGTACGTTTCCTTGACCGAGACCTTCAAGTACGAGTCCGTCATAACCTGCTTGTAGCACCGCGTCGATTAAATCTGGATCCATGCCAGCATACACTTTTAACATCGCTACGCGTTTTGTTAGTTGTTGTACGTCGACATATTCACGAATTAATGGTGCGTGGTGGAAATGAATCATCGTTTTCGTCACGAGTCCAATCGGTCCATATTGCGGAGATTGGAAAGTAGCAACAGAAGAAGTAGATGTTTTCGTTACGTTGACGGCTTGATGGATCTCATCATTCATCGCAACGAGAACTCCTTTACCACGTGCATCTTCACAACTTGCAACACGAATCGCCGCTACGAGATTGTATAAACCATCTGCGCCAAGTTCATTTGAAGAACGCATCGCACCTGTTAGCACAATCGGAGCTTCAAATTTCGTCGTTAAATCTAGAAAATAAGCTGTTTCTTCTAACGTGTCTGTTCCGTGTGTGATGACGACACCATCGTATGCATGATGAGAAAGTTGGTCAACAATAATATTTCGCAATGAAAGCATATGTTGCGGTGTCATATGCGGGGAAGGTAAATTAAATGCTTCGATTTCAGAAATGGACGCTAACTGTTCTAACTTATCATGCTCTTTAATTAATGGATTGACTTGGTCTGGAACGACTGCACCTGTATCTTCATTAACGTGCATGGAAATCGTTCCACCTGTATGAATGAGTAAAATTTTCTTTTTCATCGCGAACCTCCAGTAATATATAATAGAAAAAAGAAGAAGGGGGTATGAAATGATTATTTTATTAACCGTTGCCATTGCACCAGCACTTGCTTTATTTAGTTTCTTTTATTTGAGAAACCAACTTGCAACAGAACCGAAAAATTTACTTCAAACGTTCATTTTTGGTGCGGCACTTACATTCCCTATTCTGTTTGTTCAATATGTTTTGAAAGAAGAACATATTTTTTCTTCTCCTATTATACAAGATGTTTTCTTTACTGGAACAATTGAGGAGTTATTTAAATGGTTATTATTATTTTTAATTATATATGCGAACGTTCAATTTGATGACCCGTACGATGGCATTTTGTATGGCGCAGCTATTTCATTAGGCTTTGCGACAGTTGAAAACATTTTATATTTATTATCATACGGTGTGAATGAAGCGCTATTTCGTGCGCTACTTCCGGTTTCAGGACATGCCTTATTTGGCGTCGTCATGGGCTATTATTTTGGACGTGCTAAATTTTCAGTGAAGTCGAAAGAAAAACAGTGGCTTGCCATCGCATTATTTGCGCCGATCAGTTTACATATTGGATTCAATCTAATTGTCGGTCTTCCTGGGAAGTATACGTATATGATTATTCCATTCATGATTTTTCTTTGGTGGTTTGCACTACGAAAAGTGAAACGTGCGTATGAACAACTGCTTCAAATAGTACAAGGAAAAGAAAGATAAAAATAAGTTGTCAGTGAAATACTATGGAGAATCTTCAAAAATCTATGTATAATAAAAATAGTATAAAAGGAGTGGGTAAAAAGATGGATATTAAAATGGGGACCGTTTTAACGTTAGAGACAGTCAATGCAAACGTGCCAGAACGATACAGTTGTCGCGTTGTCGATTTTGAAGAAGGTGCTTTGTTGATTGATTATCCGATTCATTCTATTACGAAAAGAACGAGCTTTTTAACGACTGGGGAGTCGTTTCGTGTTTCATTCGTTGATGATACGAAAATCGCCCATACATTCCAAACGAAAGTAATCGGAAGGAAAAAGAGTAATATTCCAATGCTTGTACTCTCGATGCCAGAAGAGGATGCCGTGCAAAAAATTCAACGGAGAGAATATGTTCGTGTTGAAACGCCAATTGACGTATCTCTTCGCTTTGAAAATAATTTTTATCAATTCGTTACAGCAGATGTGAGTGCAGGTGGAATTTCAATCTTTTTAAATCGTTCCCTTGCATTGAAGCCTGGGGATGAAGTAGAATTAACGCTCGTTTTTCCATTTCAAAAAGAAGAGGAACCGACACAGTACGTGCATACGGCAGGTCAAATTATTCGTTTGATCGAAAGAGACGGGCAAATCATCGTACCGATTCAATTTAATGATGTAGATGAAATCGAACGAAAAATTATTACACGTTTTTGTTTTGAACGACAACTCATACAACGACAAAAAGAACGGATTTAAAAACGGGCACTTACTTAAGTGCTTTTTTTGTGCTTGAAATGCACAGTAGAATGGGAATATGATACAATACGTAATTAGAAGAAAGCGAGGAAATTTCCGTGAAAAACATTCAAATTGCCATCGATGGCCCAGCTGGTGCTGGAAAAAGTACAGTAGCTAAAATTGCTGCAGAAAAACTACAATATACGTATATTGACACAGGTGCGATGTACAGAGCACTTACGTTAAAAGCGTTACGAACAGAAACAAACTTAGATGCCGAAATGGCTATTACAGAGTTGTTGCGTCAAACAACTATTGAATTAGTTCCTTCTGAACAAGGACAACGCGTTTTATTAGATGGTGAAGATGTTTCAGAAGAAATTCGTTTCCCAAATATCTCATCTAATGTTTCCAAAGTTGCTGCACATGCAGCGATGCGTGAAATTATGGTAGATCGTCAACATGAAATGGCTTCTCGCGGAGGCGTTGTAATGGATGGACGTGACATCGGTACGGCTGTATTACCACAAGCAGAGTTGAAAGTATTCATGTCTGCAACGGTAGAAGAACGAGCACGTCGTCGTTTTGAAGATAATAATAATCGTGGAATTGCCTCTTCTATTGAAAAATTACAAGAAGAAATTGCGTTGCGCGATAAGTTAGATAGTGAGCGTGAAGCATCTCCATTAGTACAAGCAGAGGATGCCATTTATTTAGATACGACTTCATTAACAATTGATGAAGCGGCAAATGCTATTTTAAAACTAGCGAATGAAAGGATGGCTTAAAAATGGAATTTTATCAGTTTGCTCGTAATACTGTAAAAAATGTTCTGTTTCCAATACATCGTGTAAATGTCATCGGTGCTGAAAACTTTCCGAAAGAAGGAGGCGTCCTACTTTGTTCGAATCATATTTCGAACTTAGACCCACCTGTAGTAGGGATCGCATCACCACGTTCTATGCATTTTATGGCGAAAGAAGAATTGTTTAATGTACCCGTACTTAAGGGTATACTACCAAAGATAAATGCTTTTCCTGTTAAACGAGGCTTTAGCGATCGACAAGCATTGCGTACAGCATTGAATTTATTGAGAAGCGGACAAGTTGTAGGGCTTTTCCCAGAAGGTCACCGTAGTAAAGATGGTAAATTAGGTGAAGGCTTCAGTGGAGCTGGTTTCTTCGCATTACGCGGAGGGGATGCTGTCGTCTTACCGTGTGCCGTCTTAGGACCTTATAAACGTTTCCGTCCGATTACAGTTGTTTTTGGTAAGCCAATTGATATGACGCAGTACCGTGAACGCCGCGCAAAAGCTGAAGAAGTAACAGAGGTTATTATGTCTAGAATTCAAGCAATTTTAGATGAACACCAAAATAAAAATAATTAGTTAATTTTGTAAGTTATTTTTGTTTTTAAGCGTTGTATCGACTAAAATGGAAGTAATCGATGTGAAGGGGGATTACATATGTCTGAAGAAATGAATCTAAACGAAGTAAAAGAGTTAAAAGATGGGGATGTTGTACGTGCTCGCGTAGAGTCTGTGGAGGACAACCGCGTAATCGTATCTATCCCAAATGCTAAGTATGACGGAATTATTCCTATTAGCGAATTATCAAGTTTACACGTTGAAAAGGCGTCAGATGCCGTGTCAGTTGGCGATGAATTTGAAGTCGTTGTTAAAAAGGTGGAAGAACCATCAGAAGATTCAGAAGGAACAGGTAATTATGTCCTTTCTAAACGTCAAGTCGATGCAGTTGCTGCATGGGACGTTTTGAAAAAGCAATTTGAAAGTGGAGAAGTCATCGAATCGGAAGTGAAAGATGTCGTGAAAGGCGGTCTTGTGATCGACTTAGGCGTTCGAGGTTTCGTACCTGCTTCATTAGTAGAAGATTATTTCGTAGAAACGTTCGATGATTATAAAGGTAAAACATTACAATTTAAAATTGTCGAAATGGATCAAGAAAAAAATCGTCTCATTTTATCTCACAGAGCGGTATTAGAAGATTTAAAAGCAGAGAAAAAAGTAGAAGTGATTAATACGATTAAAGAAGGAGATATTCTGACAGGAACAGTTCAACGAATTGCGACATTTGGTGCTTTTGTTGATATCGGTGGTGTGGACGGTTTAGTACACATATCTCAAGTTGCACATGAACACGTTTCAAACGTATACGATGTGTTGTCAGAAGGACAAGAAGTACAAGTAAAAGTACTATCTGTTGATCCTGTGAACGAGCGTATTTCACTTTCAATTAAAGATACATTAGCAGGTCCGTGGGAAGGAATTGAAGAGAAAGCAGCGAAAGGTTCTGTTTTAACAGGCGTCGTTCGCCGTCTCGTAACATTCGGTGCTTTCGTTGAAGTATTCCCAGGTGTAGAAGGTTTAGTGCACATTTCTCAAATTGCGCATAAACATATTAATACGCCACATGAAGTGTTAGAAGAAGGACAGGAAGTACAAGTGAAAGTATTAGAAGTAAGCGAAGATGAGAAGCGTTTAGCGCTTAGCATCCGCGAGTTACTTGAAAAAGAAGCATCAGACGAGCCTGATGAAGAATCATTTGAACTGCCAGAACAAGAAAATGGCTTCTCGTTTGGAGATCTTTTAGGCGAGCAATTAAAGAACTTCAAATCTGAAGAATAGTCCGAAGAACACAGATGGATTTTTTGAATTCATCTGTTTTTCTTTTCAATAGGACGTAACTTTGTTAGAATGAAAGTACAAATGGAAAGTATACGGATTAGGTGATGGGCGTTTCCGTACCATCATCTTTTTTGTTGCAAATAAAGATTCATGAAAAGCTGGAAGGATGAAGTAAACTATGACGAAACCAGTCATCGCAATTGTTGGTCGACCAAACGTCGGAAAATCAACAATTTTTAACCGTATCGTAGGCGAACGAGTTTCTATCGTTGAAGATATCGCTGGGGTAACACGTGACCGTATTTACAGCTCAGCAGAATGGTTAACGCACGATTTTAATGTAATTGACACAGGTGGTATTCAACTTGGAGACGAACCGTTCTTAGAAGAAATTCGCCAACAAGCAGAAGTAGCAATGGATGAAGCTGACGTCATCATCTTTATGACAAATGGTCGTGAAGGTGTCACAATGGAAGATGAACAAGTTGCGAAAATTTTATACAAAACGAAAAAACCCGTCGTATTAGCAGTTAACAAAATCGATAACCCTGATATGCGCGACCTTATTTGGGATTTCTATTCATTAGGATTTGGCGATCCGTACCCAATCTCAGGTTCTCATGGTCTAGGTCTAGGTGACTTATTAGATGAATGTGCGAAAAACTTCCCAGAACAAGATGACACAGATTATGATGATAGCGTGATTAAATTCTCATTAATCGGTCGTCCAAATGTTGGGAAGTCATCTTTAGTTAACTCTATTTTAGGCGATCAACGTGTTATCGTGTCTGATGTTGCAGGTACGACGCGTGATGCAATCGATACGCCTTATGAATATGATGGCCAAGAATATGTAATTATTGATACAGCTGGCATGCGTAAAAAAGGGAAAGTGTACGAAACGACAGAAAAATATTCTGTATTACGTGCAATGAGAGCGATTGAACGTTCTGACGTTGTTTTAGTCGTTTTAAATGGTGAAGAAGGCATTCAAGAACAAGATAAGAAAATTGCTGGTTATGCGCATGAAGCAGGGAAAGCAATTATTATCGTGATGAACAAATGGGATGCTGTCATCAAAGATGAAAAAACAATGAACAAAAAAATCGAAGAAATTCGTGAACAATTCGTTTACTTAGATTATGCACCAATTGTTTTCACATCAGCGAAAACAGGGAAACGTGTACATGATATGTTACCAGTTATTAACCGTGTACATGCTAACCATACGATGCGTGTTCAATCAAGTATTCTAAATGAAGTGATTATGGATGCGATTGCCCGTAATCCAGCGCCAACAGATAAAGGTCGTCGTTTACGTATTTATTATGGAACACAAGTTGCCATTCAACCTCCGACATTTGTTGTATTCGTAAATGATGCAGAACTAATGCACTTTACGTACGAACGTTTCTTAGAAAACCGTATTCGTGATACGTTTGATTTTGAAGGAACACCTATTCGTATTATTACGCGTAATCGAGATTAAGAGGGGCGATTAAGATGGAAAAAGTAACGGTCTTTGGTGCAGGTTCATGGGGAACGGCACTTGCAACAGTATTAGATGAAAACAAACAACAAACGTTAATTTGGTCTCATCGTGAAGAGCAAGCTTTAGAAATTAATGAGCAACATACGAATAAAAAGTATTTGCCTGAAGTAACATTATCAAGTACGTTAAAAGCGACAAGTTCGATTGAAGAAGCTGTTAAGCATGCAGATGTAATTGTTATGGCTGTACCGACAAAAGGAATTCGTGAAACGTGTCAAAAAATTATGGCGGCAATTGATCGTCCGAAATTATTTGTACACGTATCAAAAGGGATTGAACCAGGATCATTACTACGTATTTCGCAATTAATGCGTGAAGAATTAGCTCCTGAAATGGTTCAAGACTTAGTTGTATTATCAGGTCCAAGTCACGCTGAGGAAGTCGTGAAGCATCATCCAACGACTGTAGCGGCGACATGTGAAAATATTGAGGCTGCTGAGCGTGTTCAAGATTTATTTATGAACAGTTATTTCCGTGTGTATACGAACCAAGATGTAATCGGTGTTGAAATTGGTGGGGCATTGAAAAATGTCATTGCATTAGCAGCAGGCGTTATTGATGGAATCGGCTACGGCGATAACGCAAAAGCGGCACTTATTACACGTGGTTTAGCAGAGATATCGCGATTAGGCGTTAAAATGGGTGCCAATCCTTTAACGTTTATGGGCTTAACAGGAATGGGTGATTTAATCGTAACGTGTACGTCTATTCACTCACGTAACTACCGTGCAGGTTATATGCTTGGTGAAGGTTTAAAATTAGATGAAATCCTTGAAAAAATGGGGATGGTCGTTGAAGGGGTACGTACTGCAAAAGCAGCACATCAACTTTCTGAAAAATACGAGGTAGCACTTCCGATTGCAGGTGCATTGTACCGTGTATTATTTGAAGATCAAGAACCTATAGAAACCGTTGAATCATTAATGCTTCGTATGAAAAAACAAGAATTAGATGCAACGTATAACACAAAATAATATGAATAATACAAAATAGTAAAAGGAGATTTTTCTCCTTTTACTATTTTTTTTAACTTTATTTTATTATTTTTAATAAGCATATTGACTTATTTTATATGTATATTTGCGAAGAGATGAAGTATATATTTTTCACGCATATAAAAAAATCGAACGTTCAAAAAAATTTTATTTCGCATTTTTAGTGAAATCCTGTTAAAATAAGCGATTCATTAAGAAAGTATATAATATACGTGAAAAATAAATACGAACATTTTTATTTATAAGTAAAATAAAATTCGTTAATCAGATGAATAATGAAAAATAAAACGTTTGTTCGCTCATTAAAAAAGAAAATGAATAGCCATTCACGAATAAATGAATAAAATATATTGAAGGTAATACGAGTGATATAAAATGTTGAAATATCCTAAATAAAGGAAAAATATCGGGATGTAAAATGTGTATAAAAAACAATTAATTTTTGTTATAAATGCTGTTATATCAATGGTTTTGATAGGTTAAAAGGTCTATTTTTCACAAATAAGGCTTAAAGTTGCTCAAAGTTGGTAAAAGGAGTATAAATATGGTTGCATAGCAATAAGAGAGTGTGATAATCTTTTTACATGATTTCGCACATTCCTTGAGAGGAGGTGACTAGTATGAACAAAACAGAACTAGTAAATGCTGTTGCAGAAGCTTCAGAACTTTCTAAGAAAGATGCAAGCAAAGCTGTTGAAGCTGTTTTCGAAACAATTCAAGACGCTCTTGCAAAAGGCGACAAAGTACAACTAATCGGTTTTGGTAACTTTGAAGTGCGTGAACGCGCGGCTCGTAAAGGTCGTAACCCACAAACTGGTAAAGAAATCGAAATCGCTGCAAGCAAAGTACCTGCTTTCAAACCAGGTAAAGCACTTAAAGATGCCGTTAAAGCATAATTTCGTGCATTACATAGAACAGCTGTATAGCTGTTCTTTTTTTGTAAAGTATGGGGGAAAGAGGCTACCATTTAGCTGGATTATTCAGCTTGATGGTAGCCTCTTTCCTGTTTCATGAAAAAAACGTGTGAAAAAGCCTATTATTACCTTTACAATCTTTGCGTGAAAGGCGTCGTTATGCTAACATCTAGGAAGAGAAATGCATTGCTTTTATTTGGAGGAACGAGACTTTGACGAATACGACAGAAAATAATAAACAAGTAGATTTAAATAAAATAAAAGAAGCCGTAACGATGATTCTTGAAGCAGTTGGGGAAGATCCAAATCGTGAAGGCTTACTAGATACGCCAAATCGCGTAGCAAAAATGTACGGAGAAATGTTTGCAGGACTACATACGGATGCACGTGAATATTTTGAAACAGTTTTTCACGAAGGGCATGATGAAGTTGTTCTTGTGAAAGATATTCCTTTCTTTTCAATGTGCGAACATCACCTAGTACCTTTTTACGGGAAAGCACACGTAGCCTATATTCCACAAGATGGTGTCGTTGCTGGATTAAGTAAATTGGCACGTACCGTTGATACGGTTGCGCGTCGTCCGCAACTACAAGAACGTATTACTGCGGAAGTAGCCGAAGTATTACAAGAAAAATTAAATCCAAAAGGTGTTTACGTACTCCTTGAAGCAGAGCATATGTGTATGACGATGCGAGGAATTAAAAAACCGGGTGCTAAAACGATTACATCTGTCGCGAAAGGTATTTTCGAAACGGATGATGTGAAGCGTTCAGAAATTCTATCATTCATCCAAATGTCTTAAAATGCGAGTATGTTTATGATATGATTAAGAGAGAAAATTTTATGTAAAAAGGAGTCGAATAGTATGGCAGAAAATGAATACGTCGTTATTCGTGCAGAAGAAGATGGCGTTCACGTAATCGGCTTAACACGTGGTGACGATACGAAATTTCATCACTCAGAAAAGCTTGACCAAGGTGAAGTGATGATTGCTCAATTTACAGAAAATACGTCGGCGATGAAAATTCGCGGCAAAGCTGAAATTCAAACAGCTCACGGAATTATGCATAGCGGCTCTAAAAAATAGTTTCACGGAAACAAATTGAATGGAGAAATTTTATGATTGCAACAACTATCAAACAAAAAGTAGCTCAGTTTAAACAAAATATTTTCACTAAATTGCATCATAGAACACTCCTTGAATATACAGGTCAACCAGTGGTTTCAGATGATGAGATCATGTATTTACTGCTTCCTTTTCTGAATGGTGAAAAATCAAACGATTCTACACTCCTTGCTGCAGAAGCAATTGCGATGAATATGGCGGCATTAAATACACATGATTTAATCGAAGAACATGATGCAACATCTAAGTCTCAACAGTTAACTGTACTGGCTGGAGATTTATATAGTGGCATGTACTATGCGACGCTTGCGCAAGTAGGAGACGTTTTACTCATTCGTTCGATTACGGAAGCGGTTGCAACAATTAGCGAAGAAAAAACAAAATTTTACGAAACGTCTCACGTACAATTACAAGATGCACTCCATGCACTCGAAGTGATTGAAACGGAATCAATTCAAAAATTTTTCGAACACTTTGCTTTCGAACAGTATAGTGTTTTTGCACGATACGGGTTGTTAATCCAAAGACTTGCGAAAGAACTAGACAGTTGCAAGACGGATGAACAAACTCGCTTTATAAGTGCCTTCAATGAAGATGGTTTAGAAGCGAAATTACGTAATGAACTTCAAACGCTAGCTACGACGTATGAAAAAGTTGTTTCTACTTCTCCATTATTGCATGATGATGTGAAAAACTGCATTGTAAGTCGCATTCAAACACACGTTAATAACTAATTGAGAGAAGGGTGACAAATATGGCACAAACAAAAGAACAACGCGTACACGAAGTATTTGAAAATATCTCAGGAAACTATGACACAATGAATTCAGTAATTAGTTTTCAATTGCACAAATTATGGCGTAAAGACACGATGGCTCGTATGGCAGTGCAACCAGGGTCTAAAACATTAGACGTTTGTTGTGGGACAGCGGACTGGACAATTGCGATGGCAGAAGCAATTGGACCTACAGGCGAAGCATACGGTTTAGACTTTAGTCAAAACATGTTGAACGTCGGAATTGAAAAAACAAAAGATATGCCGAATGTTACTTTACTACAAGGGAATGCGATGGAATTACCATTTGAGGATAATACGTTTGATTACGTAACAGTTGGATTTGGTTTAAGGAACGTACCAGATTACTTACAAGCATTACGTGAAATGAATCGTGTCGTAAAACCAGGTGGCAAAGTTGTTTGTCTTGAAACGTCTCAATCTGAAATTCCAGGGTATCGACAATTATTCCGCTTTTATTTCCATTACATCATGCCGCTATTCGGTAAAATATTTGCGAAAAGTTATAAAGAATATTCATGGCTTCAAGAGTCAGCAGACGTATTCCCAGGCGTGAAACAATTGAAAAAAATGTTCGAAAAAGCAGGATTACAAAATGTCACATTTAAAAAATATAGTGGTGGCGCTGCAGCTGTGCATATCGGCTACAAAAAACAATAGGCGGGAGAAGGTATTCAAGTGGAAAAGATGAAGCTAAAAATGCTTTATGCTGATCTAAAGTCAGATATTGATGTCATCGAAAAAGAATTAGAAATAGCGGTGGGCTCGTCTTCACACTTTCTGAATGAAGCTTCTTTACATCTATTAAAAGCTGGAGGAAAGCGTATTCGTCCTGTGTTTGTTTTGTTAGCGGCAAAGTTCGGACAATATGATATCCAAAATATTAAGCATGTGGCAGTACCGTTAGAACTTATACATATGGGTTCGCTAGTACATGACGATGTCATTGATAATTCAGAAATGCGAAGAGGACGTCCGACAGTTAAAGCGCAATTTAACAATCGAATTGCCATGTATGATGGGGACTTCATTTTTGCGAAAGCATTGGAACATATGACGTACGTACAAGATGTGGAAGCACATCACGTATTGTCAAAAACGATGGTTGAAATTTGCATCGGTGAAATTATTCAAATTGAGGATAAACGAGCATTGGATCAAAACTTGCGCGATTATTTCCGTCGCATTAAAAGAAAGACGGCGATTTTAATTTCATCGAGTTGTCGACTAGGGGCAATCGCTGCAGGTGTTGATCAGCGTACTGCTTGGCATTTAGAACGGTTTGGTTACTATGTCGGTATGAGTTTCCAAATTATTGACGATATTTTAGACTTTACGTCAACGGATCAAAAATTAGGGAAACCGGCTGGAAGCGATTTATTGCAAGGAAATGTCACGTTGCCAGCATTGTATGCAAAAGAAGAACCTCAAATTCGTCCGTTAATGCAAAAAGCGATTGACGGTTCTATGACAGAAGTCGAGCGCAAAGAAATGTTGCGTATGATGAGAAAGTCAGAAGCTATTCGTCGTGCGCAGCATGTTAGTGATTTGTATTTAAATAAAGCATTGAAAGAAATTGAAGCGTTACCAGACCATAAAGCGAAAAAATCGTTGAAAGATATTGCTTTATACATGGGAAAACGTAAATTTTAAGGCTTTCGAGCTTAAATTTCATTGAAACTTCATGTATTCAATGATACTATTTAAAATAGGTTTAAAACCTGTATATAACTTGAAGGAGTGTAATTTAAACATGGCTATCCAAAAAACATTTTTAATGGTAAAACCAGACGGCGTTAAACGTCAATTAGTTGGTGATATCGTAGACCGTTTCGAACGTAAAGGTTTCGTACTTAAAGGTGCTAAACTTATGACTATTTCTCAAGAATTAGCTGAAAAACACTACGCAGAACATGCAGAACGTCCATTCTTCGGTGAATTAGTAGAATTCATCACTTCTGGTCCTGTATTCGCAATGGTATGGGAAGGCGAAAACGTTATTTCTGTAGCACGTCTTATGATGGGCGCTACTAACCCTGCTGAATCAGCTCCTGGAACAATCCGCGGCGATTACTCAACTACAGTATCTCACAACGTAATCCACGGTTCTGACTCATTAGCTTCAGCTGAACGTGAAATTGGTTTATTCTTCAACGAAAACGAATTACACTAATTTTAAGTTAGTGAAAGGCTATCCATTATGGGTAGCCTTTTTTGTTGAAATACGTGATGTATTAAAGCTCAATCTATTTTTTTATGAACGTATAGCGTATAATAGTCATAGGACTTTAGGGAGAGGATTCGAAGCGATATGACAGATTATGAACAGTTTGTTGCAGGTATTAAACAAAAAACGGGAATTGATTTAGCTTTATACAAAGAAGCACAAATGAAACGTCGATTAACGTCTTTATATGAAAAAAAGGGATTTAAAAACTTCGTTGATTTTTTAGCAGCTATTCAAACCGATCCGCGTTTACTAGATGAATTTTTAGATAGAATGACGATTAATGTGTCCGAATTTTATCGTAACGGAAAACGATGGGAAGTACTCGATGAAAAAATCTTTCCACGTCTTTTGAAAGAGCGACAACAGCTAAAAGTTTGGAGTGCAGCTTGCTCCACAGGAGAAGAACCTTACTCACTTGCGATGGTACTTTCAAAACATATGCCACTATCCCAAGTTCAGGTTTTAGCGACAGACTTAGATACGAATGCGATTGCGAAAGCGAAGACAGGGATTTATCCAGAACGATCTTTAGTAGAAGTACCGCCTATGATGAAACAAAAATATTTCACACAAGAAGGTTCATTCTTTAAAGTGTCTGAGGATATTAAAAAATGCGTGACGTTTAAAAATCACAATTTACTCAAAGATCGCTATGAAAATAATTTAGATTTAATCGTTTGCCGTAATGTGATGATTTACTTTACAGAAGAAGCGAAAGATCAAATTTATGCGGAATTTAGTAAAGCACTTCGACCAGGTGGCGTTTTATTCGTTGGAAGTACAGAACAAATATTTAATCCAAGTCGCTATGACTTTGAAATCGAAGATACATTTTTCTATCGAAAAATCATAATTTTAAAAAAGCTTCTTTATTTGTTCGTA
>NZ_HE611064.1:317413-339990 GCF_000285595.1 Kurthia senegalensis | reverse complement strand
TTACTTTTCTGAAGTAATGAACAATAATAGTAAATTATTAAAAATTTCAGTTTATTTATGTGTATAATAATAAATAACAATGTATTTTTCGGAAAATATGTTATAGTGAAAAACATATAATTTAACGCGTTGAAGGGAGAAAGTATCAAATGAGATATTTAACAGCAGGCGAGTCACATGGACCGCAATTAACAACGATTATTGAGGGGCTTCCTTCATTGTTACCGCTACAAGCAGAACAAATTAATCATCAATTGAAAAGACGCCAAGGGGGACATGGTCGTGGTCGTCGTATGCAAATTGAAACAGATACAGTTAAGATTACATCAGGTGTTCGTCACGGACAAACGCTCGGTTCACCGATTGCGTTAGTCGTTACGAACGATGATTGGACACATTGGACGAAAATTATGGGTGCTGAACCACTTCCAGAAGATATTGATCCAACAGAAGTGAAGCGTCAAATTACACGTCCACGCCCTGGACATGCCGATTTAGTCGGAGGCATTAAATACGGTCACCGTGATTTACGAAACATCTTAGAACGCTCGTCAGCTCGTGAAACGACGGTACGTGTTGCGACAGGTGCTGTTGCAAAAGTTCTTTTAGAACAACTTGGAATCCGCGTTGTTGGACACGTAACAGAAATTGGTGGCGTCGTAGCGAACGCACAAACAACGGAAGGAAAAACAGTCGAAGAAATTCGTACAATTATTGAAGAAGATGCTTGCTACTGTGCAGATGCACAAGCTTCTGAAAAAATGGTTGAAGCGATTGATGCAGCGAAAAAAGCCGGTGATTCAATTGGCGGTATCGTAGAAGTTATCGTGGAAGGTATGCCTGCAGGTGTAGGTTCATACGTACATTATGACCGTAAATTAGATGGTAAATTAGCGCAAGCGATGCTATCGATTAACGCATTTAAAGGTGTTGAATTCGGTATTGGATTTGATGCGGCACACGTACCTGGTTCTCAAGTTCATGATGAAATTATTTGGGATGAAGAAAAAGGCTATACGCGTCGTACGAACCGCTTAGGTGGTTTAGAAGGCGGTATGTCAACGGGTATGCCGATTGTCGTACGTGGCGTGATGAAACCAATTCCGACATTATACAAACCACTACAATCTGTTGATATTGAAACGAAAGAACCGTTTAAAGCGAGTGTAGAACGAAGTGATGCTTGTGCTGTACCAGCAGCTTCTGTCGTAGCAGAAAATGTGATTGCATTTGAAATTGCAAAAGCGATTTTAGATCAATTCCATGCGGATCAACTACCACAATTACAAAAACAAATTGAAGAAATGCGTCAAGTAGCGAAGGAGTTTTAACAAATGATTATTCCAATAGAGACGCCTTCACATTCATACGAGGTATCGATTGGGGAGCGTCATTTGACTGAAGCACTTCAGTCTATTAAAGAAAAAATAGAACATGCAGATCAATTAATCATGTTAACCGATGAAAATGTTTGGCACTATCATCAAGATTATTTTGAAAAAAATTTTCCATTTGAACATCAAGTGCATGTGATGCCGGCAGGTGAGGCATGTAAAACATTTGAAAATTATATGAATGTCCAAACGTATTTACTAGAGCAAAAAGCAACGCGTAAAACGATGTTATTTGCTTTGGGTGGCGGGGCAGTCGGGGATTTAGTTGGCTTTGTAGCAGCAAGTTATATGAGGGGCATCCCATTCGTACAAATTCCGACGACGATTTTAGCGCATGATTCAGCAGTTGGTGGGAAAACAGCGATTAATCATCCACTCGGTAAAAATATGATCGGTGCATTTTATCAACCACAAGCTGTTTTGTATGACATTCACTTTTTAACGACATTGCCGAAACGAGAAGTGCGTTCGGGTATGGCTGAAACAGTGAAACATGCATTAATCTCAAATGACGAGTGGCTTTCACAATTGCTCGCTCATACGGTGTACGATTTTAAAGGGCACGTATTAGAAAGTCATTTAGAAAAAGGAATTCAAGTGAAAGCATCCATCGTAAAACGTGACGAAGAAGAACATTCGGTACGTAAGTTTTTAAACTTCGGTCACACGTATGGACATGCCATTGAGGCAGCATCTGGATTTGGGAAAGTGGCACACGGTGAAGCGGTGATGATTGGGATTATTTATGCGCTATTACTCAGTGAAAATTACGGAGAATTAGATCATAGTTTCACGAAAAAAATGCTCACTTTTGCACGTCAAAGTGATTATCCATTTGAAGCCGTTTCGAATTTTACATTCGATGAATTATTAACGTATATGATGAAAGATAAAAAAGTTGAATTCGGTCAACTTCAATTCGTCTTACTAAGACGCGTAGGAGAACCGTTCGTTCAAACGATTTCGGCAGACGAGGCACGTGAAACAGATGTACGTTTACGTCGATTATTACAGGAGGTGACGCAATGATTCGAGGAATTCGTGGTGCGATTACGATCAAGCAAAATGATGCAGATGAAATTTTAGTTGAAACGACGAAGCTTTTACAAGCTATTATTGAAGCGAATAATGTGACTGCCGATAGCGTATCTTCTGTTATTGCTACGACGACGCCAGATATTACGAGTGCTTTCCCAGCACGCGCCGTTCGTACTTACGAAGGTTGGGATTACGTTCCGGTTATGTGCATGCATGAAATGGACGTAGAAGGGGCACTTCCACTTTGTATTCGCTTAATGGTACATGTTGAAACTGACGTGAGTCAAAAAGAAATACAACATATTTATTTGAACGATGCAGTGAAATTAAGACCTGATTTAGTGAATAAATAAGATAAAGAGGCGATTTTTGATGAAATGGAAAGAAACGATTAAAGGACTAAAAGCATACGAACCGGGGAAACCGATTGAAGCGGTAAAAAAAGAATTTGGCTTAACTGAAATTACAAAACTAGCTTCGAATGAAAATCCACTTGGCTGTTCTCCAAAAGTAGCCGCATTTTTACGTGAAAATGATTTTAATTTTGCACTTTATCCAGATGGTTATGCACAAACGATGCGTACAGCTGTTGCGAACCATGTGGGCATTTCAGAAAAAGAAGTATTATTCGGCAATGGTTCAGATGAAATCATTAGTATCATTAGCCGCTCTTTATTATCGCCAGACACGAATACCGTTATGGCAAGCCCTACTTTTTCACAATATAAATTAAATGCTGTGATTGAAGGGGCAGAAGTTCGCGAAATTCCATTAAACGAAAAACGCGAGCACGATTTAGATGCAATGTTCGATGCCATTGATGAAAAAACAGCAGTCGTTTGGGTATGTAGTCCGAACAATCCAACAGGCGGTGTGACACCGAACGCTGCGATTGAACGTTTTTTAGAAAAAGTACCGAACGATGTATTAGTCGTACTCGATGAAGCGTATATCGAATACGTAACAGATCCTACATATCAAGACACATTGCCACTATTCAAAAAGCATGAAAATGTTTTATTAATGCGTACGTTCTCGAAAGCATATGGTTTAGCCGCTTTCCGTGTTGGTTATGCGATTGGTCAACAGTCTCTTTTATCAAAATTAGAGCCTGTTCGTGCACCATTTAACAACACAGTCATTTCACAAGCGATTATTCCAATTGCACTTGAAGATCAAACGTATATTGAAAAATGTCGTCAAATTAATGATGAAGGTAGAAAACAGTATGTTGCCTTCTGTGAGAAACATCAATTAGATTACTACCCAAGTAACACGAACTTTATCTTATTCGAAATTAAAGCAGATAGTAATGAAGTATTCCAAGAGTTAATGACACGTGGCTACATCGTACGTAGCGGTGCGGCACTTGGTGTACCGAATTATTTACGTGTGACGATTGGGACAGCCGAACAAAATGCAGGATTACTTGCACAACTTGAAGAGATTTTAGCGTCGAAAGGCGTACTCGTTTGAGACAAAAAATCCTAATCGTAGGGCTCGGATTAATAGGTGGCTCGATTGCACTCGCTCTACAAAAATCATCACAAAATGTGGTGGTCGGTTTTGATACGAATGAAAATACTCTTCAAAGTGCAAAAGTGTTAGGTGTCGTACATGAAACGACGACAAATCCAGAAGAAGCGATTCAACAAGTTGATATTTGTATTTTTGCAACACCTGTGAATGCAACGCTACAATGGATGGAACGTTTGAAAACGTGGAAAGTCCCATCTCATTTAATCGTATCGGACACGGGAAGTACAAAAGGATTAATTATGCAAAAAGCTGCTGAACTACGTGCGCAAGGTATTACGTTCATCGGAGGGCATCCGATGGCAGGCTCGCATAAAAGTGGTATTCTTGCTGCAAAGCCTATTTTGTTTGAAAATGCGTATTATATGCTAACGCCACTTGCTAGTGAAGCGGAGCAAAAAGTGGCACAATTGTACGATTTATTGAAATTGACGAATGCTAAATTGATGGTCGTGAATGCGAATGAACATGACCATATGACATCGATTGTTTCGCATTTTCCACATATTATTGCCGCATCGCTCGTGCATCAATTGTCAGATGAAAACGCAGTGAATCCACTAACGAAACAGCTGGCTGCAGGTGGTTATCGTGATATGACGCGCATTGCTGCTTCTAATCCACAAATGTGGAGCGATATCGTACAACAAAATAAATCACATATTTTAGAACAACTACATCGCTGGCAACGTGAGATGAATCGTGTAGAACAAATTATTGAACGAGATAGCGAAGTAGAAATTAAAGCTTTTTTTGCAAACGCAAAAGAGTTTCGAGATGAGCTACCTTTAACGAAAGGTGCGATGTTCTCTACGTACGATTTATACGTAGACGTACCTGACCATCCGGGTAGTATTGCCGAAATAACAGCTTATTTAGCTGAAGATCAAATTAGTATTACGAATATTCGTATCGTCGAAACGCGTGAAGACGTTTTTGGTATTTTAGTTATTAGTTTTAGCTGTGAAGAAGATCGAACACGTGCTGTAAATTGTTTGCAGCAGCATAGCTCTTACGAATTTTACATTGCATAAGTAGGAGGAAATAAAATGACATCCAAAACATTACAATTTAAACGTCCGGCTTTACACGGTGACATCACAGTGCCTGGTGATAAATCTATTTCTCACCGTTCTGTTATGTTCGGAGCAATTGCGAAAGGTGAAACGACGATTGAAGGTTTTTTACTCGGGGATGATTGTTTAAGTACGATTGATTGTTTCCGTAAACTCGGCGTCGACATTGCGCTTGATGGAACGAATGTAACCGTCAAAAGTGCTGGCATGCATGCGTGGGAAGAACCGAAGGACATTTTATATACAGGAAATTCGGGAACGACGACGCGCTTAATGTTAGGGGTATTAGCCGGTTCAAACGTGCATGCTATTTTAAATGGAGACGCTTCAATTGGTAAACGCCCGATGAAACGTGTTATTCAGCCATTACGTGAAATGAACGCACACATTACAGGACGAGCAGACGGGCAATATACACCACTCGCTGTTCAAGGGAAAAAATTAACACCGATTGATTATAAAATGCCGGTAGCGAGTGCACAAGTGAAGTCGGCGATTTTGTTAGCAGGATTGAATGCAGAAGGAACGACGATTGTTCGAGAAGAAGAGGCATCTCGTGACCATACGGAACGGATGCTTCGTCAGTTCGGTGCACAGATTGAAGTAAAAGACGGTGTTATTTCTTTCGAAGGAGGCCAGCAACTAACGGCGACTCATGTTTCTGTGCCAGGAGATATTTCATCGGCAGCCTTTTTCCTAGTAGCGGGTGCGCTTGCACAAAATAGTACAATTACGCTTCGAAATGTTGGATTGAACCCGACGCGTACAGGTATTATTGAAGCACTTGAAGCGATGGGGGCAAACTTAACGATTACGATTGATGATGAGAATGCAGCAGAGCCAACGGGAACAATTGTCGTGAAAAATGCACCGTTAAAAGGAACGACAATCGGCGGCGCAGTCATTCCACGATTGATTGATGAAATTCCGATTATTGCCTTACTTGCGACGCAAGCAGAAGGAACGACGATTATTCAAAATGCAGAAGAATTAAAAGTGAAAGAAACGAATCGAATTGATGCGGTCGTTGCGGAGTTAACGAAATTAGGTGCATCAATTCAGCCGACAGACGATGGCATGATTATCGAAGGACCGACACCTTTACGAGGCGCGTTACTTCATACGTATGGCGATCATCGGATTGGTATGATGGGTGCGATTGCAGCGCTTTTAACAGAAGAGGCGGTTACGTTAGATGATGCAGATTGCATCGCCGTATCGTATCCGACGTTTTTCAACGATTTAAATGCGTTAATGTAATGAGAAGGGAGGCAGTGAATCCGCTGTACTCCCTTCTTTTTTCAATGCATTTTTCTTGTACATTATAAAGTTGTCATGTAGGATAAAAGAATGACAAATTTCGTAGAATCAGGTGAAGAATAATGAACACGCAACAACCGATTATTGACGCTATTCACAATGGCGATTTACACGCATTACATCATGCGATTGAAGATTTACTCGTATCTGCCGATGCAAACGAGCAATATGAAATGTCCGACTATTTAATGAATTTTGGATATATGAAACAAGCAGATGAAATTTATGCACATTTAGTTTACTTATTCCCAAATGAAGCACAGTTGAAAATCGACCGCGCGACCGTTTTAATGGAACTAGAACAAGAAGATGAAGCGTTAGAATTATTAATGGATGTTCCAACTACTGCTGATGAGTACCCACAAGCTTTATTAGCGCTTGCGGATTACTATCAAATGCAAGGTTTATATGAAGTGGCAGAACGACAAATTAATGTAGCACTTGATTTATTACCGAAAGAGCCATTACTTTTATTCGCTAAAGCCGAGTTAATGATGGAAATGGGACGTTTATCAGAAGCGGCACGACTTTATGAAGAAGTGTATGCGACTGAAAAAGAAGTTGCGGGTATTCGTATTATCGAACGTTTAGCAGAAGTACACCGCCAAGCGGGCTCTTACGAAGAAGCATTGCATTATTATGGACATGCATTAAAAGACACAACATCCCCAGATTTATTGTTTGGTGCTGCATATTCTGCGTTCCAATCAGAACAATATGAACAAGCCATTCGTCATTTAGAAGACTTAAAAGTATTTGATCCAGACTACTTTGCTGCGTATTTATTATTAGCCGAAAGCTATGCGATGCAAGAAAATAATAAAAAAGCGTTGGAAGTAATTAAAGAGGGTATTACTAGGGATGAATATGATAAAGAATTGTATTTATTCGCTGGGAAAATGGCGATTAAAAATAATAAACCGGAAGATGCAGAAGCATTCCTTCGTCAAGCAATTGCTTTAGATCCAGAATATATGGAAGCGGTATTAACACTCGTTTCGATGTTATCGACGAAAGAGCGTGACGAAGAAATTATTGAAATCGTTGAAGGGTTACACAAAGACGACTTTGATTGGTCTACACTTTCAACATTTGCTGCAGAATCGTATGACCGTTTAGAACAGTACGAGGAAGCGGGCAAACATTATACGATTGCCTATCGCGATCATGATGAGGATGTAGATTTCTTAGAAAAATACGTTTACTTCCTATTAGAAGATGGTCAACACGCAAAAGCATTAGAAATAGCGAAAAAATTAAATGTATTGCAACCAGAAGAACAACAGTGGATTGATTTGATAAGTCGCTTCGAAACACTGTAAGACATTTTATTGGAGGGTGTGAAGTACTATGGAAACATCGATTTCAAATAAAGATAAAAAGCAATTCATTCGATGGTTTTTAAAACGATATGATTTGAAAAGAAGAGAATGTGTATGGATTTTAAATTACATCGTAGGAGATGACGCAATCTTAAGCCACGTTCATTTCGTAGAAGATGCTCATTTTTGTCCGAGAGCGCTCGTCATTTCTACGACTGAATCTGATGGCATTCCATTTCGTTTTTATAAAGGAAATGTTGTAACGGCAGATCCTGAAAAATCATTTCATGATTTACGAATGAATGCGGAAGAAGATGTATTTATCCAATTAAACTTCCCGAAACAGCCTCCGACGGAATTATATATGTCCGTATTGGAAGAAAATCCTTTTATTCCGACGTATATGCAAATTTCTTCAGAAGATAAAAAAATTGCACATCAAATTTTATCGGAAAGTGTATATACTTTCCAACATGATAAACTCGTTGCAGAAATTGATGCGGCACTTGATGCAGGAGATAAAGAAACATTCATGACGTTGACGACTTTATTGAACGACTTGCAAGCGAAAGCGTAAAGTAGCGCATATAAACTTTAAGAGAGAAGAGTACTTCATTTTGATTAGAAGTACTCTTTTTTTATAAAAAGACATCGTTCTTACACTTATTCGTACCATATAATAGTAAAGAAGGGAGGGGAAAATGTGCAACACATTAAAAATTTGTTATTTGCAAAATGGTTTTTAATTATTCTTTTAATGATTAATATTGGAGGATCGATTTACGGGTACATATGGTATAGCTGGCAATTGGAACAAACGGCTTGGTACTATTGGCCGTTCGTACCAGATAGTCCGAACGCCACGCTCTTTTTTAGCATTGCAATTATCGGATGGCTTTTCAAGCGTCATTTCAGATTGTTTGAAGCGCTCGCTTTCGTCACGAATATTAAATACGGTCTTTGGGCGGTTTGTATGAATGGTTTAGCCATTTACCAATTAGGTGGAGATGTCGACCCGAGTGCTTATATGCTCATCGCCAGTCATTTCTTAATGGCATTGCAAGCAGTGCTATACGTGTCGAAATATGATTTTAACTGGTTCCACATTTGCATTACAGCCGTAATCGCCGTACATAATGAAATGATGGATTACGTATTTGACCAAATGCCTATTTATAGTATGCTCAATGAATTTAAACCACAAATTGGGTATTTTACGTTTTGGTTATCGATTATGTGCATCGCATTAGCGATTTATGTTTATCGCCGGAGGTTATTAGTTGCGAGGTAGTGCAAATCCCTTATACAATAGGGATAACATAGAAATAAAGGAGGGAGAACAACTTTGTCAATCGGTTTAATGATTATTTATTTTGTCGTGTTATTACTCTTGCCAATTTATGCGCAACGAAAAGTCATGTCAACGTATAAAAAATATTCAGAAGTAGCTTCGACATCCAATATGTCGGGTGCACAAGTTGCCCGTCGTATTTTAGATATGAATGGTTTGGAAGATGTACGAGTAGAACGCGTAGAAGGTGTATTATCAGATCACTACGATCCATCTGATCGCGTCGTTCGCTTATCAGCTTCAAACTATGATTATGCTTCTGTAGCAGGTACGGCGGTTGCGGCCCATGAATGTGGTCACGCAATCCAACATAAAGAAGCGTACACGTTTTTAACGTTACGTTCTAAGTTAGTACCAGCTGCAAATATTTCATCCAATGCTTCATGGATCTTTATTATGATTGGGATGATTGCAACAATCAAACCACTTATGCTCGTAGGGATTGTTTTATTAGCAATTGGTGTGCTTTTCCAAGTCGTTACATTACCAGTTGAGTTTGACGCTTCGAAACGAGCGATGAACCAAGTCGTCACACTAGGTATTATTCGTAACGAGGAAGAACCAGCAGCTAAAAAAGTATTAACAGCAGCGGCTCTTACATACGTCGCAGCTGCAGCAACTGCTGTCATGGAGTTATTACGTTTAATTTTGATGTATACAGGATTAGGTGGCAATAACAACGATTAAGCAAGTTTCAAAAAGGTTCGAAATCAATTATGATTTCGAATCTTTTTTGTTGGCAACGTATTTATGACATCTTTTTGTAATAAACTAACTAATTTTGTAGGAAAGTATACGCTGAAAGAGGCAAATTGGAAGTAATACTACATAAAAAAATAAATAGATAGGATTGAATACATTTTTTTAACATGAAATAAATTAGTGGAATTGCTCGAAAGAACATCAATCTTCTTTTAATCGAAAATATTTAATAAAAAATGCTATAAAATGTTCCATTGAATTGATTTGTATTATTTTTGTTACATGATTGTCATTGAATTGACCACATATCGTATTGTTTATTGGTTAATATAGAAAATAGTTAAGAAACAACTTACAAAGAAATTAAAAAATACATACTAAATATAAAAATAAATTGATGAATGGAGAACAATACATGACTTTTACAAATTTTAAAGCGAAGACGGCTGCGATCGCAGCAGCATTAACAATTGGATTTACAGGTGTTGCTACTACAGCTGTTTCACTACCAGGAGCTTCTTCTTTAGAAGCAAAAGCAGCAACAACAGTTAAATATAAAGCAACGAAATATGTATACTCAAGTGATGGTACTTTGAATATGCGTAAATCATACTCAGTTAAATCTAAAAAAGTCCAAACTTTAAAAAATGGTAAAAAAGTAAGTGTTACGAAAAAACGTTCAGTAAACGGAACGGTTTGGATGTATGCGAAAGTAAATGGCAAAAGTGGCTGGATGAACAGTAAATATTTAGTAGCTAAAAAGAAAACGGTGAAAAAAGTATCGAATTCACTTAGCTCAACAATTGCATATGGTGAAAAATTCTTAGGAACCCCATACGTATGGGGTGGTACAAGACCTTCAGGATTTGACTGTTCAGGGTTCACTGGTTATGTTTACAAAAATGCATTAGGCAAAACTTTACCACGTACTTCAGGTGCACAATATGCATCATCTAAAAAATTTCTAAATCATCATTACAAGTGGGCGATTTAGTGTTCTTTAATACATCAGGTGGCGGTGTGTCACACGTAGCAATTTATGCAGGTAATAATAAATTACTTCATGCTGCAGGTAAAAAAGTAAAATACTCAAATCTTTATGACGGTTATTGGAACAAACGTATTGTAGGTTACGGTACTTTCCGCTAAAATCGTACGTAATTGAATGGAGGCATAAAGAAAAATTTTAGCCTCTACTAGAGAAAGTGATGTCGAATTTGACATCACTTTCTTTATTTTTACGTGCAATTATAGAATTAACTTTCTTGTATTGCGTCTTTTTTTAAATTTGTTTCCATGAGAACGAAGCCCATTTCATTTTTCACTTTTGACGAGATAGCAGACAGGAAAGGCACAATCATTTTTAAATTTAGCGGCAATATAAGTTGATTCATTTTATAATTTTTGATAGAAGTGTTGTTCGGAGATGAAAGTCGTGCATGCGGAAAGTGTCGACTGGAATGAAGAACAACGGTTGCCTAGTGACAAAAAAGACATTCACGATTTGAATAATATCGTGAATGTCTTTTCATATTGACTAAGATTTTTTCCTAGCCTTAATTTTTATTCATATTCTATAAAAAAGTCCGGAATCGTTATAGATTTCGGACTTTCTTTTAATGAATTGGTTTCTTTTGTGCATCTAATGTGAAGCCTTCACCAGCGACATCATGTACTTCGGAAATGGACATAAATGCTTCTGGATCGACGCTATTAACGATTGATTTTAATTTAAAAAGTTCATTTTTAGATACGACGCAGTAAACGACGCGTTTTTCTTCTCGTGTGTAGTAACCATTACCGTGTAATAATGTAACACCACGATCGAGTTGTTTGGCGATTTTTGCTGAGATTTCTTCGTAATGGGGTGAGATAATAAACGCACCACGTGCAGCGTATGCACCTTCTTGGACGAAATCGATAACACGTGCACAAACAAATACGAAAACGAGCGTATAAATCGTCGTACGTGTGTTTAAATACGTTAGCATAGAAAGGACGATGACGATACCATCAATTAATAGAAGTGTTTTCCCCATGCCCCAACCTAAATATTTATGTGCGACACGTGCGATAATATCGGCGCCACCTGTCGTACCGCCAAAGCGGAAGACGATTCCGAGACCGCCACCTAAAAAGGCACCAGCTAGTAATGTAACGAGTAACATATCGTTGTGTAAATCAATGTGGAAAGTGAAGTGTTGGAATATTTTAATAAATATAGAAACAGATACTGTTCCGATAATTGTGTAAATAAATGATCGGCGACCGAGTACTTTCCATCCGATTAAAAACATCGGGATGTTTAAAAGGATGTTCATTAATGCAGGGTCTAAATTGAAAACGAAATATAAAATTAAGGTAACGCCGGTAAGACCACCTTCACCAAGTTCGTTTTCCATATTGAAGTTGACAAGACCGAATGAATACAAGGCTGCCCCTACCATGATGAATAAAATGTTTTTAAGTTTCAAACGTTTCCCCTCCTCGAATGGGTCTAATGTTTATTTTGTTGTAATTCATACACGATAACATAAAATTTTGGTAAACTATGTGTAAGTCCGTATGAAAGCAAGCTCATAAGTCTATATTATCGTTGATTTAACTATAAAAAACAACCTTAATTGCACGGCACTTTAAGTGATGAATGTTTATACAAAGGGTATACATATAACTGGAGGAATGAAACATGACAATTCGAGTAGCAATCGCAGGTCCACGAGGTAAAATGGGGAAAGAAGCTGTACATACTGTAATGAAAGCTGAAAATATGGAGCTTGTTGCGGTATTAGACCATCGTGAAATCGCTTCTAATTTAGTAGACTATCAAGAATTTCCAGAGCAATATGACGTGCGAGTTTATACAAATTTAAACACGTTAATTGAAGAAATGAAACCAGAAGTATTCGTTGATTTAACGACACCGAAAGCAGTTTATGCACATACGAAAACATTGCTACAATATAAAGTACGTCCAGTCATCGGTACGACAGGTTTTACAGATGAACAATTAGAGGAAGTAACGCAACTGGCACGTGAAAACGAAACAGGGGCGATTATTGCACCGAACTTCGCGGTAGGGGCTGTATTGATGATGAAATTCGCAGCGGAGGCAGCGAAATACATGCCAGACGTTGAAATTATCGAATTACATCATGACCAAAAATTAGATGCACCTTCCGGAACTGGTGTAAAGACAGCGCAACTTATAGCAGCTAACCGTCCAGCACATAAGCAAGGGCATCCAGATGAACACGAAACGATTCCGGGTTCTCGTGGTGGCGACATCGACGGTATGCGCATTCATAGCGTACGCCTACAAGGGCTCGTAGCACATCAAGAAGTATTGTTCGGTGGCGAAGGTCAAATGTTGACGATTCGTCACGACTCATACAATCGTCAGTCGTTTATGTCCGGTGTAAAACTATGTATTGAAAAAGTAGTCACATTAGATACGCTTGTATACGGTTTAGAAAATTTACTTTAATGAGGGGACTTTCCGATGAAAATTGCTTTAATTGCACACGATAAAAAGAAAAAAGATATCGTTCAATTTTCAATAGCCTATGAAAATATATTAAAAGAGCATGAACTTTATGCGACAGGTACGACAGGTCAAAAAATTATGGAAGCGACAGAGCTTAAGATTACACGTTTCCGCTCAGGTCCACTCGGTGGCGATCAGCAAATTGGTGCGATGATCGCCGTAAATGATATGGATTTAGTATTATTTTTCAGAGACCCGTTAACGTCGCAACCGCATGAGCCGGATATTTCAGCATTGATGCGTTTATGTGACGTCTATCAAGTACCGCTCGCAACGAATATGGGAACGGCTGAAGTTTTACTTAAAGGATTGGAACAAGGATTCATTGATTGGCGATTGTTGGCAGAGCGTCGTACTGCCTCTCAAACGAATTAATATGGTACTGTTAAAAGAGGCATGTGTTGCGTTATTTGCAAACACGGCCTCTTTTCATGATAAAATAGCAACAATGAGAAGTAGAAAGGGTTGGTCGGATGAGAAAATTAAAAATAGGGATTACATGTTATCCGACGGTTGGGGGTTCTGGTGTCATGGCAACGGAACTCGGAAAAATGTTAGCTGAAAAAGGGCATGAAATACATTTTATTACGTCGAGCATGCCATTTCGTTTAAATAAAGTGTATCCAAATATTTTTTTTCACGAAGTAGAAGTGAATAATTATTCAGTTTTTCAATATCCTCCGTATGATTTAGCATTAGCAAGTAAAATTGCGGACGTTATTAAAGAGGAAGAGTTAGACGTATTGCATATGCATTATGCGATTCCACATGCGGTATGTGGCGTGTTAGCACGTGATATGTGCGGCTGTGAAATCGGAATTGTTACGACATTGCACGGAACAGATATTACCGTTTTAGGATACGATTCATTACTGCAAACAGCGATTAAATATGGTATTGAAAAATCAGATGTCGTGACGGCTGTATCGGATTCATTAAAGGCACAAACGTACGAATTGATCGATACGAAGAAACCGATTGAAACGGTGTATAATTTCGTCGATGAGCGCGAATATTATAAACGTGATAATGATGAATTGAAAAAAGGTTTCGGCATTCAAGAACATGAAAAAGTCGTCATTCACGTTTCAAATTTTAGAAAAGTGAAACACGTACCAGATGTCGTTGAAACATTTTTAAAAATTCGTGAAGAAGTACCGTCAAAACTTTTACTCGTTGGAGATGGGCCGGAAAAGCATGAAGTGATGCAACGTGTGAAAGAAAGTGCCTTCGCAGACGATATTTTATTTTTAGGCAGACAAGAAAATTTAGCAGAGTTGTATTCTATTAGTGACTTGAAATTATTAATGTCTGAAAAAGAAGCATTCGGTCTCGTTTTATTAGAAGCGATGTCTTGTGGTGTACCGGGGATTGGCACGAATATCGGTGGTATTCCAGAGGTCATTGTGGAAGGTGAGAACGGTTATATCGTTGAACTAGGCGATACGGAAAAAGCAGCGAAGTATGCGATTTCTTTATTAAAAGATGATGAAAAATTACGTGCCTTTAGTAAGATGGCCATTCAACATGCACATGACCAATTCCGTTCAGAAAAAATCGTTTCACAATACGAAGCGCTTTATGAAAAGGTGGCAAAAAAGCATGATCATTCATGAGTTTGAAGCGGCTTTTGAGTTAATGAAAAAGCTATCAGACGAAGGATTTGATGCAGTCGTTGTAGGTGGTGCTGTACGTGATACGCTACTCGGTGCGCCTGTACATGATGTGGATGTGGCGACGAGCGCGAAACCTGAACAGATGAAACAAGTTTTCAAAAAGACGGTAGATATCGGAATTGAACATGGCACGATTTTAGTGTTAGATGCGAAAGAGCCAGTTGAAGTGACGACATATCGTACAGAAGGAACGTACGTGGATCATCGTCGCCCGGATCAAGTTAATTTTGTGACGGATTTAGCAGAAGATTTGAAACGTCGAGATTTTACGATTAATGCGATGGCACTGCGTTTAAACAATGAGGTCGTTGATTTATTTGGTGGGCAACAAGATTTAAAAGCTAAAAAAATTCGTGCAGTAGGAATTGCGAGCGAGCGATTTCAAGAAGATGCGCTTCGTATGCTTCGGGCTGTTCGTTTTAGTGCCAAATTGAACTTTACAATTGAAGAGGAAACGTTACGTGCGATGACAGTACACGCTTCGGATCTACAATTTATCGCCATGGAGCGTATTAAAGCAGAATTTGATCAAATTGTTAGAAGTGCGCACCCGTACGTCGGATTTAAGCAATTAAAGGAGACGACATTAGCAGCGTACGTACCCGGCAATTTTGAAAAAATAGAGCAGTGGAAATCGTTCAGCGCTTCGTCTACTGAAGTGGGATGGGCAATGTTTAGTTATCTTGAAAATGATCCAAATCTCGTTAAAGCTTATCGTGGTTCGAATAAAGAATCACAATTTGTGCAACATGTTTTACGTGCGATTGAATTATTGCATGAACCGATAGAAAATCGCTCTTTATTCGATATAGAACAAGCGGTTTGGCAAGCAGCTGTAATGATTTACAATCACGTAGAACACGGGGAGATTTCTATCGAGGAGATCGTTCAAAGAAAACGAGCATTGCCAATTGCTTCAAAACAACAACTCGCTGTGACCGGGAAACATTTGTTAGAATGGACAGGTCAAAAAGGTGGGCCGTGGTTAAAACAAGCATTAGATCAGTTAGTGACGGACATTTTAGAAGGCCGTGTACAAAATGAAGAACAACACATAAAAGGGTGGGTTGAACGTGAGTGCAGATTTTAAACTAGAAGTGCTAAAAAGATTACAAGGAGCTGCCGGAGAACCTTTATCCGGGCAGCAACTTGCAGATACGTTAGCGATTTCTCGTACTGCTATTTGGAAGCATATGAATCAGCTAAAAGAAGAAGGCTATGTCATTGAAACAATTCGAAAAAAGGGGTACGTATTAAAAAAGATGCCGGACATTATCGACGTAGCTAAAATTAAAGCGTCCCTTCAAACGACTTCATTTGGTCATAATATTCACTACGAAGAGCAACTAGCGTCTACACAGCCTGTTGCTCATCAATTGGCACAAGAAGGAGCTGCAGAAGGAACTGTCGTTATTTGTGAACAGCAAACAGCTGGCAAAGGACGTATGCTACGTCCTTGGGTATCTGAAAAAGGAAAAGGGATTTGGATGAGCGTTATTTTACGCCCAGATGTTCCTACATACAAAGCACCTCAGTTTACACTCGTTGCGGCAGTTGCTGTTGCAAAGGCGATTGAAGATGTAGTAGACGTTCGACCTGAAATCAAATGGCCGAATGATCTGCTTATTAATGGGTACAAATGTACCGGTATTTTAACGGAAATGCAGGCGGAACCAGATCGTGTGAACGCATTAATTATGGGCATCGGTATTAATGTAAATCATACGATGGACGATTTCCCAGAAGAATTGCAAACGATTGCGACGTCTTTACAAATGATTACACAAAAAGAAATTGACCGTGCGACGTTGATTGCCCGTATTTTACTATATTTAGAACAGTATAGTGCAACGTATGTTGCAGAAGGTTTTACGCACATTAAACGAGAATGGGAAAATTATTCTTGTACGCTCGGGAATCGTATTCGTGTGACGACGTTGCGTGAGCAATTTGTCGGCGAAGCGATTGAAATTTCAGAAGAAGGTATTTTGTCTGTTCGTCTAGATGATGGCGAAGTAAAGCGCGTCTACTCAGCAGATATTACGCTTGAATCATAGTTTATTTAGTAGCATTTGGCTGTTGTGTATACGTAACGGCCGAATGCTTTTTTGATTGTAAAGAGAAACGCATATGCCACGGAATGAAGATGTTATTTTGAGTAGCACTTTACTTGAAGTAGATTTTTCGTCAGACAAGCATTGTAGGTGAGGAGAAACATCTTATATTTGTAGGTGGTTATAGGCGATATGTGATAAAATCGTCTTATATTAAGAACGGAAAGTGTGAAGTAAATATGGAAAGTCAAACTTACGCCATTGTCGACATTGAAACGACAGGGCATTCTTCTAAACAAGGGGACCGTATAATTCAACTCGCTATCGTCTTTATGAAAGATTGGCAAGTTGTTGATACGTATACGACCTTCGTTAACCCAGAACAAAAAATTCCTATTTTTATCGAAGATTTAACACATATTTCAAATGAAGACGTAGCAGATGCTAAGCCATTTCATGAACTCGCGTATGAAGTGTATGAAAAGCTTCAAGGTACGGTATTTGTTGCGCATAATATTGATTTTGACTTACCATTTTTACAAGCGGAATTTGAAAGATGCCGTCTGCCTAAATGGCAAGGGAAATGTTTAGATACAGTAGAACTCGCAAAAATTTTATTCCCGACTTCTTACAGTTATAAGCTGCAAGATTTAGCGATGGATTTGGGTATTTTACATGAACAAGCACATCGTGCAGATGATGATGCATTGGCGACCGCGTATTTATTAAAAGCATGTTATGAAAAATTGTTACAACTCCCACAGCACGTAGTCGAGCAATTACATCGTCGTTCATTCCAAGTGAAAACCGATCTTTCCTCATTCTTATTCGAAATTATTCGTCTTAAACGATTAAAAGTGTCAGACGAGACAGGGTACAGGATGTATCGAGAAATTCAATTGAAAAAGCAACCGAAAATGAAAAAAACAGCTCCTGCGCGTATGCTCGTTTATCCAGAAACGCTCGAAGCAAAAAAAGAATTATTTTCACATGCTTTTCAACAATTTGAAATTCGTGAAAGTCAGTTCCAAATGATGGATGCGGTATGGGCTTCTTTAAATAAGCGACATGAAGTGCTCGTAGAAGCTTCTACAGGAATTGGAAAAACGCTCGCTTATTTAATTCCCGCTTTAATTTATGCACAGCAAACAGGTAAAAAAGTAGTCATTAGTACGTATACGACACATTTACAAACACAACTTTTAAAAGAAGAACTGCCAAAAGCAGAACGCATTTTGAAGTTGTCAGCGAATGCGACAATTATGCAAGGGATGAGCCATTACATTGATTTGGACCGTTTTAGCGATTTTATGGCAATGAAAGATGAATCATTCGATGAAAACTTCGCTAAAATGCAATTTACGACATGGCTGGCAGAAACAGAAACAGGCGATTTAAGTGAATTAAACTTATCAGGTGGCGGGCATTTATTTTTAGAAAAAGTACGTCGAACGGATACGTCTAAAGATACGCGTAGAAAAGGGGCATTTGATTTTTATTTACGCGCAATGGATCGTTGCCGAAATGCCGATTTAATCGTGACGAATCATGCGATGGTCGTGGCGGATTTACAACGCCAGAAACCGATTTTGAAAGAAATTGACGGTTGGATTATCGATGAAGCACATCAAATGATTCAAGCAGCGATGGTACGGGAAGAGACCATTTTTAACTACCGACAATGGAAATACGTTTTCGGTCAATTAGGTTCGATGTCGCACCAATCGATTGAACATCCATGGTTTGTTGAAATGCGTAAAGTGGCACATAATGAACGCCAATTTATCGAGTGTGAGATGGCTTATCGCAAAATGCTTCAACTTTTCGAACGGACGTTGTCAGATATGACGAAGCCATTGAACTTACCTAAAAATGTCACGCGTTCAATGAAATATACATTTTCTTTTGAAAATGTTCAAATTGGGCAACCTTTATTGACGAAAGTCAGTCAACAAATTGATGCTTTCTTATCAATTGCAAATTATGTAACGGAAACGACGCTTGCTCAAATGGATGAACTAGCACCTTCTATGAAGGCGTTAGTCGAAGATTGGCATTACGTTCTACATCAACTCGTAGAAAAAAATAAAGAATGGCAACAGCTGTTTTTACAAAATCGTCGTTCTGATACGATGTGGTTAGAGTTAGATGCAAGAAGCCTGCCAGGTAGTATCCAAATTATGAAAAAACCGATTAGTATTAAAAAAACGGTCATGCATGTCTTTAATAAGTTTAGACATCAAATGGGAATTGTTTGGGCGTCTGGTACATTAACAGCACCGAAAAATCCTCGTTTTATTGCGGAACAATTAGGCGTGTCACCGAGTGTCCCTCTGTATCAGTTCCAAGCACCTAAATCTTATTATGAAGGGGCGCAAGTGTATATCGTAGACGATATGCCGGACATCCAAAGTGTGCCGCAAGCGATTTATATTGAGCATGTCGCACAAGCAATCGTTGAGACAGTACTCGCGACAAATGGACGTTGTTTCGTTTTATTCACATCGCAAGATATGTTGAAAAAGACCGTGCTCTTAATTCAAGAAACGGAACAGTTAGAACAATTCATGTTGTTTGCGCAAGGCGTATCGTCTGGTAGTCGTATGAAGCTATTGAAAATGTTCCAAAAATTTGATCATTCCGTTTTATTCGGTACGAATTCATTTTGGGAAGGAGTCGACGTTCCAGGAGATGCTTTATCTGCTGTCATTGTCGTGCGCTTACCATTTACTTCACCAGATGAACCCGTATTTAAGGCGAAGGCAGATGCAATCCAAGCAAGAGGATTGAATTCTTTCTATAAATTATCGCTACCAGAAGCGATTTTACGCTTTAAGCAAGGTTTCGGCCGATTAATCCGATCTTCACACGATAAAGGTGCTTTCATCGTCTTAGATAGACGAATTGAAACGAAATCATACGGACCACAATTTATAGAAGCGCTACCGAACGTGCAAGTGGAAAAAGTTCCATTAGAGCATATGGTGTTACAATTGGAAGATTGGTATAATGAAGAAGCATAAGCAATAACAAGAACTTACAACAAAATGATAAGGTGATAAGATGAAAAATTGGTTAAAATTTTTATCCATCTTTTTCGTATGCCTGGCGTTTGTATTAGTCGTTATTATTGGCTGGAGTGCCTACGCACCTTTCCATAGTGTTGAAAAACAGGCGGAACGTGCTGTTCTAGCAAACAAACAACTAACGTCAGTGTCTGATTCTTATACGTACCATGGCCATTCATCTTACGTGACGGTCATTGGTGAGGACAAAAACAAGCAGAAAACAGCCGTATTTGTTTTACAAGATGATATGAATCAAAAAGCTTCGACGATTCACTTAAAAGGTGGAACGACTGAAAAAGAAGCGATTGCGATTGCGAAAAAGAATGATCCCAATATGAAACGTGTGTTACACGTGAAATTAGGTCTTGAAAAACCTGGTGCTGTTTGGGAAGTAACGTATACAACGAAAAATGATCTCGTTAATTATGTTTACATTATGTATGACACAGGTGAATGGTGGAAACGTATTACGAATATTTAATGTAGATACAAAAATTTACGTCTTTTTTATCAAAAAGGACGTTTTTTTTCAGTGAATTGTATATAATAAGAATGAGTTACTATTTAGCAAATTGCTATAATGGAGGATACTATGACTAAAATTATGATTTCAGACATGCCTAAACATGTCGGTGAAACAGTAACAATTGGCGCTTGGTTATTTAACAAACGTTCAAGCGGCAAAATCGCCTTTTTACAATTACGTGATGGTTCAGGCTTCGTGCAAGGTGTCGTTGTGAAAGCAAATGACGAAGAAGTATTTGCAGTAGCAAAAGGTATGCACCAAGAAACATCTATGTACGTAACAGGTGAAGTAACGGAAGATACACGTTCTTCATTCGGTTATGAATTACAAGTAACAGGTATTGAAGTAATTAGTGAATCTCACGATTACCCAATTACACCAAAAGAACACGGTGTAGAATTTTTAATGGACAACCGTCACTTATGGTTACGTTCTAAAAAACAACATGCGAACATGGTCGTTCGTAACGAAATTATTCGTGCAACTTACGAATTCTTTAACGATAACGGCTTTAAAAAAGTAGACCCACCGATTCTTACAGGTTCTGCACCAGAAGGAACATCTGAATTATTCCATACGAAATATTTCGATCAAGATGCTTATCTTTCTCAATCGGGACAACTGTACATGGAAGCGGCTGCGATGGCACTTGGTAAAGTGTTCTCATTCGGTCCAACTTTCCGTGCCGAAAAATCTAAAACACGTCGTCACTTAATCGAGTTTTGGATGATCGAGCCAGAAATGGCATTCGTAGAACATGATGAATCGTTAGAAGTACAAGAACAATACGTTTCTCACGTTGTACAATCTGCACTTAAAAACTGTAAATTAGAATTAGAAATTCTTGGACGTGACACATCGAAACTTGAAAAAGTAAAAGCGCCATTCCCACGTATTTCTTATGATGATGCGATTGAATTCTTACACAAAGAAGGATTCGACGATATCGTTTGGGGCGATGACTTCGGTTCACCTCATGAAACAGCGATTGCAAATCATTTTGATTTACCAGTATTCATTACGTGTTATCCTAAAGGTATCAAACCATTCTACATGCAACCACACCCAGACCGTGATGACGTCGTGCTTTGCGCAGACTTAATCGCACCAGAAGGTTACGGTGAAATCATCGGTGGTTCTGAACGTATTTGGGATCATAAATTAATGAAAGAACAAATCGAAGCAGCTGGTTTAGATCCAGAAGCATACGCTTGGTATTTACAACTACGCGAATTCGGTTCTGTCCCTCACTCAGGATTTGGTCTTGGTTTAGAACGTACAGTTGCTTGGATTACAGGCGCTGAACACGTTCGTGAAACTATTCCATTCCCACGTTTATTAAACCGTATTTATCCTTAGTTTCTAAGTGATTCATACGTCAATATTGAAAGTTTATATGGCATGAAAATCCAGACCATTTTGATGCCATCTTGCCCAACAGACCGGGCAGGATCTTTACAACAGTCGAAAGAGTCGTATTTATATAAATACGGCTCTTTTTTAATTCACAAAAAGCTATTTTCCGTAGTAGCGAATATAAGAATAGTAGTGTTATAATGAGCATTGAACGTCTGAATGAAGACAAAAAACATTTTATTGGGGGAGTCAATTTGAGCGAACAACAACAAAGACTCCAAACTTGGATTGAGCGTGGGAACGTCTCTGTTTCACAGCTCTTTTTTCAATATTACAAACAACTTAATATTAGCGATGTTGATGCGATGCTCATTATGCATCTACAAGCTTTTCATGATGAAAAAGAATTATTCCCGACACCAATCAAAATTGCGGAACGAATGAATTTATCAGCAGATGCCATTTCGGCAACGATGCAACGCTTAATGCAAGCTGGGTTTATTGAAATTGTTCAAAATATTTCAGATGGTGTGTTGTATGAACATATTAATTTGATGCCACTTTGGAATCGTATTTTAGATTGCATGATGTCAGAGAAGCAAGAAGCAGCG
>NZ_HE611064.1:302190-317186 GCF_000285595.1 Kurthia senegalensis | reverse complement strand
GATGCCACTTTGGAATCGTATTTTAGATTGCATGATGTCAGAGAAGCAAGAAGCAGCGCAACAAAAAGCTGATTTTGCAGAAGGGGAATTATTCCGTTTGTTTGAACAAGAGTTTGGACGACTGCTATCACCGATGGAAGCAGAAACTGTTTCCATGTGGTTAGACCAAGACCATCATTCGCCATTATTGATTCGTAAAGCGTTAATGGAAGCGGTATTATCTCAAAAAGTGAATATGCGGTATATTGATCGGATTTTATTCGATTGGAAAAAAATAACGTGAAGACGATTGAAGAGGCGGAGCGTTATTCAGAAAATTTCCGTGATTATAATTTAAAAAAACAATTGAAACAACAAACAGAAGAGAAAAAAACGACGAAAAGAGCGCCGTTTTATAATTGGCTAGATGAGGAGGGTGAATAAATGTTAACAATTAAGCAATGGCTACACTGCTTAGACGAAATGGATCGAATGTTTCCAGATGCGCATTGCGAACTTGTTCATGACAACCCTTTCGAATTAACAATTGCTACGTTATTATCTGCACAATGTACAGATAATCTCGTCAATAAAGTAACGAAAACATTGTTTCAAAAATATAAAACGCCAGAAGATTATTTGGCTGTTCCATTAGAAGAATTAGAACAAGATATTCGCTCTATTGGGCTATTTAGAAGCAAGGCAAAAAACATCCAAAAATTATGCCAACGTTTATTAGACGTTTATGGTGGGGAAATTCCTGCTGTACGCGAAGAGCTTGTGACGCTTCCAGGTGTTGGTCGTAAAACAGCGAATGTCGTATTGTCTGTAGCTTTCGGAGAACCGGCAATGGCAGTTGATACACACGTAGAGCGTATAGCGAAGCGTCTTGGCCTATGTAGATGGAAAGATAACGTATTAGAAGTAGAACAAACAATTATGAAAAAGACGCCTCGTGAGCGCTGGAGTAAAGCGCATCATCAAATGATTTTTTTCGGACGTTATCACTGTAAGTCACAAAAACCCGGCTGTGGGGAATGCCCATTATTTACTTTATGTCGAGAAGGACAAAAGAGAGACAAGAAAGGTCTTGTGAAACATTGATTGAAGTTAATAAAGAAAAGATTACGAAAGAACATGTAGATGCTTGGTTTGCTAATTGGAAACAACAGCAAGAAGCCATTCATGAAGCACATAGTAAACGAGATGCGTCTGTCAAAGTGTTAATGGAGCAAGCAATCACTTTATATGAACAGTTCATTAAAGAGAGCTCAGATGAATCTGTCGTGCGCACAGACGAAACGTATGAAGTGCTACCGATAAATGGGATGGAGCGTTTACAATTTGTTAAAACACGTCCCGGACAATATGCTTGTTATCGACAATTAGATGAATTATTTATTGAAACGAAGAAAAAATGTGCTCGATTGAGACTTAAAAAATAAAAGATCTAATTTACTGAATACAAAAGGCAGACTAAGTTTTAAAACTTAGTCTGCCTTTTGTTTTGTTCAAGGTAAAATGAAAAATGACGCTGTCGACCGACAGCGTCATTTTTTTAGATAGGAGAAATTATTCCAGTCTCTCTTTACTTTATTCGGTTGTTGCTTCAGGTTCTGTATCCGGTCGAACGGAATTTGGATAAGCATTCGTATCTTCCGTTTCATTGGAATTGTTCGAGCTGTTCGAATTGGATGGTTCATCTGTTGCTTCATTTGTATTCGTATTTTCGTTCGAATTTCCATTTGAATTTCCAGAAGAATTATTGGAATTAGACTCATTTGTATTCGGCGTTGATGGTTGCGTCGTCGACGAGTTGTCTGATGGTTTATTTGTCGACGGTTCTGTTGGCTTCGTCGTTGAAGTAGAGTCTGTATTCGAATCTGTATTCGTATCATTTGTCGCTGGTTCTTCGGTTGTTGGTTCTTCGGTTGTTGGTTCTTCAGTTTTTGGTTCTTCAACAACAGGTTCTTCGGTTTTTGGTTCTTCAGTTTTTGGCTGTTCTTCTGTTTTCGCTGGTTTCTCTTCTTCCGTTTTCTCTGGCGCTTTTTGTACAGGCGCTACAGGTGCACTATAAGATGAACCACGAACGTATAATTCTCCGTTGCTACCTTCGACGACAGAGTCTGGTTTTGTGAAGGATGCTGTATTTTTCCCAGCAGAAATAGCTGTCATGACGGACTTGAATAATGTTTGTGGAATGTGTTTTTCATTTAATGTTGACATCCCGGTTTTACGTTCAGGATTTCCTGTCCAAGTAGCGATAGAATATTTCGTTGAATACCCAACGAACCAACTATCTGGTGCCGTTTGACGAGATAATCCGTATTTTTGTAACGTTGCTGTATCAAAGTTTGTCGTTCCTGATTTACCTGCAATGTCTAAGCCGTATACGTTTGCAGCAGTACCGGTTGCACCTGCTTTTGTACTTAGAACATCACGTAGCATATCTGTCACCATATATGCTGTATAGTCACTCATCGCGTCTGTAGGATCTGGTGTGTATGATTTAGATGTTTTACCATCACGATATACAATTTTCTTCACAGCGTGTGGCTCTGTGTAAATCCCATTATTACCAAATGCTGCGTAAGATGCTGCCATTTGAATAGGAGATACGGTAATAGAACCACCACCGATTGCTTCTGATTCATAAATGGCCTCGTCAGTTTTGATTCCGACATTTTCCATAAATTTCTTCGCTTTCGTTGCACCGACTTCACGGAATGTTTTGACGGCTACTGTATTACGTGAACGATATAATGCTTCACGTATAGACATATTACCTAAATAAGCGTTGTCGACGTTTGTGACCGTTTTAGATGAGCCAGAATAATTAATTGGTTCATCGGATACAGTCGTACTCGTTGACCATTGTTTATTTTCAATGACAGGACCGTAATCAATTAAAGGTTTCATCGTCGAACCTGGTTGGTGTTTACTTGCAGCTAAGTTCAACCCGCGTTCAGGACCATAATTTCGACTACCACCGACAGCGGCAATTGCACCTGTTTCGGTATCAACAACGGCCATACCTGCTTGTAAGTCATCTCGACCTAAGAAGGTTGCATCATTGTTTAAAGCAGCTTCAACGGATTTTTGAGCAGTGGGATCTAAGTTTGTATAAACGCTAATTCCTTCTTCTAACGCTTTTTCATCACCATTTTCATCAAGTTCTTTTAATACGACATCGATGTAAGCATCATATTTTGATTCAGCTGCTGCTTGACGTTTGTTTTCAGGTAATAATCCTTTTTTTATATTTACTTTTTGTGCAGCTGTCATTTCAGCTTTTGTAATTTTTTTATTGTTGTACATGAGTCGAAGTACGACATTCCGACGTTTTTCTGCACGATCTGGATTTTTGAAAGGGTTATAAGCATTCGGTGCTTGTGGCATACCTGCTAATACAGCCATTTCATCCAATGTTAAGTCTTTTAACTCTTTGCCATAGAAATAATTTGCTGCTGTACCGAAGCCGTAAATACGACCGGACATTAACACTTTATTAAAATACATTTCAAAAATTTCATCTTTTGAATATTCGCGCTCTAATTGCATAGAAAGGTACGCTTCTTGTACTTTACGTTTCATTGTTTTTTTGTTTTCAAAAAATGAGTTTTTAATCACTTGCTGTGTAATTGTCGAAGCACCTTGCGAGCCGAAGCCATTTCGGACGTTGGCAACAACTGCACCACCTAAACGCCAAAAATCAATTCCGTGATGTTCGTAAAAACGGGCATCTTCAGCTGATAAAATCGCATCTTGCATTTCTTTTGGAATGTTTTCATATTTTACATTTTCCCGTTCTTCATTACCCATCGAATAAAACTCTTTGCCGTTTATATCGAAGAATTTAGAAGAAATAGGATCTTTTAGATTGTCTTCGTTTAACTCTGGTGAAGTGAATGCGAAGTAAGCAAATACGCCACCACCTACTAAAAATAATAAAATACAAAGGGAAACAAGTCCGATTAAAATACGTTTAAAGAGCGATTTTTTTGGTTTTGCACCTTTGCTAGATTTTTTAGATGTCGGTTTTTTCGTAGATGGTTTGCGACGTCTTTGTTGATCTTGCATTTTGCGACGTTGTTCGCGTGTCATTTTTTCATCCACAGATAATCCCTCTCTTTCTGCCTATTGTTTTAATAGGAGTTCGTCTACCGCTTTTAAATAATCGAGCCGCGGGGCATAGCTCTCCTTTATTTCAAATGCTTGCTCTTCAAAAACGCTCAGTGGAATGGATTTCCGTTCGCCGCGATGCATGTTCTCCCATGCACTTTCTAACACTTGGAAAGGCAAAATGAAAAAGCGTTCTAACGTAGAAAAGCTTACAAATAAAAAACAAATTCCTCGTTGTGCTGTTGCTTGTTTCATATGAATGACTTGGTGTTCATGAACGTTTTGCAAAGGGAAAGACGTTTTGTTTTTCGTCTCTTTCGCATCAAAGTCGATATAATGTCCTTTGTAAACACCGTTGTAGTCTGTCGTAGAAGGCGTTCTGAAATAAGCTTCTTGTATAACTGCAGCACTTCTAGAAGGGTACGCTACTTTGACGATTTGTATAGGAACAGGTTTCTTGTGAATGACAGCGATGCCACGTTCCAAGTAAAAAGCATTCGATTCATCAATTTCATCTTCGAGTCTTTTCCCACGATTACTAAATTGAAGTAAGTCTTGTGCTTTTTTCGCTGACGAAGTTGTTTTTTGCTTCGGATCATTTTGTTTTGGAATGAATTTTTTTCCGTTCGGATAACGAATCGTCATAAGTAGGACCTCCTTTTAAGTATTCATCATACCATAATTTTATTTTAGACTGCCTCTTTGTTCCTCAGAAGATATTAGCAATGATAATACGTATTTGCAACTTTGAAAGTTTCAAATATCGCTAAAAGAATCATTTTGACTTATACTAAAAGGTACATAGAAAAGAATATTTGTTCGCATATTAAGGAATTTTGAAAAGGAGCAAAACATGAAGAATAATTTAACAAAATTAATTTTGGCACAATGTGATACGAGTTGGGCACGATTTTTGCGTTTTAGAGAATTGGAATACGACCCAGACTTTTTTAACGAAGTGAAGCCCTATGCCGATCACATAGATGGGGTTATAAAAGAATGGAAGCAAGAGATGGAAATGTGGATTGCTGAAGAACAGCCTAAATACGTACGCATGGCTCAAATCGACAATGCTTCAGAGCAATTAGGACAAGTTGTCGTACAATCTTTTTATCGAAAAACGAGTAAAAAACGATTTTTTGAATCAATTCAAGCTGTGAAATATACGTGTGAAACGATTTTACGAGCTAGAGGAGATGACGGTTATGAGAAAGACGCTTGAACAAGTAATTGAAGCGTTTCGAATGGATGAACAGTTTAAAGACCAAATTGAACACGTACGAGTAATTCCTGCGACAGCGGGCGACTATGCACCACTGCCAGCGGATTTGCATCCGAAGTTACGAAGCGCTTTAGAAAAGCGTGGGGTAGTATCACTTTATTCTCATCAGCGAGAAGCGTATCAATTTGCACGGTCAAAACAAAGTTTCACAGCCATTACACCGACAGCATCGGGGAAGTCGCTTTGCTATCATTTACCGGTTTTACAAACGATTTTAGAAAATCCATCTGCAAGAGCGCTTTATTTATTTCCGACGAAAGCGTTGGCACAAGATCAAAAAAGTTCGGTGAATGCACTAATCGATGAAATAGGTGAGCCGATTTTAAGTTATACGTATGATGGCGATACAGCACCTGGCATTCGCTCCAAAATTCGTAAAGCAGGACATATCGTCATGACGAATCCAGATATGCTCCATTCAGGTATTTTGCCACATCATACGAAATGGGTTTCGCTTTTTGAAAACTTGCAGTATATTGTCATTGATGAGCTACATACGTATAAAGGGGTTTTTGGTTCTCACGTAGCGCATGTTTTGAGAAGGTTACAACGAATTTGTGCTTTTTACGGTAGTCATCCGACATTCATTTGTACGTCTGCAACGATTAAAAATCCGAAACAACTTGCCGAAAATTTGACGAATACTACGCATCAACTTATTCAAAAAAGTGGAGCGCCTACAGGCAAAAAAACATTTTTATTTTACAATCCACCTATTGTATATCCGACATTTGGTATTCGACGAAACGCTATTTTAGAAGTGAAAGAAATTGCGAAGCATTTGTACGAAAGTAAAATTCAAACGATTGTTTTCGCTAAAAGTCGTGTGCGCGTAGAAATGCTCGTTACGTATTTAAAGTCCTTAACAGCTAAAAGAATTAACGATGAATCAATTCAAGGATATCGTGGAGGCTATTTACCTTCTGAAAGACGGGCGATTGAAAAAGGGCTTCGTGAAGGCACGATTCAAACAGTCGTTTCGACGAATGCGTTAGAACTAGGTGTAGATATCGGTCAATTACAAGCGTGCATTATGACAGGCTATCCAGGGAATATTGCGAGTGCATGGCAACAAGCTGGTCGCGCGGGGAGACGACAAGAAGATGCTTTAGTCGTATACGTAGGGCAATCGACTGCACTTGATCAATACATTATGAATCACCCTTCCTACCTATTAAAAAAATCACCTGAAGAGGCACGTATTTTCCCTGAAAATATGTTAATTTTATTAGACCATTTAAAATGTGCTGCGTTTGAATTGCCATTTAAAACGGATGATTTTTATGCCGAGTTTGATGTGGAAGACTTTTTAGATTTCTTCGTTGAAGAAAGCATTTTAATTAAAACGAGCGATACGTGGCATTGGATGGCGGAAAGTTTCCCGGCACATGAAATTAGCTTACGTTCAGCATCACAAGAAAATGTCGTCATTATCGACCAATCGGTACCGACTAAAACGCGCGTCATCGGCGAGATGGACCGATATAGTGCGATGACTTTATTGCATGATGAAGCGATTTATTTACATCAAGGCACACAATTTCAAGTGGAAAAACTCGACTGGGAAGAAAAGAAAGCGTACGTCACAGAAGTAGACGTTGATTATTTTACCGATGCGAATTTGGCAGTCGAGCTTAAAGTGATTTCAGAAGATAAAGAACGTCAATTTGATGGTTTTGTCGTTGATTACGGAGACGTAATGACACTCGCAACTGCAACGGTATTTAAAAAAATTCGTTTCGGCACGCACGACAATATCGGCTCAGGTCCAATTCATTTACCTCCTGAAGAATTACACACGTCGAGTACGTGGCTGAGCTTTGAATTTCCAGATGGTTGGAAAGAAGAGGAATTATCGAGTGCGATGACGGGTGTTGCCTATGCAATGAATAGTTTTATTCCGCTGTACATTCAAAGTGACCGTAGTGATGTTCACGTCGTACCACAAGTGAAAGCAATTCATAACGGTCAGCCAACATTTTTCGTATACGATCGATACCCAGGTGGAATCGGTTTGAGCGAACGTGTGTATGATTTGTGGGAACCGTTATTAGAACGGGTATATGAACACGTAGAAGCGTGTCCTTGTCAAAATGGATGTCCCGCTTGTATTGGTGCGCAAGATGCCGGCGAAACGGGTAAAGAACATGTGAAACAGTTTTTAGAAAAAGTTTTAAAACGAGGTTGATGCTATGTCTTACGAATCGAAACTGATTGCAATGAAGAAAAATTTAAAAAACGTCCTGTTGCGAACCGAGTAGCACCTATTCAAAAGCCCGAACGACCTATGTATACAGAAAAATGGGAGCAGGCAGGATTAAGAGCTATTGAAAATAAGTTCGGAACCGTTTTTTTGAAGGAAGTTCATTATCCAATGGATTACGTTCACGGTAAGTATCCTCTTCATTTGTTGAAAGAAGCGGTTGCTCGTTGGCAAAATACGAACCATCCAATCGGTACGACGGAAGAAGAGTGTCTCGTTTTTTATGATACGGAAACGACCGGTTTAAAAGGAGTCGGTACGTATATTTTTCTAAACGGTTTGTTGACGATGACAGAAACAGATTTCGTTTTGAAACAATTCGTTCTAGCAAATCCAAGCCATGAAGAAGCCTTTTTGTATGAATCGAAACTGTGGCAACCGAATCAAACGATCGTTACGTATAACGGGAAAAGCTTCGACTGGCCACAACTTGAAACACGCTGGACTTTACATCGTGCACAACTACCTACATTGCCGAAACAACGTCAAATTGATTTAATGCATAGTGCAAAACGAATTTGGAAAAAAGAGTTACCGAATATGAAACTGTCAGAAATTGAGCGTAGTAAGTTAGCGTTTCATCGCCAAAATGACGTTCCGGGGTATTTAGCACCTCCTATTTATTTGGACGCTGTTAGAAGCGGGGAAACGAATGCACTGATGACGATTTTAAAACATAATGAGTATGATTTATTGTCGCTCGTAACATTGTACATCGAAGCGAGTGCGCTCTTGACGACGATTGACGGAAACGAAACAGCTAAGACGTACACGAATATTGGAAAATGGTATAAAGATTTAAAAGAGCCATCTGATTCAATGTATTATTTAGACGACGTTACGCACTCATTCCATCAAACGGAAGCTGCCGAAGCGTATTTTTTGAAAGGTTTTTTACTTAAAAAACAAGGGAATTTCGAGGCGGCTTACGATAGTTTTGAGAAGAGTGTACATCATCTTGACAATAGACAGCAAATTGAGGCGTATGTCGAACTAGCGAAACTTTCAGAACATCAATTCCGTCATATAGAGCAAGCGATTGGTTGGGTAGAACGTGCAATTTCTGAACTAGAACGTGCGACGTGCTTTAAAGAAAGTACGCGACAAAGCTATTTACAAAAACAGCTGCATCGAATGCAACGATTACACAATAAGTTATTGTAATTTTTATGCTATACTATAAAAAAATAGATGATAGAAGCGAAAGGACGATGGATTTGGACATTAAACTATCTGCGAAAGTTATATTAGATAAAGATTTCAAAACAGGCCTACGAGGCTATAGTCAAGATGAAGTAGATCAATTTTTAGATGAAATCATTCAAGATTACGAAAGCTTTGAACAAGTGTTGAAACAAAAAGATCAAAAGATTGCACAGCTTGAGGCACAATTAGCTGAAGCACCTCAAACACCTACGCGTCTTAAAAAAGAAGAACCGGTAGTGGAAAAGGCTGTAGTACACCCTACAGCACAAACTGGTACGACAAATTACGATATTTTAAAACGTATTGCGAATTTAGAAAAGCGCGTTTTCGGCGATAAATTGTACGATGATTTCGCTGATTAATGGGTCAAATGTATAGTTGGGACTACGTATGTAGAAATAAAATGATTTGAACTGGATTTCACTGAACGATACTGTTGAGTGAAGTTCAGTTTTTTTTGAAAAGAAAATTCGTTGAATTATCTAGAGCTAGTAAAGTCTCTGTGAACAACGTCATTAAAACTGAATTGTCTGAAGAAACTTACTTATTGTGATAGATGAAAAAATATACGAAAGACCTTGTCATGATACTTTTGAAGGACTATAATAGGTTACAGCATCATAGATGAATGAGTAATCGCTGTAACACGCAAGTGTTGCTGAGGAAAGTCCATGCACGCACGGTTCTGAGATGACCGTAGTGATCGTGTTTCGCGAATAAATAAGCGGAAGTAGCTGAAATGCTAACGGCGGAAGGAAAACCTAAGTCTTAGGATATGGTTGACACTTCATGAAAGTGCCACAGTGACGAAGTCTGCTTGGAAACTTGTAGAGTGGAACGAGGTAAACCCCACGAGTGTGCAACCCAAATTATGGTAGGGGCGTCGTATCGAAGGAATTGAACGGAGATATGGATCCATCGTATTTACACGATGGGTAGATAGATGATTACTACCCGGCGTACGAGGCTTTGGCCGCTTGAGTACTAGGGCACAAAACATGGCTTATAATTCTATATGATGTATTTTAATTTAAACATTTTTAGCTCTCCTCTTCTCTTTTAGTGGAGAGCTTTTCATTTATAAAGGGAAATGGTGATGAACGGATGGAAGTGAATCAGCTCGATTTGAATGAATTCAAACATTTGATTTCAGAAGGTGTGCATAGTACAGTCTTCAACGGTGTTGAAGAGGGGATTATGATTACAGATTGTGATTCTCGAATCATTCGTGTTAACACTGCTTTTGAATTTGTAACTGGTTATAGTGAAAAAGAAGTTCTTCATCAAAGACCGAGTATTTTAAACTCTGGCATTCATAATCGGACATTTTACGAAAAAATGTGGAAAACTGTTTTTGATAAAGGACAGTGGTCAGGGGAAATTTGGAATCGTCGTAAAACCGGCGATATTTATCCGGAATGGTTGACGATTACCGCTATAAAAAATGAACAAGGTGTCATTACGAATTATTGTGGGATTTTTGAAGATTTATCTGAACAGAAAATGACTGAAAAAGAATTAGAACGTCGTAAATTAACGGATATTTTAACCGGTGTTTCTAATCGATATTCTTTTTTAGAACGAATGGAAGTACTTCTTCAATCCTCGATGAATCATAAGTATCATCATGCCCTTTTATTTTTTGACTTAGATCGTTTTAAACAAGTGAATGAGACGCTCGGTCATGAAGTAGGAGATCGTTTACTCATTGAAGTGACCGAACGCTTGCAAGGAATATTGAAAAATAAAGATATTTTAGCACGTTACGGTGGCGATGAATTTATCGTTACGGCGACGAACGTACATAACGTACAAGAGGTCGCTCGCATAGCAGAGAAGATTACGACGCTTCTTTCAGAGCCTTTTTGTATTGAAGGCCAACAAGTATATATTTCTACGAGTATCGGCGTTAGTTTGTATCCAGAAGATGGACAGACAGCTAATACGCTCATTAAAAAAGCGGATCAAGCGATGTATTATGCGAAGCAAAATGGTCGCAATCAATTTGCTTTTTATTTTGATGATTTACAAGTGGACTCCAAACGAGTATTACTATTAGACAATGAATTGCGTCATGCAATTCGCCAAAAAGATTTTGAATTGTATTTTCAACCGAAAGTAGATGTAAAGAAAAATGAAATTTCAGGTGTAGAAGCACTCGTTCGCTGGAACGATGACAAACTCGGCTTCGTATCGCCTGCGGAATTTATTCCGTATGCAGAAGAGACAGGGTTAATTATACCGATTAGTGAGATTGTCATTGAAAAGGCATGTGAAGCACATCAATTGTTGAAACAACGAGGCGAAGAAAATATAAATATTGCGATTAATATTTCAAGTATTCACTTCCATCAACAAAATTTCATTGAATCTATTAAACATACGTTTGAACTTTACAATTGTTCGCCGAACTTTTTCGAGTTAGAACTTACGGAACGAACGGTCATGACGAATGAACGAGATACGATTCAAAAATTAATTGAACTGAAAATGATGGGCTTCAAATTGTCTATTGATGATTTTGGTACAGGCTATTCATCTTTAAGTTATCTCGTACAATTTCCATTAAATTATTTGAAAATTGATCGTAGTTTTATTCAATCAATTACATCGATTGCTGATAATGAAGCGGTAGTTGATGCTATTATACAAATGGCCCATCGTCTGCATATGAAAGTCATTGCAGAAGGTGTGGAACAGAAAGAACAAGTTAAATTGCTACAGCAAATGGGCTGTGATATGATTCAAGGATACTATTACTCGAAACCATTACCAATCCTAGCTTTAGTGGATTTTATCGAATTTTGGAAATTAGAAATAAAAGGGGAATAATAAAGAATGACAACCTATCAATTAGTAGCAACAGCTGCAATGGGATTAGAATCAATCGTCGCAGACGAATTAAAAGCTTTAGGCTACGCGCCACATATCGACAACGGTCGTGTTTATTTTGAAGGAACAGAACGTGATATTGCACGTACGAACTTATGGTTACGTGTATCAGATCGTGTCAAAATTGTTGTAGGAAAATTTCCAGCGAAAACATTTGATCAATTATTTGAAGGTGTTAAAGCATTACCGTGGGAAAAATTCATGCCAGTTGATGCAGAGTTTCCTGTAACAGGTAAATCAGTGAAAGCGACACTATACAGTGTACCGGATTGCCAAGCGATTACGAAAAAAGCAATCGTTGAACGCTTAAAAGGTCACTACCGTCGTTTAGGTTTCTTAGAAGAAACAGGTCCTAAATTTAAAGTAGAAGTGTCTATTTTAAAAGATATGGTGACATTAACAATCGATACGTCAGGTAAAGGTTTACACAAACGTGGATACCGTACAGAACAAGGGGAAGCACCATTAAAAGAAACGATGGCAGCAGCACTTGTTTACTTATCACGCTGGTCACCTTCTCGTCCATTCGTAGATCCTTTCTGTGGTTCAGGTACAATTGCACTTGAAGCAGCGATGATCGGACAAAATATCGCACCAGGATATAACCGTGACTTCATTTGTGAAGACTGGCCAATGATGGATTCGAAAATGTGGGAAGAAGTACGTGCAGAAGCAGATGCAGCGGCAAACTACGATCAACCATTAAACATTATCGCTTCAGATATTGACCACCGTATGGTCGAAATGACGAAAAATAATGTTATTGAAGCAGGATTTGCAGATATCGTACAAGTAAAACAAATGCAAGTACTCGATTTTACCACGAACTTTACAGATGGTGTTATGATTGGGAATCCACCATACGGGGAACGTATTGGTGAAAAAGAAGAAATTGAAAAAATGATCAACGGAATGGGCACAATGATGCGTAAATATCCGACATGGTCTGTTTATATGCTTTCTTCAATGGAAGCCTTCGATAAAATTTACGGTAAAAAAGCAACGAAAAAACGTAAATTATTCAATGGAGCAATGAAAACGGAATACTTCCAATTCTGGGGTCAACGCTCACCACGCAAACCACAATAATAAAGAGGCGGGAGGGACAATTCGTTCCTTCCGTTTCCTTGTCAAAGGAAAGGGGCAACTGGAATGAGACAATCAATTCCATTTGAATTATCAAAAGATAAATCATTTTTCGATTCATTAGGTGATTGGATCGGTGACGTTCTATACGATGAGCTTCCTGAAAAAGGGTTGGAAATGCGTGATGAACAAATTTTTATGGCATACCAAATTGAAAGTGCCTTACGTGAAAAATCGGTCCTATTTGCAGAAGCAGGTGTAGGAACAGGGAAAACAATTGCGTATTTACTCCCTTCGATTGCGTATGCACGTTATACTGGGAAGCCAGCTTTAATTGCTTGTGCAGACGAAACATTAATTGATCAGCTCGTAAAAGAGGGCGGCGATATTTATAAATTACAACAATTACTGGATTTAAAAATTGACGTTCGTTTAGCAAAATCACGCGATCAATATTTATGTTTAAAACGTTATGAAGAAGCAGAACAATTTTTAGATGGTGATTATTTAGATGAAATCGCTGTATCGATTCCAGAAGGCGTATACGGAAGCGGTAAGCTAGAACCATACGGTCAACGCAGCGATTATCCAAATATCTCAGATCAAGAGTGGTCACAAGTGAATTACAATGCGATTCAACAGTGCCAAGTATGTGATATTCGAAATCGTTGTGGTCAAACGCTTCATCGCCAAAACTACCGCGAATCGACAGATTTAATTATTTGTTCACAAGACTTTTACATGGAGCACATTGCAACGAAAGAATCACGTGAACGTGAAAGTCAAACACCTTTATTACCAGAAGTATCAATGGTCGTATTTGATGAAGGACATTTATTAGAATTCGCTGCACAAAAAGCGATGACGATTAAAATTCAAGATTATACAATCGTGAAAGTACTAGATCGTTTAATGGTAGATGGCGTTCGTGAAAAAACGTTGAACTTAATGGAAGAACTACAAGATGGACATGAATTATTTTTCGATCAATTGCGTGATGATGTCATCGACTCGACAGAAGAACGTAAGCGTATTAAGAAAAGTGATATGCTATTGAAAATCGGTAAACGTGTCATTAGTATCGTAGAACAACTATTTGAAGAATTCGTCTTTGAATCTGAAATGTATATTATTCCTGAATACGAAATTCGTATGGCAGAAGAATTTTTAGAACAATATGAAGAAGCGATGCGTATTTTCATCGGTAATGGAGATGCCGTTGACTGGTTAGAAGATACAGATGGCGAGGAAACGCTCGTTATTATGCCACATTTAATTACAGAAGTGCTATCGAAAAAAGTATTTTCTAAAAAAATCCCATTCATTTTCTCATCAGCGACATTGTCGATTGATAAAAACTTTAGCTATATCGCATACAGCTTAGGTATTAAAAAGTTTGAATCCTTTACAGTAGCGTCTCCATTCGATTATGAAGAAGTAATGGGGATTAATATTCATAAAGCAGCCCAAGAAGACAAAACAGCTGTCGTAAAACAATTGTTAGAAGATCCACAACAAACATTGATTTTATTTAAATCAAAACAATCGATGGATACGTTTAAAAAGCAATTAGGTGACGTAGCTGAAACGATTGCATTTGAAGGAGACCGTGAATTATCGTCTATTATTCGCGACTTCCAAAATAAAAAAATGCAGACGATTTGTTCGTATCATTTATGGGAAGGATTGGACTTACCAGAAGAAGCGCTAACACGCGTCATTATTTTTGATTTACCATTCCCGCCACATGATCCACTGTTCGATGCAAAACGTAGTTTCGCAGATGATCCATTTGATGAAGTCGAATTACCATACATGTTATTACGTATTCAACAAGGAATGGGTCGATTAATTCGTACGTCAAATGACCACGGTACGATTGAATTACTTCTAAACGAAGAAGAGCAACAATCTATTGATGCAATCAAACCAGTATTTGCTGTAGAACCAACATTAATCGAAGAATAGTAAAATCTTAGTCAAATAAAAAGGCAAGCACGGTTTTAAATCGTACTTGCCTTTTTTTATTACTAAACAATTGTATTGTCTTTATATTTTGCTTGATAGACAAAACGTGTTACACCGGCATTGTCTATTTCAAATAGCTGCTCAGAATAAAAGGCAGCTTGTACGGCAAAAGAGCAAGACATTAATTTACAAAAATCG
>NZ_HE611064.1:272514-301916 GCF_000285595.1 Kurthia senegalensis | reverse complement strand
TAAAAGGCAGCTTGTACGGCAAAAGAGCAAGACATTAATTTACAAAAATCGATTGGTTCGTTATTTAAGCGCTCGTACATATGTGTTAAATATTGAGCACTTCCTTCAATTGCCTGCGTGAAAGATGTTAATTCTAAAACATATTGTAAACGTGCTCCTTCAGAATGAAATGTCTTTTTTTCTAGTTCGCATTGCAGCCAATTATAGAAAAAATCACCGAGTATGAAAGCGTTCGCTAACGTATTTTGGCGTTCTTGATGAGACAGTTCAACGATATATTCAAATGTTGGATGTTGAATAAATTGCTTAATCATCGTATATTGCAAAGGCTGCTCATTGGCGGTTTCTCGATTTAAAATTGGTTCGTAGCGCTGTTCACTCAGTGCAAACCAAAGATCGCGACAAAGCGCATAAAAAAATGAAGTTTGTTCATGGTTTGAAATTAACTGCTTTAAAACGGGGATGTTAGAAACGTTCTGCTCAAAAAATTCAAATCTTTCCTGTGACGTAACGAGTGTACTCTTTTGATAATTAAACATTGGTAATCCTCCCTTTGCAATCTATTTTGATTGCTCTCTATAGTTAATTTATATTTATAAAACAACCAAGTGAATAAAAATGGGTAAGTGAAAAAGAAAAACATATGTATGTGTGCAATATGCGAAGGAACAAAAGTCTGACTTTTTCGTCTTATTAATTTATAAGTTTAACGAGCGCTATATAAAAATGCAATGGAAGAATATTGCAAAAATGAGCTAAAAGTACGTATACCAACGTATTTTCATGTTAAAAAACATAAAATACACCTATATTTTCATTGAAAATAAAAACATATTAACGTAAAATTAAACCTTTATATACATAAAAAGGAATATGTAAAATCGTAGTTAAATAAAAAGAGCGGTCAGAGGAAATTGACGATGAAAGTGAGACAGTGTAAAAAAGACACTTCTTTTAAGTCGAACTTGATGGACGCTTTCTTTAGTCATGGCTGAAGTCTCCTCGTTTGCAAGTTCTCTGCCAGGTATTCCACTCATACTCTTTACCGACTCAACACCATCAAATTCTTGTTGAATGACCTTTTCCATTATTGAGTCGATGAAAGATAATTTGAATTACAGTAGTTGATGTAGGACTGAATGACAATGCCATTTGTTGTGCTCAAAAGTCCTTCAAGATAAAATGTCTCTCTATTATTCACCGATTGATGATCAATGTGACGATTATTTTGTACTCCCACATACGTCCATAAATTCTTTCAGTAGTACTTGTGTAAATTTCATCTTAACTACTTTATTTTGCTTCGTATGAATTTTGTCTATTAAAAACACCTCTAAAGATTAGATTCCTTTGAACGTGTCATTTTTTAAGTTGTCTCAGATTGTTAGATTAACTTCGGAATTTAACATTCCGATGACTCTTTTCTTACAGTTTGTTTCATTATTATACTCCTAGCTTTTTTGTCAGTAATCGTCATCATCAATTGTTAATAGAACATTCATCTCGCCGAGATCTGAAATCGTAATAGGAAGTTTAAAAGCGTGTTGAAAACCGTATAGTTTCGTTTCACCAATCATAACAGTAGGTGGTGTAATGTCTAAATCGAACTGTTGCTCAACACAATATGTACAAAACTTACCAGCTGTCATATTTCCAAATTCACCGATGAATGATTCAAGCATTTCACCATTAATTTCCATACCATACATCGCAAGACCGATCTGACTAAAAATCGACGTTTTCGATTCTAAAATAATACGTGCACGAAGATCCCCAATAATCCCAATTAAAACACCTGCTTCGTGTTGTGTGAACGGTTGTTTATATAAAGAGGGGGCACCAATTTTTACATTTTGCGGAATGACTTCTTGTAATGCTTTAATCAACCCATTTAAAAGAATTTGTATCTGGTTTGAATTACTCATATTTAACCTCTCTTTTGTGACTTTTAATCTAGTGTACCATAGAGGAAATGAAAAATACTAATCACACTTGACGTTTTTTGAAATGTTTTATATGATAATGATAATCAATGAGAATGAATTTCATTATAAGTTTACATATAATATTTTATATTTTAAAGGAGCGAGACGAGATGGTAGCAGCATTTATCGGAGGCGCAGTCGTTGTTTATGCAGTCGTAATGAAGCAAGTATTAACGAAAACAACAGCTCATTTACGTTAACAATAAAAATCTTCCTGAATAAGGAGGATTTTTTTTATGAGTCGTGTAAAATGAGATAGGAAACATGGCTAAAGTGTGAACAGTCAATATACGTATATAAAGGAGTTTGAACTAAAAATGGCGAATTTTGAAGAAAAAATTCAATTGCTATTAAAGCAAACTGCATTGAATTACATGACATACAAGCGCAATGAAGATGACGAGCGCATGCAAAAGTCTATTTTATTTGCAGACAAACTAATTAAAAAGGAATTTACAATTGGATTTGCGGGGCATTTCTCGGCAGGTAAATCCAGCATGATTAACGCCTTAACAGGTGATCAATTGCTTCCTTCAAGTCCTATTCCTACAAGTGCCAACGTTGTAAAGGTACATAAATCAAAAGATGATTATGCAATCGCATATTTAGTAGATGATGAACCGGTTAAATTCGACGCAGATTACGACATTAAAACAGTGAAAGAATTTGCGAAGAATGGGGCACTCGTGTCACAAATTGAAATTGGTCATAGCCAGTCTGTATTACCAGAAGGCGTGACGGTAATGGATACACCAGGAGTCGATTCGACAGATGACGCACACCGCATGTCTACAGAATCAGCGCTTCACTTAGCGGACATTGTTTTTTACGTAATGGATTACAATCATGTTCAATCAGAATTAAATTTCCAATTTACGAAAACGTTAATGAAATACAATCCAAACGTTTACTTAATCGTGAACCAAATTGATAAACATAAAGATGTGGAACTTTCATTTGAAGAATTTAAACAATCTGCTGCACAATCATTTGCTAATTGGGGCGTCGTACCGAAAGGGATGTTCTTTACATCACTACGTGACGTAAACAATCCACACAATGATTTTGAAAAAGTGAAAACGATCGTTATGGACAGTATGGATGGCTGGCAAGACCAACTCGTTGCGAACGCTGAAAATACAATTGCACAACTTCAAGCAGAACATGGTTTATATTTAGCACAGCAAAAACAAGAAATTTTTGAAGGCAGCTCAGAAATATTATCAGAAGATGATTGGGAGCGTAAAGACGATATTGTAGCTGAATATGAAACGGTCGTTCGTCAATTAGAATTGTATTCGGTTGATAAATGGGAAATTAACTACAACACGAAAGTGGATGAGTTATTAGAAAATGCCGTTTTAATGCCATTTGAATTACGTGACTTATTAGCAAAATATGCAGAATCGATGCAATTAGACTTTAGCGTTGGGGGACTATTCGGTAAAAAGAAAAAAACAGAAGCCGAACGTCTAGCACGAAAAACAGCTTTAGAGGCGAAATATAAAGAAGTAATCGGTGCTCAAATTTCAGGGCATATGTTAACGATTATGAAGCAATCTTTAAAAGACGTCGGTGCTTTATCAGATGAAGAGTCGTTAGCAATCGATGATTTTAAGTTTGATATTCCATTTAGCGTTATTGAAGGGGAATACCGTCAAAATGCAACAGCTGGTGACGCGTTATTGAACTTCGCTAATCGTGTCGTATCGGCAACACGTATTTGGTTTAAGCGTGAAACAGACGATTGGAAACAAAATAAAAAAGAAATGGTTGAACTGTTAGCCGCGACGCACATTGAGCCACTTAAAAAGAAAAAACGTACATTAGAAGAAAAAGTACAGATTATTCGTGCATTCAAACAAGTAGAAGCACAAGAAAAATATTTTGGTATTCAACAAAATGTTGATATTCATACGATCAATCAAGAAGCTGATAAATTAACGAATAATTGGATCAAAGAACGTCGCGAAGCGTATGATCAAATGCGTCATTTCGATCCTTCTATGATTACAGTAGAAGAAGAAATGGTCGCAGAAGACCAAGCAGAAGAAGAAACGCAACAACAATACAATATACAACTTGCTGCAACCGTAGAACATGCTTTACGTACAGCGAACGCTGTTGAACCGATTGATGGGTTTGAAGAAATTTCTACGTACCTTCGTAATAAAATCGCTCGTTTAGAAGAAAAAGATTTCACGATTGCTTTATTCGGTGCGTTTAGTGCTGGGAAATCTTCTTTCTCTAACGCATTAATGGGACAAAAAGTGTTACCTGTATCACCGAATCCAACGACGGCAGCGATTAATAAAATTCGCCCAGTATCACCAGAACATCCACACGAAACAGCAGATGTGAAATTGAAAACAGTGGAGCAAATGACAGAAGATATTATCGCATCTTATGCAGCGATTGGTGTAGATGCAACGTCATTAGAAGATGCTTTTGCGAAAGCACAACAAGCATTAGATATCGAGTTAGTCGATGAACGCTTACACGTACACAAATCATTCGTACGTGCTTTCAGTGAAGGGTATCCACTGTTCAAAGAGAAGTTAGGAACGGTGTTGCGTACGAATTACGAAGACTTCGAAAAATTTGTCGCACAAGAAAATCGTTCATGTTTCGTTGATTCAATCGATTTCTATTTCGATTGTGAATTGACACGTATGGGTGTAACACTAGTAGATACACCAGGGGCAGATTCAATTAATGCACGTCATACAGGTGTTGCATTTGAATACATTCGTAATGCCGATGCCATTTTATTTATTACGTACTATAACCATGCCTTCGCACGTGCAGACCGTGAATTTTTAATTCAATTAGGTCGTGTGAAAGATGCGTTTGAATTAGATAAAATGTTCTTCGTTGTGAATGCGATTGATTTAGCTTCTGATGATGAGGAACGCAATGATGTAATCGATTACGTGCGTAATGAATTATTACGTTTTGGTATTCGTAAACCACGTCTTTTCGGCGTATCTAGTTTACTCGCTTTAAAAGAAAAAGTAGAGAAACAAAACTTTGAATCTGGTATGCAACCTTTTGAAGAAAACTTCCACCATTTCTTAGAAAATGAATTAACGGCGATTGCTGTTCAATCATTAGCAGAAGAAACGGAGAAAACAGAGGAGCGTCTTTCATCATTAATTGAACAAACAGAACTGAATTTAGCGCGTAAAGATGAACGTTTAGAAGAACTTTCTTCAATTGAATCGTTTATTACGAAATATTTTGGACAATCCGCTGCAGCTGTTATTCAAAAAGACGAAGCGACAGAACAAAAAGATTTAGTTTACTACGTGTTACAACGTGTGTACTTACGTTACACAGATTTCTTTAAAGAGTCTTATAATCCAGCGGTATTCAGCACGAAATCAACGTCTGTTGCACTTGATTTTGCTTTAAAAGAATTAGTTGCATCATTGAGCTTTGATTTCGAACAAGAAATGCGCGTAACGAATTTCCGCCTTTCTAAATTCATTACGAACCGTTTTAAAGAACGTTATACGACAGATGTTCGTAAAATGAAAGATTTGAATGAAAGTTTCTCATTTATGCCATTTGAAATGGAAGATCCAGAAATTCTTGAATTCACAGGTCCATTTGATAACTACAATAAATACAAAGAAGTAAATAAATTGTTTAAAAACTCGAAAGCTTTCTTCGAGAAAAATGAACGTTTCCAATTGCGTGACCGTTTGGAAGAAGTATCAAAACCAGATGCGAAAGCGTATTTAGATGAGCAAAGCGCTCGTTTAACTGATTGGGCAAATGAGATTATTACACAAATGGCTGATGAACTTCGCTTAGATTTACAAAAACAAGGCTTACGTCAAATAGAAACAGAACGTGCTTTATTACAAGAAGATAGTAAATTGGCAGAATGGAAATCGATTTATACGAACTTAGTGACAGGAGCGTAATAAAATGAGCGTATTCATTTCAGCAAAAGATGTACAAAAAAGAGGACATTTCATTGATGCACGGTTTGATTTAGCTAATCGAGATTATGGCAAACAACAATTTGCGAACGGCCATATTGAAAAGGCCATTTATTGGGATATCGAAGACGATTTATCGGATATGCAATCAACAAACGGTCGTCATCCAATGCCTACGAAAGAACAATTAGAAGTACTTTATCACCAATCGGGCTTAACGTACGATCAACCGATTTACGTCTACGACGAAGGTGGGCAACCTTTTGCAGCTCGTGCGTATTTTATACTCGTATACGGTGGCTTTAAACAGGTGAAAATTGTTCGAGAGGGATATGAAGGATTGCGTGAAGCAGGTTTTTCAACGACTAAGGACGAACTAGTTGAACAGACAGCGATGCCGATTCAATGGGATGAATCCGTTTATGTCGACCGTGCATACGTGAAAGAAGTCGTAGATGGAAAGCGTATGAACGTATTGTTAGATGCGCGAGCAGCAGCGAGATATCGCGGGGATTTTGAACCAATTGATCACATAGCAGGTCATATTCCAACCGCACGTAATTTTGATTGGGAACAACTCATTCAAAATAACGAATTGCGAGAAAATGCAGCCATTAAAGCAACGGTTTCACAAGATGAATCGATTATCGTTTATTGTGGCAGTGGCGTTACAGCTTCACCTCTTTTTGCGATGTTAAAAGAAATGGATTATCCAAATGTTCAATTATATATGGGGAGTTTCAGCGATTGGAGTCTTCATGAAGAAGTTGCACGAGTAACAAATGATGAGGAAACACTTTAATCCGTTGTGACAATTATTTAAAACGACCTTTTTTCGAGTATTTCGAAGAAAAAAGGTCGTTTTATTGTGCGGAAATATTACTTTCCGCTGTTCTTTCCAATGAAAAGGTGTAAAATTAATTCATATTTAAAAAGGAAGTGTAGAAAAATGGATGCAGAATTTCTTGGTAAAATTATTTCAATTATTTTACTTGATATCGTCTTAAGTGGCGATAATGCGGTTGTTATCGCTCTAGCATGTAGAAAATTAAATCCGGCACAACGTAAAAAAGCGATCGCCTTCGGGACGATCGGTGCCGTCGTATTACGTATCGTATTAACGGTCGTTGCCGTTTGGATTTTAGATATTCCATTCGTCAAATTTGTAGGAGGATTATTATTACTTTACATTGCGTGGGATTTATTAAAATCAGGTGATGAAAATCCCGATATTAAAGGGAATTCTGGTCTTTTTGCAGCCGTACGTACAATTATTATTGCCGATTTCGTGATGAGTTTAGACAATGTTTTAGCAGTAGCAGGTGTAGCAGATGGTCATGTCGGCTTAGCTGCACTCGGTTTAGTCATTAGTATTCCAATTATTATTTTAGGTAGTCAAGTGATCATGAAGTTGATGGAGAAATTACCGATTCTCGTTTGGATTGGGGCTTTATTAATTGCTTATACAGCTGGTAAGATGCTCGTAGAAGACAAATATGGACATCGCTACTTGGTCGCAACAACGATTCCACAAATGGAATGGATTGTACCAATTGTTGTGATGGTATTATTAATCGCAATTGGTCTTTGGACGAAGAAAAAACAAACAAGAAATATTCCTCATTCATAACGAAAAATCCTCTTTTATCGATTGTTGATAAAAGAGGATTTTTAAATTTACATACGTACTATTGATTTTCAATCTCTTCTGTTAGTTGTTCTAACTGGTCAACTAAGCTACCGATAAAGGCGATTGTTTCTTTTAAAGGCTGGTCTGTCGTAATGTCGACACCTGCTGTTTTAGCAAGCTCTACAGGTGAAACAGAGCCGCCAAGTGATAATGTTTTCAACCAATCATCTACAGCTGGTTTACCTTCGCGTAAAATACGTTGTGATACTTGCGTTGAAATCGTTAGCCCTGCACTATACGTATAAGAATACAAGCCCATATAATAGTGTGGTTGACGCATCCACGTAAGCTCCGCACCGTCATTGATGACGATATCTTCTCCCCAGAATTGTTGAAGCACTGAGTGGAAAATAGTATTTAACGTCGAAGCATTTAACGCTTCACCAGCATCGATTTTTTCATACACTTGACGTTGATAAGCTGCCTCAAGTAAATGCGTGACGAAATTATGGAAGTACGTACGTGCGATAATCGTTGAAATGACCCAACGTTTGAAGCGAGGATCATCCGAATTTTCGAGTAAGTAATTTGCCATTAGCATTTCATTCATTGTGGAAGGGGCTTCAACGAAATAAGTAGATGAATTACTGTTAAACAATGTTTGCGTATTATTTGCACGCATGAAATGACCTGCATGACCTAATTCATGTGCGAGAACGAACAATTCGTTCATACGACTCGTCCATGAAATTAAAATATAAGAATGTGAACCGTAAGGACTCGCACAAAATGCACCTGTTGATTTCCCTTCATTTTGAGCGAAATCAATCCATGAGTTGTCAAAAGCTTCTTGAATCATATCGACGTACTCTTCACCTAAAATTGCGAGTGCTTTTTGTAAGTAATCTTTCGACTGTTCAACGGTAATTTTCGGTTCGAATTCAGGATCTAATGACGTTTTTAAGTCGGCAATTGAAATCGTATCCAATTGATGCGATTTTTGAAGTAACTTCGCATAACGGCGCATATGAGGTGCAAGTTCTGCCATCGTCATATCAATTTGACGATCATAAAGCGTACGGTCGACTTCTTGTTTTTCTAATAAATAGTCAATAACGGAATCGTACCCACGTAATGAAGCGATTGTTTTTTCCGTCGTTACGTGTGTGTTGTACGTTTTGGCTGTCGTGTTTTCGAATTTTTTTAGCTCTTTCGAAAAAGCATTGAATGCTTCTCGACGAATAGCGGTATTTTCTTCAACTTCCCAATCACCTTCAAATAAATTGTAGCTGTTCGGATATGTTTCGCCGTTTACTTCAAAATCAGGGAAGTCGATATCCATTAATTTTGTCGTATTATACAAACCGTAAGGCGCGTTGATTGTTTCTTGAAGAGAAGCAAGTGCTTTTTCAGCTTCTGGGTGAAGTAAATGTTGCTTACGCGCTAATAAATTTTTCAGTACGTGCGCATAGTTTGGGTTTTCTTGCTGTGCTTGTACTAATATTTCTTCTGGAAGCGCTAAAATATCGCTATCAATAAATGATAGGGTAGCACTAATTTTAGCAGCAGAGGCACTGAATCTCGCGTAGCGCATTTGCGCTTTTTCATTCGTAGCATCTGTCTCAGGATCTAATTGTGCATAATTCGCATAAGGTGTTGCTTCTGTTAACAATTGCTCATGCGCTTGAATTAAAGCGATGATGTCTTGTGCTGTATGTACTTGACCTTGCCATTGCTGTTGAATCGCTGTCGCACGTTCAATAAATTGAGGAATCGCTGCTTCGAACTCCTCGTCATTTGCGACGAGGTGCGATAAATCCCATTTTTCATTTTCAGGAACGTCTTGGCGTTTTGGTGCACTTTTAATCATAATCTATCTCTCCTTTTTAATTCGGTAATCGAATAACTTTATTATATATGAATTTTCCGACTTTTTAAATAACTGTTGTATAAATCGCTTCTTATTTTATGTAAAAAACAATACGTGCGTAAAAAAACAAGAATCGATTATTTTTCGACCCTTGTTTACTATTACATTAAACTTATTTTAATAAAATTTTTTCTAGTTGAATCGGATTAATAAGAGAATTACCATCGTATACGTGCATACTGTTGGCAGAAATTTCATTAATGAGTAAAATATCGTTCGTTGTCGTATCGCGACCGAATTCAAATTTAATGTCGTAAAGTTCTAAGCCTTTTTTAGCTAAATCCATACGAATAAATTCGGCGATATCTTGTGCTTGTTGACGAATATAAACATAATCTTTCTTCGACATAATGTGCAAGGCTTCCATCGTATCCCCATCAATCGGTGGACGCTCTTCAAAAGCATCTTTTAAAACCATTTCTGTTAGAGAATCTAATTCTTCACCGTGTTCTACGAAATCGTTATAACGTTCTTCAAACGTACCAATCGCACGAAAGCGAACAATTACATCGAGACCATTCGTTCCGAATGATTTTGTATCTTTAACAGTTAGCGTTGCTTGTTCTTCATCTTTTGAAATGAAATGTGTTGGGACGTCAATCGCATTTAACTTTTTAAAATAATAAGCAGATAAATTCAAACTTGATAGGGCAGCCCCTGGTATTTTCTTTAAAACGGATTTGGCTGCTGGATCGAAAACACCTTCTGTTCCTGTAACATCATCTTTAAATTGAAGCTGTAATGCACCACTGTCTAAACGATAAACATTTTTAGTTTTGCCTGCGTAAAGTAATTCCATTGTTAATCAATCCTCCTGTCCATCTAATTTGTATTGTAATAAAAAAGAAGGAGAGAGGCGTAGAAAAAGAATAAAAGAAGGAATTTAATGTAAATATGCATGAGAATATTAAAAAAAGAAGCATGTTCTGAAAATGAACATGCTTCAGCTATTTAGTAAAAAATCTAAAAAACAGATGAAATCTATGCTTAAATTAGATAATTCCTTGTGCTAACATCGCATCGGCAACTTTTTCGAAACCGGCAATATTTGAACCGAATAATAAGTTTCCTTCATGACCGTAACGTTTTGCAGCGGCACTTGATTCATTATAAATGTTGATCATAATTTGGTGTAATTTTTTATCGACTTCATCGAAAGTCCAAAATTGGCGTGAACTATCTTGGGCCATCTCAAGTGCTGAAACGGCTACACCACCTGCATTGGCAGCTTTCGCTGGTGCAAATAATACGTTATTTTCTAAATAAACGTCAATTGCTTCTAAAGTAGATGGCATATTCGCACCTTCACCGACTGCTTTCACACCATTTTCAACTAAAAGGCGAGCAGATGCTTCATCAATTTCATTTTGTGTAGCACATGGAAGTGCGATGTCACATGGGATTGTCCAAATGCCTGTACAGCCTTCTGTATAAGTTGCTTCAGGACGTTCTTTCACGTATTCTATAATACGTGCTTTACGTACTTCTTTAATATCTTTGAGAAGGGCAAGGTCGATACCTTCCGGATCGTGAATATAACCGCTTGAATCAGATGCAGCAACGACTTTCGCACCTAATTGCTGTGCTTTTTCAATCGCATAAATGGCAACATTACCAGAACCAGAAACGACGACTGTTTGATTTTGGAATGATTCTTTAATTTCTTGAAGCATTTCATCTACGAAGTATACACAACCGTAGCCTGTCGCTTCTGTACGTGTTAAAGAGCCACCGAATGAAAGTCCTTTACCTGTTAATACGCCAGGTTCGTAACCACCACGAATACGTTTGTATTGTCCGAATAAGTAACCGACTTCACGACCACCTACACCGATGTCTCCAGCAGGAACGTCTATATCTTGACCAATATGACGATAAAGTTCTGTCATGAACGCTTGACAGAAACGCATAATTTCATTGTTTGATTTGCCTTTTGGATCGAAGTCTGAACCACCTTTACCACCACCAATTGGTTGACCTGTAAGTGAATTTTTGAAAATTTGCTCGAAACCTAAAAATTTAACGATTGATTCGTTTACAGAAGGGTGGAAGCGAAGTCCGCCTTTGTACGGTCCAATTGCAGAGTTAAATTGAATACGATAGCCACGGTTTACTTGTACTTTACCGGCATCGTCCATCCAAGTAACACGGAATTTTAAAATACGTTCAGGTTCTACGATTCGTTCTAAAATACCTGCTTCCATTAATTCAGGGCGTTTTTCAAAAACAGGTGTTAAAGAATAAATAATTTCTTTAGCTGCTTGTAGAAATTCGACTTCGTGACCGTTTGTTTCCACAAGTTTGTTATAAACGCTATCGACATAAGTTGTTGCAGTTGTATTTGTTGTTAAAGTGACCATTAAAAAAACCCCCATGTGTGTGTTAAGTTTTGTGATGTCCTTATCGTAAATTGAAATCCGAAAAAATTCAATTATCAAAATACTTAAAAATTCTGAAAAAAGAAAATTAAAAAACAATTAGAGAGAAAGAAATTCATTTAAATGGAATGGGTTGTTCGCTTAAAGGAGTGAGGAAAAATGCTAAAAATTTGTATTGATGGAGATGGTTGTCCGGTCGTAGATGAAACGATCCACGTGGCAAAGCAATTAGGTATACACGTCTTCATTTTTTGTGACACATCTCATGAGATTGTAAGAGAAGGTGTAGTTACAGTAACCGTTTCCAAAGGCAGTGATTCCGCGGATTTTGCTCTCGTGAATAAAATTAATAAAGGCGATATTGTTGTGACACAAGATTACGGTCTTGCCACGATGGTGTTAGCTAAAAAAGGGTTTTGTATCGACCAAAATGGGAGAGAATACACGAACGAAAACATTGATTTACTGTTAAATATTCGTCATATAAACAAAAAAATTCGTCAAGGTGGAGGAAGGACGAAAGGGCCGAAAAAGAGAGAAAAAAACGCTAATGAATTGTATGAAAATAAATTTCGACAATTTTGTGAACAAATCATTTTAATAGATAAAATAGATTGATTATATATCGAAATTAGATTGATTAAGAGCACATTTCATAAAAAAGAATGTTTTTTCGAAAAAAAAACGATGTATAACTAAAAATGTCAAGTGTTTTGATGTGTCTTTCAGTGAGTGAATTTATACCGAAATAAATACGGTGATGACGTTCGTAAACGACAATTTTCACAAAATGTTGTGTAGAGAGTCTTTTTATGAAGCGAAAAATCGCCTTTTTTTAATTTGCACGTAAAGTGAGTCGTAGAAAGTGACTTACAAATTAGAGGAGATGACCATTTTGAAAATTCAATTGTATGCAGATTTTACTTGTCCATTTAGTTATATGGGGAAACGTCGTTTAGATGAAGTGATGGAAGCAAGTGAGGAACCGATTGAGTTTGAATGGAGAGCTTTTCAATTAACACCAGAGGCATCTAAAGAAAAAGCGATGCCGACAGTGGAATTGTTAGCGAAAAAATTCCATAAAACATATGAAGAAACGCTTGCAACGACGAAAAGACTTCGTGACCAAGCAGCAAATGAATTTGGCTTAACGTACAATTATGAGACGATGCTTGCACCGAATACATTGAATGCGCATCGTTTAACGTATTGGGCAGCAACACAAGGAAAATCACATGAAGTCGCAGAAGGTTATTTTGCTGCAATTTTCACACACGGTAAAGATTTAAACCGAGAAGAAGATGTGTTAGAAGTTATTGCAAATGCAGGACTCGATGTCGAGGAAGCAAAAGCTATTTTACGAAGTGATGCTTATGAAGCAGACGTACAAGCCGATCGTTCACAAGCGATTCAAAATGGGATTCGAAGTGTGCCAAGTTACGTTATTAACGATGAAGCTTTAATTACAGGGGTACAACCGGTAAGTACATTTGTCCAAGCAATTAACGAACAACGTGCAAAATAAATACGTAATATAAAAAGAGGAAGGCATGAATTCATGCCTTCCTCTTTTTTGATGGATTGAACGTAACTACTTCGTTTCTTTCTCTAGTTCGGCTACAGTTGCTTCAACTTCTGAACGAGTGAGCTTTTCATTGCCTTTTTTCCATCGTTTGTAGCGTTTTATGCGCGAGTGCAAGTGGCACTTTACAGAACATTAAAATGCTACGTTTCGTAATTTGTTTATTGTATAAATCGGCTTTATGCAAATTCTCTTTCGCATAATCAAATAAATCGGCACGCGTCCAACCTTCTGGAACGAAGCAGACACCGCGTTCTGCATCTTCCTCTTGGTTACGTAAAATATTTACAGCTTGTAAACCACGACCGTAGCCGATTGCTAATTCACGATCGGTTTCAATGCCAGTAAATGTGTACCAAATATCTGATAGCATTGTACCGACTAAACCAGCTACATAATATGTGTAATCATCTAAATCTTCTTTTGTTTTACATACCCAGCCCTTTAATGCCCATTTTGCCATTCCTTCAGCCATTTCAGCAGTAGATGCGGCTACTTTTTCACGAATAACATTAGGACATAGTGTAAGCCAGTCATTTAGGCGTAGAGACACTTCGGGTAAAATCGCTTTGTAAGAAGAAATCGCTTCTTCGTAAGCATCTTGGTCAAACGGTGTTACGTTTAACAGTTCGGCTGTTTTCGTCAACATACGTGCTTTTTCTTCTACTGAAATGTCTTCGTGGTCTTCAATTTCATCAATCGCACGCATACATAAATAAGCAGTTGCGACAGTCGTTTTAATATCTTTTTCTAAAAAGGTAATAGGAATAAAGAATGTACGGCTCGTTGCTTTTAAAACAGCCATCGCTTCTTTGTATAATTGTTTTTGTTGTATCACTGAAGATACCTCCGTTCAAGCAGTTAAATTGTTTCGTTATTATCGTATCGTAAATAGACGTATTTAGACAATGAAAAAACACATTTTCGAGATAATTTCCAATATCTGATATACTATTGGCAATTTAAACGGTAGGGTGGTTAGAATATGGAACTATGGACAGGCGGGACAATTTATACGATGAGAGAGGAAGGGGAAACCGTTGAAGCGGTACTCGTTAACGATGGGAAAATTATAGCGGTAGGAACGAAAGCACAACTAGAAAAAAAGCACGACATGTGCACGATTTAAAGGGTGCTACGATGTACCCCGGTTTTGTAGATAGTCATATTCATTTAGTTGGCTACGGTGAATTATTATCGAAAGCTGTCGCCTCTCATTGTACGACAGTTGAACAATTTAAAGATGTTATTAAAAAAGAAGCGACAAAATTGTCCGGAAAAGAATGGCTATTCGTCGATTTATGGGATGAAAATCAACTAGATCGACTTCCAACGTTGTCTGAACTAGATGCATTGTATGGAGGCCCGATGGTATTGAGGCGTGTATGTCGACACGTTTGTTTGACGAACCATACGGGTTTAGCTGCTATTGGCATAACAGCTTCTAATTCGGTAGAGGATGAGCAAGTCGGGCATGATGAAACAGGACAACTTAACGGTCTTTTATATGAAAATAAAAACGATCTGCTCGTAAATGAAGCGACAAAAAATGTAACGGATGAGCAACTCGTCCAATATGTAGAAAATGCGATTCAGCACTTAACGGCTTCGGGTATTACGGGTGTTCATTCAGAAGATCTCGGCTATTTTGGACAATATACGAAGTCTTTACAAGCATATAAAAAAGTTATTGGAGAAGAAAAGCCATTTCGTGCCCACCTACTTCGAAATCATCGTGTATTTCAACAGATGATGGAAGACGGTGCGTCAGTAGATGGAAAATATATAGAATTTGGTGCAATGAAGTTGTTTGCAGACGGGTCGTTTGGAGGCAATACAGCTTGGCTTAAAGAAGCATATGTTGGCACACAAACGACAGGCATTGCGCTACATACAGATGAACAGTTTGCACAGTGGCTACAGCTTGCGAGAAAATACGACAGTGGCATCGCAGTTCATGCAATTGGAGATGCTGCAGTAGATCAATTCATTCGACATCTCGAACGAGTACCACCAGTAGCGATGCGAGATCGTTATATTCACGGGAGTTTATGCTCTACCGAACAAATGAAAGCACTAAAAAAACTGCATGTCATCGTCGATGCGCAGCCGGCATTTTTATTGTCGGACATGCCATGGCTTCAAGAAAAGTTAGGGAAACGTGAGGCACGACTATATCCTTGGAAAACATTTTTAAATGAGGGCTTAGTGTTAGGTGCAGGAACGGATGCCCCGATTGAGAGCATCTCACCTTTTGAAACGATTTGGGCGGGTGTGACGAGAAAGAAACCTTCTTCTCAAGTCGTTTTTGATGCCTCAGAACGTTTAACGCGTTATGAAATGGTGCATATGTATACGGTAGGTAGTGCTTATACAGGAAATCAGGAATTGTACCGAGGAAAAATTCAAAAAGATTTTGATGCCGATTTCACAATTGTAGATACCGATTTGCTGTGCTGTGAAGAAGCAGCTATTTTAAAGGCAAATGTTTTGCAAACAGTAATAGACGGCAAAGTTGTGTACGATTCATCGCTTTAAGTTGCGAAAAAACGTATTTTTCATTAAAGTGGTTAAGGTATATAAAAGGAGATTATTATGGTAAAGACAATTGGGATAGATGCAGGTGGCACTTTAACAAAGGTAGCTTATATGAAAGAAGATGGAACGATTTCATTGCAACATTTTCCATCGACGAAATTAGAAGAAGTGGCAGCTTTCATTAATAGCCATTCGACAATTGAAACGTTAGGCATGACAGGTGGCCGCACAGAGCAGTTGAATAATTTATTAGATGAGCGATTTAAGCTTTGTTTTATCGTTGAATTTGAAGCGACATTAAAAGGTGTTACGACGCAATTACACACACAAGATCGCCCTATTTCAAAAGGTATTATTACGAACATCGGCTCAGGAACATCGATTCATTATAAAGATGAATCGATGTTTAAACGTGTCGGTGGAACAGGTGTAGGTGGCGGAACGCTCATGGGACTTAGCGGGATTATGACAAATGAATATTCCTTTGAAGCAATTGCGAATTTAGCGCAAAATGGTAAGCGTCATCAAATTGATTTGTTAGTAGCCGATATTTTCGAAGGAATGGAAGTTCCGAAACCACTTAATCCCGAATTAACTGCAAGTAATTTTGGAAAAGTAGGATTGAAAGAACCAGAACAATTTAGAAAAGAAGATTTGATTGCGACGACAATGGGCTTAGTAGGAGAAGTCGTTTCAACATTAAGCGTACAATACGCTGAACAATATGACGTGGAAAATATCGTTTATATTGGTACGACGCTACTAAATAATCCTATTTTAAAAGAAATTATTCAAAGCTATACGGAAATGAAGAAGAAAAAAGCTGTTTTTTTAGAGGATAATGGATTTAGCGGTGCGATTGGTGCACTTAGTTATGCTGAAGAGCAGTCGAAATAAAGAAACCGTTCGATTTTAAAATCGAACGGTTTTTTTATTTCGTTTTTTGTTTTTGAATAGCTTGTCGTGCCAGCGTATCAGCTGCTCTATTTTCGTGATCTGAAATCCATTTTGTGAAAAATAAAGGAACCGTATCGATGATTTCTAATGCTTCTTGAAGAAGTAATTGAAAGCTTTCTTTTTTTACGTAACGTTTTTCAATAGAAGAAAGCACAATTTTTGAATCGGATTTTAAAGAGACGAGTTGTGGATTCAAAAGCTGAATTTCTTTCAAAGCACGTACTAAAGCGATGAATTCAGCATGATGATTGTCTGTCAAACCAATCGGTTCACTAATTTTAATGAGATGCCCTTCCCCTTTAATGAAAATGCCGATTCCAGATGGTCCGGGGTTTCCAGCACTCGCTCCATCAATAAATACTTCTAACATGAACAACTGACACATCCTTCCGAGAACTGATACTTGCATCATAGCATAGGACAGAGTAAAATTTGAACAATGCGGAATGCAATCTGCTAAAATAGATCGTTCATACTTGAAAGATCTCGAAAGAAATTGAGGTGTTTTTTGCTAAATCATCAACAAATCGTCGGTGAGATTGATGCGACAAATGAGAAGTATTGCGAAGGCTGTTTCGTAAAAGCACAATTACGTAAAGACAGAGGAAAGCAAGCAGCACATCAGTTTTGTATTGAGACGTGTACGGTTGGGGAACAATTGCGCTTTTTAGGGCAAGAGTTATTAAAAGTATATGATAAACCAACACGTAAATAGTTGTGTGCGCATACGGTCGTTTGAATAAAAAAATAGAGGAGGTGTCCTACAGGATACCTCCTTTCATTACAAATTAAATAAAAAACTCATTTTTCTGAAAAATTTAACTTAAAACCATTGACGATTAAAACTTGCTTTTGTACACTGAGAAAAAACAGTTGTTTATTGTAAAAATACAGATGATAGGATTTGATGACATGAAAGTATGTAAATTCGGTGGCACATCCGTTGCAAGTGCTGAGCAAATAAAAAAAGTAGCAAATATTGTGAAGGAAGATCCAGAGCGTCGTTTCGTCGTCGTCTCAGCTCCAGGAAAACGCTCAGCTGATGATATCAAAGTAACCGATTTACTCATTGATTTAGCACAAACAGTTAGTGCAGGACAATCATATGAAGAGAAAATTCGGAATGTTGTGAATCGTTATGAGGACAATGCGAAAGGGCTTGGGTTAAGTCACGAAATTTGCGACGTCATCGAAGCCGATTTACGTCGCCGCTGCGAAGAAGACGCGGCAGTTTCTGCACAGTATGCGATGGACAGTTTGAAAGCGAGCGGAGAAGACAACAATGCAAAAATGATTGCTGCTTACTTTAATCACATCGGAATTCGTGCGAAATATGTCAATCCGAAAGACGGCCTTCTCGTTTGCCAACCACCAGAACGTACGATGGCACTTCCAGAAGCATATGAAAAATTAAGTTATTTAAAAAACTCGGAAGAAATTATCGTTTTCCCAGGTTTTTTTGGTTATACGACAGAAGGGGTACTTAGAACATTTGACCGCGGAGGCTCGGACATTACAGGTGCTATTTTAGCTGCGGCTGTGCAAGCAGATCTTTATGAAAATTTTACAGACGTTGATTGTGTCTTTAGTGCAAATCCTAAAGTAGTCAATGAACCAGCGGAAATTACAGAAATTACGTATCGAGAAATGCGTGAACTATCGTATGCAGGGTTTTCAGTTTTTCATGACGAAGCATTAATGCCCGTTTTTAAATTGAAAATTCCTGTTACGATAAAAAATACGAATAACCCATCTGCTCCGGGAACAAAAATTGTCGCTGAAAGTACAGAGAAACGTCGCCCAGTGACAGGCATTTCAGCTGATTCGGGTTTTTCAATTTTATATGTAAGTAAATATTTAATGAACCGTGAAATAGGTTTTGGTCGAAAATTGCTTCAAATTTTAGAAGAAGACGGGATTTCATATGAACATACACCTTCGGGGTTAGATGATATCTCGGTTATTATTCGTAGTCATCAATTAACAGAGGAGAATGAACGACGTATTTTGCAGCGTGTGACAGAAGAGTTACATGCAGACGATGTACATTTTCGTCATGGCTTTTCACTTATTGTCGTCGTTGGGGAAGGGATGAATAATAATACGGGCTTAGCGGCAAAAGCAGCAAGTGCGATTTCTGAAACGGGTGCGAATATTGAAATGATTAATCAAGGGTCTTCGGAAGTTTCATTAGCTTTTGGTGTGCAACAACAATATGAAGATGTTATTTTGAAATCGTTATATAATGCTTTTTTTCAGCCGGCACATAGTTTATAAGTGACGAGTAGACCATGTTTCTTTTTGCATAAGAATTGTCGGTAGTGCTATGAAAAATAATGTTTTAAGTAGAAAATTTAGTTTTGATATAGTTATAAATTGCATTCGATAGGGGAAATTGATTAAAATTAGTTTATAACATTACAGGAGGTGAATTCTTTATCGTGTAGTGAGAGGCACGAAGCGATAAAGAACTTATTTGGACGGAGAAATATTTTGGAAACTAATTTTATTTGCATTTTTGATTGCCGCAACAGCATTTTTCGTAGCGACAGAATTTGCGATTGTCAAAGTACGTACGACGAGAATCGATCAATTGGTTGCAGACGGTAACAAAAACGCAGTCAAAGCAAAACATGTCATCACACATTTAGACGAATACTTATCGGCTTGTCAGCTCGGTATTACAATTACAGCATTAGGCCTTGGTTGGATTGGTGAGCCGACAGTTGAAAAATTATTGCATCCCGTTTTTGAAGCAATCGGTGTGACAGGAAGCATTGCGACCGTTATATCATTTATTATTGCTTTCTCACTCGTCACGTATTTACACGTTGTCGTTGGTGAGCTAGCGCCTAAAACATTGGCGATTCAAAAATCTGAAATGGTAACACTAGCATTCGCAGGACCGCTAATGTTATTTTATAAAATTATGTACTTCCCGATTCGCTTATTGAATGGGTCGGCACGTCTTTTAACAAAAATGTTTGGATTACAAATGATGTCTGAAAATGAAGAAGTTCATAGTGAAGAAGAACTTCGTATGATCGTAGCGGATAGTTTTAAAGGGGGGGAAATTAACCCTGCAGAATTTAACTACGTAAACCGTATTTTTGAATTTGATGATCGTGTAGCGAAAGAGGTCATGGTTCCACGTACGGAAATTGTGAGTTTTGAAAAAGATTTGACTTTAAATGAAGTATTCAAAATGATTGATGTAGAACAATACACACGTTATCCTGTGACAGACGGAGATAAAGACCACGTTTTAGGATTCGTTAATATGAAACAATTGTTAACCGAAATGATTCGGGATGAAAATAGCGGGGAAAAAACCGTTGAAGAATATGTACAACCCGTCATTCAAGTCATCGAAACGATTCCAATTGGTGAGTTACTCGTTAAGTTTCAAGCGAAAAGAATTCACATCGCCATTTTATTAGATGAGTACGGTGGCACGTCAGGACTTGTGACAATCGAAGATATTATCGAGGAAATTGTTGGTGAAATTCGAGATGAGTTCGATGCAGATGAATTGCCAGAAAAACATCAATTTGATAAAAATCATTTCAGCGTGAGTGGGAAGCTTTTGATTTCAGAAGTGAATGATTTAACAGGGATGATTTTAGATGATGAAGATATAGACACGATTGGTGGGTGGTTTATGGCACAACGTGGTGATGTCGTTGAAAATGATACGGTGGAAGAGCAAGGATTCCGTTTTACTGCGACAGAAGTTAATAACCATCAAATTGTAAGAATTGATTTACAACGATTAGAAGAACAACAAATTAATTTAGAAAAAGCAGAGAAGGAAGAAGCGTAATCTTATTCTCTTCGCTTAAATAAAAAAGGAAGGCATATGCCTTCCTTTTTTATTATGTGAAAAATGATGATTATTTATTCTATAAGTAATATGACATTCGCTGCTTGACTGCCACGATTGCCTTCCACAATATCAAATTGAACGCGTTGTCCTTCATTCAATGTACGAAACCCATCTGCAACAATTCCGGTAAAGTGTACGAAAATATCTTCACCTTGAGCCGACTCGATAAAACCATATCCTTTACTACCGTCAAACCATTTTACTGTACCTTCGTGCATATGTGTTCCCTCCGTCGTTCGTTTTAATTTGAAGACATTGTTAATGAGCAAACTATAGCACGGTTTTCTTTTTATTGTCAATTATCAGACAAATCGAGAGATACATTGAAGTTCCATTTTTTTTATAGTATCGTTATGATATAAAATCAAGAAACAGAGAGGGAGTTACAACATGTCAAGCGTTACAACACCATTGTCTGATTTAGAAATTGCGAATAAAGCGACGCTACAACCAATTGGAGCGATTGCAGCTGAAGCAGGAATTCCCGAAGATGCATTAGAACTTTACGGGAAATATAAAGCGAAAATTGACGTCACACAATTGAAAGACAAAGAAGCAAATGCGAAAGTTGTACTAGTAACAGCGATTAATCCGACACCGGCAGGAGAAGGAAAATCGACTGTAACAGTTGGCTTATCAGATGCACTCCATCAATTAGAACAAAACGTGGTCGTTGCTTTACGTGAACCATCTTTAGGACCTGTAATGGGAATTAAAGGCGGTGCAACAGGTGGTGGTTATGCACAAGTTGTACCAATGAGTGATATTAACTTGCATTTTACAGGGGATTTACACGCGATTACAACAGCGAATAATGCGTTAGCTGCTTTAATTGACAACCATATTCACCGTGGAAACGAATTGAATATTGATCCACGTCGTATTTTATGGAAACGCGTATTAGATATGAATGATCGTTCGTTACGCCACGTCGTTGTCGGTCTTGGTGGCCCAGCACAAGGTGTACCACGTGAAGATGGCTTTGATATTACCGTTGCTTCTGAAATTATGGCAGTATTCTGTTTAGCGACAGACTATACAGACTTGAAAAAACGACTAGGTGACATTGTCATCGGATATACATACGAGAAACAACCCGTATTTGTCCGTGATTTGAAAGTACAAGGCGCCCTAACATTATTATTAAAAGATGCTTTTAAACCGAACTTAGTACAAACGTTAGAAGGGACACCAGCGATTATTCACGGTGGACCATTTGCAAATATTGCACACGGTTGTAACTCGGTACAAGCGACACAAACAGCTCGTAAATTAGCTGATATTGTCGTGACAGAAGCGGGATTTGGTGCGGATTTAGGTGCTGAAAAATTCATGGATATTAAAGCGGTACAAGCTGGATTTAAACCGAATGCTGTCGTGATTGTTGCGACAGCACGTGCTTTAAAAATGCACGGTGGGGTTGATAAAGCACAATTGAAAGAAGAAAATGCGGCGGCGATTTCAATCGGTATGGCGAATTTGGCGAAACATATTGAAACGGTCCGTACATTTGGCGTTGAGCCCATCGTTGCACTGAATCGTTTCATTACAGATACGGAAGAGGAATTAGCCGTTATTACAACTTGGTGCCAAGAAAATGACGTAAAAATGGCATTAACGAACGTTTGGGAACAAGGTGGTAAAGGCGGTTTAGAACTAGGGAAAGCGGTATTAGAAGTATTAGAGGAAGAAAACAACTTCAAACCGATGTATGAACTAGATGAATCAATCGAAGAGAAAGTACAAGCGATTGTGACGAAAGTATATGGTGGAGCTGGTGTACAATTCACAGACCAAGCACGCAAACAATTAGCGGAAATTGAACGATTTGGCTGGGATAAAATGCCGGTTTGTATGGCGAAAACACAATATTCTTTAACGGATCAACCGAAACAACTAGGTCGCCCAGAAGGATTCACGATTACTGTTCGTGAAGTAATTCCAAAATTAGGTGCGCAATTTATCGTTTGCCTTACAGGTGATATTATGACGATGCCAGGATTACCGAAAGAACCAGCAGCACTTCGTATGGACATTGATGAAGATGGCAATGCGGTTGGTTTATTCTAAAAAGAAGATGTTACAGCTTTAGGAAATTCATCGTAAAAAAAGAAAGAATTACTCATTTTTTGGGTAGTTCTTTTTTTGTTTTAAGCGTCGTCATGTATAATGAACGTATGAGGTGATCGTATGAATGCGGTAGAGCAATGTGCAATAAGAGTGAAAGATATTTATAACACATTTGACGGAAGTCACGATTTCTTACATATTGAACGTGTATTAGCGAATGCACGACAAATTTTAAAAACGGAAGTAGATGCGAATCAACTTGTCATTGAATTAGCCGTTTTATTACACGATGTGAGTGATCCGAAATATAGTCAAGATAAACAACAAGAGCAAACGATTTTAAATGAACTGCCAATTACAGAAGAAGAACGAGTAGCAGTTAAGCAAACGATTGCTGCGGTATCGTATCGTGGAGGGCATGAATTAGAAGCGACGACAATCGAAATGAAAATTGTTCGAGATGCAGACCGCTTAGATGCGATTGGTGCAATCGGTATTGCACGTGCTTTCACTTTCGGTGGTGCGAAAGATCGTCCTTTATATGACGATGTACTAAACGTCCAATCGTACGAAGATGAAGCAGCGTATCGCCAAGCAAAAGGTGGCACAATTACACATTTTTATGAAAAATTACTCCATTTAAAAGAATTAATGACGACTTCAGAAGGACGCAAAATTGCTGAAGGACGACATGCATTTATGTTACAATTTTTAGACCAATTTAAGCAGGAAAGAGAAGGACAATTATGAGCCATTTAATCGTATCAAATTTTACAAAAACCGTCGGAGATAAGACGTTATTTAATCAGATTGGATTTACTTTAGTAGAAGGGGAACGTGCGGGGCTGATTGGTATTAACGGTACAGGGAAATCGACTTTAATGGCGATTTTAGCAGGAGAATTAGAAACGGATTCGATTGAACTCGATCATCCTAAAAATTATCGTGTGGCCTACTTACCGCAAAATCCTGTTTTTGAAGAAGGCATTACCGTACTTCAAGCAGTATTTATGAGTCAATCACCGGTTATTTTATTGAATCGCTCGTATGAAGAAACACTTCGTCTATTGAATGAAGACCCAATGAATGAAACATTGCAACAACGTTTGTTCCAACTACAACAACGTATGGATACGGAAAACGGATGGGACATTAATGCGTTAGCGAAAACAGCTTTAACGAAGCTAGGAATTACGGAGTTTGACACGATTGTCAATTCGATGTCAGGTGGTCAACAAAAACGTGTGGCGTTAGCGAAAACATTAATTGAACCGGCAGATTTATATTTATTTGATGAACCGACGAACCATTTAGATGTAGAATCAACAGAATGGCTAACGGATATGGTTAATCGCTTAAAAGGCGCAGCAATCATTATTACGCATGATCGTTATTTCCTTGATAATACGTCGACACAAATTTTAGAATTAGCGAACCAACAGCTTTACAAGCATAATGGGAATTATGGTGCGTATTTAGAAGCGAGAGCGATTCGTGAAGAAATGCAAGAGGCAACAGATGCTAAAAACCGAAATCGCTACCGTGCAGAGCTAAAATGGATTCGTCGTGGTGCACAAGCGCGTTCAACGAAACAAAAAGCACGTATCCAACGATTCGAAACGTTGTCAGACACGCTTCAAAAAGATAATTCAAACACAGATTTAGATATGAATCTTGCGACGACACGTCTCGGTAAAAAAGTTATTGAAGGCATTCAAGTTTCAAAGAGCTTTGGCGACAAGCACCTTATTCAAAAATTTGATTTCTTGTTACAACAAGGGGATCGAATTGGTATAATCGGACCTAATGGTGCAGGGAAATCGACGCTTATTAATATGTTAGCTGGAATTTTGCAACCGGATTCTGGTGAGTTGGACGTCGGCTCAACGGTTAAAATCGCTCACTTCACACAACATTTACCTGAAATGGACAGCAGCCAACGAATGATTGAATACATTCGTGAAACAGCGAATGACATTAAAGATGCAAATGGCGAACATTTTTCTGCCGCAGCGATGTTAGAACGTTTTTTATTCCCAATGCATTCACACGGTGCGCAAATTGGTAAACTTTCAGGTGGCGAAAAGAAACGTCTTCATTTATTGAAATTGTTAATGGAACAACCGAACGTACTTTTATTAGATGAACCGACGAACGATTTAGATATCGAGACACTCGGTGTACTGGAAGATTTTATCGAACATTTCACAGGTGTTGTCGTTACGATTTCCCATGACCGTTTCTTCTTAGATCGTATTGCGACAAAACTTTGGGTGTTAGACGGTCTAGGAAATGTAGAAGAGTCATTAGATGTGTATACCGATTTTTTAGCGAAAAAAGAAATGGAAAAACACGAAGCGCCAAAAGTCGAAAAAGCTGAAAAAGTAAAAGAAAAAACGACGCAATCGACGAAAAAGAAATTGAGCTTTAAAGAACAAAAAGAGTGGAAAGAAATTGAACAAACAATCGAAAAAGTGGAAACGGAAATTATGGAACATGAAGAAGCTATTTCAAAAGCAGGTTCAGATTTTACAGCACTTCAAAAATTAACGCTTGAATTAGATGAGTTGAATGAACAATATGAATTACTCATTGAACGCTATGATTATTTAAGTACGATTGTTAACGGATAAGAGGGGGAGAAAATTATGCAAATTAAATCAATTGAACCGACACCAAGTCCTAATACGATGAAAGTTATTTTAGACCAAGAATTAGCTTTTGGTACAGCACATAATTACAATGAAAAAAATATTTCTTCTGCACCAGAGGAAATCCAAACGATTATGCAAATTGAAGGCGTAAAAGGTGTGTATCACGTAGCAGACTTTTTAGCGGTGGAGCGCAATGCGAAGTTTGACTGGAAAGGAATTTTAAGTGCTGTTCGTGCAGCTTTCGGTGAAGAGACAGAGAAACATGATACGCAACAAGCCTCTGTTGATCCATTCGGTGAGGCATACGTTCACGTCCAAATGTATAAAGGAATTCCACTACAAGTGAAAGTGTTCGATCAACTAGAACAAAAACGTGTCGGCCTGTCGAAACGCTTTAACGATGCGTTGAATATTGCAATGCGCAATGATGAAAACTATATTTTACAACGCAAATGGGTAGACTACGGTATTCGATACGGTGATAAAGAAGAAATTGGTCAAGCGGTCGCACAAGAAATTGAAGCGGCATTTACAGACAATCGTTTATTAGAAATTGTCGCTGCATCACAAGAAAATAAAGCCGTTCCATCTGATAAACAACCGGTTACAGTAGAACAATTCCAAGTAGATGATTGGGAAGTTCGTTTCCAATTACTCGATCAAATTCCGGATCCGACAATTGAAGATTTACCACTTTTAGCATTAGCACTTCGCGATGAGAAAATTTCGATTCGACGTCTTGCAACAGTTTACCTAGGTATGATTGAAGACGTACAAGTCGTTCCATATTTAACGGAAGCATTACAAGATAAATCAGCTTCTGTTCGTCGTACAGCGGGCGACTGTATGAGTGATTTAAGTTTCGTTGAATTTGAGAAACCTATGCAACTCGCATTAAAAGATCGCAATAAACTAGTTCGTTGGCGTGCAGCGATGTTCCTTTATGAAACAGGTACGGAAGATTCAATTCCAAGTTTGAAAGAAGCACAAGAAGATAAAGAATTTGAAGTGAAACTGCAAGTAGAAATGGCTTTAGAACGTATTACGCAAGGTGAAGATGCGAAAGGTTCTATGTGGCGTCAAATGACGGAAATGCGTCAAAATAAATAAATAGAAAGAGCTTAAACGAATGTTTGAGCTCTTTTTTTATTTCATTAATCTAAAATACCTAATAAAAGGCCTTTTTTTCAATTGTTTGAAATAGTAAAAAAGGTGTATACTTACTAAGTGATTATGAATTAAATAAAGTAGGTGTGCAAATGATTTGTGGAGTTTGTCATTGTAAAAAAGAAAAATTTTAACGACTCAAACGTTTTATTATGGATCTTGTCAACTCGTGATTGGAGATATTCCAGCGAGTGTTTGCGAGTGTGGTATACATATGTCAAAATCAATTGAACAAGAAATTGATGTGTTTTTAAAAGAAAAACCAGCACTTACGACAGCATTTGAAGCTGTTTCATACAATTGTTTATAAATAAAAGACATGTCGTTCAATAAGCGACATGTCTTTTTATTTATAAAGAAAACTCATCTAATGCACGTTTATTTTTAAGTGGTGCTTTTTCTTGTTGTTCAGGTGTGTTTTTCAATTGTCGTATCGCATAGTAGCCCGTGAAAACAGCGAGGCATACGAAGCTAATTTTAATAAAAAGGCTAGTAATCGGAGCAAATACAGTCATAAGTACGAGTGAAATACTAAGAATAATAAATAATAGTGCTGTGTTTTGATCTTTCATTAAGAAGCCCCCTTTAATTATGGATATAAGTAAATTATTCACAGTTTTCAAAGAAATTAAACCTATGAATAACTAGGTGTTGCTTTTTATATGGGGGGTATAACTACAAAAAAGGGGGACTACTTCATGAATTTGGAACATAAATGGTTACAATACCTTGTGGGAGGACTTATTCTTATGATGCTAGCTCTAGCCGTTTGTATCGTACCGAAAAGTATGTATCATTATTCAATGATAGAAGGCGTGGAGAAATTACACGATCGACAATGAAATGAGGCTAATAAACAATTTACGAAGGCGAATCGGATTTCTCAAACGAAGGAATCTCATAATTTGTCTGTGTATGCAAATAAGATGAGATTACGAGAAGATATGAAAAATTTAACGCTGCGCTACGAAGGTAAATTAAATCAACCGAGTGCAATTGAGCGAGAGTCGAGAGCGTTAATTACACGCTATGAGTCCGTAAAAGAAATCCGTTTTTTAACAGAAAAAGCACGTGCTATTTTATCTGATTCTATGCATTAAATAGTTGAATTGTGTATAAAAAATCAAAAATTATATTTAAAGTAGAAAATAGTGTGTATAATAGTAATTGAGATATATAAGTTTTTTCGTTTATGAAAATGAAAACGTGGATTTATTCAAATACATGTTAAGCGAAAGGTTTGGTTGAATAAGGAGGTAGATTTTATGGTAGAAGTGAAACTTCGGTCTTTGTGTGTACAATATGCAGAAGTGATGGCACAACATATTTCAGTACCAGCTATACGAAATGCGCTCGCATTATCAGAAGAACAATGTAGTGTGAAGGCAATGATACAATTCATTCGTGTGATGACAATCGAAGAAATGGAAGACCGTTTTTATTCTCGTCTTATTTTGAATGAAAAAGATGAATTTATCGGAGTGATTTCATTAAAAAATATTAATGAAGTGACGAAGAGCTGTCATATTAGTACGTGGATTGCAGAAGAACACTGGGGGAAGGGCTACAATCAACTCGCTAAAATAGCGATGCTTGAATTTGCTTTTCACACGTTACAGTTAACGAATGTTTTTGCTGGAGCACGTATCGAAAATATTCGATCACGGCAGTCACAAAGACATTTACCGTACATGTCTTTACGTGTTGAAAAAGAATTTCCAAATGAACTTCGGCAGCTTGAACTTTTAGAACAATCAGCATGTATTTTAAACGTTGTGCGTAAAGAAAACTTCATGCTATGGCAATCAAGTCAAATTGCTGGATAAGTATACGCAAGAGCGTATGCTTTTTTCGTGAATGTATTATGAAACTTATACTTATATAATTATTTATCCGCTGAAAAAAATCATTATAACTAATGATGGTGTAAAATATAATAGTTATATAGGAGTACATAACTGTGAAAAAACAATTAATTATCTACAACTTTTTAATTCGTAATTCATAATGTAAGAGCCAAATGACGTTTTAAAAAGTAAAAAACAGTAAAAAAAGACATAAAAATAAGATGATAAAACAATTGATTTTATACTTTTTTAAGATGGAGGTGACGAAAGATATAATTATGAAGATTCCGGATAATTTTTTATGATACCGGTTGCATAATACTAAAAAACTATGATATTGTAAATTGAAATCAAGTATTTTTATACATTAGGAATCAACGATTGTTGGGGGAATATATATGCATTCAACGAAAGAATTATTAGACAAACATATTAAAAACAAAAGAATTAAACGTTTTTCAAGTCTACGTGAAGTGCCCTCACCAACAGTGAAAATTGGCGACCGCCAAGCTGTGAATGAGGAACTTCAAAAGGCATTAGATGTCTTTGAATTAATGAAAGATAAAGAAGTAGCACAACAAAATGAAATTGACCATTTTGCTGATGCCATTGCCGTTTACGAATTATACATAAACCAAATGCTCGTTATTATGGATAGTCAAAACAATCCATGGGATTACACGAACCAAGAAATTGAAGAATTAGTGGAAAGTGTTTCACTTCTATACCGTCATTTTGATTCGATCGTTCGTAAAAAAATTATTCCAATGGTAGTATGCGTTCTTAACCGTTTATGGTTAAGAGTAGCTCTTAATACTTTTATAACAC
>NZ_HE611064.1:205478-272157 GCF_000285595.1 Kurthia senegalensis | reverse complement strand
CATAAAACCCCTTTAGAAAGCTTTCTAAAGGGGTTTTATGTGTTATAAAGGCGTTATACTTCTTTTTTTCGACAGCGACATATGTGTGGAATCGACATTTATTTACGAATCGACATTATTCCGAGTAAAAAAGAGTGAAATCTACTCGGAGGAACGATACAATGAAGAAGTAGAACGTATTAACTATTCGTGATATACATGAATTTAAAATGAAAGAGGTTAAAAAATATGAACGCTTATGATGAATACATGCGCGGTATTGTTCAACCAATGCGCGAAGAACTAGTCAATGCAGGCTTTACACAATTAATGACATCAGATGATGTAGCAGAACATATGCAAGAATCAAAAGGAACATCTGTTATTGTCATTAATTCAGTTTGTGGTTGTGCTGCAGGATTAGCGCGTCCAGCTGTAATTGAAGCGGTACAGCAAGCAACGAAAAAACCCGAACATTTAGTAACTGTATTTGCAGGTCAAGATAAAGAAGCAACAGCACAAATGCGTATGTTCTTCGAAGAAATTCCGCCTTCATCACCATCCATTGCTTTTTGGAAAGATGGCAATCTTGCATACTTTATCCCACGCGAACAAATTGAAGGCCAAATGATGGAATCAGTACGTGACCACGTAGTAGACGTGCTTGATAAAGTAATTGACTAAATGCCAACAATTGTAACAACAGGAGGGCGCCCTGATGAAATATCTCATCAGCGTGCTTTTTTTGTATCAGAAGCGTTGCAACTTGAGTTTGTCGAAAGAAAAAAACGTTCTGTAAAAAAATTGATGGATTTATATAAATCGGACGTATTAGTAGCGGGAAAAAATCGCTATGAATTATATACGATAAATTCGAAAACGCCGTTCTTTTTCCATCCATCATCAGCAGCTTTTAGAGCGAAGCGGATTATGCGCGGGGAATCCGAACCGTTTTTAAAAGCGATTGATTTAAAAGAAGGGCAAACGATGATTGATTGTACACTCGGAATGGCGACAGACAGTATGATGGCAGCGATAGCCGTTGGAGACTCTGGAAAAATTATCGGCTGTGAAGGCAATCCAATCATTGCTTTTATGATGCGTGAAGGGTTGCAAAATTATGATTTCATAGCTGAAAAATTACCTGAATTACATGTGATGCGTAATATTGACGTCGTATCGTCTGTGGCAGTAGATTATTTAAAAACATTACCGGATAATTTTGCGGACGTCGTTTATCTTGATCCGATGTTTGAGGAAACGATTGAAGAATCGACGAATTTTGCACCTCTTCGTCAAGCAGGTGTCCATATTCCATTAGATGAGCAATGGCTAAAAGAAGCCTATCGTGTATGTAAGCGAAGAGTAGTACTAAAGGCTAAATATGACTCTCCTTTATTTAATAAATATTCATTTTCTAGGGAAATACGCCCGAATATAAAATTTCATTATGGAATTTTAGAAAAGAGCATATAATTTGATACAATAGACACTTTTTTAATAAATAGTGCTATTTTTTACTATAGTTTGCAGAAATCCCATTTTCGATTTTATTTATGTCCTATATAATAAGGCAAGGATGAACTTCAAAAATGTCGTATTTAGGAGAATTATGGTGTTAGTGAATGAATTAATAATTTGGCGAAAAAATTGTACAGCGTATGATACGGTTTTAGTAGCTTATGATAATAAAATGCTTCATACGAATCAATTAGCTGAGTATGGTAAGGACGCCGATCGCATTGTTTTAATAGCGGTGGATGAAATGAACAAAATAATTACGATTCGTTTCTTTAAAGGCACGGTTTCAATCCCAAGCTGTTTTGTAGGTTTTTCAGCAGCGATGCACATATTGTTGAAAGATTTTGAACACCTCAATTTGAACGAAATGAACATTGTAGTTGGTGAGACACTTTTATTATTTACACTATCAAAAAATAAAGAACTACTGTGGCTAGAAGATTATTTTTCTGTGAAGAATGAGCGTATTCAGTTATTTAAAGGAATCGCTAATCCACTGTCAGGTGTGACAGAAAGTGATACGTATGCGAAAAATATGTATTTAACAGAGTATGTTGCAGCGAAACCTTTCATCGATCAAAAGCTATTACCTATTATTCAACCGATTGAAAAAGCGAGTCAATGTTTTGACTATTTTCTTTTAGAAGAGGGTACAGTTCAATGTCGTATGAATTATGCTTCTTTTGATTCAACTCGTAGTGTTGTCACTATTTTCTTGAAGAAACCCGAGTTAGAACATATGAATAAACTTGAAGCATACGTGCAATTGAATGGCACAAAAGAAATTTAAGAATTATCTGATAAAGTGAAACTTTTTTTGTGTTTAAACGTACTTTAAAGTAAGAAAGTAAACATAGCGTAGTAGGTGATAGGTAGATGAAAAAAAGTATTCAAAAATTGATGGTGTCTTTAGTAGCAGTTGTCACATTAGGGATCATTACACCTTCCCATGCAATTTGGGAGTCATTATTTGAAACGAGTACGAGCAGTAAATCGCATATAGAGAAAGCACCAATTACTGCGTTTGCAGAAGAAAGTTCGACATATGACGTACAGCTACAAGAAGAGGAAGAACTTGATTTTCGTGCACTTGCAAAAGAACAGGCCCTCATAAAATTTGGGACGAAAGTTGGTCCGAAAATTGAAGAAGATTTTGATGAAGTTATTTTCCCGCAAATGGAAAAAGCAATCGATGATACGTTTGCACGTTTAGGAAACGATCAATTACGCAATGTCGCGATTACAGAAAATCCAAGTGGCGATTATGCAGAAAAGATTTTTAACATTTACAACCGTGAAACGAAAGAAGATTTATTACGTTTCCACGTACGAACAGAAAATAGACCATTCGACGGTTACTACTACAATTTCCATTACCATACGTATGAAGATGCCTTTGCCTCTCACTATGATTTAGGAGAAATTTATTGGAGTCGTAATACACCACCTAAATGGTTGTCATAAAGTAGAACGTCTAGTTTATCTAGACGTTTTTTCATTTTAATTTTCTCGCTTGTATGATGAGAAAGAGGAGGTACGAATATGAAAGAACGAGAAGAAATAACGTATAAACAATTGCCAGCTATTTTTTATGAACAAGTACCGGCAAAACAATTAAAGGAAAAACCTTCGATTGCACTTTGGAACGATGAATTAGCTGAAACACTCGCACTGCAATCGTTTGAAGATGCGAACGTATTAGCTGGTGATGTGGAAGGGGCCATCGCACAAAGTTATGCAGGACACCAGTTCGGGCAATTTACGATGCTTGGAGACGGACGTGCGATGCTCATTGCTGAACGAGAAATAGGTGGACAACATTTTGATATTCAACTGAAAGGAAGTGGTTTAACGCCATTTTCTAGAGGTGGGGACGGTTTAGCAGCATTAGGACCTATGTTGCGAGAATACATCGTGAGCGAAGCGATGCACGCATTAGGAGTGCCTACAACACGTAGCTTAGCTGTTACGGTAACAGGACAACCTGTTTACCGTCAAAATGTAGAAGTGGGAGCTGTATTGACTCGAGTTGCTGCGAGCCATATTCGTGTTGGCACATTCCAATTCGCACGTTTCGTTGCACAAGACATCGAAGCATTAAAACAATTGGCAGATTATACGATGGCACGTCATTATCCGACGGTAGAAAAAGAAGATTATCTTTCATTTTTCGAAGAAGTGATGAAAAAGCAAGCGGCATTAATAGCGAAGTGGCAATTGATCGGTTTCGTACACGGTGTTATGAATACAGATAATATGGCGATTAGCGGGGAAACGATTGATTATGGACCTTGTGCCTTTTTGGATACGTATGATCCAGAAACGGTATTTAGTTCGATTGACCAACACGGGCGCTATCGCTTTAAAAAATCAACCAGCAATTGCCGGTTGGAATTTAACTCGATTTGCGGAATGTCTCATCCCACTTATTCATGAGGACGAAGAGCAAGCGATTGAGCTACTTGAAAGCGTACTAAAAAAATACCAAGCTTTTTACGAAACAGCCTGGTCAAACGGTATGGCAAATAAATTAGGTTTTGAACAAACGAATGAACGTATTCAACAACTTGCTCAACAGTTGTTACAGACGATGACGGAAGAACGATTAGATTATACGAATACGTTTCGCCAATTAACGAATGGTGAGGACATAGCAGCATTATCTGCTTGGAAGCAAAAATGGGCTAATGAATTAGCGGAAAATGGGCAGTCCAAAGAAGCAGCACAACAGATGATGCAAACGGTGAATCCGGTCATTATTCCGCGGAATTATTACGTAGAACAAGCGATTCAAGATGCAGAAGCAGGGGATTTTACACTCGTAGAATTGTTGCTTGCCGCATTGAAAAAACCATATGAGCAAACTGCTTTAACAGAACGTTACATGCATCCACCTATTGGGAGAAAGCCATACGTGACGTATTGTGGTACGTAAAAAGTTTATAGCTCAGATGAAATTGAGTTGCCGTCGTTCTGTGTAAAAGCTTCATTCGAAATAAAAAATGCGATGAAAAAAGCCGCCATGATTTTAATCATGGCGGCTTTTCTTTTCATTATTTTTCGAATATTTTATACGTGAATGTGTAGCCGTCTGCTCGTTGTTCTTCAGAGGAAGAAATTTCCTTCCAACCTTTTGAAAAGTACTCAGGGAAATACGTATCACCGTTAAACGTATGATTAATTTGAGTAATGTATAAACGATCTGCAAGTGGTAATGCAGATTTGAAAATTTTTCCGCCACCGATAATCATTATTTCTTCAGATTGTGCAGATGCGACTTGAATTGCTTCTTCTAAAGAAGAAACCGTGACGATGTTTTCTGCGTCATAATCAGCTTGTGTTGTAATGACAATGTTTAAACGACCAGGCAATGCTTTACCGATGGATTCAAACGTTTTTCTTCCCATGACGATTGGTTTGCCCATCGTCATGCGTTTAAAGTAAGCAAGGTCTCCTGGCAAATGCCAAGGCATATCATTTTCATAGCCAATTACACGATTTTCGTCGTGTGCAACGATTAAAGAAATCAAAAAAATCATCCTCCATTTAAACTGAAATAGGTGCTTTAATACGTGGGTAAGGATCGTATCCTTCGATTGAAATATCGTCCATCGTAAAATCAAAAATAGATTGTTTATCTGGATTTAATTTTAATATAGGAAGTGTACGAGGTGTACGAGAAAGTTGTTCTTTTACTTGCTCAAAATGATTTTGATACAAATGAGCATCGCCCAATGTATGAACGAAGTCACCTACTTCTAAGTTGCATTCTTTTGCAATAAGATGGGTTAGTAGCGCGTAACTAGCGATATTGAATGGGACACCGAGGAAAACATCTGCAGAGCGCTGATACAACTGACAAGATAATTTGCCATCTGCTACGTAAAATTGGAAAATCGTATGACAAGGTGGTAATGCCATGTTTTCTACTTCTGCAGGGTTCCAAGCGCTGACAATTAGACGTCTAGAATCAGGTGTTTGTTTGATTGCATCAATGACTTGTTGTAATTGGTCGATTGTGCCACCTTTTTCATCAGGCCAAGAGCGCCACTGCTTCCCGTATACAGGACCTAAGTCGCCATATTGTGCTGCGAACTGTTCATCTTCTACGATACGTGTACGGAACTGTGCCATTTCGTAATCGTATTGTTCTTTAAACGAAGCGTCTTGTAATACGCGATGACCGAAGTCTGTCATGTCGGGACCTGCATAAGCGTCACTCGTTACCCATTTTTCGAAAGCCCATTCATCCCAAATATGATTGTTTTGAGAAATAAGTGTACGAACATTCGTATCACCTTTCATGAACCATAATAATTCAGTCGCAATTAAGCGAAAGGCTGTTTTTTTTGTCGTTACTAAAGGAAAGCCTTCTTGCAAGTTGAAGCGCATTTGGTAACCAAAAACACTGCGTGTTCCAGTTCCAGTGCGGTCTCCTTTATCCGTGCCCTCATTTAAAATATGTTGGCATAAATCTAAATATTGTTTCATACAACCGCCTCCTTTATGTTTACGCTCACTATCATATCGGAAAATGGCATGTAATTCTATAAACTGCTTCGAATTTTAGCGAATGAAGACATAAAAAAAGTAGGCTACATAAGTGCGACCTACTTTTGAAATGGCATGTATTTATACGTAATGAATGATTGACCAATACATGAAAGCACTGCCAAATAAAACGAACATATGCCAAATAGCATGATTGTACGGTATTTTTTCGTTTGCGAAGAAGTAAGCACCAAACGTATACATTAAGCCACCGCTTAATAAGTAAAAGAATCCTTCAAGTGTAATATGCTCAATGATTGGATTAAAAGCGATAATAATAAGCCAGCCCATTCCTAAATAACAAATGAGTGAAATTTTTTTGAATTTCCCCGTGAAAAATGCTTTGAAAAATAAGCCAAGAATAGCAAATCCCCATTCAATACCGAAAATAGTCCAACCGAGCGCTCCACCAATTGCTACAAGTGCAAAAGGTGTGTACGTACCTGCGATGAGTAAATAAATAGAACAATGATCAAATATACGGAAGACGCGACGGGTTTTTTTAGGGGATGCGTGGTATACCGTTGAAGCTAAAAACAGAAGGAGTGTAGAAACACCGAAGATTGTAAAGCTAACGGTCGCAATCGTCGTATGATGGTTCATTCCTTCTAGTATTAAAAAAATAAGTCCTGGAATGGATAAAAGGACGCCAAAAGCGTGCGTAATAACATTCCAATGTTCTTCGGATAATTTTAATTTTTCAGTGGATTCGTTTGTGCTCGTCATAATGCCCACTCCTTTATATAATAAATGTTACTATTTATTGTCTAAATATAGTATGACGGAAAAGAACTAGAAGAAATATTGACGTTTGTCACATGTATCATATGACAAAAGGAAGTAAAATAAAGCATAATTAAAAGCGTAAACAGAAATAGAACGTTAAGAAATGGGTGTATGGAATGAAAAAAGTGCATATCGTTACAGATTCAACGAGTGCTTTAACTAAAAAACAAATTGAGGAAAACAATATTCACGTCGTACCGCTTACGATTTATGTAAATGGGGAATCTTATCAAGATGGAGAAAATTTAACGCCTTCTGAATTTTTAGATGAGATGGCTAAAACAAAAGAGCTACCGAAAAGTTCACAACCGCCAGTAGGTGTGTTTCAAGAACTATTTGATGAGCTAGGTGCTAATGGAGATGACGTACTTGTCATTACGATGACAGGTGGTATGAGTGGTACAGTGAAATCTGCCGAAGCAGCTGCACAAGCGTCAGACGCAAATGTGAAAGTAGTAGATTCACGCTTTATTTCATGCGCTTTAGGTTTCCAAGTACTTGAAGCGGCTAAAATGGCACAAGAAGGAAAAACAATGGATGAAATCGTGAAGCGTATTGAAGAAATTCGCGACAACACGTTTTTATATGTCATTGTTGATACGTTAGATAACTTAGTAAAAGGTGGTCGTATCGGTAAAGGGATGGGAATGGTCGGTTCACTATTGAACATTAAACCAATCGCTAATTTAGAAGGTGGCGGTTATAACCCTGTAGCGAAAGTACGTAGCCACAAACAAGTCGTGAAATTTTTGAAAAAACAATTCCATGAAGATACAGATGGAAAAACGATTAAAGGAATTGGTATCGAACACGCAAACGGTTTAGCGATGGGCGAACCGATGCTTGAATTCTTCAAAGAAGAAATCGGCTTTGAGAATGTTCATTTTGGGGTTACATCACCGATTATTAGTACGCATACAGGAATCGGTGCAATCGGTTTAAGTTATTACGCAGAATAAACGGGTCTACAGTTCAAAAATCGTGTAAGAAGTAGTACCATTAAAGTTGTCCTATGGGGCAACTTTTTTAATAGGGGATTAGAACATGAAAAAAGAATCGCATTGATTGGCCTCATTTTATGTGTCGTCATGTTAACGGCATGCGATATTACGACTCAGCTCGAGGAAACTGGTTGGAAACCTTTTTCAGACAAACGTGAGCCATTAGAGGAGAAACACTTACATTACGTAGCACTTGGAGATTCTTTAACAGAAGGTGTTGGGGATGAAATGAACAATAGTGGCTACGTAGGACGACTTGCTGAAAATATGGCTTCTTGGGAAGGGGTTTCGACAGTAACCGTTGATAACACAGCAAAAAGAGGACGCCGCTCCGATCAATTGTTGACGCAACTAGAAAGTGGCGACATTGATAACGCATTGAAGAAAGCAAATTTTATTACACTCACGATGGGTGGCAATGATTTAATGAAGATTGCCCGCCAACACATACAAAACTTAGATCGAAAATATTTTGATGAAGAAGTCATCGCATACGAAAAAAGATATGCTAAAATTTTACGTTTGATTCGAAAACAAAATAAAACAGCTCCGATTGTAGCAATAGGTATTTATAATCCGTTTACTGTGTATACAGAAGATGTCGGGCAATCGGATGACATTATGAAAATGTACAATACGAAAATGAAAGACTTAATTGAAAAAGAAAATAATTATGCGATATTCGTACCGGTTTCCGATTTATATGTTACGAACAACGAGCACGTGTATCATACTGATTATTTCCATCCGAATGCGAAAGGGTATGACCGAATGACAACGCGTATTTTAGAAACGTTGAAACAAGAAGACCTTTATACGTTGACGAAACATCAATATGATTTTGGGGGACAAAAAGATGAAGAAGAAAATGAATAAATGGAAAGTAGCATTTTTAACATTATTCGGCATTCTTTTAGTCGGTATCATCGCGCTTGCTGCACTTATTTTGATGCCTGTAGAGGACGACCGAATTCCGACAGCTAATGAGAAAATTAGCGGGAGTGAAGTGAGAATTCAAGCGACGACGAAAGACTTTGAAAATTTAGCGAATCAATTTATTTATGATGCAACAGAAGGAACGACGATGCCAACAAAAATGTACGTAGATCAATCGTCGATTACGATCGTTAGCCGTGTGGATGCGTTAGGTATGAGCGTTCCTGTGACGATGGAATTTGACCCAACTGTTGATGCGAATGGAAATTTATTGTTGCATCAAACGAGCATAGGAGTAGGAATGCTTGATATTCCAACCTCAACTGCTTTAAAATTAGTGAAAAACTCTGGTAAATTACCAAACTTTATTTCGATTCAACCGAGCAAAGAACAAGCGTATATTGATTTAAATGCAATTAATATACCGATTACAGATCAAACGACTGCGCACTTAGCTGCAACGAAATTTGATTTAGCGAAAGATGATATTGAATTAACGGTTACATTACCAGCGAGATAGGAGTGGCATCATTTGACGAAACAGTTTGCAACATTTGCAGGTGGGTGTTTTTGGTGTATGGTCAAACCGTTTGATGAGCAACCAGGTATCGAATCGGTTATTTCTGGCTATACAGGAGGAACGGTAGAAAACCCAACGTATGAAGAAGTTTGTACCGATTTAACAGGCCACTACGAGGCGGTTCAAATTACATTTGATCCAGCTATTTATCCATATGAGAAATTAGTAGAAGTGTATTGGACTTTAATTGACCCGACAGATGCTGGTGGTCAATTTTATGATCGTGGACAGCATTATGAAACGGCAATTTTTTATCACAATGATGAACAAAAACGAATAGCAGAAGCATCGAAACAAGCGTTGGAAGCGTCGAAGAAATTTTCAAAACCAATCGTTGTAAAAATTTTAGAAGCGAAGCCTTTTTATGCAGCAGAAGAAGGACATCAACACTACTATAAGAAAAATCCATTCCACTATTCACAATATGCACATGGTTCTGGTAGAGTTGAGTTCCAACGCCAACATTGGGGGGATTCACATGGAAAATAAAGAAAAACGATTAGAACAATTAACAGATTTGCAACGTTACGTAACGCAAAGTAACGGAACAGAACCACCATTTCAAAATGAATTCGACCAACATTTTGAAGAAGGAATTTACGTAGATATCGTTTCAGGTGAACCACTATTTTCTTCTACTGATAAATACAATTCAGGCTGTGGTTGGCCCGCTTTTACGAAACCAATTGAAGCGTTAGTAGAACATACAGATCGAACGTTTAATATGGTTCGTACGGAAGTAAGAAGTAAAGAAGCGGACTCACATTTAGGTCATGTATTCCCAGATGGTCCGAAAGAAACGGGTGGTCTACGCTATTGTATTAATTCAGCTTCTCTACGTTTTATTCCGAAAGCAGAGTTAGAACAACAAGGATACAAAGGGTTCGAAAACTTATTCGATTAACCTAAACGAATAGTAAAAGCGGATAAGGCGTCGAGTCTCTTAAATGCACCGCTAACTCGTTTGAGAAGTGTTACTTAAAATAAAGAGCAATTTAAAAAGAGCCGTCATGACTTCAAAATCATGACGGCTCTTTTTATGTAATGAGCGCTTATTTATTGTTTGAGCGAAGTAAGAGCTTCCGCTTTTTCAAATGCTTGTTGGAAGTCTTGAATTAAATCGTCTACGTTTTCGAGACCGACAGATAAACGGAGCAGTCCATCTGTAATGCCGCGTTTCGTTCGTTCCTCTTCTGGAATGGCTGCATGGCTCATCGTGACAGGGTACGATAAAATGGATTCGACGCCACCTAAACTAACCGCAAAAACAGGGATTTGGACGTTTTCGACGAACGCTTTCGTAAACGCTTTTGTCGGTAATTCAAACGATAGAACTGCGCCGGCGTTTGTCGCTTGTTTAAAATGGGTTGCATGACCAGGATGATCTTTTAGACCGGGGTAGTGCACCGCTTGAACGAAATCATTTTGCTGTAAGTACTCGGCAATTTTATGAGCAGAAGCACTTTCTAAAGAGAGGCGCGCATTTAACGTTTTAATGCCTTGAATTAACGAAAAGGAATCTTGTGCCCCTAAAATGGCACCCATTGAATTTTGCATGAAGTAAATAGCTTCACCTATTTCTTCCTCTTTCGTCACGGCTAAACCGGCAATAATGTCACTGTGACCACCTAAAAATTTCGTCGCACTATGCAAGACGACGTCAGCACCCAAATCGAGAGGTTTTTGGTAAAGAGGTGTCATGAATGTATTATCAACAAATGTTTTTAATTGATGTTTTTTAGCAAGGGCAATAATACCTTCTAAGTCGGTAATACCTAACAGTGGATTAGCTGGTGTTTCGGCATACAACACTTTCGTATTCGGTTGGATTGCTTGCTCGACGCTTTCTAAATCGGTAAAGTCTGCAAACGTATGCGTAATATTATATTTTGGAAGTACTTTCGTTACGAAACGATACGTACCACCGTATACTTCGGATGTGACAACGATATGGTCACCTGCATCGAGTGTCAGTAAGGCGGAAGCGATGGCAGCGATGCCTGATGAAAAGGCAAATCCTCGCGTACCATGTTCTAATTCAGCAATCGTATTTTCAAGTGCTTGTCGTGTAGGGTTTCCGGAACGGCTATAGTCGAAAGGACCAAATGAATCGAATTGTTCTTGATCAAACGTAGAGGATACGTAAATCGGTACGTTGACGGCACCTGTTTTTTGTTCATATTCACCGCGTGTAGAAGCTGTGATTAATGTCGTTTCAAATTGTTCTTGTCGTTTAGTCATGTAGCGCCACTCCTTTTAATTTACTTAAAACACGTGCTAAGTCTGCTTTTAAGTCTTCGATATTTTCTAATCCGACAGAGAAGCGGAGAAGAGAAGCATCTACACCGCGTGCTTGACGTTTTTCTTCCGGAATATCGGCATGTGTTTGTGTCGTCGGATACGTAATAAAACTTTCGACGCCGCCTAAACTTTCTGCAAAAGCGATGAGCTCGATCCCTTCTAAAAAGGCTGGAACGTCATCGGCACGTTGAAGTCGGAATGAAATCATACCGCCGAGTCCTGCGTAAAGAACGTCTTTAATTTCAGGTCGTTCGTTTAAAAATTCAACGAGTGCTGTCGCTGTTTTCGTATGTTGTTTCATACGTAAATGCAATGTTTTTAAACCACGGATGAGTAACCAGCTATCGAATGCGCTCAGTGTAGCACCACTTGCGTTATGACGTAGGAAGAGCGTCTCACTTAGCTTCGCACCTTTGGAAACGACTAATCCAGCGAGAACATCGTTATGGCCGCCGATATATTTCGTTGCACTATGTAGAACGATGTCGGCACCTAACTCGAGTGGACGTTGGTAGTAAGGTGTTAAAAACGTATTGTCGACAATGAGAAGCAAGTTATGTGCATGAGCGAGTTGTGCGTACGCTTCGATAGAGATTTGTTGCATTAATGGATTTGTCGGTGTTTCGATAAAAATGGCTTTCGTACGTGTGTTGATGAGTAATGCGACTTCTTCAATCGATTCGAATGAGTTAAAATGTGCCTTAATGTTATAAGATTCTTCATATTGTTTAGCGAGGCGATACGTACCTCCGTATAAGTCTTCAGGGTAAATGATTTCATCACCTGATTGGAATAAAGAGAAGACAAGCGAGACAGCAGCCATACCGCTACTACAGGCAAACCCTGCATCGCCACTTTCTAAATCTGCAATGCCTTCTTCTAAAACGGTACGCGTTGGATTTTTCGTACGTGTATAATCGTAACCTGTCGATTGACCGAGTCCGGGGTGACGATAAGCTGTCGATAAATAAATCGGCGTGTTAATCGCCCCAGTTTGTGGATCGGAATTATTACCAAGTTGTGCTAATTTCGTTTCGATTGTTGTCATATTCATCATCCTTTATTGTGAAATAAAAAAACTCCCCAATTCTATGTAGATAGAAAGGAGAGAAAAAGCCAATTCAGACCTTTCTTATCTGCAAGACATTGTCTTCATGGACGTAGCACCTTCCAATTGGAGGTTGCTGAGATGTCAACGGGCCATGTCCCTCAATCTCTCTCGATAAGAAATGTATTCAATTCATTTGCATCAATTAATGGAAATTCTAACATTAAACAATGAAGGATACAATCAATTTATTGAAAATTAAGAAAAATAGAAAAATAAGCATTATTTACGTGTTTTAAATCAAAAGACATCGCTCTGTCTCTTTAAAATGACAGTAAAGCAAAAGCCGGCTGATACAGTGAAGTACCAACCGGCTTTTGCTTTATGTTATTTAATTGCAGTTACTTCAAAAATCGTTTTCGTCCCTTTTACTTTTTTGACGATGCCGTTACCTGGTGCGATATAAAATGTTTGATTACCAGCTTGTACAGCTACGACATTTTTAAACGTACCGGCAGCAGTTTTTACTGTCGTATTCGTTTCAGTTACTTTATAAACTGTCGTGCCATTTTTATACGTTTGATTTTTTGAGAAAGGATATGGTAATAATTTTACCGTTGCAGCTGAACCGTCTTTGTAGTAAAGACCTTTATTTGCAATCTCTTTCACGTAAACTGTTTCTTTTTTAGCTGTTGAACTGAACTGTTTCGTCCAAATTTTGAAGCCATTTGCATTTTTTTATTTTTTGTCGTTAACGTCGCTTTTTTACCGTTTTCTTTTACTGTATACGTTTTTGTCGCATCATATGCAAAACCTTTTGCTTTGTTTACAGAAATAGTCGGAGTCGGTTTTGTTGTTTTTACGATTGGTTTTTTCGTTGTAACGAAGTCTTTATAAACGTAAGCGGTTGTGTTTTTATAAATAATTTTAACCCAACCGTATTTGTTTGTGCTAATGACTTTTAGTGCTGTACCGGTTTTTAATGTACCGAGTTGTTTACTCGTTGCATTTGCTTTTTGACGTACGGTCACATTTTTTTTCACGTATTTTTTCGTTGTTTTAACAGTAGTTGAAGGCGTTGTTTTACTAGGTTTTGACGTAGAAGTTGTCGTTTTTGAAACGGTAACGAAGTCTTTATAAATATAAGCTGCTTCACCGTTAAAATCGATTTTGACCCAGCCATTTTTACTTGTATTTTGAACAGTTACTTTCGCACCTTTTTTAAGTGTGCCAACAGATTGGCCTTTGACGTCTGCTGTTTTATGAACCGTGACAGGGCTCGTAATCGTACCTGTTTTCATTGTTGTTTGAGTAGCGGCATGTGAAATTGTTGAAACACCTGTCACAGATGCTGTAAGAATGCCGACTGATAGTGCATATTTTGTTAATTTCATAATGAATTCATCTCCTAAAAAGTTATGCTATCACGAAAAAAAGGAACTTGAATATAGTCAATTTTTGTATGACAACTATAGAGAACGAAATGACTATTGAAAAGTTCCTTATTTAATTTTAAACGTAGAGAGACGTGTTTGTAACTCTTTTGCCTCGGATGATAGCGTATCGATTCGGGTGAAAATTTGGTCGATGGATTGTGTACCGTCTTCTGTAGATTGTTTATTTTCAACTGCTTGTAAGGCATTTTCTTCAGCAATCATATTTACTTCAATGAATGAGTGTGTAACACCTTCACTAAATTGTTGTAATTCGTTTATTAAATGACTCATTGTTTCAATCGTTGCAACAGTTCGTTCGGCACGCGCAATAATCGTATCGAGGGAGCGCGTCGTATCGTTTGTTACACGGACCCCGTGAATGACAGATTGAACGCCATCTTGATTTTGTTGGATGATGAGCTTAATTTCTTCTTGAATGTGCTGGATCATATCGGTTACATTGTTCGCTGCCTCTTGTGAAGATTCGGCGAGTTTACGTACTTCTTCCGCAACGACGGAAAATCCTTTTCCTGCGTCACCGGCACGAGCGGCTTCAATAGATGCATTTAAGGCGAGCAAATTCGTTTGGTCAGCAATTTCTGTAATCGTGCCGATAATCGAGGTGATTTGCTTTGAACTATCGCTCAGCTTTTGGACGGTGTCCGTCGTATTTGAAATCGTTTCTTCAATATCCATCATACGATCCGCAGCATCTTGTACAGATTGGAATCCGATGTTTGCGGCTTCAATCATCGTTTCGGCCGTCCGTTTCATATCCGTCGTATTTTGTTGTAAATTAGTCGCAGCATAATGCATTTTATCTATTTTCTGTGCGGCAGAATTCATATGTGTAATCGTATTTTCGCTACTTTTCGAAATGGAACTTGACGATATCGCGATCGTTTGAATAATTTGTTGGCTCTGTTCGGCAGTTTGTTTTAAATGTTGTCCGTTTATAGAAACTGTGTCAGAAAGCGTATTGATTTGTTTAATTAAGTTAACGACCGAATCGATGAGCTGATTCGTATTATGACCAATATGCGCAAATTCATCTTGCGTCGTAATCGTTAAGCGTTTCGTTAAATCACCACCACTACCAGCCATCGTAATGAGCGTTTCATTAATTTTTTCGTATTTCGTCGAATCGAGCGGAATAAATAGCTACCCGCAATCGTGAGAAATAAAATTGCTGCGACTGTTAATAAAAAGAAAATATATTCGGTGAGCGTCGTACTTTTCTCGATTTTTCTTAATTTATCTGAACTAGTTTTATTCATATGTGTCGTCGTATAATCAATTTGTTGGTTAACTTTATCCATCGACTTTTCACCGATGCCGAGGCTGATCGTTTTTTGAGCGGCTTCGAAGCCATCTGTTTTTCGAATCGTACTTATTTGTTCGGCTGTATTCGCATATGTTTCGTAATATGCTACAATCGTTTCGAGATATTTTGTGTATGTATGGGATGTTTGAAACGTCTTTTGAAGCGCTGCTAAATTGTCTTCAAACGTTTCTTTTTGAGATTCATAGTTCGATAAATCGGTTGAATTACCGCTAATAATATAATTTTTATGAATAGATGATAGTTGAGCAAGATTACCTGATAGTTTATTCATATCCATTTGTGTTTTTAGTGTGACTTCGTTGAATGTGTTTAGCTCATCTTTTAATTGTTCTAAATTTCGATACGTTAAAGAGAGCATTGCGCAAAGTAGAATGATGATTCCGGCAAAAGCGCCGATGATTTTCCAACGGATGAGTTGGAATGGATGTCTTTTCATTTTTTTCGTTCGTTTCTTTTGAGGAGTCGCTTCCGTGTGTTTTTTCGATACGTTTACATTTGACATAAAATTCCTCCTTTACTATAAATTCAATTATAGTGGAGGACTTAAGACGTGTAAATCAATTTATAAGTCTTAAAGATTAGGTGGTGAATAAAATGAATGATAGTTTTTACTTATTTTCTTTGAAATTTCGTGGTTCTAAAGATTCTAAAGGAGCGTTTGCAGAAGCGATGTTTCACGATCATAGCTTTCCGAAAAGCGCTACGACATTCAGCGTGCTTTCTTCCTATATAGAAGACTTAGCAGATGATGAAATGAATGCAGTTACGTTCGATGAGTTGTGGGGTATGTATGAGGAGAAATATTTTTCTAATTATTAAAACAATTATTAATTGTCAGAGGTCAGACATTTTAGTACAATCAAATAGACTTAGTAAAATAATGAAATGAGGTAACGAGCAATGAGTATTCATATTAATGCAAAAGACGGCGAAATCGCTGATATCGTTTTATTACCAGGAGATCCATTACGTGCGAAATTTATCGCCGAAACATTTTTAGAAGACGTTGTACAATACAACGATGTCCGTAATATGTTCGGGTATACAGGTACGTATAAAGGACACCGTATTTCTGTACAAGGTACAGGTATGGGCGTTCCATCTATTTCAATTTATGCAACAGAGCTAATGAAAGATTACGGTTGTAAAAAATTAATTCGTGTTGGGACAGCAGGTGCTTTAAAACGTGACGTAAAAGTACGTGACGTCGTATTAGCACAAGGCGCAACTACGGACTCTAAAATGAATGAAATTCAGTTTGGTGGATTAGATTTCGCACCAATCGCTGATTTTAACTTATTATTAAAAGCGTATAATGCAGGAAAAGAAGCAGGACTCAACTTACGCGTAGGGAATGTTTATACAGCAGATTTATTCTATGGTGAAAAAAATCCAAATGAATTGTTAGCAGATTATGGTGTATTAGCAGTAGAAATGGAAACAGCAGCACTTTATACATTAGCAGCAAAATACGATGTACAAGCCCTTTCTGTTTTAACTATTTCAGATCATTTGATTACAGGCGAAGCGACAAGTTCTGAAGAACGTCAAACAACGTTTAAAGAAATGATGGTCGTTGCACTAGAAGCGGCTATTCAAGAATAGTTGTTATATAAAAAGTGTCTAACGATGTCGTAGCGACACGTTAGACACTTTTTTAATTTACAATTAAATAAGGAAATGGTTATATTTCGATGGAATGAAGAGCCGAATTACGTGAACATTCATCGTAAGAATGCTAAATGGCATATATTTTACATGTATTCAGAAAAAACTTTCCTACATTCCTTTCCGTCTCTCCTGAATACTGATAAAATAAAGGAAGTGTGCGAACGCTTGAAATGTGAAAGTGGTGAAAACATTGGACGAACAAAATTCGCAAAAAGAAAATCAGAAGCAAGAAGAGCTACAACCAGCGAAAAAATACATTCGCTTAAAACCGTTTACGCTTATTATGTTAATCATCGTACTGATTGTTGGAACATCGGGTATTACGATACTAGCTTTAACTTTCGGAGAAAAGAAAGTTGTGCAAGTACGTACGAACACACATCCACAGTTCCAAAAATTATTCGATGTTTACGATGAGTTAAGCACCAAATATTATAAAGAACTTGACGAAGATCAAATGGTTCAAGGTGCAATGACAGGTATGATGGGGGCGTTAGACGATCCTTATTCAACATACATGCCAAAAGCCGAAGCAGATGAGTTTAATGATCAAATTTCTTCAAGTTTTGAAGGTATTGGTGCTGAAATTCAAGAAAAAGACGGTCAAATTGTCGTCGTATCACCGATTAAAAATTCACCAGCTGAAAAAGCAGGATTGAAACCAAATGACATTGTGAAAACGGTAGATGGGAAATCAATCGTCGGCAAAACGGCTAACGAAGCAGTGAAATTAATTCGTGGTGAAAAAGGAACAGATGTGACGATTGAATTCCAACGTGGAAGTTCTAAAACGTTACATAAGTTAACTTTAACACGCGCTGAAATTCCTGTAGAAACAGTATATGCGTCAATGAATAAGCAAAAAATTGCCCATATCCAAATTACAAGTTTCTCTGATAATACGTATAAAGAATTGTTAGAAAAACTAGATGAGATGGAAAGTAAAGGAATGAAAGGCTTAGTGCTGGACGTTCGACAAAACCCTGGTGGACGTTTAGACATCGCCATTAACATTGCAAGCTTATTCGTGAAAACAGGCGAAACAGTTGTACAAGTAGAAAATCGCGATGGCGAAAAAGAGGTAGCAAATGCACAAGATGGTCGTAAAGTAACCGTTCCAACGACGGTATTAATCGATAGTGGTAGTGCGTCTGCTTCAGAAATTTTAGCAGCAGCGATGAGCGAGTCATCGAATGTGAAACTTGTCGGGGAAAAATCATTCGGTAAAGGGACTGTTCAAACGGTTGAAGATTTATCGGATGGAGCAACATTGAAATATACGATGGCTAAATGGTTAACACCAGACGGTAATTGGATTCACGAAAAAGGCATTCAACCGAATGTAAAAGTGAAATATCCATCGTATGCGAGTCTTCCATATTTAGATACGTCTAAAACATTTAAACAAGATGATATTTCAGATTCTGTGAAAGTAGCAGAAAAAATGTTGGATGCGCTTGGCTACGATGTCGGTAAAATCGATGGTCTTTACGATTATCAAATGACAACAGCCGTTCAAAAATTCCAAGCGGATCACGATTTAGAAGTGACAGGCGTATTAAAAGGAAATACAACGACTGAAATTATGACACAGTTACGTAATAAAATTAAAAAAGAAGATCCACAATTGAAAAAAGCTCAAAGTATTGTGGAAGCACAAATAAAATAATCGAAGGGGAGCTGCGAAAGTAGCTCTCTTTCATTTTTTGGAGGGAAATTAAATGAAGGATGTCTATTTATTAAGTGGTTTTTTAGGAAGCGGAAAAACGACTTTTTTAGCGAACTTTATTCATGAATTAAAAGAACGTAGTTTGAAACCAGCTGTTATTATGAATGAATTAGGTGCATTAAATTTTGATTCTCAAGCAGTAGAAGAAGGTGTGCCATTAAAAGAAATGTTAAATGGGTGTATTTGTTGTTCGGGTGCTGAGAAAACGGAAGCGCAAGTACAATCACTACTAGCGGAATCTGACTGGGACGTATTATTAATTGAAACGACGGGCGCAGCACATCCAGTCGAAGCGTTAGATGCGGTTTATTCGCCACTTTTTGCGAATGAATTAAACATTAAAGGTATCGTAACGATTGCGGATAGTAAACGTTGGTTACATCGTCAAGAAATGACGCCTCAAACGCGTTCACTTTTTTTAGAACAAATTCGCCATGCGCATTTAATTTTAGCGAATAAATCGGATTTATTAACGGAAGAACAAATGGCACAAGTAACGTATGAAATTCAAGGCTTTAATGAGCATGCACAAATTTTACAAACAGTGAACGCAAAAATTCCGTTTGCCTTTTTAGAAAAATTAGAAGCAACGGCTACAGGTGAAGTGAAAAAAGCAGATATTGGTCATCATCTACATTTAAGCTCACGTCTTCTTCATTTTGAAGAAGGAGAAATGTATTCAATGGAGCAAGTGGAAGATTGGGTACGCTCTTTACCGGAAACCGTTTATCGTATGAAGGGCTATGTGCCGATTGAAGGTATGAGTCATCCGATGTTATTCCAATACGCATATGGTTTAACACAGTGGATGCCTGAATATATGAAAATGGAACCGAATTTAGTCATTATCGGAGATCAAGTTGATCAAATTCCGTTGTTAGGTCGCGAATAAAGAAAAGAAATTTTCGAATAAAAATGACGTTGTTAGTTGGCAACGTCATTTTTTTGTTATGTACTTAATAATTTTTTCGTTAGCGATGATTGTATTTTAATCATTTTAAGAAAGGAGTAAGAAATGGAATTGTTCAAAGAGAAAGAAAGAGCGACCTAAATATAGGGAATTCGAAGGAATCGTAAAAAAAGCGGAAGAAATGCTTAGAATCATAAGATTATCGTACGATGTTATGCTACAATATATGGATGAATCAAACACATTTATGCACTGTTTTAGACTAATAAAACAGGTTTTTTTTATGAAGAGGAGCGTTTTACTATGAAAAAAGACAATTGTCTTTACGGGTGGCGGTACAGCAGGCCACGTATCATTAAACCAAGCAATTATTCCTTCATTCCTTGAAGCAGGTTATGAAGTTCATTATATCGGTTCAAAAGAAGGAATCGAAAAAGAAATTATTCCGCAAGCTTTCCCACAAATTGAATATCATGCTATTTCAAGCGGGAAACTACGTCGTTATTTTTCAACAAAAAACTTTTCGGATCCATTTCGTGTATTAGCAGGTATGGCTCAAGCAAGTGCACTACTTCGCAAATTAAAACCACAAATCGTTTTCTCAAAAGGTGGATTCGTTTCTGTACCGGTCGTTATGGCAGCTAAAATGGCAGGTATTCCTGTTGTTTCTCATGAGTCTGATGTGACGCCTGGTTTGGCGAATAAATTAGCTTTACCATTCGCTTCTCACATTTTCACCGTATTCAAAGAAACGTTAAAATACGTTCCATCAGAAAAATCAACATGTACAGGATCGGTTATCCGTCCAGCACTTTTCTCTGGGAACCGAGAATCTGGTTTGACAGCGTGCGGATTTACGAACGGTAAACCGACGATTATGATTATGGGTGGCTCACTTGGATCAAAATTTATTAACGATGCGGTTCGTGATAATATCGAAGAACTATTAACTACGTACAACATTATTCATCTTTGCGGTAAAGGGAATGTGGAACAATCATTTGAACGTTATGCGGGATACAAACAGTTTGATTACGTGACAACGGAATTACCTAATTTATTGTATGCATCTGATTATATTATTTCACGTGCAGGCTCGAACTCTATTTTCGAATTTTTAGCACTTGAAAAACCGATGTTATTGATTCCACTTTCAGCTGCACAATCACGTGGAGATCAAATCTTAAATGCGCGTCTATTTAAATCTCAAAAATTAGCACTCGTTTTAGAAGAAGAAGCTGTGAATAAACAAAGCTTTATGGATGCAGTGCATGAATTACGTGCGAAAGAACCTGAATTAAAAGCGGCGATGCAAGAAGCAGAAAAACCAAAACTTCCAGATGATATGATGGCTTTAATTTTACAATACGCAAAAAAATAATTGTCTAATACGTAAGCTTCTCCTCGGAGAAGCTTATTTTTTTGCACATAAAAGCAGCTCGCATCGATGATCGGATGGGAGCTGCTTTTAGGTCGGTATAATCTGACTTGGGGTATCCATTAAATGACTTGTTCCTCCTTAGTTTGTTGTGAAGCAAGGTATAAAAAGAAATTGTCTCGATCTACTTTAAATAACTCAAAAGGAATGTCTCCTTCATTTACTTGTGCGTATAAAGCAGGGTGAGAATGTTGTGCGTCGACAGCGTAACCTAGTTTTTGAACTGCGCGCTGTGATTGTTTATTAACTTTGCGAACCTTCATGAACACTGTTTGAAAGCCTAATTCGAAAAATAGCTCTTTGAAAAATGCAATTTTTGCTTTTTGATTGTATCCTTTACCTTGGTAAGGTTTACCAATCCAAGTGCCTAAAAATCCAGCACCTTGTGCAACATCGAATAGGGAAATGACTCCAATTGGACGTCCCCAATCGTCTGTGATTGTACGTGATACGGCATTGCCGTTTTCTTCATCGACAATCAATTGCCGTGTCATAAAAGCAAACTCTTCATAAGAAGTTGCTTTTTGGCGGACGAAGGGAAATACTTCAGGATGAACCATTAGCTCAAATAGTTCCGCAGTTTCGAATAATTCACGTTTTTTCAACATGAAAATCGCCTCCTTTAAGATGAATCAAGTCATCAGAAAAATTAAAATAAAAATTTTCAGGATGGGGATATGCTCCCTGTTTACTACCGCTGGAAGAGGTGTACCAATTTGCCTTCGAAATTCTATTTTATTGTAATTAAACTATACAAAAAAAATCTAAATTTGAAAAGTGTTTTTACGTTAAAAATAGATATTTTTTGTTTAACTAACAATATTGTGAATGAAAATAGAATTTAAGTAGATGCGTTTTTGGCATCATGTATTTATATACCCGTAAAAAACCTTAAATAGTCAGAAAAAATTATAAAATCAAAAAAATAAGTCTAAATATTCATAAAGTGGACATAAAGAACTAATGGTTCGATTTTTTGTCGAAAAGTTTCTTTTTTTATTTACTGAAAATTAAATATGAATTTGCTTCTTTCAGAAAATGTAACGGTTGTACGTTGAGCGGATAAAGATTATCATAATAATTATATATACTAGGGGGTAGCTAACGATGACAGAATTATTGAAAGTTCACGGTTCGGGGAATACATTTTATTTATATGAAACAACAGATGAAACATCAATGGATTGGGTTGAATTTGGTAAATGGCTATGCCGCTCAGAAAATGATGGTGGAGCAGATGGCTTACTGTTAGTTGCCCCTTCGAAAGATGCAATGGCAAAAATGCGTGTAATTAATGCAGACGGCTCTGAAGCATCAATGTGTGGAAATGGTTTACGATGTGTTGCACGATACGTATTAGAAAAAGAAAATTGCACGTCTTGTTACATTGAAACGATGAAAGCGACGTTGCTCGTAACGAAAGAAGAAGATTTAATACGTGATATTCCGACATATGCGGTAGAAATTGCACCGGTGTCGTTTGATTTACAATCACTTCCAATGAATTTCAATGCACAACAAACATTAATTGATGAAAGAATTCCATCTTTTTCAGAAAATATTCGCTTTACAGCGGTATCAGTACCAAATCCACATTTGATTGGTCTCGTATCTAAATCGTATATCGAAGATCCAACACATCAAGAAATGCTTTCAACGATGTTAAATGGAGAAAATGATTATACGCCAGATGGAGTGAACGTGAGTTATATGCTACCAGTAGGCGAGCAAGAAATTTACGTTCGTACGTTTGAGCGAGGTGTTGGTTTTACGAATGCATGCGGTACGGCGATGACAGCTTCTGCACTTGTTGCGACGTTATTACATATCGTAGAAGAGGGGACAGTGACCGTTTACAACCCAGGTGGCTTCGTGAAATGTGAAGTTCAGAACAATCAAGGTGATGTATCGCTTCGCTTGATCGGCAATGCAACATTTGTTAAAAGCTATGCGTTTCATAGCGAGGAAGGGCAGTGGGCACTTCAACAATTAACGACGACAGACGAACAAGCGAAATATGAAAAATTAACGCAATATGTGAAAGAAAAATTAGCGATTTTAGCGTAATGGTACGGAGTAGAAAGAAGGAAAATTAATGGATGAACGATTGTTGGTACAACAGATGATCACCCTATATGAATACTGCGAAGACTATGTGTTTTTCATGAAGCGTATCGCACCATTTTCGTATGAATATGTTTATGTGAATAAAGCAGCTGAACAGCTATTTGATGAATTGCCGATTCAAAAAGAATTAGGTAAAACGAATATTAGTCAAAGTGTAATTGACAGCATCCGATCAAATTATGAAGAAGCATACAAACGAAATAAACAAGTCATCTATCGTGATTTTTATTTATTCGGAAAGCATAATCATACGAATGAAACGACTGTTTGGCCCGTTCATAGTGACGGAGATACGTATTTACTCGTTATGTCTAAAAGTATCTCGAAGCGCAAAGAGATTGAAGAAGAACAGCATTTTTTAGCGGCACTTTTTGCTAATCAAGAAAATGCAATGCTCGTCGTCGCAGAAAATCGTCAAATTTTAAAAGCGAATCAACAATTTTATACGTTACCTGAAGTTAGTAACGAAAATGTGGAAGGTCAATACATGAACGTAGCATTTACGTGTTGTAAAAAACTGTACGCACAAATTATTGAGAAGTTAACGAAGATTTTTGAAGGTAGTCGAAAAGAAACGTTGAAATTAACATCGGATTTTTCAGATGAAAATTATTCACTTATTTTTTCGCCGATTTATGTAGAAGAAAAAATTATTGCTACTTCATTAGAATGGTTGCCACATACAAACCCTCGCTATTTAGAAGAAACGCTCAAAAAAACGAATCATGAATTAGAAAGTTATCGACAAGCACTCGCTTCGGCTACGAATTTTTGTATTACAGATGCGGAAGGTGTTATTGAATTTGTGAGTGATGGATACGAAAAAATCACGGGATATTCGAATGAAGAACTAATTGGCAGTACGAATCGAATTTTAAATTCAAGACAACATCCAAAATCTTTTTACAAAGATTTATGGGATACGGTGAAGAGTGGTCATTTATGGAGTGGTGAAATTTGTAATCGTACGAAAAAGGGAAGTTATTACTGGGCCCATACGTCGATCGTTCCTATATTAAATGCCTATAATGAAATCGAAAACTTTGTATCGCTCTGTATTGATGTGACAGACCGTCACAGATTAGTAGCGAATTTACGAAGTGTTGAGAAAACATTTAAACTCATTACAGAAAATACGAATGACTTTATTACGATTGTGAATGAAGACGGTATTATTTTGTATGTGTCACCGAACCATGAAAAACGTCTCGGTTATCGAGAGGAACAATTGGTTGGACGCTTTTATACCGATTTATTAACAGAAGAAAGCAACGCCATTTTCCAACATGAGTTCGTTAAAGTACGTAACCGAACAGAGGACGTCTCAATTGAATTGCAATTGCAAACAGTTAAAGGTGAGACACTTTGGACCGATGCATACATTACAGGTGTACAAGATTCGGACCGGGAGTCGATTTATCAGTTTGTGATGATTGCAAGAGAAATTACAGATCGAAAACAAAAAGAAGAAGAATTACGATTTCTAGCGTATCACGATGCATTGACGTTGCTTCCGAATCGGCGTTTCCTTACGTTGCAATACAATTCACTTGAGAGAGATGCATTTCAAAATAACAGTTCGATTGTCGTTATGTATATTGATGGGGATAACTTTAAGGCGATCAATGATCAATTTGGTCATGACGTTGGAGATATTTTCATACGTGAATTTGGGAAAGCATTGAAGAGTAGCGTAAGAGATAGCGATATCGTTTGTCGTATTGGTGGTGATGAATTTGTGATCGTCTTAACGAAGATGTCGCTAGACGTATCGATTCGTCAAAACCAAGTACTACGCACGATTGAACGCATTCAAGCTATTTTACGTAAAGGTTGGACGATTGCGGGACATCATTTTTCACCGACTTCTTCCATTGGTATTTCGATGCTACCGGATAATGGGAAACATGTTGGTCTGTTGCTCGAAAAAGCAGATGAAGCATTGTACTATGCAAAAAATGAACAAGGAAAAGATTCCTATCATTTTGCAACAAAATAAAATAGGGAGGTAGCGACGTGCATTCTATATTGCTTGTAGAAGATGAGAAAAGTATTGCTCGTTTCGTTCAACTAGAATTAGAACATGAAGGCTATGAAGTGGTCGTATGCCATGATGGACGAGATGGGCTAGCAAAAGCACAAAAACGTTCATTTGATGTGTTGTTATTGGACGTTATGCTCCCTGGTTTAAATGGGATTGAGATTTGTCGACGTATTCGCGGACAATCTTCAGTCCCTATTCTTTTAATTACTGCTAGAGATGCGGTAATGGACCGCGTGGCAGGATTAGACGCGGGAGCCGATGATTATTTAGTAAAACCGTTTGCAATTGAGGAGTTACTTGCAAGAATTCGCGTACAATTGCGCAAAAAGGTAGACATAGAAACAAATACGTCTACGATTCAAATAAAAAATGTGAAAATTGATGAAGATGCTTTTATTACGTACGTAGATAATAAAGCACTTACATTGACGAAAACAGAATTTGATTTACTTCATACGCTCATGCGCTCAAAAAATAAAGTGTGTACACGCGATTATATTTTACAAACTGTTTGGGGCTTCGATACAGAAGTAGAGACGAATGTTGTCGATGTGTACATTCGCCATTTACGTGGAAAATTACCTGCTAGTTTTATTGAGACGGTTCGTGGCGTCGGATATGTGGTGAGAGGATGAAAACACTCAGAAAACGTTGGAACGGTTTGTCTTTACGTAAAAAATGGGCACTTGCGACAGCTTCTGTTCTGTTTATTAGTTTCGCACTCGTTTGTACGATTGTGTACATTTCTTTGCACAGTTGGTTATTAAATGAAGAAAAGCAATCCGTTAATCGGTCGATGGAAGACTTGACCGCATATTTTGAAAATGCAGGGAGTGGCTTATCTTTAGACGATCTACGTCATAACAAAGGATTGATGAATTCCATTATCGATAAGAAACAAACTGTTAGAATTTTAAATGAAGATGGGGTAGAATTGGTTCGTATAAACGATACTGTTGCAGAAGTTCCAGCGTTACCTGAAACGATGGATCACTTGCCTTACGTCGTGGAGGAAAGTAAAGTTGGGAATACGACTTGCTTTGTTGCAACCGGCCCAATTCAGCTAGGGCACTTCCAAGGGTATATTCAATTAACGCAACCGCTTAGTTCATTAAATGCATTAATGCGTTATATGTTGACGGCAATGTTACTAATGGGTGTTGTCGCACTCATCGCTTCATGGTTTGTTGGAGCTATTTTATCGTCTGTATTACTACAGCCTATTCAGCGACTTTCAAAAAATATGACGCGTGTCGCTGCGACAAAATTTGAAGAACCTATTCAAATAGAAGCAACGACTCATGATGAAGTGGGTAATCTTATCAACGTGTATAAAGAAATGATGCAAGAGTTGGAAAATGCATTCGTACAGCAACAACGCTTTATTGCGGATGCAAGCCATGAGTTAAGAACACCAATTCAAGTATTGGAGGGGCATCTCTCTCTTTTAAATCGATGGGGGAAAGATGACCGGGCAATCCTGGAAGAATCGTTAGCGATTTCAGAAGCGGAAGTTCAAAAAATGAAACAATTAATTGAAGAGTTGCTTGCACTCGCACGTCGTGAAAAAAAAGATGATCGTGATTTTGTTATTGTTGTGGAACAGGTAGAAGACGTCGTTCATGAAATGACGACAATTGTAGACGAGGCACAAATGAACGTGCACTATGACGAATCAGTTGTAGATGTTCGGGCAGCCATCTCAAGTAATGCATTGCGTCAAATTTTAAACAATTTAATACAAAATGCGGTACGATACAACTCTTCTATACCTATCATTAATATTTACTTGACAAACGATTCCAACAACTTCACAATCGTAATCGAGGATAATGGGATTGGAATGTCCCAACAATCTTTAGAACATATATTTGAACGGTTTTATCGCGTTGATAAAGCACGTTCGCGCGAGCATGGCGGTACGGGTTTAGGACTTAGTATCGTGATGATGCTTGTGGACCGATATGATGGCAAATTGACAGTTTCAAGTGAAGAAGAAATTGGTACAAGATTCACGCTTCATTTACCGCTATACGAATAATTACAAGAATTAAGTGATTTTCAATCGAAATATGTCGTTTTAGATGAAATATGCTAGTTTTGATTAAAATTATTGAATTTTTGAAGGATAGTAGTAAGATTGAATGTGTGAAAGCGTTTTTCTAAAGGTGGGTATGTTATGCCCATTTTTAGAAAAATAGTAAAAATAACTTATAGTGCATCTTTAATTTATGATTATGGTGCTACTTACGCAAATTAGTTGGAGGTAATCCCATGACAAACAGCAACCCATGGTCTGCATTCTCAGGTCCCAACCTTGGATATGTAATGGATATGTATGATCTTTACTTAACTTCACCTGAAGAAGTAGAAGCAGATCTAGTCGCTTTATTTGAACAATACGGTGCACCTGTAGATACAGCAGCAACTGCTTCTACTGGCGCAGCAGTAAATACTGGCGACGTACAAAAAGTTTTAGCAGCGGTACAATTAGCAGACGCAATCCGTCAACACGGACATTTAGCAGCTGATATTTACCCATTGCACAACCAAAACTTAGATTCATCTAGTATCGAATTAAGCAATTTCAACCTTTCAGAATCTGATTTAATCGAAGTTCCGGCTTCAGTATTATTAAAAACAGTTCCTGCAAATGTAAAAAATGGCTTAGATGCAATTAACTACCTTAAAGGCATTTACACGAATAAAATCGCTTACGAATTCAACCAAGTTGTCGCGAAAGACGAACGCGAATGGATTCAATCTAAAATTGAAAGTGGCGCTTTAAACGCTCCATTATCAACAGATGATAAAAAAGCTGTTTTAAACATGTTAAACAAAGTTGAAGGTTTCGAACAATTCTTACACAAAACTTTCGTTGGTGTGAAACGTTTCTCAATCGAAGGCGTAGACGCTTTAGTCGTATTAATTGAAGAAATCATTAACGGTTCTGAAGCAAAAGGTGTTAAAAACATTCAAATCGGTATGGCTCACCGTGGTCGTTTAAATGTGTTAACTCACAACGTTCACAAACCATACAAAATGATGCTTTCTGACTTTGCTCACGTTCCATCTGAATTATTCGTTCCTGAAGACGGTTCTTTAATCGTTACTAAAGGGTGGTCTAATGATGCGAAATATCACTTAGGTGCTACTTACAAATCACCAAAAGGTACGACAATCGGTCTTGCTTATAACCCTTCTCACTTAGAAGTAGTAAGCCCAGTCGTTACAGGACAAACTCGTGCAGCGCAAGATGATACAACAAAACCAGGTGCTCCAGTACAAGATGCTTCTAAAGCATTGGCTATTTTAGTACACGGTGACGCGGCATTCGCTGGTCAAGGTGTTGTGACAGAAACATTGAACTACTCTCGTACGAAAGGTTTCGGTACAGGCGGTTCAATTCATATTATTGCAAATAACATGATCGGTTTCACTACTGAACGTTTCGATTCTCGTTCTACAGTTTACTCTTCAGATCCTGCTAAAGGTTATGAAGTACCAGTAATCCACGTAAACGCTGACGAACCAGAAGCAGTTGTACAAGTTGCACGCTTCGCAGTAGAATACCGTGAAACATTCGGTAAAGACATTTTAGTAGATTTAATCGGTTACCGCCGCTATGGTCATAATGAAATGGATGAACCAATGATTACAAACCCAGCTATGTACAACATCGTACACAAACACGATACAGTACGTGCTTTATACGGCAAACAATTAGTTACTGAAGGCGTTGTAACAGACGAATATGTAGCACAATTGCAAAAAGATATTAAAGCTGAATTACAAGCTGACCTTGACTATATTAAAGAACAAGGTGCTGGCAAACATTCAGAATTGACAATGCCTGATGCTGTAGCAAATGGTTTCGAATTAGTCGAAACTGGCGTAGAAAAAGAACGCCTTGAAAAAATGAATGAAGAACTTCTTACATTCCCTGAAGATTTCCACGTCTTCAAAAAATTAAACAAAATCTTGAACCGTCGCCGCGATCCTTTCCAAGGAAAAGGTAAAATCGACTGGGGTCATGCTGAAACATTAGCTTTCGGTTCAATTATCCAAGACGGTAAACCAGTACGTATTACAGGTCAAGATGCTCAACGTGGTACATTCTCTCAACGTCACCTTGTTCTACATGATGAACAAAACGGCAACGAATATACTCCACTTCATGGTATCTCAGGTGCGAATGCTTCATTCACAGCAATCAATAGCCCATTATCTGAAGCAGCAATCGTTGGTTACGAATACGGTTATAACTTACAAAATGAAAATGCTCTTACAATTTGGGAAGCACAATACGGTGACTTCGCAAACATGGCACAAGTGATGTTCGATAATTTTATCTCAGCTACTCGCTCTAAATGGGGCGTACGTTCAGGTATCGTCTTATCATTACCACACTCTGCAGAGGGTCAAGGTTCAGAACATACATCTGCTCGTTTAGAACGTTTCTTACAATTATCAGCTGAAAATAACTGGACAGTTGTCATGCTTTCAAGCGCTGCAAACTACTTCCACTTATTACGTCAACAAGCTGCTATTCTTGGCACCGATGAAGTTCGTCCATTAGTTATGATGTCTCCTAAATCGCTTTTACGTAACCAAATCGTAGCTGCTGATGTAGAAGAATTAACTTCTGGTAAATTCCAAACAATCATCGAACACCCAACTACAGGTAAAAACGTTGATGCTGTGGAAAATATCGTTCTTGCTTCTGGTAAAATGGCAATCGATCTTGCAGAAAAAATTGGCGATGGCGAAGGATTCGACCACGTACACCTTGTACGCGTTGAACAACTTTACCCATTCCCAGAAAAAGAAATTGCAGACGTATTCGCTAAATTCCCGAATGCTAAAACAATTAAATGGGCTCAAGAAGAACCACAAAACATGGGTTCTTGGTTCTTTGCAGATCCATACTTACGCGAGCTAGCAACAGACGCTCAAGAAGTGAAATACATTGGTCGTCCAGCATTATCTTCTCCAGCAGAAGGCGATGCAGACACATACAAACAAGCACAAGCAATCGTAATTGCAGATGCATTATCTAAATAATTTTCGGCAAAGCCGAATAGGAGGAAATTAAAGTGGCAGATATTATCGTACCAGAATTAGCAGAGTCTATCACAGAAGGTGAAATCGTACGTTGGGTTAAAAACGTAGGTGACACTGTAGAAAAAGGCGAATTCATCGTTGAATTAGAAACAGATAAAGTAAATGCTGAAATCATTTCAGAAGAAGCAGGCGTACTTGTAGAAGTATTAGCTTCAGAAGGTGACGTAGTTGAAGTTGGCGCTGTAATCGCACGCGTTGATCCAAACGGTACTGCTTCAGCACCAGCCGCTGCTCCAGCGAAAGAAGAAGCACCAGCTGCTGCTCCAGCACCAGCAAAAGAAGAAGCTCCTAAAGCTGCTCCAGCACCAGTTGCTCCAGTAGTAGAAGAAACAACTTCTAACGGTCGCGTAATCGCTTCACCAGCTGCTCGTAAATTAGCTCGTGAAAAAGGTATCGACCTTGGCGCAATCAACCCAGTTGATCCTCAAGGACGCGTACGCGTACAAGACGTAGCTGCTTACAACCCAGCTGCACAACAAGCTTCAGCACCAGCTGCTGCACCTGCAAAAGCTGCTGCTCCAGCGAAAGCTGCAGACGAATCACGCGTTGAAGTTGTGAAAATGACTCGCCGTCAAAAAACTGCTGCTAGCCGTTTACTAGAAGTATCTCAAGGTACTGCAATGCTTACTACATTCAACGAAATCGACATGACAAATGTTATGGCTCTTCGTAAACGTAAAAAAGATGCATTCATTGAAAAACATAACGGTACAAAACTTGGCTTCATGTCATTCTTCACAAAAGCTGTAACTGCTGCACTTAAAGCATACCCAGCTGTAAACGCTAAAATCGTTGGCGACGAAATCCACTACAACAAATTCTTTGATGTAGGTATCGCAGTTGCAACTCCAGACGGTTTAGTAGTACCAAACGTTCGTGATACTGAACGTAAAAACTTCGCTGAAATCGAAGGCGACATCGCTGATTTAGCTGTTAAAGCACGTAACAAAAAATTAGCTTTATCTGACCTTGAAGGTGGTTCATTCACAATCACTAACGGCGGTGTATTCGGTTCATTAATGTCTACTCCAATCATCAACGGTGACCAAGCTGCAATCCTTGGTATGCACAACATCGTACAACGTCCAATCGCTGTAAACGGCGAAGTGGAAGTACGCCCAATGATGTACGTAGCACTTTCTTATGACCACCGTATTATTAACGGTAAAGAATCTGTTGGATTCCTTAAAATGGTTAAAGAATTAATCGAAAACCCAGAAGATTTATTATTAGAAGCTTAATAACTGCCGACGGACGGAGGTTGGTTAAGCCTTGCAAACACGACGTTTGCGAACTTGGCTTGACTTCCTTACAGAAAGCGTTTGAAGCACTCTAAAATGAATATAAAAAAGAAAGCCTCCGAGAAATCGGGGGCTTTTTTTGTGCCTATTTTTTGTTTTTGACTACATTTTGACTATAAGAGCTATTTTCTTCTAAGTACTCTACGAGAAGATCCGTTGTTTTTTTCACTTGTTCTGTAGTCACGTGTGTGTAGATGTTCATTGTCGTTTCAATATGAGTTGATTAATGAAAATAGTAGATTCGATATTTTATTGGCACTAGTATCATATATCGTTGTAATATGGAGAGTATATAAGAATTTGTATATTGTAAAAGAAGTAATTAAAAAATAATAACAATTGGGAGCGTGGCAGTAACAGGTTTTCTAATTTGATTCCAATTGAAAACAATCTACATAAGTTTTTGAAAAATTATTTAGAAAACTATTAAGTTTATAAGCTCAAGGGGGATTATGATGGAAATGAATTCTAAAAAATATATTGAAAAAATTTTTGACAGCATAAAAAAAGCGTCAAGAAATGGGTTTTTTTTATAGAGACTCCCCGGAAGATGGATTGATCTTATCCAAGCATATAATAAATTCGCCATTGAAAAAAGAAAATGATTTAGTGAAAGTTAACGATAAGGAATTACCGTTAGATTATATTTGTTTTTTAAAATTAAGCGATGGTATGTCTTTATTTATTGATGAAGATGAGCAGAGACCTCAATTTCATTTGTATTCTTTAGATTATGCTTTAAAGAATCATGAGGATTTTTCAAATGGAGATTTATTTGCAGTTGGAGAATATCTAGATAACGGTGAGTTATTTATTGATTTAAGTACTTCTAAAGATGAATTGTATTGTTTAGAATTATCTGACGGGGAAAGATTTGAATATTCTTTTCAGGAATGGTTAAATAAATTAATTATTTGCCAGGGCTATGAATTTTGGAATTTTAATTTAGAATTTCAAATGTATGAACCTATTTTTGAAGAAGATTAAAAACTTAAGTAAATGAAACCAAGGAGGCGAAATACTAATGAAATTAGTATTTGAAATTGAACCGTATGAAGACATGTTAGACGAACCATTCACGACTAAAAGTTATTTGCTAGATAGAATCAATATATTCGTGCTTGAGAACAATAAGCGGGAGGAATTGTGTACATCTACTTTCAATGGCTCTATTTTGCTAGACATGGCCGAGGGATTGATTGAACTGTTATGAACAGAAAGAAAAAACTTTACAGTTGAAATGTATGAAAGTACATACGAATATACATTCACATATTTTCAAAAACTACTAACGATTACGCGTTATGAAGGATACAACGGAGAAACAATAGAAATGTTGAAGTGTCGTTTTGAAGATTTCGTAGAAGCGTTTGTGAAAGAATATGAGAAATATCACAAGTATATTTTAAAACATGATTCTCGCGCATTTGAAAATAAACATTATTGTATGATGAGAGATCAAATAAACATTTTAAATAATTATTTGAAAAAATTAATTTAAAAACCGCTAAATTCGGTAAGAAGAAAAAAGGAGTTATGCTTATGAAAATGAAATTTGAAGTTGAACAAGACGAAGAGTTAGCTAAGCTTCCTTTCAATGTAAATACTTATTTTGAATATAGAATGAATATTTTTATTTTTCCAAATGGGCATAGGGAAGAATTTTGCACATCCACTTTTAGTGCATCGATTTTACTGGATATGGCGAAAGGGTTAATTGACATATATGAGCAAACAGATAGGGATTTTACGGTTGAAATGTTTGAGAGTACGTACGAGTATACATTTACGTATTTTCAAAAGTTATTGACTGTTACGCGCTATGAAGGATACAACGGAGAAACGATCGAAGTACTAAAATGTCGTTTTGAAGACTTTGTAGAAGCGTTTGTAAAAGAGTATAAAAATTATCATACGTATATTTTAAAAAATGATGCGCATGCATTTAAAGATGAATATTATTGTATGATGAGAGATCAAATAAACCAATTACATAATTACTTGAATAAAACGATTTAAAAAGCAATGTCTTTCACTATACGGTGAAGGGCATTGCTTCTCTTATACATATTGTTGGATCGTTTCAGCGAGTATTTTGATTGCCTTTTCCATTTTTTCGAACGTAGCGTAGGCATACGATAGTCTTAAATGATGAAGGTCGTTCGGCATGTAGACGTAGCCGGGGCACATATGAAGAAAATTAAGAATCAAGAAAAAGTGATGACCTTCTTTAATAAATGTGCTGCTTTGTTCATTTTTAGTATGGCACTTTATATTGCCTTCAATCTTTTTAAATAAAAAAAGTGAAGCCGCTTCACGACTTCACTTTCAATTCAGTTAGTATGCTGACCAACCACCATCAGCGGCAAGTACGACACCGTTTACATACGATGATTCGTCACTCGCTAAAAATAGTGCGATGTTGGCGATTTCTTCGGGTTGTGCGACGCGATGCATTAAGCCTTTCACACCACGAACAGACTGTGTTAAACCGAACATATCGTAACCGTCTGTAGATTGTGTCATGCCCGTATCAACTTGCGCAGGAGCAATCGCATTACAGCGAATGCCGAGTGGACCGTAATGAGAGGCCACGTTTTTCGTCATACCAGCTACGGCATGTTTAGCTGCTGTGTATGTGAAACCACCACGACCACCTTGTAAGCCAGAAATAGAAGCTAAGTTAATAATTGTGCCGCTTTTTTGCTCTTGGAAATAAGGTAATACTTTACGTACACCACGCATAACGCCACCGACATTAATGTCCATTACGCGATTCCAAATAGCATCTTCTACATTATGTGCAGCTTGCATATTATCAAGTACACCTGCACAGTTAACTAAAATGTCCACGCGACCGTAATGGGCAATCGTATCATCGACCATACGTTGGATATCTTCTTCATTTGCTACGTTCACTTTGACACCAAATGCGTCTTTTTGATCCGCTTTAAACGCTTCAACTGTTGCATGAAGTGCTTCTTCGTTAAAGTCCGCAATGACAACTTTCGCACCTTCAGCTGCATATTTTGTTGCGATTGCTTTCCCAATACCACTTGCAGAGCCTGTAATAATGGCTACTTTGTTTTCTAATCTCATTAAAATCACACCTTTCAATCGAAGTATACCATAAAAGTTCGGAGGCGAACTATTGAAACGTAGTAGATTCATTTAGTTGATGAGTGTATGATTGGTAAAGAAAATTTTATAAAGGGGATTGAGTACATATGGAAAAAGAAACATATGATGATTTACACATATATGGACAAAAAGATTGGCACGATGAAGCGATAATTGTTGGCAATCGTCAAGCATTAGAAAAGTTAAAACAGTTAATTGAATTAGCGTTAGAAAAAGGGGATGGCATGCATCATTTTTGGCCAAATGATCGAGAGTGCTATGAATTATACGTATCTTGTCAAGACGATCAAACGATGGAAAAGCTGACTGTACCTTATACAGAAGCTGCATTTGCATCGAAAAATAATGCAGTGGAGCCATATGATGTTTTAGGCGAAAAAGTACCGAAACTCTGGAAACACTTAGAAATGAAACAAAGAGAATCGAAATGAATGCGAAAAAGCAGCAAACACAAAAATGTTTGCTGCTTTTTATGTACGAATTGTATTATTTCTCGCACGCAACACCATCTTTATCGCGGTCCAATTTTGAGTTGTATTTCATCGCTTTCGAGTAAATCGAAGCAGAAACTTTGGCATTCGTTGAGCGATAAGTTACTTTGCCAGAACGACTTGTTACCTTATTTTTAATACTTGCTGCTTTTCGAACACCAGCAGGGTACGATTTGTTGAATGTTTTACAGTTCGTATAAATATTTGCTGCCTCAGCTTCTTTGACAGGTGCACTTGTCGTTGAAAATAAGGTTGCACCAAAAATGAAATATGACATACTGATTTTTGCGATTTTGTTCAAAATAGACACCTCTTCACTTTATATAAGTATAAATATACATTTAAAAAGTAAAAATTGAAAAAATAGTAAAATATACTTTTGTATAATGGTTAAAAGAGCATATTTCATGTTTGCTGGCGTAGTAAAGCTTCTCGATAACAGTATTCGTATAATTTTCCCGTTACTTCACAATCTGCAAGCGCTTCGTGAGAGGCTACGTGCTGCATGTTGAAAAATTGTTTGAACGTAGGAAGTTTATAATTGGGTACGTTTTTAATGTATTTCTTTGCTAAAGCCATCGTATCAATTACGTGGAATTGTTGTGGAGCTAATTGGCATTGGTCCATTTTTTCGATTAAAAATTTCATATCAAACGATGCATTGTGCGCAAGCAGTGTAGCATCACCTACAAATGTTAAAAATTCGGGCAACACACTATCAATCGTCGGCATATCCCAAACGTCTTCATTTTGTATCGATGTTAATTGTGTAATACGTTCCGGGATGGGACGCATCGGATTGATGAGTGTATTAAATTGAACAGTCGGCACGAAATTGACGTATCGAATCGCACCGATTTGAATAATTTGGTCGCGACGTGCTTGAAATCCGGTCGTTTCTAAATCAAAGACGATAAAGTCTTTCGGTAAGTGTGTCGGTTTTGAATACGTAGAAGGTTGCATGATTGGGTCGCTCGGCAATTTTATATTAATTCCTATTTTTTCATAGACGAAGTTGTTGACGATTTGGTCAAATTCAAAGTTTGACATATGTGGATACAGTTCTCGAAGTTGTTTTTTGACGGCTCGTATTTCAGCTTGAACATTTTCCAAGTCCTCATTTAGCAGATTAATCATTCCTTTCTTTTTACGTATTTCTAGTGTATAACGATTTATGCGTTAAAGAATAGTTTATTTTATTAAATAGAACTTTTTAGTCTATATAGAAACATACTACAATGCTATTAACAGATTAGAATAAAGATTAATTTAAAGCCAATTAGGGAATTGAGTATGTATAGAAGAAAAAGGAGTGGAGCTGTATGAGTAAAAAAGTTGTTAAATTATTGAATAAACAAGTAGCAGATTGGAATTTATTATACGTTAAACTACACAATTTCCATTGGTATGTGAAAGGGAGCGACTTTTTCACATTACATGCAAAGTTTGAAGAACTTTACACAGAAGCGGCAACACATATTGATGAGATTGCAGAACGTATTTTAGCAATCAAAGGGAAACCTGTTGCAACGATGAAAGAATTTTTAGCTTTAACGACGATTGATGAAGCAACATATGAAGAGGACTCTAAAAAAATGGTCGCAGCAATCGTTAAAGACTATGAAGGATTATTAAAAGATCTCACATCTGGCATGGAAATTGCGCAACAAGCAGACGATGAAATGACGTCAGATATGTTGTTAAGCATTCATACACAGCTCGAAAAACATGTTTGGATGTTAAAAGCCTTTTTAGGTTAGTTTCAAAAGCTATCTTTTTCCACGTTATGTGAAAAAAGATAGCTTTTTTGATCCTTTTCATTAATGGAAAGGATTTTTTAATATATAACAGTTTTCCCAAAAAACATATGTGTTATATATTAAAAAAAGTGCATTTTTTATTTTTTCAGAAAATATAAGGTTCCTTATTACATGGAGTCATAGTAATCGATTACAAAAAAATATCAAAAGAATTTTCAGAAAATAATTGATAAAAAGCGTTTTAAAGAGAAGAAAACGTTCACAATAAGCGAAAAAACGCTTAGTACATATGTATGTCACAAACGTCCAAAAAGCAAGCAAAAACAGTGGATTTTAAGAGGTAGCTCTTGTATGATGAAGATAACGAAAAGAACGATACATCCTAAATGACTAAGGATTTTAATACAGATTACAAGAGGAGAATAATACAGATGAACAATTCAATTCAACAATATGTAGAACAAATGGAAAGCCAATTATTAAATGATTTAACAATGAATGATGAAGCGGACTTATACGCGATTGCAACAGACTTAATCGAATCAGAAGAACAAGATATGATGGACATTTGCCAAGCTTACGAAGTTGTAAAACATAACTTAATCGGTTAATACATGAAAGAAGAACGATCTTTGGAACGCAAAGATCGTTCTTTTTTTGTTCATTGCTTTCTTATATGACTAGCAGTACGATGACGGTAGACATAAAGGGGGAATGGAAAATGGTTATTCATTTAAAAGACGTTTCATTAGTTCGTGGCGACGATCACATATTAAATCATGTTGATTGGCACGTAGAGGAAGGGGAACACTGGGCTGTATATGGTATGAACGGCGCGGGAAAAACAGCCTTACTCAACATGCTTTGTGCGTACTATTTCCCGACTTCTGGTGAAGTGGAAGTTTGCGGTAAAGTGTTTGGACAATCGGTACTCGGGGATGAATTAAGACGGAAAATTAGCATCGTTTCTGCAGGCGTACAAGATAAATTACATACGGACGACAATAGTTTTGAAATCGTCTTGAGCGGCGCTTTTGCATCGATTGGTTTATATGAAAAGCCGAGCGATGCGATGCGTGAAAAAGCAAAACGGATTTTACAGCAACTTGGTTCGTATGATTATGCGAATAAGCCGTACGCTCTTTTATCTCAGGGACAAAAGCAACGTGCTCTACTCGGACGTGCTTTAATGGCAGACCCCGAAGTTTTAATATTAGATGAACCAGCGACAGGTTTTGATTTTATCGCGCGAGAAGAATTGCTGGAAACAATCGAAAAAATGGCAGAAGCAGAAAATGGACCGACGCTATTGTATGTGACACATCATTTAAATGAAATACTGCCACAATTCACAAAAACATTGTTATTGAAACGTGGGCAAGTATTCCAAGCAGGAAATACGAAAGAGTTACTTACATCTGAAATTATGAGTGATTTTGTAGAGGTTCCAGTTGAAATAACGTGGCAAAATGAACGTCCGAACATATCGAAGATTTAATTTTCTGAATATTTATTGACAAAGCATTTGTAAATGCGTATGATAATAAAAACGCAATATATTACATGCTTTGAGTAGAAGTAGTAGAAAGAATTGAACATTTTAGAGAGCTAATGGTTGGTGGGAATTAGCATGTTACTCTTTCGAACTCGTCTAGGAGCAGCTAATGTGAAGAATAGTAGTATTAGTCGGGTAACGAACGTTATGACGTTTTAAGTTGGAGCAATATATTACATTGCTTAATTAGAGTGGTACCGCGAGCAAACCTCGTCTCTATATAGAGACGGGGTTTTTTATATTTTTTAACTAAAAAGGAGTGTTTGGCGATGACGAGAAAAATTTGGCTATTTGATACAACATTACGTGATGGAGAGCAAGTTCCGGGTGCAAAATTAAATATTTATGAAAAATTAGAGGTGGCACATCAATTAAAAAAATTACAAGTAGACATTATCGAAGCAGGTTTTCCGGCATCGTCTGAAGGCGACTTTCAATCGGTAAAACAAGTTGCTACACAAATCGGGAATACGAGCGACATTATGATTACCGCGTTAGCACGTGCTGTAAAAGGGGATATTGATGCGGTGTACAATGCGGTGAAATACGCAGAAAATCCAATGATTCATATGGTGCTCGGAACGTCTGATATACATGTGGAGAAAAAATTTAGTAAGTCGAAAGATCAAATTTTACAAATCGGAATCGATGCAGTGAAGTATGCAAAAACGCTCATGCCACAAGTTCAATATTCGACAGAAGATGCGAGTCGCTCAGACTTTGATTATTTATGGTCAACAATTGAAGCGGTCATAAAAGCGGGTGCAACGATGATTAACGTACCGGATACAGTCGGTTGGGCAGTACCAGAACAATTTGGAGAACTCGTTTATAAATTAAATGATCGAATTAAAAATATGAATCCAGACGTATTACTGAGCGTTCATTGTCATAATGATTTAGGAATGGCAACGGCGAATACACTGCAAGCGATTAAAAACGGGGCAGATAAAGTAGAATGTACGATTAACGGCATAGGAGAAAGAGCGGGAAATGCCGCATTAGAAGAAGTCGTGATGGCGCTTTCGACACGTGGAGATTATTACGATGCGCATACGACCATTAACAAAAAAGAAATTATGAATACGTCTAAAATTGTTTCGAGTTTAATGGGATTAGACGTACAAGTAAATAAAGCGATTACGGGAGACAATGCATTTGCCCATTCATCAGGTATTCACCAAGATGGGTTATTAAAGTCACGAGATGCGTATGAAATTATCCACCCGACAGAAATTGGGTTGGACGATATGGAGCTTGTCTTAACGGCACGTTCGGGGCGTCATGCTGTGCGTAATGCGATTCAAAACTTAACGATTGATATTACAGATGAACAATTCGAAGCAGTTTTCAAAGATTTCCTCGATTTAGCAGATGCGAAAAAAGAAGTGTATGATCACGATTTATTCATTCTCGTCGATAATTATTTACATCGTAACAATGAAGCGTCCTCATTTATGCAACAAGCAGAATCTTTTTACGTATTAGATGATTTACAAGTCATTAGTAATCCAATTTTTCCTTCAGCAACTGTCCAAGTTTCCAAAGGGGATCAAGTGCGGAAGGCGAGTACGGTAGGAACAGGGCCGATTGATGCACTATATACGGCATTAAATGAAGTGGTTGATTTAGACTTTGACGTAATGGAATATAAAATTTCTAGTGTAACGCGAGGGAAAGAGGCACTTGGGAAAGTGAAAATTCAAGTGAAGTACGAAGGAAAGACATACATTGCTAAAGCAACACATACAGACGTTATACGAGCAAGTGCGGAAGCGTATTTAAATGCAGTGAACACGATTTTAGTTGAACAAATTGTGCCGTCTACGATTTTTTAAAGATGGCTTGGTAGCAATAAAAGACAATGTATTCAATAGGATACATTGTCTTTTTTATGTACAATGTTAAACGTAGTGTCATACGTTTCTATTCATATCGTTAGTCATCGAGTACGTGCATCGTGTAAACTGAAGGTACAAATTTTAATGAGGGGGAATGGATGATGGATTTAGGTAAACGTCTCAGTAAAAAGGTTGGAAATGTAGTGGATCGTACGGTCAAAACAAGTGTGACACTCATTGGAAAAGGCATTCAGCAAACACCATTAAAAGGAACGGGCGATTGGGTAGAAGAATTAGCGCCACTTGCAGGGAAAGTTACGGGAAATACGGTGAAAGTTACAGGAGCTGTTATTGATGGTACGGTTACAGCGGGTGTTGGTCTTGCGAAAAAAGATGATGCAGCAGTAGACCGTGGCGTAGCAGATTTGAAGCATGCGGGAACGTATATCGTTAAAGATATAGGAAGCACGATTTCAACAGTTGCGAAAAATGGTGTAGAAGTCGTCAAAGGAGTTGCTTATAATGACCGTGAGCGAACAACGTCAGGTTTTAAAACATTAAGCAAAGCGGTCGTTGCCGGCTCTTCAGGTATGACAGAATATGATGCTTTTAAAAAAGAATCTTCAGAAGAAACGCCGATAGTTGCAACGAAACCACCTTTTGAAGCGACACCAGAAATCGAAAATTTCCCAACGTTTACTGTTTTTTATGAAGTGAATTTAATAGAATCACTTTACGGTGCAGAGACGCTTCAGCAAGTGAGTTATTGTAATAAAAAATTAGATGAAGCGTTGAAACAAGATGAGCAAATAGGGCGTGAGTTATCTTTAACGGAATTGGATCGAATCAATTTGTCTCACGGTATGACACCAGAACATTACGTGTGGCATCATGATGTTACATTAGGTCGTATGCAACTCGTTAGTGAGGAAGAACACGCATTAAAACCACATTCAAGCGCGAGCGTATTATGGAATGAACAAATGTAAATGAATAACGTAGTAAAAAACCAGTCTGACATTATGTCGGGCTGGTTTTTTGTGTTTGAAAGAATACCTAAAAAAGAATAGAAGGGCATGAAAATCGTGTCTACTACATCGTAAATGCTTAAAATAACTAGAAATTAAATGAAAAATAAAAATAGAAAGTCTTTTGATTTATAAAATGGAATAATTTTTAATTCAAAATACACAAGGTATTTATTTTTATTGAATATGGATTTTTATAATTTATAAAATGGATAAAAAACAAAATATAAATACGTTTTATCGGAATATTATACAAATGAGAATAAAAAATATGCACAAAATATTAGTTTGAATTCAAACTAAATTAGTGGACTGAATCGTTTTTTAAGCTATTATAAATCGTTTAAATCTCTTTTTGGACGTATATTTTCTATTTTTCGTATGTGAAAAGCCATTTCTTTTTCTTTTCGCTACTTTTAAGTAAAATGTATGAATTTTGATTAATGGCGTTGACCATTTTTAAAAAACGGGAATATACTGAAAGTGAACATAAATGAAAATGATTATCATTATCAGAAATAAAGGAGTGTTCACATGTTAGAAGGATATACAGCGTGGCCAAAAGAACGCGCTGCTTTTTATAAAGAACAAGGATGCTGGGAAGGTTATAGCATAGGGGATATGCTGCGAATGAAAGCTGTATTGTACCCTAATGCTGTTGCCGTGAAAGCATTTGATACAGAACGTACATATGCACAACTTGTCAAACGAAGTGAACAATTGGCAGTAGGATTTCAACAAATGGGCATTCAAAAAGAAGAACGAGTCGTCGTCCAATTACCGAATACAATCGCTTACGTCGAAACGATTTTTGCTTTGTTTTTCATTGGGGCATTACCTGTATTCGCCCTTCCATCACATCGATTGAATGAAATCTCATATTTTTGTCAGTTTTCAGAAGCGGTCGCTTATATTGGAGCGGCTACGTATCAAAATTTTTGTTATGAAAACATGATGGAAAAAGTGCAAGCTGTTTCTCCCAAATTGAAACATATTATTTTAACTGGAGAGACGAAGCAAACGCCTCTAGAATCGTTATATAAAGATGAGCCATTTCAAAAAGTAGACGTACGAGGTTCAGATGTCGCTTTCTTACAATTATCAGGTGGTACGACGGGATTATCTAAATTAATCCCTCGAACGCATGATGAATACATTTATACGTTAAAGAAAAGTGTGGAAATTTGTCAGGTGACAGCTAAAACGAGATTTTTAGTCGTCTTGCCAGTGGCGCACAATTATCCGATGAGTTCACCAGGTATTCTTGGCGTCTTTTACGCTGGCGGTACGGTAGTGATGAGTGATACACCAAGTGCGGATGAAGCATTTCCGCTTATTGAACGTGAAAAAATTACGATGGTTGCGCTCGTACCACCAATCGTGATTCAGTGGATGTTCGCTTTGAAATTCCGCACAGAAAATATTCATTCTTTAGAAGTCATGCTCGTTGGTGGAGCGAAGTTAAGTGAAGAGCTTGCGAGAAAAGTTATGCCGACTTTCGGCTGTAAGTTGCAGCAAGTGTTTGGTATGGCAGAAGGATTAGTAAACTATACGCATTTAGATGATGAAGAAGAGCGAATCGTTCGTACACAAGGAACACCGATTTCACCTTTTGATGAAATCAAAGTCGTCGATGCAGAAGACCGAGAGCTTCCCGTAAATACAGAAGGTTTTTTACTGACACGTGGACCGTATACGATTCAAGGATATTACAAAGCGGAAGAGCACAATAAAAAATCATTTACGCCAGACGGCTTTTACCGTACAGGAGACATCGTTCGTGTAGATGAAGCAGGTTATATTACGGTAACAGGTCGTGATAAAGACCAAATCAATCGTGGAGGCGAGAAAATCGCCGCAGAAGAAGTGGAAAATCATTTATTAGCACATGAAGGTGTATTTGATGTTGCGGTTGTCGCCATGCCAGATGCTTTTCTTGGAGAGAAAATATGTGCGTTTGTTATAAGGCAAGATGAAACGTTAGAAAAACGTCGTCTCATTACGTATCTAGAATCAAAAGGGTTAGCGACGTATAAAATTCCCGATCGCATCGAATGGATTGAAGCATTCCCAGAAACGGCTTTAGGTAAAGTAAATAAAAAACAATTACGTGTGATAATTCAAGAAAATTAGGAGTGTAAAAAATGACAGAACAACAATTTTTTCAAGTAATGAATGACTATGTAGATGGAAATGCACATGATTTAGCACGTGACGAATCACTTCAATATGCAGGGATGGATTCTATGCGCATGATGATGGTCGTCGAAGCTTTTCGTGCTGCAGGGAGCGATGTCACGTTTATGGAATTAGTTAAAAATCCAACGTTAGCACATTGGATGGAACGAATCGTTAAATAAGGAGGAACGTATATGAAGCCTTTAACAACTGGACAATTAGCTATGTGGTACGCATACCAATTAAATCCCGAACAGTCTAATTTTATTACGGCGGAATTTGTGAAATTTGATAAAAAACCAGACGTTCAACTTTTACAACGTGCCATTCAATACACATTTGAACAAGTGGAAGTTTTTCATCAACAATATGTGGAATGTGAAGAACACGTATTCCAGCGACCACAACAAAAAGCTATCACGGTTCCAATAATAGAAGTACGTGACGAGACTAAATGGATGGAAGAGACGTTTCATCGTCCATTCGCATTAGAAAAAGGAGACGTTTTTTACACAGCTCTTTTACAAAATAGCGAAACGCAAGAGACGACGTGGTATTTGAAAGTACATCACATTGCGATAGATGCATTCGCGTATCAACTATTGTATCGAGCAGTCGCTACACAATACGAAGCATTATTAAAAGGGAATCAACAACCGCTTTCCAACGTATTTGATTCGTACGAAGCGGTGTTAGAAGAAGAAAAACAATATGAAGAAAGTACACGTTTTTTAGAAGATCAAGCTTTTTGGAAAACGTATATGGAAGAACGACAAGAAATTGCGGCCTTTTCTTCTAAAATGCCGACGCTTTCAGGTGATGTGATTCGCGCTTCGACGGTTTTCTCTGTAGAAGATGTTCAAAAATGGAATAAAGAAGGCTTCTTACGACAAGTTTCACCGCAACATTACTTTATGAGTGCTTTTGCATTATTTGCGTATAAAATAGCACACAAAAAAGAAGTTGTGATTAATATGCCGTTAATGCAACGTTTCGGTTCAAAAGCGGCAAACGTACCGTGCTTACATATGAATATGGTGCCGCTCCGTATCCAAGTGGACGCGACTAAAACATTGTTAGAAATGGCTGAAGTTATAAAAGAACAAGAACTGAAAATTAAACAACACGGGACGTATCCTTTCGAACAGATTAAGCGAGAGGCTGGATGTCATGTAGGAGAGCGTATTTGTACAGGGCAACTGAACTTTATGCCATTTTATGAAACGATTGCTTTTGGGGAGTGTCTCGCTACGACGCATAAACAATCGATTGGCGTCATTGATGATTTATCATTGAATTTATTCGGGAATGCAGAAGGTGGCTTACAATGTGAATTGCTTGCGAATGCCGATTTATATACGACAGAACAATTGACACAATGGATCGGTCATTTTGAACAATTGTTACATGAAAACACCGTACCTGCTTTTGAAACGTTGAAACAAAGCGTACTTGAAGCGGGGGCATATACCGCTTCTGAAGATGTCTTATCGATGATTGAACAGCATGTACGTAATTCACCAAATGCAATTGCTATTCAAAGTGAGGCAGGCGATTGGACGTACGAACGATTAGGCTATGAAAGTGATCAGATGGCGGAATGGCTCATAAAAAATAGGATTGAAAAGCAAGATTTTGTTGCACTTTATTTACCGAGAACACCTGAATTAATCAGTTGTATGATAGCTGTTCTGAAAATTCAGGCTACATATATCCCGATGGACCCTATTTATCCGAAAGAACGTATTGCCTATATGATGCAAGATGCCAACGTTAAAGCGATGATTTGTGAACAAACATGTGATTTCAATGCGAAGCAGCTTCTAACAGAAGAGCGTCCATGGGCATCGTTATCAGGCAATTGGCAACGAGAAGCCTACTGCCCTGAACAGATGGCTTATATGATTTATACGTCTGGATCAACAGGAAATCCGAAGGGCGTTATGATTGAACGTCATAATTTATCAAACTTCCTCGTAGGGATGCAACAACGATTACCGATGACAAAAGACGATGCGCTACTCGCTGTAACGACGAATGCTTTTGATATTTCGATGTTGGAATGTTTTTTACCGTTATCCGTTGGAGCGAAAGTAGTTTTAACGACTGCAGAGCAAATTCATGACCCGTTAGCACTCGCAAACTGGATTGAAACGAAAAATATTACGTTTATACAAGCGACACCGAGTCTTTGGAAGTCACTCGTGAAATTTATACCGCAACAGTTAACGTCCATCGTAGCACTTGTTGGCGGAGAGGCATTGTCTGAATCGCTTGCACAAAGTATGTTGCAAACGACGAAGCAAGTATTCAATATGTATGGTCCGACCGAAACGACGATTTGGTCGACGATGGCTCTCATTACCGATGCACATGACATTACGTTAGGACAACCGATTAGTCAAACCGAATTGTATATTTTAGACGATGATTTACAACCTGTATTAGACGGTACGGAAGGGCAACTATACATTGCAGGAGAAGGCGTTGGTCGAGGCTATTACGGGCGTGAAACATTAACGGCAGAACGTTTTATCGCCAATCCTTTCCATCATGGTGGGCGTATGTATCAAACCGGTGACTTAGTGAAACGACAAGGTGAGGCACTTTATTATGTTGGTCGAACAGATTTCCAAGTGAAAGTTCGAGGATTCCGCGTTGAACTCGTGGAAATTGAACGTGCGCTAGAGCAACTTCCAACGATTGAAGAAGCACTCGTCATGCTACGAGATGAGCGATTAGTAGCGTATTATATCGGCAAGTCTGAAGTGGATCAACTGAAAGAAATATTGAAACAAACGTTGCCGGATTACATGGTTCCAGACGATTGGTGCTGTTTAGAAAAATGGCCGTTAACGTCAAATGGGAAAATTAACCGCTTGGCATTACCAAAACCACACATTGAAGTAATAGAAGAAGCATTTGAAAATGAAATAGAAGAACAATTAGCTGCGTTGTATCAATCCATTTTACACGTTGAACAAGTTATGCCGACGAGTCATTTCTTCCAATTAGGAGGGCATTCTATTTTAGCTACTTCTCTTATGATGGCGATTCGGAAGCAATGGCATGTAGATGTGACGATTGCGACGATTTTCGAATATCCAACAGTACGTGCACTTGCTGCTGTTTTATTTGATGCGAATGACAGACATTCTTTACCTGAATTAGAAGAGGTAGAAGAAACGACTTACGTACCACTTAGTCCAGCACAAAAAGGCATGTGGTTTATGCAACAAACGAAACCATCTGCGACGTACAATATTCCATTGCTCGTTGAACATTTCTCTTATGATTTACAACGTGTTCGTGAAACACTGGCTATTTTACAACAGCAACATCCGATTTTACGAACGAAGTTTTTCACCGTTGAAGGGGTGCCGATGCAGCGTGTTACGGAAGATAAAATTTCTGTAACGATTGCTTCTGAATTAGATGTGGCACAACATACACATAACGTATTCGATTTAGAAAAAGAATTAAGCTTACGCGTATTTGCTTATGAAGAGGGACTACTCTTTTTATTTCATCACATAGCGATTGATGGTTTTGGATTATCGGTATTTTTAGAAGATTTCACGTTTGCGTACGAACATTTACAGCCACGTACACAGCCAAAATCATATGCGGCATTTGTTGAATGGCAACGTAAACTACTTGAAACGCCTAAGAAAGAAGAAGGGTTATCTTATTGGGAGCAGCAATTAAAAGCGGTGTCAGAAGAAGTGTCTCTTCCTTATGATGAAGGGCAAAGTGCGTACGAAGGGGCACATATTACACATGAAATGCCACAACACCTCGTACGTGCCAGCCAACAATTAGCCAAAGAACAAGGAGTCAGTTTATATACCGTCTTGCAAACGACGTTTACCGTACTACTTCATAAAATGGGTGCAGGGAATGACTTTACAATCGGTTCCCCAACTGTCGGAAGACCACTAGAAGCGTTACAAGAAATGCTCGGTCTCATGATGAATACCGTCGTGTATCGCTACGATTTGGATGAGAAAGACACATTCGAACAATTACTTCAAAAAATCATCAAATGAATCAACAAGCATACAACTATGATTTTATTCCATTTGATCAAGTCGTTGAACGTGTGAATCCACGACGTACGACGTCTAAAAATCCATTATTCCAAATGATGTTGACGATGCAAAATACACCGCCGTTAACATTCGAAGTACAGCGACAAGTAGCAACTGTACGCTTATTGCAAACGAATACAGCGAAAGTAGAATTAGCGCTTGAGTTTGATTGGCAACCAGATCAATTAGCTGTTATTGCAGAGTATGATACGTCGAAATTTACGTTTGCGGTAATGAATGATTTATTACAACGTTTTGAACAGTTGTTGACGTCCGTCACGAAAGAAGCGGCTCAAAGCGTTCAAGTACTACCGATTTTATTGCCAGGCGAAAAAAGGAAACTTTGCAAACAATCTACACCGAATGAACAACATTTTTCACGCGAAACAATCGTGACGCGTTTTGAACGAATGGCGATGAAACATGCGACGAGAATGGCAGTGAAAGATGGGGAAGAAACGATGACCTATCGCGCGTTAAATGAGCGAGCAAATCAACTAGCGCATTATTTACGAGCAAATGGTGTGCAAGAACGGGACAAAGTAGCATTGATTATGGACCGTCATATGGACATGATTGTGTCTATTCTAGCCGTATTAAAAGTAGGTGCAACGTACGTTCCAATTGATCCACAATATCCAGACGAGCGTGTTCAATACATTTTAGAAACGGCTCAACCACGTTGGACATTAGTAGATCAACCACGTGGTAAGGAGAAAGAAGTACTCGTTTCAAACATTGTCTGGCATGAATGGCCAACGACGAATTTACACGTAGCACTACTTCCAGAAGATGCGGCCTATATTATTTTTACTTCTGGTTCGACAGGTAAGCCAAAAGGTGTCGTCATTCCACACAATAACGTTCATCGTCTTTTACGTGCCACCGACCATTGGTTCCATTTTGATGAAACGGATTGTTGGACGTTCTTCCATTCATACGCTTTTGATTTTTCTATTTGGGAAATTTGGGGTGCTTTATTGACGGGAGCGCAGTTGTTGATTGTACCATTTGAAGTGAGTCGGACACCACAAGCATTCCACGCACTTGTTTTAGAAGAAGGGGTCACCATTTTAAATCAAACGCCTTCTGCTTTTTATCAGTTTATAGAAGCCGACCAAGAAGCGATGAAACAAACGAATCTTCGCTGCATCATTTTTGGTGGAGAAGCATTAAGCTTTGAACGCCTTAAAAAATGGTATGCCAAAAATGGAGAGAAAACAGAATTAATTAATATGTATGGTATTACAGAAACAACAGTACACGTATCGTATCAACGTTTAAGTGAAGCGTTTATTACAGAACACGAAGCGAGCTTGATTGGTGAAGCGATTCCTGATTTAGAAATATACGTATTGGATTCCTCACTTCAACCGGTTCCAGCAGGTGTTACAGGTGAAATGTACGTTGCAGGAGATGGTCTTGCGCAAGGGTATTTAGGCAGAATGGCTTTGACAGCAGAACGATTTATTGCGAATCCATTTAAAGAAGATGGAAGCCGTATGTACCGTACTGGGGACTTAGCAAAATGGACGTCTGATGGCAATTTAGCGTATATCGGACGCATTGACCATCAAGTGAAAATCCGCGGGTTCCGCATTGAATTAGAAGAAATCGAACGCGCATTGTTACGTGTCGATCGCATACGTGAAGTAGCGGTCATAACGAAAAAATATAGTGAAGACGATGTTCGTATTTTAGCGTACGTTATTGCGGATGATTTAGATCAAACGATGACGATGCAACAACTTGCGAAGACGTTACCGAATTATATGATGCCGAATGCACTCATTCAGATAGATGTCATGCCTCTGACAGCAAACGGTAAATTAAATAAAGCGGCTTTACCTGAACCTGTTTACAATACGACACATGATCATCCGACGAATCCGACAGAAGAAGTTATGTTGCAACTGTTCCGAACGATTTTAAATAATGAAAGCATCGGCATTCACGATTCCTTTTTCGAAGTAGGTGGTCATTCATTACTCGCAGTACAATTGATAACACAAATTAAGCAAACATTCGATTTAGAGTTGGCGATTGGTCATTTATTTGAAGCGCCGACTGTTCATACGCTTTGTGAAAGTATGAAAGATTTAGACGAAACGAGTTCGCTTCAAACGTTGTTACCATTACGAGAAACGAAACATGCTGACACGTTATTTTGTGTGCATCCCGCAGGTGGTTTAAGTTGGTGTTATGCCGGATTAATGCAGCATTTACCACAGCAAATGGCGCTTTACGGTTTACAAGCAGTAGGCATTGCAGAACAAGCTGTACTTCCGAAAACGCTAGGTGAAATGGCCACGCAGTACGTGACGGAAATTCGTAAAGTGCAACCATTCGGTCCATATGAATTACTCGGTTGGTCTCTAGGTGGTAATGTCGTACAAGAGATGGCTGTGCAATTAGAAGAAGTAGGGGAAGAAGTACATTTAATCATTTTAGATGCCTTCCCTGTTCATCATAAATTGGGCAATCAAACGCTAGAAGAAGAGGCAGTGGAAGCATTACTCGCGCTAGGCGGATTAGACGTTTCGCTCGTAGAAGGCGAAGCGACATTACCGAATGTGATGGCTGTGCTTAAAAAAGAAGGAAGTGCGTTAGCAAGTTTATCAGAGGATACACTTCAACGATTGTTGACGACGTACATGAATTCTATCACTTTATTACGTACGCACGTACCGAGACCTTGCAGTGCATCGATCTTATTTTATGCATCGACGATTATTCCAGAGTGGTTTGAAAAAGTCGATCCACACATTTGGCAAGCGTACTGTAAAGAAATTACGATTGAATCCATTGCGTGTCGTCATAAAGATATGTGTCAACCAGAACCAATTAAAGAAATCGGGCTACAAGTCGCTCATTATTTTAAAAATAAAGGACTGAAAAACTTTGTATAATCCATTTGAACAAACAGATGCAACATTTATCGTTTTACGCAACGAACAGCAACAATTTTCATTATGGCCATCGTATGTGCCCATTCCTGGCGGTTGGACTTCTCAATTTGGTCCTTCTTCAAAAGACGCATGCAACGACTATATTGAAACGAATTGGACGGATTTACGTCCGTACGTTCCAAATGAATGAGAAAACAATCATTTATAAGAGTCATATTCAAGAGTGGAGCGAATATGAATTTTCACAGATGTGCCAGACATTACCTGCATGGCGTGTGGAAAAAGCCCGTCATTTTCTAAAAAAGAAGATACACATACTTCTTTGTTAGCAAGTTGGATGCTTGAGTATTTCATCGGGTTTCAAGAGATTACGTATACGTCGTACGGCAAACCATATGTCGCAGATCGACACGTTTATTTTTCAGTTGCGCATAGTGATGGAATGGTCGTTGTCGCACTCTCAAACGAAGAAGTGGGCATTGATTGTGAACCGCTTCAACTCCAAACGCAAGCATCGATTGTTTCTTTATTCCACCCGAATGAAGCGGTGAGAGTGGAAAAGCAAACGGAATCCTTTTCATCCGTTTGGACAGGGAAGGAAGCGTACGGTAAATGGTTAGGCGTCGGTTTGAATTATGATTTGCACGTCATGGACGTCAAAGAAAATGATGTGTTTTGGAAAGAAAAGAAATTGCCACTAACGATGACAAAAATCGTGTGTGAGCAATGGATGATTGCGGTTTGTGCGCGTCATATAAACGGTGCGCAATGTATTGATTTTAAAGGAAGTGTACTTCATGCAAGTGAATTCAGTAGAGGGAGTTGTCGCGAATAGTCGCCTATCGCGTATGCATGTGACCATTTTAGCGTGGTCGATGTTTTTAATTATGTTTGACGGGTTCGATTTATCTATTTTAGGTATTGTGATTCCGATTTTGCACGAACAATGGGGAATCGCGATTCCGACATTAGGAGCTGTTGCTAGCTTAACGTTGATTGGTAGTCTCATTGGTGCCTTTTTAGCAGGTGTTTTAGCGGATCGCTTCGGTCGAAAAAAAATCCTCGTTTATTGTGTGCTCTTGTTTAGCCTATTTACATTATGCAATGCTTTTGCCACAACGATTACATTTTTTGCGGTTTGTCGTTTCGTTGCAGGGATTGGATTAGGTGGAATCCCGCCGCTTGTCGTTGCGCTTACGACAGAATATGCACCGAAAAAGTGGCGGAATCGTTTCGTCGGTATTATGTTTAGTGGTTATTCATTAGGGGGCATTGCTGTAGCACTTTTAGGTATCTTTTTAATGCCATATTACGGTTGGCAATCATTGTTTATTATCGGTGCATTGCCACTGATTTTACTTCCAATTCTCGTGAGAAGATTACCAGAATCCCTTCCGTATTTAGCACAACATGAGCCAGAAAAAATGAAGGGAATTGTACGAAAGTTGAATCAAGACGTTGTGGAAGACGACATGCTCGAATGGCGAGAAGTTTCTAAAGAACAACAGCAACCGATTAAAGCGCTATTTACGAAAGAACGTCGTCGCATTACGTTATCTTTTTGGGTTATTTGTTTTATGGGGTTGTTGCTCGTATACGGTTTAAGTACGTGGTTGCCACAGTTAATGCGTACAGAAGGACACGGTATTACATCGAGCATTAGTTTTATTTGTGCCTTAAATATCGGAGCTATTCTCGGTTCGATTTTCGGAGGAATGCTTGCGGATCGTATCGGGAGCCGTCTCGTGCTCATTACATTGTATACGCTAGGCGCAATTTGTTTCATCTTATTAGCTTTTCATTTTTCACTTATGACATTATATGTGCTCGTCGCAATCGGTGGAGCGGCATCTATTGGTGCACAAAATTTAAACAATGCGTGCAATGCTAGTTATTACGATGCACCATGTCGTGGTACGGCACTCGGCGCAGCTTTGTCGGTTGGTCGACTTGGGGCAATCGTTGGACCTTTAATAGGCGGTTGGCTATTAGCTGCAGACGTTTCAAATTATTGGAATTATATTTTATTCGCGATTCCTGCATGCATTGCAGCGATGACGTATATGTATATGCCAAAACAACAGGAGGACATACATCATGCATAAAGAAGTGGCAGTAGTAGTAGGTGGAGCAAACGGAATTGGATTTGCCACCATTCAACAATTAAAAGCAAACTATACGGCAATTGTCGTGTTGGATTATGACGAAGAAGCATTACGTAAGTTAGAAGGTGTTACGACGTATTGTGTAGACATTCGTGATGGACAAGTCGTACAGCACACAATTGATGAAATTGAAGAAAAAATTGGTGCCATTACGGCATTGATTCACGTAGCGGGTGTACTCGTCGTTGGAGACGTATGTGACTGTTCAGATGAAGAGTGGGATCGCTTATTTGATATTAATGTGAAAGGTGTATTCCACGTAACGAAACACGTTGCACGTCATATGAAAAAACGCGCAAAAGGGGCGATGGTCATCGTCGGCTCAAATGCGGCATCGACACCTCGTTTAGACATTGGGGCGTATGGGGCATCTAAAGCAGCAACGATTCGTTATTGTCAATCACTCGGCTTAGAATTAGCACCTTACAACATTCGTTGTAATATCGTTTCTCCTGGTTCGACGAGAACGTCGATGCAAACGTCAATGTGGCAAGATGAACGAGGAGAAAAAAATGTGATTCATGGAAATTTAGAGCGTTACAAAGTAGGGATTCCTTTAGGTAAAATTGCGAATCCGATTGATATCGCAAATGTTATTTCATTTTTACTTTCAGATTTAGCGAATCATATTACGATGGAAAATATTGTCGTAGACGGTGGCGCAACTTTAGGCGTATAGGAGGAGAAGAAAATGGTTACGATGCAAGCGATGAAAAATGTATACGATCACTTAACGAAAAACGATGTGTTTTTTCAAACACCGACGAAAACAATCGTCAGTGAAAACCAAACGATGGTAGATGTTACAGGTGTTCAAGGGATGATGCAATTAAATAAACGTTTAGTAGAACAATTAGATGCTCAAACGGATGCAATGATTGTTGGCGCGATTCCATTTGATGAATCCAAGGCGGCAGCGATTCACGTCTTACATGATTATGCGGTCGTACAAAGTGATGCGAGTAATCAAATCCCTTATCCGAAAGTGGATTTACACGTAGAAGACATCGCATCTTATCCGACAAAAAACAATTTGAACGAATGGTAGCAGGCGCAGTTACGACGATTCAAAAGCAAGATTTAAAGAAAATTGTTTTAGCACGCACATTGGAAATTAAAGCGTCTAACGTACCACATCATGCGATTTTACATTACTTAGCAACGCATAATCCAAAAGGGTATACGTATGCGATTCCACTCGAAAATGATGAAATATTACTCGGTGCAAGTCCAGAACTTCTCGTGAAAAAAATCGGCAATCGTGTCATCGCAAATCCGATTGCAGGATCGAGAAAGCGCACGTACGATGCAGTGAAAGATGCGGAAAGTGTCGCAGATTTACAACATGCAGCAAAAGACTTACACGAGCATAAAATTGTCGTCGATATGGTTAGAAAAACGTTAGCGCCGTTCACTAAACATTTACACGTGCCAGCTGAACCGAGCATTTTATATACAGATTCGATGATTCATTTGTCTACGGTCGTGACAGGAGAATTAATCAATGCATCTGTGACGTCTCTTGAGTTAGCGAATGCGCTCCATCCAACACCGGCTGTTTGTGGGCAACCACGTGAAGCCGCTTTTGAAGCAATCACAGCAATCGAACCGTTTGAAAGAGGTTATTTCACAGGAGTTGTTGGTTATATGGATGCATCAGGTGACGGGGAATGGGTCGTGACGATTCGATGCGGTAAAGTACATGCGACAGGCTTAACATTATATGCGGGTGCGGGCATTGTTGCATCTTCTATACCAGAAGAAGAAGCGTGTGAAACGGGAGCTAAATTTCAAACGATGTTAAATGCATTACAAGAAGATGTATTAAAAAAAGGAGCGTTTTAACTATGACAATACCAAAAATTCAATCGTACCCAATGCCACATATTTCAACGAAAAATGAAAAAATTACGTGGGAAGCAGCGCCTACAAGAAGCGTTCTTTTAATTCATGATATGCAAAATTATTTCTTAAATTATTATGACCAAAAGCAAGCACCTATTCCAGAGCTCATTACGAACATTCAACGAATTAAAAAATTGGCAGCTGAATTAAACATTCCTGTCGTTTATACGGCACAGCCAGGAAATCAATTGCCGAAAGACCGAGCTTTATTGACCGATTTTTGGGGAGATGGATTACGTGAAGATGATGAAATTACAGCGATTACAGATGCACTTGCACCGACGCAACGAGATACGGTCATGACAAAATGGCGCTACAGTGCATTTAAGAAAAGCAATTTAGAAGAATTAATGAAAGATGTATGGAACCGGGATCAATTAATTATTTGCGGTATTTATGCACATATCGGTTGCTTACTCACTGCAGCAGATGCCTTTATGAACGATATACAACCATTTTACGTAACGGATGCTGTCGCAGATTTTTCAGAAGAAGATCATCGAATGGCGATTCGTTATGCGAGAGAAAAATGTGCAGCGACGCTTCAAACGGAGGCATTAGTTGAACAGCTAGAAGCGTATGTTGTGGCAAAATAAATACGTATAAAGGATGAAGCTTTATAAAAAGGCAGGCATGATTCGGAGAAATTATGCCTGCCTTTTTCATATGTGTACTTATATAGTTCTTTGATTTGGGCGACGCTTTTCGCAGGCGCGGCTCCAACTTATTTTTTTCGCAATTCACGAAAAAAATGGATAATAAAAATGACGCTGTAGATTGCAGCGTCATTTTTATTTACGTGATGAGACATTGTATCCCAGGCTTAGTAGAAGCTCTATTAAATTGAAAAATCTTCTGGAATGAATACTTTGAGTTGGCGTGGACGAATAAAGACGCTTTCACCGCGCTTTAATTGTAATTGTTTGAATTGTTCCTTCGATAATTCAGCTTCTAAATATTCATCAATATCATCACGATGCAATTCGATTTGAACGATAGGTCCGATTGCATGTACGTAAATAATCGTTGCACTTACAGCATCTTCCATTGATTTTTGACGTTCGATATGTAAATCGTGTGGGCGTACGTAACCAATTGCTTCCGCTTCAGAAGTAGCTGTCGCTTCTGGCACAGTCACTGTATAATTCCCATTGATTAATTGTCCATTTTGCATACGGCCTTTAAATAAATTCACATTGCCTAAAAAATCATATACGAATGGACTATTTGGATGATCGTACACTTCTTCTGGAGGTCCGACTTGCTCAATGCGCCCTTTATTCATGACGACGATACGATCGGCAACGTCCAATGCTTCTTCTTGGTCATGTGTAACGAAAATACTCGTAACATGAAATTCATTGTGCATTTTACGAAGCCAACGTCTTAAATCTTTTCGTACTTTTGCGTCAAGCGCTCCAAATGGTTCATCTAGCAGCAACACTTTCGGTTCGACAGCAAGGGCACGAGCGAGTGCGACACGCTGTCTTTGTCCACCAGAAAGTTGGCTCGGATACCGATCGCCGAAATGTTCTAATTTAACGAGAGATAAAAGTTTCGTCACCTTTTCTTTAATTTCCTTTTTAGATGGACGTGTTTTACGTGGACGTACTTTTAAGCCGTATGCGACGTTATCAAATACCGTCATATGACGGAACAGGGCATAGTGTTGGAAGACGAAACCGATATTTCGCTCTTTCGCATGAATTTCTGTAATGTTTTCACCATCGAATAAAATAGCGCCTTCGTCTAGTTGTTCGAGGCCAGCAATGATGCGGAGTAAAGATGTTTTTCCAGAGCCAGAAGGACCTAGTAGGGCGATGAGTTCACCCGATTCGATGTCGATTGAAACGTCGTCAACGGCTTTAAAGTCACCGAATTGTTTTTTTACGTGCTGAATAGTAATGCTCATAGGAGCGCCTCCTTAATGATGGGATGTTTTCCATTCGATAATATTTTTAATGATGATCGTTAAAATAGCTAATAAAGACATGAGTGAAGCGACAGCAAATGCAGCTGTAAATTGATACTCGTTATAAAGAACTTCGATATGAAGTGGCATCGTGTTCGTCAAGCCTCTGACGTGTCCTGAAACGACACTAACTGCCCCAAATTCACCCATAACACGCGCATTACATAAAATAATGCCGTACAACAAACCCCATTTAATATTCGGTAATGTTACGTGCCAAAACGTTTGGAATCCGTTTGCACCGAGTGATACGCTTGCTTCCTCTTCTTGTGTTCCTTGTGATTGCATGAGCGGAATTAATTCTCGTGCGACGAATGGAACTGTTACAAAGAGTGATGCGAGTAAAATACCTGGTAAAGCAAAGACGATTGGGAAGTTATGAATTAAAAACCATTCCCCGAACAATCCTTGTGCTCCAAATACGAGTATGAAAACGAGTCCGGCAATGACAGGTGAAACAGCGAAAGGTAAATCAATGAGTGTAATGAGTAAATTACGACCTTTAAATTTAAATTTCGTAATACACCAAGCCGCTAAAATACCGAATAACGTATTGAGTGGTACAGCAATGACAGCGACGAGCAGTGTAAGTTTAATGGCACTCCACGCATCTGCTTCTGTAATAGAGGTAACGTATACGTCGAACCCTTTACGAAGTGCTGAAATAAAAATGACAGCGAGTGGCATTACGAGAAAGATGAATAAAAAAGCGATGGAAATAGTCGTTAATGTTATGCGAACGGCTTTCGGTTCTTTTAAAACGGTCGGAGCCGCTTTGGATTTCTTTTTGTCATCTGTTTGGTCGATAGAGAGTACCATTTGTATTCAGCTCCTTTTAAACAGTATATTTTCGGCTAACGAGCCATTGAATCGTATTCATAACGAATAAAATAACAAATGAGGCAACGAGCATGACAATCGCGATGGCGGTTGCTCCTGCGTAATCATATTGTTCTAACTTCGTCATGATCATGAGCGGTGTAATTTCCGTTTTCATCGGCATATTCCCGGCGATGAAAACGACGGAGCCGTATTCACCGAGTGCGCGTGAGAAGGCGAGTGTAAAGCCGGTAATAATTGCTGGAATGAGTTCTGGGAAAAGAACTTTCGTAAATGTTTGAAAGCGATTTGCACCGAGTGATGCACTTGCTTCCTCCGCCTCCGCACCGATATTTTCAAGTACGGGTTGCACGGTACGAACGACAAATGGAAGCCCGATAAATGTAAGTGCCACGATAATGCCGAGTGGTGTGAAGGCTACTTGAAATGGAAGGAATTGTCCGATCCAGCCGTTCGGTGCGTATAAAGCTGTTAAGGCAATACCGGCAACAGCTGTTGGCAAGGCGAATGGAAGATCGACTAAGCCATCAATTACTTTTTTGCCGAAAAAGTGATAACGGACGAGTACCCAAGCAATCATCGTTCCGAAGATCACGTTTATTACTGCCGCAATGAGTGCCGTACCAAACGTAACTTTATAAGATGCAACGACGCGAGGGTCTGTAATCACAGACCAAAAGTCGCTCCAACTTAATTGCATCGTATTCCAAACGAGTGTTGAAAGTGGGAGAAGGATTAAAATGCTAATATACAAAATCGTATAGCCAATCGTTAATTTAAATCCTGGCAGTACGGTGATTTTTTTATGTTTCTGTTTTTTTTGAACGGGTTGTGTCAAAGTCAATAAACTCACCTCTTATTTAGTTGAATAAATTTGGTCGAATGTGCCACCATCACTAAAATGTTGTTTTTGTGCTTTTTGCCAATTACCGAAGTCTCGAATCGTAATCATTGGAATATTCGGAAATTTATTGGCGTATTTTTTCAATAGTTCAGTGTCTCGTGGTCGATAATAGTTGTTCGCCGCAATTTCCTGTCCTTGTTTCGTATATAAAAATTGTAAGTAGGCTTTGGCTACTTTTTCAGTGCCTTTATGTTTCGCGTTTTTATCGACAACTGCTACGGGTGGTTCAGCTAAAATGCTCATAGAAGGTGTGACGATTTCATATTGATCTTTTCCTAATTCATCTAACGATAAGTAGGCTTCATTTTCCCACGAAATTAACACGTCCCCGATGCCTCTTTCTGTAAACGTCGTTGTAGAACCTCGCGCACCTGAATCAAGTACTTGGACGTTCCCGTAAAGGTCTTTCATGAATTGTTTGATTTTCGTTTCGTCTCGAGCATATTTTTTTGAAGCATAGCCCCAAGCAGCTAAATAGTTCCAACGTGCCCCACCGGACGTTTTAGGATTCGGCGTAATGACCGATATGCCTTGTTTCGTTAAGTCATCCCAATCTTTAATCTGTTTTGGGTTGCCTTTACGCACTAAAAAAACAATGGTCGACGTGTAAGGAGAGGAGTGGTCAGCGAATTCATTTTCCCAATCTTTATTAAGTAATTCTCGATTATTCGCCACTTCATCGATGTCGTAAGCGAGTGCTAACGTCACAACATCTGCAGGAAGCCCATCGATTACAGCGCGACCTTGTTTACCAGAACCGCCGTGGGATTGTTGGATTTTAACAGTTTGTCCGGTTTCCTCTTTCCATTTTTTTGAGAAAACTTGATTCACATCATCATACAGTTCGCGCGTCGGGTCATACGAAACATTTAATAAATTAATCGTTTCAGCATGACTTTTAGAATCACTCGTTGAGCAACCTGTTAATAGTAAAGAGACTGACAGTGCGAGTGCCGTAATCGTTCTTTTTTTCATAGCGTTTCACTCCTTATGTACGAATAATAAAAAGAAGGCTACGAAAATAACCCTTTTAGAGGAGATGTTTTCGTAGCCTTCAGATGCCTGATCAGCACGTATGTCATTACTTAGCTATACTTTAAAAGTTTATTTCCGATAAGTCAACTATGAATTATATGTTTTTTTCTTAAATACGAGTTGACTTATAGGAATTGTTTCGTTTATAATTTGAACAATTCATCAGATGAACGAAACATACGCTGGCCAGACAACTGGAGGCACTGTAAATGACGATTGTAGATTGTTCTACGCCCGTTGTTTATAGTGCCTTTTTTTATGAAATAGGGGTGAACGAATATGATAACCTTTGAAAATTTTCAACAAAGTGACTTACCACAATTTGAAGTAGATGAAGTGTATAAAGGCGCTTTGAATACGTTGCAATGGGCATACGATCAATACGGGGACGATATCGTATACGGATGTAGTTTCGGTATTGAAGGCATTGTCGTACTCGATTTGATTTCAAAAGTGAAACCGAATGCGAAAATAGTCTTTTTAGATACGAATGTCCATTTTAAAGAAACGTACGATACGATTCGAAAAGTAAAAGAAAAATACCCGGATTTACAAATTGAAATGAAGCAACCGAAGTTAACGCTAGAACAACAGGCATCGCAATTTGGTGAAAACTTATGGGAAACGAATCCGAATAAATGTTGCCAAATTCGCAAGCTAGATTCTTTAAACGAAGTATTGTCTCAGTCTACAGCTTGGATTTCTGGTTTGCGACGTGAACAAGGTGGTGCCCGTGCTAAGACGAATTTCATTAATAGTGATGGGAAATTTAACTCAATCAAAATTTGTCCTCTTATTCATTGGACGTGGAAAGACGTATGGCGCTACGTATCGAAGTACGAGCTTCCGTATAATGTGTTGCACGACCAAGGTTATCCGAGTATCGGTTGTGAGAAATGTACGAAACCGGCTTGGACGGAGGAAGATTTGCGTGCAGGAAGATGGCAAGGGCAAGGGAAAACCGAATGTGGCTTACACGGCTAAAAATAAAATTTTAAGGAGAGATACAATGACTATTTCAGCACATGGCGGTTCTTTAGTGAATCGTTTCAACCCAAATTATGATACGACAACTATTACGAAGGAAATTACGATTGATGAAATCGCATTAAGCGACTTAGAGTTAATTGGTATTGGGGGCTATAGCCCGATTACAGGATTTTTCAATGAAGAAGATTACATAAATGTCGTAGAAAATATGCGGTTATCAGATGGGACAGTGTGGTCGATTCCGATTGCTTTGCCAGTAGTAGAAGCAGAGTTGACACATTTAACAGTAGGTGACGAAGCAAAACTTGTGAAAGACGGAATTGTTTTCGGTGTCATTACGATTTCTTCTATTTATACGCCAGATAAACAAAAAGAAGCAGTCAACGTTTATCGCACAGATGATGAAGCACATCCAGGTGTGAAACAAATGTTAAATCGTCCAAATACGTATGTGGGCGGTGACGTAACATTGATCCGTCACCAAGAAGCGGAATTTGAGGCGTATACGTTTACACCAGCTCAAACACGCCAAGCTTTTGAAGAAAAAGGATGGGAAACGATTGTCGGTTTCCAAACACGAAACCCTGTACATAGAGCGCATGAATACATTCAAAAAGCAGCGCTTGAAACGATTGATGGGCTCTTTTTAAATCCGTTAGTCGGTAAAACGAAATCCGATGATATTCCGGCGGACGTTAGAATGGAAAGTTACGAAGTGCTTCTTAAAAATTATTATCCAGCTAATCGTGTACAATTGGGTATTTTCCCTGCTGCGATGCGCTATGCAGGTCCTCGTGAAGCGATTTTCCATGCGCTCGTTCGAAAAAATTACGGATGCACACATTTTATTGTCGGTCGAGATCATGCCGGTGTAGGTGATTATTACGGCACATACGATGCCCAAGAAATTTTCAATTTATTTACGGCAGACGAATTAGGCATTCAACCATTGAAATTTGAACATAGTTTTTATTGCAACGCATGTGGCGGTATGGCGACGACAAAAACATGTCCACACGGAAAAGAAGACCATATTATTTTATCGGGTACGAAAGTGAGAGAAATGCTTCGTTCAGGTCAAGTGCCACCGAAAGAATTTAGCCGCAAAGAAGTTGTTGAGATTTTAATTAAAGGAATGCAACAAGTAGAGGTGAAAGCATAATGGTTGAAAATATCGTATGGCATGAGGCATCTGTTACGAAAGAACAGCGTCAACAAAAGACGAATCAAAAAAGTGCGATTTTTTGGTTTACTGGGTTATCGGCATCAGGTAAATCAACATTAGCAAACGCATTTAACCGTGCGTTATTTGATTCAAATATCGCATCGTATGTTTTAGATGGAGACAATATTCGCCATGGGCTAAATAACGATTTAGGTTTTGATGAAGAAAGTCGTAAAGAAAATATTCGTCGTATCGGAGAAGTTGCGAAGCTTTTCGTAGATAGCGGACAAGTCGTTTTAACAGCGTTTATTTCGCCGTATATTGCTGATCGTCAAACGGTACGTGAACTAGTAGAAGCGGACGAATTTATTGAGGTGTATGTGAAAGCTTCTGTCGATGCATGTGCAAAACGTGATCCGAAAGGGTTGTATGAAAAAGCGAAACGCGGAGAAATTCCAAACTTCACGGGCGTTTCTGCACCGTATGAAGCACCTGAACAGCCTGAAATTATCATCGATACGGAAAAGTATTCCATTGAGGAATGTGTAGAACAATTGATGACGTATTTAAAAGAAAGATAAAAAATGTTCTTATAACGAATGAGAATAAAATAAAGGTCGTCACCATGTGAAAATGGTGACGACCTTTTTACATTACGTAAAATAGGAAATAGTTGATTTTTTGTGCAACAAGATGTATCTTTAATTTAAGATAGTTTTTTTAAAGATATAGGAGAGATGAAAGTGTCTAAGCAATCATTGAAGGCGTTAACAGTTATGTTGCGTGCCACGCAGTCTGTAGAAGAAGTTTTGCGTAAAGATATGCAAAAAAGAAATATGAACATGACAGAATTCGCCGTATTAGAATTATTATTCCATAAAGGCGAACAACCGATTCAAAAAATTGGAGATAAAATTTTAATTACGAGCGGAAGTATTACGTACGTTGTAGATAAATTAGAGAAAAAAGGCTTCGTGCAACGAAATGCCTGTCCGACGGATCGTCGTGTGACATTTGCGCAAATTACGAAGAGTGGGGAAGCATTTATGGAACAAATTTTCCCACAACATGAAGCAAAAGTAGCACAATTATTCGAAGGTTTTACAGAAGAAGAAGTCGTTACGGTAATTGATTTAATGAAAAAAGTTGGTTTTCATGCGAAAGAACTAAGCGAATAATACGGTTTTAATAAGATGCAGAGGGAAGAATGATTTGCCAAATTATACGGTAAATCATTCTTTTTTATACTTTTCATTAAAAAAGTGTAGGTCGTTTATAGTTATTTTGGAATAACAATAGGTACTATTGACACGTGTAGATTTACTACAATCTATAATATAGTAGATATTGATAAATTTTTATGGATTATGAAGAAAATTCTATGAAACATTATGAAAAAAGACTTAAACATATGCATAAACTGGTCGATATACTTATTAACAGGACGCTACCGAGGAGGGCAGCAACTATGATTTCAACTAAAGAGGCTATTCAAAATGCTTTCATAGAATTGCTTATACATCAAGAATATACTAAAATTTCTGTTTCCAGCATTACGAAAACAGCAGGCATTAATCGAGGGACATTTTATTTACACTATAAAGATAAAGATGAAGTACTGGAGACGATTCAAGAACGATTATTCCAAGAATTAGAACAGTGTGTCTTGCGAACAGAAATCCCTTTTTCATTAGACCTTTCGCGTTCTAAAGAATTACAGTATTATATGGAACAATTATTTTCTTACATAGAAGAATATGACCATGTTTTTAAAATACTATTGTTAGATGAAAATGGTATTTCATTTTCGACTAATATGAATCAAATGATTAGTAAATGGCTAATTGATGGATTTTTACCACATCCAATGATGAAACTAAAAGAAGAAATTCCGAAAAAAATATTGGCGAAGGTCGCTGCTTCAACGATCGTTAGCTTCATAAAAGAGTGGTTGTATTTAGAAAATCGTGAGCCAGCTAGTAAGATGGCAGGTTATTATTTACGCATCGTCATGAATAATAGCGTTAAAAGATAAAAGAAATAATAAAAGCGTACGGCTCTGGCATGCTGTACGCTTTTTATGATGTAGGTCGTTTATGTGCGGATACAATATACGGCTTCATTGCAGCTGTTTGAAACTCATAAACTAAAATAAGGCTCATAAGATGAAAGATTATTTAAAGAAAGTGTGAAACTGTTCTTCCGTTATAATTTGAATCGGTTGCCCTTGTAATTGAAGTTGCTTAGCTCTACGCCATTTTGTACTTTCTGCGCCGCTTTGTTTATGGCGTGCTACGCTCGAAGAACTGACGACGAGTAACGTGGTGTGCTTCGTTAACGTATTGCTAAATAGCGCACCTTGTTGACGAATGAGTCGTGCAGCTGTCGAACGCGTCATTTGTTGTAAGCTACCTGTAAATACAACTGTTTCTCCTGCAAGTGAATGAATGGTTTTTGTGACATCTCGTGAGAAATCAGTCAAATCGGCATAGTGCCATTTCTTTTCGTGAAGAATCGTTGCAATCATTTCCGCATCAGTCGGTGCTAATTGTTCTGATGCAAACATAGCAAGTTGGGCTAATGTAGGTGTAACTTGAGGCCACTCTTTTTTTGCACGAGGTAGTAAACTTTTGAATGTACACGGAGGAAATGCGAGCTGATGTTTATCAAAACTTGCACGTAGCGTTTGTTCTTCAAATGGTGCAAAAAAAGCGACAATCTCTTCATTGGCAATCCACTGTGTTAGAATAGGCGCAAATGAACTAAACGTTAGAGAATGTTGAACGTCTTGGGCTTCAATTCCGTGTATAGACGTAAAAAATGGATCGAAGTCAGTCGCTTGGATGTAGCAGTCAAGTGAATCAATCACCGTCAAATCGGCATCTATTTTTGCTAAACTAATATGACAAATACTATCGGGCCATTGGTTCGCTGTATGAATCGCTAAAGTAATCATCTATATGCCTCCAATAAAATAATAAGTGTTTTTAGTATAACAAATAATATAGAAACAAAATGATAAAATTAGGAGTAGTTTCATGTGTTTTATGATGAAAATAGGGTATAATTTACGTAGCTTCAAATTTTAGGAGGTAATCAATTATGTTATCAGAAAAACTACACAAAGCATTAAATGATCAATTAAATTTTGAATTTTATTCAGCTCACGCATACTTAGCAATGGCTGCTTATTGCACAGATGAAAATTACGATGGATTTGCTAATTTTTATCTTATTCAAGCAGAAGAAGAACGTTTCCACGCAATGAAATTTTATAATTTCTTAAGCGATATGGGCTTCCGTGCGACGATCCAACCATTCCCTGAAGTGAAAAATGATTTTGCTTCATTGTTAGATACATTTAAAACAGCATTAGGTCATGAAAAAGAAGTGACAAAACGCATTTACAACTTATCTGATATCGCTTTAGATGAACGTGAACATGCGACGATGGCATTTTTAAAATGGTTCATCGATGAACAAGTAGAAGAAGAAGCTACTTTTGACAACCTAATTGCTAAATTAGAACGTATTAACGGCGATTCAAATGCTATTTTAATGTTAGATAATGAATTAGCAAGCCGTACATTCACAGCATCTGAAGCATAAGTTTTTCATAAAGCCGCGTGATGAACGCGGCTTTTTTCGTACAAAAAAGGAGGTTTTTTCATGGAACGTATTGCAGAACAAATCATTCAATGGAGACGACATATTCACGAAAATCCTGAACGATCTTATGAAGAATACGAGACCGTTGCTTTTGTAGAAAAACAATTAAGCACAATGCCACACTTACAATTACAACGTTTGACCGACACGAGTATTGTTGCAACTTTAAAAGGTGTGAAAAAAGGGAAATGCGTGGCGTTGCGAGCAGATCTGGATGCATTACCGATTCAAGAAGAAACGACAGTACCTTTTAAATCAAAAGTGCCAGGTATGATGCATTCATGCGGTCATGATGCGCATACCGCGATGTTACTCGGTGCAGCAAAAATATTAAGTGAAAGAGGGACGCAATTTGAAGGGGAAATTCGTTTTATTTTTCAACATGGAGAAGAAGTAGCACCTGGTGGAGCGGTTGATTTAGTTTCAAAAGGTGTGATGAATCATGTTGATTTTGTTTTTGCCTTACACGTTCATCCGAGCTATGAGACGGGAACATTTGCGATGCGTAGTGGGAAAATGAATGCGGCTGGAGATGACTTTTTTATTCATGTTTACGGAAAAGGAGGACATGCTGCAGAGCCACACAAAACAATCGACCCGCTTTTCATTGGTACCGCTATTGTGCAAGCTTTACAAGCATCGATTGCACGCAAAATAAAGGCAACGACTATGCCTGTTTTAAGTGTGACGATGTTTCAATGCGGAAAAGTACCTAATATTATTGAGGATGTCGCTTTGATAGGTGGAACGATTCGTTCTCACGATGAAAAGGTTCGAGTAGCTAGTCGGCAAATCGTTGAAAAAACGGCGCATTGTATTGCTGCGTTACATGGTGCAACGGCATCTGTACAATGGCAACTCGGATGTGCTGCAGTCATAAATGATAAAGAGGCGACAGAAATTGGAAAACAAGTAGCAGCGAAAATTGTCGGGAAAGAGAACGTAGTATGTATAGAAGAACCTCTTTTCGTTGCAGAAGATTTTGCAGCGTATTGTGAAGTCGTGCCAGGTTCGATTCAATTGCTAGGTGTCCATCATGAAAAATTAGGTACAGCATACCCACTTCATCATGCCAAATTTATGCTAGATGAATCCGCCTTATTTCTTGGCACACAGTATTTCACACAAATCGCTGAAAAAATTTGTGGAAAATGTTGAAAAAACTATTGACGCATAATGTTTTTTTATGATAATATATTTTTTGTAAGAAAC
>NZ_HE611064.1:184681-205066 GCF_000285595.1 Kurthia senegalensis | reverse complement strand
CATTATCGCGGGGTGGAGCAGTGGTAGCTCGTCGGGCTCATAACCCGAAGGTCGCAGGTTCAAATCCTGTCCCCGCAACCAATGTCGGGTTTGTAGCTCAGTTGGTAGAGCATTAGATTGAAGCTCTAAGTGTCGGCGGTTCGATTCCGTCCAAACCCATTTTAAAGCATCTTGTTGAAGATGCTTTTTTTATATAGTAAAACCACCTCTCAAATGAATGAGAGGTGGTTTTTTAGTATACGTTATTCAAATAAATCATTCGCTAAATCATCAATTTCTTTTTTTCGGCTAGTCGTTGCTGCTTGGTCGGGCGTAATGTGGCCTTCATCGGATAATTGCACGGTATCACCGACTTTAACGAGAAGGGGACATTTGCTTTTATGAATATCGATCGTATGACCATCTTCTAATTCTAGAACGACATAATCATTTTCAAAACGGTCGACAATAGCTTTCATCTATCGCTCCTCCTTCACAGACAGTGTTTTGCCATCAGACGTAAATGTGATGGAACCGTGTTCGTCCGTACGAATAATTGTAGCACCGACTTTTTTTAACCTTTTTAGCGTTTCCGTAGTCGGGTGTCCGTAACGATTGCCTTTTCCGACACTAATAACCGCGTATTTCGGTTTTACAACTTTTAAAAAATCTGTAGTAGACGCTTCCTTTGCACCGTGATGGCTTACTTTTAAAACATCGACTTCAGATAACGCATTTATTGCCAATAAATCTTTTTCAGCGGGTGTTTCGGCGTCTCCTGTGAATAAGAAGCTATTTTGACCATGTGTGAGTTGTAAAACGGCGCTCCAATCATTTAAGTCACTCGTACTATATTCTTTTGAAGGACCGAGAAATGCTAATTTGGTTCCTTCAACAGCTGTTGGGATTGTGATGCCTTGTTGTGCCGATTTGATTTTTAAGTTTTGGTTTTTAACGGCTAATAAGAAATTTTTAAACGCTTCTGTCGTATGTGTTACTTTCGGTGCATAGACCGCTTTTACACGGTAGTGATTGATAACATTCGCTAAGCCACCGATATGATCTGCATCGGGATGCGTGGAAATGACCGTATCAATTTGATTTACATGCAGTTTATCTAAGTAGGCAATGACGGTTTTGTCTTGTCCTTTATTGCCGGCATCGATTAAAATATTTTCTTTACCTGTTTGAATAAAAATACTGTCACCTTGTCCAACATCAATAAAATGAACGGTTAATTGCCCTTTTGTTTCGAAGGAATCTTCGGATGAATTCGTTTGATTGACGTAAATCGCGACGATTAAACAAATAATAATCGTAATGATGAGTGGTGTTGCTTTTTTCATCGATATTGCCTCCTTCTGTATACAATAAATATATCATAAATGGAATAGAGAGAAGAATAAAAACGAGATTGGGGCATAAAATATCAGTTTCTGTTTTTATAATTGATAGGGGAATTATATTTTTTTCTATAAGGATTTTTGATAGAAGGATTTAATGTGATTCGAGGTGAATCGCGCGAAATGCATCGGCCAAAACGTAGAATAATAGTTGACTAGCAAACGAAAAAAGACAGGCACGATTTGATTTAAATCGTGCCTGTCTTTTTTAATTGACTATGAGTTTGTTCCAATCTTAGTTTTATTGAATATCAATTTTATAATCGGTTGGTTGAATTAATCTTACTTTTTTCGTGAACAGCTTAATGAGCACGTAATTTAAAAGGAAGGGGATTGCGAAAAAGGTTAGGAGCATCGTAAGTGTATTACGGACAGACCAGCCGCCTTCAACGAGATTCATATGATTCAGAGGACCGACGAGACCGTTTAAACCGAAACCGGCAGACATCGGTGTTCCTTGAATGTTTAACATGCCGGCTAAAGCACCGAGAATGGCTGCTGTAATTAGCATCGGTGTGACCATTTTAGGTTTCATGAAGAAATTACGCATTTGAATTTTAGGAGAGCCTAGTACGTGCGCAAGTGCTGTTCCAACAGAGTTGGCATGTAGGCTTGCTAAGAAAAGACCTGTACCTGCTGCCACGATTCCGAGATTAGCAGCACCAGAGGCGATACCAGATAATGAAACGACGGTAGCGACCCCGACTGTAGAGAGTGGCGATAAAATTAATAAGCAGAAAATAACGGCTAACAACATGCCCATTAAAATAGGTTGTAATCCTGTAATGTAAGCAATCCCGTCACCTACATAATTCGTTCCTGAACGAACGAATGGTAAAATCATATAACCAATCATACCAGGAATGAGCACGGTTAAAGTTGGCATTAATAAAATAGTATAGCCTTTTAATTTTGTGCCGATTTTTTGTACGAACCAAACGGCAAGTGCAGCGGTAATCCCTGTATTTAAAACGACGCCAATACCGGCAATGACCATCGTTCCTTCATCCGTGAAAGAAATGACGCCACTTCCGAGAACAGCGGCTAACCCAATGCTTGCCGTTTGAATCGGTGTGAGTTTGAAGCTCATACCGATCGTAATCCCGATTAAAACGGGCAACATGCTCATAACGATCACCGTAGCGTTTAGCACGTTTTGTAATGCGGGAAAAGTAGGGATTATAAGTTTTAGTAATTCGCCGATTAAAGCGTTTGGAATTAAAGCGACGACAATCCCGATGCTCATTCCTGTAAGTAGTTTGTTGAAAAAATCTTTCATATGTAGATTACTCCCTCTGTTTTATTTAGTACGCTAAGTTTAGCGCGTTGAAGTGAAAAAAGTAAATAAAATATTTTTAAAAAACAAAAATTTCAGAAAATAAAAGTCAATTCACTACATGAACGCATAATCTTTCGTCTTATGTGAAAATGTACGTGTTCAAGCAATATAAAATAAAAGAGACTGGGACAAAACACGTCATTTTTCTTTTTTAGCGTTCGCAACGAAAAACCGGAACCGCGCCACAGCGCGATTCCGGTTTTTCTTATGCTCATATGAGAGGTGATTTCTACACGTATGTCCCAGCCTCTTTTTATTTTAATGCTATTAATCTAACTTGTTTTCTTCTTTCCATTCTAGGAAATCGTCATATGTTAATTGTTTATCTAAAATTGAACCGTCTTCACGGATTTCGATTACACGGTTTGCAATTGTTTGGATGAACTGATGGTCATGAGAAGTAAAAATCATAGCACCTTTAAAGTTTGATAAGCCTTCGTTTAACGCTTGAATTGATTCAAGGTCAAGATGGTTCGTTGGTTCATCTAGAAGTAATACGTTTGAGTGAGAAAGCATCATACGAGAAAGCATGCAACGTACTTTTTCTCCCCCTGAAAGAACAGAAGGGTTTTTCTTCACTTCTTCACCGCTAAATAACATACGGCCTAAGAAACCACGTAAAAATGTTTCTGTTTCATCTTCTGGTGAGAATTGACGTAACCATTCAACTAATGTTTTTTCAGTTCCTTGGAAGTATTCTTCATTATCAAGAGGGAAGTAGCTTTGAGAAGTTGTTACGCCCCATTTGAATGACCCTTCGAATTCTTCATCTTCACCTGCAATAATTTTTAAGAATGCTGTTTTAGCAATCGGGTTTCCTAAAAGGATAATTTTATCTTCAGGATTAACTGAAAAGCGTACATCTTTAAATTGTTGTTCGCCTTCAATCGATTTTGTTAAACCATCAACTGTTAATACGTCATTCCCGATTTCACGTTCCATAGAGAAGTTAATGAATGGATATTTACGGCTAGAAGGACGGATGTCATCTAGCTCGATTTTATCTAACATTTTTTTACGAGAAGTTGCTTGTTTTGATTTAGAAGCATTCGCAGAGAAACGAGCAACGAATGCTTGTAATTCTTTAATTTTTTCTTCTTTTTTCTTGTTTTGGTCATTTAACATTTGTTGTGCTAATTGACTTGATTCGTACCAAAAATCGTAGTTACCAACGTAAATTTGGATTTTAGAGTAATCAAGGTCAGCAATATGTGTACATACTTTGTTTAAGAAGTGACGGTCATGTGATACGACGATGACAGTGTTTTCAAAGTTAATTAAAAACTCTTCTAACCATTGGATTGCTTTTAAGTCCAAGTGGTTAGTCGGTTCATCTAAAAGAAGAACGTCTGGCTTACCGAATAAAGCTTGTGCTAATAACACTTTTACTTTTTCAGAACCTGTAAGTTCAGACATTGTCATGTAATGCATACTATCAGGAATACCTAAACCTTGTAGTAAAATAGCTACTTCAGATTCAGCTTCCCAACCGTTCATATCAGCGAATTCACCTTCTAATTCAGCTGCACGAAGACCATCTTCATCTGTGAAAGGATCTTTCATATAGATAGCATTTTTTTCTTGCATGACGTCATATAATCGTTTGTGACCCATCATAACTGTTTCTAAAACAGTGAATTCTTCGTATTCGAAGTGATTTTGTTTTAAAACAGCAAGACGTTCACCTGGATTCATGCTGACGTTACCTTCTTGGGCTTCGATTTCTCCAGATAAGATTTTTAAGAATGTTGATTTACCTGCACCATTGGCACCGATTAGACCGTAGCAGTTGCCTGGTGTGAATTTAATATTTACATCTTCAAATAGCTTACGATCGCCATAGCGAAGACCTACATTACTAACTTGGATCATGTAGTTAAGTTCCTCCCTTTTTTCACAATGATATTATTATAACATGGTTTGTAATTAGAGCGATACATTTAAAGTAGGGGATTGCATAAAAAAAGCACCTGTCGCAATGACAGGTGCGAAACAACCGATTATTTTTTCATTGTTTTGTTTGTAGCTAAGTTGACGTGCCAAGATAATGCTTCCTCAAGGATGTGAGGTGTTTGAACACTACCTAGTTTTTCAACAGCACGGTTGTAGTAATCCCATAATTGATCTTTGAAATCTGGGTGTGCACAGTTCTCAATAATTAATGGAACGCGTTCTTTAGGTGATAAACCACGTAAGTCAGCAATCCCTTGTTCTGTTACGATGACATCAACATCATGTTCTGTGTGATCCACGTGAGAAACCATAGGAACGATTGAAGAAACATCGCCGCCTTTAGCATATGATTTCGTTACGAAGATTCCTAGACGAGCATTACGAGCAAAGTCGCCTGAACCACCGATACCGTTCATCATTTTCGTACCTGAAACGTGCGTTGAATTTACATTTCCATAAATATCTAATTCAAGTGCTGTATTGATTGAGATTAGACCTAAACGACGGATAAGTTCTGGGTGATTTGAAATTTCTTGTGGGCGTAATAAGATTTTATCTGCATACGCTTCTAAATTTCCGTAAACTTTCTTTTGTAGTTCTTCAGTTAAAGTGATTGAAGTAGCTGCAGCAAAGCGAACTTTACCTGCGTCAATTAAATTGAATACAGCATCTTGTAATACTTCAGAAGAAACGACTAAGTTTTCGAAGTTTGAGTTAGCAAAGCCATCTAATACAGCGTTTGCTACTGAACCAACACCTGATTGTAGAGGCATTAATTCATTTGTTAAGCGACCAGCATCGATTTCTGATTGGAAGAATTCTAATAAAAGATCTGCCATTTTTTGTGTTTCAGCATCTGGAGGAACGATTAATGACGGTGCATCTGGTTCTTCCGAGATAACGATTGCTTGGATTTTAGAAGGATCAATTTTGATACCTTTCGTACCAATACGTTGGTCGGCATTTGTTACAGGAATTGGTTCACGTTGACCTTGTTCACCTGGAACGTAAATATCGTGAATACCAATCATAGAAAGTGGGTGTGAAATGTTTAACTCAACGATGATGTTTTCTGCGTACTCAGCGAAGATTGGAGAGTTACCAACTGAAGTTGTCGGTACTAAGAAACCGTCTTCAGTAATCGCAACTGCTTCAATGATTGCATGCTTAATAGGACCAATGATTCCTTGACGCACTAATTCAGCATTGTGAGAAAGGTGAGCATCTACGTATGAGATTTCACCTGTGTTGATTAGACCACGCATTACGCGGTCACCTTGGAATGGGCTACGTTTGTTAATAACGCCAGCAGCAGCTAAATGATTGTCAACTTCAGGACCTAATGATGCGCCTGTGTAAACGTCAATTTTGAATTTCTCTGTTTTAGCACGTTCTACTAAAGCCATTGGTACGACTTTCGCATCGCCTGCACGAGTAAATCCAGACATACCTACTACTGAACCATCAACGATCAATGCTGCAGCTTCGTCAGCTGACATCACTTTACCTTGTAATTCTTTTATTCCAATACGGTTTAAAATTTGTTCTTCCACAAATAACTCCCCCTAAAAAGATATTTAATGACACTGTCATTTGAACATGAGTTTAACCATTTATTTATGTATATAAATGATGATAACAAAATGACTTAAAATGCTAATTCATTCCGTAAATTCATGTATTCGTGTAATTAAAATCTAGTTCAATTACTACGTACATTTTTACATAAAATAGACACATTATGCTAGTCCTAGATATATTTTTTTTATAATTCATTGTAGAAAACGTTTTCAAACTGCTATATAACAAAAGAAAACCGCGTTGTGACGCGGTTTTCTTTTTCAAATAATATGTGTCTAAAATGTGACAAAAAAATAAAATTAGTTTGTTTTTTCGGAAAAACATTATTTCTTAATAACTTTTGGTGCATTTAAAATGGCTGTAAGGAAGCCAATTCCTAACTCAGAAAGGTCGCATCCAGAAGCATTTGGATGACCACCACCATTGTAATTTTTTGCTATTTCAGAAAGATTTACATCCTTACCGACGGAGCGAAGCGAAACACGATTTTTAACGATGCTTACGATAAATACACAATCGATTTCTTCTTCAAATTTTTCAGCTAAGTGGTTGCCTAATTCGCTCACGAAAGAATCCGTTTCAATGACACCGATATTAAGTGGAGCATCATGACCTTTCAGCGTGTGATTTTTCACAACGACCATTTGTTTTTCTTTTTTCTTTAACACTTTACGTAGTTCGTCTTTTGAAAAATGTAAGTACGCTTCGTCTTCATCAGTGAATAGTTTGCCTGTTAAAATGTAGTTAAAACGATCTAAGATGAAAGAATGTCTACGACGTGCATAAAAAATCGTATTTAAATCGGCTGCTTCTTGAATTTTTAATGCGTGCCAATCCCACGTATCATACAGACGAACGTTTTCAACGAAGTGTGCAAGACGATCAAAGAAAATTGCTAGTTGATCAGCTGTGTAGTTCGGCTCAACTTCATCTTCAGCGAATGTACGAGGGTTCACTTGATAATTCGCTTCTACTAAGTATTTGAAAAGTAATGTCGTTGCAGACATTTTAATATCATCTAATGATGGAATTTCAGAAGCCCAAGCGTATTCATTTAAGTATAGGGCAGAAGCGTGGTGGTCAATTAGAATAACAAAGCGTGCATTCGGTTCTTTGTTTACTTTCGTAATAACGTCCGCTACTTCTTTACTTACACTTAAATCCGTAATGATTAATAGTTCATTGTCTGCTAAAACATCTAATTTTGCTAAAACAGCTTCGTCTACTTTACGCGTTTCAACAAAATCAGCTTCATGTGCAATGCCGTATGCTTTTAAAACAATCGATGGACCGACGCCATCTAAGTCAGTATGCGAAATTAAGTGCACAGTATTGTATTGCGTTAATTTTTTCGGTAAGTTTTTTAATTTCAACGTCTTCACGCCTTTCTTCAAACATGTTTTTCATTATAACATAGACGTCTTTTCATATGGGTGTATGGTCTTAACTCTTCTGCATAAAAAAAGTTTCTTCTATTTAATAATAGAAGAAACTTTCGTGAAAGTGGGTGCTCCGGCTATTTTGACGATGTTTTTTTCAACAATGTAATTTGAATTAAACCATTTTGTCGTGCGTAATCGTAATCTAATTGCCCCATTCAAACGACAAAGACACGTTTGAGCGTTTTAGTTTTTGTACGAACAGTAGCGTCGGTCTGAATGATTTTAGCTGTTCGGTCATACATACTTTTGAAAGTCGTGCCCTTTCGAATAGGATAGGGCAACACTTTGTATAGTTTAGTCGTTCGAGCGTCACCGATGTATAAACCTTTTTCAGTTTCAAACTCGAGTGAACCTAATGCAATCGGTTCGGCATTAAATTGCCAATTTTGATCGTAATAAGCTTCTACATACTTTTCTTTAACTAAAGGTGTTGCGTATCGATAATGATGATAAATATTTTTAGCATAACTAGTACCTGTATACGTTTTTGCTTTTAAAAGGGCAGCAGTATAAACGTAACCTATTTGATTCCCATAACGAACGCTCGTCCAGAGTGAATCGATTTGTTCAATTACGAGAACACCGTTCGTTACATGGAGTGTTGATAATATTTTAGACGTTTCATCAGGTTGTTCATAAATAGCTGTTTTCGTTAAAATCGTTCGAAAATCATCTAATGGAGCCGTTTGATTAGTAGATGCAGTAGCGTCTACAGCGTAACTAAGTAAAAAGAGTCCCGAAATTAATAGACTATGGAATAACGTCCGGTATATTGTTCGCATATGCATCTACCTTTCTTTTTAATAAGTTACATAAAAATACCTTTTGTACTATTAATTTAAGCATTAAACATTATTTTTTATAGTGAAAAAGAATTGTTTTGTTGAAAATGCGATGCATAGAAGTGAGGAGATATTCTACATACGTTTTTCTTTTTTCTGACCTGTTACGAACACACCGAGAATGACGAAAAGTCCTCCGACTAATTGTGTCCATACGAGCGATTCTTTTAAAAAAAGTAAGGCAAAGATGGAAGCAAAAACAGGAATGAAATTTAAATAAATACCGGCACGATTCGCTCCATATTTGATGATACCGGTATTCCAAGCTAAGAAAGCAATAATGGAGGCGAAAATACCCGTATAAAAAATGGCGAATAACGATAGACCGCTCCAAACAATCGTATTAGTAGTTACGAATTGTTCGTATAAGAAAAAAGGAAAGAGTATGAATGTACCGAGACAAATGCTGACGAAAAAAGTCGTCTTTCCAGGCAATTTAGTTGAAAATTGTTTAATCAGTAAAGAATAAATACTCCATAAAATGACAGCAATCATCACGATGAAATCGCCTTTATTAAAAGAAAGATGGAAGATCGACGTAAGATGTCCATTGCTTAAAATGACAAGAACGCCAACAAAAGAAATTAAGGTTCCGATTACTTGATAACGATTTAACGTTTCTTTCAAGAAAAGAAAACTAAATATGTAAATAAAGATGGGCGTCAACATATTCATTAAAGAAGCATTGATAGAGGTCGTATAATGTACGCCGTAATAAACGAGGGTATTATAAGCAGCTACGCCCGTAAAAGCTAGAATGATGACGATTTTCCAGTGACTCAAAATGACTGGTAAATCATGTTTTAATGATTTCCAAACGATTGGTAGGAAAATGCATAAAGCAATGATCCACCTTAAAAAAGCGAATGTAAAAGGTGGAAGGGATGTAGCGACCGCTTTACCAATAACGAAATTGCCACCCCATAAAAGTGTTGCTAAAAGCAATAAATAATAAGCTGGTATTTTAGACATTAAGAACGCTCACTTTCTCATTAATTCACTTAATAATAAAAATATTCAGAAAATAATCGATAAAAAAGCATATAACAGTAAATACTGTTATACACCGAGAAAATAAAGGACGACTGGAATTGAAATCAAACTTAAAATCGTCGTAACGAGCGTGGAAATAGAAACGAGGTCTGGTTCTGTATCAAATTGAAGTGCGAGCATCGTCGTATTTGCTGCAGCAGGCATCGCTGATTGTAAAATCAGAACAGCTTTTATATCGTTACTTAATGGAATAAAGTATAAAATAGTTGCCGCAAGGAGTGGCGAAATAATCATACGTACGAACGTTGTAAAATACATAAGAGACCATCTGACTTTTTTTCGTACAATTGTTGCTAGCTGCATCCCGAGTACGAGCATGACGACCGGAATGGAAGCATCTGCAATTAAATCAATGCCATTCATAATTGATTCATGGATAGGAACATGTAGCAACTGTAGGAGGATTCCTAAAATAGCCCCATGAAGAACTGGCATTTTGATTGCTTTCTGTATAGCTACTTTGGACGAGTATTTTTGTTTAGAACCGATAGAAGCAATGTAAATACCGAGAGAATTCATGAAGAGGGAATGAATAACCATAATCATGACCGCAGTATGAAACCCTGCTGCACCGAATGCAAACAATGCAACAGGCGCTCCGTAGTTCCCACTATTCATAAATACAGTGCCGAGCATGACGCCACTTCTTTCAGAACGACTTACAGAAAATAATGGTAAAAAAATAGCGGTAATTAGCCACAGAAAGAAACAAAGTAAAATAGCGAAAATAAATATATAAGCATAATTAACCGTAATCGGTGTTGCATAAAATGTTCGGAAAGCTAAAAGTGGAGACATTAAATACAACGTCATGGTAGAAATCGTTTTAATATTAAAATGTAACGTTTTTTGACCGATATAGCCTACGGTGAAAACGATAAAGACGGGTAAAACAATGAGTAATAAAGACAACGCAATCGCTCCCAGAAAGTTAGACGTTTATAAATGAAACGATAAGGGAAAAGTTAGAAAGCTTTCCTTACATAACATAACAGATTTTATTTTTTATCCCAATGGGCATCTAAAAATTCATCACGACCGGATTGTGCACGGTCTTCATGATATTCATTAGGACTCTTTTTATAGAAGTCTTGATGATATTCTTCCGCAGGATAAAATGTTTCAGCAGGAAGAATTGGTGTCACGACAGGCTTTGTATACCGAGCTGAATCAATTAATTGTTGTTTTGAAATGTTCGCGAGTTGTCGCTGTTCATCATTATGGTAAAAAATCATAGCACGGTAATTATCACCGCGATCTTGGAACTGTCCTTCATCATCTGTTGGGTCAACTTGTTGCCAATAAAGTTCTAACAATTGTGCGTAAGAAAATTTTGATGGGTCATATGTAATTTGAACAACTTCTTTATGACCGGTCGTCCCTTTTTTAACAAGCTCATAATGTGCAGTTTCTTCTGTACCACCCATATAGCCTGAAACGACATTTTCAATGCCATCCCATTCAACAAATGGTTTTACCATGCACCAGAAGCAACCTCCAGCGAAAGTTGCACGTTCTAATTGAGTATGTGTCATAAAAGTTCCTCCTATTTGGTTAATGGAATTTTTCGTAAACTTGCTTCTTATAGAAATCCCTACTAATATGTAGAAGGAAGTCTATAAGCTTATTGTAAACATACACGTATTCAATAGTAAAGATAATTCAGAGTAGTTATGTAAGAAATGAAGGAGGAGAGAAAAAATGGCTGAACAAAATAGACGAGTTCGCACGAAAAAACGAGGTAAATTAAGAAAAGGGCGCGTATTTTTAACGCTCATTATTATTCTATTGCTCGGACTAGGTGGCTATTTTTATTTCCAATACAAAGCAGGGTATGATCTTGCTGGTGGGAATAAAGAGAGTGATATTGAATTTAAAGGAGATCCTTCTTTAAAAGATAAAGAAAATATTTTATTAATTGGCGTTGACTCACGTGGAGAAGAACAATCTCGTTCAGACACGATGATTTTACTATCTTGGGACCAAAAAACGAATGACATTCGAATGGTTTCATTCATGCGTGACATTTATGCAGCTATTCCTGGGTATAAGTCATACAAGTTAAATACAGCTTATTATTTAGGTGGTGTTTCTTTACTTCAAAAAACACTTGGAAATATGTTTGATGTGAAAATTAATCATTATGCCATTATCGATTTTAAAAACTTTGAACAATTAGTAGACGTTGCCGCACCGAATGGCGTAGAAGTAACAGTTCCGCACGATATGTCTAAAAATATTGGTGTCAGTTTGAAAAAAGGAACACAGCGCCTAAATGGTAAAGAATTGTTAGGATTTGCTCGTTTCCGTCACGATAATGAAGGAGACTTCGGTCGTGTAGATCGTCAACAACAAGCGTTAGAAGCACTAAAAACAGAAGTTCTTTCTGCTTCGAACGTATCGCATTATCCGAAACTAATTGGGGCTTTACAAGGCTACGTACAAACTGATTTGACACGTAGTCAACAAATGGGTCTCGTATTTAACGCGGTGAAAGGTGGGGACGTGACGATTGAAAAATTAACTGTTCCTGCTAAAAATACGTATCAATATGCAAGTTATCCAGGGGTAGGTTCTGTTTTACAAATTGATGAAGAAAAAAATCGTCAAATCGTAACTGACTTTTTAGAAGGTAAAGACGCAGTGAACGAATAAAAATGTTCAAGGGGGATTTTTATGGAGGAACAAAAGAAAGTACCAACAAAAAAGGAAAGCTTTTTTTCGAGTCGTTTTATCCAATTTTTAGGTGGTAGAAATACGTTATACAGTTTGATTGTTTTGCTGTTAGCGGGATTGATCGTTGCAGTGTACGATAAAATAAGTTTTATATTTGATCCACTCGTTATTTTATTTAGCACGATTGTTATGCCGATCTTGCTATCAGGTATTTTATTTTACTTGTTACGCCCGGTTCTTCGTTTATTAGTGAAATGGGGATTACCAAAAATTGCGGGCATTATTTTAATCTATCTTGTAGGTATTGGATTGATTACAGTCATTATTACGCTCGTATTCCCGTTCATAAAAGAACAATTTTTAGATTTGATTAAAGAATTCCCAGCATACATGATGCAACTGATGAACACAGCACAAGATTTTGTGAAAAGTTCGTTCGTTACATCGACACTGGATCGTTTCGGTATTGATTTAACGACTGTTTTTGATAATACATCAAAAGAGATTACGACAAAAATTTCAGAAATCACTTCTAGCTTAGGTACATCCATTGCAAATGGTGTAGGTGGATTTGTTTCTACATTAACGAGTCTAGTCATTGCGATTATTACAACGCCATTTATTTTGTTTTACTTATTAAAAGATGGTGAAAAGTTACCACATTTTATGATGAAAATTTTACCTAAAACGATGCGCAAAGAAACAGGTCTTCTTTTAAAACGTGCGGACACACAAATCGCAGGTTACATTCAAGGGCAAATCATCGTTTCGATTTGTATCGGTATTATGATTACGATTGGCTTTTTAATTATTCGTATGGATTATGCGGTCGTATTAGGCGTACTTGCGATGGTAACGAGTGTTGTACCTTATTTAGGACCAATGATTGCGATTACACCGGCTGCTATTATTGCACTCGTGACATCGCCATTTATGATTTTAAAATTAGCGATTGTGTGGACAGTCGTTCAATTTTTAGAAGGTAAATTTATTTCTCCACAGGTGATGGGGAAATCGCTTCACATTCATCCGATTACGATTATTTTCGTCTTATTAACGGCTGGTAAATTATTCGGTGTTATGGGTGTTATTCTCGGTATTCCTGGATATGCGGTTGTGAAAGTATTTGCTTCACATATCGTATATTTGTACAAACGTCGTTACAATAAATATCAACCAGAGAGACAAAAACATTTTGAACTCGATGAAGAAATGGAAAAAATTCATGAAGAGTCTAAATAAACAAGCGTGTTAGTGCCTCAGCACTAACACTTTTCGTTTGTTTGCGGTAAAATAAAGGAAAATACATGTAGCATATGTGTATAACAGGAGTGAAAAAATCATGGGATTTACGACGAAAATTACGAAAGAGCAACTGCAAGTGACAACGAATGTTGACCAACCTGAAGTTGCTTTTGGAGAAAATTTAACAGGGACGGTTTATGTCGAAGGTTGTGAAGACGAAGCGGCAATCGACTACATCCAATTAGAAGTATTAATTCAAAACAATCAAAAACAGAACGTACGATTACGAAACACGACATTCAAATGGTCGGTAATTTAAAATCAAAAGAAGCAGAAATGATTTTATTTGAAATTGTACCAGATGATCGTTGGATCGTTTCGGACGAAGAGCAATTAGTTTTACGAACATCTTTACAACTTTTCAATGAAGAAACGATTCGTACGCAAGAAACATTTGTGTATAATCATTAATTTATAACTTGATAAATGAATAAATAAACGAAAAAAATCCTTATTTTTGTATAAAAATAAGGTTTTTCGTTTTTTGAACACATATTTTGCCTCTCAAAAGAACAAATACGCTAAAAATGTATAGAATTTTCTATCAATTAATAATAATACGATTGACATAATAATTATACATTTGTATACTTGTAACAACAAAAACGAGAGGTGATTGGATGAAGGTCGGAATAATTGGTGCTACAGGATACGGTGGTTTAGAATTAATGCGATTATTGCATAATCATTCAAAAATTACGTCCATTACGTTGTTTACATCATCTGATGAAGGAACGGTTATTTCAGACAAATATCCACACTTGAAATCAATATATGATGGTACGCTACAACCGATTACGAAAGAAGCAGTTGAAAAGCTAGACGTTTTATTCATGGGAACGCCTTCAGGGGTTTCTGGTCAAATTATACCGGAGCTATTAAATGATCATACGAAAATCATTGATTTGTCAGGCGATTTACGCTTAAAAGATATTTCGCAATATGAAGCGTGGTACGGGAAAAAAGCCGCACCGCAACAACTAGTCGATCAAGCTGTATACGGATTATCTGAATGGACGACAGATGTGAAAAATGCACAAGTTGTGGCGAATCCAGGATGTTATCCGACGGCTGTATTACTTTCTGTTTTACCACTTATTAAAGAGCAATTAATTGATGCAACGCAATTAATTATCGATGCTAAAAGTGGTATTTCGGGTTCTGGAAATAAGCCTTCACAAGGAACGCACTTTACAGAAAATACAGAAGCGACTTCGATTTATAAAATGAACAAGCACCAACACATACCAGAAATTGAACAGGCGATTAACATATTTACAGGAACGTCGCATCCTATTACATTTTCAACGCATTTAGTACCGATGATTCGAGGGATTATTGCGACGAGCTATGCACCGCTCAAACAAGGGGTTGTAGAAGCGGATTTACATGCAGCATATGCAAAATATTATGAAGGTCAGCCATTTGTTCGTTTAGTAAAAGAAGCGACAAAAGTAAGTACGAACCAAGTGAGGGGAACGAATTACTGTGACATACATGTCAATGTAGATGAACGTACAAATCGTGTCACGATTGTTTCAGTAATCGACAATCTCGTAAAAGGGGCTGCAGGACAAGCGATTCAAAATATGAATACGATGTTCGGCTATGAGGAAACAGAAGGATTAACGCAAGTGCCATTATTTATTTAACGTATAAGGGGTGTTCGTCATGAAGACGGGATTAATAGAAAAAGTAGTGGGGAAACATATCGTCTCACCAAAGGGCTTTAAAGCAGCGGGGATTCATTGTGGGGTGAAACATAAGAAAAAAGATTTAGCTTTATTAGTGAGTGACGTACCAGCAAGTGTAGCAGGTGTCTTTACGACGAATGCGATTAAAGCTGCACCAGTCATTTTAACGAAAGAAACGATTTATGATTCAAGAAAACTGCAAGCCGTCATTTTAAACTCAGGAAATGCGAATGCCTGCACAGGGAAAAAGGGACTTGCAGATGCACGTATTATGCAGCAACTCGTTGCGGATAAATTAGGAATGGCAGCGAACACAGTAGGGGTATGTTCCACAGGGGTAATCGGTGTTCACTTACCAATGGAGCCAATTACGAAGGGAATTCAAGAAATACACGTACAAGACGATTTAGAAAGTGGTATTGATTTTGCACAAGCATTATTGACGACCGATACAGTGATGAAAAATACGACGTACACAGTTCAAATTGATGGGGAAACGGTGACGATTGCAGGTGTTGCGAAAGGATCGGGTATGATTGAGCCTAATATGGCAACGATGCTCGGACTAATTACGACGGATGCCGCAATTGATTCTGATACGTTACAAGCACTTTTAGCAGCTTGTACGAACGTGACGTTTAATGCAATTACAGTAGATGGAGATACGTCAACGAATGATACGGTACTTGCATTAGCAAATGGTTTAGCGGGTAATCAATTATTAACGCCTAAACATGCAGATTGGGACGCATTTAAAGAAGCGTTTCTTCTCGTTAGTCAAGATCTTGCAAAAATGATTGCGAAAGATGGAGAAGGCGCTACAAAATTAATCGAAACGACAGTCGTTGGAGCCGTAACAAATGTAGAAGCGATTAAGATTGCGAAGACGGTCGTTGGTTCACCTTTAGTGAAAACAGCTGTCTTTGGTAATGATGCCAACTGGGGACGCATATTAGCTGCAGTCGGATATTCAGGATGCACGATTGATCCGACGAATGTTTTTATTAAAATTGGTGATGAAGCAGTCGTTGAAGCAGGAGAGCCTTTACCATTTTCAGAAACTTATTTATTAGATTATTTGAAGCAATCGGAAATTAAAATTTTTGTAGACCTTCATGTTGGCGAAGGCCAAGGCAAAGCATGGGGATGTGACTTGACGTATGACTATGTACAAATCAATGCAACGTACCGATCATAAAAAAATTGTCATTAAACTAGGAGGAAGTATGCTCGCTAGTTTAACGGACACATTTTTTGAGGAAATTAAAAATTTGCAAGCGGACGGTGCAGAAATTGTCATCGTACACGGCGGTGGTCCAGCTATTAATCAAGCGTTGAAAGAACGTAAAATTAATTCATATACACATAACGGGATACGTGTAACGAGTGAAGATGCGATTGATCTCGTTACGGGAACGTTAATTGGTACGGTGAATCCATTTTTAACAGGACGGCTAAATCGTGCAAACATTCCTGCAGTAGGACTAAATGGAGAAGATGGGAACTTAATCGAATGTACATTTTTAGATGAAGAAACGTACGGTTATGTTGGCAAAATTGAATCGGTTAATATTGATTTATTGGAACAACTTCAAAAAATTCATTATATTCCTGTTGTAGCTTGTATAGGTGCAACGATTGAAGGAACGGCGTTAAATATTAATGGCGATACAGTAGCGAGTGAGATTGCCCTTGAATGGGGTGCAGATGAATTGATGCTCGTTACCGACACAGCAGGTGTTAAATTCCATGAAGAAACCGTAGATGAATTAACACCCGAACAAATTGATTTGTGGATCGTTTCAGGTGATATTTACGGGGGGATGATTCCGAAAGTTCGTGCAGCCGTTGAATGTCTGGAAGCAGGGATTCCGCAAGTGAAAATTGTGAACGATTCATTAGAAGGTACATCTATATTAGGAAAGAAGGTATTCGCATGACACAAGCATTGTTTAACAACTATAACCGCCGGGCCATTCACTTAGTTAAAGGAGAAGGTACGACTGTTTACGATGAAAATGGCAAAGCGTATTTAGATTTTGTTGCGGGAATTGCCGTACTAACTTTAGGACACACAAATCCTATGTTAGTAAATGCGATGAAGGAACAAAGTGAGAAACTTTGGCACGTATCGAATTTATTCGCGAACCCTGAACAAGAAAAGCTTGCGGCGACACTCGTTGAAAATACACATTTAGCGCACGGATTTTTCTGTAATTCAGGTACAGAAGCGAATGAAGCGGCGATTAAGTTGGCACGTAAACATACAGGAAAGCATAAAATGATTACGTTTCTACATTCTTTCCACGGTCGTACGTTCGGTGCGATGAGTGCAACGGGACAAGAAAAAGTCCATGCGGGATTTGGACCAATTGTAGAAACGTTCGAATACGTACCGTTTAATGACGTACAAGCATTAGAAGCAGCGGTAGATGATGAAACAGCGGCGATTATGTTAGAAGTTGTACAAGGGGAGGGCGGTGTGAATCCTGTTTCGAATGAATTTGCAATAGCGATTCAACGAATTTGTGATGAGAAAGGTATTTTACTCGTCGTAGATGAAGTACAAACGGGTATTGCACGTACAGGTACGAAATACGCTTGGGAACAAACCGCATTAAAACCAGATATCGTAACACTTGCAAAAGGACTTGGTGGAGGCTTCCCAATTGGTGCTATGCTTGCAAAAGAAGCACTATTTGATAGTTTTGGTCCAGGGACACACGGAACGACTTTCGGCGGTAATCCGATGGCAACGCATATTGCACAAACAGTTGTAGATTATGTATTTACAGATGAATTTTTAGCAGATGTTCAATCGAAATCGACTTATTTTATACAGTTGTTAAATGAAAAATTACCTGCTCTTGAAGTACGTGGAATGGGCTTACTTTTAGGAATTGAATCTCCTCTACCGGTAGCAGATGTTATTCAAGCAGCGGAAGATAAAGGTTTATTGTTAGTAGGTGCTGGAGAATCGACGATACGCCTATTACCACCATTAAATGTAAAACGACAAGAAATCGAACGTGCTGTAGACATCTTAGTATCAATTTTAGGATAGGAAATTTGAATTAAAGTGCTCAGTGAACCACTATTCAATGCGTAAAACCTCTTATAAATAATAGTCGTATGCAGACAGAATTAGGAACAGGGACCTAATATTTTGATTGTATACACAAAAAAAGGTGATTTCTGAATAAGAAATCGCTTTTTTTTGTTTTGTTTTATTAAAAAAGGGGGAAAATTGTACAAAGAAGGAGTGGTGACCTATGAGAAGAGGAAAATATGCGCATTATAATGGGAAAGATTATGAAGTAAAAGCACAATGGAATGGCATCGTCACATTACACTCCCATTCGGTTGAAAGCTTATTAGACGGTTTCCATCGCATTAAACAATTTATTTCGGATGATTTCTTTATGAAAGAAGTACCGATGGATGATATTGATCATTTATATGAGATTGAAACACATGCAAAGTATGAGGATACGGTATTTGCTGTTTATTATAACGAACATACGGAAGAGTTTCGCTTAGAAACAGATGATAGTTTATCTGCACACATCTATCAGTTTCAAAAACTGGGGCCGGACCTTTATACGAAAAGTGTACAGCGCCATGAAATTGAATTAATTGAAGAAGCCATCGTGCTCATGTAAAAAGGTGTCGCTAATGCGACACCTTTTGTTGTTGCCATAAATGAATACGTGATAGTGCTCTTTGAAGCGTTTGTTCATCTTGAACGAGTGCAATACGTACGTGTTGCTTTCCTTCAGTTCCAAAAGCGGAACCTGGAACGAGTACGATACCTGCATGTTCAATTAATTCAAATACAAACGTTCGGTCGTCCCAATGTTGTTGCGGGTATTTCGCATATAAAAACATGCCACCTGCCGATGGAGCTACTTCCCAGCCAAGTCGTTCAAGACCTGTTGAAAGTAGTGTATGACGACTTTTAAACGTTTTTCTTAAACGATTCGTAATTTCTTCTGCATGCTCGAATGCGACGATAGCAGCTTCTTGGATTGGCTCGAAAATGCCGTAATCTAAATGAGATTTTAAAGATTGAAGTGTTTGAATCAATTGGGCATTGCCAAGAAAATAAGCAATTCGTGCCCCTGCTAAACTAAAGCTTTTAGATAAGGAGTTAATTTCAAGACCTACGTCTTTTGCGCCATTTATTTGTAAAAATGAAAAAGGACGATCGCCTTCGAAGTAAAATTCCGAATACGCGGCATCGTGTAAGACGATGATGTCATATTTTTTAGCGAAAGCAATGACTTTTTCGAAGAAAGCAACAGACGGCATCGCAGGCACAGGGTTACCCGGGAAGTTTAAAATTAATAGTTTTGCTTTCAAAGCGATGTCTTTGGGAATGGCATCTAAATTAGGCAAATAGTGATGCTCTTTTAAAAGAGGCATGTAGTAGGGTGTCGCTTTTGCAACACGAATACCAGCTTCGTATGCAACGTAACCCGGATTGGTCGTTAAAATAACATCGCCTTCATTACAAAAAGCAAGCGGTAAATGAACGAGACCTTCTTGAGAACCCATCGTTTGAAGAACTTCTGTTTCCGGTAATATGTCAACGTTATATCGCGTATGATAATAAGCAGCAACAGCTTCGTTAAAACGGGACGTTCCTGTTAGCGTGTACCCATAGCTAGCTGGTTTCAAGGTAAGTTCTGCGAGCCGTTGTCGAATTCTTTCGTCGGGAGGTAAATCGGGGCTACCGAGACTTAAATCGATGAGTTCTTTTTTACTTTTCATTGTCGCTTCTTTCAATTCACCAAAAATAGAATGTGGCAATTGTGTCATTAAGTTAGCAGTATACGTTTTCAAGAAAAGACACTCCTTTTAAATAGGCTATGTTAGTAGTTTACATGAATTATTTAATTATTTCTTATTTTCTAAAAATATTATAAATAAATTATCTGAATTATTGATAAAATTGAAAATATTTGGTATGATAAAGGCAATTGCATAGTCTTATCAAGAGAAGTCGAGGGACAAGGCCCGATGACACTTCAGCAACCTCTGCCAAGCAGAAAGGTGCTAATTCCTACAAACTTACGAGTTTGGAAGATAAGAAACGGATAAAAGCCCTTCTTATTT
>NZ_HE611064.1:57340-184427 GCF_000285595.1 Kurthia senegalensis | reverse complement strand
AGTTTAAGAGGCTTTTATATATTTTAGGGGGGGTTCGTAGTATGCCAATTAATATTCCACAATATTTGCCAGCGACAGAACATTTGAAAAAAGAAAAGATCTTTGTGATGGAAGAAGAGCGTTCTAAAAGTCAAAATATTCGTCCATTAAATATTTTGATTTTTAATTTAATGCCGGAAAAAGAAAAAACGGAGCTTCAACTACTTCGACTGTTAGGGAACACGCCACTTCAAGTAAACGTGACATTTTTGAATACCGCGACGCACGAATCTAAAAATGTTTCGAAATCTCACTTAGAAACATTTTATACGACATTTCAAGAAATTAAAGACGATCGTTTTGATGGAATGATTATAACAGGTGCGCCAATCGAATTATTTGATTTCCAAGAAGTAGATTTTTGGGCAGAACATCAACAAATTCTAGACTGGGCACAAACGAATGTGACGTCGACACTTCATATTTGTTGGGGTGCACAAGCAGCTCTATTTCATTTGTACGGTATTGGCAAATTAGCATTACCGGAAAAATGCTCAGGCGTCTTTCAACATAAAGTTGTCGATAGTACGGTCGAATTAATACGCGGATTTAATGACGTTTTTCCAGCGCCCCATTCTCGTAATACGACGGTATCCATCGAAGAAGTACAAAATCACCCACAATTAGAGCTACTCGCTTCGTCTGAGGAAGCGGGTGTCTTTTTAGTGTTATCGAAAGATGAACGCCATATTATGGTGACAGGGCATTTAGAATATGATGCAGACACGTTAGGAGAAGAATATGCGCGTGATGTTGCGAAAGGGTTAAATCCGAAAGTGCCTAAATATTATTTCCCGAACGATAATCCTTCGGAAAAACCTTATAATACGTGGCGTTCTCATACACATTTATTGTTTTCAAATTGGTTGAATTATTATGTTTACCAAGAGACACCATACGATTGGGTAGAAAGTGGACGGAATCATTCATTAACGTCTTCCTGTTTATAAACCACATATGTCTACCTATAAATGGATCGTATCTCGTGTAGAGTGCGGTCTATTTTTATCGTCCAAAATATGAAATGATATTCGTGTTCGGCACAAAGCAGTGATAAAATAAAAGACGTAGAAGGTAGAATTTATATAAGAAGGAAGTGCGTGAAGGTGGAAAAGACTAGTTTGATTTTAGAAGGTGGCACATTTCGAACGATTTATACGAGTGGTATTTTAGATGCGATGTTAAAAGAAGACATTATGATGCCATATATACTCGGCATTTCAGCTGGTGCGATTAACTTATGTTCGTATATTTCCAAGCAACCTGAAAGAACGATGCGTGTGTTTACGCAATACCGTCATGACAAACGATATATCGGCATTCAAAACTATTTTACAGAACGTTCATTGTTCGGCTTAGATTTTGGTTGGAACGTTATTCCGAATGAGTTAGATTTATTCGATTGGGATATGTTCCAAAACTATGAAGGACAAGCTTTTGCGGGTGTGACAAATGCGCAAACCGGTGAAGTAGAATTTATGGACGTTCGACAAATGGACCGCGAATGTCAATTATTGAAGGCAACGTGTGCGATTCCTGTACTATTTCCTGAAATTAAAATAAACGGTGTTCCGTACTATGATGGGGGATTAGCAGATCCGATTCCTGTGCAGCATGCGATTAATGCTGGATACGACCGCCATGTGATTGTATTGACGAGACCAAAAGGCTATGTGAAGCATATGGACTCTCAAACGAAAGCAGCGATGCAAACGTTACGCCGTAAGTTTCCAAAATTAGTCGACGTTATGCTGAAACGTGTAGATCGCTATAATGAAACTGTACAACAATGCGAACGATTAGAAGCCGAAGGGAAAGCATTTATTTTCAGACCTCCGTATAGTATGGAAGGAATGGAGAAAGATGTGTTTAAAATGCGCGCAAACTATCGTGCTGGCTTGCATGAAGCGACGCTCCGTATGGAAGATTTGAAAGTATTTCTCGGATTAAAATAATAATCAAGAAATATTTTTCGGGATATCCCCCGTTCCGTGACCGGTTGCAACGAGTTCACCGAATTCATTATGAAATGCGAGAGACATTTCAATAGATGTCTCATTTTCAAACGATTGGACGTCATCAATTGTCATCGTGCATTGAATCGTTTCGCCCGTATAAACGGGTTGCATAAATGTATGTTCTAAACTTTTCGAAAAAAAGTTTAGTTCGCCACCCATTTTTGTGGCGATACTTGCGATTAAAAGGCTGTGTACACGTACGTGACCTTCTTGGTTGGGAATCGTGTGTAGAGACCCGAAATCTTGTGTAATATTGCTAAAAGCGAGTACGTCACCGCGACTAAATGTACGCTTCCAAGTAAATGTGTCACCCATTTTCAAATTGCTCACTCCTTCTCTTTTTTTGTAGTGTAAAAATGAATAAGAAATATTACAAGTCTTTTGATTGGCATGATATTGAAGTAGGTAGAACGGGTATAAGTAATAAGTTGAACCCATTTAAAAAGAAAGGAGGGCGATTCATTGTATAAAACGTTTGGAATATTTGCCCATGTTGATACAGGGAAAACGACTTTTTCAGAACAAATTTTGTATTACGGGCAAGCGATTAAAGAAAGAGGACGCGTCGATCATCAAGATGCCCATTTAGACAACGATGCGATTGAGCGTCAAAGGGGCATTACGATTTATGCCGAACAAGCAACATTCGAACATAATGAACATCAATACACGCTCATTGATACGCCTGGACATGTCGATTTTTCTCCAGAAATGGAGCGTTCGATTCAAGCACTTGATTATGCGGTGTTGCTCATCGATGCCGTAGATGGGATAGAAGGACATACAGAAACGGTTTGGCATTTATTGCGAGCGCGTCATGTACCTACGTTTATTTTTATTAATAAAATGGACCGAGAAGGTGCGGATTTAGAAAGAGCAGTCCGAGCGATTCAAAAGACGTTCCAAACAACAGCAGTCGTATTGACGAATGAATGGGACGGTACACAGATGTCTGAAAAACTCATCGAACAGCTTGCTAATGAAGATGAGGGATTAATGACACGTTATTTTGACGAAGGCTACGATGCTTCGATTTGGTTCGACGCGCTAGCTAAAATGATCGATGAAGAAACAGTAACGCCCGTGCATTTTGGCTCGGCACTTCAAGATGAGGGAATCGACATTTTTTTACGTGATTTTGATCGTTTGACACGAACAAACTATACGGATGATAGAGCTTTTTCAGCAACCGTATACAAAGTTCGTCATAATGAGCAAGGTCAACGAATCGCTTTTTTAAAAATACATAGTGGCATGTTGAAAGCTCGAACAGCTTTTGTGTTAGATGGTCTAGAAATGAAAGTAGGACAGCTCTTTATTCAAAGTGGAGGCAAGCTCAGTCAAATTCAAGAAGCACATGCAGGACAAAGTGTTGCGGTACTCGGACTGAAAAATGCAAAAGTCGGGATGGTGCTAGGTGAGGCGTCGGAAGAACAAGTTTATCAACTAGTTCCGGCATTACAGTCAAAAGTTCTTTTTGATGAGTCACTGATTGTAAAAGATCAAATGCCGATTTTTAGAATGTTAGAAGCAGAAGATCCGTCTCTACAAGTCATATGGGACGAAGCACTTCAAGAAATTCATTTGCATATTATGGGCACTATTCAACTAGAAGTGTTGCAAGTCGTCTTAAAAGAACGATTCGATCGGGATGTGCAGTTTGAACAACCGACGATTATTTATAAAGAATCGATTCAGACGAGCGGGAAAGGTTACGGTCATTTTGAACCGTTAAAGCATTATGCAGAAGTACATCTGCTACTAGAACCGCTTCCACGTAATCGAGGTATTGAGTTTCGGAATGCGTGTCATGCGAATGATTTAACGACGGGACAACAACATATTATTGAAAAACAGTTGACCGAGCATAATATGCGAGGTATTTTGACAGGAAGTACCGTGACGGACATACGCTATACGCTCGTAACAGGAAAAAATCATGTAAAACATACAGAAGGCGGCGATTTCCAAGAAGCGACGAAGCGAGCTGTTCGACAAGCGCTTGAACAATTGGACGTCATTTTATTAGAGCCTGTTTATACATTCGAAATGAAGTCGAAGCTTACGGATCTAGGAAAGATGATGACCGATTTACAACTAGCACACGCAACGGTGTTACCACCGCAAATTGATGGTGATTTTGTAACGCTACAAGGAACCGTGCCAGTCGCTACATTTATGACGTATCCGACGCAGTTTGCAGCGTACACAGGCGGAAAAGGACGCTTAAGTATGGTCTTTTCTGGATATGAACGATGTCATAATACAGTAGAAGTAGTCGATCACATTCGGTATGATCGCAATGCAGATGCGGCATTCACGTCCAATTCCATTTTTTGTTCGCACGGAAAAGGGTATGTCGTTCGTTGGGACGAAGCAAAAGAAGCGATGCATGCAAATGTGGAATTACCATAGGCTGTAGCGTGACAAGTTGAATTGGAAATTTGTATAATAAAGTAAAGCTTAAATGTGAGAGGAAGAGAACGATGAAAAAAGCATTAAAAGTAGGTTTAGCACTAGGAGCTGTAGCAGGTGCAACAGCAATCGTCGTTAACCAAGCAAAAAAAGTAGAAAAACGCGAACCGTTTGTAACATTTACAGATGATACGAAATTATTTACGTTAATGGATACGAAAGCAACCGTTACAACGATTTTACCAATCGCAACGGTCGTGACAGTCGTTCAGAAAAAACATCTCGGTGAAAACTATTGGTTCGAAGTAGAAACACCTTACGGAAATGGTTATATTTTAGATGAAAGCGTCTTACCGCAAGTAGAATCAGCGAAGCATGTGGAATTAAACGTAACAGCAATCAACCAATACGAACCGTTCCATGCACCATTCGGTTGCGAAGGAACAGCATTATTAATGGGCTTACAGTACAAAGGATATACAGAAGATTCATTGGAACAACTGTTAGAAAAAATGCCTCAAGCAGATCGTAATCCGAATGAAGGTTTTGTTGGAACACCATTTGAAGAAGCGAAAGGTTTCTACCAAACAATTTACCCAGCACCATTAGCTGCATTTGCGAAAGAGCATTATGCACAAACGGTCGAAGCATTAGTAGATGCAAGCGTACAAGATTTACAACGTGAACTGATTTTAGGTAATCCGGTTATTGCGTATGTAACAAAAGACTTTGAAGCACCTGTAATGGGTGAATGGGATTTTGGAACACCTGGCGTAGAAGAAGCGGTGGATAATCTTCACATCGTATTATTAGTCGGTTATGATTCAACGATTGGTGAATATAAAGTGGCGGACCCATCGTCTGATGCAGGTACGTATTGGATTAATGGATACGCTTTTGAAAAAGCTTACAATGCGATGAAGCACGCAGTTGTTATTCGTTAGTTTTGTTCATTAAAAAAGCATGCGATGAATGAAAATGCATTCATCGCATGCTTTTTATTGTTGTGTCGTTTTCAATACGTGAAGTACCGCTTCCGTCATTTTTTGATCGGTCGCTCGTTCACCAAATTGTTGCTCCGTTTTTAGTTGCTCATACATTCCAGTGTGGGATTCGAGTGCTTGTTGCAAAATGTGATTCGTTTGAGCGCGTTGATCAGCTAGTAAGTGAGAGATTCGTATTAGCTCTTCTGTAACGGTTTCTTGAGTCGGTGGTGCGTGCATCGGTCTTTTTAATTTTTTAGACATAAAGTCCTCCGTAAAAAGTAATATTAAACGTATTATATAGGAAAAAATCATTTATTTATAGTGCGAGGAATAGAAAGTAAATAGATTGTCACAATTGATGTTTCCGACGTGTAGGCTCCTTTGAATGGATGCGTAATAATAGGCGATGAATATGGTACACTAAATGAAATTGTGAAGGAGGTAGTCGATGGACCAGAAAAAGCAATGGCAACTCTTTTTAAGTATTTTTAAAGCAGGTTTTTTTGCTTTCGGAGGAGGACCTGCCATTATTCCATTTTTACAAAAAGAAGTAGTAGAACGTAAAAAATTAGTAACGGAAGAAGAATTCACAACGGGACTTTCTCTTGCGAACACGCTTCCGGGTCCGATAGCAACGAAGATGGGCGGGTATATTGGTTATCGTGTTGGGGGCGTTTTTGGACTTATTAGCGCAACGGTTGCGACGGTATTACCGAGTGCTTTTTTAATGATTTTCTTATTAACGACGTTAAATAAATATACGAAATTTGATTTTGTTCAAGGTATGACAAAAGGGGTATTGCCTGTTGTGACCGTCATGATGTTCGTTATGATGCTCGATTTTTTTAAAAAATCAAAGAAAAAATTGTCTGTTTCAACGTTAGTCATTTTATTAAGCGCGAGTGGGATAGCACTTTTCCTTTTCCACGTACATCCAGGCATTATTATTAGTGTTCTGTTGTTACTTGCGCTACTACTACCTGTGAAAAAGGGGGATAATGTTCAATGATTTATTGGCAACTATTTCTCGTATTCGCGTATAGTAATTTAATTGGCTTCGGAGGAGGACCAGCGATTATTCCGATTATTCACCATGATGTCGTAGAAAAGTACGAATGGATGAGTGACCAACACTTTTCGGAAAGTTTAGCTCTGGGCAACGCACTCCCAGGTCCCATTGCAACGAAAATGGCAGCATACGTCGGTTATGAACAAGCAGGAATAATCGGTGCAACCGTGGCAGTTATTGGTGCTATTGGTCCGACGATGCTCATGATGTTTTTACTCGTAAGCATAATTATGAAATATAAACATCATACGAGGGTTCAGCGATTAACGGCATTCGTATTACCAGCAGTTACGATTTTAATGCTCCAATTAACGTGGCAATTTTTTTCTTCTTCTTACGAAGGAATCGGTCTTTTTTGGACAATCGGTTTCTGTATGGCCAGTTATGTTATGATGGAAATATGGAAAGTGCAACCGATGATTGTCATTGTTCTCGCTTTGTTAGCGGGTGGTTTTTTATTTGCATAAACGTTGAAAGATGGGGTGTTTTAAATGGAATGGACGATTAATGAACATTTAAAAATGATTCAATTGAATGAAACACATGCAGAGGCATTATTTGAAGCGGTTCATATGAATAGAGCGTATTTAAGACAGTGGCTTCCTTGGGTAGACGGGACGAAAACCGTCGATGATTCTGAACAATTCATCGCGTTTACGAAAAAACAATTTGATGTGTTTGGCGTATTAAACTTCGCCATTTTTTACGATAATCAATTTGCGGGGACAGTCGGTACGCATATGATTCAAGAACAAAATAAAGCGACGTCAATCGGCTACTGGCTAAGTGAATCGTTTCAAGGGAAAGGTATTATGACGACATGTACACATGCGCTACTTACATATTTATTTGAAAAGCGTCATTTGCATCGTATCGAAATTCGCGCAGCAGTCGAAAATCATGCGAGTCGCCACATTCCTGAGCGTTTAGGGTTTAAAGAAGAGGGCATCGCACGTGATTCAGAATGGTTGTATGATCATTTTGTCGATCACGCTGTGTATAGCTTATTAGAAGGAGAATTGAAATAACGTGAAAATACCATGGCAATTTATCGTTTTCTTTGCATTAGCATGGCTTGTGCTAATGCTCGTGTTAAGTTATGTCATTGTCGGTAAAGTCGTTTTTGGACCGACGATTGTAGGGCTCGTATTATTTATTGGACTTTGGTATGGCCTATTGAAAGTATATACGAAGAAGAAAAATAAAAAATAAATGCAAAAAACACGTTTAAAGGCAAAGCCTCTAGACGTGTTTTTTTGTGTATTACATATCAAGTTCTGTAAAAGCGAAAGGAAGCAATTGTTTTAAAGCAAGTTCTTTAATGTCACCCGCTTTATTCGTTAAGTATACAGGCATAGAAGGTTCGAAAAATTCAGCCATTACTTGGCGGCAAATGCTACACGGTGGTAAAAAGTCATCCGTATCACCTGCGACGGCAATCGCTTCAAAATCCCCTTTTTTATAGCCATTTGTAATGGCAGTGAAAATTGCTGTACGCTCTGCACAGTTCGTTGCCCCAAACGATACGTTTTCTACATTGACCCCTTTAATTACCGTCCCGTCTTTTAATAATAATGCTGCCGCGACAGGGAATTGTGAATAAGGGCTATATGTATTCGTAAGCACACTTCTTGCTTCTGTCATTAATTGTTCTTTGTTCATCGTTGTTGCTCCTCTCCTTTGTGAGTATAAATAAACATACTAAACAATTCCGTCTTTTGTAAAGTTATTTCCAATGATAAAATAAAAAGAGTATAAATAGATCGGAATATAGAAAGAATTAAGCATAGAATCGAGGGGCAAAGAAATGAATACGGTTATTTTGGCAGAAAAGCCTTCTCAAGCGAAAGCATATGCAGAGGCGTTTCCTATTTTGAAAAAAACGAAACATTTTATAAAACTCGCACCGAACGAGATTTTTAAAGAAGGGGCAACGATTACGTGGGGTGTCGGACATCTCGTAGAATTAAAAGCGCCAGCAGAATACGATACGGCTTGGAAAAGATGGAAATTAGACGTTCTTCCGATGATTCCACAGCAATTTGAATATAAAGTCGCAAAAGGAAAATGGGAGCAGTTTCAAGAAGTAAAAAACTATTGAAAGCAGCCGATTGTTTAATTAATGCGTGTGATGTCGATCGAGAAGGTTCGAATATTTTTTATTCGATTTTAAGACAAGCAAAAATTAAAAATAAACCGATTCAACGGTTGTGGATTAACTCGCTCGAAGTGGATGAAATTCGAAAAGGGTTTCAAAAATTGCAAAATAACGACAAAGATTTACGGATGTTCAAAGAAGCAGAAACACGTCAAATTAGTGATTGGCTCGTAGGAATGAATGCGAGTCGCTTGTATACACTGCTTTTGAAACAAGTGGGGCTGAATGAAGTGATTTCCGTTGGGCGCGTGCAATCACCAACCGTTTATATGATTTATGAAAGAATGCGCGAAATCGAACAGTTTGAACCGAAACCTTTTTTTGAAATCGAAGGTACCTTTGAAGCGACAAAAGGGTCATATAAAGGAAAAGCAAAAGTAAAAGAAGCGAAACGGGTAGAAGTAGAAAAAATTCTAGAACGTGCACAAATACGAGAGAATGAAGCGATTGATGGACATATTCAAAAAGTGACGAAAAAAATGAAACGTCAATTGCCACCGAAGCTGCATTCCTTGTCAACACTTCAACAAAAGGCGAACCGCTTATGGAAATATAGTCCGAAGTTAGTACTTGAAACAGTTCAAAAATTGTATGAGAAAAAACTCGTCAGTTATCCGAGATCGGATTGTCAATTTATTACGCAAGCAGAATTTGACTATTTAAAACAAGGATTACCGAAGTTTCAACAATTAATGAAAGTAGCATTTGAACCGAAGAGCTTAGCGCCATCTAAGCGATACGTCGATTCTTCTAAAGTCGAGGAACACTATGCCATCATTCCAACAAAGACGGTTCCAACGCTCGCGAAAGTATCGAAGTTATCGGATGTTGAAAAACGAATCTACGTGGAAGTGATGCGTACGACGTTAGCGATGTTTCATAATGATTATGAATATGAAGAGACGACGATTGAGACGAATGTGCGTGATGTCCTATTTTATACGGTTGGGAAAGTCGAAAAAGTACGTGGATTTAAATCACTTTGGCCAACGAAAAAAGAAGAAACGGATGAAACGCTACCTGCTGTTGTGAAAGATGAGGCTGTACAAGCACTTATTCATATTCATGAAGGCGAAACGAAACCACCGAAACCTTATACAGAAGGCCAATTAATTCAAATGATGAAAACGTGTGGGAAGCTCGTAGAAGATGAAGTGGAAAGTGATATTTTAAAAGAAGTAGAAGGAATCGGAACAGAAGCAACGCGAGCAGGGATTATCGAAACGATTAAGCGACATGATTATATAGAAGTACGAAAAAATATCGTTTCGTTAACTGAAAAAGGACGTATTTTATGCCAAGTAATCGAAGGGTCGCTTTTAGCGAGCCCGGTGATGACTGCTAAATGGGAAAGCTATTTAAGGAAAATTGGCGAAGGAAATGGCACGCAAGAAGCGTTTGTCAGAAATATTGAGAAGTTTTTAACCCACCTCATCACGATTACCCCACAAATGGTTCAAGCGATTGATTTAACAGCGGCGAAAGCAGCCGCTGTGCCTGTTGCGTCAAAAGAGCCAATCGTCACATGCCCGCAATGCCAAGAAGGCAGTTTAATCGAGCATAAGTCCTTTTATGGCTGTACGAATTATCAAAAGGGCTGTAAATTTACGATATCAAAAGTGATTGCGCAAAAGAGAATTTCACCGAATCAAGTGAAAGATATTGCGACAAAAGGCGAAACCGCACTATTAAAAGGGTTTAAGTCGAAAAAAGGGAATCCATTTAATGCGAAGTTACGCATTGAAAATGGCAAAGTAACATTTGAATTTGCTGAAAACTAGGAGCGATGTGCATTGGAAAGATTAAAACAGTTTGATGAAAATGGGCATGTAATTGGGGAAATGACACGGGCGGTGGCACACGAGAAAGGCTATTGGCACGAAACATTTCATTGTTGGCTCACATCGATTGTTGACGGCGAAGCGGTCGTTTTATTGCAACTGCGTAGTTCAGAGAAAAAAGACTATGCATCCCTGTATGATATTACCGCAGCGGGTCATTTAATGGCACATGAAACGATATTAGACGGCTTACGAGAAGTTGAGGAAGAGCTCGGCTTATTTTTGCGAATCGAAGCATATGAATCGATGGGTACTTTTCCGAATGTTATTTTAAGTGACACGATACAAGATAGAGAGTGGGCAAGATGTTTTACTGCAGCTGTTCCACGAGAGACAGCCTTTACGTTACAAATAGAAGAAGTTGAAAAAATCGTGTACTGTCGGATTTCAGATTTTTATCAATTGATTGAAGGAATCTGTCCATCAATTACGATTTGGAATTGGCTAGATGACCATGAAGCATATTTGACGATGCGACAAATGGTGCCACATCCACGTACGTACTTTCAAGCGATTGCAACGCATTGGCAGGCACAAAAAAGACAAGGTGAGTAATTCACCTTGTCTTTTTTATTTATTGAAAATAGATGCTAAGCGTTTAACGCCTTCTTCAATTACTTCAGGTGTAGAAGAAGTGTAATTCAAACGAAGTGTTGGCACGTTTTGTTTGCCTGTATAGAAAGGATCACCAGGAACGAAAGCGACGTCTGCTTTCATTGCTTCTGAAAATAAATCAAGTGCAGATGTGCCTGCGGGTAACGTCATCCAAACGAACATACCGCCTTCGGGTTTTGTCCACGTAATTGTTGGAGGCATATATTTCTCAAGTGCTTGTAGCATGGCTGTTGATTGCTCTTTATAAAGTGCAATAATTTTTGCCACATGTTCGCCGTATTCGTTATGTGTTAAATAATCGTATAGCACGTATTGTGAGAAAATATTCGTGTGTAAGTCGGCAGCTTGTTTCGCTGTTTCGACGTGGTTCATTAGTTCTTTATTTTTAGAAATAATAAAGCCCATTCGCATACCCGGTGCGACCGTTTTTGAGAAAGAGCCTAAAATAACACTGTTCGGAAGACGTTTGCCACCAATGTAAGAAAGAGATGTACCTTCAAATCGAAGTTCACCGTACGGGTCGTCTTCGATTAACACGATGTCTGGATAATTTTTAAGTACGTCATAAACCGCGTCGCGTTTTTCTTGCGTGTACGTTAAGCCTGTTGGATTTTGAAAATTAGGCACTGTATAAATAAATTTCGCATTCGGTTTTTCACACGCTTGTTTAAGTTCTTGAATGTTTAAACCGTCTTGTTCAAGTGTAACAGGGTAGAACGTAGGTTGTGCTAGCATGAACGCTTGAATAGCACCTAAATAGCCCGGTTCTTCAATGATGATGCCATCGCCCTCATTCACGAGTACTTGCCCTAACAATGTGAGCGCTTGTTGTGAGCCTGTCGTAATAATAATATCGTCAGCCGTAATGTCTAAATCGTACTGACGATTATATTTATCCGCAATATATTGACGAAGAGGTGCATATCCGCTTGTCGTAGAATATTGGAATAATTTTGTACCGTTTTCATCGATGGCCCGGTTGACAGATTCACGTAATTTTTCGACTGGGAAAGAAATTGGGTTTGGTAGTCCACCAGCGAATGAAATAACGTTTGGTGAATCTGTCACTTTTAAAATGTTTCGGATGAACGAAGAAGGTGTATTTAAAATACGTTGTGAAAATTCCATAGGGCATACTTCCTTTGCGAATATATTTTAATTTTCTAAATTGTAGCACTAATTTATACATAAATACAACACGTCATAGACTTCTATTTTCAGACAATTCAATATTTAAGGATATTGATGCATCATTTAGCGAATTATGCGGTGAACGATTATGTTAATCGGTGTGGATCAGATGAGAAAATAGTCGTAGCGAGTTGTTTCAAGCGCGTGTGATTTAAAATAATATAGTCGTTTTTTCGCTTTGATAAAATACCTTCCTCACAAAATTGCGCGAACATATACAGCAGGTGACGATACGAAACACCGAGAAAAGCGGCGACTTCTGTATGTTTTTCTTTATAGACGGAATCGTTCTCAGAAATCAATATAAACTCTGCGAGGCGATTTTCTAAAGGAAACGAAATACTTTGAGAAAATTTAGAAGAATCGCGTGTGATTTTTTGACCGAGATAGCGACAAAGGTTTTGCAAAAAAGTTAAATCGTTTAACAATAAAGAACGCACGCGTGATGTTTGGAGAGAAAAGCAAAGAAGCGGGTGGGAAGCTTGAACACCTTTTGAATAATAATGTTGTTCTAACAATTCCATATCACCGACAAATGCACCGGGTCCAATGAAGTGTAATAATGAAATTTTGCCGTTTTGTTGAGTCATATACACTTTTGCTTTTCCTTCTAATACAAAATAAATACGATCAGTAAATTTACCTTCTTGAAATAACCATTCATTCTTTTCGAATTGAAGTAATTCCAAATATGGAATACAGCTTTTTGGAATGAAAAGTTGTTCGCTATGTTTTGCTAAATACGTTTGTAAAAGAGTAGGCGATAATTTTTGCATGTTCATCCTCCAAAATGTGAGATTTCTCATAGTATACGTTATTTTTTCATGATACGATTTTAAAAAAAGGAGCTGAGGTGCGTGATGAGTCAAAAATGGATGTCCAAGCGCTTTTTTTTATTTTTCATGGGCTGGGGTATTTTTCTACCGTATTGGACAGGATACTTAGTAGATGGCAAAGGACTCTCGATTGAAGAGGCAAGCGTTATGATGAGCTTTGGTCTTTTAATGAGAGGATTTTCAACAGTTACGTTGTATCCATATATGAAAAAAATAAAAGTGATGTGCACGTTTTACAGTGGACGAGTGCGATTTCTTTTTTATTAGCGATTAGTTATTTATTTGCAGAAGGCTACGTCCTTTTATTTATTATAACGAGCTTATTTAATTTCTTTTTCCCGATGTTAATGCCTGCATTAGATGCAACGGCCAGTTCATTAACAAAACATGAAGGACTTCGTTATGCAAAGGCACGTTCATATGGATCTATCGGTTTCATATGTAGTGTGCTCATCGTAAGCATGCTATCGGGTGAATTTGGAGATGACGTCTTTTTATTCGCAATGATTGCTGTGTTAGGCGTGCTCACGATGATGATGTGGACGACAGCACCCGAAATAGCGACTGAAAAACCAACAGCAGCTGCTGGTGAGAAAGCTTCGCTCCACTCCGTCTTTCGTGTTCCAAAATTCGGTACCGTACTAGTGCTGGCTATTTTATTACAAGGAGCACATGCAGCTTACTACAATTATGGCTATTTATATTTACAACAACTAGACGTGCCGAAATTTTATATCGGTTTTATTATTAACGTATCTGTTATTTTGGAAATCGTTTTATTCACTTTTGCAGATCAATTGTTTAAAAAATGGACACCGGGGAATATGTTTGCACTTGCTGCTGCCGGTTCGACTATTCGCTGGGTGCTTATTTATTTGTTTCCGAATGTGGAAATGTTCGTCGTGAGCCAATTGTTCCATAGTTTATCTTTTGCACTTGCACATTATGCTTTCATGCAATTTATTACGAAAAATGTCCCGACGGTATCTTTAGCAAACGCACAAGGTTTATACGCAACGTTTGCACAAAGTTTTGCAACAGCTATTTTAACGTTTTATGCAACGTACTTATACGGATTCTCGATGCGGACAGCTTTTTTAGGGATGATTATTTGTACGATTCCAGCATTATTAATCGGTCTTTACATCGGTAGAAAACAGTTGTCCACTGCGCAAAAACAGTAATTTTCAGAAAATACTTTTAACATTTATTTACTATCATTTTGCTCTATAATAACGGTTGAAATTGTAATTGGACGTTAAAGGGGATTAAGAGATGCATCACATACGAAACTTAACGCTCGTTGTCATCGGTTCATTGATTATTGCAGCTGCTTATAATTTTTTATTAATTCCACATAGTATTTTAAGTAGTGGATTAAGCGGGATTGCGATGATGTTTGGTATCGTGACACCGATTGATACAGGGGTTTTAAATTTTATTTTAAACTTGCCATTACTCGTTATTGGTATTTGGAAATTAGGTAAAAAATTTATTACGTATACAATCGTATCCGTAGCGGTATTATCTGCTAGTTTAACGATTTTGCCCGTAATAAAATTTACGCACGAACCGATTTTAGCGGCGTTGTTTGGTGGCGTTATTGCTGGGATTGGGATTGGCATTGTTTTTAAAGCATCGGGCTCAACGGGTGGTTTTGATATTATTGCGATGCTTCTTAGTAAAAAAAGCAGTTTCCCACTCGGCTCGATTATTTCAGCATTAAATGCAGTAGTTGTCGTGGCATCAGGTTTTGTTTTCGGATGGGATGCAGCTTTCAATACGCTCGTTAGCATTTATGCGACTGGGAAAGTCATTGATTTAATTCATACGAATCATATTAAATTAACGGTGACAATCATTACGGCAAAAGGGGACGAAACGAAAGATGCGTTACTCGCTCGCCTATATCGTGGGATTACCGTTATGGAAGGTAAAGGCGGTTATACGGGAGAGCATCGCGACATTTTGATGACGGTTATTACACGTTATCAGTTGAATGAAGTGAAACAAATTGCGAAGCAAGTCGACCCACATGCTTTTATTAACATTACACAATCTGTAGAAGTATTCGGTAATTTTGACCGAGGATAACTTCTTTTACGAGCAACTCGATAATTCGAGTTGCTTTTTTTTATAAAGTCATAAATTCAAAATCAACTGTTCTTTTTGGTATAATAAAGCAAAGAAATTGAATGAGGAGTTTTAGTATGAACGAAATAAATAAATTTATGATTGCGAGTTTAGAGCACGAGTGGAACGATAAATTGAATGCACGCTCAAAAGAGGAGCAACAGCGTGTTCAAGTATTGTTAAATGAATTAACAGACGTACTAAACGGGGGATTGAATGCACGTCTGACAAACGAACAACTTGGCGATTATTATGCGACGCAAGGCGATGTACAGCAGGCGACGATTCATTATTTAAAAGCATTTGAGCAAAAGCAAAATGGTGAAATTTATGAGAAGTTAGCAGCGGTATATGCGAAGGCGAATGCGATGGAAGATGCACGTTATTACGAAGTTTTAGCAGCAAAAGTACGCGCTTACAGTGGATTTTCAGCGCTACAACAATATGCCATGCAAGATGCGGCGATTCAACAACAAGCAGAGCAAATGCTTCGCTACCCACAAAGTTATGAAAACTGGTTAGCGTCTGTTTTAGCGATTAATCAAGAAGAGTTAGCCGTTTTTGAAGTGGCACAACCGATCGTAGAAAAAAGTGTACCAATCATTGAAGAAAAAAGAAGAGTACATCATGCCGAAATAGAACGTGAAGTAAGCAAACCGTCTGTACAACGACCAATCGAGCAGCCGACTGTACCGAGCGTTATGCCATCTGCACCGACAGTAAATTCGGCTACTGCTACGCAACAAACTTCACCGTATGTGGATCCACAAACATTTATCGCAGCACAAAATGCGTCAATTGCACACGATGAGAGCGATGAATTTACCGATTTTGAAGATATGTATTTTGGAGAAATTTATGAAGAAGATGAGAAAGGCTAAAAGATACAGGAAAGTAGAAATCGTATTTTAGCCGAAAGTAACAGATGAAAAATGAAAGGTTGCAGGAAAAAAAGAAGTAAACGTACTAATGGAGGTGTGCATTATGATTATATGGCCATTCTTTATTGGAATGATTGCTGGTTTTATCGCTTTGCACGTCACAATATTGTTTCAAAAAAAACACTACTCCATATTGAAACAACGATTACCTGCAATCATTTTAATTGTACTTGGTGTTGTATTAATGATGGTAGGCTTTAATAATTACACGTTTACTGGGAAATCTGCTGCTTATTTCGGCTTAGCCGCACTTTTTTTCGGAGTAATAGCGATTTCCTTACTTCGGAAACAAAACCGTCTTTTTTTACCGTAAGAAAAATGAAGGAATTTTCATATTATTGAATAAATATTCGATTGAATTTGTGTGAGAGCCTTGACATATGAACTTTTTTTTCGCATCATATATATAAATATAAACATAAGCGTAAGATTGACTAGTAAATAAAGTATGTACGGATAGAGAACGTTCTCCATCGGCTGAAAGAGAACGACGTGGCAATTTATTGAACCTACTTTCTAGCTCCTATGCAAACATAGGCGCAGACTCAAGCGTTATGAGAAGAGCGGAACGTATAGTAAAATACGTTCAACTAAGGTGGTACCGCGAATGAACCCTTTTCGTCCTTAAATTATTGGATGAAAAGGGTTATTTTAATGGAGTGAGCAATATGGAACAAAAAAGAATCGTCGTGAAAATTGGCAGTAGTAGCTTAACGAATGAACAAGGAGAAATCGATGACGAGAAAGTAAAAGACCATTTGAGTGCGATTGCGATGCTTCAAAAAAGTGGTCATGAAGTTATTTTAGTTTCTTCGGGAGCAGTTGCTTGTGGATTCAAAAAGCTAGGTTATCCGTCGCGTCCTGTGACGTTGAAAGGGAAACAAGCAGCAGCTGCTGTCGGACAAAGTTTACTCGTGCAAAAATATACAGAAATATTTGCGGAACATCGTATTACGACCGCACAAATTTTATTAACGAGAACCGATTTTTCGAAAAAAGATCGCTACCAAAATGCATACGAAACGTTTGAAGAATTACTAGAACGTGGGATTTTACCTATTATTAATGAAAATGATACCGTATCTGTTCAAGAGCTGACATTTGGTGATAATGACATGTTGTCCGCACTAGTGAGCGGGCTCGTCCATGCAGATCAACTGATTATATTAACGGATATTAATGGTTTGTATTCAGATAATCCGAAACGGAATCCAAATGCTGTACACTTTGACCATTTAACGGAAATTACGGATGAAATGTTAGGTTTTGCAACGGCGGAAGGTTCAAAAGTTGGAACCGGTGGGATGCAATCTAAATTGTTAGCAGCCAAAACGGCTTTCGATCTTGGTGTACCGGTCTTTATCGGACGAGGAGAAGGTGAACGTAAACTGTTAGCGGTTTTAAGCGGTAGCGGAGACGGCACGTATATTGAAAAAGAACATGCGATGGTCGTACCGAGTAAAAAACAATGGATTTCGCTTTTTTCAGCAGTAGCGGGGCGTATTTACATCGATGAAGGGGCAAGTGAAGCGTTATTGCATAAAGGAAAAAGTTTATTGCCAGCAGGTGTATATATCGTACAAGGTGAGTTTTCAACAGGCGATGTTGTGGAAGTATATAAAGAGCGTCAATGTATCGGTCGCGGAGAAGTATTGTATGATTCAACTACATTAAAAAAAGTAATGGGCAAACGTTCTGATGAAATTGATCGAAATATGGTCGTTGTCATTCATCGTGATCGTTTTGTTTCAACAGGGAGGATGTAAACTATGTCAGAAGTACACGAAAAAGGGGCACTCGCAAAACAAGCAAGTTATATGATGAATGAAAAAACATCAGAGGAAAAAAATAATGCACTGAGACTTATTGCAGAACAATTGAAACGAGATACGGTCGAAATTATTGATGCAAATAATGAAGATATGACATTAGGGGCACAAGTTGGATTGAGTCAGTCCGTATTAGATCGTATTTTATTAACGGCTGAACGTATCGAAGCGATGCACGATAGCATTTTACAATTGATTGAATTAGAAGATCCTGTTGGAGAAGTGTTGGAGACGATCGATAAAGAAAATGGTCTTCATATTGAAAAGCGACGCGTACCACTTGGCGTCATTGCGATGATTTATGAAGCAAGACCGAACGTCACAGTTGATGCAGCAACGTTGGCACTCAAAACGGGAAATGCGGTTATATTAAGAGGATCCTCTTCAGCAAAACATTCTAATATAGCGATTGTTAATTCGATTCATCGTGCATTAGAACAGTCTACTTTACCCATTGATGCCATTCAATTAATTGAAGATACGAGCCGTGAAACAGCGAGTGATTTGTTCCACTTAACAGAATATTTAGACGTTTTAATTCCTAGAGGTGGCAAAAAGTTCATCGAGATGGTTATTCGTGAAGCAAGTGTGCCCGTACTTGAAACTGGCGCTGGAAACTGTCATATTTATATTGACGAAGATGCTGAGTTATCAATGGTTGAGCGTATTGTTGAAAATGCAAAATTACAAAGACCTTCCGTTTGTAACGCAGCGGAGAGCTTACTTATTCATAAAGATTGGTTCACGCATTATGGACATACATTGATGGAATTTTTATTAGCTAAAAATATTACGATTCACGGAGATGAACTGGTTTCTGCAGTAGCACCCGATCGTATTTTAAAAGCGACAGAAGAAGACTGGGGCACAGAATATTTAGAAGCAGAACTATCTGTCAAAATAGTGGCAACCCTAGACGAAGCAATTCGTCATATTAATACGTATGGGACGAAACATTCTGAAGCGATTATTACACCGCATAAAGAACGTGCAACGCGCTTCCAACGTATGGTAGACGCTGCAGCAGTTTATCACAATGCTTCAACGCGTTTTACAGACGGTTTTGAATTTGGTTATGGAGCAGAAATCGGCATAAGCACACAAAAACTACATGCTCGTGGCCCAATGGGGTTACCTGCACTTACTTCAACGAAAGTTTGGATTGAAGGAACAGGACAAATTCGCTCATAAAATATTTAATTAGAAGAAAGTAGTGACGGACAATGGCAACAACAACGTACAAAACGAATATTACAGCTCCAAATGAAAAAGTATGGCAATTCGTATCTAATATCGAAAATTGGGCTTCTCTCGTACCAGGATATCGTAAACATACGATGCTAAATGATAAACAATCGACTTGGACGTTTTCTGGAACAGTTGCAGGAATGACGAAAACGGTCGAAGTGCAAATTGATATTACCGATTGGGAAGAACCTTCAAAAATTGGTTTTGTTTTGCAAGGTCTTAGCGATAAATTTACAGGTGCTGGTTATTTTGAAGCAACACCTGTTTCAGCAACTACAACAAATATGACGATGAATTTAGAATTGAAAGCGGGCGGCATTGCAGGCGTTGCATTGAATCCGATTTTCAAAATTGCTTTACCATTAGCAGCTGAAAAATTAGCTGGACGTGTCGTAACAAAAATTCAAAATGCATAATGAGTAATGAATGCACCTATTGCTGACGCTTTTTTGGAACATATGAAGCTTTGGTGATAGGTGTTTTTATATGTAAAGGAGGATTAGCGATGAGAACGTATACATACAAACATCCGAATACGATTACGAAAACACCGAAATGTATCGTATTAAATGACCAAGATCAAGCGGTAGGCTATTGCCAAAGAACGTTTAAAAATAGTGTGACAAAATGGATGAATGCAGCGATGGATCATAAATATTTTGTTCTACACGTTGCAGAAATAGATGGAGAACCGATTGCGAAATGCAAAAAAATTTCTCGAAAAGGTCGCATTTATTACCGTGCAGACTTAGAAGGATATACTCCTTTTGAAATTGGTTACGTAGGATGGCGAGATTTAATTCCAGATTTAAGAATTACGAATGGCACAATCGTCATGAATCTTCATAAAGAAATGGACGATTGGTCTGTTTTTGAATATGAAGATGTGGAATACGCAAGATGGCTTGCGCATTTTAACGAACAAAATGATGAATTTGAATTACAATTAGAAATTTTTGAAGCAGCACCGATTCAATATGCTGCCTTTTATATTGCAATCGCTCAAACGATTTTATACATCGGTTCTTAATGAATCGATTTCAAAAATACTTAAGTCATTTGCTCTATACAAATGAATCAAATGTTGTATATAAGTGAAAAACGTTTTATAATCGTAAAACAGGTTAAAAATTAACTACTTCGACGTTTTATGTACCGTGTATGGACGACTATTCGAAAAGATGAGGAAGTCAAATATTATAATAAATGGAGATTTATTCCGTTTTATAATGAAAAAAATGGTATAATCAAAAAATAACGATCGAACGACACGTACTTTCGTATGTGTCGTTTTATTATGAAACTTTCACAATATAGGGACGTCTAATAGCTAGAATACAATCGAATTAACTACTTATATATAAGGGAGCATGGAATATGAAAAAGAGGAAGAAAAAGAAAAAGTTTAAAGGCGTCATATTGACGCTTAGTTGCTTGCTCGTAATGGGTTTATCTGTTATTGGGGGATATGCTTATTATTTGTATGAAAAAAGTGAACAAACCGTTGCCAAGTCATATGATTCATCACGCGATGTGAAATCTTCTATGCGTGAAGAAAAAGTGGAGCCATTAACAGATGATTTATCTATTCTAATTGTCGGAATTGATGATAGCGAAGAACGTGGGCAAGGCTCAAGTCATGCAAGATCGGATGCTTTAATGCTTGCTACGCTAAACAATGAAGACAAAACGATTAAGCTATTAAGCATTCCTCGAGATTCTTATACGTATATTCCAAGTGTGCAATATGCGACGAAAATAAATCATGCACATGCTTTCGGTGGGATTGATAGTACGATTGATACTGTACAAAATTTATTAAATGTACCGGTTGATTATTACGTAGAAGTGAATTTTAATGCGTTTATTGATGTCGTAAATGCGCTAGATGGTATCGAAGTAGATGTACCGTATGATATGAAAGAATTAGATGAAAATGATAAGCGAACAGTAAACCTTAAAAAAGGTGTTCAGACAGTTGATGGACGAGAAGCACTTGCTGTTGCGAGAACACGTCACCAAGATAGCGATATTGAACGTGGGAAACGTCAACAAATGATTTTAGAATCCATTGTAAGCAAAGCGACAGAAGCAACGTCGATGACAAAATATAGCAGCCTTATTACCGCAATCGGTGATAATATGACGACTAATATGTCATTTGACACGATGAAATCATTGTTTGCTTATGTTCAAAATGGTAAGCCGTCTATTACGAATTTATCATTAGATGGCTATGACGATATGACGACTGGAACATATTACTATAAATTGAAACAAGATAGTGTATTATCTGTACGTCAAGAACTGCAAAAACAATTAAGTTTACCTGTAGATACAGAAGTTAACTATGAAAATTCTTATTTATTAGATCATACGACGACAATCAATAAACAATAATAGAAAATAAAGAGACTGGACAAACTATCAGTTAAATAAAAGAGCTGCTATGATGTTAATATTCTAGCAGCTCTTTTTGTCTTATTTTTTACAGAAACTACATCTTCGACTTCGAACAAAGACAGTATCGATATAGAAACTGACCCACGAAAGTGAGACAGTGAAAAAGAAACTTCTTTTAAGTGGAATTTGACGGGCGCTTCCTTTTTTGTATGCAAAAAATGTACGTATCCACTCTGGAACGTATTTTATGGAACAATTGTGTTATTTTCATTCCTCTGTATAGCAATCCGGAAGGGAGTTTGCTATTCTTAAAACTTGGAGGGGATATATGTGAAAGTTTTGAAAGAAAGTATCGCATTGTTACTAATTTTTTATCGTCTTATTACGAGATCAATTTCATGATTTGGCTATTTGGCAAAGCATACCATCAACGCCTTTTTACATAGTAATTGTGATTGCTTTAATTGTTTGTTTTTATCCAGAAAAGAAAATTTCGTTAATTCAAAATTTTTGGATGCAGTTACGCGTCATCGTATTCATCTTAGCATTGATTGTTTTAATGCCGATGTTCGGTGGACAATCTGCAGTAGGATTAAAACCGACGGAACCGATTTTTATCATTGTATTAATTGTGAGTGTGTTCCAACTTCGAATGCAATATAAACGTGCGAAACAACAAGTGGCACGAGAAAAAGAAATAGAAGAACAATTAAAGAAAACAAAAAAATAACTTGTTGAAGCCGCGATCTTCGCGGTTTTATTGTTCTAAAGGAGTGAAATAGATGTTTGAATTTTCGATACTAGATTATGTGAAAAATGGACAGACCGTATTTGTTACATTCCAAGTACGTGATGTAGCACAAGCGACAACGCATAAAGGGATGGTTCGTATCGTAGGAAATATTCCATACGGGGACATTATTCATCCGAAGAAAACGACGTTAAGTGAAGCGTGTAGACAGTTCGTCTACGAATCGTTAGAAAAGAAAATAAAAACACATACATTTGAATAGTTAGGGAATACAATGATTGGGAGGGATCAATTTGATTTGGATTATCATTTCATTTTTTGTAGCACTGACGATATTCGTATATGTTATCGAACCGAGACGTTTTATAAATGTGTACATTCTCGGTTTGACAATGGCAATGATTTTGACAGTTGCCTTAGTGTATATATTGCCTGATGTTACGAAAGAATCACCACGAGTCGCACAATTTTATTATTTATTGTTTTTTGCTATTATTCCAATTACGTTATTAATATTAAGCAGTTTAACATTTTTTAGTAGTAAAATATTATTGGAAAAAGAAGGTCGCCGATTAAAAAATTTATTATTTAGCGCATTCGGTGTAGCGATGATCGGAATGGTCGTCTGGTATTATATTTCTCGATTCGTAGGAAACGCTTCCGCGGCGCAAGAAATCCTATTCCTTTATTTTGCTTGTATGTTGTTATATGTGTTGTATTTATTTACGAGTACGACCGTATACGCCATTTTGTATCATTTTAGAAAAGTAACGTACAAGCCAGCATACATTGTAGTGCTTGGTTCAGGGTTGATTGGTAAAAAAGTGCCGCCACTTCTTGCGAGTAGAATTAATAAAGCAGTGGATATTTGGCGGAAAAATCCTGAGGCTGTGCTTATTTTTTCAGGAGGACAAGGTTCAGACGAACTCGTTTCTGAAGGATTTGCAATGAAAGCGTACGCTATGGAGCATCATAAAGATTTAGTAGAAAGTCGCTTGTTCATTGAAGATCAATCGGTTAATACGTATCAAAATTTCTTGTTTTCAAAAAAGATTATTGATCAACAGTGCCCAGATAAAAAAGGATTGTTCGTGTCGAATAATTTTCACGTATTCCGGGCAAGCTTATACGCAAGAAAAGTGAAGTTGCGAGCACAAGGTGTTGGCTCACCGACAGCTAGTTATTATTTGCCGAATGCTTTTACGAGAGAGTTTATCGCTTTGATGGTCATGTCTAAAAAATTACAAATAACGCTCTTTTTATTATGGACCGTTATTTGTGGGGTATTGTTCCGCGCATATTTGTAGTGAAAAGGATGGTGTAACATGCAACAAATTCAATTAGTAGCACTCGATATGGATGGGACGACATTATTGCCCGATTTAACGATTGCTGAAGAAACGAAACAAACAATTGAACGTGTTTTATTAAAAAATGTAGCGGTTTGTATTTGTACAGGTCGAACATTGAGTGAATTAGAAAGTGAACGCAAACAATTAAAGTATATTCCGTATTTGATTACAGGAAATGGCGCTGCTTGTTGGGACAATCAAACAGGTGAAAAGTTGTTTGAAAATACAATTCCATATGAAAATGCGATGGACGTTATGTCCATTTTAAAAAAATATGATATGCGTATTGAAGTGTACGTAGATGGTGAAATTTTCATACAAGAAAGCGTATATCAACAACTAGAAAAGTACGGTGCAGGACCGTTCGTTGATTATATTTTATCGACGCGTCATACGGTTGAAAATATCCATACGTTTATGGAACTATTACAAAAACCAATCGATAAGTTTAACTTGTTTTTTACATCGGCAGAAGATCGCCAAGAAGCATGGGATGCTTGTGTAGCGAAAGGATATGCGGTGACGAGTTCATTCCTTCAAAATATGGAAGTGAATGCGAAAACGGCGAATAAAGGTGTTGGGTTGAAACAATTATCGAAACGGTTGAAATTACAACAGCACCAAGTGTTAGCGATTGGGGATCAATTAAACGATATTTCGATGTTAACGTTTGCGGGTGTCCCAATTGCGATGGGAAATGCCGTAACAGAAGTGAAAGATTTAGCCGTTTTTGTTACGAAATCTAATGCAGAGAACGGTGTAGCACATGCGTTGAAACGATATATTTTAGGTGAGGAACGATGATTGTTTATGCATTAAATGGACCGAGTGGAACAGGGAAAAGTACAGCTGCGTTAGGCTATGCATATGAGCATCAAATTGAAGGTATTATTGATGATGGTCTTTATATTTATAAAGGGAAAAACAAGCAGGTACGTCCGCAAAGTTTGAAAAAATACGATTAAAGCGGTGAAACGTGCTATTTTTACAGAAGAGGCACATGCGGTAGAAGTGCAACGCGCTATTGCTGAAACGAAACCGAAAAAGTTACTCATTATTGGTACGTCTGAAAAAATGCTTAAAAAAATTGCTGAAAAATTACAGGTGGAAATTACAGAAATCATTTCAATTGATAGCATTCGTACACAAACCGAAATTCGCTTAGCACGTTTTATGCGTCATGTTGCAGGACAACATACGATGCCTGTACCGATGCAACAAATCGAACAAAACTTTTTTAGCCGCCTCATTCGAAAAGGGATGGAAATTTTTACGTTAAAAAGCGAAAAAATTGGCGAAACGACGATTGTACAACCGGATTTTCATCAAGCACAAACGACGATCGACATTCAACAAATGCCGAACGAATTTCGAGAAATTATTGAAAGAAATCCGTACGTAACTATCCGAGATTTACAGTTTAATTTATTACCGCTGCCTTCATTACGTGTTTATGTAGCTATTTGTATTCCACTTCATCATCAATTAGGGCCTTTGTTAACTGAAACACAAAAGGAAGTTGTAGCACTTATGAATGAGCGATTTGATTTACAGTTTGATAATTTTACACTCCATCTTATTGAAGTGGTACGAGGAGAAGAAGCATAGTATGATGATTCGAGAAGTGATGAAAAAAGATTTATCTTCTATTATGGAAATCGAACGACGAGGCTTTTCTGTAGAGGAAGCGGCTTCAGAAGCTGCTATGGCAGAACGTATTCAAAAGATTCCAGACAGCTTTTTAATTGCTGAGCATGAACATCAGGTAATTGGTTTTGTCGTAGGGAATGTTATGACGAAGCGCTACATAACGGACGATCAGTTTGAAACCTTGACGAATAACCTGGCAATAGGCGGTATCCAAAGTATACTAAGTTTAGCAGTCGATCCAGCTTATCGAAAATTAGGTGTTGGTCAAAAACTAATGGAGCAATTAGAAGACGTAGCCACACGACAACAACGTGAAGCGATTTCTTTGACGTGCTTAACCCATTTAGTATCGTATTATGAAAAGTTAGGGTATGTGAATGAAGGCATATCAGATTCTCAGCATGCGGGAGAAGTATGGTATAACTTAGTGAAATCACTTTAAAACAAAGAGGCTGGGACATACGTGTAGAAATCACCTCTCATATGAGCATAAGAAAAACCGGAATCGCGCTGTGGCGCGGTTCCGGTTTTTCGTTGCGAACGCTAAAAAAGAAAAATGACGTGTTTTGTCCCAGTCTCTTTAAATGTTTGTTTATCGGATTGTTCGCGAAAATTGAGCAGGACGTTTTTCAACAAATGCACGCACACCTTCTGGAAAGTCTAGATGGTCTACAAATGGTGTTGAACTTGTCCATAAATCAGGTGCCGAATCGTTGCATTGCTGTACAGATTGTTTGACAGCTAGTAAGGAAGCGGGTGACATAGAGGCGACAAGTTTCCCTAAGCGAAACGCGTAGCGATCTAGTTGGTCTACAGATGACGTATAATTTAGCATACCGACGCGGTACGCTTCTTCCATTTTTAACGTACGCCCTGTAAAAACAAGGTCTTTCGTTAAACTAGGACCGACGAGTTGTACGAGACGTTGTGCAAATTTATTGTTGAGTGTGATGCCCAACTTGCCAACAGGAATGCCTAGTTTCGCTTGTTCTGAACCAATTCGTAAGTCACAAGCTAAAGCAAGTTCTAATCCGGCACCCATCGCAGGGCCATTAATAATCGCAATTGTAGGAAGCGGGAGACGTTCAATTGTCGCAATCGTATCTTCCATTGCGACAAATGCTGCTTCTGCTTCGTCTAAAGAAATCGAATGAAATTCTTTAATGTCTGATCCTGCTGTGAAATTTTCACCATACCCGCGAATCATTAATACTTTGTTTTTAGGGTTTTGTAATGTTTGAAGTGCGATTACTTTTAATTGTTGCCACATATTGGCTGTTAAAGCATTTTTCGCTTGTGGGCGACGAATCGTAATAATCGCAAGTCCAGCTGTTTCTTGATAAACAATTTTTGCATCTTCTTTTTCTAATTTCGTTGTTGAAACTTTCATAATTGATTGCCCCTTTAGATGGAATAGTAAAACTATTATATAACAGTTTGAGGGAGGAAACGTTATTTTGAACATAAAATGTTGTATTCATGCATAATTCCAAAAAAGTATGAAAAATAAGAGAATTTACATCGAACGATACGTTACCTATTTTATAATGGAATAGAGTTGTTTGATTAGCTGTGGAAAGGAGCTTTTGAATATGGAAATGCTCGTGATTATTTTTCTTATTATCATCATTTTATTCATTGTAGTGAAACCAAAACGTTCGAGGTTAAGTAATGAGAAGCAACTTTTTTTAGAATTGCAGCAACAATTATGGGGAAGCTACAAACAATTTTCGATTCGATCTCAAAATGATATTTTTGAAAAACATTTACATAAAGAAGTAAGAGAGAAAGTTGTGGAGACGAAACAGCTTCCAGAACAGTTAGTAGACGAAATTCGTCAGTTTCACGAAAGTTTACAAAAAGAAATTATGATGTTAAAGCAACAACAAACGGATATAGGGGCAGATTGTTTACAATTGTTTATTGCTTATATGGAAGCACGATACATATTTTTAAATAAAGAATGGGCGTATATGAGAGCCATTTTGCAATCGGATGCTCATGCACTAGAGGCTACACAGTTGTATCGAAAAGCGAGAGATAGGCAACAACAACAGTATCGTGACTTTGAAACGTGCATCAAACAGCAAACAAAAAATATAAATGTGTAAATTTATTTGCGTAAAAGTAATTATTTTTTGAGAAAAGAAAGAAATGTATCTGAAGAATGAGAGGCATTTCTTTTTTTATTGTTCGTATTTTCAAAAAAATGAAAGCGTTTTATCGTAAAATTTCTAATTCAGAACAGTTTTATCGCAAATTCATATTGAATTTCATGAAAATATAAAATCAAAAGTTCGTGAAGTATGTGAAAACCTTCACGAAACCTTATTATAACGCGGTTTATAGATGGACTGAAAGGTATAAAACCTATTACAAAAATGCATAAGTAAATTGAGGTTTATATTGTGTACATTATTGATAAAAGGTGTTAGAGTGTATGTAGCTTAAAGTTGTGTACAAAATTTGTGCAACTTATTCATAAAAAATACATTTGATATTATAAAAAATTGACATATTAAAACGGGTAAATATAAAAGGAGACGTTGTAGATGAAATTACTAGCACCTCAACCATTTACATTGGAAGGCGGCAAACGTGCCGTATTATTATTGCATGGCTTTACAGGAAGCACGAAAGACGTGAAAAAATTGGGACAATTTTTAAATAAAAGAGGCTATACTTGTCATGCACCGATGTACCGTGGTCATGGTGTGGATCCGGAAGAAATCTTGAAATATGGTGCGAAATACTGGTGGGAAGATGTAACACGCGGTTATTTACACTTAAAAGATTTAGGATACGACGAAATTGCAGTCGCAGGTATTTCATTGGGTGGTGTATTCACACTAAAAGTAGGAGCAGAGTTCCCGGTAAAAGGGGTTGTTTCTATGTGTGCACCGATTAAACGTCGTTCAAAAGATGGTTTATTTGAACGTCTTTATAAATATGCAGAAGTGTATAAACGTCTAGAAGGAAAACCAGAAGCTCAAATTGAAATGGAATTAGATGAACTTGAGATGTTGGACCGTTCTGCATTAACAGAAGTACAAAAATTAATTCAACATACGAGTGAAGAAATTGAAGATATTCATACACCGACACTTGTTTTACAAGGAAAATTAGACGATATTTTGTATCAACAAAGCGCACCATTTATTTTTGATACGGTAGAAACACCTGAAAAAGAATTAATTTGGTACAACAATTCAGGACATATTATTACACTCGGTAAAGAGCGTGAACAAGTATTCGCGGATACGGCGAAGTTTTTAGACACATTAGCTTGGTCAGAACCAGCTGTTCAAAAACAAGTCGCAACGATTTAATTGAAAAATTGTATGAGATGAGAACAACTTATCTTTCAATATAGAAATGACGCTGCCAATACGTAGCGTCATTTTTGTTTTTTATTTAGTTGAATAAGTAACGAACTTTTTGAGTTGGCTCGAAGGCTCCTTATTTTTAAAACATTAGTGAATAGTTATTCATTTTTTAGTGCAATTTTACTTATTCGAGCATATAATAGTATAAAAGAGAAAGAGGGGATTTTTATGACGACGATACAAGATGTGATTGAAGGGAAAATTGACATACCAGAATGTGAAAAATTACTTGGGGTGAAAGTCGTTTCAGGAGATTTAGCAAATGGAAAAGTGACGTGTGAGTGGACGATTGAGTCACAACATTTAAATAGAGCAGGCATTGCACTCGGAGGATTTACTGCCGCTGTAGCAGACGTTGCGATTGGTTATGCAGGCGCACTTCTCGTCGACGCGGACCAAGGCTATTCGAGCATTAATTTACAAACGACGTTTCATAAACCACTTTTCATCGGGACGGCACTTTTCCATGCGACGATTAAACGAAAAGGACGTTCTATTATGTATGCAGAAGTAGAAATCGAACAAAATGGAAAACTTGTAGGCGATACGGTGTCTTCTTTAATGATTTTACCGAAGAAAGCATAAAATTTCACGAAACTGAATCAAATGAATGCTTTTTTTATGGTAGAATAACGGTATTCGTTTGCGTATGGAGAAAGCTTCGTACATTAAGACGAATCCGATTTTATCGGTAGAGCAGAGTTTGGAGGAGTTTTTATGCAAGAAAAAGGGCAATGGTCGACGAAACTCGGCTTCATTTTAGCTTCAGCAGGTGCCGCAATTGGGCTTGGAGCGATTTGGAAAATGCCATACGAAACAGGACAAAATGGTGGGGGCGCATTTTTTTTACTATTTGTCATTTTTACGTTATTAATTGGTTTACCGATGTTAATTGCAGAATTTTTAATCGGTAGAAGTACACAAAAAGAAGCTGTATCAGCATATAAAAAACTTGCACCGAAATCCGTGACTGCTTGGATTGGGAAACTGGGCGTCGTTGGTTGTTTCTTATTACTATCATTTTATAGCGTTGTCGGTGGTTGGATTTTACTTTATACGATCAAAGCACTGACAGGAACAGCGATTTCTTCTACACCACCGGACGTATTGTTCGGTCAAGTTACAGGTAGTCCATCAATGACGATTATAGGTGTCGCTTTGTTTACGCTGTTCAACGTATTGATTATTTCTTTAGGTGTTCAAAATGGTATTGAAAAAGCAAATAAATTTATGATGCCTTTGCTTTTTATATTTTTCATCATTTTAGTCGTCCGTTCTTTAACGTTAGACGGTGCGATGGAAGGTGTACGTTTCTTTTTACAACCTGATTTTACAAAAATTACAGGGGAAGGCGTATTGTATGCGTTAGGGCAATCGTTCTTCGCACTAGCAGTCGGTTTTTCATGTATGGTGACGTACAGTTCTTACTTGAAAAAGGAAGAAAGTTTGCCGAGTGCGGCGAGCTCTGTTGTCATTATGAATATCGTCGTTTCTTTATTAGCAGGTCTCGCAATTTTTCCAGCAGTGTTTGCGGGAGGGTTTGAACCGACGTATGGACCGGGTCTTCTTTTTGTCGTGCTGCCGTCTGTATTCGGACATATGCCATTCGGTGAAGTATTCTTTGCGATTTTCTTATTGCTGTTTTTATTTGCGACATTAACGTCTAGCTTTAGCTTGTACGAAATTATCGTCGCTGCAGTCGAAGAAAAAGTGCCGAATGCTCGGAAACGTATTACGTGGGTACTAGGTGTTGTCATTTTTGCAGCAGCTATTCCAGCAGCACTTTCTTATTCAACATTAAGTGATTTTACGATATTTGGTCAAACGATATTTGATGCGACGGATCATTTAGTCAGCAATATTTTGTTGCCACTTGGAAACTTATTAATTGCATTGTTTATCGTGCATAAAGTAGATAAAAAAGTTATTGAAAAAGAATTTTTCAGTGGCAGTCATATTTCTAAAACGTACTACACGATTTGGCGCACCCTTATGACGTACGTCGTACCGGTTGTGATTGCGTTTGTTTTATACAAAGGAATGTTTTAAATGAATGGAACCTGTCTGGTAGAAAGTGAACTTTCTACTCGACAGGTTTTTCTTGTTATAATACATATATAGGAGGTAATTTATATGAAAATCGTACATACGGCAGACTGGCATTTAGGAAAGCTCGTGCAAGGCATTTATATGACAGAAGATCAACGATATATTTTACGTAAATTTATAGATGAGATGAAAGATATTCAACCTGATGTGATTCTCGTGGCAGGAGACTTATATGATCGTTCTATTCCGCCGACAGAAGCGGTGCAACTATTAGATGATACATTGAATGAGCTTGTTTTGACGCTCGGTATTCCGGTCATTGCTATTGCGGGGAATCATGATAGTGCGAGTCGAATTGATTTTGCTTCTTCATTAATGGAGAAAAGTGGTTTACATATGGTCGGGAAATGGCATCAAGATAGCCAAGCTATTCGATTAAAAGATGCGGAAGGATTAGTTGATTTTTGGCCGGTGCCTTTTATGGACCCTTCAGAAGTTCGCTTTGAATTTGAAGATGATACGATTCGAACGCATCAACAAGCGATGGAGAGAATTATCGCATCGATCACAGAAAAAATGGACCCGTCTATTCGTAACGTATTTGTCGGGCATGCATTTGTTACAAAAGGCGGCGAACAGCTTGAAAATGATAGCGAAGGGGAACGTCCTTTATCCATTGGGGGGACCGAATGTATTGATGCGGCCTTATTTATGCCATTTGATTATGCGGCATTCGGACATTTACACGGTGCGCATTTCGTATTAGATGAAAAAATACACTATGCAGGATCACCTTTAAAATATTCTATTTCAGAGCAAAAGCATAAGAAAGGCTATTTAGTCATTGAATTGTCGTCTGAGCAATGTACTGTGCAAAAGAATTTACTTATGCCGAAGCGAGATATGCGTTCGATTGAAGCGACAATGGCGGATTTATTAACGCATGAGCGAAATGAAGATTATGTATTTGTTACGTTATTAGACGAACAACCAGTTTTATCTCCAATGGAAAAAGTTCGTAAAGTGTATCCGAATGCGATGCATGTGACGCGTAAAATGGTTTATTTAGAACGGGACGATACAAAAAATAATGTTCAAAAACAACAAATGAGTGATACGGAGTTGTTTGAAGCTTTTTATAAAGAAATGGAGCAAAAAGACGTATCTCCATCGATAAAAGCACTGTTTGAACAACTATTAGAAGAGCAATTACAAAGTGAACGTGAAGGAGGCAGTGCATCATGCAACCAAAACTCTTAAAAATGACGGCGTTTGGTCCGTATAAAAATTGTGAAACAATTGATTTTCGTCTGTTAGGAGAACAGCGATTATTCGTCATTTCTGGGGCGACAGGTGCTGGGAAAACGACAATTTTTGATGCACTTTTATATGCGTTGTACGGCACAGCGAGTGGAGAGGACCGGCAAGAAGCAAGAAATTTACGTAGTCAATTTGCAGAAGAGGACGTAGCGACGACTGTTGAATTACAATTTGAAATTCAACAAAAATTGTATCGTATTTTCAGACAATTGCCGTACAAAAAAGCAGGCAATAAAAGTGAAACACCTGGTAAAGTCGAATTGTACGAAATCATTGATGGTCAAGAAATACCGCTCGTTGACCAACAAAAAGCAACGGACATTGCCGAAAAAATCCAACAATTATTAGGGCTTACGAAAGAACAATTTAAACAAATTGTCATGCTACCACAAGGGGAATTCCAAAAGTTATTAACGTCTGATACAGAAAACAAAGAAGAAATTTTACGTAAGTTGTTTAAGACGATGAAGTACGGAAAAATTGTCGAAGGATTAAAAGAAAAAAGAAATGATGCACAAAAACAATTAGACGAAGCGCAATTAATGGAACAGCAACTGTATCATACGATCCAACAAAACATCGTGTTACGCGAGGAGAGTGAACTTGCATCTGTTTTTCAACAAAATGATTTTACGAATGCACAACTGAAAAATGCAATGGCAGTAGAACGACAATTTGTTGAAGAAACTATTCCTAATTTAGAAAAGCGTGTGCGTGAGTTATCGACGCATTATGATGAGAAAATGCAAGCACTCGGACAAGCCGAATCATTGAATGAACAAATTGATCAACTACAAGCACTCAAAAGACAAGCGAAACAATTAGCGCGTGAAAAAGAAGCGATGGAACATTTGAAACATACGGTGCAATTAATTACCTATGCGGAAAAAATTACGCCGTATGATGAACAGTATAAAAAAGAAAAGCAACAGCTGACGAAATTACAGACACTCATTCAAACGCTTGAAACAGAAAAAGAACAAGCGGTAACACGACTGAACGAACAACAACAACGTTACGAGCAAGCGATGACAGCGAAAGAACAAATTCCGCATTTAGAACGTGAGTTGAGAGCATTAGTCCCGCTACTCCCTCTTTTTGAGCAACTGCAGCAATTACAATCTGAACAAGTAGTCCTACAAACAGAGCAACAGCAAATGGAAGAGAAACTCATAAAAGAACGCCACGTACTTGAAGAAGCTCGTCGTGTGCGTAATGAGAAGCAACAAGCGATTCGACAAATAGAAGAAGAAGTGGCTTCTCTTCCGTCGTTACAAGAAAACTTGTATAAAGAAATGCAAAATGTTCAACAAATGGAACGATGGATGACAGCGAATCAGACATTCAACTCGATGCGCCAAGAAGTCCTGCAGTCAGACGAGTTGTACAAAGAAGCCTCGGCGCATTATGAACAACTTCGAGCGAGTTGGCTTTCAAATCAAGCGTTCGTTTTAGCTCAAGAGTTAGTAGAAGGCGAGCCATGTCCTGTTTGTGGTTCTTCACATCACGATTTATCACAAAAAGAAGTCGTTTCATTTGATGAGCAAGAATTTGAACGAGCGAAAATGCAATTAGATACGCGCCAAAATGCGTTTTATCGTGTGAAAGCCTCGTATGAAAGTAGTGAAACGACCGTACGACAAGTGGAACAGCAATGTATTCAATTAGGGATTGACTTGAGCGAACCGTATGATGTTACGCAAGTGAAACAATTAGAGCAACGAGTGGGGCATTTAAAAACGAAACAGCAACAACTCGTAGTCGACCGACGTACTTTAGATGAGATGGCGTCACATATAGAAGTGAACGAACAACGATGTAAGCAAGTAGAACAACACGTATATGAATTGCAGCAACGCGTCGCGGCAAATCGTGCACGTTTAGACGATTTACTTCAAAAATTGCCTGAAAATTATACGTCGAAAGATCAACTGACAAAAGAGATTCAGCGCTTAGAAATGGAACAAAAGGCGATTGAGCAAACGGTTGAGCGTGCAACAGATGCACTTCAACAAGCGAAAAATCAATTCGTCATTTGTGAAACGAACGTTATAAATCGCCGAACACAAGCAACAGAAACAGAAGAACGATTACAAGTCGCGCTTCAGTCTTTCCAAGAGCGTGTGCTGCAACAATTTCGTGATGGAGCACATTATCAAGAAATTAAACGTCAAATTCCGCAATATGAGACGTTTAAAACGACATATGAATCGTATGAACAACAAAGTTATTCGGTCAAAAATCAACTAACTGCTTTAGCTGTTTACGAAGGGAAAGAACGTGTGGACGTAACGGTATTGCAAACAGAAGCAGCGCATGTAAAAGAAAAGGTAGTGGCCGCAAATGATTCTCTCGCGCATAGTGTTCAACAAGTGAAGGATTTCAAGCATTTTGAACAACAAGTGACAGAGATGGTAGAGAAAATCCAACAGCTGACGGCAAAAGCGACAGAAATCGTACACGTATACGATTTACTTCGCGGTCAAAATCGTCAAAAAATGTCTTTTGAACGGTATTTACAAATTGAGTATTTAGAGCAAATTATTGAAGCGGCAAATATTCGATTACGGAAATTATCAAATGGACAATTTGAATTACGCCGAAGTGACCGTTTAGAAGCGAGAGGGAAGCAAAGTGGTCTCGGGTTGGACGTATACGATGCCTATACCGGATTAGAACGCGACGTCAAAACGATGTCTGGCGGTGAGAAATTCAATGCCTCTCTTTGTTTAGCACTTGGAATCAGTGATATTATTCAAAGTAGCCAAGGGCAAATGCAAATGGATATGATGTTTATTGATGAAGGATTCGGAACGCTAGATGATGAAGCGTTAAACAAAGCAATCGACACGCTCGTAGATTTACAAAAATCTGGTCGAATGATTGGGGTTATTTCACATGTTCGAGGATTGAAAGAAGCGATCCCAGCAGTTCTTGAAGTGAAAAAACAAAGTGAAGGATATAGTCACGCTACGTTTCATATTCAGTAATATACGTAAAAATAAAAACACGTTCAAAAGAAGCACTCATACGGGTTCCTTCTTTTGAACGTGTTTTTTAATGAATCTCTAGCTATTCGCAAGGTCGCGTGATTTTTTCTCAGCAGCATCGACGCATTCAATAAACGCTTGCTTGACATCAAATTGTTGTAAAGCGGCAATCCCAGCAGCTGTTGTACCGCCTGGACTCGTAATTTTTTTGCGAAGTGTTGCAGGCTCTTCGTCTACTTGTTTTAACATTTCGGCAGCACCCGCCATCGTTTCAACTATTAATTGGTCAACAACATCACTCGTTAACCCATATGCAAGTCCTGCTTCTTTCATCGCTTCGACGACATAGTAAAAGTAAGCAGGGCCACTTCCTGAAAGAGCGGTAACGGCATGCAATTGATCTTCTTGCACTTCGACGACAGTTCCGAACGTTTGCAATAACATCTGGATTTCTTTTTTAAGTTATTTGTCACGGCTTCGTTAAAAGCAACACCCGTCGTACTTTGACCAATTTGTGCAGACGTATTTGGCATCATACGAATGAGTGGGCGGTTTTGAACGATTTTCGCAATCGAATCCATACTGTATCCCGCTACAATAGATAAAATCGGTGTATTCGGTTGAATCACCTTTTTGATTTTTTCGAGTGCTTCCGCTACATCTTTCGGTTTCATCGCTAAAATAATTAAGTCGGACTGTTGAATCGTCGTTTCTAAATTTTCGACGGGTGTTACTCCGTATGTCGTATGCAATGTTTGGATTTTTGCTTTGTTTTGCTTGTTCGTAACGAAAATATTTTCATTTCGAATAAATGATTTTTTCGCAAGACCATGAATAATCGCTTCTGCGATGGAACCTGCTCCGTAAAATAATATGTTATTCACTATGTGACCTCCTATAAATAAAAAACATGTTTTCCCTCAGGCACAAACATGTTGACGTCGTTACTATAATTCGATTAAAAGAAGAGAAAACCTTTTAAATGCTTGAGTTATGTGAATTATAGAGGTGGAAAATTTGAAAGTCAATGTTAAAATTAGAATTATTAGAAAATGAGAAATTATAAATCAAAAAAGAGAAAAGTTAGGTGAGTATTATGGATAAAATTATTCAAATTGAAACGCCGACACCGTTCGGAATAGGAAATGCTAATAGCTTTTTAATCGTAGGAGACACGTTATCGATTGTCGATGTGGGAACTAATTTTCCGGCGGCAGAAGAAGCAATGATTCAAGCTATTTCGGAACAAGGTTACGAGGTTACAGATATCGAACAAATCATTTTAACGCATCATCATCCAGATCATATTGGCTTAACGGATTTATTTACGAATGCAACTGTATTAGGACATGCGTACAATGATTTCTTCTTAAAACGAAATGAAGCTTTTTTTGAATACCAAGCGCGTTTTTATTTAAACCAATTGCGAGAAGAAGGTGTTCCGAGCGCTTACAATCGCTGGATAGAAAAAATGACGAGAGAAGTGGCCTATATGGGTTCTAAACCATTAACGACTATTTTAAAAGATGGAGACCCGATTCCAGGACACCCACATTTACGTGCAGTTGAAACATTAGGTCATGCGCAGAGCCATTTAATGTTCGTGAATGAGAATGAACGATATGCATTCGGTGGAGATTTACTCATTCAATTGATTGCTTCTAATCCATTGATTGAGCCACCGCTTGATCCGACGATGCCACGTCCGAAATCTCAACTGCAATACAATGCATCATTAAAAAAATTAGCTTCATATGAGCTTGAAACTGTTTTTTCAGGCCATGGAGACGCTGTATTAAATAGTGTAGAACTCATTGAACAGCGATTAAACAAACAACAAAGTCGAGCAGAAAAAGTGTTAGCACTTATCGATGCTCCCCTTTCAGCATTTGAAATTACAGAACGTGTATTTCCAACGAAAATTTCTCAACAACTCGGACTTACATTATCGTCTACGATTGGGCAACTCGATTATTTAGTCGAACAAAATCGATTAAAAGCTACGCTCAATCATGAAGGAGTTTTATTATATGAAAGAACGTAAAACCTTTTTAGTGACAGGTGCGACGTCTGGCGTCGGATTTGAAATCGTGAAAATTTTATGCGGAAAAGGCGAACACGTTATTGCGACAGGAAGAAATAAGGAAAAATTAGCGCTGTTAAAACAAGAAGGTGCGGAAATAGCACAAGTAGACTTATTAAATGACGGACAAAGAAAAGCCTTCATTGAACAAATCAATCAAGTGGATGTCGTTATGTTAAGTGCAGGCGTAGGAACGTTTGAATATGCTGATCGTATACGTGATGAAGCCATCGAAAATATGTTGAAATTAAACGTAGAAGTACCGATGAAAATGGCACGTGATTTACTTCATCAATTACCGGATGGGGGGCAGTTGATTTTTATCGGGTCACAAGCAGGAAAGGTTGCGACGCCTAAAGCGAGTGTTTATGCTGCGACGAAGCATGCATTAATTGGCTATACGAATGCTCTTCGTCTAGAACTAAAACAACGAAACATTGCGGTAACAGTCATCCATCCTGGACCAATTGACACACCGTTTATTGACCATGCCGATCAAACAGCGATGTATAGAAAAGCGATGGGCCGCATATTGTTGAAACCAGAAATAGTCGCTGAAAAAGCAGTTCATACGATTCATACACGGAAAAGAGAAGTTAATATTCCTTGGTATATGGGGGTTTCTAGCAAGCTCTATACGATTTCTCCAAAAATGGTGGAATTGTTCGGAAAGTCCTTTTTTAATAAAAAATGAAATAAATATGCATAAAACATCCTTTATATACATTTATTTTGCATAAAAAATGATTGATATGCGAAAAGTTAAAAAAATATCGTATAGAAAATAGGGTGTTTCATAATGTATACCAACGATAAATTAAAATTCACACCTTTTTTTAAAAATTTATAAAAATACACTTGCGCTAATAAAAATTACATGCTATTATAAATGCATAAATATTAAATATAAACGTATAAAAATACAATTTAATTTACAACTTTGGAGGAAAACATTATGACAAACAAAAAAGTAGTACTTGCCTATTCAGGCGGTTTAGATACATCGGTTGCAATCACATGGTTACAAGAACAAGGATACGAAGTCGTAGCTTGTTGCTTAGACGTAGGTGAAGGGAAAGACTTAACACACGTAAAAGAAAAAGCACTTAAAGTAGGCGCAGTTGAATCATACGTCATCGATGCAAAAGATGAGTTTGCTGATGATTTCGCTCTAATGTCTTTACAAGGTCATACATGGTATGAACAAAAATATCCACTAGTATCTGCATTATCTCGTCCATTAATCGCTAAAAAATTAGTTGAAATTGCTGAAAAAACGGGTGCTACAGCTGTTGCACATGGTTGCACAGGTAAAGGGAATGACCAAGTTCGTTTTGAAGTTGCTTTCAACGCATTAAACCCAGATTTAGAAGTGTTAGCACCTGTTCGTGAATGGGGCTGGAGCCGTGAAGAAGAAATCGAATATGCAAAAGAACGTAATATTCCGATTCCAATCAACTTAGACTCACCATTCTCAATCGACCAAAATTTATGGGGCCGTGCAAATGAATGTGGTATTTTAGAAGATCCTTGGGCAAAACCACCGAAAGATGCTTATGACTTAACAGTTGAAATTGAAGATGCACCAGATGAAGCGGACATTATCGAAATCGAATTCGTAGCAGGTGTCCCAACGAAATTAGATGGTGTAGAATACAAATTATCTGAAATGATTTTAAAATTGAATGCACTTGCTGGAAAACACGGTGTTGGACGTATTGATCACATCGAAAACCGTCTTGTAGGAATTAAATCTCGTGAAGTATATGAAATCCCAGGTGCACATACATTATTAATCGCACATAAAGAATTAGAAGATTTAACATTAGTAAAAGAATTAGCTCACTTTAAACCAGTCGTTGAAAAACAATTAACTGAACTTATTTATAACGGCTTATGGTTCTCTCCATTACGTGAATCAATTCAAGCATTCATCAAAAATACACAACAATACGTAAATGGTACGGTACGTGTACGTCTATTCAAAGGTCATGCAATCGTTGAAGGACGTAAATCACCAAACTCTTTATACGATGAAAAATTAGCAACGTATACGAAAGATGATGAGTTCAACCACAACTCAGCTGTAGGTTTCATTGAATTATGGGGTCTTCCAACGAAAGTAAATGCTATCGTGAACGGTAAAAAAGTAGGTAAAAACTAATGAGCGGAAAAGCATGGGGCGGTCGCTTCCAAAAATCTGCTGAAGCTTGGGTAGATGAATTTGGTGCTTCAATCGGTTTTGATCAACAACTCGTTACAGAAGATATCGAGGGCAGCATAGCTCACGTAACGATGCTTGGAGAATGTGGTATTTTAAAAGCTGATGAAGTAGAAACAATCAAAGGCGGCTTAGAACAATTAAAAGTAAAAGCTGACAACAATGAACTAGAATTTAAAGTAGAAAATGAAGATATTCATTTGAATCTTGAAAAAATGTTGACGGATTTAGTCGGACCAGTTGGTGGTAAATTACACACGGGACGTAGCCGGAATGACCAAGTGGCAACAGACATGCACTTATTCCTTAAAAAACGTGTCGTCGAAGTAATTGAATTAATTCAACAGTTACAAGATACTATTGTCGAGCAAGCAGAGGACAATATTGAAACGTTAGCACCAGGTTATACGCATTTACAACGTGCACAGCCAATTTCATTTGCACATCATTTAATGACATATTTCTGGATGTTAGAACGTGATAAACAACGCTTTACAGAATCTGTGAAACGTATTGATATTTCACCACTTGGTGCGGGTGCCTTAGCGGGTACGACTTTCCCGATTGACCGTGAATTAAGTGCGAAACTATTAGGCTTCTCTAATGTGTATCAAAACTCAATTGATGCGGTTAGTGATCGTGATTTCATCGTTGAATTTTTATCAAACGGGGCGCTTATGATGGCACACTTATCACGTTTTGCTGAAGAAATCATTCTTTGGTCAACAGATGAATTTAAATTCATCGATTTAGATGATTCTTTCTCAACGGGTTCAAGCATTATGCCACAGAAGAAAAATCCAGATATGGCCGAATTAATTCGTGGTAAAGCGGGCCGTACGTATGGGAATTTAATGGGCTTACTAACGGTTCTAAAAGGAATTCCACTCGCGTATAACAAAGATATGCAAGAAGATAAAGAAGGCATGTTCGACACGTTACATACGATTGTCGGCGCATTGAAAATCTTCGAAGGCATGGTTCGTACGATGACAGTGAATAAAGACGTGCTACATAAAGCCGTCCACAATGACTTCTCCAATGCGACAGAACTTGCCGATTATTTAGCCGCAAAAGGCATGCCATTCCGTGAGGCACATGAAGTGACAGGGAAACTTGTTTTCACATGTATTCAACGAGGCATTTACTTACTTGATTTATCTCTAGAAGATATGCAAGAAGGTAGCAATTTAATTGAAGCGGATGTATACGACGTATTAGCACCAGAAGCTGCTGTAAAACGTCGTCATTCTCTTGGGGGAACGGGTTTCGATCAAGTGAAGAAACAATTAGAATTAGCGAAATCATTATAAATTTTATTGGTGGATGAATGACAGAGGGGATTCTAAGCCGATCTAGGACATGTACATATGTTCTTCAACAAACGAACAGACAGAGGGCTGTTCGTTTTTTTGTTATGTTTATATAGAAGTCATTTTTTCGTGTTGCAAATCACCCATAGATTGATTACGATAAAAACGTTCATTTGTGTTCGTAAGTTCACAGTTATTTCATAATTATATGGGATACTTATATGAGTAGGAGGGAATGAATATGGATTTAACGATTTATATTGCTTTTGCTGCAGGTTTGTTCAGTTTTATTTCTCCTTGTACTTTGCCATTATATCCAGCCTTTTTATCGTATATTACAGGTGTTTCTTCTGACCATTTACGTAACGGTGGAATGAAACAGCGTACGGCCATTTTACATACAATTTGCTTTTTAATAGGATTTTCACTCGTATTTATTGCATTAGGGTATAGCACGACGTGGATTCGTGCACTCTTTTTTGAATACGATGAGCTTATTCGTCAAGTAGGTGCGATTTTCATCGTCTTTTTCGGCTGTGTAATGGTCGGGATTTGGACACCACGTTTTCTTTTAAAAGAACGACGTGTTACATTGAAAAATCGACCAACAGGTTTTTTCGGTTCGATTTTAATAGGTCTCGTATTTGCTGTCGGTTGGACACCGTGCACGGGTCCTATTTTAGCATCGATTTTCTTCTTGGCTGCGACTGCCCCTACGCATGCGGTAAATTATATGGCAAGCTATGTCATCGGATTTAGTCTTCCTTTCTTGACACTCGCTTTTTTCGTACCAAAATTAACATGGGTGAAAAATAAAATGCAACTGTTCTTTAAAATTGGTGGCATAATTATGGTCATCGTCGGTATTTTATTATTTTTTGACCAAATGAGTACGTTAAATCGTTTATTTATACCTATATATGGCGATTTTATCGGTTTTTGATTCGCAATTTAAAGAATTTTATATTATAGTTTATTTGTTTGCGGGGGGAATTATATGCACACTGTATTAGTAGTAGATGATACGTTGTTTATTCGTGAAACGATTAAGCGGATGATTGCAGGACAAGGGTTTGACGTAATTGGAGAAGCGGAAAATGGCGAAGAAGCAATCGAACAATACAAAAAATTACATCCAGATATTGTGACGATGGACATTACGATGCCGATAAAAAATGGGTTAGAAGCGACGAAAGCAATTTATGAATATGACAAAAATGCAAAAATTGTCGTGATTACAGCAGTTGGTCAACAAAAGAATGTCGTAAAGGCACTTAAAAACGGTGCAAAAGATTTTATGACGAAACCTTTTGATCAACAGCAGCTTCTTCACGTGCTATACAAACAAGTTGATTAAATAAAGAAAGAAGAGATTGATGTGATTGAATTTATACAAAACTTACCTTCTACTTTTTGGGTAGTTGCATCAACGGTATTTGTTTTAGGTATGGGGATTATGGCGATGATTATGCGCCAAAAATCATCTAAGAAACCAGCGAGTGCTAAAAAAATAATGATTCCGCCACTTGCGATGTCGACAGGAGCACTAATGTTTTTATTCCCCTTTTTCCGTGTAACATTTGAACACTTAGTGATTACGGTATTGATCGGTATGCTATGTTCGACTATTTTAATTAAAACGTCAAAATTTGAAATTGTTGAACAAGATATTTATTTAAAACCGTCTAAAGCATTCGCAGTCGTACTCGTTGTACTACTCGTTTTGCGTACGGTTGCCAAAATTTATTTAGGTGGAACATTCCATCTTGGCGAATTAGGTGGGATTTTCTTTATTTTAGCGTACTCTATGTTATTACCATGGAGACTGGCGATGCTCGCGAAGTTCAATAAATTAAAAAACAATTATCGGAATTTGCGTAAATTGTGGAGAAACCTGTCATAAGTTGTGACAGGTTTTTTTCGATTGTCTTATTCATGACGCAAAGGATGTAGAATGTGCTAGAATGGCTAATAGAATGCAAATAAATCGATTACAAGTCAGAAAGAGTGATTTCATGAAAAAGCACTTATTAGTAGCTGCGAGTGTACTGTCTTTAACATTAGCGGGTTGTAGCAGTGGCTTAACAGGTACAGAAGAAGAACAAAAGAAAAACAGAAGCAGCAAATGAAGAAAAAGCTGCTACGAGTTCAACGACGAGTTCAGAATTAAATCAAATTATCGTTATTCCACGTACGTATTTAAATAAAGATGGTACTTCTAGCGAAATTGATACGAAATCAATCGAGCACGTACAAGTAGAAGATAAACAAACGAAATATACGTTTACACAAAAAAATTAGCAGAACAACGTGATGAAATTGATACGAGTATCGTTGCAGCATTACAAGATTTAGCAGATGGGAAAACGTTAGATTCTGTAACGAAAGTAGATGCTTATAAAGATTTTGCTTATATTAAAATTACAGTAGATGCGAAAAAATTTAATGAGAAAAAAGATCCATATGTTTTTGATGCATTAGCTGTTCCAATCGCGACATATCAAATTTTAAATGGTATTGACGAACCGAAAGCAGAAGTCGTATTCGTAGATAGCGAAACAGATAAAACGCTCGTAACGAAAAAAATTCCTGCAGACGTACCGAAAGAGTAGTAAAATAAAGAAACAGTAAAGTCTGCATGAGCAGACTTTTTTTATTGGACAGGAATCTATATAGTGGATGAATAGTTCGAATGATTTGGACGGCGTAAGAGAGCGATAGAGTGAAGGAATTTTAAAAATGGACTACACTAATAAAAAATAAAAAACTCGCTATGAAAGTTCATAGCGAGTTGATATAGATCTCATTATTGTTGTTTGTCATTTTGTTGGCGTAATAACTCGCGAATGTCTTTAAGGACATCTTCTTGTGTTTCTGTAGCTGCTTCTTCAGCGACTTCTTTAGGTTTACGCATTTTGTTGCCGATCGACATAATGATTTTGATAAAGATAAAAATTGAAAAAGCAATAATAACAAAATCGATAACACTTTGAATGAATTTACCGTACATGATGCTCTTATATGCTAAGTCTGAAACATCAACTTTACCAACAAGAAGAGCAACGAGTGGCATAATAATATTTTCTACTAGAGATGTAACAATTTTACCGAATGCTGCACCAATCACGACACCGACTGCTAAATCAATCACATTGCCTTTAAGAGCAAACTCTTTAAATTCTTTCCACATGATTTGGAGAACCTCCTTTATGAATAAACTGTGAACAAATTGTATGATACAGAAAAAAATGTAAATTTTCAAATGTTTTTCTGAAAAAATGTTAAAAATAGTGCATTATGCACTGAAGGAGCGTATGAAATGAATATTGTATTTGTTGCCATTTTGTTTATTACAGCATTAGCGGCAATTGAAGGAACGATTGTAGCGACAGCTGTACCAACCATTACGACTGATTTAAAAGGTGCGGAATGGATGAGTTGGATTTACACAGCCTACTTATTAACTTCGGCTATTGCTACGGTAATCTTCGGGAAATTAGCGGACTTATTTGGCCGCAAAAAAATGTTATTAATTGGGATTAGCTTTTTTACGATCGGTTCATTATTGTGCGGAATCGCAACGTCGATGCCGTATTTAATTATTAGCCGTGCGATTCAAGGAATTGGGGCAGGTTCGATTTTACCGATTACATTAACGATGGTTTCAGAGCTATTCAAGCAAGAAAAACAACGTGCAAAAGCACAAAGCTATATTAGTATGGTATGGGGCGTAGCGGGCGTCGTAGGTCCACTAATTGGTGGATTTTTAATTGATTTTACTTCATGGCACTTTATTTTTATTATGAATGTTCCATTTGCGTGTATTGCGTTTTATATTATTGCCAAATCTTATCATGAAGTGAAACAGACGACGAAAGTTAAAATTGACTATATCGGGGCGATGTTATTCACTGTCGGAACGATTGGCTTTTTACTTTTATTAATGAATGGTAGTCAAAGCGGGCAATGGGTAAGTGGACAGCAACTACTAGGTTACATTGTTTTACTAGCTGTTTGTACAGCCTTTTTCTTTGTTGAAAAGAACGTATCGGATCCATTGATTCCATTTGCTCTTTTTAAAAATAGAAAATATAGTTTCTTACTTGGGTTATCATTTGCTTCGATGGCACTTGTGATGATTTTCTCTGCGTACATTCCCGTTTTAGGGCAAAGCATTTTAGGCTATTCTGCTACGAAAGCAGGGCTCATGCTTGCACCGTTCTCACTTATGTGGACAATCGGCGCGATGGCAATTGGGTCGTTAATTGGAAAAGTGAAAAATGCGATATTTATGTTAACCGGTACGATTTGTTTAATCGTAGGGGCAGCGATGCTTATTTTTATTTCTTTCGATACATCGATGTACTATTTATTAACTGCAAGTAGCATTGCCGGACTTGGTATGGGGTTAATTTCACCGCTCATTATTTTGTCTATCCAAAAAGTCGTACCAGCGAATCGTCTTGGTATTGCGACCGGCTTAAATTCTTTTTCAAACACGTTTAGTCAGTCAATTAATGCGTCGGTTTGTGGCATTATTTTTAATATGCTCGCATTAAATCCATTAATTATTTTAGGATATACGAATGTGAATTTAGCTGAAAAAGCATATGAAATACCGGTTATTGATCATCTCATTTCAGGTATACATGGTGTCTTTTTCACGGCAACTATTTATGCGTGTATGACGTGTGTATTAATTAGTTTATTTTATAAAAAACGTAAAACGACTTTATAAAAAAAGGAAGTCCTATTTTAGGGACTTCCTTTTTTTATATGTTATTTACAATACCTTTGCGCCGAGACTATTTTTAAAATGGTTCAGAGCCCATTCGTGCCCGGCTGCGTTAAAGCTTGCGACGCCCTTTTCGTGAATCGTCACGGTAAATCCTTCATTATAAGCATCGATGGCCGTGTGTAAAATACAAATATCGGTACAAACACCAACGAGGTGAATGGATGTAATGTTTCGCTCACGTAATTTTAGAGCGAGATTCGTACCGGCAAAAGAAGAGTAACGTGTTTTGTCCATCCAGTAGACGTAAGGTTCTTCTTTTATATGTTCGTACGCTGTTGCGACGGTTCCATACAGTTTTCTTCCATCGGTATCGCGAATATTGTGCGGGGGAAATAGCTTCGATTCAGGATGATATGGATCTTCTTGTTCATGAAGGTCACAAGCGAATACAATGAAGTCTTTTTGTGCGGCCATTTTCACCGTTAAATCGGTAATATATGTTTCTAATTGTTGCCCTGGTTCCCCACACGTTAGTGCACCATTTGTTGCGACGAAATCGTTCGTATAATCAATAATAAGTAAAGCTTCCATCTGACACCTCCTATGTTCTACTTTACCGAATACATAACGATTTGTCTAAAAATAAAAAATGTCACAAAATAGACAAAAAATAGTTGCAATATTATAAAGGTGATTGTATTATTAAAACAAATATTAAGAGCGAACGAGCGATTAATATAATTGAAGCAGTGAAAGGTGGAATTTATTATGAAAGAAATGTCAGTGAAAAAATATAACCAAATTGGCTTTTTAGTTGCGGGGATTCATCTATTCGTTATGTTGAATTTGGCATTAGACTTAACATTCATTCCAGGTGTCAATGTGTAATCGTACGACGCAATTCATTCTGCTGCTCATAAATTGAACGAGTTTTCGTTTCATTTTATGAGCAGCTTTTTTTATGGAGGGAAAACAGATGAAACATAGTTCATTTCTTCAACAATTAGAAGCACCTTTTGCTTGGTTAGACCTAGAAGCGTTGGAGGCGAATAGTTTACAAGTGAAGAAAATGGCATCGACTAAAAAAATACGTATTGCAACAAAATCGATTCGTTCGGTCGATGTATTGAAAAATGTAGCGACCCTTTTAAGGGAACAACTAAGTGGTTGGATGACATATAGCGCTGCAGAAACCGCTTTTTTATGTGAAAAAGGATTCGACCATTTTTTATTAGGATATCCGACGATGGAAACGACGAGTGTCCGAGCGTTATTGCAATGGATCCAAAAAGGGAAAGATATTACGTTTATGGTAGATTGCGAAGCGCACATGAGACATTTAAATGAATTAGCATTGGAACGCAATGTTTCTGTAAATATTTGTATTGATATTAACGTATCGCTAGATTTGAAAGCGATTTATTTTGGGACGAGACGTTCAAGTGTTACAAATGAATTACAACTTAAAAAATTGATTCAACAAAGCCGTTCTTTTGGGCAACTTCATATTACATCACTTATGGGGTACGATGCACAGTTGGCTGGTGTAGGAGATAAACCGTTAAACAAAGCAAAAGGGATGTTGATTCGACAACTTCAAAAAAATCAAAATCAATGATTCAAGCACAACGGCAAAAAGCTGTCCAGCTAGTAGAACGTCATGTTGGGCCACTCCAATTTGTAAATGGTGGAGGCTCGGGGAGTCTACGCTTCAATGCATCTTGTCCAGAAGTAACTGAAATTACAGTCGGCTCTGCTTTATATAAACCAGCATTGTTTGATGCATATAAAGAGATGCCTTTTCAGCAAGCAGCTGGTTTTTGCTTACGTGTGACGCGACAACCTGATGCACAGACAATTGTGTTACATGGAGGTGGATACATAGCGAGCGGAGCTATATCCGTAGATAAAATGCCGAAGCCGTTAGACGAACAATTGGAATTTTTCACATTAGAAGGTGCGGGTGAAGTACAAACGCCGATGAAACAACGAACAAAAACGTATAGCATAGGAGATCTTGTGTTTTTCCGTCATAGTAAAGCGGGTGAACTATGCGAGAGATTCCAAGTGCTGCATACGTTTAATAAAAATGGTTATGTCGGTCCATATCAAACATATAGGGGGGAAGGGCAATGTTTTCTATAAAGAAAAATTGGCGAAATTGGGGAGAAACAGCGTCTCGAGAACAAGCTTCTTTTTACACACCACAAAGTATTGAAGACGTTCAAAACATTGTTATTCGTGCGAAAAATCAAAATAAAACGATTCGAACAGTTGGGACGGGACATTCTTTTAGTCCAGTCGCATTACCCGATTGTTATGCGATGGAATTATCTCATATGACGGGGTTAATTCATGTAGATGAAACCTTACAACAAGCGACGTTTTGGGCGGGTACGCGATTGTATGATGTCGGCCCTTTGCTGGCAGCATCTCAATTGGCACTAGAAAACATGGGCGATATCGACGTCCAAACGATTGCTGGAGCCATTAGTACAGGAACGCACGGAACAGGTATTCAGCTCGGTTCGATTTCGAATCAAATTGTCAGATGGGGCGTCGTTGATGGGAACGGTACGTATCGTCAAATTACGAGGGAGGATGCTTATTCGGAGAGTATGCATATTTCTCTTGGATTAATGGGCGTTATTACAGACGTCACGATTCAAGCGGTACCTTTGTACGGACTTGCTTATGACTGTTCTAAAGTGACGACAAATACGTTGCTGTCGACGTTTCAAAAGACCGTTCAAACGAATCGACATGCGGAATGGTTTTATTTCCCTGGTCAAACGGACGTACAGCAAAAAGTGATGAATCCAATCGATCCGATGACTGTTCAAGCGAAGCCTTTGTCGAAGATGGACATTTTTTTAGAAAACAACGTATTACAATATGCTTCGAGTTTATGCAAAGTGATACCAAAGGCGACGAAGCTCGTTAGTAACTTGAGTGCGAAAGCTGTACCGATAGGTCAACGTGAAGATGTGAGTTATCAATTGTTTGCGACACCACGTAAAGTGAAGTTTGTAGAATGTGAATATGCGATTCCTATTGAAAATTTTGAAGCTTGTTTTGAAGAGTTGCATGAAACATTGTCACGTCATCCGTACGCTGTCCATTTTCCAATAGAAATCCGAACACAAAAAGGCGAGCGCGGCTTTTTAAGTCCGACACAAGGGGAGGATTGTGTGTTTATTGCATTTCATATGTATAAAGGAATGCGTTATGAACCGTATTTTCGTTACGTACATTATGTCACTTCAAAATACGGTGGACGGGCACATTTCGGTAAGATGAATCATTACGATGAGGGTGATTTTAAACGACAATATGCCAAACATAATATATTTCTAGCACATATCGAGCAATTTGATCCGCAAGGTTTATTCCGAACAGCGTTCTTCAAACGAATGCTAAAATAAATTCGGAATGATTTCATTGCGATATATTGCATAGAATAAATAAAAATTTTTTCTTTTTTCAAAAATGAGCAAAAAACAGCAATAAAGCCATTGAAAGCGTTTTAATTTACAATAAAGTTTTTAAAATAGTCTGATAATTCAAAATAGACTGTTGACTTCAATGGTTATACATACTATGATAACAACAATTTAAAAAACGTTTTACAGCGTTAACAGCACAAGAAAGCGCATCACACACCGATGTTATAAAAGTGTGGCGATGATATTCTTTTGCGGGTTGTCTATATAGAAGAGGTGTAGAATATGCGAAGTGACATGATAAAAAAAGGGATCGACCGAGCACCGCATCGTAGTTTATTATATGCGGCTGGTGTAAAAACGAAAGATTTAGACAAACCATTTATCGGAATTTGTAATTCATATATTGACATTATTCCGGGACACGTCCATTTACAAGAGTTCGGGAAAGTCGTTAAACAAGCGATTATCGAAGCGGGAGGAATTCCATTCGAATTTAATACAATCGGTGTCGATGATGGTATTGCAATGGGGCATATCGGAATGCGTTATTCTCTCCCATCACGTGAATTAATTGCAGACAGTGCAGAAACCGTTATTAATGCACACTGGTTCGACGGTGTATTTTACATTCCAAACTGTGACAAAATTACACCAGGTATGTTAATGGCAGCGGTTCGTACGAACGTTCCTTCTATATTTGTTACGGGAGGACCGATGGAACCGGGCGTTTCATCTAAAGGAGAGCCACTTTCACTTACATCGGTATTTGAAGGTGTAGGAGCTTATAAGAGTGGACGTATGAGTGAGTCGGAACTACTTGATATTGAACAAAATGCTTGTCCAACTTGTGGTTCTTGTTCAGGAATGTTTACAGCCAATTCAATGAACTCATTAATGGAAATGGTCGGGCTGACAGTTCCAGGAAATGCGACAATCGTAGCAACGTCAAAAGAACGCCATGAATTGATTAAACAAGCTGCTAAAAACTTAGTGGACATGATTAAAAATGATGTAAAACCACGTGATATCGTTACGAAAGAAGCGATTGATGATGCTTTTGCTTTAGACATGGCAATGGGTGGTTCAACGAATACGGTTCTTCATACACTTGCGTTAGCACATGAGGCGGAAATTGACTATAAAGTTGATGATATTAATGAAGTCGCCAAACGCGTACCGTATTTAGCAAAAATTATGCCAGCATCTAATTATTCGATGCATGATATTCATTTAGCAGGCGGCATTTCAGCAATCATTCATGAATTAACGAAAATTCCAGGTGCCATTCATCCAGATCGTATAACGGTAACAGGGAAAACTGTTCGTGAAAACGTCGCTGAAAATAACATTACGAACACCGATGTCATTCGTACGAAAGACAATCCGTACAGTAAAGTAGGTGGTTTATCTATTTTATTCGGTAATATCGCACCGGATGGAGGCGTTATTAAAGTAGGTGCTGTCGATCCATCTATTCAAACGTTCCGCGGCGAAGCGATTTGCTTCAACTCACAAGATGCGGCACAACAAGCAATTGATGACGGGATTGTTCAAGCTGGACATGTTGTCGTTATTCGATACGAAGGACCTAAAGGTGGACCTGGAATGCCAGAAATGCTTGCCCCCACATCAGCGATTCAAGGACGTGGATTAGGAAAAGACGTAGCACTCATTACAGACGGTCGTTTTAGTGGTGCTTCACGAGGCATTTCTATCGGACATATTTCACCTGAAGCAGCAGAAGGAGGTCCGATTGCATTGATTCAAGACGGTGATTTGATTACGATTGATTTACCAGAACGTACCATTAATGTAGAAGTATCGGAAGAACAATTGCAAGAAAGAGCGAAAACATTGCCAATATTTGAACCGAAAATTAAAAAAGGATGGCTTGCTCGTTATTCTATGCTCGTGACATCTGCTTCAACAGGCGGAACGATGAAATATTAATAAAATTATTTGAAAATTGAATAAATTAAAGCGTTGAAGAGGTTAAAGGAAGTAGAATTTGGACTTTGCAGAGAGCTGATGGTCGGTGTGAATCAGTAGCCAACTATTTCTGACATCCCCTCTGAGTGAATGGCTAAACGCATCAGTTATTAGGTCATTCCGGGTGCGTGTCACTCGTTAACTAAAGAATAGAGTAATCTATTCCATGAGGTCGTAAAGGTGACTTTACGATGAAGCAGGGTGGTACCGTGAAAGTTTTTTCATCCCTACGCAAAGCGAGCAACATTTTTGCGTGGCATGAAAAAACTTTTTTTATTGAACTTGAAATGAGTGAAGGAGGAGCTAAAAGATGAGTGCAGAACTTGAATTAGAAAATCATCCATCAACGAAACAACCCGTCGAAACGACACGAAAAACAGGAGCAGAAGTATTTATTGAAACGTTAAAAGAACAGGACGTCGATATTATTTTCGGCTATCCAGGTGGCGCTGTTTTACCGCTATACGATGCGTTATACCGAAATCCAATCAAGCACATTTTAGCTCGTCATGAGCAAGGCGCGATTCATGCGGCAGAAGGATATGCACGTGTGACAGGTAGGCCAGGTGTTGTCATTGCAACTTCTGGGCCTGGAGCAACGAACCTTGTGACAGGAATAACGGATGCGATGATGGACTCCTTACCGCTAGTCGTTTTTACAGGCCAAGTAGCGACGACAGTCGTTGGAACGGATGCTTTCCAAGAAGCAGACATTGTAGGAATTACACAACCGATTACGAAGCATAATTATCAAATTAAAGACGTACAAGATATCCCACGTATTATTAAAGAGGCATTTCATATTGCGAATACAGGTCGAAAAGGACCGGTCGTTGTGGATTTCCCTAAAAATATTGCGAATGCATTGTTTGATGCAGCGTCATATAAAGATGAACCGATTAATTTGCCAGGTTATCAACCGACGATTCGACCGAACTTCCTTCAAATCAAAAAAGCAATTGAACTCATTCAAAAAGCGAAAAAACCGATTGTGTTAGCAGGTGCAGGGATTTTAGCTGCGAACGCTAAATTAGAATTTAATCAATTTATTGAAAAATATCAGCTACCTGTTGTGAATACGCTACTCGGCTTAGGAACAATCGAAAACGATCATGCCCTGTTTTACGGTATGGCTGGAATGCACGGGACGTACGCATCGAATATGGGGATTTCGGAAGCCGACGTACTCATTAATATCGGTTCCCGCTTCGATGACCGTTTAACAGGCAATTTATCGAAGTTTGCGCCGTCCGCTAAAATTATTCATATTGATATCGACCCAGCGGAAATCGGTAAAAATGTTCCGACAGATGTCCCGATTGTATCCGATGCAAAAGAAGCACTTCAGGCATTGCTGAAGCAAGAGTTTGAAGTGGAAGATCATACAGAATGGGTCACTACGTTAAATACGTGGCGCGAAAAGTATCCATACTGGTATGAAGTCGATGAAGAAGGAACGCTACTACCACAACAAATTTTACAACATGTAAATGATTTAACGAAAGGAGAAGCGATTGTGACGACGGACGTTGGGCAACATCAAATGTTTGCAGCACAATACTTTTCATTTAAAAAAGATCATCGTTGGGTAACATCCGGTGGACTTGGTACGATGGGATTCGGTTTCCCAGCTGCCATCGGAGCGCAATTTGCTTTTCCTGATGAAGTCGTTGTGGCCATTGTCGGAGATGCTGGTTTCCAAATGACACTTCAAGAGCTTGGCTTATTGCAAGAGTTTGATTTGCCAGTCAAAATCATCATGCTGAATAATGCATGTCTAGGTATGGTGCGTCAGTGGCAACAATCATTTTATAACGAACGCTATTCTTCTTCTTTAATGCCTGTTCAACCAGATTTCGTCAAACTGGCAGAAGCATATAACGTGAAAGGAATCGTTATTGACGATGCGAAAACGGCGAAACAACAATTAGCGGAAGCTTTCGCTTACGATGGTCCGGTATTAATTGATTGTCGTGTGAAACAACTAGAACTCGTAACACCAATGGTTGCACCGGGTGCTGGTTTGAATGAAATGATTGGAGTTGAAAAATAATGAGACGCATTATAACAGTAACGGTTATTAACCAAAGTGGTGTGTTGAATCGCGTCACAGGGTTATTAATGAAACGCCAATTCAATATCGAAAGTATTACGGTTGGGCATACAGAACAGCCAGGTATTTCGAAAATGACGTTTATCGTCAATGTAGAAGATGAGCGCAAAATTGAACAACTGGTCAAACAGTTGTCGAAGCAAATTGATGTGATCAAAGTGAATGACATTACAGATAAATCAAATGTTATTCGTGAACTAGCATTAATTAAAGTCGTTGCGCCACCTAACTTACGAGCAGAAATTAATGCCATCGTTGATCCATTTAGAGCACAAGCTATCGATATGGGCAAAAGTGTCATTACATATCAAGTCGTAGGGAATCCAGAAAAAATCGATGCTTTTATTGAGTTAATGAAACCATATGGTATTAAAGAACTCACTCGCACAGGTGTTACAGCGTTTGTTCGTGATTCACAATTACAACAGAAGACACAACTTTCGCTTTTACAATAAAAATAACAAACACAAAAAAATAATGTATATTACAGGGGGAAAAGAATCATGGCAAAAATGTACTATAATCAAGACATCAACGAGAAAGTTTTAGAAGGTAAAAAAATCGCTGTTATCGGCTACGGATCGCAAGGTCATGCACATGCATTAAACTTAAAAGAATCAGGATTTGACGTACGTGTCGGTATTCGTCCAGGAGATTCTGCAGAACGTGCTAAAAATGACGGTTTAGATGTGAAAACAGTAGCAGAAGCTTCTAAAGAAGCAGATGTGATCATGGTTCTTCTTCCAGATGAACGTCAAAAACAAGTGTACGAAGCAGAAATCGCACCAGGTCTTGAAGCAGGGAACTCTTTAGTTTTTGCGCACGGTTTTAACATTCATTTCCAACAAATCGTTGCACCTGCCGATGTAGATGTATTTTTAATCGCACCGAAAGGACCAGGACATTTAGTTCGTCGTACGTATCAAGCGGGCGCTGGTGTACCAGCACTAATCGGTATTTATCAAGATGCGACAGGTTCAGCGAAAGATTTAGCTCTTGCTTATGCTAAAGGTATAGGTGCTGCACGTGCAGGTGTTCTTGAAACGACGTTCAAAGAAGAAACAGAAACGGATTTATTCGGTGAACAAGCTGTTCTTTGTGGTGGTGCTGTAGAACTTGTGAAAGCAGGTTTCGAAACATTAGTAGAAGCAGGTTACCAACCAGAAATCGCTTATTTCGAATGTTTCCATGAATTAAAATTAATCGTCGATTTAATGTACGAAGGCGGTATCGAAAACATGAACTATTCGATTTCGGATACAGCAGAGTGGGGCGAATATGTTTCAGGTCCTCGCGTCGTAACGGCAGCTTCTAAAGCAGCAATGAAAGACGTTTTAACAGATATTCAAAATGGTACATTCGCAAAAGAATGGATTGCTGAAAATGAAAATAATCGTCCACAATATACAGTGAAAAAACAAGCTGTAAAAGATCATCAAATTGAAAAAGTTGGTGAAAAATTACGCGAAATGATGCCATTCGTTGGTCAAAAAGCTCAAGTTGAAGTCGTAGGTAAATAACGATGACAAAAATTGATATCTTTGACACAACCCTTCGTGATGGCGAGCAGTCAGCAGGTATTAATTTAAATACTGGTGAAAAGCTTGAAATCGCAAAGCAATTAGAACGTCTTGGTGTTTCTATTATTGAAGCAGGGTTTCCTGCTTCTTCACCAGGTGATTTTGAAGCGGTTTCTCAAATCGCCACAACGGTGAAAAATTCAACAGTAACTGGTTTGGCACGTGCCATGCAAAAAGATATTGATGTGACATGGGAAGCATTGAAACATGCTGAAAATCCACATATTCATGTTTTTTAGCGACGAGCCCTATTCATATGAAATATAAATTGAATAAAACACCTGAACAAGTCGTTGAGGCGAGCGTGGCAGCGGTGAAATATGCGAAACAATTTTTCCCACTCGTACAATGGTCAGCAGAAGACGCTTTCCGTTCTGATCCTGCATTTCTCGTTCAAATTATTGATGAAGTAATTCAAGCAGGTGCAACGACTATTAATGTACCAGATACGGTTGGTTATGCTAGTCCCGCAGAGTATGGAGCGTTATTTAAATATCTTATAGAAGAAGTACCGAATAGCGATCTCGTAAAATTTTCATCTCATTGTCACGATGATTTAGGTATGGCTGTCGCGAACTCTATTGCAGCAGTGGAAAATGGTGCGAGACAAGTAGAATGTACGATCAATGGTATTGGAGAACGTGCTGGTAATGCAGCGTTAGAAGAAATTGCTGTTGCCCTACATATTCGAAATGATTTGTACAAAATGGACACGGGCATTCATTTAAATGAGATTACACGAACGTCTCGTTTAGTAAGTAAATTAACAGGGTCACCTGTTCAGCCAAACAAAGCCATCGTCGGTAAAAATGCTTTTGCTCATGAGTCGGGTATTCATCAAGATGGCGTCTTAAAAAATCCAGAAACGTATGAAATTATTACGCCTGCACTTGTTGGTGAAAATAAAATACCACTCATTTTAGGAAAACATTCAGGTCGTCATGCATTCAAAGAACGTTCAATTGAAATGGGCTTCGACTTAGATGATGAAAAATTGCAACGTGCATTCGTTTCCTTTAAAGATTTGGCAGATAAGAAGAAAGAAATTACAGAAGAAGATTTACTTACGCTACTAACAGATGAAACGATTCAAACAGCGAATATACCACTGTATTCGTTACAATCTGTTCAAGTGCAATACGGTACGGAAAACATTCCGACCGCAACGGTTCGTGCGACGAAGCCTTCGGGTGAAGAAATTACGGTTGCATCGATTGGTTCGGGCTCCGTTGAAGCGATTTTTAATACACTTGAGAAACTAGTGGAAGAACCGGTTCGTGTATTAGATTATCGTGTATCGTCTGTCGGTTCGGGTCGTGACGCACTCGGAGAAGCGGTCATTAACATCGCATATAAAGATGGTAAATATCGTGGTCGCGATGCGGCACAAGACGTTTTAAAAGCATCAGCAGAAGCGTACTTAGATGCGATTAATCGTCAAATTATTCAACAACAGTTACGATTAAAAGAAGCGAGTTATTAATACGTATTTCAAGGAGAGATGTGTCTTTTAGGCACATCTTTCTGTTACATAAATGTACTTTAGGGGGACAACATCATGGAAAAGAAAATTACAGCTTTACCTGGGGACGGAATTGGTCCAGAAGTAGTAGCGAGTGCAGTAGAAGTTTTACAAGCGATTGCACAAAAATACAATCATACGTTTCATATTGCGGTAGGAGCAATTGGTGGCGCGGCTATTGATCAGTTTAATGATCCGCTACCGAAAGAAACGATTACGTTATGCGAAGAAAGTGATGCGATTTTATTAGGCGCTGTAGGCGGACCTAAATGGGATAATAATCCGTCTGAGTTACGCCCGGAAAAAGGATTACTTCGTATTCGCAAACATTTTGATTTATTTTCAAATCTACGTCCAGTACAAGCGATTCCATCGATGCTTGCATCCTCACCATTGAAAGAAGAAAATGTGAAAGATGTTGATTTGTTAATCGTTCGTGAATTAACAGGCGGTCTTTATTTCGGAGATAGACAACGTTCTGAAACCGACGCATTTGATACGCTTTCTTATACGAGAAATGAGATTGAAAGAATTGTAGACAATGCTTTCCAAATGGCTCGTCTTCGTCGAAAGAAATTAACGTCAGTCGATAAAGCGAACGTGTTAGACACGTCTCGCTTATGGAGACAAATCGTGGAAGAAAAAAAAGTGCACTATCCAGACGTGGAAGTAGAGCATAGCTTAGTTGATTCAACAGCGATGAAGTTAATTACGAATCCGTCAGCTTACGATGTCATCGTGACGGAAAATATGTTTGGCGATATTTTATCAGATGAAGCGTCCGTTATTACCGGTTCTCTCGGTGTACTACCATCTGCTTCTATGCGTGGCGACAACTTTGGTTTATACGAGCCTGTACACGGATCGGCACCAGAAATTGCAGGTCTCGGTATTGCAAATCCAGCGGCGACGATTTTATCAGCGGCGATGTTATTACGATATACATTTGAATTAGGCGAAGAGGCAACAGCAATCGAAGAAGCGGTTGCACGTACATTTGCTGCAGGACACTTCACAGGAGATATGGCACCAAAAGGTACGCAAGCATTATCTACGAATGACTGGACAGAAAAAGTCATTGCAGAAATTAATCCAGCGTATGTGTCAGATGCTATGACGAGCTTATTTTAAGAAAGGATGAGGAACGATGGGAAAAAATATTATTGAAAAAGTTTGGGATAATCATATCGTACATGAAGAAGAAGGAAAACCGGATTTATTATTTATCGATTTACATTTAGTACATGAAGTAACGAGTCCACAAGCTTTTGAAGGGTTACGTCTCAATAATCGTCAAGTTCGTCGTCCGGACTTAACATTTGCGACGATGGATCACAACGTACCCACTCAAAATCTACCCGTCATTAATGATCCAATTGCGAAAAAACAAATTATGACGTTGGCAGATAATTGTCGAGAGTTTGGCGTTGAACTAGCTGATATGGGGCATCCAGATCAAGGGATTGTTCACGTAATTGGACCGCAACTCGGTTTGACACAACCTGGTAAGACGATAGTTTGTGGCGATTCGCATACGTCTACGCACGGAGCGTTTGGTGCCATTGCTTTTGGTATTGGGACGTCTGAAGTCGAACACGTATTAAGTACGCAAACGCTATGGCAAAACAAACCGAAAACGATGGAAGTTCGAGTAGAAGGACAACTAGCGTTTGGGGTTGCAGCGAAAGATATTATTCTAGCTATTATTGCGAAATTTGGAATTGATATGGGTACTGGGCATATCGTGGAGTTCACAGGGGAAGCAATCCATGCATTGTCGATGGAAGAGCGTATGACGATTTGTAATATGTCGATTGAAGCCGGTGCGAAAGCTGGATTGATTTCACCAGATGCGACGACGGTTGAATACATTCGTGGGCGTAAATTTGCGCCACAAACGGAATTTGAAGAAGCGGCAGCGTATTGGTTATCGCTCGCTTCTGATGAAGATGCGACATATGATGAAGTACGGATTATAGAGGCTTCTGAAATCGAACCGATTGTGACGTGGGGAACGAATCCTTCTATGGGAATCGGCGTTTCAAAAAATGTGCCAGCAAAAGAAGATTTTACTGATGAATCGGATAAACAAGCACTTCAAAAAGCACTCGCTTATATGGATTTAGAAGAAGGAACACCGATTACATCGATTGCGATTCAACACGTATTTATCGGCTCTTGTACGAATTCAAGATTACACGATTTACGTGCTGCTGCTTCGGTTATTCAAGGTCGGAAAGTGGCAGATGGTGTCCGTGCCATTGTCGTACCAGGGTCGTATTCTGTTAAGCAACAAGCAGAGCAAGAAGGATTAGATCAATTGTTTTTAGAAGCAGGGTTTGAATGGCGAGAATCAGGATGTTCGATGTGCTTGGCGATGAATGAAGACGTTGTGCCCGCAGGTGAGCGATGTGCTTCCACTTCGAATCGTAATTTTGAAGGACGTCAAGGAGCAGGTTCTCGGACGCATTTAGTATCACCGCCAATGGCAGCGGCTGCGGCCATTGCCGGACATTTTGTAGACGTACGAGAAATTATGAAAGCAACCGTATAGGAGGAGGGCATGTTATGAAACCAATTAATGAAGTGACCAGTGTATTAACGCCTTTAAATCGAAAAAATGTAGATACGGACCAAATTATTTCAAAAGAATTTTTAAAACGAATTGAACGAACAGGATTTGGTCAATACGTATTTTATCATTGGCGGTTCGATGCTTTAGGTAATCCCGTTGAGAATTTCGTATTGAATCAACCTGAATATAAAGGATCCTCTATTCTCGTTGCACACGACAATTTTGGATGTGGTTCTTCTCGTGAACATGCACCGTGGGCTATTTTAGATTACGGTTTTAACGTCATAATTGCACCGAGCTATGCAGATATTTTTCATAATAACTGTTTTAAAAACGGTATTTTACCGATCGAACTATCTATTCAAGAAGTAGAAGAAATTTTAGCAATTAGCGAACAAATAGCGACAGAAGCAACTGTTAGCTTAGAAAAACAAACCGTATCGATTGGGACGAAAGTATATCCGTTTGAAATAGATGCTTATTACAAACAAATGTTGTTAAACGGTTGGGATGAAATTTCGTTAACTATTCAATATGATGAACAAATAAAACGTTACGAGCAAAATCGTACGGTATTTGCTTAGAAAAAGAGCCATTTGATTATTCAATCAAATGGCTTTTTTGTTAAAAATACAATGCTTATTTTTGTCTAGTATTCACTTATAAATGAGTACATTTACTACAAAAATACCAATTATCATTTTAATGGAACTTTCAGATGTTTAAAAAGTCTTATAATTGGAAAATGTTTTATATTAACCTAAGGAGTGGATCGATATGAAGAATAACTTTACCGAAGCGTTACAAACACTGAAAAAAGCAACAGATCAAAAAGAAAGAATGGCGTATCGTTCAGAATTACATGAAGATGAAAAGATATTTGGATATAATGTAAAGTCAAAAAATCAAGTGAAGCATCCAATGGAAGTGAAAATACAACAAGAAATGGATCAACTCGTTGTAATTGACCGTAAATCTATGAAAAAATAAAGTATGTATAACGTTGTTTTATAACAGATAAAATAAAAATATTAATAAATAACTATGTACAAATAATAGTTTTTAATGATAAAATGACTTTAATGACAAAACCGTACAGTTTAGCTGTTTTAAGGGATTAAATTGTGTAGGTTTTTATGAAATATACGGTTCATTTTGTTTTATAACAGATTGTTATAATAGATCGGGGAATCTATGAATCAAATGAATCGTGTATGAGTTGAAGATAGGGGTATCTTCATACATATGACCATGGGGATGGACATATAATAGAAATGTTCGTAAAACGAAGGATTCGATATAAGCGCCTAGCTTAGCTAGGTGCTTTTTTATGCTATATACTAATAAGTAAGAGGTGGTCATTTTGACATATTCAATGGAGCAATTGGCAACAATATTTTTAAAGCATATAACAAAAGATGAACCGTTAAAAATTTATTTAGAAAATGTAGTGACGTTTCCAGATGAACACCTTTATATAGACGAGGACATGATTCAACAAGGACTTCTATTCATCGAAGGAATTAATAAAAATGAAACAGATGCCTATTATGCGATGGGACATTTGTTAAGAAATTTAGATTGTTACGATAGTAGTTTTTACTGTTTTAAACATGCACATAATGCCGGTCTATTACAAGCGACTTACTGGTTGGGGAACTTTCATTACGAAGGATTTGGTACGGAAGAAAATTCGGCAAAAGCGCTTGAGTGCTACAAGCTTGCAGCAAATGCTGGTCTTGCAGATGCGATGAACAATTATGCAGATATGCTACTTCACGGAGAAGTCGTAGAAAAAAATGAAGAAGAAGCTTACGTATGGTTCAACAAAGCCGCAATGCTCGGTGTATCTGAAGCGATGTTTACGATGGGGTATATGTACGAAAAAGGCGTTGTTGTTGAAGCGGATGAATCGACTTCCATTGCATGGTTTAAAAAAGCAGCAATACTTGGTGATTTGTATGCAGCGAATTATTTAGGCCATAAAGCGATGCAACATGGTGATTTTGAAGAAGCGTTTGCTTTTTATATGCAAGCTGCGCGAGGACAAGATGTAGAAGGGGAATACAATGTCGGTTTTTGTTTTGAAGAAGGTATCGGGATAGAACAAAACAAAGAAAAGGCCATTTATTGGTTGAAGCGAGCGGCATTGCAAGGGGACGATTTGGCGAAACAACGGTTAGCACTTTTACAATAAAACATTGTTTTGAAAAGAGGAGAAATGGGAAATATTCTTCTTAAAGAGGTGAGGCGCATGCAACATCACATTGACCAATTACTTCATTTAGAACGCTATTTAATGCGTAATATTGATTTAGAGCGACGAGTGAGCGAGAAACAGGGGACGATTGTTGAATCCCCAACATTTAATTTCGTCAGTATCGTTCGTCAAGTGTTAGCAGAATGTGCGCACGTAGATTGTGGCTTGTACCAGTTTACAGAACATTTTTGTATCGTAGAAAGATTAGAACAATTACGCCGTGAACTCCATCGCCAAGCGAATGAGTCTATTCCAGGTGAAGAGGTTATGGGCATGATTGATAGCATATGTTACTTTGAACAGTCGTATGAGAAAGAAGATTATCGCTTACTGTTGCAAGGCGGTTATAAAAGTCAGCTGAAATTTGCTGTTTGTTACGTACTGCAATGGTATGAAGAAGGCTTAACTGAACAACAATTAATGCGGGATTTACATTTACTACGAGAGAAATTTGAACGTATTTTTGAATTTTATCATTTTGAACAAAATGTACGTTACGTGTTGAATCAACTCGTCGATGTCGATCAAGTTGTCCAATGTGAGAAAGCGAGTCCTCTAACGTATCACCTGCTACATACGAATATGAGTGGATTTTACAAAATAGTAGAAGAAGCACGTGTAGCCAAAACACCTACTTTATTAACAGTCGCTTATCAAGAGCAACTAGAAAAATTGTATAACGCACACGATCAGTCGTGTTAAACAGAACGAATGCGTTCTGTTTTTTATTTTGGCACGAGTTTTCATCTAGTTATTCCTTAATTTATTAAAATATGTGAAAACTATTCTTTTTTGGCATACATATTATTCCGATATAGCTACGCGTTATAATGAGAATAATCTAAAAATTCGATTTTTGAGGGGGATACTTAGATGAAAGTTTCATTATTTGCGACATGTTTAGTTGATTTATTCCAAACAGATGTAGGGAAAGCGACCGTAGAATTGCTCGAAACACTCGGGTGTGAAGTGACATTCCCAAGGGGGCAAGTGTGTTGTGGGCAACCTGCCTATAACTCAGGCTATACGAAAGATGCTAAAGAACCGATGAAAAAAATGATTGATACGTTCATTGATGAAGAATGGGTCGTAACGCCATCCGGTTCTTGCGCAACAATGTTTCAAGAATACCCGCATATTTTTAAAGATGATCCAATTTATGCGGAAAAGGCGCAGCGTTTAGCAGACAAAACGTATGAACTGACGGATTTTATCGTTAACGTATTGAATGTGACCGATGTAGGGGCAAGCTATCATCATCGAGTTACGTACCATCCTTCGTGCCATATGACGCGTCTGTTAGGGGTGAAGGATGCACCGCTTACGTTACTTAAAAATGTGAAAGGTCTTGAGTTAGTCGATTTACCAAACAGTTATAACTGCTGCGGATTTGGGGGGACATTTTCTGTGAAGATGGGCAATATTTCGGAGCAAATGGTCGACGAAAAAGTGAATTGCGCGGTGGAAACAGATGCGGAATATTTAATTGCTTCAGATGGTGGCTGCATTATGAACATTGATGGCCGGATGCAACGTCGTGGTGAAACGATGCGCACGAAACATATCGTTGAGATTTTGACACAACATGAGGGGGTGTAGCGATGTCTATTCAATTTTATGATAAAAAATTTAAAGATACGGTGAAAGAAAATTTAGAAGATGACTTTATGCGTGGTGCGGTGAGTGCCGCACAAAACCGTTTGCACAACGGTCGTTTAAAAGCAGTTGAAGAATTAGGCGATTGGGAACAATGGCGTAATCATGGGCAAGAAATAAGGCAAAACGTTTTGAAACATCTAGACTATTATTTAAATGAATTAGCTACAAACGTAGAAAAAGCGGGAGGTCACGTCTTTTTTGCGAAAGATGGCGATGAGGCGAATACGTATATTCGCCAAGTAGCACGAGATAAAGGCGCGAAACGCGTCGTTAAATCAAAGTCGATGGTCACGGAAGAAATTAGTTTGAACGAGGCACTTGAAAAAGAAGGGTGTCAAGTGCTCGAAACGGATCTTGGGGAATATATTTTACAGTTGGAAGGCGATAAACCGTCTCATATCGTAGCACCTTCTTTGCATAAAAATAAAGATCAAATTAAAGAAGTATTTGTCGATCAACTAGCGTATCCGAGTGAAGCATCTTCTGAAGCTGGACCATTAGCACGTCACGTACGAACGATATTACGAGATGAGTTTTTGCAAGCAGATTTAGGCATTACAGGTTGTAACTTTGGTGTGGCAGATAGCGGTTCGATTTGTCTCGTGACGAACGAAGGAAATGCGGGACTCGTGACGACAATTCCTAAAACGCATATTGCTGTAATGGGGATGGAAAGATTAGTACCTTCTATGAAAGAGTTAGAAGTACTCGTTAATATGCTAACGCGAAGTGCCGTCGGTCAAAAAATGCCAAGTTACGTTAACATTATTACAGGGCCGAAGCGAGCGGAAGAAGTAGATGGACCGGAAGAATTCCATTTAGTTATTTTAGACAATGGTCGTTCGAATATTTTAGGTGGAGATTTTCAAGAAGTGTTGCAATGCATTCGCTGTGGCGCTTGTGTGAATACGTGTCCTGTTTATCGCCATATCGGGGGGCATTCGTACAACTCGATTTATTCAGGACCGATCGGAGCGGTATTAACACCGCTATTAGCAGGTTACGATGATTACAAAGAATTGCCGTATGCATCTAGTTTATGCGGGGCATGTACAGATGCGTGTCCGGTGAAAATTCCTTTACACGAACTTTTACGGAAGCATCGTGAAGTCATCGTAGAAAAAGAAGGAAAAGCACCTATTGCAGAAAGTGCCATGATGAAAATGTTTGAAATAGGTGCATCGAGTTCACCTCTTTATCGTTTCGGCACGAAAATTGCGACGAAAGCGGTAAAACCATTTACGAAAAATAATAAGATTACGAAAGGACCAGGTCCAATTAAAGCATGGACAGACGTTCGAGACTTCCCAGCACCGAAAGAGGAACGGTTACGAGATTGGTTCGACCAACGAGAGAAAGGGGAGAAAAATAATGGAAAGAACGGCATTTTTACAAAATTTAGCGAACCAACTGCAAAGACCACTTAATACGACGGAAAAGCCAGTCAATGATTGGGCATTCAAACCGATTGAAAAACATTATTCGGTGATGAACGAACAACAACTCGTAGAAGCGCTTGAACAACAATGTAAAAATATTCATACAGATGTCGTGAAAACGACGTCTGAGAATTTAGCAAAGACGTTGCATGAAGTCGTTGCTAAATATGGAGAAGGACCTGTGTCTATATGGGACGATCCCCGTTTCATACAACATGGATGCCAAACGTTGCTTGATGAAACGTGGCCAGCAGAAAAGCGAACTATTCATAAATGGGATGCTGAGCAATCAAGAGATCGTAATTTTGCGAATGCGAATGAAGCGAAAGTGGGCGTTGCGTTTAGTGAATATTGTTTGACGGAATCCGGAACGGTCGTGTTGTATTCTGCTAAAGGAGCTGGGAAAGCTGTAGGTTTGTTGCCATATGCATTCGTTGCCGTCGTGCCGAAAAGTACGATTTTACCGCGTATGACACAAGCTGCCGAGGCAATTCAAAAACGAGTAGATGCAGGAGAAATTTTACCACATGCGATTGATTTCGTTTCAGGACCGAGTAATTCAGCCGATATTGAAATGAAATTAGTCGTTGGCGTACATGGACCTGTAGAAGCAACATACATCATTTTAGAAGATTGTTAAGTCGTTCCACCCTCTTACTATAATAATAGTAGGAAGGTGGATTTTTTATGTCTTTTTTCGTATAATAAAAGTGAAAGACATCATTTTAAAAAACGTTTTTTGAAATGATTTGGAACTAATCTCTGAGGATGGGGTATAGATGGATAAGCCAATTTTATTTTATGATGGTGCATGTGGCTTTTGTAATCGCTCTGTTCAATTTATATTGGACCATGAGCGAACAGATGAACTTCACTTTGCTTCTTTGCAAAGTGATTTTGCGAAGCAGTCATTGCCACAGGAACACTGGGAGAACTTAGATTCAATCGTTGTTTTAGATGGAAATCATATTTACACGAAGGCGAAAGCAGTTTTTTTTATAGCAAACTATTTAAAAATTCCTTTTAGATGGGCATATGCAGGAAAATACTTACCTGAGTGGCCATTCAATAAAGCATATGAGTTTTTGGCGAAAAACAGATATTCTTTATCGCAATCGAGAAAAAGCTGTCAGTTACTATCACAAAAGCAAAGAAAACGGTTCATCACATCGTAAAGTCATAAATAAAACTTATCGCAACACATAAAAATAATTTTATTTACTTATACATCATCGTTCGGTATGATTGGTTTTGGAGAAAAGTAGCGCATTTACTTGCAACCTTTTCATAAGAACATTTAGAGGGGGACCACTAAACATGGCAAACTTACACAACAGCCGCTCTTCATTCGAAGTTAATGGTAAAACTTACAATTACTATAACTTAGCAGCAATCGAAGAAGCAGGCATAGCAAAAGTATCAAACTTACCTTACTCAATTAAAGTATTACTTGAATCTGTATTACGTCAATATGACAACTACGTAATCACTGAAGAACACGTAGCTAACTTAGCTAAATGGGGTACTCCAGAAGCAGATACGACTGGTGAAGTACCATTCAAACCATCTCGCGTAGTTTTACAAGATTTCACTGGTGTACCAGTAGTAGTTGATTTAACTTCTTTACGTACAGCAATGAAAGATATGGGTGGTAACCCAGACGAAATCAACCCAGCAATCCCTGTTGATTTAGTAATTGACCACTCTGTACAAGTAGATAAATACGGTAACGCAGCAGCATTACAAGCTAACATGGACCTTGAATTCGAACGTAACGCAGAACGTTACAACTTCTTAAAATGGGCTCAAACAGCTTATGATAACTTCCGTGCTGTACCACCAGCAACTGGTATCGTTCACCAAGTAAACTTAGAGTATTTAGCTCCTGTTGTACACGTAAACGAAAACACTGACGGTACTTTCGAAACATTCCCTGACTCAGTAGTAGGTACTGACTCACACACAACTATGATCAACGGTATCGGTGTTCTTGGTTGGGGTGTAGGTGGTATCGAAGCTGAAGCTGGTATGTTAGGACAACCTTCTTACTTCCCAGTTCCAGAAGTAATCGGTGTTAAACTTACAGGTAAATTACCTTCAGGCACAACTGCAACTGACTTAGCACTTAAAGTAACTCAAGAATTACGTAAAAAAGGCGTAGTTAACAAATTTGTTGAGTTCTTCGGTCCTGGCGTTGTAGGTCTTCCATTAGCTGACCGTGCGACAATCTCAAACATGGCTCCTGAATACGGTGCTACTTGTGGTTTCTTCGCAATCGATGACGAATCTCTTAACTACATGCGCTTAACAGGCCGTGACGAAGAGCACATCGCTGTTGTTGAAGCTTACTTAAAAGCAAACCATATGTTCTTCGATCCAGCTCTAGAACCTAACTACACTTCTGTTGTAGAAATCGATTTAGAAGCAATCGAACCAAACCTTTCAGGTCCTAAACGTCCTCAAGATTTAATTCCTTTATCAAACATGAAACAACGCTACCACGAAGTAGTAGTTGCTCCATCTGGCGTACAAGGTTTTGGTCTTACTGAAGAAGAGTTTACTAAATCTTCTACAGCTAAATTCGCTGAAGGCGACGTTGAAATTCCTGCAGGTGCCGTAGCAATCGCTGCAATCACTTCATGTACAAACACTTCTAACCCATACGTTTTAATCGCTGCTGGTCTTGTAGCTAAAAAAGCGGTTGAAAAAGGCTTAACTGTTCCTAAATGGGTTAAAACGTCATTAGCACCAGGTTCTAAAGTTGTAACTGGTTACTTAAATGATTCAGGCTTAAACGAATACCTTGATCAATTAGGTTTCAACACAGTAGGTTACGGCTGTACTACATGTATCGGTAACTCAGGTCCATTACTTCCAGAAATCGAAGAAGCAATCAAATCTAACGATTTATTCGTAACTTCAGTACTTTCTGGTAACCGTAACTTCGAAGGCCGTGTTCACCCACTTGTAAAAGCTAACTACTTAGCTGCACCTCCATTAGTTGTAGCTTACGCTTTAGCTGGTACTGTTGATATCGACTTACGTAAAGATTCATTCGGTAAAGACAAAGATGGCAACGATGTATTCTTCGATGATATCTGGCCTTCAACTGATGAAATTAACGCTGTATTAAACAAAGTTGTAACTCGTGACCTATTCCAAAAAGAATATGAAACTGTATTCACTGCTAACGAAGCTTGGAACGCAATCGAAACTTCAACTGATACTTTATATGAGTTCGATACTAAATCAACTTATATCCAAAACCCACCATTCTTCCAAAACTTATCTGTAACTCCAGATGACATTGAAACACTTTCTGGTTTACGTGTATTAGCTAAGTTTGGTGATTCAATCACAACTGACCACATTTCACCAGCGGGTGCAATTGGTAAAGAAACTCCAGCAGGTCAATACCTACAAGCTAATGGAGTAGAAATCCGTAACTTCAACTCTTACGGTTCTCGTCGTGGTAACCACGAAGTTATGATGCGTGGTACATTCGCTAACATCCGTATCCGTAACCAAATCGCTCCAGGTACAGAAGGTGGTTTCACTACTTACTGGCCAACAGGCGAAGTTGAGTACATTTACGATGCAGCAATGAAATATGCTGAAACAAACACTGGTTTAGTAGTATTAGCTGGTAAAGACTACGGTATGGGTTCTTCTCGTGACTGGGCTGCCAAAGGTACTAACTTACTAGGCGTTAAAACAGTAATTGCTGAATCATACGAACGTATTCACCGTTCTAACTTAGTATTCATGGGTGTTCTTCCATTACAATTCTTAAATGGTGATAACGCTGAATCTCTAGGTTTAACTGGTGAAGAAACATTCGCAGTAAATATCGCTGAAGGTGTTAAACCTCGTGATATCTTAACTGTTACAGCTACTAAAGCTGATGGTTCTGAAGTTAAATTCGACGTATTAGCTCGTTTCGACTCAGACGTTGAAGTAGATTACTACCGTCACGGTGGTATCTTACAAATGGTATTACGTAACAAATTAGCTGAAAATAAATAATTTGTAGCGCATTCTTTAAGAGAAGGTAAGGATCATCCTTACCTTCTTTTTTTATACATAAAAATAAAATATTAAATAGACCTCGTTAGTATATATTTAAAAAAACGCTACATAAAATACATAAAAGAAATTTATATGGTAAAATAATGAAAAAAGGGAGAATTTTTATGAATATGTCTATAAAAAATACGTATGTATGATGATATGTATCGCTACATGTTATATCATTGTAGGGAATTTTGAAGCACAAGCAATAGAAGAAAATAAAATCGCATCTAACAATGAACAATCAGATTATATTTTAGTAGAAAAGGCACACACTTATATACAGAAAAGGGAAAAGATACAGGTGTGAAGCTTGAGAGGAGTCTATCATTCTCGTATAAAAAATCAACAATAAAAGGTTTTTACACAATTAAGGTAGGCGATCAAGCATACTTGATTAAAGAAAAAGATGCTCCTCTTTTTGCTGAAAACGCAATAAAGATTAAAAATAAGAAAAATCTTTATTTGAAAACTAAAAAATCTTATACGATTTACGAAAATGCTTCTTTAAAATCGACTGTTCTTTGGAAAGGTAACGAGTCAACGACATTTAAAGTGTTGCAAAATAAAAGGACTTTTTTAATCGTTCAAATTGGAAATCAAAAAGGTTTTATTAATAAGAAAGATTTTGTTATTCAATATACGAAACAAAACTACGAATTGCTTGAAAAACAAACGATTATTCAAATTAAAAATAGTAAAAAAACAAGCATAGGTACAGTCGTCGCTGGAGCGGTTGTTCATGTAGTCAAATTCGATCAACAAAATGCTTATTTACAAACAGGGAAGACGACATTTGTTGTAGCAAAATCATCTTTACTGCCTACGAAAAGATCGGTAAGTTTTAATAAACAACAAGCACAAAAATACCCGGTGACGATTTTTAGTAAAAAAATCATGCAGTTTACAATAAAAAGGGAATAAAAATTGGGGAAATAGCAAAAGGAAAAGCGATTGCATTAATAAATGTAGTCAATGGTAAAGGACTTATTCGTTTTGCGAACTATACTGGATACGTATCACTAACGAATTATACACATAATAATCTCGTAGACGGTTCAAAAGCAATTTCTTACAATTTGTATGCGTATCAACTAAGCGTTCTTGCAGCGATGTATCCGAAACAAACGCAACGAATAAAAATTGGGGAATCTGTTCAAGGGCGAGCGATTTATGCTTTTAAATTAGGAACTGGTAAAAAAGAAATTTACATGGATGCTTCAACACACGCAAGAGAACATATGACGACGAATGTGCTGATGAAAATGATTGATACGTATACAAAAGCATATACGACTCAAAATAAGCTGTACAACTACGATGTAAAAAAAGTACTGAATACGACAAGTATATGGTTCGTACCAATGGTCAACCCGGACGGTGTTATGCTCGTACAACAAGGATTAAAATCGGTTCAAGAGCCTTATAAACAAAAGGTTTTGAAAGCGAATGATGGCAGTAAAAATTTTGCACGGTATAAATCTAATATTCGAGGCGTTGATTTAAACCGAAATTACAATGTAGCGTGGAAAACGACGTCTACAAGCATTAAAAAGCCCTATTATAAGGCGTATAAAGGCCCCTCAGCTGTTTCTGAGCCCGAAACGAAAGCGATGGTCAGCTTTGTAAAGAAACATTCATTTAAAACGTATTTAGCGTATCATTCCTCTGGTCAATTACAATATTGGTATTATAATCAGTCGGTAAAACAGAAAAAACGCGATTACTACCTCGTACGAAAAATTTATAATGTAACGAAGTATAACCCTGTCACATCAACAGGCATCGCAAATGGCTCAGGAGCAGGCCAAGATTGGTTTGTTTCAACGTTTAAACGCCCTGGTATTACAATTGAAATTGCACCATATGTGGGTGAAACAACCGTTCCACACAAATATTGGTCGAGTGTTTGGAACAAAAATAAATCAGTCGGATTACTTGCTGCGAAAGAAGCTGCTGGACGATAGTTTTCCTTTTCATTTTCCATTTATTACTTCATACTAAATGAGAGGTGAAAATAATGTTTACAAATACGAAAGAAATTGAAATTCGTTATGCAGAAACCGATCAAATGGGTGTCGTCTACCATGCGAATTATGTAATTTGGTTAGAAGTTGGAAGAACGGCTTTAATTGAGGAATTAGGGTTTTCATTTGTTGAAGTCGAAAACGCAGGGTATGTATCACCTGTAATGAACGTTAATATTCATTATAAAGCGGCACTACGTTATGGTGAAAAAGCTTTTGTGAAAACATGGGTACAATCACAAGATCGTCTGAGAACGGTGTATGCTTATGAAATATTGCATGAAGATGGCACTGTTGCAGCAACAGCAACGTCAGAACATATTATCGTAAAAAAAGAAAATTTCCGTCCAGTTTCATTTAAAAAATTAATGAGGCATGGTTTAATAAATACGTTGAAATTGCGGAAAACCCAGTAGTTTCTAAGTAGAACTTAAAAGACAGAAAATTCAAACGCAGTTGCGTGTAATAGAGAATTACGTAAAATGATACGTGATTATTTCATTAATTGATACGATCTGTTTTGAGGATGAATTTCATTAAATAAAAAAGGAACGATTACGATTGTAATCGTTCCTTTTTTATTTAGTGAAGATGTGGTTGGACGTATTCATAATGAAGTTCGTCCGTCTCAGAATCCATCGTGACGTGAAGGTCATGGTTATTGAAAAACCATAAGTCATCTTCTTCTACGAAAAATGTAATACCATCGATTACTGTTGAAACCGCTATTTGAATCGGTTCTTCAAAATTTACGCCAATTGAAAAGCCTTCGTGAAATGGGTTAGAACCACCGTAGCGAGCGAAAAATTTAATAAAGTCGCCAGATGTTGCATCCATTTCGTCTTTAAACCATTGTGTTGCTTCTTTTGATAGAATCAATTCCATTATGTGCAGCTCCTTTTTATAACCAAGTTACTTTCGGTTCTGTACCATCTTTAATTCGTGTAATGTTCGAGCGGTGACGATAAATAACGAAAAATGTTAAACAACAAACGATGACTAGTAGCAGCCAGTCTCCCGTTAAAAATACGTTAACAATTGCATAGATTAGTGCAACAATTGCACCGAACATTGAAGCTAAGCTTACCATTTTAAATAATTTTAAACAAATAAGGAAACCTACAATAATAATGACAAAAATAATCCAATGATAGCCAAGTAATACACCAGCGGAAGTAGCTACTGCTTTACCACCTTTAAAACTTGCAAAAATAGGGAACATGTGACCGATAACAGCGATAATCCCTGCAACGAGTGGATGAATACCACTATGTGCAAAAATAGCGAATGTCGGTAAAAGGGTAGCAAGTGTTCCTTTTAAAATGTCAATAATCATTGTGACGGCACCGGCTTTTTTACCGATCGTACGGAATGTGTTCGTCGCACCTAAGTTACCACTTCCGTGTTCACGAATGTCTACTTTGTAAAAGAGACGTCCAATCCAAAGACCACTTGGAATGGACCCGAGTAAATAAGCCAGAATGATAACTAAAAATAAATTCATATAAGAACTCCTTAGAATTAGTAGTAGGTACTAATGTATTGATAAGTTTACCATACTCTATATAATTGATACAATTTACGATTGTCTATTTTATTTTAATCTTCTTTAACACGTAATTCAATGGGTAGTAAATCCGATTAATATCCATTAAAATCAAGGTTTAGTTTGTGTATGAATAAATATTTGTGTACAATAATCCGTGAGTGAAATTCGTACGTAACGAACTTGACAGTAATAAAATGAATGATAAACTAATTATTAAACGAACAGGTGTTTGTATTAGGGGGAATTTTTTTGGCAGTGAAACAAACAACTACATCATATAATGAAGATGCGATTCAAGTATTAGAAGGACTCGAAGCGGTTCGTAAACGACCAGGGATGTATATTGGTTCTACAGATGGTAGAGGATTACATCATTTAGTTTATGAGATCGTCGATAACGCAGTCGATGAATCTTTAGCTGGTTACGGTAATCATATTATCGTCAAATTACATGCAGACCAATCTATTACGGTTATTGACCATGGTCGTGGTATGCCAACAGGTATGCACAAAACAGGAAAGCCTACACCCGAAGTTATTTTTACAATCTTACATGCAGGTGGTAAATTTGGACAAGGTGGTTATAAAACAAGTGGCGGTTTACACGGTGTTGGGTCATCTGTTGTAAATGCTCTTTCAAGTTATTTAGAAGTTGAAATTCACCGAAATGGTGAGAAATACTTCATGCGTTTCGAAAATGGTGGACACCCTGCTACGACGTTAGAACATTTAGGTGCTACGAAAGATACGGGAACACGCGTCCACTTTAAACCAGATCCAACGATTTTCTCTGTAACAAAATTTAATTTTGATACGTTAGCAGAGCGCTTAAGAGAGTCTGCTTTTTTACTTAAAGGATTAAAAATCGAATTAATTGATGAAAATACAGACCGACATGAAACATATCATTACGAAAACGGCATTGAAGCATTCGTGACGTATTTAAACGAAGATAAAGATGTACTACATCCTGTTCAATACGTTGAAGGTGAGCAAGATGAAATGGAAGTGGAGTTTGCATTCCAATTTAACGATGGCTACTCTGAAACGATGCTTTCTTTTGTAAATAACGTTCGTACACGTGATGGTGGTACACATGAAACAGGTGCTAAAACAGCAATGACGCGTGTGTTTAATGACTACGCACGTAAAATTGGCTTATTAAAAGAAAAAGATAAAAACTTAGACGGTTCGGATATTCGTGAAGGGTTAGCTGCGATTATATCTGTACGTATTCCAGAAAACTTACTTCAGTTTGAAGGACAAACAAAAGGAAAATTAGGAACGAGCGAAGCCCGTGGTGCAGTCGATGCAGTCGTGCAACGTAAGTTAATGTATATTTTAGAAGAAAATGCAGACCTTTCAGCATCACTTGTTCGCAAAGCGATTCGTGCACAACAAGTACGTGAAGCGGCACGTAAAGCACGTGAAGACGCACGAAACGGTAAAAAAAATAAAAAAGCAGCGAATATTCTTTCAGGTAAGTTAACACCTGCCCAATCGAAAAATGCTGCGAAAAATGAATTATACCTTGTCGAAGGTGACTCTGCCGGTGGTTCTGCAAAACAAGGACGAGACCGTACGTTCCAAGCAATTCTTCCGTTGCGCGGTAAAGTAGTCAATACAGAAAAAGCGAAGCTGCAAGATATTTTAAAAAATGAAGAAATTTCGACGATTATCCATGCTGTTGGTGCTGGTATTGGTGCGGACTTTAAAGTAGAAGACTCTGCTTATGATAAAGTTATTATTATGACCGATGCGGATACCGATGGTGCGCATATTCAAGTGTTGTTATTAACATTTTTCTTCCGTTATATGAGACCGCTCATTGAAGCGGGTAAAGTGTATATCGCACTACCTCCTTTATACAAAGTTTCTAAAGGAACCGGACGTAAAGAAGTATTGCAATACGCTTGGACAGATGAAGATTTGCAAGAAGCTATCGAGAAAATCGGTAAAGGTTACATTTTACAACGTTATAAAGGGTTAGGTGAAATGAACGCAGATCAACTGTGGGATACGACGATGAATCCAAAAACGCGTACGCTAATTCGTGTGACGATTAATGATTTAGAACGTGCAGAGCGTGGCGTTTCAACATTAATGGGTGATAAAGTAGAACCGCGTCGTAAATGGATTGAAACCCATGTAGACTTTAGCATGGAAGAAGACGGCAACATTTTAGAAAATGAGTCTATTCAAGAAGAAGAGGGGATTAACTAATGGCTGAGAGCTATCAAAATCTTCCTTTAGAAGATGTAATTGGAGACCGATTTGGTCGTTATAGTAAATATATTATTCAAGATCGTGCGTTACCAGATGCACGTGATGGATTAAAACCTGTTCAACGTCGTATTTTATATGCGATGTTTAATGAAGGGAATACTTCTGAAAAACCGTTCCGTAAATCAGCAAAAACAGTTGGGAATGTTATTGGTAATTACCATCCACATGGTGATACGAGTGTATATGAAGCAATGGTTCGTATGAGTCAAGATTGGAAATCGAGTATGCCTTTAATTGAAATGCACGGCAACAATGGTTCATTAGATGGTGACCCACCTGCTGCGATGCGTTATACAGAAGCACGTTTATCTAAAATTGCTTCAGAAATGCTACGAGACTTACAAAAAGAAACAGTCGATTTTATTCCAAATTTTGATGACCAAGATTTAGAACCAACTGTATTACCATCACGCTTCCCTAATTTACTCGTGAACGGAGCTACAGGGATTTCAGCCGGGTATGCGACAGATATTCCACCGCACGCTTTACACGAAGTCATCGAAGCGGCACTACTTCGCTTGAAAAAACCGACAGCAACAGTGGAAGAACTAATGGACGTTTTACCAGGACCAGATTTTCCAACGGGTGGTATTATCCAAGGGAAAGATGGCATTCGTAAAGCTTATGAAACGGGTAGAGGGAAAATCATCGTGCGTTCAAAAACGATGATTGAACAATTAAAAGGTTCAAAAGAGCAAATTGTCGTTTCTGAAATACCCTTTGATGTGAATAAAGCGCATCTTGTGAAAAAAATGGATGATTTGCGTTTAGATAAACGTTTAGAAGGTATTTCAGAAGTTCGTGATGAATCCGATCGTGAAGGACTACGAATCGTCATCGAAATGAAAAAAGACGTCGCTGCAGCGCCTATTTTACAGTTTTTATTTAAAAATACAGACTTACAAGTAACGTATAACTTTAATATGATTGCGATTCATAATCGACGTCCGACGATGATGACATTACCGTTAATGTTAGATGCGTATATCATGCATCAAAAGGACGTTATTACACGTCGTTCTCAATTTGATTTAAACAAAGCACAAAGTCGTTTACATATTGTTGAAGGTTTAATGAAAGCCTTATCTATTTTAGACGATGTGATTCATACGATTCGTGGCTCTAAAGACAAAAAAAATGCAAAAGAAAACTTAGTTCAAAAATTTAGCTTTTCTCACGAACAAGCCGAAGCAATCGTTTCATTACAGTTATATCGTTTAACGAATACGGATATTACGGAACTGCAAACGGAGCAAAGTGAATTACGTCAACTAATCGTTGAATTACGTGACATATTGGATAATGAAAAAACATTAATTAGTGTGTTACGCAAAGAATTAACAGCAATCCGTAAAGCGTTCAAAACGGAACGTCATTCTGTAATTGAAGCAAACATTCAAGAAATTCAAGTAGATTTAGACGTTTTAATTCCGAGTGAAGAAGTCGTGGTTTCGGTGACAGAAGCGGGTTATATTAAACGTACGAGCTTGCGTTCACATAAATCTTCTAACGGGAAAGAATTAGGCATGAAAGAAACGGATCACGAATTGTTCCAAGGGGTCATTAATACGCAACAACATGCGATAATGTTTACGAATAAAGGGCATTATATTTTACAATTAGTGCATGATTTACCGGACATTCGTTGGAAAGACCTCGGTCAACATATTTCAAGTATTGTTGCTCTCGGACAAGATGAGCAATTAATTTCTGCTGAAACGGTAACGAACTTTGATGAAGATAAATTCGTTGTAACTATAACAAAAAATGGTCAAATTAAACGCACCGCATTAAAAGAATATTTGATTACACGCTTTAATAAAACGTATAAAGCGATGAATGTGAAAAAAGACGATGAGTTAATTTTTGCTGAAGTAGTAGACGCAAAAAATAAAGATGTTATTTTAATTACACATCAAGGGTTTGAATTACGTTTCTCTATGGACGAAATAGCCCCTACAAGCACAAGAACAGCTGGTGTTAAAGCAGCTAACTTAAAAGATGAAGATTACCTCGTATCAGTCATTATTGCTGATGAGGAAGACCAAGGTGACGTATTCGTCGTTACAGACCGCGGAGCTGTTAAACGAATGCACATCGCTGAATTTGAAAAAACAGGGCGTGCGAAACGCGGATTAACAATCTTGAGAGAATTAAAAACGAAACCGCACCGTATTTTCACAGTAAAACGCGTAACATTAAATGATTTAATTACGATTGAAACGACGAATGGGACGAAGGAAGTACTTGCTGTTTCTAAATATCGTCATGCGGAGCGTTATTCAAACGGTCAATTTGTCATTGATCCAGAATCGGATGGAGATATCGTACGCGTTGCAAAATCATCATTAGACGAAGCATAATCTGTTTTCTTATTACTAATAAAATAAAGGCTAGGACAAAATCTTAGTTAACTAGAAAGAGCCAGTAAGATATTAATATCTTACTGGCTCTTTTCGTATTAAAAAGTGACGCTACTCTTATTTGAGAGAGGAGACACGGTTGCCCGTTCTCTTTTTAGTTATATCGTAGTTATGAAAAGCGTCTTTTTTACGTTTAGATTTTTCTTCTGGTTTTTGCACGTAGCGATCGGGATCAATGCCTTTAACGAAGTAAAGCGATTGTTCCACGATGCGAGGAGCATCATAATCAACGAGTGCATAATGGTAGCTGTCTTTTAACATAACTAAATGTTTCTCTTTCGAACGAGCTGTTGAAATTAAACGATCGACTGATTGTGGCGGAATGACATGATCGTCGATTGAATGCATAATAAGCATAGGTGCTTCGATTTTCGCGGCATCTTCTGCTACTTCTTTTGCAAACGCAACGAGTTGTTCTGCTAGGTGCACAGGATATTTGTCGTAACGTGCGACCGTAGCACGTGGGTTTTTAATATCCGCTGTGCCGATTGGAACGTAAGAATCTTCATTTGATACGTGCATTTCCAATAATTCTGTTAACTTCGTTGGCAAATCGAACGAACTATTTAATAGCAAAAGACCGTCAATATGATAATTTTCTGCAATGTATTGGCCGAGTGTACCACCAAAGTCAAAACCGCATACGACAATATAGTCTGTTCGCTCTTCTAGCCAATGATAAGCATCGAGTGCGCTTCGTACTAAATCTTCTTTTGAGACGTCATATAGCTGTTCTGCTGTCGTATGATGACCTGCTAAAACAGGCATGTTCACTGTATAACCGTTTTTCGCAAAAGCTTCTGCCCACGGAAGAACGGTTTGCGTCGTGCAACTAAATCCGTGTAGTACTAAAATGCCGACACGGTTTCCAATTGATTCCATTGATGTAGGTTGTACTCCATTTGAATTCATGTACATCACTCCTTATCGTTGTTCTTATCATACCGTTTTTTGAACATTGCGTAAATGAATGACTTACAAAAGTGTATTGATAATCGTATGTTGTACTTTTTTCATTGATTCAATGCCTGCTCCTTTTTTCGCATGCATTGTGAGAACGAAAAGAATTTCGATGAGTGTCATTTGAGCAATTCGACAAGACAGAGCTTCTGTACGGAATGGCGTTTCATCAGATTTTGTAATGAGTGTAGCATCAGAAAGACGTGCTAGATTGCTATCTGGATGACTCGTAATTGCAATGATTTTTGCACCATTTTTTTTAGCGAGTCGCGCAATTTGTAACGTTTCGCGATTTTTGCCAGAATGTGAAACAATAAGAGCAACGTCTGTTGCTTTCATTTGACTAGCGGCAATGAGCTGAAAATGTGCGTCGATGTTAGAACTACATTGGATGCCGGTTCTTAAAAATTTATAGTAGGCATCGAGTGCTATACTAAGGGAGCCGCCTGTGCCGATAAAATAAGCTGTATCCGCTTTCAATAAAAATTGAACGGCTTGCTGCATCATGTCAAAATCTAAATGATGTGCTGTTTTTTGTAACGTCAGCGTATTTGCTTCAAACACTTCTTGAATGACATGATCGAATTGCTCAAGCGGTGTTTCATGTTGTTTCGTTTGATTTTCGTAGTGGCTCGCTTGTTTTAATTCTTTAAAGCCACTGTAGCCAATCGTTTTGCAAAAACGTGTAATGGATGCGTTCGATACGTTTATTTCTTTTGCAATCGTCGAAATATTTTCTGTTGAAAATAATAAGGGTTGTGCAATTAAAGTGTCCGCGATACGTTTTTCGTGATCTGTGAAATGCGTGTAATGTTGCTGGATTTTGTTTAATAATAATGACATAACGAAGCCCCTTTAACAGGTGAATTTATACCATGATTATAGCATAGAGCGACAAATGAATTATTTAAAATAAATGAAAAAGGTGATTGTATGTATAAAGAACTGTTTTTAAAAAGAATCCATTTAGAAGATATGGACATATCGATGAAAAGTTTGCCACTCATTTTGCGCCATACAGCAAATACGATTCCGTTTGAAAATTTGCGCATTTTAAATCAAACAGCATTGTTACCAACTGTTGAAAATAGCGTGCAAAAAATTGTTGTAGAACGTGAAGGGGGCGTATGTTATGAAATTAACGTGCTTTTATATGGCATTTTAAAAGAATGTGGCTTTAACGTCTATTTGATGGGTGCTACTGTGTATGATGCAGAAGCGGAAGCTTATTCACCGACAGGGGCAACGCATGTCGTCGTCATTTTAGAAACGCCAGATAGAAAATACGTGATCGATAGTGGGTTTGGCAATAATATCCCGTTAATTCCTGTTCCACTCACAGGGGATGTCGTTTCTACGACGAATGGTAGTTTTTATTTTGACAACAATCATTTCATGATGAAACGATTGTACCGTGACAAACAATTTATAAAAGGGTACACGTTGTCTGGACAATTACTCGAAGAATCCAAATTAACAAATATTCAACACATAATTGAACGAGACGAGCGTTCGCCTTTTAATAAAGCACCTCTTATTACGAAGTGTACCGAAGACGGGACACGTACATTTGCTAAAGGACAATTGTTTGAGATGAAAAAAGGTCATAAAACAGTAAAAACATTATCAGAAAAGAACGTTCAAACCCTATTAAATTATTTATAAATTAAACCTCGCTAGTATATATAAAATAAAAACGCAGATAAGTAAAAACATCGGCACGCGATAAACGCTAGTGTCGGTGTTTTTACTTTGTGTAAAATTACACATGAGCATATAAAAAATATTATAATTGTATTACAAAAGCAACTTTATATATTAATTATTCAGTTTTTATGTTAAAAATATGATAGAGTGAAATCGAAATAAGTGAGGATTACATAGATGAAAATTATTATTTTTGATGAAGATTATTCTTCCATTAACCGTGTACATAATTACATAGAACGCTATTGCAAAATGAATGAGTTAGCAGACGTACAAATCGCTTTAACAACGAGAAAACCGAATACGTTTAAACAGTATGCTAAAGAAAATGAAATTTCTCTAGCATACATAAATCTCGACACACCAACAGTAAAAAGCGCTCATCTTATCGACGAGTTACAACAATCGAATCCATTTTGTACAATCGTAGGGTATACGATGAACGCAAATATACATAAGATGCATGAACAATTTCCGACTGTCCAATCGATTGAGCTATTAGAAACGACGATTGCAGCAGAATGTCGTTTCACCGAATACGTAAAAATGCTTTCAAAATAGGATGCATAAAAGAAGCGTAATGACTAGATGGATAGGTCATTACGCTTCTTTTCTTAAACATCTGTTAGTTTGTTTATACACTCTTTAAAGTAGTTGGAAATCACATAACCTTCCAATGCTCATATTAGTTGAATATTCATACTTTTTATGGGATAAATAAGGAGTAAAGGAGAGGATTGTATGGTGCAATTTGAAAGTTTATCGAATTTTAGGGATATGGGTGGCGTTCAAACACTCGATGGGACAACAGTTAAATCGAATTACTTTTACCGCTCAGGTGCTCTGTTTGATGCATCTGAAAAAGATATTCAAACATTGAATACACTTAATTTAAAAGCAATCATCGATTATAGAGACGATAGTGAAGCGGCAGGTCAACCATCTTCAGAAAACATTCAATCAACAATTATACAAATCCCTGCGCGAAAGGAAACGAGTATTTTGCCGACTGCCTCTATGGAAATGTTGACAGATCGCTCCAAACTTGATGCGATTTCATTAGACGATTTCGCTACATTTTATACAGAGTTACCATTTAACAACCCGGTATATCAAAAATTGATTCAACTCGTTGCAGAGAAAGATGTACCTTTACTTCATCATTGTTCTGCGGGTAAAGACCGCACAGGAGTAGGGGCAGCTTTAATTTACTTGTTATTAAACGTTTCTGAAGAAGAAATTGTGAAGGAATATTTATTAACGAATGACTACATTGATGCGTCTCCTCCTAATTGGTATCGTTATGTCGTATTAAAAGTAGGCGAGCATCCGACATTAACTGCCTTAGCACGTTGCAATCGTCGTTTTATTGAGCCTGTATTTGACGCGATTTTATCAAAATACGGTGACTATTCAACGTACTTTTTAAAAGAACATCAGTTAACACAAAGTGACATCGAAAAAATACGTGCGTACTACACAGAATAATAAAATAAGAGAAAGAAAATAAAATTTATACATACATGTGTTTGAAACTTTCGGTTAAGAGGAATTTACATAGTAATTACCGGAAGGGCGTGAGAGCAAATGACTGTATTCATTTTTATTCTTCTCTTTGTAGTATTGTGTACGTTACCGGTTTTATTTATTTGGCTATATAGTAAACAACAAGAACAAAATGTAGATGTAACGATAAATTTTTTACAAAACAAGGCGACAATTACAGAACGCAAAACACCACCTGTCGTTACTAAATCAATGGAGAGAGTCAGTTTGGTCGCAAAGAAATAAAAGGACCAGAAAAATAGAGCTGGCTATGTGCTAGCTCTATTTTTACGCATTTAAAGGGGGACATTTGTATGAACGATTTACAACTAAACGAAGAATATGAACTGTTAAAAAAATCTATTCGCTTATTTGCAGAAAAAGAAATCGAGCCTTTTTACGCACAATGGGAAAAAGAAGGACTCATCCCACCGGAGCTGTGGCTAAAACTAGGAGAAGCAGGCTTCTTATGCTCTGATTTAGAAGAACAGTACGGCGGGTTAGGGCTACCTTATCGTTTTTCATCGGTTGTCGTTGATGTATTTTCTATACTAGGCTATGCGGCACTCGCTGTTAATTTAACCGTTCACAGTCAAATTGTTGCGCATTACATTGCTAATTACGGTACAGAAGAGCAGAAAAAAACAATGCTACCGAAAATGGCATCAGGAGAATCTGTCGGCGCTATAGCAATGACTGAACCCGGAGCAGGAAGTGATCTTCAAGGCATTAAAGCAACCGCACTCGCACAAGATGGACACTATACGATTAATGGGTCCAAAACATTTATTACGAACGGTCAATTATGCGATATTTTAATTGTCGCAGCGATTACGAATAAAGATGTAAAACCTTCAAAAGGGATGTCGTTATTTGTATTAGAAGATTTGGAAACGCTTACAGGATTCTCGAGAGGAAGAAACTTGCAAAAAATAGGGTTACACGGATGTGACACGTCTGAATTGTTCTTTGAAAATATTCGTGTGAAAGAAACGGCGTTGTTAGGAAATGTAGATGAAGGGTTTCATTACTTGATGAATCAATTACCTAGAGAGCGTTTAACGCTATCTGTTTGTGCTCAAGGAGCTATGGAAGGTGCTTTAGAACAAACGATTCAGTACGTAAAAGAAAGAACTGTATTTAACCAACCGCTTAGCGAGCTTCAAAATACGCAGTTTGAAATAGCTGAAATTGCGACAACTTGTGAAGTACAACGTCGCTTTATTGAATATTGTATTTCTCAAATTGAAGCGAATCAACTGGACACGAAAACAGCGAGTATGGCAAAACTTTCAACGACAGAAGCGCAGTGTCGCGTGATTGATCGTTGTTTACAACTATTTGGTGGGTATGGCTATATGGAGGAATATCCAATATCCCGTGCTTTCATCGATGCACGGGTGCAACGTATTTACGGGGGAACTTCTGAAATTATGAAGCAAATTATCGGGAAAAGTATTTTAAAATAGGGGGAAATATAATGAACATTCAAAACAAAGTAGCAATCGTGACAGGAGGCTGCTCAGGATTAGGTTTAGCAACAGCGATTATGCTAAGTGAGCAAGGAGCACACGTCCATGTTTTTGACATTCAAGAAAAGTCTGAAGCGTTAGAACGACTTCATACAGTAACGTATCACCAAGTAGACGTTACGAACGAAGAACATGTCCGAAAAGCGATAGATGCTATTATTATTGCCGATAAGGCGTTACATATTTGCATTAACTGTGCAGGCATTGCTCCAGCGGCAAAAGTATATGGAAAATCAGGTGTGATGTCACTTGATTTATTTAAAAAAACGATTGAAATTAATTTAATCGGTACATTCAATGTCCTGCGATTAGCGATAGAAAAAATGGTTTTAAATGAAGCGATAGATAGTCAAGATAAAGGAATTATTATTAATACCGCTTCAATTGCCGCATTCGAAGGGCAAATTGGACAAGCGGCATATGCTGCGAGTAAGGGAGGAGTTGCAAGCCTTGCCCTACCATTGGCACGTGATTTAGCACGTGAAAATATCCGTGTGAATACGATTGCACCAGGGTTATTTGAAACACCTATGATGGCTGGAATGCCTGAAAAAGCATTAAAATCTTTGCAAAATATGCCGGAATACCCGAAACGTCTTGGATTGCCGGAAGATTATGCTTTCACAGTTAAATATTTAATTGAGAGTACGTATGTGAATGCTGAGTGTATTCGCTTAGATGCCGCAACGCGTTTACCTGCAAAATAATTAAATTAATAGTACTAAAATGAATAGGAAACAACTATAATATGAAGGAGCCTTTTGTGCTCCTTATTTTTTATGAAAGGGGACTTGTTATGGAAGCTACTACGATTTTTGCGGCAGATTGCTTTTTATTAGCGGGTCGCTTATTAATGCAAAGTGGTGCAGAAACATATCGAGCGGAAGATACGATGTTACGTATGGCTCGTTCACAAGGATATGAAGATGCACAAAGCTTTGTTACACCAACAGGTATTATTTTCTCAGCAGGCCATGAAAGTCCGACGAGAATAGCACAAATACCGAAACGTGCGACAGATTTAACAAAAATTGCAGAAATTAATACAATTTCTCGAAAACTAACATCTCACCAAATTACGATCGAAGAAGCACACGATCAATTAAAAACATTAGAGCAAAAAAATCTTTTTATGTCTGAATTTGCTCAAGTGATATATGCAGCCATTGCGAGTGGTTGTTTCGTTATTTTATTTATGGGGTCTATTTCAGATATGCCTGCAGCAGCTATTGCGGGTGGTATAGGACACTGGGTATGTCTACGTATGAACGCGATTACTAAAGTGAAATTTTTCGCTGAATTCACCGCTTCGATTGCGGTTGGTCTCTTGACGATTCTTTTTTTACATATCGGTTTTGGCTTTCAAGAAGACAAAATTATTATCGGAGCAGTTATGCCCCTCGTACCAGGTGTACCAATCGCCAATGCCGTTCGTGATATGATGGCAGGACATTTCGTATCCGGTGTGACGAAAGGTGCGGAAGCCTCGTTAACTGCATTAGCGATTGGTTCCGGTATAGCTTTCGTGTTAATTTTATTTTAGGAGAGTGAAAAAATGGATTATATTTTACAATTAGTATGTGCTTTCGTTGCAACATACGGTATAGCCGTCATTTTCAATGCTCCTAAATCAACGCTCGTTCCATGCGGTTTAGTAGGAATGATTGGTTGGCTCATTTATTATGTCATGATCCGCCACGATACGGATAGTGTGACGGCGTCATTTTGCGGAGCGTTCCTCGTATCTATTGTTGCGCATTACCAAGCAGCGAAGCATCGCACACCGATGTTAATTTTCGTTGTTGGGGGTATTATCCCACTCGTTCCTGGGGGATTAGCTTATGAAGCGATGCGCCATGTCGTAGCGAATGAATATAATGAATCGCTACAATTCTTTTTAAAAACAGGAATTATTACAGGTGCGATTGTTATGGGGCTCGTTATTGCAGAAGTACTCGTTCAGCTTTACAGAAAAATGATTCGTAAAATGGTACACATTAAAAAAATTGTACCGAAAGTATCGAAAAATAAAGGATAAGTAAAATAGTAGTAGTGAATTTAAATTCACTACTACTATTTTTTATAAATTTTCAGATAATTAATTGACGTGCTGCATAAACTGTTATATATTATATTAAATAATAAAACTTTGTTATATAACAAAAAAGAGTGGAGATGATATGTGATGGATTTTTATCGAAAAGGATATCAAATTTATTGTGAAGCTTGTGAACAGTATGGAATGCCGTCTATGAATTTTCATTTATACATTAAACAACTAACTGAAGAACAGTTAAATGCCTTTAATGAACATCGAAAAGAAGTTGATTTTTTCGATGTAGTACATCCATAACAAACGATAAAAGATACGTTTCTTTGCGACATCATTCGTAAAGTGAAACGTATCTTTTTAATTTTCAAAATAGTATATTTACAAAAGAGGTGAACTGTGAAATACTACTAACAGTCAATTGAATACCGTAAAAGTGCCTTAAGTAAAAAGGATAATAGGGAAGTTAGGTGAGAAACCTACGCAGCCCCGCTACTGTAAATGGGATGAAATAGCATTTGGCATTGTTTCTTGAAATAAAGGAATGAGAAGCCGCTAGAGTAAAATGATCATGAGCCAGGATACCTGCTTTTACGTTGAATGAACAATCTTCGAGGGGAAGATTTATTCGTATAATTATATACATACGATAAATCCCTCTTTGCTATGCGGCAAAGAGTTTTTTTATTCCTCTCGATTATTTTATTTGAAAATTCAAAAATAATTTAAGGGGGATTTTTTATGTCAAAAAACAAATTATGTACGGCTTCACTTGCAGCTATTTTGGCTTTTAGTACAATTTCTGCTACAGCGGTACATGCAACAGAAGGAAGTATTTCTACAGCAACAACTGTCAAAGGAGCGGATGTCGCGTACAAGGCGGCATTAGAAGATGCTGCGGCACTTACGTACGCAAATGATAAAAATGTTACGTTTTCTTCGTACGATGCAGTTACTTATTTAGCGAGAGCGAATTATCCAGTTGCTAAAAATTATTATGATACATATTACAAAGCGGTTGAAAAAGCCGTTTCAAATAACTTTGAAGGATTTTATAGCCTCGGTGTATACGAAAAAACAATCGTTGCACTACGAGCGATTGGCAAAGACGCAACGAATGTAGCCGGTATTAACTTAGTAGAGCGTATGTTGAACGAAGCAACAAGCTTAAAAGAAAAAATATGTTAACTGAAAATGATATTATTTGGTTGCTACTCGCCGCAGAGTCAACAGAACTTACTACCAATTCTTCAGCAATTTCTATTGAGACGTTGCTATCATTTTTAGAAGAAAAACAATTTGAAAATGGTGGATTGTCTTGGAGTTCTGACAATGAATGGGGTAAAACACCTTCTGTTGATACGACAGCACTCGCTATTACAGCACTTGCGCCGTATACACAAACATATGCGACAGCGCAAAAAATTGTAGATCAAGCATTTTCTTATATAGCAGAAGAAGCAAATGAACGCGTTGGTTTTTATAGTTCGTATGCGAACGGTGACAGTTCAGATTCTGTCGCACAACTAATCGTTGCGCAAACAGCGATGCATATCAATCCACAAACACAAATAAATTTCGTAAAAAATGGGCACTGGTCTGTGCGTAATTTATTATCGAGTTATGATGCGGTAGAAGGGGGGTTCCAATTAGCGCCGAATAATGTCGTAGATGGCTATTCAACGAAAAGTGCTACACTCGCTTTAACAGCATATGATTTATACAAAACGAAAGCAGCAGCTTTTTATGATTTTTCACACGTTGATGCAACGGATTTAGCAGTAGATGAAATCGCACCAAATGCACCGAAAGTTCATACGACCGTTTCAGATAAAACGACAATGATAGCGGGTGTTGCTGAAAAATATGCGACTGTAACTATTAAGAATGGTACGAAAGCCGTTGGAACAACGATCGTCAACGGTAATGGTAGTTGGCAACTTAAAGTGAGTAAACAACTAGCTGGTACGACTTTACGTGTTATGACGACAGATACTGCTGGGAATACGTCAACAGAGACAACTCTTTCTGTACTAGATCAAACAGCTCCCGCATTACCGAAAGTAACGACGGTTGTCTCAGACCGTACGATAAAACTCTCAGGTACTGCCGAAAAAGGGGCAATGATTACGATTAAAAAAGGGGCGAAGTTGATTGCTTCAACGAAAGTAGCTACTTCTGGAAAATGGTCAACAAAAATAGCGAAACAGAAAGCGAATACGGTGTTAACAGTTACAGCAACGGATGCAGCGAAAAATAAATCAATGGCGAAAACGATTCGTGTCTTAGATCGAACGGCACCGAATGCACCGAAAGTTAACACAATGAAAAAAGGCGCTAAAACGATTACAGGGACGACTGAAAAAGGGGCAACAGTTGTCGTGAAAATCGGCTCAAAATCGTACAAAAAAATAGTCACTACATCGAAGTTTTCTATAAAAGTACCTGCTTTAAAAGCGAAGCAAGTCGTGAAAGTATATGCAATAGATGCAGCGAAAAATAAATCGAAAATCGTTTCAAAAAAAGTTCAATCATAAAAAAGTAAGCACGAAGGGTACTGGAATAAATTCCAGTGCCCTCTTCGTATAGTAAGGGGGAGTTCGATGCGTAAAATTATTGCGGTAGGGCTACTAACAGCTTTTTTAGCTGGTTGTAACATTCAAACCGTTCAACAGTATGATGAAGAAAAAGAACGATTAGCGAACGAACAAATTGTTGAAAAACAAGTCGAAAAGGAAGAATCGCCACAACAGACGAATACGACACAAGCAACGACTGAAGAATCGTCTTCTCCTTCAGTCGTTGCAAAAGAAAAAGCTCATAAAGAAACAGAAGAACTTAAAAAAGACGAAACGATTGTAACTCAAAAGACCGTCATACCAGTTGAGAAACAGCAAGAGCAATTTTCGAAAAGAAATGAAGCGGAAACACAGAATGCATCATCTAAGAAAACGATTGAAGCTAAAAAAGAATCCGTGAGTACGTCACCAAAAAGCTTAGAAAAAGAACGTACCTCTGTCATGAAAAAGAAAGAAGAGAAAAAGGCAGCAGCCAAAAAGAAAAAGACGTTGAATCGGCTAAAAAGAAAGATGAGACGACATCAAAAAAACAAGAGCAAACGACAACATCTTCAAATACGACAAATGTTGTGACAACGAAACCGAAACAAGATGCACCGATAGAAAAGCCTGACACGAAGGAGTATGCTTTCGTTTCAGTACGTGTTGATACGCTGTTAAAAGAAGAGAACTATGCGTTACTTCCAGAAGGTATACAATCCGAAAAATATGTTCCGAGTGATGGAGCGATTTTAAATCAGACGAAAATCACTATTGAAGAAGGAGATACGGCTTGGACTGTAACGAGGAAGGCACTTCAAATGAATAGTATCCATGTAGATTATACAGGGGCGACGGAAACGAAATACGGATCGATATACGTAAAAGGTATTCAGCACATTTACGAAAGACAAGCGGGTTCTCTTTCAGGTTGGATGTATGCGATTAACGGCAAAGCACCTAATGTAGGTGTTTCCAGTTATGAAGTGAAGAAAAATGATCGTATTTCATGGCAATATACAGTGAATCTCGGAAAGGATATCGGCTATTAACATGCAGACAACGACGACGATGTTTTTCTCAAAAATGCATCCTTTTATAGTATTCACGTATTTTGTTAGTTTGACGATTCTGACGATGTTTACGAAGCATCCACTTCTTTTACTTCTATCGCTCATTAGTAGTGTCGTCTTGAATTGCTTACTTGATTGGCGTAGTTTCGTTAAATCATTAAAATGGTTTATTCCAATTGGTATTGTCACAGCACTCGTGAATCCACTCATCTCACACGACGGTGAAACGCCGCTTCTTTACGTGAACCATCAAGCGATTACATTAGAGGCACTCGCATATGGTATCAATATGAGTGTGTTGTTTTTAGCGATGTTTTTTTGGCTGAATGCTTTAAGTAAAATTATGACGACCGATCAGTTTATTTATTTATTCGGAAACGTATCACCGAAACTTGCGTTGCTTCTATCAATCACGATGCGCCTCATTCAATTGTTGAATTATCAACTACAGCAAATTGTGAGCGCACAAAAAGCAATCGGGCTAGACCCTTCTACAGGGAATGTCATACAGCGTTTAAAAGCAGCGATGCGCATTTTATCGATTTTAATTACGTGGGCTTTAGAAAATGCGATGGAAAGTAGTCATTCTATGAAAGCAAGGGGGTTTGGGTTAAAAGGACGTACGACATTTGCCATTTATCGATGGTCGAAGCGGGATACGAAGTACGCATTACCATTTTTATTCTTTTTAATCGTGCAACTCGTTTTCATTTGGAGTAAACAAGATGTTTTTATTTTTATCCGACATTTGCTAAAATGTCATTTTCTATTTTATCTATCATAAATTATAGTTCATTCTTTATGATGGCGATGTATTTTATTGCGTTATACGTATGGGAGGCTTTTACGTGGCATTTATCGAATTTAAAGACGTTCGGTTCACCTATCCAAAAAAGATAGATCCAGCACTGAACGAAATAAACTTACAAATAGAACGCGGAGAATTTGTCGTTTTATGTGGATTATCTGGTTGTGGAAAAACGACCTTATTAAAACAGTTGAAGCAAGAAATCGCTCCTTTTGGAGAAAAAGAAGGGAGCATCGTATTTGATGGGCAACCGCTTCACACATTGTCTGAGCGTGACCAAGCGACTCGAATTGGCTATGTAATGCAAAATCCAGATCAACAGCTCGTAACGGATAAAGTGTGGCATGAATTAGCGTTTGGCTTAGAAAATCTCGGTATGCCGACGAATGAAATTCGACGAAGAGTAGCTGAAATGGCTCATTACTTCGGTATTCAAAATTGGTTCCATGATGATACAGCAACATTATCAGGAGGACAGAAGCAACTCGTGAACTTAGCGAGTGTCATGGTTATGCAACCTGATGTTTTACTACTTGATGAACCGACGTCACAACTTGACCCTATTGCGGCAGTGGAATTTATTCGTACTGTACATCAACTGCAACGAGAACTTGGGATTACAGTCATTATGATTGAACATCGTTTAGAAGAGTTATTTTCGATTGCGAATCGAATCATCGTGTTACATGAAGGGCAAGTCGTAGCGAACGATACGCCACGAGCGGTTATTCGTAAAATGAAAACAGAACAACTCGTCCCTGCTTTTCAACTTAGTTTCCCGGCAAGCGTACAGCTGCAATATACGCTTCAAAAGGCTGTGGCAGATGTCGCCTTAACGATTCAACAAGGACAAGAATGGATTCGTCACGAGTTGCCGAAAGGAGAAATTTTAGAAAATCCGACTCGCACCGAAAAACGACCGATTGCTTTAGAAATTCGAAATAGTCATTTTAGCTATAGCATGCATGAGCAAGACGTATTGAGAGATTTTTCTCTTCAATTGTATGAAGGAGAAATCTTTACATTACTCGGAGGAAACGGATCTGGTAAAACGACTGCAATGAAAGTGATGACGGGCTTGTTAAAGAGTCGGGGTGGCACGGTTTCATTGTATGGGAAACCGTTTAAAAAATATGAAAAATCCAAAGTTTACCGTGAATGGATTGGGATTTGTCCGCAAAATCCACAAACGATTTTTACAGCTAAAACGGTTCTTTTAGAATTACAGGACGTGACGTCTGTTTGGACAATGTCTGAAGAGGAAAAACGACAAAAAGAACGAGCTATTGCGGCACAATTGAAGATTACGCATTTGTTCGAGCAACACCCGTACGATTTAAGTGGTGGAGAACAACAAAAAGTCGCTTTAGCAAAAGTGTTATTGAATAACCCGAGTATCATTTGTTTAGACGAACCGACAAAAGGAATGGATTTTGATTCGAAACAACAACTTGCAACATTTTTAACGCAGTTAAAACAACAAGGAAAAACGATTTTCATCGTGACGCACGATTTAGAATTTAGCGCACTGTATGCAGACCGTGCCGCTTTGTTTTTCGATGGAGAAATCGTTAGTTGTGCACCGACAAATTCTTTTTTCACCGGCAATCATTTTTATACGACAGCCGTTCATCGGATGACGCGCCAGTGGATACAAGGTGCGACAACGCTACCTCAGCTCATTCATTATGCAAAAAAGGAGTGTGCATACGTTGAAGCGTAAATTACTTACCGGGATTCTTTTATTTTTAGTTATTCCAGTCGTCTTGTATGTTGGTTATTTTCTTTTAGAAGAAAAACAATACAATATGATTTCGATGTGTATCGTATTCATTGCGTGTATTCCTTTTTTCGTTCGTTTTGAGAAGCGGAAGACCGATGCAAAGGAAATGATGATTATCGCTGTTATGGCAGCTCTTGCTGTCGTTGGGCGTGCGGCATTTATTTGGCTCCCTGCGTTTAAGCCAGTTACGGCAATTACAGCAATTACCGGGTTTAAACTTGGGCCAGAAGCAGGTTTCTTAACAGGCGCTTTATCAGCTATCTGTTCCAATATTTTATTTGGACAAGGTCCTTGGACACCTTTTCAAATGTTTACGTGGGGAACGATTGGTTTTATTGCGGGGCTATTAGGTAAAAAACAGTGGATGATGAAAAAAGTACCGCTCATTATTTTCGGTATTTTAACAGGCGTGCTATTTTCCTTTATGATGGATATTTGGACGACGTTATCTTATGAAAATGGGTTTTCGTTGACCCGCTACTTACAAGCGAGTGTAACGGCTTTACCGTATACGTTTACATATGCACTTTCTAACATTGTTTTTCTTTTATTGCTGACGAAATCAATTGGCGATAAAATAGAGCGGATTGTAACGAAATATGGGTTGAATTCTAATTCATCGATTAAAAGAGTGTGAAAAAAGGAAGCGATGCTTTTAAAGTGTACGCTTCCTTTTTTCATGTGTTATTTCGTATAATAAAGAAAAGGAGGCGAACGAGATGAAATGTCATTTTTCGAAAAAAATTGCAGTAAGTGTTACGGTCGGTCTTTTATTGATAGCTAATTCGATGACAAGTCATGCAAATGCGTTGTATACGTCAGAGAAAGTAAGCCCCCAATTGAAACAACTTCATATTTCGGATGCATGGGCACAAGGGATTGCTGGGCAAAAAGTGAAAATCGGCGTTATAGACACCGGTATTAATAAAAATAGTGGATTTTTGCCGAATGTAAAAACACGTGTAACAGTGACGAAAGATGTTCTACGTACGAAGTGGAACGAGGGAGATATTTTTGATCGTGTAGAAAATGGACATGGCACGGGTGTAGCCGGGATCATCAATGCGAAACCTCTTACGAAAAATCTTTTTCCGTATACGATGATTAGCGTAGCCCCACAAGCTATTTTAACTTCTTACAAATACAAGGACGGTACACAAGTAGGGGAAGTCGAATACTTAGTAAAAGCGATTCAACAAGCCATTAAAAATAAAGAACACATTATTACGATTTCATCAGGTTTGTACGAGGATATTCCTGCTTTGCATCGTGTGATTAAACAAGCGGTAGAGCAAAATATCGTCGTTATTGCTTCTGTAGGAAACGATGGAAAAAAGAAAATTACGTACCCCGCTAAATACAAAGAAGTCATTGCCGTTTCTTCTGTTAACAAGAAACAAAAAATTAGCAATTTTGCGAATAGAGGGGCAGGTGTTGACTTTGTAGCACCTGGAGAAGACATTGTCACGCTTTCTTCTACGGGCGATTTTTGGGAGGCGTATGGGACCTCTTTTTCAACACCGTATATAACAGGGATGGTTGCCTTATTAAAACAACAGTACCCGTATATTTCTCCTACGACGATTAAAAGTAAATTACGTGGATTGTCAAAAGACTTAGGTACGAAGGGATATGACCAAACGTACGGATATGGTATGCCTATTTATAGTTATAAAACAGACAAAAAATCGACCGCAGTATCGGATATTCATATTCAACATATAGAAGATCATCGTGTGACGCTTACATTTGAACGAAAAGCGACCGATACGTGGAAAACCATTTACGTAAATGTGAATGGTAAAAAAATATACCGTACATCAAATAATTCGTTGACGATACCGAACTTAACTGCGAATAAAAACAAAAAATAGAAGTGCGGGCTTTAAATACGCAAGGCGTTAGCGCAACACCTCAAACATTGTCGTTTACGACGTTAAAAGATGTGACGCCTCCAAAGCCTGCAAAAAATATTCGTGTGAAAGTAGCAACGAACCAACGAGCACTCGTGCAATGGGAAGTAGAGGGGACACCTGATTACGCGTATGCGAAAGTGTATTTAAATGGCATATATGTTGGGAAGTCTACAACAACCTCGTTTACGACGAAAGTATTGAAGAAAGCTAAAAATTACAAAGCGAGTGTTATACTTTATGATACAACAGGGCATGCTTCTAAAAAAAGTTATGCTTCTACAGTTAAAATTAATTAAAAAGGAGCGATTTTGATGAAAGAAAAAACATTTCAGCAAGCAGTCGGCTTCAGTGTAAAAGATACGATCGCTTTATTTTTCTTATATGAAACGAAAGAAAGTTCAAAATATCCAAGAGAAGTATATTTTAATTTTTTAGAAACGTTCCCCGGTAGAACGGTCGGCTATGAATATGTGGCGCGAGTAGCTAAAAATTTAGAAGGGGAAGGTGCTTTAGATAGTTACACAGAGGGACGTAAAGTTCGTTATCAAATAACGGAAATCGGGTTAAATCGTCTGCAGCGTTACCGAGAGCTTTATGAATCTCGATTTAGTGAAATTGTTTTAGTGTTGGACCGTTTTTATTATGATTTGACAAAAAACGGCGAGAAGCCACCGAAACCAAGCCATGAGTTACCCGAAGCTTTTCGCAGCTATTTTTCAAAATTAATTTCGATTAAAGATATCGTGCGTTTTATGGTATTCAACATTGCTCAAACGCGGAGTACGTTTTCGATGGCAGATGTTGAAAAACAATTGTTAGATCGTTACGGCTGGGCGCCTTCTAACGGTTACTTATATAACGTTTCGTGGGAACTTGAAGAATTAGAATACATCGTCGGAAGATGGCCTGATGAACGTCGTACGAAGCGGGAACTTAAAGGGACGGATCTTGGAAATGAATTTTACGAAGTAATTAAAGAATCGTTGACACATCAAATAACAATGAATCGTCGTTACGTTCATTATATGCTACGCTTTTGCCAAAATCCTGAACGTACAGCAGAAATAAAATAAAAATATTTGAAAAATTAATTAATTTATTTTACACTGTATATAATCATGATAATGCGTTGATGAGGGATAGTAACAATTGTCGGTAAATGTGAGCGAGTTAGGGATAGTGGAAGCCTAATCATTTACAAATTGCGAATGGGCCTCTGAGTAGTTTCCTGAATGATAGTATGGAAATTCGGTCGTACACCGTTATGTACGAGTGATAGCTTATTGCTATAACAGAGGTGGTACCGCGGAATCCTTCGTCCTCCATAGAGAAATTTTCTCTATGGAGTTTTTTTATGATTTTTTAGCCGAGCAGAGTTAGAGTAGAGAGGAAGATTCATATGACAGTAGAGCAGAGAACAGCAACGTATATTCAAAAAGAGATCCCAGGAGACTTAGTAACGCCGATTTCGTTATATCATTCTTTATATGGTAAGAAAAAATATTGTTCGAATCAAGTGATAAGTACGAAGAAAGCGGTCGCTATTCATTTATTGCAGCAAATCCAGTAAAAGAGCTTATTAGTCAAGATGGACATGTAATAGAGAAATTAAAAGACGGTACAAACATTCAACATACACAGTCCGTTTTTGATGTAATGAAACAATTAATGCCAAATGAACCGACAAACTATCCTTTTTCATTTTACGGAGGGGCGATTGGCTATATCGGGTATGAAACAGCTTTTGAACATGAGGATATTGGTCATAAGTTACGAGATGATTTGGATATGCCTGATGTGCACTTACTTTTTTTCGATTCTTTTATCGTGTTGGATCACGTAACATCGACGTTATCTATTGTTGCGATTGATTTGTTTCATGAAGGGATGACAGAAAAGGAATTAGCCGACCGTGTTGACGAGATGATTTATCAAATTGAACATCCGACACTCATTCCGGCAGATGAATTAGAACCGCTTCACTTTGAATCTTCTACGACAGAAGCGGAATTTTGTCAGATCGTTCAAAGAAGTCAACAACATATTCAAAAAGGCGATATTTTTCAAATTGTGCTGTCTCAGCGCTTTTCATCAAACTTTACAGGGAACCCGATGAGCTTATATCGTAAATTGCGCTTAAGTAACCCTTCACCGTATATGTATTATTTACAATTTGATTCCTACACGATTCTCGGAACGTCTCCAGAAAGTCTTGTAAAAGTAACGAATCGATATGTGACGACTAATCCAATTGCGGGGACGAGGAAGCGTGGAAAAACAGCTGAAGAAGATGCAATGCTCGAAAAAGAACTTCTTGCAGATGAGAAAGAGTTAGCGGAACATCGTATGCTCGTTGATTTAGGTAGAAATGATATTGGTAAGCTATGTGAAATCGGTTCTGTACAACTTCAAAAATATATGATGATTGAAAAATATAAATACGTAATGCATATCGTATCGGAAGTCACTGGTCATTTAAAAGAAACGGTTCATCCGATGGACGTGTTAGCTACGACATTACCTGCTGGAACGGTATCAGGGGCTCCAAAAATTCGGGCAATGCAACTAATCAATCAGCTTGAAACGCATCAACGAGGTGTGTATGCAGGGGCTGTCGGTTATTTATCGATTTCCGGTGATTTGGATATGGCACTTGCCATCCGTACGATGGTCGTCCGACATGAAAAGGCATACGTTCAAGCAGGGGCCGGTATCGTTTATAATTCGATACCAAAGATGGAGTATGAAGAAACACTTAATAAAGCGAAAGCGTTATTGGAGGTGTTGTAAATGATTTTATTAATCGATAATTATGATTCATTTACGTACAATCTCTTCCAACAAATCGCCAGTTTAGGCTATGACGTACATGTCGTACGAAATGACGCATGTACGATTGACGACATACGACAAATGAACCCTGAAGCGATTGTTTTATCCCCAGGTCCAGGAACGCCAGATGAAGCGGGGATGACTTTAAAAATTATTCAACAGTTGTATATGGAATTCCCTATTTTAGGTATTTGCTTAGGTCACCAATCAATTGGTCAAGCTTTCGGAGCACATATTATACGTGCACAGCAAATTATGCACGGAAAATTTTCGGATTTGGTGATTCAAGAAAAACAGTCGTTATTCCAATTATGTTCAGAACATCCAACGGTTATGCGTTATCATTCGCTCGTCATTGATCCGGATACGTTACCAGACAGTCTTGTCGTACTAGCGACGTCTACAGATGACCAAGAGATTATGGCGATTCGACATAAGGATTATCCGATATACGGTGTACAATTTCATCCAGAGTCTATTGGAACGGAAGAAGGAACGCAGATGGTCGCACAGTTTTTCAAACAAATGACAATTGAACACGCTTCTTTTTAATGAGCTCCGAGTCAAAAGGGTAGTCGTATTCCTTAAAAGTGCTACAATAGAAGCATAGGAGTGATAAACATGATTAAAGATGAAGTATTTACACAATTAAAACAAGCGATGCGCGATAAAGATACGTTGAAAAAAGGCGTATTAACTCTCGTGAAATCAGCAATTGATTTACAAGCGAAAGAACAAGGCGCTCCTGTTTCAGAACAAGATGAACTAGCGATTATTCAACGTGAAGTGAAACAAACTGAGCAAGCACTTGAAGGTGCTGAACAAGCAAAACGTGAAGATTTAATTACAGCGGAAAAACGTAAATTGGATATTTTACACGCTTTCTTACCGAAACAATTATCAGAAGATGAAATCGTTTCAGTTTTAACAGATGCAGGCATTACAAAAGGCATGAATATGGGTGATGCAATGAAAATTGCGAAACCTGCGCTTGCCGGTAAAGCAGACGGAAAAACAATGGCGAAAGTCGTAAAATCATTAATTTAATGTATACAATAAATAAAAAGAGCAGCTCCTCTTATAAGGAACTGCTCTTTTTATTTATTATTTAGTTAGTAGGGAATAACTCACTTAAATAGTACCCGCAATATTGTTGAATCACATTCGCGTTCATTTCGGGGTGAAACGATTGCTAAACGTGTTAATAATGCTTCGTTATCATTTAACATCATCGTTAAATCCATTAATAAACTATTCGTAAATGAATACAATTTATAATCACGCTCTAATGCATCGATTCTTTGTTGTTCAGAGCCTTTATACATTTGCTTTAGCATAGGAATCACTTGATTGTATGTCGTTAAGCTATCTTCTTCAGATTTTGCTAGTTTGGCATCCAATTCGTCTGTTGAATAAGACGTCTTCGTACGAATTAATTCTTTTAATAACTCGAGGAGTAAACCTTGCTTACCTGTAAGTGAAGCGATTTTTTGTAAAAGGGAATGTTCATATACTTCCGTTTTACCGTTCATCGTTACTTTTTCACCTGTTAACATCGCATTGTATTCTTTTTGAACGCTATCTTGATCAACATATTGCAGTAATTGACTAAATAGCATGCTGTATAGGCGATTAACAGATTCTAAGTCTTTATCTTCCTCTTTCGGTTTCTCTTCTTTAGAAGCGGGCTCTGTGCCGAAATAAAGGCGTCCTACGTCAAGACTTTCTAATTGATCCCAACGAACCCAAGCTTCAGCAAGTTCTTTACCGATCGGAATATAGAAAGACTCTTCATTTTCATTGTATTCTTTTTCTGTCCAATTGTTTTCGTTTAATAACGCTTGGAAACCTTCTTGATTTTGCATTAACTGATGACGATACAGTTGTTTAAATAGTTGTAGTTGTTCCTCGCTATTTACCGCATTTTCGTCGTAGTCCGCAACGGCATGTGCTAAGTTACGTAACGTATTCGTATCATAGAATAAAAGGAATGCGCCTACTACAGGTAAATCCTTTTTCATCTCATCCGGAATTTGATCGTACATCGGTTGCGTTTGCTCTGTTAAGCCGTAATGTTCGATTTTCGCAATTTCAATATGTAGGGCAGATAAGTAAGAGGCAATTGCTAAGTTTTTATTTTCCATTAAGTATGCCACTTCACCTAATAGGCGATAAATATTACTATTTGCAGGTTCTTCTTGAATTGCTGCTGTACACATATTGATTGCTTGATTCAAGCGGGATTGTGTCATTAATTCTTTTGCGTTCGTTAATAATTTTTCTACGTTAGACATGTTCTCAAAACCTTTCGATTTGTAGTCTATACCATTATACAGAAGCGGGGTAAAAAAAGCGAAAACGAACATTTGTTCTATAACGATAAAAAGGGCATATTTTAAAGAAAAGACATTTTTCGCTCTAAAAAACATCATATTACTCAAAATGTATGATTTAGAATGAGAAAAATATGCGACTTGCTCATAGGCTGGATAAAACGAAGCGGATTTTGTACGAAAACGGATTCGATTTTCATATGGAATTTATTCTACATTTACGTATGGAAAATAGACGGCGTAATAAGATCGAAATAAAATAAAAATAGAAAGAACAGGAAGTTTGGCATTTTATAAATAGTTAGCCCAAATATAAGAAGGAGAACGCTAACCCTTTATTCTATTTTATTTAGTTTACATAATATATATTAGAGGAAGTTGAGTATTTAAAATTAAAATGTATGGTTTTTAACTCCCGTACATTTTAATCGTTTCTTTGCATACCACGGTATGCAGTATTTTGTTTTCTTCATGCTACTTGATTTATACGCTTAACTATTGTCGTGTTTTATGAATGAATTATGTACTTATATCATTTCATCAGTTGAGTTGATTCGTGTGCTGAACCTTAAGCGTATCTTCTTAAATAACTTTTATGCGAGCGTATATGCGTATACGGATATATGTGTATATGCATATACGCATATATTTTGGTTTACTCATTTTAAAATAATTTCCCATCGATATTACGTTGAAAATACGCATTGATGCAAATACTCATAACAACGACCAAATCCGCTTCATTCATCGGTTGTAAATTTATTTCCATTTCAGCTTTAAATTCTGACGTATAATGAAATGAAATATTTACAGGTATTTCATCATTCTTTTTAAAATAAATAGATGTCATATAACGTGAATACAGCGTATACGTATTCGTGCTAGATTGCCATGTATATGTACGATCGCCATTTTTTAACGCGTAGGCCACTTTTTGATGCCCAATTTTATACGTTGTACGATTTATTTTTCGATACGCACATACTAATTGATGGTCAACTGTATACAAATCATACGTTTCCGAAAATAATAGTGAAATCAAGTTAAATAAACGTGCAAACGTCCATTTCTTTTTTGTACGATAGTAAAGCTGATTTTTCGCATTACAAATCGTAAATGTATGATCATTTGCTTCTGTAAAACTCGTTTTACGCACAATTTTCAAATAAAGTACCTCCTATGTCGTATGTGGAAGTAAACGATATTGATTGACTGGTCTTCCTACCCCTCCATATTGAATATGAATTTCGACGATATGTTGTTTTTCTAAGTAATCTAAGTATCGACGTGCAGTTACTCTAGCAAGCCCTACCCCATTTGCCACTTGTTCTGCAGAAATGGCCGCTTCTTGCGTATCAATATGTGCGATAATTTTTTCTAAAGTCGCTTTATTTAACCCTTTTGGTAATTCATTTTCATGTTGCGCATGAGTTGTTGGATAATGCAACAACTCATCTAATTCACTTTGAGTAAACGCTTCTTTATGTGCTGTCTTTTGTTTAAATTGACGATAACGCATGAGCGCCGTCTGTAATCTTTCGAATGAAAAAGGTTTCATAATGTAATCAAATACACCGAGATGTACGATTTTTTCAATTGTTTGTAAGTCATTCGCTGCAGTAATGGCGATGACGTCTACAGAAAGTCCCTTTTCCCGTATTTGACGCAAACTTTCGATTCCGTCTTGCTTCGGCATGAATACGTCCATAAAAACGAGGTCTGGTCGTAATTCCACCGTTTTTTGAACACCTTCTACACCATTTTTTGCAATAGCGATCACTTCAAAACCGGATACCTTTTCAATAAACTGTTCGTTTACTTGTCGAACCATTGGATCATCTTCTATTAAAAGTACTTTAAACAATACACTCCACCCCTACATTTCAAAAGTTAACACGATACTCGTCCCCATTTTTTCTGTGCTTTGAATATCAATTGTTCCGTTCGCTTTCTGTATAATTTCTTGGATTAAATACAAACCAATGCCATGATTTTTCGAATTTTTTGTCGTATAGCCATTATTGAAAATCCGCTCTATTTGTACATCGCTCATCCCGATGCCGTTATCTTCTATGAGAATTGTTAAAACTTGTTCATTTTGGTCAATACTTAATAACACTTCTTTCGGTTCAATAGAAGCTAGTTGCAGTGCATCAAAGCTATTTTCAATTAAGTTTCCTAATATAATAACAAGATCATTTAACGAAAGTGCTTCTGGTAAGTACTGCAACATACTCTGATTATCAATTTCGACTTGAATTCCGAGTTCTTTTCCTCGATTCACTTTACTCAATAATAGACCAGCTATATTTTTATTTTGAATCCGCTCATTTAAAAATTGATGTATTTTTTCTTGTTCTATTTTGACATCTTGTATATAGTGTAGCGCTTCCGTATAGTTGCCGAGTTCTATCAAGCCCGCTACGGTATGAATTTTATTTTTATGTTCATGATTTTGTACACGTAACGCTTGTACGAATTCTTTGACGCCTGTGAGTTCCTCTGCTATTTTCTTTACATCCGTACGATCTTGGAAAATCGCAATCGCCCCTACTGTCTCCCCCTCCACTTCAATCGGCACACGATTCGATAAAATCGTATGTTGATTAATCAATAATTCTTTATTGTAAATAGGTTGATTGAAATCAAGTATTTCAGGTAATCGAGAGTCTGGTAAAACATCATAAATGTTTTGACCGATTAAGTTGGGCTCCTTTACGTTTAATATTTGTTTAGCTTTATCGTTAAAAATAGTAATACAAAACGTCGTATCAATCGCAATGACTCCCTCGTGCATCGCATTAAATGTCTCTGTCCGTTCAATATACATTTTCGCAATTTCATGTGGTTCATTGTTTAATAGTTCCCTTTTTAAACTACGACTGACGAGAAAAGCACCCCACGCACCGAAAATAAGCGTAATCATCGTTCCGATGAGTATTTCCACTTTCAATGAACGGACGATTTCATACATTGTAGGAATCGCGTAGCCAACGAGCGCAACCCCTATTTGCTCATGATTCGCATTCATAATTGGAACGAATGCTCTCGCTACATACCCTGATTCCCCTTTTCCTATTGAAGTGTAATAGTGTTCAGTGAAAGAATCTTCTATGTCCCCAGACGTAGAAGATTGTCCAATAAGCCCTTCGTTTGGATGTGTTAAACGAATATGGTCCATCGTCATGACGACAATATACTTCGCTTCATTCGATAAACGAACATTTTCTATCGGCCCTTTTAAAATAGTTGCGCGTCGTTGATTCGATAACGTTTGATTAGTTAATGTTTGTGTCACAACCGTCAGCTTCCCTACTGTTTGAGCAACTACTTCTGCTCTGTCTGACATAGCTTGTTGCTGATTCGTTCGTATGTTATTCAATATGAAAATGCCGATGACTAAAAAAGAAAAAGCGAGTATGAAATAAAGTAATGCAACGATTTTCCCATTCATCGATAACTTTCTATGCTGCATGATGACATCCCCTTTATAAACTAGTATCATTTTATCATGAATACCGTGTTAAAATAGGGAAACTTGAAAGTGTAAGGAGTGAACTATATGCGTATGTACATCGGATCAGCTGGTATTATTTTATGTCTCGTTATTGGACTAATCGCATACCCTAATTTTACGAAACAACAAACAGCATACGATGCTGAGCAAGTTGGACTTAATGAGATTGTTACAATCCGCTTCAGTCACGTCGTCGCTGAAAACACCCCAAAAGGACGAACAGCTCTTTATTTTAAAAAACAAGTCGAATCAAAATCGAATGGCAAAATCCGTGTTGAATTGTATCCGAATGGTATGTTATACAATGATGAAACGGAAATGGATGCATTAAAAACAAATCAAATTCAAATGATTGCCCCTACTTATTCTAAAATTTCGACCGTTGTCCCTTCTTGGGAAGTACTTGACCTTCCTTTCTTATTTAAAGATGAACAACAAGTACAATCTATTTTAAACAGTGCGATTGGCAAGGAACTCCTATCGAAAACAAAAGAAGAAGGCTTACATGGCTTAGGCTTTTGGCAAAATGGTTTCAAACAAATGATTTCAAACGAGCGAAGCATACGACACGTATCCGATTTTAAAGGGCGCTCTATGCGAACGATGAATAGCAACATTTTACTTCAACAAGGAATGCTTTTAGGGGCACGTACGAATGCGATTTCTTTTGATGAAGTGAACAAAAAGATTGATGAAGAGAAAATAGACGTACAAGAAAATACGCTCTCGAATATTTTTTCGAAAAGCTTTTACAAAAAAGAACCGTATATTACATTATCTAATCATGGGATTCTCGGATACGGTGTTTTAATGAATGAATCATTTTGGGAAAGTTTATCGGAAACGAATCAACAGGTCATCACAAATGCGATGAATGAAGCTTCACAGTGGAATGAGAAAAATGCGCAAGCGATGAATGAAGCGGATTTGAAAGCGATGAAACAGTACGGTACGACAATTGTCACTTTATCGGAGAAAGAGAAGGAAGAATGGAAACGAACGTTTATCCCTTTATACGACACGTTTAAAAAACAACATCAGACGGATCTTTTACAACAAATTCAACGAATAACGAAATAAAAAACAGGAATCGCTTAGCGACTCCTGTTTTTTATTATTTAGAATTGTTATGCAACCATTCACTAACGTATGGATAAATCTCTTTTTGCGCGTAACGCCCCGTACATACCGATACGTGACCAGTCGGTACTTCATGTAATGTTTTATTTTTACTCGATACTTTTTCATTCAATGCTTGGATTTGATGTGGCATCACGATATTGTCACGCATAGCACAAATGTTAAGTAAATTCGCTGTAATATGCTGCAGGCGAACGTCTTGCCCTCGTACCGTCAATTCATCATTAATTAATTTATTATCTTGATAAAAGTCTCGAATCCATTGACGATATGACTCTCCCGGGAAAGGAACCCCATCATTGAGCCACGTTTGCATCAATTTCCAATTAAGGACAGCTTGGTCATTATCAATACGGCTTGCTAAATTAATGTACGTTCCCATTGAATTTGAAATAGGACTCAATAATTTATTTCCGTAATCAATCATCTCAAATGGAATATTTCCGAGTACGTCAACTAACTTATCTAATTGGAACGTCTCTTTATTAAGCCACTTCGTATATAATCCCGCTTCTGAAAAATCAATTGGCGATGTCATTAATACGACATTTCGGATTGGCAAAAGCTTCGCATACAGAGCAGCAAAAATAGCCGTCATCGTTCCACCCATGCAGTAACCATATAGCGTAAGCTCTTTCGCACCTGAATGACGCAATACTTTTTTCGCTGCATGCGGTAAGTAATCTAAAATGTAATCGTCTAGTTTCATATGACGATCTTCGTAACCTGCTACACCCCAATCAAGTAGGTAAACGTCGTGTCCTTGATCTGTTAAGTACTCAATAAGACTATTCCCCGGATATAAATCCAGAATATACGCTTTATTAATAAGCGCATAAACGAATAAAATCGGTACTTGATTTGTTTTCTTTTTCGCTGGTGCGTAATGATAAAGAGATGCTTTATTTTTCGTCCAAATTGTTTCTTTCGGTGTTTGACCTACTTGTGGTTCGGCATCTGTCGTCATTACTTCTTGAAAACGTGTAAATTTATCAACATTTTCTTTTAAAAAGCCTTCTTCTGGAATTTTAAATGATTGTAGCCACTCTTCGAAACCTGGGGGTGTCTTTACTCCGTTTGTCACAACAAAAACCTCCATTAGATTAAAAATCGTCTATTTTTATTTTTTTGCTTGTGAAGATGGTTTTACAGTCGTAGTTGATTGTGTCTTCGTTGCTGTTTTTTGGGGTGTAGCTGCATTGACCACAGTTGCTTTTTGAATTGTTTCATTCGGTTGTTTAGAAAGTAACTCAATGATCGTATCAAGTTTTTTGTCTAGTTTCCCGACAGATGACTTTAAAAGCTTAATTTCTTTTGCGTTATTTTCACTGCGGTCACCGATATGTTCTAATTGATCTTCTAAATCAATTATTTTAGATTCCGTATTAATAACAAGTTTTGCGAGACTCGCTATTTCATCACGCGTCGGAATATTCAGTGTTTTTAAATAAGACTCTGTCATGCCGTTAACGACACCTTGATATTGTAAGTACTGTTTTTGAATATTTCCTAAACTTTCTGCAAAGGCAGGTTGTTCAAGAGTGGATTGAATTGAATCACGAAATGCTGATTCTGTCTGGTTGTATAAATCTTTCCAAACGGAAAAAGCATCGAAAGAAGTTTGATTTGCCAATTGAATTCCTCCTATCAATCTGTCGTAGTACAATTCCAACTTTACCACATAATGTATTTTTTTCAATTATTTTTTACTGAATAAATTATCTAAAATCTTTCAGTTGACAAAAAAATCATATAGATGTAAATTACACTTATAAGTAATTTGAAGAGAGGTGATCATATGTCTACCAAAAAACCAAAAACTGGCGCACCTAAAAATTTTCTAGTGCCTGTAATTTTACTGCACTTAAGAGATTTTAACGCGTATGGATATGAATTGATGGAGAAGCTGACGTCATTCGGAATCGATTCTCTTGATCGAGGGAATTTTTATCGGATTTTAAGACAACTTGAAAAAGACGAACTCGTTACATCAGAATGGAATACAGATGAAAACGGTCCAGCAAAACGTGTATATGCTATAACAGAAGAAGGTCAACAGTATTTGGACATTTGGGCAGGCTCTTTTGACGAATATCAAAAGTTGATTACAAATTTCTTTAAATTGTACAACCCGTTTCTTTTCACACCTTCTATTTTATCTAGGAAAGAGGAAGAAACGGATTCAGCGGACGACACCAAAGAATAAATGACAGCCAAGACTCCCCGCAAAAAAACATTATTTTCAGGGAGGAACATTCATATGGCAAACGAACTATTAACGAAAAGTGTAGATTTAATTTGGGACAACTGGTTAAACAGCGTTAAAACAATTAATACGGTACAAGAGGATATTGAAAAACGTACGATTGAAGCATTAAATGCTCAAAAAACGACATTCAATACAGCGTTAAATACATTTAAAGCTGCTGAAGTGAAAACAAATGAGGCATTACAACAATGGCAAAATCAATTGTTAACAAGCTTTGAATCAGTTGCGACTCCAGCACAAACAGAACAACTTTCAACTTGGTTTACGACATTAAAACAAGTAACACAACAAACACAAGAACTAACTGCGAAACCGACAAAAATCGCTTCAGAATACATTGAAAAAGCGCAAACAGAATGGGATAAAACAGTAGCCGCTTCTGTAAAAGCTCAAAAAGCTGAACGTGATAAAGCATTGAAAAATATTGAACAATTAACTGCAAAATTAAAAGAAGATCAAAAATCATTATTAACGAAACTTCCTCAAGCACCTGCAGCAAAATAAGTAAAAAGAATCGCTATGTAGCGATTCTTTTTTATTGTATAACAGCGAATCATACCGTTCTAAATGAGCGAGGAATCGTTTCGTTGAATTTCCATTTAAATGATGTTAAGATTAAAAAAAGAAGATGCGCGAACATCTTCTTCTAGGCGACTTATCCAGATCCGATTACGACTCGGACAAACGGATTACTTTGATCATAAGTGATTGAATAACCGTTGCTTAGTCACACCGTTTCCCGACGGTTTAACTGATGTTTTGACTTAGACTCCTATTCATCTGAATTGGAGTCTTTTTCTTTTGCACGGGCATTATAGCTAAACGTACGTCGAACTTTTCCGTGTTCATCTCGCGATATTTCAAAATGAACTCTTTTTAAAATCAATGGTACGTAATACAACATAACAGCAATGCAAAAGGTTTCGAACATCTTCTCACCCCCCTGCCTTATGACAAGGGTATCGCCCATTTCAATGTAACATATCCCCTTAAAAAAATGAATGAAAATCCATTTAAATAAAAAAGACCAAAAAGACCAAAATAAACATTATGAACACAATATTCCAAATACTTTGATTATGTACTAAATTACATAATGTAAGCGTTTTACAAACAAGACAAAGGGGTTTGGAAAAATGAAAATAAATTTCAAAAATCTTACCGTACAAGTGTTGGTTGCTATCGTCTTAGGGATTATTGTGGGGGCAATATTCCCAACGTTCGGCGCACAGCTTAAAATACTTGCAGATATCTTCATTAAACTTATTAAAATGTTAATCGCACCGATTATCTTCTTAACAGTCGTTATTGGTATTGGTAGTATGGGCGATATGAAAAAAGTCGGCTCCATCGGCTTGAAAGCGTTGATTTACTTTGAAGTCATGTCAACGATTGCTCTTGCTATTGGATTTATCGTCGTACATATTATCCAACCTGGGAAAGGCGTTGACACGTCTAAAATTGCAGGTGGCGATATTAGTCAATATACGAAAGCCGCTTCAGAACAAGATAATTCCATTCAAGCATTTATTATGAACATATTACCTGAAAACTTTTTCGGTTCTTTAGCAAATGGTGAACTACTTCCTGTTCTCGTTTGTGCTGTATTTTTCGGATTAGCTGCCGCTTCTATTGGCGAACCTGTAAAACCAATCATTACACTGTGTGAACAAACTTCTCAAATTTTCTTTAAAATTGTAGGGATGGTCATGCGCTTCTCTCCTATCGCTGCTTTTGGAGCGATGGCATTTACGATTGGGAACTTCGGTATGAAATCTCTTATTAATTTAGGCGCTTTAATGCTTTGTGTATACATTACAATGGCATTATTCGTCATCGTTATTTTAGGACTCGTTTTAAAATACTTTGCAAATGTTAACATATTCAAATTTTTAGTGTATTTAAAAGATGAATTATTAATCGTATTAGGAACGTCTTCATCTGAATCGGCATTACCACTCATTATGAAAAAATTAGAACGCTTTGGTTGTTCTAAACAAGTCGTTGGTTTAGTCGTTCCAACAGGCTATTCCTTTAATTTAGACGGAACAGCTATTTACTTATCAATGGCAGCGATGTTTATCGCTCAAGTGTATGACGTTCAATTATCACTTTGGCAACAAGTTTATTTATTGTTAATTTTAATGGTGACATCTAAAGGAGCTGCAGGGGTGACAGGTTCAGGGTTTATTACACTCGCTGCAACACTCGCAGCATTCCCGATGATTCCAGTAGAAGGAATTGCTCTTTTAATCGGTGTAGACCGCTTCATGTCTGAAGCACGTGCCATCACAAATATTATCGGAAATTCTGCTGCTACAGTAATCGTTGCTAAATGGGAAAATGAATACGATCCGAAACAGCACGAGTTATTACTTCAAGAGCTCGCGGAAGAACGAAACATGAAACATCATTCTAAATAAATACGTACAAAACATTCGTTTTATCGAAAAGACCGTTATGACTTTAAATCATAGCGGTCTTTTTTGATTAATTAACTTCTAATGAAGATACATAGTACACGTATTATGACGCGAACTTTAAAAAATATGTAAAATACAATATACAATTATTTTTCAAATCGATTAAAACCTTTATTTCCAAGCATTTTTCTACTGTTTTTAGAATGTGAAGCTTTTATATCCCTATGTAATATATTACATATTATAAAATATATTCTGTTAATTCTGAATATATTATCTACAAAAAACACAATTTAGCTCACTTATGTTTTCATAACTAATTTTTCAGAAAATTCGATATTGACGGATAATTAAAAAATTCCTATACTAAAAACACTTAAAAACAACGCAACTTTACTGCTAAACGGTATCGTCAAAGGAGAATGATTAGATGAAAGATTTTTTTAGTAAGCTACTAACAGGTATGAGTCTTGGAATTGTCGTTTGTTTAATTCCAAATGCACTCGTTGGAGAGATTTTAAAATTAGTAATTGCACATTATCCGAATGTACCTTTACTATCTACTATATTAAATATTTCGATTTTAGCGATGAGTTGCCTCCCTCTTGTTATCGGGGTTATGGTCGGTATTCAATTTAAACTAACACCTATTCAAATGTGTTCAATTGGATTAGCGACGATGGTCGGTTCTGGTGTCGTCTCCTTTACAGATGAAGGAATGAAAATGGCAGGCATTGGTGTTGTTATTAACATCGGGATTACAGCAGGTCTAGCAACTGGATTCGTAATGTTCTTAGGAACGAAGCTAAAAGACTGGACGCTTCTTGCGATGCCAGCACTATCAATGTTTATCCCTGGTTTTATCGGGATGGCCATTCTTCCTTACGTAAAAGAAGGAGCGGATTATGTAGGTGTCGGAATTGAATATGTAACGGAATTACAACCGATTTTAATGGGTGCACTTATTGCGATGATCTTCTCTATTTTAATTCTTTCTCCTATTTCAACAATTGGGGTTGCGACGGTGATTATGCTTTCAGGCATCGGCGCAGGTGCAGCGAACTTAGGCGTTTGTGCTTCAGGTGTAGGGATGGCGATTGCTTCTTACCGTGCAAACAACTTAGGAACCGCTTTAGCTCATGTTGCTTCTGCTAAAATACAAATGCGTAATTTCTTTATGAAACCAAAAATTGCGTTTCCAGCTATTTTAACAGCTGCTATACTCGGTGCACTTGCAGGCGTATTTAAAATTATAGGGGATCCTTATTCAGCTGGTTTTGGTTTAGCTGGCTTTGTCGGACCGTTAAAATACTTATCGCTAGAAGGTTGGACTTCTTATAATGTCATCGTTACATTAGCCTTATTTATTGTACTACCAATCATACTCAACTTAACATTCTTAAAAATCTTCGAACGTAAATTAAACTGGATTACTTCGGAAGATTATAAAGTAGACTATAAATAAAAAAGAGATGCTTCGGCATCTCTTTTTTATTTGCGATGCATAGAATCATGCGTCACTTTTAATAATTCTGTAAAAATTTTCGACTGCAAGCGCTGGAGAAAAATAATAGCCTTGAATCATATCACCATTCGCTAACGTAATAATCGTCAACTCTTCTAACGTTTCTACCCCTTCTACGACGACGTCCATATTCATAATATGTGCTAAATGAATAATCGCTTTTACCATAGAAGCATCTTTTGAATGCTGTTTTATACCACGTATGAAAGATTTATCAATTTTAATCGTATCAATCGGAAATTGTTTCAAATACGCTAAAGAAGAGTAACCTGTACCAAAATCATCGATTGCAATCGAAATACCAGACCGTTTCAAAGCTAAAATCGTTTGTAATACGTTGTCTGCCTCATTAATGAATGAACTTTCCGTAATTTCTATTTCTAAATACATCGCTTTCAATTGTACTTCTTGTAAAATATTTTCAACGAAACAAATAAAATTTTTTCTTGAATGTGCAATGGTGAAATATTAACAGCTACTCGTAGTGGAAGATGCGGAAATTGATTGAGCCATTCTTTCATTTGTTCAGCGGCTGTTTTTAATACCCATGCATCAATAAGTGGCATTAAACCATTTTTTTCAGCAATCGGTAAAAATTTATCCGGTGGAATAAAACCATAGTCGGGATCGTACCAACGGAGCAATGCCTCCATCCCGATTAATTGATGCGTTTTCGTTTCAAATTTCGGCTGATAGTATAACGTGAGTTGGTTCGTATGAAGTGCTATTCGAAGCCTTTTTTCTATATCGAGTTGTTCTGTAAAAATGGTCGTCATCGACTCTTTAAAATACAATGCTTTATTACCATGCTCTTTTTTAGCTTCAATTAATGCTAATTCAGCATTTTTCAATAATTGTTGAATCGTTAAACCATTTTTAGAAAAAATTGCAACGCCTATATGTACATTCGAATAAAAGTGATATTCTTCGATGGTGAATGGGCGATTAAAAATAGCGATGATTTGTTGGGTAAGGAAAGGAACTTTAAATTCATTTGTCGTAATGACGAGCTTCTTCCCATTATATCTGAAAATTCTGTCATTTTCACTTAAAGTAAGCTTAATTTTTTTTATTGCATTTAATATAAATAAATCCCCAATAGAGCGCCCAAAACTATCATTAATCTTTTTTAAACGACTTAAATCCAACATAATAATACCTGAGATTGTTTCAGCACTGTCTGTGGCGAGCGTTTTATTAAAGTGCATATCAAGTGAGCGTCCATTACCTAAGCGAGTCAATCTATCAATTGTATACGGTTTTTTTAAATGAGGCATATTTTTACGTTCTGTAATATCTGTGCGAATCGTAATGTAGTGCATTTGATTTTTCAATTGATCATAACTTGGGATAATCGTCGTTTTCAACCAAAAAATAGAACCATCTTTAGCACGGTTGCATATTTCACCAGACCATGTTTTACGTTCAAGTAACGTATGCCACATTTCTTCGAAAAACTCTTTCGTATGATAGCCTGAACTAATTTTACTATGATTCTCCCCGATTAATTCTTCTTTTTTATATTGAGAAATCTTACAAAATTGATCGTTGACGGACAATATTTTCCCACTATCATCCGTCACCGCAATAATGAGCGCTTCATTCATTGCTTTTAAAATAGTTGTAGAGGATAAAACTTTCTTATCATTTTGTTCATTCATAGGCAATATAGAACCCTCCATACCGGTTTATTTAACTAAAACTATTTTACCATAAACTAGATATAAAGAATTATTATTTTTTCATTCATTCATTTAATTAATCCAAAACGATATCTTTACACCTATCAAAGTCACAAAAAAAGAACTGCCGAGGCAGTTCTTTTTACTAACATTAAAGAATGAATGCAAAATATAAAATAAATAAAATACAAAGAACGTACATAATTGGATGAATTTCTTTGAAACGTTTTTGAGCTGCTAAGCAAATTGGATAGAAAATAAATCCTACACCAATGCCGATGGCGACACTAGAAGTAAGTGGCATCATAATAATCGTCAAGAATGCCGGGATAACGATTTCTAATTTTGACCAATCAATACGACGGATTTCCATTGCCATTAATGAACCAACGATAATTAATGCAGCTGACGTTACTTCGACTGAAATAATATTAACTAATGGAGAGAAGAACATAGCAATCGCAAAACAAATAGCGATAACGATGGCTGTGAATCCTGTACGTCCACCAAGTGCAATACCTGCTGAAGACTCAACGCTCGTTGCAGGTGTTGATGTACCTAAAACAGCACCAATTGCACCTGCAGTTGAATCTGCTAATAAACCTTTTCCAATGTTTGGAATTTTGTTATCTTTCATCATACCTGCTTGACTTGTTAAACCGATTAAAGCACCGGCTGTGTCAAAAAATGCAACGATTAAAAATGTGAAAATAGCTGTGACCATTTCAATGTTAAACACATCACCAAAATGACTGAACACAACACCAAATGTAGGTTCAAGGCTCGGAATGCTACCGATAATTGATGTTGGTACTTCAATTAAGCCACAGAACATACCAACGATTGTCGTAATAACCATACCGTAGAAAATCCCGCCGTTAATCCCACGTACGAGTAAAATAACGGTAATAACTAAACCTAAAATGGCAAGTAACGTCATTGGAGATGTTAAGTTACCAATTGAAACGAATGTGTCCTTGTTTCCGACGATAATACCACCATTTTTCAAACCGATAAAAGTAATGAAGAAACCGATTCCTGCTGCGATAGCGAATTTTAAATCTTTCGGAATAATGTTAATGATTTTTTCACGGATTTTTAATACGCTTAAAATCATAAAAATGACACCAGCAATAAATACGCCTGTTAAAGCGACTTCCCAGCGGATGCCCATACCGATACAAATACTAAAAGTAAAAATTGAGTTTAATCCCATACTAGGTGCAATTGCAATTGGGAAGTTGGCTAAAATCGCCATTAATAACGTACCAATGATTGCTGTTAGCGCAGTTGCTGTAAATACCGCTCCTTGATCCATACCAGATTGAGCTAAAATATGCGGGTTAACGATTAAAATGTATGCAATTGATAAGAATGTTGTAATCCCTGCAATCGTTTCTCTTTTGTACGTTGTGTTACGTTCCGCGAATTTGAAAAAGTTTTTCATGATCTAATCTCCTACTTATGAAGTTGTCATTAAAAGATATAAAGAAAGTATATAGGTGTCATAAATGCAAAAAAACTTTGACCGAGCAAATGCGAGGCCAAAGTTACTTTACAAACAGAATTAAAAAATAGCATGTTTATTTTTCAATCCTTGTAGACAAGCTATTTAAAGGTAGCTGGTAGAAACTTTCAAGCCATATTCTTGAATTTATACAAGGTCTATATTCTTTTAAAATAATAGTAGAATAATAACAAATTTATGTCATAGCGTCAATGGAATATATTCCAAATTAACTTAATTCCCTACGTATACAGTAAAAAAGGCGAATGAAATAATAGATTGAACTGAAAATATATGTCTTTATTAGCTATAAAGTTCTATATCATTGTTTTGATACGTATTCTTAAAATAAAAACGAAAAACATTATTTTTCAATTTTTATTCAGAATCTGTCGTACGATGATTCAATGGGTTATTATCGAACACTTTTTTCAACATTTCATCTTCAACGTGCGTGTAAATTTGTGTTGTCGACAAATTAGAATGCCCTAAAATTTGTTGTAAGCTTCTAATGTCTGCACCATTTTGGTACATGATTGTCGCAGATGTGTGGCGAAGTTTATGCGGCGTTAGATGATCAATGTTTAACTTTGAAGCGGCATTAATACTTTTTACGATTTTTGCTACGCGTTGTCTCGTAAGCATCGTTCCCTTTTGCGATAGAAACAATGCCTCTGTGCCAAGTTTATTAGCTAAAGCAGGTCTTTCATTTTGTAAATAATCCTCTAATGTTTCCATACAACGATCATTCAAGTAAATACGACGTTCTTTTCCACCTTTTCCGACGATTGTAATGTAACGATCTTTGACATCTTTCATTGTTAGGTTACATAATTCCGTTACACGTAAACCAATATTTAATAAAAAGGTCATCATGCACATATCGCGGTAATAATGCGTGCGTGATGGGATATGTAATAAAAACTGCTCTGCTTCGGGTAACTTCAAATAAACAGGCTGTTTTCGATTCGTTTTCGGAGTTTCTAAAAGTTCTGCAGGATTATCATCAATTAAACGTTTTTCGTTTTTAAGTATTTGAAGAATGATTTTAACGTCGCTACTTTTCGAGCACGTGTTACTGCACTATTTTTCCGTACTTCCTCGCAATATTCTAGAAATAAATACATATCTTCTAATGAAATTTTTTGCATAAATATGACATCTACTTCATCGATGGATACTTCCTTTAAATTTGTCACATCTAAATCGCGTTCTAATGCGATTAAAAATTTAAAGAACAAGGTTAAGTCATATTCGTATTCATCACGTGTTCGTTTCGATTTCCCTTTAATTGCTGTTAAATAAATCAAAAAATCTTTCAGTACTTTTGGATTTTTCTTCATAAATACTCGCCTCAATCTCTTTATTTCCGTCATAATTCATCTTATTTTACCACAAAAAAGGTTCCCAAATATACATTTGGGAACCTTTTTCTATTTTATTTAAAAAATGATGCTTTTTTTGCATTTTAGAAAGAAATTCATAGCGTACTAAATTTCCCAAAATTTTTATTTCAGCAGTTGGATAATGAATAGGAAAATCGCATTTTTGAAATCGCCTTTTACGCACGAATACATTCATTAAAGTTCTTAGCGAAGCTTCATCTGAATATTCAGAATATTTATCTTTAGGCATAGTGCCTATCGTTTCATAAAAATATACCGTCCTTTCTCTACGATTTTTATAATTTGTTCTTTCTTTTCTAAAAGATCTAACAAACCGACCATTTCAGACATGATAAGTGAAAATTGTTTTTTATACAACGAACCGTAAAAAGTTTGAGCAATTTCTCTTCCTGTCATCGGATGATTTAAAAGCGAAAGTACTTTTTGTTCTTTCGCTAACCATTTCTGTTGTTTTTGAAAAACGACTGCAGCAACTTGTTTAATCGGTTGCTGATGTCCTGCGTACAATGTACGAATCGGCATATTAGCAAGTTTCGTCCATGTATTTCTTTGTTGCGAACTATTATGAACATACTCACCGTTCACGTTTGGATCGACAATTGGATTAGTCGATGTTTGAGCTAATAAAGCATCTCCAGCGAATATTTCTTGTGCTATCGCATCGTAAAATCCAATAGAATCTTCGGAGTGTCCTGGTAAATGAATTACTTGGAACCGACCGAGATGTTTATTCGGTTCGATGATTCGAAAATCAGCATCTATTTTTAATTCATGTCGTTTTTCGTACGTTTTCTGTAATTTTTTAAAACGCTGCTCGGCATCTTCTAAACAATCTAAGTTACGATACAACTGCTCGAAAAAATGCATGCGCATTAATAAGAAATCCTCTTCATATCGCAAGCGAGGTAACGCTTCTTTATGAACGTAAACAGGAAGCTCTTTTTTCGACAATACATACGGTAAAAGCCCGACGTGATCTTCATGATGATGCGTTAAATAAACGGCATCGAGTGATGAAATGGACATGTTTTCACTTGTAATTGTCTTCTTGAAAAAATCTTTAAAAGCTGGATGGTTAATTCCTGCATCAATTAAAATCGTTTGCTGTTCATTGTCTGTTATGTAGCAATTAATAGATTTTAACGGAAATTGAGGGATAGAAAATTCAATTGGTATGTGACGTGTCATTATTCATTTCCTTTCGAAAAAAATCGGTAAAGATAAAGGTATTTTACTATATTTACAATGAGAGAGGGTAAATAAACAAAAGAAATCATTTTTCGATAAAATGTTTCATTCGTAATTCATTAAAAATAGCATTGACTAAAGGAGTGCCCTTATTGAAAACAGTTTATAATAAATTGGCTAGAAATAAGCTTTTAATCGACATATCTTTTGCAGTTATCGCATTTTTTACTATACTCACTGATTCCTATTATGATAGAAATCAGCAAAAGTAATTCTTTTTATATTCGTTTATTAGTTTACATAATAATATTATTTAAAATAATTGGCGAAACGAAGAATAATCGGTATAATTGTGGCTAGAAAGGTGTGCCCTTATGAATCCTTATTTTATTACATTACTATGTTCATTATTTGGAGCGATACTCTTTTATGTATGCCGCATTCCCGTGCCTTTTCTTTTAGGACCGATGATTACGATGCTTTTATTGAACCAACTAACATCGCTCCCGCTGAAATGGCCTAAAAAAATACGTAATTATTGTTTAATGATTATCGGCTATGCTCTAGGTTCTGCTTTTACATTACCTATATTAAAAAGTATGGTTCATCATATTCCGAGCATGCTCGTTACAACACTCGTCCTCTTTGCGATTAGTTTACTGTTTTCTTGGTTACTTTCTAAATTTGGTCGAGTCGATTACCCGACAGCGCTTACGAGCAGTGTCCCCGGCGGCTTGACACAAATTGTGGCACTGGCAGAACAACTGCGTGGTATTAATATTACGGTAGTCGCTTTCTTCCACACGATTCGAGTCATTATGATCGTCTCACTCGTACCATTAATTGTACACATCCCAGCAATTCAACAAGCTGTAACGAATCCAACAGCCTTTATAAATCCAATAAATGACCGTTTCGATGTACCGCTTTTAATTAAAATTATTTTGTATATCGTCGTATGTTACGTCCATTTTTTATTGTTTAAAAAGTGGAAAGTCCCCGCACCGACGATTCTCGGACCAATTGTCGGAACGATTTTCATTAGTTGTTTCATCGGAATTTCAGCATTTTCTTTACCAAACTGGTTTATGGCTATTTGTCAGTTAGTAATCGGTACACATATTGGCTTGTTGCTGAATCCATCAGATTTACCGAGAAAGAAAGTCGTTATCCCACTCAGCATTTTAAGTTGTGTTACGCTTATTGCGACAGCCTTTTTACTTAGTGCTACTTGGATGCCATGGATTGAAAAAACATCTATTGCAACAGGGTTTTTAAGTCTTGCCCCAGGCGGTGTAGATCAAATGGGTATTATCGGACATGAGATTGGCGCAGATTTGTCTATGATTACGATGTATCAAGTATTTAGAATGCTATTCGTATATTTCCTCGTTCCACCACTCATTACACTAGCAGTTCGACGGTATACAGCGTCATCATTAAAATAAAGAAAATCTTCTCATAAAAGACTGAACCTCAATTTCTAAGAATATATAAAAAAGATACTTCTAAAAGATAAAACTTTTGGAAGTATCTTTTTTGATTGGTAAATTAAATTCGAAACTTAACGAAAGAGCTTACGAACGAATTGGCGATGAAGCAGCGGCTAGCAATTCATCTATATGTGAATTGTTATTTTCGTGAAATGCTTTGACGATAGCACTTCCAACGATGACGCCGTCTACGTATTGATTCATTTCTTGAACTTGTTGTGGCGTAGAAATGCCGAAACCTGCTAGTACTGGGATAGATGCCGCGCGTTCAAGCACTTCAAAATGCTCGTGTAAATTCGATTTGAATTGACTTTGAGAACCGGTTGTGCCGTTTACCGTTACAGCATAAATAAACCCTTCTGCAGCAGCGGCTAATTTATTAATTCTCTCTAAAGGACTCGTTAAAGAAATAAGCTGGACGAGTGCGATGTCAGTTTCGATTAAAAATGGTTGAATACAATCGGCTTCCTCAAGTGGCATATCAGGAATAATAAGCCCTTTTACATTCGCTGCTTCCGCTTCTCGAACAAATTTCTCTATGCCATAGTGAATAATAGGGTTTAAATACGTCATTAAGACAAGTGGGATATGAATCGTCGCTTGTAGCGTATGAAGTTCTTTTAAAATACGTGTTAAGTTCGCCCCGTTTTGAAGCGCTCGTTGCCCCGCTTCTTGAATGACGGGTCCGTCTGCTACAGGATCACTAAATGGAATACCGACTTCAATCGCTGTTGCTCCTTTTTGCTGCAAATAAAGAAGTTGTTCTTCTAAATGGCCATCTCCTGCCATTACGTAAGGGACAAACGCTTTTTGTCCTCGTGCTTTAATACGTTCAATTTGTGTTTGAAGTGTTTTCATTTTACTTTTCCTCCAATGCTTTTTGCACGGTTTGAACGTCTTTATCACCACGTCCTGAAAGGCAAATAACTAAAATTTCATCTTGTTTCATTTTTTTGGCTAATTGAGCGGCATAATAAATCGCATGACTACTTTCTAATGCAGGAATAATGCCTTCTGTGCGAGATAGTAATTGTAATCCTTCCAGTGCTTCATCATCTGTGACCGCATCATACTGCACACGCCCTATATCGTGTAAATGACAATGTTCAGGTCCAACACCTGGATAATCTAAGCCGGCAGAAATAGAGTGTGCTTCTTTAATGAAACCATGTTCATCTTGCAAAATATACATGTATGCCCCGTGCAAAACCCCTTCTTGTAGTTCAGCAAATGCAGCGGCATGTAAGCCACTTTGAATGCCACTACCAGCCGCTTCAACACCATATAAAGCAACGTCTTCATCTTCTACGAAAGGTGTAAACATCCCGATTGCATTACTTCCGCCTCCGACACAAGCAACGATTGTATTTGGTAGTTTTCCTTCTTTTTCTAAAATTTGTCGGCGCGTTTCATCTCCAATGACGCGTTGGAAATCTCTCACAATCGCAGGGAATGGATGAGGACCTAAAGCGGAACCTAAAATATAATGCGTATCTTCTACGTTAGAGACCCAGTAACGTAGCGCTTCATTACAAGCATCTTTAAGTGTTCCAGAACCTTGGTCGACAGATACGACAGTTGCTCCGAGTAACTCCATACGAAAAACATTCAATGCTTGGCGTTTCACATCTTCTTTTCCCATAAAGACGATACATTCTAAATCAAATAACGCACAAACGGTTGCGGTTGCTACACCGTGCTGTCCCGCACCTGTTTCTGCGACGACTTTCTTTTTCCCCATACGTTGTGCTAATAGCGCTTGTCCGAGTGCATTGTTAATTTTATGTGCGCCAGTATGATTTAAATCTTCTCGTTTTAAATAAATCTTTGCGCCACCTAGTTTTTTCGTTAAGCGTTCTGCGTAGTAAAGCGGATTTTCTCTCCCTACATAATCTTTTAAATAACCGTTCAATTTTTGTTGGAACGTTGGATCTTGTTTTGCTTCTTCATACGCTTGCTCTAATTGTTGTAAAGCTGTCATTAACGTTTCCGGTACGAATTGTCCTCCAAACTTCCCATAACGCCCTTTTTTAATCGTCGCTTCTGTCATCTGTCATCTCTCCCTGTTTCACTCTTTGAATAAATTGCTTTATTTTTTTCGAATCTTTTTGGCCATTTGTTTCTACACCACTTGATACGTCAACCATATAAGGGTTCACCGTTCGAATAGCTTCTTCTACATTATTTATGTGAAGTCCACCTGCTAAAATAAGTGGTTGTTGAACATTTTTAAGTAATGCCCAATTAAATGTTTCACCGCTTCCAGCGATTGGTGCGTCGACGAGCATGTACGTAGCAGATGGATAATTAGATAAGCTTTTCACATCTTCCTCTGTTCGAATACCGAGCGCTTTAATCGTCGGATATGGGATTTTTTGAATGTATTCATTTGTTTCATGCCCGTGTAATTGAATAACATCTAGAGGGACTTGTTGCGCAATCGTTAGAACATTTTCTAGTCGCTCATTCACGAAGACGCCTACTTTTAAAACAGACGGTGGTACATCTTTCGCAAGTTGTTTCGCTTCTTGTAGTGTCAGTTGTCTTTTACTTTTCGCAAAAACAAATCCAACCATATCGGCACGTTCTTTCGTTGCAATGTGGACACTTTCGACAAGCTTTAATCCGCATATTTTTACACGTGTCATATTATCGAACCTTCTTTTCAACGTGGAATGATTGAATCGTATAAGCAATATCATCACTTTTCATTAATGTTTCACCGACTAGTACAGCACTCGCTCCAACATTCGCAACGAACGCAGCGTCTGCAACGCGCTTCATGCCACTTTCACTAATTAAGAAGCGGTCTTCATAAAATGGGAATTTCTCTGCTAGTTGAACGGTATGTGTTAAATCTACGTGAAATGTTTTTAAATCTCGATTGTTAATACCGATTAAGCGAGCATCTAATGACAGTGCACGCTCGAGCTCTTCTTCGTTATGCACTTCGACTAAAACGTCCAATTTTAACTTTTTCGCATACGCGTATAAAGATTGAAGCTTCGTTTGAGGAAGCGCTGCAACGATCAATAATACGACCGATGCGCCGTTCGCATACGCGTAATCAATTTGAATAGAATCAATGATGAAGTCTTTGCATAGTACAGGGATGTCGACATGTTCAGAAACCGCTTTTAAGTCCTTAAAAGAGCCTTTGAAGTAATGATGATCTGTTAAAACAGATATACACGAAGCACCTGCTCGTTCATATTGAATCGCTTGCTGAATCGGATCGACTTCTATATTAATATCTCCTTTTGAGGGGGAAGCTCTTTTTACTTCAGCAATGACTTGCAACTGTTTATTTTGAAACAATGTCGTTAACGATGGACGTGACTTTCTTTGTATCGGTAGTGGCGTCGGTTGTGCTTTTAATCGTTCAACTTCTTCTTTCTTCGTTTGAATAATTGTTTCCAAAATCGTCATTAAGCATGCTCCTTCTCATAGTTTTTACTAAAAGCGATGATTGCTCGTAATTTTTCATATGCTTTTCCAGAAGCAATTAGCTGTTGTGCTAAATGAACTCCTTCTTGAATCGTCGTCGTTTTTCCATTTGCGAAAAAGCCAATACCGGCATTGAGTAACACGGTATCTAAATAAGCGCCTTGCTCATTTTGCAATACACGGTGAATGAGCTGTGCATTTTCTCGGCTATTGCCTCCTTTAATGGCAGATAGCGGATACGTTTGCAACCCGACATCTTCTGCAGTTAATGTCATTTGTGTAATCTGATTATTTTCTAAAATAGCGAGTCGGTTAATCCCTGATAAAGATGCTTCGTCCATCCCTTGTTCCCCACTAACAACGACAGCTCGTTCACGTTGGAGTAGTCGCATGACTTTGGCATACTCTACGACAAATTCAGGGCGATTGATTCCTGTATACTGCGTAGGAAGCGCTACAGGGTTCGCAAGTGGTCCTACGAGGTTGAAAATCGTCGGTTTGCCTATTTTTTGACGAATACGACCGATTCTTTTCAATTTCGGATGAATCGACGGTGCGAAAATGAACGCTAGTTTTTGTTCATCTAACAATTGTTTAAGTTGTGCATGTGTGAAGTTTGCATGAATGCCTAGTTCTTCTAACGTATCTGTACTTCCTGCTAAGCTTGATACTTTTCGGTTGCCGTGTTTTGCGACGTATACATCTCCTGCAGCTAATACGAAAGCAGCAGCCGTACTAATGTTGAAGCTTCCAATTCCATCGCCCCCCGTTCCGCAATTGTCTAAATAGCTTTGAGGTGTTTCGTGTAAGGAATACGCATTTTCTTTCATAACGATTGCGAGTGCAGCTAGTTCGTCTGCTGTTTCTCCTTTTTCACTTAGTGCACGTAAAAATTGTTCTATAATCGAAGCGGGTGTTTCTTCATTAAAAATCGCTTCTGCTGCTCGTTTCATTTGTTCCATCGTTAAAGACTCATTATTTTTCACTTTTTCAATGTATTCCTTCATCTTGTCTACCGACTCCTTTTATACTGAAAATTTAGAATTTTAAACGTAGTATAGTTGAACCGCCTAGTACGATCGAAAGAGAAATAAAAAAGCCCTCACGAAAGAAAAATCTTTCATGAGGACGAATATACCGCGTTGCCACCTCAAGTTGGAGTTAAAAAACTCCCGCTCTATCTGATTACTCAGCATCCGGTAACGGGGATGAGGCGTCATTTACTACATCATTTCGTAAATGCTCTCATAAGTCCATTCACAAGGTCCTTCGTTCAGTTCTCACCGACCACTGACTCTCTTCTCAAAGGAAGACTTGCTACTACTCTTACTCTTCAATTTCTCAGCTATGCTCTACTCTTCTCAACTCATCTAAAGGGAAGCTTTGCTCTCAAAGCTTTCTACCCTCCGTTCGAATAAGTTGATATTATCTTAACGCAAGCAGGTAAAGTTTGTCAAACATAAAAATAAAAAATGCTAGTATGCTCTGCATACTAGCTCTCTGAATGTATAATTAGAAATGTTTTTTAAAGAAGCGAATAATTTCTTTTTGTACAGCTGGTGTGACACCATGACCATCTTCGAAAGAAAGGAATGTAACGTCTGCTTCTTGTTCTTTAAAGTAGTCACGTGTCGCTTCTCCCCATTGGTAAGGAAGCATATAGTCCATCGTGCCGTGTGTCACAAGCATCGGTAAGTTTGTCACATCGTGTTTATAATACTCATCGCGTACGTGCTCAGGTAAGTAGCCACTTAAAACGACGGCACCTGCTAGTTTTTCGTTTCCTAGTACGAGTGATAATGTTTGAGATAAGATTGCACCTTGGCTGAAGCCCATAACGAATAGTTTCGTTGCATCGACTGGATATTCACTAACAACTTCTTCAATGAAGTCACGAATGTGAATGACAATTTTATCGAAAATAGCTTTATTCGGTTTGCCGAATTCTTCAATTGTGAAAAAGGCATAGCCTGGGGGTTGTACGATAGGTCCACGTAAGCTGAAAATGTGACATTGGTCTTTAAGCTCATTTAGAAGCGGAGGTAGATCTTGTTCATTACTTCCCATACCGTGCATTAAAAAGACAGCAGGATATAGTTTCCCTTTTTCGATATTATTCGGAGCACTATGCTCAAATGTAAATGGTGATTTCAAATTAATCTTCCTTTCAACAATAACAGTTCAACATTATAGTAGCACACTATGATTTCCTTTCCCAAACATTCTTCTTCAAAACAGTCGATTCTTTTCCTGTATCATTTCAATATGGAAAATTATTACAGTATTTATTTTATTGAAATACTTTATAAAAGAAATCCCCACTACCTAATCGTATTCCCCTTGTTAGAATAACTTTCTTTGAAAGAACAGTAGTTGCCTATACGTTAAAAAATAATTTATTTTCAAAAAGCAAAAATGAGCATTTGATTGTTTGTAACAGAAAATACGTATAAATAACAGCTTTTAAGCACAAAACGAAGAAAAATAACTTGACTATATAGGGAAAAGACTATTGTTTTTATTTTTCATCGTGCTATACTATTAATTGTTCAAGAGAACGAAACAACTTATTACTTATAAAACATATGGATCTGTGGCGCAACTGGTTAGCGCACCTGACTCTTAATCAGGGGGTTGTGGGTTCGATCCCCACCAGGTCCACTTCTAAATAAAACACTTCAATTTGAAGTGTTTTATTTTTTTATCATAATAAAAGAGAGCGTATATACGCTCTCTTTTATTATTTCACACTATTTTCAAGTAGTTGCAACGTTCGCTCATTTTGTGAAAGTCTTTCTTCATAAGGCTGCCATACGAGCATATACGATTGTTGACCGATTGAAAAAATATAATCATTTTCTTCTGTAGATAACGCTTCTTCTTTTTTCAATTGGAATACGTCTACGCTATACAACACGCGATTGCCTATTTTATAATCAATCGTCCACTGAGGTTTTTTAACAAATTTCTTTTTCGTACTGCGTTCTAAATTTTCGATTTTGGCTAGTGGTGTTTCTTCCACATATTGTTTAACCGATTGTACCCCAACAATTTTTTGAATCGTTTGATCTTCTTGTTTCACGATAATTTGATCGATTTGGTCACGTTCATTTATGATTTTTTCAACGTCTTGCTCTGCGTTTTTATTTTGCTGAAGTGACGTAAATGCTGCTATGCCAAGTACGATCATTAAAATAATCATAATCCAGCGTTTCTTTTTCATCGAATCATCCTTCTTGGTATACGATTACGAGTGGTACGGTAAAGGTAAGTGTTGTTCCTTTTGTTGTCGTGTCTATTGTCAGTTTTCCATTGACGAACTCAACACGTTCCTTCATGCCTTTCAAGCCGTTCCCACTGGCCTGATCAACAGAGGGCGGTAACCCTTTTCCGTTATCTGTAATCGTAAGTTGTACTTCTTTTGACGTTTGAGAAACAACGATTGTGCAAGCTGTTGCTTCACTATGTCTAACGACGTTATTAATCGCTTCTTTCAAACACATGCTTAACGTGTTTTCTACAATTAATGGTACATCTTTTAGTTTATACGTCCCTTTCAATGAACTATCAATATTGGCTACACGTAATAGCTCTTCTACTTGGATCAGTTCATCTGACAATTTCACTTTTTTCATATCCGATACCATTTCTCGAACTTCTTTTAACGCTAAACTTGTCGTCTGGCGAACTTCTTTTAGTTCTTGTTTTGCTTGTGCGGGTTTTTGATCTACAAGACGAATTGCTAAGTCTAATTTCAAACCAATCATCGACAACTTTTGACCGAGTGTATCGTGCAAATCACGCGCAATGCGTTGACGTTCTTCATAAACGCTTAATTCAGAAATTCGTTCGTTTGCAGATTGAAGTTGTCCTTCTAATTCCGTATTTTGCTTTCTACTATATAAATAGAAAGGTCCTAAAATCGCTCCGAACACAACGAGTACCATATAAGGGATTTGTTCGACATATAGTGTCGTATTAATGAAAAAGCCCCCAATAATTGAACCGACCGTAATACCGATATGTATACCGTACATAATATAAAAGCCAGCCGTACTACGGATGCGTCCAATTAACATTGCTGTAAAGAAGGCGAAGTAGAAATAGCCGTACAAAATGGCCATGACGGCATTGATTGTCATCATAAATGATAGCCACATATAAACGAGCCCATTCGATAAAGTTGATGCAAAATATGTACAAATTAAAAACTAATTAGTAAGGCCGTTGCAATACTAATTACATACGTTTCTCTCGTATAAAAATCGCCGTAAAGGGGATAAAGCTTGCTAACATCCATAACATAAAGCTTAAAAGTGGTCGATTCGTAATAATTTCAAAGGCATAGGCCTTTTTTTGCATAAAATCGCTCCTTTCAACGTCTTTCATTATAAATGTTTCACCCATTTTTTCAAAGTAATAAAACACACGTCTTTCTTATGACATTTGTATATTGAAAAAGAAAAGAAGCTCGTGATTAATCACGAGCTTCTTTTTGAATTTTTTATATGCCCACTGGGAGAATCGGACTCTCATCTGCGGATTACGAGACCGCTGTTCTACCATTAAACTAAGTGGGCAAAATCATTATGTGAAAATATGTTTATCACTTAACTGATGAGTCTATTATAACAATATATTGTGCTTAAAGCAATATATTTGTACAAAAAACACTTTTCTTGTATATTAAATTAATTTCTCTTTTAATCTAATTATTTCTAATACAAGAAGCATAATTGCTTTTATGCTATACATTACGCGTTTTTATTTTTTTCAATTGGTACTTTTTTTAACATACCGAGTCCAAATGCGATTCCATGGATAAAGAAAAAGACAGACTCATTTAAAAACCAGCCATTCGTATAACTATTCCAAATCAGTAACTCATATAATTTTGAGTGCGGTGCACTTACACCGCCACCGAATGTTTCTAAATCATTTGATACTTGTACATATTCAAGCAGACCACCTGCTACGATAATGAGCAGCATGAATAAGGCGTATTTCGTATACGTACGCGCTTGCTTTTCTGCAAAATATTCAGAACCTACTATGAACGTAATGAATAAGCTTAAACAAACGAAAGGAATAAGGAAAATCCCCGGAATGAAAGCCGGATTAATTTCACCTATTTTTTCAGTAGGCTTTAACGTAAAATAATAACGGATTAGTAAAAAGCCAAACAAACTAATCGCTAGTGACACATACCAAGCTAATTTATTCAAATCATCAACCTCCATCTCATATTATAAGTGACGTTTTCATAAAAAAATAGCCAATTCATTAGAATTGGCTATTTTGTCAATTGATTTAATTGTAGAAGTAATTGTTGAAGACGTTGGTACATCTTATTTTTTCGTACGATTTCGTTCCGCTCAACTAAATGGTTGACATATTTTGTGAAAGCATAGATGAAAGCATCAATAAAAGCAATTTTCGGAACCATTGACCGACGCAGCGTCTTTTTCGTATTTGGATCAAAGTTACGAAATTCAATGTCACGCCCTAAAAAAATCACCTCATATGACTGAGATGTAATATACGTATGAAATATTTGGTTATCATCAGTTTGAATCGCATTACTGAGAGCTGTAGCGATGTCTTCAATCAATACACCGTGGTTAACGTTTGATTGAATCGTCAACGGACATTTTCCTTCTTCAAAGACGTCAAAGCGACACCCTTTCCAAAAAAACTCATCCACTTTTCCTCTTTCTATTAACTCCTCATCCCCGAAAATAGCCCATACAATTTTCATTAAAATCCTCTCCATTCATTCTATGCTTCATATACGAGCAAAGATGCGGTGAAAATAGTTAAAAATGATAACTCGAATAAAAGGACGATGAAATCCAACTTCGTATTTTTTAACTTTTGAATGGGCATCCATAACACATACACTCGACAAATACTTAATAAGGCGATGATGATCATTAGTTGACTCGTTGGATACAATAAATAAGCGTAAAAATAAATAGCAAACTTTAAACATATTTCTAATAGTGTACGAAATACACGTTGTTTGCGTAGGGTCGTATACAGCATGCCAAGAAGCGGCGGCTTTACATTTTCTCCATTTAGAGCTGCTTTATATTTTTTATAGTGAATTAGTCCGCTCATACTTATACATATGAGAATGATGCAATAAAAAAATACAAAAAAGACTGGCAAAGACATCGTCATCTAACTCATTCCTATCTTACTCATTTATGTATGTTCTATTATACAAAATTTTCTTAATTTTCAAAGTGATTTTATTGTTACATGTAAGTAAGATTGCGTGAAATGGCGTATACTAGTAATTATTAAGAAGCGGTTCGGAGGTTATTTATGGATATTCGTCAACTTATGTATTTTACCGAAGTAGCAAAACAACAAAGCTTTACGAAGGCAGCGCACACATTACATGTCACACAACCGACTTTGTCAAAAATGGTTCGCCAACTAGAAGCGGAATTAAGTACGACATTGCTTGATCGAGCAAAGAAAAAACAATGTTAACGGACGCTGGTGAAATCGTTTTTGAACGGGCACTCAAAATCATTCAAATGGTTGATGAAGTGCATCTCGTGTTAGAAGATTTAGAGCATCTGAAAAAAGGACATTTAAAATTAGGCATGCCACCACTCATCGGTATTTTATTTTTCCCAAAACTGATGAAAGGATTCCAGCAATTTTTTCCTCAAATCACATTCCAATTAGATGAAATTGGTGCCAATGTCGTCAAAGAACGTGTTCTCTCAGGTGATTTAGACGGTGGTTTTGTTATGTTACCTGCACATGACGAAGATTATGATGTACTGCCTTTCGTGGAAAACAACGTCGTTGCAATCGTTTCGAAAGAACATGCCCTTTCAAAAGTACAGCAATTATCCGTATCTCAATTAGAAAATGAAAGTTTGCTCCTTTTCTCAGAAGATTTCACTTTGCATGATCGGATTATTCAAGAATGCCAAGATTATGGATTCGAGCCCCATATCGCATTCGAAAGTTCTCAGTGGGAGTTCATTAGTCAAATGGTCGAGCATAATTTAGGGATTGCTTTATTCCCAGAACCATTTGCAGAAAAAGTGAATCATGAAAAAGTATGTACGATTGCATTAGAAAAGCCGATTTTATGGCAAATTGCGTTCATTTCTAAAAAAAATCGTTATCGTTCACGTGCTATGCAAGAATTCATTCATTATATTCAAAAACATTCCATTTTGGAATCCAAATGATAATTATTATGTATTTTACGAATATGTTTTTTTCATGTACACTAAATAAGAACTCAGAAAGGAAACCACTTCCCAGAAGTGGTTTTTGTAATTTTAAAGGTCGTGTATCAATGGAAAAATGTAAAAAAATACTCAAAGTCATCGTACAAATTATCTTTATATGGGGCTTTTTATTGCTAGGTACTTGGGTAAGTAACTTTTTCTCGATTCCACTACCAGGAAGTATTATCGGTTTAGTATTGCTATTTATTTGTTTGAAATTGCATATTATTAAACTTCAGTGGATTGATGCAGGTGCAAGCTTTTTAACAGGCGAATTATTATTATTTTTCGTTCCAGCTGCAGTAGGCATCGTTCAATATGAAGATATATTCGGTATAATCGGTATTAAATTAATCATCGTCATTATTTGTAGTACGATGGTTGTCATGGCTTCAACTGGATGGATTGCAGAAAAATTTGCAAAAGGAGATGTTGCAAAATGATGCTATCCATTATTTGTTTAATTGGGACAATCATCGTTTTTTATAGCAGTAAAAAATTTTACGCAACGCATAAAAAAATATGGCTTTCTCCTTTACTAACTTGTCCGATTATTATTATCATTTTATTATTTATTTTTAATGTAGATTATGCTCAATATAACGGCGGCGCTGAAT
>NZ_HE611064.1:0-56466 GCF_000285595.1 Kurthia senegalensis | reverse complement strand
GCTTAAATCGCTCTGCTGAAAGGCTTTGCATTCCCCCAATCGATGAAACATTTGCACTTGTAGCGTTAAAACAACTCGTTTCAATTGACCGTGATTGGGTTCCGCAGCAACCTGGTACATCGCTTTACATACGCCCTTTCATTATTGCGACAGAGGCGAGTTTAGACGTCGATGAATCGACGGAATATCAGTTCGTTATCATTATGTCCCCTTCCGGTTCTTACTACAAAGAAGGCATTAATCCTGTCAAAATTATGGTTGAAGAAAAATACGTACGTGCTGTAGTTGGCGGGACTGGCGAAGCTAAAACAAGTGGCAATTATGCCTCTAGTTTAATTTCTTCAAAAGAAGCGCATGCGCGTGGTTTTTCTCAAACACTTTGGTTAGATGGCAAGGAAAATAAATACGTAGAAGAAGTCGGTTCGATGAATATTTTCTTCAAAATAGAAGGGAAAGTCATCACGCCCGCTTTAACAGGCAGTATTCTTCCTGGCATTACGCGGGAATCGATGATTCACGTATTAAAACAAAACAATATCCCGATTGAAGAACGCGCCATTACCATTGATGAAATTATTCAAGCACATGATGCAGGTACGCTCGAAGAAGTATTCGGCACCGGAACAGCTGCTGTCATTTCGCCTGTCGGACGTCTTCTTTGGCAAGGAGAAGAACTTATTATTCATAATGAAGAAATCGGAGAAACCGCACAATTTTTATATGATACGTTAACAAATATGCAAACCGGTCGATTAGAAGCCCCGCTTAATTGGACAACTCGCATTTAATAGTTTACATAATATAAATATGTAAACTATTAAAATAAGCCCTTGAAATCTTTTTTGATTTCGAGGGCTTATTCGTTATATTCGATTTATTTTTGCGATTTTTTGGAATACGATTTTCCGTAAATTATGAATATGGATCGGCGTTACATGCTCATTGCGTTGCATGAAAATGAGTAATTTATATTGTTTTTCTGTTAGGATTCGGCGTCGTTTTAAATAATCAAGTGCAATCGTCGGATGTGCAAATCCTTTACTGTACGGTTCAATCCGCAGCAATTCTACGACGATATTTTGTGTGAGTTGCTGTACACATTCCATTCTCTTCTCTTGATCGTACACGTAAAAAGGCTGTTCTAATTCAAAAAACTGCCATAAAATGTGTTTCCATTCAATCGTTTCAAAAGTAACATCGGCTAACGTATAATGATATGTTGATAAATAATCGTGCATAAATGGTCGATAGTCCCCTGCTGCATCATACCCCCGACGATCGTAACCCATTTCATTAAAGCCTTGTTCATTGAACCCTTCGTCATCATAGCCTAACCGATCGAATCCATCTTCATTATATCCTGTTCGATTGTAGCCATCTTTCGCATAGCCTAATGCATCATAGCCAGACGCATCGAATCCCGCTTCATTAAAGCCTTGTTCATTGAAGCCACCTCTGTCTAAATGATCGCGATTGTACCCACTTTGATTGTAGCCATCTTTACCAAAACCTGCTTCATCCCAAAATGTCCCATTTCGATGTAAGCCATTTTCTGAGAAACCATTTTCTGCAAACCCAAAACGATCGATGCCAGATGTATTGAAGCCGTGCTGATTATAACCAGACATATCGAATCCGTCTTCGTTATATCCTTTTTTATCGTAGCCAAGCGCGTCAAATCCACGCACATCATAACCTTTCTTATTATACGTTGTCCCATTTTCATGAATCCCTGCTTCATTAAACCCTTTTTTATTAAAACCGGCTCGATTATAACCTGCTTTGTTGAAGCCTTTTTTGTTGTATCCTTCATCATCAAATTTCGTCGTATTCGTATGACGTCCTTTTTTATTGAAGCCTCTTGCATCATATCCCGCTTCGTTATACCCTTTTTTATTAAAACCCTTTGCATCATAGCCAGACATGTCATAACCAAATTGATTAAACCCCTGTTGATTAAATCCATGTACATCATATCCAGTTTCGTCATAAAAAGTTCCGTTCCGGTGGTTCCCAGACAAACTGAAACCTTGTTCATTGTAGCCATATTCATCAAAGCCTTCTGAATTAAATCCAGATACATTGTATCCTTTACGATTAAACCCATTGTGATCAAAGCCTCTTACATCATAACCTTGACGATTAAATGCGGTGCCATTTTTATGAATGCCACTACGATTAAATCCATTCCGATTGAATCCTTCAAAATCGTAGCCACTCACGTCATAACCATCTTCATCGTACGGCGTTTGGTTTTCATGCCTTCCTCTTCGGTCAAATCCACGTGCATCATATTTCCGCACATCTCTCGTAAAACGAACGTCTTTCCGTCGTTCTGCTTCCATATCATCACCTACCATTTTTTCTTTTATCTCTATTATAGGCTATACATGCCTATTTCAAAAAAATATGTATTTTTCGCTATTAAAAAAGAAAATAAAAAGCGAGAACGTTGAAAATTCTCGCTTTAGGCTTACTATTGAATTTTTATTTTTTGTCCTGTGTACACAAGACTCGTCGTTAATTCATTTAATTGTTTTAATTTCGTTTCTGTCGTCGTAAAAGCACGTGCAATAGATGCTAAAGAATCACCTTGTTGGACCGTATAATAACGTGGCTTAATTTTCGCTTCTTTTTTAGGCATATCTTTTTTCACGATTTCTACTTTAGCTGGAGATGATTTTTTAGTCGCCTTTTTCGTATCTACACGCTTAATCGCTACAATTAACTGTTGACCTTTCGTTAATTTAGCAGTCGTTAACTCATTCCATTCTTTTAAATCATCCGAAGAAACACGGTGTTTTTTCGCAATACTCGTTAATGAATCGCCACGTTTCACTTTGTATTTCTTCGTTGCTTTATAAACCGGTTTCTTTTCAACGATTGCCGCAACCGGCTCTTTTACTGTTGTCGCGACAGTTTCTTTTGAATTCGAATCAATCGAAACGATCAACTCATCTCCAATGGCAAGCAATGTTGATTTCAAACCGTTCCATTCCATCAACTGTTCGACTGTTACATCATACGTTTTAGCGATGCGTGACAATGAATCCCCTTGCACGACAGCAATCACTTTTTTCGCTACGTAGTTTGTCGTTGTCGTCCCATCTTCATTCGTAATGATTGTTTTCCCCGCTACTTGATCAAAACGTGTTAAATCATGCGTATCGATCACATCTTGTAGTTTCGAAGCGTATTGTTGGTCTGTCGCATACTTTCCTTGAAGAACACTTAATGCGTCTTTATATGACATCGTATTCGCTTTTAACGTACCGGCATAATAAGGTGTTGTTGATAGCAAATCTGCATAATCTTGCAGGGATTGCTCATATGAGGCATATTGACGGAAATTGGCAACAGTTTGATACACATCGCCATCTTTCGTTTGTTCTTTTGTAGAGAAAGACGCACTTTGCCCGTTGTATTGCCCTTTAATTCCGAATAAATTGAAGTTAGGTGCACTTGCTAGCCCACTTCGACCATAGTTACTTTCTAGCGCTGCTTGTGCCATCATAACAGAGGCATACAAACCGGCATCATTTGCAATCGTTGCAGCATCATTTGCAATGCTATTCAAAAAAGCATTTGAAGTCAGTGCATCACTTACTTGTTGTTTAGTTACTTCGTTCACTGTCTCCGCCTGAGCGTATGTATGAGACATTGTAGGTGCAGTCATAGTCGTTAAAGCTAAAAGTGTTGCTGTTGCGAGTTTATATTTATAGTTCAAATGGGTACATTCCTTCCATGTAACATTTCTAGTTGCTTCCATGTGAGCCGATGAACAATTCACATGTATCGATAACGTAATTCATAATAACACTAATCGTCGAAAAAAGTTAACTCTTCTCTACCTGTTTATTGAATTTTTCTAGGAGAAAAAGTCCGACAAAAGACATATACCCTCAAATTAAGTTTTTATACCTATAAAATAAACTTTTAAAAATAAATATTGAATTATTTTGAATTATCTAATAATATTTTCTTCATATACTATTTTTTAAGAAAGCAGGCATACATATGATGAAAAAGATGCACTACAGTTGGATTATTTTAGCGATTAGTTTTTTCTCGATTATTGTCGCTGGAATTATCCGTTCTTCTTCTGGTGTTTTTATCGAGCCTTTTGAACAACAATTCGGTTGGAGTCGCTCGATGATTTCATTCGCTTTTGCTGTCGGCTTATTTTTATACGGCTTTTCAGGTCCTTTTATGGCCGCATTTGTCGAACGATTTGGACTAAAGAAAATGATGATTTATTCAATGGCACTTTTAGCCGTCGGTTTGAGCTTAACGTTCATTATGACGAAAACATGGCATTTGATTCTCATTTGGGGCGTTATGATCGGCATTGGTTCGGGTTTATTTTTAACCGTTTTAAGTACGCAAGTAGCCAATCGTTGGTTCGTTAAAAAACGCGGGCTCGCAGTCGGAATACTCACAGCCGCTACCGCGACGGGACAGCTCGTCTTACTACCTGTTCTCGCGACGTTAATCGCTCGTTATAATTGGAGCTATGCTATTGGTCTTATTTTATTTTTAAGCATCGTCACACTTTTACTGTTGCTCCTTTTCATGAAAGACTGGCCTGAACAAATCGGGACGAACGCTTTAGGTGAAACATCTACATCGAAAAACAACAAAAGACAACTTCTACGAAGAAAAAAGTTAATCCTTTTAAACTCGTTTGGCTCTCCTTAATGGAAGGTATGAGAAGCCGTGCCTTTTGGTTATTAGCTAGTAGCTTCTTTATTTGTGGCTTATCAACGACTGGTCTTGTCGGTACACATTTTATCGGCTTTTGCATGTCTTACGGTATTCCAATTGTATTAGCCGCATCGATGCTAAGCTTTATGGGTATTTTTGATTTGATTGGGACGACTTTATCAGGTTGGTTAAGCGACCGCTTTGACAATCGATGGTTGCTTTTTATTTATTATGGTTTCCGCGGTTTATCTCTTTTATTACTTCCTCTTGCCTTAGAACAAAATTCGATTCCGTTACTCATTATTTTTTCTATTTTCTTCGGTTTAGATTGGATTGCCACCGTTCCACCAACGATTGGCTTAACACGCCGTGAATTCGGCATGAAAAAATCGGCGATGATGTACGGATGGATGGTTGCCTTTCACCAAGTAGGTGCAGCAGTCGCAACGTATGGTGGCGGTTTATTGTATAGCTTTTCAAATTCATACGTTTCCACTTTTGTCCTTGCCGGTATTTTTTGTCTTTTCGGTAGTTTATTCGTCATTTTGCTTAAAAAACATGATCCTCAAAAAGAAACAATCCTTCCATAGAAACTTTTCCTATGACAGTTTCGTTTACTTTATTGCAAAATGCAATGTATATGCTAAACTGAGTGATTGTATATACTTTAGAAAAGAGGTTATGTTTTGAATTACGATTTATTAAAGTCAATTAATGGACTCGCTGGAGATGGGACGACCTTTTTAGATAAGTTCATGATTGCTACGACAAACGGCGCACTACTCGTTTTTGCGGTGATTCTTGCTTGCATGTGGCTCTTCGGAAATACATATACGAAAAAATCGGCATTGTATGCAGGGATTGCAGGTGTTTTAGCAATCGTGATTAATGTAATTATTGCGCACTTCTATTTTGAAGCACGCCCATTCGTTACACATGCAGACATCAATTTACTCGTTCCACATGACGCCGATGCTTCTTTCCCGAGTGATCATACAGCTGGCGCACTTGGTATTGCATTCGGTTTATTATTACGTCACCGTAAATGGGGCACGCTAGCCGTGTTATTTGGCCTTTTAACAGGTTTTTCTCGTATTTATGTAGGAAACCATTATCCTGGTGATGTACTCGGTGGAATCGTCGTAGGCTTCATTGCAGCAAGTATTATCGTGAGCATTCGCTTCATTATGGAGCCAATTACATCATTCTTCGTTAACATTTGGTATAAGATTCCTTTCATACCTAAAAAAGATTAGTGAAAAACCTTCCCACTTATAAAAAGTGAGAAGGTTTTTTTACGCAAAAAAGAGAAGCCTATAGCTTCTCTTTTATATATAGACGATCTTATTGAGCTGTAAGTCCACCATCTACAACAAATTCTGCACCTGTTGAGTAGCTTGATTCGTCAGAAGCTAAGTATACAACTAATTGTGATACTTCTTCTGGTTGAGAAACGCGTTTTAATGGAATATGTTTTGCGAATTCTTCAATTTTATCTTTTGCATCTTCTTGCATAATCATTGGTGTTGCGATAACGCCAGGGTGTACTGAGTTTACGCGAATACCGTATCCAGATAAGTTAAGAGCTGCTGCTTTTGTCATACCACGAACAGCAAATTTCGTATCTGTGTAACCTACTGCACCACCAACTAAACCGTTAATTGACGAAATGTTGACAATTGAACCGCCACCTGCTTTTTGCATAGAAGCTGTTACTTCACGCATACCTAAAAATACAGAAACTTGGTTGATGTTTACAATTTTCATGTAATCATCTAAAGATAAATCTAAAATGCTTTTCGCATACGTAATACCAGCGTTATTTACTAATACATTTACTGGGCCGAATGTTTCTTCCGCTTTCGCGATTACATTTTTCCAATCTTCTTCTGAAGCTACGTTTTGTTTAACGAAAAGTGCATTTTCGCCTAATTCTTTAGCGAATGCTAAACCTTTTTCTTCGTTTAAATCTGTAAGAACGACTTTCGCGCCTTCTTCAATAAATCTTTTCGCATGAGAAGCACCCATGCCTTGAGCAGCACCTGTAATAATTGCAACTTTACCTGATAATCGAGACATAATTTATTTCCTCCTTATTAAAGTGATAGTCAACTATCACTTTTCATAATTAAAAGTACCATGTTTTTCGTACACAAGTCAAACTTAAGGTCTTACATATTGTAAAAACATATCTTTCAAAAGTTGCAGTTGCTTTTTCGGATTCAAATCAACGGTTAATGTTGGATCATGTTCTACTAGCACCGCTTCTGAAACGAAGTAACTAACATTTTGTACTGCTGTAAATACGAACACTTCTAAATCGATGTCTTTTCGAAAAGAGCCATCTTGCTGTCCATTTTCCACTAATTGTAATAAAACATCTGCAAAATTTCTTCGGATATGTAAAAACATTTGATAATTTTCAGAATCATTTAATACTTCGTCTTTATAAATTTCAAACGTCTTAAAAAATTTAACGAATTGATGCGCAGGCTCATCCGCTAAGTCTATATAATATGTTAGTAAACGATCTAATTGTTCAAAAGCTGTCAAAGATTCGCTGACAATCTGATGAATCGTATTCGTCATCTCTTGCATAATATCATTGTTAACCGCAATAATGAGTTGATCTTTATTTGGAAAATAACGATATAATGTCGCAATCCCCACACCCGCATCTTTCGCAATATCTTGCAACTGCACATTTTGCATACCGTGTAATAAAAACTGTTTTTTAGCGACTGCAATAATGTTATTTCGGCGCTCTCTTTTTTGTTCTTCCCTACTCACCTTTGAGTCACCCTCTTCTAAAAATTGTTCCGACAATAGGAAAAGAAGTTACTTATCTACTAAGTAACTTCTCGTTCTACACATTATTAAAACATAAATACAGATAAAATAGCTAAACCGACGAAAATTCCGATCATATTAATCCATCGCAAATTCGTTTTTTCACGCAAGAAGCCGAATGTTGAAAATACGACACCTATGAAATAAATGAAAAATCCTGCACCTACTGCATACCAATTCGATAAGGCACTAACGCGCAGTGAAGATTCAAATGGTTGTGCTAATAAAAATAAACCTACAAATACACCAATAAAACCAAACCAGTTTAATTTACCTTCCATCATCTATCGAACACCTTCACTTTCTATCCATTTAACAATAGCATAACTCACTTTAAAATAGCGACGAAAAATACACATTGTCACGAATTTGCAACCATTATTCTAAGATGACAGAACATGAGACTAATAGTACAATTACGTTACATACACATAAAGGAGTTAACATGATGACAGAACAAATTACAAAAGAGATGATTCAACAAGAAATCACTCGCCTAGCCTCATTATTAAATGATACGTCTGTAACACCTGAACAATATTTAAAAGAAAAAGAAAAATTAGATCAACTACTTGCCCAGTTCCAAAAACAAAATGGTTTCTAAGCAAGAAACCGCTAACGAATTCGTTAGCGGTTTTTTTGATTAAAGAATGCCTTTCTTTCTTCCTTAATCCAACTGTCTGTTTCTTCATCCATACGATTCACTAATCGGTTCACTAACACATCATGCCAAATATAATCTTCTAAAATGTACACATGCATCGGATCATCCGTTAAAAAAGCCGAACTCCTTTCAGAAACGGGTGACCCATACAAACATTCTTCATGGTCAATTGAAATAATAAACCAATGCGGATTCATCGCTGTTTTCGTATACGTCGTGGAACGATGGTGATCAATCGATTCAATCGTATGCTCTGCTTGAATCGTTAAACCTTTCACACCAATCCGTTCATTCGCTTTCTCGATATGCGGTTGAAGCGTCTCATACATATCTCCCCACATCGAAATTAAAATCGTATGTTGAGCTTTTTCAAGTAAATGAATACAATACTGTACAATTGTTTCTTTCTCTTGTAACGACCGTACTTGTGGTTCGACTGGTGCTTTCTTTTTCCGTTCGAGTTGTTTCAATTGTTCATTTGCTCTCTGTAAATTACGTTCAAAATTTTGAGCTGTTTGCTCAATCAACAAATCAATAGCGATTGCATTGTACAACGTCGCTTTTTCACGTTCGACTTTGAATACGATACCTTTCTCTACTAGTTGGTCCAAAATGCCGTACACTCGTGCACGTGGCACTGTAGAATGTTTACTAACGTCAGAAGCACTCGCAATTCCTAGTTCGACGAGTGAAACAAACACTTTTGCTTCATATTCCGTAAACCCCATATTTTTGAGTTGCATAATTAATTGTTCCATAGCGTCCTCCTTTTAAAATATTATTATGTTCAATCATAACATACTATGTTACTATTACGGTAGTAACACATAAGAAAGGGATGGGAATGTGTTTATAGATATTGATTTTCAATTGTTACTCATACTCGTTTTATTCGGATTTCTAGCCGCTTTTATCGATTCAGTCGTTGGGGGCGGGGGTCTAATCGGCTTGCCTGCTCTTCTCTTCGCTGGTCTTTCACCTGCAGCAGCCGTCGCTACAAATAAATTAGCAGGCACAATGGGCTCTCTGACGTCCGTCATTACGTTCTACCGCTCTGGAAACTTAGACATTTCCTCTGTCAAAAAATTATTTCCAATCGTTTTTGTCGGCTCGCTTTTAGGTGCTTATGCCGTTCACTTAATGGACCCGACAGTGATGAAACCTTTAATGCTCATTATGCTTGTCATCGTTTTAATTTATACGTTATTGAAAAAAGATTGGGGTACGATTTCAACATATGAAAAATTAACGAAAAAACGATACGCTATTTTTTGCATCGTCGTCTTTTTCATCGGAGCGTACGATGGATTTCTCGGACCCGGAACAGGTTCGTTTTTCATCTTCGCTTTCTTAATGATCGGCTACGACTTTTTAAAAGCCGCTACGAGCGCACGTTTTTTAAACTTCGGCAGTAATATCGCCGCACTTTTGTTGTTCGCTTCATTAGGACAAATCAATTACGTATACGGACTTGCCATGGGGGCTGCACAAGTATTCGGTGCCATTGTCGGCACGAAGTTTGCGATAAAACACGGAAGTGGCTACGTACGTATTTTATTTATCATCGTTACCATCGCCCTATTATCAAAAAATACGTACGATTATTTCCATTAAACCATTTCTTCACGAAAAAATCCTAGAATGCATAAACTGCACGCTAGGATTTTTTTATTTCACTCATATTAATTTAATCTTGCTAACCACGGCTTCATTTCTAGTGGGATAAGGTCAATCGATGCGATTTCACCAAGTGATAACCATACCGCTTCATACGAGTTGTGGGCGTTTTGATGTTGAAATTCTTCGCCTTGTCCCGTTCCGAAAACACCATGCTCCTTCGTTGCCGTAAAATAATACTGCGTCCCGTTATACGGCAATGCTAAAACACATTCACCAATGCGAACGTGTACACCTAACTCTTCATACGCTTCTCTCACGGCCGCTTCTTCAATCGTTTCATCGCTTTCTACTTTACCACCGGGAAATGTATAATACGTGCGTCCGTTTTTTCTTCGTTTGATTAGTGCCACTTTATTATTTTCTACTAAGACTACCGCGCTTCGGCTATGCATACGATTTTCCTTTCTTTCAATAAAAAAAGAGAATCCGATTGGATCCCCTTTGATTAAACGAATATTAGTGGTTTGCGTATACTTTAGAAACAGGTGTTTCTTTACCATCTACGTAAATATCAAGTGTTTCTAAGTTTTTAGCGTTTTGGAATTCATATACCGCATCACCATCAGCTGCATCTTTAGCAGCTTCTGTTGTAATATCTACACGGTAGTTTGAGTTACGTGTATCACTTTTTTTCGTAAATTTCATATCTTTAATTTTTACAGCTTCGCCTTCTGCATTTTTAAAGTATAAGTATTGGTTTGTCGCACTTTCGATTACGATTAAGCCACTTTCGTCAGCTTTTTTCGCATCTTGTAAGTACTCAGTAGCAAAGTCAGCTACAGCTGATTCTTTCACTTGTTCAGATGTAACAGCTTTTTCTCCACAACCAGCTAAAATTACAGCTGATAATGCAACCGCAGCGAATAAAGATTTTTTCTTCATATTGTCATCTCCTGAAATGATCTATAATCTATACGACAGCTTAAATTGAACTGTATCGTCTTGACTATTCTACCAAAGAGCAGGTTAAAATTGCAATATACGTATAAAATGTTCATTCAATGTTCTCTTTTACGTGTGATATACTAAAAATAGATTGATTTAAAGGAGTTAATAGTATGGAAACATCCAAAAATCCTAGCGTCTTGACAAACGATGAAAAAAACGTTTATATGTATGCCCTTCGTGATGAATTTAACGGTATGGGAATCGAAGAAGCGAAACAAGATTATTACATTGATAAAATCATCAATTCTACCCCTGAATGTATCGTCCACTTACGCCGATTCGGTGCAATTACGATTTCACGAGAAGTTGTACAACCCGGAAACGTATTTGGTGCTGAACTTTAAAAAAACGCACAAGCGATAAGCTTGTGCGTTTTTTTATCGGTACGATGAATAACTACCATATGTACTTCTTTTTTCTTTTTTCATTAGTAAGAACACTGCAACGAGATTACTTAAAACAATCAGCGCTGTTAAAACGTACAACGTCATGCCAAGTGTTGACGATTCTTTCCCCATTGCATCGATTGCTGAAATGATCCCTAACACAGCAAAGACAACGATGCCTACTAACTTCCAAATAATATGAATCCCTTTTGCGTCCATTGCTACTATGTATAAAACGAGCCCAATAACGAATAATAACACTAAGATGATGATTGCTAACCACATCGCCGGTGAAGCCCATTGATTCGCCGCTTCTCCAGAATGAGAAATCGGTGCTTTCGCTACGGTTAAGACAAATAAAATGCCACAAATAAACGTCACGATATAACTAAATAAAATAATACGCTGTTTTTCCATATACATCCCCTTATCTTTCTCTATGTATCGTATCCATTATATTCTTTTTTGTCAGTATTTGTATACAAAAACTAATAAGTTCTAGAGTACCTTCTTCAATTTATCCGAAAGAAAAGCCTCCTTGGATGCTTTTCTTTAAATACATATTCTATATAATACATTGATATAAATCCCTGTATCTCTATTCCACTCCGAATATAGCGAGCGGCATAACGTCGCTACTTTTTATGACACTTTTAGAAAGAATCGCAAGCAGCACAACCATGACCATTAATAACGCGATTATAACCGGAAAGTGTTTGGACATGTCATCGCTTTGTTCAAATTGCTTTAATTTTGCTTTATAGATTCTTTTATCCTAATCACTTAACGTCTCCGAATACGTACAGTTCATTTGGATTCGTTTACGCTCCTCTTCGTTTGTAACGAAGAATTTTTTTAAGAAATGTATTGAACGCTCGATCCCCTTACCCCATTTTCTCTAAAAAATCTTATCGAAAGGCTTCCCCTTGTTCTTTTTCTTCTTGTTCAAATACGGTACTTTCTCTTTCTATTCGTTGATCCATCTCATCATCTCCAATAATCGAAAGAAATATATATATATAAGAAAAATATGTATATTAATAGGATTGTATGCATTAGATTGATGCCTACTATTTGTCTACAACGAAAAATAGCTATCAACCTATCGAAATGAACAACTCAACTTTCGACATGATCAATAGCTATCGTATTCAGTGCAAAGCACATCATCTGCATTTCCGTTCAACCCTTCAGAATAATAATTTGTTTTTTTATGGCTACGCAGCAATATATTAAACGACTGAGATTTTATGCTCGTACAATTCGCCTGGGAATTCAATTTTTAAAAAGGCCGTCACTTTATTAGCCAATTCTTTCGGAATTTCAAAATGAACATCGTTTAAATGTATTTTTCTTCCTAATGTATAAATACTTTCTAAAAATGATTCAGTTGTATGTTCCATTTGGCTAATTAAATTATCCGAAACATAATCCACGATATAATGTTTTTCACCCTTTGAGACGGTTACATTTAACATATTATCCACTCCTTGTATCAATTTTCAAAAACACATCTACAAATTAGATGATACAAGAATTATAACACGAAATAGAAAAAAGTAAACTTAAAACATATATTACAAGCTAAATTCTTGCGAAACGTTCGTAAATATCTTGTAAATTTTCACAGCCAATCGATGTTGCTTTTTGTGCATACAGTTCCCATAAAATAGCGGTCATTTTTGCGTCTCCTAGCGCATGATGCCGATTTTCAATTTTAATTTGTTGATGTTCACACACATCATCTAATGTAATTAATGACGCATTTCGTTCACAAATTTGAATAATGAATGCCGTATCCACAATACGCTGCTGAAATGGCGTATTTAGTGCTAGTGGAAAATAATGCTTCATAAATGTACGTTCGTGATTCGCATGATGTGCTACGAGCGTACACCCTTCCGTAAACTGCGCGAAACGATATAACGCTTCTCTCAAAGATGGCGCATTGGCTACCAATTTCTCATCAATTCCTGTTAATTGAACGATATTCCGAGGAATTTTCCTCTCTGGTTTTACGACGGTATAAAACGTTTCTGCGAGTCGCTTCGTTCCTTTCATTTTCACTGCACCAATCGATATGATTTCATCGCCTTTATGTGGACGAAATCCGGTCGTTTCTATATCAAATATGACGAGTTCTAATTGCAAAAGAGGCGTTTGAAGCGAACTATTAGGATTCGCCGGTCGCTTTTGTAAATCTCTTAAAAAAGCACGTTGCCCTAAACTTTGTATGTCGTTAATCGTATCAGAATCTTTTCTTCCAGTTAACGTTCGAACGAGTTGTGAAAAATTTTCAAATACATACATATACTTCACCCTTTACGAAAAACGCTTCATAAGATTGTTATGAATTTTACGTATATTTTTTAAGATATTCTTCAAATTTTTACGACGTGATGGTGTTAGTTGGTCCAACGATATAAAATGACGTTCTGTCTCGTGTTCTTTTCTACTATATAAAAAGCGTAATGTTAACAACTGTTCAAATTGAATGGCAGCCCCTTTTAAAATAGGTTCTTGTTGCTGTAATTTTACAATACGTTCTAACGTAGACGTTTCTTTCACACCGTTATGAAGAGCGAGTATACGCACACAATTCACATACGGTACAAATGCTGTATATTTTAAATCCAACGCCCCTTGATGCGCCCCGTAACGTTCTGTTAAAAGTTGACCGAAAGGCCCTAAAGAAGGTTTAATATGCATCATATTTTCAACGAATCGATGCATTAAATACGGGTTATCTTTCGTTAATACGATTATTTTATCTTTTAAAATTTCCATACATTGTGTCTTTCCATAAAGGACACGTGCATCAAAGAAGATTTGTGCATAGCGTACATCTGCCCATTCTGCTGAATGGAGCCAGCGTCCAATTTGATCATGCCAATCCGTTAAAGATTGGTTCCACATCGTATTAGACGTCATAATTCCCCCTTTACAATACACATAGCCTGCTGCTGCTAAATTGTTTGAGAACCGTATGCCAAACTCTAAAAAATAAGCGTGCTCTTCCGGATTTTCAAAAATCAATCCATGATCTTGATCACTAAAAAAACCTTGTTCTCTTCGACCGCCGCTGCCCGTAATAAACAAAGAAAATTCACAAGGCGGAGCTGCATCCATTTGTTGTAACGTCACATCAATTACATGTTTCATCTGCGCATCATGGTAGTCATTCAACTGTTGAATTGACTGACATTTTCCCCAAAAAACTTCTTTCGATACGCTAACATAATTCGTATTCAATATATCACTTCCTTTACGAAAAAGAGGCATCCAAAAGGATACCTCTTTATTCGTTTATAGTTGTATTATACGGATTTTGGTTCACTCGGTATATCGTCTTTTTTGTCATTTTTCGTAAATGTCGTTTCACCAGACATATGTTCCGGATACCCATAGCTACCGTGTTCTGAAATATCAAGACCCATAATTTCTTCCTCTTCACTCACACGAATACCACCCATGACTTTTTTCATAGCCCAAAGAATACCAAACGCGACAACGAATGCGTACACACCACAAACAGCGACGCCCATAAATTGTACCCATAACTGTTCTAAACCACCACCGTAGAAAAGTCCTGCTTGTCCTACACCCGTTGATTCAGCTAAAGCACCTGTTGCGAAGAAGCCTGTCGACAACGTACCCCATACACCTGGAATACCGTGTACAGATACAGCGAAAATGGGATCATCAATTTGTTTTGCTTCTAAGAAACGTGCTGCATAAAATGTAATGACGCCTGCGATAAACCCAATGATAACCGATGCCCAAACGTCAACGAATGCACAAGAAGCTGTAATAGCAACAAGCCCCGCTAACATCCCATTTAAAATCGTTGGGATATCAGATTTACCAAGTACGACCCATGAAATAAATGTAGCTGCGACGGCTCCAGCTGATGCAGCTAATACGGTATTAAGTGCGACATAGCCAAAAAATGCACCGTCTACCGCGACTGTTGAACCCGCATTAAATCCTAACCATCCAACGAATAAAATGAGTACAGCTAATGCCGAATACACTTGGTTATGCCCTGCAAATTTATTCGCAGAACCATCTTTATTAAACTTACCGATACGCGGTTTTAATAAAATAGTTGCGGCTAACGCTGCCATCGCTCCGGTTAAATGGACGACTGTCGAACCAGCAAAGTCTTGTTTACCATGTTCTGCTAACCAACCGCCCCCCCAAATCCAATGAGCAATGACTGGATAAACTAAAATACCGAAAAGAATCGTAAAAATAACGTATGCAGAAAATTTCGCTCGTTCTGCAAAACCACCTAATGCAATCGTTACGGCGATTCCTGCAAAAGCTAATTGGAAAACGAAAAATACAGTTGCCGCTAATCCATCACCTTCTGTCAATTCTCCACCGTAAAAGAAGTTTGTCATACCTGTAAAGAAATTCGCATTTCCACCAAAAATGAATGCATAACCAACTGCCCAAAAAACGAGTGATGAAAGTCCGAAAGTGAAAATTGTTTTACCCGCAACGTGCCCCGCATTTTTCATACGAAGTGATCCTGCTTCTAATAAAATAAATCCTGCAATCATAAAAATAACTAAAATAGCTGCGACCATCGTCCAAAGACTGTTCATCAAGTACATTACTTCATCCATATACATCTCCCTTTCGATATGTCAGGAAATCTAATTAATCAATGTAATGTTTCCTAACATTTGTTCATACTCCTATTTTACGTTTTCAAACAAAAGAGTCAATCGTTTTTTGAATATTTTATCTATTTTATTCGCATTTTTCTATTATTTTATGCTATTTATGCTAAAAATAGAATGATATTATACATATAATCGAATATTAAAAGCGTTTTCATCTCTATCTAGCATGAAATAAATCTACTTTTGATGTAAATAATTCTAACATCCAATTAATTACAATTTAAAAATTAAAATACCGATTATTCAGAATGTTCTTTATTTTATTCCAAAAAAGAGGGAGAAGAGAAATCAAAAAAACATCGTACAAAAATACGATGTTTTAAAAATAAAGAAATGAATAGCATGAAATACGCTACTATTTATAATTTTTGCTCCCGTTTATATTGATCGATTCTTTTTTGAGAAGCCCGAATCGATTTTGTCGCACACGTTTGACATAAATATTGGTATTCTGCACGATGAAGATGTTTTTGCTTCGTCGGAATGGAAAAAGTCGTTTCTTCTGGCGGTACGATGGCACTACAACGATGACAATAATGCTTCGTTTTTGAAGTCGTTGCCATAATTGTTTCATACAAATACAAACCATCTCTTGCGATAATATTCATCGAAATGTGTTCTCGAATATAAATCGCATCTTTTCTCATTTGTGCCGCAATATTTGTCGCTTGGTCAATCGTCATATGTCGTAGATGCGTCTGATCCAAAATAAAATCATCCGAATAGCTCGGTCCATCTACTTGCTTTAAAATAAACTCTGACGTTTTTCTTCTTTGTGTCACGATACACGATGCACACATATTTTGACGATGAAAATGACCATCTTCTTCCGAAATCGCTAAAAATACACTCATCGGTGCCATATATGGAATCGCTTCTTTACACGTAGAGCAATGCTGTTGCTTACGCGCTGCAATGACACGCATTTTCCCCCATGCTGGCTGAAAATCATCAAATAGTTGTTCATCTTTATTTTTCAATATGTACTGCGTATTGACCATTAATTCTCTTGCTTCACGTTGTGCTTGTATTACATCCATCCATTATCCCACCCATACAGTTACTTTAGACCTTTTTATTTCTTTGGATGATAGTTTAAAAAGACTATTTATTTTTATTGTATCATAGTTTGAATACGTGTTAAAACGATTAAGCAAATAAAAAGAGCTCAACTTTATGAAGTTGAACGGAACGGACCTAAAAATCTGAGACAACATAAAAAGAAAAAGACACTTTCGAGGGTATAAAATCTTTGGAGGTGTTTTTTGATGAAAAAAACAAGTATATTCATACGAAACAAAATTGGCAAAGTTAAACCACCTTTCTCCAGTACAATATCGGAAAAAGATGGTTTAATAAGAATTTGACGGCGACTCCTAGGGGAAAAGCATAAGCAGAAGACCTCAGCAGTGAGCTTGCGAACGAGGAGGCCTCTGCCATGCCCCAGGAAAGCGTCCGTCACATTCTGCTTAAAAGAAGTGTCTTTTTCACTGTTTCACTTTCGTGGTTCAGTTCCAACTCTTTAGCTATTTTTAGTTTGTCATCGGCGTATAAAAATTAATCGTATAATACGGTTTATTTTCGGTATCGTATGCAATACCGACTCCGACATGTGTTGCTTCTTTTCTTAAAATATTTTCTCGATGGCCTAAACTATTCATCAAGCCTTCATGTGCGAAAATCGTACTAACTTGTCCGTACGCTAAATTTTCCGCATACAATCGCTCGTTCGTGTATCCCGCTGCCTTCATACGATCTTGCGGTTGAGAGCCGTTAAATCCTGTATGAGAAAAATAATGTTTGTCTGCCATTTCTTGACTGTGCGCACGCGTTTCTTCTGTTAACCCTTTATCATAAATAAGTGGCTGTAACCCTGCCGCTACACGACTTTGGTTCATTAATAACACCATAAGTTTCTCTTCCCCATTACGCCATGCATCACTCGGTGTTACGTAATATTGTTTTTTAGTATTTTCAAGGGAAACAGCAACGTATTTCACAGCGCGTACTTTAGAGTCATTGTGCAAATCAATAAAATACCAAATATAATAGCCATCTCGTTTATAGATGAGTTGCTCTTTTGCATCTTCATCCGCAAAGCGATAATTTGTAATGCCTAGTTGCATACTCGTTAAAGGCGTTCCCCATTTACTTTTCACTTGCTCCGCTGTCGTTTCTCCAATAGTAATACCTAAAAGTTTTCTACCTTTCCCTGTAGCATAACCTGCTTGTTCATCTTCTAACTTCAACGTAAAGTTCGTGTATTGGTCATGTGAAACGACCCAATCTGCATCGTATTCACTCGGAAGTGTCGTTACTTTTTTAACGGTGTCTACTTTAATTTTTTCAGGGGTCGCCGTATCTTCTTTGTAAGAATCAATAGTCGTCTCCACACTTTCAACTAAACTTTCCCCATCACTTTTCGCTTTTTGCAAGATGCTTTTTGTCTCTTGCATAAAATCCGGATACGTTGTCGTAATGTACCGATAGCCTAATGTGACAATTAAAATCATGATGAGTAGTTTAAAAATCGTTTTCACGTATGATTGTCACTCCTTTTATCTCGTTCATTTCATTTATTCATTTCATTTATTTTACTACATCTTTCAACTAAACGAAAAAAGCTACGAAAAGTTTCGTAGCTTTTTACCTTTATTTCATAATGCGTTCTTTTAAATGGTCTTTTAATAATTTTCCAGACGTACTTCGTGGTAATTCGTCGATAAACACGAAGCGTTTCGGAATTTTATAACTTGCCATTCTCTCTTTACAATATGCGATTAATTCCTCTTCCGTTAGAGGACTGCCTTCTACCGGCACGACGGTAACGACAACCATTTCCCCCCATAAAGGATCTGGTACACCCATAATGACGAGATCCTTCACTTTCGGATGTTCATTTAACAGCTGTTCGATTTCTACGACGTGAATCGTTTCGCCACCTGAAATAATCGTATTATCTTTTCGTCCGACGATAGAAATATACCCTTCTTCATCCGCTATAGCGAGATCACCCGTAAATAGCCAACCATTTTTCATCATCGTAAATGTCGCAGCTGGATCATTATAATATTCCGTCATCATCGCTGGACTTTTAATCATAACTTCTCCCTGCTCACCCGGAGCTACTTCTTCCATATAATCATTGACGATACGTACAGCTGTCAAAGGCATCGGCTTACCTGTCTTTCCTTTTTTCGTTGCCTGAACGGATGGTAAAAGGACAAGTCCCGTCGGACCGCTTTCTGTCGTGCCATACGCATTGAAAAATTTAACGGTCGGAAATGTATCCATCATTTTTTCTAAAAGCGGTATAGGCATAGGTGCTGCTCCGTAACACATGACTTTCATCGACGGCATCTGCATATCGGCTGTCTTTTTCTCTGTCAAAGCCACGTACATGGATGGAACACCGAAAAAGTGTGTAACACGTTCTTGTTGCATCCATGTTAAAATTTCATCTGCATCAAAGCTTTCTTGAATGCATATTTTTCCACCTACGACAGCCGCCATCAGAACGATTGCGTTGAGTGCTAAACCATGACATAATGGAACGCTTACCGCATAACAATCTCCACGAGTCATTAAACTTATTCGCTCGTATATGACCGCTCCGTCCATTACTTGACTATGTGTAAATAAAGCACCCTTTGGATGACCTGTGTGCCTTGTGTGTATAATAATTCTGCATAGTCTGACGCTTGTAGATGCGTACCATTCGCTTTTATTGAATCTGTTCGTAGTACCTTTAACGGTTCCATATGCTCTCGTTCAACGTCCCCACGATGAATGATTAAGCGAAGCGGCTTCGTCAATTGCTCATTTGCTTTTTGCATTATGTCTACATACTCTTCTTCACATATTGCCCCCATAATATGTGCATTTTCTAATATGTGTATAACTTCCGGTAATGCCGACCGATAGTGAATGGGTACGAGTACCGCCCCAATTTTCCAAATCGCATAGCTCAAGATAACAAAATGATCCGAATTACGTAAATAGACGGCAAAGTGATCCCCTTTTCTTACACCGCGGTCCATTAACCCTTTAGCATAACGATTCGCTTCTTCATCGAGTTGTTTCCACGTATAGATTTTCCCATTAAACTCTAAACTTTCTTCGTTTGGTATGCGTAAAGCATTCATCTCTAAAGCTGTAATTGTATTCATACCCATCCCCCTAATAAACGTAAAATACTAATTAAAACACGAATATAACTATTATTTTACACAATTTTGTAAAAGATTGGAACAGAAACATACGCTCGTTCTCTTAATACACTTTAAAAAAACGTCCTTTCCATCGAGCGTTGTTTCCTAATTCTATCTAGTTAAACGTATTCATTGTCTAAACAGGAGCTGTTTCTTTGTCGAGATAATTTGTTTGAAAAAGCGTAATAAAGAGGAGAAAACAAAAAAACAGCTTATTCTTTTTGAGAATAAGCTGTTCACATACTAATTATTTTTTCTTCTTATCAAAAGTAAAGTAAACTTGAGCTACGCCAATTGCTAACAATGCTGCTGCCGTTAAATGCATGATTTGATTCGCCTCTGTCGTTAGATGATCAAATGAAATAATTGTTAGAACGAGCCCCATTATCGCTAAAATCGAAAAGAAAATACGTTTAAACAAAATCAAAGGGATAACTCCTTTTCACAGTTTCTTCTATTGTATCAAAGTTCAAGAATTTTGCGTGTACATATACAATAAAATGAAGACGATTGTCGCTAAAATTACCGCAATTGTCACACGTAATGGCGAAATAGGTGCTTTCCCTCCGACTTTGCCGGTTTGTCCATTCACCATAAACTGAAAGACATTGTCTTTATATCGAAAAGAAGACAACCACATCGGTAACATTAAATATTTATACGTAATTTGATCGTGCGTCGTTGAAAAATGTAAATTCATCACGTGCGTCGCACCGTGTCTCCTTCGAATTTGGCTCGAAATTTCGGACGATAACATTTGATGAATTTGATTTTGTGCAATCGTCCATCCTTCATCTAAACCGATACTGTAGCGTTCTGCTAAAAATCCCGATAAATAATCGGGTTTGTACGCTTTGTTGTCCGTCGTTTGAAATGGTTCAACTTTTTGTAAAAGCGACCGATCATAGCGCGTAGAAGCTAAAACGAGCTCATCATCAACGAATCGCTGGAAAATGCCCGATGTTGGGAACCAATTCGTCTCCACGCGCGTATTTCCTTCTCGGTCTTTCACGACCCGATCAATACCGTACATCGCTTGGTAATGAGACACCGTATGAGAATCAAATGTCCAGTACGGTATATACACTCCTTGAAAAGATTCGGGTTTAGCTGATTTCTTTGCGGCACTCGGGGTAAAAAGTTTTCCTTTAATCCATCGTTGAAAATTTTCACCCGCTTGCTTTTCTGTAATTTGAAACGTACAAACGCCATTCGGAGCAAGTGTATCTACGGTTGCAGCTTCCATTACTTGATTAGAACCACAATACGGGCACGTATCTGCTACTTGCAGTGCATCATAAATCAATTCTGCCCCACATTCTTCACAAATGACCGTTTTCTTATCGACACCCCAATTGTAGCTTTCTCGTTTTTCAGCGGCTGAAAAATCCATTTCTTGTGCTGTTCGTTGATCTTCTACATCTGGTTCAGCAATCTCTGTTTCGTAGCCGCAGTACGGGCAAATTAATTTACCCGAAGAAGGGTCAAATTGAATAGAAGCACTACACATCGGACACTCAGTATCAAAATCCACCTTTACTTGATTTTGAGTTTCTTCCTGTTCCGCAACTCGTTGTCGTTCATTCATCCGACTCGCCTCCTATTGTTCAAAGGCTTGCCCACACTCCGGACAAAATTTAGGTATTTGACTCCCAACGACTTCATACCCACAATTTGAACACGTTGTCGCTGTTGGTTTCGCTTTGCCACAATCCGAACAAAACTTCCCTTCATTTTCTTTACCGCATGAGCATTGCCACGTTACTTTTTCAGGTTTTTGTTTCCCACAGTTCGAACAGAATTTACCTGTATTACGTGTGCCACATGAACAGGCCCAACCGGTGTCTTTCGATGCTTGTTCTTCATTTTTTTGTTGATTTTGAGCACCCATCTTATACAAATCACCCGCGTTTACACCGCCAGCATTTTGTGCCATACCCATTCCCATAAAGCCACCGATTGCACCGTTTTCATTTTTCGCTGCGTTCATCATCGCATCTGCTTGCGCACCTGTAATTTGTGCCGCACCCATCGATGGATCACGAAAAGCGGCATTACGTTGAAGTTGTTTAATCATTTGTTCATCTTCTTCAGATGCCTTCATCGTACTCACACCGATTGTTCCTACTTGAATACCACGTGTTTGTTGCCATTTATCTGATAATACTTTATTCAAAGCATTTGCTAATTCAATCGTATGTGCAGGTACTTCACTATAACGAACACCGAGAGCTGAAATTTGAGCAAAAGCTGGTTGTAAAGCCGTCATAAACTCCGATTTTAATTGTCCATCGATTGTATCACGTGTAAATTCATTTTCAACATTTCCCGTTACGTTCGTATAAAATAATAAAGGGTTCGTAATACGATATGAGTATTCTCCGTGAGAGCGAATTGAAATATCGATATCTAATCCGACATTTCGGTCGACTACACGAAATGGAATCGGTGCAGGTGTTCCATATTTATTGCCAATAATCTCTTTCGTGTTAAAGAAATAAATACGTTGGTCCTTCGCTGGTTCTCCACCAAATGTAAAACGCTTCCCGATTTGTTTAAACGTTTCTTTTAAATTATCCATGAAATTTCCATCGTAAAAAATAGAAGGCTCTGTAGACGTATCATAAATAAATTCGCCCGATTCTTGACAAAGTTCTACGACTTTCCCTTGTTCGACGATCATCATACATTGCCCATCATTTACCGCAATAATCGAACCATTTGAAATAATATTTTCGTTTCCTTTATTCGTACCACGTTTCGTTTGACGGCGTACCCCTTTTTTAACGAGTACGTCCGATGTTAATCCTTCACAATAAAAATAATCACGATATTGGTCTTCTAATACCCCTTTTGTCGCTTCAATACCAGCTTTAATTAAGCCCATAAAACCCCTCCTAAACATTTTCTTATTAAAATTTTATCATCTAACAATGACCTATGCCAATTTAAACCATATCGAATTAAAACCAATCTATACGCATTAAAAAAGCGGTGAAACGAATTCGTCTCACCGCTTCTGAAAGAGTTCTCTACGCACTCATTCCAATTAAAAATAAAAGAAAACTATAAATTAAAAGAAGACCATTTAAAAGTCCTCCGACAATTATATATATCCCTTTTTTTGATTTAATCGCTAACGTAAGCCCGACAATTGTTAAGGGAATAAACATAAGGCCAAAAAGTAGGCTATTAACACGTACACCACTTAATAAAAATAAGCTGATAACTAAAAGTAATCCGATCGTTACCGAAATGATTCCTTGACGATTCATTGCATACACCTCAAAAGTAAGTATATCGGTTTAAAATTTACTTGTCACTTCTCGCAAGTGTGCTTGGATCGTTTCAGTCGTTTTTAACACCGTTTGCTCACGAAGTGTATCTTTTTCCATTTTCTCTTTTGCATCTAGCATCACTTCGTCTACAATCATCGCTGGTACGACGACAACCCCATCGGCATCCCCGACAATTAAATCGCCTGGATGAATGGTCGTCTTTTCAATCGTTAATGGTACGTTCACTTGACCACCGCCATTTTTCACACCAGCAGCAGTCGTTGTACCCGTCACAAATATAGGGAAATCGAGATTTTTAGCAGCTTCCACATCACGAATTGCCCCGTAAACAACAACACCCGCGAGCCCTAATTTTTGCATCATAGATAAGACAAAATCTCCTGCAATAGCACGTGTCGTATCATTTTGAATATCAACAACGAGAACGTCGCCTGGAGAAGCCACGAGCATCGCTTCCATTACAGCTCCATTTTCATAAATAGGCAGTTTTACAGTAACTGCTTTCCCAATCAATCGATAATGGGCAGCTAGTGGTTTAATCGATGCCGGTAAATGATTTTTTCCTTTCAACGCATCACTAATTGCCGTTGTCGGCAACTGTTCGATTGCTTTCATTATTCGTCATTCCCTTCTCCTTCTATTTCTCTTACTAAAATAAAATGAATTAACAGAAAAGTCAAACTTTTTATAAAGGAAATAAAAAAAGGACATGAATAATTATTCATGTCCTTTTTATTAATTAAAACGTTTTCGAGAAGGTTTTTTCGATGGCCACTCACGTAACGCTCTTTCTTTTAATGCTAATTGTTGTACACGGTACAAGCCTTTCGCTTTCGCAATTGAAGCATCCATTTCTTCAATGTATTTCGCTTGATCCCATTGTTCGTAAGCAATAAAGGCTTCAATTGAATGCTTCATCCATTGTTCGGTTTGTGGAATTTCACGTGCCAATCCGTACTTGCCCATTAAAATCTCACATTGTGCTTGATTGTAACGTTTTAACGGACTTTTTTTCATACCACCTACGATAGATTTTGCTTCCGTTAAGTTGTTTTCAAGCAATGCTTTTTTAAAAAGAAAGTCTGCAACTGTATCTTTACTTTTTTTGTTTTTGCGTAAAACACGTTCGATTTCATCGAGTTGGTCTTCTTTCGTTCCATTCATAACAGCCATATTGTACTGGAACATCGGATCTGATTTTTGCATGCGCATAAGACGCATAATTAATTTCGTATTTTTACTAGACGTAATGACATAAGAATAACCTGCAACTAATACGACCGCTACAACAGCAAAGAAACCGACCGCATATTGTGTTGGTACACCTAAGTAAATAGCGAGCATCCCTAAAGAAATTGACACTAAGTAAAATACGAGTAAAACGATAATACTCATTAATTAAGTCCCCTGTTCTAAACGTATATAAATTTCTTTTTTATCATATCAATAAACACGTATTCGGACAATGGATAACGTGTGACAAATACAATGACTCGCACTTCATTGTTTCTCCATAAATCTCTATGAATGCTACGATTGGATAGAATCTTCTTTCGGTTGTTCGTAACGAATTTCACAAATAGCGATATCATCTTTATCTCCTTGAGCAGAAAGAATGTTTTTTTCAATCAACATGCGTAACCGGAATTCTAAAAAAGGCATCTCCTGTATAATCTGTTAAAGAACCGTACACTTCCCCGAGTACGAGACCGGCAGAAACGAAATCGTCTTGTTGCATCGTTTGAACCGTTTCAATAATAAAGGCATCTAAACTATCGACTTCATAAATTTGAACATCTTCGCCATCTTTTAAGCGCAATAAACTGTCACTTTCTAACCAATGATTTCCTTGTTCTTTTAACGTTTCCACTTCTTCCTCTGACAACGCTTCAATTGAAAGTTTATTCATCTCACTTAATAGTTCGGGCGTCACTTCACCTGTTGTTCTAGGGAATCCTGGAATATCATGTTGTTCGATTTGACGATACGCTTCGTACGTATTAATCCATTTAACCGTTTGAACATTCCCTAAAGTTGCTAAAACAATTGCTGCCCCAATTCGTTCCGCTGCATTCGGACAAACCCATAACACAACTTCTTGTTCCGGTGTAATACGTCGCAAATCTCGAAATGACTGCATCATATGACGCTTCATTTTCTTAAACTCATTGTACGGATCCGTTAAGTTTTCTTTAAACCAATGAAAGCGTGCCTCCATTCCTTTCCACGTATTTACTTCACGAATAGGTCCCATTGAAAGGACATCTGGAAAGGCGATGACATGCTCATCAATTGCTTGCTTTAAACTTTGTGAAGCTGTTCGTCCAAAAACGATATGTACAGTTTTCGTATGCAAAATTTGTTGGTGCTTTAAATGATCTTCAAACCACAACTCATCTGTCTCATCCAACTCCGAAAATAAATCTAGTAATAAATTTTTCGCTTGCATTTCTGAAAGCTCGTCAATTTTTTGTTTCATCAATTGTGATTTTTCCATATTTAGAGCCTCCTTCTTCATATTTATATTGTACAACACACGTTTTATAGAAATAAATGCTTTTTTTATAGAATTTTTTCATCGTATGTTAGAAAAAAGTCCATCTAATTCAATACGATTGTTATTCATTCGAATGAAACGGATTCAATAAAATAAAAATTTCTCGTAAAATACGTTTACGAGAAATTTTTGGACGTCGTTTATTATTTTAAATTTTTTGCTAAAAACGCTTTTGTACGTTCGTGTTGAGGATTGCCAAATAGTTCTTCTGGCGTTCCAGCTTCCACGATTTCTCCGCCGTCCATAAAGACGACTTTATTCGCAACGCTGCGCGCAAAGCCCATTTCATGCGTTACGACGATCATCGTCATATGTTCTTCAGCTAATTCTTTCATAACACTTAATACTTCACCCGTTAATTCTGGGTCAAGTGCCGACGTCGGTTCATCAAATAGTAAAATATCCGGGTTCATCATTAAAGCACGTGCAATTGCTACACGTTGTTGTTGCCCACCCGATAAGCTTTTCGGATACGCATTTTCTTTCGATGATAATCCTACTTTCATTAATAAATCTTTCGTATGAGCTTCTACATCTTCTTTTACACCTAGCATTTTAGGCGCTAATTGTAAGTTTCCTTTTACCGTTAAGTGCGGGAATAAGTTGAATTGTTGAAACACCATACCCATTTTTGATGTTACGCGTTTAATAGTGTCTACTTTTTTATACACACCGTTTTCAACAAACGCTTCGCCATCTATTGAAATGGTTCCCCCGTTAATTTCTTCAAGGTGAATTAAGCTACGTAACATCGTACTTTTACCTGAACCAGAAGGTCCAATAATGGCAATGACGTCATTTTTTTCAACTTGGAATGTAATGTCTGTTAACACTTCATTGTCGCCGAATGATTTTTTTAAATGTTGTACATCAATAATTGGCATTTGTAGACCTCCTTCTATTCAAATCTAAAACGTTTTTCTAACCACTTGAAGAAAATCGTTAAAATAATCGTCATAATTAAGTAAATAACACCTGCAATGAAGTAAGGCATGATTGAGAAATCACGGTTTACTGCTGTTTCAGCAAAGTGAAGTAATTCTGGAACAGCTACAGCATAAAGTAATGCTGTATCTTTAATTAGTGTAATTGATTCATTTGCTACTGAAGGCAATGCAACACGGAACATTTGAGGTAAAATGATTTTTCTAGTCGTTTGACTTTTCGATAATCCTAATACTTTTGCCGCTTCATATTGCCCTTTATCAATTGATAATAAGCCACCACGGAAAATCTCTGCAAAATAGGCTGCATAATTCAAAATAAACCCTAAGCACGCTGCTGTAAAACGATCAATAACTAAATATTCTCCGATTCCTGGAATCATTGGTAAACCAAAACAAATAATTAATAATTGAAGTAATAGAGGCGTACCACGCATAATCGTAATGTAAATCGTTGCTAGCCATGATAGGGGCTTGATTTTACTATTCACTGCTAATGTTAATAAAAAGCCTAGTGGAACAGATACAATTATGGCGATTAAAAATAATAAAATAGTCATTTTTGCTCCATCGAGCATCGGTAAAATGACGGATGACCAATAATCTGCCATCATAAATCCTCCTTTTAAGACGTTGTTTCTTTTACTTCCAAAATCGGACGCATTTATTCATTATAACGGATACAAAAAGAAATGGAAGAGTTCCCAATGACAATGTTGGAAACTCTTCCGCTTTTGAAGTGAAGTAGTGATTATTTAATCGATTACTTTATTTTCGCCAAACCATTTTTTAGAAATTTCAGCTGAAGTGCCATCTTTCATCATGGCATCTAAAGCTTTTTGTAATTTTGTTTGTAACGCTTCATTTCCTTTTTTAATTCCGACACCATATTCTTCCGGTGCTAACTTTTCGTCCATAACTTTAAACGTATTTTTTTGTTGCGTCATGTAATAATCAATCACTACTTCATCAATCACTACCGCATCGACACGTTTCGCTTTTAAATCATTTAACGCTAATACGTTGTCTTTGAATTCCGAAACATTTTTCACTTTTTTACTAATGTCGCTCGCATTGAATGCTTCAAGAGCTGAAGATTGTGCTTGTACACCCATTTTTTTATCCGTTAAATCATTGAATGTCGTTAAGTTAGAATCTTTCAATGTCACGATGACTTGTGCATTTTTTAAATACGGTTTCGTAAATAACACTTTTTCTTGGCGTTCTTTCGTAATTGTGTAACCATTCCAAATGAGATCAATACGTCCACTCGCAAGTTCTGATTCTTTCGTTGACCAATCAATCGGTTGGAATGTCACTTCTACGCCCATTTCTTTCGCAGCTGCTTTTGCCATATCAATATCAAAACCGACAACTTCATTTTTATCATCTCTAAAACCAAGTGGGGCGAATTTATCGTCAATCCCAATAACTAATTCTTTTTTATCGCTGGCATCTTCTTTTGATCCGCAAGCTGCTAATACAGCCATTACACCAACTAATAGTACTAATAATGAAAATATACGTTTCATACTAAAAATCCTCCTCGATTGCTAACTATTCTCTGTTTTTAAATACTTTCGTCTGCTAAATCACTAATGTACTAAAATATTATCATGGAGTTTTTAGTGTGTCAACTATATTTATTTAAAAATCTATTCTTTTTGTTGTCCTCTTTCATTCAAACCTTTTTGATTGTATCCTTGTCGATCAAATCCGTGTTGATCGTACCCTTTTTTCGAAAAACCTTCCGTATCAAGAGGTGTTCCATTACGGTGCATGCCGAAAGCATTAAATCCTTTTTCATCGAATGGTCCATTTAAACGTCCACTTGGAGGTAGAATACGATGGCGATTATACACATTTTGTGTTTTCTCCGCTTGTTTTTTTAAATGAACTAACTTTTGCTCTAATAATGAAGGAGGATTGTTTGATAACGTTTCATTACTCAACGCGACATCTTGTTGTAATTTTTCTACAATGACAAGTTTTTGTTGAATCGATTGAGCAAGTGGCTGATTCGGTATTTTGTGTTTCTTCACTTCCTCCTCTGCGAGATGTATTACAACACGTTTATTTTTCATAGACGATTTGTGTCTTTTTTTGTTCTTTTGCGTTTTTTTATTTTTTTATTAGAAGCAAGTATTTGACGCGTCTCATTATGACGATTAAGTCCTCGTGCATCGAATCCTTCATAATCGTACTTCGTTCCATTTAAATGATAGCCTTCCGCATCAAATCCACTTGTATTATACGTATTCCGTATGCTTCTTTTTTCTCGTAATTTATTAAAATAATCCATTTTAGCACCTCCTATACTTTCTACTCTATATATCGCTAATTTTTCACGTTATTCAAGAAACTTTCATTTCGATATTTCTTTTTATTTCTGAATATGTTAAATTAATCTTTGTGTCTTTTTATATGAACGGAGAGGAAGTTTCAGATGGAAGCAATGGATTGCATTCAATATTATTTAATTTTAAAAGAACAATTATTTTATGATCACTTTGCTTCATACACTGAAGACGAAGAACTCGCTTATGCTTTTACGAACTTACAGCAAGCTGAAAAGAAAGCAGCATCTTTACATGCACAAGTCGTCGAACGAATCGTCACATACACTGAACTTGAGCAATTGACGGAATTCGAGCCTATCATGCTAGCATTTTAAGCATGATACTAAAACAGATTAGCGTACTATACTAGTCTAATAAAAAAGGCACTGTCAGATGACAGTGCCTTTTTTACTTGAAGTATGAAACAATATGTCTCAGCCTCTTTTCATTTATTGCAATACATCATTATAAAGCGGTGCAATATGCTCGATAAATTTGTCCGCATCTGCTTGTGTTGCAAGTGTTAATGAAATACTAAATCCTTTTTCAACGAGATTTCCTTCAATATGATGTTCAACCATTTTTTCTTTCAATCCATCCATTGTAAGTATATTAAAGTGTTTAAAAATGCTGACGTCTAATAAATCAAATGGTTGGCGATCTTTCGTTACAGCATAAATCTTCGTTACTTCGCCTGTATTTTTATTCGTTAATATGTTGCTTACTTGATATTTATTTTCCATGTTCACGCATCCTTCTTTTAGCAATTCATCTTTATGATGCCATATGGCACTTCCTTTTGTAAATAAATTTCAAAATGAATGAATACGTACTAAAAAGAAGTTGTTTAAAAACCAACTTCTTTTTTATATCATTTATTGAATTTTTACTTTATAGCTGTACTCGGCTGTACCTTCAAATTTATTTTCGCCCGATCCATCCCAAGTTGCTTCAATCGTATAATAGTAAATCCCTTTTTCTTTCGGAGCGATGAATAAAGTCGAATCCATTTTTTGTTCACCTTTTTTACCTTTTTCTGTCACCCATGAAAGTTTAGCGGCAGATGGTTTGTCATCTGAATCTACTTTAAAACTAACAGCTGTTTCCATCGTTACAGGAATTGCTTCTGCTTTTTTCAATGCTTCTTGTGGTGTTTTGTCTGCTTCTTCACACGTCTTCTCGCCATCTACTGTCCAGCAGTAATCACCGATAACTGCTTTCTCTTTATGATTTGTCGTTAACATCTCACCTTTTGGAGGCTGTGTCAGATCTTCTCCACAACCTGCTAATAAAAGTGCTGACATAGCAAACGTCATCATACCCCATTTTAATGATTTCATTTCATTCTCTCCTTCAACATATAACTATTCTTCTACATTATACATCGTAAATATGCTTGAACAATGGAGTATTTTTTAAGAAATAGACACAATTCACTTATTTCACTTGAATTTGCCCCATCATACCGTTATCTTCATGTTCTAAAATATGACAGTGGAACATGTACGTTCCTTTATAAGGAAATGTCACAGCAATTTTTGCTTTTTGTCCAGGTTGTAACGTAATCGTATCTTTATATCCTTGTAAACTTGCTTCTGGTTTCTCTCCGTTAATAGAAAGCACTTGGAATTGCGTTCCGTGAATGTGGAATGGATGAATCATTCCGCCTTCATCTGTAATCGCATTTTCAATTTCCCATACTTCTGTTGCCCCTTGTTTTTGAGTGAAATCAATACGATTTTCGTCAAATTTTTGTCCATTGATTGTAACGTTCTCTCCCATACCTTCCATCTTCACAACTTTTGATGCTTCTTGTTCATATAATTTTTCATCGGTATTTATCGTATTTAATTTCGTCGTTGCACTAGACGTTACGACATTTTTTGATAATTGAATTGGCATCAGCACCGTGCCATCTTGATCTACTAAGTTTAGTGAATTTCCTTTTACTTTCGAGAAGTCGACGAGTATTTCAGCACGTTCTCCTGCACCTAGCAATAAATCAGACATTTTTTTAGGCGTTTCTAAAAAGCCACCATCTGTTGCAATTTGTGTGAATGCAATGTTTTGATCAAAGTGAACGTGATAATTTCGTGCGTTCGATCCATTTAAAATACGTAGACGAACGAGTTTCTTATCCGTATGAAGTGCCGCATTCACTACGCCATTAATCATCATCGTATCGCCGTAAGTACCATCAATGTTCGCTACATCTTTATAGACGAGCTGTTGATCTTTCGTAAATGTACGATCTTGTAAAATGATTGGGAAATCATCTTCTCCGTACGTTTTTGGTATGTCAAGTGCTTTTGATTTCATATCGTCAATATATAAAAGGCCCGCAAGTCCTTTATACACTTGTTGTGCCGTATTTCCCATTGGATGTGGATGATACCATAAAGTCGCCGCTTGTTGCGTCACTTTGAAATGAATTGTTTGTTCTCCACCCGCTTCAATCAATTTATGTGGACCGCCGTCTGCATCTCCCGAAACTTCTAAACCGTGCCAATGGAAAGTCGTCGCTTCTTTCAATTTGTTTTTCAAATGAATCGTCACGTCTTGCCCTTCTTCTAATCGTAACGTTTGTCCTAATAAGCTGCCGTTATAACCGAACGTTTCCGTTTGATGACCTTTAAACAACTCACTCTTACCAGTTTGTGCAGTAATCGTATACGTTACGTGATTGCCTTTTTTAGCATCTGGTTGCAATACAGCTGGGAAAGTTAACGTATTTTCACCTGTATTATTTTGAAGTTTTTTCTGTTCATGATCCATTGCACCGTTTTGTTTCGTATGCATCATAGAATGCGTTTCTTTTGAATTTGTATTTTCTTTTTCTGTTTGTGCTTGGTTACAAGCAGTTAGCAACACACTCGTTGCTACAATCGCCATTGTCCATTTTAATTTCACGTCAAAGCGCCACCTTTCTCCTCTGTTCAGTATAACGAAGAAAGATGAATAGAATATGAACAACTTCTGACATTTTCATAACGATACACGATGAAAAACAAAAAAAGACTTTCAAAACGACGAATCGTTCTGAAAATCGTTGTTACGTACGACAATTAATGATGATGATGTTCTTCCTCATTCAAATCGCAAAGCAGCCCATCGTGATGTGGTGTATCACTTGATTCACATTGAATCGTAATGTGCTTAATATTTTGATGAAGCAATCGATGTTCGATATCATTTAAAATTGGTTGCATTTCGCCAATCGTCAAATCATTTTCTACGACAATGTGGCAGCTTAGTGCATTCGTCCCGCTCGTAATCGTCCAAATGTGCAAATCATGAATCGTTTTGACCGCTTCTACTTCTAAAATCGTTGCAGCTACTTGATCAAAATCAACATTCATTGGCGTACCTTCCATTAAAACATGAACAGAATCCTTCGTAACAGCTAAACCGCTTCGTAATACTAATAGGGCAACGATAATACTCGCTAATGGATCCGCCCAAGACCAGCCGAATGCCATAATTAAAATGGCTGCGATAATCGCACCAACAGAACCTAACATATCGCTAATAACGTGCGCAAAAGCAGCACGCATATTTAAATTATCTTTCGTATCGCCACCGCGCATAATAATCCATGCGACTAAAATATTTACGAGTAACCCAATAATCGCAATAATCATCATACCTTGTGTCGCAATTTCCACAGGTTCTCTAAAGCGACGAATCGCTTCAATAAAAATATAAATAGCAATGGCAATTAATGTAACGCCATTAAATACAGCAGCAAGTATTTCGAATCGTTTGTATCCAAATGTTTTATGATTATTTGCTACTTTTTCTGCCATCGTAAAGGCAACTATACCAACACCAAGTGAAATCGCATCACTTAGCATATGACCGGCATCAGATAATAATGCTAAACTATTCGTCCAAATCCCACCAATAACTTCTACAACCATGTACGCTGAAATTAAAATAAACGCGATAATTAACGTTTTTTTATTTGCTCCATGCGTATGATCATGCCCTGCATGGTCATGTCCGTGACTATGTTGATGTCCCATATAAAATTCCTCCTAGCAATGAGCGGCATGCTCAATCATTTTTTTTAAAATTAACATCACATGTTCGTCTGCTTGTTTATAAAATATGTTCGTTCCTTCTCTTCTCGAGCGAACGAGTCTCATATTTTTCAAGAAACGAAGTTGATGAGAAACCGTCGATTGTTTCAATTGTAGCGTTTGTGCAATTTCATTTACTGTAATTTCTTTTTCAAACAACAAATACAAAATGCGGATTCTCGTCGGATCACTAATCGCTTTAAACGTTTGAGAAACGAGAAATAATGTTTCTTCATCTAATGGCGTATGCAGCGACGAAAAATCGTGATTTCCCATACGAAACACCTCCTATGTGCATATATGATTATATGTTCATATATAATATACGTCACCGCATTTAGTTTGTCAAAATGAATGTATACTAACCCTTTTACATATTCCAAAACATACGTAGCTCTTTCACTAACGAACTCGAACAACCAATGTAGTTTCTTGCATTTTTATCTTCTTTCTCTCATATATATGATTGCATTTCCTTTCTTTTGACATTATGATGAATGTAGTCATGCAAATTGTGTGAAAATGCGAATAAATCGTACAATCTTTTCGTTATCTGTTCGTTATTTTCCGTAATCTTTTGCAAAAATATTGAAAAAGAGGCGACGTTTATGCATAAATTAGCAGCTCAATTAAACGACACATTACAAGAAAAAGCTCCGAAAGTATTTCATATGCTTTCTAACTTAGGGAAAGAATTATATTACCCTACTGAAGGCATTTTATCGCAATCTGCTGAAGCAAAATCAGCGAAAAAATACAATGCAACAATCGGTACAGCTTTAGAAAATGGCAAACCTATGCATTTAAAAGTAATTCAAGATACGCTAAGTGCTTACGAACCGAAAGATTTATACTTATATGCACCCCCAGAAGGAAAAGCTGAATTACGTCATGCTTGGCGCGAAAAAATGCTTAAAGAAAACCCTTCACTTCAAGGGAAATCATTTAGCACACCTATCGTAACGAATGCATTAACACATGGTTTATCAATCATTGCAGATTTATTTGCAGATACAAACGATGCCTTAATCATTCCAGATAAGAACTGGGAAAACTATGACATGGTGTTCGGTATTCGCCGCGGTGCTCGTGTCGTTACATATCCTCTTTACGATCAACAAGGTTCTTTTAATGCAACTGCACTAAAAGAAACGATTATTGCTCAAAAATCAGAAACTGGGAAAGCGATTGTTCTATTAAACTTCCCTAACAACCCAACAGGCTATACTCCTACTGCTGAAGAAGGAGAAGCGATCGTACAAGCAATCAAAGAAGCGGCTGAAGAAGGCGTAAACGTTGTAGCCGTAACAGACGACGCTTACTTCTCACTATTTTTTCGAAAACTCGATTACACAATCTTTATTCGGTCAATTAGCAGACATTCATGAAAATGTATTAGCCGTAAAAATTGACGGTGCAACGAAAGAAGAATACGTATGGGGCTTCCGTGTAGGGTTCATCACATATGCAGCAAAAGATGCCGCTGTTCTAAAAGCACTTGAAGAAAAAACGCGTGGTATTATACGTGCAACCATTTCTTCTGGTCCACACCCTTCTCAAACATTCGTTTTAAAAGCATTACAAAGCGATCAATTTGACGTACAAAAACGAGAAAAATTCGACATTATGAAACGTCGTGCACTCAAAACGAAAGAAGTTTTAGATAGTGGTAAATACGATGATGCCTGGGATTACTACCCATTCAACTCAGGTTACTTTATGTGTTTGAAATTAAAAACCGTTTCTGCCGATGCGCTTCGTCCAGTAGCACTTGAACAATTCGGTGTTGGTGCGATTGCATTAGGTGAAACGGATTTACGTGTCGCTTTCTCTTGCATTGAAGAAGAAGGCATCGAAGAATTATTTGATCTATTGTACGCAGCTGTTAAAGAAGTAGAAAAAACGAAGTAATCCTTTCATTGAAAGAGACGCAGAACTTTTCGTTCTGCGTCTCTTTTTGCGTTTCTATATAAGAATTGTATGTTTCTTTTAATAAACAATCGCATCCGTCGACTTATTTCGCTGCGCTGTGAAACGAAGTGCATTCACAATTGTTTGTGTCATAATCTCTATGGCTGGATACAATCCATCGAATTGGAACGTCATATTCGGATCATGTAGCCCCGGGGTTGCTCCACATCCGACGCCGAGCATTGTCGCTTTTACAGAAGGTCTTTTTAGCGTGTAATAATGGAAATCTTCCCCACCCGGTGTTACGACATCTTCAGCGAGTCCTCGTACACCACAAACTTCAATAATAGACTGTTTCATTAATTGTTTGGCTGTATCATCTACTTGTGCCGCAACAATCGTCGCTTTCGTTTCAAATTCAATTTGAGCGCGATGTGCTTGTTCTACACCTAAAATGGCTAATTGTAATTGATGCATTAGTTGTTCCATCCCCTCATTCGTTTGGGAACGTGCATCGATCGTAAAATGTGCAATACCAGGAATCGTATTCGCATTTTGAACATTACCTGCTTGGAAGCTCGTTAACTTGACAGAAGAGGGAATCATCGGATCAATATGAATGTGAGAAAGTGCTGCTACTAAGCTCGCACCAATCTCGATTGTATTTTTACCGAGATGTGGCCTAGCACCATGACATTCTTGTCCAAAAATCGTTCCTTCGATTAATCGTGCCGCTCCGTGATATAAGACCGGGCTATACGTATTTTCAATCATTTCTTGAATGGGACGGATATGCATACCGAAAAGAAAACTTAAATCATCTACAAGCCCTCTTTCAACGAACGAAAGTGCCCCATTTCCTTTTTCTTCAGCCGGTTGAAATAATACACGTACTCTCCCCTCATTCGGTTTCAACGTCTTTTGCAGTAAAAATAGTACACCGATTGCCATCGTCATATGGGCATCATGACCACATGAATGAACGCCTTTAAATTCCCCATTCACTTGTTGCCATAAACCGTCAATGTCTGTCCGAAGCCCGACAATTTCTTTTCCCTTTCCTATTTCTACATACAATCCTGTGGAGCCTTCAAATGTTGTAACATGAAAGCCTTGCTTTTTCAGCAAGTCGGCTAAATAGGCGGTCGTTTTATATTCTTGCCAACCTACTTCCGGCATCGCGTGTAAATCTTCAAATACATTTTTCAAAAACCGCTTCATTTCCATATCTAACCGAGACAAAAAATCACTCCGTTCTTCTATTTTCATTTAAATATTTCTACTCTAACATACACGTTTTCTATTTACAAATTTCCTTTGAAATATTTACAAATTATTTTGCAAAAAAAGTTTGAAATTTTCTGTTTATTTATATATAATTTAAGAAAAGCGACAAGGAGGAAATGATGATGCAAACACAAAATAAACGGTTATATGATGTAAAAGACGAACAACTTTATTTCCTTGATGCGAATACGACAATCGAAGAATTAGAAAATGCTTTAGATGAATTACTCGTTCTTATTCAATTAAAAAATACGACATATAACTATACGCCCGCTATTTAAAATGAATCACTTTTCCATACAAAAAAACGATCAAGAATTTTTCTTGATCGTTTTTATTTACATTCTTTTCGTTCGATACAATGTAATCATCATAGCCGTACCAAGAACCCATAGTCCTAGTAAAATCGTCGTAATGACCCCATTTAATTTAAAAATATCTAGATCGCAATAAATGAAATAACTAATCATAATTACGATCCAAATAAGTTGAATCAATAATTGTTTCATCATTTTCCCTTTCCTTCGCCGATTATCATCATTTCTTAGTTATACAATGAATTTGAAAAAATTACAATGTACGTTTTATTTTTATAGTAGATAAAATTTTCCATCTATTTCAGTTGAACAATTCCACTCTATTACTTATGATGAAAAAAAGGAGTGATTTTATGGATTCATTTACGTACTACAATCCAACGAAACTTCATTTTGGTAAAGGCCAAATTGAAAATTAAAAAGAGAGATTCCTAAATACGGACAAAATATTTTGCTCGTTTACGGCGGTGGAAGTATTAAAAACAATGGTATTTACGATGACGTATACGAAACACTCTCTTCTTTGAACGCCAACATTATCGAGTTTGGCGGTGTAGAACCAAACCCTCGTGTGGAAACCGTCGAAAAAGGGATTCAACTATGCAGAGATTTGGCAGTTGATTTTATATTAGCTGTCGGTGGTGGTTCTGTCATCGACTGCGTAAAACTAATAGCTGCAGGTGTCCATACAAAAGCACCTGCTTGGGACATCGTGACGAAAAAAGCAAAAGTAGAACAAGCACTCCCATTCGGTGTCGTGTTAACAATTGCAGCAACTGGTTCTGAAATGAATTCAGGTTCTGTCATTACGAACTGGTCAACGAAAGAAAAATATGGCTGGGGGTCTCCGCTCGTCTTTCCGAAGTTTTCTATTTTAGATCCGAGCTATACATTTTCGGTTCCGAAAGACCAAACGATTTATGGCATTGTCGATAGTATGAGTCACGTATTAGAACATTATTTCCATACAACGGCCCATACTGAATTTCAAGATCGCATGTGTGAATCTCTCTTAATAACGATTATGGAAGCAGCTCCTGACGTGTTAAAAAACCCTGACGATTTTGATGCACGTGCAACGTTAATGTACGGCAGTACGATGGCGCTAAACAACATGATTAATATGGGATTCCGAGGCGATTGGGCTACGCATAATTTAGAACATGCTGTTTCAGCTGTGCACGATATTCCACACGGTGGCGGACTCGCTATTTTATTCCCTAATTGGATGCGTCACTTCGTACAAGAAGACGTGAACCGCTTCCGTCAGCTTGCTACTCGTGTATTCCACGTAGATACTTCTGGTTTATCTGACTTAGAAGTTGCATTAAAAGGCATCGAAAAACTCGAACAATTTTGGACGAGTATTGGCGCTCCTAGCAAATTATCAACATACGGTATTACAGAAAATACGATGAACATCATTATAGACCGTGCGATGCGCCTCGGTACGTTCGGCAATTTCGCAAGCGTTACGGAAGCAGACGCTATGACGATTTACTACGCTTCTTTATAAAAACAAAAAACTTCGAAATGAATCACTTCGAAGTTTTTTTGTTAGAACAATTTTTTTAACGAATTTTGATTTAATATAAAGCGTTCCGAAACTTTCTACTTTCGCTTCTAAATCATGTCCGTCTACATCACCACAAAAGCGAATGCTTTTCACTTTCGTTCCGGCTTTTAAATCCGAAGTCGCGCCTTTTACTTTTAAATCTTTAATAATCGTAACGCTATCTCCTTCATTCAAAACATTCCCTACACTATCACGAATTAGAGCAGCTTCTTCAGCTTCTTTTTGTTCAAAGGCTGTCCATTCATGCCCACATTCTGGACAAACAAATGCCAAGCCATCATCATACGTGTACGTCGATTCACATTTCGGGCAATTTGGAATTGTTTCCATGATCTTCACTCCTTTTTATTTATCCATTTTATGATGCCATGGAAAAGACTGAGAAGAAAACAATTATTTATAAAATCAGTAATCTTTTCTTTTTCTGTTCACGATTTGAACATAATTACGTATAAAAAAGAGCCGTATGTGCTACGGCTCCTTTCGTTACGCATAAAATTCCATATAAATACCGATAACCGCATATATAATGACAGTCGAGAATAATATAACCATGTGCAAAAGAGAATATACGAATAAAATATTCGCCCATTTTTTAGGATCTTTCTTACGATAGCCATAAATATTCATGACAAGCCAACATACACTTAAAATCATCGCTACGAGCATTAATCCAATGCTTAAAAATCCGAGTGGAATGCAGCAAATTGTTAAAATAACTAAATAAACATTCGTCATGACATACGTTCTATGCAACCCTTTTGCTACGGGTAACATTGGTACGTTCGCCGCACGATAATCTTCCATTTTACGAATCGCGATTGCGTAAAAATGTGGCATTTGCCAAATAAGAGAAATAATAAACAAACTAATAACTGCTGGATGGAATATGTCATTACTCACAACACCCCAACCAATTAAAGGTGGCATTGCACCTGATAAACTGCCTACTTCGGTGTTATAAACCGTATGACGTTTCGTCCACATCGTGTACGGAACGACATATAAAAACCAACCGATAAATCCTAGTAAAGCAGCCATTGGAGAAGCGACAAATAAAATGCCTACTCCTGCTACGAGTAATACGACGCTTAAAATCAGCGTCATATTCGGTGAAATTTCTCCGGTGACAGTTGGTCTTTTTTGCGTACGTTTCATTTTGGCATCGATATCTCGATCGTACCAATTGTTAAATGCTCCCGCGCCGCCAATAACAGCTCCGGTTCCAATAATTGCACATATAACAGCGAGCCATTCGTCTAACGGATTCACTTTATATGTGTACATAGCAAGCGCTAAACCAGCAAACATCGTAATTAAATTCGACTTAATAATACCGGTTTTAATCGTTTGTGCGATAATTTTACTCCACGTAGGTGTTTCATCCATAACGATATGTTGACTCGCTGTATTTTTTGTCTTTTGATGACTTCGCATGTGTTTCATTCCTTTTCAAAACAAATACTTCATTATTTTTAACGAGTGACTTCCATTCACGACACTTTTCAATACTCCTATCATATCAAAAAATAGAACAATGTCCTATCCTATTTGACGATTTCACATAAAAGACACGAATTCATTTATGGCTATTTTAATCGTTCTGATACAGAAATCTACCTATTTGTCCTACATTTCGTTATACTAGTGAAGAATTTGAAAGGAGTCTTTTATTATGTCTTACAGTTTTATTGGTCTCGGCAATATGGCCTCTGCTATTATCCGTGGAATCGTAGCGAGCGATTCAACAAATGCCGAGAAAATAATCGGGTTTAACCGTACGATTACGAAATCAAAACAATTAGCTGCTGAAACAGCGATTCACGTCGCTTCTACATTAGAAGAAACGTTAGAAACAGATTTTCTATTTATCGGTGTAAAACCACATCAAATAGAAGAACTTGCCCCTACATTGAAAGGTCACTTAAAACCACATCAATTAATCATTTCGATGGCTGCCGGAACGTCTATTGAAACATTACAACGTCTATTCAACCATCCTAATGTTATGCGTATTATGCCAAATGTGAATGCAGCCGTTCATCATTCAACGACTGCTTATGCTGTTGCAGAAGCAGTATCTGCCCCACAAAAAGACGCAGCGGTACAACTTTTACAAGCAACGGGTTCAATGATTGAATTAGAAGAAGATCAGTTCGGTATTTTCTCTTCGATTGCTGGTGCCTCTCCTGCTTTCCATTATTTATACATGGATGCTATTGCTCGTGCTGCCGTTAAAGAAGGCATGCCTAAAAATATCGCTCTTCAAATTGCAGCAGACGCTGTACTAGGGAGTGCCAAAATGGTTTTAGAAAGTCAGACGCATCCGATTGAATTAGTTGACCAAGTTTGCTCACCTGGTGGGACGACAATTGAAGGTGTTATGGCATTAAAAGCCAATCAATTTGAACACGCTGTTCATGAAGCTGTTCATGCAGTTATTGAAAAAGATCAATCTTTTCAAGATTAATTACTCACGCTTTTCAGCAAACACTTTCTGACTTTTAGAAAGTGTTTTTTTGTCGAAAAATTCTCCTGTCACAAAATTGACATTTTGAATAGAAAACTTTATATTTAAATAAATGAAAGCGTTTTCATAAAGAAGGAGGAATACACATGTTATCTAATATGATTCCTGTAGAATCAACAAAAATAAAAGCAATCGGTTATGAAGCAAGTCCGATGATTTTACGTGTAGAATTTATTAAAGATGGTGCCTTTGAATATTACGGTGTACCTGAACTCGTTTTTGAAGATTTTCTCGATGCAAATTCTAAAGGTGTATTTTTCGTTAAATTTATTAAAGATCGTTATCGTTACGTAAAAGTAGGTTAACTTAAGTAAGAAGCTCGGATAAAAATACACATTCATCCTCTATTTTTATACGCGATACGGGAATTACCCTTCCATATCGCGTGTTTTTTAAGTTTATAGTATGAATGCGACGCCTGTTTCTTTTGAACGGAGAAGTCGGCGAAAAAACTATGGAACAGACAAAAAAACATGCATGATTTAAATAAAATCGTGCATGTTTTTTCTTATTGACGAGGATTTTGTTCTCGTCTCTTTTATTTTACTTTTGAATAAACGTTACAGCAGCTTGCAATAAAGCTTTCCAAGAATCGTACGATGAATGTTCTTTTACAAATTCATTCAAATCGGATTCGCTATAATTTTGAAGCGTTGATAAATCACTTAAATCGATTGGTAAAGCTTTCATTAACTCTGGAATCGATGAGAACTTCGTATGCTCTTCTACAAACTCTTCAGACAATAAATCTGACAAGCCAAATTTTCCGCCTGTAATCGCTTGTACTTGCGCTAATAATTCAAAAATATTCATACTGAATTCCTCCTTTAACTATATTTCACAATTGTACAAAATAAAAAGAACTTTGTCTACCTATTATAATAGCTAGATAATTTTCTGACAATTCTGTATTCTATTCGTAGGAGTGTGATACATTTGCAACAAACAACGACGTTCTCAGAAGGATTTAAAGATTGTGTACCTACTTTAATTGGCTACATTAGCATCGGCTTCGCTTTTGGTGTTGTCGGGATTGCTTCCCATTTATCATTAATAGAAATCACATTATTATCTTTACTCATTTATGCAGGCGCTGCTCAATTCATCTTTTGTAGCTTAATCGTAAGTGGTGCGCCGATGACTGCCATTATTTTAACGACGTTCATCGTTAATTTGCGCCATTTTCTTATGGCTTTTTCGGTTGCTCCTTCTTTTAAACACTATTCAACTGTTCGAAACATCGGCTTCGGTACACTACTAACTGATGAAACATACAGTGTCGCCATGACTAAACTAGCACAAGGAGAAACATTGAAAGGCAATTGGATGGATGGCTTAAATATAACAGCTTATAGCGCATGGTTTGTAGCTTCTATTTTAGGTGCGCTCGTCGGAAAATGGATCCCGAATCCTGAAAGTTGGGGACTAGATTTTGCACTAACCGCTATGTTTGTCGCTTTATTAATTTTAAATTTACAAACCGTCACAAAATCTCGTCTACGTCATTATTTGATGTTAATTATCCTTATGGGGATTTGTATGTACATAATGATTCAGTTGTTTCCGAGTCACCTTGCCATTCTTATTAGTACAATTATCGTTGCATTGATTGGAGTGTGGACAGATCGATGATTTCATCTTCTATGTTTATCGTTATTCTTTTATGTGCATTCGTGACATGGCTCCCACGAATCATTCCTTTTATAATCGTTAAAAGGACACCACTTCCTCAGTCGGTCATGAAATTTTTAGCTTACATTCCAATTTGTATTTTAAGCGCCCTTATATTTGAATCGATTTTTGTTCAAGGGGCAACCTTCACGACGATTCGCCTTAACAATTTATGTGTCCTTCTTCCGACGGTCATCATCGCTATTTGGACAAAAAGTTTATCAATCACCGTTATTGCAGGTGTTGCTATTATGGCATTCGTTCGCGCCGTATAGCCATTTTAATAATCTATATAAAAAAGGAACGACGCTTATTAGCATCGTTCCTTTTTTTATATAGATCATACGTTATGCAACGACAGATTTCCATGTTTCTGGAAGAATCTCGTTAAATTGCTCACGTTGTTTATTCGTTAATCGTTTAATTACTATTTCCCCGTTTTCGATAACAAAATGATCGCCTTCTTTTGCAGAGAACAAGCATTGTAATAAAAATTTTGCTGCTTCCGTAGTCATCGTTTCTGCTTTATAGCCTGTACGTAGCGCACGTTCAAATTGTGCTGGATTTTTCTCAAATAAAGAAAGTAAAGAATCAAATTCCATATTAGCTACTTTCCCTTGGAATGCTGCCAATTGTTGGCGTTTCAATTTGTACAAAATTTCATCATTTGTAAATCCATTGCTGCGTAATGCCTCAATTTGTAAAGCATTTGTTAATTCGATTGTTACTGTCATAAACAACTTCCCCTCTGTGAAAATAAATCACGCGTCTATTATAGCAGTATCATTTCAGCTCAATCGGAAATAATATTGTTGTAAATATACAATATCAATTCACTGTAGCGCCGTCAATACGTCACCTCATTATATAAAAAGTAAAATAATTACAATAATTCCGAAAATTTAGTCCACTCTATTTATCGCTATATTGCACTGCTATCTTGTACTTCATACAATTTTCGACAATTCGACATTTTTTCGTATTTTCATACACGAACAATTTTATACTTAAATCTAAATAAATCGTTTGAATACCGAACATTAAAGTCGTGTATTTATATCATTCAATAAATATATAAAATGAATTTTTATGCTTAATATAGAATAAATAAAATTTCTATTCGACAAATTTTTAGTTCTTCCTTGAGTCGTTCATTTTCAGACAGCTTACATACATTATGATATAATAGTAAACAGTTTCGACGAATACATACTATCGACATATTGTCAGAATCGCCAAACAATAAACAATTTTCAGTTAAATTTTTAGAATTTTCTTTCAATTTCAGGAGGGTATTTATGGAGCTCATTTTACAACTAATCATCATTATTGTTGCCGCAAAAATTTGCGGTACAATCGCCTCTCGTTTCGGGCAACCTAGCGTACTCGGTGAAATTATTGCCGGGATTTTAATTGGACCGGCTGTTTTCGGTCTTGTAGAAACGAATGATTTTTTACACTTATTTAGCGAAATCGGCGTCATCTTCTTAATGTTCTTTGCTGGTACAGAAACGAACTTAAAAGATTTAACGAGTAGTTTACGCTCTGCCCTAACTGTCGCAACAATGGGCGTCATCTTACCTTTTATCGGCGGCTATATCGTCGGGATTTCATTTGGTATGGATACTCTTCATGCCGCCTTTTTAGGTGTTGTTCTAACGGCTACATCGGTTAGTATTTCCGTACAAACATTCAGAGAACTCAATTACATGCATACGAAAGAGAGTGCCACTGTTCTTGGTGCAGCAATTGCCGATGATATTATTGGCTTAATCATTTTAGCTGTAATGATTAGTTTAACAGTCGGTGGAGATACGAGTATTTCAATCGTGCTTCTAAAACAAGTTATTTTCTTTGCTGTTATTATAGCCTTACACAAACTATTACCGATAGTGACAAAGATTGCTGTGAAATTACCGATTCCTGATTTTTCACTCGTTTACGGGGTACTTCTTTGCTTCCTTTATTCATGGTTTGCAGATGCTATGGGAATTAGCAATATCATCGGTGCATTCTTTGCCGGTTTAGCACTCGCTAATAACGATACTATTCGTGAACAACTCGAAGGAAAACTACTACCTTCTGTTAATGTTCTCTTTATCCCGGTATTCTTTACGAGCATCGGTTTAGTCGTTTCGTTAAACGGTGTCGGTGAACATATTTGGCTCATTATCGTTCTTTGTCTCGTTGCTATCATTACGAAAGTCATCGGTGCTGGGTTCGGTGCTAAAATTACAGGTTATTCGATGTCCTCTTCTTTATTAATTGGTACAGCTATGATTTCGCGAGGTGAAGTCGCTTTAATCACTTCTGCTATCGGATTTGAAGCAGGCCTCTTCTCACAAGAATATTATACGCCAATGATTATTGCAATTGTCGTATCGACGCTTGTTACACCACCGATGTTGAAAGTATTAATTCAAAAACAACAAAAAATAGCGTAACTATTTATAAAAAAGCTCGAAGTCGTGATGACTTCGAGCTTTTTTTATTAGGCAAATAATTGGAGTACTTCTTCTAACGTTTCCATCGTATACGTCGGTTGAATCGCTGTCGTATTTTCTTCATGATGGAAATTAATCCAACACGTATCGATTCCTGCTGTAATTCCACCTTGGATATCACTCGTTAATGAGTCTCCGATAATTAGCGTCGTCTCTTTCACAATTTCAGGTGAACGTTCAAAAACGGTATCAAAAAATTCGATTTGTGGTTTATGGTATCCTATTTCCTCTGAAATATAAATCGCTTCAAAATAAGACGTCCATCCTACATTTTGAAGACGACTACGTTGCGTATGTTGAACACCATTTGTCACGATGTATTTCGGAATATTTTTCAAAGTATCTAACACTTTTTGTGCCCCAATGACCGGATCTTTTCCCTTGGCTAATAATTGTTGATATTCATTAGCAAGCGCTTCTCCATCTACTCGAATGTCATAAATATAAAACGTTTCAAAAAAACGTGTATGTAACAACTGTTCTTTCGTCATTTCATTTTTTTCATAAGCACGCCACAGGCTACGATTAATTTTTTGGTACGTACGATGTAATCGTTCTTGATCTAATGTTGGACCGTATTTTTCTAAAATGATTGATAAAGCCACTTCTTCTGTTGCATCAAAATTTAAAATAGTGTTATCAATATCGAATAGTACGTGGGTATATTTCTTCATTCAAATTGCTCCTCATTTTTCACAGTTGTTTCCATCCTATCATAAATCATATTGTAAACGTGAAAAAAGTCGCGAAATCGCGACTTTTTTTCATTAAGATAATCGATTTTTGAAATCTTCATACTGAAATCTTTTTTGTACATGACACGTGCCGTCTTCTTTTAAAATAACGATGTCTGGTAAGGCCATACCATTGAACGTATTATTTTTGACCATTGAATAAATGGCCATATCTTCAAAAACGAGTCGCGTGCCTACTTGAATTTCTTCATCAAAAGAATAATGGCCGATGACGTCACCTGCTAAGCAAGTCGGGCCCGCAATTTGATACATATGGAGCTTTTCATTTTTCTCACCACTATTTTTAAGCGGTGGACGGTAAGGCATTTCGAGTACGTCCGGCATATGACAACTTGCGGATGTGTCTACGATCAATATGTCGCCATCATTGTTCACACGATCTAGTACGGTCGTTACTAAATAGCCCGCTTCATACGCAATCGCTTCTCCCGGCTCTAAATACACGATGACATTATACTTTTGTTGTACGTACGTAATGCATTTTTTTAACAATGCCAAATCATAGCCGTCTTTTGTAATGTGGTGCCCACCACCAAAATTAATCCATTCCATATCGTACAGCACATCCCCAAAGCGACGTTCTACTGCTTGAATAGTCGTCCAAAGATCCAAACTATCTTGCTCACATAACGTATGAAAATGTAGTCCTGATACGTTGTGTAATTTATCCTTTTCAAAAGCTTCCTCTCGAATACCGAAACGACAGCCTTTAGCACATGGATCGTAAATTTCATGACCGACTTGCGTCGAATGTTCTGGATTAATACGAAGACCTATTTTTTTATTCGCGCGCAGCACTGCAGGTCCGAATCGTTCCATTTGAGAAAAGGAATTAAAAATAATATGGTCGCAAAGTGAGACAATTTCTTCAAATTCACTTTCTTTATATGCTGGAGAAAAAATATGATTTTCTTTCCCCATTTCTTCTTGTCCTAATTTCGCTTCATATAATCCACTTGCCGTTGTCCCACTCAAATATTGTCCAATTAATGGATACAAACTAAACATACTAAATGCTTTTTGCGCTAATAGTATTTTACATCCCGTTTCATCCATGATTGTTTTAAGTAAGGCTACATTTTTTTTAATGAGTGCTTCGTCCACAACGTAAGCAGGCGTTTGAATCTCATTCATGTTCATTATTTTACAAGCTCCGGCGTTTCTGTTTCTTTCCAAGGAAGTCCCCATTTATTAAGTGCTTCCATAAATGGATCTGGGTCAAACTGTTCAATATTGAATACACCTGGTTTTTGCCACGTTCCGTCCATAACTAAGCTTGCCCCAATCATCGCAGGTACACCTGTCGTATACGATACGGCTTGCGAACCAACTTCTTCGTAGCACGCTTCATGGTCACACACATTGTAAACATAATATGATTTTCTTTCGCCATTTTTAATTCCTTGGAAAATACAGCCGATATTCGTTTGACCTTTCGTACGAGGTCCAAGAGATGCTGGGTCTGGTAACATCGCTTTTAAAAATTGTAATGGTACGATTTCTTTTCCTTCGTACATAATCGGTTCAATCGATGTCATGCCGACATTTTCAAGGCATTGTAAGTGACGTAAATACGATTCTCCAAATGTCATGAAGAAGCGAATGCGCTTAATTCCTGGAATGTGTAAAGCGAGTGACTCGATTTCTTCGTGATGTAATAAATACATGTCTTTCTCTCCGACTTCCGGGAAGTCATACACACGTTTAATTTCCATCGGTTCGGTTTCAATCCATGCTCCTTCTTCCCAATATGAACCTTTTGCCGTTACTTCACGAATATTAATTTCTGGATTGAAATTCGTTGCGAATGGATAGCCGTGATCCCCTGCATTACAATCTAAAATATCAATGTATTCAATTTCATCAAAATGATGTTTCAATGCATGTGCTGAAAAACACCGGTTACACCTGGGTCAAATCCTGAACCTAATAACGCTGTAATCCCCGCTTCTTCAAAGCGTTGTTGATAATCCCATTGCCATTTATATTCAAATTTCGCTGTATCTTCTGGTTCGTAGTTTGCTGTGTCCATATAATGTGTCTTTGTCGCTAAACACGCATCCATAATCGTTAAATCTTGATACGGTAACGCTAAATTCATAACGATATCTGGTTGTACGTCTTGAATTAACGCAATTAGTTGGTCTACATCATCTGCATCGACTTGTGCTGTCGTAATAATCGTTCCTCGCCCGTCTAATTTTTCTTTTAACGCATCACATTTTGATTTCGTGCGACTTGCGATACAAATCTCTTCAAATACTTCACTATTTTGTACACATTTATGAATCGCTACAGAAGCGACTCCCCCACATCCGATAATTAACGCTTTTCCCATTTTAATAACCTCTTTTCTATTTTTGTAATGCTAGTAAAAATTCACGAATCACTTTACCCGCTAGTGCCGTCGAACGACCTGTTGGATCATAAATAGGTGCTAATTCATTCACGTCACACGCAACGACATTCACGGACGTACAAACGTTGATCATCGCGTGCAACAATTCTGTAAAACGAACGCCTCCAGCTTCTGGCGTCCCTGTCCCCGGAAATTCAGACGGGTCTAATACGTCTAAATCAATCGTAAAATAAACAGGCGCATCGCCAATCGTATGCAACGCTTCTTGCAACTGTTCAAAATTAAATTTTTGTAATGTCGTATGCCCTTCATTTGCCCAATCAAACTCTGGACGATCGCCTGAACGAATACCAAATTGAAAAATCTTACCGTCTCCTACTAAATCATGACAACGTCGTAAAACCGTCGCGTGAGATAATCGCTCTCCTAAGTAATCGTCTCGTAAATCTGTATGCGCATCAAAATGAATAATATGTAAATTTTCGTATTGATGATGTGCCGCCCTTACAGCTCCAAGTGTTACTAAATGTTCTCCCCCAATCATCATAGGTACTTTCCCTGCACGTAAAATATGTGTCGTACGCTCTTCAATTTGTTCCAATACTTTTTTAGTATTCCCGAAAGGAAATTCTAAGTCACCACTATCTAAAATTGATGCATCAACTAAATCTTTTTGTTGATAAGGACTATATGTCTCTAACCCGAAAGATTCCATTCTGACCGCTGCTGGTCCGAAGCGAGTTCCCGGTCGATAGCTTGTCGTTCCATCAAAAGGTGCACCGAATAATACGTGTGTCGCTTCTTCAAAATTTGCTTCACATCCGATAAATTGGACATTATTTTTGCTCAACATTTCGTAACAACTCCTCTACATAATTCGGTAAGTAAAATGCACCTTTATGTATATTTTCATTATAATATTTAGTCTGAATTTTCAATTTTTTAAAGTCGTTTTTTCGCTGATTTCGAATTGGATGATAGCTTTTCGATGCAAAACCAAACAACCAATGCCCAGACGGATACGTTGGAATATGTGCTTGATACACGCGACTAATTGGAAAACTTTCTGTTATTCGTTTATGTGCGCGTTGCATTGCCATGCAGTCTTCTTCATAAAACGGACTTTCGTGCTGATTGACCATAATGCCATCTTCGCGTAAAGCACTATAACAATTACCGTAAAATTCTTTCGTGAATAATCCTTCTCCTGGTCCAAACGGATCGGTAGAATCGACGATAATTAAATCGTACGTATTTTCAACAGAGCGAACGAATTTTAACCCGTCCGCAATATGGATACGGACACGCGTATCTTGAAAACCACAAGCCGTTTGTGGAAGATATTTTTTACATACGTCAATAACTTGTTCATCAATTTCAACGAGATCGATTGCTTCAATGTCTGGATATTGACTTAACTCTCGTAAAACCCCTCCATCTCCAGCTCCAATAACCAATACTTTTTTACATTTGGATGTACGGACATCGGTACATGCACGAGCATTTCATGATAGATAAATTCATCTTTTTCCGTTAACATCATAAAACCATCTAACGTTAAAAACCGTCCAAATTCAGGGCTTTCAAACACATCAATCCGTTGAAAATCACTTTTCCCGCTATAAAGTTGTTCGTTTACACGAATTGAGAACTTTACATTGTCCGTATGAAATTCGCTATACCAACATTCCATGTTCGTCCTCCATTATATTTATTTTTAAAACGTCTAAATCTTCCGTCCCCGTCAATTGACAGCCTTTTTCTTTCGCATATTGAATATACTGCACAATGGGCTCTGTAATCATTTCGCCAGGCGCAACAATCGGAATGCCTGGTGGATAACACATGACAAACTCCGTACTCGCTTTTCCAATAGCCTCTTCTAGTAAAACCGAGCGCTTCGTACGATAAAAAGCTTCTTGCGGCGAATAGGCAACGATTGGCTCAATGTATTCTTGACGCAATAAATTTCTTTTCTCTTTAGAAAAACGTCTTTTGATGTCGACAAGTGCACCAACGAGTCGTTCAATGTCTCGTTCACGGTCCCCAACAGACACATACGCTAAAATATTGCCTAAGTCACCAAACTCAATTTGAATATCATACTCATCACGCAATAAGTCGTATACTTCAATGCCAGCTAATCCAATATCAAGCGTATGAATCGACAGTTTCGTCGGATCCATCGTATAAATACTATCGCCATTTATTAAATCTTCACCAAATACGTAATAACCACCGATTTTCGTCAATTCTTCTCGAACGTACTGCGTGAACGAGACGACTTGTGAAAAAATTGCCTCGCCATCTAATGCCAAGTGCCGTCTTGATAAATCAAGGCTCGCCATTAACAAATACGAAGCACTCGTCGTTTGCGTTAAATTAACAATTTGTCGAACGTAATCGGCATTGACGGAGTCTCCCATTAACAAAAAAGAACTTTGCGTTAAACTACCACCTGATTTATGCATACTAACAGCTGCATAATCAGCTCCAGCTTCCATAGCAGAAATCGGCATATGCTCACCAAAATAAAAATGTGCCCCGTGCGCTTCATCTGCTAACACTTTCATACCGGCTTCATGTGCTAGTTCGACGATACCCTTCAAATCTGAACAAACGCCGTAGTACGTCGGATTGTTCACAAAAATAGCTTTCGCATGAGGGTGTTCTTGAATCGCTTCCTCTACTTGTTTCAAAGACATCCCGAGTGCAATACCTAACCGTTCATCCACGTCTGGATTCACATAAACAGGAATAGCCCCATTTAAAACGAGTGCATTGATGACGCTACGATGAACATTTCGCGGCAAAATAATTTCCTCTCCACGTTTCGTCGTTGCAAAAACCATCGCTTGCACAGCCGATGTTGTCCCACCGACCATAAAAAAAGCTGCTTTTGCTTTAAACGCTTGTGCTGCAATGTCTTCCGCTTCTTTAATAACCGATACAGGATGGCATAAATTATCGAGTGGTTTCATCGAATTCACATCTACAGATAATGTTTTTTGTCCTAAAAAATGAAGTAATTCCGGATTACCACGTCCACGTTTATGTCCTGGTACATCAAAAGGAACAATTCTTTTTTCTTTAAAACCTATTAGTGCATCATAAAGTGGTGCTTTTTGCTGTGTCGTTACTTTTGTGATCACGACCGTTTAACATCCTTCCCTTTGAAAATTTCATCCATTTCAATCGTTAGTGCCTGAAGCATTTCTTGTTGTTTCGAGTGTGAAATTTGCTCCATTGACTGGTTAAAAATATATTCTTCCAAGCTCAGTTCCTTTAAACGCATTCGAGTGTGGTATAAGTGAACACGTTGCAAATTATCATCTATCGCATCATATTTCTGTCGTGTATCACTTGAAATAAATTGTTGAATTGAGTCAATCGGGTGGTCAATGTACACCTTGTTACCGTGAACATCTCTCGTAAAGCCTCGAACGCGATAATCCATCGTAATTACGTCCGAATCGAAAGAGTCTATTAAATAATCGAGTGTCGATAATGGTGTAATTTCACCACAAGTTGCAACGTCTATATCTACGCGAAAAGTAGCTAAATGATTTTCAGGATGATATTCCGGATACGTATGAACCGTAATATGACTTTTATTTAAATGCGCAACTAACGTATCTGCCCCGTATGTAGCAATTGGTTGCTCTGCAATTAAACACGTTACACTGGCACCTTGAGGATCATAATCTTGCTTCGATACGTTCAATACTTCCGCGCCAATCATATTCGTCACATTTTTTAAAATAACAGTTAGACGGTCTGCATTGTATTGCTCGTCGATATATTGAATATACGCACGTTGTTCTTCTAGCGTTTGTGTATAACAAAAATCATATATATTAAAGCTAAGTGCTTTCGTTAAATTGTTAAACCCATATAATTTTATTCTCTCCAACGCCATACCTCCAACAAAAAAAGAGCAAGTAATGCATACGCATCACTTGCTCTTGAATTTATAAATACCGAAAAAAATCATAATTAGGCGTCATCAAAAAAACAGAAAATCATCTAAAAAGATTCGTATTCGAAATAAATTCGATCATGGTTTTAGAGTCTATTAGCAAATAATTACTTTTTACTACTCATATTGACCAATTTCACAAGTTGATGTGTATCATTTATACACACTGGTTGTAAAGTAACCAACTTATAAAACTTGAGCTTCTAACTCAATCAATAGGTGGATGGCTCCACCAAGCGGCAGTTGACCCGGCTGTCCGTATGGCCTTAACTCTTTAAAAGAGTGGTCAAAATAATCATTGCTCGGAAAGACTCACTCGAATTCGACTTCCCTTTTGAACAACGCACTCATCGTAACAAGCTTAAAAATTTTTGTCAATGTTTTTCTGAAAATTTTAATTGTTAATTTTTCTTTTATTCTTCAAAAAAATTAATTGTATGTTAATAATTCTTCAATGGCTGCGACAATTCTTTGTTCATTCGGCATCCATTGTCTTTCAATTGTTCCAGCCGGATATGGTGAATCGTACCCAGTCACTCTTTTAATTGGTGCGACGAGAGATAAAATCGCTCGATCCGCTACTAATGCGGCGATTTCAGCTCCTATGCCATTCGTTTTTACCGCCTCATGTACAATTAATAAACGTTCTGTTTTCTCAACAGATGTAACAATTGACTCAATATCGAGTGGTGCCACAGTTCGTAAATCAATTAGTTCTATCGATATGTTTTTAGATTTCATTTTATCAATTATTTGCTTAAGAAGGACGACTGGAGGCCCCCAAGAAACGACCGTTACATCCGTACCTTCTTGCACTACTTTTGCTTTACCAATCGGTACTTCATAAAACTCATCCGGCACTTCTTCTCGTATCGAACGATAAATACTCATCGGCTCTAAAAAAGAACGGGATCTGGATCTTGAATAGCGCTCAACAATAATCCTTTTGCATCATATGGAGAAGAAGGCATGACAATTTTAAGCCCTGGGGAATGACTATAAGACGCTTCTAAACTATCTGCATGTAATTCAGGTGTATTGACGTTTCCCCCGTAAGGACTTCGAATAACAAGTGGTGCATGATATCTGCTTTTCGAACGATATCTCATACGTGCAGCCTGATTGACAATTTGATCCATCGCTTCATAGGCAAACCCAAAAAATTGAATTTCAGCAACCGGTTTTAAGCCATTTAAACTCATTCCAACTGCTGTCCCAATAATAGCTGATTCCGCTAATGGAGTGTCCATGACACGCAATTCCCCGTACGTCTCCTTTAATCGATCCGTCGCGCGGAAAACGCCCCCGTTCGTTCCTACATCTTCTCCGAGCATAACAATCGTCTCATCTTGTTTCATCGCTTGCATAAGTGCTTCATTGATCGCTTCTACAATGGTTTTCTGTGTCATCTAGGCTCCCCCTAACGCATCAATTTGTTCTTGAATAACGAGTGGTACATCTTCATAAACATGATGAAGCATTTCGGCTAATGTTGGAGCAGGTGTATTTTCGACAGCCAAAACAGCCTCTTCTATTTCTTCTGAAACCGTTTTCTCGATTCTACTCTCAAATTGCTCATCCCATAGCCCTTTTTGTAATAAAAATCGTTGGAGCCTTACGATCGGATCTTTTTCCGCCCAATTCATTTCTTCTTGTTGTTGACGATATTTTTTCGGATCATCAGACGTCGTATGAGGACCTTGTCTATACGTAACGGCTTCAACGAGGACTGGACCTTCATTCGCCTTCTCATAGGCTCGCTTCATTACATCATAGCAAGCTAAAACATCATTACCATCTACGTACTCATATGCCATATTGTACGCATTCGCTTTTTCTGCAATTGTTTCTGTATTCATTTGTTTGTGCACAGGTGTACTGATGGCATATTGATTATTCTGACAAATAAAAATCACAGGTACTTGATACACGCTCGCAAAGTTGAGTGCCTCATGAAAATCACCTTGGCTCGTTGCACCATCACCGAAAAATGTAATTGTTTTCACATCTTCCTTTTTAATTTTAGATGCTAGTCCAATTCCAACTGCGTGTAGTAATTGTGCTGCAATAATAATTTGGATTGGCAAAACATTCACATTTTCAGGAATTTCATTTCCGTCGCTATATCCTTTAAAATATCGAATAATCGTTTCAAGTGGGACACCATGCAACATCGTAGCTACAGAATCTCGGTAACTCGGTGCAATCCAGTCTGTTTCTTTTAAGACGAGCGCACTCGCTACTTGAATCGCTTCTTGCCCACTTAAAGGCGCAACGAGTGCCATTCTACCTTGCCTTTGCATTTTATACATTTTAGAATCAATCATACGACCACGTTTCATTTCCGCATACATCGTTTTTAACATTTCATCTGATGGTAATTCATACTGCCCTGTTAAAGTACCATCTTCATTTAGCCATTTTACTAGTTCCATCATGTCACCCCCTATAATTTCAACAACAATTTGTTTGGATTTTCAATATAAGATTGGAAAGCATCCATAAACAAGCCAACTGCTTCACCATCAATAATTCGATGATCAAATGACAGACTCGCACCCATTACGGTTCCTATCCCAATCGCTCTATCTTTCAAAATAACAGGTTTTTCAACCATTGCATGCAAGCTTAAAATGGCAACTTGCGGTGGTGTCATAACTGGCGTCGCATAAATACCACCTTTCATTCCCGTACTTGAAATTGAGAACGTTGCGCCTTTCAGCTGATCAAATGTTAATTTATTCGTTTTACCAGCTGTCGTCAATTGCTGTAAGTTAACCGCAATTTCTTCTAATGTTTGCGTTTGTACGTCTTTTAATACTGGAACGATTAATCCTTGTTTCGTCGCCATCGCAACACCTAAATTCGTAGTACTTTGATAAACAATTTCTTCTTTCTCTTCATCAATTCTCGCATTGAAAATAGGATATTCTTTTAACACTAAATCAACAATTTTCACGAAAATCGGTAAATATGTCATTGGATTTTCAACATATTGATTTAAGTCTGCTCTTAAATTAATTAACTCCGTAACATTTATTTCATACATAGCTGTCGTATGAGGAATCGTACTTTGTGCGATTGCTATGTTTTGATACATTTGTTTACGAACACCGACAATTTTTTCACGATGTTCTGTAGGCTTACTTTGAGATATTGTATTTGTCGTCACTTCAGATTGCTTCGAATGACTTTGTTTCTTTCCATTCGTACTATTTCGAACGTCTTCTTTTGTGATCCTATTTTTAGGTCCCGTCCCTGAAACATTTTGCAAATTCACATTTAATTGATTTGCCAGTTTACGGACACTCGGTGCTGCTTTTACACGTGTTTGTAGTGCTAAAGGTTGTTCTTTTATATTTTGTTGTTCTACGATAGGCTCTCGTTCTATGGACACTTCTTTTACGAATGGTTCTTCTTTTTCACTATGCAATTCTTCATTGTGATCATTCGTTTTTAATTCGACTAATACATCTCCGACGATAATTTTGTCTCCTACATCCCCAAATGTAGACTGAACATAGCCTTCTTTCGTTGCAGTAACTTCAATAGCAACTTTATCTGTTTGAATTTCAACGAGTGGCTCATCTCTTTTTACTTGATCTCCACTCTTAACAAACCATTGCAAAATTTCACCATCATGCAACCCTTCCCCAACATCACTGAATATTATTTTCTCCACAATCTTCACCTCTTCATCTAATATCTATAATTTGGAAACGCTTACATTTTATTATATTAAATTAATTACATAAAATAAATTAAAATGTATATCTTTTTATACCCCCTGAAAAATATTATTATGCACCATTTGTTAATGTTTAACTATTCTGAATATTTTTTGTGTATTTTTTCATATAAAAAAAGCACTCAAACATTTTGTTTGAGTGCTTTACTATGAGTCATGCAGGATTCGAACCAGCGACCCTCTGATTAAAAGTCAGATGCTCTACCAACTGAGCTAATGACTCGCCTAGCAACGTCCTACTCTCGCAGGGGGAGAACCCCCAACTACCATCGGCGCTAAAGAGCTTAACTTCTGTGTTCGGCATGGGAACAGGTGTGACCTCTTTGCCATCATTACTAGACTATGAAAGATTGTTCTTTCAAAACTGGATAAAACTTGATATGAAAATATATTTGGTTAAGTCCTCGACCTATTAGTATTCGTCAACTCCACACATCGCTGTGCTTCCATCCCGAACCTATCAACCTGATT